>NZ_FSQW01000001.1 GCF_900128895.1 Parasphingorhabdus marina DSM 22363 | reverse complement strand
CGGCACCATTGGCGTTGCCATTGTTCCCGTTGCCGTTACCGCCACCGTTGGAACCGCCATTGCCATTGCCGTTTCCATTGTTGCCGGCCCCGTTGCCACCGCCATTGGCGGGGCCGTTGCCGTTGGCGCCATTCGCTCCGGCAGCGGGCGAACCACCGCCATTGCCATTACCGCCACCATTGGAGGCACCACCGCCAGCGTTGGCCGTTCCGCCGCCATTAGCGTTGCCAGAGCCTTTGTTGTTCCCGTTCCCACCGGCACTGGCTGAACCACCTCCGTTGGCATTACCGCCGGAACCACCACCAGCCGGAGGATTACCTCCGCTTGCCGTAGCCGCCGTCTCGTTTCCGGGATTGGAGCCGTTGAGAATACCCTGGCTAGGGGTGTCTGAATTTGCACCACCGGTATTGCCGGGGATAGATCCGGTCAGTCCGGTATCCAGCATGGCCAACCGGACCGACGCATTTTCTTTTGGTTGGTCGGACACCAGGCCACCGGTCAGCTCGGAAAACGAAACCGGCTGATCAGTGACCGGGCTACTGATCACACCTTCCGTACCGGAAGCCGCGATATCCACAATTTCGACAACCTCGGAAGAAGGTTCAGAAGCGGGATCATCTCCGACAGGGTCAGATTCTCCGGTTTTCATCCCGGCCGGGGCATTGGGCGAGTCGATCACCTTGCTGGCGGTGCCGGTGATGGTCAGGCGGAATTGCTGATCCTGCGTGACCATGCCGATCATGCCGGGTGACAACAGATGCTGGGCGCCGCCATCATTGGTCGACACCTGAACCGCGCCTTCGGTCACCTGTACCGCCGTACCTGTTTCGGAAACCGTAACGCTGAAGGTCGTGCCCTTCACGACAGCGGCGAGATACGGCGTCTTGACGCCGAAATGCGGGGTTGCTTTCTTGTCTATCCGGAACAGGACGTTGCCGACTTCGTTGAAAAACTGGAACAAACCGCCAGATTTCTGCGGTTCGCTGATCCGAATCCGGCTGCCTGGCGAAACGACGACATATTCCTGCCCGCGCACCAGCACCGCCCGGCTTTTGCGACCGGTCGACACCACGTCACCCGGACGCAGTTGCCCTCCGGTAATGGCAATTTTTGATACACCCGCGCGCAGAATGTTAACAGTTCCGCTGCTTTCGGAAATTTTCCATTTTGGGGTTTCGGCGAGGGCCGGAGCGCTCGACAGAAATGCGCTCAGGGCCAGTAATTTCGCGACGTTTTTCATTTTTCTTACTCTTGTATTTGTTCCTGTTGCTTCGTGTTGGTCCCGAGCAAAAATCTGTCTGAAATCAGCGGAATAGAGAGTGAAACTGCAAAAGCGGTTTAAAATGAGGCTGAATTTTCCGTTAAATCACTGGTTCGATAAGCTTTTCCTAAGCTTTCAACGCTAAACAAATTTTGTTGAGGGCTTCCAGGAGTTGTTTTTGTACCGCGTTCTTCCCATCGGATTTTCCGCCGGAATCCTGTGCTCTGCGTCCATCGCAGCGGCGCAGCAATCCGCGAATCCGTTTGAATCAGTGGGAGAAAACCAGCAATTTCCGGCCGCGACCCAGCCGGACAATCAGGTTCAAACGCCGATTGTTGAAAATGCGATCCGGTCAACAGGCTCAAATACCAGCGGAACGACCATCGGAGCGGTCAATGTCCAGGCTCCGGCCGATATCCCGCTGGCACCCATGGCCAGCAAATATGAAAGTTTCATTGGCCAGGACGCCAGTCCGGAAGTCTTGAGCCAGCTCGCCAATGCGGTCTCCCGGTCGGCCCGGGATCAGGGCTATATCTTCGCCAGCGCAGAAATTCCCGCCCAGGCAGTGAGAATGGGGATCGTCTCGGTTAATCTCGACCCGGGCCCGATCCACGAAGTGCGGATCATCGGTTCTGACAATCGCCGCCTCCGACGGATACTGGACCGGCTGGTCTGTGATGCCGCCCAGTCGGCCCTTCTGGAGCGGCAACTGCTGCTCGCCGGCGACCTTCCCGACATCACCTTGCAAAACACGCGCTATGTCCGCGAAAACGGGAAGGGCATTCTCCTTGTCACGGTCCGTGAACAGAAGGCCCGGGGATATGCGACCGTGGACAATTACGGGCCATCGACGCTGGGACCCGTGCGGGCCCGACTCAAGCTTGACGTCTCGGGTTTACTTCAGGACAGTGATGTGCTGACGACCTCGGTCACCAGTACCATCGCTCAGCCCGACGAACTCACCTATATCAGCGCCCGCTATGCCATGACTCTCGGCAATGGCGGCACAGTGCTTGGGATCAGCGCTGCCGCCGGCCGCACACATAGCGGCGGTCCTTTGAGCGCCTTCGATTTCCGCGGGCGCAATCGTTATGCAGCGGTGTTCGCAAGCCATGCTCTGAAACGCAGCAACAATCTCAATGCCTGGCTCAACGCCGAACTGGCCTATCTGGAAGTGCAGCAATCGCAAGCCCGCAGCCAGTTTCAGGACGATGACATTGTCACCGCATCGGTCAGCTTCTCTGGCAATGCCAAGGTGGGTTCGGGGCGGATCTATGGCGGCATTGGGGTGACGCAGGGTCTCGGCATACTGGGAGCCAGCCGCCGTGGCGATCCGCTCAATTCGCGCAGTGATGCAGACGGAACTTTCACCCGAGCCAATTTGTGGGTCAACAGCATCCTGAGATTTGGTGGCGGTTTCGGCATGCGGCTGGCGGCCAATGCCCAGATCGCATCCAGTCCCTTGCTGTCTGCACAGGAAATATCCCTGGGCGGCCCCTATTTCGGCCGCGGATATGATTTCACCGAGCGGTTCGGCGATGAAGGGGTGCTGGGACTTGCCGAATTCCGCAAGGATTTCAACCAGCCCACACCATGGATGAACTGGCTGCAGCTCTATGGATTTGTTGATGGTGGCTATGTGTCTCACATTGGTGACGGATTTGGCGACGGAACGCTGCTTTCTGCCGGGGCCGGCATGCGCGCACAAATGGGACGCTTTGACATGGGGCTCGAAGCGGCAGCGCCACTGAATGAAGACCGTTTTGAAAGTGGTGACCAGTCACCGCGGGTCAATGTCCAGGTCGGCGTTCAATTCTGATCTGCCTCTCCATTCAGTTGCTTCCTGCCACTGAACCATTGCCTCCCCCGCATCATGCTGTAAGCTGTCTTCTGCCTGCAGCAAGGCCGGCACAGGAGAGCATGAGTGGACGCACCCGATACCCAGCCGGCGCAGAATGAACCGGCGCGTCCTGCCACCGATCCTGCTGCCCCCTCTCCGCCAGACAGGCTCTTCTACGGCTGGATCAACACCGCGCTGTTGTTTTTCATCTATTTTGCAGCGTCGGGTTTCGTCTATTTCGCCTATGCCGTCATTTTCCCGGCGATGGTCGAGGCCATGGACTGGAACCGCGGCTCGGCATCCATTGCGCACAGTATCGGCTTTGTTGTGCTCGGCCTCTGCTACCCCTTCACTGCCTGGATGATCGGCAAGCGCGGGGTCAGGTTCACCATGACCGCCGGATTGGTGCTGATGCTTGCCGGTTTGCTGGCGATCATATTGCTGGTCACCGAGGTCTGGCAATGGACCATAATCTGGGGTCTGGTCATCGGCCTGTCCCTCGCCCTGACCAGTCCGCTGTGCGGCCATACACTCGCGATCAGCTGGTTCAATATCCGGCGTGCCACCGTGCTGGGCATTGTTGTCACCGGCAGCGCCGCCGGCGGCTTTGTGGCCCAGCCGGTTCTCGCCGCGATCATGACCCGGTTCGGAACGTGGCAATCGGGCTGGGCCGCCAGCGCCGTCATCGTGTTGATCGCACTGGTACTTGCCCGGTTTCTTATCAACCGGCCCCAGGATATCGGCCAGCATCCTGACAATGTTGATCCGGAAAAGGCGCGACTTTCTGCAGACCGGGCGGCAACCAAACCCCGAACCTACCGCAGTGCTCACAACTGGACCATCCGCCAGGTGTTTGGCACAGTCAGCGTCTATCTGCTCATGCTGATCAACGTGACCTATCTGGGAACTGGCACCTTCCTGCTCACCCACGGCGCGCTATATCTTTCTGATGCCGGTATTCCGGGGTTGCAAATCGCCTCTTTGATGGGCGCCTTCATCCTGGGCAGCGGATCCGGGCGGATCCCGGCCGGCTGGCTCGGGGACCGGTTCGAGATGCGCTGGCTGATGGCGATCATCATGGGTCTGATGTTTGGCAGTTTCCTGCTGTTCGGATCAACGGACAGCTTTGCTTTGCTGATCATCTCGGGATTTGTGTTCGGGGCCTGCTATGGAGGCCTGTTCGCACTCGCGCCGGCGCTGATCAGCAACTTTTTCGGCGAGGCCAGTTTTGCGCGAATAAATGCCGTCTTTGCCCCTCTGTTGCTGCCTTTTGTGGCGACGGTTCCGGCCGGTGCTGGCTATGCCTATGAAGCTACGGGCAGCTATGATCTCGCGTTTTTGATCGGGACCGCCCTGCTGGCGCTTTCGGTGGTTGCCGCCATTTTGCTCAAGCCGCCGGTTTTCCGACCGGCTGAATCAGACTAGACCCGCCCATCGCTCGACAATAAAGCGGCTATCGGCTTGGTCCCTTTCCGTCCGGCCAGAATGATCATCAGGATGGTCGTGAACGGGACCGCAAGTATGGCTCCCGGGATGCCCCACAGTGCGGACCAGACCGACAGCGCCACCAGCACGACCATCGGACTTAGGTTCACCGACTTGCTCAGCATCCGCGGCTCGACAACATTGCCGATTATGACCTGCGCACCGGTCATCAACCCGGTTGCAACCAGCGGGATAGTCAGCGTTCCAAACTGGGCGACGGCAAACATTGCCGGAAAAGCCACTCCGACGATGGAACCGATATAGGGGATATAGTTGAGCAGACCGATGATGATGGCCCATAATGCCGCATATTCGACCCCCATGATCATCAGGATCACCCAGCAAATCACGCCGAGAATTACATTGATCAGCGTTTTGGTCGCCAGATAACTGCCAATGTCATGGTTGATCCGGGCAATCATGTTGAGCGTGTCCTTGGACTCGCTTTGGCTGCCAAATGCCCGCCGGACTTTCTGCGGAAATCCGGTAATCTCGCTGAGCATGAAAGAGGCGTAGAGGATCGTGATGAAGACAAAGCCGCCAAAACTGGTCAAGGAAGACAGCACGGACTGGGCAATTGCGGCAATGTCGATCTCGGTTAGCAGGTTGTTCGCAAACTCGCTGACCGCCTTGACGACTGCTTCGGTCCCGCGATCGAACATCAATGATGGCGACGTCATCATTTCGGCCATTTCCGGCTTGGGGCCCTCCACTTCCGTCGGCCCCGGGAACCAGGCGGCGAACAGGTTTTCGAGATTGCTCTGATATCGCGGCAGGGAAGGCACCAGCGTCTGCAAACTTGCGACCAGCATGCGGGTCAGCGCGAACAGCAGCAGCATCACACCAACCAGAGCGAGTGTCGCCCGAACCCACATCGGGGTGCGCCCCAGGCCCGGAATACGCGCTACGGCTGCGCTGGCAGCGTACAGGATCTGCAACAGGATGATCGCCGTCACGATCGGCAGGATAATGTCCTTGCCGACATAGAAGAGCCAGCCGATCATGATGGTTATGCCGACCGAGAAGAAAATCGTACTGACGCGACCCTGTAGCACTGTTCCCGCTCGCCATCCTGCCCAAATGAAACCTTTGAAAGGTGGTGATAAACACAAAAGCAGGCACTGTCATCACATCATCTGCGGGCAAGGCCAACTAGCATCTTGACGTCGCGCACCCTTCTCGGCCAATAGCCGATATGGCCGACGATATTTCTTCCCGTCCTCATGACGAATTGACCCGCAGAGGACTGCTTTTTGTCCTGTCTTCTCCATCCGGCGCAGGCAAATCCACTCTCGCACGCATGCTGCTCGAAGCCGATGACCAGATTGAAATGTCCGTCTCGGTCACGACCCGGCCAAAACGTCCGGGTGAAGAACATGGCCGGGACTATTATTTCGTCGAGGGTGAAGAATTTGAGGAAATGGTCGCGGATAATGCGTTTCTCGAATATGCGACAGTTTTTGGCAACCGCTATGCCACGCCAGCAGCACCGGTAAACCAGAGCCTCCAGGACGGCCGCGATGTCCTGTTTGACATTGACTGGCAAGGCACCCAGCAACTGTATCAGCGCGCCGGTCAGGATGTGGTTCGGGTGTTCATTCTCCCGCCTTCGCTCGCTGAACTTCGCGAACGGCTCGAAAGCCGTGCCACAGACAGCAACGAGATTATCGACAGCCGGATGCAGCGGGCAGCCAGCGAGATAAGTCACTGGGACGGCTATGACTATGTCCTGATCAATGACGACCTCGAAGCCTGTTTCGCCAAAGTACAGACCATTCTCGCCACCGAGCGCATGCGCCGGTCACGGCAGACCGGCCTGATTGGTTTTGTCCGTGACTTGATGACCGGCTAGGTCTGCCCTATTTCCCGGCCTTCCGCTTGACGTAGAGGCCGTCAAATACGTCGCTCCAGCTTTTGCCGCCATCATCTGATTTCTGCCAGTGCTGACGGACGCTGCCATCCGGATTGGGCGTCCAGGTGACCCGGTTGACCGTCGTTCCTGCGACATATCCTGGCCAGTTGGCGTTGCTCAGCACCATCTGCCCTTCCGCATTCGGCCCGCCCTCGATGTAGAGCGGGGTCCCGTCCACGCCCATCCAGGTCTGGTGCCACCTTTTCCGCGGCGCGTCGTAAAAGCTCATGCTCATGCCCGAATATCCGCCGTTCGTTTCATATTCTTCGCGAATGACGCACCCACCGTGCTGAACCGAGATGCGGTTAATGGCGGTTGCTGTTGTGCTGGCTGAAGAGGTTACGTCCCACTCCCCGATCCAGAAATCAAACGCCCGGTGCTCGGGTGTGGAACAAGGAGGAGCCGGTTTGCTGGGGGTGCCGGAACCACCGGCCGTCTGGGCAAAAGCGGGAGATGGAGTTGTCGTCATGATGCTGGCAACGGCCACCATCCCGCAAACCCGGGCGAAGGAGCTGGCCCATGCGGCAGGCCGGTTCAACCCGAAAAGATTGCGATATTCAGACATGTTCCATCCCCCTGACCAAAGGGATGCCCGAAGCACATCCAGTCGGTTGGGGATGCGTCATCGGGAATTCCCTTCGTGCTATCTGCAACGCTATGCACAAGAGAACCATCCTGCATCGGTCTTTCGATGAAAAACCGCGGCGCTTCGACAAAAAACACAGGTCTTTATCCGATCGGCAGATTGCAGTTCCGGCAATCAGATCCTGCGGTCACAACCCCCGATTACTGCTTTGGGTTGTAGTTGGCGGGTTCAGCGAATAGGAAATGCCGACAAGGAGCGAGCACATGGCGGATCTGGTAAAACGCGAGGACGAAAACGGTCTTGCCATTTTGACGTTCAACCGGCCCGAAAAACTGAACTCTCTCACGGTGGGCATGTTCCGGGAACTGCGCGCCCATATTGCCGGTTTGCGCAAGGATGACACTATTGGTTGCGTTGTCATCCGAGGCGCGGGAAAATGTTTTTCCGCCGGCCATGATCTCGCCGACATCGCAGAGGGGGAAGAAGTCCCCTCACGCGGCTGGCACAGCGAAACTTTGCGGATGATGGAGAAGCTTCCGAAACCCGTGATCGCAGCCGTTCACGGCCATTGCTATACGGGGGCGCTGGAAGTGGCTCTTGCTGCGGATTTCATTCTTGCGGCTGACAATGCGCGATTTGGAGACACCCATGCAAAATGGGCGCTCACCCCTGTCTGGGGAATGAGCCAGCGCCTGCCCCGGCGCGTGGGCATTGCCACCGCCAAGCGGCTGATGTTTACGGCTGACATGATCGATGCGGATGAAGCGGTGCGGATTGGCCTCGCGGAATATGCAGTGCCCGCAGACAGCTTCGATACCGAAATCCGCGCGCTTGGTCAGAAAATTCTGGCCAATTCGGCATTTTCGCATGCCGCAAACAAACGCTTGCTTGAGGCGACGGACGGCGGACCGCTGGATGCGGGGCTGCAATGGGAAGTGATGGAAACCGAAGGCACCGGCCCCGACATGCAAGAGCGGATTGCGGCATTCGCATCAAAACGGAAGTGAACCGGAGCGGTTGATGGATCAGAACGCAGCATCCCGTGTGGAGACAGGTTTTCTTATCCTGCTTGTGGCGCTTGTCACGGCCGCATTTGCATGGCTGATCGAACCCTTTTTCGGCGCCATAATCTGGGCTGTGGTGATCACAGTGCTGTTTCTCCCGGTGTTCGACTGGCTGGTCAGGATTTTGAAGGGCCGCACATCCAGCGCGGCGTTGCTGACACTTCTGCTGATTATTTCGCTAGTCATCGTCCCGGCCATCATTCTCGGCTTTGTGTTGCTCCGTGAAGCATCGGATATCTACGTCCGCATTCAGTCGGGCGAGATAGATTTCCGCGATGTCTTCGCGGCGTTTGAAGGCACCCTCCCGCTTTGGGTCCAGGACCGCATGGAAAGCTACGGGATCGGAAACTTTGCGGCTGTCCGGGAAAAGATCGAGGCTTTTATCGCAAGCAGTTTTGAATCGGTGATCGGGCAACTCATCAATATTGGACAAAGCGCCTTTTCCTTCTTCCTCGCCCTTGGTGTGATGCTGTATCTGACTTTCTATCTCTTGCGGGATGGCCGGACCCTGGTCAGCCATGTCGAGCGGGCCATCCCGATGCAACGTCATCAAAGAGACATCCTGTTCGGCAAATTTGTCACCGTGATTCAGGCCACAATCAAGGGCAGTATCATTGTTGCCATATTGCAGGGCACAATTGGCGGAGTGATCTTCTGGATGCTGGATATCCGCGGCGCACTGCTCTGGGGCGTTTCCATGGGCATATTGTCGTTGCTTCCAGCTATCGGGACCGGACTGGTCTGGGTGCCCGTTGCCATTTACCTCATTGTCACGGGCGCCGTCTGGCAAGGCGTGGTGCTCGTCTTCTGCGGGCTGTTCATCATCGGTATGGTCGACAATATCCTGCGCCCGATCCTCGTCGGGCGGGACACCCGCATCCCCGACTATGTCATCCTCATTTCGACATTTGGCGGCCTGCAGCTTCTGGGCTTCAACGGCATAGTGATCGGACCGTTGCTTGCCGCGTTGTTCCTGGCTTTGTGGGATATTTTCGCGCAAACCCGCCGGGAACCGGAAATCGCAACTATGAATTGAGCATTAGATATGTTCTATCCGGACGCTTTGCCAATTTCGGGTCTTCCGCGGATTGCAGGACCCATGACAATTGGCTAAGGCAGGCCCATGAACCCATGTGAAACCTGCGCGGTCCGCAATCAGGCCATTTGTTCCGCACTCAACCCCGATGAACTCGGCGTGCTCAATCGTATTGGACGTTCCCTTTCGATGCAGAAGGGCCAGTCACTGATGTGGGAAGGCGACCAGTCTCTCACTGTCGCCAATATCATCAGCGGGGTTTTCAAGCTGACTTCCTCACTGGACGACGGTCGGGAACAGATTATCGGCATTGCCTATCCGTCCGATTTTGTCGGCCGGCCTTTTGGTAACACCAATGAATATACCGTCACCGCGCTGACAGACGCCAAACTCTGCGCTTTCGCCAGGGCAGATTTTGAGAAATTCACACCGCAGCATCCGCAAATGGAGCACAAGCTGCTCGAAAAAACGCTGGACGAACTTGATCGGGCGCGGCGATGGATGTTGCTGCTGGGCCGCAAGACGGCGCCGGAAAAAGTCGCGTCATTCCTGCTTGAGATGTCACAAAAGCTTGGCGGAAATGACTGCTCAACAGGCGACACAGCATTGGCGGCATTCGAATTGCCCTTTGGCCGACAACAAGTCGCAGACATTTTGGGTCTGACCATCGAAACTGTCAGTCGTCAGATGACCCAGATGAAAAAAGCCGGTCTGATCGATCTGCCTGATCGGCGGCACGTCCGGATATTACAACCAGAACAACTTGAAGAAATGTCGATGGCACAGCCGGTCTGACGGCTGTGGCCAGAGTTCAGTGCCCCATGATCAGCGGCAACCGGGATTTCCGCAACTGATCGCGCGTGACACCGCCCATCAGCGTTTCTCGCAGGCGGGAATGCCCGTAAGCGCCCATCACAATCGCCGAAGCTCCGACGTCCTGGGCAAACTCCTCAATCACCTCTCCGGTCTTGCTTTTTCCGGCATTCAGCTGATGAAGATCCGACGAAACTCCGTGTCTGGACAGATAGGTTGAAGCATCAAGCGGTGGCAATTGCTTGCCCTCATCCACCGTCACCACATGAACATCGCTGGCCATTTTCAGGATCGGCAGGGCAAAGCGGATCGCCCGGGAAGACTCTTTTGACCCGTTCCAGGCGACAACAACCGGCTTCCCGCAATCAAAGGACATGCTCTCCGCCGGTACGATCATCGTCGCCGCATGCGCGTGAATTGCGACCTCTCCCGCGATCGGCAAGGGATCCGTGGGCTTGGCCCCCTTCCCCGCCGGCTGGCTGAGCACCAGCAGGTCGGCGAGGCCGCTTTGTTCGACCAAAAGGGTTGCCGGATCACCCAGCCCCAGTTGCCAGTTCCACGGCACGTCTTCCGACTGGAGTCGACTCTCTACCCGTTCCCGGTGGGCCTGTTCTGCTTCCTGCATATCAGTGATATTGATATCCGAAACAAAATGTCCGGCCATCGGTGCATAAGGGACCGGTGTGAACTGGACCGACGGCTGAAGGCAGGTCAGATGTGCCTCATGTGCCCGTGCCAGATCCAGCGCGACCTGCATCCGCGAGTCCAGCGCATCATCATCGCAAATGTGCAGCAATATCGATTTCATGACCATCTCCTTCTTTATGATGGTCATTGTTGATCAAAATCAGTCCCGGCACATTGATCTGGAGCAAATTGGCAGCAGATTTCCCGCACCTTCGATTGCACTCGGCTGACCAGCGCATGCAAACCCGTCGAACCGGGTCAGGTCTGGAATTCAGGCGGCCTGCTGCACGCCGCGAACCAGCTTGCCTGGCCGCGCACCCGTGGCATCGTCGAAACGCCGGATGATCTCGCCGGAAACGATGGTTGCATCATAGCCGGTCGCCCGCTGATGCAGTCGCCGGCCGCCGGCCGGAAGGTCATGGACAATTTCCGGCAAGTGCAGGCGCAGGGCATCCAGGTTGATGACATTGATATCCGCCTTCGCCCCGACCTTCAGGACACCCCGGTCGTGCAGCCCGACAGTTCGGGCCGGCTTCTGGGTCAGCATGTGAATGGCACCGGGCAGATCAAACTGTTTCGGCTGGTTTCCCTTGACCCAATGGGTCAGCAGAAAGGTGGAAAAGCTGGCATCGCAAATCGCACCATAATGCGCCCCGCCGTCACCCAGAGCGGGGATACAATGCGGATGACTGAGCATCTCATGGACCGAATCGAGGCTGTTATTCTCGTAATTTCCCAGCGCGCCCAGCAGCAGTCCCTTGCCCTCCGTTTCCAGGAAACGGTCATAGGCAATGTCTTGCGGCGTACATCCGCGCGCGGCAGCCAGAGCTTCCAGACTTTGGTCAGCCGGCGGCGCATAGTCGGGCGGATCGTCCAGCGGATAGAGCCAGCGCCAGTTGCGGCCGAGTTCATTGAACGGATGCCCCGGATCCGGTTCCTCCGTGATCAGCGCCTGCCGCAGTTCCGGATCGCGCATCGCGGCGACTTTCTCGTCCAGCGGCAGGTCGGCGATTTTTTGCCAGCTGGGACACATGATGAACGGATGAACGGACAGCTCCAGCCCTTCGATAATCCCGATCGGCCGGGGCATGACCTGACCGGTAACCCTGGCATCCCCGTCATTGGCCGCATTGGTTTCTTCCATCATGGTCAAAACCTTGCGCCAGCGCGGCGGTGCGTCATTGCCGCTGGCCAGGGTGAATGTCACCGGACGACCCGTTTCCGAGACAACGGCTTCAATCACCGGATATTCGCGGTCAAATCCGACAAAGGCGTCCAGTACGATCTGAAACGTGCCTGCTCCGGCATCGGCCATGCCGCCACAGATGGCCGTCAATTCATCAACATCGGTCTGAAATGTCGGGATGCTTCCGCCATCTGCCGTCTTGTGGATGCTCAGCCGGGACGTCGCGAAGCCAATTGCGCCCGCCTCAATCGCTTCGCGTGACAGGTTCCGCATGCGTTCCAGGTCCTCTGCCGTCGCTGGCTCGCGATTGGCTCCGCGCTCGCCCATGGCATACACACGGAGCGGGGAATGTGGCAGATAGACAGCCACATCAATATCGCGCTGGCCCTTGTCCACGACGTCCAGATATTCGGGAAAAGTCTCCCAGTTCCATGGCAGCCCTTCCGCCATGACGACGCCGGGTATATCCTCCACGCCCTCCATGACGTTAATCAGCATGTCGTGATCTTCCTGGCGACAGGGCGCGAAACCGACACCGCAATTGCCCATCACGGCGGTGGTCACGCCATGCGAGGATGAGGGCGCCATTTCTTCCGACCAGACGGCCTGCCCGTCATAATGGGTATGCACATCGACAAAGCCCGGGGTAACAATGCGATCGGTGGCATCGATTTCCTCGGCCCCGCTTTCCGTAATGTTTCCAATGGCCACAATCCGGCCGTCGCGGACGGCAATATCCTGTTGAACGGGCGCACTGCCGGTCCCATCCACCACCAGGCCCCCGCGGATGATCAGATCATAATTCTGCGCCATGTCATTTCTCCGTTTGTTTAACCCGATTTCACATCCCGGAACGGCATGTTGCGATCGACCTCGAATTCGCGCGGCAATCCCAGCACACGCTCCGAAATGATGTTGCGCTGGATCTGGTCGCTGCCGCCGCCGATGCTGTTCATATAGGCTTTTGCTGAGTCAAAATTCATGTCGGCGGAATCCGGATGGTCCTTGCCATGGAGCAGACTGGCGGCACCGAGTATATCCGCCGCTACGCGCGCTTCACCATGCTGAATCCGCGACATGGCGAGTTTGCCCAGCGACATCAGCGATGATGACCCATTGGCCAGAATTTCCGCCTTGGCGCGCTGCATATTGAGCGCATTCAATTGTCGGTAGGCTATGGCCTGCGCCATTTTCTGCCGCAGGACGGGATCCTGCAGCTTGCCATGTTTTCGGGCGAGCTGAATCAGTGGCGGTTCGGCCCCCTTTTCCTTGCCCTGTCGTTCGGTTGCCCCTTCCCCCATGATCAACCGTTCATAGGCAAGCGCCGTCTGTAACACTTTCCAGCCGCCATTGCGTTCGCCCACGATATAGCGCGCCGGGACCCGGGCTTCGGAAATGAATATCTCGTTGAATTCCGATTCACCGGTTATCTGGTTGATCGGCCGGATTTCCACACCCGGCTGCTTCATCGGGAAGATGAAAAAGGTGATGCCGGAATGCTTTGGCACATCCCAGTCACTGCGTGCCAGCAGCATTCCGTAGGTGGCTTCGGTGGCGTTGGATGTCCAGACCTTCTGTCCGGTGATGACATATTCCCCGCCATCAGGCCCCGCTTGCCACTCGGCCTTGGTCCGTACTCCGGCCAGGTCCGACCCGGCATTGGGTTCCGAGTAAAGCAGACAGCTGAAACTGCCGGTCAGCATGTCGCGCAGCAACTCCTGTTTCAGCTCCGGACTACCCAGCCGGTAGACCGTAACGGCGCCCAGATTATAGCGATCCTGCGAGCGACCGATCACGTTACGTGCCTTCAGGATGCGATCGATGATCCGGCCTTGTTTCGATCCCAGCCCCAGGCCAAACCATTCCGGTGACCAGGTCGGCACTGCATAGCCGGACTCCAGAAGTTTGGTCAGCCAGGATCTGACATCCAGCTTATCCGCGCCCTTCTCGCAGCGACGGGCATCATCCCAGTTCGCATCGAGCCAGGCGTTGACGTCGGCTGCGAGTTGCTCATCGGAGTCAGGTTTTTCCAGTGCCATCATGCGTTCTCCAGTGAGGCGAGATAGGTTTCCCGGTGCTGGTCCGAAGATCCAAACAGCCACAGTCCGGTGCGCGCGCGGCGCCAGAACAGATGTGCGGGATGTTCCCAGGTATAGGCAATTCCGCCATGCAGCTGGATCGCCTGCGCCGTTACATCCCGATAGGCATCTGCACCCGCGAAGGCCGCCAGACTGACCAGTGTTTGTGTGTCATCCGCTCCCGCATCCCAGGCACGGGCGGCATGGCGCGCAGCGGAGGCCGCAGATTCCACCTCGACGAGCATGTCTGCCGCCATGTGCTTGAGGGACTGGTAGCTGCCGATCTGACGCCCGAACTGGTGCCGGGTTTGCAGATATTCGATGGTGATATCAAAAATGCGTTTCACACCGCCCGCATGTTCGGCCGCCTGGGCAATGCGGGCGAGGTTCAGGGCAGAGTCAATATCGGCTTCGTCTACGCCGGTGAGCAGCCGGGCATTCACTCCGGAACACTGAAGCCTGGACAATCTCAGGGCCGGATCATTGGCCTGCATCGGGTCCAGTGCCATGCCATCCTGTTCCGCGTCAGCAACCAGTGCGCGGAGGCCGTCTGTTGTTTGCGCCAGCAGCAGAAACTGATGCGCACCCTTCGCATGCAGAACAAAAGAAGCGCTACCGTCGACAACCCAGTCATCGCCAACCGTTTCGGCCCGCAGGTCAATATCCTCTGTCGTCCACAGGCCTTTGTCTCCGGTGGCGGCTACGGCAAATATCATCTCGCCAGTGCAAATGGCGCCGAGAATTTCTTCCTTGAGACAGTCATCATCCGATGCAGCAACGAGATTCGCAGCGATTACGGATGTCGAGATAAAAGGACTGCATAACAAGTGCTTGCCCGCCTCTTCGAGTAAGGCTTCGAGCAAAACAGCCCCGCCGCCAATACCACCATGGGCCGGATCGACGAGCACACCGAGTAGCCCCATGTCCGCCATGGAAGTCCACAGCGCGGCATCATAACCGAGCTCAGTCTCCATCGCATCGCGAACCTGTGCCTCGCCGCTCTTCTCCGCGAGCAATCGCGCAAAACTTTCGCACATCGCGGTCTGTTCTTCGGTCGATATGGTCGACACTCTTCTCTCCGTCGTCTTTGTTCGAACGAATCCTTCGATTCCGGTCCGGTTATTGCCCTGCTGTTTTACCGCATTTCGGTGGAGAAAAACCTGTCAATAAAGAGGCCTCCTGCCATGCCGGTTCGGGATCAAGCGGCTGGCTTGGCGGCAAATCGCGGATCGGATGCACAGGCAGCATAGTCTTTCTTGATCATCTGGTGCCGCATGTCGAGAAATTGCTCCATCTCGGGATGGGTAAAAATATAGAAGCGGTTGGCTTCCACACAGTCTGCGACATAGGCCCCGACAAGATCCGCGCTGATGCCGCTCTCGACGACGGCTTTGATCTGCTGAAAAGCGGGATCAGCCATTGCTTCTTCCCGACTCTCGGTCTGTCCGGGGCGGTCGAGGCTGCTTTTGTGGATGTCTGTGCTGACCCAGGCAGGGCAAAGCACGCTGACCCCGATATTGCTGTCAACCATCTCCTGTTGCAGGCTCTCGGAATAGCCGACCACGGCAAATTTGGTGGCGTGATATGGTGCCATGGCTGCCGATGCTGCCAGACCGGCCATCGAAGCCACATTGATGATATGACCACCCTTCCCGCTCTCACGGATCAGCGGCAGGAAGGTCTCGACACCATGCACCACGCCCATCAGGTTGATATCGACAATCCACTTCCAGTCTGCAAGCGCGGTTTCCCCGGCCTGTCCGCCCAGCGCGACCCCCGCGTTGTTGACTACAATGTGTACGGCGCCAAATGCGTCGATGGTGGCGTCAGCTGCGGCCTTGACTGACTGCGCGCTGGCCACATCACAAACGCATGTTGCCACCTCAAAACCTTCCGTCTTTAGCTGTGAACCGGCGGCCTCGAGCTTCGCGCCGTCAATATCCGCCAGCATCAGCTTCGCGCCTCGCGCGCCCATGCTTTTCGCCATGGCAAAGCCGAGCCCGGAGGCACCGCCTGTGATGAATGCGGTTTTTCCGGTCAGTTCGGTCATGGATGTTTCCTTGTTATGAGTGGCACGAATTGGTCTGGTCGATCAACTGAAGCAACGCTGGTCACAGGGCAACTGCAAAATGCGGCGGACCATGAAATCAACCGGCTTCCGGTTCCGGATCCCTGAGCGAATCGATCCACGCATTCAGACGTTGTTTCCCGCGGTGCTCAAGCAGTGCCAGCGCCGGGATGAGCAGTTGCAGGATGAAAGCCCCAAACAGCACCCCAAATCCTAGGCTGGCGGACATCGGGATGAGGAACTGCGCCTGCAAACTCGTCTCGAACGTGATCGGGGCCACACCCAGAAATGTGGTCAGGGATGTCAGCATGATCGGACGGAACCGGGATTTCGCGCCGGTAATAATCGCTTCCTCGATCGGCATCCCGTTGCGCAGATTTTCGTTGATAAAGTCGATCATCACCAGCGAGCCGTTCACAATCACGCCGGACAGCGCAATGATGCCGAAAATACTGAGTACGACCAGCTGCAATCCCAGAATCATGTGCCCGATCAGCGCGCCGATGATACCGAACGGAATGACCGCCATGATGATCAGCGGCTGGACATAGGAACGGAATGGAATGGCCAGCAACGCGTAAATGGCCATCATCGCAAACAGAAAGGCAATGCCGAGTTCTCCGAAAGTCTCCGCCTGCTCTTCCTGCTCGCCACCGAAAGTATATTGCAATTGCGGATAGTCCGCCTGCAGGCGCGGCATGATATCGTCGCGAAGTGTATTGGCGATTTCCTGGCCGGTAATGACCTCGTCATTAATATCCGCGGTAATCGTGGTCACCCGGCGCCCGTCCGTCCGCCTGATGACCGAAGGCGCTGTTCCGAAGGACACATCGGCCAGCGCCGAGAGGGCCACTTCGCCGCCGGGTACGCGGACCCGGAACCGTTCGACGTCGGAAATCGAATTGCGTTCTTCTTCCGGCAGCCGGATATAGACCCGGACATCCTCGCGCCCGCGCTGGACCCGCAAGGCTTCACTGCCAAAAAAGGCAGCACGAACCTGCAACGCGACATCTTGCAGTGTCACGCCCAAGGTCCGGGCTTCCGGTTTCAGCTCCAGCTTGATCTCCTGCAGCCCGGAATCCTGATCAGACTGAAAATCAAATATGCCGTTGAACCGGCTCAGTTCCTCGATCAGCTTGTCTTCTGCTTCGGCCACAACCGCCGGGTCCGGGTCGGATAGCTGCACATTGACCGGTGCCCCGACCGAGACCAGTTCGGATGCAAAGACCAGCGATCGCACTTCGGGCAACGGACCCACTGTATCGCGCCACAGATTTTCGAAATCCTTGGCCGCCAGATCCCGGTCGTCTCCCGGCTGGAAACTGAACTGGATATTGGCCACGCTCGATGACAACCGTCCACCGGTCTGTTGCGGACCACCGTCTATCGCAGTGCGGCCAATGACCGTGGATATTCCGCGCAGGGGAGATTCTTCACCCTCCGGCTGTTCGGCTTCGAACTGTTTTAGTGCCTCACGGCCTCCCGCCTCGATCAGCTCGGCAATCCGGGCGGTGTCATCGATCGTTGTTCCTGCGGGCATTTCCAGATTGGCCGTCACCACATCTGCTTCGACCGAGGGGAAAAAACCGACCTTGATAATACCTGCAGGTATGAATGATGCGAAGAGTATCAGCAGTGCCACGGCGGAGGCCACAATCACGAAGGGCATGCGGAGCGAAAAGTTCAGCGCCCGGTCGAGCGGTCCGTTCAAAAAGGCTTGAAAATAGCTGTCCACTTTCTTCTGCACACGCTCGAAAAAACGGGTGACCGGATTGCGCGTCGGGGTGCCGGGTGGCGGAAGATGGCTGAGATGGTTGGGCAGGATCAGCAGGCATTCGATCAGCGATAACGCCAGAACACAAACGACAACGAGGGGAATGTCCGCAATCAGCTTGCCGATGACTCCACCTACCGCAAGCAGCGGCGAAAAAGCCGCGATTGTTGTCAAAACCGCAAAAATGACTGGCACCGTCACCCGCCGGGCACCAAAAACCGCTGCCCCGAGGCCAGTACGCCCGCCTTCCCGCTGGGCATAGATATTCTCGCCAACCACAATCGCGTCATCGACCACCAGACCGAGCGCGAGAATGAACCCGAAAAGCGAGAACATGTTGATGCTCGAACCGGCCAGATCCAGCAAATAGATCGCCCCGATAAAGGTGACGCCAATCCCGACCGCAGTCCATGCTGCCAGCCGGATATCGAGAAACAGGGTGAGCGACAGCAGGACGAGGAACAGACCAATGGCGGCATTTTTCAGGAGCAGGCTGAGCCGGTCATCGAGCAATTCGGAATCGTCGGTCCAGATAGCATAGGAAATGCCCTCGGGCAGCGTTGCCGCAAAATCCTGCTCGAGATAGTCGCGCACGGCCTGCGCCACATCAAGCACACGCTCGTCGCTGGTCCGGAACACCTCGACAAAGGCCACGGGCTTGCCATTGTACAGCGAGATCAGGTCCGCATCTTCAAATCCGTCGCGGATATTTGCAACCTGCCCCAGCCGGATCAGTGTCCCATCCTGATTGCTGACCAGAACAATATCCTCGAAATTCTGCTGGTTGTAATTTTGCCCGATGGTCCGGACCCGGACCTCTTCGGTTGACGTGTCGATCGAACCTGCCGGGCTGTCGAGGCTGCTGGCGGCCACTGTACGCGACACGTCGTTGAGCGAAAGTCCCAGAGCCTGCAGGGTGTTCTGGGGAACCTCGATCGACAGTTCATAGTCACGTATCGAGCTGGTATCTACGAACGACACTGCATCCAGCGCGGCCAGGGAATCTTCGAGGCCATAGGCCACTTCCTTGAGCGCTTCTTCGGAAACATCCCCGAAAATCGCGATACGGACAACACTCTGCCGCGTTGTCAGTTCCCGGACGTCCGGCTCTTCGGCCTCGACCGGGAATGTCTGGATCTGGTCGATCTCGGCTTTGACATCATCGAGCGCCCGATCGATATCCGTTCCGAGCTCCATCTCGATCGAAACCGACCCCGAGCCTTCGGATGCGGTTGCCGTGATTTTCTTGACGCCATCGACCGCCTGAACAGCCTCTTCCACTTTCTGGATGATCGATTCTTCGACTTCATCAGGCGTAGCCCCCGGATAGGCAACGGAAACACTGACGGTGTCGAGACTGTTCTCGGAAAAGACTTCCTGCACGATCGTGCGATAGGAAGCGATGCCCGCAACCAGAAAAAACAGCATCAGCAGATTCGCTGCCACGCCATTGCGCGCCATGAACGCCACCATGCCCTTTTGCTCGAGCACTGCCTTGCTGGGTTGTTCGGGCTTTGCCGTCATGGGGTTGTGCTGGCCTTCTTGCCGCTCGCATTCCCGGCGGCTGACGGTTTAGGCTCCGCTTTGTCCGGACCCTGCTTTGCTGAAGGTTTCCGGGCATCGGCAATCCGCACTTTTTGGCCATCGGTTGCGGCCTTGAGAGCACCGACAACCGCGATCGGGCTGGATCCCAGTCCGCGGGTGCTCACCAGTACCTGGCTGTCCGTACGCTGAAGCAGATCGACATCGACAATGCGCAATTTGCCGTCGCGGACCAGCCAGACCTTGTTCCCCGGCCGCAAGGCAGAGAGCGGCAACACGGCATAGGCGTCCAGCGCCTTGCCAGTAATTTCCGCTTCGACAAAGGTCCCGACGAACAATGGTGGCGCAGAAGCAGCGGTGGTTTCGGGTTCGCCGTCTTTCTGATCCGCCGCAGGCGCACCTCCGCGCAGGGGATTGGGAACCCTCAGGAAAACATCGATCGTCCGGGTTTGCGGATTCAGCACGCTGCTGGCGCGATCAACAAAGGCCTGCCAGCGGTAACGTGTCCCGCCATATGTGCTGAAAACCGACGCTTCGATCGGTGCGCCACCACCCTGGCGCCAGAGCGCCGGTATCAGCGCGGCGTCTTTTTCAGACAGTGGAATCGATGCTTCCAGCTGGGACGTGCCAACCATCTGGCCGAGAGACTGACCGGGGGCGACATAGCTGCCCACTGCGATATTCTCCGAGCGGACCACGCCGGAAAAAGGGGCGCGGACGGTGGTTCGCTGCAACGCAATCTGGGCGTTGGAAAGTTGTGCCCGGGCCCGGCGCAGGCCGGCTCTTGCGGATTGCAGCTGGGGCTCCCGGGTTGCGAGACCATTGGGTGTTTGGGGCCTGGTCTGGCCTGTCTCCGGACCGCCTGCCAGCTCTGCAGGTGGCAATATCCGGGCAGCAAAATCATTGTCATCCACACCGGCATAGGCCGTGCTGTCTGCGGATCGTTCCGCAAATCTGGCGAGCTCTTCTTTCGCGAGCGTCACCTCTTCCTGAGCCTGCAGCAGCGCGACATTTTGCGAAGCGACATCCGCCTGTGCGGTCTGGACCGCGTTGCGATAGTCAGAGTCATCAATCCGGAACAGCACTGTTCCCTTGGCCACGCTCTGTCCCTCACGCAGTCGCGGGTTCACATAGACCAGTTTGCCGGCGACTTCGGCGGCGAGCGTGACTTCATCCCGGGCCCGAACGGTCCCCGATCCGCTGACCATCAAATTACCGGAGCGAATTTCGATGGGCGCCACCTGAACCAGCGGCACCAGTTCCTCTGGCGGTTTTCCTTCCGGTGTAGACCGGAACAGATACAGCAGTGCGGCGATGAGAATGGCGCCAAGCAGTATGAGCCCGCCGATAACCCTTTGTCGATACACTTACTCGTCTCCTCGACTTGCCGGATCAGGGGTTCCGGAGCTTTTATCACCAATAGTCTCGCGGCTTTCCGGTGCGGGCTGATCCCAGCTTCCTCCCAGCGCCCGATGTACAGCCAGACGGGCCAGAGCAACATCCCGGCCTGCGGAAGACAGCTGGGACTGCACCTGATATTGCGCGCGCAAGGCATCGAGATAGTCGACATAATTGCCCACGCCAGTGCCAAATCTCCGGGATTGCAGATCTGCTGCGGCTTTTGCCTCACCCAGCTGAGAAAACAGGAAGCGATAGCGTTGCCGTTCCTCTTCATAGCGCTCGATCGCTGTCCCGACTTCCTGATAGGCATTGAGAACCGATCTGGCGTAAACTGCTGTTTGCTGGGCATATTGGGCATCGGCAACCGCGATACCGGCACGGATACGTCCTCCCTGAAATAGCGGTGCCGTCAGGTTGGCACCCAGACTCAGCACCCATTTGTCCATCACATCGAAGACGCCGGATGGTGTGCCGGATTGCGTGCCGGTGGAAGCCGACAGACTGAGTGCCGGAAACTGGTCCGCCTTGCGAGCGCCAACTGTAAACCGCGCGGCTTCCATGCGCTGACCCGCTGCTCGAACATCCGGTCGCTGCGCCAGGAGATCAATCGGCAGGCCAGCCGGAATATCCGTGAAAATCAGCTTCGGCGCCAGACCCGCTCTGAGCAGTTCATCCATATTGTTGGAATAGCGCCCGACAAGCACGGCCAGTTGCCCCTCGATCGCAGCCAGCTGACTCTCGCGCTGGGGTAGGCTTGCCTGGATATTCCGGAAATCCTGTCGCACCTGATAGAGTTCAAACGACGAGACCAGACCGCGCTGATACCGATTCTCGGTTTGCTCCACCCGATCGCCAAGCACGTCGATGATTCGGGTCGTCAGCACTATCTGGTGCCGTGCGTCCACAAGATCGAAATAGCTGGTGATCGTTTCGGCGAGTACCGCAAGACGGGCCGCTTGCAGATCGGCCGCAGCCGCAAAGGCATCTGCTCGCCCTGCCCGCGCCTCGTTGCGCAACTTGCCCCACAGATCCAGTTCATAGGAAAAGGCCAGACCGGACGTGTAGGTCTCGACCTCCAGCCGCTGCGTTCCAACATTACCGCCAGCGCCAAATCCGGTGCCGGCCAGCGGCGAGTCGGAATAGCTGCTGCCGAGGCTGGCATTCAACTGGGGAAACAGGCCGCTTTTGGATATTCGCGCCTGGGCTTCGGCCGCCTGAAGGCGAGCGCGGGCTTCTGCAATGTCGAGGTTGCGATCAAGAGCTTCGTTGAGCAGGCGGTTCAATACCGGATCTTCAAAAGCGGTCCACCACCCCGCGGGATCATATACTCCGGCCTGATCTGCTCCCGGAAAACTCGCGGGCACTTCCGCCGCAATACCGGGTCCGGCAGAATCGGGTGCCATGCTGATGCACCCGCTGGTCGCGAGAAGCGCAGGTAGAATTGCCATCAGGGGGAGATGGAACCGGTCAGTCACTGTGTCATCCGCGAATGAATCGGTCTGGACCATACCAGACGCAAGCAAAATGCCATCGACAAAAATGAACGTCAACGTTTTATTTGAACGTTCGCGTTCATTTTGTTATTACACAATGATTGAAGGGGTAGACAATTGACCGCAACAGACATGGCACAACCGCAGACCCGCTCAAACCGGCGGGACAGTCAGCGGAAAATCGAGGAAATCCTGATCGCCGCGCGCGCAGAATTTTTCGCAAACGGCTTTTCTGCATCGACCATCGAAGCCATTGCCGCGCGCGCGGAAGTTTCCAAAGTTACTGTCTATAACTGGTTCAAGGACAAGGAAAATCTGTTTGCCCAGGTTGTCCGCAAGGAATGCGACGTCATGCGACGAAACTTTGTTGTCGATGACCTGGAAGACCGCAGCTTGCGGGACATCCTCCTGCACGCTGCACGCGGAATGCTCGATTTCCTCTTACGCGAAGAAATGGTGCGCTTTGAGCGGGTGCTGGCGGCAGAAGTCAGCCGGGATCCAAAGATCGGCGAATATTTCCTCGACAACGGGCCCCGCACCCTTCTGGCCGCCCTGACCCAGTTATTGAATCTGGCAATTGAAAAGGGTGAAATCAAAAGTGACGATCCCCTCGCCTCGGCCGAGATGTTCGCCGGTCTCGTCATGGGCCGGCTCGACCTGTTTCTGCGCTATGGCCATACGGTTTGCCTGTCCCCAGAAGACCGCCAAAAACGTGCTGAACGCGCGGTTGATGCCTGGTTGCTGATCCATCAGAGCTGACCTGCAACGGTTCATCGCACAGACATGCCGTTAATCGAACTCCACCTGATCTTTGTCGAAATCGCCTGAATAAGTTTCGATTGATACGATAGCCCGACCTCCGAGGTTGTGAGGAGGGGTGCGATGGGTTTGACAAAGATTGCATTGAAATATCCGGCTGCCATTGCGGCAGGTCTGGCCCTGATTGCCCTGATCGGACTGGTTTCGGCCTTCAGCACGCCGATTCAGCTGTTCCCGAATATCGAACGCCCCAGCTTGACGGTGCAGGCTGGCTGGCGCGCTGCAAGCCCCAAGGAAATCGAGTCCGAGATCACCATTCCGATCGAGCAGGAGCTGCGCGGTTTGCCGGGACTGACTTCTGTCCAGTCCTGGTCGAACAATGGCGGGGTCTGGCTCAATCTCGAATTTGCGCTCGGCACCAATATGGACAAGGCCTTCGCGGAAGTGTCCAGTCGTGTCCAGCGCGTGCGCAACTGGCCGCTCGATGCCGACCGCCCGTCCGTGGGCGGCGCCAATGGTGATCAGGGCGAATCCCTGATCTACCTGTTTTTGCAGGCACTGCCCGACAGCAATATGGATGCCGAGGCGCTGGCCCGCCTGTCACGTGACACGCTGATACCGCGCATTGAATCTGTCGAAGGTGTTCAGGGCGTCAGTCTTGAAGCCCCGACTGGCGAACGGATTTTGCGGATAAAATTTGATCCGTGGCGGATTGCGCAGCTCAACCTGACGATCGAGGAACTGGCGCGAGCGGTCGGCCGGTTTCAGGATGTTGGCGGCGGCACGGTTGATGTCGGACGGCGCGGCTATGCCTTGCGCTTTGAAGGGAATTTCACCGCCGACCAGATTGGCGATCTGACCGTTGCCCAGCGCGGCAATACGGTCATTCGCATGCGAGATGTTGCCGATATCAATGTCGGACCGGACAAGGCTTTTGGCGTCACCTATCAAAACGGCAATCCCGCGATTGGCATGCGTGTGATCCGGCAACCGGGAAGCAACACCCTGGATGCCATTGATGGCGTGCTGGCCGAGGTTGAAGATTTCAACGAAAATGAACTGCAAAAAGTCGGCGCAAAAATCGAAAAGAGCTTCGATCCGTCTGTCTTCATCAAGCGCGCGCTTTCATTCCTCGGCGGCAATCTGTTGCTGGGAACTTTTCTCGCCATTGGTCTGCTGTGGATGTTTGTCCGCAAATGGCGCGCCACGCTAATCATTGCGGCCACGGTCCCGGTCTGCCTGCTGGCCACGCTGGCGGTGATCGGCATGACCGGACGCACCATCAACGTCATTTCGCTCGCCGGTCTGGCCTTCGCGACCGGCATGGTTCTCGATGCCGCGATTGTGGTGATGGAGAATTTCGTCCGCCTGCGCAAACAGGGCCGGACAGCCGGTGAAGCCGCGATCGAGTCGGTGACTCAGGTCTGGCCCGCGCTATTTGCCTCCACCGCCACAACGGTCGCCATTTTCATCCCGATCATGTTCATCGAGGATGTCGAGGGGCAGCTGTTCGCTGATCTGGCGCTGACCATTGCCATTTCGGTCGTGGCCAGCCTGATCGTGGCCGTCACCGTTCTGCCCGCTGCGGCGCGTCACTATGCCGGAACGCTGGACATGGACGATAATGAGACGCGATGGAACGGCTATGCCGATCGCATCTATGGTCTGATCGACACCAGCAAAAAGCGCAAGATCTGGATCCCTTCGCTTATTCTGGCACCCCTCGCTCTTTCCTGGCTGTTATGGCCACAAACGGACTATTTGCCGGACGTCAAGCGCGATGCCGTCGACGCCTGGGTGGGCCTGCCGTCCGGTGCTACGCTGGAATCAGCCCGCGCCGAAATCGCCGAAGAGGTGGTACAGCGTCTCGATCCTTACCTGACCGGCGAGAAACAGCCCGAGCTGCTGAACTATTATCTGTTCGTCAATCCCTGGGGTCTGAATACCGGCATCCGGATCAAGGATCAGTCGCGGATCGAGGAAATGACCGGTATCGTGAACAATGAAATTCTCGCGGGCTTTCCAGATGTGCAGGCCTTTGCCCAGCAAGGCAGCCTGTTTGGCAATTTCGGAGGCAACGGGTCGATTGAACTTTATCTCCAGTCGGAAGATGACGAAGTGCTGCGAGAGACAGCGCTGATTGCGGTTGATGCCGTACAGGCTGCGATTCCAGGCGCGATGGTCCGGCCCAATCCCGATCCCAATGTGGTCGTCCCGGAACTGCGCCTGACCCCCAATGATCGCCGTATCGCCGAACTGGGCCTCACCCGCGACCAGGTCGGACGGGCGGTAAGGGCATTCGGCGATGGCCTGTATCTCGGAGAATATGTTTCCGAAGGCGAACGCATGCGTGTGATCCTGCGTGGGGCGGAAGCTGCGGGACCCGAAGCGATTGAGAGTGCCCCGCTGGTCACACCCAATGGCGGCACTGTGCCCATGGGTGAAGTGGCGACAGTGCTACGCGGCGTTGGACCGACGCAGATACGGCATGTTGACGGGCGCAAAACTCTCACGCTCAATATCAGCCCGCCGCCGGGTGTCGCACTGGGCGAAGCACTGGAGAAAATCCAGGAAACCGCTGAACCGCAAATCCAGGCGGCGCTACAGGCCGGGGATACGCTCCGTTATGGCGGCGATGCCAATGCCTTGCTCAAGGCGGTCAAGTCGCTCAGCACGAATTTCATTCTGGCGGGGGCTTTGCTGTTCGTGATCATGGCCTCGGTCTTCCGCTCGGCCCGTGATGCCGCGCTGGTGATCATCGCCCTGCCCCTCGCCACCGTCGGCGGTGTGATTGCCATACAGATCCTCAATCTGTTCAAACCCACGCCGCTGGATCTGCTGGGAATGATCGGTTTCGTCATTCTGCTGGGTATCGTCGTTAACAATGCGATCCTGCTGATGGCGCAGGCGCGGGAAAGCGAAGCCGACGGTCTGTCCCGGGCCGATGCGGCCAAGGCCGCCCTCCGCCTCCGGCTCCGACCGATCCTGATGACGACCGGAACCTCGGTCATGGGCATGTTGCCCTTGGCTTTGGTTCCCGGTCCCGGCAGCGCGATCTATCGCGGACTGGCCGTGATCATTGTCGGCGGGGTGCTGGTGTCCACGATCTTCACCCTGGTTCTGCTGCCCGCGCTCATTCAGCTGGGTTCCGCACGGAAGGACCTGCCCAGTCAGCCTGATGAACCACGGGATCCGCAAGACAAGCCCAACAAAAGCCCCAAACCCCAAAGAAGCGGACCGGATTTTGGATCCGGACCTGCACTGGAGCCTGCCGAATGAACATTGCCCTCCCCGACATGGTCAAGCAGAACCTGCGCTGGATCCTGATTGGTGGCACACTCGCCATTGCCGCCGCAGCCTGGTTCCTGTTCTTCGCGAATGATCCCGCCGAAGGACAACAAGGCGGCCCCGGTGCGGGAGGACCGCCGCCAGCGATTGTCAGTCTGGCCAAGGTCGAAAGATCTGCCATCACGCCCAATTTCACAGCCCCGGGAGATATTGTTGCCGACCGGGACTCGGTTGTGGCCGCCGAGGTGTCCGGGCGCATCCAATCGACCCTGAATATCGGTGCGCGGGTTCGCCGCGGCACCGTCATTGCGGTGATCGACAGTCGCGCAGCAACTCTGGCCCGGGATCAGGCGGCGACCGAAATCGCCCGGTTAAAAGCCGATCTGGACTATCAGAATCGGCTCGTTGAAAGGTTGCAGCAACTGCTGGAAGAAGAAGCGGAATCGGAAGCCTCCCTCGACGAAGCCATTTCTTCGCGAGATCAGACCAAAGCCCGTCTCGCCGCAGCGCGCGTGGCCCTCAACACCGCCAATTTTGACCTGTCCCGGACACGTATCCGCGCGCCATTTGACGGACAGATGGTCGAGCGGCGGATCGAGGTGGGTGAATATGCCACGCCGGGCCGCGAAATCGCCCGCATCGTCGGTCGCCAGGGTTCGGAAGCGCGGGTCCGCGTCCCGATCGCCGTGGCCGGATCGCTATCACCTGGCCAGGAAGTAACGATCGTTGCCAATGGCCAGCGCCGGTCTTCCCGGGTGCGAACGGTTATCGAAACCGGCGATGAAGTCAGCCGCACCGTCGAGGTGCGCGCGCCGATGGGCAGCCACAACATGAAGATGGGCAGCGCGATTTCGATCACGGTGCCGACCGGAGTGGAACGCGATGTCCTGACCGCTCCCCGGGATGCCCTTGTCCTGCGTGACAGCGGCATTTTTATCTATGTCGTCAATCCGGAAGACAAAACCGCCAAGCGGGTGGATGTGGAAGTCGGCGAGCCAGATGGCGACCGGGTGGCCGTGTCAGGTCCGCTCAAGGCGGGTGACATGATTGTTGTCCGCGGCGGAGAGCGCCTCCGCGACGGACAAGCCGTCACCTGGAAAGACGAAGAAAAAGAACCGGAAAAGGCGGCGGCCAAACCTCGTAAATCCTCTGGCGAAGACGCGGGTTGATAATATGAGATCGTCTCTCCTGCCCCTTGCGGCGCTGGTCCTGCTGTCCGCCTGTGCCATTCGTGGCGGACCGGAGCTCGACCAGAGCGCCATACCCGCCGCGCCGGATGGCTGGGCATCCTGGCAGAACGCTTCTGCCGTGCAGACCGGTGCTGCAGACAGCTCTCGCATTACCAACGACGGCTGGGTCGCGGAATTTGCCGATCCGGAACTGGATGCGGCGATCAGGGAGGCGTTCGCGCAGAATCGCAACCTGCAATCGGTTCTGGCCCAGTTGCGTGCAGCCCGGGCCGCGATGCGCGTTTCCCGTGCCGACCTTTTCCCGCGCGTAGATCTGTCCGCGACGGCAACCGATGCCGAAAATGCGTCCACGGTCTATGACGGGGAGTTTTCGGCGAGCTGGGAAGCGGATATCTGGGGACGAAACCTCGCGCTGGCCCGCGCCGGCAATGCCGATGCCAGAGCGGCGGCAGCGGAATTTGCGGCCGCGCGTCAGGCACTGGCCGCTTCCGTGACCCAGGCCTGGTACGATCGCAGCGCCGCCAGAATTTCTCTCGCTCTGGCCGAAGATGATCTGGATCGTCGCAGGGATACACTGCGGATCACCAATGCACGGTTCCGGGCCGGGCTCGCTTCCCGGCTGGATGTCCGGCTCGCCCAGGTTGCGGTTTCCAATAGCGAGGACCGGCTTGAAGCTGCCATAAGGACATCACGAAACGCGGCTCGAGCACTGGAAGTTCTCACCGGACGATATCCTTCCGGACAAGCGCTCGGGGCCGAGGATCTGATTGAGCCCCCAGCACTTCCGGGAGTGGCTGCGCCCGTAGCCGTGTTGAGCGGCCGCCCCGACCTGATTGCCGCTGAAGCCAGAGTGGATGCCGCCGGTTTGCGCGCCACCGATGCCCGGCATGCGATGTTCCCTCAGCTAACGCTGCGCTTTGATGCCACCACCCGGTCCGGAAGTTTCGGCGATCTGTTTGATCCAGGCACCTATATCGACGCCATATCCGCTGGCCTGTTGCAACCGCTGTTTCGTGGCGGCGCGCTGCTGGCCGAAGCCGAACGCCAGGGAGAATTGGCCCGGTCCGCGCTGTTTACCTATGCCGAACAGGTGCTGGGGGCTTTTCAGGAAGTCGAGGACAGGCTCGATGCCGAGGCCACGCTGGAGCGTCAGGTTACCGCCACCGCCAAGGCCGCAGAAGACGCCCGTGCGGCTGTCGGTCTGACCCGCAGCCGCTACATTAACGGCCGCTCCACCATTTTTGATCTGATCAATGCCCAGACGACCGCTATCGCTGCGGAAACCCGTGCGATCGAAGCCCGGCGTGCGCGGATCGAAAACCGGGTTAACTTGCACTTGGCCCTGGGTGACGAGCCGTTTCCGGCAGACTCCGCACAACAGGTGGCGGTGCGCTGATCTTCAGAGTCCGAGTGAACCCGGGTTCATCAGATTATTGGGGTCGACTTTTTTCTTGATCGACAGCAGCAAATCATCGGCCGCCGGGTCCAGGCTTTCACGATATTTGTAGGTGCGTCCGATCTGCAGATGGGCGGCTCCATGTTCCAGCAAGAGATCAACAAGCGCCGCCTTGAGCTTCTGCACCAGTTGCCACGCCGCTTCATCATGGTCGAGCTTCGGCAGTTTGGCAAAATGCGAAGGGTCCATCGAAGCGGCATGAACGGGATTGGAAGCATCCGGCCAATACAGACATGGCTCGATGATCGCCCCCGAACCGCTGACCGACGAAATCAGCGTCCCCGTGAACACACCCAGCCGGTCCATCTCTTCCTTGTGGCTGGCAAACAGGGCAATCACGGCATCGTAACAGGCCTGGGCGCGGGAATGCGGCAACAGGCCGTGGACCGGTGCCCAGCGCTGGCCATCGGGCCCCAGCATGCCGTTGAGCGGGCCGAACGGGTTGGCACGGATAATCTTCGGAATCGTGTTTTCCGTTTCGGTGGCGCCGTGCTTCAGAGCAATAGCCCGGGCACGTTCCAGATCATCGTCAGCTGCAGCCTGGATCCGGCCTTCGGTCAGGACATGGAGCGAAAATTTCGCCTCGTCCAGGAAATCCCGACCGGCGACAACGACTTTCGCCCCTTCCTTGAGCGCGCCCCAGACCGATCCCTGCTTCTTCATCATCTTGCCCAGCGCTCTGGCATCGCTGCCGAGGCTGTCCCGCTGCATGCGAATGGCGTTGAGGCTCGGGTCAAA
Organism: Parasphingorhabdus marina DSM 22363; assembly: GCF_900128895.1. Lineage (GTDB taxonomy): Bacteria > Pseudomonadota > Alphaproteobacteria > Sphingomonadales > Sphingomonadaceae > Parasphingorhabdus > Parasphingorhabdus marina. The sequence continues at coordinate 1,933,071 of NZ_FSQW01000001.1, read as the reverse complement.
GCCAAAGCACTCGGTCGTCACGCCGGCTCGCTCGATTTCACCGAGCGCAGCCAGTGTTTCTTCATGGGTTTCAAAACTGAAGCTGGCATAGCCGTGCGCTTCCGCTTCCGGGATCAACCGCATGGTGATGGTTGCCTTCATCCCCAGAGCGCCCGTGTCGGCAAGGAAGATACCTGTGAGATCCGGGCCATAGGGACGGGTAAATCCTTCACCCGTCTTGAGGACGGTTCCATCGGCGAGAACCACTTCCAGCGCGAGACAGCTTTGCGCCGCCGTCCCGTATCTTCCCGTGCCCCAGAACAGGCAGTTCTGGCTCATCCCGCCACCGATTGAGGCCTTGAGGCCAGAAAGCGTGCCCCAGAACGGCGTTCTCAGGCCGCGTGGTGCCAGCGCCTCGTATAGTTTTGCCCAGGTGCAGCCCGCTTCAACCGTCACGGTCATGTCGGTCTCGTTGATATCGAGTATGCGGTCCATGGCACCGAGATCGAACAACGCGGCACCGGGCTGATCCGTCGTATAGCCCCCGGTATAACTCATGCCGCCACCGCGCGGGATCACGGGGATGTTCTGGGACGTGGCAGCAGCAACGGCCGCAGAGAGTTCCGCCGTATTTTTCGGTCGTACCACGCACAGCAGATCAGCACCGCGCTGGTAGACATCATGACCAAAAAAATCGAGCGTGTCCGTATCCGTTAGCGTTTCCGCTCCGGCCTCAGCGATAAAGTCTGCTGCCGTCATGTTCACTCGGGTTGCCATCATTGCACTCCTGTCAGGCGCTGCCACTGCCCGGCAAATCACCTCAGATTGAATTCGGTCCGTCCGGCAACATTCGCTAAAAAATGCTGCCGGAAAGATTTTCGTCAGAAATCGAACCGCGCCTTGACCAGGAAGGACCGCGGCGGGTTCAGGTAGCTGTAATTGGCCAGCGTTGATTCCACCGCTTCCTCATCGAAGCAGTTCTTGCACTCGGCGGTGATAGACCATCCGGCCTCACTCTTCAAAGCCAGTCCGGCATTAACGATCCACCGGTCGTCCGAAAAGGATCCGGTGATCACATTGCCATTGCCCAGCGTGTTGGACGGGAAAACCGTGCCGCTCAGTCCGGTGACCGGTTGATCAAACAATGTCACCTCACTGGTTCCGGTTTCACTGCTGCTCCTCCAGTTGGCATTGACGGACGGAATGAGAGACAATCCTCCGCCCAGTTCGGCTGTGTAACTGCCGCCGATCGCCACCGTCCAGTCAGGAGTACGGACCGGCTCGGCAATGCTGCCATCCGGGGCGACAATACCCACGCCACAGGAAGCCGCCGTATCGGTGCCGGACGCATTGGGAATCTGGCCCGCTGCCAGTTGCGCCTGACAGGCCGCCTGCTGGGCATTGACTGACTGGACACCAAATGCATCCAGCGCGGGGGCATTGCGATCAATCCGGTAATTGTCGTCCTGGTACCCGATCGATGCGAAGATGTTCAGGCCGTCGACCGGTGCCGTGTTCAGTTCTATCTCCAGACCCCGGTTGCGGTAGTCGGCAAAATTCCGGGTGATGAAAGCCAGCGATCCGTCCGTCCGGATGAAAGCAGAAGGCGTCTGCAGGCCCCCGACGTCCAGCTGGAACGCGGTTACATTCAATCGGACACGGCGATCCCAGAATTCGGACTTGACCCCCGCTTCATAGCTCCATGCGGTTTCCGGACCAAAAGGCAACAGTTCAGTCGCGGAAGTCCCGCGCGCATTCCAGCCACCGGACTTGAAGCCGCGGGTTGCGGAAGCGAACAACAAGATATCGTCCGTCGGCTCAAAATTGACCGCGAATCTTGGAGTCCAGATGCCCACATTCTGAGTGGTGGGAATAGCCAGGCCGTTTGTGGCCACCAGATTTTGCGTGTCGACACAGGTGGCTTCGATCGTTCCGTCGTTACAGCTTGCGCGGTTGTCCCGCACATCAAAGCTCTTGTCCTCGTCGGTATAGCGAATACCGGCCGTGATCTTGAACTGATCGGTGAGGTTCAGGTCTGCCTGCAAATATCCGGCCCAGGCTTCCGCCGAATTTTTCAGCGTCCGGTCGGCAAGAATGATGGGAAAACCAGCCGGAGGCGGAGCGAATGGCAATGTGAAAATATCACCGAAGTCGGTGGTATTGTCTTCCTCGAAATAGAACACGCCGCCGACAAAATCGATCAGGCCGTCTGCCACCGAGCCAGTAAGCTTGATTTCCTGGGTGAACTGGGTGTGATCCCCTTCATTGGCGATAGTGAACCCGCCGACCGTATATCCGAGCACCGGGGGTACCGGGGAGGACGTGCTGGGCAAGCCGCGGCCATCTGCAAAGTCGAGAGCGAAATTCTGGTCCAGGCTGACAAATCCCGTGATCAGGTTCAGGGTGATGTCATCGGTCAGACCGATTTCGAAATTGGATGATACAAAATCGAGCGTAACTTCATTGCCGAGCCCGAAATTGTCTTTCGGCCCAGTCAGCAGGCCATTGAAATTCCCGCCCTTTGTCAGGCCAGTGGTTACGAAGCGTCCGTCACAATTGGTCGGGTTTGCCGGATCACAGTCGAAGTTCAATATGTTCCCGGCATCGGCAAAAGTGTGCATGTAGGAGCCGGTCCACCGGACATTGTCGGCCAGTTCCCCGCGAAAACCGATCCGCGCACCCCAGCCGTCATTTTCATTGACCCGTTCACCGGTAGTGGTGTTCTGGGCATATCCCTCATCATCCTGGAAATAACCGGACAGCTTGATTGCAAAACTGTCGGCAAGCGGAATATCAATGGAAGCGCGTGCCAGATAACGCTCATAGCTTCCGTAACCCGCTTCGACATATCCAGCCAGCTCATCTCCCGGTTCTTTCAGGATCACGCTGATCGCACCGCCGGTTGTGTTCCGGCCGAACAGGGTTCCCTGAGGCCCGCGCAGGACCTCGAGGCGTTCCACATCGAAAAATGAGAGATTGTTGGCATTCTGTCGTGACAGGTAGATGTCATCGACATAGGTCCCGATCGGCGGATCGAATGTCGCGATCGACTCGGTATTGCCGACACCGCGAAGAAAATAGGAGTTGGCTGTTCCGAGGCCGGTATTGTTCAGGCCGACAAGGTTGGGTACAAATTGTGTAACTTCCAGTGCGTTGGAAACCCCGCGCGTCTCCAGTTCCTCGGCGGAAAATGCGCTGATCGCGATCGGAATGTCCTGGACGCTCTCTTCGCGGCGCTGTGCTGTCACCACGATGACATTCAGGCCACCCTCTTGGGCTTCTTCTTCGCCTTGCGCCTCTTGCGCATATGCTGGCAAGCATGCGAGTGAGGCCAGAGTCAGACCAAATATGGCCTTGCTGCGGATTCCGGTTTTGCGACTTGTCATTATTGTCTCCCTTCCCACTGGATCATTTCCCAACACACCACCCCATGATGAGGATTTGTCCAGACAAATATAGCATGACTTTTGCTAGTGGGGCGCACCCCTGTTTAGCTAACAACCAATACTACCTACTCTACAACCATACCAAAATGCTTCCGCATCATTGCTTTTCGGTCACACCCAGACCCCGCAAGTGACGCATCCCGACGACTGATCGGCAGGCAGCCAGCAACTCGTTTTTCAGACTTTGCGCTGCGGGTTGCAGGACCGAGTTGCGCCGGAACGCCAGGAACGCATTGCGGCTATTGGAAAACGGTGAGTCTTCAACGAGAAAATAGTCTTCCCGTTCGGTTTCGGTTGCCACCAGTTCCTTGGCCATCAGCATGACACTGTCGCTTTGCAGCAACGTCGATTTGGCGAGAATGACAGAGTCGATGTCAACATATCTGGCGGGCGGAGCGAGGCCGGCAGCGAGAAAGATATTGCAGATGCGCTCCCACTGTTCCTTGAGTTGCATCGATGCCAGCCAGGTCTGCGAGGCGAGATCTTCCAGAGTCAGATCCGGTTTGCTGGCCAGCGGGTGACCGCGACGCATCATGATGACGTCGCGATCATCGAACAGTTCCTCGGTCTCGATCGCGTCATCAATATTCATGTCGGCCGGCGGTGCGCTGGCGACAAATTCAACATCCCCCTGAAGGAGTTTCTGGTGGAGGGATTTGGAATCCCCTGATGTGATACTCAGCGTAATGCCCGGCTGCCGTTCGCTGAACCGGTCGATCAGCATAGGGGCGATTCGGGGCAGGAAAGACCAGCCCAGTCCGATCCGCACATAACCGCGGTCGGCACCGCGCAGCGCGCTGATCTCGGCAGCAGCGAGCCGGGCTTCCGCCGTAATCACCTTCGCACGGCGGGCCAGCGCATGGCCGAAACTGTTCGGCTCGGCACCAAAAGCGCCCCTTTCAAACAGCCGAACCGCCAGACTCTCTTCAAGTTTGGCCACGCTTTTCGACACCGCCTGCTGACTGACATTATTCAGGGCTGCGGCCCGGGAGAAACTCCCGGTGTCATAAACCGACAGGAAATGCTGCAGTTTCTGAGGATCCATGGAGGGTCTGATGAAACGCTGGCGCAAATTCGGGTCTTTCATGGTTTCTCCTCGCAGACTGCCCACAATCAATGGATGTGAATTAGGAATAATCGGTTGTTATTCGAATAATATCAAGTGATTTACGTCAGCCTCGTCACGCATTCACTGAGGAAACACCATGACAATCACGGACCAGCCGCTGCTTGCCGGGGTCATGCCCGCCATGCTGCGCCACCAGGGCAAATGGTCGGGAATCTACCGTCATGTGGATCCGGGGAACAATGAACTCGATCGCCACCGGGCCACCGTCGAATGTATTTTCCCGTCATCGGGCCCCTACGCCTATGTCCAGAAAAATCATTTCACCTGGCCGGACGGCCGCGAATATCAGGCGACGCTGAATGGTGTTCTGCGCGACGGAAAATTATGGTGGGATACCGAGACATTTGATGGATGCGGCTGGGAAACCGAATTTGGGCTGATATTGCTCAACCTCAATCGCAAGGACGAACCGGGAGCAAATTTCTATGAAATTATCTGCATGGGAGACGACGGCAACCACCGCGCACGTACCTGGCACTGGTTCAAGGATGGCCAGTTGATCAAGCGCACATTATGCGATGAACAGCGGGTGCAGCCCGTGACAGAACCGACAGTGGATGAAAAAGCATGATGGGCGTATCGCGACGGAACATTCAACGTCAGGCTCAGGAGATCGACAGAACATGATCACCCGCAGACACATGATTTCCGCCGCTGCCAGCATCTCCGCTGCGGTGCTTGCCAGCCCGGCATGGGCGAAGAGTGCCACCGGTGAAACGTCAGGCAAAGCGATGAGGAAGACTCGATTTCTGCTGGTCCATGGAGCCTGGCACGGAGGATGGTGCTGGCGCGATGTGGCTGCCGGCTTGCGTGAAGCCGGGCATGAGGTGTTCACACCCACGCTGACCGGCCTGGGCGAAAGAGCCCATTTGCTGTCACCCGAAATCGGCCTGCAGACACATGTGGACGACATTCTGGCCGTGATCCGGTTCAACGAACTGGAAGATTTCATTCTCGTCGGTCATTCCTATGGCGGCATGGTGATTTCGGGTGTGGCAGACAAGGTGCGGGACAAAATCCGGCATATTGTCTATCTCGACGCCGCCCTGCCCCGCGATGGCGAGACGATGATATCCCAGGGCGCTCCGCGATCGGCGGACATGCTGGCCGCCACCGAGCAGCAACTCCGGGCGCTCGCCCCTGAAGGCATTGCGATGCAGGCCTTCCCGCCAGAATTTCTGGGCATTCCAAAGAACCATCCCGGCTATCGATGGGTCGCGCGTCACATGACGCCGCATCCGCTCAAGACCTGGCTCGATCCGATTGCCTTGCCAAACGGCGGATCAGCGGGTTTGCCGCGGACCTATATCCACTGCAATGCGCCGGTCCTGCCCAATAGCAGTTTTGGCTGGCATTATGACCAGACCAGCAAGGATATCGAATGGACCAGCCTGACGCTGGCGACCGGTCATGACGCCATGGTTACGGCCCCGCACGCATTGACCAGGATTCTGCGGTCGCTCTGAACCTTTCGGATCAGAACTGAATGGACCGGTCCCGGATCTGACCGTGCTGTTCCAAAGTCAGCTCTTCATAAGCGTCCTGACCGGACCGGACAAACCAGATGGTATCGCTGATCTGCGACACGTCAAAACCCTGTTTGACCAGATCCACCTTCCGGTATTTGAACGTTCCGGTCGTTTCCGCTTCCGGTTGATGGCGAATGAAAACCGGAATGGCATAGGGCGGCAGGTTTTCAGACAGAAAGCTCCTCAGTCCCGCTATGTCAAAACCATCCTTGAGGGTGACGGAGGCCATGCCTGCACGCCCGTCGGTGCCGGGAATTTCGACCCCGTAGACGTTGGCGGTCGCGATACCGGGATATTGTGAGAGCGCTTCCGCAACTTCATTTGTCGCGACATTTTCGCCTTTCCAGCGGAACGTGTCCCCGATCCGGTCCTTGAAATAGATATAGCCTTCGCGGTCCCGGCTCATCAGGTCACCGCTGCGGAACCAGGCATCCCCTTTTTCAAAGACATCGCGCAGGATTTTTTTCTCGGTAGCTTCCTTGTCGTGATAGCCGGAAAAATCCGATGGTCCATTCTCGTCAATCTTCCCAAGCAATTCCCCGGCTTCGTCAAATTCAGCGGCAATGCAAAATCCGTCCGATCCGCGTATCGGGGCTTCGGAAACGATGTCAAACTTGACGATCCGCACATCCCCGAATTTTTTCTCGAGATATTTGGGGATCCGGCCGACGGCACCGATTTTGCCATCGAAATTCATCAGGAAGACATTGCCTTCGGTCGAACCGTAAATCTCGAGCAATTTGCCAATGCGGAACCGCTCGACAAACTCCTGCCAGATATCCGGACGCAAACCATTGCCAATGCCGACACGAATACGATGCTCGTTCTGGCGCGGGTGATCGGGCTGGTTCAGCAAATAGCGGCACAATTCGCCAATATAGACCACCGCTGTCGCCTGATAGTCGGCGGCGTCATCCCAGAAATGCGACGCCGAGAATTTCTTGCGCAAAATCGTCGAGGCCCCGCTGAGCAGCGCGCCACCGAGCCCCAGGAATCCGCCGGTGACATGATAGAGCGGCAGCACATTGTAGATCCGGTCGGCGGGTGTCAGGTCACAGGTGGTGATGGCGATACGAAAGCTCCGGCGTGCGCGCGTATGAGAAATCCGCGCTGCTTTGGGAAGCCCTGTCGTTCCCGAGGTATAAACATAAAACAGGATATCCGCGCCTCTCAGGTCCTGACGATGTTCTCTCGAAGGGCGCTCCGCTGACTGTGCAGACAGAGCCTCGTTGAGATTTGCGCCAACCGTGCCGTCCCAGTCCCACAGCGCCGGTTCACCGTTCAGCATCGCTTCGACCGCTTTCACGCGATCGGCAAGATGCGAACTGGCAATAATCGCCTTTGCCGACCCGATATTCAGGCAATGGGCGAGTCCCTTGCCTTCGAGATTATTGTTGATCAGCGCCGCGATGATGCCGACTTTCGACAGTCCGAACCAGGCCGCGACAAAATCGGGATGGTTTTCCATGACCAGCGCGACCGCATCGCCGCTTTTCAGCCCCTGAGCCAGCGCCCAGTTTGCGATGCGATTGGCGCGTTCATCGAACTCCCCATAGCTCACGGATTCCCCTTCGAACCAGAATACGGGGCGGTCCCGATAGGCGTCGACGCTGGCCTCGATATCGTCCGTCAGCAGGGTCGGGGCTTCCTTGTCGATCCCCTCCATCTGGTTCATCAGCCGCTTGAGCGAACGGGTAAACCCGACCTCGCGCTTGATCACTTGCAACAGACCCACGTCGCACCTCTTCCTGAATTGTTGTTTGACCGCACATTAGCGCGATTTCGCTGATGCGCAAATGCTCAAACCGGCTTTGGCGCGATAGAATTAATCACTTCTTTATCACCCTATTCTGACCTAGGCTGCACGAGCAGGAGGAAATTGCACATGTACACCATATATGGCGCGCTCGGATCACCCTATTCGATGAAATTGCGCGCGGTGATGCGCTACCGCCGGATCACCCATATCTGGCAACATGGCATGACTGCACAGGCCGCCGCACTCGCAAATGTCAAGGCGCCTGTCATTCCGGTGGTGGAATATCCTGACGGAAGTTTTCACAATGACTCCACACCGGTGGTGCTTGATCTCGAAGACAAGCACACCGGCCGCCACATTGTTCCCCCTCGGTCAGGTCCCGCGTTTCTCGCCCATTTGATCGAGGATTTTGCCGACGAATGGCTGACCAAGGCGATGTTCGGATATCGCTGGCTGGCCGAAGTCGATCAGATTCAGATGAGCCGATGGCTCGCCTTCGATGCGGCCAAGGGCGGCGGCCGTGACCAAAGCGAGAGCTTTGCCGAACAATTTCGCGCGCGGCAGGTGGGCCGAATGGCAATTGTCGGATGTACCGAAGAAAATTTTCCGCTGATCGAAAAATCGACCCGCGCCATTTTGCAGGCGCTGGAAGAGCATGTCGTCAACCGCCACTTCCTGTTTGGCTCGCGACCATCGCTGGCCGAGTTTGCGATTTATGGCCAGCTGTCCCAGCTCGGGGTCGATCCCACACCGCAGGCCATGATGCGCGCCGATTATCCCTACAGTTTCCGGTGGCTGGCCCATATTGATGACCTGTCCGGCATTGATGGTCAGTGGGACAACCCTGATCAACCACTTGCTCCGGTCATTTCCGTGATTCTCGGCCAGATTGGCAGGATCTACGCCCCATTCCTCCTCGCCAACGCTGCCGCCCTGGCGGCTGGGAAAGACAGTTTTGCGTTCGAAGCGGGCGGGCTGCCCTATTCCCAGGGCACTTTCAAATATCAGGCCAGGTGCCTGGCGGAACTGCGCCACCGATATGAGGGACTGGATGCGGAGGCGCGGCAGTTTGTGGACCCGGTTCTGGCGGCACATGACTGCCTCGCATTTCTGCAGCCCAGCTAGGCGAAAAAGGACTTTTGGCGGGCCACGGCGCAGCAAATCGCACGGCACCTAGCGCAATAGTGAGGGGATTCTGCCCCCCGTTGGCTTTAGACTTTTGCCCCCGATCATAAAACGGAGGCGGACATGGATCTCGGCATCAGGGGACGAAAAGCATTGGTGAACGGCGGCAGCGCCGGCATGGGTCGCAGTTCTGCGCTGGCTCTGGCCCGCGAAGGGGCAGAGCTGTTCATTTCCGCCCGCGGTGCGGAACGGCTCGAAGCCACATGCCACTCAATCGCCCAGGAAACCGGGGCGAATGTGCATCCGATCGTGGCTGATCACAGCAGCGACGAAGGACGGGACAAGATTTTGAGTGTCTGCCCCGATCCCGATATTCTGGTGGCGACCTGCGCACCCCCACCATTTACGGAAGATTTTCGCGATGTGCCGCGAGAAGAAATGGAAACAGCATTGCGCGTCGCGCTGCTCAGCCCGATCGACTATATCAAGGCCGTGATCGATCCGATGGTCGAGCGCAAATGGGGCCGCATCGTGAACATCAGCACCGGTGCGGCCAAATATCCCGCTGCGATGCGGGTACTGTCCGGCCCACCCCGGGCAGCCCTGGCCAATTACTGCCATGCCATCGCGAAAGATGTGGCCAAATACAATGTCACCATCAACTCGGTTTTGCCCGGGATGCACCACACACCGGGAATCGAGGAAGCCTTCGCTCCGCGCGCCGCTGCCGAAGGGCGCAGCTATGACGAAGAAGTAGCCGCCTTTGTCAAAGCCATCCGCATCCCCGCTGGACGTTTTGGCGAAGCAGATGATCTCGGTGCCCTCGTCGCCATGTTCTGTAGCGACATGGCCAGCTATGTGACGGGCCAGTCCCTGGTTGTCGACGGCGGAATCGGGACCTCGACATTCTGAGTGTGGGCGAGAATCTGGCGGTTGAATTTCGATCGGGCGCATGACCTTCGCCACCGCGAAGGCACCGTACCAGTCATTGTTGTCGAAAAAACTGGAGCGGGCGAAGAGATTCGAACTCTCGACCCCAACCTTGGCAAGGTTGTGCTCTACCCCTGAGCTACGCCCGCTCGGCGGCTGTGACATGGGTATCGTCATCAGCAGGTGAGGCGCGCGGTTAGCATGGGATATACACCCCCGCAAGCCCCATTTTCATATCTCTGGCATCTAAAAGTAAAAATAAGCTTGGCTTTGCCGCACCCATCCCCACATAAAGTCCCGAGACAAGGGCAAACAGGGTCCGATTCCCCTTTTCGGGCAGATTATCGGACCGGTGTTTACAGGAGCAGAAATTGGCAACAGCAGGACTAACCGTAGACGAACAGAAGGCGGTTGAAGAATTCCAGCAAAGCGTGGTCGCGCCCAGCATGGACAAGCTGGTCATTCTGGATTTCTGGGCAGAATGGTGCGGTCCATGCAAAGCCCTGACGCCAATACTCGAGAAGGTTGCCGCAGCCTATGCCGACAAGGGCGTGATGCTGGCCAAAATCAACGTCGATGAAAACCGGTTCATTGCCTCGCAATTCCAGGTCCAGTCGATTCCGACCGTCTATGCCATTTTCCAGGGCAAACCGGTGGCGGATCTGACCAGCGCGCGGACCGAGAGCCAGTTGTCGGGAGCGCTCGACCAGTTGCTCGAAAAACTTCCCGTCGGTCAGGGCGGTGAACAGCCGGAACAGGATATCGCGCCCTTGCTCGCCATGGGCGAAGAAGTTCTGGGCGAAGGCGATGCGGAACGCGCGGCGGGCATTTTTGCGCAAATTGCCGACATGGCGCCCGACAATGTCGAGGCCGTCGGCGGTCTGATCCGGGCAATGGTTGCGGCTGGACATCATGACAAGGCCGACGAAATGATGGCCCAGCTGCCCGAGGAACTGGCAAATGATCCGGCGATCGAGCGGGCGCGATCGACCCTGCAGCTCGCAAGAGACAAGCCCGATGACAGCGAGTTTGAGAGTCTGAAAGCTGCGGTCGAAGCAGATCCTGCCAATCATCAGGCCCGACTTGACCTGGCCAGCGCGCAGATTGCATCGGGCGATAATGACGGCGCAGCCGACAATCTGCTCGCAATCATCGCTGCAGACAAGGAGTGGAACGACGGGGCAGCCCGGGAAAAACTGCTGTCCCTGTTTGAAATGATCGGGCTGGAGGACGAGTGGGTCGCCAATACCCGGCGCAAGCTGTCCGCGGTCCTGTTCGGATAGACATGTCAGAAGGCAAACGCATATCGATCTTCCCGCTGGCCGGAGCTTTGCTGTTTCCGGGCATGCATCTGCCGCTGCACATCTTTGAGGAACGCTACAAGGCGCTGATCAACGATGCGATGGCGCGTGATCGCCAGATCGGCATGATCCAGCCGAAGACAGCGGGAGACGTGCCGGAGCTGTTCAGTGTCGGTTGCCTTGGCAAGATTATCGATATCGAAGCGATGGATGATGGCCGCTTCAACGTGGTTCTTGAAGGTGTCGCCCGGTTCCGGGTGCTCGAAGAGCTGGATGCAACCACCGCCTTTCGTCAGGTCCGTGCCGAGATCGAGGACAATCTGGAAGCCGATGAGGTCCTGGCGAGCGCTGAACGTGCTGCGCTGGAGATTGAGTCCCGGAAATTTGCGGACTTGCAAGGTTATCAGGTCGACTGGGACTCGATTGGCCGACTCGACGACAATTCCTTCGTCAACGGCATTGCCCAGATCGCGCCGTTTGACGCGGCTTCAAAACAGGCCTTGCTGGAAGTTGACGGATTGTCGAACCGGTCCGAACTGATCATTCAGTTGCTCCAGTTTTTTGGACGTCAGGACGGCGACGAAGGTCGAGTCACACTGCAGTGACTGATACGAGTTCGACTGTAGATCCCCGGCTTATCGAGATCCTGGTCTGTCCGGTTTCCCGCACCAGACTGGAATATGACGAAAGCGCGCAGGAACTGATTTCCAAAGCTGCGGGCGTGGCCTATCCCGTGCGGGATGGTGTGCCGGTCATGCTGATCGAAGAAGCGCGAAAACTCTAGAAACTGCCCTTCAGACCATCGACGACGAACTGGACGGCAAGCGCGCCAAGCAGGACGCCCAGCACGCGGGTGATTACCTGTTCCACCTTGTGGCCGAGTATGCGCATCAGCGGTCCTGCCAGCAACAATCCGACCAGGGTCAAAAGCAGGACACTACCCATCGCTGCCACGATTACGAGGCTTCGATCCAGACCCTCATTCTGCGACATCAGCAGCATCAGAGCGGCAATCGAACCCGGGCCGGCAATCATCGGCATGGCCATCGGGAAAATCGACACATCCTCGATTTCCGGCTGGTCCATGATATCCTGCGCCCGCCCCTCGCGGCGCTGCGTGCGCTTTTCGAATACCATTTCCAGCGCGATGATGAACAACATGATACCGCCAGCAATCCGGAATGCATCAAGGCTGATCCCGAGGGCACCCAGAAGCTGTTCGCCAAAAGCGGCAAATATCGCGAGTATGATGGATGCGACGACAATCGCCCGAAATGCCATGATCCGGCGATCGCGCGGTGGCGCATCGCCGGTCAGGCTGGCGTAGATCGGCGCGCAGCCCGGCGGGTCAATCACCACGAAAAAGGTGATGAAGGCGGAAACGAAAAGCTCAATCATGGCTGCGGAACACCGAAATCTTCATCAACGACCGGGCGATAGGCCTCGCCGTTCCAGAGAAGCACGGTTAGCCCCCGCTTGCCATCGGCTGCCTGCGTGGCGGACCACTGAAACGTCTTGTCCAATGATTGACCACCAATTTTCTTGCCGTTTTCGGGCGCGGGGATGTTTGGCGGGACCGGGCCGCCCTTGCAGGACGCCACCTCGGTTTCGACAAAATCCGGTTCGGGAAGCGGAGTGTCGACGGGAACCCCATGATCAAACACCCATTTCCATTCCTCCTCCTGGCCGCGCAAACGCCGTTCGCGTGCATCCTGCTTTTCCCAGATGGTCACAAAAGAGCCGGTGCTGCCATTGGCCGCCTGCCACGCACCGGTGACAACACCCATGATGCCATCGCAGGACATGTGAATCTTGTGCGGTTGCCAGTCCACCGCCTGCGCCGGATCGGCCTTGCCTTTCAGCCAGACCTGCGCACTGGACAAGTTCGGCACGAACATGACCGCATCGGCCGTCGCGGTTTCGCGAAACGCCGTCCACTGGCCTTCTTCCCTTGCAAGCCGTGCAAAGGCGAGCTCGGCCTTCACCAGCGCACTGGGATTGGCCACGGGTTTGCCCGCGGCCCGAAAAAAGCGTTCCCGTTCGGAGGAAGAGCCCCCGCTGGCGCAACCGGCCAGCAGCAATGACATGGCAAAAGCAGCGGCCAGTTTTTTCATCAGCCTAAATTCCTTCAGGTTCTGCCAGACCCGCTCTTCGTGAAGCCGCGACCAGCGTATTGCGCAGAAGGACCGCAATCGTCATCGGTCCGACACCACCGGGCACCGGGGTGATCGCCCGTACATGCCCCATGGCTTCGGATGTTGCAACATCACCGACCAGCCGGCCGCGTTCCTTGCCCGGTTCGGGCGCCAGCCGGTTTATCCCGACATCGATGACAACGGCACCCTCTTTCAGCCAGTCGCCTTTGACAATTTCGGCTCTACCGACCGCAGCAACGACGATATCCGCACCCCGCACAACATTCGGCAAATCGCGCGTGCGGCTATGGGCCATGGTGACCGTGCAGTTTTCGGCCAGCAGCAGCTGGGCCATCGGTTTTCCGACCAGAATCGAACGTCCAACCACAACCGCATTCAGGCCAGACAGATCGCCCAGCTGATCCTTGAGCAACATCAGGCTGCCCAGTGGAGTACACGGTGTGAGGGCTTCCTCCCCATTGGCCAGCCGGCCGGCATTGATGACATGCAGGCCATCCACATCCTTGTCTGGATCAATCGCCATCACGACGGCTTTTTCATCGAGGTCACCGGGCAAAGGCAGTTGCACCAGGATGCCATCGACGCTGTCGTCTTCATTGAGCGAGCGGACCAGCGCGATCAGCTCCTCCTGCGACGTATCTGCAGGAAGCCTGTGTTCAAAACTTTCCATTCCCGCCGCGACGGTCGCCTTGTGCTTCGAGGCGACATAAACCTGACTGGCAGGGTCCTCGCCCACCAGCACGACGGCAAGGCCTGGCGTCCTGCCCGTCTGCTCATGGAATTTCGGAACAGCCTGCCGGATGCGTTCGCGCAGTTCCGCTGCGAAGGCTTTCCCGTCTATCAGCTGTGCGCCGGTGGCCACTCCCCCTTCGCTCATCTTCAGGTCAGCAGCGCCATGGCGATCGGCGGCAGGATAGCATCCTGCAAAATGATGATACCGATAATGACAACCATGGGTGTGAGGTCAATCGATCCAAAATCCGGCATGATCTTGCGGATCGGATTATATATGGGTGCGGTCAGCGCATCCAGCGTCGTCCAGATCGCGCGGGCAATGTCATTTTGCAGATTGATAACGTTGAACGCCAGCAACCAGCTCATGATCGCCTGCACGATAATGACGGTGAGCGCCACCTGCAGCAAGATACCGATAATCTGAAAAATCGCGAAACCCATGAAACATGACCTTTTTTGTCTGTATGACGGCCCATAACCAGCCAGACCGTCGCTGCCAAGAAAATGATGGCAGCTATTTAGTGTACCATAGATATAATACAGCCGGATGTTTTCTGCAAGCTTGCCCTGTTCAGGCCTTGATCAGCGTTCCCGCGCCCTTGCTGGTGAATATTTCCAGCAGCATGGCATGCGGGACCCGGCCATCCAGCACAACGGCTGCATCCACCTTGTTCCGAACCGCGTTCACGCAGGTTTCCAGCTTCGGGATCATGCCGCCGGAGATGGTGCCATCGTCAGACAAACTGGCAATCGCATCGGGATCGAGGTCGGTCAAAAGCGAGCCGTCTTTCCCCAGCACACCTGCGACATCGGTCAGCAGGAACAGCCGTGATGCCCGCAGGGCAGAAGCAACTGCACCTGCCATCGTGTCCGCGTTGATATTATAGGTATGGCCATCTTCGCCCACGCCGATTGGTGCAATGACCGGGATCATCCCGGCGGTCGAGATCGTATCAATCACGCTGCGATCAATGTCTCTCGGTTCTCCGACAAAGCCGAGATCAATGATGCGTTCGATATTGCTGTCCGGATCGCGAGCAGTGCGCCGCATTTTCACAGCCTTGACGAATCCCCCGTCTTTTCCGGAAATCCCGATAGCGCTGCCACCGGCCTGTTCAATCCAGCTGACCAGTTCCTTGTTGATCGCACCGGACAGCACCATTTCCGCGATTTCTGCGGTCTCCTTGGTTGTGACACGCAAACCGTCCACAAATTTTGACTCCACGCCAACGCGTTCGAGCATCGCTCCGATTTGCGGACCACCGCCATGAACCACCACCGGATTGATACCGACCGCCTTCAGCAGCACGACATCTTCGGCAAAATTTCGGGCCAGCGCCGGGTCTCCCATGGC
Source organism: Parasphingorhabdus marina DSM 22363 (assembly GCF_900128895.1). GTDB lineage: Bacteria > Pseudomonadota > Alphaproteobacteria > Sphingomonadales > Sphingomonadaceae > Parasphingorhabdus > Parasphingorhabdus marina. The sequence goes on along the minus strand of NZ_FSQW01000001.1, from coordinate 1,917,628 downwards.
ATGGCCGCCATATTTCACCACAAAGGTCTTGCCGGCATAGCGCTGCAAATAGGGCAAAGCCTCAGTGAGCGTTTCGGCTTTGGCCAGCATCGCCGGATCCGGTGCGTGATTTTCAGGTTGCTCGGTCATGACTGCCTTTCAGTCCAGCCGGACCGGAAATGCAACAGAAATGTGCAATTGCCGGCGGCGATCATCACTCTCCGGACTCGAGCAGGGCTTTCAGCGCATAGAGCTGTTCGAGGGCATCCCGCGGACTCAGCGCGTCGATATCGAGCTGTTCCAGCTGCTCGCGGAGAGCATCGGACGGTTCCTCGCCGTCTTCCAGGCTGGCCGCAAACAGCGGCAGGTCACCCAGCCCGGCAGCCAGCCCCCCGGTTTCCGCTTTTCCGGCTTCCAGCTTGTCCAGAACCGACTTGGCACGTTTGAGAACCGGTTTCGGTATTCCGGCCAGTTTGGCGACGGCCAGACCATAGCTGCGGTCTGCCGGGCCTTTTGCCAGTTCATGCAGCAAGACCAGATCTCCCTTCCATTCCCGCGCCCGGACGTGATGCAGCGACAGCGCATCCAGCCGATCCGCCAGACGGGTCAGCTCATGATAATGGGTGGCGAACAGACATCGGCACTGATTGGTTTCATGTACCGCTTCCACCACTGCCCAGGCCAGTGCCAGCCCGTCATAAGTGGACGTCCCGCGCCCGACTTCGTCCAGAATGACAAAGCTTTTCTCGGTTGCCTGCGACAATATCGTCGCGGTTTCGACCATCTCGACCATGAAGGTGGAGCGCCCCTGGGCCAGATTGTCGGAAGCCCCCACCCGGCTGAACAGGCGATCGACAAGGCTGAGCCGGGCCGACGCGGCCGGAACGAAGCTGCCGGCCTGTGCCAAAATGACGATCAGTGCGTTTTGCCGCAGAAAGGTTGATTTACCGCCCATATTGGGGCCAGACACCAGCCACAGGCGTTCCGCATGACTGAGCGCGCAGTCATTGGCGACAAATGGATCGCCCGTTAGCGACAGCGCTTGCTCCACTACCGGATGGCGGCCGCCCGTGATTTCCAGCAAGTTGCCGTCACAGAAAGACGGACGGCACCATTGCCCTTCCGCTGCCCGTTCCGCCAGAGCCGCCCCCACATCGATCCGGGCCAGTGCCTCCGCGCTCGCCCGGATGGCATCCTTGCGTTCGAGAACCCGATCGATCAGCTGCGCAAAATGCTCTGCCTCGGCGGCCAGGGCATGTGCGCCCGCCTGGGTCACACGCAAGGCTTCCTCGTGCAGTTCGGTGGAATTGAAGCGCACCGCGCCGGCCAGCGTCTGACGATGGGTGAAGCCCGAATTCTCGGTCATCAAGGCGTCACCATGCCGTGCCGGTACTTCCACAAAATAGCCGAGCACGGCATTATGCTTGATCTTCAGCGTGTTGATACCGGTTGCCTCGCGGTACCGGCTTTCAAGCGCTGCAATCGCCTGACGGCCGTCAGACCCGGCGTTACGCAAATCATCCAGCGCGGGATCAAATCCCTGTGCAATGTAACCACCGCTGGAAGATTCGGTAGGCGGGGTTTCCACCAGAGCGCGCTCCAGCAGGTCCACCATCTCGCCATGTCCGTCAAGCGACGGGAGCAGCGCGTCCAGCATTTCGGGCAGCGCCAGATCGCGGGCCAGTTGCTCGCGCATGATCCGGGCGCCGGCAAGACCGTCGCGGATTTGCCCCAGGTCCCGGGGACTCCCGCGTCCACTCGACAACCGCCCCAGAGCCCGGCTGATATCCGGCAGGCTTTTCAGTGCACTCCGGACCGCCTCCCGTATCGCCGGACCGTCATGAAACCACTGCACCAGGCCCAGTCGCGTGTTGATCGGACTTTCGTCAAAAAGGGGAGCTGCAAGATCGCGGGCGAGCAATCGGGCGCCGCCGGGCGTGACCGTGCGGTCAATCGTTTCGAGCAGGCTGCCCTTGCGCTCGCCGGCAAGCGTCCGTTCGATCTCGAGGCTGGCGCGAGTCGCACTGTCGATCAGCAAATATTCGCCCGGATGACGCTGGACTGGCGGTTGGAGAAAGGGCGTATCATCCTGTGCTGCATGTTCAACATAGCGGACCAGGCCACCTGCAGCCGCCAGCTCGCATCGGGAAAAATCGCCAAATCCGTCCAGTGTGGAAACACCATAAAGTGTTTTCAGCCGCTTCTCGGCGCGCTGGCTGTCAAAATCCTCTCTGGGCCATTCCGTGGACTTGTCGAGCTTTCCCGCCAGATCCGGAGAGCAAATAATTTCGGATGGTGCAATCCTGGAAATCTCGGCATGCAAAGCGTTTTCGGGAATCATCTGCAGTTCGAACGCACCCGTCGAGATATCCGCAGCCGCCAGTCCGATTTGTCCCTGCACTTCGGCAACCGCGACCAGCATGTTGTCAGAACGGGCGTCAAGCAGCGTATCTTCTGTCAGTGTCCCGGCAGTGACGAAGCGGATAATGTCGCGGGCCACCAGCGCCTTGTACCCGCCCCGCTCTTTCGCTTCGGCCGGGGTTTCGGTCTGCTCCGCAATCGCCACCTTGAACCCGGCGCGGATCAGTTTGGCGAGATAGCTTTCCGCGGCATGGACCGGAACACCGCACATAGGAACCGATTCTCCGGCATTTTTCCCGCGGCTCGTCAGGGCAATGTCCAGCGCCGCAGAAGCCAGTTTCGCATCTTCGAAGAACAGTTCGAAAAAGTCGCCCATGCGATAAAAAAGCAAGCAGTCCTGCGCCTTTTCCTTGAGCGCGAAATATTGCTTCATCATCGGAGTCTGTTTGGGGTCAGCAGTATTTTTTGCCGCGGCCTTTTTGGGCTTCGGTTTTGGGGCCGGTGGTTTCTGCTGAGTCTGTGTCGACATGTGACTGCGATAGCCGAGTGTGCGGGCCGGGAAAAGGCCCCGACTGCCATTATTGCATGGCATTATTCCGATTCAGCAACGCGGCAAGTCTTGCCCTCTCCCCTGCATCCAGAGTAGGGCAGTGAAAGGGAAGCGCAGGATATCCGCGCCCAAAGCGGGGCGCGATTCAGGGGAGACAGATTTTGGCCGACAAGAATGAAAGCAATGTGGAATTTTCCGAGCGCGAAGCCCTGCTTTTCCACTCCCATGGACGCCCCGGCAAAATCGAGATTGTTGCATCCAAACCAATGGCCACGCAACGCGACCTGAGTCTGGCCTATTCACCCGGTGTTGCCGTACCGGTTCGGGCTATCGCCGACGATCCATCCACAGCTTATGACTATACCGCAAAGGGCAACCTGGTTGCGGTTATCTCCAATGGCTCTGCCATTCTTGGCCTCGGCAATCTCGGCGCGCTGGCATCGAAGCCGGTGATGGAAGGAAAAGCTGTACTTTTCAAACGCTTCGCCGATGTCGACTCGATCGACCTGGAACTCAACACCGAAGACACGGATGCCTTCATCAATGCGGTCGAACTGATGGAACCGAGCTTTGGCGGCATCAATCTGGAAGATATCGGGGCACCAGCCTGCTTCATCATTGAGCAGACCCTGCGCGACCGGATGAATATTCCGGTATTCCATGATGACCAGCATGGGACCGCGATCATTGCCGCCGCCGGTATCATCAATGCCTGCCTGCTGACCAATCGCAAGGTCGAGGACATCAAGGTGGTGGTCAATGGTGCAGGCGCCGCCGCCATTGCTTGCGCTTCGCTAATCAAGGCGATGGGTGTTCCGCACGAGAATCTGACCATGTGTGACCGCAGCGGCGTCATCTATCGTGGCCGCGACAATGTCGACCAGTGGAAATCGGCCCACGCCATCGACACTGATGCGCGAGATCTGACCGAAGCACTGAAGGGTGCGGATGCCTTTCTCGGACTCTCCGCGGCCGGCGCGCTCAAACCGGACATGGTCCGGGACATGGCGGACAAGCCGATCATTTTTGCCATGGCCAATCCCGATCCCGAAATCACACCGCCGGATGCCAAGGCCGCCCGCCCCGACGCGATTGTCGCTACCGGCAGGTCGGACTATCCCAACCAGGTCAACAATGTTCTCGGCTTCCCCTTCATATTCCGCGGCGCACTGGATGTCCGGGCCACAAGGATCAATGACGAAATGAAAGTGGCTGCCGCCCGCGCAATTGCCGAACTGGCCCGCGAACAGGTCCCGGAAGAAGTCGCTGCGGCCTATGGCGGTGAGGCACCGACATTTGGTGTCGACTATATCATCCCGGCGCCCTTTGATCCGCGTTTGATGGAGGTGGTTTCCGCAGCGGTTGCCAAGGCGGCCATGGACAGTGGTGTGGCCCAGAAACCGATTGAAGATCTCGACGCCTATCGTGTCGACCTGAAGAGCCGTCTCAATCCGACAACCTCCGTGCTGACCCAGGCCTATGATGCGTGTCGCCAGTCACCCAAGCGCGTCATTTTTGCCGAAGCCGAAGAGGATGTGGTGCTGCGTGCCGCGATTCAGTTCCAGGACGGCGGCTATGGCACACCGGTTCTGGTCGGTCGTGACGACCGGGTGCGTCAGAAACTGCAGGAGCTGGGTGTCGGGGATGCCGACCGGTTCGAAATTCACAATTCACGCAACAGCCCGCTGGTTCCGGACATGGTCAATATGCTGCATCAGCGGCTGGGACGGCGCGGTCACATGGAACGCGACATCAAGCGAATGGTGAACCAGGACCGGAATATATTCGGCTCCGCGCTGCTTGCCATGGATCAGGGCGAAGCGATGATTACCGGGGTCACCCGGCCTTATGCCCAGACGTTCAAGGACATTGCCAAGGTCATTGATGTCGAGAAAGGCCGAACGGCATTCGGGATCCACGTGATGGTCGGGCAAAGCCACACGGTGTTCATGGCGGATACCACGGTCAACGAACGCCCGTCATCCGAAGAGCTGGCCGACATTGCCGAACAGACTGCAGCAGTGGCCCGGAAAATGGGCCACGAACCGCGCGTCGCATTTTTGAGTTATTCCACCTTCGGCAATCCGGAGGGCCGCTGGCTCGAAAATATCCGGGACGCGGTTGCCATTCTCGACGAGCGACGGGTCAGTTTCGAATATGAAGGTGAAATGGCACCCGATGTCGCACTGAACCCGAAACTGATGGGCAATTATCCGTTCTGCCGCCTGTCCAGCCCGGCCAACGTCCTGGTCATGCCCGGTCTGCAATCGGCCAATCTGTCTGCCAAGCTGCTGCGCGAAATGGGCGGCGATGCGGTTATCGGTCCGATGCTTGTCGGCCTCGACAAGTCGGTTCAGATCGCGACCATGGCATCGGCGGCATCCGAACTGGTCACACTGGCCGTGCTGGCCGCGAGCGGCATCGCAAAATAGATGAATTGAACTTAGGCCAGCCTTCCGGCGAGCAATGATTACGGACGGGTTCGGTCGTTGCTCTGACCGGTTGCTCCCGGTGCGCCCACAGCACCAATATTGCCAAACAGCTCCTGGAAAAAGGACCGCTCACGTCCGAGCGTCGGAGTTGTGTCTCCATCAGGCGTAATATTGACAGCCAGTTCCAGACCTGTCCGGTCAACGGATGTGACATTGCCGGCTTCATCAAACTGCACACGCATCACCAGCTGATCCTTGGGCCGTGGCGAGTTGAACGCATATTGCCGGGTATCGCGGGACACATAATACCAGACGCGATCTTCAAACTGGCCAGCGAACGTCGGGCGACCCAGTGTTGCCTCCACCGATTGGCGATTGTCGACACCCGGCTGAATCGCCGAGGTCAGTACCGGATCAACGATATAGCCCTGATGCCCGCGCACCTGCGAGCAGCCGGCAAGCGCCAGGCTTCCGGCAACAAGTCCGACCAGCGTCAGGCGGGCTTTCAAAGTTCCGGCAGTTTGGCTATTCATCAGTCATATTCTCCAGCAGAGACAAATTGCATTTCCGGGCATACGGATCAATTTCCCAAAAGCCCATTGCATCTCGCACGACAAATATCAATATGCCCTGTACACAGACTTAACACGATCCGTCACATTTTGTCCGTCAACCGGGGCATTTCTCCGGAAATACAGACCGCAACAGCTTTTGAAAGCCCGTTTGAAAACATGTCCCTGCTGACCAGATTATTCTCCCGCGAAAACCCGAATATCGTGATGCAGCCGCTCTACGAGGCGATCATCGGCGAAGGCCGTCGACCCGGATGGTACGAAAACGGCGGTGTACCGGACTCGCTGGACGGGCGGTTTGACATGATCGCCGCCATTTTCAGCCTGGTCCTGCTTCGTCTTGAAAAGGACAGTGATACGGAACAGCAAACCGCCTGGCTGACCGAGCATTTCGTCCGGGACATGGACGGTCAGCTGCGTCAGATCGGCATTGGGGACATGGTCGTGGGCAAGCATGTCGGCAAGATGATGGGCGCTCTCGGCGGGCGACTGGGTGCTTATCGCGATGCCTTTGCCGGCCGGCAGCAGCTGGAAGAGGTACTGACCCGAAATCTTTATCGTGACGAAGCTCCCGGTGCGGAAGAATTGGCCTTCACAATCGCCGGATTGCGCCAGTTTCATGACCAGCTCGCGACCCGTCAGATCAACAGTGTTCTGGCTGGCGACATTCCCGAGGCCTTGCCCGCATGACCGAACATCCGCCTGAATTCTCCCGAATTGTGAAGCTTTCTGACCTTGGGGATGCCCCCATCTCGGCGCAAGTATCTGCGAGTGAAGAAGAATGTGCCGCTTTGGCCCGGCGGTTTGATTTGCCCGGGATCAAGTCTCTCGAAGCCACTTATGACCTTCGTGCCGAGTCGGATCAACTGAGCCTCACCGGAGCACTTCAATCTCGCCTGACACAGTCTTGCGCCATCAGCGGAGAAGATTTCCCCGTTACCATATCCGAAGACTTTGCCATCTCGTTTGTCCCGGCAAAAGGAGACGATGGCGGAGAAGAAGAACCGGAAGTGGAGCTGGAGTCGGATGACTGCGACATTCTCGAATATTCGGATAACCGTATCGATATTGGCGAAGCGCTGGCGCAAACGCTTTATCTGGCGCTTGATCCCTATCCCGAGGGGCCCAATGCCGACAAGGTTCGCGGCTCCCGTGATCTCAAAACGGAAGAGGAAGCCGGCCCGTTTGCCGCGCTTGCCGCGCTCAAGGACAAGCTCGGCTAACTCGCCTTCTTCATGCTCTTTTCGCTCTGTGCAGCAGCAGTCAGTTTCTTTTTGAGATTGTTGAGCCGCGTGGTGTTGGTGATTTTCCCACCGAGCAGGTCGGTAATGTAAAAGGTATCAACAGCTCGCTCGCCATAGGTCGCGATATGGGCGCTGTGCACCGTCACTTTTGACTCAAACAGGGCGTAGGCGAGCTCGTTCAGCAGCGCTGGCCGGTCCTGGGCATTGACTTCGATCACGGTGAACCGGTTGGATGCGTCATTGTCCACCATCGCCACCGGTGTGATCTTGAATGCCCCGGCGCGGGAATGGGCCATTGGCCGGGCATCCAGCTTGACCGACAATTTGTTGCGGTTCGCCAGCGCATCCTCGACCGCCTTTTGCAGTCGTTCCAGCTGGCGCTCATCCGCAAATGGCTTGCCGTTCTGATCCTGGACCAGGAAATTGTCCAGCGCCATGCCGTCGCGGGTGGTGTGGATCCGCGCGTCGATAATATTGCCGCCGGCAACATGGATCCCGCCGGCAATGCGATAGAACAGGCCGGGATGATCCGCCGCATAGATTGTCACCAGCGTGGCGCCCCGTTCGGGATAGGCTTCTGCAGCAATGGCAAGATTGTCCTCACCCGCCTTCAGCATCAGTCGCGCATTGTGAGCGATGATGTCGTCCGGTTCCGCGATCCAGTAGGGATCCGGCAAGCGTTTGGAAAGTTTGGTAAATTTCGCTTTGCTCAGTTTCAAACCATCTTGAAGCGCGGTCTTTTTCTCGAGGATGCGTTCATCCCGGCCGCGCTGTTTGTGACCCAGTCTCAGCATCTCCTCCGAAGATTCGAAAAGATCGGTCAGCAACTGGCGTTTCCAGCTGTTCCAGACACCTGGACCGACGGCTCGAATATCCACCACTGTCAGGACCGTCAGCAACCGCAGCCGTTCGATGCTTTTAACCTGACTGACGAAATCCTGAATGGTCTTGAAATCGGACAGGTCCCGCTTGAAAGCCATGGCGGACATCAGCAAATGATGACGAACCAGCCAGGATACCAGTTCGGTTTCATGCGGCTGCAAGCCGAGGCGCGGGCACAGTTTCAATGCGACTTCGGCGCCGAGAACACTGTGATCACCGCCCCTGCCCTTGGCAATGTCGTGCAACAAGGTCGCCACAAACAAAACGCGGCGATTCTGCAACTTCTTCATGGTCTCGGTCGAGTTCGGATGATCGTCCGCCAACGCACCCGCACCGATTTTGGCGAGCAGGCCGATCGCCCGAATACTGTGCTCGTCCACCGTATAGTGATGATACATGTCGAACTGCATCTGGGCCACGACGCGGCCGAAATCGGGAATGAAGCGGCCAAAAATCGAGGCTTCGTTCATCCAGCGCAGCACCAGTTCCGGATCGCGGGGAGAGCAGAGCACATCGAGAAACAGCTGATTGGCGCGCCGGTCCTTGCGCACCTTGTTGGTGATCAGCTTGGCATCCCGCCGCGCGGCACGCATTGCCAGCGGATGAATCTCCAGCTCATGCTTGTCGGCCAGCGCGAACATCTCGATCAGACGGACCGGATCACGGGAGAAAAATTCCTCGTCAGGCAGCGCCAGCCGCCCCCGATCAAGGGTGAAACCTTTCAGTTTTTTCGGACGCCGGGTGATATTGGGAATGAACCGGCGCACACCGGCATTGTGCGTTTCATCCAGATGGGCGAGAAACACGCCGGTCAGATTCCCGACCACCTTCGCGTTGAGAAAATAATATTGCATGAACCGCTCGACGGCGGACTTGCCGGTCCGTTCGGCAAAGCGCATTCGGCGGGCAATTTCGGGCTGCAGGTCAAAAGTCAGACGGTCTTCGCACCGGCCGGTTATATCGTGCATGTGACAGCGAACGGCCCAGAGAAAATTGGCGGCCTTGCGGAACCGTTTGAATTCGTCCGTAGTCAGCAGGCCGACATCGACCAGCTCCTCGGCAGAGGACACCCGGTGAATATATTTGCCGATCCAGTAGAGCGTCTGCAGATCCCTGAGACCGCCCTTGCCTTCCTTGACATTGGGTTCCACAACATAGCGGCTGTCCCCCATCCGCAGGTGCCGCGCATCCCGTTCGGCCAGCTTTTCCGCGACAAAGCTGCTCTGGGTTCCGGAAACCACATCCGCATAGAAGCGCATTTTCGCTTCTTCATAAACGTCGGTATCCCCCCAGATATAACGCCCTTCAAGAAGCGCGGTGCGGATGGACAAATCTTCCTTGGCCATCCGGACCATTTCATCGATCGACCGGCTGCTCTGGCCAACCTTAAAGCCCAGATCCCAGAGCCAGTAGAGCATGGCTTCAATAGCCTGCTCGGTCCAGCTGGTCTGTTTGAATGGCGTGATGAAGGCGATGTCGACGTCACTGTGCGGCGCCATTTCGCCGCGGCCATAGCCACCAACGGCCATCACCGTGATCCGCTCGCCGGCAGAGGGATTGTTTACCGGATATTGGTGGCGCACCGCGATATCATGGATCAGCCGGACCAGCTGGTCGACCAGAAAGGACTGCGCCGCCGCGGCTTCATGGCCTGCCGAGGGCTTTTCCAGTAACCGCCGGCTGATTTCCGCCCGACCGCTCGCAAGCGCCTCCTGCAAAAGCGGAAGGATTTTGCTGCGCGCCTTTGCGATACCGTCTTCGGCGATCAGGTCTTCAATCGTGTCCGCCAGGGCCCGGCGATTGATGACATCCCTTTGCCGTACAACCCGGGTGCCAGGTTCTGCGACGGGTTTGGGGATATCAGCGCGTATGTTCATCCGGTTTCTGCAAGCATTTCACGGTGCTTTTTGGCAAGCACGATCTTGGCGATTTTCGCCGTTCCAAGCTTCGGCAGCGGCTCGTCATATTGCCAGATATGTACTGGCATCTTGAACGGTGCGAGCTTGTCTTTCAGATAGTCGAGCAGCTCGTCCTGCGACAGGCTGTGACCATCCTTTACATGATAGACCAGCGCCGGCACTTCGCCAAATCGTTCGTCTTCCACGCCGAAAATACAGGCTTCCGCGATCGATTTGTTGGAATAGATGGCATCTTCCACTTCCTGGCAGCTGATATTCTCGCCGCCGCGGATGATGATCTCTTTCTTGCGATCGACAATGTAGAGATAGGCCTCTTCGTCGAAATAGCCGATATCACCTGTGCGGAAATAGCCATCGTCAGTGAAGGCCTCTTTTGTCGCCTGTTCGTTATTCCAGTAGCCGGTGAAATTGGCAGCCGTCCGGATGCACACCTCGCCGCGCTCGCCCTTCGGCATCTGGTTGCCGTCATCATCCAGGATCGCAACGTCGACGATCGGCGGCGTGGCCCGTCCGGTGCTGTCGGGATGCGCCAGATAATTTTCATTCTGGTTGGAACAGCCCACTCCGTTGGTTTCGGTCAGACCATATCCAATGATCGGGAACCCTTCCCCCATCGCTTCCTTGATTCGTTTCACATGTTCGACCGGACGCGGCGCCCCGCCGGCGGCCATCGAGACACAGGTGCTGAGATCATAATCCTTGAGATTGGGATGCGAATAAATTTCCATGCTCATCAGTGGCACACCAACGAAATAGGTGACTTTTTCCTTTTCGATCAGCTTCATCGCCGCTTCGGCATCCCATTTGTTGAGCATCACCAGCTTGCGGCCGATGGCATAGCTGACCAGCACCAGTGGCACCGATGCGGTGACATGAAACAATGGCACAGCCACCATGGCGGTTGGCTGGATATCCGGCATGGTTCCGGCTTCTTCCATGATTTGTACCATCACGGCAAAGGCACCCACAAAGCTCATCGCGCCCTGAACAACTGCGCGGTGTTCGGCATAGGCCCCCTTGGAGCGACCGGTTGAACCTGAGGTAAAGAGGATGGTTGCATTGTCCTCCGGAGTAATTTCCGGCATCGGCGTTTCGGCGCTACCGCCATTGGCCATTACAACTTTCAACCCCTCAAGCGGCATCTGATCATGTTCGAAGATGAGCAGTTTCGCACCGGTATCGCGGTCAAGATCGCTCAGCCGGGCGGCACGTTGCGGATCAGCGAAGACCAGCGAACAGGAAACATCCTCAATCCCGTCGGCGAGTTCGTCACCCTGCCACCAGCCGTTGAGTTTGGTGCTAATCCCGCCGGCCAAGGTGATGGCCATGTCGAGAATGATCCAGTTGGCTGAATTGCGGGCCGCGATGCCGATCCGGTCCCCCTTCTTCACACCATAACCTTCGACAAGACCGCCTGCGAGCGTGCGGGCCGCAGCATAGGTTTCCCCGAATGTCAGGCGGATATCACCATCAACGAGAAACTCCTTGTCGGCATGCTGGTGGCAGAAATAGGTTAGAAAATCCGCGACATTTTGCGGGGCGTTCTTGAAGATCGGAAGATCCACGCCAAATTTCTCGACGCTGTCCAGCTCCAGCAACTGTCCAGGCGCCGTCAGCGCGGTCAGTGTTTCGCGTATCTTCAGATCCAGTTCCGATGGCATTTCCGCATTCTCCCGTAGTCTTCTGTGTCATTCCCTCTTGGTATAGGGGAATTTCCCTTTATATGCCTATGCCATATACGACGAAACCGAACGGGGAAAAGAGTTGATTGACATTATTCTGTCCAGCGCCAGCCAATTTGTGCGATTTGAGGAGCTGGGCCTGTCTCCGAACGCTCTCGATCTCGGATTTTTCCAGCTGAAATGGTATTCCCTCGCCTATCTCGCCGGTATCATCATCGGCTATTGGTACATGACGAAACTCATCGTCCAGCCGGGAGCCCCGCTGGCCCGCCGGCATGCGGATGACATGATCTTCTGGGCCACATTGGGCATCATCATCGGCGGCCGGCTGGGCTATGTGTTCTTCTATCAACCGTCCATATTGTCCAGTCCGGCCGACATCTTCAAAGTCTGGCAGGGCGGCATGTCACTCCATGGAGGCGTTCTTGGTGTCGTACTCGCGATCTGGTGGATTTCGCGCAAGGAGAAGCTCAGTTTTCTCCGCGTTTGCGACTATGTCGCCTGCGTCATTCCGTTCGGCCTGTTGTTTGGACGGCTGGCCAATTTCGTCAATGGCGAGCTCTGGGGCCGGGCTACCGAAGTTCCCTGGGCAATCATTTTCCCGATGGGCGGCGAAGTTGCGCGCCACCCCAGTCAGCTTTACGAAGCGGGTCTGGAAGGCATTCTCTATTTCATCATCACCTCGCTGTTATTCTGGAAAACCGATGCCCGTTATCATCCGGGCAAGCTGGTTGGCACCGGTCTCCTGGTCTATGGACTGAGCCGGTTCACGGTCGAGTTTTTCCGCCAGCCGGATGCCGGACTGGAAGATCTCAGCTGGGGCCTGACCATGGGGCAGACACTGACCGTACCCATGATCCTGCTCGGTACCTGGCTGGTGATCACCGCCAGGGGCCGCCGGGTGCGTATCGAACCGGAAGGCGGAGACAAATCCGTTGCCTGACGGCGACACGGCAGCCCATATTCTGGCGGTCCGGATCGCCCAAAACGGTCCGATTTCGCTGGGCGAATATATGGCTGTTGCCAATGCCCACTATTACGGTTCGCGCGATCCGCTGGGAGAAGCCGGTGACTTTGTCACAGCGCCGGAAATCAGCCAGATGTTCGGTGAGCTGATTGGTATCTGGCTGGCAGACAGCTGGTTACGTGCCGGGAAACCTGACCCGATCCACTATGTTGAACTGGGCCCTGGACGCGGCACGCTGGCCGCTGACGCAAGACGAGCCATGGCCAGATTTGGATTACAGCCGGACATGCATCTGGTGGAAACGAGCCCTGCCCTGAAAACAAAACAGGCAGAGCTGGTACCCGAAGCGCACTGGCATGAAGATCTGGCGAACCTGCCTGACACCGGCCCGCTGTTTGTTGTCGCCAATGAGTTTTTTGATGCCCTGCCGATCGAGCAGCATGTTCTCACCGAGCATGGCTGGCGTCAGAACATGGTCGCGCGCGACCGCAACAAATTTGTGGCCGTTCCTGGCAAACTGATCGCGGAAAGCCCTGTTGCCACATCAAAAAAGCAGTTTCCTGCCGGTACCATCCTGGAATCCTCTCCCGAAAGCGTTCGGGTGCTGGGGGAATTGTCCGGCCGACTGGCCACACAGGGCGGCGCGATGCTGATCATCGACTATGGCCATGATCGGCCCGGAACCGGCAGCACGTTGCAGGCAGTCAAAGGGCATATGCCCGTCAGCCCGTTCGACAGTCCTGGCGAAAGCGATCTGACGGCGCATGTCGACTTTCATGTCCTCGCCAATATCGCCCGCACGCGCCTGCTTTCTGTGCACGGGCCGGCGGAACAGGGTCAATGGCTGAAATCCTTGGGTATTGAACAGCGGGCCAGGGCGTTGATCGATGCCCGACCGGACCAGAAGGAAGCGGTCGAGGCCGCGTGCCACCGTCTGACCCATGTCGATGAAATGGGACGGCTTTTCCGGGTAATGGCCGCGACTTCAATGAACTGGCCTGATCCCGAGGGTTTTGTTTATGGAAACGAACCGCCCGCAGGCTGAGCTGCGCTAACCGACCCAGTCCGCGACCTCGTCAACCACCTTGTTGGCCGCCTTGTTGAGCGCATCGCCCACAGGTTCGGCCTCGGCCGCAAAAACCGGCTCGCGCGCTTCAAACCGGCGCTTGCCGACGGCTTCCCCTGATTTCATCTTGACCGCATCATAGGTCACCACGACTTCCAGTGCCGGCCCGTCGAGCCCGAAATTCACCAGTTCACCCGACAGATAATGTTCGGCTTTCCCGCTCGCCTGCGCCGCAGTGAGGATCAGGCGATTATTCTTGGCGGCGATGGTTTCCGTGAGCAGGCCGTGAAACAGACGTGCCGGCTTGTCCACCCAGACGGCTTCTTTCAGATAGGCAATGCCCGTCGTGCGTGTTTGCACCGGCACGCGCAGCGTATTGAGCTTTTGCGGCGATGTCGGCAACCGGACGACCAGCGCCTGCTCCTGCATGCCGGTGCGCTCTGCCCCGCCAACATCCTTCGCGTCCGGGGTCAGCGACAGCAGATAGGGCGGCGGATCGGCCGCCCCGAAACTCACGCATGCGCTGAGCGAACCGGCCGCCATGAGCACAATCAGGGATCGCAATTTGCTGATGGTCATAATCCTCTTCCCCTATTTGCCCGGCTCGTAATCCGGCAAAGCTGGTGCCGATATCAGTGATCCAGCGCCGCCCTGATCGAGACGTTCAGTCACCGAAGTCAGGGACTTGGTGAGCGCCTGCATGTCCTCCACGAGCTGATCGACTTCCGGCAGGGTCTTGGTCCCCAGCCGCTGCATCCCCGGCCGGACATCCTCGAGAACGGTATTGAGCGCAATCATGCTTTGCTCCGCCGCCTGGAGGGTCTTGCCCAGATCCCGTGCCAGCGGCTGCCCGTTATTGTCGAGCAACGCATTGGCATTGTCCGCCACCGCAGAAAGCTTGGCCGCAGTTTCTCCGGCATTGCGAATGGTAATCTCCGATTCAGCGATCAGCGCTTCGAGTCCAGGCGCAGACTTGGCGAGTGACCCTGTCAAATTGTCAGTGTTTCGCAAAATACCGGTGATAGACTCCTGATTTTGATCGGACAGCAGGAGTGTCAGCCGGTCAGTCAGCGTCGCCAGGCGTTCAATCACCAGCGGGGCACTGTTCAATATCTCGCCGAGCGCACCAGGTTTGGTCGGAATGACTGGCACACCCTCGGGGCCCAGTTCGGAAATCGGCGGCGCATCCTTGACCGCGCCGTCGAGCTGAATATTCGGTGGAGCAGTGAAGCTGATACTCTGGATGGTCGCCGTCGTACCCTGTAAAATCGGGGTCTCTTCACTGACCGCGATCCGGACCCGGACAAAATCGGGATCTTTTTCCCAGAGCTCAACCTTCAGCACCTGCCCCGAAGGAACACCCGCAAATGTGACACCCGTGCCCTGTGCCAGTCCACCGACGGACTGGGCGAAGAAAATGTCATATTCTTTGGTTGCACCGTCCCCGAAGCGTACGATCCAGACCAGAAATGCCGCCACCAGAGCGAGCAACAACAGGGTGATCGCCCCGACAAGGATATGATTTGACCGTGTTTCCATCTATGCCACCATTATGAAGGCAGGCAGGGAGGCCTGCAAGAAAACTCTGGAATGTCTGCTCTCTATCATCCGATCATCCCTGTTTTGGTGCCGCCATCCGGCCGCGCGGACCGTTGAAATATTCCTGGATCCATGGGTGATCCATGGCGAGCAGTTCGTCGATCGTGCCCACCGCAATAACCTTCCTGTCGGCCAGAACCGCGACCCTGTCACAAATCGCGTGGAGCGTATCGAGATCATGGGTGATCAAGAACACCGTCAGCCCCAGCGTTTGCTGCAGTTCGCGGGTCAGGCTGTCAAAAGCCGCGGCACCAATCGGATCCAGACCGGCCGTGGGCTCGTCGAGAAACAGCAGTTCCGGATCCAGTGCCAGTGCCCGGGCAATACCGGCGCGTTTTTTCATGCCACCGGAGAGTTCCGACGGGTATTTGGGAGCCGCATCCGGCGGCAATCCGGACAGACAGACCTTGTATTTGGCCACTTCCCGCCGGAACTCACGGTCCATCTTGGGATAGAATTCCCGGATCGGCACCATGACATTTTCGGCAACGGTCAATGTGGAAAACAGCGCACCGCCCTGGAACAGCACCCCCCAGCGCTTGCGGATTTCGACCGTTTCCGCATCAGAGCGGCCAAGCAGGGATTCGCCAAACACCTTGACGTCCCCTTCATCCGGTTTCTGCAGCCCGATGATCGAACGCATCAGCACCGACTTGCCGGTACCTGATCCGCCAACCACACCCAGAATCTCGCCTTTGCGCACGTCGAGATCCAGATCTTCATGGACAACAAAATCGCCAAAACTGTTGCGCAAGCCTTTCACGCAAATAATCGGGCCTTCAAACTGGGGATCATAGGCAAGAGGCGTTTCTCCGATCATCAGCTCCATCCAATCCAGGTAAAGAAGACGGCGAAAAAGGCATCGAGAACGATAACGAGGAAAATCGCCTGGACCACGGCCGCGGTGGTCCGGCGGCCGACATCTTCCGCGCTGCCCTTGACCTGCATCCCCTGATAGCATCCGCAAATGGCGATGATTGCACCGAAAACCGGCGCTTTAGCGAGGCCCACATAGACATCGGTGATCGGAACCACTTCGCGGATCCGGGAGAAGAACGTCGCCGGCGGGATATCGAGCTCGACCCAGCTCAGCAGGCCACCACCGATAATCGCAACCACCGAAGCGTAAAAGCCGAGCAACGGCAGCATGATGATGGCGGCCAGAAAACGGGGCAGGACCAGTGCCTCGACCGGCGACACGCCAATTGTGCGCATCGCATCGATTTCTTCGGTCAGCCGCATGGTTCCGATCTGCGCCGCAAAGGCTGAACCCGACCGCCCGGCGACCATGATCGCCGTCATCAGCACGCCCAGTTCGCGCAAGGTCAGCCGACCCACCAGATTGACAGTGAACACCTCCGCGCCAAATTGCCGGAGCTGGACCGCGCCCTGTTGTGCGATGACGAGACCGATCAGAAAACTCATCAGCCCGACAATGCCGAGAGCCCTGACGCCCACCACGTCAAATCGCTGGATCACCGCATTCCAGCGGATCTGTCCTGGATGACGCAACAGATTGAACAGCGCCAACATGATGGATCCGAAAAACCCGACAAGACCGGCCAAAGTGGTGAAAGCCAGTGTCGTGGCCTCGCCGATTTCGTTGAGCACGCGCAGCACCGGATTGGGCGGGTCCGGACGAACGTCCGCCGCCGGATCAACGGAGCTGACCGCGGCGATAAGGCGGGTCGCTTCGTCATCGCCACCCACAATTTCTGCACCCATATTCCGGGCCGTGCGATGGATCAGCCAGGCACCGACGGTATCAATATATCCGACATCGGCCAGATTGAGCTGCTGAATCCCGCCGGGATATTCACTCAGTCGCTCGGGCACATTGCCAATAGATGCAATCGACAAATCGCCGGAAAAGCGCAGTGCCGTCACCCCGTCTGCGGTGGTCTCCTCAACAAAGTCACTGGCATTTGTCATTACCTGCATAGGTGACCGAAAACCGCTGAAAGCTCAAGCCATTATCACAGGTCATTTTTTTGGCGCATCCCGCAAAGCGCTGCTAAGAGCCCCGAAACGGAAACAGGATTTTATGCAAAAGCTCGCCATTTATGACATGGACCGCACGATCACCCGAAGCGGAACCTACACGCCTTTTCTCCTGCAAATGGTTCTGGCACGGGCGCCGTGGCGCCTGTTGCTGGCTCCGTTCACGCTGCTGGGTTTTGCCGCTTATGGGCTCAAACTGACGGGTCGCAAGGGGTTGAAGACGTGGAACCAGCGGCTGTTGCTGGGCAGCAGTCCGTCGCTCGAAAAATTACAACCGCATATAGAGAGATTTGCCGACCGGACGCTCCGGGACAACAGCCTCGCATCTGCCATCTCGCAGCTGGAAGAAGATCGCAAGGAAGGGCGAACACTGGTTCTGGCGACGGCGTCCTACGAGCTATATGTCGAAGCCATCGCTCGCAGGCTGGACATTCCGCATGTGATAGCCACCCGTCTCAAAATCACCGAATCCGGCGCAGTCCTGCCCCGCATCATTGGCGAGAATTGCTATGACTCCGCCAAGCTCGAGCGGATCACAGCATGGCTAGAAGAGCAAGGGCTGAACCGGACCGAACTGCACATCCGTGCCTATTCCGATCATGTCAGCGACGCGCCCATGCTCCAATTTGCCGATGAAGCGGTTGCGACAACGCCCAGCCCGGCGCTGCGCCGGCTGGCAACAGAACGCGGCTGGAAAATTGTCGACTGGAGCCAGAGTCAGACTTCGCCCAGCGCCTGATCGAAGTCCGCGATCAGGTCATCCGGATCTTCGACTCCGATGGAAATCCGGACAAGATTATCGGTGATACCGAGCGCGGCGCGGCGTTCGTCCGGTACCGACAAATGGGTCATCGCCGCTGGCAGGCTGGCCAGCGTTTCGGTGCCGCCCAGACTGACCGCCAGTTTCGCAATCTTCAGAGCATCCAGGAAACGGAAGGCTTCCGCCTCCCCGCCCTTGATGAACAGAGAGAAAGTCGATCCGGCACCACTGCAGTGGCGGTCATATATGTCCTGCTGCGACGCATCGTCGATAAAGCCAAGATAGCCCAGACCTTCCACCTGCGGATGATCACGCAGAAAGGCGCAAACCTTGGCAGCATTTTCGCCTGCCCGGCTCATCCGGAGTTCCAGAGTTTCCAGGCTCCGCAGCAACATCCACGCGGTATTGGGATCGCAAATGGTCCCGATCGTATTGCGGATCGCGCGGATCGGATCCATGTGCGCCTTGCTCCCCAAGACGCCGCCTGCGACGAGGTCGCTATGTCCGCCGGCATATTTGGTCAGGCTGTAGATCACGATATCCGCGCCATGGTTCAGCGGCTGCTGCCAGAGCGGTCCGAGAAACGTATTGTCGATGGCAATCGGCGGAACGGAGGCATCATCTCCAAATACCTGGTTCCGCGCCTCGGTAATGCCCTCGATATCCACCAGGGCATTGGTGGGATTGGCCGGGCTTTCGAGATAGACAATCGCGACCTTCCCGCCATTCTCGCTGGCCTGCGCCCTGGCCTGTTCCAGAATTCCGGCGACTTCATCAGGGCTGGCCCCGGCCGGAAAGTCGATAAAGGTAACGCCGAAACGCCCGAGGATCTTGTTTATCAGCGTTTCGGTGGCGGCATAGAGCGGGCCGCTGTGGACCACGACATCGCCCTGATTGACATTGGCGAGCAGGACAGTGGCAATGGCCGACATGCCGCTGGAGAATACCAGAGCGTCTTCGGCCTCATCCCAGATGCTGAGCCGGTCTTCCAGAATCTCCTGGTTGGGACCGTTAAAGCGCGAATAGACCAGGCCATCCGCACCGCCTGGTCGCTTGCCAGTAATGCCCTCAAAGAAGCGCTTGCCGGCTGCTGCGCTTTCGAACGCAAAGGTTGATGTCAGAAAAATCGGGGGCTTCAACGAGCCTTCGGACAGAACCGGATCAAATCCGTGGCCCATCATCAGGGTCGATGGCTTCAGCTTGCGTCCCTTGATTTCTTCAATGGGGGTTTTTGGCATGCGTCGCGGGGCAACCGGAACGCCGCTTTCGTCCTGATCCGACATCGTCAATCTCCAGATATTGTCATTCCGGAGAGCCTATGCATCAGCACTCAACTAATTACAAATGAAACCATCCATATGCCGCCGATGATGATCGGAATGCCGGCGAGATCAAGCAGGAATCCGGATTTCAGCATCCGCGGCAAGGCAATGTGGTTGGTCGACCAGGCGATTGCGTTCGGACCGGTGCCGGATGGCAACATGAAGCCCCAGCTGGCCGCCATGGCCGCCGGCATGGCGAGCAGCACCGGATCGACGCCGGTCGCCAGTATGAGGCTCGCAACGACCGGCATGATCCCGCTCGCCGTTGCGACATTCGACGCGAATTCTGTCACGAGAATCACCAGTGCAACCAGCGCGATGGCAATGACAATCACCGGAACTGTCTGGAGTGGTGACAAGGCCTGCCCGAGCCAGTCCGCCAGACCGGATTCGATAATCCCGGCAGCCAGCGCGAGGCCGCCGCCAAACATCATGATCACGCCCCATGGCGCGCGATCCGCTTCGTCCCAGTTGAGCAGCGGCCGCCCGGTGCCATCCGGGAGAATGAAGAGCAAAAGCCCGCCAATAATGGCTATGGTGCCATCTGTAGCAGCACCGTCCGGAAGCACGGACTTGATCAGCGGCAGGCTGAGCCAGCCCAGCACAACCAGCGCCACGACCGGCACGAGACGTTTTTCCGCTATGCTCCAGGGCCCGGGAGACCCGATAGCAGCTTGCGCATCCTTGCCGTCAAAACTGTGGCGGCCGACTTTCTGAACCATCACCAGGATTGCGGCACAAACCGGAATGCCGATGATTACGATCGGCATGCCAAACATCAGCCAGCGAACAAAATCAATGTCCATCGACAGGGTTTTATTGATCAGTCCGGCAGCAATCGCATTGGTCGGACTGCCGACCAGCGTGCCCAGGCCGCCGATCGAGGCCGCAAAGGCCACCCCCATAATCAATGCCCCGGCAAAGCCATCGGTCTCGCGTTCCCTGACGCCGCCGGCCGCGAGAACCGCCAGTGCAATGGGAATCATGATCAGGCTGGAACTGGTATTGGAGATCAGCATGCTGAGAATGGCGGTGGCGATCATGAACGCCAGCAAGATCCCCCAGGCGCTTTTGCCCGCCATGCCGATGATCGCAAGAGCAAGCCTCCGGTGGAGTCCCACCCTTTCAATCGCCAGTGCCAGAAACGCCCCGCCCAGTATCAGAAACAGAATCGGGGAATAATATTGCCCCGCTGCTTCCTTCGCAGTCATCACATCCATCACCGGAAGCGCAAGGAAGGGCAGCAGGGCCGTTGCCGTGAGTGGCACGGCCTGCGTCATCCACCAGGTCGCCATCAGCAATGTCAAAGCCGCGACATGCCAGGCCTGAGTCCCCATCGACTCCGGAGCCGGGATCAGCAGCATCGCCACAAATACCGTCAGTCCGGCGATCAGTCCGGCGCGTTGCGCATTCATGCCGCCACTATTCCCCCAGACCAATTAGCGATATCTGCCGACCATAGCCGGGCTCGCCGCGATGACAAGAGCGACGATAGCTATAGTAGCGATCGGCGGCGGCATAGGTGTCCAGCCCCAGCTTGTGAATTTGCGTCACACCAGCCTGCTCCAGCCGCATCGCGACATAAGACTCGATATCAAACTGGAAGTGCCCCGGTTTTCCGGTCAGGAAAAACTCTGCGTTATCCCGGCTAACCTCCAGAAATTTCTGCCGAAATCCCGCGTCTATCTCATAGCTGTCCTGCGCGATGCATGGCCCGATCGCACAGGCGATGTTCGCCCGTTGTGCACCCAGTTTTTCCATTGCGGTCAGCGTGTTATCGGTGACACCTGCAATCGCCCCTTTCCAGCCGGCATGGGCCGCTCCGACCACCCGCGCAGCAGCATCATGGAACAGGACCGGCACGCAATCGGCAGTCAAAATCCCCAGCAGCAATCCCGGTTTGCTCGTCACCATGGCGTCGGCATGAGGTCGATCGGAAATGTCAAAAGTCTGATCGACTGTGACCACGTCAGCACTGTGCACCTGATGCAGCGTGACCAGTTCGCTGCCCTTGAG
This sequence comes from Parasphingorhabdus marina DSM 22363, assembly GCF_900128895.1. Taxonomy (GTDB): domain Bacteria; phylum Pseudomonadota; class Alphaproteobacteria; order Sphingomonadales; family Sphingomonadaceae; genus Parasphingorhabdus; species Parasphingorhabdus marina. The sequence goes on along the minus strand of NZ_FSQW01000001.1, from coordinate 1,896,276 downwards.
GATGGTGTTTTTCGCACGCTGCCGATTTTTCAAAATGGCCTCGCGATCGTCATCGCTGCCGAGGCCGACATTCAATCCGGCATAGATCCCTTTGGAAAAACCACCATCACGTCCCAGAAAACCGTGGGGTGTTCCCAGCAACAGCGGCGACGTCATCACGTCGACAGCCAGTTCCGTCTGATCAGGCAAGGCTCTTGCTCACCTGTTCCATCACGTCTTTGGACAGGTCCGGTGTGGCAGCGATTTTCTCGAGCGCCGTTCGCATCAGCTCGGCCCGGCCCCGTTCATAGCGGCGCCAGCGACCGAGTGGCGGGATGAAACGTGCTGCGGTCTGCGGGTTCTGGGCATCAAGGTGGATCACCATATCCGCAATCAGGCGGTATCCCTCGCCAGACGCATCATGAAACCGCACAGGGTTAGCCGTGAAGCTGCCATATAGCGCGCGAACACGATTGGGGTTGGACATGGTGAAATCCGGATGTCCGGCCAGGGCCTTTACACGCTTGACGGTGTCGCCGCGCTGCGAAAGCGACTGCAGGGTGAACCATTTGTCGAGCACCAGGGCATTGTCACGATAGGTGTTGTAAAAATCGTCAAACGCCCAGCCGCGATCTTTGTCTTCCATATGTGACAGCACCGAAAGCGCGCCCTGTTTCGCAGTCATGTTATCGGCATCCGCAAATTGATCGGACGCCAAGGCGGCCGCATCGTCGGCTTGGGAACCGGCAATATAGGCCAGGCAGACATTACGCAATTTGCGGTTGGCGCGGGCTTCGGCCGACAGCGAAAATTCGCCGGGCGTACACTGTGCGTAGAGCCGGCGGAACTTGCGCTCAAACTGGACCGCGATCTTCCCACGCAGCTTTTCGCGCGCCTCATGGATCGCTTCCGGATCAACGACGACCATCTGATCCCCCAGGAAAGCCTCGCTCGGCAACAGGATCAATTCCGCCAGAAAAGCCCGGTCGATGGACTCGTCCGACAGGGCCGCACCAACCGCCTGCAGGACGATATCCCGATCCGCTGGCGTGCCAGTTACACGTGCCGTGAGATAGTTGGTCATCAGCTGCTGCATCGCCTCGAACCGGGCGAAGGGATCATCGTCATGCGTGGACAGAAAAGCGAGCTCTTCCGGCGTCTGGCTGCTTTCCATGATGATCGGTGCGGAAAACCCGCGATTGATCGACAGGATCGGATGTTCTGTCTGACCTTCGAATTGGAAGCTCTGTTCCGGCTTGTCGAGAACCAGCAATTCTTCTCCCTCATGCTCGCCGCTATCCGGATCAAGCAAGGCGGTCCGGAGCGGGATCACCATTTGCGATGGCTCCGGCTTTTCACCTGTTCGGGCGACCTGCTGCGACAGGTTCAAGGTCGCGGTGCCACTTTGTGGATCGTGTGACAGCCGCGCGGAAACTTTTGGTGTTCCGGGTGTTTCATACCAGGAGCGGAATTGCCTGAGATCAGCGTCGCCACCATCTTCCATCGCCACGACAAAATCCTCGCACGTCGCCGCCTCGCCATCGTGGCGGTCGAAATACAGATCCGTGCCTTTGCGGAACCGGTCCGCACCCATCAGGCTGTGCATCATCCGGATCACTTCCGCGCCCTTGTTATACACAGTGGCGGTGTAGAAGTTGGAAATCTCCTGGTAGCTTTCCGGCCGGATCGGATGGGCCAGTGGTCCGGCATCTTCCGGGAACTGGGCCGCGCGCAATATTCGGACATCCTCAATCCGCTTCAACGCCTGGGATCCCATATCGGCCGAGAAGCTCTGGTCCCGGAAAACCGTAAAGCCCTCTTTCAGGGACAGCTGAAACCAGTCGCGGCAGGTGACCCGGTTACCCGACCAGTTGTGGAAATATTCATGGGCCACGACACCTTCGATGCCATCGAAATCGGCATCGGTGGCGACCTCAGGATCGGCTAAAATGTAGCGCGAATTGAATATGTTAAGACCCTTATTTTCCATCGCACCCATGTTAAAATCGCTGACCGCAACAATGTTGAACAGCTGCAGATCATATTCGCGACCATAGACCTGTTCGTCCCAGCGCATCGAGTCTTTCAGCGCTTTCATGGCATGCCCGGTGCGTGGCAAATCACCGTCGCGCACCCAGATATTGAGTTCCACTTCCTTGCCCGAGCGGGTGGTAAAGCTGTCATTATTGGCCACGAGGTCTCCGGCGACAAGCGCAAAGAGATAGCTCGGCTTGGGCCAGGGATCGACCCACTCGGCCCAGTGCCGGCCACCATCCGCATCACCGGCATCCGTCTTGTCGCCGTTGCACAGCAGAACCGGATAATCCGCCTTTGAGCCTTCCATACGTACGGTGTAACGGCTCAGAATATCGGGACGGTCAGGGAAAAAGGTGATGCGGCGAAACCCCTGGGCTTCACACTGGGTGCACAGCATCCCGCCGGACGCATAGAGACCCATCAGCTGGGTGTTGGTTGAAGGGTCGATCTCGACAGTGATTTCGACAATATGGGAAGCACCAGTCAATGGCAGGTGCAGCGCTCCCTCAACAAGCGTCCAGTCGGTCCAGCTTTCGCCATCGACCCTTACTGAAACCGGTAAAAGATCATCGCCATCAAGGATCAGTGGTTCTTGATATTTCGCGCTTTTCGATCGGCGGACATCGAGCCGCGATTTCACCACGGTTTGTTCGGCACCCAGCTGAAAATCCAGATGGACTTCGGGAACAAACCAGGCTGGCGGGCGATAGTCTTCGCGCCTGATTGTCCGGGCTTCCTGGGGATGAGGCGCGGCGTCTGCCATTTCATTATTGGCAGTTTTCTGAACATCTAGCATGGCTCAAGCCATAAGAGCCATTTGCACACAGCGCAATTGCGATTATGCGGAGCGGGACATGACAAAAATGCTGATCTTTGGAATGGGATATACTGCCAGCCGGCTGGCCCGCCAGCTGCGCATGACAGGCTGGGAGGTCACCGGCACTCGCCGCGAAGCAAGCAATGGTTCTCTCGCCTTTGGTGACACCGCTGCAATCCTGGCTGCGCTGGATGACGCCACACACATCCTGTCTTCGGTCCCACCGTCCCGGGATGGCTCCGAACCAGTCCTCGCGCAATATGGCGAGGCCATCGCTTCGGCCGATCTGCAATGGAGCGGGTATCTATCGTCCACCGGCGTTTACGGTGATGCCGGTGGTGCCTGGGTCGATGAAAGCGCTCAAATCGGCACCGGCCGGCGTAAAGCGCGCAGCGAGGCGGACCGAAACTGGCAGGACCTGCGACCGGACATGCGGGTGTTTCGCCTGCCCGGGATCTACGGTCCCGGCCGCAGCCCGCTGGATCGGGTGCGCAGCGGCAAGGCCCGCCGGATCGACGTTCCCGGACAGGTTTTCAGCCGGATTCATGCCGATGACATTGTCGGTGCTGTTCTGGCCTCATTCGACCGGCCGGCCGGTGTCTTCAACATTGCCGATGATCTTCCGGCCGCCCAGTCCGACGTGCTGGCCCATGCCGCCAGGCTGATGGGCATGGAACCTCCTCCGCTGATGACTTTGGAAGAAGCGGACCTGTCTGCCGCAGCCAGATCATTTTATGACGAAAACCGGCGCGTGGCGAATGGTCGTGCCAAACGGCTGCTTGGCTGGGAACCCCGATATCCCGACTATAAATCCGGACTGGCCGCCTTGCTGGAGTCCTGAATCACTTGCCCGCGCGGTCGGGCGGAGCGCAATGCGATTATCAGCCCGACCATGGCGAGGATTGACCCGCCAATGGCAATGGGCGTCCAGACATAGCCTTCAAACAGCATCGACAGAATCATCGCGACAACTGGCACCAGCACACTGGAATAGGCGGCTTTTCCCGCGCCGATTTCCCGAACGAGCGAGAAGTATAGCGGGAAGGTGACAACCGATCCGACAATCGCGAGATAGACGATCCCGCCGATATAGGCGGGCCGGGTTTCAAAGACCGGTGGTCCGACGGTGAACAGGGAAACCAGCATGTTGAAAAATGCTCCCCAAAGCATCGCCCAGGCGAGCAGGGTAATGATCGGGTATCTTTTGGGTTGCGGCAAAGCCTGCATGATGTTCGCGACCGATGCCGAGAGGATTCCGCCGATGGTCAGGATAATCCCCAGAATAACCTGAGCCGGTGGGACTGGAGATGACCGGTATTCGTGCACAAAAAGCATAGCAACGCCCATTGCAGCAATCCCGGAACCGGCGAGAAAACTGGCCTTTATGCGCTGACCAAGAAATATCCGCCCCAATATCGCATTGGGCACCATCAGCAGCGCAAAAAGCACCGCCACCAGACCGGAGGTGATGTAGAGTTCGGCATTGTAGACAAAATTGAAGTTGAACGAGAATTGAAACAGCCCCAGCAATATCGCCCAGAAATGCCCTCGCCTGTCGATGCCGAATGGCAGACGACGAATGGTGACCAGCACGAACATCGCTGCGGCGGCAATAATGAACCGGTAGGTTACCGACCAAATGGGCGGGACTTCCGATACCTGGTCGCGGATCACCAGCCAGGTTGAACCCCAGATCAGGGAAACCAGCAGGAACGGGATCAGAATGCGCGGTGCGAGCAGACTGGGCTCACTGCTGTCCGGGCCGCTCATAAAGCCGTGATGGCTTCGGCCAGCGGCGCAATGTCCTCCGCGCTCTGGTTCCAGCTTGTCACGAGCCGCGCCTGGCCTTCGCCCCAGTCGTAAAAGTCAAAACCCTGATCGCGCAACGACTGCGCTTCCGCCGCGGACAGTCTGATGAAGACCTCATTGGCTTCCACGGGATGAATCAAGCGATCCGCCGCCGCATCCGCGATCAGCCGGGCGCCGGCATTGGCCGCCCGGGCATTGGCGAGCCAGAGATCGTTGTCGAGCATCGCCAGTATCTGGGCGGCAAGATAACGTCCTTTGGATTGCAAATGACCCGCCCGCTTGCGACGGTAATGCGTAGCCTTCGCCAGATCCGGATCAAAAAAGACCAACGCTTCGGCCCCCATTCCCCCGTTTTTGACAAAGCCGAAACTGAGGATGTCGACACCGGATTTCCAGGTCACGTCAGCCGGCGAACAGTCAAGAGTGGCCAGAGCATTGGCAAATCGTGCACCATCCATGTGCAAGCCAAGGTTCCGTTTTTTGCAGACTTCGGATATCGCGGCAACTTCAGCCGGTGTGTATACCCGCCCATATTCCGTGGCATTGGTGATCGATACTGCCGATGGCTGGACCTGATGCACGTCATCGCGAATGGCTGCACAATGTGCATCCACCGCATCACCCGAAATTTTTGCGCCGGATCCCTCGAGCAACATCAGTTTCGCACCGCCAGTGTAAAAGCCCGGTGCCCCGGCCTCATCCTCCTCGATATGCGCTTCGCGATGGCAGATTATGCCCTGATGCGGCTCGCACAGTGCGGCCAGTGCGAGAGAATTGGCGGCGGTTCCGGTGGCGACCCACATTGCCTCCACTTGCGTTTCGAACAGGTTGGAGAAAGCAGCATTGAGCTGACCACTCAGGACATCACCGTCATAGGCCGTATCCTGATGATTGGCCTCTGTCAGAGCTTCCATCACTCGCGGATGCACAGAAGCTGCATTGTCGGAAAAAAAACGCATGGGCAGCGCATGGATCGCGCACTGGCATTCGTCAAGATGCTTGCATACCGTTTCCCGAAAAACTCCACGTCTTGCGAGCAGATACAGTTTGCGACACTTTTTCCCGTGCCATTCCAGCCTATTGTGTCTAGCTGTGATTGCGGGGCAGAAAACTGATCGAGGTGCGATATGGCCGTTGCCCGCATTCCCCATTTGCTATTGCTGACTGCGTTCATGGTCGGAGCAGAGGCACCTGTACAGGCTGCTGAAGGCGACACCCCGGAACGCTTCTCGGTTTTGTTGACTTATGGTGACGACAAATGTCCCGAACCGGAAGGCGATGAGATCGTTGTCTGCGCGCGGGAACCGGAGTCGGAGAGATACCGGATACCCAAGCCTTTGCGAAAGACGGAAGAAGAGCTGGCGGCTGATCGGTCGTGGACATCAAGGGTTGAACAGCAAGACGAGATTTCGCGAACCACGCGTCCGGGAAGCTGCTCGGTCGTAGGGACGTTTGGATTTTCGGGCTGCACGTCAGCGGCCATCCGGCGATGGTTTGAAGAACGCCGCAACGCCGCAGAATAGCAACTGCCAAAACAAAACCGGGAAGCTGAACCGTTTAGGGGGTTCAGCTTCCCAGGATGGTCTTCCTGCCACCACGTCATTTGCGGCAGAAAAAGACCGGGATACGTCCGCACGGGGGGAGGACGGACATATGGGGCCGGCCGGTCAGGACCGGTCAGGGACGACGCGGCCGAAGGTTCTTGGGACGCAGCGGCTTGATACGCTTCGGTTTGAACCCGGCAGCGCGATTGGTCTTGACGGTCCGGCTTACACCATTTTCGGTCCGCTTCGCCTTGACCCGCCTGCTGTACAGCGTGTCTCCATCGCTATTCTGCAAACGGCGCCCGGCAACATAGCCGTTTTCCGTCCGACGGCGACCGGCGTCATAATTGTAGGTTTCGCCATTCCGCCCGGTGGCGGTGCCGTTGGCGCGAAATCCGTTTTCCGTCCGTTCGCGCTCATAGTCAAAGCTCCGCGTCCGTCCCTGAAAATCGGTCTGGGCACCACTGGCGACCCACCCATTTTCAGTCCGCGTCCGGTTGTAATCGCTCGTCGCGGTTGCTCCGTCACTTTTGCGGGTGAGTTCGGAATTTCTGTCGAGCGTTCCAGCCTCACGATCCCGTGTAATGATTCTCTCGCCTTCGACCCGGGGGGTATCAATGGTGACCGTTCGGGTCTGTTCCTGTGCGGTCACCGGTGCGGCAACCGCTATCGCCAGAAGCGGCAAAAGCATTGCATGTTTCATGTCATTCTCCTTTACGCGTTTACTTGTCCGGAGCGTTTTCTGTCGCTCTCAATGACCTAAACGCAGCAAATGAGAATTCCCTTCGCTGGCAATCAAAATTATCTGCCGGACCGGCGCATGTCCCGCAATCGCTGGCGGATCTCGCGCATCGATTGGCCATTCTGCCGGCGCGACCGGATTTCGCGCAATATCCGTCGCCGCTCGGCCGGAGTTGCATTGCGCAGCCGCTCCCTGAGTGCCGTCGGCAACTTGTCCCGCAATTCGCTACCCAAGGACTCTGTTGATAGAGTATCTTCGGGCTGCGCGCTTTCCGGATCACCGTCCTCCGCTTCCACCACCAGCATATCAGGCTCGGCCTCTGCGGGCAGCTGAGCTTCGACAGGTTCATCCATGACTTCCGGAGTCGCTGCCGTCGGAGCCGACTCCGCGATTGGGGGGCCATCGGTCAAAACCGGTTCGGACATGTTGTCAGAAAGTCCATCCGGAGCGTCGCCGCTTGCCGCAGGGGCCCTAACATCCCCAAGCGCAGGATCACGGGATTGCCTCCCTTCAAAGCCTTGCCCTTCCCGGACAAAGGCCGCCCTGCGCAGGGCGCGACGCACAGCGGGCCGGGATATATCGCCATTCCTGATCGCCTTGCGGATCATGATCCGCCGGTTGCGCAATTGTGTATCACTCAACGGCGGCAAACCGCGAGCTGCGCGGCGTTGCTGCACGCGTTCCTCATTTTGCGCGATCCGCTGCCTGACAACTGCGATCTTTTCTGCCCTTTCCATATCCCGCCAGCGCGGTCTTGTGGTTTCGTCCGTCGCAGCATCCTCCTGTCCTGCTTCAGCTGATGGAGCGGGTCCAACACCAACAGCAGGCTGCCTGTTCTCGACCAGCTTTGCCGGTTCGGGGCGCGGGATGACCTGTTCAACCAGATCGCTGACGACCGGGATCCGATAGGGAATGTCTGCCAGCGAGAGTGCTGCGGCTGCGGCGGTGCTCAACATGGCCATCCCTGCTATGCCGGATGCATAAAAGCGGGTTCGCTTCCACGGGCTGTTCCCATGGCCGGTGCGGATCCGGGACCAGGGCCGTCGCTGAACCGGATGAGGCTCCACCGATTTCTGACCAACTGCTGCAGCCACAACCCGATCCGTGAAATCTTCCGGGAGATCAGGGACGACAAACTGATCAAGAAGCCGGGCTATTTGAGGAGAGAAAACGGCGGTCATGCGGCATCTCCCTCTTGATTGTTCAAAACATACGGGCTGTTTTCAAGGCAGTGTTTCAAAGCCGCGCGCGCACGGAACAAAAGGGATTCAAAGCCCTTGAGTTTCATGTCCATGGTCCCTGCGGCATCCAGATTGGACTGTTCCTCGTAATAAGTCAGCACGACTGCTGCCCGCTGGCGATCACCCAGTTTTCCGATGCAATGCTTGACCGCCAGCGCCTGGCGCGAATTGTCCACCACGGCATCTGCCGTCGGTGCATCATCAACCTGCTCAGGCACGTCTTCATCTGACATCCGTTTCCTTTTTCGCAACCGGTCCAGACACAGATTGACTGCGACACGCCTGAGCCAGGCTTCGACTCCCGCACCACCGCTGGTCCACTTTTCGGCATTGTTCCAGAGTCTCAGCATCGCTTCCTGTGCAATATCCTCGGCTTCAGCCGGGTCCTTGACCATCCGGCAACCAATGGCAAAGGGGATCCGGGCGTGCCGGTCCACCAGTGTCCGAAAGGCCTCAGCGTCCTTGTCGGCGACACGCAGCATCAGGGCATCATCGCCCTGTTCGACGACGGGTTTGTCCGGCATTACCATTTGCTTTTCAAATCCGATGGTGCCTCCCCCGACACTGTAAACCATTTCTAGAGCATATAACGCGCGGGGTAAAAAAACCCTTCGCCGCAAACGAAGGATTTTCCCTCTCTATGCGTTATTGATGGGAACAATTGACAGAAACGGGGAAAGTTATGCCAGTCAAACCATTGATATTCGGTATTTTGTGCGTCACATGCACTGCAAATGCCCATGCCAAAGAAATTGCAGAGAACCGTTGGACCATTGGTATATCCGGTGGGTTGACGGCGCTGGAAAATGCCAGCGACCAGCATTTTGGCAGCGCCTCGCTATCCCGGGATTTTGGTGACAGCTATGTCGGGCTTTCGATCACCTATGTGGATAGCGGGGACGTTCCCGGTCTGATCAACGCTATTCCTGCTTCCACGACCGAATTGGCACTCAGCGCCGGCACAGCGTTCGATGCACTCGCGTTCGACGGGTTTGTATCTTTCGGCAAACGGGATTTTGAAGTGGAAGCCATCGAACGAAACGGCCAGGCGGCGAGCATCTCATCGGACGGTAATGCCTTCGGGATCGGTGTTGCGGCAAGCTATGATATCGCGATTGACGAACGCACTTTTATCACGCCGAGCATCGGGATCGATTACAACGAACTCGATATTGCCAGAATCGTCCAGGGGCCAACAGGTCAATCAGTCACGATCGGCAACACGGAAGACGGCGTGACCGGAACCTTCGGTGTCACGGGGCAGAAAATATTCGGATCACAGAATAATCATGTCATTGCGATCATTGCCAATGTCGTAACCACATCCAATACCACGTCTTTCAATCCCGGAACCAGTCAGTCCGCTGTTCTGAGAGCCCTGGCCACGCGAAACCGGCCCGGTCAGAGCGACAGCTGGGGAGAGGTCGGTGGCGCCCTCTCCCTCGGTTTGGCTGATAATCTCCGACTGGACTTATCCGCCCTGCAAACCCTGGGATTTGTGGATAGCGATGCAACATCCGTTTCTGCCGGCCTGCGCTTTTCCTTTTGAGCACCCGCCCGGTACAGACCAACCGGCTGACAAGGGTGCTTGCGTTTGCATGACAGCCCTTTAGGTTGCCCGCTGTTTCAAAAAGTAAAAACAAATAGTACCGGGGTGCCACATGTTAGCGAATTTACCGACCGCCAGTGGCGTTCAGATACTTGTCTGTGTCGTGCTCACCGCGCTGATTGGTCTCGCCACCTGGGCCAAGGTCCGGCAAGCCAAATCCCATGACGGTTCCAGCAAAGATGTTTTTCTGGCCGGTGGCGGACTGAGCTGGCTGTTCGTCGCCGGATCGATCACCCTGACCAACCTGTCGACGGATCAGCTGGTTGGGATGAACGGCAATCAGATGCTGTTGCTGGCCTGGTGGGAAATCTGCGGTTTTTTTGGTTTGCTCATTCTCGCTTTCGTATTTGTTCCGATCTACTATAAAAACAATTGCACAACGGTGACGGAACTTCTGGAAAAACGATACAAAGGGAAAAGCATCCGGACTTTGATTTCGGCACTTTTCCTCTTTGGCAATATACTGATTTATCTGCCTGCCGCGCTCTATTCCGGCGGGCTCTTCATGCAATCGCTGTTTGGCAGCACACTCCCGATCCTTTGGTTTGCAGGCGTTCTTGCGGCGATTTCGGCCGCTTATACCATATTCGGTGGCCTCCGTGCGGTGGCGGTCATGGATACATATTCCGGCATCGGTGTCCTTGGTCTCGCCCTGCTTATCGTCATTCTGGCTGTGGCGGCAGTGGACTGGGATATTGTCACCGATGTTCCGGCGGAACGTCTGTCGATGATCGGCGGTCCGGACTCGCCGATTCCCTTCCACACGCTGTTTACCGGCATGATTTTTATCCAGATATTCTACTGGTCGACCAATCAGAACATCACCCAGCGCGCGATGGCTGCTCCGACGGTGAAGGAAGCCCAGAAAGGCGTGATGGCTGCCGCCCTCATCCGTATCCTGATCGTGCCGCCGATTGTCGTCATCCCGGGAATAGTGGCCTACAAGATGTTCGGTGATATCGGTGATGCCGCCTATGGAAGACTGGTCGCCGAAGTTCTGCCCGGCTGGTTGTCGGGTGCGTTTGCTGCAATGGTTGCCGCAGCGGTAATCACGACGTTCAGTGCGGTATTGAACAGCTCCGTCGCGCTTTACTCTGTCGATTTTCACGAGCAATTTATCGGTCCGGTCAACGACCACTGGAAACTGGCCGCTGCCATGTCGGTTCTGCTGACGGTCGTCGCGATCATGTTGGTGCCGCTTTATCAGAATGCGGAAAGCATCATCAATCTGTTGCAGCAACTGAACGGCCTGTCGAGCATGCCCATCCTTTCGGCGTTCATCGCCGGATTGCTGTTCCGCGGGGTTGCAGCTCCCGCCGCGGTATGTGGAGTCATCTGGGGTGTGTTGCTATATGGTCTTTACACATTCCGGCTGGAGCCGGCGGGCATCATCTCGATGCACTATATCGATTTCATGGTCGTCACGCTGGTGACATCGGTCATGGCTGCCCTGTTCACCAACCGGTTTGTCATGGGCAATCGCGCCAGATTTGCCGGATTTCGGGGAGCATTGACCTGACACCATGTTCGACAGCCCGCACCGACGCTTCAATCCGCTGAATGGCCGCTGGGTTCTGATTTCCCCCCAGCGACTGTCGCGGCCATGGCAAGGTCAGGCTGATGAAATCGAACCCCGCCCACCATCCTTTGACCCGGAATGCTATTTGTGCCCAGGAAACACGCGCATCACCGGCGCCGTAAATCCTGACTATGATGGTGTTTATCTGTTCCAAAACGACTTCGCTGCGTTGATGACAGATATCCCGAAAAACGTTTCCGGAGACCCGCTTTTCCGGGCGGAGACAACTGCCGGCGAATGCCACGTCATCTGCTTTTCACCGGATCATGGAAAGTCCTTGCCCGAACTCGAGCAAAATCAGATCCGCGATGTGGTTGATCAGTGGTGCGATTGGTCGGGGCGGCTGGGAATCAAATATCGCTCGGTGCAGATATTCGAAAACAAGGGCGCGATGATGGGATGTTCCAATCCCCATCCGCATGGCCAGATCTGGGCAACCCGGCACGTCCCGGATGAAGTCGCCATCGAAGAACTGCCGCAGCGAGAATATCACGACCGACTTGGCTCACCGCTGTTGCTGGATGTGGCCAGACAGGAAATCGAGCGTGCCGAGAGGGTTGTGGTCGAAACCGAGCACTGGCTGGCCATAGTTCCCTACTGGGCAAGCTGGCCGTTCGAGACATTGTTGTTACCGCGCTTTGCTGCCCAGCGCCTGCCTGATCTTGACGAAGCACAACGCGATGATCTCGCGCGGGCCATTCGTGAACTGACCATCAGATATGACAATCTTTTCCAGTGCAGCTTCCCCTATTCCATGGGATGGCACGGTGCGCCCTTTGTGCCCGATGGTGGAGACAAAGACGCTCCTCACTGGCAATTGCACGCCCATTTTTATCCGCCGCTGTTGCGCTCGGCCACAGTGCGAAAATTCATGGTCGGCTATGAGATGCTGGCGGAAGCACAACGCGATCTGACACCGGAGAAGGCCGCGGAAATGTTGCGTTCGGTGAGCGACGTGCATTACCGGGAAACGCGAGCAACCGCATGACCCGCCGTGATCAGTTGCTCGCCCGGTTGCTGTCCGGTTATGAAAATGCATTTGAAAAGGGTCCGGAAATCGTCGTGGCCGCCCCCGGCCGGGTCAACCTGATTGGCGAGCATACCGACTATAATGACGGATTCGTTTTGCCCTGTGCCATCAATTATGAGACCATGATTGCCATCGGACCGCGCAGCGATGGCGAATTCCGCGTTTTGGCGTGCGACCAGAATGATGCGCAGGACCGGTTTGACCCTCGCGCCAAATTCTCGTCGCAAAGCGATGAATGGAAAAACCATGTGCGCGGCATTGCAGCAAGTTTTCTTGAGCGCGGCATGGATTTGACTGGTGCAAATATCGCCATAGCCGGCAATGTCCCGCAAGGGGCTGGTCTCTCATCCTCCGCTTCTCTGGGCGTCGCCCTGGGCAAGGCGCTGGCCGAGCTGAACGGACTGACACATATGAGCCCGACCGATTTCGCCCTTATCGCGCAGCAGGCGGAGAATGACTTTGTCGGCTGCGCCTGCGGGATCATGGATCAACTGGCTTCTGCCCGCTCCCGGGAAGGCACGGCGATGCTGCTCGATTGCCGGTCGCTCGAAAGCAAGGCGATCCCGATCAACCCGAAACTCGGATTGCTGGTGATACATTCGGGTATCCGGCGCGGGCTGGTGGACAGCGCCTATAATGAACGGCGCGTGCAATGCGAAGAGGCGGCAGCCCATTGTCAGGTGCCCGCCTTGCGGGACCTGACGCTGGACCAACTGGACGCTTGTTCTCCGGGTCTGGATCCTGTGTCCTGCAGGCGTGCGCGCCATGTCGTGTTGGAGAATGCCCGCGTGCTGGCTGCTGCCGATGCTCTTGAGAACGGTGACGTCGCGATGATTTCCAGGCTGATGGAACAGTCCCACGCATCGATGCGCGATGATTTCGAGATCACCTTGCCCGCCATTGACGGACTGGTCGAACGGGTTTCCGGCCTGCTCGGCAACCGGGGCGGCGTGCGCATGACCGGAGGCGGTTTTGGCGGGTGCATTGTGGTTCTGGCCGAAACACCAATGCTCGGTCAGGTCGAGAATCTGGTTTCTGAAAAATATCGGGCGCCCGACGGCACGGCCCCCCAATTCTATCCCTGCCAGCCCAGTGCCGGCGTGGCCCGGCTGGAGCTCTGATCCGATGTGCGTGGTGGCCCTCGCCTGGCGTGCGCATCCGGACTGGAAATTCATTGCGATCGGCAATCGGGACGAACTGCACGCCCGGCCTGCGCTTCCCCTCGCCCGGTGGGAAGATTCCGCACATGTCATCGCGGGTCGGGATGTTCAGGCTGGCGGCACCTGGCTGGGGGTATCCGCCAGGCCCGATCGTCAGAGCCGATTTGCCGTTGTCACCAATATTGCCGGATTCGGATTGCCCGATCCGAACAGAGAATCACGCGGCGATCTCATTCGCAATTTTCTCGAAAACGGAGAAACAACAAGCCAGGCAAACACCCCGCCGCTGGACAATTTCAATCCCTTCAGCCTCATCACGATCGAGGGTGACGAAGCCCGTGTACGCGCCAACCGGCCTGAACTTGTTCAACAGACCCTGACTCCCGGTCTGCACGGTCTTTCCAACGGCCCGGTTGACAATGCCTGGCCCAAGACCGGCTGGCTGAAAACGCAGCTGGAGCTATGGATGTCCGTTGGCAGTGGTGACCCGGACCGTCTGCTCTCGTTGCTCAAGGACGAAAATCCGCCTGCTGCTGCCAGCGACTTCACCCCGATGCCAGACCTGCCCCGGGACCCCCAGACCGTTCCTGTGTTCATCCGCAATCCTGTCTATGGCACGCGGTGCAGCACGGTTGTTCTGGTGAATGCCGCCGGTCAGGGCCGGATCCAGGAAAGAAGTTATGATGCAGCGGGCGATGTGACGGGAGAACAGTCTGTCACTTTTGACTGGCGAGCCTAATTCTCTTCGGGAAACAGGCTGTCTTGTGCCAGAGGGTTCAGCAATTCCGGGCCATTGTTGCGCACATTCCCGACATCATTTGATATTTTCACCGGCGAAATTTCCGCCTCTGCAGGGTGAATCAGGCTCTTCGCATTATCCCAGTCCCCATCCAGCCAGCAATCCACCGCATCCTCCTCCAAAATCAGCGGCAGCCGGTGATGAATGGGTTCGAATGCCGGCGTTGCCGCCGTGGTGATGACACTGTAGCTGCGGATTTCAAATCCGGGATGGGCTGTCCAGAGGCCGCCGAGCAGCATCGGTTTGCCATCGCTCCGGGGGATTTTATACGCCTGTTTTTCTGCGGACTTTCCACTTCCGCTGCGCTGCCATTCATAGAATCCGGACACCGGAATGATACAGCGGTTGTCCTTGACCAAGGGTGCGAAACTGGGTTTTTCAGTCAAGGTCTCGCTGCGTGCATTGATCATTTTCGCACCAATTTTCAGGTCCTTTGCCCAGTGGGGAATGAGGCCCCACCGCATCCGTTCCAGCACCCTGTAACGGCGCCCCGTCTCATCCGACCGGCTGAAACCGACCGGCACTTCGATTGTCGGTGCGATATTGTAATTTGGCGGAAAATTGTCCTGCGGTGCTGGCGATATGATGCTCAATGCCTCGCGATATTCAGCCCAGTTCAGATCTTCATCGGCATATTTTCGGCCGCACATATTCTTGTTGCCCCCGTTCAAAACGAACAGGTTCTCTATGCCGCTGAATGTCCGAAAATGTCAAAGCTTGGGAGCGATCAACCCGGGCAGTCGCCAATACGTTCGCCGGTGCTGGTCATCGCCAGGCGCGCGCTATCCTCGCTGTTCGGATCGCGCATCAAAAACGCGATTTTGCTCTCATAACCCTGGGTATGAGAAGCGCCCGTCATGGTAATCTCGACATTTCCCTGCGCTGTGCCCTCGCACCGCAACCTGGTGTCAATGCGTGTCTCCGAGCCGTCGTCTTTCAGCGTCTCGCACTGTCCGCCCATCATATTCGCCATCTGCGATGCCGCCTGTTTCCATTGTGCGCCGTGATTGGCCTGATCGAGACAGAAAAGCGCACTCTCCTCGACATTTGCCGCCGACTCCATCTGCGAAACGGTCTGTTGTCTTTGTTCCTCCGTCATGCCCGGAAAATCAATGTCCGTAATGGTTACGGTCTGTCTATACTGACCGGCCTCCGGGCTGCCTTCGCTCTGTCCGCTGCACGCTGTGACAAAGAGTGCCAGAGCCGAAGCTAGTAAAACGCGGTTCTTTTGCATGGAACGTGATCCTGTAGTGATAAGCCGGTGAAAACTATCGGCAATGCGGAATGATGCAAGTCCTGTTGTTCAGGATTGCGGCGCCGGTTGCGCTTCCGGGATCTCACCGGTCCCCTGCCCGGCTTCTTCCAGCTTGCCCAAATAAATGGCCGCCGCTTTCGCCGGTCGGCTTTCCGCGTCGATCTCGATGGCCTGCTGCCAATGCGCCTTTGCATTTTCGATATTCCCTGCCTTGTAGGAAATATTTCCGGCTTCGAGCGCAATCGCCGGATCGCGGGGAGCCAGCTGGGCTGCGACGGCGATGTCGGACGTCGCCAGCGCCAGATCGTCCATTCGCCGGGCAAGTGTCGCCGAAAGCAACCAGCCAAGTGGATCTTGCGGTGCCAGCTTGTGTGCTTCGGCCAGTTCTTTTTTCGCGGCAGGATAATCATTCAGCGCGACATGGGCCCGGGCAAGGTCGAGATGGACTTCGCCCTTATACAGGCCTTCCAGCGTTCCCTGGACCAGCGCGGCATTGAGATATTCGAGCGCCTTGTCGGCCTTTCCGCTCGCAAGAGCAGCATTGCCGGCCTGGGCCCAGAAATTCGCGGTCCGGGAATATTTTGCCAGCTCCGCTTCCCTCGCAGCCTCCACAAAAGCGGTGGTTGCCTGCTCCCATTGAAACTGCTCGGCATAGGCGAAACCAAGACAGTGACGGGCGAGGAATCCCCCGCCTTCGATGCGCCAGCTATTGGCCTCCAGGATACCGCTCGCCGGATCATCAATCGCGAGATCAACACATTCGTTAAAGCGCACTTCGCTCATCGTCATTGGAGCCGCCAGTTCTGCCGGGGCTGTGGAAAGCAGTATCAGGGAAAGCAACATGGTCTTTGTCCGGGCTGGATGGAATTCAGGGCAATCGCGCCACGATATCGATCAGCAACGCTATGTCCTGATCTCGCGACAACCGGTGATCGCCATCCTTTACCAGATGGACCTGCACATCCGCTGAACGCATCTGTTTCGCGATTTCCAGGCTGTACATCCACGGCACATCCGCGTCATTCTGTCCATGAAGAAGTCTCACGGCGCCATCAAAGGCGATCACTTTTTGCAACAGGCGATTGGCCTCGCCGGACTGCCAGAAGGTTCGGGTGGTGACATAGGGTTCATCGCTATATTCGCTGTCTTCTTCCAGCTTCCCGTCTCGCAAAATGGTCATTTTCTGGTCCTGCGAAAAACCCCAGTCGGTGAAATCTGGTGCAGCGGCTATTCCGACAAGGTTTTTCACCCGCATCGGCCGCGACAAAGCGACCAGCAGCATCAGCCAGCCACCCATGGATGATCCCACCAGAGTGATGGCCCCTTCGGTGACCTTGTCGATCAGGAACAGCACGTCGTCGCGCCAGTCGACCAGGCTCTGATCCTCAAATTCTCCGCCACTGGCACCACAGCCGGCATAATCCAGCCGCAAGATCGCCCGGCCCTGTTCCTTGGCCCAGCTATCCAGGGCCAGCGCCTTGCCGCCCTCCATGTCGGACATGTAGCCCGGCAAAAACACGAGCGTCGTTCCGGTTACGCCGGGTTTCGGCGGCGTATAGCAATGGGCCAGAGAAGTGCCGCCGGGGCGGTCAAGGTACAGGATATCTTCTTCCATCAGGCTGGTCTTCCTCGTCTGCGCGGCGCTTTAGCTTCAAGTACCGACCATATAGACGATGGCAAGACAAATCGCGGCGATCAGGATCATGCCGATATTGCTGATCAGCGGTGGTTTGTGTTCAGGCAGCAGATCAGACAGCTCGGGCGGCAGCTTGCCCTTGAAACCGATTTGCCATTTCGGCCGCTTTTTGATTCCGTCATTCAAACCGAAAACATGCGACTGTCCCTGTTTGCCCTTGTAGACCAGATCACCGAAATAATAGACCTCGCTGCGCCACATCTGTTCGTACAGCGCAAAGGTCTTGCCAACGATCTCAATCCGGACGCGCCTTTTCAGGGCGCTGTCGCCATCAATATGCCAGATCGAATATTCTTCGCTCATGGACGCAAGCTAAATCATCGCGGGGTTAATTGCACCCCGCAAAACATGCTTAATCAGTCGCGCAGGAAAATCTCCTCGATTGGCATCTCAAACAGGTCGGCAATCTTGAACGCCAGCGGCAGGGACGGATCATATTTGCCGGTTTCGATGGCGTTTACCGACTGGCGCGAAACCGCCAGTCGGGAAGCCAGATCTGCCTGGGACCAGTCCCGTTCGGCGCGGAGAACCTTGAGCCGGTTCTTCATTGGCCAAACCCCCGCCAGCGGTAGAAAAAGTAACCCAGGCCCCAGGCAAACAGCAAAATGGCAATCATGATCTGTACCGACATTGTTCCCAGCCGGGGTTCGGCGAGGTTCCACACCATATGAACAAAAATCGCCGTAATATTGGCAATGATCGCGCTGTTGGCCATGATCTGGAAGTGATAGTCATCGGTCTTCTTGCGGTCGAGCGCGGCCACAACCGTCGCCAGAAGCGCGATAATGAGAGTGAGCACAATGGCTGCCGCGGCTACCGCCGAAGCGGACCATTTCGCCGCCACGTACTGCGCAGGGTCCTGCACCTCCAGAACGAGCAACCCCAGGCCGACGATCAGGACGAACCCGAATGCCCAGTCCGGTTTCAGCGATTTGTATATCCGGCTACGCAGGCCTGGCGTCTGATTGTGCTCGCTCATATCATTGCCACCAGAATCAGAAATGCACTGGACCAGATCACAATATTTTCCACAGGAGTCGCACGGCGACAAAAACGGGTTTTCAGTCTCATCAGATTTCCCTTCAAGTATCCATGACACTTTGTCATGCTTCCTTGACATAAATGTGTGATTCGCCTGCTGATGTCAAGCTTCCATTACTTTTAGACAATGTTCCTCTACTAATCCGGGCGTTTCCCCATCCTTCCATTGACAGCACTCCTTGCTTATCTAAGGAGCGGGTGAGCCTTTTCGCCCTGATTCCGGAGTTCAGATTTCCATGTCCGAAATGATCAAGATTACCCTTCCCGACGGCAGTGCGCGTGAAGTGGAATCGGGCACTACTCCGGCCCAGATCGCTGCCGATATCGGTCCGGGACTGGCCAAGGCCGCGCTGGCCGCAAAAATTGACGGCGAAATTCGCGATATCATGCGGCCGCTGGAAGCGGATACGGACCTTGCACTCATCACCTCGCGCGACGAGGAAGAGGCGCTTGAGCTGGCCCGCCACGACTATGCGCATGTTCTCGCCGAGGCGGTCCAGAAACTCTATCCTGGTACGCAGATCACTTTTGGCCCCTCGACGGATGACGGGTTCTACTATGACTTCGCGCCTGCCGGCGATCCGTTTACCGACGAAGATCTGCCCAAGATAGAAGAGGAAATGAAACGTATTATCGCGGCGGACAAACCGCTGCACCGGGAAGTATGGGAACGGGATGACCTTATCGCTCGCTGGGAAAAAGACGGCGAGAAATTCAAGGCCGAATGGGCCGCAGAACTGCCGGAAGGCGATGAAATCAGTGTCTATTGGTCGGGTGATGACTGGATGGACATGTGCCGCGGGCCGCATCTTGCCTCGACCGGAAAACTGGATCCCAAAGCCTTCAAGCTGATGCGGGTCTCCGGCGCCTATTGGCGCGGTGACCAGCGCAATCCGCAGCTTTCGCGTATCTATGGCACCGGCTGGCTGAACAAAAAGCAGCTCAATGCCCACCTGGTTCGGCTCGAAGAAGCCGCAAAACGTGATCATCGCAAGCTCGGTCAGGAAATGGATCTGTTCCATATCCAGGCGGAAGCCATGGGCAGCATTTTCTGGCACCCCAAGGGCTTTGTCATGTGGCGCGAGCTGGAAGCCTACATGCGCCGCGCGATTGACGGGGCCGGCTATGAAGAGGTCAAGACGCCGCAGATCATGGATGCCAAACAGTGGGAACAATCGGGCCACTGGGGCAAATATCGCGAGAACATGTTCGTGGTCCCGGACGAGATTCCGAGCACCGAAGACGATGCCCCGCTGGTTTCCTCGGATGCCGACATGATGGCGATCAAGCCAATGAACTGCCCGGCCCATGTTCTGATCTTTCGTCAGGGCATCAAAAGCTATCGCGACATGCCCCTGCGCCTGTTCGAGCATGGCTGTTGTCACCGCAATGAGCCGCACGGCGCGCTGCACGGGTTGATGCGGGTCCGGCAATTCACCCAGGATGACGCCCATATCTTCTGCCGGGAAGACCAGATTGTCGAGGAAGTCCGGGCCTTTTGTGCTTTGGCCGACCGGGTTTATCGCGACATGGGCTTTGAAAGCTATGCGATCAAGCTCGCGCTGCGGCCGGAGCAGCGATATGGCTCTGATGCTGACTGGGACAAGGCCGAGGATGAGTTGCGCCAGGCGGTTGTCGACGCCGGCATGGCGACCGAGGAATATGGCTGGGAAGAGCTGCCTGGCGAAGGCGCTTTCTATGCCCCGAAACTGGAATGGCATCTGACCGACGCCATCGGACGGACGTGGCAGGTCGGCACGATTCAGTCGGACCGGGTTTTACCCGAGCGGCTCGATGCGAGTTATGTCGCCGAGGATGGCGCGCGCCATCGCCCGGTTATGCTGCACCGGGCGATATTCGGATCCTATGAGCGGTTCATTGGCATTCTGATCGAAAATTACGCCGGGAAAATGCCGCTCTGGCTGGCACCGACCCAGGCTGTGGTGGCAACGATTGTGACCGATGCCAATGACTATGCAAAGGAAGTCGCCGGAAAGCTGAAGGCAGCAGGCCTCAGAGTGGAAGCCGATCTGCGCAACGAGAAGATCAACTACAAGGTTCGTGAACATTCCGTCGGCAAAACGCCGAACATCCTGGTGGTCGGCATGCGGGAAGCCGAAGAGGGCAAGGTTGCGCTCCGCCGGCTCGGCCAGAAGGAACAGCAGATATTGCCGGTCGACGAAGCTGTTGCGATGCTCCAGGCCGAAGCGAGGGCTCCGGATATGAAAAGCGAGGATTGAAAATGCTGAAGACACTCTCAGCCTTGGTTGGCGCTAGCCTGCTTTTGGCTTCTTGCCAGCAAGCACCGCAAGAAAATTCCGCAACCCCCTCGAATACAACCGAAAACACCGAGAAATCGGAAGCGGTTGTCGCCTATGAAGAAGCCAATGCCCGCATGCATGCCGGGATGGGAAATATCCACCCCGATCCGGACATAGCGTTTATGCAAGGCATGATTCCCCATCATGAAGGCGCAGTGGAAATGGCGGAGATTGTCCTGAAACATGGCAAGGACCCGGAAGTCCAGGCGCTCGCCAGGACGGTCATCGCCGCGCAAACCGAGGAAATAGCGCAGATGCGTGCCTGGTTGAAAGAGCGGGACGCATTGCTCGACAAACCGGCTGATGATGAGTCAGGAGCGGAAGGCTCTGATGACCTGAAAGCGATTTCGGTGCCCAACATCACGGAAGCGGAAGATCCGGATCATTCCGGCCATTGATAGAACCGGTTCGTCATATTACATGAATATAAGAATTTGCGGCCTTGGCGGATTCCCGCTATTGCCCGTCCATATTTTGCAAAACAGGAGTATTTAACATAGCTGCACCACCACGCCGCCCCACACCGCCAGTCAAAGGCGGTCCGCGATTCAACGAACTTATTATTTCTGACAAGGTCCGGGTGATCGACGACAAGGGCGAGAATCTCGGTGTCATGAACACCAGTGAAGCGATTGAACGCGCCAAGGATGTCGGACTGGACCTCGTTGAGGTCTCCCCCAACGCCCAGCCACCGGTGGCGAAATATCTGGATGTTGGCAAATTCAAATATGAGGCTCAGAAAAAGGCCAACGCAGCTCGGAAAACCCAGAAGGTGCAGGACGTCAAGGAAATCAAGATGCGTCCCAACATCGACAACCATGACTACATGGTCAAGATGAAGAACGTGAACAAGTTCATTGACAATGGCGACAAGGTAAAGGTCACCCTGCGTTTTCGTGGCCGCGAAATGTCGCACCAGCAGCTCGGCATGCAGCTGCTCGAGCGGGTCCAGGAAGACATGAAGGAAACCGCAAAAGTCGAAGCTTACCCCAAGCTTGAAGGCCGCCAGATGCTGATGGTACTCAGTCCCAAATAGACTTTGGGTCGGTCAGCACCGGTCACATTATCAAATTCCAGGAAAATGGCGTCATCCGCTTTCAAACAGGGATGACGCCATTTTTCTATTCTTCGGCTTTCGCTTCGCTGGCGCCGGAGAAACCTTCCGGAAGATCAAATCTCGGTGGTGGCATTTCGCGACCATCACCTTTGAGATAGGTATCCATCCAGCGCATCATCCGGACGTTATAGTCATAACGCGCTGCCGCCTTGCGGTTGCCATGACCCTCGCCAGGATAGAGCACCAGGCGTACCGGCGTGTCGGTCCTGACCTTGATGTTGCGGTACAGTTCGTAACTCTGGCTAGGTGCCACCCGGGTATCATTCTCTCCATGAAGGATCAGGATCGGTGTTTTGGCCTTGTCTACATGCGCGATCGGGCTGACGTCGAGCATCCCCTGCCAGTCCTCCCAGGGCCATTTGCGGGAATGGACGAGGAACATCTCGTTCGGGATATCCGTTGTTCCGAATTTCGAGATCTGGTTGGAGATTCCGACAAACATGACCGACGCCGCGAAATGCTCGCTCAGTGCAGTTGCACCCCAGGCCGAGGCATATCCGCCATAGGATCCGCCCGTGATTCCGACCTTCTTGCGATCGGTCAGGCCTGCAGACTCGAGCGCTCCGATCGCATCAACCAAATCGTTGAATTCCTTGCCGGCATAGTCGTTCTGATGCTGTTTGGAAAAGGCTGTGCCATAAGCGGTTGATCCGCGATAATTGGGATAGAAGACCGTATATCCGGCCCCTGCCCCGACCTGACCCGGGCCACTGTAGTTGGTCAGCCAACCATTGGAATCATGCGCTTCCGGTCCACCATGCACGCGGAAGATTGTCGGCGCGCCACCACGAGGCGCACCGCCGACGGGTTCGATCACGATCCCTTCGACTTCCTGTCCATCGCGCGCGGTATAGCGGATCGTCCGCTGTGTGCCCATGTCGATGTCCTTCAGCCAGCTGTTATGATCCGACCAGCGTGTAAATCTGTCACCATCGAGAACGAACAGCTCCCGGGGATGCTCGGGTGCATCTGCTATCGCCGCCAGCCGGTTGCCGCTGGTATCGATGTCCCGCAGGATCAGGCCGCCGGGATTGACACTTCGCAACAGCGCGCCTGATGCATCATAGAACCGCAATTCGCTCTGGGCACCAACATGCATGAGAACCGCCAGCTCGCCATTGGCCATCCATTCCGTATCCGTGGCTGCATTGGCCTGGCCTTCGGTCACAGGCCGAAAGCTTCCATTTGCCGGATCGACCAGATACAGCGTGGTTGCGGCCGGATCATGCTTGTCCACGCCAGCAATCAGTGAGAGCGTTTTGCCGTCCGGGCTGATTTCAAAATCGCCGATCTTGCCGGGTGTCTCAACCAGCGCCCTGCGATTCCCGGATGCCGCATCCAGGATCTGTACACGGGTCTTCATCAGACTGTCATCCACTTGTGTGGTGGGCGCAGCAGCAGCAGCCAGCCATCGGCCATCGGCCGACACCTCGAGCGCGCTGATCTGCCCTTCGAAAGGAATCTCCCGTGGCTCGGCATCCGGCCCCGCCGAAATATCCGTGGCAAACAAACGCTTGAACTTCTGCTCTTCCTCGTAAATTTTGGCGTTGAAACCGGCCTTGCTCTCTTTCTTTCGTGCCTTGTCAGCGGCAGGGGCCGCCATCAGGTAGACCGTCCGGGAATCTGGTCCCCAGACATATCCGGTGATATTGCCATCGGAGAGCGCTGCCAGTTTGCGATGGCCACCGCCATTTACCGGAATGGCGTAGAGACCGCGTTTCGCGTCATCTCCGTCCGGTTTCCACAGAAAGCTGATCATCCTGCCGTCCGGAGAATATTGGATGGCGCTGACATGCATGTCGGCCGGCAAAAAATCCTGCACATTGCCGGCAGCCGTGACCACTCTTAGCTGGCGCTCGGAAGTGCCATTTTTGGCGCCGCCCGAAATGTCCGGCAACTGCGATACGCCGATGGCAATTCCGCTACCCAGTGGCGAGACTGAAACATCAGTGACGTCCTTTACTTTTAGAACGTCTTCAGGCGTCATCGGCCGGGCCATGGCAGGTGTTGCAGCCGTGACGGCCAGCAAGGTGACACTGGCGAGCAATTGCGTTTTCATGTGGATTATCCCCTTTGAAGTTCGGCGCAGTCTGCGCCTGATTGCATCAGCGAATCAGGATGGCAGACAGGCCGCATCTGTTTGCTGTTAGGGGGAAGCTAGACCAAATACGGGATCGTTGAAAATGCAATTTTCGCATGGGATGTTATGGACGAACTCAATGGACGAGCTGCCCGCAAATCCGCGAATTTCAAGCTGACGGGATCAGTCTGGCTGAGAGCGGGCAACCCAGAGAAATGTGAAACCAACCAGCAAGGCTGCCAGCGCGATCACAATTTCAAAATCATGGTTGACCATGTCCCTGTCCTCTCCGAGGACTCGGGACTAGCAGGTCAGGCCTAACACAGGGTTAAATTCCAGCGGTTTTCAGCCGAATTTGGAGCCACTCCGCCTAAGTTACCGGTTTTGCCCGATATTGTCCGGGGAAATGGCGCTTCAAATTGGCAACCTTGGGTTTGTCCCAGCGGACAATATAACCCTGCCGCGGATTCTTCTGCATGAAATCCTGGTGATAGTCTTCCGCGGCATAGAATTTCTGATGTTTCTCGATCTTCGTAACGATCGGTCGCTTCCAGTATTTGCCCTTGCCCAGCTGGGCGATATAGGCACGCGCCGCTTTTTCCTGCGCAGCATTCATCGGCACCAGTGCAGTACGATAATGTTTGCCGCGATCCGGGCCCTGCCGGTTGAGAGTTGTCGGGTCGGCCACAACCGAGAAAAAAATCTGCATCAGCTTGCCATAGCTGATCTTTGTCGGGTCATAGACCACACGAACGGCTTCGGCGTGCTGGGTCAAACCGGCGCTGACAAGTTTATAATCGGCCGTCCTGGCGGAACCGCCATGATAACCGGACGCCGCCGTGATCACGCCCCTGGTATGTTCGAAAACGCCTTCCACACCCCAGAAACAGCCGCCGGCAAAGATCGCCACGGCACGCTTGCCTTTTTCGCGGGCATTGACGCGGGGCGCCGGGATGATGGTCGCTTTTTCAGCCGCATGCGCGGGACTGATGAGTGCAACACTTGAATTTGGTGCGTCGTCGGACGCTGTGTTGATGCCTGCCCAGATCGCACCCACACAGGCGATGCTGGCGCCAAAAAAAATGGTTCGGGAAAGCAGTGGGTTCATCGCCTTATCCCAGCAGCTGGCCAGCCATGCTGACCGTCGCGGCAAGGGTTTCGCCAAGACTTTGCTGGTTCTCGGCGGGCTGCATGAAGAACAAAACCACAGCACCCATGAGGAATCCGGCGCCGAGGCTGTAGGTGAGATCTGATTTCAAAATTCTGGTCATTGTCTTTCCTGTCAAGGTTACCCTGTTGTTCGCAGCACCCGTTGGATTGGTTACAACGAATAATATAGGAACCCTGTCAGCGCTGTGAACATGGTCACAGGCATGTATTAATCTTGGGCGGCAATAGAATTTATTTCAGCGCCGCACTCGCCCGCTGAATCCGGGTACAGGCTTCCAGCAGGATCTCTTCCGACGTCGCGTAACTGACCCGGAACGCCGGGGACAGACCGAAGGCGCCGCCATGAACTGCCGCAACCTGGGCTTCGTCGAGAAAATAGCCGATCAGGTCCTGATC
Organism: Parasphingorhabdus marina DSM 22363; assembly: GCF_900128895.1. Taxonomy (GTDB): domain Bacteria; phylum Pseudomonadota; class Alphaproteobacteria; order Sphingomonadales; family Sphingomonadaceae; genus Parasphingorhabdus; species Parasphingorhabdus marina. The sequence continues at coordinate 1,870,854 of NZ_FSQW01000001.1, read as the reverse complement.
CGTCTCGATCACCTGCCCCTTTGGCGATGTCCGGCCCATCAGGGCGCTGGCATCCGGATAGACATAAAAAGCGCCTTCCGGCGTCGGACAGTCGAGTCCGGGCGTATCATTCATCATCGACACCACCAGATCCCGCCGCTTCAGAAACGCCGCATTGCGTTCGGCCAGGAAATCCTGCGGCCCGTTCAGCGCGGCCACTGCAGCCGCCTGTGAAATCGAGCTGGGGTTGGAGGTCGACTGCGACTGCAATTTGCGCATCGCGCTGATCAGCCATTCCGGCCCGCCGGCAAAGCCGATCCGCCAGCCGGTCATCGCATAGGCCTTGGAGCAGCCATTGACGGTCAGCGTCCGGTCGAACAGGTCCGGGCAGACCTGCGCCATGGTCGTGAACGGAAAATCGGCATACCAGATATGCTCATACATGTCGTCGGTCATCACCATCATGTCCTGATGCGGCAATATGACCTCGCCCAGCGCCTTCAGCTCTTCCCCGCTATAGGCAGCGCCGGTCGGGTTGGATGGCGAGTTGAGGATGAGCCAGCGCGTCTTCGGCGTGATCGCCGCTTCCAGCTGCTCTGGCGTGATCTTGTAATTCTGGTCCGCACCGGCCTCTATCACCACCGGCGTACCACCGGCAAAATTGACGATGTCGGGATAGCTGACCCAATAGGGCGCGGGAATGATCACCTCATCGCCGGGATCGAGCGTCGCCACCAGCGCATTGAACAATGTGTGCTTGCCACCGCTGTTCACCGATATCTGGGATGGCGTGTAGGTCAGATCATTGTCACGGGCGAACTTCTGCAGGACCGCTTCCTTAACCGCCATTGTCCCGTCTACCGGGGTATAATTGGTTTCCCCGTCGCGGATCGCCTTCATCGCGGCTTCCTTGACGAAGTCCGGCGTGTCAAAATCGGGTTCGCCGGCCGACAGGCCGATAACGTCAACACCCTGTGCGCGAAGCTCGGTCACACGGCCCGACATCGCCATGGTTGCGGAGGGCTGGATACGCTGGATCGACTGGGAAAGTGAAGTCATGGGGAGATTTTCCTTCCTGTAGCATGAGGAATTACAGCCAACGCATAATGATGTTCGCAGGGCGGTGCAACGGGCGATTGCGCGGAGAAAGAATTTGTTGCGGATGACAAAGGTGACACTGTGTCACCCAGGAATTTGCGATGGTTTTCCTTTGCGGCATAATGACTTGAGACCCGTTCGGACAAGTTGACAGTTTGGCGGTCAAAATTCCGCCCGGAAGCGGCACCTGATGGCGCGCGCCAGGCTAACAGAAAGCGGAAATGTAGGACAGGCCTCCCAGCGGCGGACGCCTGACGCAGGGCGATCAGCGGATTACTGCCAGGTCTCAATCAGCTCGTCATAAGCGATCGTCACCGGTTTCGGCTTTTCATCAGCGAGTTTGGCTTTCGGGGATCCCGGTTGATTCAGCCAATAGGCATCACCCCGCTCGTCATTGAGCCTGGGACCAAGATCGCCCTGCAAGCCGGATCGTTCCAGACGGCTGAGCACCCTCTCCTGCTGCTGGCACAGGGCATCGAGTGCTTCTTTCGGGGATTTCGTCCCGGATGATGCGTCGCCGATATTCTGCCACCAGAGCTGGGCCAGCCGCGGATAGTCGGGAACATTGGTGCCGGTAGGCGACCATTGCGTGCGTGCCGGCGAGCGATAGAACTCCACCAGACCGCCAAGCTTGGGCGCGCGCTCGGTGAAGGACGGGTGCTGAATGGTCGACTCCCGGATAAATGTCAGTCCGACATGGGCTTTTTTGACATCCACTGTTTTCGAGGTCACAAACTGGGCATAGAGCCAGGCCGCTTTCGCCCGGTCTGCCGGCGTGGACTTCATCAGGGTCCAGGAACCGGCATCCTGATAGCCCACCTTCATGCCGTCTTCCCAATAGGCCCCGTGCGGGCTGGGAGCCATCCGCCATTTCGGCGTTCCGTCTTCATTCAAAACAGCGGAAGCTTCCTCACCGACCATATTGGCGGTGAAGGTCGTGTACCAGAACATCTGCTGGGCGATATTGCCCTGTGCGGGAACCGGCCCCGCTTCGGAAAAGGTCATGCCGGCCGCAGCAGGCGGCGCATATTCGGCCAGCCATTTGGAATATTTGGCCAGCGCATAGACCGCTGCGGGAGAATTGGTGGCCCCGCCACGCGCCATGCAGGATCCGACAGGTTGCGAATTTTCGTTGACCCGGATGCCCCATTCGTCAACCGGCAATCCATTGGGTTCACCGACCGAACCCATGCCCGCCATCGACATCCAGGCATCGGTAAAGCGCCAGCCCAGCGAGGGATCTTTCTTGCCATAATCCATGTTGCCAAAGACCTTCTGGCCATCAATTTCCCGGCCCGTGAAAAACTCGGCAATGTCCTCATAGGCCGACCAGTTGACCGGCACGCCCAGGTCATAGCCATATTGCGCCTTGAAATCGGCCTGGATCTCGGGATCCGTGAACCAGTCATAGCGGAACCAGTAAAGGTTCGCGAATTGCTGGTCCGGCAGCTGGTACAGTTTCCCGTCCGGGCCAGTCGTGAAAGCGGTTCCGATAAAGTCCGGAAGATCCAGACCGGGACTGGTCACATCCTTGCCTTCGCCCGCCATCCAGTCGGTGAGGTTGCGCACCTGCTGATAGCGCCAGTGCGTGCCGATCAGATCGGAGTCATTGACATAGGCATCATAGATATTTTCATTCGACTGCATTTGCGTTTGCAGTTTTTCGACCACATCACCTTCGCCAATCAGGTCATGGGTCACCCGGATCCCGGTGATCGCCGAAAACACCGGAGCGAGGACCTTGGACTCATATTCATGGGTGGCAATGGTCTCTGAAACGACCGAAATCTCCATGCCTTTGAACGGTTGGGCTGCCTCCATGAACCAGGCCAGCTCGGCTTCCTGTTCCTCTCGGCTGAGGCTGGACAGTCCGGCGATTTCCTCATCGAGGAACTTTTTCGCCGTACCCTCGGGATCGGACATGTCCACTTCGATTTGCGATCTATTGTCCGGTTCTGATCCTCCCGAACAGGCGACGGCAGCGAGGCTCAGGCAAAGGATAGAAATTGTGGAAGTGATTTTCATGATTGTGATCCGTTGTTTTTTTTCTTCATACCCAGCGAAAGACGCAAAAGGCAAATAGTCCGCAAATGACCAGCGCGCCATATTGCGATGCGTCAGTCAGGCCGATCCAGGCCAGGTTGATGAAACCGGAACCGAGCAGCGAAATGAACAGCCTGTCACCGCGCATGGTTTCGATTCCAAGGATGCCGGTTCTGGGCGTGCCCGGATATTTCAAGTGGAGCAAACTCATACCCGCCAATGTGAGGGCAATGGTCACAAAGAAAAGTGCTGTCGGCAAGGTCCAGGCCATCCACTCCATGATACGCGCTCCTTTCTATACCCGCCCCAGGGCGAAGCCCTTGGCGATATGGTTGCGGACAAAATAGATCACGATCGCACCGGGAATGATGGTCAAGACGCCCGCCGCTGCGAGCACGCCCCAGTCCAGCCCGGAAGCGGAAACCGTCCGGGTCATGATCGCAGTGATGGGCTTGGCTTCCACGCTGGTCAGCGTGCGACTGAGCAGCAGCTCGACCCAGCTGAACATGAAACAGAAAAATGCTGTCACACCGATGCCGGGTGCGATCATCGGAATGAAGATCCGGGTGAAGAACCGGGTGAACCCGTAGCCGTCAATAAAAGCCGTTTCATCAATCTCCCGAGGGACACCGCGCATGAATCCCTCCAGAATCCAGACCGCAAGCGGAACGTTGAACAGGCAATGCGCCAGAGCCACCGCAATATGTGTGTCGAACAGGGAGACACTGGAATAGAGCTGGAAAAACGGCAGCGCAAAAACGGCCGGCGGTGCCATGCGGTTGGTCAGCAGCCAGAAAAAGAGGTGATTGTCTCCGAAGAACCGAAAGCGGCTAAAAGCGTAAGCGGCTGGCAAGGCAACGAGCAGCGAGATCACGGTGTTGAGTGAGACGTAAATGAAGCTGTTCACATAGCCCATATACCAGGACGGATCTCCAAAAATGGTCCTGTAATTGTCGAGCGTAAAATTCTCCGGAAAGAGCGTGAACATGCCCAGAATTTCCGCGTTGGATTTGAAACTCATGATAACCAGCCAGTAAATCGGGACCAGCAGGAAGGCGAGATAGGCAATCATCACGAGGATCGACAGGCGTGATCCGGAGCGCCTTTTTCTCTTTGCGGGCTTGTCGCTCATCGGTTCGCCTCATTTTTGTCCGCAGTGATCATGACCGTGTAGAACACATAGGAAATCAGCAGGATCACAAGGAAATACATCAGCGAAAACGCAGCTGCCGGCCCGAGGTCAAATTGCCCAAGAGCCATCTTGACCAGATCAATCGAAAGGAAAGTCGTGGCGTTCCCGGGACCACCGCCGGTCAGGACAAAGGGTTCGGTATAGATCATGAAACTGTCCATGAACCGCAACAGGATGGCAATCATCAGGACACCTCGCATTTTCGGCAGTTCGATATGGCGAAAGACACTCCACCGGCCGGCCTGGTCGATCTTCGCCGCCTGATAATAAGCGCTGGGGATCGAGCGAAGTCCCGCATAGGACAGCAGCGCGACCAGCGAGGTCCAGTGCCAGACGTCCATCATGATAACGGTGGCCCAGGCGTCAAAGGCGTTCTGCGAATAATTGTAGGAAATGCCCAGGTCCGACAAAGCCCGTCCGAGCAATCCGATATCCGCTCGTCCGAACACCTGCCAGATGGTCCCGACAACATTATAGGGAATGAGAAGGGGCAGCGACATCAGGACCAGGCAAATGGAAGCGGCAAACCCCTTCTTGGGCATGCTCAGTGCGACGAGGATACCCAGCGGGATCTCGATCAGCAGGATGATGAACGAGAAGAGCAACTGCCGCCCGAAGGCATCCCACAGCCGTTCTGAATGCAGCAGTTCCCGGTACCATTCGAGGCCGACCCAGAAAAATTCATTTCCGCCAAAACTGTCCTGGAAGGAATAGTTGACCACCGTCATCATCGGAATGATCGACGAAAAGGCGACGAGGATCAGAACCGGTATGACCAGGAGCCAGGCGCGCTGATTGACAGTCTTTTCCACTAGGAAGCCCCTCCCCCAACTTGGTCGACCGGCCGGCCATCAAGGCGCCAGTCATCGCGGAATATGCTGATCTTCTCGGGATCCAAAATCACCCTCGTCATGTCCGGGCCAATCTGGGATCCCTCATCAACAGCGATATTGATTTCCGAGTCGAACAGCGTCGCGTTTACGAATTTGTGCCGTCCGGCATCCTGTACATGATTTATGGTGACCGGAAGCCCATCCGCCTGCCTGGTCAACCGGACAAATTCCGGACGAATTCCGAGACGGAGATCACCATCTGGCGTTCCGTAATCATCGGTCAGGGTGACGGCTGCGTCTTTTAAGCGGGCGCTGTTTCCTTCGACCGTAACCGGCAGGAAATTCATGCCCGGAGATCCGATGAAATAGCCCACAAAGGCATGTGCCGGGCGTTCGAACAGCTCTTGCGGCGTGCCGATCTGGAGCACCAGTCCATCCTTCATCACCACGACTTTTTCCGCAAATGTCAGAGCCTCGGTCTGGTCGTGGGTCACATAGATCATCGTATGCCCGAATTCCTGGTGCAGGGACTTCAGCTGGGTGCGCAATTCCCATTTGAGATGGGGGTCAATCACCGTCAGCGGTTCATCAAACAATATCGCATTCACGTCTTCGCGCACCATGCCGCGCCCCAGCGAGATTTTCTGCTTCAGGTCCGTGGTCAGCCCGCGCGCCCTTTTGTGCAGATCCGCTTCCAGTCCGGTCATCTCGGCAATCCGCTGCACACGTTCGGAGATCAAGGCCTTGTCCATGCCGCGATTGCGCAGGGGAAAGGCCAGATTTTCGCCGACCGTCATCGTGTCATAGACAACCGGAAACTGAAAAACCTGCGCGATATTGCGGTCGGCGGTAGATGCTTCTGTCACGTCCTGCCCATCGAACAGGACCTGCCCCCGGGTGGGGGTGAGAAGGCCGGAGATGATGTTGAGCAAGGTTGTTTTTCCGCATCCGCTGGGCCCCAGCAAGGCATAGGCCTTGCCATCTTCCCAGACATGATTGACTTCCTTCAGCGCATAATCCGCGTCCGCACCCGAATCGGGATTGTAGCTATGCGCCAGATTCTGAAGGGTGATGGCGGCCAAAACTACACCCTTTCCATATCGACTGGCTGATCCGGGGCGGCAACCAGCTGATCCTGTTCATCAAAATAGAACAGGCTTTCGGGATTGAGACCGATCGGCAATTCCTGACCGGCCCGGAAATCCTGGAGCCCGGGTATCAGGCCTATCCATCTTTCTCCTGCGACGCTGACATGCAGAAACGTGTCTGATCCGGTGAGTTCGGTGACGATCAGCTTTGCGGCAAAACTCACGGCGCCAGGCTGAAGAGTTCCGATCTCCAGATTGTGGGCGCGAAAACCGGCACGATAAGTGCCATCAGGTATATTTCCCGTCTCTCCGGTTGCCGGGATCAGTTGCCCGTCCGGAAAACGGATGCCAGCGGCGTCCTTTTGCACCGAAACGAAATTCATCGGGGGATCGGAATATACCCGCGCCGTGGTGGCATCGACCGGACCACGATACACATCCATGGCGGGTCCGAACTGTGTAATCCGCCCTTCCCACAAAGTTGCGGTATTACCACCCAGCAGCAGCGCTTCTTCGGGCTCGGTGGTCGCATAGACAAAAATACTGCCCGACGCCTTGAACAGGCGGGGAATTTCCACCCGCAATTCTTCACGCAGCTTGTAGTCCAGATTGGCGAGCGGCTCATCCATCAGCACCAGTCCGACATCCTTCGCCAGCGCGCGGGCCATCGCACAGCGTTGCTGCTGACCACCGGATATTTCGGCGGGCTTGCTGCCGAGGATGGAGGTCAACTTCAGCAGTTCCGCCATTTCCCGGACCCGGGCATCTATTTCTGCGGCGGATTTCTTACGCAGCTTCAGCGGAGAGGCAATATTGTCATACACCGTCATCGACGGGTAATTGACAAATTGCTGATACACCATCGCAATATCACGGTCCTGCACGCGCTTACCCGTAACATCCTGATCTTCCCAAAAAATCCTGCCCGTATCGGGCTTGTCGAGGCCGGCCATCAGGCGCATCAGCGACGTCTTCCCCGCCGATGTTGGCCCGAGAAGCACATTCATCGATCCCTTCTCCAGCACAATGTCCGCGGGATGGATATGCGTTTCGCCGTTCACGATTTTGGAAACGCCTTCGAGACGCAAGCTCATCGAATATACCCCGGAAACACATCAGCTGACGGCCCCGTACCCGCATTTCCAGACAGGGCCATGAAGTCACGCATATTCTCTCCCATATTCCCGACGCGTCATCTTCGGATGATCGATGAGCCAGCTATGGCACCAAAAACCGTTCAAGGCATTCAGAAAATACATTGCTTTTCATCCGGTGTTTCCTAAGCCGGGAAGATGAAACTGTCTCGCAGGATTTTGGTACTGGTGCTGGCGGTCCTGGTTGCCATTCCTGCAATCTCCTGGATGGTTCGGGAATCCCACAGTACCGCATCGACGGAAAGCCCCGGGCAAGAACTGGATATCATCGCGCAGGTCGGTCCATGGCCGGTTGCGTCCCGACTGATCGGTTACCGCGGAAAGCTGTGGTTCGCCAATTCCGTGAAAGGCCGGAACCACAATTCCGCCGATATCTGGAGCTTCGAGCCGCAGACGGGCCAGGTGCGATATGAGCGGCATCTGTACAGCCAGGATGCCGGGCATCCGCTGGTATACAAAGGCCTGCTCTACTGGCCGTTCGAAGATGCCCTGCAGTCCGCCGGTGAGGGTGTTGTCGAAGTGACGGACGGAGACAGCTGGCATGCCCTGACGATTCCCAATCCGCCCATTTATCACACCAGCCAGTTGCTGGAGTGGGAGGGCGGGCTGCTCGCAATCACCGGAACCCGGAATGCGGGCATGCAGTTTTCGGACGATTCCGGCCGGACCTGGGAGGAATATTATATTCACCCCACGCCATCGACCCATGTCAGCCGGCTCAAGGAAATGCTGGTCTTTCAGGGCAAAACCTATGCGTCACTGAAAGATGCCAAGGTCAAACGGCTCGTCAAATGGACCGGATCCGGATTTCAGACGGTCAACAGCTGGCCGCTCAATCGCTATTTCAACGGGCTGACCATTCACGGGGAAGGCCTGTTCGCGATTGTCGGTCGCGGCCGCGAGCGGGAAATCTGGCGGTTTGACGGACGGCGATCCGTCCGTGTCGGAATCAAGGGGCCATTTGTCGATCTGGCCAGTGATGGCAACCGACTCTGGGTCGTTGCAAATGACGGGCAATTATGGTCCAGTCCGGGCGGAGACCACTGGCTACGCGGCCAAAAGCTGGATCAGGGAAGACCGGTATCCATTCAGTCCGTTGCCGGGCAGATATATGTCGCCGGCGCTGGTGATGACGGGCGGGGCATCGTCTGGGGGCCGCGAAATCATATCATTCCGCGCGGCGAAAAGCCGCCCCGGCTGATTTCGCAGAAACCGGAACAGCTGGTCGCCATGGATTGGGAATCAACCGGCCGGGACATCGACCTGATGCTGGCGGCACCCTCAACCTATGAAGCCGCTGGCATCAGCCGGCTTCGCCGCTTGATATATGCAGCGTCCACAAATGGCCCACCGGCAGGCTTTTTCGCCGAGCGTTTCAAGGCCCGGCCACCCGATCTGGCCTTCAGCGCCTTTGGCGGCAGCCTGTCGTTACGGGCAATAGATATTGCCCGCGCCAGCATTTTGACGGGAATGGCGAGAGCCGGTCAGGCCGACGTTCCCGTCAATCTTCTGACCGATCCCTGGACCTCGCCACCCAACAGTTATGAAAAATATTTCGAAATCGAACTGAGCGCTTTGCGCGCCGTGGCCGCTTCCGGCCAAAATGACCGGCAAACGGTTGATGCGCTGCTGAAAAGGCTGGATTTTGCGGATGATCCCCCCTGGCTGAAATCCCAGATCATCGGGACGCTCACATCGATAAGCGGCAAACATCTGGGTTATGATATCGTCGCCTGGAAAGACTGGGCGAAATCCCGGTAACCGGATTGCACGCCCGTCCTAGATGGCAACCTGCATGAACCTGGGCTTGCTCGCCGGTGCAGTCGAGACCTGTGCCAGCGGATAATTGCCTTCCGGCAAGGCTGCCAGCGGCATGCCGGCCGCCGCGAGGTCATAGGGAGACACGCGATGCCGCGTGCACAGACCCCCTGCCCCGTCGCTGACCAGCGGTGTTTCGAATTTGGTTCCGACAACAGCATCTTCGGAGCGGACAACGGTGCAAATGACCAGTTGCCCGGCGCCCAGGTCAAGCACCAGATTGGTGCCGACCGGAACACCGATCATGCCTTCAAACTGCGCGCCGGTCCTGGACAGGTCGCGCATCACCACCTCATAGCGGTGATCTTCATGAATGGCACCGATCCGGCGGAAAACCTTACGGCGATCCGGTCGATACAGTTCCGGACCGTCCGGCTCGATCTTGAACTCGCCGGCACCCATTTTTTCCGAGATTTCCTCGAGCCGCAGCGCCTTGGAGTAAATCCACCCCTGAATGAAACGCGCGCCTTTGGAGCAAACCACGTCGAATTGATCAAAGGCTTCCACACCTTCCACCGTCGTTTCCATTCCCAGAGCTTCAGACAGGCTCACAATAGCCGCGATGATTTTCTCGCTGTTCTGATCCTTCTGGGTACAGGAATCGACAAAGCTCTTGTCGACCTTGATCTTGTCAAACGGTGCTGATCGAAGATAGCTGAGCGAAGAATAACCGGTGCCGAAATCATCCAGCGCCAGCCGCACACCGAGTTCCTTCAAAATCCGGAATGTGGTGTCGATGGTTTCGCTGTCGCCCATGAACACACTTTCAGTGAGTTCCAGTTCGAGACGCTCAGGCGCCAGACCGCTATTGGCAAGAGCATTCATGACAATTTCGGGGAAACCGTTGCTGGCGAACTGCACTGCCGAGACGTTCACCGCGATCCGGACTGACTGCGGCCATTGCAGCGCGTCTTCACAAGCCTTGCGCAAGGCCCATTCGCCCAGCTGGTTTATCAGGTTCAATTCTTCGGCAATCGGGATGAAAACGCCCGGGCTCACAAAACCACGTTCCGGATGATCCCAGCGCATCAGCCCCTCAAACCCGACAATCATGTGATCGTCTGTTCGAACAACCGGCTGGTAATGCAATTCCAGCTGATCATTGGCCAGCGCTTCCCGGAGATCCTCCACCAGCAACCGCCGTTCCTCGGCCTCATCCTTGAGGTCGGCCGAATAGAACCGGAACTGCCCCCGTCCCGAATTTTTCGCAGCATAAAGCGCAAGGTCAGAACTGCGGATCAGCTCTTCCCGGTCCACTCCGTCATAAGGCGCCACGGCAATCCCGATCGATGTGCCGATAATGGCTTTCTTGTCTTCAATATCATAAGGCTGCGAAATCAGTTTGACGATTTTCTCGGCAATTTCGCCCAGTTTCCCGCGGTCATCGAGATCGGGCAATATGACCTGAAATTCGTCTCCGCCCAGCCGGCCGATTTCCCCCCGGTCGCCGATCACGTCCCGCATCCGCCTGGCGGCCTGTTTGAGCAGCTCGTCGCCCGCCGGATGCCCCATCGTATCATTGACCTGTTTGAAGCGGTCGAGATCGAGCATCATGATGGCGCAGCTGCGGCTGGCGGCCTTGAAAGCGCCGAGCAGGCTCTTCAGTTGATTGTCCATCCGGTGCCGGTTTGCGAGACCGGTCAGCGAGTCAAATTCGGCAAGCCGGGAATCTTCGAGCTTGCGCTTATATTCTGCCGAAACATCCTTTGCATTTCCGCGATATCCCTGGAAGTTTCCGGCTTCGTCAAATTTCGGATGGGCGGTAATCAGCCACCATTTCTGTTCATCACCCGGACGCATCGTCAGCGAGACCTGCCGCACAACCAGATCACTAATCTTGCTGCGTTTCCGAATTTGATATTTCAGCGGACGATCGGATTTCTCGTCCGGATTGTCAGGGTCATTTTCAAAAAAGGCCGTAAACTTTTCCGAAATCAGGTCCGAAACCGGCCGTCCCAGATTTTCAGCGGCTTTTTCCGTGAGATAGATGATGCGGTCGTCGGCATCTGTTGCCCAGAACCAGCTTATTCCCGCCTGTTCGAAATCATCCAGAATATCCGCACGGCGCGCCTGTCCGGGCACAGCCGTCGCCTTCGCAGCGCTGGTTTCTGACTGAGAACCGGCATTGCTGGACAATGCCTTAAGAAGTCCCTTAACCGCCATTTTTCGTCCGTTTCGGCCCCATGCTTCGTTGTCTGATCCGATGGAACAGACTGGTACCAAAACATAGTTTACATAGCGCTAACGACTGTTTGCCGCTGCCTTGCGGCGCAAGATGCGGGCGACGCCCTCAGCCGTAATTGGGTGCGCGCTTTTCCATCATCGCGGCGACACTTTCCCGGAAGTCGGGCGACTGCAACTGATCCACGAACAATCTGCCTTCAGCCTGCATCTGGTCGGCAATCTGATCGCGCTGATTCCGGATCAGTGATTTGGATTGCCTGAGCGCATTGGGCGCCGAACTGGCAATATGCAGTGCAATCTGCCGTGCCGCTTCCTGTAGCTCCCCGTCCGGAAATATCCGGGCAATCAGCCCAAACCGCAAAGCCTCCTCAGCATTCAACGTACGCCCTGCAAGTAATATGTCATTGGCGACAGCCATGCCCACGGCGGCGGGAAGCAATAACGACGATGCGGCTTCCGGAACCAGGCCGAGTTTTACAAATGGTGCATTGAACGTGGCGCTTTGCCCGGCATAGACCAGATCGCAGTGCAGCAACATGGTGAGCCCCACCCCGATGGCCGGACCATTGACCGCAGCCACAACGGGTTTCGGACAATCCCGAAGCGCATGGAGGAAACGCGAGACCGGCGGAATCTCATCCTGATCCGCGCCTCCGGTTGAAAAATCCTGCAGGTCATTCCCGGCGGTAAACATGTCGCCCGCGCCCGTGATGACCAAGGCCCGGACGTCCATATCCTGACCATAGTCCGTGATCGCCTCGGCCATGGCGGCATACATGTCCTGCGTGATTGCATTCTTTTTGTCGGCGCGCGCGATCGTCAATGTGGTGACGCGGTCGGCGGTTGAAAGATCAATATTGTTGCTCATTGCGGGTGGTTTTCCTTGTGTTTCCTTGAGGTCTGGGTGGCCACAATTTCATCGGCATTGCTCGCCACATGGTTGAGAAATCGGGCGATAACTTCCTGTTCTTGGGCAGAAAACGGCTCGAGAATGCTGCGATTGATCCGTTTGGTTCCGGGCAATGTCGACCGGACAAGATGGCGCCCGTGATCCCGGATATGGATTTCAAAACTGCGCGCATCGTCCGCGCTCTGCCGGCGCGACACCAGCCCCTTTTTCTCCATGCGATCGATCAGGCCGGTAAGGCTGGACTTGCCCATTTTCAGCTCCCCGGCGATCGCGGAAATCGGCGCGCCATCATGCTGCATCAATATGAGCAGGACCGCATGCTGGGAGGTCGACAGACCGACTTCCTCGCCGAGGAACCGGTCCGCGGCCCGAAACAGGCTGCTATGCGCTTTTTGCATGAGATGGAATATTCTGGGTTGCTGCATAATTTATTTCGTATGTGAACTAAATATAAGTACGTATACGAACTATTTTTCAAGAGTCAACACATGGATCAGAGTCTGTCGGCCTGGCGCGATCCAGGCAGATCTAGGGATGCGTCAATTCGGCAGAAGCCGTGGAACCTGACATGATGAGAACCATGTCAAACCCGTGAACCGTCTTCATCAGGCTGGCCGATGCGCCGGATCGGGGGGACCGCAATATCGAACGCAGCGGCCGCAGGTCGATCAGCGTATACTTGTCCGGCCAGGCTGCGTCATAAAGCGGCCTCGCCGCCTTGGCATAACCGTCTTTTGCCGGTGCCGGACGATAGCTGAATTGCGTTGGATCGAACACCGCTGTCTGCGCGTTCAGCCCCGGCAGGACCAGGACACTGAATGCCTTGCCTCCCTCCAGTGTCGCGATTTCGTGGAGCATCGGTCCCAGGTCGAAGACTTCGGTGAAGTTTCGTCCGCGCACGAGATGCGATGCGCCCAGTTTGACCATGACCCGGGGGGTTTCGCCGCGTGCTTTTTCGGCGGCCCAGTGCTTCAGAAAGTTGGACCTGATGAGCGCGCTGCGCTGGGCGTTGGATTCCAGTATTTGGCGGCCGACAAACAGACGATTGATCTCCAGTGTCTGTTGAAGCGTGTTCAGTAACTGCTCGGCCTGCCCGCTGCGTTCCGGCCAGGCGTCTTTCACCGCCTGGACCAGTTCGGGATCACCGGAGAAGCTGAAAATATATTGCGGGCCGCGCGTCTCTTCATATTTCTCCCAGGAGGCATCCGATGCGTTGCGCAGTGCTGCGAGTTTGACCACCGCCGCTTCCGGCTTGTCCATTTCCTCCAGCGCCGACAGCAACAGCCGCTCGCTTGCGACTTCATAGTCCACGCCCCACAACAGGGGTTCCGAAGAACCGGAACTCGCCCGCACATCGGCCAGAAATTGCGCTTCCTCGCGCATTCCGAAAAAGGCCGGTTCACCACCCGGCCGGGCAAACAGATTCCGCAACCCGTCAATGCCGCCCTTTCGCAGTGTTTCGTCCATGTGGGACGCCACATACGGCGACACCTCAATGACAAGTTTTGCATAGCCGGCGGGCTGTAACTGCTTGAAAAGGGCGGTTGCCAGCTCGGGATTCTCGGCGATGCCATGTTCTTCGCCGATCAGGAAAAACTGCGCCTTGCGGCCTTCTTCCAGCAGCTTGTCCATGGCCGGACCGGAAAAGGTCTCGCCGTCATATTCGAGGGCCAACCGGTGGAGCTTTCCCGCTTCGGCCAGTTTCTTGGCATAAGCCGGAACGTCTTCCGCACTTTCCGCCATCACCGGCACCGTCGGCGCCAGACAGGCCAGCAAGGTCGCAGATACAATATTGGCAATAGGCTTCATGGCATCCTCCCGCATATCAAAGATGATCTATAGTGTATTAATACACTATTACAGTATGTCAATCCATATGGCAGAACCAGTGCGTCAGTCCCTGATTCCCAAAAACCGGAATGTCTGGCCCAGGCTGTTGAATATGCCATGGGCAAAAACGAGCGGCAGGATGTTCTTCCGGCCAAACCAGATATAGAGAAGCGCGAAAGCCAGTCCGCCGGCACCAGTCACTAGGGCGCCGTGCATCCCTGATAATAATAATGCCGATATCCGAAGAAGACCGATGAAACCAGCGCGGCCGCCAGATCGGCTTTCCATCCGCCACCCAGCGCGGTGCTGGTGCGATCGATGACAAAGGCCCGAAAGAGCAGCTCTTCGAAAAACGAGCCATGTGTCCAGACCAGTGCCATGATCCCGATATAGGCCGGAAGATTTCCTTCGACATGGTCAAACCGGCCAGAGGTTCCGACATCGGGAAAGAAGCGGACGGCAACGAAATCCATCAACTGGGTCGCCAATATAAAGGCGGCCATGGTGAGGATCGTGAGCCCCGCTATCCGCAGCCAGTTGTCCGGCCAGCGCAGTCCCAGATCTGACCAGCCCCTTCCCCTGCGCCGCAAGAGGATGGTGCCGACAATCATCGCGCTGAACGTGGATGCCGGACCGGCATATAAATAGCTGAACGGAAGCACCGACTGCTTGACGATCACCAGAACGGCAATGATGATCGCAAGGTCCTGCCAGGCGCCGGCATGGTTTTCTCGCCGGGCGGGAACGTGTCTCTCGGTTTCCAGGATTGATTCTGACATGGGGACTTTCTCTGATTGATGGTGTATTATTCATATATAACACCTATTCGGAAAGACGCAAATCTGCCCTTCGCACCTCCTGCTTTTCCGCGTCCGCAGCGGGACCGCCATGACTTTCCCGATATGTGTGCGATGGGAAGCCAGCGAGCGGAGAAAACATTCTTCCATCCGGCCGACGCAACTGGTTGACATGTTCAAATGGTCTGGCCTAAAGGCTCCCCCCTACCCCGTGCCCAGATGGCGGAATTGGTAGACGCGCCAGCTTCAGGTGCTGGTGTCTTTCGGGACGTGGAGGTTCGAGTCCTCTTCTGGGCACCAGATTTCCCTTCCAGCAGCCTTTTGCCAATCGTGAATTCGGCGCGCTGACTGCCATGCCCTCAAGGCGTCTCCGCTGGCTCGGCTTCCGGTTCGTCCTCTTCGCCGCCACCTTCGCAGTCCGGACCATTGCATTCGGAGGGCGGGACCCACAGGTCGTCATTGCCCATTCCCGTGACCGGTTCCTCGATCAGCAGCGTCTCTCCCAGATTCTCTGTTTCCCCGAACTGGATGATGCTGGTCTGCATCGGATCCATCGTGACGTCTGTTTCGGCCGGCGTCACCTGTTCCTCGACAATATCCTGCACCGGATCAATGGGTTCGGGTTCCGGAGTGGGCGTTGGTGTAGGCACCGGTGTTGGCGTGGGTGCGGGAGCCGGAGTTGGTGTAGGCGTTGGCGTTGGCGCAGGTGTTGGGGTTGGGGTTGGTGTTGGGGTTGGTGTCGGTGTTGGCGCAGGTGTTGGGGTCGGTGTCGGCGTCGGAGTGGGTGTGGGTGTGGGCGTCGGGGTTGGCGGCAGACAGGCTCCCGGATTGGCCAGGAGACAGCCATTGACCGTGGAATTTGGCGCCGCACTGCTGAGCAAGGTGAAAACGGGAATGGCATCGAAGCCCGTCTGACCTGCGACCAGGCCATTGAACACAATATCCAGATCTGCTGGTCCGGAACCGGCAACGAAAATGCTCGCCAACGTCGCGCCTCTCCGGTCATCAAAGTCGGTGCCGGGTACGCTGTTTTGAACCAGAAAACTGCTTCCGGCGACGATTTGTGCATTGCCGGCACGAATGAAACCGTCCGGAATATTCAGCCCATCGCTGTCTGCCAGCCGGGCATCCGTGTCGGCGAGCGTCAACAGGCCGATATCTGTCAGTGCCTGATCCGTCATCACCAGGATATCTTCCCCGGTGAGCAGCAGACTGCCGGACTGACCAAAGGCCCCCGCGCCGTCGGTCAGCTCAATCAGACCGCCCTCCGCGTTGATCCGCAGCTGCTCCAGTGCCACCAGCTGTAATCCCGTTCCAGCCGTCACGTTGCTCAGCGTGAGCTCCCCGTCCACCCGCACCGACTGTTCAGAGGTGAACAACAGGAAGCCCGCCTGCCCGATATTCCCGGTTCGCCCGGAGCCGAGATCACCGGTATCGGCAGCCAGATCCTGAATGACCAGATCCGGATCAGAACCGCCCGTGGCGGTCACAAATACCGAAAGCGAGAGCCCGGACTGGATGCGCGAAAACTCGGCATTTGACAGACTGAACACACCGGTGGTTCCGGTGCCGCCAAGGATCGCCCGCTGTGAGCCGTCGCTGTTGATCAATATCGTGTTCGTGCGAGCGAATTCGCCCAGCTGTCCGGAACCGGCAATATTGATATCAGCCGACGACGTGATGATCGTCGTGCCGGACGCGAGCGCCTGGATATCAAGCAGATTGCCCGCGACCAGACCCAGCGCACTGCCGGCCTGGATATCTCCGGATATGGTGACATTCCCCAGGGACGATGCTGCGATGCCATCACTGGCCTGGGCGCTCAAAATGTCGAGATTGCCATCACTGTCGAGATCAATACTGCCGGCGGTGGCTTCAGCCTGCACATCAAATCCGCTGGCCGAATTCAGAAGGACATCGGCTCCGGTAGCATCGACCGTGCCGGTCAGATCAATATCGCTGCGGACCGCAACCCGGTTCCCGCTTGACGTCAACGTGGCGCTTGAACCGGAAATATTGTCCAGTTCAATCCCGAGGGCACCTTCAACCGTAATCAGGCCCGGTCCCGCGGGATCGGCTGAGACTGTCCCCCCATCGACCAGTCCGCCGGTGCTGGTCAGCGAAATATTCCCCAGAGCGCGCGCTTCGTTGAACAGGATGTCGCCATTGGCAAGGATGGTCAGATCACTGCCGGCGGCATTGAGGCTGCCAAAACCAATATTGGTCTGGGCATCGAGATCAATCTCGCCGTCTACCGTGATCGTGCCCGTTCCGGAAATCGCTCCGGCGGTCGCGGTGACAAAAAGATCCGTGCCGATGGTGCCATTGTTCAGCAGAACCGATGTGCCGCTGATTCGGCTCGTGGTTCCGGACCGCGTATCGTCGACAACTACGGCAGCAGCGCCATCTATCAGTACCTCCCCGCCCGCTTCCACCCGCCCGAAACGGGAATCCGCCAGGGTAATCTGTGCGCTGATATTTCCGTCGGCCTGCAGATCGGTGAGATCAATTTCCTGCGCGACCAGCGTGATGTCGCCATTGCTGGAAATATCGCCGCTGCCGATGTTGCGTCCAATCCGTCCACCATTGGCCGTCAGGTCGATGCTGTTGGCCGATGACAGACTGTCAAACAGGATATTGGCCGCGCTGATGAAGTTAATGTCCGGGGTCGTGGCGTTACCAATCGCAATATCTGCACCGTTCAGATTCAGGCTGCCCGGCGCGTCGAGATCGCCGCCCAAAATTGCGTCGCCGGCGTTCAGATCGATCGACGTGGCGCTGGTTGCACCGGCAAAGCGGATGGCGCCTCCGGCATCGACCGTAAAGGCGGACGGTGTCGCCGTGCCGCCATTGATGATGCCAAAACCTGCATCGCCTGTTGCATCGAGATTGACAACAGTACCGACATCGATAGTTCCATTGCCGTCAATATTGCCCGCCGTAGCGTTGAGCGTCAGCGATGTGCCGATATTGCCGCTGTTGACGACAACCGAAGCACCCGTAACCTGACTGGTGGTGCCGCTGACCAGTTCGTCGGCGGCGGCTGTTCCAGTCGCCGCGAGCGTAATGGTTGTGGGCGTTTCCAGACGGCCGACATTGATGGCGTTGGCATCCAGATCAATCAGTCCGCCGCTGGTAATGTCGCCGGGGCCATTGTTCAGACCAATCGTGCCACTTGGTGCGGAGAGGATGATCCGGTTGGGACCGGTCAGGGAGTCGAACAGGATATTGTTTGCGTTCAGGAAAACATCCTGTGCCGTAACAACATCTCCCACCGCGATTGTTCCATTAACGGCGTTCAGCGTGATGTTGTCGGTAATGCCGGGCACATCCCGGCTGAACATTGAACCCCCGTTGATATCCGTGCCGGCATTGAAAATAATCTGTGACTGACTGGTATTGGCGCCTGTGAAGCGGATATTCCCTCCGGCATCCGCGGTGAATGTATTGGCTGCCTGAGCATCTGCAAAACGAATGTCGGTGACCGCATCAAGATTGATCACCCCAGCTGAAATGATGTCGCCGTTAACGGTCAGCGACGTACCCGTTGCCTCGAGCGCAAGGTTCCGCACATCTGCGGCCCCCAGCGTTACTCCAGAACCGCGGACTGTTGCGCTTCCGGTATCCGTGTTAACCGCGCCAATATCTGCGGTTCCGGATGCCAGTATCGTGGCGGCGGACACTGCATCCAGAATGCCGGCATCGATATTGACCGCGTTGATCGCAATACTCTGGGCGGAAAAGATATCACCCGTGGTCACATCACCAGAGAGGGCGTTGAGCGTTATGCTGTCCGTAATCCCTGGCACATCTGTCGTGAACATCGAACCACCGTTGATATCGGTACCGGCATTGAAAATGATCTGCGACTGGGTGGTGTTCGCTTCGGTGAAGTCAATCGATCCTCCCGCATCAGCAGTGAACGTATTCCCCGCAGTCAACGCACCAAATGTGATGTTGCCGGTGGCATCCAGATTGATGAGACCGCCAACGTCAATTATCCCGGTTCCGTCGACATCACCATTTGTCGCGTTCAGGTTCAGGCTCCGGCCGACAGTGCCGTTGTCGAGGGTGACGAAAGCGCCGGTCAACCCTGCATCAAAACCGCTATTGGCCGTCTCGATATCTGTGCTCTGGACCGCAGTTGCATTGAGAAAGCTTGCCGCGTCCAGTAAGCTGGCGGTAATATTGTTCGCCGTCAGGTTGAGAGCCTGAGCAGATATTGCAGAATCAATCTCGATATCATTGGCCGCGACCAGGCTGATACTGTCGGTTATTCCCGGAACATCCTCGCTCATCAGTGACCCACCAATGATACTTCCGCCAGCATCAAACAGGATCTGGGACTGACGGGTATTCGCTGTTGTGAAACGGATGTCGCCTCCGGCATCGGCGGTAAATGTATTGCCCGCCTGCGCACCGGCAAAAATGATATCGGTGACCGCATCGAGATTGATCACTCCAGCCGAAAGAATATCTCCGGTGACCGTCAGATTTGTGTCGGTGGCATCGAGTACGATGTTTGCGGTGTCGGCCGAGCCCAGGGTAACGGATGTTCCGCGGACGGTTGCAATAGCCGTATTTGTGTTGATTGCGCCGACATCTGCGATCCCCGTGGCGAGAACAGTGGCATTAGACTGAGCATCCAGAGTGCCGGAACTGACATCGATGCCGCGGATGATGATGTCTTGAGCCGAATCTATATCTCCCACTGTCACATTTCCGGTGAGCGCGCTCAGCGAGATACTGTCAGTGATACCGGCCACATCTCTGCTGAACAGCGACCCGCCATTGATATCGGTCCCGGCATTGAAGATGATTTGCGACCGGGTGGTGTTGGCCTCGGTAAAATTGATCGAACCACCGGCATCGGCCGTAAACGTATTACCCGCGGTCAGGGAGCCGAATGTGATATCGCCACTGGCATCCAGATTGATAAGAGCGCCGACTGTCACGGTCCCGGCAACGGTGAGATCCGCGTTGGAAGCGGCAATTGACAGATTCCGGTCAATGGAACCGTCAGCCAGATCCACGAAGCTGCTCGAGATTCTCGTATCCAGCCCGCTGTTGACCCTTCCAAGGTCTGCAATCTGGGCAGCGTTGACGGTGAGAAACACATCGGCGTCGAGCAAGCGCGCCGTGATGTTATCCCCCGTCAGATTGATATCCTGTCCGGAGACCACGGTATCAAGGGTGATGTCATCGCCGGCATTCAGACTGATGCTGTCAGTTATTCCCGGGACATCGACACTCATCATCGAGGTGCCGGTAATATTGGCCCCGGCATCAAATATGATTTGTGCCTGACTGGTGTTGGCGGTGGTGAATCGGATATCGCCGACTGCGTTGGCGGTGAAGGTGTTTCCGGCCTGCGCATTCAAAAAATCAATATCCGTCGCCGCATCCAGATCGATAAGGCCCGCCGAATTGATGTCTCCGGTAACGGTCAGTCCGGCGATGATAGCGGTCAAAACCAGATTGCGTGCGTCTGCCGAGCCAAGCAATACAGAGGCACCGCGCACTGTTCCGGTACCGGTATTGGTATTCACCGCGGTCACATCTACCGTGCCGGATCCGAGAGCGCTGGCGAAGGATTCCGCATCCAAAACACCGGCATCGATATTGATGGCGTTGATGGTGATCGCTTGCGCGGAGGAAATATCACCCACTGTTACGTTTCCGGTGGTCGCGTTTAGCGTGATACTGTCGGTAATGCCGGGCACGTCGGTGCTGAACATCGTGCCGCCATTGATATCAGTCCCAGCATTGAAAATGATTTGGGCCTGTGTGGTGTTTGCTTCAGTGAAGTTGATGGAGCCACCGGCATCGGCTGTAAAAGTATTGCCGGCGGTCAGCGATCCGAACGTGATATCCCCGCTGGCATCCAGGTTGATAAGGCCACCGACGTCGACTGTGCCTGTGACATTCAGGTTGGCATTGGCCGCACTGATCGTCAAGCCACGGTCAATCGAACCGTCCGCAAGATCGACCACGCTGCTAATGATGCGGGCATCAAGCCCGCTGTTGACGGTCCCGAGGTCCGCGACCTGGGCTGCGTTGACATTGAGAAAGACAGCCGCATCGAGAAGGTTTGCGGAGATATTGTCCGCAGTCAGATTGATATCCTGGGCGGAATTCACCGATGCCAGAATAATATCTTCGACGGCTGTCAGACTGATGCTGTCTGTTATGCCGGGGACATCGACACTCGTCAGGGAGGTCCCGACAATATTACCACCAGCATCGAAAATAATCTGCGACTGGCTGGTATTGGCCGTGGTGAACCGGATATCGCCACCGGCATCCGCCGTGAACGTGTTACTCGCCTGGGCGTTGACAAAGCTTATGTCGGTGGCCGCGTCCAAGTTGATCAGACCTGCCGAAATAATATCACCCGTGACCATAAGAGAGGTGCTGGTGGCATCGAGAATTAGATTACGTGAGTCGGCTGTACCCAGCGTCACAGACGTGCCGCGCACGGTCGCAGCGCCCGTATTGGTGCTCACTGCGGCAACATTCGCTGTTCCGGTTGCAAGAACATTGGCAACCGATTCCACATCAAGCGAACCCGTATCGATGTTGATGGCATTGATGAAGAGACTCTGAGCCGAGGTGATGTTTCCCACCGTCGTATTTCCGGTAGCGGCGTTGAGCGTGATGCTGTCAGTGATCCCCGGAACATCGGTGGTAAACATCGAACCGCCATTTATATCGCCACCAGCATTGAAAATGATCTGGGACTGGAGCGTGTTGGCTTCGGTAAAACTTATCGAGCCTCCGGCATCGGCGTTGAAAGTATTCCCCGCGGTAAGGGAACCGAAGGAGATATCGCCGGTGGCATCCAAATTGACGAATCGGTCAATGCTGATTGTCCCGGACCCGACAATGTCTCCGGCGGTCGCATTCAAAATCAGATCAATTCCGGCCGTCCCGGAACTCAATCCGATAGATGCCGCTGTAATGCTTGTGTTCCGATCTGAAACCACGGTGTCGACGATCGCCGAACCGGTTGCATCAATGGTTATAATATCGCCCGCGAACAACCGCCCACCAACAAAATCCCCGGTGACAATCGACAGGTCGTCGTCCGCGAACATGTCGGTGCTGTTGGTCAGGTTCCCGCCGCTGATCGAAATATTGGCATTGCGTCCAGAAACAATGGTTTCGTCAATCTGGTTCTGGGCCACGTCTCCGCCAGCACTCAGAATGATGTTGCCATCCCGCTCAAGAGCATTGACCGCGGCTGCGTAACCGGCGGATCCGGCAATCAGCATGGTCAGGGCCTGGTTTTTGGGAACCGCAACCATGTAGATCGTCTGATTATCCGCATCTCCGGAACGGGCCGGACCGGTTGTTACGCCACTATGGTCGATCCCGGCGGAATCGCTCGTCCCTATGCCAACGCTGATATCGAAGAGGCCCTGGTTGATTGTCAGGACCGCTTCATCGGCCGCAACATAGGCAATAGACCCGTCCGCATTGATATTTCCGTCCTGCTCGATCCGCGGCGCCACAATCGCCACATAGCCATTGGCATTGATTGCTGTGCCCGCCGAAACGGTAACCGTCGCATTGGTCTGGCTGACACCGGTAAAATTGAGCTCTGCTCCGCCATTGTCGATATTGTCGAGCGTACTGGCGGACAGGACCAGACTGCCGACATCGAACTGCGAGGACGCCCCGGTAATGATCCCGCCGGGACTGTAGAACCAGATGTCGCCCCCTTGCGCACCGCCGGTCGAACCCAGGCGGCTGTCAACTGTGCCATTCAAGGAAACAGGGCGAAAAGTACCGCCTGTTCCCGCGGTCGGCAAAATCCGGTTGAGAACCGTATAGCCATTGGCGGGACCGACAAATTGCAAGGTGGAACCCGTGTCCAGAACATTGACCGAATTGCTCGTTTGCTGGGGTGTCTGGACGTCGAGGGTTGACCAGTTAATGACGGTCTGGGCCGTTGAAAGCGTCACAGTATCCAGATTTGCAGTGGTATCGTGAATGCCATTGCCCTGGGCAAATGTCGGACTGGCCTGAAATGCCTGAGTAGGTGATACGACCGGCCCGGGCGCCACTTGCGCCTGCGCTGTCTGGGAGTTCCACGCCAGCATGAAGGCGATGGTGGCCAGACCGCCCAGTCGCAAACCACCGCGTCGCACACCGCGATTTACAGGTGTTCTGCTATGATTGGAGTCGCAAAAAAGCGGTCCTGTCGGTACGCGCGCAGTTGTCATAAGGCCCCCATGCCCTCTTCTCGGCGCGACCCGACAACGGTATTACAAATCGATTCTTCACCATGTTTAGCAAAGAATTCGGTTTGTTACCGAATTTTTTTGCCACAGATCATCATGCAAGCGCCCGCAGAGGATGGTTTGGCTAATCCATCCGGTTAGGGCGCAAGTGATCAGGCAGGTGCAATGCGGCCAAAATAGTCCGAAATCTCGGCCAGTTTCTTGAGGTCCGCATATTTTTGCTCGAGGTCGAAGAGATTGGCGGACTGAACCTGCGGATCCCGGTCACCGCAAGCTTCGGACACCACGATGGGACGAAATCCGTTCTGCAGGGCATCCAGTGTGGACGCCCTGACGCAACCCGAAGTCGAAAAACCTGCAAGCAGGCAGGTATCGACCCGCAGCATGTTGAGCGTCGATGTCAGACTGGTCCCAAAGAAAGCACTGGGATATTGTTTGGTGATCACCAGCTCATCGTCTGCCGGTTCAAGACGCGGGTCAAAATCGCCAAGCGGATTGCCTTCATCAAAAACAGAAAGCACCGGCACTTTCTGGTAAAACAGTCCACCGTCAGCACCTCCTGGCCTGTATTCGACCCGTGTCCAGATTATCGGCACATTTGCTGCCCGTGCCATTTCTACCAGCTTCCGCATGGACTGAAACGCATCTTCGGAACCGACATAGAGCGGCGCATCCGGCTCAATATAGGCACGTGCAACGTCGATCAGTATGACCGCTGGCTTCAAACCAAAGCCGAGATTTCCGCCAAATCCTGCGGCGCTGTAATCGTCTGTCAGTTCGGACATATTCGGGGCAGGCTCCTTTCAAACATTGTCGGCTGACGGCCGTCCCGATTTCCTTAGCGCAGCCGCCACCGCATTGCCATGCCGGGGAGGCACAAGATCAGCGGATACCCGTCTGATGGACATTCCCGTTTAGCAAGGCAGCCATGCGTCGGGTATCAAGCCTATTGTCAGACCTTGATCAATTCGGGATAACTGCAGCCATGCCAGACAAAACGATGACGCGAGACAAAAATGAAATGCAGATGCTGGAACTGCTGGAATCCAGATTGCGCTGGCTTTCGTCCTGGACCGTCCACAACGCCAATCACATCCGGGAAAAGCGGGACGGACTGAAAGTCGGAGGCCATCAGGCCAGCTGTTCCTCGATGACCGCGATCATGGCCGCGCTGTATTTCCACGCCTTGCGTCCCGGCGACAAGGTGGCGGTCAAGCCGCATGCAGGACCTGTGCTGCACGCCATTCATTATCTGCTGGGAAATCAAAGCCGGGAAAAACTGGAACGCTTCCGCGGGCTGGGCGGCGTGCAAAGCTATCCGTCGCGAACCAAAGACACGATCCCGGTTGACTTTTCCACGGGTTCGGTTGGTCTCGGTGTCGCAATCACCGCCTTTTCCAGTCTGATGCAGGATTATCTGATTGCCCATGGCCAGATGGAAGAAAGCGACGCCGGGCGCATGATCGCCCTTATGGGAGATGCGGAGCTGGACGAAGGCAATATCTACGAATGCCTTATCGAAGCCTACAAGCATGATATTCGCAATTGCTGGTGGGTGGTGGACTATAATCGCCAGTCCCTCGACAGCACGACCGCAGACCGGATGTTTCGGCGGTTCGATGATATTTTTGAAACCTGTGGCTGGCGGGTCGTCACCCTGAAATATGGCAAACGCCAGCAGGCAGCATTCCGGAAACCCGGCGGGAAAACACTGGAGCAGTGGATAGAAAGCTGCCCCAACGCGGATTTCGCCGCACTGACCTATCAGGGCGGCCCGGCCTGGCGCGAGCGATTGCTGGCAGATATTGGTGACAAGCCCAATGTCCGGAAACTGCTGGCGAGCTTTGATGATGACGCTCTGGCCGATCTGATGACCAATCTCGGCGGGCATTGTGTGGAAACCCTTTCGGATGCCTTCGATGCCTGTGATGACGACCGGCCAACCCTGTTCATTGCCTATACGGTGAAGGGATTTGGTCTGCCTCTTGCTGGCCACAAGGACAATCACTCGGGCATGATGAATCCATCCCAGATGGATGGCTATCGCAAAAGCCTGGGCATTGCGGAAGGCTCCGAATGGGAGCCCTATGGCGGTCTCGGAGACAATGCGGCAGCGCAGTTAAAAGCCTTTGTTGAAGACAGCGCGATGTCACGGCAGCAAGCGGAAATGGAAGCAGACCCGGTTCCGGTTCCCGCCCGGTTCGCCATTCCGAAGGGCGAAGGACAGTCGACCCAGGCCGCTTTCGGCAAGATATTGCTCGATCTCGCGAAATCCGGTGAAGAAATCGGCGACCGGATCGTGACCACGGCGCCCGATGTCACCCAGACCACCAATCTCGGCGCGTTTGTCAACCAGCGCGGCCTGTTTCGCCGGCAGGAAGTGACCGACGTTTTTCAAAAAGCCCGGATTCCTTCCGCCCAGAAATGGGCCGCCCATGCCGCCGGACAGCATATCGAACTCGGTATTGCAGAGAACAACTTCTTCCTCATGCTGACATCAATGGGACTGACGGCACCGCATTTCGGCACCCGATTGCTGCCGGTGGGTACAGTCTATGACCCCTTCATCGCCCGCGGGCTCGATGCGCTGAACTATGGTTGCTACCAGGATTCCCGTTTTCTGCTGGTCGGCACGCCCTCCGGTCTGACACTCGGCCCCGAAGGCGGAGCGCACCAGTCGATCAATACGCCCCTCATCGGCATGGGTCAGCCGGGCCTCGTCTATTTCGAACCGGTCTGGGCAGATGAGGTAGCGCTGATGATGCGCTGGGCTTTTGATCACATGCAGCAAAAGAACGGCAGCTCGGTCTATCTGCGGCTGAGTACCAGAGCCATACCCCAGATCGAACGCACGGATGACGGCTGGGAAGCGGATGCGCTGAAGGGCGGTTACTGGCTCAAAAAACCCGCCCCCGGTTCCGAAGCCGCGATCATTTTCTCCGGTGCCATCGCCCCCGAAGTGCTCAGGGCATATGATAGTCTGGTGGATGATATCCCGGGGCTCGGGGTGCTCAATGTGACCTCTCCCGATCTCCTCCATCGCGGCTGGTCAGACCAGTGCGCTGGTCGCTGGACCGGGAGCGGCGCAGCTCCGTGCCATGCCGGACAATTGCTCGGCGAGCTGTCACCGAATGCCGGACTGATTACCGTTCTGGATGGTTCACCCTCTGCCCTGTCCTGGCTGGGTGGCGTGCGCGGGATGCGGGTCAGTCCTCTCGGGACCGACCGTTTCGGACAGACGGGCGACCTTCCCGATCTCTATGCCACCTATCGGGTTGATCACAACGCCATTATCGATGCAGCGGCAGAACTGTTTCTCGGCTGATCGTCTGTTCGCGACGCAACAGCATTGCCAATCGAGTCATTTTCCACCACAGGGACAATGCGCGTCACGAACAGGCTAGTATTGCCGTGAGAAGCGGGAGGCAGAATTGGCAGACCAAAATCGCGACCTGCCGCAGGTGGCCGATCTCTATGGGGAACTGCAGCTCACCGAACCGACGCAGAAGAAAACCATCGCAACTCTGTTGCCCGGCCTGGCGCTGGTCGCAGTAGTTGCCATGGCAGCTCTGTGGCTGAGCGAACATTACGGACCGCCGGCTATCCTGATGGGTCTCCTGATTGGCCTGGCACTGAACTTTGCCAGTGCCGACCGCCGTCTGTCTGCGGGTCTGGATTTTGCCTCCCAGACATTGCTGCGTGTAGGCATTGTGCTGATCGGCATGCGCATTACATTTGGGGAGATCTCCAGTCTCGGTATCACTCCCTTTGCAGCGCTTGCCTGCATCATGGCAATCGTGATGATTACGGGAATGCTGGCATCCAGACTTTTCAAGCAGGATGTGATGTTCGGGCTGCTCGCCGGTGGTGCCACGGCCATATGTGGCGCTTCCGCTGCCCTTGCGCTGTGGAGCATCATCGGCAAGGACCGGATCAGCCAGTCGCGCTTCACCATTGTCCTTCTCGGCACCACCATGGCAAGCGCTGCCGCGATGACATTCTATCCGGCGATTGCGGGGTTGCTTCGGCTCGATGACACGCAGGCCGGATTTTTGATCGGGGCTTCCATTCATGATGTCGCGCAGGCCATTGGCGGCGGTTTTTCCTACTCGCCGCAGGCTGGTGAAGTGGCCACAGTCGTCAAGCTGTCCCGCGTCACGCTCCTTGCACCGATCCTGATCATCGTGGCGCTGATGCTGCAAAAGTTTGGCAGCAGTGATACCGGCCCGGAAGCAAAGGTCGGCCTCAGACAGGGCCTGCCATGGTTCATCATCGGCTTCATATTGCTCGTGGCGCTGAACAGCGCTGTTGCGCTCCCCGCGCAAATCGTCACCACCGGCAACCAGGCCGCCAGCATATTGCTGCTGTTCGCGGTCATCGCGGCGGCGATCAAATCGAACCTCGCCGGTTTATTGTCGCACGGCTGGACATCTTTTGGCCCGATTGCCGTGACGACTGCCATGTCATTCGCACTGTCATTGCTCGCCGTTCAGCTTCTCTGACCAGGCGGGAAGGACATCTTGGGCAAGTTGCGAAAAATTATTTTCCTTTTTGCGCCCTATGGTCAAATATTTTTTGACTTTTTCAACAAACCTCCGAACCTCTGACAATGATTTTCGGATTGAACGGGGTATTTTTGAGAAAATTTTCACTACAGGACATTCTCATGAAGCTTTTCACTGAACATCCCCGCTCTGTCGGCGAAACCTATTCCGAACATTTTGTCATGGCATCCAGCTTCGGCATACCCATGATCATCACGGGTTTTGCCTGTCTGTTGCATGGAATTTTTCCGTTCCTGTTCGAGCGCACGGGAAGCAATCTGGTGCGGAAACTCTATGACCGGATGGTCACGAACCGGGTCAGAAACCCGGCGGCCCAAACGCCGGATCAGGAATGGGAATGGTGTATCTGACAAACGCTATTCGAGGTCGACACCGCTGAAACAGACAAGGTCATTCACTCTCGCAATTGCCATTGCCCTGCCAGCCAGATAGTCAAAGTCCAATGCCTCCCTCCAGTCAGGCGAAAACACAATGTTTCAAAATCTCCCGCTGTTGAAGCCTGATGCGCTCATGCTCGTTTCCCAGCGATTTCGTGCAGATCCGCGCGAACACAAACTGGACCTTGGCGTCGGAGTCTATCGCGACGCAGATGGAAACGCCTCCATATTGCAAACCATCAAGCAGGCTGAGGCGAAACTGCTGGAACAACAAATGTCCAAGGCCTATTTGCCCGCCGATGGGGACAAGGACTTCGTGCGTTTGATGCGGCAGATGGTACTCGGAAACGATGCCCCTGCCCTTGCCGACCACCGCGTAGCTGCGGCTCAATGCCCTGGTGGAACGGGATCCCTGCATCAGGCCATGGCTCTATTGAAAAAGGCCGGAAATGCGCCCGTTGTCTGGGTTGGCACACCGACCTGGCCCAATCATATCCCGATGCTGCAACACCACAGGTTTGAGATCAGGACCTATGACTATTTCGACCTGGCAACACAGTCGCTGCAATTTGACAGGATGATGTCAGCGCTTGGCGAGGCAAAGGCCGGGGATGTGGTGCTGTTGCACGGCGTCTGCCACAACCCGACCGGCGCCGATCTCGATCAGAGTCAGTGGGCAGCCCTGACGAATCTCGTGGAAGCCCGGTCACTCGTCCCGCTATTTGACTTCGCCTATCAGGGATTTGGCCAAGGCAGTCACGAGGATGCGACCGGTGTTCGCATGATGGCCGAACGCTTGCCGGAAATGCTAATTGCCGCTTCCTGTTCCAAAAGTTTCGGGCTCTATCGGGAAAGAACGGGTATCTTGCTGGTGCTTTGCGAAAACAGCGCCCAGGCAACTGCCACAACCGGAGCATTGCAAACGCTGGCCCGGGTGAATTTTTCCAATCCGCCGGCTCATGGTGCCGAACTGGTACGGATCATCCTGTCCGATGCGGGACTCACGGAACAATGGGCCACGGAATTGCAACAGATGCGCGAACGCGTGGGAGAAATCCGCACGGCTCTGGTTGCCGAAGCGGAAGAACAGTCGCTCGACATCGGATATGTTGCGACCCAGACCGGGCTGTTCACGACCTTTGCGCTGAGCGAAGATCAAACTTCCAGACTGGCCGATGAGCATGCCATTCACATGCCGGGAACCGGGAGGATCAACATGTCCGGACTGTCACTGGCCGACTTGCCCGGCTTTGTGACGGCCCTGAAAGAGACGGGTCTCGATTGACGCTTTTCCGTGCTCATTGGCTAAGGCAAACTGTCCGAGTGCAATTCCGAGAGGGCCGCGTGAACATCGCTGACCACCACGGACCCTTCTCCCACCGCTGACGCCACCCGCTTGACCGATCCGATCCGCGCGTCCCCCACCGCATAGATGCGGGGCCAGGACGTTTCAAAACGGGTCGGCATCCGTTCCAGTGGCCAGCCGGCTTTCACCAGATCTATATTCTCCAGATCGGATCCGGTTTTGACAAAGCCGGATTCCGAACAGCTCATGTCCCTGGGCAGCCATTCGGTAAATGGGGCCGCGCCGATGAACAGGAACACAAACGGTGTATCAAGCCGCTGGGTACCATCTGCCGTTTTCATGTCGATGGCTGTCAGGCGGTCATCACCGTGCAAAGCGGATATTTCGCTGGCGGGATGGAGAAAGATATTCTCGGTCTCTTCGAGCCGCCGTACCAGATATTCGGACATGGTTTCGCGAATATCCTCTCGCCGGTACAGCAAATGGACCGCCTTTGCCGACCTCGCGAGGAAAACCGCGCCTTGCCCGGCCGAATTGCCGGCACCAACGACTGCGACTTCCTGCTGACGGCACAATTGCGACTCCATCGCCGTGGCGCCATAATAGATGCCGCGGCCTTCAAACTCCTGCAATTTGGGCAAGGGCAGCTTGCGATATTGCGCACCCGTGGCAATCACCACAGCCCGGCTGCTGAGTTTGCGGCCGTCTTCCAGGCTCAGCCGGTATTTGTCATCGTCGCGTTCCAGCGAGACGACTTTGACTGGCGCCGCAATCCGGGCACCGAATTTTTGCGCCTGAATGGAAGCCCGGTCGGCGAGCTCCTGACCGGAAACACCCATCGGGAACCCCAGATAATTTTCGATTTTGGAGGATGTCCCTGCCTGTCCTCCGGGGCCCCGGATATCGAGCGTCAGCACGGACAGCCCCTCCGAAGCCGCATAAACCGACGACGCCAGACCGCCAGGCCCCGCGCCGACGACGATGAGGTCGGCGCAAGCGCCGTCCGGCAAGAGGTCCAGACCGAAGGCTTCTGAAATATCGGTCAGTGTCGGCTGCTTTAAGACCAGCGCTGAACCATGGACGACAGCAGGCAAATCGCCCGATCCCAGGCCACGGGCGCGCATCACCTGTTCGGCGAGCTGCTCGCTGTCCGGATCGAGCCAGATATGGGGGACGCCGTGAACCGAGAGCAGGTTGCGCACCGCGAACACGTCGCGGTCATAGCTGCTGCCAATGACGACGACCGCACCGAAACCGGACTCGTGACCAAATTGGCGGCGAGCGGTGAAGGTGCGCACAAAAACATCGGACAGAGCGGAATTCTCGACCAGGATCCGGCGGAAATTGTCATGCGGAATGTGGAGGACTTCACCGCCCTGCCCCATCCGGACCTCGACCAGTGAAGCCTGCCCCGTCAGGACCGTGATATCCCCGGCAAACTGTCCGGCCTCCATCCAGCCCAGCCGCTTCTGGCCTTCATGGGTCTCTGCAATAATATCGGTATGGCCCGACAGCGTGACCAGACAATCCACATCCCGGTCGCCTTCGCGAACGAGAACCGTGCCTTCGTCATGGTGATGAATCTCGCCATAGGCCTTGAGCTCGTCGAGCTGGGCTTCGGAAAAAGTGAAGTTAACGTCCGGGGGAGGTACTGCCATATCTGCGAATCCACTGGCGGAATAGCCACGATCTCAGGTTATGACGGAAGCGGGATATTGCAACCCCCTGCTACGGCAATCGGGCCAGATTGAATGATGGTAGCGCCTGCCAATACTGATCATTGGAAGCGCGGGAATTATGTCCAATAAGACCCGTCAATCTGTCTGGAGAGAGAATATCATGCGTTATCCGAAATTGCTTGAGCCACTGGACCTCGGCTTCACCACTATCAAGAACCGGGCGATCATGGGATCGATGCACACCGGACTGGAAGAGTTGGACGGTGGTTTCGAGCGCATGGCCGCCTATTTTGCCGAACGGGCGGCCAATGATGTCGGCATGATCATCACCGGCGGGATCCTGCCGAATGAGGAAAGTGGCGTCCATGGCGCCCGCATGTCCAACGAGGAAGAAGCGGCCAAACATCGCCTCGTTACCGAAGCCGTCCATGAGGCCGCGCCCGACGTGAAAATATGCATGCAGATCCTCCACCCCGGACCACTGGCCAATAATCCCAACATGGTGGCGCCCTCTGCCGTCCGTTCCCGCATTGCCCGGCATGTGCCCAATGAACTCGACAAGGCAGGCATCCAGAAACAGATCGACGATCATGTCCGCTGCGCCCTGATGGCGCAGAAAGCCGGATATGACGGTGTCGAGATCATTGGATCGGCGGGCTACCTGATTTCCACATTTCTTGTCCGCAAGACCAATTTGCGGGAAGACGAATATGGCGGATCTTACGAAAACATGATGCGCTTTGCGCTCGAGATTGTGGAACAGACCCGCGCAGCAGTGGGCGAAGACTTCATTCTCATTTTCCGCATCGCGGCGATGGACATGCTGGAAGGCGGAATGAGCTGGGAAGAGATTGTCACACTGGGGAAAGCGCTCGAAAAAGCCGGTGTCACCATTATCTCCACCCATTTCACCTGGCACGAAAGCGCCGTGCCGACCATCGCCACCATGGTCCCGCGAGCCGCATTCACCTCGGTCACCGGACGCCTGCGGAAAGAGGTCAACGTCCCGGTAATTACCTCCAACCGGATCAACATGCCCGATGTTGCAGAAGACGTACTGTCACGCGGGGATGCCGACCTGGTGTCGATGGCCCGCCCGATGCTTGCCGACAGTGCTTTCATGCGCAAGGCGATCGAAGGCCGGGAAGACGAGATCAACACCTGCATTGCCTGCAACCAGGCCTGCCTTGACCACACGTTTTCGGGACAGCTGACCAGCTGTCTGGTCAACCCGAGAGCCTGTCACGAGACCATGCTCAACTACCTGCCGACCGAAAATGTCAAACGTATTGCGGTCGTCGGCGCAGGGCCGGCTGGTCTTGCCTATGCCACTGTCGCCGCCGAACGCGGGCACAAGGTCACGCTTTACGAAGCGGCTTCGGAAATTGGCGGGCAGTTCAATCTGGCAAAAACCATTCCCGGCAAGGAAGAGTTTTATGAGACCCTGCGCTATTACAGCCGAATGATTGAAGTGCTGGGCATTGATCTGCTTCTCAATACCCGCGCCGATGCCGCGACGCTCAAGGAACAGGGCTTTGATCATGTCATCGTCTCCACCGGAATCAAACCGCGAACTCCCGAAATCCCGGGAATCGACCATGACAAGGTCGCCGGTTACATTGATGTGATTACCGGGAAAAAGCCGGTCGGCAGGAAAGTGGCCATTATCGGGGCGGGCGGCATCGGTTTTGATGTTTCCGAACTGATCAGCCATTCCGGTCCATCTGGCGCCGTCGACAAAGATGTGTTTGCAAAAGAATGGGGCGTGGACTTCGAAAATCACCCTCGTGGCGGGGTCACCGGTGTCGAACCGGAAGTGGCCAGGTCAGACCGCGAAATCACCTTGCTGCAGCGCAAGGACAGCCGGGTCGGAGCCGGCCTCGGCAAAACCACCGGCTGGACCCACCGACTGGCGCTGACACGGCGCGGCGTGGGGATGATGAACGGTGTGACCTACGAGAAGATTGACGATGCCGGCTTGCACATCCTGCAAAGCGATGGCCAGCCACATCTGATCGAAGCCGATACGGTCATTGTCTGCGCGGGACAGGACCCGCTCAGGGACCTTTATGACGAACTGGAGTCGGCGGGCATGTCCGCCGAACTGGTGGGCGGTGCTTATGAAGCCAAGGAGCTGGATGCCAAGGCCGCGATCAACCAGGCAAGCCGCATGGCAGCGGAGATCTAGAGGTCTTTTGGGGCCTCGCTCCAGATTCGACAAACATTTGGCTTGCTGCAAGCAAGGACCGTTCCCAGCCGGGCGCCCTCACCTGCGGAAGGTCAGAGCCTTTTGAAGCTTGCCGAAAAACGTCCTGACGCGGCCCTTGGTGCGTGCCTCCATCGGCTGCCGGGTGATGACCGATGACACGCCCGAATCCCGGGGCGTGGGTCGCTGGATCTGGTTGGCCGGCCGTGCGCCGTCAAAAACTGCAACTTGCGGGGTATTGTTGAAGGTCACTTTTCCTGTACCGTTGAGACGAGATGGCCGGACGGCGGCCTTTGCGACATAGCCATTGGCAATCCGATTTGTCCGTTTCCGGCTGTTTGCCCCGCGCTGGGCTGGTGATGTCTGACGAACCGTCCGTGACCGGGGCGAGCGCGGTGGCGTGTTGACATCAAGACTGGCGCGCTGTCCCGGACCCGTATTTGCCTGGGCCGACGGGGTGGCGATGGGAACACCGGAGACAGCGGTCATGCTCACACGGCGATCCGCTCCGGTTCGCGATGTGCTCTGACCTGGTCGTCCCGAAGCGACCGGTGCCGATGCGGTAGCGCCCGTTGTTACACCACTCTTCGCATTTCTGCCGGAACGGCTGCGCGAAGACTTCTTGCTCCGGTTGCCCTGCTTTTTGGAAGCGGACACCTTGCCTGCTGCAGCCTTTTTGCTCTTTGCGCGCGTTCCACGCTTTTTTGGCCCCGGGGCTCCACCCGGTTGCGACAGACCCGCGGCATATCCAGCGGAAGTCATGTGGGGAACTGGCGCGAGGCCGCTGGTGGCGAGCGCCAAGACTGCTCCGGTACAAAGGAATGCTGAGGCTTTCATTGGGCGTCTCCCACAGATTCCACCAGCATCATCTGGCCGGTGGAAAAATCACTCATTGCCGACAGATGCTCGGCATCGGGATGATCACCCGCGTCGGGATCGAGGACATCGCGCATGCGGAACGCCACGATGTCCTGTTCCCGCAAGGGCTCTTTCCAGAACCGCAGCTGACCGATCGCGCCCGTAAACTTGCCAGCATCCTCGAGGCCCAGACCCCCGACATAGAGTCCGGACGAAGGCAGAGAGAGTGGCCGGAGATCACTGGTGCCGATCACCACGCCATCGACATAGACTTCAATCCCGTCATCCATGACATTGATCGCGACGTGATGGAGGTTGCCATCACTCAGATCGACAAGAAACACATCTTCGTCGTCGGCATTTGCGAATACCAGTCCGTCCCGCTCACGCATGACCGATATCAGATAGGATATGCCTTCACCCCCGATGTTGATCAGAACCGGCGGATCATAACCCGGGTCCTGCATCCAGCCGGTCGCGATCCAGAATTCCACAGCGCCGCCGCCCGACAGATCAAGCTGCGCAGCAGGTTCGAATGCAAAGGGCCCGGTTTCGGTCAATTCGATGACGTCGGGCGTGTAGTCCTGTGCCGCAACCATGGTCGGCGATGTTGCCAGTCCGAAAGCGATGATCGCAGCTGATATGGATTTTTTCATTGGTTCACTCCTCTGTCAGTCACTTGATACGTTTCACACGGAGTTTCAGCTTCACCTCCGGACGACGCTTCGGACTTACCGTCCAGGTCGTGGTGTGAGACTTGTCGATCTCCAGCCCCCCACCCTGCATTGGTGTGCTGGCAAGCGTGCGGCTCGATGTGCGGTTCTTGCCGTTGGTCACCCCGCGATATTTCCAGCTGAAATTGAATTTCAGCTGATAGCGGCGGATTTGGTCCCGAGTGCCGCGCAGGATCATCAGGCCCGGTTCATTGTCCGAAGCGCGGTAGCTGTAATTCTTCTTCGCACCATTGCCACCACGCTCGCAATCGGTGCGCAGTTCCTTGCTCTGGGCAAAGCCATTAGGCGTCCCGCCGGCACTGGTGATCCGGATCGTCCCGACGACTTCATTGGTTGTCCCCACGCCAACCTTGCGACAATTGATCTGAGGGACATAGACATGCCATTCCTCGATTTGCGGTCCGGGTTCCGGCTCCGGTTCGGGTGGCGGCGCGGTGTATGTGACGCGGGAAATCAGGCGATCATTGGAAAGAGGCCGGGCCTGACTGGCCAGATAGCGGTTGATGGCCTGTCCCAGTTCGGCGCGCACCCGTGTATACACGTCAGGCTGATCCGGGAAATTGATCGGATTGAGCAATTCGTCCAGCGGACGCAGATCCAGCAGGATCGGCGCCACCCGGTCGCCCCGCGAATAGCCGGAGGAATCCCAGGAACCGTTGCCGCCGACGGCGACAAACCGGCCGCCTTCATTGCCAATGGAACGGCCTGAGCCGTTCACACCAGTGCGCATGCCTTCGGTGAAACCGCCAATGGAACTGCCCAGCAGGCGCGCTTCCCCTTCCAGCCGGTCGCCTTCGGTTTCGGAAAGCGTTTCGGAAAACGCCTCATTCGTGATGTCGCGCGTCATTTTTGCGCTCGCGCCATAGGTCACGGCATAGGCGTAGTGGGTCCCGAACCGGTCGATCAGTTCGCGGTAACCGCCTTCAATCTGCGCATCCCCGACTGCCGTCAGGAAATCAGCCGAAAGCCTGGTTTGCGCATGATCCACCAGTATCGCGTAGCTTTTCGCCCGCGAGTAGCCGACCACCTGCGCCACCGATTGATTCTGGCGCATCGTCTGCATAGCCGAACGAGTGGAGGAATAGCCGACACTGTAGCCCGTATCTGCGATCTGGCCGGTGCCGGGCACGAAGGCGAGAAAGGAATTGACCGCTCCTGAAGCGCTGATGGTGGCATTCACACCAAAACTGGAGCTGGTCGCCTCCTGCATCTCGCGCTCGCTCGAAACGATGGTGCTGCGAAAGACATTCCCTTGCAATAGCTCGTTTTTCAAAGAGAACCCGAACGGTACGGCATATTTTTCCTGGATCCGATATTCGTCACGATCGCGCCGGGCAAATATCTCACCCATGTCATTGTTCATCAGCAGGAACGGATCTTGCGTCAGGACATTATAGCCTTTGAGATTGGCGGCGAAATTATCTGTCTGATACTGGATCACGAACACGTCATCCATCGACAGGTCGTTGTCCTTCGCAGTGGGCGGACGGAGAAAATGGCGGCGACCGAAACGGATGCGCAGTTGGTCGCCGGCGGTGTAGTCGATTGTGAGCTCGCCGCCAAAGACGGAACGGCCCTCGGCCCGATAGATTTTCGACACGCCGGTCTGACCGATGAGATCGGCAATGGTTTTGTGGTCTTCCGACAGAAAACGGGTGAAGCGCAGCTCATTGGTTCCTGACATCACCCACAATTCGTTCTCACTATCCCCGGGGGCGATAAACAGCGTCTCGGGCGTGGTATAATTGCCATGCAACAGGCCGGCGAGCGGGCTGTTCTGAACATCCCACTGGCGCCCGTCATTGCGCGCGGTGTCGAACACGGCATCGCGATTTTCGACCCAGACCCCGTCAAGCCGTGTCCAGCACAGGTCGCCAGCATCTGGCGTGGTTTTGTCATTGCTGTCGTCTGCAACCGGCGCGAATTGCCGGTTTGTCATCCGGTCGCGTGGTTCCTGGGGTTCTTCATCGGGGGCTTTGGCCAGCAGATTCCGGCGTGCGGATTTCGGTATCGCGCAACCCTGGAAAGTTTCGGTGACGGGTCGCGGCTCGCCAAACGCTTGCGACAGCGAAGCAAAGGCCGGTTGAGGCAGGTCACCTTGTCCGATATTGCCAGCTTGGGACGGGCTATCCGTACGCGGTGTGCCCACGAACATGGGTGGTCCATCCACTTTCGGATTTCCGGCACCGGTAACCCGGATGAGATTGTAGCGCGTGGCACCGAACAGGCCCGGCACGCTCGCTTCGATCCGGTCGGGCGAAACAACCCGCATCGTCACGCGCCCCATCAGCGGCAGGTCATCGCCGACATAAACGCCGTCGCTGACCCGCTGGATATTGCGGATCGTGACCATATTGGGCCGAACGCTCAGAACCAGCGCATGGATCCAGCCATCGACGGCATAGGCCCTGCCGCGATCGATGCGGATGACCTTGCCGATCGTGTCGACCCGCCAGTCGCCATCTATGTCCATTGGATCACCGGCTGGAACCGAGTCCTTGCTGGGGAGAAAGGCCGGGATCTGGGCGTGCACCGGCTGTGCCGGTGCAAGCATGGGACCGGCCACCAAGGTGGTGGCGGCGAGCGCCAGGAGGCCTGTCCGTTTCATCACTGCACCCGCTCCATGGTGATGGTGAAGTGCAACGCCGCCTTGGCATTCACCAGCTTCAGCTTGTCTTTCACCTTCTCATTGACGTTCAGATCCCGACCAAGCGCGCGGGCCTGGGCCAGCAAGTCGCTTTTGTTGTTGTTGAAATCCACCCTGCCCAGAGGATCATTGAGCGTGCCGCGGACCCGCAGATCGGAAAAGCCGTCCGCGCCCTGAGGGATGGTCATGGTCAGCGAGCCCGGTCCGTCTTTGTAATATCGGTAGTTCTGACTGCGTGGTCCTTTGTCCGTGCAGCGGACGCTGAAGTTCCGGCTTTTGGATAGCAGCACATCCCCTTCGCGATCGACCACGCTGATCCGGACAACCCCGCGATAACGCTTGCGCAAGAGGGATTTGCCCGCACAATTGGAACCGCTGACGTGCAACCGGTAGATACGCGGCTTTGCCGGTGCGGGCGGTGGAGCTCCCAACCCCGGATCATCAATCCCTGGAGCCCCGGCATATTCTGTCGGGACCAGTGCATATTTGGCTTCTCCCCCGGCACCCTGAACCACGCCCTGAAGCGTCCCGTTCGGCTGGCGATCGAATATGACCTTGCCCATCATCGGCAGGTCGTCGGCTTCAAACTGGTTTGGGCCCGTCTGGCGGAAATTCTTCAGCGTGACCATGCCGCGCTGTACACGCAGCACCAGAGCATGGTTCCAGGGATCAACAACATAGGCACGCCCCCGTTCGATGGTGATCCGCTTGTTAATAGTGGAAACGACATATGTGCCATCGGCATCGGTCGCTTCGCCAGGCTGGACCTGTTCAACCTTGGGCAGAAAGGCCGGTATTTGTGCCTGAGCCGCTGTCGTTCCGCCAAGCGCGCCGACGGCAAACAGTCCTGCGAATACCGTTGATTTCCATGTATGCTTCATAATTATATCCCCCATATTCCAATATGTTGTACACGAATCCAGATCAGCGACAATGGCGGGTTGCCCGCATCCCATGCCCAGATTCGATAGGCTCGGATGAGAGTTTGATACGCAAAGCTGTCACCAACCCCCATGGGGTAAATCCCCCATCCGCGATTCCGGTTTTTCCGGTAACAGCACATGCGATTGCACGACCATCCGGTTCGCCCTAAGAAGCTAATGAGGGATGTCCTCTGGGGAAGTGCAGGAAATCATGTCCAGATACCGCGCGATCATTGCCGATGACCATGCGATCGTGCGCAATTCACTCGCCGGCATACTCGCCGAAATTGGTGACGTCGAAGTCGTGGCCGAAGCCGAGAACGGAATTGAGACCATTGCCTTGGTCAAGCAGCACACCCCGGATCTGCTGCTGCTTGACGCCGCCATGCCGCTGGCGCGGGGGGTCCAGGTTTACGGAGAGGCGCGGCGCTGGTCACCGGAGACACGCATTATCGTCGTGACAGGTTTCACCTCAACCGCGATGCTCGCCGACTGGCTGGCCGCCGGTGTCGATGGCCTGTTCCTCAAATCGGCGCAGCCGGAAGAAATGCAAAAGGGATTTGCCCAGGTCCTCGCTGGCGGGAAGTTTGTCTCCGAGGAAGTTGCCGACAAACTGGCTGCGGCGCCAAAGGGGGAAGATCTGACCGATCGGGAGCGCGAAGTCCTGGCGCTGATCGCGGCGGGTCACCAGAATGCCGCTATTGGCGAAAAGCTCTTCATCAGCCCGAAAACCGTTGAAAAACACCGGGCCAGCCTGATGTCCAAGCTGGGTGTAAACTCCGTCTCCGGGCTGCTGACATACGCGCTTCGCGAAGGTCTGCTAGACGAGCATCGCCAGTTATGAATTTTCCGGCAGCACCTTACTATCATCCTAATGGGGGATTGGCCCCATATCGCACGGGACCGAACAGGCATAGCGAAGCCATATGATCACGCGGTCCTTCTGTCCAAATCACAGCCAGCTGTTTTTGCTTGTCGCATTGTTGCTGTCTGTTGTTGCACTCTCCTTCTCTGCGCCGGTCATGGCACAGGCCGAAGCAGAGGCCGGTCAGACCGATCCCGTACCGCTACCCCAAGGCAACAACCATTTGCAGCCATTTGGCAGCCTGCGCTACCTGATCAGCGACGCCGACACGCTTGATCCGGAGAAGGCAATCGCGAGGCGCGAGGAATTCCGGGCGCTCGAAAGCCCATGGGTGGATTTCGGCGAACAGGAAGGGTCCGTCTGGCTGCTGGTAGCAATAGAGAATGCCAGCGAGCGCGGCGGCCGGTGGATCATCGATATCCAGCGCCCGTTTGTGGACGAACTGATCGTGCAAAAGCGTGGCCCGGGCAAACCGGTCGAAACGCTTCTGGATGTGGATCGCGAGACGCATTTCGATGAACGACCGATCATCAGCCAGTATCTTGTCGCGCCGCTATGGATGGAGGCCGGAGAACGCGCTGAAATTCTGGTCGGTCTCCGGTCATCCACGGGAAGCTGGATACCCCTGACCTTCGCCACCGAAGAACGCATGCGCACAGCGCATATGCAGGAAGCGCGTACCAACTGGATTCTGAACGGGATCATGGTGGCGCTGGTTATCATCGCCCTTGCCATGGGTCGTCTGGCCGGTTGGCCGCTGGTCATGGCATTCGCCGCCTATGCAAGTTTCAGTGCGCTTTTTGTGGCCAATAATGAAGGGTATCTGCACCGCTTTTTCTGGCCCGGATCCATGGGCACATATGAACCGGCCAACCTGCTGCTCCTGTCAGTGATGATGATTGCCCTGCTCCAGTTTGCGCGGTTGTTTGCAGATCTCGGAAAACATTTTGCACGTCTCAATCGCGCCGTCATCGGACTGCAGCTGCTGCTCTGCATTCTGGCGGTTTCCAGCCTGTTCTTCTGGCAGCTCGCTGCCATGCGCTGGGCCGTGTATCTGTTCGTGCCGCTCGTGGCTATCGCCTATCTGACGATTGCGGTGTCGGCCTGGCGCGCCCGGGTGCTCGGCGCGATCCCGTTCCTGGCCGGGTCGGTTGCCATATTGTTCACCGTCGTAACCATGGCCGCCGTGCTGCTTTCTCCCGGTCAGTTTCCTTTGACTGTGGCGCTCGACTATTTTCACGCTGCCGTCATTCTGGAAGGTCTGGCTTTTTTGGTCGCGATCCTGGTGCGCATGCTATCCATTCAGGCAGAATTGAACCGGTCACTTGCCGCAGAAGTCAGTGCCACCCAGGAAAAACTGGCGCTGTCCGAAGCCTTGCAGGACAGCCGCAACCGATACGACGCGGCGCGTGACCTTGCGGACGGTCTCCGCTCGCAACTGGTATCGACATCGCACGACCTGCAGCAACCCCTTCTCGCCCTGCGCCACAGTCTTGCCAAAGTTACCGGACGCAATCCCGAAGAAGATGAAAGGCTGAAGGCAGCGCTGGATTATCTCGAAAATGTCACGGAAACCGGTCTCGACATCGCCAGATCTGACAATATCCTGCCCGGAGAAAAACCCGAACAGGGCATGGAAGTCTTTGCGATCAGCCTGGTGCTGTCCAACTGTGCCGCGATGTTTGCCGCGGATGCCGAACAGCGCGGTGTGGAGCTCCGTGTGCGGAGCAGCGACCTGATGGTCCGGACCGAACCGATAGACCTTGTCCGGTCCCTCAGCAATCTGGTGGCCAATGCGCTCAACCATGCCAATGCCAACAAGGTGCTGGTCGCAGTCCAGAAGCGATCGGATCATGTTTTGTTGCGCGTCATCGACAATGGACAGGGCATGGAACAATCTGATGCCGAAGCGATGCAGGCCGCCAATGTAAAGGGCCCGGCCAGCGATGGGCATGGCCTCGGCCTGTATCTGGTGCAGCAATATGCCGGGCTCGCGGATCACGCCTTCGAGATCCGGTCAACCAGCGGACGTGGAACCTGTGTCACACTGAAAATCCCGGTGGACTAGTCTCCGCTACCAGTCAATTTCCGACCACCGAGTACGCAGGCAACCCCCGGGTTCATACGCCAACCAGATGCCCCCGCCCCGGCATGTCATTCCTCAGCTCAGGGGCCTGGGATATCCATGGAGAAACACTTTCCGGCCAGCCATATTTGTTCCACGCGCGCGGCAGGCCAAGACGTTCAGCGAAGCTTCGAAAATCCTTGTGCGTCCGAATGCTTTCGGACTCTGCCGTTGGTTCCCAGATGCGTGCCACGGTATAGCCGATGTAGGAGTTCGGTTTTTCGAGAATATTCCGCATGTAGGATTCCGGATCACCCAGAAACAGGAAGCCGATTGTGGATGCAGCAGTAGGCTGCGCCTTGCGGTCATTCAGTCTGCTTTTGAGTGCGGCTCTGACAATCATCTTCGCAAACCGGCTTTTCTTCAGATAGGCCTGATAGACCAGTCGTCGCACCGGTGACCATCTCAGCTCGGCCTGTTCTATTGGCGCCAGACCATCAAAATTTGCTTCCATGAATTCGATCGCAGCATCTGCCTCTCCGCGCTCGGCCATGCGATGGGACACCCCGAAGGCGGCTGCACCAAAGCCCAGCTCAAAGGAGCGACGAAAGGCGGCTTCGGCCTTTTCGAACTCCCCCGCCGACAATAACAAACCGCCATATGTGGTGTGCCATATGCCGCACAGCGGGTCTTGCTCAATGATCCGTTCCCAATAAGGGCGCGCCTGTTCATGCAGGCCGATCGACATCAGCCCGAGACCGAAGCCAGCCATGGTTTCGACATTGTTCGGGTCAAGTGTAACAGCCTGCTCGTAGACGATCAGGGATTTGTCGAGTTCGCCGCGATAGGCCAGCCGCAAGGCTTTTACCAACAAGGCCATGCTCGAGTTCGGATCAAGCGCCAGCGCCCGATCAAGCGCCTTGCCACTCAGGTCGAAATGCATCTGCCAGGTCGGGGTGCGTGAAAATTCCGGCAATATAAAATGGGCCAGTGCCAGCCATGCATAGGCATCGGTGAACTCGGGATCGACGGTGATCGCTTTTTCGAGAAGATGAATTCCACTGGGAATGGTTGTTTGCCCATTCAACTGATGAACCAGTTCACGACCTTGCAAAAACAGCGCATAAGCCTCGGGATTGCGCGTAAATCTGGTGGCGGGAAGCGTCGTGTTTGCCAATCCGAGAATTCGGGCGAGCTCGTTCGAGATTGATCGCGCGATGCGGTCCTGGAAGTTGAAGATGTCACCGATGTCCCCATCATATGTCTCGGACCATAATTGATGACCGTCGGTTGATTGCACCAGCCTCGCGGTGATCCGCAATCGGTTGTCAGATGTGCGCAGAGAACCTTCCAGGAGGTAGTCGACGTTCAATGCGGCGCCAATTTGCTGAGCGGTTTTCCGGTCCGTATCCACTGCGAAAGATGATGTCCGGCCGACAACGGCGACCTTGGGCATGTGCGTCAGCGTATTGAGGATTTCCTCGGTCATGCCATCGGCAAAATGGCCTTGACTATTTTCCGGACTCAGATCGACAAACGGCAGGACAGCGATCGAACGGACCGGCGATGTTGCACGTGAGGGGCCGCCGGGCCTGGAAAGCGCTGGCTTCAGCCGATAGCCCTTTTTGGGAATGGTTTCGATGTAGGAATTGTTGTCGAGACTGCTGAAAGCCTTGCGCAAAAGAGAGATGGCGCGTGTCAGGCTGTCATCAGCGGCTTCATCATCGTTCCATATTTCATCCAGCAAGGTGATCCGCTCGACAACCTCTCCCTGTCGTTCGCGAAGGCACTCAAGAACCGCCATCACTTTCGGTTCAAGTGAAATTCTCTTGTCACCGCGAGCGATAACATTGCGCGCCGGCATTGCCCGGCACCGTCCAATCAAGAATTCCTCCACCAGATTCCCCTATCTGCCACCAGGATTGCCACGGCGATCAGTATGACTATCATACGGAATTTCCTCGATTATTCAATCCCCTCACAATTCCCTCACCTTTTCCACAGGACGAGTCTGGCGGCAAAATGGCAGGTCCATTCGCGCTAAAACAAAAAGGGGAAAACTAATGTTCAGATTCAAGACAATTCTTGCCGCCACCGCCGTGGCAGTGGCTCTGCCCATGGCCGCACCGGCTGCAGCGCAGATGGAAATCTATGAGAATTGGGAACCCGCTGAATCCGTGACCGAACTGACTTTCGTGAAAGTCGAACAAGGCCGGGAAGAAACCTATCTGGAAGGGCTGAAAAGTACGTGGGTCGCTGCCAACGAAATCCAGAAGCAGCAGGGCGTAGTCAACAGCTATGCCATCTACATGGTTCCCTACAAGGAAGAATATAACATGGTCCTACGGGTCACTTTCCCGAGCGGCGACATGCTGCAGCCGAACAAGGAACGTTACATGAAGTTCCTCGAAGCATATGGAAAGGCCAACATTGATCAGGGGAACAAGACTGTTCTCGAGCTCTATAACAAGATCCGCGAGATTCAGAGCGTTACCGTGATGCGCGAGGTCAAGTTCATCGGCGACTAGGATCTTTCCAGGAGTGGCAAGCTTGCAGAACCCTTTTCAGTGTCCTGCAGCTTGCCGCTTCATGACACCAACATCCGGCAATATCACCGGTTTTGTGACTCCGGCGGGGAGCGTTGCGACCCTGCTGCCTGCCGGAGCTTTGCCAGCATTTTGGGAATGAGCATGATTCTGGAACAAAGCGCAAAACTGCGTCTGCTGACTGTATTCCTGTTCTATTTCACACAGGGTGTACCTATTGGGCTGTTCTTCTACGCCATTCCGGCCTGGCTCGCTGCCAACGGGGCATCAACGGCTGCTATTGCGGGTGTGGTCAGCGCTTCGATCCTGCCCTGGACACTCAAATTTGTCCTTGGATTCCTGATGGACCGATACACCTATCTGCCGATGGGACGACGCCGCATCTGGATCATAGGAGCACAGACAACCATCGTTGCCATGCTTCTGATTGCAGCAATCCTCTCGCCAGGTTCCAGTGAACTCTGGCTGTTGTCCATTCTGGGGTTTCTTGCCAACGCGGGGACTGCATTTCAGGATGTGTCGATTG
The DNA here is from genome assembly GCF_900128895.1 of Parasphingorhabdus marina DSM 22363. Lineage (GTDB taxonomy): Bacteria > Pseudomonadota > Alphaproteobacteria > Sphingomonadales > Sphingomonadaceae > Parasphingorhabdus > Parasphingorhabdus marina. Next base: position 1,826,385 of record NZ_FSQW01000001.1, on the reverse strand, counting down.
ACGGCCTGGCTGTCGATATCATGCCACAAGATGAGCGCGCCAAAGCCACCGGCATCATGTTTGGCGCACAGGTTCTGGGCATCTCCGCAACCACCTTTGTCGGCGGTCAGCTGATTGCGGTCTATGGCACAGCAGCAGGTTATCTGGCCGCAGCCATGGTGGTGACATGTGTCCTCATCTTCGGAATTCTGGTTCGGGAACGCGAGGGCGAAGGCCGGTTTCCGTGGAGTGGTGGCGAGGCCCATCACCGCAACATGGCTGTCCAGATCGAAGCGTGGCCGCCGCTGTTGATAAACAGCGCGAAGGCAATGCTCGCGCCCTTGAGTATCGTGGCTCTGGTGATCTTTCTCGTCCGCACACTACCCAGCGGCGTCGCCGAAGCTTATCATCCCGTCCTGGCGACCGGTATCGGTGGCTGGGGGCAGGCGGAATATACAAACACCATCTCAACCGCCCAGTTTGTCGTCGGAATATTCGCAATGACAATTGGCGGATGGCTGGGAACCAAACTGGGCGCCCAGCGCGCAGGGCTCATCATGTGTGTTCTCATTTGCCTGTGCGCGCTCGGATTTGGCCTGTCCCGCGACTATTGGTCAAACCCGGTGCTGCTGACACTCTACTTCTGGCAGGTTGAGTTTTTCGCAACCATGATGGCCGTAGCCTTCATTCCCATCGCAATGCGGCTGTGCGACCCGCGCGTTGCTGCGACGCAGTTCACGCTCTACATGGCCGCATCCAATGTGGGACGACCGCTCGGCAACTCGCTGGCAGCCGGAACCGACGCAATGGGTAGCCCCCATTTGATGTATTTTGTTCTGGCCGGCGTTTTCGCCGTTCTGTCGCTCATCATGTGGCGTGTCCGCTTTCCAATGCGCGCGTCGAAGGTTGTGGAAAATATAGAGAAGGAAGAGCCGGTCACAGCTGGAACGCCTGTTCCAAAGATGAATTGAGCCGGACATCTTCGCACCTCCAGCGGGATGAAAGCAGAAAAGCGGGTTTCCGCATGTCAGCGGCAATGCTGCATAGGGAAAGCCGATCTGGACGCCGGAACTCTCTATATGTCCCGCTCGTCCAGAGCAGCTTCGAACGCGCGCTGGGCTGCGGTTTTCAAAAAAGGAAAAAGGACGGCGAGATGGTGGTCAACACAGCGCTTCTGGTCGGCCCAGCTGACCTTTTCAAGCCCTTCCAATTCGCGCAGATAATCGCCCCAGAAGCGGCTTATGATCCAGAGTGATCGGCCCAGCACCTTAATGTTACGCTCTTTGTTTTCAAGAAACAGGCCTTCTTTTTCGATTCGTTTGAGCAGAGCGACCAGGCCCTCAAAGTCTGCAGTCAGTTCGGAATCCTGACGTTGGCCAATGGGTCCACCGGCATAGTGTATCCGGTCACGCATCAGGAAGCGATATCGCCAGGTCAGTTCCATACCAAACAACAGATGATCGATATAATCATCGGCCAGCGAACCCGGCTTCTTGCCGGTGCGCCGTTCTTTCATCAGTTTCAGTACATCGTCCTCGATCGCCATCGCGAGGTCGCGCTTGGTGGGAAAATGATAGGTCAAATTCCCCTGCGACATATTCAGCGACGTAGCGATTTCGTTCACCGATGTTGCCGCATATCCCTTGTCATTGAAGGCCTTGCAACTGGCTTCCAATATCCGTTTCGCAGTGTGAGAACGCGCCTTCATCTTCCCCGTTTTCTCTTCCTCAAAAAACCAGACTTGCTAAATTAGGTTTTATTACCTATTAATAGGTATTGCAACCTAATAAGTGATTCTTGAAACCGGAGTTATGGGAGGCAAGGGCAATGGTGGTGCAAAAAGAACATCATATCCTCATTGTTGGTGGTGGAACTTCCGGCTCGGTTCTGGCCGCCCGGCTCAGTGAAAGTGCGAATATCCACGTGACGCTGCTGGAAGCCGGGCCTGACGACAGCAGCTATGATTCGGCCATTCTGGATCCGGCGCGTGCAGGCGATGCCTGGCAGGGTGCCGTCCCCCTCGCCACCACGATAATGAAGACGCAAAATGGCGCGATTCCGATATTGCAGGGCCGGATATTGGGCGGCACTTCGGCGGCCAATGGACTGGCCACCTTGAGAGGTTTGCCGCAAGATTATGACCGCTGGGCCGCATCCGGCCTGGACGGCTGGGGCTGGGACGACGTGGCCGAAACCTTCATTGCCGCCGAGAATGATCAGGACTTCGGCTCCAGTCCGATCCACGGAAATTCTGGCCCCCTGAGCGTCCGCCGCTGGCGTCGTGACGAAATGAGCCACGCGCAAATCGCCTTTTTTGATGGCATGGCCGAAACCGGAAATGCTGTTGTCGAAGACATCAATAATCCCGGCCAGTCGCCTGGCATCGGGATCTTTCCGGTGACGATCGACAAGGACGCCAATCGCCTGTCGACCAGCCTCGCCTATTTGACAGCCGATGTCCGGCAGAGGGAAAATCTGGAGATCCGCACCGATGCAAAGGTGTCCACCGTTCATATAGACCGACAACGAGCGACCGGAGTGACCCTCGACAGTGGTGAACAGATTGATGCCGACGAGGTGGTCGTTTCAGTCGGGGCCCTGTGGACGCCAGCGCTGCTTATGCGATCCGGCATAGGTCCGGCTGCCCATCTGGCCGAGCATGGTATCGCCGTTCAGGCCGACCTACCCGTAGGCGAAACCATGGCCGATCATCTGGGCCCAAGCGTGCCCTATATGCATCCGGGTCCGCGTGGCGGGACTGCCGGACCTGCGCAATCCCTCTATATCGGCGCGTCCAATGGCCGGGATGTCGACTATCATCTGTTCCCGATCGCGCCCGCGCCAACCGAGGATTCCACCCATTTTGTCATGGCGGCTTTCCTGATGCACTCTCCCGGCAATGGCAAGGTACAACTGGGAGACAGCGCAGAGTTGGATCCGGTCGTCACCGCTCCCGACCTGCCGAAAAATGGCCGGGAGCAATTGCGCCAAGCGTTTCGAAAGATTGCCGAATGGGAAGCGTCCAAAGCCTTCCGTCAGTCCGGGTGCCAGCCGGTCATACCCTGCGATCTTGCCAGCGAAGACGCGGTTTCGATCGCACTCGACCGGGGGCTTGTCAGCTATGGGCACATGACCAGCACCTGTCCAATGGGTCCAGTGCTGGATGCCGACTGCCGGGTCAGAAACACAGCTGGCCTGCGCGTGGTCGATGCATCGGTGATGCCGACTATCCCGGCGGGCAACACCTATCTGGGATGCGTGATGATTGCAGAACGTATCGCGCGAAAAATGACCGCAGAATTTGATCACCAAGACTCTTTGCAAAAGTAGAAAGGCAAAATCGAAATGGCCAATAGTGTCGACGTTTTCTGGTCCTTCAGAAGCCCTTATTCCTATCTGGTTACGCCGGACCTGCTGAAGCTCCGCGAGGATTATGCGGTCAGCGTGGTCCTGCGCCCGGTTTTGCCGATCGCACTGCGCGCCAAATCAACGATTTTTGATGCCGCCGACAAGAAGCGCCCGAGATATATCGTCATGGATTCCCGGCGCCGGGCCGCGTTTCTGGGCCTGCCATTTGTCTGGCCTCGACCGGATCCGGTCGTCCAGAATCTCGAAACCTATGAGGTTCCCGAAGAACAACCCTATATCTGGCGTCTGTCAACGCTTGGCGTTGAGGCTGAACGCCGCGGCAAGGGGATCGATTTCGCTCATCATGTCGCGGCGCTGATATGGGGTGGAACCGAAGCCTGGGACGAAGGAGATCATCTGGCGGTTGCTGCCCGAAAAGCGGGATTCGATCTGGCAGAGATGGAAAACGCTTTTGCGCATTATGATGCCAGGGCCGAGATCGAGAAAAATCACCAACTGCTCGAGCAATCCGGTCACTGGGGCGTGCCGACAATGGTCTTCAAGGGCGAACCCTTTTTCGGCCAGGACCGGATCGACACGCTGCGCTGGCGGCTCGACGAAGCCGGGCTGCGCCGAAATCCATCAGGCTGATGCAGAAAACAAATCCAGTGACAGACAAAAGGAGACGGGAAATGGATCTTCAGATCAAGGGCAAAAAAGCGATCATGGCCGGCGGCAGCGCCGGCATGGGGCGGGCCACCGCCGAACGACTGGCCGAGGCCGGTGCAGAGCTGGTCATCACCGCTCGCGGCGAAGAGCGATTGCAGAAAGCGGCGGATGAAATCGCTGCGAAACATGGCGTATCTGTCACGCCGGTTGTTGCAGATTCGTCGACCGAAGCCGGACGGGAGGCCCTGTTCGCCGCCTGCCCTGACCCAGATATCCTGGCGATTACAATCAAGCCGCCGGATCCCAACGGAGACTTTCTGAAAGTGTCCGCAGACATGTGGCGGGACTCGGTCGAGACCGCCCTGATCGGACCGATCGAGATCATGCGGAACTATATTCCGGTGATGAAGGAAAAAGGCTGGGGCCGGATCGTCAATATTGCGACATTTTCCGCCAAAAACCCCATGATCTGGCGACTGATGTCCGGTCCGGCGCGGTCCGCCCTGCTCAATTACACCGCCAGTGTTTCGCGGGAAATTGCGCCGCATGGTGTTATCCTGAACAATCTGCTGCCGGGCATGTTTGCCACCGAGGGGGCATCGGAAATCATGGGTGCCTATGCCGAGGCGTTCGGCCTGGAACCCAAACCGGAAATTGTCGGTGCCCATTTCCGCGAGCATAACCACATACCGGCGGGTTTCATGGGAGATGCCGACGATCTCGCGCCGATGGCCGCCTTTCTGTGCAGTTCGCTGGCGCGGTTCATTGTCGGCCAGAATATCGTGATTGACGGTGGTCAGCACAGCTCCATTTTCTGATCAGGAGGGCGTCATGAAAGTCTACGGATCCCGAATTTCCTACTATACCGGCAAACTAGAAGCCTATCTGCGGTACAAGAATATCGCCTACACCGCGCTGCCGACGCCCTATGACAAGGCCGAAATGCTGAAGGAGAAAGTCGGTGCGGTGCAAATGCCGATTGTCGATGATGACGGGAAGTGGATGTCAGACACCACACCGATCATCATGCATCTGGAGACGATCCATCCGGACAATCCCGTTCTGCCGCAGGATCCCGTAGTCGGTTTCATGGCCCATCTCATTGAGGATTATGGCGACGAATGGCTGTGGCGATCGGCAATGTATTACCGCTGGTGGTATGATTATGACCGGCAACTGGCCTCGAATGTCCTGACCGATGAGCTGACCGGGCATGTCAAAATGCCCCGGTGGATGCGACAACGCATGATCATTCGCCGCCAGGTGCGCCACTATGTCAAACGGGACGGGGTGACCGACACCACCCGCCAGCATATCGAACAGTCCTACCACAATGCGCTGGCCGGCATGACGGCCATGCTGGAAAACCGGCCATTCCTATTAGGCAATGCGCCGTCGCTGGCGGATTATGGCATGATGGGCCCGATGTTCCGGCATTATGGCCAGGATCCCACGCCGCAGGAAATCATGCGTAACACCGCGCCCGCCGTCTTTGAATGGGTCGCCCGCATGTGGCATGCCAAAAACACACACAAACCGGAATTCGTCACGCAAGTTCCGGACGATGCGGAGCCGTTACTAAAGGAAATCTGCGAAACCCATCTGGTGCAGCTGGCTGCCAATGCCGCAGCCTTCGCCGAAGATACAGAGCGGTTCGACATGACCGTACAAGGCTGCGATTATCGCGATATCGCCGTCTCGCAGTATCGCGTTTGGTGCCTGGAAGAGCTGCGCCGGCGGTTTAACCTCTTGTCCCCGGCACAACAGGACTCGGTCAAGAACTTGCTACCGCATGGTCAGGCGGATATTCTTTGGAATGCAGACGTTCCGGCCCAGTCAGGATTTAACAGCGACAATCATCTTCCCTTTGGCAAAGCCATCAATGTTTTCGAAGGCGGACTTCCATAGGTTGGGTGGCGACTGCTCAGGGCGCAAAAGCGGGCGTCGGTCTTGTGTCGTTTTGACACAAAGTTTTATCGCAGCGCGAAATATGCGTAGTTGAGAACAAAGATTTATGGTATCTTTCAAGCTGGGTTTGCAACACTAAGCGGTATTGCAGTGACTGGATGAATTGCGGTACCTCCGGGAATTGGGTGATTAACTATGAAAAAAATAATTTTGGCTTCTGCTACCGCCATCGCAATGATGTTGCCTGCAACTGCCAACGCCGCCGTTACGATTTTTACTGATGAAACAGCATTCGATGCGGCTGCCGGGCCGACAATGCTGGAGGATTTCAACGCCTTTGTAGCCGAAACAAGATTTGATCTGGCACCCCTGGTGATTGGGGACCAAACCTTCAGCCAGGTCGGTTCCTCCAACAATCCCAGCCAAAATTATGTAGGGCCGTTCGGAACAGGTTTCGATGTGAACGGCACGCCTTCGGTTTCGGGACGGATCAGCGACGGTGGTTCCATTTTCATCACCTTTGCAAATGCGATAACTTCCTGGGGAGCGACATTCAACGAGATCAATGACGGTGTTGCCAGATCGACCCTGTTCGTCGCTGGTGAAGAGATTGCTCCTGCTGACGGGTTTTTTGGCTTCGTATCTGATACAGCGTTTACCTCTCTGGAAATCCGGGCATTGGCAGGGCGAGATGACGGCTTTGCTTTTGACGACGTAAAGTTTGGGGCCGCCGCTGTTCCTGAACCAGCGACCTGGGCCTTCATGATCCTGGGTTTCGGTGCGATTGGCGGTGCCATGCGGCGTCAGCGCAAGGCGAATGTGAAGGTCAGCTTCGCTTAAGTCCGCAACAAAAGATTACCCTAAAAACCTCGCCAGAGCGATCTGGCGAGGTTTTCTATGAAGACGCAAACGTCCGCTTTCGGGACACAGCAGTCTACATCACGATCACCAGCTTGGTGAAGCTCGCGTCAAACCCGCCGAAAAAAGGGGCAAAAAGCCGCGTTTTACCCCCGGCTTTCCTGGGTTCACAAAATCCGCCCTAAACCGCCGCCAGGGCCTGCTCCATATCGGCGATAATATCGTCAATATGCTCGATCCCCACCGACACGCGCACGACGTCGGGACCGGCGCCGGCGGCTTCGAGTTCGTCGCCGGACAGCTGGCTGTGCGTGGTTGAAGCGGGATGGATGATCAGTGAACGGGTGTCGCCGATATTGGCGAGATGACTGAACATCTGCACCGCGCTGACCAGTTTGACGCCGGCGTCATAGCCACCCTTCAGGCCAAAGGTGAACACCGCGCCACCTTTCCCTCCGAGATATTTCTGCGCGAGATCATGATACTTGCTGTCGGGCAGTCCGGCATAGGAGACCCAGCTGACTTCGTCCCGGCGCTGCAGCCATTTCGCCAGCGCCAGCGCATTGTCGCAATGCCGCTCCATGCGCAGGGCCAGAGTTTCCATCCCGGTCAGGATGTGGAACGCATTTTGCGGCGCAAGTGCCGGACCCAGATCGCGCAGCGACAGCGCGCGCGCGGCGAGAATGAAGGCGATTTCGCCAAAGGCGTCTGTAAAGACCTTGCCATGATAAGACGGGTTGGGCTGATTAAGGAAGGCGAACTTCTCGCTCTGCGTCCAGTCGAACCTGCCGCTGTCGACGATCAGGCCGGCAATGCTGTTGCCATGGCCACCGAGAAATTTGGTACCGCTTTCCACGACAATATCCGCACCATGTTCAATTGGGCGGCAGAGTACCGGCGAGGCCATGGTATTGTCGACGATCAGCGGGATGCCCGCATCATGGGCAATATCGGCGATCCCCGCAATGTCCTGGACCACGCCGCCGGGATTGGCGAGGCTCTCGATGAAGACACAGCGTGTGGCGTCGGTAATTGCGTCCTTCACCTCGTCCAGATCATCGGCATCGACAAAGGTCACGTCCCAGCCAAATTTCTTCACGCTGTGCGCCAGCTGGTTGAGCGAGCCGCCATAGAGCTTTTTCGCCGCAACAATATGTGCGCCGGGGTCCATCAGCACATGAAAGACGAGCAGTTGCGCCGCATGGCCGGACGCCACGGCCAATGCCGCTGCTCCGCCTTCCATCGCCGCGATCTTGCCTTCCAGCGCCCCGTTGGTCGGGTTCATAATCCGGGTGTAGATATTCCCGAACGCATCGAGGTTGAACAGGTTCGCCGCATGTTCGACATCATCAAACACGTAGGAGGCGGTCTGGTAAATCGGCGTGATCCGCGCGTTGGTCGCGGGGTCGGGTTCGGTCCCGGCATGGACGGCAAGGGTTTCAAGACGCTGGGGTGCGGGCTGGTCGGTCATGCTGTTCGGTCCTTTTGTCGGTTCGAAATTCGGGAATCACTTGGCCATCCTGTTATCGCAAGTTTTTGCGCTGCGCATCCCCGCTTTTGATATGGCTCAAAGACAGGCACCGGAATTTTCGTCATCAAGCCCCGCATGTGGCCATATCATCCCGACCTGCTCCGGCGCCCCGTTCCGCGCTATACCAGTTATCCGACAGCCGCGGAGTTTCGACCCGTGGGAGAGGATCACGTGCTGGAAAACGCCGTGGCGGCGATTCCGGAGGGCGCCGAAATCTCGCTTTATCTGCATATTCCCTATTGCAACACCATCTGCCACTATTGCGCCTGCAATACCGGTCGGGCCAACCGGCAGAAACGGCTCCAGGCCTATATTGATGCACTGCTCGCCGAAATCCGGATCATGGGCGAGCTGCTCACCAGCAAGCATGTGGTGAAGCGCATTGCCTTTGGCGGCGGCAGCCCGAATGCCATTTCGACACAGGAATTCGCCCATCTGATCGCCGCGCTCAAGGATAGCTTTCACGTAGACCGCGCGGAAATCTCGGTTGAGCTGGACCCGCGTGATTTTGATGGCGAATGGGCAGCAATGCTCGGACAATCGGGCGTGACCCATGCCAGCATGGGCGTCCAGACCTTCTCGGCCGAAGTCCAGCAGGTGATCGGACGGGTCCAACCCTATGAGACCATCGCGTCGGCCATGTCCCAGCTGCGCGCCCATGGCGTGCAGTCCATCAATTTCGACATGATGTACGGCCTGCCCGGCCAGACGGGTCAGGATCTCAGCGACAGCCTGGACAAGACCATCGAACTTCGCCCGGAACGGATCGCGCTGTTCGGTTACGCCCACCTGCCACAACGGATCGCCCGGCAGCGGCGGATGGACACCAGCATCATGGCCAATCAGCTGCAGCGGTTCGCCATGTCCTCGCTGGGCTATCAGACCCTGGTCCGGGCAGGATATGAGGCGATCGGCTTCGACCATTTCGCCCTGCCCGATGATCCAATGGCTGTTGCCGCCAGGGCGGGCGAAGTTTCCCGCAATTTCCAGGGCTATACGCATGACCCGAGCCCATGGCTTCTCGGCATGGGCGCGACCGCGATCAGCCTGTTCCCCGACCGAATCCTGCAGAACGAGAAAAATGTCGGTGCCTGGCGCAACGCGGTGTCAACCGGTCGACTAACCGCCTCCCTCGGCGTGCATCGCACATCCCGGGACGAGGCACACCGCCAGATCATCGAAGACATATTGTGCCGCGGCGAAGCCGAAATCGGCGGGCTGGACGGTGCCGAAACCTATGCCGAGCGACTGGCCTCCTTCGAACAACGCGGCCTGATCGAACGGGACGATGGCCACATCACCTGCACCGACAGCGCCACCCCCTATCTGCGCACCATCGCCGCAATATTCGATCCCTATCGGCACAACAGCAAAGGCGGCTTCAGCAGCGCGATTTAGGGGAGTTGCGCTCCAACCAGTCCACGCACGCTGTTGCCGAGCAAGAAGCCGTCCGCCAGATCCTTCGCACGCAGGTCCGCTTCAACCGCCTTGCCTTGCTCCACCAATTCTCGCCGTAGCACACCGGGCAGCAGGCCGCGGGAGAGCGGCGGGGTCAGGAGCTGGCCGTCGCGTTCGACAAACACATTCCAGATCGCACCTTCGGTGACATAGCCTTCCGCATCGACGAACACCGGGTGCACTCCGTCGTCCAGATCATCCGCTGCGTAAACCCGGCGATCGCTGGTCTTGTGGTGGAGGCGGTAGTCGGCCGCATCGGCCTTTAGCGGCACGAGCTGGCATCGGACCGGCTCCGACATCGGCTCGGGCAGCGGTTTCAGTTCGATCGACGTCATGCCCGACCGTGACAGCATCAGGCGGACCATTGCCGGTTGCTCCTGGTGGAATGTCACCGCCTGGATATTGTTGCGCGCGGCGTGGCGGTCGAATTCATATTCCAGCGCCGCTGCACTGGCCTTCATCCTCGTCAGATGCTCTTCCAGCCGGGCGATCCCCTCCGCAGGGTCAAATGCCATGGTCTCGATCAGGTCAACCGGAACGGGTTCCTCGGCACCGATACCCACTTTGGCAAATCTCCCCTTGGCCAGACATTCGCGCCATTCATCACCGCGAACAGAGTCTGCCACTATGCCAGAGCCCAGCCCGATGGAAAGCTTTTCCTCGCCCTGTTTCCCGAAGAAGGTCCGGATCGCGACATTGAATGCGCTGTCGCCACTGGCATCGATCCGGCCGATCGAACCGCAATAGATTCCGCGCTGATCTTTCTCCAGCTCATCGATCACTTCCATCGCCCGGATTTTGGGCGCGCCGGTAATCGATCCGCAGGGGAAGATCTGACGCAGCAGGTCGACGGCGGAACGGCCGGGACGAAGATCTGCCTGTACGGTCGAGGTCATCTGATGGATGGTCGGATAGGTCTCGACATGAAACAGGTCCGGCACCCGAACCGTCCCGGGAGACGCCACCCGTGACAGGTCGTTGCGCAGCAGATCGACGATCATCAGATTTTCCGCCCGCTGCTTGGGATCGCTCCGCAGCTCCTCCCGGACGGCGGCATCGGCTGTTTCATCTGCGACCCGCGCTGCGGTTCCCTTCATCGGACGTGCCGTGATCCGGTTCCCCTTGCTTGCGAAAAACAATTCGGGAGAAAAAGACAAAATCCAGTTTGTCCCGTCAAAGACAATACCGCCATATCCGGCCCTGGCCCGCTCCCGGATCGCCGCATAGAGCGCCAGCGGATGACCCCGAAACCGCGCGTCGGCGAGGAAAGTCAGATTGCTCTGATAGATATCTCCCGCCGCAATATATTCCTGCACGGCATCAAAAGCCTGGTCATATTGATCGCGGGACAAACGCGGTCGAAGCTGTCCCAGCCAGGCTCCCGCCGGATCGGGAAACGCCTCTGCCAGACTGGCGGGATCGGGGCTCTCGAAATCCTCGAAAAGCCCGAACCAGAGCAAAGGGCATGGGCGGTTATCCGGCAGGCGCGGAGCCAGTTTGGGTTCCATTGCCAGCCCGGCCTCGTAGGACAAATAGCCCGCGGCGTGCAGCCCCTCCCCTTGTGCCTCGGCAATACGGGTGAGACCGGCCGCAAGTTCATCCGGCGACGAGGCCGTTACGATCTCCACGGGGTGGCGATATATCCGGGGCGGTGCGGCATGGGTGGCCCGCGCGTCGTCGAGCAAAATGAAGGGGCCATCCGAGAACATTGCACATCCCCTAATTCCATTTATACCCTTTCGTCCACAAGCATGATTCATGGCGACCACAGACAGGCAGGGGGAAGCGCAAAATGCGCAGGAATTTTTTGACGGCACTGATCGCCGCCATGGCCATTGCGGTCAGCGCATCCGGCACAGCGGCAGAGCCTGTTGCACCCAAGCCCGCGGCGCTGGTCGCGGATCAGGTGCCGGACATTCCGATGGATATTGTCGAAAAGACCCGCCCCTATATGGAGTTTCGCACCGCCAGTTTTGTCGACTGGGACGCGCGGACAAAATCCATGCTGATCAGCACCCGCTTTGCCGATACCCGTCAGCTGCACCGGGTGCGGAAACCCATGTCCACGCGCGAACAGCTGACTTTTGCCAGCGAACCGGTGCGATCCGCGAGCTATGCGCCTGACGGTTCATCACTGCTGTTTCAGAAAGACAGCGGCGGCAACGAGGTCAACCAGATCTTTGCTCTGAAAGACGGCCGTCCGAAATTGTTGACCGATGGCGAAAGCCGCAACAGCCTGGGTCCCTGGGCGAGCAACGGGAAAATTGTCGCCTTTGGTTCGAACAAGCGCACCGGGCTGTACAACGATATCTACCTGATGAACCCGGAAAATCCGGAAGGTGCGGTGATGCTGGTAGCATCGACCGGTGGCGGCTGGTTCCCGATTGATTTTTCCCCCGACAACAAGAAGCTGCTGGTGTTCAATTATGTCTCGATCACGGACAATCAGCTCTATCTCATCAATATTTTTGACGGCACCTCGACCAAGCTGACCAACAGCACCGAACCTGTCGCCTATAATGGCCTCAGCTTTGCGCCGGATGGTCAGCTTTGGGCAGCATCCGACTTTGGCAGCGATGTCCAGCGGGTCGGCGTGGTGGATCAGAAAACCGGCACGTTCACACCGGTTCTGGATGAGGAAAAATGGGATATCGCCGATTTCGATATCAACCCGGATGGCCGCTGGCTGGCCTATGAAGTCAATCAGGCCGGACGGTCGATGCTCAAAATCTATGACATGAAAAGAGGCCGTGTCCGGACCGTGAAGGCACTGCCTGCAGGGGTGATCAGCGATCTCAAATTTGCCCCCTGGGGCGAGCTCGGTTTCACGCTCAATGCCAACCGGACCGGCACAGATGCCTATAGTGTCGATCCGAAATCCCTCGACATCACCCGCTGGACGCGGAGCGAAACGGGCGGGCTGGATGCGGCGCGCAATGTTGCGCCCGAACTGATTGAGATTACGAGCTTCGATGGCGAAAAAATGTCGGGATATCTCTATCGTCCCGATCCGGATCGCCATTCCGGCCGGCGCCCGCTGATCATCAACATCCATGGCGGTCCGGAGGGACAGGCCACGCCCCGCTTTCTTGGCCGGAACAATTATCTGATCAACGAGCTGGGTGTCGCCATATTTTATCCCAATGTCCGCGGTTCGACCGGGTTCGGGAAACGGTTTGTGGCACTCGACAACGGGCCGTTCCTCCGGGAAAACAGCGTGCTCGACATCGGCGCGTTCCTGGAAAGACTGCAAAAGGACCGGCGCATTGACCGGAAGCGTATCGCGGTCACCGGCGGCAGCTATGGCGGCTACATGACGCTGGCGTCGATGTTGCGATACGGGGACCAGCTGAAAGCCGGACTGGAAGTCGTTGGTATCACCAATTTCGTCACCTTCCTGGAAAACACCCAGGCCTATCGCCGGAACCTGCGCCGCCGCGAATATGGCGACGAGCGGGATCCTGAACAGCGCGCGAAACTCGAGGAGATCAGCCCGCTGGGCCGCGCCGGTGAAATCGACCTGCCGCTAATGGTCGTGACCGGTGCCAATGATCCGCGGGTCCCCGCCAGTGAAGCGGACCAGCTCATTGAAGCGGTCCGCGCAAATGGCCGACCGGCCTGGCATCTGCTCGCAAAAAATGAGGGGCACGGTTTTCGCAAGAAGGCCAATGCCGATTATCAGTTCTGGGCCAGCCTGCTATTCTGGCAAAAGCATCTTCTCAATGACTCAGACGGAAAGGGGCGCTGATGGAACTGCTGCTGATTGGCGGGCTGCTTGCTCTCATCATCCTCGTCATCGACACCCGGCAAAAGCTCGCGGCGCTCAAGGATGAGATCATCCGGATGAAAAGCGAGACGCTGGACCGGCCCCGAGCCGACAGCGCTCCACCGCCCGAGCCGAAACCGGAGCCCGAAGTGCAGCCCCGGCCGACGGAAAAGCCTCGCCCTGTTGCCGTTCCGAAAGTTGCAAAACCGGCTCCCACCGCAAGAAAAGCGGCCGAACCGCTGCCCGACATTGTCCGCGAGAGCCCGCCGCCACCAGAAGAAATTGAACCGGAACCGCGCCCAAGTGCCGCCAAGCGCTTTGAGGAGCTGATCGGCGGCAAGCTGCCAATCTGGATTGGCGGAATTGCCCTGATCTTCGCGGGGTTTTTCCTCGTGCGCTTTTCGATTGAAGCCGGTCTGTTCGGTCCGACGGCGCGCTGCATCACCGCAACCCTGTTCGGAATCCTGCTGATCAGCCTCAGCGAATTCGGCTATCGCATCCCGCGTTTTGGCCAGATATTCCGTGACGACGCGCGCATTGGTCATTCCCTCGCCGGGGCCGGCATCGCCGTACTCTATGCGACATTGTACATGGCCAGCGAACTCTATGGTTTGCTGGGTCTGACCGGTGCCCTTGCCGGCGTGGTTGTCATCACCATCCTGGCTTTTGCGCTGTCGCAGAAACACGGTCCGCCGACGGCAATCATGGGGCTTATCGGCGGCTTTGCGGCGCCCTATGTTGCCGGACTCGGCGCTGAATCTGTTGCGCCGCTGTTGATCTATCTGGCCGTTTTCACGGCCGGGCTGTTCGGGCTCGCCATTTATCGCGGCTGGGCGTGGCTGGCGCTGCTGGCAACTGGCGGCAGCGTTATCTGGACCACCTTGCTGCTGTTTCTTGAAGTCAGCAGCACCGCGCCCTTCATCGGTGCATTCATTGTGCTGCTTGCCATTGGCGGCGTCCTGACCCTCGCCCGGACCGGCACCAGCTTTGCAATCGCACGCCCGGTCATGCAGTCCGTCCCTCTGGTGGTTGGCTTGCTGCAACTGATACTCCTCGCGCCGCTGATTGAGTTTTCACTATTGAGCTGGGCCTTTTTTGGAGTGCTGTCGGTCTTCAGCATTGCTCTGGCCTGGAAAGATCACAGTCTGACTCCGGCAGTGGCAGGTGCCCTGGGATTGTCGCTGACGATGACGGCCATCTCCTTCTGGAGTGACGGAGCCGGCCAGATGACGCTGACGGCGTCCGCCGGTTTGATCGCACTCTTCATGGTTGCGGGTCATCTGTTTCATGCGCGCCAGCAGGACGGGTGGATCTGGGCGGTCATTGGTGTCCTGGCGCCGGCTGCCTGGGCCATGGTTGCCGCCGCCGCCGGCAATCTCGACTGGAGCGAGAATATCTGGGCGCTGCTCTGTGCCCTTGTCGCGGCCAATGCGGCATTGCTGTCCTGGCGGGTCCGGATTCACGAAACCGGCCTTCCACAGCCTCTGGCGAGCGGAATCGCTGCGCTGTTCCTGGCATTCGCATTGTGGCTCTGGTTGCCGGAAGATGCAGCCGTGCTCGTCGCAGTCGCCGTAGCGGGCGGTCTCATCGCCTGGGCGGGTTTCGTCAATCGCCGATCTGTCAAAATCGAAGCGGGCCTGTTCATGGGGTTTGGCGGATTGTTGATGGCCGTTTTCGGCGCACCCTTGATTGAAACGCTGATGCAGTCCCTCGCTGGCGAAACTGATCTTTACAGCCTTCTTCCCGCAACTGGTGATATCGCGTTACAGGTTTTCGCTCCCGGCGTGGTCATGACGGCGCTCGCCTGGTTCTACCGCGATGTCTGGGGCAGACGCGGGTCACAGATCCTTGCCACCATCGGCCTGACCGCCTGCGGCGGATTTCTCTATCACCTCGCCAAGCAGCCACTGGCGATCGGGCCCATTCAGGCCTTTGCCCAATATGGCTTTGCGGAGCGTCTGGTCTTCACGCATCTGCTTGCGCTGGCCGGATGGCTGCTGTTGCGGCAGCCGTGGCCGGACCATCTCGCCCGGCCGCTGCATATGCTGGGCGCCGTGCTGGGCACACTGGCTCTGTTCCGCTTCCTCTGGTTTGACATCTTCCTCCTCAGCCCGATGGCGGAGATACAATATCTGGGAACCGCACCGGTCGCCAATCTGGGGTCCCTGCACTATGCCGCCATGGCGATCTGGTTGTGGGTTTTCGCGCGCACACCGGCAGTGCGCGATGCCCTCCCCAACCTGCCCCGGGCACTGGAAATCACCAGCCTGGTCGCGGCCATGGCTGCAGTGATGGTGACAGTCCGTCAGGCTGTGCATGGCTCGGACATTGCGTCTCCGGCCTTCACGTCGACCGAAACCTATCTTTACAGCGCGGCGCTGCTGATCCTCGCCATTGCCTGGCTGGCCCGGGGAATCCAGACCACCAATGTCGTCCTGCGCATTGCCGGTCTGCTGCTGATGACAGTGGTGACGTTCAAGGTATTCCTGTTCGATGCGGCCCAGCTGGACGGCCTGTTGCGGATCCTGTCCTTCCTTGGACTCGGCATCGCCCTGATCGGCATCGGCTGGATCTATGGCAAGGTCATGAAATCGGGAGAACCCGATCCGGAGAAAACGTGAATGCGGCTATCGGGTTCAACCATGAAGACCATCCTGTTTTATGCCATTGCCCTCGCGCTGGCCGCCTTCGCCCTCGAATGGCTGCAGTTTCAGTATTTTCTGAAACTCTATCCGGTTGAGATATATATCACCCTGATCGCGGTCGGCTTTGCGGCGCTGGGGGTCTGGGTCGGGTCGCGGCTGACGCGCAAAACGCCGCCGCAGCCCTTTGAACGCAATGATGCCGCGCTCCGGTCACTCGGCATTTCGGAGCGTGAACTGGAAGTGCTGGAAGCAATGACCCGGGGGGAGTCGAACAAGGAAATTGCCCGATCGCTGGAAATTTCGCCCAACACGGTGAAGACACATATCGCGCATCTGTTCGAAAAACTGCAGGTCAACGGCCGGGTACGGGCGATTGAGGAAGCGCGGAGCCTGCATCTGATACCCTGAGCAATTCGGGTGAAATGGCCCCGATCACCCGTCCGGGTGATTGGATTTCCGCCGGACCGATGTCATAACCAGCGCATCAGCGGAGGGGAAATCATGACAAGAACGGCACTTGTTTACGGAATCATTTCGGGGACCATTGTCATCCTGTCGATGCTGCTTGGCATCGTCACCAGCGGTGGCCAGGGCTTCTGGGCCTCCGAGCTGTTCGGCTATCTGATCATGCTGATTGCGCTGTCGATGATCTTTGTCGGAATCAAGCGGCATCGAGATCAGGAACTGGGCGGTGTGATCCGGTTTCTGCCGGCACTCGGACTGGGCCTCGCGATCTCTGCCATTGCCGCCTTTATGTATGTGTTCGTGTGGGAAATGTATCTGCTGTCATCCGACTATGCGTTTATCCACGAATATGCCGCCGGTGTGATTGAAAATGCCCGGGCGCGCGGAGTCACCGGCGAAGCGCTCGGCAAGGTCATCGCGGATACACAGCAGCTAACCGAAAACTATGGCAAGCCCTGGTACCGCTTGCCGATCACCTTCCTGGAGATTTTCCCTGTCGGTTTGCTGATTTCGCTGGTTTCAGCAGCCTTGCTGCGCAATCCGAAAATTCTGCCTGCGCGCAGCTGACCCTTCCAGACTTTCATCAGAAACGGAGACCAAAATGCAAATCGGAACCTTTTCACTCAGCCTCACCGTCAAGGATCTCAAAATCTCGCGCGCGTTTTACGAGAAACTCGGCTTCACGAAATTTCACGGCGAGGAAGCGCAAAACTGGCTGATCATGAAAAATGGCGACAC
The DNA here is from genome assembly GCF_900128895.1 of Parasphingorhabdus marina DSM 22363. Lineage (GTDB taxonomy): Bacteria > Pseudomonadota > Alphaproteobacteria > Sphingomonadales > Sphingomonadaceae > Parasphingorhabdus > Parasphingorhabdus marina. Next base: position 1,809,020 of record NZ_FSQW01000001.1, on the reverse strand, counting down.
GGTTATCGGCCTGTTCCAGGGGATGTTCCCGAAAAACATGCTGACCTTCAATCCCGGCTGGGACAGCAATGCCCAGACGCTGGAAAATTTCACCGATGTCCGGGACATCCAGAAGCAGCTCAAGGAAGCGGGTGTCGCATTTGATCAGGAAGCAGATCCGGACTCCAAGGGACCGGCGAGTTTCGTGATCACCGATCCGGACGGCAATCCGATCCTGTTTGACCAGCATGTCGAGGAATAGAATTCTGCCCGGCTAATCAGGCCCTTTTGTCGGTTGGCGAGCCCAGACAGATATGGGAGGTAATGCTCCCAACCTGGGGCAGTTCGCCGAGAATATCGGCATGGAACGCCTTGTAGGCGGCAAGATCCGCCACTTCGACGCGGAGCAGATATTCGACCGATCCCGTGATGTTGTGGCACTCGCGGACTTCGGGCGCCTCGGCAATCGCGTCCTCGAAAGCCAGGGCATCCTTTTTGAGATGTTCGGACAGGCCGACCATCACAAATATCGTGATCGCAGCGCCGCGTACCGCCGGATCGACAATCGCGCGATAGCCCTTGATCACGTCCCTGCGCTCCAGTTCCTGTACCCGGCGCAGACAGGCCGAAGGTGACAGGCCGACACGTCCCGCCAGATCGGAATTACTGATCCGGGCATTGATCTCCAGCTCACGCAATATCTTGCGGTTTATGAGGTCTATTTCCATCATTTATTGATATTTATCCCTATTCCATAGATCAAAAAGCAAGATATTTTCGGTCAATGTCGGCTATTATTGCAGAATAGTCAAATCCTGATGGAGCCCGGACATGATATCCTCTGATCCCGCCGCCTACGGCATTTCCAGCGACCGCGGTTTTCTCTCTCCGCACGATGCGCATGATGTGGTTTTGCCGGACCTTTTCGCGCCGGTCGTGAACCTGGCAATGGACCTGCCGCGGCTATTGGTGTCCGGCGAAGTCCGTCGGCATATCGCGACACTGCCCACACTGGACCTCAGTGATTTTTGTCAAGGTGCCAGTCTCGCCGAACAGCGTGCCGCCTTTGTGCATTACTCCTTCCTTGTTCAGTCCTATGTCTGGGGCGAACCGCAAGCCCCCCGATCCCTGCCGCCATCCATCGCCGTCCCGATCTGGCAGTTAAGCGATTCGATTGGCCAGCCACCGCTTCTGACCTATTCCGCCTATGTACTTGATAACTGGGGACGGATTGATTCCGGCAAAGAGATCGATCTGTCCAACGTCTACATGAATCAGCCGTTTCTCGGCGGGCAGGACGAAGCCTGGTTCGTACTGATTCACGTAGCGATTGAAGCCCGCGCGGGCGCAATGCTGGCGACCATTCCCGCATTGATCGCTGCCTGTGACAATGACGATACCGCCGCTCTGGAAAGCGGCCTCGCCGCCATGTCGACCGTCTGGGATGACATGAACGCCATTTTCAACCGGATGCCCGAACGCTGTGATCCCTATGTCTATTTCCATCGGGTTCGGCCCTGGATCCACGGCTGGAAGGACAATCCCGCGCTACCCGACGGACTGATATATGAAGGGGTCGCAGGGCTGAACGGAAAACCGCAAAGCTTTCGCGGTCAGACCGGCTCCCAGTCCTCAATTGTCCCTGCAATGGATGCCTTCCTGGGAGTCGATCATGCCGGTGATCCGCTGCGCACCTATCTTGATCAGCTGCATATCTATCGTCCGCCCGAACACCGGCGTTTCATTGACGATATCCGTGCGAACAGCCAGCTCCGCAATCATATTCAGAGGCAGGACAATGCCGCGCTGAAATCGCTCTATAATGACTGTATCGAAAATCTGACGCGCTTCCGGACCCGTCATCTGGAATATGCAGCAAGTTACATCAACAAACAGTCGCGCGGAGGATCCGGCAACACGTCCGATGTCGGCACCGGCGGAACACCGTTCATGAAATATCTGAAAAAACACCGCGACGAAGCGGACGCGCATCTGTTGCGCTAGGACAAAATGCAAAGGGGCCGGCGGAACGCACCGCCAGCCCCTTTTCTGCGAGCACTGAAATACTCAGGCGTATGCGAATGCCATAGCCGGTTTTTTTCTGCGGCGCATCGCACCACCAACCGCACCAAAGCCGATGATCATCATCGCCCAGGTTGTCGGTTCCGGTACCGCAGCGAGATTGAAGTTCACGTCCCAGTGCGCGAGGTTGCGGCCATTGGCATCCTCGACCAGAAGCCAGGACGAACCGCCAAAATCATTATTTTTGGCATTGGCACCCTGCCCCCACTGAAAAGCATAATTGCTGGCAAAAGGATTGGACCGGAGATTGAACTGGTTGCCGTCAATCGTGATCGAGCCCGTCGCGGTGGTGAAGAAATCGACATCCGGCGTATCGGTCAGCGGATCATAAGCGCCGCCACCTTCCTGCTTGTACTGAAAAGGCGAACCGTTGGTCGTCTCCAGAAACCCGCCGAGCAGGATGTTGATTTCCGCCACGGCATTGGATGGATTGATGGCCGTCCCGGTCAGAGAGCCGGTTCCGGCCACCGTGTCCACGGTAAAAATCATGTCTGACTGGAATTCGTAAAACCGGTCGGAACCGCTGTTCAGCGTATTGGTCCACAGACCGTGCTTGCCGGGCCCGCTTGTGTAGTTTGTTGCGTGGTAAACCAGCACCTCGGCTGAAGCCGCGGCAGGCATTGCCACCATGGCAATAGCTGCAGCAGACACTGCCAGCATCTTTTTCATTTTGTTCATTACATACCCCCGATTCCTTCCGGAGGTCTGGAAAACTGTCTGGAACGGGCCAGGACGCTTTCTCAGCGGTGTCCGGAAAGAATATCTCTTCCGTAAATCGACCCGGGTTCTTGCTAAAGGAGAAGCGGACGCAGAATCAAACCGCAACTGGTTGTTAAGGAAAGAATTTACTCCGTACGGCAGACTATTACCTGATTTTACTTGCTTAGCGCCAGTTTTGTCCCGTTTTGGCACATATCCCGTTAACCAGAATCCCAAGGATCAGGATCACCGTCTGTTTCCTTGAATCTTCAGAAATGAGGGTGTTCTGATGATTTTACCAGCCACCAAATCTTTGCCAGTTCGCAATGACCCGATTCTCGCTGTCGAGAACGTCATAGTGACCGTGCTGCGCAGCTGTTGAACAGGCATGGTTGGGCAGGATCCGCAGCTGGCTACCAACCGGAAAATCGGGCAATGAACCTGCCGACCCCGGCATCATCGCGATGATGCCGTGCTCCTGATTGGCACTCTCCATGATCAGATCCGGAATCGGCTGGCCGTCCGGATCACATACCAGGCCATATCCCTGATCAACGTCCTGGCTGGCTGTGCCCCTGTCCCGCGACATCGCCATCCAGCCGGCATCAACAATGATCCAGCCCTTGTCCGGCTGATGGCCGATCACGGTGGTCAGAACCGACAGCGCGATATCACGAACCCGGCATATCCCCAGCCCGGCCATGACAAGATCGAAAAACATGTACACACCGGCCCGGATCTCTGTCACTCCGGAGAGGTCAGCTACACTGAGAGCGGTTGGCGTGGAACCGATGCTAACAATCGGAACAGAATATCCTGCATCGCGCAGAATTTGTGCCGACTGCACAATGGCAGCCACTTCACCAGAAGCTGCCGCTGCGACTTCCTGTGAATTGCCCGCATCATACGACCCGCCGGCATGGGTCATCACTCCCGCCAGCTCTGCGCCATCGGTCAGCGCCTTTGCAACCGCAACAATGGCATCGGATTGCGCCGGTCGAAGGCCAGACCGGTGGCCATCACAATCGATTTCAATGAGGACGGGAATGGTCATATGGGTACGTGCCGCGAATTCGGAAATGCGGCGCGCGACGTCCGCATTGTCGGTAATGATCTTCAGATCCGCTCCCTGTTCTCGCACAGCCGCAACGCGCGCCAATTTGGACGGGACGATACCGACAGCATAGAGGATATCGCGGAACCCGGCCCGGGCAAAAATTTCGGCTTCCCGCAAGGTTGAAACGGTAATCGCTTGCTCCCGGCCACGCAGAACATGCTCGGCAATCTCCAGAGATTTGGCCGTCTTCAGATGCGGGCGATGCAGGATATCGGGTGCAACCTGGTCCAGATGCTTTTTCAGACGCGCGCTATTGGCGTCTAGCTTCGCCAGATCCAGCAGCAGCGCAGGTGTCTGGATTTCGGACAGAGGAACTGACGCAGTGGAACCGGATTCATTTTGCATGTCTCGATCCTGACGGGCCTCCGGAAACGGACAATAAAGTGCCGCAGGTCAAACAGCTAGCCCATTCCTGCCATCGCTTGCAATCACGGAGCGACCATGCGCATCAGTTCCGCGGTCATGATTGCGCCATAGGTCCCGAGTGCATATCCCAGAACGGCAAGCAAAACGCCCACCGGTGCCAGGGCCGGGTGAAAGGCGCCCGCAACCACGGGCGCCGAAGCGGCACCTCCGACATTCGCCTTGCTGCCAACCGCGATAAAGAAAAACGGCGCGCGGATGATCTTTGCAACAATGAACAGCAGGATCGTGTGGATCAGCATCCAGATAATCCCGACCAGCATCAGCAATGGCTGTTCCGCCATGCGAAAGATATCCATCTTCGTGCCGATAATGGCCACCAGAAGGAAAATCATCACGGTTCCGAATTTCGATGCCCCCGCTCCTTCAAGATCCCGCGCCCGCGTAAAGCTCAGCCCCAGACCCAGCGTGGTCGAGATCACCACAATCCAGAAGAAGCTGCTTGACAGCACACCCTCGGAGCTGCCGAAAGCTGATGCAAAGGCCGGGCCGATCAGACCCGCTCCGAAATGCGCCAGCCCCACCCCGCCAAAGGCAATGGCAAGCAGCACCATCAGTTCCTCCACCGTCGACTTGCGTTCGACGGCGAGGCTGAAATTCGCCATTTTGTCCCGCAGGGTTGCGATCGCGCTGGAATCGGCCTTCAGCCAGGCATCAATCTTGTCCGCATTGCCGGCACCGTAGAGCAGGAAGGCCATCCAGATATTGGCGACCACGATATCGATCGCCACCATCGCTGAATAGCGCTCGGGATTATAGCCATAGACCTCAAGCATGGCGGTCTGGTTCGCGCCGCCACCGATCCAGCTTCCGGCGAGCGTCGCCAGCCCTCGCCAGGTCGCATCGGCACCACTGCCTCCCACGGTTTCGGGACTGAACGATCCGACAATCATGATCGCCAGCGGACCGCCGATGATGATGCCCACCGTGGCAGTGAAGAACATGATCAGCGCTTTGGGTCCCAGTCCCCATACGGCCTTTAGATCAATGCTGAGTGTCAACAGGATCAGCGCCGCCGGAAGGAAATAGTTTTTGGCGATGTCCCACAGGCCGCTGTCTTCGGAGGATATGACACCGAAGCTGTTGAGCAGGGAGGGGATGAGGTAGCAGAGCAGAACGATCGGAACGAAAGTGAAAAACTTTGTCCATCCGCCACCGAGACTGCGGGCATAAAACAATACGCCCAGCATGATGGACAAGAGCCCGAAAGTGACGATGTCATTGGTAATCAGTGGCATGCTCAAGCTCCCGGGACCTGTTCCTGTTTTGGCTCGGCTTCGACCGGGTCCTCGACGATCTCAGGCGGTTGTTCTTCGGGTTTGACGTCGTCCTTCATCTCCACATCCGGCAGTTGCGGCTGATATGGCTCCCCTTTCACATGGGTTGCGTACCAGTCCAGCTCGGTGTTGATCTTGAACAGCTGATGGGAAGGCCTGCGGAAATTGTGCGGTTCGCCAGGCGCGAGATAAAGCGCGGTCGGCGTGCCGGTTTCCCGCACACCCCGATACATCATGATCACCTGTGTCGGCGGCACTCGCACATCGCGGGCGCCATTGAAAAACAGCGTCGGGGTGGTGACGCGCCAGGCATCCTTGAGCATCGACTGCTCCATATAGCTTTCCAGCGGGGCGTCCTTCTCCCAGGGCGAACCGCCGAACCAGGGCGTCCGGTTGTGGCGGACGTCGCTTTCGGCATATTGCGAAACCCAGTCCGAAGCCCCTGCTCCCGAAGACGCGGCCTTGAACCGGTCGGTAAAGGTTATGAGCTTGTTGGTCATGTGTCCGCCGGCGCTCCATCCCATTTTTACAAGCCTGTCCGGATCAGCCAGCCCGGCATCGATCAGGCTGTCAATGCCGTCGAGGACATCGAGATGGGCATTACGGAAATAGGCGCCGACCATGTCACGCATGAACGCGTCACCATATCCGGTGCCACCGCGATGATTGGGCAGGAACACACCATAGCCCTGACCAGCCAGCACCGACACATAACGGGACGTGTTCCACGACCCGAACTGGGACGATGATCGCGGGCCGCCATGGGTAATAGTAACCAGCGGGAATGCCTCGCTCGCGTCATGATCGACCGGATAGACGAGAACCCCTTCGAGATCTGTCCCGTCACGCCCTTTCCATCTATAGGCTTCCTGTTTTGGCAGGCGGATCCTTTGTGGCAGGTCCTCATATACCCGGGTTAACTGCCTGAATCTCCTGTCAGATCTCCGCTTGATATGGATCTCTCCAGGATTGCTGGCCGAGGTGATCCGCGCCAGATGGGTGCCGGTTTGCCGGTCGAACGTCCAGCTGCCGACGACATGATCGCCGCGAGTCAGGCGATCCAGTTTCCCGTTTTCAATGGTCAGCCGGTACAATTCCGTCCGCACGCCCGTATTGCCCAGCAGATAAATTCCGTCGCCAGTTTCATCCCATTCAAAGTCGACAATTTCCATCGGCACATCGGGCAGCATCAGCTCCGGTTCGGCCGCGCCGACATCCTGAATGAACAGATTGTCCTCATAATATTGTTCGCCCTTCTCATTGACCGTGGCGATGAAGGCAAACTGGCTGTTGTCCGGCGAGAGGCGAACTCCCGCTTCCTGATAGTCATTGTCGGTCAGGCGTACGCTGCTGTTGTCCGCCAGCCGGTAAAGCCAGACCTCATTGTCCTGACTGGCATAGCCGGCCCCTTCCGGGCGGCGAATGTGAATGATCGAGGCGCCGTCATCCGACAGGGCATAACCACGGATCGAAAATGCGCCGCTGATGACCGGACCCGACGCTTTCTCCTTCAGATCGTGCCACCAGATTTCCCGTGGCGTTGAGACATCATAGGGTTTCAGTTGCCACTGTTTGATCTCTTCCGGGGTGTCATCATTTCGGCCCGCGACGAAGAAGAAACCGGTGCTGTCCCTCAGCCATTTCAGATCTGAAACACTGGTTGGATGATCGGTCAGCCGGGACAGGCTGCCGCTGCCTGCATCGTAAAAATAGGCCTGACTGGTCTTCTCTTTCCGCCTCTTCAAGGTGGTGACAAAACCCGATCCGTCCGGTGCCCAGTACGCGGGGTTGCGATCAGAGCTATATCCCCGCCATCGCGGAAGATCGCGAACCTCCCCTGTCTCGATTTCGAGCAGTTGCAGATCGCGGATCTTTTTGTTTTTCTTCCAGTCCGTCCGGGTAAGGGCCAGGATCAGTTGCTCGCCATCAGGTGACAGGCCGGTATAGCCCACCCGCGGAAGCTCGACAAAGTCCACCGGCGACATGACTTGCGGTCCCGGATCGACCTCTGTTTCCTGTTCCTGCGCCGCTGCCGGAACCGCACAAAAACACAAAAGCCCCGCGAGAAACCCGTATCGTACAGACATAAATACCCCCAAGCATGACGGAGCGCGCAATCCCCGTCACGCTCACAACTACGCCGAAAACCGGAGTCATCAATGCGTTCGCGATGAGCTGTGCGCAAATTCGTAATTCGAAACGGGGCATGAATATTTCGCAAGACGCTGAAATACCGTGTTTAATTCAGGATAAATGCGCGAATATTTGTACCGGCAATTCATCGCAAAAGTCCGCACTGTGATCCACAGACCACAGTTTCTTGCGCATTTGACCGGGATCACTCGGCCCCGGAATCGTCCGTCCTTGACATCAAATCCGATAACTCCGGACCTTGCGGGTGGTCAGTTTGCTGTCCGCACCTGCCAGCTGTCCAGCCGATCCGGACAGGGATGACGGTCGCTCAGGATCACGTCCGCAGGCCGCTCGAGGCCATCAAACACTTGCCGCCAGTCAACGGACATGCCCAGCCGGATCAGATCTGCGCAGGCCAAACCGGTGCGCAGCATATCGCTGACCCGCAGATGCAGCCATTCCGGATTGAGGCAGGCATCGGACGTGCGCACGCCGGCAGGAGTGTTGTTGAACCAGGGCCAGTAAAATTCACTGTCAATTACCATCGCCCAGGCCTTGCTCAAATGGGAGCCATCCATTTCCGGGCTCAGGTCGATAACGGCTGATGATTCCGCCTCGTTTCGTTCTGCGTCGGTGAAGGGGACTGGGTCGACCAGCTGCACGTTCTGGACCGGGACAAGTCGTGACAATTCGGCGGCGATGGCGCCGCCCAGTCCGACCCCCTCAACATCTGCTGCTGTACCGGTGAACGCCGCGATCGCGGGCGCGACCGCTTGCGCAAAGGATTTCGCAGAGCCAGGTATTGCCTCTGCATTCTCCGTCGAAGCACCATGGCCGGGCAGGTCCACCAGCATGGCCGGCCGCTTGCCGACATGCCTTTCTGCCTGCGCACGGATCTGGTCACTGGAACCCAGCGCGTCGTGAATCAGGATCAGCGGCCGACCTTCTCCTTCGCGATTGATCTGTGCATGGATCTGCATGTCTCCGGAAGCGAAATAGCAGCGCTCCAGTTTCCCGGCCGGGCAGGTGTTCCGTTGCGGCTGCAGGGCCGGAGTATCGCCATGTGCGGCGATCCCCTTGCGCAACGCTTCGACCTGAACGCGGTAACGATCTTCGAGCGCAGGCCCGGCATGGAGGATCTCGAGGCAGTCCGGGACACCTTCCGCAATCAGCGCATCGGTGATCGCCAGCGCAATACTGCCTTCCCAGCGCATCATGGTCGTCGGCACATTCAGACCGTCCATATGCGCCCGCTTCTCGGTTTCAAACGCCGGACGGTAGGCCCTGGCATAACCGGATCCCGCCCGCAGATAGCGCAGGAATATTGTCTGGATCACCTCCACCGGCGGCAACGGGACGCCCAACCGGTCCTCCACCCGCTCCGATTGCCAGGGAAAGCTGACAAACAGGTGCCGGCACATGTCCCAGTAAGTCATCAGATGGCCGCCATCCCTGCGCGGCGTGACATCGGGGAAATAGCCGTCCAGCACACGGCAGCGATCCTCGTCAGACACATGCCCGTTGGTATCGAGCATGATCATTTTCACCCGGTCGGGATAGCGTTTGCCCAGCTCAATCGCGATCTGCGATCCGGTCGCCGCGCCATAGAGATAGAATTGTTCCATGCCCAGCGCATCTGCTGTGGCAATGACGCTGTCGGCATAATGGCCCATGTCCGGTTGCGCTTCGCTGATATCATCCGACAAACCGTAGCCGGGCGTGTCCAGTGCATGGCATTCACAGACCTCCGAAAGGGCCATGAGCGCCGGGACAATCGCTTCGGAACATTGCGGAGACGGGTGAAGCAAAAGCATCGCCGGTCCCTGCCCGGCGTGGCGGTAGTGCACCTGGCGGCCGTCGCTCAATGTTACATATTTGCGCTGCATCTTTGAATTCCCATGGTTTCGGGTCCGCGACCCCGGAAAATGCTATCAAATTGTCTCCGGGCCAACCGCCACGATCGCCTTGCCGATATTCTGGCCCGCCATCAGCTTTTCGAAAAGGACCGGCGCCTGATCCAGGCCTTCGACCCGATCCTCGACATAAGCCAGTTTTCCATCCGCGATCCATTGACCGATTTTTCGGGTAACATTCGGCTGTTCCTCCAGAAAATCATAGACAACTAGCCCCATCACCTTGGCCCGCTTGACGATGAATATCGCCGGATTGGGTCCAGCTGGACGCTCATCTGCCTGATATTGCGACGCCAGTCCGCAGAGCACCACCCGGCCATAGTCGGACAAATTCTGCAAGGCCGTGTCGAGCAACTCACCGCCGACATTGTCATGATAAACACTGATGCCTTCCGGCATGGCGCTTGCTAGCTGCTCTTTCCAGTCCGCATCGCGATAGTTGATGCAGGCATCGAAACCGTAGCTGTTCGTTACCAGTGCGCATTTTTCCTCGGACCCGGCAATGCCGACCACACGCGTGGCGCCCAATATGCGGGCAATCTGGCCCACGGTCCCGCCCACCGGGCCGGCGGCGGAAGAGACCAGCACCTGATCGCCCGGCCGGACGTCCGCCAGATGATGCATGCTCGCCCAGGCCGTCAGTCCGGGCATGCCCGCCACCCCGATTTGCGCGGAAAGCGGTGCCATTTCCTTATCAACCTTGCGCATGTCGCCAGCCGGGACCAGCACATGATCGCGCCATCCCATTTCGCCCGTCACATAATCGCCCACTGCAAAATCCGGATCGGCAGAAGCGACGATCTGGCCTATGCCTTTTCCGGGAATCAGGTCTCCAGGCAGGGGTTGCGGTGTCATGTGCCGTCCGCGCAGGGCGGAGCCGACATAGGGATCGAGCGAAAGATAAATGACGCGGACGAGCAGTTCACCGGCTGCGGGATCTGCCAGCACCTCTTCTGCAAGTTCAAAATCCGCCGCCACCGGGCTTGCGGTGATCTCGCGTCGCAGAATGATCTTCCCTGAAACTGTCACGCTTGCCCTCCGGTTGTCACATGTCCGATGCAGAATCACATCCTGACAACCGCTTTAAATTTGTCCGGACAAATTGGAAAGCCCGATTTGCAAAAACCCGCGCCTATTCCGAACCCAGCTGGCGCACCAGCTCATCGACCCGCAATTCGCCATCTCTTGTCTGTCCGCCAATTTCGAGGAACCGGGTCATGTTCGCCCGGGCGTCCGGTGTACGGATCAGCTGCTGGAACAAATAGGCTTCTTCCGACAGCCCTGCATCGGTATCTGCAGTAGCATTGTTGACCGACTGTTTGGCCAGCCGCACGGCATCTGGCGGATATCCGGCGATTTTGCGCGTCAACTGCTCCACCTTCTCGCCTATCTCGTCTGGTGCGAAAATCCGGTTCAGATAACCCCATTTTTCTGCCGTTTCCGCGTCGATATCTTCGGCCCCGACTATGATTTCAAGCGCCCGGCCACGGCCAACGATATCGGGCAAAGTCTGCGTCCCCGTTCCGCCTGGCAGGATTCCCAGCGGCACTTCCATCTGGCTGATCCGGGTTCGTCCTTTCACACCAAAACGCATGTCCATATTGGACGCGATCTCGTTGCCACCGCCGCCAATTCTTCCTTCGATCTGTGCGATCGTGACCTTGTCCATCGTGCGGAACCGGCGGCACAGAACATGAAACGGATTCGGCTCCGTGCTCTTTTCCGCCTCTCCCTCGACCGGAAAAGACAGGATGAGTTCAACGTCGAAATGGGCAATGAAAAAATCCGGGTCTGCACTCTTGAACAGCACCACGGTCAGATCCGGATCGGATTCGAGTTCAGCCGTTAGCCCCTGCAGTTCCTCATACATTTGCACGGTTATGAGATTGACCGGGGGATTTTCGATGGTGACTGTTGCCAGCCGGCCTTGCCGCGAAACTTTAAAAAGCGCATAATTATAGGCCATATAAAATCCTTTCCTGGAGAAGCGCTGTGTCAGGTGCTCTCTATCGCCACTCAGATTACAGAAGGGCCTGAAAATGGGAACCAGGCAAATGAAAACCGGGCAAATAGCATCCGGATTGGGCAAGTGGATTGTAGTGGTTGCGATCATTCAGATCCTGCCCCCGCTGGCCCTGGCCGAACCGGCCGCCATCGCACCTTCGGACTGGACCCGGTCGCAAAATGGGGAGATGACCGTCTACCGGTCCGGCACCGGTCGGGAAGCGATGATCTTCCGGAACGTAGCGGACGTAACCGATCCGGCACTGGCCGTGAAACTGATCGCAGACGGGCTGACGGCACGGGCCAATATCGTGGTCACATCCCGGGCGCGATCGGAAAGCGGGCTCGCAATCCATGACATCGAATATCAGAGTCGCAATATCGTCATGAAGGGCAAGGTCATTGGCGTACGGCAGGCTGACGGCAAATTCCTTGTCCTGGCCCATCTGGCGCCCCGCTCGGAGCCGGGCCTGACGGAACGGCTGCAGACCAGCACAGAGAAAATGGCGAGCCTGGCTTCAGCAGGTCCGAATATGGCAAGCCACCCGGCCAAACTAGCCACAGCGGTTCCCGCGGCAACAGGCAAATCCGTCCCCGCGTCCGAAATTCTGTTTGACCTCAGCTATAATTATGGTGTCGGAGGCGCTGCCTATCCGGTTTATGATCTGGTCGCGCTGTACAAGGATGGCACCGCCGCGAAACTCGGCGGATATCCGGTAGACGGCGTCGATTTCGCAGCGCTCCGCCGGAACAGCAAGGGCGGTATCGGGCAAAGGCGGCAATCAGGTGGCCAGATAGTGGTCAACTGGTCGGACGGCGACAGCTCAAAGCTCAAAAGAACCGTCGGTCCGCCTCGACCGCTGCCGGGACCGCAAGCGCTGGTGGGCCGGTTTCAGGCAATTGGCGGCGGCGGAAATACGGCGCTGGGCGGCAGCGTCCTGACTGCGCAGGTCAAGCAATTCACCTTTGCCGCAGATGGCCGATTTTCACATGCTTCCACTACCAGCGTGAGCTCCAATGCTGCGGTCGGCGGATCGCGATCCGGGACAGCAGGACGCTGGACACTGAACGGCCCAACCCTCACGCTGGCCTATAATGATGGCCGTACCATCAGAACATCGGTCTTCTATAGCGGGTCTCGCAAAGCCACTGCCCGCAACGGACGCTTCGGCGTCCTGTGGATTGGGGGAGAGGATTTTCGGCGGACGAGATAGAAAGTCTCTCGCCCCTTTGCGACCGATTCAGTCCTGGTCGTCCCAAAAGACAAGACTGCCCTGATTGACCAATGCGGTGACAAGCGACAAAATATTCTCGTCCGGGCCGGGTTCGATCGTTCCCTGCCCCGCTGGAACCGCACAAAGCTGTTCGGCAAACCGCGCTCGCGCTCCGGAACAGTCATGAGAATGACCGTTGGCAAACAGGGTCAGGCTATTGTCGCCCTTCCGGACAAACAGAAACCTGCTGGAGGGGTTGCGGAACAGTCTCGAGCCGGCATCCAGTCGCGCCGCAATGTCAGTTTCCGACTGTTCGGTATTCGGCGCATCGACATGCTCGGCATATTTTGGAATGCTGCCATATTGCCCAAACCAGCGGCGAAAGGCGTCGCGGTCATCGAACCTGCTGCGGATCATCTCATGCATCCGGTCGAGCGCCTCTGCCCGGATCTCTCCCGGGTTTTCCTGCAGCATGAGGTCGGGATCGGCAAAACGCGCATCCTTTACCAGATCCGCCAGCATGTCATCACTCCAGTAACCGATCAGTTCGCTGGTGGATGGCGCGCGGAATCCGATTGAATAGGTCAAGCAGTCATCTCCCACGGCTGTGCCATTATGCGCAATGCCGGGTGGGAGGTAGAGAATATCGCCCGGCCCACATATCCATTCCTCTTGCGGTTCAAATTCGGCAAGCAGACGCAGATCGTCATGGGGCAGGAGGAGCGTCTCTTCGTCGCAGGCTTGTCCGATTTGCCAGCGCCGCTGGCCAGCGCCCTGAATCAGGAAGACGTCATATTGATCGAAATGCGGACCCACACCACCGCCATCGGCTGCGTAACTGACCATGATGTCGTCGATGCGCCAGTCCGGAATGAATCGGAATGGCTCGATCAGTGCCGCAACTTCCGGCACATATTGATCAACGGCCTGGACCAGAAGCGTCCAGTCGCTTTCGCCCAGCGTGGAAAAGCGCTGTTCCGGAATCGGGCCATGTTCCAGCGCCCATCCGGTCTCCCGCCCTTCCGCTCCGGACGTCACCAGACGAGATTCCACCTCTTCCTCGCAAGCGAGACCTGCCAGTTCATCGGCGGACAGCGGATTGCGCCAGGCCTCCCACGGATTGGGAATCATCAGTGGTTTCTTCTGCCAGTGATCCTGCACAAAGGCAGGAATGTCGAAATTGCTCAGTTTCATTTGCGCTCTTGTCGCTGGCGGAAAAAACAGACCCGGATCCGGACGATCCGCAATTTCATTGCCGAGTTCCGGTGCGGCTGTCAAAGAAGCATCATGTCCCGGCTAATCCTGTTCAACAAGCCTTTTGGCGTCCTGTCCCAGTTTACCGACCGGGGCACCACCACCAAACGACCAACCCTGTCTGCCTATATCGATGTGAAAGGCGTCTATCCTGCGGGACGGCTCGACCGGGACAGCGAAGGTCTTTTGCTGCTGACAGATGATGGCAAATTACAGGCGCGCATTGCCGATCCCAAATATAAGCTGCCCAAGACTTATCTGGTCCAGGTAGAAGGAGAACCGGACGAAGAGAGCCTCGACCTGTTGCGAAATGGCCTTGAGTTGAAAGATGGTCGCACCCGTCCGGCGGCGGTCGAGCGAATTGCCGATCCCGGCCTCTGGCTTCGCGATCCCCCGATACGAGTCCGCAAATCCATCCCCGATTGCTGGCTGGAACTGACGATAAGCGAAGGACGCAACCGACAGGTCCGCCGCATGACGGCAGCGATTGGTCATCCGACCTTGCGGCTGGTCAGATCACGGATCGGGGACTGGTCACTGGGAGACCTGCAACCGGGAGAATGGGAAGTTGCGCCCTGAGCCTGCCCGGCCGATTGGCAGGCTTGCCTTGTCAATGGCGAGAGAGAGAGAGAGAGAGAGGAAAAATGTCCGGGGTGACCATTTTGTACAATCCGGCCGTAACGGACTGCGCTAATAGAATTCCCGGAACGATAATTGCGACCCGTTGTTCCAACGCCCCGTCAGCTCCTCAAGCTGGCGGGGCATATTTTTTGCCCGCTTTGTGGCATCGGCTGCGAAACGGCCGGACCTGCTCCGCATTTCATCCATAGACAGCGGCTATAATATGGCGTCGCTTCGCTGTTGGTGTCGGTCGCGCTTCTCTTCCATTCTGTATCTGAAATGGAAACAGATTCAGATGGTTAGGGCACGTTCTGCAGTGATTATCGGTGCCGGTGCAGTTGGCATGGCCACCGCCTATGCCCTCGCCCGGCGCGGATTGTCCGTCACCATTATCGATGAGAATCCGCAGCCGGCCATGGGGGCATCTCATGCGAATGGCGCCCAGCTCAGCTATTGCTATACCGACGCCCTCGCCAGTCCTGCGATTCTGAAAAACATGCCCGGTTTGCTGTTGCGCCGCGATCCGGCCTTCCGCCTGCACTGTCGACCTGACTGGCGATATCTGGCCTGGCTGGCCCGGTTCCTGAGCAACTGCACGCCGAGGAGATTTGAAAAGCACACACTGGCAGGACTCCGGCTGGCACGAGAGTCCTTCCGGGCGATGGACGATCTAACGGCAGCACATGATATCGACTTCGGGCTCCGGACAAACGGAAAGATGCACCTGCTGGATGACCAGCAAAGTCTCGAGAGAGCCAGATATACGGTCAATCTGAAAAACGGACAATGTGGCAAGCAGGAGATACTTTCGCCCGGCGAAGCCATTGCGATCGAACCTGCGCTGGAAGACCGGCGCGCGGACATCGCGGGTGCCGTATATTCCCCCGGTGAGCAGGTCGGAGATGCATTTCGTTTTTGCCAGCAAATGGCCGGGATCCTGGCCGCTTCCTATCATGTACAAACCTGTTTCGGACAAAGGGTTGCGAGGGTTGATCCCGGACAAGCCGATACCCGGATCGAACTGGCAAGTGGCGACATATTGACGGCGGACCTCGCCATCATCTGTGCGGCCAGCTCTTCCGGCAGCCTGCTGACCCCACTGGGGATCACACTGCCGGTTGAACCCATGAAAGGCTATTCCTTCGAGATGCCGATGGGTAACGGGTCGCCGACCACCAGCATTACCGATACCCGCAGGCGGCTGGTTTTTACCAACCTGGGCGACCGGATGCGTGTGGCCGGACTGGCAGATCTGGGTGATCGCCAGGCCGTCCTTCGCGAAAATCGCATGGAAACACTGATCAAGCTGGCGCGACAGTCGCTGCCTGATGCCGGCCGCTTTGATCAGGCATCGAGTTTCTGGGCGGGATTGCGGCCCATGACGCCGGACTCCCTGCCGATCATTTCCCGTCCCATGCCGGGTCTGGCCATCAATACGGGGCATGGCATGCTGGGCTGGACGCTGGCGATGGGATCGGGAGAGCGTCTCGCCAAACTGGTCGGCGCGGACTAGATATCTTCGTCCGAGCGATATTCCTCGACATCGATTTCACCCACCATGCGTCCTACCGCCACTGACACGGTGGCATCACCCGTGACATTGGTCATCGTTCGCATCATGTCCATGATATGGTTGATGCCCGCGACAAAGGCGATGGTTTCGAGCGGCACGCCAATGGCCGTCAGCACCAGGCTCATCATGATCAGCCCCGACCCCGGAATTCCCGCCGCCCCCACCGAACCCAGCGTGGCGGTCAGCGCGATAAGGACGTAGGACATCCAGGTCAGTTCAATGCCGTATAGCTGCGCGCCGAACAAAGCCACCAGTCCCAGATACATGGCGGTTCCGTCCATATTGATCGTCGCGCCAAGCGAGACCGTGAAGCTGGACACACTCTTGGAAACGCCCAGATTGCGCTGAATGCAGCGCAACGTGACCGGTAACGCAGCGTTGGAGGATGCGGTCGAAAAGGCCACTGCCTGGGCATCGATAATCCCGCGGTAAAAATCAGCCAGATTGAGCCTGGCAATGGTCTTCAAGATGATCGGGTACAGGGCCAGTATCAGGATGAAACAGCCGGCATAATTGAGCAGCACCATCTGCGCGAGCGGCAACAGGGCATCAAACCCGAACGTCCCGGCGACCCAGGCCATGAGGGCAAACACCCCGAACGGCGTCAGCTCCATCACCAGCATCGTCATTTTCTGCATTACCGCAGCACCGGCATCTGCTGCGCGGACAATCGGAGCCGCATCCGGTCCGGCCATCAGCAGCGAAATGCCGAACAGCATCGCAAAAATGATCAACGGTAATATCTGTCCCTCGGCCATGGTCATCACCGGATTTTCCGGAATCAGCGAGAGGATCATCTGGGTGACCGAAGTGGTTGCCGGCTCGGGAATCGCAACACCCTCGGGCATCGAAATGTCGAGGCCGACACCGGGTTCGAATATCGTCCCCATGGTCAGACCGATGGATACCGAAATCAGGCCAGTGGCGACGAACAGGGCGATCGCCTTGCCGCCGACATCGCCAAGCTTTTTCAGGTCTCCCAGCGCGGCGATGCCCGACACCAGCGAAAAGAAAATCAGCGGCACGACCAGCATCTTGATCGCCCGGATGAACAGGTCGCCGATCCATTTGATATTCTCGGCTTCCGGTCCCCAGAACAGACCGGCAAGGATACCCAGAACCAGCGCACCGAGAACGCGTTGCCACAACGGAATGGCGAACCAGAATTTCAGCACGCGCTGTCCTTGAGCAGCGATCGACCCGGCAGAGCGCCCGTGTGCTCGCCGCGCTCAATCAGCAGCGAGCCGTTGACGAGCAGATAGCGCACGCCCGAACTCCATTTTTTCGGCTGCTGATAAGTCGCATTTGGTGCAAATTTGTCCGGGTCAAAGATCACGATATCCGCCGCCATGCCCGCCTTGACATATCCCCGATCAGCCAGACCGGCAATATCGGCGACCTGTCCGCTGCTGCGGCGGACGAACCGTGCCATCGTTATCAGTTTCTCCTCCCGGACGAAATCGCGATAGGCCTTTGGAAAGCTGCCATATTTGCGCGGGTGGCCGGTGCTGCCATCGGAACCTGTGACTACCCAGTCCTGCACGGCAAAAGCATGGATGTCTGCGGGATCCATATTGAACGAGGCCAGTCGGGCATCCCCGGTTTCCAGAATCCGGATAGCCGCATCGACCGGTTCCTGGCCGCTGCGTTCCGCAATCTCTGCCAGAGTGAGTCCCGTCTCCACCTGCGCCTTGCCAAGTTTGCCGGTGACCAGAAGTTTCGCCGCGCCCCCGCGCCGCTTCAGTCCGGCCAGCATGCCTTCGCGAATCTCGCTACGCTTAATCGGATCAGCCAGCCTTTCGCGCAAGCCAGCCAGCCCGCCATCCAGAGCCCAGCGCGGCACCAGTGCATTGCTGATCCGCGTACCCGAGGCCGCCCAGGGATACTGGTCGGCGGTCACCTTCTGCCCATCGGCCCGGGCTGCCTCAATGCGGGAGATAATTTTCGCACTGTGACCCCAGACCGCCGGCCCCAATGCCTTGATATGCGCAATATGAACAGCAGCTCCCGATTGCCTGCCAATTTCCAGTGTTTCTTCCACTGCTCCGCTCAGGCCGATGTTATAAGTGCTCTCATCCCGCATGTGAGTATCATAATATCCGCCATGACGGGCGGCGACTTTTGCCAGCTCGACGACTTCCCCGGTTTTCGCAAAATTTTGCGGTGTATAATATAATCCCGTCGAAAGTCCCACGGCCCCCTCGCACATCGCACGGGATATCATGGCTTTCATCTGCTCCATCTCGCTGGCCGAAGGCGCCCGGTCGGCATCGCCGATCACGCTTTTCCGGACATGGCCAAAACCCGCGAGATAGGCGACATTGGTCCCGATCTTTTGGGCCCGCGCCCGGTTCGCCAGCTCTCTGATATCGGTGCGACCATGGCCGTCATTGCCCACGAGCACCGTGGTGACGCCCTGATAGGCAAATGGCAGATTGCGCCGGCGTTCTATGTTCGCGGAATTCAGGTCGCTACCGGCATGGGTGTGCGGGTCGATGAAACCCGGCGCGACGATCAGACCGCTGGCATCAATTGCCCTCGCGTTCGCATGTTTCGCAGCAGCCGCCTTTCCCACGTGCAGGATCCGGTCCCCCGCGATGACGATATCGGCGAGCCGACCGGGACTGCCAGTGCCATCATACAGGGTTCCGTTTCGGATGATCAGGGTCGCCTGTTCCTCCGCAACACTGCTGGCTCCGGTCGACTGGCATGCCATCAATGCAAGAAGCGCGAAACCGGCTGCCCATCTCATGACCGGAGGCTCCTGTTGCTCATTCCGGTTCGGGAGCCAGCAGAGTTTCCATCATCGCGACGGCTGCCTCCTGTGCGACTTTCCGGATCAGCTCGCGGTCGGTTTCATCTCCCATTTCATAGGTCACGGTGGGGACACCATAAGTCCGGTAAACATAATTTTTCGAATTGGCCTGGGAGAGATTTTTGTTGACGCTGCGGCGGACTTCAAAATCGGGCATGCGCGTCTCAAGCAGCCCCAGCCACCGTTTGATGAACAGTTTCGGCCGGGTCGGAAACTCGTCCGGGATCGTGTAGAAGATATCACGCTGGGTCGAATGGAAATCCGCGAAGAAGCTGAGCTCGCGGTCGGGATCTGCGGCCATATCTTTCAGGAGCCGGTCCATCAGTCGCGTCTCGGGTTGTTTGAACGGGCCCCAGTCGCGGTTCAGGTCGGTGCTGCCCGTATTGTGCCGCCAGTAGCCGCGGACCACGCCGTCAGGGTTGAGCATCGGCACAACCGTTGTCGCAAAGCGGGCGCGATATTTTCTGGCAAGCGGGGTGTCGGCAAGCAGGGTTTCCACAAAAGGGAACATCGCAAGCGCACCCGTGATTTCCGGCGGATGCTGTCGGCCGACCAGGACCACTTGTTCCTTCGGCTCTTGCCCAAGTGCGACAATGGACAGGGCCGGAATATCGCGGCCCTCGGCCGATTTGCCCAGTTCAAAAGCTGTCACTTCGTCGGCTGCGGACACACGTTCAATCCAGGCATCATAGGTTGCCGGAACCAGAATCTCCTGAGCGGCGACAAACAGGGGCGTGCCTGGTTCCAGATCAACCTTGAACGTCGCACGCGGGGCGAGCCTGGTCCCTTCCGAACTTCCCAGCTTGTAGTTCAATTCCAACTGCTTGTTGCTTAGCCGTGTCCATATGTTCCCATCAGAACTGGTCTTCGGCCAGTATCGATGGCCACAGGCCTCATAATCCAGAGATATGCTGACTTTCTGCGCCTCGTTGCCCGCGCGTGGCGTTAGCCGGAAGGCATACCAGGCGCTGCAATTGATCGGCGGTGCGTCCTCCGGTGTGATTGTGAGCGTGAAGGCGTTCGAACCGGTCACCTGGCACGAACCGACATTTCCCGCAGGAAAATCGATGTCGAGTACCACCCCGTTCGTCTGGCACAATCCCTGCCGGCTCTCCACAGCGGCAACGGGCGGCTGATCTGTTGTCGCGCAACCTGCCAGCACAATGATCGACGCAAGAGTAACGGCACGAAGGCTTCCGGCTGTCATGGACATCATCCCATATGAAAGAGGCGACCCTTGGGCCGCCTCTGTTTTTCAATCAGAACTTCTTCTGGATTTCAAAGCTGAACTGGCGGCCACGGGCGCTGTGCAGTTCCCCGAAGAAGCCATAGCTTTCGTCGGCAATTGGCGGATCCTGATTGAAAATATTGTTGAAACCGAACTTGATGCGGGTGCCATCAAGGCCCGTATCATTTTCAATCGTGTAGCTGATCGACGCATTGAGCGTGAACCAGTCATCACCGCGGAACAGCGCGCCGGTGTCATTTTGCGTGGCGCTCGGATCATCCCATTCGCCGACATAGCGTCCGAACAGGCTGAACCGGACCGGGCCGTTGCGCAGGTTCATCGAACCGGAAAGACGCCATTTCGGCCGGCCATCCCGTTCAAGCAGTTCACCAAATCCTTCGGCTGCCAGTGTCGCGACATCACCGGCCGACAGTTCCGGAATACCCGACAATACGGATTCCAGATCAGCCAGCGGCGCACCGGATTGTCCAGGCGACTGGTTGAAGCTGATCAGCCGGGCCGCATTGACCTGGAACT
Source organism: Parasphingorhabdus marina DSM 22363 (assembly GCF_900128895.1). GTDB lineage: Bacteria > Pseudomonadota > Alphaproteobacteria > Sphingomonadales > Sphingomonadaceae > Parasphingorhabdus > Parasphingorhabdus marina. The sequence goes on along the minus strand of NZ_FSQW01000001.1, from coordinate 1,788,151 downwards.
TGAGGTCTCCGAACGGCGTGCTGCCAACATCATAGATAATGCTGAAATCGGCCCCTTCAGATGTCCGGCTGTCCAGGTTCTGATAGGGGTTCAGGATCTGGATAATGTCACCAGCCGGATTGATTCCCGTCCCGGCATAGAGCGCTAACTGGCCGGCATCCGGGTCGTCCCGGACAACATTGGGATTGAAGCTGCCCTGGAGGCGCTGGAGCAAGTCAAGATAGAGCGCATTCTGGTTGCCAAGGATGCCGACAATACCGTTCTGACGCACCCGCCAGTAGTCTGCGGTGATGGTCAGGCCAGGCAGGAATTCCGGTGCGAGCACGACACCCAGATTGATGCTCTCCGTTTTCTCCGGTTCCAGGTCCGGGCCGCCGGAACGGAAGTCGATCAGACCTCTTGTACCGCAATCGGCGACTTCGTCTTCGATCCCCTGAATGATCTCGGCGACACATTCCACCGCCGGAATTTCGGAGTTGGAACGGGTTGTCCCCTGATCATTCACCTGCACAAGGTTGGGAGCGCGGAAACCGCGCGACCAGGCACCACGGAGAATGATCCCGCGAACCGGCGTCCAGGATGCGGCGACGCGCGGCACAAACGTGCTTCCCGAGTCCGAGAAACTCTCAAAGCGACCAGCCAGCTGCAGGTTCAGCTCGCTGACCAGCGGGATATCCATGTCCTCGGAAACAATGGGAATGAAGGCTTCCGCATATCCGGAATAGACTTCCCGGTTGCCGCTCGTATCCGGAGACGGACTGGATCCGATGACGTCACTGCCGAAAAAGTCGCCATTAACTGCATTGGTAAAGGTGATCGTGCCATCCAGCCGGGGATCCCGGTCATCGATAAAGGTTTCGCGGCGGAATTCGATACCCGCAGCGAGACCGACATCACCGCCCGGAAGCGTGAAGATGTCCGGACGCGACACCTTGAAGTCCCACAGGGCGAGAGTGGTCTCGCCTTTCCGGAAGACGTCGATCCGCGCGCTGTCGATGGTCGCCGCATTGCTCGGCGTACAATCCGCCAGATTGGGTCCAAGACCCTGCCCCTCGAAACAGCCGCCGTTGAACGGATTATAGGCCGTCGGATCATTCCGGTTGATCGCATCCTGCAGCAATGTGCCGGAAATACGATTCGCGGTGAAATCCGTCGTATTGGCCTGCGAATAGAGAAATCCGGTATCAAAATCCCAGCCCCAGAGATCGCCTCGCAATCCGGTTACCAGCCGGTAGGTATCCTTGGTGACGCGTCCCATACGTGGGCCGAAATCAACAAAGCGATAATCCTCCAGCAGCAGGTCACGCCCGGCATCGGTTACGCCGCTGCCCAGCCCGTTGGTGATGCGGTTGGGGTTGGGTGAACCGTCAGCCAGCGTGGTCGCGCCGAGCGGGTTGTAATAGGCGGATGCGAGTATCCCGATCGGCACCGCGCTGAGCATGGTGTTCTGCTCGCGCTGGCGGCTGGATTCCGAGCGGTAGTAGGACCCCTCGAAATAGAGTTCCACTGCATCGCTCAGTTCATGGTTGAAGAGCGCCTGGAGATTGTAGCGGTCCTTTTCCGAAAAGAGGTCGCGATCCGCGCCGATATCATAGCGGATGGAGCGGTCAATCGTTCCGCCATTGTCAGCACATAATCCATTGCCCAGATCGAGGAACCGGCCATCACCAGGCTGCCCGCTGGCACCAAAAAGGCTGCAGGGTTGCAGGTGAAAGTCATCGTCGCGCAGGACTGTAGTGTTGGAGGAGCTGGCACTGGAGCCTTGAATATCGAATGCACCGAATGGCGAATTGATCGAGCGGTTATCAAACTGGGTATCGCCTTCGAAATCAGTGCCTTCGACAAATGGCCGCAAATCGCTGCTGCGCGAATAGTCACGAATGGACGACGGAGCCCCGTTTTCGTGGAAATAATAGCCGTAGAGCGTCAGATTGCTGCGGCCTTCGTTGAAATCAAATCCGATCCCGCCGCGAATGCTGTAGTTGAACAGGCTGGTACCGGTGGATGCCCTGTAATTGCCGCGCAGAAATCCGCCGTCGAGATTGTCCTTGAGCTGAGTATTGACCACGCCGGCAACGGCATCGGCGCCGTAAAGAGCGGACGCGCCATCACGCAGCACTTCGACCCGGCGTACACCACCGGGAGGGATGGAGTTGGTGTCCGGGGAAACAACCGGCACGAAAAGCTCCGTTTGAAATCCCGGATTCAGAACCATCCTGCGTCCGTTGATCAGCAACAGGGTGTTGCCGGTGCCCAGGCCACGCAGGTTGATCGAGGCAATATCGCCGCGTGCGCCATTGACGCCACCCGCGGTACTTTGTTCATTGAATGCCACCTGGCCAGCCTGGGGGATGGAGCGGAACAGCTCGTCCCCCGATGCCGCATCCGTGGTTTCGATGGCCTCCTCATCCAGAACCGTGACGGGCAGAACATCATCAATCTTCGCGCCGCGGATCTGGGACCCGGTGACGACGATGATATTTTCTTCTTCCGCTGCCGTATCCTGTACTGCGGCGTCCTGCGCCATTGCGGTGCCTGACGTAAATGAAACCAGCGCTGTCGTGCATGCCAGCGCAATAAATCTGTTGCGTGATTCCCTCATCTCTAACTCCCTGTGTCCCGGCCCGTTTTTCGGTGCATTCGAGTTTGCCCCGGTTTAACCGGCGACAGGTGGAAGCTGGCATGAAAGCCGCGCGCATTGCAAGCTTCGAGAACCAACTATCAGAGCGATGGTCCATAACAGAAGGTTATACGTGGCTATTGTGCAACAAATCTCTGGTCAGAATCGGCCAATAACGTTGCCGACCTCATCAATTGTTTCGTCGATCAGACTCCGCTGGGGGTGATCAGCGAGGCTGGCGGCGTAGATCGAGAAAGGCGGGATATCCTTGATCGGGTAGCGAAACAGATCAGCTCCCAGATAGGAATTCGCAGTAAATTCGTCGATGATCGCCATGCCGACACCCTTGCGCACCAGCGCCAGTGCAACGTGATACGTGTGCACGGTCACGATTTCCAGCGGGTTGATGTCCTGCTTGTTCAGCGCGGTTGCGAGAAGAGAGGCCAGCGGGCCGCTATCTTTCATTCCGATATATTCGGCACCATCAAGAAGCTTTGCCTCCACCCCGCCCGCAGAGGACGCAATTTCTTCCGCAGACACCAGTACCAGACGACCTGTACCCAGCTGCCGCGTGGCGATGCGATCATCGCGCAATTCCTCAAAACCAACGCAGGCGTCGCACTTTTTTTCAAGCAGTGAGGAATGGATCTGGTCAGAATGCAGGGTGCGGAGTTCAAAACTCAGATCCGGCATGTCCTCACGGATCTGTGCAATCGCATTTGGCAGGACCGTCAGGCTCAGGGAGGGCAGCACCCCGAAACGGACATGGCCGCCCTTGCGGTGCCGGATGTTGCTGGCGGTCCGGTTAAAGGCCGAGATGCGTCCGTAAATCTCCTGCACCTCGCCGAACAGCTCGTCCGCCTCGGGTGTTGGAAAGAGCCGCCCCTTGCTCCGTACGAAAAGATCAAACCCCAGTTGGTCCTCGGCATAGCGCAAGACCTTGCTGACCGACGGCTGCGATACGTGGAGATCGCGTGCCGCCCCGCTGATCGAGCCAGCGCGATATACATGGTAGAAAATTTCAATCTGGCGCAATCGCATGGTGCCGGAGGAATGGACAAAAGCATCCGCTATTGCAAGTTCGGCCTTCAGCTTTGCGGTATCACGAGGCCGATGGCCCTGCCCCTGCACCACTATATTCCGATCATGAATTGCAATCGTCCCGATGGCTTCGTGAAAAGGAACGTCGCGTTCAAAAACAGGCCCCGCATAAGCGGGGCCAGAGGACACCTTTGGGAGGTGTTGGGGATGAATTTGCAAAGCCTTCCCAGGTTACACCGGGTCGGCGGGCTTCAGTATTTGAACCCAACCGTCACCCCATATTGGCGCGGCGGGATCGCGGTGCCGAATGTGAACAGTCCGGCAACGGGCAGCGCCGAAGACAGGCCCACTTCATCGGTCAGATTTCTGCCGAACACCCGGACATAGACGTCGGCGTTTTCTCCGACGGAGTGGGTATAGGTCAGAGCTGCCGACAAGTCGGATTGCGCCTGGTGCAGGCCGCGCGGATCATTCTGTCCGAAGTTTCCGGGAGCAGCCACAATAGTCGTCTGATAGGAGCTGGTGTTGCTGAACCGGACATTGAAACCGAGCTTGCCATCATCCGCGACCGGCAACTCATAATTGGCAGCAACGGAGAAGGTGACATCGGGAGTCCGGCGCAATTGCCGGCTGGACGCATCCTCACCCGCATCCTGGACCCCATTGACGTTGAGATCGACGAAGAAACTGTCATAGCTGGCATCGAGCAGGCCGAGCGAGCCGACCACCGTGAACCCTTCGAACAATTCCGCCCGCAAATCGGCTTCTGCGCCAAAGATCGTTGCGCTGGCGGCGTTGAGTGTCACGGTTTCCTGGGGATTTGCGGATCCCGGCGGCGTGGCCTGGACGACATCTTCCTGCTTGTCGTCATATTTGGAATAGAAGCCAGCCAGATTCAGCGTAACCGCACCATCGGCAAATTCGGTCTTGGCTCCGATCTCGAAAGAATCCACCGTCTCCGGATCAAATGAAGTGGCGACGGCCGAAGGACTGTTTGCCCGCCCGTTAAATCCGCCAGACCGGTATCCCCTGGCATAGGAAGCGTAGAGGAGCACATCATCACTGGCCCGGTAGTCGAGGCTGATCCTTGGCGTAAATTGGCTCCAGTCATCGTCGTTGCTGAACGCGACGCCGGGGGCCAGTGTTCGGGTGAATTCCTTCTCATCAAAAGAATAGCGTCCACCCAGACTCAGCCTGAGGGCATCGGTCAGCTCGACATCAAAATCGGCAAATACCGCATAGGACTTTGTCTGATGATCAGTCATCGGATTAACCTGTGCACCACCGGGCAAGGTGGTTGTCTGATCCAGCTGATACTCGTTTTCGAAATAGAACAGGCCGATCACCCCGCCCAGGCCGTCGGTGAATTCACCGGACAGTCTCAGTTCCTGTGAAAACTGCCGATAGTCCTGCGCACGATCGGTCTGAAAGAAGGGGATCGAAGTGCCATCAAAGTCCTGGATCACCCGCTCGTCTGAATCTTTGAGCGCGGTAATCGAGGTCAGAGTCAGATCGCCGAAATCATAGTTGATCTGCCCCGAAAACGACCATTCTTCAAACTGAATGTCGCCCAGTTCATTGGCAAAAACCGTCAACAGGTCTTCGCGCCGGTTGCGGTTGCACTGTTCCGGAATGACCATTGCGAAACCCAGACAAATGGCATCCGTATTGTCGGACAGTGATGCCACGGCTGTGTCTCCGCCGATATCCGAATATTCCGCGGTCAACAGAATTTCGAGGTTGCTGTCGGGTTCGATCAGTGCGGTCGCACCAACATTGGTGTTCGAATTGGCGCCGGTGTCCACGCCAAGTGTGACATTATTGTAGAATCCGTCGAAAGTCCGGTCATAGCCGAACAGTTTCAGTCCGAAGATATCGCCATCGCCGAAATTGACGACGCCGTTAAATTCCTGTCGTCCAAAATTCCCGAAAGTGGCTTCGGCCTTGATCCCAAGTTCCTTGGTCGGCCGCGACCGCCGGACATTGATCACACCGCCGATCGTGTTGCGGCCAAAGAGGGTTCCCTGGGGACCGCGAAGCACTTCCACCTGCTCAAAGTCAAACGCGTTGGTGAGCTGGGCGGAGTTGGTGCCGATGAACACGCCGTCAATGACGACGCCTACCGTCGGTTCAAAGCTCCGTTCAATGTCCTCGAAACTGACCCCTCGCAAGGATATGGCTCCTCCACCCGGGCCTGCGCCAACCGGATCGATCACGAGATTGGGTGACAGTGTTTCCACATCCTCGATGGTCAGCGAACCCTGTTCGGCGAGCTGCTGCGGGCTGACAACGGTGACCGCGAGCGGGACGTCCTGAACCGACTCATTTCCCCGCAGACGACCGGTGACGACAATGACATTATCGTCGTCCTCAGTTACCTGTTCCGCGGTCTGTGCCAGTGCCGGTGAACCGGCACCAGCCAACAGTCCGAGAACCGTACCGCTTACCAGTGTATTTTTGAATGCGAGCAACCCCTTGGTCATTTCAATAATCCTCCCTCTTTTACAGGTGGGCGCTTTTTGGCACGCCCTATCTCTAGTAATAAATGAACATACGTTCTATTATTGCTAGTTCCTATCATCAAAACTGACAGGAAATGGCGAGAAGCCAGTTTAGAGCTGCACTGGATGGGTCTACGGGCCGGAGAAACGGGGAGTGGAATGACAGATTTTTCAAAGGCAGCATGGTCGGGAGTCCTGCTCATTTCCCTGTTTTTGACAGCGTGTCAGGACGCCCCGAATGCTCCACCCGATGCCGCTGATCTTGTTGCTGTAGATCCTGACAGTGTTCCCGAACAGGTGTATTGGGGCGATCTGCACGTCCATTCCAGCCTGTCCTTTGACGCCCACAGCTTTGGAAATCGCAATTTGGGTCCTGAGGCGGCCTATCGCTTTGCGCGCGGAGAAACGGTCCGGTCATCTTCCGGGCAGGAAGCAAAATTGCAGCGCCCGCTGGATTTTCTTCTTGTCGCGGATCATGCCGAATATCTGGGTTTTCTGAGCGGCATAGAAGAGAATGATGCGCTGGCTCTTGCCACGCCGCTGGGCAAGCGATGGCAGTCTTATCTCGCGGGAAAGGAAGGCATGGGGCCGATCATGACGGAATATGTCGACATGGTCACCGGCGTCCGGCCGCGCGAAACTCCAGGTAAGAAATTCGCGCAGTCCATCTGGTCAGATGTCATCGAAATCGCCGAGCGCTATAATGAACCGGGACGGTTCACAACATTTGCGGGATATGAATGGACGTCCATGCCCGGTGGCCGCAATCTGCACCGGGTCGTGGTTTTCCGCGATGGCCCGGACAAGACAGGCCAGATCATTCCCTTCTCGGCACTGGATAGCGATGATCCGGAGCGACTGTGGGCCTTTCTGGATCAGTATGAACAGAACACGTCAGGCTCCGTTCTTGCTATTCCCCACAATGGCAATCTTTCCGGTGGAATCATGTTTGCCGACGAAACTTTGTCCGGATCCGCACTGTCTCGGGAATATGCCAAAGCCCGGGTTCGCTGGGAACCGGTATATGAGGTGACGCAGGTCAAGGGAGATGGCGAGGCGCATCCACTGTTGTCGCCGGACGACGAATATGCCGATTTCGAAACCTGGGATGAAACCGACATCTCCCTAACCCCTAAACCGACGGATCCGGAAGCGAAGAAGCGTATGCTGCAGGGCGAATATGCCCGGAGCGGGCTGAAAAAGGGGCTGGCATATGAAGCAGAGCTGGGCATGAATCCCTATCAGTTCGGGATGATCGGTTCGACCGATTCACACACAAGCCTGTCCACCGCCGATGACAATAATTTCTGGGGAAAGTTCAAGGATTCCGAGCCATCAGATGATCGACTGGAATCGGACATGGGCGGCGCATTATGGCCCAACGCAAAGCTGACCGCATCCGGATATACTGGAATCTGGGCACGGGCCAATACCAGAGCGGAGCTATTTGCTGCCATCAAGCGGAGAGAAGTCTATGCGACCACCGGACCCCGGATTCGCCTGCGCGTATTTGCCGGCTGGCAGCTGGAAGCTACCGATCTGGATCGCGAAGATTTTGCTGCCCGGGGGTATCGTCGTGGCGTGCCAATGGGGGGAATTCTTGCACAAGGGGGCGAGAACGGAGCCCCCGATTTTCTCATTCGGGTGATGAAGGACCCCGACGATGCCAATCTCGAAAGGGTTCAGATTATCAAAGGCTGGCGAACCGTGGACGGAGAAGTGAAAGAGAAAGTGCATGATGTTGGGGTGGCGGAGACCGAGAAGGGAGCAGTGACATTTGCAATCCACTGGTCTGATCCGGATTTTAATGTGAGGGAAAACGCGTTCTATTATGTTCGGGTGTTGCAGAAACCGACGGAACGTTGGACAGCATATGACAAGGAGAATTTCGGCGTGCGCGGCTCTTCGGATTATCCCGACTTTATTCAGGAAAGGGTTTACAGTTCACCGATATGGTATCAGCCTGAATAGTCAGTCCCTTTGACGACATGGAGCAACCATTCTGAAACTCGAACAGCATGATTCTGCCAGGCAAAAACGCATGCCGGGCCGGCCGAAAGGCAATTCGGGAGAGCGCACCAAGACGGAGATCATGGACGTCGCCGCCGGCCTCTTCGCCAAACATGACTATGCCGACGTCAATCTGCGACTGATCGCGCGGGAAGCCGGGCTTTCGACATCGGCAATCTACAATCATTTCGATTCCAAAGATGATCTGTTCTCGCAGATCATGCTGAGAATCATGTCGAACACCAGGCAGGCCCTGACTGCAGCCGTCAACAAACCCGGCAGCTGGAGTGATCGACTCGGCTATGTTCTCGACGAGGCGGTCAAGGCGTACAGAGACCAGAATGCCGGCCAGATATTGACGAGCACATCCCAGATAAAGATGGCCCGGGAATCGGAAAAATTTGGTGCCCTGCTCGACGCCCGGAACGAGATTGGACTCGTGTTTCAGGATATTGTCAGACAGGCGGTGGAAAGCGGAGAACTCCCGCCAGATGTCAATGTCCGGCTGGCCGGGGACATGCTGATGGCATTTTCATTCAACGCGATCGGAGCAGTCACATTGCACTGGGATCCCGAAAAGCATATCGACGAAATTCTCTCTGTTTTTAAGCTGTTTGTAAAATAGATATCGTGAAAGTTCTCGACCGCCTTGCCTCGCTCACTGCCGGCTTTGCCGATGACAGACACCCGGCAGCTCCATGCAGAATGGAGTGTCTGTTGCATGCCGGACCGTGAAATGTCAGCTGATATTCGGACGACGGACAGAAGTCAGCTTCAAAGGAGAACAGCCGGCATGATCTGTGCCCGTGTTCCTGAATAGACGTCCAGCGCTGGCGCCAAAGCAAAATCCGGAGACATCAAAACTTAGGAAAAAAGTGGTGCGTGACGCAGTCTGTCGAGAACGGGTCTCTGACCGCAAATCCCTAGTTTTACCCTGTTTTCGGAGATAACAGGGAGCCGATTGCGCCTTTCGCCACCGCTATTCCATTCCGGCTCGCGATGCTCCGCCGGATTGTCCACTTGGAGGCCAAAGTTCGACCTGCAAAAACAGGGAGTCGTTGGTCTTGGATCAGTGAACAAAGCCAGCCTCGTTCATATTGAAACAGGATTGAAGTCATTGATATTGGGGCGAATCCAACGGCTAAAGCCGAACAATAGAAACAGGCGGCTCCTTAGTCCGGAACGGCGTTCCGCTTTTCGCAAAAAGAAGGTTTTTTGATCAATGAGTTGTCAAAAACCCCTACCTGTCAGCCTGTCGGAACTCCTTTTGATCGAGCACAATGCCCTCGCTTTTCAACTCAATGGACGGGCAAATCATGAATGATCTGGAAGTTACATATCTTACGCCTGATGAAATCAAACCCCGGGTTCACGCCTATCGCAAACATAGCGATCATCAGATCAATCTGATCGCAAAGTCGATCCAGACCAACGGTATGATTGATCCTCTTTTGGTGGATGCAAACAATCGCATAGTTTGTGGGGAGGCGGTAATTGAAGCTGCGAAGAAGATCCGGCTAAACCGGGTTCCCGTCATTCGCATAGAACATCTAAGTGAAGCAAAGCTTCGTGCCTATGGGCTGGCGGCTAACAAGCTGGCTGAGTTGTCTGGCTATGATGAAGATATCCTGGCGCTTGAACTTGCCGATATCAATCAACTGCTCGATGATCCGGATCTGACCGATCTTGGATTTGAAACCGCTGACCTTGATCGGATAATGGGACTGACCGTGGTCGAGGCCGAACGTGTCGCCGCTTTGCCGGTCAACATAGATTCTGCAAACATAGTGACCAAGCCAGGCGATCTGTGGGGACTTGGAAAGCATAAACTCTACTGCGGCGATGCCAAAGACGAGACGAGCTATGCGCGGTTAATGGGTGAGGATCGTGCCCAGCTGACACCTGCCGATGTCCCCTACAATGTCAGAGTTGCAGACATCTCAGGACTCGGAAAACACAAGCATAAGGAGTTTATAGAAGGTTCTGGTGAGCTATCGTCAAACGAATTCGCACGGTTCCTAACGCTCTCCATGCGATTGATGCGGGGCTATAGTGCTGATGGCTCCCTGCACATGGTCTTCATGTCCTGGCCGCATCTGCTTGAGCTGCTTCGGGCAGGAAAAATTGTTTTTGACGAGCTCAAAAACATCATTACCTGGGTCAAGAGCAATGGGGGTATGGGAAGCCTGTATCGTTCCCAAACTGAATTTGTGGCCTTGTTCAAAAATGGCACTGCACCGCATGTCAACAATATCGAGCTAGGTCGACATGGTCGCAATCGCTCCAATGCATGGCACTATGATGGCCTGAACAGTTTTGTCGCTGATCGGGATGAACTGCTGGCTATGCACCCAACGATTAAGCCGCTCGAAATGATCAAAGATGCGATTCTGGATTGCAGCAATCAAAACGATATCATTCTTGATCCATTTGTTGGTTCTGGAACAACTATCGTTGCTTGCGAGCAGGTTCGACGCCGGTGCCGGGCTATTGAACTCGATCCGCTCTATGTCGATGCATCGCTTCGCCGCTTCATACAGGTGACCGGCGTTGAGCCAACTCATCTCCCATCCGGCCAGTCATTCTCGGAGCGAGAAGCAGCAGTCCCTCAGCCAATCTTGGAATCTAGCATGGAGGTAGCCAATTGATGTCCAATCCAGCTCACACCAAAAAGCCATATAAAGTCGGCCCCGGTTTCCCACCTCCAGAACATCAATGGCCTAAAGGAACATCAGGAAATCCCAAAGGAAGGCCACCCAAAAAGCAAAAGGAAAAGCTGTCTGTGTTAGCGGACCCGCTTACGCAAATGATCGTTTCGCACGGCGACAAGAAGCTCCCTGTTCCTGTCGGCGGAGATATTCAGAAAATTTCAGCGATAGAGGCGGCTTTAAACAAACTCTTCAAAATGGGAATGGAAGGCCATAGTCCTTCGCTCAGACTTTATCTTGAAATACAAGCAGAAGCTCAACGCAGTTTGCATGCGGCGAATGATGAGTTTACAATGGCTGCGATCATATGGCGCAATCGCTATCTAGAGCAGTTTCTGGAAAGTGACCGACTAAACAAACCTCTGCCTGATATTCTGCCAGATCCGCGAGACATTATTTTTGATGAAACAGGCATGGCGAGGATTGTTGGGCCGGTAAATTATCAAGACAAATTGGAAATGGATAGCATTGTTGAGCATCAAGAAACGGTACTGACCTGTTTGGATGACTTGGCCAGCAATTCCCGAAAAGCTGACATTCTGGAAAAAGAGATCCGGCGGCTCAAGAGAAGGTTGACTAAATGTAATGCGGCATTGCCTCCCAGATTGCGGAAACTCTGGCAGCGGGCGCCGCATAAGGACCATCAATCGACCAACTAATCCTATGTTCAATACAAGGGAACTCCAGATTCTCGAATCTGTATGTCAAAATACCGACTGGTGTGGCTGCGCGAACACTTTTCGAAGAAGAGATTGCTTCCTCGCACTTTTGGATTTTTGATCAAGTAGGCATTGTCTCCATCATAAACAAAGGCCGTCCAACCGGCATATCCACCCATTCGATTTCGGGAGTTTACAAACCCACATGTGACAGTCCCCTTCCCTGCCCAAGCAAGGTCATCAAATTTAGCTGAGTCCGGATCGATCAGCTGTTCGCGTACCGCATCCTTGGCACCGCCTTGACATCCCGTGACCATCATCAGCATAGCCAATCCAAGTATCGAATGGCGCATTCCCACTCTCCCATACATCAAATTACATACTATAGTTGATAAACAAGATTGCAGATGATCGCCAATGGTTACTGGCATGGATATGCGGAAACTTGTGGGCGACAACGTCTGTCGGATCCGAAAGGAACGAGGCTTGACCCAAGAAAAGCTCAGCGAGCTTTCCGGCTTGTCGCAGCAGTACATAAGTGATCTAGAACGAGGTAAGCGGAACCCCACGATCGTGACGATCTATGAGATCGCTATGGCGCTGGAAGTTGAGCACTTGGACCTAGTTTCGCCGTAAGAGCCAATGCCTGTTGTATCCCGGAAGCGGACATTGGCATTTGCATCGTAAAGCGTATAACGGATCTACTTGGACTACCTGCCATGCTGGCAACAAACAACAGAGGCGTTGTTTGTTGCCACGGCATAACTGGACTCATTTTGAAATTCTGTCGGTAAGCTGGTTAGATAGAGATTCAATAGATTCTGCAACTTTGATGGCCGCAACATTTTGTCCATGCTGGTCGAGTTTCGCAAGTATACTTTCCATCTGGGCAAGCAGTTCCGCGATAACCACATTTTCCCGCATGGATCGAATATCTCGCTCCCGGATAACGCCGGATTGATCCAGAAAAACCGGCCAGAGTGTTCACTAAAACCTATAGCTCAACCGGAGGATCATCTCCCTGGGCTCGTTGGGTGCAACGAACGTTCCAGGACCGGCTTGCAAACCCCAGGCCAGAACATGCTCTTCCGTCAGGTTCTTGCCAATCAATGAGATTGTGAGTTCATCGCCCGGCGTGGTGAGGCTCACATTGGCGTTGAAAGTTGCATAGGATCCCTGGCGCAGCACATCCACATATTCCAGTTCCACGAAATACTCGCTCGAAAAGTTGACGTCTGCACGGAATCCCAAATCCCACTCACCCAGGAAATCAGGCTGATCGAGTGCGATATAAGCGGCACCCTTCCAGTCGGGTGCAAAGATCAATGGAAGCCCGGCATAGTTACACAGAATGTCACCTGTCAAAGGATCTGGCTCCAATGCCCCTCCTATAGTTGGGCAATTTTCCGACGCACCAGGAAAATCATCATAGCGGGCGTTGGTGTAAGCAACATTTCCGCCCAAGGTCCAGTTTTCCGAGAGTTCCACAGTAGCATCTAATTCGACGCCCCAAACGGTTGCCTCAGCAGCATTTTGAACCTGGAATTGGGTGGTAAACTGGCCAGGAAGGGCACGTGCAACCTGCAAGTCTTCTACGAGCATGTAAAAGGCTGCAGCATTCACTTGAAGTGGCCCGAACACACCCTTGGCACCAAGTTCAAACGCAGTGTTTAACTCATTAGAAAACTCGCTGATTTCCAAATTGCCGGCAACGTTTTCCTCGGGTCGGTCAGAGAATCCACCGGTTTTGTGCCCTTGTGATGCAGAGGCAAATATTGTCAGATCAGGATTGGGTTCCCAACGCAGGGTAACTGACGGAGTAAAGCGATTCTCATCGCGATTCAAATCAGAGATAAAGTCATTCGGGCCTGTGCCGGGATCTGCACGTAGTACTGCAGGATCCGCCCCTCCTGCGCCAACGCGCCGGAAGAAAGAGAAGTCTTTTTCTTCATAGGACCAGCGGCCGCCAAAGATGGCCGACCATTCGTCACTGAAGCGCCAACGAACTTGTCCGAACAAAGCGGCGGTCTTCGTATCCTGAGACCAATCTTCAATAAGTGAATTTACCGGGCCACCTCCGAAGAAGGTCGCTACATCAAAATCGTCAAACTGTAATCTGGTGACTTCGCTGGTTTCAAAATAGCCGCCGACGATAAAATCAAATGTCTCGAATTCTTCTGATGTCAAACGCAATTCCTGCGTAAAACCTTCATATTGTTCGTTGCGGGTAGCGCGTAATCCGCCACCTGTCACACCACCCTCAATTGCAAGAAACTGATGGAAGAATTCCACAGATTGATAGGCACTCACCGATGTGAGAGTTCCAAGACCCTCAAATTCATGATTGATTTCAAGCGTTGCGTTGTAAGTGTCTTGGTTGCGGTTAGGGCAGAATGTTCTACCGTTCAAGACAGCTGTGCAATCATAATCACTCTTCCAGTCCCTATCAAAAGAGAAATTTGGCGAGAAACGTTGGAAGAAAGATTCTGGTACTGGCTGTCCGGCGAATGGGCCTCCAGGGAAAATCGAGCTTGTAACTTCGGATGGCGTCTGCCCTTCTTCGTCGAAGGTTAGAAATTCGCCTTTCAAATCAATTGTCGTATTGGGGCCAATGTCGAATTGCAGCTTTCCTCTAAGTCCAAAATCTTCGCGAGTGCCGCCATCGGGGCCCGGGAGCCGGTTTTCTATAAATCCATCCCGATCGCGGTAAAGAGCCGCTATACGGAAGCCTGCGCTGTCGCCTATCGGTCCAGAAAGAAATGCTTCGCCGCCCCAAGAGCCGCCAACCGTGCTGTAATCGCTTATGTAAGCGTCAAAACCGCCCTCGAAACTGTTGGTTGGATCCTTCGTGTTGATGATGACCGCGCCAGCAATAGTGTTTTTACCGAACAGTGTCCCTTGCGGTCCGCGCAATACCTCTACGTTCCCCACGTCGAATAGGGGATGGAGGTTGATTGCAGCACGGCCGATATAGACTTCGTCGATGAAACGGCCAACGGATTGTTCAATAGAATGGGTCGTACCTGAACCAATTCCGCGCACATATAGATTGGGCAAGATGCTCGCATCAGAAAACTCAAAATTGGGAACATATGTAGAAATGTCTGCAATATCTATTGATCCGGTATCCGAAATTTCCTCCGATCCGAACGAACTCACCGATACCGGCACATCCTGAATGCTTTCTGGTCGCCGTGTGGCTGTGACGATGATTGTATTGTCATCTTCCTGCCCCGCGACCTCTTGTTGGCTAGTATCATTCAGTTGAGCATTCGCTGTTGCAGGGTAAATTGGTATTGATGCACAAATAGCACTTGCGCTGGTCAGCAAAACGAATTTTGAAAACTTCTTCATAATATCCTCCCGGTCCTATTTTTTTCAACTCTAGTTGTTTTCGAATTTCTTTCTGTTTTTGACCGAGGTAACTCCCGGTATGTCAGCAGCAGTGCTTCGTCTTCAGAAACGCATTTACATTTGTTGACGGAACCTCAGATGGCATGCTGCATTCGCCTAAACGGCAACCTCCCCCTCTTTTTCCTCAATATCCGAAGCCTCGGCTGCTGGGCCGTCTTCCGCGCTTAGAATAGCTTTCATGGCATCCATTAGCGCCGCCGGGCCATCCGCTGACCAACCCTGCGCCCGCCAGGCAATATGATGATCTGGGCGTACAACGACCGCGCCAGATTCATCAATTTCGCGAACGCGCGACCATTCTCCATAAATGTCTTGAACCTCTCGCATCGCGCCGATCTGAATGACATTGATCTGCACGCCCAGAGCGTCGTGAACAGCCTTTGCAGCACCAATCCAGCCGGAGCCAGAAACGCCAGTCAAGATAGTGAATTTCGTTCCACCACATAGGTAGAGAAGCGATTGGCGTATCCCATTCACCGTGATCCATGCATGCGGCAAGCGGGCACCCGGATAGGTTGTTTGTTCGACAAAGACTTCTGGATCGCCTTTATATCCAGGATCTTCACTACCATCGTCTGCAACGGCTGAAGAACTGTAGCGATGCTGGATCTCTATACCAGGGTTATCGAAAACATCACGCGTGCCATAAATCGCCTTATCCAGCGCTGCACGCTTCGTTTTGCCTTCTTCGGAGTCATCCCCCATCGACATCATGGCCTTGCGCATCTGATCGGGTGTCTCTGCTTTATCTAGGCCAAGCGCCCCCATAATCTCGTAAAACCGAGAGATCGAACGGTTGGCTCCGGTCACAATTTGCTTGGCAACGGGCGCTCGCTCTTCCGAATAGCTGGAAAGCAATCCAGGCCCGGCCTGCCCCTTTAGGACCATCGAAATTTTCCAAGACAGATTGAAAGCATCCTGGATGGATGTGTTTGATCCAAGCCCCTTAGTGGGTGGGTGGCGATGAACAGCATCGCCCATGCAAAATACTCGGCCTTTGCTCAGCTTTGTGGCATATACTTCATTGACAGTCCAAAACGATATCGAGTCAATTGATACAGGAACACTATTGTCGCCAATTAGATTGTGAACAACTTTGATTGCTTTCGCTTCGTCTACGTCGGGCTGTCCAGCAGCCAAATCATAACCCCAGATCGCAAGCCAGCGGTTCCATGGCTCAACCATACGAACCACGCCCATGCCAAGTCCACCAACGTCGGACCCATCCTGCATTATCCAGTATAAAACGCTAGGGCGGTGCTCAACAAATCGGGACAGGTCAGCGTCGAATACGATATTCATCGAACCTTCCTTGCCCTGCACACCCTCAAGCGGAAGATCGGCGATCTTTGCGACAGTCGAATTCGCTCCGTCAGCGCCAATCAGATATTTGCAAAGCACGGCAAATTCTTCGCCGGTAAGACGGTTTTTCAACCTGGCAGAAACACCTTCGCTATCCTGTTTGTAATCCAGCAACTCGGTATGAAACATCACTTTCGCCCCGGCATGGGCCGCCGAACCGATCAAAACCTGCTCCATATAATTCTGGGTAATGTCACAATTCTCTTCTGGGCTGGCGATTGCGTAATTATGGGCCTGGTCAGGACACGTACCCCAAGTTCGAATACGACCTACCTCTAAGCCGGCAAGACTTGTGCAAAAGGTATTTTCGCCCATAAACTCTTTGGAGAATGAATGCTTTAGCGCTTCATCATAGACGCCCAAGTCGTGCAGAACTTCCATCGTCCTTGGATTGGTTATATGCGCCCGCGGGGTCCGAGCCGTCCATCCAAATTTGTTAATGACCAAAGCGTTCACGCCGTTTCTGGCAAGACTTAAGGCGGCAGCAGAACCTGCGGGCCCTGTGCCTACGACAAGCACATCTGTCTCCACGGTCGCCGCCATCATCGTCCTCTTGTTCCTAGTTGCTCTTATTTATCGCTACCTAATTGGGAACTTCCGTTTGCCGACGCCAATACCTTGTTGATCACAAATCGATACCGAAACCCAATCGGTTCGACTTGAAAGTTAGAGTGCTGGATAATCGCTATGAGAAGGAATGACGTGTGGCACGCAATTGGCATTAAGCAGATCAGATAGTCGGATACTTCGGAAAGCTGACGCTCAATTTGCAGGGGCACGAAGAGGGTCGCCCTGTTCCGGAACAGAGCGTATCGAAACTGAATCGCAATCGCCAGGATCGGTCGGGTGACTCAGCGCTACAAACTTGGACAGTGAAATTCTATAAGGACAGGAGATTCAGTGTGGCGCTGGTCCTTTCGATCTCAGCCTTACCTAGATTTCAATTTTTGCGGAAGATTCCTGAAAGTGTTGGATTGAATGAATAAGTTTTCTCAAATGTGGACTGGTATCCGATTTGCGATAAATAATACTGATTGGACAGTCATCTGAAAGTGCCGCGAGTTTGACGAATCGCACACCAAACCAGCGCATTTCCGTAACTGAATTGGGAACTATCATTGCACCAGTGCCAATAGCGACCTGCATCAGGCCCGCCCGAATGTCTTCTGAAACATTTGCCACTTCGGGATCAACACCCTCTCTCTTCAAAATTGCCAAAATCTCATCAGCAAAATTGGGACGGCCAGAAGCCGGAAACAATATGAGTGGTATTTGGCTGAAAACCGAATGCCAGTTAGAATTATCAATCTCCATTGAAAAGTCCGCTGGAAGACAAAGCGCCATTCCTTCATTGAAAATATGCTCTACGCACAGATCATGCTCCTGATTGTAATAACGTCCAAAGCCAATATGAATTTGGCCGGTCTTGAGCGCATCCATCTGTTCCTTTTTTGATAGTCTATGGAGATAAAGTTCCAGACCAGGATTTTCGCCTTTAAAAAGCTTCAATATCTTGGGAAGCAAAAGATATGATGGCGTTCCAAAATAGCCGATTTCTAAAGTTCCAATCTCGCCTCTTTGCGCTGCCTGACCTCGCTCGACTCCGATTTTCACCTGATTCAAAATCTTCCGTGCATCTTCCAAAAACGCCTGCCCTGCAGATGTCAACTCGGAGCCTTTGCTCGTTCGCTTGAACAAAACGACACTCATCTCATCTTCTAGTTTTTTGATTTGGCGAGTTATCGGGGGTTGTGAGACATTCAATTTCTGAGCGGCTAAACCAAAGTTTCGCTCTTCGGCCACAGCCACAAAGTATCTCAATTGCCGTAGTTCCATGTAACCAAACTCCAATCTAGATATACCAATATGGTATGGATTAGGCCTTGCCAATATAAAATAGGTATCCTTCGCTATTAATACGTATTCGGTATCCACATGGGCGACAGATGGTATTTTACCAAAAATGCAGATGGTATCAGGCTACAATGGAAGTTCGCGCAATTTTTGGAGGCGCTATGAGCAACTATAAAATAAGATCTGTTGAGACTATAATCATAGACCTTCCCCTGCACAGGATCCAAAAATTTGCAGCAGTTGGAGCACGGACCACTGCGGTCGTTTTAATCCGTATTACTACTGAGGATGGTTTGGAAGGTATTGGTGAGTGCTGCACTCCATCCGGGCCCTGGTGGGCTGGAGAAAGCGTTGAATCAATCAAATTGATGATTGACGATCACATTACTCCTCAAATTGTTGGAGAGGATGTCTTCAATATTCGAGGAATTGTTCGAAAAGTCGACAGGGTTCTTTTTGGAAATGCATTTGCCAAGGCCGGTGTTGAAATGGCTTTTCTTGATCTGCAAGGCAAGATCGCAAATATTCCTGTGTGCAACATATTAGGCGGCAAGCAGCGAAGTTCATTGCAATGTTCATGGCCATTAGCCACTGGTTTGGCCGAGGCTGAAATAGAAGAAGCTGAAAGTCAGATTGCCAGCGGCCGGTTCAACCTGTTCAAATTGAAGATGGGATTTCTTGATCCCGAACAGGATGTCGCGCGGGCTTGTACAGTAGCGCGTAGCTTAGAAGGCAAGGCCAAGGTGAGAGCTGATCCAAATGAAAGTTGGGATGAGGCAACGTGCAAATGGGCAATACCCAAAATGGAAAATGCTGGCATCGATATGATCGAGCAGCCAGTGGCTCGATGGAATTTTGACGGTACGGCGCGCATAACGGAAAGGTCCAACTCAGCCATCATGATGGACGAGAGCGTTTGCACCGTTCAAGATATGCTCCGCATAGCACAACTCCATGCCTGTGACCTAGTCTCCCTGAAGATTATGAAATCAGCCGGGCTTTGGAATTCACGGAGAATTGCTGACATTGCTCTGTCGAGTGGAATCTCTATTTATATGGGAACATTTTTAGAGTGCTCAATTGGCACCGCAGCAGGTATGCAGCTAGCGGCCACTTTAGAATCATTACCTTATGGAGGGGAATTATCTGGTCCCTGTTTGATTGCAGAAGACATTGCAGTTAGGCCCGCAAGATATGAGAATTTTGAACTCCAGCTCGAAGATGGAGTGGGATTGGCTGTCGAAGTTGACGAAGACAAAGTCAGCGCTTTGCGACGAGATCGCAACTATACTGTGCATGCAGCGTCAGGTTGATAGATAGAAGCTAGTGGAATTATCGAGCCTGTTGTCTGGAAAATTCTAATTTCACCGCAAGCGGCAGCCTGAAACGACAAAGAACGAATTCATGACCATGCACTCCACATTGCTTCCTGGGCAGATTGCTCCAGATCTTATCGTGCCAAAAGTTGGTGGAGGCAATTGGAGCCTTGCCGATACTGAATCCGAAAATTTCGTTATAATCGATTTTTATCGCGGTTGGCACTGTCCCCGGTGCAAGCTTCATATTCTTGATCTGAAAACCAAGTTGGCGCGTTTTGAAGATAGGGGGGTTGCTTGTGTGGCAATCTCTATGGATGCGCAAGATCGCGCAGAACGGGCAGTCGCCGAATGGGGCTTGGAAGGAATGGAGATTGGATATGAACTCAGTGAAGAACAGGCGAGAGCCTGGGGCTTATATTTGACCGATGCCATAAATGAGTGCGAACCTCGACGATTTAGCGAACCTGCTACAATCATGGTCTTTCCGAAAACAGGCGAAATTTACTCGGTGGTGTACGGGTCCAATCCGTTCAACCGAATTCATGCTACGGACGTCTTGGAAGGCTTAGATGCCGTGTTGGCGCGAAATTACCCTGCCCGGGGCTCCGCAATCTGATGACCGCGCTATCGCGTGCAGACATGATTGGTATCGCCATCAACCCATATTTCGGTTCAATCAACACGCAGCAAGTCAAACAGTCGTAACCTGGTGATCGCAGCGAAATAAGGGAGCTACAGACGTGTTTTTTTGTATCAAGACGACTATGACGGGAAAAAAGCCAACAGAGGAAGAGCAGTCCGCTCATAGACGATTTCTTAGCGAGAGTCGCGACATACTGCTGGCAGCAGGCCCAACTTTTGATGAAAATAATAGCTTTCCGGAGGGATCTATATTCCTGATTGAAGCGCATGATTTTACGGAAGCTCACGCTTTCGCCGAAAGCGACCCCTATTATGGTGCCGGAATTCGCGCAAAAATCGACGTTTCCCGCTGGGCGCCAGTTGGTTATGGCAGATCTTACCCTGTTAATCCAACTGATCTCTAGGGTGAATGAGTTTGAATATTCAATGCGAGTTCAAGCTTTCTAAGTTTGGTCTCGCCAAACACATCAGCGAAGCTTGCTGAGATACTCATAGGATGGGATAGAATATCGCCTATTTCCCTCAGCTGATTTTTGTACAATGGCGACGTCGCTCAATCGCTTAGACGATATTAGCCTCTGTTTTCGCTCTAACTTCTTCCTCCGTGACACCGGGTGCCAGTTCTGCGATTTTCAAACCATCGCCCAGCACGTCAAACACACCCAGATCACTGATGATCCTATCGACGCAGCCTTTTCCGGTAAGCGGCAAACTGCATTTCTTCAGGAGCTTGGCATCGCCAGATTTTGTGGTGTGATCGGTAATGACCACCACACGCTGGACGCCAGCGACCAAGTCCATCGCACCACCCATTCCCTTGACCATTTTTCCGGGTATCATCCAGTTGGCTAAGTCACCATTTTGGGCAACTTCCATCGCTCCCAGGATCGCAATATTGATATGTCCGCCGCGTATCATGCCAAAGCTATCAGCAGACGAAAAATAAGAACTTTCATCACGTTCGGTGATGGTTTGCTTTCCCGCATTGATTAAGTCCGGGTCTTCCTCCCCTGGAAGAGGAAACGGGCCCATAGCCAACATGCCGTTTTCTGATTGCAAAACTACCTTCATGTCTTCCGGTATATGGTTGGCAACCAGAGTTGGGATGCCAATCCCGAGGTTAACATAAAAGCCGTCTTCGAGCTCCGCAGCTGCTTTGCTAGCCATATCATCTCTATTCCAGGGCATGCGGATCAGCCTTCTTCTCTGTTAGTCACAAACTCTATGCGCTTGGGAATGGTCGACTTGACGATGCGTTGGACAAATATCCCGGGTATGTGAACATGGTCCGGATCGATTTCTCCAGCTGGCACAATTTCTTCCACCTCAACAATGGTGATTTTTCCCGAGGCGGCCATCATCGGATTGAAATTCCGTGCCGTTTTGCGAAACACAAGATTGCCTTCCTCATCGGCAATCTCCGCCCTGATTAGCGCAAGATCAGCCCTGATACCTCGCTCCTGTACAAAAGTTTCACCGTCAAACTTCTCATGCGGTTTTCCTTCTGCAACCAGCGTTCCAACACCTGTACGCGTATAGAATGCGGGAATACCCGCACCGCCTGCACGAAGCCTTTCGGACATTGTTCCTTGCGGACTAAATTCCAGATCAATGTCGCCGTTCAAATAGGCTTTTTCGAACGTCTTGTTGTTCCCAACATAAGACGAGATCATCTTGGCGATCTGCCCTTTTTCAATAAGTTTAGCCAGCCCGATTCCATCGATTCCTGCATTGTTAGAAACGACGGTAAGTTTATTGACTTCCGTCTCGCATAGGGCATCGATCAGGCTTTCCGGCATTCCGCAAAGCCCAAACCCGCCACATGCCACGAGCATGCCATTTTCACAGATTCCCTTTAGAGCTTCATGAGGAGAAGCAAATATCTTAGATTTCATTCTATTTATCCGTGACCAGATGGATGACATCCTTCCGGGCGAGATCCATCAGAAATGCAGCTGTTGAGTATGATGAGACAGAATATGGTACCAGGTAAGTAAGCGGAATTTTCCACCAAACAGGCCAATTGCCTGTGGCGATATTATCGCCGTGGTTGAGAGCGATTAACAATGTGCCAACAACGATCGCAACTTTGATTGCCCGAACCACAGTAACGCGTGCAATCAGAGCATCCTTAATATGCATAGGTGCATCTGCCGAATTCACACAGCCTCCAAAGACAGTGCGGTTCCTTGACCAACACCAACACACATAGTCGCAAGGGCACGATTCCCCCCCCTCCGCTTCAATTCCCTTGCGGCAGTGAGGGCCAAGCGAGCGCCGCTCATGCCCAGAGGGTGGCCCAGCGCTATGGCGCCTCCATTGGGATTAACATGTTCCGCATCATCTTCTAAGCCGAGTTCTCTGAGAACGGCCAATGCCTGGGCAGCGAACGCTTCGTTTAATTCAACCACATCGAAATCTGAGATAGTTCGAGATTGTTTGGCCAGCAATTTCCTTACTGCTGGAACCGGGCCGACACCCATTACTCGTGGGGCAACTCCTGCGCTAACCATGCCTGATATGCGCGCAATGGGGTTTAGACCGTGTCTTTTTACAGCCTCATCTGAAACTATCAACATGGCTGCAGCGCCATCATTGACACCTGATGCATTTCCAGCGGTTACAGATCCACCTTTTCGGAATGGCGCTTTAAGCGAAGATAGTTTTTCAAGCGTGGTATCGACACGGATATGTTCGTCATGCTCCATCACCGACATGCTATTTTTTCTTCCGGCTATCTCCAATGGAGTAATTTCTTCTGAGAAAATGCCAGATTTTTGGGCATTGCCTGCCCGCTGCTGAGATCGCAGGGCAAAGGAATCTTGGTCTTCCCGGGAAACACCATAATCCTCCGCGACATTTTCTGCAGTTTCTGGCATGCTATCTGTACCAAATTTTTCGTCCATCCTGCGGTTGATAAATCGCCAACCGATTGTTGTGTCGAAAACTTCAGCATTACGCGACCATGCTGCATCTGACTTACCCATTACGAATGGCGCCCTACTCATTGACTCTACGCCACCAGCCACAATCAAATCGGCGTCTCCAGAGACAATGGCCTGTGCGGCCGTTCCCACAGCCACCAGGCCGGAAGCGCACAATCGATTAACGGTAACTCCAGGAACATTTTCGGGCAGCCCTGCAAGCAACGCAGACATGCGAGCAACATTTCGATTGTCCTCACCCGCCTGATTGGCACATCCCAGAATCACATCATCAATCTGACTGGTATCAAGCCCTGAACAGCTTTCGATCACAGATTTAATGGCCGCCGCCGCCAGATCATCGGGCCGGACCGCAGCGAGGCCGCCGCCGTACCTGCCAATTGGCGTACGGATATTCTCGCACAAAAAGGCGTGTCTTTGCGTCAAGATGGTCTGTTTCCGTGCCAAGCGCTCTCCAGAAGCTGAGTGAGCCCCTCTGCCTCCAACTCGCGCGGATTAAAGTAAGGATTGTCGAGCGTGGATCTCACCGCTGAAGCGATACCTTCGGCCGGCATTCCGAGTTCGCGAAGCGATACAGGCGCGCCGCCTTGCTTGGCGATGTCATATAATCTGCCCGCAGGATCATCGGTTCCCATTGCACGTTTCAAGCGATCCATTGGTTCGGCGATTGCTGGCGCATTATACGCCAGTGCATGCGGCAGAACCACGGTATGCGTTTCTGCATGTGGCAGATCAAAGCTTCCGCCAAGCACATGACACAGCTTATGATGCAATGCGACACCGCCGAGCCCAAGGCATGTTCCGCAAAGCCATGCCCCGTATAGAGCATCGGTTCTTGCTTCAAGCAACTCTTCACCCGCAATAGTTTGGCCGGCTTCCGAAAGCTTGCCCAAAGCGCTGACCATCGATGAAACTGCTTCTTCGGCGAGCATGCATAGCACCGGGTTTGCAGATTCCGAATATAGCGCTTCAACAGCATGCGCCACCGCATTCATACCGCTCGCCAAAGTCATAGAGTGCGGCAGGGATAATGTATAATTGACGTCATACAGAACCGTTTCCGGCAGCACTTTGGGAGATGAAAGCGTTTTCTTCACACCTCCTTCTGTCTGGCCCAAAATCGGGGTCATTTCAGACCCCGCATAACTGGTTGGAATAACTATTTGTGGTGCGTCATTTCGATATGCGATCGCTTTGCCCAAGCCGATCGTAGACCCTCCACCGCAAGAAACTATTCCATCAGCCCCACATTCTGCGAAAACGCGCATAGTATCTTCGGTAACGGTAACCGGCGTGTGCATTTGGGCGTTCGAGCAAAGTCCCGCTGCCCGGCCCCCCAGCCGCTCGACAATTTCCCGACCCTGTTCTTGTTGTGCGCTTGTTGTCAAAACGAGAGCTCGGTTAATGCCAAGCGCCTCTGCTTCATCCTCCAGTTTAGCAATCGTTCCAACTCCAAAAACCACTCTGGCCGGATTGGAATTGTAGATGAAATTTCGACTGCTCATCCAGCGACGTTCTCAATGTGTCGCAAAGCATCCTCAGCCACTGCCTTTAGTTCAGCCTGGTCGCTATCCAGGAGAGGCAAGAAATTGTGACCTACGCCTTCATAGATTGTCAGGTTCATGGCCGGAACATTTGGTGTCATCTCAGCCAATCGGCCTATATTATCTTTTCCGACAGACTCGTCATCCGCTCCAAGCAACATGCTGAAAGGTTGCTCAACATCGGAAAGATATTCGAACGGGACAGGCAAGGCGTCTTGATTTGGCAATCCCTGAGGGAATCCATAAAGACCAAGTAGATCCGCCCTCACCCCTCTCCGCGCAAGTTCAAAGACATATAGACCACCCAAACAGAAGCCAATGACGCCATCAATCGCCACATCGGCACAAAAATCTTCGAAAGAATCGAGAAACGTTTTGTCCGCAACCCTGTTCCTACGTGCAAATGCAGCCTCACGAGTTTGCTCGGACAGATCACCTAAACCGGCAAAGGTATCCACAAGATATACTTGCTTGCCCTTTTGGGCCAAGTGGGCGGATAAGCCTTGATAGAACTCGTTGCATCCATAGATATCAGGCAAAATCGCAACAGACTTACCCGATGAATCCCCAAACCGATAACCAGAAACGCCCTGATCAAACGGGGTAGGAGTTGTCGGTTCCGGGAACGCCTCTACCGCCTGCCCATGACACATTTACAGTCTCCATTGACTTCAAGAAAGAACCTAAATTTCCATTTAGGGAAGATCAGGCAGCTTGTTTTTCCGAAACTTTTTCAATGAATAAATCTGTTTCGAGAACCCGTTTTCCGTCTTCGATAACTTTGTCAAAAACGAACTCCTGTGGAACGGTTCCCTCACAGCAATCATCATGAACATATTCGCCTTCGGCAAAATAAAGCTGCGTAATGAGGTCACGATACCCCTCATGACGGACCTTGATATGAACATGTGCTGGCCGCCAACTGTGGCGCCCCATTGCCTTCAGCATTGCACCTACCGGCCCATTATCTTTGATACGATATGGAACCGGAACTGTGCTTTCAAAGCGGAAATGTCCATTTTCATCTGTGCGGACTTTACCACGATAGTGATCCACCGGCACACCCTCATGAATTCCGCCATATTTCCCATCAGGAGTCGCATTCCACATATCAACCAGAACGCCAGGCATTGCAGCGCCGTCGACATCGCGCACCGTTCCGCGCACGATCAGCGGTTCGTCATTCTCATAGCCGTCCATCAGCTTCATTTTCCCGTCCTCAAGCATCGGCGATTCATCCAGGAAGTAGGGGCCCTCCATATCTTGGAGAGAAGCTTTGCTGTGGGCATTCTCATTGATCACGCGGCACATGGTTGCATTCAAAAAGAGATCGATAAACAAAGCCAGCTCGCCCGCATCGGCAACTTTCATCATATAGCCGACAGCTGCGCGATATTCTTCGTAGGAAACTTTTTCTTCCCTTACGCCGTCACGAACCTTCTCAACAATTGTAGAAACAACTTGATCTAAGCGATTATTGGCCATGGCAACATCCTCTCTTTAGCAGATTTGTGTGAAAATTATCGCCAACTCGCCATACCGTCCAATACCTATTATCTCGTTAGGAAATACGCAATTGATATGGCTGACATATTACGTGTTTCGAATGCCAAAAAATGGATTACACTTTGAACGGCCCGCTCATCATTGACCCTTTAAGAACTTACGGATTGATGTGGCTATTTTCTCCGTCGCAATTGACCTTACCTAAACTCCAGTCGATTGGCGCTTTGCACGCAAAGGAGAATACTCCTTCAGCCCCTGCGATGCCATATAGCTTTCCGGAGCATGAGTGGATCAGGGTCACAGCAGGTCACCAACTTCAATATTGAGATTCTGGTAGACGAACCACCAGGCCGTCCAAATCATCTGTTATTGTGATCTGACAACTTAAGCGGCTATTTGGTTCGGGGGACGGCACAAAATCCAACAGGCTTCTTTCCATGTCATCAACAGGTCCTGTTTTTTCAAACCATTCTTCTTGTATATAGCAATGACAAGTGGCGCAGCTACAAGCGCCACCACATTCTGCAACTATAGCTTCGATATCATTATTAACAGCAGCCTGCATAACCGACTGCCCGTTTTGGGCAGTAACTTTATGTTCAGTTCCATCATGTTCAATATATGTTATTTGAGGCATTTTTATTCTTCTTTTATTCTAACATAAAAATTCAAATTTTGCTTGTCGAAGAAAAATATCAAATTTTATCCATAAGGAGTTCCATAATGGTCTTTCACGACGTTACATTATCAGTATTTACTGGTCATGACTGTGCCAATAATCGTTTAGAGTGCCACTCAATATGATCAGTTAGAAAGGTCGAGATGAAATAGTAGCTATGGTCATATCCTTCGTGCCGGCGCAGGCGAAGATTAATATTTGTATCTTTGCAAGCCTCTTCGAGCAGATTTGGTTTCAACTGCTCACTCAAGAACTCATCAGCCAACCCTTGATCAATCAGCAACGCATCTGGTGTCGCTCCTTTTTTGATTAGTTCGCAACTGTCATATTCTGCCCACGCCGCCTGATCACCGCCTAGATAACTAGACAATGCTGCTTCTCCCCAAGGGCAGTTCATGGGAGAAGTGATAGGCGCGAAGGCAGAAATGGAACGAAATTTGCCAGGGTTTCGCAACCCTATCATCAACGCGCCATGCCCCCCCATAGAATGCCCCGTTATACCTTGGCGGGAAGTATCTGCCATTAAAAATTCTCGCGCGACAAGTTCAGGCAGCTCATTCTCAACATAGCTTTTCATTTGAAAATGCTCTTTCCATGGAGCTTGTGTGGCATCTATATAAAAACTGGCCCCTTGCCCCATCGAATAGGTCTCTCCGTTAGCAACGGATTCGCCGCGGGGGCTGGTGTCTGGTGCAACAAAAATAATGCCATGTTCTGCGCAGGCTTTCCGATATTCACCTTTTTCAGTCACATTGGCATGGCTACAGGTCAGGCCTGATAGATACCATAAAACAGGAAAGGGACCATCGCCGTGCGGCACAAAAACTGAGAACAGCATCTCCGTTTTCGTTGCGATGGACGGATGGGAGCACACATATTGTGTTCCGTGATGCGATTTATTGGCGGATATTGTTTCCATCGACCACGCCACCTAGATAAACTCCGCAATGATGTCTTTAAGCGAGTGCTCCATATCCGCGATCATACTAGGCGAGACTTTTGCCTTGGCCGAAATGAGACGTTTGGCGGACATAAATTCCGGTGGGCTGTTAATTGCATCCGCAGCTAACATGACATCATTTTTGAAGTAAAAGACGGCGAATTTCTCACTCTCGTAATCTCCCCGAATGACATAATCATCATAACCTGTGAACAAGCCTGCGATTTGTAATTTTACGTTATATTGATCGGACCAGAACCAAGGGCAATCTATCTTCGGGCTGGGTTTATCTAGAATGGACGCCGCAACCTGCTTTCCCTGCTCTATCGCGTTGTGGACACTCTCTAGGCGCCCTAAACGACTAAAGGGCTGGATCAGGCGTTTCGCACAATCACCGGCGGCATAAACCCCGGGGAGGTTTGTACGCCCTCTTTCATCGACTAAAATGCCGTCTTCACAAGCTACCCCGGCCTCTGCGGCCACCTCGATATTCGGCAAGATGCCAATGCCGATCAATAAAGCATCGCAGGGCAAAACGTCTCCGTTGGAAAGCGTAACACTAACTGCCTTGCCCTCTGATTCATTGATGGATGATGTTGCGCAGTTGGTTCTAATTGTGACGCCATGAGAGTTATGAAGCTTTTCATAAAAACTGCTGATGACTGGGCTTGTGACGCGGGAGAGGACTCGATCTGCCGCCTCCAATACTGTAACATTCGTACCTAAGCTATTCGCGACGGCGGCCGTCTCCAGGCCGATATAGCCCGCCCCAATAATAACCAGATTTTTACGGGGGCCTACATGTGGCCGCAATGCATCGACATCGGAAAGGTCTCGTAAGCCAAAAACATTTTCAAGCTCAGCACCCTTCATTGGCAGGCGTCTATTGCGGGAACCCGTTGCAAAAACAAGGTGGTCGAACCCGATCGTCCTTCCGTCATTTGTCATGGCAGACTGTTTTACGGTACTTACGGAATCAATCGAGGTGCTGGTTAGCACTTCGACATTCTGCATTTCATACCAGGCTGAATTTTTGAAATAGAGATTTTCTCTCTCTAGCTCACCTTTCAAATAGGTTTTTGAGAGAGGTGGACGCTGATAGGGCAGGAACGGTTCATCGCCAGCGATTACGATCTGACCTTCAAATCCGCCTTGGCGCAGCGACGTAGCTGTTTGCGCAGCTGCTTGTCCTGCGCCAATGATCAGCACAGCTTCTTCGGACAGGTTTCGATCTGCTTCCATTTAGCGGCGCCAGCGTTAAAATAGCACTACGCTGCGGATGCTTTTGCCCTCGTGCATCAAATCGAAAGCATCATTGATTTTCTCAAGTCCCATGACATGGGTGATCATGGGATCAATTTGAATTTTTCCTTGCATATACCAGTCGACGATCTTGGGCACATCAGTTCTGCCTTTCGCCCCACCAAAGGCACTGCCCCTCCAATTTCGACCGGTCACAAGCTGGAATGGACGCGTTGCGATTTCTTTACCTGCCTCAGCAACGCCGATAATAACGCTTGTCCCCCAACCGCGATGACAGCATTCAAGGGCTTGCCTCATGGCTTCAGTATTGCCGGTGCAATCAAATGAATAATCCGCACCGCCGTCCGTCAATTCCACAATAAGGTCGACGACATCAGTTATTTCACGAGGATTGATAAAATCCGTCATGCCAAATTTCTCGGCCCATTTCTTCTTGGAAGGATTGAGATCCACCCCAATAATCTTGTCCGCACCAACCATTTTTGCGCCTTGAATGACATTCAGACCAATTCCGCCAAGGCCAAAAACAACGACATTGTCGCCAGCTTGCACTTTAGCAGTATTCGTCACAGCGCCTACGCCAGTCGTGACACCGCAACCGACGTAGCAAGCTTTTTCAAATGGCGCGTCTTCGCGAATTTTTGCGACTGCAATTTCCGGCAAAACAGTAAAGTTAGAAAAGGTTGAACAGCCCATGTAATGATAGATAGGCCGACCGTTATATGAAAAGCGCGTTGTCCCGTCTGGCATTACACCCTTGCCCTGAGTGGCCCGAATGGCTGTGCATAGGTTGGTTTTGCCGGAAAGACAGCTCTTACACTGACGACATTCAGGCGTGTAAAGCGGGATAACATGATCGCCAGGCTTCACGCTTTCCACGCCCGGCCCCACTTCTCGTACAATACCTGCGCCTTCATGCCCTAAGATACTTGGGAAAATCCCTTCACTGTCTAAACCATCAAGCGTGTAGGCATCGGTATGACAAATGCCTGTCGCCATAATTTCGACCAGCACTTCTCCATGTTTGGGGCCTTCAAGGTCTAATTCCACAATTTCTAGAGGTTTTTTGGCTTCAAACGCCACCGCTGCACGCGTTTTCATAATTGTTCTCATGGTTCATAATCAGTGTTTCTAGTCCTAGACTAATGTCATAAATGAAATAAAGTGCGATTTTTGAAATACATTAATGCAATAATGGGATAATCATGAAAGCTTGGCGAGGTTTGGAAGAGTTTGTTGCAGTTGCTAAGGCGGGATCCTTCACAGGAGCCGCGAAAAATTTACGCGTCTCATCATCTCACGTCAGCAGGGCCATTGCCTCTTTTGAGCAAAGACTTGGGGGGCCTCTATTTATCAGATCAACGCGTCAGGTCAGATTGACTGATATAGGCCAATCATTGTTACCCCAGTGCGAGCGTTTAGTGCAGGAGCGAAATGAAATCTATGCAATGGCTTCCGGGTCAGGAGAGCCACGTGGACATCTCAGGGTTACCTGTTCAACTTCAATCGGGGAAAAGTTCATAGCTTCAATTCTAATGAAATACGCTGACCTCTATTCTAACGTTTCTATAGATATGTACCTGACCAATAGAGTGCTTGATATCGCGGGTGAGGGCTATGATATCGCGATCAGAACAGGAAACATGAAGGACTCCCGGCTGTTAAGAACAAGAGTGGCCGTACGAAATCTGGTTGTTTGCGGCTCGCCAAATTATCTTGAAAAGAGAGGGTTTCCGAAATCAATAGAGGATCTCGCCAATCATGATTGTTTAGTTGGCACTCAACCCACTTGGCATTTCAAGGACCAAAATGGAGAACGGACTTGGAACGTGAAAGGTCGATGGAGGGCTAATAGCGGCCAGGCGCTTTTGGATGCCTGCCTCTCGGGTTTAGGTCTTTCCCAACTTCCTTATTATTATGTTGCTAACGATGTGCTCACAGGTCGGTTGAAGCCTGTATTGGAAGTCTATCAAAAATTGGCTGAACCCATTTGGGCTGTTTATCCGCAGCAGCGACATGTGCTTCCAAAAGTATCCAGATTTGTGGAGTTGCTGGGAACCGATCTTCAGCCAGCAATGGACATAGTTGCGGTACAAAATTCCAAAAATTAAACTGCTTTGTGTTGTTTTGCACTGATACGTCGCAAGAAGTGAGAAGACAGCCCCTCAACCCTATTTTGATTTTCGACAACTAAGCGTCTGTTCTTACGCGGTGCGCTCTTGTTCAGCCATTAGCTTTGCGATGACTCTGCGGCAAGAACCTGTCACCTGATCACCAGGGAAAGTCACGCGGCTCTTGAGTTCTTCCTGAGTAAAATCATAGCTCGATAGGCAAGATGTCTGCCCATTGATAATCACCTTGTCCTGAGAAAAGGCAAAACTAAAAGCCTCAAACAAATTTTTGTTCACTTCATCATTACCCAATGCCAGATTTTGGCAAGCTGAGTAAAAATAATGGCACGAACTTTCCGTTTCTGGCGTCACAATATTGGCCTGCCAGCTAAGATAAAACCCCTCGTCTTTAGGTGCCCCCGCAGGCTTAATAAAGGGTTTGAACACTGTAATACACGGCGCATGCCATTCGATCGATAACAGCCAATCGAGATTGCCCTCATAGTTTTCCTGACCAAATTTCATTTTGCCCATCACTTGATGAAAAAACGGGCTCAATTGTGAATCGAGTACGTGGATCTCGGTCAATACCTTGTTTTCACTGACCTCAAAGACGCAGCCTTCCTCATTTTCTGCAAGCGAGCTCACTTTTCCAGGTCGGGCGGTTTTTCGAAACACTTCGCTCAGGCGCCCGCCGCCCAATGTTTCAGGGTGAACGAACTGAGCATGGCTTAGATCGAAAAAATTATCGTTTAGCAATTCATAATAGGCTGGAAAGGATTCCATGAGCCCAACATTGGCATCCCACTCATCGCTATCATGCATGTAAAAAACATCCGGCATAGAGCTGGTGTCGTCCGACAGCGCTGGATCTCCCATCCAGACCCAGACAAAATTATATTTTTCAAAAACCGGGTAACTTTTGATATTCGCTTTATCAGGAATAGTGTCCTGTCCAGGAATTTTCGTGCATTGGCCTTTACCGTTGAAGCAGGCACCGTGATAGCCACATTCAATGTCATCACCCTGAACGCGTCCCAGTGACAATGGTACATAACGATGGGGACAGAGGTCTTGTACCGCGTTCAATGTACCTTCTTTGGTGCGATAAAAAGCGATAGACTCATTGAGTATTTTGCGTGACAGAATTTGCCCCGGCTCGATTTCTTTGGTTTCCGCAGCGACATACCAGTAGTTTCTTAAAAATTTCATGATAGTGGATCCATTTTTCGTTGATTGACTAGCGTATCAACACCGTTTCGGAACAGGCCAAGGGCAGCATCTGAACGCGTTGGTTCTGGGCCTACTGCTAATAAATCAAGTGCAATGATCACCGCCATTGTGCTCCTCTCCTATTTTGCACAAAATTTGTGGTGTTGCGATTTTAGAAGCCAATACCTTGTCGATCACAAATCGATACCGATACACAATGGGCTCGATCTTCAGCTAGTCATGGGCGTATTTGAAAAGCCTTATCGGATTGCTGAGATACAGAGCAGGACTATAGTTCTCAAAAACACCCTGTTTGCCTAGCTTCCGCCCCGTCTCCAACTTCTCATGCCCGGGCTCAATCGCCGGAGTTTATGCGCCTGGCCGAGCCACCGCAAAAGAAAGACACCAAGAGAATATCATGCCTAAAGTCGATGACCTGCCATACTATGCCGATGCTGGCTCTCAGCCAGAAAGCCAGCTGTCAACTCTATAGAATCTCCATTTTCAAAACTTCAATCAATGACTTAACTCTCGGTAGCACATGCTTTCTATTCGGATAGATCGCCCAGATCGGTTCATCTTCAATACTGTACTTATCAAGGATCGATTGTATTTTTCCATCGCGAAGCATGTCATCCAAATAGTGGCCTGGCAGCTGACCAATACCCATATCAGCCGTGACCGCCTCCAGCACACCCTCACCGCTGTTACATCTCCATCTACCTTTTGGATGAAAATCTACTTCTTCACCAACTTCATTCTTAAAATGCCACACGGAACTGGTCCCACGCACACAATTATGCTCGATTAAATCACTGACAGATTTCGGATAGCCGTATTTATCTAAATAGCTTTTCGATGCGAATGTAACCAAGGAGCGGCTTCCTATTCTTGTCGCTATCAATTTGGAATCCGGGAGATGTCCAGTTCGAATTGCCATATCAAACCCCTCTGCAATCAAATCGACAAGCCTATTTGTGAGGTCGATCCAAATAGACAGGCTTTCAAAATTTTGCGCGTATTTTCGGACGATAGGAATTACAAATTTGTGACCAAGTGAAGCGGAGCAAGTTATCCGCAATTCGCCTTTTGGTGCGCCATCGGTAGTCATTAAAGCAAAAGCGTCGTCTCGATCTTCCACTAATCGCCGAAACGGATCTACCAGCGCGCGGCCTGCATTGGTCAATCGAAGTGATCGCGTCGTACGGTCAAAAAGGCGAGCGTCTAATTTTCGCTCCAACCGCGCAATCGAACGGCTAATATGTGCATTGGAAAAGCCCAATGCTCTTGCAGCACCAACAAAGCTGCCAGCTTCGACGACAGCGACAAACTCCTCAACCCCATCCCAAGCAGACATACATTATTCCTGTAATGTAATTATGTTTTACCAAAATATCTATTTATCACTCTAAGGTAACAATACTATAGAAATCGGAAAACAGGAGAATTTTACCGATGAAGGCGCATACATCCGTTTCAACTGGTTACCGAGCGCTTGTGATTGCGGGTGCCAAAATAGCAGCTAGATCCTTGGCTGATCCAAAGAAGTCATTGAATGGACGTTTAAGCACTTGACCCTATCAAACCGCCTAGCCGAAATCATCGCGTCCCATAAATGGCGCGAAGGCCCATTATTACCGATCCTGAATGATATTCAGGCAGAATTTGGTTATGTTAATGACGACGCGAAACTCGCTCTGGCAAAAGCACTCAACTTAAGCCGAGCCGAGATACATGGTGTGGTGAGCTTCTATCATGATTACCATGAAAAACCCGCAAACCTACCCATCGTAAAATTATGCGGCGCAGAAGCTTGCCAAGCACGCGGAAGCGATGCGCTGATTGCTGAGATTTCCGAGTTTGCCAAAGGAAAGTGCGCGATAGAAACTGTCTATTGTTTGGGCCTATGTAGCGTTGGCCCCAACGCGATTGCAGGCGGTGATGTGTATGCGCGTTTAGACGTTCCAGCCCTCACTCAAATGATCAAAGACCTATGACAAAAATATGCATTTCAGATGACGCTTTGGCCATTGCCTGCGGAGCAGATAAGATTGCGGCCGCAATTGCTAAAGCAGCTCCAGACGCCGCAATCGTTCGCACTTCCAGTTGGGGCATGCATTGGTTGGAGCCTCTGGTTGAGGTGGACGGCATTGGCTATGGCCCAGCCACAATCGCCGACATTAGCGCAATTTTGGATGGAAGTTCACCGCTTAAAATCGGCCCCATTGCAAATCATCCATATATAGCAAAACAGCAGCGCCTTACTTTTGCGCGCGCAGGAAAAACCCGCCCGACCAGTCTTACTGATTATAAAGCAAGCGATGGCTGGACCGGCTTAAAGACAGCTCGCGAATTAGGCAGCGACAAGATAATCAAAACAGTTGTCGAAAGCGGCCTTCGCGGACGCGGAGGTGCAGGCTTCCCCACCGGTATTAAATGGAAAACGGTCGGCGAAACTATTTCCAAACGAAAATATATCGTCTGCAATGCAGATGAAGGCGACAGTGGAACCTTTGCTGACCGGATGCTCATGGAGGGTGATCCCTTTTGTCTCATAGAAGGCATGGCCATCGCTGGACTCGCAGTTGGAGCGAAAAAAGCCTTCATCTATGTTCGCAGCGAATATCCCCACGCGATCGCCAAGCTCAATGCTGCGCTTGCCGTTTGCGGGCATATTATCGCGCCATTTGAAATTGAAGTTCGAGTTGGTGCCGGTGCATATGTTTGCGGTGAAGAAACATCCTTGCTCAATAGTCTTGAAGGCAAGCGCGGCGAAGTTCGCGCAAAGCCACCTATTCCTGCGCATGAAGGCCTGTTCGGTATGCCAACCGTGGTCAATAATGTCCTTACACTAGCGGCTATCCCTTATATTCTGACGCATGGCGCGCAGGCCTACGCCGATTATGGCATAGGGCGCTCTCGGGGAACAATGCCAATCCAACTGGCAGGGAACTTAAAATATCCTGGTCTATATGAAACCGCCTTTGGCCTAACACTGGGTGAACTGGTCCATACAATAGGCGGTGGCACACAAAGCGGCAGACCGGTGAAAGCCGTCCAAGTCGGCGGTCCGCTCGGCGCCTATCACCCCCCTGCCCAATTTGACACCGCCTTTGATTATGAAGCTTTTGGTGAAGCGGGGGGGCTCATCGGTCACGGCGGCATTGTCGTATTTGACGAAAGTGCGGATATGCTCAGGCAAGCGCGCTTTGCAATGGAATTTTGTGCTGCCGAAAGCTGCGGAAAATGTACGCCCTGCCGGTTAGGGTCTGTGCGTGGCGTTGAACTACTCGACAATATCAAAAATGGCGGCCGCAAGGCGAACGACAGGGTTGAGAGCCTGTTGCAAATGCACAATGCACCAAAAGATACAGCGCGCAATGTCAGTGATGAAATATCGCTCCTAACCGATTTATGCGAAACTATGGAGTTCGGTTCGCTCTGTGCTTTGGGCGGGTTTGCGCCTTATCCTGTAATGAGTGCGATTAAGCACTGGCCTCACGATTTCGATATCGGTGAAAATCTGTTACAAACCGGGAAGAAGGAAGTGGTATGACCTATCAACCACAAAAGGATTTGGGCACACCTCAATCCAAATCGAAGGACGTGGTAACGGTTTCCATAGATGATAGAGAGATAACGGTGCCAGCCGGAACCAGCGTGATGCGCGCGGCGGCAGAAATGGGCACCAGAATCCCGAAACTCTGTGCCACTGATAATATCAAGAGCTTTGGCAGCTGCCGGCTTTGTCTGGTAGAAATTTACGGACGGCGCGGAACGCCTGCAAGTTGTACGACGCCAGTTGAAGATAATATGGTGGTAAAGACACAAACGCCGTTGCTGCAAAAGCTACGCAAGGGAGTGATGGAATTATACATCAGCGACCATCCGCTCGATTGCCTGACTTGCAGCGCGAATAACGATTGCGAATTGCAGGAACAGGCAGCCAATGTTGGCCTGCGCGATGTGCGCTACGGATATGAAGGCGCAAACCATCTGGGCGAAGCGAAAGACACTTCTAATCCCTATTTTGATTTTGATCCCTCCAAATGCATCGCCTGCTCGCGCTGCGTAAGGGCATGTGATGAAGTGCAAGGGACATTTGCGCTAACCGTGGATGGGCGCGGCTTTGCTTCAAAAATTTCTGCGGGCTTGTCTGATGATGATTTTCTATCATCCGAATGTGTCTCTTGCGGTGCCTGTGTGGAGGCTTGTCCAACCGCTACTTTACAAGAAAAATCCGTTGCTGAAATTGGCTTGCCTGATCGCAGCGAAATTACAACCTGCGCTTATTGTGGGGTTGGTTGCACCTTCCGAGCTGAAATGCGGGGCGAGCAATTGGTTCGCATGGTGCCGTGGAAAGACGGCAAAGCCAACCATGGCCATAGCTGCGTTAAAGGGCGTTTCGCATGGGGCTATGCCAATCACAGGGACCGGGTCACAAAACCGATGATCCGCGAAAGCATCAGTGAGCCGTGGCGAGAAGTAAGTTGGGGCGAAGCGCTGAGTTATGCGGCGAGTGAAATTAAACGTGTTCAAGAAAAATACGGCAGGCTAAGCGTCGGCGGGATTACCTCGTCACGTTGTACCAACGAGGAAGTGTTTCTGGTCCAGAAATTGGTGCGCGCAGGATTTGGCAACAATAATGTCGATACATGCGCGCGGGTTTGCCATTCACCCACCGGCTATGGACTGAAAACGACCTTTGGTACCAGCGCCGGTACACAAGATTTTGACAGCATCGAGCAGTCTGATGTCATTTTGGTGATAGGCGCCAACCCAACCGATGCGCATCCTGTCTTTGGCAGCCGCATGAAACAGCGATTAAGAGCTGATATCAGAGATGGTGGGGCGAAATTAATCGTTATCGATCCTCGTCAAATTGATCTCGTGCGCTCCCCTCATATTAACGCTGAACACCATTTGCCGCTGCAGCCTGGCACCAATGTTGCGGTTCTCACCGCCTTGGCCCATGTGATTGTGACCGAGAGACTGACAGATGAACAATTCATCCGTGAACGTTGTAATTGGGAAGAATATAGGGAATGGGCGGCGTTTGTTTCAGATGATCGCCATGCCCCCGAGACACTAGAGCCGGTAACAGGCGTATCCCCTAAAGACCTGCGCGCCGCAGCGCGACTGTTTGCGACGGGCGGCAATGGCGCGATCTACTATGGCCTGGGTGTGACTGAGCATAGTCAAGGTAGCTCCACCGTGATGGCAATTGCGAATTTGGCTATGGCGACCGGCAATATTGGCAAGCCGGGTGTCGGAGTAAATCCCTTGCGAGGGCAAAATAACGTGCAAGGTGCCTGCGATATGGGAAGTTTCCCGCATGAACTGTCCGGCTATCGCCATGTTTCTGATGCCGACGCGCGCGCAATGTTTGAGGCTGAATGGGACGTGCCGATTGACGCAGAACCGGGGCTGCGCATCCCCAATATGCTGGATGCAGCGGTCGATAATGAGTTTAAAGGGCTTTATGTGCAAGGCGAAGACATCTTGCAGTCCGACCCCAATACCAAGCATGTTTCGGCGGGGCTCGCGGCGATGGAATGCGTGATCGTCCATGATCTATTTCTCAACGAGACAGCGAATTACGCACATGTATTCCTGCCCGGATCAACCTTCCTAGAGAAGACCGGCACATTTACGAATGCCGAACGGCGTATCCAAATGGTCAACAAAGTGATGGCCCCGAAAAACGGACTCGAAGATTGGGAAGTTACACAGGAACTAGCTCGTGCAATGGGGCTGGACTGGAATTATGAAAACTCCTCGCAAATCATGGATGAGATTTCCCGATTGACACCTTCATTTGCCGGCGTAAGTTTTGATCGTCTGCAGGAAGAAGGATCAATGCAATGGCCGGTCAACGAAAGTTCTCCTAATGGCACGCCGATAATGCATGTTGATGATTTTGTGCGCGGCAAAGGCCAATTTGTTGTCACTAACTATGTACCAACTGACGAAAAAACCGGCCCGCGCTTCCCGCTATTGCTGACAACCGGGCGGATACTGTCTCACTATAATGTCGGTGCGCAAACCCGCCGTACCGAGAACACCGCATGGCACCCAGAAGATTTGCTGGAGATGCACCCCACCGATGCGGAAAATCGCGGCCTTCAAGAAGGCGACTGGACCAAGCTATCAAGCCGGTCTGGCGAAACAACTTTGCGTGTAAAAATAACCGAGCGCATGGCTCCCGGCGTTGTCTACACCACCTTCCACCACCCGGCGACACAGGCCAACGTGGTGACGACCGAACATAGCGACTGGGCGACAAACTGCCCGGAATACAAAGTGACAGCAGTGCAAGTCACCGCTTCTAACGGCCCGACAGATTGGCAAGAGAACTATGAAGAGCGAAGCCAAAAATCGCGCAGAATCGATACGCATGGTGAGGCTGTTGAATGAGTAGTGCTGATCATCTTGTCTATATGGCAAATCAGATTGCTCGCAATTTTGGTGCATTAGCAGATGACGCTGCCGCCACAAAAGTGGCTGAACATATATTGCTTTATTGGGATCCACGCATGAAAAGTCGGATTGTACAATGTGCAAAAAATGAGGTGTCAGAACTATCAGCAGTAACGGCTGAAGCTGTTCGTATCGTTGCTGATAAAACTACGTCAAACGGCTAGATTTATGGAGAATAGTCCTCGAGCCACAGGTAGTGATACTGCCGAGACTGTAGAAGCTCGGCGGATATATTCCGATGATAAATCTGACGAAAAAATCCAGCGCAAAATTGCCATTGAAGCGCCAATCTCTGTGGAATTTAACGGGATTGGTTATGCTGTCATGATGGCAACTCCAAGTCACCTGCGGGATTTTGTTATCGGATTTGCAACCAGCGAAAAGCTAATTGAACATCCCGATCAATTGTCTGCGATTGACATATCTGCCGTTGAAACGGGCTGGATCATCCGCGCAAATATTGTAGCGGAGAAAGCCGAAGTCGTTTTTGAACGCGCGAGAACGCGGGTTGCGGAAAGTAGCTGCGGGCTTTGCGGGATTGAGAATCTAGAAGTGGTTGGACGGCCTTTGCCGCCCGTGCCTCATCACCAACCAATAGCCGATGATCATATCTTCCGCGCCCTAGCCGCGCTGACCGATCATCAGCAGATCAATGCTGACACCGGAGGAGTTCATGCGGCCGCGTGGGTCGATGAGAACGGAGCGATAGGCTGCGTTCGAGAAGATGTTGGCCGGCACAATGCACTCGATAAACTAATCGGTGCAATGAGTTTGGAAAACCTACCTCTATCATCTGGCTTCATCCTCACCACGTCACGCTGCAGCTACGAGATTGTAGAAAAATCCGTAGTTGCCGGCGCAACAACACTAGTGACAATATCCGTGCCAACCAGCCTCGCAATCGCCCGCGCAAAATTTTGCGGACTTAGCTTAGTTTCCCTAGCCCGGTCTGACAGTGCTTTACGATTTCTATGTAGCTAATGACTAAGTCTTTGGGTCGCTTGGCACGCGAACGAGAGCACGTGCCGAATATGTGGCTGTCGCACAAGACTGCGCAATCACTCTAAAGCCTGAACGCTTGTCCATCACAGAAAATGCATCGCCTGTCTTCGGAGGACCTACTGCCCTCCATTTTCTAAGGGACAAGGCGCGCCTTCAAATAGGCGAACATCTCCTCATTAATGGTGCGACCGGATCAGTCGTTGCTTCTTCGATCCAGATCGCAAAATGTTTGGGTGCTAAAGTGACAGCAGTCTGCAGTTCCAGTCGATTTGAGTTTGTAAAATCGGTCGGCGCAGATCATGTCGTTGATTATCATAGCGAGGAATTTACTTTGTGCGCAGAAAACTACGACGTGATTATGGACAATGTGGGCAATGCCTCGTGGGCACGTTCGAAACGCGTTCTCAATCAAAATGGCCGGTTGGTGCTCGTCTCAACGGACCTGCCCGGCACAATAGGTCGATTACTGACGCCAGTTCGTGCTGGCCGCAAAATCATTGTCGGGGTTGCAGAGGGTACATCTGCATCCGTTGGTGAGCTCGTGCAATTAGCCAATTTAACTGCCATATTATCAGCTATTGCGCCCATAGCGGACATTAGCTTTGCGTCCGCTTTGTCCCGAAATCGGACACTCAAAATTGCAATTCGAACGTTTGTTAGTCTGAACCGTAATATTCTCGCTAATGCGGATATTGAGCAAAAACCTCGTCGTATGTGGGAGATTTGATCCCCAAAAGGCTGATCTCGATCTCCCCCAAGCCTTCACGTCCATCGTGAATGTCAACGCCAACACATTCGATCGGTGTTTGTAGTAGACATTCAATGAATTGACTGACTACTGTGAATCTCGGGTCCGAGAACAGGAGTGCAA
Source organism: Parasphingorhabdus marina DSM 22363 (assembly GCF_900128895.1). GTDB lineage: Bacteria > Pseudomonadota > Alphaproteobacteria > Sphingomonadales > Sphingomonadaceae > Parasphingorhabdus > Parasphingorhabdus marina. Next base: position 1,747,468 of record NZ_FSQW01000001.1, on the reverse strand, counting down.
AGTGAGTAGAACTACATTTGCTATTGGAACAATTTTGTCATCTTTTCTGATCACCGTTCCGGCGAAAGCTGCGATAATCTATGAGTTCGATTGGTCTCCAAATATCAACTTTGTACTTGAAACCCCGGATTTCGTTACACTTGACGGGTCGACGCGACATGCATCCGAGTTCACCAGCTGCTCTTCTGTTTTTGGGGATTGCTGGAGATTTCGGCTGACACAGCGAGCATCATACGACGAAATGAGGTTTTTCTCAAAGCCCAGCCCATCTGTAAATGTCGTTTCAAACTTGAGTTTTGATCTCGGCGCGTTTCGGCGCGTAGGTGTCCACAGAGATCTAAATGGTCGAGGAGTGCTGACCGTAACAAATACCAATCCGGCACCAGCCATACCGGAACCCAGTACATGGGCGATGCTAATTCTGGGATTCGGTACTGTGGGTAGCTCTTTACGTCGCCGAAAAACGCGTTTGCAGCTAGGTTATTCGTAACGCACTGGTGCTGATTGGCCGCTGCCCGCAGAATGCTGAGAAGCGGCGAAGCAACAATCAAAAAACCTCGCCAAGAACAAACGCAGCAGGGCAGTGGCCTAGTGACCAAGTGAAGCGGTTAAACGGCAACTTTCCGTTTGAAAGGAACACAGCCTGAGGCTGGCGAGAATAGAACATACCGCTGGTTTTTTGCGCAATCAGCTGTCTTTGTTGGCCTGTTCGGGGTTTCGCCGCTGTAGTGAGCAACGCCCATTACGTAGATTGGATGGAGGCCTATCTCGCCTGCTTCGAAATACTGAAGGTCGTCACCTTACAAATCCGGATCACCGTCCATCTCGTCGAGACGCGCAATCATTCCGTCAACCAACAGATTGATAGCGGGTCGCGGTAAGCCGTCACAACGCTAATGTCCGCTTTGGGCGCAAAAGCGGACGTTAGAAAACCAACAGTCGAGGTTCAACTTGCGCCCCACTTACGGACGTTCGTTGAAGCCGAAACCTGTGTTTGCTTTGCGCCCACTTTAGGTTATTTCCCGGACCGCCTGTCGGCAATCAATCATGCAATAGGTTTGTTGCTCATGCCGCTGCCTTACTTTTCTCGGCGTCTTCTTCATCCTTTCCGATTAGTCTTTCGACCAACAGTTCGACTGCTGCAGAGGCGCGCTTACGCGATGCTTCGAATCGTCCGTCGCCAAACTCCTGATATTCGATCCCGATATGGTGGAATTCCTCCACTCCCAGATATTGCGAGGCGGTCCGCACATGCGGTGTAAGGTTGTCACGGCCTTCGTTGTGCTCGCCCGGGCCGAAGCCGAACTCGCCCCAAGAGGTAAGCAGAACGAGAATTTTGCCAGAGAAAACCGGTTTGAGCGGTGTGTCCCCACGTGCAAGGTCGAAGGTAAAAGTCTTGTCAATCCTGACGACCTGATCAAACCAAGCTTTGAGCGCGGCTGGCATTCCATAATTGTACATCGGCGCAGCTAGGACGATTAATTGTGCCTCGTTCACTTCGGCAATGAGTTTGTCGGAAAGGGCGAGAAGCCGTTCCTGCTCTGTCGAGCGTGTCTTGGCAAACGCGGCGGCAATCCAATCCTCAGATATGATGGGCGGCGGGTTGCGACCAACGTCGCGCTGAACGATACCGGCATGCGGACGCCTGGACATCCAGTTGTCGGTGAATTTGTCCGCCAGGGAGCGAGTAAGAGACCGTGAGGTTCGCGCGCTGGCGTCGATACGAAGCAGTTGGGTCATTTCGTGTTTTCCTTTATTTGCAGAGGATCGTCATGCGACCTCTATGGATGAACAGATTATTATCTCGGCTTGATCCAAGTCGACGCCGGAATCGCTTTGATTCCATAGGAAATCTAACTACCCTCCGCCGGATCGACAAAAGGTAAGATTTCAGTTATAAATGAGCAAAATTCATCTATAGGAGCCGTTCCTTGAACAGTTTGTCGATCTCGCTTCCTGCGCTTCGATCCTTCGACGCGGCGGCCCGGACGGGCAGTTTCAAGGATGCAGCTAGTGAACTGGGCGTTTCGCCGACAGCGGTCTCGCATCAAATCCGCACGCTCGAGGAGCAATTGGGCGTTGCGCTGTTTGTCAGGCAGATTCGTAAAACCGTCCTCACACGCGAAGGAAGCCGGCTCGCCGGTGCCACTTCAAGGGGCTTCCGCGAAATCTACGACGCTCTCGAAGAGATGCGAGACGTGTCATCGCGTCTCACGATCGCAACGACACCAGCGTTCGCAGCGCTATGGCTGGTCCCTCGCCTGGCAGATTTCGAAGCCAAACACCCGGCCACCAGTGTCCATATTGAGACTTCGACCCAGATGCTGGATCTCGAGCGTGACAGGCGGATCGATGTCGCCATCCGCTACGGGACTGGAGAGTATCCCGGGCTGGAGACCTTCTCGTTCGCAGAGGAAACATTCGGCGCTTTCGCCAATCCAGAGTGGTTGCAGGCGGGCACCCGGATCGAGGACGCGATCTTGATCGAAACACGATGGCGCTCGCGTTCCCTGATGCCGGTTGGCTGGAACGACTGGCTTGGCGCGCATCGGCTTGACCCCGCTAAGTTCACGCGGCGTCGTAGCTTCGATCAGGAGCAGCATTCACTTCAGGCGGCATTGGCAGGGCAAGGCCTGGTTCTTGCGAGCAGTCTGCTAGCAGGGGACATGCTCAAACGAGGCTGGCTCGAGGAATACCGTCGCGAGAAGCGGATTCCGGGCCTAAGCTACACAGCGGTTTCGCGGGTTGGTCAATCGGAGAGGCAAAAGGTGCGTCAATTCTTGGCTTGGCTCAAGGAGGAAGCAGACGGGTAATCCTCATAAATGTGAGCACAGGGAAAGCTTGATTTGTAAATAGTCAACGCAGATAATCCGGTATTTGATCACCAGTGCGGGATTGCGAACTGAACCAGCTACACCTCGCCTATTCTGCAATCTGTTTAACCCTCAGTTTTAGACCACGACTAGCTATTCTTCGCTTTCTACCGTCCGCTTTCGGGATGTTTCGGACGATTGCAATCTGCTAAAGATGTTTTGAGACGTGGCAGAGTGGCTGATTGCGGGTGCCCCCTTAATTGGGAGCACTCTGGAGCTTTAAAAATTGGGCTCCACGCGGGTTCGAATCCCGTCGTCTCTCAAAAGACTGGCTAGTGTCCGCTTTCGGGATGAAGCGGACAACATCGAAGTATCGGATTTTGGGGCGCAAGTTAGTCGTTCGTTTTGCAAAAACTTTTGTGCCGCCTCTCGCCCCGGCGGTAACCAATGCGATCTTCGCCGCCAGCGGCAAGCTGGTCAGACAATTGTCGTTGTCGAAGCACGCATTTGGCTAGCGATTGTAAACCGCAATTTTGTGTTTGTTGTTACATTGCAACAAATTGAAATGACGTTATCCAACCTGCATCTGGGTGCAAAAGCGGAAAGTGTGATCAGCTCGATGAGCCCGACTTCCCGATAAGCTCAGCCGTTTCTCTCATTTCATCAACATATTTTTCAGCGGCCTCGGCAACGGACATGGACGACGAGAAAAAGATCAAGCCAAGGCCTCCTGCAAGTTTCCCATCCAGAAAAACAGGTACGGCCAGCGAAGACGTCTTGCCGGGGTTCTCCGTATGTTGATTGTAAGCATGATACGCATATCCTTTCGTACGAATATCGTCCAGCAACACATCATCATCCCGAAGCAATAGCTTTGCCATTTGATCAACTTTGTCATCGAGTTTTTCGAGACTGGAGATGATGCTGATGCGCTCTTCTTCTCCACAAAATGCAAGATAAACCTTTCCGACCGAGCATTCCAGCAATGGCAGAGTGTATCCAGGCGCATAGTTGTTGAATGTCAAGGTTGTGAGACGATGGGTGGAATCTCGCACCATCATCCGGTTTCCTACGCGGGTGGTTATGGTGATGGGCCATCCCACCTTGTTGCAGAGCTTGACGATATGGGGACGGGCGCAAGACACGAGTGCATGCTCTTCCTGATATCCTGCGGAAAGGGTCTGCACCAGCGCGGTTGGCCGATACCGTCTGCCGGAAGACTCCCTTTCAACCATGCCCAACTCGACGAGGGTTTCCACAATTCGGGAAACGGTGGGATAGGGTAGCTGCGTGGATTTGCTAATATCCATCAGGCGCATGGAGCCAGAACGGTTTATGGCCTGCAATACGCTAAAGCCCCGGTGAATCGATCGAATTGTATAATCATCCTTGGCCATGTTTATCCCTTCTCCTGCACGAACCGTGATGCAATTCTAGGCGGGAATACCCTGAAGATATAGAATAATATTCACCTGGTGAGCAAAAATACTGCTTGCTGAATTTTGGAAAACTGTGCGCTGGGCCGGTGGACAATCACTAGGCGATTATTTGAACTTTTCGATCATGTCGCGTCCATGACGAGGCGGTAACAATCGATCACGGGGCCAAAGAACAGGATCCGAATCCTCCCCAAAAACTCCTTTGGAGACACTATCACGATGAATACTCAGACTGCAGGAATCGAACCCATATTTCCACAGCGAAACATTCCCCCGGTCTTGATCGCCGGGGCTGGCCCTGTGGGGTGTCTTGCGGCGCTTTACCTTGCGCAGCACGGGATACCGGTCATATTATTTGAGGGAAAGGAGGAGTTGCCGATTGATCTGAGGGCTTCCACCTTCCATCCTCCCACCCTGGATCTGCTGGACAAGGTCGGCTTGACCGAACGGTTGATTCCGCAGGGGTTGATCGTCCGCGAGTTTCAGTTTCGGGAACGCAAGACCGGAGATGTCGCCCGGTTCAACATGGCGCGGCTCAACGGGGAGACCCGCCATCCCTACCGGCTCCAGTGCGAACAGTTCAAAATGACCAGAACCGCTGTGGAAATGCTGGCGCAGTACCCACATGCGGAAGTGCGCTATTCCGCGGGAGTGGTTGGATATCGCGAAGATGGCGAGAGCGTGGAAGCGCTCATCTTTGACGGCGATCATGAAGAGCGCGTTCGGGGAAGCTTTCTGATCGGCGCAGACGGTGCGTCCAGCCGGATACGCCAGGCTTCCGGAACCAAGTTTGAAGGGCTGACATATCCGGAACGTTTTCTGGTTGTCTCAACCAATTTCCCGTTTGAGCATCATTTCGACAATCTGAGTTGGGTCAATTACGTATCAGACCCTGACGAATGGTGCGTGATGTTGAAAACTCCCAGCCTGTGGCGCATTCAGGTGCCGACCCCGATTGATGCAAACCCCAAAGATCTGCTCTCTGATGCATTTATCGAAAGCCGCTTGCAAAGGCTGCATGCGAAAGAATCTCCCTATCAGATCGCCCACCGCACCCTCTACAAGGTCCATCAGCGCGTGGCGGAGACCTACCGGGTTGGCCGGAGGGTACTCCTTGCCGGCGATTCCGCTCATGTGAACAATCCGCTTGGCGGCATGGGCATGAACGGCGGTGTGCAGGACGCCTACAATCTGTGTGAAAAAATCGTCGATATTGTTCATGGGCGAGCAAATATGGATCAGGCTCTTGATTTGTATGATCTCCAGCGCCGGACAGTGTGTGTCGATTTTATCCAGAACCGCACCAAGGAAAACAAGGCGATGATGGAAACCAAGGACGCATCCCTTCAGGCCGCGCGCCAACGCAAGTTCATGGAGATTGTCGGGGATCCCGAACGGGAGAAACAATATCTGATGGAATCATCGATGATCAAGTCCTGGCGGACATCCTACGCGATCGCAGCCTGATTGCAGGAACCAGAAAAAACAGCATCTGAGGAAGAGAATGAACCGGAATTTACTTTTGTTAACAGGAGCCAATGGGCGAACAGGGCGAGCCATTTTGAAAGCAATGGTTGACCAGCAGCTTCCCGTCCGGGCCTTCATTCGCGATTCCCGTCAGGCAGAGGAACTAGAGCAATTGGGGGCGAGCGAATGCGTGTCAGGAGACATGACCGACCCGGGTTCCATTGCCGCGGCCATGAAAGGTGTTTCAAAGGTTCTCCATATCGGGCCTCCCATGCATCCCGAAGAATTGCCGATCACACAGAGTTTCATCAAGGCCGCCCGGACTGAGGGCGTGGATCACTTCATCTACTATTCCGTCATGCATCCGCTGCGCCGTGACGTCCGCCACCATCGACTGAAGCTTGATGCCGAGGAAGCCCTGATTGAGTCCGGTTTGCCTTACACAATATTGCAGCCGTCGCGTTACATGCAGCACCTGGTCCCGATCTGGAAAAACGTGACGGAAGATGGCGTGCATGCCATGCCGTTCGACGTCACCAAGAAATTCAACGTCGTGGACCTGAATGATCTTGCCGCTGCCTGTGCCGTGGTCGCATCGTCAGATGATCATCTCTATGCCACCTATGAACTCGCCGGGCCGGAAGCACTTTCGCAGGAAGATATGGCCGCGACAATCTCGGACGTCATTGGACGGGAAGTCACAGCGCAGGCTGTACCGCTGGACAAAGTCGCAGAGAAAGCCAGAGCGGCCGGTGCGGATGCGGACCGGATCGAGCAGATGCTGGTCATGAACAAACATTATGATGAGTACGGGTTCCGGGGTAACCCCAACATATTGCAATATCTTATCGGACGCCCGGCTTGTCACTTCCGTGCCTATGTCACGCAGCTTGCCTCTACCCCATGATGACCGCCAAGGTGCCCTTCCAGTGCAAAGTGGAGAAGGTTAGGGCGTTATGGTCTGGTAAAAAAGATCGATATCGGCATTGATCTGTGCCGCGTTATACCATTGCACCATCGACTTGTAGCCGGGATAGATCTTGCTTGTCGATCGGGCGATCAGGGACTGGATCTGGTCGACATCACCCTTCTTTGGCGACAGGCTTTCTCCTCCGTTCAGGAACAGAACTTTCCGGTCGATATCCTTGACCAGGTCCGAATTGTCCACGGGATGATCCCGCAAATGCCGGCGAACATAATGGGGTACCAGCATCGCTGACAATTCGACCATTTCCCTCTCATCCGCGGGCAACTCCTCATAAGCAGACCAGTAGTCGACAAACTCATCGGTCCATTTTTTGATTGTGAAGATATTGGCGGATCGCGAGAGTTCGATACGGGCCATTCGCTCTGGTGTCTCCGGCGGTGGCGGAGGAGGCGGCAGCATTCCGCCAATTGTTTCAATCAACACAATGCCCGCAACATTGTCGGTGCCAAAGTGCCGCACATAGTCCATGACAAAAAGGCCGCCATAGGACCATCCCACGATCAGAGGGCTTTCGACCTCCGCTGCGCGCAATGCGGCCGCAATATCCTGCGCAACCAGTCCTGTATCCGTGTAGGCTTCCCGGTTCGCCGGTTTCCCCGAACTGCCATGTCCGCGGATATCCACCGAAACGAGCTTGTACCTGTCGCCAAGATCGGAGTGCAGTTGCTTCTGCCAGTTGATGGTGCTTGCCAGAAAACCGTGTACGAACAAAATCGGACGGCCTTGCGGATTCCCGCTGATTGTCACTGCGATGGGGACATCATTTCCGCCCTTGGTCATGATGGTTTCCGAGGTACGGGTCGCCACCACGTCTTCCGCAACGGCCTCGGACATGGACAGCGTCAAGGCTACCGCTCCCAGAAATGCCGTAAATTTTCTGACCTTCATCATGCTAAATCCTCTCGGGATATAATTGCCCGATTGTTTTTTGAAACTCCGTTGGCAATGCCTGCGCGCCACCGATGATCTTGCGGCCTTCCTTCAGGGTGAGAACCTGTGTCTCGTCCCCTTTTGCGATCCCCGTCCACGGGAATACCGAGGCCCGCAGGAAAGACGTGTAGCTGTAGTCGGCGGCAACGGATGCAGTTGCCGGATCCATCAAGGCATCATGATCCACGCGGAAAACTGCCGTGTCGACATGTGGCTGATGCGCGCCTTCTCCGGAACGCGGATCAAACATCACAAACCCGATCTCGCGGCCCATGCGGTAGTGCGGCTCATCCTGCTGGAAAATGATATTCGGTACCGGATTAGCCGGGTCCAGCGGCAGCCCCGAACCGCCGAAGATGGTATGCTCCACATCCACATCACGTCCCAGATAGGCATTGTGATATGTGGTGACCGGTTGAAAGTCATGCGGGTCGACAGGGATCCGCGTGAACAGTGCTTGAACGGCTGCCTTGTTGGGCTGGTTTTCGGGATCCGGTGCCAGCCATATTGTCATCAACTCCAGTTCCGCCAGAATCTGGAATGGGACCTTGCCCGGAGGTGCCAGCATGTGTCTTGTCATCATGGCAATGTGCACGCGATCACCCGAAAGACAGGCAGCGGCCTTGGCCCGGGCGAGCAGCAGCTCCTGCGGATTGGTGAGATCGAAGTTTCCGGTTTGATCGAACAGCAGTTTTGTCTTGTCGACCGGCTTGTTTCCCAGCACCTGCTCCGGAGGTGCGATCAGTCCGCCTGCGACCAGTGCAGCACCACCGCCCAAAATTGCACGCCGGTTTGGCAGGATCGATTCACGCGCCATTTTGTTCTGGCCCCGGACTTTCGATTGCTAACATGGCCCTGAGCCTCCATCCATCCATCTCACTCTCCATTGTCACAATGACTGCTGACCCTGATCAGAGCCTTGCGCTCCGATAAAATCAAGAGAGCATGGATGGGCGGACAGTGAGGAACAGATAAGCAAAAAAATCACCTGCCGAGGATTTTGGTGCAATTTGAGTCCCCTGGCTCGCTCTTCATCCTAGAATCCAGGCCGAAGTTGTCATAGCCAGGGTGCGCGGTTGTTGTCCGAAGCCCAACTGGCCTAATGTTGTCGGGAAAGGATTACAGCCGTGCAAAATGATTTGAGCAATTCCAGCGAAGACAGACCTGCCACCCCGCCGGATTCCCTGGACTTGATGAGCAACCTCGGACGGCGCTCGGTTTTATTGGGTATGGGCGCTCTTGCGGGAAGTGTCGCAGTTCCGGTGCAAGCGAAGGACCAGGACGACAAAGAGAACAAAAAGGAAGCCAACCTTCCAGATCGCCCGGACAGTCCGCGAAAAAGCAAACTCACAGAAGCCCAATGGAATGGCAAGCCATGGATTGCCGAGAAACAGGGCAATTTTGATTTGAATGACAGACGGGACAATCAGCTCGCGACATTCAAGATAACCAATAATCTGATCGGCAAAAAATCCTACATCGTGATGTTTTCTCGGGCGCTTTTGGGTCCCCAAGGCACCGGCGGATCAGCACTCTATGGACATATGGGTTTTTGGACCTGGCAGCTGCAAGTTCCGACCAAGGAAGAATTTCCGGACGCGCCGGATGGCACGATTGTACAACGCGCCATGTACACCGGCATGATTTTGGATCCGATTACTTATGAACCCGTGGATACGATCTACAATCAATATCTCGACAAGAATGTGAAACCGGTCGATTCCCTGTTTGCGGAAAGCTATCTGTTTTATCCGGAGGGCGGGACGAACAGTGTGGATCGCGCGAACTTCATCCAGGATGATCCGGAACTGAAAAAAAAGCTTCGTCCGACGTTGCGTTGGGGCGATGATATCGCAACTTTCCTGGACGGCATTTTTCAAAGTGAAGGCCCACATCAACCCAGAATGGACAACTCCATCTGGACTTCCAACTATGCGGATGTGATGAATCCGGGAGTTGGCCTGGTTAAAACCGATTATAATTTCGCCGGCATCATGCGTGCCTGGGCAAGGCCATGGATCGGAATTGGAAAGGATGATGATGCCCAGGTTCTCTGGAATGTCAAAGGCACCAAAATGCACTCTGCCGATGACTTCCCTGACTTGGTGAGAGACAATCTTGTAGCCAAATATCCCGATCGGGTTTGAGGTTTGGCTCCGTTCCACTCAGCCGGAGAGGTCATAATGGAATTATCAAGGCGAAAATTTGTTTTCAATGCCGCGGCTGCGGGTTCTGTCTCGATGTTGGGCTTTCCAGGTCTGGCAAAGGCCCAGGTCACCCGTCAGGACGGCCTGATTCTGGGGAAAGGTCCAAAGGGACGGTGTGACGATGCCAAAAACGGAGGCCCGTTTGTTGTCTGGCGTGAAGATGAACAGCTTTGGTGGCTATATTATTATTGCCGGAGCACAGACTTTCCCGAGGGCGTGGCGCCGGGCTTTGGTACAGGCAGTATTGCGCTCGCCAAGTCCAAAGATGCCATGAACTGGGAACGTTTTGATGGTCCACTGAAAGGGGGCGCCATCATGGTCCCTGAAAAGGAAACACCGGGGGCGTTCGATTCCGAGGCGCTCGGGCTTGGCAATGTCATCTATCATGATGGCGAATGGATCATGACCTATTTCGGCGGTGATTCAGTTGCCCCTGAAATCGTTGATGGTGTGGAAGTTCACGAAGGGTATAAATATAAGGGATATCGTTGTCGTCCGGGAATGGCGCGGAGCAAGGACGGTATCAACTGGACACGTATCAAGGGGGCGTCTGTCGGCGGCGCGTCTGTAAGCGGTGAAGACTATATCTATAGCGCCTTTCCAACCACATTTCATGATGGCGAACAATTCGTCATGTATTACACGGCCCTGTCACCCAAAGTCGCTTACTGGGACACACGCGTGGCGGTCTCAAAAAACCTAGTGGATTGGGAGGAGAAAGGCTCTGCACAATGGAAGCAAGAGCCCAAAAGATGGGAAACACAAGGCATTGTTACCCGTCATATCATTAGAAACCCACTGTCTGTTGGCGGTAAATGGCTAAAGGTCTACGCGGGTCTGGATGGCCGCTTCTTTCCGGCGATCCGGCAAGTGGCCCTGGCGACCTCGGATGATGGATTTCTTTGGGATCATCTCTACGATGAGCCGATTTTCGGGCCGGGGAGTATCAACAACTGGGACGGTGGAGGCACTGCCTATCCGCATATTTTTCCGGTCGGTGACAATTTCCACATGGTCTACTATGGATTTGCCAACAAATATAACAAGGAAGAGCCAGGCCGCGGGATTGGTCTGGCCATCAGCAATGGCGAGGATATGAAATCATTCAAACGTCCCCGGCCGGGCAGCTAGATTTGCAGCTACCGGTTTATGCTGATCGAGAGATCGGCGCGTGGTTTCCAATATCGATGTGATACAGATGTCGTGAGGCGTTGCAGTTGAGATTCAAATTCGGCGCTGTGACGGGCATCGATCTTGACGGCTATTTCCTCGTCAAAGTCACGCATTTCTTCTGCCGAATTTGCCGCTTTCAGCAATTCCAGCACAGTGCCTTCGCTGCCAACTGACAGCCATCTTGCATGCAAGGCCGAGGAGACACCGGCCTGTTCCATGCGATCGCGATAATCCATTACAAGCTTTTTCACAGCTGCCTTGTTTTCACTTTCCATTGTATAATGGGAATAGCGCACAAATCCGCTGCGATAGGACTCCGGCGGGCTGTATGTCAGCTCACCTGCGATACGCGAGACATAGCTGTTATAAGACCCGCTGATTTGCTGCAGCTTGGTCACGGCTGCCCTCAAATCTGCATCGTCGCTATTGCGATATTTATCAATATGCTCTGCGATTGTGGCCAAATCGGCGTAAGATTTGATAATAAATAATATCAGACGCCTGTTACCGCTTTCACTGACCACCGTATAGAATGGGAAGCTGTCTTTCATGGCTCTGTCCGCAATGACTCGCCATGATTTGTCAAATGCCGCAGCTTGGCTGCCGTCAATATCCAGCGTGACATTCAGACGCATCTGAAAAGGCTGTTCCTGGGCCTGCGTCGATGCCGGTGCGAGGAATAGAAACAAAATCATTGCCGGCAATTTCAGCAGATAGTTCGTCATCATATTGCCATCTTATAAATTGCGTTCCTCGGTCGCTAAAAAAAGGCGAGAGCCGACAATGCCAGCCCTCGCCAAAATTTCAAACCTGACGGCATTGGTCAGTTAAAGCGGGCAACGGCCGTCAAACCAAATGTCCGTGTGTTGCCAGGGAATGTCCGCGTACTTCTGATCCCACAAGCATTACACGACCCAAGGAAAGCCCCATCATTGACAGGTGTCAAACGCGTAATCGACTTGGTGTTCAGGAGATTGTCAACCCAGAGCGAAAATTCATAATTTTCACCTTTCAATCCTATTCTTGCATTGGCCAGATTGGTAGGTCCAAGGCGTGCAAGGTTGAGGCTGAGCGGGAAGCTTGAACCTTCATGGCTGAAATCAAGCCTGCCATATAGATCATATCCATCAAAAACCTCCGGAATGGTATATGTTGCGCTTCCGAAGAACGAGACTTTGGAGGTTCTCGCAATCCGGTTACCGCTTACATCGGCACTACAGGTCGACAATGGAACGACCGCTGGCATGACCAAACCGCATGACTGTTCAACCGCACCATCAATGAAGCCGTCATTGTAGCTTGCATCAATGTAAGTGGCCGCCGCCCGGACGGTAAGATTGTCGGTCAAACTCACCGTGGCATCAACCTCGATACCTTTGGAGGTTGCACCGATACCATTGAAGGTAATTGGGCCCAGTCCCAAAGATGGCGGGGCAGTAGACTGAAGTTCTGTCCAATCGATATAATATAGAGCAGCGTTCACGACCGCACGGCCATTCCACAAAGTCGCCTTTGTACCTATTTCGTATGTCCAGTTTCTTTCTGGTTCGAATACGAAATTGGGATCCGTGGTCGCCAAGCTGGCATTGATGCCGCCACTTTTTGTACCTCGGGCTGCATAAGCATAAACCAGAACGTCATCATTGAGCTTATAGTCAATAGACGCGCGGCCGCTCCAGTAGTTGAAGCTTGCTTCAGCTGATGTCAGCGGTCTGCTAAACGCCGGGAGGAAAAAGATGTCAGCTTGGTCGGTTGCTGTCTGATCTTCCCAGGTATAGCGGAATTCACCACCGATATTGAGCTGGTCTGTTACCGGAACCGAAACAGAGCCAAAGACCGCATCGATTCCCTGTATCAATCGATTTCGAACAGAAGTGATAGCCTCTAGCGTTGTTGGATCAGCAAACAATGGGGTGATCGTTCCCAACACAACCCCCGAAGTGGAGTCATATCGGGAGTAACCAACCAACCAATCGAAGCTTGAGTCCGGTTTGGATGCCAGCCTTACTTCATAAGATTGTTGATCAGATTCATCTCCGGTGGAATTGGTCAAGAACTGTGTCGTAAAGGTTCCGAAGAAGGGAACGTTTACAGCATTGGGATCTCCCACATTGTCAAATCGGGCTACAAAACTCGAATCAGAATGTGAGCCGTTGAACGTCAGGGTTGCAAAGTCGAGATCAACTTCCGCATTGGCATAAATCAACGTGTAATCGCCGACATTACCGGTTCCAGAGCCAATCAAATCAACACTGTTGACGTTTGGAACATCACCTTCGAACAGGCTGAAGACTGTGGTGCCACCGATGTCGAAGCTCGCGCCACCGGTGTTGGCTGCAACGGGGAGAAGGCTGAGTGCTGGCTGATCTTCTGCAATTTCATTTCTGGCTGCAAAAACATTCAGTTTAAGTGGGCCAGCTTCGAAGACTGCGGACAAGCCATAGGTAAGGCGCTCATCCCAACCACCCAGATTATTGTTTGAGCGAACATTGTTGATGGTGCCATCAAATTCACTTCTGCCGCCAAAGACCCGGACTGCAATATTTTCACCTAAAGGCAAGTTTACCGAGCCTTTGATACTGTAGAGTTCGTCGCTTCCGATTTCCCCTTCGATTGTCGCATCAAATTCGCCTATTTCAGGAGCTCGTGTGCGATAGTTAATGGCACCGGCGAATGTATCTCGGCCGAACAATGCACTTTGCGGGCCTTTCAAGACTTCAACCTGGCTGATATCCAGGTTGGCAAACTCAAGCGCTGCGCGATTGTTTATAAAAATACCATCGATAAACACACCCACATTGCCCTGAATGGCCAGCTGATCGGTCTGTGCAAGGCCGCGAATGGTTGGTTCTGAAAAACCACCCAGTTGCCGAAATGATAGTCCGGGCGTCAATTGCGCGACATCTTCCAAGCCGAACACATTGGCATCTCGCAGCTCATCTTCCCCGATGGCGGTGATCGATATCGGCACTTCCTGGAGTGATTCTTCCCGCTTGCGGGCCGTGACAATGATAATATTGCCTTCATCGCTGTCGGCGGTTTCCGCGGTTTCCTGTGCCAAGGCCTGGCCCGTCGGAACAAGCGAGGCCGCGCCGGCCAGCAGCATGAACTTCAACATTCTTGAAGGTGATGATGTTACTGATGTCATGATTCTTCCCCGATCCCTTTGGTGTTGTCTATTTCGCTAAAGGGTAAGCGAACGATTTTCGGTCACGGCAACTTTTTGATCCTAATTATCGCCTGATGAGTATTCAGGCCTGGTCTGCATCACATCCACCCTCACCATGACATAGATAATGCGGGCCCAAAATGAATTGGGAAATATGCAGTTGCCTGTTGGAATCATCTTGAGGAACAAATCAATGACGCAGAAACTATTTGCCATCGTCGCCCATGACAATCCGGGCGGAAGTGCGGCGCGCAAGCAATATCGTGATGGTCATCTTGATCATTTTCGTCAGATCGCAAGCTCGATTGCCGTGGCGGGGCCTTTGATCGACGGTAATGGGGACAGCGCAGGATCATTGATAATCGTAAAGGCTGACAGCGCCCGAGCGGCGTTGCAGCTCCTCGATGGCGATCCATTCGTTTCAAAGGGTGTCTGGTCCGAGTTCGATGTAAAGGCCTTCAAGGCCGCTTCGGGAGAATGGGTTTAGTTTCTAGGTGTGCGGATGTTTCTGCTCCCGCTGTTCCCGCGTTGATCCAAACCGGCTATGCCCTTGATACCCGCCATTCACGAAATGGCGATGGTGATTCAGGAAATGGTCCGTAAATTTCTTGCGGGCAGTTTCCCGCGGTCCGGCCATATGGCAACTCCCTGACCGGTTGGCAAAGATGATCCATGAACCGATGGGGTACCCCAAGATTAGCTCTACATTTCGATGGGATATTATATATGCCAGCAGATGAAATGCAGACGCGCTATTGAACAGATGCTTGCACCCTCTGGCCTTAACATGGTCCGCCATATCAATCCAAACCCTTGCCCACTTTAGCCTGTGGAGCAGACGTAACATCTGGTCTCCCCTAATAGCACAGTTGTTTTCGCTCAAACTCTCGCCCGATACAGTCTGTCTGTTTGAAGCACCGATTTTCGGGTACGCAAGTCCCCAGAAAGATGCGATAAAACCGCGCCGAAATCTAAGATAAGTTACAGATATAAAAGAGTAAATTGTGTGATGACGGTTGCAATCCTCAGTGAACCGGTCTGGGCGGCGAAATTCCTTGTTCCGCGGGAATTTATAGAGAAATCTTGCAAATTTGGGCTGTGTCGGAGGAATCTCATTGCTTGGAGCGTTGTGTTTCTGCGAGTTTTCATGACGAATTTCCTAAAGAACAAAGTAGGAAATTCTCGAACAAAATCAGGTAATTAATGCATTTGTGCAGGGAAGGGGATCAGTGTCCGTTTTGGGCGCAAAATCGGATACTAGTTCGATGCAAGCTGACATTCAGATGGCGACCCAGTTAAAGACGTATGACGGCTCGATTCAACTCGCTTGCACTGTGCGGGCTGTGGTGAGTGTATCAATATACTGTTGGAAGCGGACAACTTTGCCGTCCTTAACCGTCCAAACATGGGCGGCTTGTGCGTCAAGTTTCTTACCTGTTTTCTTGTGCATTCCGCTGTAGCGTCCCATTGTCACGACCCGATCCCCGCCATCGACAATGTCGTTCATTTGGATGGAGAACCCATCCCAGTCTTCAGCCGTGCGGCTAAGAACGCCTTCCATGATTTGTTTGATGCCGCGATAGGGATTTCGATCCGCGTATGGAAAGTTTTCCGCCTCGTTCCATACAACGTCGACCGCCAACGCGTTCGTGAATGCCTCGATATCTCCTGCCGCAAACGCCGCATAAATTCTCTCAATTAGTTCCTTTGAAGAGCTCGCCATAATCATCTCCTTACAATTAGCTACCAGCTTGGGATTGGGCCCGTCGGGCGCCATCCGGCAGTGTTAAAATTGTGCTGCGGCAAGAGGTTGCCTGCCCCTCTCGCCGCAACAGAGTTCAAGCCGCCTCAGCGCTGCTTCGGGTCCACGTAAATTTCGTGAACGCAAGATCAACCGGTGTTTGAGCGATGTGATTGGTGTAGTTGCTTATAACCTTTTGTGCTACGCCGAGGATGACCTCGAGGACTTGCTGCTCGCCATATCCAGCGGCATAAAATGCCTCCAGGTCAGCATTTGTGAGGTGGCCGCGATTACGCACAACCAGAAGTACAAAGATGCGCAAGGCTTCCAACTTGGCATCATTCAAGGGTGCCTCGTTTCGAAGCGCTTCACTTAGCTTTGGATCTACATTCATCATGCCTGCAAGCGCGGTATGCGCCGGAACGCAATACGTGCACTCATGCTCAACATTGATGGTTTGCCAGACGACAGTCAGCTCTCTGGCATTGAAGCTAGTCTTTTGAAAGGCTTGGTGAATGGAATTGTATGTCTGAAGCAGCTGTGGTGCGCCAGCCATCACTTGAAACAGTCCGGGCGCGAAGCCGAAGGTTTTTTCGGTCTGTGCAAGTGTCTCTTTTGCACCTTCGGGTGCGGTTTCAACGGTGTGTCTGGTAAGTCTAGTCATTGGGAAGTCTCCTTTTCATAGATGGTTGGAAAGCGATGGGGTTAGGCAATGCTCTTTTGTCCGCCGAACCATTTTGCGGTCTCGCGGATGTCGAACAGCAGCGAAATCGAGTTTACGACAAAGATCAGCGCATAGGCGATATGGGTGAAGCTCGAGTTTGCAGGGGTCTGAGCGAAATAGGCTCCTAGGATCAGAACCTGTGGCGTCCAGAAGACGAGATGAGGAAGCGCCATCGCAGCGGAAAACCCGTTTTGCACCCAGGCAATGCCAAGGTTGGGGATGAAGCCAAGCATCGATAGGAGTGGAATGATGAAGCCGAGTGGGCCATCGACAAGCGCAAGTGTCAGGAAGTTTGCCGGCGCAAGAACAAGCATCATCCAAATTTGGGTCGGCACAGTAAGGCGTCGAAAGGAAGCGTAGAGGTCTGTAATCTTTTTCATGGTCGGTCCTCCGTCATGGGTTAGCGGTTTAGCTGGCCAAAGCGGTCACAGCGGTGGGAGATTTGTAGAAATCAGCGATCGAGAGGGCGTTTCGCTGTCCGTTCTCTTCGAGTATCAGTTGCGGGACGCCGCGAAGGTTCAGACTTGCCAGGGTCGCTCTGGCCCGCGCTGCGGTTTGACCAGCGGTTTCCGCGCCCTCTTCAAGGGCTGCGCTCACTCCGAACCGCACAATAGCCGCTTCAACGGCGGAGCGGTTTTGCGCAGATACGCCATCGATGTAGCGTTGGTTTTGTAGATTGTGCGCAAGCGCAATTTCCGTTGCTGCACCGTGATCGTGCACCAATCCCGCTGCCCAAGCAGTAAACGTCGAATCCAGAACTTCAGTGGGCGATTGGATCACCTGATCCACGTAGCGCTGATCAAAGTCCTGCCCGGACAGCCCGGCGACCCGTTTGTCATGTGCGAGCGCCACTGTTCCGAAACCATCAGCCATACGATGGGCTTTTGCGCCTTGAAAAAGGTGTAGGTGGAGCATCTCCACTTCGGCACCGCTTTCGATCAGCGCGGCAATTGTGGGATGCGCGCCTCGGCACCAACCGCAGAATGTATCGTAGATGTATGTGAACCGACGGGACATTGCTTTTGCCTTTTCCTGAGTGTGTTTCAACTGTTGGGGTAGATCTAAGCGCCCCAACTTGTCATTGAAAGGCAAACTCTGTATAATCAGAGTCAACTAAAAGATGACGATCTAAGGCGCGTTCATAGCAGTGCTTTCAAAGCGGAGACGGCATACATGTCTGAGAACCTGAATAGGCTTGCCTACTTCGTGGCGATTGCCGAGGAAGGCACAATTACCGCAGCAGCCGCTCGCTTGCGGGTGTCCAAAGCGGTTGTAAGCAAGCAGCTTCAACTGTTGGAAGATGACCTTGGGGCGACGCTTGTTCTTAGAAACACCCGGCATTTCCATCTGACCGAGACGGGAGAGGCTTTCTATGAGGCAGCCCGCGTCGCGGTTGTGCAAGCGAAAGATGCTTTTCATCTCGTAAGGAAAGGTCGCGATGAGCCCTCAGGAGAGCTTCGCATTACGGCACCGCTTGACTTTGGCATTGCCTATGTTGCGCCTGCCGTTGCAGCGTTCAGCCTTCTCTATCCTGCTCTCGCGATTGATCTAACGCTAAGCGATACGCGCTTCGATCCGGTAGAAGCACGGTTCGACATCGCCTTTCGCGTCGGCTGGTTGGAGGATTCCGCCAACACTGCCCGGAAACTGACCGGGTTCTCTCAGGTCATGATTGCGGCCCCATCTATTGTTGAGACATTCGGCATGCCGCAGACGCTTGACGATCTTGCACGCCTCCCATTCATCGAGAACAGAGCGCTAAAGACTCGCTCCAAACTGACCTTCACCGACGAGCGGGGCCAGATACGGGACATAACTTTTCAGCCGTCTGTAAGCGGAGACACGACACAGGCCGTACTGGCGGTCGCCAAGGCCGGTGGTGGCATAGCAAACATGCCAGATTTCGCAGTCGTCAACGCGTTAGAGACAGGTAAGCTCATCGACATACTTCCAGAATTTGCGTTGCCATCTGGAACGATTTCTGCCGTGTTCCCTCCAACCCCTTACCGTTCTGCAGCGACGCGCAAATTTACCGACTTCTTTTTCGACAATTTTCGCCAGGAGTATAGGCGATCCAACAATACTGAGGATGGACTGTGACAATCAGCGCCCAGTTTGCGCGGCAAGTCTCCGCTGGCTTAGGTTGATTGCACTTAGGCCGGGCTTTGCAAATGTTCGCTTTCACCCACAGTTTGGGACGTGGGATATGCTCTTTGGAATGTCCGCTTTCGGGATTAAGCGGACACACTGCACCTCTCCCCTTCAACATAAGATAAATTATCAACCGCTTCCTAAAGTCCGCATTGCGCCCCAGTTCACGACGTTCAGAAGCCTAAAAGTTGATCCCGGAAGCAGTCGTCATGCAGTGTATGCAACTGATCTAGCAGATCTCTATTTGAGGTGCGTTCACCGCAGAGCGCG
Source organism: Parasphingorhabdus marina DSM 22363 (assembly GCF_900128895.1). Taxonomy (GTDB): domain Bacteria; phylum Pseudomonadota; class Alphaproteobacteria; order Sphingomonadales; family Sphingomonadaceae; genus Parasphingorhabdus; species Parasphingorhabdus marina. The sequence goes on along the minus strand of NZ_FSQW01000001.1, from coordinate 1,728,396 downwards.
AGCGCGATCCTGCAAGGTGAGTGCATAGGGTACCTGGTCCCGGACCATGCGGCCGATTATGTTGTTCAGAGCTTGGCGAGAGTCACGATTGGCAATAAGCTCGACGCTGTGTTCTGCCAGCAGGGCCTGAGCCAATTCAGCGAGCGCCGACCCGGCATTACCCCGAAGCTTGGACTGGTCTTCATCTAACGCCTTCTTGATCCAGCGGATTGCATCGATTCTGAGGCTCGATCCCGCGGTCGAGGCAAAGAAGTTCGCAAACGAAGCAAGCGCGCTATCGTCATGCGCGATATGACTTGATGCGAAGGCTTCGTAGTAGGATGCGAGCGCTTTGACATGCGCCATGACCTCCGAATTGCTGGCGATCTGATGTGCGGCATCAATCCCTAAGATGTGTCGCAGGATACTGCGGCCCTGCCACCATTTGCCTCCTTTTAGCCAGTCTGGAGTGAACACGAACGCAAGCATCGCGTCCCAGTTGGCAATGAAGTTTGCCGGATCAACATTTTTGTACAAACGCAGGAACAGGCAATCAATCATATGCTCAAGCGTGAACTCGCCACGCGGGCCAAGCGCCAATACAGGTTCCCAAAGTATCCGGCTTTCGCTAGCATTGCCCATCGGAATACGCGCCGCTATCGTGCGAATAACAGCCAGGCCAAAGTCATCAACACGATCAAAACCGTCATACTCGTCGAGTGGCTTATAGGGATCATCGCGTAACCGCCATTCCACGAAATCCCACAGCATGCGGATTACCCGACGGTGTTCCGCGTACTCATCGGTCGAGGGAGATATCTCCTCTTGAAGCGCCCAGTCAAAGGTAGCAGCAAGGATTTGCGTGCCCATGCCAAACGAATAGCGTCGATGCAGATTGCGGTGACCATCTTCATTCATCTGTTGCCCGGAGGATCGACGGAAGCGGCTCTTCCAAAGCCGCTCGATGCGTTGGGCTAGTGAGACAAGATCGAAGGTTGCGGGACATTTGCTTGCAACGAGGGACCGAAGGGCCAAGCGACGGCGCCAGCGAAGGATTACTTCAATGGACCCAGGTTCATCGTGATATCGTGGAGACAACCCATTCAACACGGCAGCAAAGACGGCGACCTCGATGATCGCGTTATAAGATAGGCCGAGCTCATCGCGAAGGCCCCGAGCTGCCGCCGTGATGGTACGAACGATACTGATTTCGCCTGTCGCCAGGGCATAACTTAGGATTCCATCCCAACGATCAGGCGATCCATAGCCAAGAGCTTTGGCATAAATAGCACCCACCGATGCCCAGGCGAGGCCTGGGCCATAATCATGGCAGTCGTCCAGCGGCTCCTGTATGTCTTCTAAAGGGGGCATGGAACGTTCGAGTGCTAAGCTCAGTCTTTCCGCGACAGCTGTGTCCCTTGTCACCCACTCGCCCGCACGAGCAAACAACAGTGCCGCAATTGCTGTCTCGATGATGCTCCGTTCGACAGAATCGAAATGATCTAGGTCATCCCGCTCATCCAGCGCACCGTAGAGCTCTGACGATTGTTCTGCACTCAGCATCGTACCGAGCATCTGCTCTAAACTTCGGAGCACCATGGCGAGATTGGGTTTATCAGGTTGAGTCGGTTGAAGGGCTTCGATCTCAGCTGCCATGTCCTCGGGATATCGGAAGGCCCAGACCATCTGGCCCTCGGCGTCGGGTTCCTCCTGCCAGTTCACGGGGTCGAGTTCCGCCACCAGTACGCGCAGACGCAGGTCAAATTCGTTTTCTGCTGCGGGCCAGGCCGTGAAGGCCTTTTTGGCCTCATTATCAAACGCCGGGTCACGCCGCCTCAGATCGCGGATGATCTGCTTGAGTGATATTACGCGATGCTCTGCATGCTCCCATTCAAGTCCGATTTCACGAATCTTCTCGCCGGCGCGATACCAAGTAAACGCGTCATGGCCAAAGCGGTGGTTCAAGCGGTACTCGTCGTTCAAGATTAGAAATGGAGAGGTTAGGAGCGGTGCAAGCGGGCCGCGAAGCAACTGTGGGTCGAGCTTCGCGCAATCGGCCAGAATACCGAGGATAGCCGTAGAGCCGGACCGCTCAAGCAAAAAAGTGCACAGATCTTCAACATTTTCGCCTGCATTGATTTTTATCCATAACCAGCGCTCAAGAGCGTCTAAGGCTGAGAAAAGCTGACTATTCGTGGCACGCCGTGTGTGCGACCAGTCGAGCACCTGTGAACCGCCAACGAACTCTCGTTTTGTACCATCTATCAAGACTAGTCGTATCGGCGCAGAGCGATTGTTGTATTCTTCTTTGGCGCATTGCTCGGTGCAAAATTGCACGAGCTGCAGCAAAGCGACCAGCGCGGGTTTTGCAGACTGCAGCAGAAAAGGAAAAAATGGACTGTTCCAGTAGAGAACTGGGCGGTCGTCATGATTCCAGTTTAGGCCCAAGCGAAAATCTAGGCTCATGGCCCTCATTTCCTCGACAGGAATATCTTCGACAATGCAGGCTAGGAGAACCTCCGCTGCGATTTCTGGTGCAACCTTCATGAGCGGACCCAGCGCTCCATCTCTCAGCACAGCCCTCCGGAAAGCCTCGTTGAGGCGCCCTTCTGGGCCTAGTGGCCAAGGAGGAAGTTTGCGGGGGCTAGATATCGGTATGAATGGAGTCGCTTTCGACCGGGGTTGCGAGGCTCGCTTCTTTGCCTCTTCACGGCGCTTCCACTCTTCCGCCTTTAGCACGTCGACCTTGGCTTGTACCTCTTCTCCCAACGGTTTGCGGCGAGCCATCTCTAACGCAAACGCTGTTACCGCTTCCAAATTGTCTTCGGCACCAGCCAAAGCAGCCGTGAAGAGCTCACTTTCTTTGTCCGAGCCCCCCCCGTGAAGGGAATAGACAATATTTTCAATCTGAACGACGCGCGCTGTTTCGATAGCAAGCTCCACTATCCCGGCACGACCAAGCACAAGATTATCGTTGATGCGTGTAGGAGTCTTAGTCAGCCAAAACCGGCAGATTTTCGAGACGATCCTCGAACCGAAGGGAGCAATCTCTAATCGATGTTTAACAAGGAAGCGTATCAGTGGCGACCAGAATGCCCAGATCGGCGAACGCATCTCGGCCTCGGCGTAGAGTCCAATGTCTGAATCGAGTGAACCGACCAGCGACTGCTCTGGAACGGTTGCGATATGCATGAATCTCGCGAGCAGCCTATCGAGCAACTTGCCATTGTTGGCGAAAAGCAGGCTGGTTCGCGCGGTTAGATAGTTGTCTGCAAATGGGTCAAGGCACAGTGCGTCCAGCAATACGTCGACAGCGTCCGTAAGCTTCGCTGACTGGGCGGCAGCGAATGCCCAATCCCAGCCTTTATTCGCCTGATCGGGCTCACGCAAAAGATATTGACCAAACATTTGAAGTGCCGCGACCCATAAGGGCTGGTTGGCGAGCGCCGCCCATCTCTTTACCTCATCAGTGATTTCCTTCAAAAACTGATAGCGTGCCCAATCGGAGGCCAAGTCGTGCTCGAAACTGAGTCTGTTTCGATCACTCAACTTCAATGGCATTTGCTGGCGACCGGATTTCCAGGCGGAGCGTTCAGCTGCGCTGAGGCCCGATAATGCAAAGCTGCGTTCATATTCCGCGTCTCTAAGGGCAAATGCGATCATGAAGCTGTGAAGGTCAGGATCGCCGCCGGTCCAGTGTGCCCAAAGCCGGTCGGCAATCTGCGAGCGCGCCGCCATTCGACCCGCATCGGCGCCAGCGAATAAAGACCCGGCAGCGATGATCCAGGCCAGCACACGAAGATTGCCTAGTACGGCGACCAAAGCATCGTCATAGGCATGCTGAGCTAGGGCTGGAATGCTCTGGAGTGCTTCTTGGACTTGCTCTGGTTCTAGGGCTGAGACGACGATGGCATTGCCACCGAGCGCATTGACTAGCGGGTCAAGATGCACCTCGAAGCCTGCGCGTTGTCCAATGGCGATAACCCACCAGCTCCTGTCGCCGTTCAAGCGATGATCGACGAGACTGAGCACCATCTCGCTGAGCCGGGAGATGGTTATGGCATCAGCCCGCTCGACCGCATCCAGAACCAAGATGTTTTGCGAGTTGGTTGTCGCCTTGAGCAAGTCGGCAAGAGGCGCGGTGAGTTCCAGCCGGCCACGTTCGGCTTCGCTCAACGCAGCCTGAAGTGCTTCCGGGCCGAGCCAGACCTGACGCGCGTCGGGAAAGTGTGTGTCGAGCATCGTTTTGACCAAGGCAGACTTCCCGACGCCGGAATCACCGCTGACAACACAGGAGCCAGCAGCTTCCAGTGCCGCCAGCAGCTTTTTACCGTCGCGGATCACCGCATGGCCATTCGGTAGACTGGTCTCAATGGTATCGCGTTGGTCTCGGGTCAGCGCAGCGAGACGATCCCATGATTTGAAGATGCCGGAATGGCCATACTCAACCCAGGCACTGATCTCCGCCTCGTGCGCAGCCTTCCATTCGTGTAGCTTCTCGACAGTTGCAATCGAGGGATTGTCATCGATCCACTTGCCATGGATCGCACACATCCATATCCCGTTTGACGCAGCGCTTTTTTGCGACGCAGAGAGCGTCGCGTCACTACGCGGACCTTTGGTGGCGGCCGCAACAATATGAGCAGCAACACCCGTCATTGTGATCCCACTCGCGCGATCTTCAGAAGGGCCAACGGTCATCCGACCGCAGGTGGGATGCGAGCAGATATAACCGGCGCGTTCTGCGATCCTGCGCTTCGTCGCAGCTGTGAAATCATCCCGGTCTGCCATATCCAATATCTACGACTTTAAGGTGTAGGCACAAACAAAAATTGAGAACGTCTAGTGCAAATCACGGTGATGAACCCAACGGAAGTCTACTCACGCGCAAAGATGGCGGAAATCGGAAGGACCTTTAACGACCCAAACATTCAATTCTTTCGGTTAGGAAGGTCGACCCTTCGACGAAAGCAAGAGAATCTGGGTTGAGGAACTATAGGACGCCTGTACGACTAGCGCGTTCTCTTTCCCTTTGTCGAAATCTTTTGACATATGGCGCATCAAACAAATCATCCGGTCCGATATCCAATGCGCAATTTGCTAGTGAGGCCAACGTGTCATCAGTGAGGTTAAATTTTTCAGGAAGCTGCAAGCTGCTGTATTCTTGAGCTTCTTTCAAAGACTGAAGCAGGGCTTTGAAGAAGTCGGCACGTGATGATCGAGTTCCGCTAGTCGCTGCTGCAGTAACCTGATCATTTGGTGTAGCCTTAGCTTCTCGTGCATCCATTGCAATTACGTCGATAATTTGACCCAAGTGGGGCCAATACTTGAGGCCAAATCTGTGAGTTAAAACCTCCAGTTCCTCTTTGACCCAGTGTTCAAATAGGACGTTATCTTTCCCCGCCTCCTCGATTACATCGCAAATGTGATAGTGAGTACGGCTGTAGAACTCTGACTTCTCATGTAGCGCTTCCCGTTCTCGGATCAAATTTGCGACTTCAGCTGCTTTATCGGCGATCACCATGTTTAGGTTGTCGATCTGCTTGCGATCATCTCGCATCTTTGCCGACTGTTCAGGCCTCCAGAGGATCGCAATGCTGAACAATCGATCAAAGAACAATTCCAGCGCTTCGGGCCGATCATTTAGATTCTCGCAAAGCTCACTATAGGCGTCGACTAGCTCCGGACGCCTCTTCAGCATAACTTCTATGACACTATTTTCACTTGGCCAGATCTGACGTTCAGAATTGTACTGATGTTTAAGTCTCAGTACTTCCTCGCACCTCAAAATTGCTGCATTGTGTTTATTGGTTTCCATGTCTCACTCCAAACTTTCTGATCATTTCTATACCAGAATTTTGAGTCACTGAGGTACCTGAAGACAATCCCGTTGGCCTTGGCTCCGGTACCAAGAGTGCTAAATTTCAGTCGTCAGATTGGAATATGGAGCATGGCTGCTTGGAAGGATTGGAGGCGTGCAAGCAAACGTAGAGTGCTTCGAACGACCGTCCCCTCCCGATTTCGCAGTAAGGTCCGCAACTGCGTTGGAAACGGCAAGGCAGCTCTCAATCCGCCGCCGCTGCAAAGAAGACGGTCCGCAAACGGCCCAAAAACCGACGCTAACGATTATTCATCAATTTGATCGCGTCGATGTGGATGGTTGTCTCATCTAACGCCGAACGGAGGTCAACGACCAGATCGCCGATATCTTGAACACTGATTTTGGTTGCCTGCCCTTTCACTGCAATTTCATGGGCATCCTCAAGCCTTGCAGTGATCAGCGCAAATAGTCCAGAGCGCACTTTGGCAGGATCAATTTCGTCATCATCGGCCATGTCCCTACCCATGCTCGCGCTCGCCGGGAAGTCCACATGCAGCTTTTCGAACATTTCGAATAAACGACTGGACTTCAATGCTCGTTCGAGCATTGCTGTTGGTGTCGTCACAAACACGACGACACGCCGCCCGCGCCAATAAGCGATCCGCGGCTCGGGTCAGTGGAAGCGCTGGATCCTCCAGCGCCAAGCTGGAGAACCAAGATGGCAACCACAAAACCACAAACCAAATCCGCAAAAGTCATTGCGTTGCTGAAGCGCGGCAAAGGCGCGAGTATCGATGAGATTTGCAAAGCAACGCAGTGGAAGCAGCACAGTGTGCGTGCTTTCCTCACCGGCCTACGCAAAAAGGGATTTGTGCTCGCACGAGAACAACGAGGCGATGAAGCCACGATCTACCGGATTACGCGGGCGCCCGATCAAAAGGTACAGCAGGTTGCAAAATGAGCGGGCTCGAACAACAGTTGGCTGCGCTCATGGCCATGCCTCCTGCACAGCTACGTTCGATGTGGCGGGATACTTATCGATCCCCAGCCCCCGATATCGGTCCTGATCTGCTGAGGCGCGGGATCGCCAATCGGTTGCAGGAACGTGTTCATGGAAGCCTGACGGGTGCAACAAAGAGAGAAATTGCGCGATTGCAGAAACGTATCGAGCGGACGGGTAAGGCAGGTCCTACTCATGCCATATCTCTAAAGAATGGCACGCGTCTTGTCCGAGAATGGAATGGCAAAAGCTATCACGTCCTGGTTTGCGATGATGGTTTTGAGTTTGAGGGGCGTCACTATGCCAGCCTTAGCCATATTGCCCGGGAGATAACCGGGGCTCACTGGTCGGGTCCGCGTTTTTTCGGATTAAGGAAGCGCAGCGAATACAAACCCAGAGTCTCAGCCAGTGAGTGAAGCAAAGTCAAAAAAACACTGCGCCATCTACACCCGTAAATCAACCGAGGATGGTCTGGAGCAGGATTTCAACAGTCTGGATGCGCAGCGTGAGGCATGTGCAGCCTATATCCTGAGCCAGGCCAGCGAAGGCTGGGAGGCTATTCCCGAGCTTTATGACGACGGCGGCTGGTCAGGCGGCAATATGGATCGGCCTGCCCTCACCCAATTGTTGGATGATGTGAAAGCGGGAAAGGTCGATGTCATTGTCGTATACAAAGTAGATCGGCTGACGCGCAGTCTTGCTGACTTTGCCAAGATCGTTGAAATCTTGGATGAAAATGAATCCAGCTTTGTCAGCGTCACCCAGTCATTCAATACTACGACCAGTATGGGTCGGCTGACCCTGAATGTGCTTCTGTCCTTCGCTCAGTTTGAACGTGAAGTCACAGGTGAACGGATCCGCGACAAAGTGGCTGCCTCCAAGAAGAAGGGCTTGTGGATGGGAGGTGGTGTGCCCTTCGGATATGATGTTGTCGATCGCCAGCTGGTGATCAATCAGTCCGAAGCAGCAACGGTCCGCCATATGTTTGAGCAATATGCTCAGATTAAATCCGTACCCCATCTCGTCGACGAATTGGCTGCTAAAGGCATCAAGACCAGAGAACGGAAATGGAAGACCGGAAAGAAGGTTGGCGGCATTTTCTTCAAGACAGGTACGCTCACGCATCTCCTGCAAAATCCTGTCTACGTTGGCAAAATGAGACACAAGGATGAGGTATATGAAGGCATCCACCAATCCATAATCTCGCAAGAGCTGTTTGATCTGGTCCAGTCGATCTTTCGCACTAACCGCAAAGACAATGCGCTGGGTAAGAAAAGCCGCAATCCCAGTTTATTGACTGGCATGATCACCGATCCCGACGGAAAGCCAATGACACCAGCTCATGCGAGCAAGGGATCAAAAAAATATCGCTATTATGTCACCCGAACTCAACCGGGAGACAAATCGACCAAATGGCGGATGCCAGCAGGAGAGATTGAGCGGCTGGTTGTTGATGCAGTTGTTCAGAATTTGGAACGCACCGATGCAATAGGAGACGAAACTGCGCAAAAACTGTCCGACCAACTTGATAGCCGACAGGAAATTGCGAGCGCCCTGCCCGATTTATCGATCAAGAAACAGCGCGCAATACTGACAGAGTTGCAAGTCCAGGTGCAGGTGAAAGCTTCAACGGTAGAATTGATATTTAGACCCGAAGGTCAGGATCGACCGACATCTGTATCCATTGATGCCAAACTGGTGTGCAAGGGATCCGAAGTAAAACTAGCGATCCCGCCAGGGAACGGCAGCTCAAAACGGCAACCCGATCCCGTGCTGCTGCGATTGGTTGCTCATGCATTTGCAGCTCAAGATATTCTTATACGCGGAAAACCGTCCTCAATGATCTCAGAATACAGTCAGAGGCATATTCAACAGCTGGCCCGCATCAGCTATCTCGCTCCTGATATAATCAGTGCCATTGTCGATGGCACGCAACCGATCGATCTTACCGGTCGCAAGATCCTGCGCATCGGCAATGTGCCGCTCTGCTGGAAAGCACAGCGCGAGCTTCTCGGCCTCAACTGAAGCCGAAAACCATCTAAAACCAAAAGTGCATCCGGTGCCAGCGTTTCGGGCCATCGAGACACTCGGCCATTTTAACCCGATCCGGCAGCTGACAAATGGTCTCTGGTTGCGGAGTAGCACCGGTTCAACGGGCTAAGCCACGGAATTATAGGGAAGAATTGCACAAAAGTGCGCAGAGTTCAGAGACACAGGAAATTTAGGAAAAAGGTGGTGCCCGAGGGCGGATTCGAACCACCGACACAGCGATTTTCAGTCGCTTGCTCTACCAACTGAGCTACTCGGGCAATCAGGGATACAAAGCTGTGTATCCCAAAGAAGAAGCGACGCTATAGGCGGCACATGCAGGGATTGTCCAGTCCAAAATGGCCGATTTTTCGCAAGATTTCAGGAGTCGTTTTCTTGACCTGATCCCGTATGCAGATGGTCCGCCAGCTGGTCAGGTGAAACCGCCGGTCCGGGCACCTTGTAACCCTCCCCCAGCCACTGCAGCAAATCGCGATCCTTGCAGCCGGCGCTGCAGAAGGGTGCGAATTGCCGGGACTCCGGTTTTGAACAGAGCGGGCAATCTTTCGATTCCGACGAAGCCATATTGCGCCTTATCCCAAAAGCTGCGGGAACAGGCCAAAGAGCAGGATCAGGAAGACCGCTATTGGTGCCACCCAGCCGATCAGGAAACGATATATGCCGAGCATTCCGCCCGACAGTCCGGTTTCCGCCTCGACCAGCTTCCTGTCCGCTTTCCAGCCGATAAATATCGATGTCAGCAGGGCCGTCAGCGGCAGCAGCACCTTGCCGACCAGACCATCAATCGTGTCGAAAATATTGGCCTCGGCAAACAGCGGCCAGAACGGCAACAGCCGGACATCAGACCAGATGTTCAGTGAGAGCGCACAGGCGACTCCGACAAGAAAGATCACGCCGCCGGCAATCCACGCCGATTTGGGACGGCTCCAGCCAGTTTTCTCCTTCGCCCAGGCCGTGACGGCTTCCAGCAGCGATATCGAACTGGTCAGAGCGGCAAAGAAGATGAGCACGAAGAAGAGAAGCCCGACCAGCGATCCGGCCGGCATGGTGTGAAAGGCGATGGGCAGTGATTGAAATACCAGCGTCGGTCCGGCGGCCGCATCCAGTCCGACCGCAAAGACGATCGGAAAAATCATCAGACCGGCAAGTATCGCCACCCCGGTGTCGGTCAGACCGATCATCACGGCGGTCGGCGCCAGCTTCGTCTCCTTCGCGACATAGCCGCCATAGGTAATCAGCGCAGCCGAAGCGACGCTCATCGAAAACAGCGCCTGTCCGAGCGCCTCGTTGATCACCGAGGGCGACAATTTGGAAAAGTCCGGGGTAAAGAGGAATGCCAGCGCCCTGGCGAATTCCCCGGTAAACGCCCCGTAGATGGTGATCATCACCAGCAGCACAAAAAAGGCGGGCATCAATATCGTGGCGGCTTTTTCTATGCCGTCGGTCACGCCGCGCGCGACGATCCAGATGGTGACGCCCATGAACAGGACGTGCATGCTCAGCAGCAGCCAGTTATTGGCAAACAGATCGGTCATCCTGGTGGGAATGGTCTCTGGCGATTCCGCGGCCAGCGCCCCCGCCATGGGATTGCCGGAAAAGAGCGCGCCGAGAAAATCCGCGCCCATCACACCAACATAATAGAGGACCCAGCCGGCGACGACACTGTAAAAGGTCAGGATCGCCCCGGCCCCCAAAATGCCAAAACCGCCAAACAGGCCCCATTTGCGGCTGACACCGGAATCCTCCGCTACCTTGATCACGCTGTGATAGGCATCACTGCGCCCGTGCCGTCCGATCAGGACTTCTGACAGGACCATTGGCAAGCCGATCAATACCACGCAGCCAAAATAGACGAGGACGAAGGCGCCGCCACCATTTTCGCCGGCAAGCGTGGGAAAGCGCCAGATATTGCCCAGTCCCACGGCCGCGCCCACCGCTGCCAGAATAAAGGCCCATCGCGAGGACCATCCTTCGCCACCCGGTGCAACTGCGCCTGCCATATCAACTCCCTCAGTTTTGTGTTCCGTCTCTGCGGATTGTTGCAATTGTACCTAGACTCTCGAAAGCATCGGGCCAAGCGGTTTCCCGGCAAAAATATGGACATGGAGATGCGGGATCTCCTGATGCCCGTTCTTTCCGATATTGGCGAGCAGCCGGTAGCCAGGCTCGACCATCCCCGCAGTCCGGGCCACATGGCCGACCGCGCGGACGAATCCGGCGATTTCCGTTTCGCTTGCCGTGGCCGAGAAATCATCCCAGCTGACATAGCGTCCCTTGGGTATCACGAGGATATGATCGGGTGCCTGGGGATTGATGTCGTGAAAGGCCAGGGCATGCTCATCTTCATAGACCGTCTTGTTCGGGATCTCCCCCCGCAGGATTTTCGCAAAAATATTCTCGTCATCATATGCTTCGGTCGCATCAATCGCCATTTGTCAGCCCTTTCGTGCCGCTTTTTCATCCAGCCCGGACAGGCCTTCCCGTCGGGACAGTTCCGCCAGAACGTCGTCTATCGAAAGATCCATGTCGGCGAGCAGCACCAGCAAATGGAACACCAGGTCCGCCGCCTCCCCGGTCATGCCGGCCTTGTCATCCTGCACTGCCGCGATCACGGCTTCGACCGCTTCCTCGCCCAGTTTCTCAGCCATTTTCGCGCGCCCCTTGCCCGTGAGACTGGCGACATAACTGGCCGATGGATCGGCATCGCGCCGTTGCCGGATGGTGGATTCGAGATTTTCAAGGATATCGCTCATCCTGCGGGTTTTGCGCGCGGGACAAGCCGCAGGTCAAGCCTTTGCACAATATCTGCCAATTTTCCCTCCGGGCCGCCCGCGAACAGACAAAGAAAAGGGCCGCTGAAACCCCCGTTTGCGACCCTTTCCCGCCACGACGACAACATAAATGCTTCGCGCGGCTAACTGAATATCTCGCGCTACCTGCCGTCGCGGTGCCTCTTCGCCGCGTAGCGACCGACCACCAGCCCGGTAATGCCGAGCGCCAGCATGATGATATTGGAAGGTTCGGGAATGGGTGTGCCGTCCTGTTCCGCAGCGGGTGCCGCAGTTGGAGCTGCGCTGGCAGCATGGTCCGTTTTCGTGACGTTTTGGGCAGCAGCTTGTCCGGCGCTCAAGGGAGCAGCAACGGTGACAAGGATGCAGGCGGTTGTGGCCACAACCGAAAGTCTGGACAAAATCATTCCACTACTCTTATTTTTGGCCAAACAGCCAAAAAACCCGCAATGGTCAGGCACGCAAAAACGCTGCCAAATCACGTTTTGGGAGCCGTTTCAGGTGTTTCAGTGGTTAACGGAATGTAACAGGGACCGGATTGTGTAAGTTAATCCGACATTAACTATATGATCCAAATGGACGTTATATTACAATCAGATAGATAGATCTTCTGATGTATTATCTCGAGTTATCTGCAGAGAATGTCAGTCGCGATTTTTGCGGCGCCGTTGAATCAGGCGCCCTGCGGCCAGGCCACCAGCACCCAGTCCAAACAGCACAAAGACCGCCGGTTCGGGAACTGGTGTGCCGCCCGTGGAACCGCCCGGATGGCCTCCGGTTGAACCGCCGCTGGAGCTGCTGCTCGAACTGCTCGAGCTGCTGGAACTGGAGGAAGACGAGGATGATGACGAAGAGCTGGTAGAACCGCCAAAGCTCGAAGAGCCCCCTGTAGAGGTCGAAATACCGCCGGTAGATGTCGAAACACCGCCGGTGGATGTTGAAACCCCGCCGGTTGAGGTGGAGATGCCACCCGTCGATGTCGACGTGGAACCGCCGCTGGAAGACGATCCGCCGGTAGAAGTGGACGTGGAACCCCCGGTGGAGGTCGAGCTGATGCTGCCGGAACTGCCGCCATAGCTGGAGGAGCCGCCCTTGCGCGGTTTCTCGTAGGAGCTTTGCTGCTGCGCCGGATAAATCGCCAGCGCCGGCGTTGCCAGAACCGTCGCCAGACCTGCCAGTGTCACATGAACCATCATATTGCGCATCATCATTCCCCCCAACGTCCCGGAACTGGTTTCCAAACCGTTAATGGGAAAACGGAGTTAATATTCTGTTAAATTAGATGGTTAACAGATTATTATGACATTCTGTACCAATTTGGATCAGGCCGGCGGCAAGCTGTGACGCGCCGGAAGTCCCGCGGCGCGCAATGCCGCATGCGCCTCCGAAATGCTGTGCTGGCCAAAGTGGAAAATCGAGGCCGCGAGGACCGCATTGGCATGGCCTTGCTTTACACCGTCAACCAGATGATCGAGCGTTCCCACGCCGCCGCTGGCAACCACTGGCACCGACGTGGCATCGGCAATCGTCCGGGTCAGTTCGAGATCATAGCCATCTCGGGTCCCGTCGCGGTCCATGGACGTGACCAGTAGCTCCCCTGCCCCGAGTTCCGCCAGCCGGATCGCATGTTCAACCGCATCAACCCCTGTCGGCTTGCGGCCGCCATGAGTGTAGATTTCCCAGTGGCCCGGCTCCACAGACCGGGCATCGATCGAGGCAACCATGCACTGGCTGCCAAAGCGTCCGGCAATGTCGCTGATGACCTCCGGACGCGTGACGGCGGCGCTGTTCACGGCCACCTTGTCTGCTCCCGCCATCAACAGCGCCCGCGCATCATCCGCACTGCGCACGCCGCCGCCGACCGTAACCGGCATGAAACAGACTTCCGCCGTCCGGCGCACGACATCAATGATTGTGTCCCGTTTTTCGTGCGAAGCGGTGATATCCAGAAAACACAGCTCGTCGGCGCCCGCCCGGTCATAGGCCCGCGCCTGCTCAACCGGATCGCCGGCATCCTGCAGATCAACGAAATTAACGCCCTTGACCACACGCCCGTCGGCGACGTCAAGACAAGGTATGACTCGGATCCGGACGGTCATTCTACAAATTTTCCTCCACGATAAGAAATTGACAGCTGTCTGACTTCCCGCATTGATAAGAATTCCAATTCCCAATTGCGATATTGATCAGAACTGGCACAATGAAAGCTAGGCACAGTGCAATCGATCTCGTTACTAGCCGCAGATTTGTGCGCCGTTTTATGGGAATTCTTATCAGCAGAAAGTCACTCGCCAGAAAGACAATGATGGCGCCGAGCCCTTTCTCAAGACCCCATGTCGCCTGAGAAAACCCGAGAATCGCCAAGGACAACCAAATTCTCATTTCCGGAGCCGTAAACCGGCTAGTGGTCGATCCCTTCTTGAAACTCATCGATTGGCCATCGCTATCGCTGTCGCCAGATCAAGCCGGCCGTCATACAGCGCGCGCCCTGTAATCACGCCTTCGATGCCATCCTGGGCAAACTGGCTGAGCATGTGGATGTCATCCAGACCCTTGACCCCGCCACTGGCGATCACCGGAATATCCACCGCCCGCGCCAGATCCACGGTCGCCTCGATATTGCATCCGGTCAGCAGGCCGTCGCGGCCGACATCGGTGAACAGCACCGAGGCCACACCGGCATCTTCAAACCGCCGCGCCATGTCGATAACTTCGACTTCGGACACATCGGCCCAGCCTTCGGTGGCGACCATTCCGTCACGCGCATCAACAGCAACGACAATACCACCTTCATATGCCCTCGCCATGTCCCTGACGAATTCCGGATCCTTCAGCGCCGCCGTTCCGATCACCAGCCGGGCGACACCGAGCCCGAACCAGCGTTCCACCGTCTCGCGGTCACGGATCCCGCCGCCAAGCTGCACATAGCCCGGAAAACTGGCGACAATCGCCTCCACCGCTTCAGCATTTTTCGGCGTTCCGGCAAAGGCGCCATCAAGATCGACAACATGGACATGTTCGGCGCCCGCCTGCGCGAAAAGCCCCGCCTGCTCGGCGGGATTGTCGCCATAGACCGTCGCCCGGTCCATATCACCTTCGGCCAGTCGCACCACTTCGCCGGATTTCAGATCGATGGCGGGAAAAACAATCATGGTTTCCACTCCAGAAAGCGTTGGAGAAAGGACAGGCCGTAAGCCTGGCTCTTCTCGGGATGAAACTGCACGCCGATGACATTGTCCCGGCCGACGGCCGACACCAGCGGTACCCCATGGGCGGTGGTTGCCAATATGTCTTGCTCATCGGTGACACGAAAATGATACCCATGCAGATAATAGGCTTCGCCCGCCTCCAGCAGACCGTGCGAAGCAACCGGTTCCACGTCATTCCAGCCCATATGGGGAATCTTGATGTCTGCCGATGCCGCTTCAATCGCCTGGACCGTGCCACCTATCCACCCGAGACCGGCATGTTCACCAAATTCAATGCCTCGGTCCGCCAGCAATTGCATGCCCACGCAGATCCCCAGAAACGGGACCGTATCTGTGTGAACCCGGCTGTCCATGGCCGCAATCATGCCGTCAATGGCAATCAGCGCATCCCGACAGGCACCAAAGGCCCCCACTCCGGGCAACACGATCCGGTCTGCCTTGGCGACAAAATCCGGATCTGCGGTGACTTCCACCCCGGTCGCACCGGCGGCCTGCAGGGCATTGTGCACGCTGTGCAGGTTTCCGGCGCCATAATCGATCAGCGCGATGCGTTCAGCCACCAAGCTGGCCCTTGGTCGAGGGAATGGCATCGCCCTTGCGCGGGTC
The DNA here is from genome assembly GCF_900128895.1 of Parasphingorhabdus marina DSM 22363. Classification (GTDB taxonomy): domain Bacteria; phylum Pseudomonadota; class Alphaproteobacteria; order Sphingomonadales; family Sphingomonadaceae; genus Parasphingorhabdus; species Parasphingorhabdus marina. Next base: position 1,712,943 of record NZ_FSQW01000001.1, on the reverse strand, counting down.
GCGCTCGATCGCCAGACGCATGGCGCGGGCGAAGCCCTTGAACAGGCTTTCGGCTATATGGTGATTATTCTCGCCGTAGAGCAGTTCCATGTGCAGCGTGATGCCGGCGGCATCAGCCACACTGTGGAACCAGTGCTTGAACAGCTCGGTATCCATCTCGCCCAGCCGTTCCTGGGAAAAACCCGCATTCCAGGTCAGCCAGGGGCGACCGGATATGTCGAGTGCCACGCGGCTCAATGTCTCGTCCATCGGGGAATAGGCGCTGCCATAGCGAACAATCCCGGCCTTGTCGGCGAGCGCTTCTTGAAGCGCCTGGCCCAGCGCAATTGCGCTGTCTTCGGTGGTGTGATGCTGATCCACGTGCAGATCACCCTTGATCCGCATGGTCAGGTCAATCAGCGAATGGCGCGAAAACTGTTCGATCATGTGATCGAGAAATCCGATGCCCGTGGACACGTCATAGGTCCCCGTGCCGTCCAGGTTCACCTCGACGAAAATCTCGGTTTCCTTCGTATTTCGCTCTATTGTCGCGCTGCGCGTCGCTTTGGTCATGGACGATGCCTATAAAGACTTGAGTTTTTCAGGCAAGAAATTCGCGCTGCCCGGCGCGGACAATTTCAACGAAAGCCCCTTGACCCTGCCCCGTGATCACGCCACCAATGGGAAATGACCGACAGTGCCCCCGACAGTCTGATTCCCTATGATGAAATCGTGCAGGAAGCGCTGCGGGCGGTTGTCGGCCGCGTATTGGGCGAAGTCGAGAAAGAAGGCCTGCCCGGCGAACATCATTTTTACATCACGTTCAAGACCCGGGCTCCGGGAGTGGACATTCCGGATCACCTGATCGCGAAGTTCCCTGACGAGATGACCATTGTCCTGCAAAACCGCTACTGGGATCTCTCGGTCAAAGAGGACCGCTTCGAAGTCGGGTTGAGCTTCAACCAGATCAGTTCGATGCTGCACATTCCCTTCGCAGCAATCACGTCCTTTGTTGATCCTGCCGTGGATTTCGCCCTGCAATTTCAGGTCGAGGAGGTCGAAGGCGATCTCGATGAGCATGAGCCGGCGGAAAATGATGGCGAGGATGAAAAGGAACCGGCGGTCGAAGACGGATCCAATGTCATAACCCTCGATTTCGGCAAGAAAAAATAGCTTCCCGATAACAGTCCGGCGCAAAGTTCGGGATGACGCCGAAGGCGATCTGGTGCTAGACAGCATGGCATGACCCAAACTCGCACGGAATCCGACAGTCTCGGAGATATCGCCGTCCCCGAAGATGCCTATTGGGGCGCACAGACCCAGCGCAGCATCGACAATTTCCCCTTCCCCCGCCACGAGCGCATGCCAATCCGGCTGATTCACGCGCTGGCCACGATCAAGCAGGCTGCGGCGCGGGTTAACGGGATCCACGGACTTGATCCCGAGCTTGCAGGCGTGATCGAAAAAGCGGCCGAGGAAGTGCGTTCCGGTGCCCATGACACACAGTTTCCCCTGACCATCTGGCAGACCGGCTCCGGCACGCAAAGCAACATGAACGTCAATGAAGTGATTGCCGGAATTGCCAACGAGCGCCTGACCGGCCAGCGCGGAGGCAAGGATCCGGTTCATCCCAATGACCATGTCAATCGCGGACAGTCCTCCAATGACTGCTTTCCGACCGCCATGCACGTATCCGCCGCGCTGGCCCTGGAAGTGGAGCTGTTTCCGGCTCTCGAACAGCTGCACGACACAATCGCGGAAAAATCGGCGCAATGGCAGGACATCGTGAAGATCGGCCGCACCCATTTGCAGGATGCGACCCCATTGACCCTTGGCCAGGAGTTTTCGGGCTATGCCGCACAACTGGTGGCCGCCCGCGACCGGATTGCGGATTGCCTGCCGCGCCTGCTGAAGCTGGCCCAGGGTGGCACGGCGGTCGGCACCGGTCTCAATGCACCGGAAAATTTCGGGGACAATATCGCGCGGGAAATCGCCAAGATCACCGGTCTCAAATTTGTTTCCTCTCCCAACAAATATGCCGAGCTGGCGGCGCATGACACGATGGTGGAGCTGTCGGGCGCGCTCAACGTGCTGGCTGTCGCGCTGACAAAGATTGCCAATGACATCCGCCTGCTGGGATCCGGGCCGCGTTCCGGACTTGGAGAATTGCAATTGCCGGCCAACGAACCGGGCAGCTCGATCATGCCCGGCAAGGTCAATCCGACCCAGTGCGAAATGCTGACCATGGTCACCGCACAGGTGATCGGCAATCACCAGGCCGTGACAGTCGGCGGCCTGCAGGGACATCTGGAACTGAACGTGTTCAAACCGATGATCGGAGCCAATATCCTGCGGTCGATCGAGCTTTTGAGCATTGGCATGTCCAGTTTTGCCGAACGATGCGTGGCCGGTCTCGAGCCCAACAAAGCCCGGATCAGGGAGCTGGTCGACAACTCGCTGATGCTGGTCACTGCGCTGGCGCCGGTAATCGGCTATGACCAGGCATCTCAAATCGCCAAACATGCCCATAAGGAGGGCCTGACACTGCGCGATGCGGCACTGGATCTGGGCCTTGTTGACGAAAATACCTATGATACCCATGTTAAACCTGAGCAGATGATCTAAACGGCTAACTTGCGAAAGGCTGGTCCATGTCACTCGTCAGAAATATTTTCACTACCGCGATCGGCAACGAGGCCCGCAAAATGGGCAAAGGCAATGGACTGCTCAATTTCGGCCTCGGCTTGCTGGCTGCCCGGGTGGCGACCCGTTCGGTGCCCGGTGCGCTACTGGTCGGCGGGGCGCTGGTTGCCAAGACGCTCTATGACCGGTCGCGGGAGGCCGAAGAGATTCCGGCGTCAGAAGCGGTGATCGATATCGAGGGGAAACCTGTTCCGAAGGACGACGTGAAGTCCTGATTTCGGCCGATATTTCGGCATGTTCATGTAAAACCTGTCTCATTTTGGCACAATTTGGGTCGGTGGGACTCGCTTTTTGCATCTTTTTGGAATAGACCCGTTTTGGGTAGAAATTCTGCCGGAGGGGCAATTCGACATTTCGCAACCATGATCTTCAATCGCGAAGCTGGTTGCACTTCCGGAAAAACATCATCTGGATTGCATTCCAGAACAAAATTTAGCGGCACTTGATTGCGACCCGAAAGTGCGGCTAAGCGCCCCGCCGTTCCTAGTCGGCGGGGTTTTTTTTGGGCCATTTGGATTTCAACGGTCCGGATTTGCGGCGCGCTGAGTATCGGCGAACACGCGCAGAAAATTCCCGCCCCAGATTTTCGCGATATCCTGCTCCGAATAGCCGCGTTCCAGCAGTGCCCGAGTCACATTCCCGGCTTCGCTGGCATCGGTAAAACCGGCAACACCGCCGCCATGATTGAAATCGGTTCCGATCCCGACATGGTCAATGCCGATGCGTTTGACCACATAGTCGATATGATCAATCATGCGTTCGACGGATCCCGGTCCGATCACCTGCCGCATCGCCCTCAGGAAGGACTGGCGTCTGGCTGGATCATCGATTTCCCAATAAAGCTCGTAGGGATAGGACCAGGCTTCCGGAAGTCCGGCCTGTTCCCGAACCTTGCCTATCGCCGCCAGCAGTTCCGGGTCCGACAGGTCGACCAGATAGGCGCCGAAGGCCGCAATATGGATGACGCCACCCTGCGCGCCGATGGCATCAATCTCTTCATCCGAAAGATTGCGGGTGACGTTCGACAGCTGCCGGACATTACTGTGGCTCGCGATGACAGGCGCGGTCGAAACCGTAACAGCCTGCAGGGTCGCATTTTTTGACATCTGGGACACGTCAACAATCCCGCCCAGCTGATTGATCCGGCGCACCGCCGCGCGGCCCAGCACGGAGAGGCCGCCATGCTCTTCGTCAGCCTCATATTCCCCGGTTTCGCCATTGAAGACCGGACGCGAACTGTCCGAAAAATCGTTATGCCCGAGATGATTGAGACCGAAAACCCGTACACCGGCCGCGTGCAAGCGATCCAGCTCATCCACGTCGCCACCCAGGGCTCTGGCATTCTGAAAGCCCAGTAGCAAAGCCGTCTGCGCCTCCTCTACAAGCGCCGTTATGTCGGCAGGGGTCCGGGCAATGGATATCAGCGGATCGTCCTCAGCGAGCCGGGTTACCGCCTGCAACTTCGCCTCGGCTTCAGCTTTGGCGACCGCGTCGCCTTCGCTCGTCCTCGGCCCGGGTCCCACGGCAACGGCCATGACGACCACATCCACCTGCCCGGCCCGCAGCTTCGCAGGATCGACTTTTGAAAGGCCATCCGCCGCGAGATAGGTGGACGATGTGGACGGCAGAACAATGTCGGCATGGGCATCGATAACAATGGCATCCCGATGGATCTGATCCGCCCGGTCTGAAACAGGCGTCGAGGCGTCCGGCGGCGCTACCGTGGCCTGGGCTGGTGCGGCGAAGCAGGAGAAAAACCCGGCCATTGCAGCCACCTGCAGACAGGTTCGCACCGTTCGGCGCTTCATCGACCGGTTGCTGTTCATGCGGTTGTCCCCTGCTACCACGAAGACACAAGGCTAGAACGGGAGCCTGGCCGGCACAAGTCCCGAACAGCGGCAGAGTGTGATGTCGAAGAGAAGGGAGTGAGGTCTGACAGCCGGGTCGCAAATACTGCCAGACCTCACCGTATCGCGAGGAGCGACACGACGGTGCCACCCGGTTTTCGTGAATCGATTCACTGGATCGGCGCCGCACCATTCGGATAGCAATGGCGTCATGACGTCCGGGTGATGCAGATCACCTTGATCAAAAAAAACGGCAGAAAAATTTGCGGAAGCTTCAAAACGAGAAAAGCCCGATGGGCGGGTCGCTAACCATCGGGCTCCTCATTACGATAGGACAAAGTATGCTAATGCTTACGATGTCTTAAACCATGTATATCCGAAAAAAGTGAACAGAGTGTGATCAAGGTCACGCTTATTTACATGCGTTTACATAATAGCGTGGTTTCGGTGTAAAATCCTGTAAGAAAAGCTTTTTTCTGGCCGTACAGAGGGTCTTTGGATGATCGGAAAAAGGGGAAAGCCCACCGGAACGGTACGCAGTCGGGTCGCTTGCCTGCGTGCCGCCCCGATGGGCCTTGAAGGGGATCATCCGGGATACACAACTCGGATCCGGATGGTGCGATGCTGCTGCCCCCCGCAACTTGCTGCGATATTAGCAGCATCGCAAAACTCTATTGGCATGTCCGATGCAACGGGGCTGTGATCAGGATCACCCGACCACATTGTTTCCCGAAAATTTATCGAGCAAGTCGAGCGCGCAGGCTTCACGCAAAAAAAATGGGAGCCGATTACCAGACAAATCCGGCTTTCGGCTCCCACTGCGCCTGGTTCGGGATGCTGTCCTCTCGCGATTTCAGCTTCCGCTTTCTGGCGTCCGGTTTCCGGGCCAGTATCGTTAGCGGTTCTCGGTTTTCCGCGCCGACGCTTGCGCGTCTGCCCTTCGGTTTCAAACCCGATACTGGTCCAGTCACCTGATCGCCCCGGTCCATCTGTTCCGCTTTGGCTTGCGCCTCCGCTTCCCCGACTTCTCCCGGGCCATCAATCGAAAGATCAATTCATTTTCCTTGCGGACAACAATTTGTTCGTCTCGATTGTCTTCCGGTCTTTCCACGCTTCGGCGGGTCATTGCTGACGGGTCGCCAATTTGTGTCGTTTCCTTCTGACAAAACCTTTGTGTCACGCCATCGCGAGTCGCGCCAAATGCAAATGCTCATCTTATCCACAGCACTTCAACTTACTTGTGGAAAAGTCCTGCGCACCTTGTGGAAAAGGCGGACTGATCAATTTTCTTGGGTTTTGTGGTGGGCAACCGTTGGTCCGGTCTCTCATTTTAGGGAGGGGATATTGAAAGAACCGGACCTTCGGTGCAATCCCGGCACCGCTTTGGGAGGAGGATGCCTGTGCCGGGACCGAATGCTTTTTAGGTCAGATCTGAACGGTTGAAATCAGCATAATGCTGCTCATGCTCAGGGCTGCCACAATATTGAAAAGCGTTTTCATGGATTTTCTCCTTGTTATCAAAAACGCCGATCAAACATCACTTTTCCTGCTTCACTTGTAGAAGTGAAATGGTACCCGAACAGTTAAGTTGCAATTGAAAACGGAGCACAATTGGTTGCACATTTTGCAACTCAAAGCACTCCGCTCCTGACCATATCGTAAGTTTTTCAGGTATTTATAGCTATGCTCAAAAAATGCCCTTCAGCAAATCCTTGCCCTTGTCGAGCGGATTGCTGCGGAAATTCGCTTCCTCACTGGCAATATAGCTGAAGATCCCGTCGAGCGCCTGATCGGTCACGCTGTCAGTCAGACCATCGCGCGAAAAGTCCGCGCCGCCGAGCGCGGCCAGCGCCGAAACATCACCGAGTTTTGCCATCTGATCATAGGCACCAACTTCTTCCAGCGCCCTTTCAACCAGCGGCCGAATCTTGACGCCCAGTTCTTCGCCGGCGGTCTTGCGCAGATAGTCTGTCCCGCCGCTATTCCCGCCAGTGACAATGCCCACGCCTTCGGTGAGGGTCAGATTGTCGATGGCCGAACGGAAAACGGGCTTCGCTTCCAGTGCCGCCTTGCCCGCGGCGTCATTCAGATCGCGGGTAATGTCGCGGGTCAGCCCGGCCTTGCTGGTGAAGCGCAGGATCTTCGACGCGTTTTTCAGCGGACCGGGAAGCAGGATACGGACGGCCTTGTCGGCATAGAAGGCCCCCGGCTGTGACAGTTTGTCCAGCGCCCCGTCCGACGCATCAGCGAGCAGGCTCTTGACGCCCGTGCTTTGCGCGTGGGCAGATGTCGCCATCAGCGGTGACAATGACAGCGGCACGGCCATCAGGCCCAGTGCCAAGGCATGGCGGATATGTGATTTGCGGTTTTTCATGACGGGGCTCCCCTGTTTAAGTCAGGAGAGCCTAGCATATCATGATGGGTGCCAACTGAACAGTCGCCCCAGGCCGGGTAAAAACCTGTAACGCGCCTATTTCTCGGAAAATTTCAGCTGGCCGGTGGTTTCATCAGCAGATGTTTCCGACAGGCTGAGCTCGAACGGGTCGCCATCATCGGTCGTCCCCGACAACGTCGTGCCGTCCTTTTCCACCGTGAACTGCTCCTGCGTCATTTTCTCTTCAAACCATGGCAGCAGTTCATCGGTTCCGGCCGGAGCGACAAAGTCCAGGATGACCTGACCGCCTTTCCCGTCGACATCCTCGATCTTCATGCCGGTCACCTTGCTGCCGGGATAGAGGTTCACATTGTTGAGGTCGAAATCCTCGCTGTCGATGGACAGGGACGGCATGTCGACATCCATAGAGAAGCCCTCTGCGCGGATCGAGAACTTGCTGTCATCCCCTTCCCCGCCAATCGTAATGCTGCTGGAATTTTCGCTGTCCTCAACAGTATCGCCATCGCTCGAATCCGAAGCCGAACAGGCTGTCAGCATAAGCGGTGCAGCCGCGAGCGCGACAAAACAGGATTTTCTCATAACTATTCTCCAAACTGTATTGCATGAATAATACAGTTTGGAGCTGTCAGGTCAAGTCCGGAACGGCTCAGGCGTCGATCGATGCACCCGGATTGGCCGCATTCACGACCCCGCCATCCACAGGCAATGTCGAGCCGATGACATAGTCCCCTGCCGAGCTCGCCAGATAAACGGCGGCCGAGGCCATGTCTTCCGGTTTGCCGATCCGCCGCGCCGGGATGCCAGGCGCCACGGCATCGCCATGATCGCGTGCGGCCTTGTTCATCGTCGAAGCAAAGGCGCCGGGCGCGATACCGGTCATGATGATGTCATCCTGAACCAGCTTGGAAGCCATTTTCCGTGTCAGGTGGATAACCGCAGCCTTGGATGCCTGATAGCTGTAGGTTTCCCACGGATTGACTTTCAGGCCGTCGATCGAAGCGATATTTATCACCTTGGCGGGCTGCTCGAAACTGGCCGCGGCCTTGAGCTGCGGGTGCAGGGCCTGGGTCAGGAAGAACAGGCCTTTGACATTGGTGTCCATCACCTTGTCCCAGCCGGATTCCGGAAAGTCGAGATATTCCGTACCCCAGGCCACGCCGGCATTGTTCACCAGAATGTCGAGTTTGTCTTCCCGGCTCGCAATGGCTTCGGCCAGCGCCTTGCAACCTTCAACAGTCGAAATGTCGCCCTGAATATAGATGCAGTTCTCGCCAAATTCGGCCGCCGCCGCTTCGCCCTGATCGGCCTTGCGACCCGAAATATAGACTTTCGCCCCTTGCGCGAGAAAGCCTTCGGTGATCATCTTGCCGATCCCGCGCTGTCCGCCGGTAACCAGAGCAACCCGCCCTTCCAGCGAGAAGAGTTTGTTAAAATCCATTGTGATTTCCCCTAATATCCGTGCATCTCGGCGACGAGATTGGTGTGATAATTCGCATCGCCCAGGAATTCCTGCAACGCCCGGTCGCGTTTCATATAGAGGCCGATATCATATTCATCGGTCATGCCAACGCCACCGTGCATCTGCACGCCTTCCTTGACAGAAAGGGACGTCGCCCGGCCGACCTTGGACTTGGCAACAGACACCATCAGTTCGGCGCTCTTCGCCCCTTCATCGAGCAACTGCTGGGCCTTGAGCACCGTGGCCCGGGCAATCTCCATCTCGCTGTAGAGATGGGCGGCGCGATGCTGCAGCGCCTGGAAGCTGCCGATCGTCGTGTCGAACTGCTTGCGGCCCTTGATATAGTCAACAGTGATGTCCATCGCTCCCGTCCCGACGCCGAGAGTTTCGGCAGCCGCACCCGTGCGACCGGCATTAAGCAACCGTTTGAGGACGACATCGCCGTCATCGACTTCACCGATGACCGCATCCGCATCAACAACCACGCCGTCAAATTCGACATGGGCCGCGACCGCGCTGTCGACCAGCCGGACATTGTCGCGCGACAGGCCTTTTGCATCCGTATCCACGGCAAACAGGGTCAGTCCCTTCTCGTCGCCCGCGCTGCCGCTGGTTCGGGCTGCCACGATCAGCGCATCAGCCGACCCTCCCTGCACGACAAACTGCTTTTTGCCGTCCAGCTTGAACCCGTTTCCTTCCCGAGTGGCAGCCATGGCGATCTGGTCCGGGCGGTGTTTTGCCCCTTCGTCAATCGCCAGCGACAAGACGGTTTCACCGGCGATGATGCCCGGAAAATATTTGTCGCGCAGCGCCTTTCCGCCCGCGTTGAGCGCTTCCACGCCGGCCACCGCAGTGGTCAGAAACGGGGACGGAGTCAGATTGCGACCGATCTCCTCCAGCACTACACCGGCTTCGGCATGGCCGAGACCGAGACCGCCTTCCTCCTCATCGACAAGGATGCCGGTAAAGCCCATTTCGGCGAATTGCTTCCACAAGGCATGGGAAAATCCATCCTTGCAGTTCTTGTCACGAAATTCCCGGAAATGGGCGACGCCGCCCTCGGTTTTCATGAAGTCGGCGGCGCTGTCCTGCAGCATTTTCTGGTCGTCATTCAGGTATAAGGGCATGTGTTCCTCCTTTTTCGTGATCCTGCGAAGGCAGGAACCCATCTCCTGTGGCTTGATCATGCACAGTCCGGAAGATGGGCCCCCGCCTGTGCGGGGGCACAATGAATTATGTTTCTATGTGTTCGGCAGCTGCAATATCTGTTTGGAAACCACGTTCAGCATCACCTCGCTGGTCCCGCCTTCAATACTATTGGCCTTGGTCCGGAGCCAGCTGCGCGCGGTCAGGCCGCCATTGGTCGCTTCGCTTTCCCATTCCAGGACCTGACTGCCACCAGCCGACATGATCAGCTCGTGCCGCCGCTTGTTGATCTCGGTACCGGCATATTTCATCATGTTGGGCTGCGCCGGATGGCACAGGCCTGCCTTGAACGTATCCCCAAAGCGCTCGGCCATGGCGCGGAAGGCAAGCAGCTCGATATCTATATCGGCCATCTGGGCCCGGAGCATGGGATCATCCAGGCGCCCCATGTCATCACGGCCGACCTGATCCGCAAATTTCGCGCCGAGCGAGCCGCCCCCGGAGGAGCCTTCGCCGGAAATCATGCTGCGTTCGTGACCGAGCAGATATTTGGCCACGTCCCAGCCGCGATTTTCTTCGAACACCACGGAAGAGACGCCCTCGCCATAGGATTTCGGGACTTTCACGTCATCAAAGAATGTCTCGCAGAATGGCGACGCGCCGGAAATCAGCTTGATCGGCTTGGTCGTCACGCCTTCGCTCGCCATGTCAAACAGCAGGAAGGTGATGCCCTTGTGCTTCTCGCTCTTGTCGGTCCGTGTCAGGCAGAAGATCCAGTCGGCCTTGTCGGCGTAGCTGGTCCAGATCTTCTGGCCATTGACAATATAATGGTCACCCTGGTCGACCGCACTGGTCTGCAGGGACGCCAGATCGGAACCCGATCCCGGCTCGGAATAGCCCTGGCACCAGCGGATTTCACCGCGGGCAATCTGCGGCAGGAAGTGCTTTTTTTGCTCTTCGGTGCCGAAATGGAGCAGAGCGGGCCCGAGCATCCAGATGCCAAAGCTGGACAGCGGCGACCGGCATTTCAGCCGGGCCATTTCCTGCTGCAGGATCTTGGTTTCCGCGCGCGACAATCCGCCCCCGCCATATTCCTTTGGCCAGTCCGGAACTGTCCAGCCCTTCTCGGCCATGATGTCCATCCATTCCTTCTGCCCCGGCTTGTAGGTCGGATTGCGACCGCCCCAGCAGGCATCGCTTTCATCCACCATCGGCTGGCGCATCTCGGGCGGGCAATTGGCTTCGAGCCACGCCGCGGTCTCTTTGCGGAAGGTCTCCAGATCGGACATGATTGTGTTCCTTTAATTGATCGATTAAGACGGGGATTAACATAGGACGGCCCCAAGGTTCAACGATCCCCTCGCATTTCCGGACAGAAAAATTTCCGGCCAGTAGCGGCTCAGGATTCCGTAACGTCAGTCAGACGGTCCATCGGAATTGATTGACGAACTTTTCCGGCGACGCCTATGCAATGGGCAAAACAGGAGCAGGACGGGATGCAGAATAATGACCGGAAATCGGGCGCGCGGCCCGAATCAATTTGGCTTGCGCCTTGTCGCTCCTGCTCCCTTTCCCTGGGAATCCGTGCATGAGTGCGGCTTCGCAAACGCTGCCGCTGAAATCCAAACTGGCCTACGGCTTCGGTTCGGTCGCCTATGGCATCAAGGACAATGGCTTCGCCACTTTCCTGCTGTTCTACTATAATCAGGTTGTCGGACTGCGCGCTGATCTGGTCAGTCTGGCCATTGCGCTCGCGCTGATCGCCGATGCATTTATTGATCCGGCCGTGGGGCAGATGAGCGACCGCACCCGGACCAAGATTGGTCGGCGACACCCCTGGCTCTACGGCGCTGTCATTCCCATCGCTCTGATCTGGATCGCGCTCTGGCACCCTCCGGAGCTCAGCGAATGGGGAACATTCGCCTATCTGTTTTTCATCGCCATGGGCGTCCGCATGGCATTTTCGGCCTATGAAGTTCCGGCGCTTGCGTTGCTCCCCGAACTGAGCAGTGACTATCACGACCGGACAGCGATCATGCGCTATCGCTTCCTGTTCGGCTGGGGCGGCGGCATATTCGTCATGTTTCTCGCCTATTCGCAGTTCCTGACGCCGACCGCAGAATATGCCGATGGGCAGCTCAACCCGGCCGGATACAGTATTTATGCGATATTCGGGGCCGGTGTGATGATCATCGCAGCCTTGTCTTCCGCAATCGGCACCCACAAGCGGATTGTCGGACAATATCGAAATGCCACAGAACATCCCCAATCTGCCGAGAGTTTTGGCGAAATATTGCAGGCCTTTCGATACCGCCCATTCCTGCTGCTGATGTTTGCCGGCGTATTCGCCTTCACCAACCAGTGGCTGATTTTCGCACTGTCCATCTATCTCTTCACCCATGTCTGGGAGTTTACGCAGGACAATTTTGAAACCTATTCGGCCCTGCTGTTTGTTGCAGCTACCGTCGCGTTCATCATGGTCACCCCGATTTCGAAAAAGCTCGGCAAGGCCCATGCCGCTGCAATTTTGGCGCTCTTCACACTGGTGCTCGGCACCTTGCCCTACTGGCTGAGATTTGCGGGAGTGTTCCCCGAGCCCGGCGACCCACTCATGGTGCCCATGCTGTTCGTCTTCCTGATCAGTTCGACGGCATCGGGCATTTCGGCGATGATCCTGACCATGTCAATGATTGCCGATGTCTCGGATCAGTTTGAGCATGATACCGGAAATCGGACCGAGGGCCTGTTCTCCTCCGGCATGTTCTTCATGCAGAAGGTGGTCAACGGCCTGGGCATTTTGCTGTCCGGACTGATCATCGCGCTGGTCGGCTTGCCACAGGGCGCCGCGAGCGGAACCGTCGATCCGGAAATCGTTGACAATCTTGCGCTGTTCTACGTGGTCCTCGCCACCGGCATCGCGCTGGTTGGTGCCTGGGCCTATACGCTGTTCCCGCTGGGAGAGAAGGATCACGAGGAACGGATGTCCGCCCGCGCGGCGGAGTAGATTTTTCCGGCAAGCGATACGTTTCCCTGTGGCAAAGGCCAAAGGGGTCTGATAAGTTAATCGCATAGTTAAAATTGATATCTTCAAGAAAAGGACAATGGCATGGATTTCGATCTCACGGAAAAGCAGGAATATTGGCGCAACCGGGTGCGCGAGCATATCGAGAATCATGTCCGTCCGCGCATTGCCGATTATCAGAAGGAAGACGAAACCGGCGAACGCTGGAAAGTTCTGCAGGTGGTCGAGGAAGAAAAGAAAAAGGCCAAGGAAGCCGGCATCTGGAACCTGTTCATGCCGCCTGCCAATCCGAACCTGACGCATATTGACGAAGTGTTCGAATTTGAGGGACCGGGCCTCAACAATCTGGAATATGCCCTGTGTGCCGAGGAAATGGGCCGCGTGGGCTTCTCCTCCGAAGTGTTCAACTGTTCAGCGCCGGATACCGGCAATATGGAAGTGTTTCACCGCTACGGTACGCTGGAGCAGAAGGAGCAATATCTGCGCCCGCTGATGAACGGCGAGATCCGTTCCGCCTTCCTGATGACGGAACCGGCCGTTGCCTCTTCCGATGCCACCAATATCGAAACCAAGATCGAGCGCGATGGCGATGAATATGTCATCAATGGCCGCAAATGGTGGTCTTCCGGCCTCGGCGATCCACGCTGCAAAATCGCGATCGTGATGGGCAAAACCAGTTTCGAGGGCAGCCGCTATACGCAGCAGTCCCAGATCCTTGTACCGACCGATGCGGCGGGCGTGAATGTCGTCCGCCACTTGCCGGTCTTCGGATATGATGATGCACCGCATGGTCATATGGAGGTCGAACTGAAAGACGTTCGGGTTCCGGCCTCCAACATCATTCTCGGCGAAGGTCGCGGTTTTGAGATCGCGCAGGGCCGCCTGGGACCCGGCCGGATCCATCACTGCATGCGGACCATCGGCGTCGCAGAAGAAGCGCTGGAAAAAATGGTGCGCCGCCTGCAATCGCGGATCGCTTTTGGCAAGCGCATTTCCGAGCATAGTGTCTGGGAAGAACGCGTCGCCCGCGCCCGGATCGATATCGACATGAGCCGCCTGCTCTGCCTGAAAGCGGCGGACATGATGGACAAGGTCGGCAACAAATATGCCAAGGCCGAGATCGCCATGATCAAGGTTCAGGCTCCAATGATGGCATTGAAAATCATTGATGATGCGATCCAGGCCCATGGCGGCGGCGGCGTTTCGAACGACTTCGGTCTGGCCAGTGCCTATGCGCACCAGCGGACCCTGCGTCTCGCCGACGGTCCGGACGAGGTGCACAACCGCACCATCGCCAAGATCGAATATGGCAAATATGCCGAAAGCGCCGAGGGCAGCAAGATGAAGAAGGAAGAGTTCTCGTCCGGCGACCTCGCCGTCACGCGCTAGGAGCGGATTCATGAAAGCTGCCATTCTCCGGGAAGCCGGCCAGCCGCTAACGGTTGAAAATGTCTCCATCGACAGGCCCAGGGCGCGCGAAGTGCTGATCCGCACGGCCGCCTGCGGTCTCTGTCACAGCGACTTGCATTTCATGAATGGCAGCTACCCGCATCCCCTGCCCGCGATCCCCGGCCACGAAGCCGCGGGAATCGTCGAGGCGGTGGGTGACGAGGTCCGCAGCGTCAAGGTCGGCGATGCGGTCATCACCTGTCTGTCGGCCTATTGCGGTCATTGCGAATTCTGTGTCAGCGGACGCCTGTCGCTCTGCCTTGGCGGGGACACCCGGCGCGGAGCAGAGGATGCGCCACGGATTTCGGCAGAAGACGGATCGGTGGTGAACCAGATGCTCAATCTGTCCGCCTTTGCCGAACAGATGCTGATCCACGAAAATGCCTGCGTCGCGATCGATCCGGAGATGCCGCTCGACCGGGCGGCGGTGATCGGCTGCGCGGTGACCACTGGCGCCGGTACCGTATTCAACTCGTGCAATGTCACGCCTGGCGAATCCGTGGCGGTTGTGGGTTGCGGCGGGGTTGGCCTGGCCACCATCAACGCGGCCAAGATTGCCGGTGCGGGCCGGATCATTGCTGCCGATCCTATCCCGGAGAAGCGCGAAATGGCGATGGCCATGGGCGCAACGGATGTTGTCGATGCCGGCACCGAAGGCGCTGCCGGGGAAATTGTCGAAATGACCCAGGGCGGCGTCGATCATGCAGTGGAAGCCGTTGGCCGCCCGCAATCTGCGCAGCTCACCGTCGATGTCCTGCGCCGTGGCGGCACCGCCACCATCCTCGGCATGATGCCGCTGGATGAGAAAGTCGGTCTCAGCGCGATGGACCTGCTGTCCGGCAAGACCCTGCAAGGTGCGATCATGGGGGACACCCGCTTCCCCGTGGACATTCCCCGGCTGGTCGATTTCTACATGAAAGGCGTCCTGAAACTCGATGAACTGATTTCGGACCGCATTTCGCTGGAACAGGTGAACGAGGGTTTCGAAGCCATGGAAAAGGGTGTAACCGCCCGTTCCGTCATCGTTTTTGACTAAATACCCAGGAAGAGGAAACTTCCCATGAACCCACAAGAAGATATGGTTGGCACCATGGCTGTGCCTGAAAAGGACAAGCTCGACGAAGCCAGTTTGCAGAACTGGATGGAGGCCAATGTCGAGGACTTTGCTGGCCCCATGACCATCACCAAGTTCAAGGGTGGCCAGTCCAACCCGACCTACAAGATTGAAACACCGGGCACGGACTATGTCCTGCGCAAGAAACCGTTCGGCAAATTGCTGCCCTCGGCCCACGCAGTGGATCGCGAGTTTCGGGTCATTGCCGGACTGCATCCGGCCGGATTTCCCGTGGCAAAGCCCTATGGCCTGTGTGACGATGATGATGTCATCGGCACGATGTTCTACATCATGGGCATGGCAGACGGGCGGACCCTGTGGGACGGCACTCTGCCCGGCATGGAACCGGAAGAGCGCAAGGCCATCTATCATGAAATGATCGACACGCTGGCGCTGCTGCACAGCTATGATCCAGCCGAGCTCGGCCTGGAAAATCACGGCAAGCCCGGCAATTATTGCGAGCGCCAGATTTCGCGCTGGACCCAGCAATACCGGCTCTCCGAACTGCAAAAGATCCCCGAGATGGATCAGCTGATCGAATGGCTGACCAAGACCATTCCCGAACAGAAAAGCTTCGGCATCGTCCACGGCGACTATCGTCTCGACAACATGATCTTCGAAAATGACGCGCCCAGGGTGATTGCGGTGCTGGACTGGGAACTGTCCACACTCGGCGATCCGATTGCGGATTTCGCCTATTGGCTGATGGCCTATGAAATGGAACCGGAAGGCCGAAGTGGATTGAAGGGCGTCGATCTGGCTGCCCTGGGCATCCCCTCCCGTGAAGAAGCGATAGCCCGCTATTGCGAGAAAGCCGGGATTGACGAGCTGCCGCCGATGGACTGGTATCTTGCCTATAATCTCTTCCGGATTGCTGCTATTCTGCAGGGCATTCAGAAGCGCGTTGTGGATGGTACGGCCAACAGCGCGGCTGCTGCGGAAATGTCCGACCGGGTGACGCCACTGGCGCAGGCCGGTTGGGAAGCAGCCAAGCGCGCTGGCGCCTGAGCGGGAGGAACAGAACATGGCGGATCTTCAGGACAAGGTGGCAATCATTACCGGAGCGGGAAGCGGCATCGGCCGTTCTGCCGCCCGGCTTTTTGCCGATCATGGCGCGAAAGTCATCGCCAGCGACGTCACCGATGCGGTGGATGAGACGGCCAGCGGATCGGACGGCAATATTATTGCGATCAAGGCCGATGCCGGGAGTGAAGGCGATGTGGAAATGCTCGTCGAGGCCGCGGAACAGCGCTTTGGCGATCTCCATGTCTTTTTCGCCAATGCGGGAATCGGCGGCGGCTTCGAAGGCATTTTCGACAGCAGCGTCGCGGAATGGCAGGAAGTCCTGCGCGTCAACCTGATCGGACCGTTTCTGGCGGCCAAATATGCCGGCAAGGTTATTGCCGAAAGCGGCCATGGCGGATCGATCATCTGTACCGCCAGTGTCGCCGGCATCCGCTCGGGCGCGGGCGGCCCCGCCTATTCGGCTTCAAAAGCCGGGGTGATCAATCTGGTGAAAGTCGCCGCCCAGCAATTTGCGACATCCAATGTCCGCTGTAACGCCATCTGCCCCGGGATTACCGAAACCGGAATGACGCAATTCATCTACGACAAAGCCCGCGAAAAGGGCAAGGAGGACCGGCTCGGTTACCTCAATCCCCTGCGCCGTGGTGCCGGACCGATCGAGATGGCGGAAGTGGCCTTGTTCCTGGCCTCCGACCGGTCATCCTATGTCAATGGACAGGCGATTGCCGTTGATGGCGGGTTAAGCGCTTCGCACCCTGTCACGCGCCAGGAATTTGGCCGGACAGCAGTCTAGCGAAACCTCTAGTTGGCCAGCGCGAGGCCACCCGAGCCCAGCTGGACAAAATCCACACGCCCATTGGTCGTTCCGCAGAGAAACGTGCTTTCGCCGCTGTTGGAAATGCTGCCTTCGACGCGCCAGCCATTGCCATCTCGTGTGACGGACTGGATCTGTTCGACCCTTGCTTCCTGGCCGGCCTGGCGTTCGGCGGCATTGGAGCAGACGTTGATTGCCATATCCATGGATCGCAGATCCCTGTCCTGATCGCGGCTGCTGCGGCGATCCGAACGCCGGTCATCATAGCGCCGGTCGTCACGTCGATAGTCGCGGTCCTCATAGCGGTCGTCGCGTTTGTCCCTGGATGCCGCGCTCGCAATGGCAGCAATGCCGCCGATCACGAGGATCCCGGCCAGAATATCGCCGCCGTCAATCCGGCCGCGATGCCGGCGATAGCCGCGATAGCCTCTGTAACCCCGATAGCCTCTGTAGCCGCGATATCCACGCCAGCCAGCCGCGGTTTCAGCCGCCGGCGACCAGCCGAGACTGTCCATGTCAATCGGCATCACCGGTGCGGTGGTGGCCGGACTAACCGGTGCGGCGGCAGCCGGAGTGGCGCCGGAAATGACGAGAGCCGCAGACGCGGCTACAGCGGAAACTGTTTTGGAAATATGCATATACTTACCCCTGTATCCCCAGATTCTGTACTCAAGAATCCATTATGTCACTATATATAGAAGGTTCAGCCTGTCACCAGGCTGAACCATAGTTTTACATCTGGGCGTGATCAGTAGCGCCGGGCATAATCCAGCCCTTTGTAGCGCACATTGGTCACCCGGCGGCCGTCAATGCGGCAGGTGAACCGGCCCTTGTCGACATAGCGACCATAGCGGCCTTTTTCGACCAGGATACGGCCCTTGACCCGATAGCCATAGCGAGTGCGGTCAACGTCACGGACCCGCGTTACGGTTGCCCGGCCACGCGTGGGTGCCCGGTTCTCGGCGGCGCGGATGCAGCGATTGATCGCCTTGCGCTTGCCGATCCGGCGGTAATTGTGCCGATAGCCGTTGTTATAGCCCCGATCACCATAATAGCCGCGGTCGTACCGAACATCGTGATAGCCCCGATCTTTCTTGCCCGAGCTGGCGATGGCAGCAATCGCACCGACTACGGCAACACCGGCCAATACTTCTCCAGCGCTGATACCATTGTCCTTGTCCCGGGCCTGAGCCGGGGTTGCAGAAACAGCCATTGCAGCAGCAGCAGCGGTTCCAACGAGCGCTTTATTGAGCGTGTTCATATCCACTTTCCTTTCACACTGCCCGAAACCATTTCCCGAGCTTGCAGAGCTGTTATAGGGGTGCCGTTTTGAGCAGGGACTGAACTGGCTCGACAGCCTTTGTTCAGGTTAAAGGCTATTTATATGAACAATAATTCTTGTTATTTTTCATCAATTAAATTCGATATCGGCCTTTGACCCCTCTGAAAATGAGGTGAAATCTGACAATCCGGATCCAGACCGCTGGGAGAAATCTGACAACTGTGCTAGCCCGGTGGGATGAAATTCAGACCGCGGCGCATCTTTCTGCTCCTCCTGCTTTTGCTGGGCGTCATCAGCATCGCCGGCGGGTCAGCCGTCTGGACGCTTTTTGGTTCGGCAGAGAAGCTCAAAATTAATGGACAGGCCGAAATTGTCCGCAAAGATATCGGCAAGCTCGGCCAGCGATGGGCCCAATATGGCGGCGACAGGGCCGGTCATCGCTTCGTTGCGGCCAGATCAATCACGCCAGACAATGTCGGCCAGCTGGAAATTGCCTGGATACACCGCAGCGGCGCACTGGCGGATCGCCCAGAAGGGGACCTGCGCCGGGCCGCCCTGCAAACCACGCCGATACTGGTCGAGGGATCCCTGATATTCTGCACGCAGTTCAATCAGGTCATCGCGATCGACCCCGGTACGGGCGCAGAAAAATGGCGGTACGATCCACAGGTCCCGACAGATGTCCGACCGGCCAATCAATATACCTGTCGCGGTGTCTCCTACTGGACGGAAGATGCAGAAGGGGAAGAATCCCTGTGCTCTTCGCGGATCCTGACCGGAACCGTCGACGCCCGACTGATTGCTCTGGATGCCAAAACCGGCGCGCTGTGCGAGGAATTTGGCGAGGGTGGCACCGTCCGGATCAAACCGTCCATCGCACTGCGCTGGCCCGGCGAGTTTCAGATCACCTCCGCCCCGGCCATCATGGGAGACATTGTGGTGACAGGGACGGCCATTGGCGACAACCTCCGCACCAATGCCCCCCAGGGCACCGTATTCGCCTTTGATATCCGGACCGGTGAACCGCTCTGGTCGTTCAATCCCCTCGCCGGTCCCACCAAAACCCCGACCGGGCACACCAATGTCTGGTCAACCATCGCCGTCGATGAGGCACGCGAACTGGTCTTCCTGCCAACCTCCAGCCCCAGCCCCGACTATTACGGCGGCAACCGGCCCGGCGACAATCGCTACGCCAACAGCGTTGTCGCGCTGAACGGCAATACCGGAGAGGTCGTCTGGCATTTCCAGACCGTGCACCATGACGTGTGGGACTATGATGTACCGGCTCAGCCAGGGCTTTATCAGGTCTGGCGCAATGGCGCAGCACGGGACGTGGTGGCCCAGGTTACCAAGACGGGTCTGATTTTCGTCCTCGACCGGGAAACAGGTGAACCGGTCTTGCCGGTCGAGGAGCGTGCCGTGCCGCAAGGCGGCGTGGATGGCGAATTGCTGTCTCCAACCCAGCCCTTTCCGGTCGCAACCCCGCCAGTGGTCCCGAACAAACTGGATCCCGCAGATGCTTTCGGCATCACACTCTGGGACAAACTGGCCTGCAAATCCCGGCTGGAAGCCCTGCGCGCCGAAGGCCTGTTCACTCCGCCCACGACTGGCGGTACCCTGTCCCTGCCCTTTACCGGCGGTGGCGCGAACTGGGGCAGCGCCGCCTATGATCCGCAGCGCAACCTGCTGGTCGTCAATATGAACAATATCGCCTCCTACATGCAGATGCATCCGGACAAGTCCGAACGTGAGCAGGTTGGGGAAATCAGCGATGATGACGAATTCGCACCGATGGAAGGGGCACCCTATGCGATGACCCGGGCGCCGGTGCTGTCCCCGCTGGGGCTGCCCTGCTCCCCGCCACCCTGGGGCGTGCTGGCAGGGATTGATCTCGCCAGCGGTGAAATTGTCTGGCGGCAGGTTCTGGGAACAACGGAAGACCTGGCGCCTGGGGGTCTGGGACTGAAATTGGGCACACCGGCCCTCGGCGGCCCGATGATAACCGCCGGCGGTCTTGTCTTCATCGGTGCAGCGGCTGATGACTATTTGCGCGCCTTTGATGTCGCGACCGGGCAGGAGCTCTGGAAAGGTCGCCTGCCTGCCGGTGGTCAGGCGACGCCGATGAGTTATGTGTGGAAGGGTCGGCAATATGTGGTCATTGCCGCTGGCGGCGCCTCCAATCTGGGCACCCGCCAGGGCGATCATATTGTCGCCTTCGCTCTGCCCGAATAAGACCTTCGGGCAGCAGCCGGCCTATTTCAGCTCCAGTCCGATCGCATCGGCCATGAAACCGTAGATGTCCGAATATTCGGCGATCACCTTGTCGGTCGGCTTGCCGCTGCCATGCCCGGCCCGGGTCTCGATCCGGATCAGATGCGGCTTTGCGCCAGTATTCGCGGCTTGCAGGCGTGCGATATATTTGAAGCTGTGGCCCGGCACCACCCGGTCGTCCGTATCAGCGGTCGACACCATCAGCGCCGGATAGTCGGTCCCGTCCTGGATATTGTGATAGGGCGAATAGGCGAGAAGTGTCTGGAAATCGTCTTCCTTGTTGGGATAGCCATAATCATCCACCCAGTAGCGCCCGGCGGTGAACCGGTCAAAGCGCAGCATATCCATGACACCGACAGCAGCATGGCCCGCAGTGAACAGGTCGGGGCGCTGGTTCATCACGGCACCGACCAGCAGACCGCCATTGGAGCGCCCTTCGATCGCCAGTCCGTCTTTCGGCGTAATCCCCTCGGCAATCAGATATTCACCGGCCGCGATGAAATCATCAAAGACATTCTGTTTGTTGTCCAGCCGCCCGGCATCATGCCACTCGGCGCCATATTCGCCGCCGCCGCGCAGATTGGCCGAGGCAAATACGCCGCCCGCTTCGATCCAGGCCAGCCAGGCCGGCTTGTATTGCGGCATAACCGAAATATTGAACCCGCCATATCCATAGAGCAGGGTCGGCGCGCCTTCCGCCAGGTCAAGGTCCTTCTTGTGGACGACGAACATCGGAATCCTGGTGCCGTCCTTGCTTTCGTAGAAGCGCTGGGAAACGGCGATCATGTCCGGATCGAACGGCAGTTCGGGCCGCGCCCACACGGTTGGTGCGCCGGCCGCGTCAAACTTGTAGATCGTGCTCGGCTGGTTGAAGCTGTCAAACGCAAAGGTGCCCGTTTCGTCCTTCGCCGATCCGTGCAACTGGCTGACCTGGCCCAGTCCCGGCAGATCGACCACGCCCAGCGGCTTGCCATCCAGCGCAAACAGTTCCAGCCGGCTTTTCGCATCATCGATATAATTGACCGCGATCTTGTCTCCGATCATCACCGCTTCATCGATCGTGGCGCTGTGTTCCGGGACCAGCTCAACCCATTCCCGGTTTTCTGCACCAAGATCAATCTTCACCACTCTCTGGCGCGGGGCGTCCTTGTTGGTGACAAAATAGAGCGTATCGCCCACGCCATCGATCAGCGACCAGCTGTGATCAAAGCCTTCGACCAGCGTTTCCGCGTTGATCTCCGGGGAATCCACCTTGACGAGCGTCATTTCATAGCGGTCATCCGTACCGGAAGAGGAAGTGATGACCACCCATTTCTTGTCGGATGTCAGCTCGGCAAAATGATTGAGTTCCGGACGGTCCTGCGTCTCATAGACCTTGATGTCCTTGGCCTGCACGGTGCCGAGCACGTGGACATGGAGACTGTGATTTGTGTTCAGCGACTGAAACGCCGCGCCTTCTTCCGGTTCCGGGAAGCGTGAATAGATAAAACCGCTCGATCTCGGCATCCAGGCGAGATTGGTGAACTTTGCCCATTCCACCTTGTCCGGCAGCACTTCTCCGGTGTCGACTTTCACGACCTTCAGCGTCCGCCAGTCCGATCCGCCATCCTGCACGGCGTAAACGAGATGGCTGCCATCACCTGACGGGGCCCATTCTGCCAGCGCTGTCGCACCATCGTCGGACCATGTCGACGGATCGAGCAGCACACGCTCCTCCCCGCCGTCCACATCGCGCACATAAAGGATCGCCTGGTTCTGGCCACCGCTCTTGCGCTCGTAAAAATATTTGCCGCCCGCTTCGACAGGCGCATCGAGATCGTCATAGTCAAACAGCCGGGTCATCGAAGCTGCGAGGGCTTTTGTACCGTCCAGCTTGTCCAGATAGCCATCAGTCAGTGCATTTTGTGCCGTAACCCATGCCGCCACATTCTCGTCCTCGCGGACGTCATTTTCCAGCCAGCGATAGGGGTCGGAGACATAGATACCAAATTGTTCGTCCACAACATCGACGGTACGCGTTTCTGGATAGGTCAAAAGGCTGGTGTCCTCATTCTCGGCGGTTTCCGCCAGCGCTGAAGTGGAAGTCACTGTCATGGTGGCCGCCGTGGCCAGGGCAATCAGACCGGAAATACGCATACCTGTTCTCCAACGAAAAAGAGGCCGCGAGCTTATCGCCCGCGACCTCTGATATCAATTGAAACCGTATGATGTCCGACCGGTTTATGCCTCTTCGAAGTCTTCTTCGACATTCTGGTCGGGACCGCTGTCCTGACCTTTGGCATCTTCGTCGCGGTCCACCAGTTCGATGACGGCCATTGCGGCGGCATCGGAGTCGCGGAAACCGGCCTTGATGATCCGGGTATAACCGCCATTGCGGTCGCTGTAGCGTTCGGCGAGAACGTCAAACAGCTTCTTTTCCTGCACATCGTCCATCAGCCGCGCATGGGCAAGGCGACGGTTGGACAGGCCGCCCTTTTTCGCCAGTGTGACCAGCTTCTCGACATAGGGACGCAATTCCTTGGCCTTGGGCAAGGTAGTCATAATCTGCTCATGCTTGATCAGAGCGGCCGACAGGTTTTTCAGCAAAGCCTGACGATGTGCTCCGGTCCGCTGCATCCGGCGGCCCTTCATTTTATGACGCATGGTATTTACTCCTCTTTGCCGACCCTTCCAGGCGGGAAACCGGTTCCCACTTTCCCTGAAGGGATCGGACGTTCAAAAAGGGGCCGTATCAGGTACCCCAGTTCAGGCCGGTTTCAGGGTCGGCCAGTTTCCCTGTTTAACCCAGCAGCTCTTGTTCAAGCTTCTTGGCCATTTCCTCGATATTTTCAGGCGGCCATCCGGGGATATCCATGCCGAGGCGCAGGCCCATGCTCGACAGCACTTCCTTGATTTCGTTCAGGGATTTGCGGCCAAAGTTCGGGGTGCGCAGCATTTCGGCTTCGGTCTTCTGCACCAGATCGCCAATATAAATGATATTGTCGTTCTTGAGACAGTTGGCCGAGCGGACGCTGAGTTCCAGCTCGTCGACCTTCTTGAGAAGGTAACGGTTGAGCTGATTGGCATCGCTTTCCTGCTGGCTCTGAGCTGCGGCCATGCCGATGGGCGAAGACACGCTTTCGAGGGCTTCCTCGAAATGCACAAACAGCTGCAACTGGTCCTGGAGAATGCGCGCGGCATAGGCGATCGCATCTTCCGGGGTTACCGTGCCGTCGGTATCGATGGTCAGGTTCAGCTTGTCAAAGTCGAGCTCCTGTCCGACACGCGCATTGTCGACCTTGTAAGAAACCTGGCGGATCGGCGAATAGAGCGAGTCAACCGGGATCAGACCGATGGGCGCATCTGCCGGCCGGTTCGCAACGGCAGGGACATAGCCCTTGCCGACATTGACGGTCAGTTCCATGTTAAGCGAAGCGCCTTCGTCGAGGTGACAGATCACCAGATCCGGGTTCATCACTTCGATGTCACCGGAAACCGCGATGTCGCCGGCCTTGACTTCCGCAGGGCCGGTCGCGGAAAGCTGCAGCCGCTTGGCGTCTTCGCCTTCCATCTTCAGCGCAATCTGCTTCACGTTCAGGACGATGTCGGTCACATCTTCACGCACACCCGGCAGCGAAGAGAATTCGTGCAGGGCATTTTCGATCTTGATCGACGTGACGGCGGCACCCTGAAGGGAGGACAGCAGAACACGGCGCAGTGCGTTGCCGATGGTCAGACCGAAACCGCGTTCCAGAGGTTCGGCAATGAAGGTTGCCTTGCGCTTGGGATCACCACCGGATTTAATGTCGAGAACATTGGGCTTTTTCAGTTCTTGCCAGTTCTTCATATTGACAGTCATGGACTTCCCCTAGTGAGTTCTAAAGAGCGGGCTGGACGTCATTTCCGCTCTGAAATTGTAAAAACCGGAGGCAACCAGCCGGAAAACCTCCGCAAACTTGAAAGGCAATCAGACCCGGCGACGTTTCGACGGGCGGACACCATTGTGCGGGATCGGCGTTACATCGCGGATCGAGGTGATGGTGAAACCAACGGCCTGAAGCGCACGAAGGGCCGATTCACGACCGGAGCCAGGGCCTTTCACTTCGACTTCGAGGGTCCGGACACCGTGATCAGCCGCCTTCTTGCCGGCATCTTCAGCCGCAACCTGTGCCGCATAGGGTGTCGATTTCCGAGAGCCCTTGAAACCCATCATGCCTGCAGAGGACCAGCTTATCGCATTGCCCTGGGCATCGGTGATGGTGACCATCGTGTTGTTAAATGTGGCGTTGACGTGCGCTACGCCTGCCGAGATATTTTTGCGCTCGCGCTTTTTGATGCGCTGAGGTTCGCGTGCCATGTGATCAATTCCTACCTAAATTCCAGAAAAGACATGTCGCCGTATGAAACGGGGACAGTCCTATTTTTTCTTGCCGGCAATCGCCTTGGGCTTGCCTTTGCGGGTGCGGGCATTGGTATGCGTACGCTGTCCGCGAACCGGCAGGCCTTTGCGATGGCGCAGGCCACGATAGCAGGCGAGATCCATCAGACGCTTGATGTTCATTGCGTTTTCGCGACGCAAATCCCCTTCAACCGTATGATCGGCATCAATCGTTTCGCGAATGTGCAAAACTTCCTGATCGGTCAGGTCCTGCACGCGACGTGCGGGATCGATTTTCAGTTTTTCGACAATTTCAGCCGCTTTTGTGCGTCCGATACCGTGAATATAGGTGAGCGCGATAATTACGCGCTTGTTTGTTGGGATATTTACCCCGGCAATACGTGCCAATATTTTTCTCCTGCTCCACAGAACCGGCGGAATTCCGGCCCTATCTCATCGCCAAGCTGTTAAAAACACACTCAAAACGCACAAAACCAGCGCGCACCACAAAGGTGTTGCCGGTCTTATCGGGTTTCGAATAATGGTCGCTTAGGCTGAGTCGCCGCCGCTGTCAATAGCAGTTTGCCGCGATTTCGGCGCTATCTGCACCAACCAGATTTTACAAGTTTGATCGCCGGGGTCAAATTATCCTTAACCCTGTTTGGATATGTTTCCGCGTATGTGGGGACTGAAACGGGCCAGAATGCGGAATGCGCGCTGGACAGCCATGCTGTTGGCATTGGCTGTGTGGCCGGCATTTCTGTCGCCTGCAATGGCGGGGCGCTTTGAAGCTGGCTCGTTCACCGCCCATGACACTTTTGGCAATCGCAATCCGGTCCGTGTCACCTTTCAGCAGCCGTTTGACACCGTGCCCATTGTCGTCGCCCTCGCCGACACGGCTGGCAACAACTCGGCCTCCATTCGCATCACCAATGTTTCGACAACCGGCTTTGACGAGCTGATCCTCGAACCGGACAACTGGGACGGTCAGCATATTGCCCAGAATGTCCACTATATCGCCGTCGAACCCGGACGGCATGTACTTCCAGACGGGCAGATTGTCGAAGCCGGCCGGATCAGCACGGCAGCAACCCAGTTCGGTTCCGGCGTTGCGGGCACGGCGAGCTGGCAATCGGTGAGCTTCTCGGAACTCTTGCCCGGCACGCCGAGCGTGATCGCCCAGATCCAGTCAGCCAACAGCGAAACGCAGAGCGTCGCCAATGCGCCGTCCCGGCCCCATATCACGGCGATCATGCAGGGTCTGACCAGCGCCGGCTTTCAGGTTGCTCTGGATCGCAGCCAGGCCAATAGCGGCCCGATACCCTCGTCGGAAACCATTGGGTGGATCGCCTTTCCAGGCAATCTCTCCGGGACGTTTCCCGATATTGCCAGCAACCCGGTCACCTGGAGTAGCGTGAATACCGGCGCGACCATTCGCGGCTGGGACAATGGCTGCTTCACCAGTGGCATTGGCCAGACCAGCAGCAGCCGTATCGTGGTGGCAAAGAAAATCAGCCGCAACAATGCTGACGGCGGGTGGTTTCGCCGATGCAGCCTGAACAGCAGCACAATCGGCCTGCGCGTGGACGAAGACCGCGATCAGGACAATGAACGCAGTGTCGCTTCAGCCGATGCCGAGCGAGCCTCGATCATCGCCTTTTCCCGCTCCTTCCACGCGCTGCTCGAACCCGACATTTCGGCCTCCAAGGTCCATGTCACTTTCGAAGATCCCTTTGGCGGTGAATTTGCCCTGCCCGACGCCGTCGTCGAGTATCTGATCACCGTCGAGAATGATGGCAATGCGCCGCCCAATCACGACAGCCTTATCCTGACCGAAGCCCTGCCCTCCAGCCTCTCGCTGGTCGTCAGCGATTTTGCCGGCCCGGGCAGCGGACCGATCCAGTTTCAGGACGGCAGCCCCAGTTCCGGACTGTCCTTCAGCTTTGCCGGATTCGGCAATTTTGCCGATTCTGTGGATTTCTCAACCGACGGCGTGAATTTCACCTACACGCCCAGCGATTCCGGAGACGGCACCGATCCCGCGGTCACCCATATCCGGATCCAGCCGGCGGGCTTCATGGCCCCCAACACCGGCACAGGCGCAACCAGCTTCGCAATCCGGCTGAAAGGGAAGATTAACTGAAATCGCGGCGCGGAACTCAATCCATCCGAAAACTCACCCCCTGCCCCGCGTTTTGGTCTTTCCGGCTTTCGCATGTTTCTCGACAAATTCGATAATCTGCCCGGCAACATCCTTGCCGGTGGCGATTTCAATTCCTTCCAGCCCGGGAGAAATGTTCACTTCCATGATCACGGGACCGTGATTGGAGCGGAGCATGTCGACGCCGCAGACATTCAGACCCATTTGTTTGGCGGCCCGAACCGCGGTTGACGGTTCTTCGAGCGTGATCTTGATGATCTGCGCACTGCCGCCACGGTGCAGATTGGAACGAAAATCATCGGGCGCACCCGTCCGTTTCATGGCCGCGACCACCTTTCCGCCCACAATAAGTGCCCGGATGTCGGTTCCGCCGGCTTCCTTGATGAATTCCTGCACCAGGATATTCACGTTCGCCCCGCGAAAGGCCTCTATCACCGACTTGGCACTGGACATGGTTTCGGCGAGCACGACCCCGATGCCCTGCGTCCCTTCGAGCAACTTGATCACTACCGGCGGACCGTTAACCGCCTTGATGATCTCCTCAGCCTGTTTGGGGTCATTAGCATAGGCCGTCAGCGGCGGATGCTGCTCCAGTAGAAAAGAATCGGCAAGGCGATTTTGGTCTAACGCATCGCTGGAATGGTGTTTTGGTTCTTAGCCACCGCAGGAAAAAACACTCAAATAATAGTCGGTCGTGTTGGAAGTGGTATGGACGGAATACTTTTCGCCAGTTGCTTCTCCGGCCGCTGCAACAAGATTCTCGCCAATTGATGCTTCCGCTGCCTCTCGTCGAACCTGCCGCCCTGATGCAGGGTAGGAATCGGCTCCTTGCCGCTGTGTCAATAATGTCCGCAATCTAACTCGGCCGATAGCGAGGTTTCCTCCCAACAATGTCCTGGATTTGAGAAAATCGGCTATCTGTCTCGCTTCCTGCAGATTTTTCTGCTGAACGACCGGATCGGAATTCTCGCACCAAAAAACGTCGATGGCATAACCTCTTCTTGCACCCGCCTTTACGGTTAATGAGACTGGCAGTGCCTCGGGATCAGACTGTGCGGCCATCACTCCCCTGCTGTCTTTGTTTAGCAAATTGTCGACAATGCCTCGATCTTGCTGTTCGGATTTTTCAATTCGTGCTGCCTCCTGTTCAGTTGTTGGAGGGGGTTGCGAGTCGGAAGAGTTTCCCCCGCTGGTGGGAGACCGCTCGCTTTCAACTTCCTTGTCAGCATCGATATCTTCGAGACATTTCGCCGGTTTGGTACCTGACAGCCGTGGGTTTCTCAAAAGGTCTTCCAGATGTTCTTTCCTGTTCAATTGCAGCTCGTGGGTGGCCGCGATCTGCCCGCCCACAACGCCAAAATCGAGGAGCCCCATATCGAACTCATCGTAGTTTGGGATTTTTTCGCCGATCAGTTCGCAGATTATGAACAACTGATTTTCTGCAGCTTCAGGATCTGAAATCCTTATCTCCGCCGCTCGGAAGTAGTTTTCATATAACGCAAGCAGCTTTTGATCGACATTGGCAGCCGAGCTGTTCAGCCCGGCACTATTGGTCGACACAAACGTCGCCCATGTAATGACCAGAGTTGCAGCCATCAATGCCAGCGTGGCGACCAAATTGAACAAGTTGAAGGAGCTTTTCGAACTTGCTCCAGTGTCGTCATCGTCCTTGGCCATCGGCATCATTCCCCATTTTTCCAAAAACCGGGCTGCTGTTGACCTTAGCTAAATGCAATATCAGCCCGTCTGAGATTTGAAAAACTCTTGCCTCGCTCAAACCACTCCGTAGGCCAGCATCGCGTCTGCGACTTTCTTGAAGCCCGCGATATTGGCGCCCTTTACATAGTCGACATAGCCGTCACCCTGGTCGCCATATTCCACGCATTTGTCGTGGATGCCTTCCATCAGCTCGGTCAGCATTTCGCCCAGACGCTCGTGGTTCCAGCTGATCCGCTCGGCATTCTGGCTCATCTCCAGGCCGGAAACCGCGACGCCGCCGGCATTGGCAGCCTTGCCGGGACCATACATGATTTTTGCATCATGGAAGACATGGACGCCTTCGAGAGTGGTCGGCATGTTCGCGCCTTCGGATACGGCCATCACGCCATTATCAACCAGCTCCCTGGCTTCTTCCTCATTGAGCTCGTTCTGTGTCGCGCACGGCAGTGCCAGATCACAAGGCACATTCCAGGGCCGCTTGCCCGCGTGGAAAGTCGCGGCAGTATAATGATCGGCATATTCGCTGATCCGGCCACGCTTGTTGTTCTTCAGATCCTTGATCCAGTCGATTTTTTCCTGATCGATGCCGTCCGGGTCGTGGATGAAGCCGCCACTGTCTGACAGTGTCAGCACCTTGCCGCCCTGTTTGGTAATCTGTTCGGCCGCATGGGTGGCGACATTACCGGATCCGGAGATCACGGCCGTCTTGCCATCAATGCTGTCCTTCTTGTGCTTCAGCATGTTTTCCATGAAATAGACCGCGCCATAGCCGGTCGCTTCGGGGCGCATCTGCGAGCCGCCATATTCCATGCCCTTGCCGGTCAGCACGCCTTCCCAGCGATTGGTAATGCGCTTGTACTGGCCAAACATGTATCCGATTTCCCGCGCGCCCACGCCGATGTCGCCAGCAGGGACGTCGGTGTCCGGTCCGACATGCCGATACAGTTCGGTCATGAACGACTGGCAGAAGCGCATGACTTCCGCATCCGACTTGCCCCGCGGATTGAAATTGGCACCGCCCTTGCCGCCGCCCATGGGCAGCCCGGTGAGCGAATTCTTGAAGGTCTGTTCGAACGCGAGGAATTTCAGGACACTTTCGGTCACGCTGGGATGAAAGCGAATGCCGCCCTTATAGGGACCGATGGCATTGTTGTTCTGCACCCGCCATCCGCGTTGTACGCGGATATTGTGATTGTCATCTTCCCAGCAGACGCGGAAGGAGACAACCCGGTCTGGCTCGGCAATCCGCCGCAGGATCTGCGCGCTGTGATATTCTTCCTTGTCTTCCATGAAATCGAATATATCGGTGGCGACTTCCTGCACCGCCTGGACAAATTCGGGTTGCCCGGGATTGCGCTTTTTCACGCCTTCCATGAATGTTGGAAAATCTACATGATCGGAAACAGCCATTGTCTCACTCCCCTTGGTTAGTGACTAATTCTGCGCCCGATTGTTAATCGCGATTTCCCTCGAATCACGATCATTTGATTTTGCATCATAAGGCCATTTTACTCGAATGGTAAAGCCTTGAAATTCCAGCCGGTTCAGCTCTCTTCTTCGACGGGTTCCGCATCCTCTGACGCTTCACCTTCCGGCTCCGGATCTGGTGCGAACAGCGCTGCGAGACGGGTCAGCTGCTCGCCAATCACGCCGTCCACAGCCGGACCAATCTGGTCGACCGGAAACTCCATATATCCGCCGACTTTATAGGTGAAACGGACCGCGGTCTGGTCACCTTCGGGCTTCATTTGCACGGTCAGCGTGCCGGTCACCGCCTCGCCCTGCAGCGGACCCAGCGCACCGGACATCCGCAGCATCCGATTCTTGTGTGCGAAAATAACGCGCATATGCTGCACGCTGCCATCAGAGGTCTTGATATTGTCTTCGTCCGTGGTGCTGATCAGTTCACAGAAACAGCCACCGGCCTGCGGCACGAGGTAGAAATTTTCCGCATTGCCGGTCCAGCTATGGTCGCCGTTCCAGTATTTGGACGGGGCAATCAGGGCCTTCCAGACATCTTCCGGCGATCCCGCGATCTGGGTCTGGTGACGAACGGTAAATCCGTTCTCGGCGCTATTGGTGACTTCTGCGGTGGCAGGTGATGCAACAAGTGCCAAGCCGATCAGCAGTGCGGATTTGTTCAAGACTGTTCCCCCTCGTTTGACTTGGGGGATTCCTAACGGACTGCGCGGGGCAGCGTCAATCTAATCCAGCGACAGGACCGCTTCAATCGCGTCGCTCACCGCTTGCATGCTGCCCATGCCGTCGACCTTGCTGACCAGATCACGTGCTTCGTAGATCGGCAGGATCGGCGCCGTCTTGGCGCGATATTCCTGCATCCGCGTGCGCACGGTTTCTTCGGTATCATCCGGGCGGCGCTTGAACTCGCTGGAGCCGCAGACGTCGCAGACGCCTTCCTTGGCTGGCAACTTGAAGGTATCGTGATAGCCCTCACCGCAATTGCCGCAGGTGAAGCGTCCGGTAATCCGGGTGACCAGCGCGTCTTCGTCGACCTCGAGTTCAATCACGCGGAACAGCTTGCGGCCCCGGGCCGAAAGGATCTCGTCGAGCGATTCTGCTTGGGCGGCGGTACGTGGATAGCCGTCGAAAATGACACCCTGATCCGGACCTAGCTCGTCCAGCTTGTCGCCGATAATGCCGGATACCACTTCGTCGGGAACCAGTTCCCCGGCGTCCATAAGTGCTTTGGCCTTGAGCCCGACCTCGGTGCCGGCCTTGACCGCTGCACGCAGCATGTCACCGGTCGACAGCTGGATCATCCCGTGTTCGTCTTCCAGACGGCTGGCCTGTGTGCCTTTGCCCGCGCCTGGTGGTCCCAACAAGATGATGTCCATGGCTGTGCCCCTTTTATGCAATTTTGTCTGATTCGGGTCCTAGCGCCGCCGCCGGCCACCCTTGAGCTTCGCTTTTTTCAGCAAGTCCCCATATTGCAGGGCCAGCAAGTGGCTCTGGATCTGGGTCACGGTATCTACCGTCACGTTCACCACAATCAGCAGGCTGGTGCCTCCGAGGAAGAACAGCGGCAGGTTGGTCTGCGCCATGACATATTCCGGCAGAACACAGACAAAGGCGAGATAGGCTGCCCCGACCACGGTGATCCGGGTCAGCACATAATCGAGATAATCCGCGGTATTCTTGCCGGGACGGATACCGGGAATGAAGCCGCCATTCTTCTTCAGGTTTTCAGCGGTTTCTTCCGGGTTAAAAACCACCGCCGTGTAGAAGAAACAGAAGAAGATGATGCCGGCAGCGTAGAGCCCCATATAGAGCGGTTGCCCGTGCGCCAGATACTGGTTGAGCGCAATGATGAAGTCGCCCCATGCCGATTCACCGGCCGTCGTGTTTCCGGCAAACTGACTGACGGTCAGCGGCATCAGCAGCAGCGAGGACGCGAAGATCGGCGGGATCACACCGGCGGTGTTGACCTTCAGCGGCAGATGGCTGCGGTCCGCCTGCATCACGCCATTTTGTGTCGCGCGTTTGGGATATTGTATGAGCACCCGTCTTTGCGCGCGCTCCATGAAGCTGATGAACAGGATCAGGCCGATAACCATGGCGAGCAGGCCAACGATCAGCAGCGGGCCGTAGGAACCGGTTCGGCTGCCTTCGAGCAGGTTGCCCACGAAACGCGGCATCTGGGCGACAATGCCGGCCATGATGATCAGCGAAATACCGTTACCGATCCCGCGGCTGGTAATCTGTTCACCCAGCCACATCAGGAACAGCGTACCGCCAACAAGGCTGATCACCGCGCCAACACGGAACATCGGACCAGGATTGACCACCGCCTGCAGTCCCGATTGAGAGGCGAAGCTCTCCAGGCCAACGGCGATAAAATAGCCCTGAATGGCGGTCAGACCGACCGTACCATAGCGGGTATACTGGTTGAGTTTCTTGCGTCCGGCCTCGCCTTCTTTCTTGATCGCAGCGAGTTGCGGCGACAGGGCTGCGGCGAGCTGCACCACAATCGACGCCGTGATATAGGGCATCACTCCCAGCGCAATGAGGCTCATCCGTTCCAGCGAACCGCCGGAAAAGGTGTTGAAGATATCGAGAACGCCGCCACGGGTCTGGTCATACAAATCTGCCAGAACGACCGGGTCGACACCGGGAAGCGGGACAAAGCTGAGCAGCCGGAAAATTACCAGAGCTCCGAGCGTGAACCAGATTCGCTTGCGCAGTTCGGTGGCTTCTCCGAACTTGGCCAGGCTCAAATTTGCTGCAACCTGATCGGCTTTTGATGCCATGCTAGTTATTCCTTGCCCCGCTGTTCATGGGAAACAGGTCCCAATTCAATGCATCGAACCCATATCGGATGTTGCGGTCTCAAAAACAAGGCTCTTGGACTTCAACCCGTCGCGACACAGGCGAAAAAGAGCGGCTCCGGAAGACGGGAATGTCTGCCGGAGCCGCTATTAACTTGATCAGGCTTTCTTTTTGGCCCGATTTGCGGCCTTTTTCTCTTTGGCCGGCTTCGAAGGGGTCTTCTTCTTTTCGCCCTTCGCGCGATATTCGACATCCGCTTTCAGGATCTCGACCTTGCCGCCAGCTTTCTCAACCGCTTCAACAGCAGCCTTGGAAGCACCGGCAACCGCAATCGTGATCTTGGCCTTGAGTTCGCCTTTGGCGAGCAAACGGACGCCATCCTTGCCACCGCGGGCCAGGCCGGCAGCCTGCAAAGCCGCGTGATCCAGCGTGCCCTTGTTGGCCAGCTTCTTCTCGTCAATAAATTTCTGGATCATGCCCAGGTTCACCACCGCATGGTCCTTGCCAAACGGGTTGTTGAACCCGCGTTTCGGCAGACGCATGTGGAGCGGCATCTGGCCGCCTTCAAAGCCGTTAATCGAGACACCGGAGCGGGACTTCTGGCCTTTCATGCCACGTCCGCCGGTCTTGCCTTTGCCGGAGCCTATGCCGCGGCCGATACGGGTGCGCAGCTTGCGCGCGCCGTCATTGTCTTTGATTTCGTTCAGTTTCATGTTTTGCACTCGCTTTCGCTTTAATTCGCACGGTTGTGGGGGATATTACCCTTCAACAACCTCTACCAGGTGATGCACCTTGCGGATCATGCCGCGAACTTCCGGCGTGTCTTCCAGTTCGGAAACCCGGTGCATCTTGTTCAGGCCCAGTCCGATCAGCGTCTTGCGCTGGCCTTCCGGGCGACGGATCGGTGAACCGATCTGCTTGACTTTGATTTTCGCCATGATGAATTACTCCGTTACGGCAGCAGCGTCAGCCTGGGCTTCCGCTTCCGAAGCACCCCCGCGGCCCAGCAGGTCGGCAACTTTCTTGCCGCGACGCTGAGAAACCGCTTTCGGGCTGCTCTGGTCACCAAGCGCCGCAAAGGTCGCCCGGATCATGTTATAGGGGTTGGACGTGCCGTTGGACTTGGTCACCACGTCGGATACGCCAAGACTTTCGAACACGGCACGCATCGGACCACCGGCAATGATACCGGTACCCGGAGGTGCCGAACGCACGGTAACCTTGCCCGCACCGAAATGGCCTTTGCCATCATGATGCAGCGTCCGGCCTTCACGCAGAGGCACACGTACCATTTTCTTCTTCGCCGCCGCAGTTGCCTTGGTAATGGCTTCCGGAACCTCGCGGGCCTTGCCCTTGCCGAAGCCCGCACGGCCCTTGCCGTCGCCAACCACAACCAGAGCTGCAAAACCGAAGCGCTTGCCGCCCTTTACGGTCTTGGAGACACGGTTGATGTGCACCAGCTTTTCAATCAGCTCTTCGCCCTGGTCCTGATCGCGCCCGCGACCACGGCCACGACCGCGTCCACCGTCACGACCACCACGTCCGCCACGGTTTCCACCGCGACCCTGGCGCTCGTTCGGGCGATCCTGCTTTGCAGCAGCATCCGTTGCCGGTGCGGCTTCTGCCGGTGCAGCGGTTGCTTCCGCGCCTTCTGCTGGTTTGTTTTCGTCAGCCATCTTAAAACTCCAATCCGCCTTCACGTGCTGCGTCGGCCAGAGCCTTCACACGTCCGTGAAACAGGAAACCGCCACGGTCAAAAATTACTTCCTTTACGCCAGCTTTCTTGGCTGCTTCCGCAACCCGCTTGCCGACATCAGCCGCCGCGGCGCTGTCTGCACCGGTCTTGACCTTGGAGGACTTGTCGAGTGTCGACGCTGCGGCCACGGTTGTTCCGGCTGCATCGTCAATAATCTGCGCATACATGTGCCGACTTGTACGATGAACGGACAAACGAGGCTTTGTGAGCCCGCGCTTCCGCAATTTGCTGCGAACGCGTTGCTGGCGCCGTTTGAATTGAGAAATATTCGCCATGGCTTATTTCTTCTTCCCTTCTTTGCGGAAAATATATTCTCCGCGATATTTGATGCCTTTGCCCTTGTAAGGCTCGGGTTTGCGCCAGCGCCGGATTTCCGCGGCAACCTGGCCAACCTGCTGCTTGTCGATCCCGCTGATTTCGACCGTGGTCTGATCAGGGGTCTTGATGGTGATGCCTTCCGGAATGTCAAAATCGACATCATGGCTGAAACCGAGTTGCAGGTTCAGGACCTTGCCCTTTACCGCGGCACGATAACCAACACCGCTGATTTCGAGAGTCTTGGAAAAGCCTTCGGTAACACCCTCAACCAGGTTCTGGACCAGGGTCCGCTGCATGCCCCAGAAGGCGCGTGCGCGTTTCGACTTGTTCGCCGGCGTGACCATCAGGCCGCCGTCGCCCAGTTCATAGGACAGGTCGTCCACCATCGGAGTGGAGAGTTCGCCCTTGGGTCCTTTGACCTTGACCAGCCCGTCTTCCATGCTGGCGATAACGCCGTCAGGAATGGCTACTGCTTTTTTTCCGATACGGGACATGATTAGAATACCTCGGCCAGTACTTCGCCGCCGACATTCTGCTGCCGCGCTTCCGCGTCGGACAGAACGCCTTTTGGCGTGGATACGATTGTGATGCCAAGGCCATTGCGTACGGTCGGCAGATCGGAAGATCCGCTGTAGATACGACGACCAGGCTTTGAAACACGGGCCACGTGGCGGATCGCCGGCTCGCCTTCAAAATATTTCAGTTCAATGCGCAGACCAGGGTGCTTGTTCACCTCTTCTTCGCTGTAGCCGCGAATATAGCCTTCGCGCTGGAGAACTTCGAGAACAGCACCACGCAGCTTGGACGCGGGAGAAACCACGCTGTCCTTGCGAGCCTGCTGTCCGTTGCGGATGCGGGTGAGCATGTCACCCAAGGGATCGGTAAAAGCCATGTTATCTTCCCTTTACCAGCTGGATTTCGTTACGCCGGGGATCAGGCCCTTGTTGGCCATGTCACGCAGCTCGATACGGCAGAGACGGAACTTGCGATAATAACCGCGCGGACGTCCTGTGGTTTCGCAGCGGTTGCGCACGCGGGTAGGATTACCGTTGCGCGGGATTTCCGCCATTTTCAGACGCGCCATCAGACGTTCGGTCTCGTCGAGAGACTCGTCATTGGCCATCGCCTTCAACTTCGCATATTTGCCGGCATATTTCTTGACCAGCTTCTTGCGTCGTTCGTTTTTGTTAATGGAACTCAGTTTCGCCATGACTTAAGTTCTCTTCCTTTCTTGCGTGTTCCCGACCGGGAACGGGTAAATTGGTTGCGCAGAAATTACGCTGCTTCTTGCTCTTCTTCCTGCGGGAACGGGAAACCGAACAGTTTCAGAAGCTCACGGGCTTCGTCATCTGTATTGGCACTCGTCGTCACAATGATGTCCATGCCGCGGACGACGTCGATGTCGTCATAGGCAATTTCCGGAAAAATAATCTGCTCTTTCAGGCCCATGGCAAAGTTGCCACGTCCGTCGAAGCTTTTCGGGTTCAGACCACGAAAGTCCCGGATCCGCGGCATCGCCACGGTCACCAGACGGTCAAGAAACTCGTACATCCGCTCGCGGCGCAGCGTGACCTTGCAGCCAATCGGCATGCCTTCACGCAGCTTGAACGTCGCGATCGAGTTTTTCGCCTTGGTGATGACCGGCTTCTGACCGGCAATCAATTCCATTTCAGCGGCTGCGGTCGCGACTTTCTTCTTGTCCTGACTGCCTTCGCCAACACCCATGTTGATCGTGATCTTGGTGATCTTCGGAACTTCCATGGGATTGGAATAGTTGAATTTTTCCTGCAGCGCCTTGACGACTTCCTCGTCATATTTCTTGCGCATGCGAGCTACATATTTGTCAGCCATCGACTTTCTCCCCGGACTTGACAGCTACGCGCTGCATTTTTCCGTCTTTGGTCTTTTCGAAACGCACCCGGGTCGGCTTGCCGTCTTTCGGATCGGCAAGTGCCACCTTGCTGATGTGCATCGGCGCTTCGCTGCGTTCCAGACCGCCCTGCGGGTTGGCCTGGGTCGGCTTGCGGTGACGGATCGCGACATTCACGCCGGAAACCAGCACCTTGCTGTCTTTCGGCATGACCTTGGTCACTTCACCGGATTTGCCCTTGTCCTTGCCGGACAGAACGACAACCGTGTCACCCTTTTTGATCTTTGCATTGGCCATGTTCAGAGTACCTCCGGAGCCAGGCTGATGATTTTCATGTGCTTTTTGGCACGCAGTTCGCGGACCACGGGGCCAAAGATACGCGTGCCGATCGGCTCCTGCGCATTGTTGACCAGAACGGCAGCATTGCTGTCAAAGCGAATGACCGATCCGTCTTTCCGGCGGATGTCCTTCTTGGTGCGCACGATCACCGCACGGTGCACGTCGCCCTTTTTCACCTTGCCGCGAGGAGCCGCTTCCTTGATCGACACAACAATAATGTCGCCAACGCCGGCAAAGCGACGCTTTGAGCCGCCCAGCACCTTGATGCACTGCACGCGTTTGGCTCCGCTATTGTCAGCGACCTCCAGGTTCGATTGCATCTGGATCATGGATCCAATTCCTTCTTCATTCCGCTCCGGATTGCCCGGGCCCAGTTAAACTTCGTTGCTTCAGCTCTCGGCTTTCACTTCGCCTTCGTCTTCGGCCGTGACTTCCGAAACCTTTGGAGTGGCAGGAGCGGCGGCAGCGCCAACGCGTTCCAGCACCTTCCAGGTCTTCAGCTTGGAAATCGGCTTCGTTTCCTCAATGCGCACGGTCTCGCCGGTGCTCATCTCGTTATTTTCATCATGCGCATGGTATTTTTTCGACCGCCGCATGATCTTTCCGTAGAGCGGGTGCTTCACCTTGCGCTCGACGTTGACGACAATGGTCTTGTCGCCCTTGTCTGACACTACCGTGCCGGTGAGAATACGTTTTGGCATATCGGTTCCTTACGCCTTTTCTGCAGCAGCGGCTTTCGCGCGCTCGGTCTGCAATGTTTTGATCTGTGCAATGGTCCGGCGGACTTCGCGCATCCGGCTCGGCTTTTCGAGCTGGTTGGTCGCAGCCTGAAAACGGAGGTTGAATGCCTCTTTCTTCAGATCACCGAGATCGGTCTCGAGCTGATCGTCGGTCTTGGTGCGCATGTCTTCCATCTTGGCACTGCTTGAATTTTTCTTGTCGGCCATGACCCTTATCCTTCCAGGTGTGACGTATCGCCAAGGCGCGCCACAACTTTCGTCTTGATGGGAAGCTTCATCGCAGCGCGCTCGAAAGCAACGGCAGCGATCGGTCCCGGAACACCGTCCAGTTCGAACATGATCCGGCCCGGTTTCACCTTGGCAGCCCAGTATTCAACCGAGCCCTTGCCCTTGCCCTGACGGACTTCTGCAGGCTTCTTCGAAACCGGCACATCCGGGAACACGCGGATCCACAAACGGCCCTGCCGCTTGATGTGACGCGTGATCGCACGGCGGGCTGCCTCGATCTGGCGTGCAGTGATCCGCTCGGGTTCCAGGGCTTTCAGGCCATAGGAACCGAAGTTCAGCGTCGTGCCGCCGGGCGCCTTGCCCTTGATCCGGCCCTTGTGAGCCTTGCGGAACTTTGTTTTCTTTGGTTGCAGCATGATGCTCTACCTATTCCCTAAATCTAGCAGTTATCGCGACGGACGGACGCCGGAAGTCTGTGCTTCCACCATCAGCCGGTCCTGAGCCATCGGGTCGTGCCCCATGATCTCGCCTTTGAAAATCCAGACCTTGATACCGATAATGCCGTAAGCGGTGAGCGCTTCATGCTCGGCATAGTCGATATTGGCGCGCAGCGTATGCAGCGGCACGCGGCCTTCGCGGTACCATTCGACGCGCGCGATTTCTGCACCACCGAGACGGCCACCACAGACAATCTTGATGCCTTCGGCGCCGAGACGCAGTGCGGACTGAACCGCGCGCTTCATCGCCCGGCGGAAAGCCACACGACGGATCAGCTGATCGCCGATGCCCTGCGCCACCAGTTTCGCGTCCACTTCCGGCTTGCGGATTTCAACGATGTTCAGCGACACGTCGCTGGACGACATTTCACTGAGCTTGCGACGCAGCTTCTCGATGTCCGCACCCTTTTTGCCGATGATGACACCGGGGCGGGCAGCATAGATCGAAACGCGGCAGGTTTTGGCCGGGCGCTCGATGACAACCTTGGAAATCGCTGCCTGCGGCACGGTTTCGAGGATATATTTGCGCATCTTGATGTCTTCCATCAAGAGATCGCCATAATTGTCCCCTTCCGCATACCAGCGGCTGTCCCAGGTCCGGTTGATCTGCAGGCGAAGCCCGATAGGATTACTCTTTTGACCCATGGTTTACGCCTCTTCTTCTTCATGCTCGCGAACGACGATGCGGACGCGGCTAAATGGCTTGATGATCTTGGCGGAGCGGCCACGGGCGCGGGCTTTCCAGCGCTTCATGGTCAGTGACTTGCCGACACTGGCTTCGTGAACGATCAATGCGTCAACATCCAGATTGTGGTTGTTTTCCGCATTGGCGATCGCCGAGGCCAGAACCTTGCTGACATCCTTGGCCATGCTCTTCTTCGAGAATGACAGGATGTTCAGTGCGTCTTCCGCTTTCTTGCCGCGGATCAGTTGCGCAACCAGATTCAGCTTCTGGGCAGAACCACGAATGGAATTGCCAACAGCCAAAGCTTCATTGTCGCCAACGCGGCGGGGTGATGATGCCTTACCCATTATTTCTTGCCTTTTTTGTCAGCGCCATGGCCGTAATAGTTGCGCGTGGGCGCAAACTCGCCAAGCTTGTGACCGACCATGTCCTCATTCACCGAGACGGGAATGAATTTCTGGCCATTATACACGTTGAAGGTCAGTCCAACGAAATCCGGAAGAACAGTGGAACGACGCGACCAGGTCTTGATCGGCGCGTGACTATTCGCTTCCTGTGCATCCTGCGCTTTTTTCAGCAGGTGGAGGTCAACAAATGGACCTTTTTTGATGGAACGAGCCATGCTTACCTCTTCTTCTTCGCGTGACGCGACCGGATGATCATCTTGTCGGTCTGTTTATTCTTGCGGGTCCGTGCGCCCTTGGTCGGCTTGCCCCACGGGGTCACCGGATGGCGGCCACCGGAGGTCCGGCCTTCACCACCACCATGCGGGTGATCGACCGGGTTCTTGGCGACACCACGGGTGAGAGGACGACGCCCTTTCCAGCGGGTGCGTCCGGCCTTGCCGAAATTCTGGTTGCTGTTGTCGGGGTTCGAGACCGCGCCAACAGTGCCCATGCAATCGCTGCGGATATAGCGCTGTTCGCCCGAGTTCAGACGCACAATCACCATTCCGCGGTCACGACCGACAATCTGGACATAAGCACCGGCGGAACGGGCAATCTGACCGCCCTTGCCTGGTTTCATTTCCACATTGTGGATGATCGTGCCGATCGGCATCTGCGACAATTTCATCGCATTGCCCGGCTTCACGTCAACCTTTTCGCCAGAGATGACCGTGTCACCTACTGCGAGACGCTGCGGAGCGATGATGTAGCTCAACTCGCCATCGTCATATTTGATCAGCGCGATGAAGGCCGTCCGGTTGGGATCATATTCGATCCGCTCGACCGTTGCCGAAACATCAAATTTCCGGCGCTTGAAGTCGACCAGGCGATATTTCTGCTTGTGACCACCAGCAATGCCGCGCGATGTCACGTGGCCCTTGTTGTTGCGACCACCTGTCTTGCGCTTGCCTTCAACCAGCTTCTTGACCGGCTTGCCCTTCCAAAGGCCGCTCTTGTCGACCAGGATAAGACCACGCCGGGCGGGGCTGGTTGGTTTATAGGATTTGAGTGCCATTGCCCTTAAACTCCCGTGGTGATGTCAATCGTCTGACCTTCGGCCAGCGTGACAATCGCCTTTTTGACATTGTTGCGCGTATAGGGACGACCCCGCCAGCGCTTGGTCTTGCCCTTCTGGACCATCGTGTTCACACCCTTGACCTTGACGTCAAACAGCGCTTCCACAGCAGCCTTGATCTGCGGCTTGGTCGCGTCATTTGCGACCTTGAACACCACAGCGTTATTTTCGCTGAGCAAGGTGGTTTTTTCTGTAATGTGCGGGCCGACAATTACGTCATAGTGACGAATGTCCACAGCTTCTTTTTTAGCCATTGAAGCGCGCCTCCAGCTTTTCCACTGCGGCGCGGGTCAGCACCAGAGTTTCGTGGTTGAGAATGTCGTAAACATTGGCACCGGCTGCCGGCATCACGTTCAGACGCGGAATGTTGTTCGACGCCTTCGAGAAAGCATCATTCACCGCTTCACCGTCCATGACCAGGGCCGACTTGCCGAAACCGAGCTTTTCGATATTGGCCAGAAGCGCTTTGGTCTTGGCATCTTTCAGTTCAATATTTTCGAGCACGATGAGATTGTCGTTCTTCGCCTTGTCGCTCAGCGCCATTTTCAGACCCAGTGCACGAACCTTTTTGTTCAGCGACGGATTGAAATCGCGCTTGCGCGGACCGTGGGCCTTGCCGCCGCCGACAAAGATTGGCGCCCGGCGCGAACCATGACGAGCGGTACCACCACCCTTCTGGTTGCCGAACTTCTTGCCGGTACGAGCGACATCACCGCGTTCCCGAACAGCACGGGCCGTTCCGCGGGCTTTTTCACGCTGCCAGTTGACGACGCGGTGCAGAATGTCTGCGCGGGCCTCAACGCCAAATACGTCATCATTCAGCTCGATGTCGCCCTTGGCCTTCGCGTCGAGGGTTTTGACTTTGAGTTTCATCGCTTAACCCTCCTTCTCGTCAGAGTCTTTGGCATCATCTGCCTTGGTTTCCTCGGCCGGCGTTTCTGCAGGAGCTTCCGCTGCGGCTGCCGCCACTTCTTCGTCGGTCGGACCAGCTGGGGCTTCGATCGCGGCATCCGCTTCGATCATGCCAGCCGGTGCATCTTCAGTCGCTGTTTCATCGGCGTTGCGACGCATCGCACCCGGGAACGGAACACCTTCCGGAGCCGGCACCTTGACGGCATCCTTGACCAGCAACCAGCCGCCCTTGGCACCGGGAACGCTGCCGCGGACAAAAATCAAGCCGCGAGCAGCATCTGTGCGCACGACTTCGAGATTTTGCTGGGTCCGGTTCCGCGCGCCCATGTGGCCCGCCATTTTCTTGCCCTTGAAGACCTTGCCCGGATCCTGGTTTTGACCAGTCGAACCATGGGCACGGTGAGAGATGGAGACACCATGTGTCGCTCGCATACCACCGAAGCCCCAGCGCTTCATCGCACCGGCAAAGCCCTTACCCTGGGTCACGCCCTGGATGTCGACCATCTGGCCGGCAATAAAGTGGTCTGCGGTTACGGTTGCACCGACGGGGAGCAAGCCTTCTTCGCTCTCAACCCGGAACTCGGCAACACGCGCCTTGGGCTCGACTTCCGCTTTCGCAAAAGCTTCCCGCTGTGGTTTGTTTACATTTTTCGCTTTACGGGCACCTGCACCAAGCTGAACAGCATAATAGCCATCCGGATCCTGCTTGCGGGCTCCGACAACCTGACATTCTTCCAGCGAGAGAACGGTAACCGGCACGTGCCGACCGTCTTCCTGGAACAAGCGGGTCATCCCCATTTTTTTCGCGATCACGCCAGTACGCACGATCATTTCTCCTTAACAGAGGCCGACGGGACCATTCCCCCCGGCTTGCCAACCCAAATTGTCATGCATCACCCCGTCCGGGCTGTATTGCACCACATCAGATGTGGCGCGAGACGGGGGACGCTACCCGGTAACAACCGGAGGTATCCCAATG
Source organism: Parasphingorhabdus marina DSM 22363 (assembly GCF_900128895.1). Classification (GTDB taxonomy): domain Bacteria; phylum Pseudomonadota; class Alphaproteobacteria; order Sphingomonadales; family Sphingomonadaceae; genus Parasphingorhabdus; species Parasphingorhabdus marina. Next base: position 1,670,067 of record NZ_FSQW01000001.1, on the reverse strand, counting down.
TCTTCGAGGGCCTCCGACTATCCGAAGGCCAGACTGGCTCAGGCCAGTTTGATCTCGACATTCACACCGGCAGCCAGGTCGAGCTTCATCAAAGCATCCACAGTCTGCGGTGTCGGCTGCACGATATCGAGCAACCGCTTGTAAGTCCGGACCTCGAACTGCTCACGCGACTTTTTGTCAACGTGCGGGCCGCGGTTTACGGTAAATTTCTCTTTGTGCGTCGGCAATGGAATCGGTCCACGGATCAGCGCGCCAGTCCGGCGAGCCGTGTCAGCGATATCGCCGGTTGCCTGATCCAGTACCCGATGATCGAATGCCTTGAGGCGAATGCGAATATTCTGCGTTTCCATAAACCTTATACCGATGCGAAAGAGCCAAAAATAAACCGCCCCGATTTTCTGCCCGAAACGTCGGACGATTAAGCCGGAGCGGCGAAAAACTGGCCGCCCGAATCAGTGACCCGGGCGGCGATGCAGTCCTATATTACTTTGTTACGGTGCTGACAACCCCTGAACCAACGGTCCGGCCGCCTTCACGAATAGCGAAGCGGAGGCCAGCGTCCATGGCGATCGGCGCGATCAGCTTGACGCCAATTGTCACGTTGTCACCAGGCATAACCATCTCGGTGCCGTCCGGCAGGATCACTTCACCGGTAACGTCCGTCGTACGGAAGTAGAACTGCGGACGATAGTTGGCGAAGAATGGCGTGTGACGGCCACCCTCGTCTTTCGACAGCACATATACTTCGGCATTGAACTCGGTGTGCGGGGTAATCGAACCCGGCTTGCAGAGAACCTGGCCACGCTCAACTTCTTCACGGGCAACGCCGCGGATCAGAGCGCCGATATTGTCGCCGGCTTCGCCGCTGTCGAGCAGCTTGCGGAACATTTCAACACCGGTAACGGTGGTCTTGGTGGTGTCCTTGATGCCAACGATTTCAACTTCGTCACCAACATTCACAACACCGGTTTCCACACGGCCGGTTACAACCGTACCACGACCGGAAATCGAGAACACGTCTTCGATCGGCATCAGGAAGTCCTGATCAACCGGACGATCCGGCTGCGGGATGTGCTCGTCAACGGCAGCCATCAGCTCAAGGATCTTTTCCTTGCCGATATTGTCGTCGCGGCCTTCGAGGGCAGCCAGAGCAGAACCGGCAACGATGGGAATATTGTCGCCATCGAAGTCATAGGAAGACAGAAGTTCACGAACTTCCATTTCAACCAGCTCGAGCAGCTCTTCGTCATCAACCTGGTCAACCTTGTTCATGAAGACAACCAGAGCAGGTACACCAACCTGACGGGCGAGCAGGATGTGCTCACGAGTCTGGGGCATCGGGCCGTCGGCTGCGTTCACAACCAGAATGGCGCCATCCATCTGGGCCGCACCGGTGATCATGTTCTTCACATAGTCAGCGTGACCCGGGCAATCGACATGCGCGTAGTGACGGGCTTCGGTTTCATATTCAACGTGTGCCGTTGAAATGGTGATGCCACGCTCGCGCTCTTCGGGAGCCTTGTCGATGTTCGCGAAGTCAACAGCTTCACCGCCGGTTGCTTCTGCCAGAACTTTTGTGATGGCCGCAGTCAACGTCGTTTTACCGTGGTCAACATGACCGATGGTGCCGATGTTGCAATGCGGCTTGTTGCGCTCAAACTTCTCTTTAGCCATTTTATTTACCTCTGATTTTCTATCGTCTTGATAGTCTGTGCCGCGCTTTGGCGAGACTATCCAAATCTGTCAACACCCTTTTGCGCATCCGGCTTTTTTTGCCCGTCGCGCAAAAGGAAGCGCAAGTTATTTCAAAAAGAAATCCGGCCTTAGGCCATCTTCTCCTTCAGCTCGGTGGCAACATTGTTCGGCACTTCCTCATAGTGAGAGAATTGCATCGAATATTGCGCGCGACCCTGGGTGAACGAACGCAGTTCATTCACATAGCCGAACATGTTGGCCAGCGGCACCATGGCATCGACTGCCTGGGCGATACCGCGGGTGTCGGTACCCTGGATCTGACCACGGCGACTGTTGAGGTCACCGATCACGTCACCAAGATAGTCTTCCGGCGTGATCACTTCGACCTTCATGATCGGTTCAAGCAATTTGATGCCGGACTTCTGCGCCGCTTCCCGCATCGCGGCACGTGCCGCGATTTCGAAAGCCAGTGCCGAAGAGTCAACGTCATGATAGGCGCCGTCATAGACCCGGATATGGAAGTCGATGATCGGGAAGCCGATCAGCGAACCGGTTTCCGCGGTTTCGCGCATGCCCTTTTCAACAGACGGGATATATTCCTTCGGAATGTTACCGCCCTTGATTTCGTCTTCAAAGGTGATGCCCGCACCGCGCTCGCCCGGCGTGACTTCAAACTTGATCCGCGCGAACTGACCGGAACCACCGGACTGTTTCTTATGCGTATAGTCCGTGTCGACCGGCTTGCCGAGGGCTTCGCGATAGGCCACCTGCGGCGCACCGACATTGGCTTCGACCTTGAATTCACGCTTCATGCGATCGACCAGGATGTCGAGGTGCAATTCGCCCATGCCCTTGATGATCGTCTGACCGCTTTCATGGTCAGTCGTCACGCGGAACGAAGGATCCTCGGCTGCCAGACGATTGAGGGCGACGCCCATTTTCTCCTGGTCGGCCTTGGTCTTCGGTTCCACCGAAAGCTCGATAACCGGATCCGGGAATTCCATCCGTTCCAGAATGATCGGGTTGGACGCATCACACAGCGTATCGCCAGTGGTGGTTTCCTTCATGCCGGCAAGCGCGACAATGTCGCCTGCAAATGCCTCGTCAATGTCCTTCCGGTCATTGGAGTGCATTTCCAGAATACGGCCGACTTTCTCTTTCTTGTCCTTGACCGAGTTGAGCAGCGTGCCTTTTTCCAGCTTGCCGGAATAGATGCGGCAGAAGGTCAGTGAACCGACAAACGGGTCGTTCATGACCTTGAAGGCGAGCGCAGAGAAGGGCTCGTCATCCGAAGACGGACGCGAGGCTTCTTCGTCGCTGTCAGGCAGAACGCCCTTGATCGCCGGAACGTCGAGCGGACTCGGCATGAAGTCGACAACCGCGTCGAGCAAAGGCTGCACACCCTTGTTCTTGAACGCCGAGCCACAGAGAACCGGAACGAAGCTCTGGTTCAACGTACCCTTGCGGATCAGTGCCTTGAGCGTTGCCGCATCGGGCATGTTGCCTTCGAAATAGGCTTCCATCGCCTCGTCGTCCTGCTCGATAGCCAGTTCGATCAGCTTCTCGCGATATTCCGCAGCTTCTTCCGCCATGTCTTCGGGGATTTCGCCATAGGTATATTCGGCGCCGAGATCTTCGTTCTTCCAGGTGATCGAACGCTCGTTGATCAGGTCAACGAGACCGACCAGGTCGGCTTCAATGCCGATCGGCAGATACAGAACAGCCGGGGTCGCACCGAGACGCTCGATGATCGAATTCACGCAGAACTTGAAGTCGGCGCCGGTCCGGTCGAGCTTGTTGATGAAGCACATCCGCGGCACTTTATATTTGTCCGCCTGACGCCAGACGGTTTCGGACTGCGGCTCCACGCCGGCCACGCCGTCGAAACAGGCAACCGCGCCGTCGAGTACACGCAAGCTGCGTTCGACTTCAATGGTGAAGTCCACGTGACCCGGCGTGTCAATGATGTTGATCCGGTGCTCGGGACCCTGGCGGTCTTCGCTGTTCCAGAAACAAGTGGTCGCAGCAGAAGTAATGGTGATACCCCGCTCCTGCTCCTGCTCCATCCAGTCCATCGTCGCCGCGCCATCATGCACTTCGCCGATCTTGTAGGACTTGCCGGTATAATAAAGGATACGTTCCGTGGTGGTCGTTTTCCCGGCATCAATATGGGCCATGATGCCGATATTGCGATAGCGTTCGAGCGGATGGCTGCGTGCCATAGTCTTTACTCCAGTGTGAAGGGGAACCAAAATCTGGCCGCCCTATAGTTAATATGGCCGGTTTTGACCAGCCTTGATTGGTTTCAATTGCTACGTTTGAAAGAGCCGGAGCAACAAACCCCGGCTCGTTCGGAAATACTACCAGCGATAATGCGCGAAGGCCCGGTTGGCTTCGGCCATCTTGTGCGCATCTTCCCGCTTCTTCACCGCGTTGCCGCGATTGTTGGAAGCGTCGAGAATCTCACCGGACAGACGCGCTGCCATGGTGGTTTCACTGCGCGAGCGGGCGGCAGAGATCATCCAGCGGATGGCCAGTGCCTGGGCACGCTCGGGACGCACTTCAACGGGAACCTGATAGGTCGCACCACCGACACGGCGGCTGCGGACCTCGATGCCCGGCTTGATATTGTTCAGCGCATCATGGAACAGCTGCAGCGGATCTTTCTTCGCCTTGGCTTCGACGCTGTCCAGCGCACCGTAGACGATTTTCTCCGCGACGGATTTTTTCCCGTCGAGCATGAGGTTGTTCATGAATTTCGAAAGAACCTGGTCCTTGAACTTGGGATCAGGAAGGATAACCCGTTTCTCGGGACGACGACGACGTGCCATTTTCTATAACTCCGTATCTGATCTTATTTCGGACGCTTGGCGCCATATTTGGAACGGCTCTGCTTGCGGTCCTTGACACCCTGGGTATCGAGAACGCCGCGCAGGACGTGGTAACGCACACCGGGAAGGTCGCGCACACGGCCGCCGCGGATCAGCACCACGCTATGCTCCTGAAGGTTGTGGCCTTCACCGGGAATATAGCTGATGACTTCGCGCTGGTTGGTCAGGCGAACCTTGGCAACCTTTCTGAGAGCGGAGTTTGGTTTCTTGGGAGTCGTGGTATAGACACGGGTGCAAACGCCGCGCTTCTGCGGGTTGGCTTCCATTGCCGGAACCTTGGACTTCGTCTTCTGGGGCACCCGCCCTTTACGGACGAGCTGATTAATCGTTGGCATAAAGTCTTCACCTTATAATACTAGATAAACTAGGGTTACTCTGGCGCCCGAAGGCGGCCCAGTGTTTTGCCTATGTCAGTTTTCCGCTGCGCCGAGTGCGACCCGCAACAACAGAAGCGCGGCCCTTAGCGGGGATTCGTTTGAGGGTCAAGGGGTGACCGGGGAAGGAAATCCGGCGATTGCCGGTGGCCACATAACCCCGAAAGCGAAAGTCAGGGCGCACTTAGCTCGTCATCAACATCCGCACCATCGGTTTCAGCATAGCCACCCGCCTGCCAGCCCACGGCCAAGGCACCCAACGCCAAAACCGTGAATGCCATTACCGGCCGCCAGGGATGATGCCGTCCCTCGATATCCGCGCGCTCGGGGTTGTGAGGATCATATCTTATGGTGACCGGCAGATCGACCTCGCCCGGCTCATCTTCAAAAACAGTGGAACTTTGCACTTCATACTCGTCCGCTGGACCAGTCCGAAAACGAACAATAGGCGCATAGGAAACGGTTCCGTCAGAGGTCCGCTTTTGCCAACGGACTATCGTGCCGCCGACACTGACACCGTTGATCAGCCGCAATGCGCGAAAGGCCAGGCCTGCGGCGCCGATCAACCCGGCCATACCCAAAGTGCTGAAGACCATCGCGGGCGTATTGGCAAACAGCCGTGCGAGAATATCGGTCAGATCGGGCATGGTGACGGGAATAGCACGGCATAACCGCAATTTGGGAGGAATATGTTGGAAAACCGGAATAGTGGAATCCGGTCCCAAAATGAGCAGCAGCGACTATGGCAGCATTATCCCGAAAGCGGACATTGGCGCGCAAACAAAAGCCCTGTTAGAGCGATCTGGCAGGGCTTTTGGGTAAACGTTTTGGCCGGATACTATGTGTAGTTGACTTTCAAAGTGGTTTTACGCTGACGCCGCATCGCGCCGCCAATAGCACCGAAACCAAAGATCATGAATGCCCATGTGGCCGGTTCTGGAACTGCAGACGTGGAGATTCTATTCGCCACCCAAATTCCGGGACCGCCATTCCCGCCGGTGACTTGGTTAAAGAAACTGGCGTTCGGTGCAGTCGAAAAGTTGTTGACGAAAATGCAGAAACTGTTTGCTGAGCCGAGACAACTACCGTCGTCTGTCACATCCGTAGCGAGAGTCAGAACATCTCTGGAACTGTTGTAGGCATATTCTGCTGAGTAGGGCAGAGTCGACGAAATTATGTTCAGTCCATTGGTTGTCCTATTAACATCTGAGCTGTTATCAAATGTGACAGAAAATACGACTGAAAACGGATCCGCTGGAGCAACGGATCCATTACCGAAGCGCAACGAAAAGTCTGAACCAGTAATGTCGAGAGATTTCATCACTATCGCTGCATTTGCGCAACCGGGGGCAGCAAGCATCGCGATGGCGGTAGAAATCAGAAGAGTTTTTCTCATAATTTTCCCTTTTGTGGCTCTGTATTTGCCAAGCGACAAGAAATTATTACTTCCTTGTGCTTTTGATCAATCCCACGGTCAGCTAACAAGTTAACAACAAGTTTCCAATTCAAATCTCAGAAGATCTATCCAGCCTGTCTCAGTTTGGTACGTTTCCCGACTTCCGCTTTTGCGCCCAAAGCGGACTGTTCCATCTACCCAACCAGCCCCGCCCAGATCGAAACGAAGAAACTCGCGCCGCCGAACATGACGAAACCGTGCCAGATCGAATAGCGGAAGGGCAGCGTCTTGCGGGCGTAGACGATCGCGCCGAGGGAATAGAACAGGCCGCCCGCCAGCATGGCCCACAGGGATAGCGGCGGCAAATGGTCCATCAGTTCGGGCACACCGATCAGACCCATCCATCCCATGCCCAGATAGGAGGCCATCGACCAGCGCGAGTCCAGGCCCTTGCCGAACATCTTGAACAGCATCGCCGGAAAGGCCAGCGCCCAGATGATGGCCAGCAGGAACAGGCTGAACTCGGTATCCGCCATCACGAACAAGGGCGTAAACGTCCCCGCTATCGTCAGATAAATCGCGGCATGATCGATCCGCCGCAGCATCAGGCGCTGGTTGTGATAGGGCGACAGATGGTAGAACATTGAAATGATGTGCGAGAACAATGCGCCGATCACATAGACTGCGATCGCCGCAATCACCGCCGGGCCGTGATCCGTCGCCCGCACCATGAGCGCCGCACCGGCGAGCAGGATCAGCAGCAATCCGATGGCATGAACAATAAAGTCCGCGCGGCGTTCGGGTGTCCTTGAAGTAGGGTAAGTTTGCATGGGATGGGGTTCACAGCATATTGACCGCGATGAGTCACGCCCAAATCGTGCGATCAGCCCTTTCGTCCCCAAGACAACCAGACCAGCACAAGGCCCACGACCGCCGGCAATGTCTGTACGACCGCTATGCGCGGGGCGACAGTGACTGCACCGAATAATCCGGCGACGGCGACAAACAGCAGGAAGCAGGTCGCAACATTGCGCCGCCACAATGTGTCCTTGATAAACAGTGACCAGATCAAACCCGCCGCCAGAAAGCTGTTATAAATCCCCTGATTGGCGGCCATGGCCTTTGTGGGTTCGAACAGGTCGACGGGAAAACTGGAAAAAACCACCGGCCCCCTGGTGGTCCAGGCGAAGATTTCAAACCAGGCAATATAAAGATGCAATACCGCGATCAGGCCGATGACAATGGCTGCGAGTTTTGACATGTTTCTGCTCCCTGGTCCCAGACCATCACTATAGGCCGCCAGTCCACAAGTACAAACGCTCGCTATTGAGGCACTCAAACCCCCGCCAACGCTCCACCGGCTAGCGTGATCCGGTGCATCAGACGCTCCTGGCCCGGATAGTCATTATTGGCAAAATGCCAGGTGCTGCGATTGTCCCAGAAGGCGACCGAGCCGGGTTGCCATGCGAACTGGCAGGTGAATGCGGGCTGGTCGACATGCTTGTAAAGATGATTCAGCAGCGCGAAACTCTCTTCCCGCGTCCAGTCTTCGAAGCCGATCGTATGGCCCGGATTGACGTAGAGGATCTTGCGCCCGCTTTCGGGGTGGCGGATGACGGCAGGATGGATGGCGTCGCCGACCCGGTCCATGCCGCCGAGCGTCTGCGCCAGATCGGTTTTGCGGTAATAGCCATCCTCGCCATAAATATGCCGGTTGCTGTGGATCGCGCGCAGCCCTTCCAGCGTCCGCTTGAGGCCATCGGACAGCGCATCATAGGCCGCCGCCAGATTGGCGAAGCGGGTGTCGCCACCGCTGTCGGGCAGCGTGCGGGCAACCAGGATCGAGCCGAGCGCAGGTTCCGCGTCATAGCTGTGATCGGTGTGCCAGCCGCCGCCGATATTCATCTGCTGGTCTTTGGTCTTGCGAACCTCGGCAATTTCCGGATGGGCGTCGGAGGGCTTGAAGAACTTGTTGAGCACGATGTCGCCAAAACGGGTCGCGAACCGGTGATGCTCTTCAGGCGGCAGATCCTGGTCGCGAAAGAAGAGCAGGCCGTGCTCGACAAAGGCGGCCTTCAGATCGGCGAGCGCGGCATTATCAATCTCCGCCAGCTGGACATCGCCCACGACCATGCCGCAGCCTTCGGAATAGGGAGTGAGTTTCATGGGGATGAGTCTAGCGCAGAAATCAGGCTATTGCCAAATCCCTCCTTTGCCCTTTCCGTCATCCTGAACTCGTTTACCTTCGGTGGCCTTCGGCTCAGGATCCATGGTGCAATCATGAACAGTAGTGTGAACGGAGAAATGGATGCTGAATCAAGTTCAGCATGACGCGCATGGGTCCTTGCGTGACTCCCACTCCTGGCGCCTTCGCGTCTTCGCGTGATCTGCAATTTTGGGATATCCCGATACTCAGCCGCGACACTCCCGCCGGCGAGACGAAAGACCCCCTTTCCTACTCGCCCTTTCTCCGTCAGAATTCCGGCTCCGGCTCTTTGAAATTTTGCATTCAGGAATGTTGTGAGTATTTTGTTTCGCAAGACTGTCACCCTGCGCATTGGCCTGGTGCCACGATATGTTTTTGCTGATTTTCAGATAGTTAGTGGCCGCAACGCCGCTCTTCCATCAGGTTGACACAGTGTCACCTTTGTCACCCTTGCGACCGGAGTTCGCCCAGTTCCGCTTCCACGGGAATTCCGTCCTCGGTCTCAGGCTCCCCTTCCGGTCCGAACACCTTCTGGTCCGGGAGGAACGGCGCGATATACAGCCCCGCCATGGTCATCGGATAATTGGGCGCGGTGCCGATGCCGATGCGGTCGTGGGGGCGTTCGCCCTTCACCTTGTGGAAGGTGCCGAACAGGATATCGAACAGGATGAACTCGCCGCCATAGTTGGAGTCACCAACCTTTTTGTCGGGATAATGGTGGTAGCGATGATTATCGCCGATCGAGAATATATATTCCCAGAAGCCCAGTTTGAGGTCGATATTGGCGTGCTGGAAAATACCGATGGTCAGCTGCATGAGAATCGCGATCATGGCGATTTCGGCCGATGGTTGCAGCAACGCATAGGGAAAGGCAAACAGGATCGCCTGCCCCACAACTTCCACCGGATGACTGCGGATGCCGTTCAGCCAGTAGAGGCGCTTGACCGAATGATGCGCCGCGTGAAAGCGCCACAGAAACGGCACTTCATGCAGGGCGCGATGCAGCCAGTAGCGGAAGAAATCCTTGATCAGGATGAACAGGAACACCTGCACCACGATCGGCAGGTGACCGGGCCAAAGGCCATGGCCATAGGATTCCAGCATCTCGATCATGCCGACCAGGAAAAGGACCTGGATCAGATATTTGGCAAAGCCGTTCCAGAATGCACCGGAAATGAACATCATCAGGTCGACCGAGCTGTCATTACCGCCTTCCAGCCAGTTACGACTATAGGGCAACAGCCGTTCCAGCGGTGCCACGATCAGGCCAATGACAACAGGGATGAGCGCCAGCGTTGTGATCGACTCTGTCGACGCGCCCGCCTCGGTAGCTGTGAGACCAATGAAAAACCCGGCAATCATGATGACGGGAAAAAGCGAATGCTGCAATATGCGTTTCAGCAGGGTCCCTTCCAGCTTGTAAGACAGTCCGTCCAATTGCCGCAAAGCCGCGTTCATCGGCCTGACGATTATCCAGGACCCGATGGCTTCGACAAAGTTGAGCGGAATCCCGGCCCATTTTTCGATAAACCTAGCAATTCCAGCCTGTTCAGGCAGGTGCCGGTTTTGATAGGATTGCAATTCCGTGGATGGACCGCCTGCCATATTGACCCTCGCGCTCTGATTCTTCGCGAGCATAATGACGATTATTGGACTTTTAGTCAATTACAAGATCCGGTCAGGCATTATCTCCGCGACCTTGCAACACGGCATTTTCCACTCCGATCCGGTGACGCAAAAGCAGGGCGTTGAGGATGGAGAAAAACAGTGCCACCCACGGCAATCCCAGCATTAGCGGGACAATGGCGATTTCCAGGACAACGACGGTATAGTTGGGGTGCGAGAGGAATTGATAGGGGCCGCGTTTCACAAGGTCGAAATGGGGAGCAGAGATGATCCGGGTGGTCCACCATCTGCCGATGCTTGCCAGCGTCCAGACCCGGAGGATCTGGGTTCCGACAAAGAGCGCCAGCATCAGCGGCGCGATTGGGCGCAGCGGATCGACCATCAGGAAGATCACCGCCAGCCAGGAGCCATGGAGCAGAATGAACCAGTGATAATGGTCAGCTCCGAATTCCTCGCCGCCTTCCGCCAGCAGGCGCCGCGTATTGCGGTTGGCGTAAACCAGCTCCGCCAGTCGCTGCGCGACAATGTAGATGAGTATCCAGGTGACCAGCGTGGGAGACGTGCTGAAGATCGTGCCGATCTGTTCCATTAATCCTCCCTCGGGTCGAGAATGGCGAGGGCCGAAGTGAAACCAGGGCCCAGAGCCGTCAGCAAAACTGGCCGGTCCGGTTTGCCACGCAACAAATGCTCGAGAACGAACAGCACGGTGGGTGACGACATGTTGCCATATCTTTCCAAAACGCTTCTTGTTGCGGTGATAGCTGCAATTTCCGGGGCGAAATAATTTTCCAGCGCATCAACCACCCGTCCGCCACCGGGATGGCAGGCTGGCTCGGAAAGGTCTGCCATTGCGAGGCCTTGCTCTTCAAGGAACCGGTCGCAAAACGGGGCGAAATCGCGGGCAACAAACGTCGGGATATCGCGGGCGAGAACCAGATCAAAACCGGTCTGACCGATTTCCCAGCCCATCATATCGCGTGTGTCGGGCCAGGTTTTCTGTTCAAAGCCGCGGAAGGCCGGACCAGGCTTGCAATCCGGACGGCCGCTGATCACCGCGGCAGCACAGCCGTCCGCGAACAAGGCCGTGGCGATCATGTTTTTCTTGTCAAACTGGCTGTAGTCATAAGACAGGCTGCAGAGCTCAAGAGAAACAAGCAGGATATTCTGACCTTCTCCGCCATTGGCCAGATCAGAGGCCAGTCGCAGTCCCAGAACGCCACCGGCACAGCCATAGCCAAAAACCGGAACCGTCCGAGTGGAAGAAGGGAAGCCCATGGTCTCGATCATGCGGCTGGGAATGGAGGGGGTCATTGTACCGGTTGTGGAAATCATGACGATGGCATCAATGTCAGCGGGGGTCATACGGGCGCGATCCATTGCTTCAGCCGCAACCTGTTCTGCGAGTGTCCGGCCAACGCGATCATAACATGCCGCGCGGTCGGGCCAGCTACGCTGTTCGAGATAATAGTCCGGCTCACATGCCAGATAGCGCTGGTCAATTCCCGAATTGCCGAGGATTTGCTCCAGCCGGGCTGGCAGGGCTGCGCCGCGGGCGCGAGCCAGAATGGCGAGAACCTCTGCCTGACTGATGCGATGGTCGGGGACAGCAGTGGCAATGGATTGCAAGCGGGGATGTTTCAAACCGGGCATGGGGCATATTCGCGGAGCATGCGCTTGTTGTTACACGGTCAATCCATCGAGACCATATAATTCTCGCCAAAAAATCGATAGCCCGAGCCATCAAATAGCCATTGCGATGGCGACGGTAATCACTAGCATGGCATTAAACAGGGAAGGCAGCCATTTTGAACCTGACGGTTTTTGAACAACTGGATACGCTCTTGCGGTTGCTTGCCATTGGCGGCCTGTTCACGATGATCATCCTGCTTCTGACAAGTGCCACCCGGCCCGGTTTGAAATGGACAGCGATCGGATTGATGATTGGCGCGACCGGCTATCTGGTCAATTCATCTACAACCATGCATTTGTCGGAACCTTACCGGACTTTTGTCGACGGATTATCGATTTCCACAACATTCTGGATATGGCTTTTTGCACATCGGTTGTTTGAACGACAAATTGCCAAACCGCTTTTCCTGGCGCCCTTGCTGCTTGCACTGTTCTGGATCGTCGCTCACATCTTGCCCCATCTTCAATGGTTTACATTTTACGCGATCCATTTTGTCTCGCTGGCAATGGTCATTCATCTGATCCTGATCGCACTGGTCGGTCGCGCAGATGATCTTGTCGAGAAGCGCCGCAAAATCCGGATGTTCCTGCCACTATTTGTCGGGCTCCAGGTCGGTGGAGTTCTGACCTATGAAATTCTGTTTGGTGCCGTAGATGGATATCCTGTCATTTCTTCAATCAACGCCACCTTGATTCTGACGCTGGTTATGGGCGCGGCGCTTTCACTGCTCCGCGTCGACAACGAGATATTGTCAGAAAAGCCGGCTGCTGAGCAGGTTTCTGTGCCTGCAAACCATTTCTCGCCGTCTGAAACTGTGCTGCATGATAAATTGATGTCAGCGATGGAAGCAGGACAATATCGAACTTCATCCCTGACCATTCAGATGCTCGCCGAATATCTGGACACCCCCGAACATCGCCTGCGGGCTCTGATCAATCGCAAACTCGGCCATCGCAACTTCTCCTCCTTTCTGAACGGCTATCGAATCCGGGAAGCGAAGACCAAATTGGCAGATCGCGATTTGGTGGATGTGCCCATTCTGACAATCGCGATGGATCTAGGCTATGGATCGCTCGCCCCGTTCAATCGCGCGTTCCGTTACGAAACCGGCCAGACACCTAGTGATTTCCGCAAAAGTACCATTGATCAAAACTGAAAAAACATGATCCTTTTCGAAATTGCACAGCCTTTTTTGACATTGAGGAGAATTGTCCCGGCCAATGCACCACTGTCTTGCCATCACATAGGCCACAAGACTGATGGAGAGAAATATGCCGGACCTTATTGATGCAATTGTCGACCATATGATCGGAGCCTTTACTTTTGATCTCGGGCGATATCTGATTGCCGCAGGAGTGTTGTCCCTGCTCCTCTGGATATTTCGTAAATGGAGCGATGCGCGGCGGATCCAGTCAAGGCGAGCCGGCATTGCGGACTACAAGCGAGAGTTCTTTTCATCGATGCGGACGGTGCTTGTCTTCGGACTGACCACGATATCCACCGTGCTCATGGAGGCGGCAGGATGGGTCACCATCACCGCTGGAGAAATCATCTGGCCGTTATTTGTCCTCCAGCTGCTGGCCATGATTGTGGCACATGATGCCTATTTTTACTGGATGCATCGCTGGCTCCACACCAAAACGATGTTCCGCTTTTCCCATCTGCACCACCACAAGTCGCGGACCCCGACGCCCTGGTCAGCGTACAGCTTCTCGTCCTTTGAAGCTGTGGCGGAAGCTGCATTTGTACCTGTATATCTGCTGATCGTGTCGGTTTTGGCCGGAGGCATGTATCCGTTTGCCATTTTCCTGTTCCTTGCACACATGATCATCCGCAATGTCATGGGGCATTCCGGCGTCGAGCTTTTCCCCGCCGGATGGACACGCGGTCCGCTGGGCTGGATCACAACGACCACGCATCATGATCTGCACCACAGTCAGGGTCACAGCAATTTCGGACTCTACTTTACATGGTGGGATCGCTGGATGGGGACCGAGCATCCGGAATATGAAGCGAAATTCAACGCTGTTGCGAAACCGATAGGATGGAATGTGAAGGCCGCATCCCAGATCAGTATCATCGCTTTCGCCTTGCTATCAGTCGCAACCACTGCGCGATGGGTCTGACAGGAACTGGAACAACTGGACGGTTGATTGACCACTCACCGCATCAAGGCCACTGCCTGACTTTGATGCGGTGCATGAATTGGGCTTCTGCAGCATTTTTCTGCTCGATATGACAGTATATTTCCAATTATATATCTGTATTTGTTATGTTTATCTGAATTTCAAATTTTATTGTGCACTGCAACATTTATCCTTGACATCGCGCCCTGCCTCCCTTATTTGTGCACTGCAACAAACAAATGGAAGCTCTTATGGCCGACACGAACAACCCAGTATCCGAAACCCAGCCTGCCGCAAAACGGCCGGCTACGCTTTCTGCTGAAGCTGCCTATGCCGCAGCTGCGTCGGCAGAACCTGTAAAGACGACCGAGACCAAAGCGGAACCGGTTGTCACCAAAAAGGCAGCAGCGCCGGCAGTGACCACTGCCAAACCTGCCGCTCCCGTGAAAAAGGCTTCAAAACCCGCTGCAAAGAAGCCTGCAGCAAAGAAAGCGACAGCGAAGAAGGCCGCGCCGAAAAAAGCCGCCACCAAAACTGCCGCGAAACCGAAATTGAAAAAAGGAACGAAGAAAATGGCTACTGCAAAGAAAACTGCTGCCAAGAAGGCTGCACCGAAAAAAACTGCAACTGCAAAGAAGACCAACCAGGACGTAACCGCAAAAATCCGCGCTCGCATTGAAGAGCTCGCTGCGACCGCCCAGGAACGTGCCAAGGATGCCGCCGAACGCGCAACCGAAGTTTCGAAAACCGCCGTTGAATTCAATCGCGAAAATGTCGAAGCACTGGTAGAAAGCGGCAAGATCGCTGCCAAGGGTGCACAGGAACTGGGCAAGACCAACGTCAAGTACACCCGGGAAAACCTTACCGAAGCCAGCCGTGTTCTGAAAGACCTGTTCAGTGTAGCAACGCCGCGGGACTTCTTTGAAAAGCAGGCTGACTACATGCGCAGCAACCTTGACCGCGTCATGGACCAGACCTCCAGCAATGCCGATGCTGTGACCAAGATCGCCGGCAAGGCGTATCAGCCGATCGCTGATCGTGTCAGCGACATCCGCAAGGAACTGAAAAAGGCTGCTTAAGCTTTTTACAGGATGAACCAAAAGGGGTCGCTCCTGCCGGGAGCGGCCCTTTTTGTTGGGACGGACGGCAATTTGTCGATATTCGGCCCTGACTGATCAAAGGACCACTTGCCCTCGGCGGCAAAAATACCATATTCTTTTCGACATGAGTGACTCAGAGATTCTCTTTCCGGTAACCGCAACAACCGCCTCCGATCTGGCTCTGGCCATTCTGGCGGCGGGCGATGATGATTCGCCGGAAAATCCGGATAGCCCAGGCAATGGCGATGGTGATGATACGGATCTCGGTATTGCCACAAAAACGCGGGTCAAAACCAAGAAGCCGAGTCCCTACAAGGTCCTGCTGTTGAACGACGATTACACGCCGATGGAATTTGTGGTTCTGGTCCTGAAACGCTTTTTCAAGATGGATATCGACGAAGCGACACGGGTCATGCTGCATGTCCATCAAAAAGGCGTCGGTGTGTGCGGCACATTCAGCTACGAAGTGGCGGAAACCAAAGTCACGCAAGTCATGGACTTTGCCCGCAAGAACCAGCACCCGCTGCAATGTACTCTCGAAAAAGCCTGAGCACTTCGCAACTCCAATATAAAGGAAATACCCATGTCAGAAACCCCGGTCGTCACCGTAGATATTGTCTCTGACGTGGTCTGTCCCTGGTGTATCATCGGGTTCAAGAAACTGGAGCAGGCAATGCAACGTTTCGAAGGCAAGGCCCGATTCGAGCTTGCCTGGCATGCCTTTGAACTCAACCCGGGGATGCCGCCGGAAGGTCAGGACATCAACGAGCATATGGCCCAGAAATATGGCGCTACGCCCGAACAGAGCAAGGCGAACCGCGATCGTCTCCGTGATGCGGGGAGTGATCTGGATTTCGAGTTCCAGTATCGGGAGAACATGCGCATGGTGAACACGTTTGATGCGCACCGACTGCTCCACTGGGCTGGCGAGACCGGCAAGCAGACTGAATTGAAACTCGCTCTGTTCAAGGCCCATTTTACCGACGGTCAGGACGTGAGCGACCATGAAACGCTGGTAGATATTGCCAAATCTGTTGGTCTGAGCGCGGAACGCGCTGCCAATATTCTGGAAACCGGGATGTTTGCTCCCGAGGTTCGGGCGGTGGAAGCGGAGTGGCAGGATCGCTTCATCACGGGCGTGCCAGCCTTTATCTTCAACAAGAAATTCATGGTACCGGGTGCCCAGGACAGCGACGTGTTTGCCCAGATCATCGAAAGCAAGATCCTGGCCAAGGCGGCCTGATTCTGGCTATTCGACTGTCTCCAGCAGCTCGATGATATTCCCGAACGGATCGCGCCCGTAGACAGCCTTGAGGGTTCCGAAATCCACTGGCGGCCCGACAAATGTCATGCCCGCCAGTGACAGGCGCGCGCATTCGGCGGTGATATCTTCAACCTCCAGCGCAAAATGAGGATAGCCCAGATCCTGCGGTTCCGAACGCCTGTCTCCTTGGTTGGGCCGGGAATATTGCCACAGCTCAATCCGGATATTACCGGTCACAAGCATCGCCATGCGGGCTTCAAACCCCGGAATGCCCACCGCCTCACCTGCTTTCTTGTGATCGGCGGAGATCGTCGATTCCTGCTCCACGACAAAGCCAAGCGCATCGCGATAAAAATCCAGCGCAAGATCGAGATCGGACACACCAATAGCTATATGATGCACACCCCTGATCATCCCGCCTTGTCCCCTCCCGACAGCGATCTGGGTGGCCGCGGGAAAAATGCTGAAGTCCGCGCAATATAGTCCGCATATTGGGGTTTCGTCTTTTGCAGCGATTTTTCGAGCATCGGCGCCCCGCTCCATTTCATCAGCGTGAACGACAGGAACAATGGCCCCACAACGGCGACCCAGACTGGCCAGCCGGTGGTAGCCGCGACAAGCCAAATGCCCCACCAGGCACAAAAGTCACCGAAATAATTTGGGTGCCGGGTGTAGCGCCACAGACCCGTGTCCAGCACCTTGCCCTTGTTTGCAGGGTTAGAGCGAAAAGCCTTCAATTGCATGTCGCCAATCGTCTCGAAAAGAATGCCGGTCAGCGCCAGCGCGATCCCGGCCCACGCGACCGGACCGATTGTCTGATCTCCCGCCAGCAGGATGCCGAGCTGCGCGGGCAGGCATACCAGAAAGAGCAATGGGATTTGCAAGGCCCAGGCCTTGAAAAAGGCGGCCTTTGCGAAAGACCAGCCCAGCTTGTCCGTCGCCCGGCCCAGAATTCTGGCATAACGGGGGTCTACCCCTTCCTTCCGCCAGCGCAGGAACAGAAAGGTGCCCAGACGCAATCCCCAGAACAGGGTGAGTGCCCAGATCACCCAGGCCAATATGCCCGGCTCTGGCACTTGCATGATCGACGCGCCCGCCATGATTGCCATGCCGTAAGCCCAAAAGGAGTCGATGAAGGACACGTCTCCGATTTTGACCGAGATCAGCCAAAGGATGATCATCAGGCCAACGAGAAGCGCAAAATTGGAAGCCAGTGCAATCAACAGTTCGGGAGTCATGGGTTCTCGCCGGAATTCCCGTCCGGTGATCCTGCGTCCGTCGCGACCAGGTCGCGCATTGCTTTGTCAGGATATTTCGGGATCACGCTGTGGTAGAACTCGCTGATCCGCGCCATGTCCGCCTTGTAATCACCTGTCAGCTTCACCGATGGTCCCAGGCCGCCAGTTTTCTTGGGATAGTCCATCATCCCGATGATCAGCGGCACCTTGGCCTTCAAGGCGATGTAATAGAAGCCCGTGCGCCATTGCCTGACGCTGCCACGCGTGCCTTCCGGGGGAATGGTCAAAATGAAATCGTCGCGTTTGCGGAATTCCTCAACCATGGCGTCGACCATATTGTTGGATTTGGATCGATCGACCGGAATACCACCCAACCGCCGCATCATGTCACCGAACGGCCATTTGAACAATGTGTCCTTGCCGATCCAGTAGGAGTTGATGCCCAGCTGGTTTGTCAGTCCGAAAAAATAGAGGAAGTCCCAATTGCTGGTATGTGGTGCCGCGATGATCACACATTTGCGCGGCGGCGGGTTCTCCTGGACAGCTTTCCACCCGTTCAGCTTGTACATGAATACCGAAAAACGCCGCACGATTTCGGACAGCCAATTGGGTTTGATTTCGCTGTGCACTTTGCCTCCCCGCATGTGCATATCTTTGCACCGGTTGGAACATAGGTGGTTTCTGGCACAGCGCAATGAAAGATGTCCCAAAGGGCATTAAAGGGCAGCTCGAAACCTGAACGCCCAGGCTTCACGAACCACGCGGATTTTCAGCGCGCCAGACTTCCGGTCGCTGAAACGGACCCTGCCAGATCCCGCGCCGGGCTTTCTTCGCTTCGGATTCTTCCGTTCCATAAGTTGTTTCATCGAACCGGCCGCCAGAAACCGCATGGCCGGACTGCACCAGCGAAGAGCCCAAGTCCCGGTTTTCGCGGTCACGACAGGTGACAATGGCCCGTCCAAACTGATCCCTCGCCTGGACAGTGCAGGACCAGACTCCCCGTCCGAGAATTTCCTTGAGCTGTTGGCGCGCCGCCCTACCGCAGGGCCAGGGACTTCCCTCTCCACTGGTACACGTCTGCCGAAATTCGGGCGCGTCGATACCCTGCAAGCGATATTCTTCATCTTCCGATTTGAAACTGTCGCCATCAATCACGGCAATGGATTTGCCATCGATCCGGAGAACCTCATTGCGCATGAACAGGCCTTGCCATAGCATGACCCCGCCGATGAGAAGCAGCGTCAAAATCAGGGAACTTTTTTTCAATTTGGAAGATCGTGCCATGCCGGAAACCCGACTAGCCGCGATACCCGGATTGGCGCAAGCCGAACCGTTATTGTTTCAACTGGGGATATTTCGTCACAATATGGTCGAAGACTGCGGGATACAGGGCCTTGGTGAATTCGCACCCGTAAAAGTCCCCTTCGATCCAGCAAATCTTGCTTTCAATCGCGTTGAACGACGGCAGGGTCATGAAAATATTCTTTTCTCCGGTCAATCGGGTCATGCAACGCATGCGAAAACCGGTCAGTGACAGATCCATGATCATGGCCTGTACCCGTCCCAGGCCCGGCTCGCGGACCTCGGCTTCGATTTCCACGCCAGTCCGGGTGGAGACGCGGTCGTCCCCACGCTTCATCTGCTTGTCCAATTCCCTCTGATCTGGCCGTGCGTTCATCTTGAGCACTTTCCTCGCTTTTCCGCATTTGAGGGCCCGCATGACTGAGTGGCCAGCGCGCATCGCCCGGCCAGCCTGCATCTGATCCCTGACAGAAATCTAACAGCAGTTGCTTATGCAAAAGTTAACAGGAGGCTTATCGGGTCAGGTTAACGGGAGAATTCGGAAGCAGGATGACACGGCTCGCGCTCGAAAACCCGATCAGGACTGGCAATCCGTCTGGCATTCTCCGGATTCCTCATCCTCCAGCTCAATCTGAATGGTAATGTGGTGGATGGCAAAGCGGGCCTTCATGTCGCGCTGCACATCAGCGAGAAATCCCTTGCCCGGATGTCCGTCAGGAATGACCAGATGCGCGGTCATCGCATTCTCGCTTGTGCTCATCGGCCAGATATGAAGATCGTGCACCGTTTGCACACCGGGCAATTGGGCCAGCGCATTCATGACTTCCTCGGCATCGATATCGCGCGGTACACCGGCCAGGGACATGCGTACCGCTTCCCGCAACAGGCCCCAGGTGCTCCAGAAGATCAACGCCACAATCCCGAGACTGACCAGCGGATCGATCCAGTTCAGACCAGTGAGGAAAATCGCAATGCCGCCAAGGACGACACCAGCCGAAACGCCGGCATCTGCCATCATGTGCAGAAACGCGCCGCGGATATTGATATCTTCTTTCTGTCCGCGGACGAACAACATGGCGGTGGCAAAATTGATGACGATACCGATCGAAGCCACAATGATCACCGTTGTCGAGGCGACGGGACTGGGTGTCCTGAACCGTTCGATCGCTTCCCAGGCGATCGCACCGCATGCCACGAGCAGGAACAGGCCGTTAAGCAGAGCTGCGAGGATGGAAGAGCCACCCAGTCCGTAAGTAAATTGTTTGCTGGGGGGGCGTTTGGACAGTTCGGCACCGGCCCATGCTACGGCCAGGCCGAGTACATCGGACAGGTTATGTCCCGCGTCTGCGATGAGCGCCATCGAACCGGCGAGAATGCCAAAGGTAACTTCGACAATGATATAGATGATGTTGAGAGCTATGCCAAAAGCAAAGGCCCGGCTGAAATCCGTGGGCATGTGGCCGTGCGGGCCATGGCGATCGTGATGGCTGTGAGACAGGTGACTGTGATGATGGTGATGACCTGACATCAGCGCTCCGATAATCTGTCCGACGGACTATGCCATCATCAATTACACGTTATTATCGGAGCGGTCTACTGAACTTATATAACTTTTTCCGTATGTTATATCATGATTTGAAGGGCTGAACCGGAGTTCAGTCGACGATCAGGCCGAGAGCGATGTAAATCAGGACCGGCGCGCCGATACCGAACAGGGCAGCGGCAACAAAGCCAATCCGCCAGATCGTAACATCAATTCCGCTCCAGTTGGCGAGACCGGAACATACGCCCATCAATTTGCCATTGGCCTTGTCGAGACGAAGTGCGTTTTTCATCGGGTTGCTTTTTCCTTTTCTGGTTTCGGTTGAAGTGGGCCAGCTGCGGGGGGTGCTGGTGGTCTGTTTTTCCTTGCTGGTCATCAGATCACCATGGAGCCGGCATTGTTGAAAGCGGGAGCGATGCTCGTGCTGATCAGAACTGCGGCAGAAGCCAGGGCAGCAAATGCAGCGGCGAAGTGGTTTTTCAAATTCAGGGTCATGAGTTTTCCTTTTGGGTGTAATTTGGCTGGTTCAGATTTGCTGATCAGGCGATCAGGTTTGCGGCATTGTCGACTGCAGGTCCGATGCTCGCGCTGAGCAGGACGGCGGAGGAAACAAGAGCGGCAAAAGCGGCGGCGACATTGTGAGACATATTCGAGATCATTTTTCTTTCCTTTTCCAAAACTGGGTCTTCGCGGTTTTGTTTGCGAAGTTGCCCCATACATTGCACAGGCCGTGCCAGTTTTAATTTATCTTTATATTTCAACAGTTTATGCGATTTTTCCATATTTCGCCATGTCATCCAATCCTGATTAGTGGGAAATATTCCTAACTTTTAGCATTTCCTGAACGAGAAATGAATGAACCTGTAAAATCCCGCGAATTTTCTTCTCAAGCTGCGGGGCCGGGGCTAGGACAATTCCCGCATCATGACGATATCCCGGCTGACATTGCAGAATTTCCGAAACTACGCAGAGTTGCGACTGGACGTCTCACCGGGGCTGATCATCTTCAGCGGGGAAAATGGGGCTGGAAAAACCAATATTCTGGAAGCGGTTTCCCTGTTGGCCCCGGGACGCGGACTGCGCCGGGCACCGCTGCGAGACATCGCACTGGCCGGAGGTGGCGGCGATTTCGCGGTGGCCGGTACCATTGGCGAAACCCGGCTTGGCACCGGCATCAGCGCCGAACATCCGGACCGGCGCAAGTCGCGGGTCAATGGCGCACCGGTTCCAACCAACGAACTTGGCGAGTGGCTTTCGCTCTTGTGGCTGACGCCGGCCATGGATCGGCTGTTTCTCGAAGGCGCGGCCGGTCGGCGGAATTTTCTCGATCGCCTGGTGACGGCGCTGGAACCGGGTCACGCCAGAAATACCGCCCGATATGAAGCCGTGCGCCGCGAACGCAACCGGTTGCTGGCGGAAGAGTTTTCTCCCGATCCGGAATGGCTGGATGCCCTCGACCGTCAGCTCGCCGAATTTGGCAGCGCCATCGCCGAGGCCCGATCTCGCAATGCCACCGCGCTCAATGCACGGATCGGAACGGCAGATGACAGTCTGTTTGCCGCAGCGGAGCTGATACTGGACGATGGTGGCTTGCAAACGGAAGAACAGCTGCGCGCCGCTCTGGCAGCCGGCCGACAGGCAGACAGGGCCGCCGGGCGTACCCTGCTCGGCCCGCATCGCACCGACATGACCGTGTTTCACAAGGCCAAGAACCAGGCTGCAGCATTGTGCTCCACCGGCGAACAAAAGGCCCTGCTCCTGTCGATCGTGCTCGCCCATGCCGATCTGATCGGCGAGCAGCGTGGCATGCGTCCGGTCCTGCTTCTGGACGAAGTGGCTGCACATCTCGATCCGGGACGACGCGCAATATTGTTCGAGCGGCTGACCGACCGGGGCGGACAGGTCTGGCTAACCGGCACCGAACCGGAGCTCTTTTCGGATGCCCCGGCCGGCGCCCAGAGGCTAACGGTCCACAACGCAACAGTCAGCCCGGACGAAAGCGAAGATCGAAGAAGTTAAGAGATTCTTCAGCACGAAATTTCACGAATAATTGGCTGAGCGACCCTATGCTTTCGGCCATGCGATCGAAATTGACATCTGCAGCGCGCATTGCCGGAGGCAGCATTGTCGCCATACTTCTGGCCGTCCAGGCGTTCGCGTTTCCGGTTGCGGTCTGATCGATATGGCCAGCACCCCCGGTGCCTGCCTTCCCTGGCAATGCCGTTTCATGCCTGTTGCCGCCCGCAAGCCGCATCACTAGGATAAAATCCTTACTCAGCAGGAATTCGGTTTGCCCGCATCAGACAGCCCCCATTGCCTCGTCATTCTGGCCGGTGGTCAATCGCGCCGAATGGGCAGGCCCAAAGCCACCATTCTGTTTGACGGTCAACGGCTGATCGACCGGCTAATCGCACGTTACGAAGACATGGCCGACCGGATCATTCTGTCCGCTCCGGAAGATTTTGGCACTGGACTGCCGTTCATTGCTGATGATCCGGATAGCCCGGGCGGCCCGGTGGGCGCGATCTACACGCTGTCGAAGAAAATCAGAGATGTCTGTCCCGGGGCGGAGCGTTTTGTCACGGTACCGGTGGATGCCCCCTTCCCCCCCAAGGATCTGATTTCAAGACTGACCGGTCCCGACGGCTGTACGGTGGCGGAGGGGCAGGAAAGGCTGCATCCGACTTTCGGCTGCTGGGATCCGGCCATCATCTCCGCGGTTCATCATACACATGAGACAGGAGATCGCGCGCCTTCCCTGCACTGGCTGGTAAAACAATGCGGGGCCAGGACGGTATTCTGGGAAGAAGACAAGGCATTTCTCAACATCAACACGCCGGAGGAGCTGGCAGCTGCAAAAGACCGGGAAAAGGAAAAGCCGGCGCACGGGAGGAACGTGCACCGGCTTCGTTGATCCTGAGGAGGATATTGCTTCCGCGTTATTTCATGCGGCGCAATTCTTTCCTGGTCAGGCTGGTCATCAGCTTGCCGTCAGTTTTGGAAAGTGTCTCCGCCTGAACCCGGATGACCTTGCCCTTGTAGATGACCATGACATCGCCATCGTCGGCAACACGGTTCACCTTGGCAACGCTTGCGCCATTGGCGTCGTAGAGGCGTTCGTTGCGTGCAGCATCCGCTGCAAATGCGGAAGAAGCGGTGACTGCTGCAGCCACGGTTCCGAGGAGCAAAGATTGAAATTTGGTCATGATGGTCGTTCCTTCTTGGGAGAGGTTTGAGGATCATGAACTTCTGAATTTAAGTTGCAATGTGAAATGTTGCACCTGCGAGTTGCATTTTTGCAATTGACCACCGCGACCCCCCGGCGACGTAGCGAAAGGGTCGCGGTTGCCAGCAGTCTCCCAATCGGGCAATTATCCGGTTGCTATCAAAAACGAGGGGAAGATTATGAAGAAGCTGGCACTCGTTCTGCCGATTTTGGCGCTTTCAGGCACCGCACAGGCACAAGCCACATTGTCCGAGTCGGATATTCTCGCCAGCATCGATGGCAGATATGAGCAACTGGCTGATACCGCTCGCACAATCTGGGAACTGGCAGAAGTCGGCTATCAGGAAGAAAAGTCCAGCGAGCTTCTCAAGCAGAATTTGCGTGCGCAAGGGTTTTCCATCAAATCCGGCGTGGCTGGAATTCCCACAGCATTTGTTGCGGAATACGGAACCGATGGTCCTGTCATTGGCATATTGGCGGAATATGATGCCCTGCCCGGCATAAATCAGGATGCTCTGGCCGTCCGGTCACCGATAGCCGGGAAAAACGCATCGCATGCTTGCGGCCATAACCTTTTTGCTGCCGGTTCGGTCGAAGCCGCCATTGCCGTGCGCAAATGGCTCAAGGAAACCCGGACTCCCGGCAGGATCCGGCTCTATGGAACACCAGCCGAAGAAGGCGGCAGCGGCAAGGTGTATATGGTCCGGGAAGGTCTGTTTGATGATGTCGACTTTGCCATCCACTGGCATGCAGCAGACGAAAATTCCGCTGCAGCGCGCACAACCCTCGCCAACCGGTCTGCCAAATTCCGTTTCCGCGGTGTGTCCGCACATGCCGCGGGTGCGCCGGATCGCGCCCGGTCCGCACTGGACGGGGTCGAAGCGTTCAACATGATGGTCAACATGATGCGCGAGCATGTGCCGCAGGATTCGCGCATACATTATGTCATCACCGAAGGCGGGACCGCTCCCAATGTTGTGCCGGATTTTGCCGAAGTCTTTTACTATGTCCGGCACCCGGACCCGGATGGTGTAGAGGCGATCTGGTCACGGGTCGAAGAAGCTGCCAGAGGCGCAGCGCTGGGGACGGGAACCACGGTGGACTGGGAAGTGATCCACGGGAACAACCCGCTGCTCGTGAATGAACCGATGGCCCGGATGATGGACAGCAAACTGCGGCAGCTGGGCGGGATCACCTATAGTGCTGAGGAACAAAAATTTGCAGAGACGATCCACGCCGGGTTTGACAAACCGAAAAATGCGCTGGGCAGCCAGGCCATGATCCAGCCCTATGATGTGACGCTGGGTTACGGGTCCACAGATGTAGGAGATGTATCTTTTGCCACCCCGACAGTGGGAGTCCGGACCGCGACCTGGGTGCCAGGGACTTCGGCGCACAGCTGGCAGTCTTCTGCGGCGAGCGGCATGTCAATCGGGTTCAAGGGTACCGAGCTTGCGGCCAAGGCGATGACACTGGCTGCCATTGAGCTCTACACCAATCCCGATCTGCGATCCGAAGCACGAGCGGCTTTTGATGAAGCGCGCGGGCCGGACTATGTCTACAAATCGCTGCTGGGCGATCGCAAGCCGCCGCTCAACTATCGCAAATAATCCGGCGTCGAACGGCCTTTGATCAACTGGTAGGTGGCGGTGCGAACACCGGTGCTGCCGGTCCAAGCGGAATTTCGAATGCCACCCAGACCATGATCAGGGCCAGACCCGCGCCCAGCAGCCAAAGCGCATAGGGCAGCATCATGGCCGTCAGATTGCCGATCCCGAAATCGGCTTTCCAGCGCTGGCAGAAAATCAGGATCAGCGGGAAGTAAACCATCAGCGGCGTGATGATATTCGTCGCACTGTCACCCACACGATAGGCAGCCGTAGTGGTTTCCGCGCTCACACCGATCAGCATCAGCATCGGGATAAGTATCGGCGCCAGCAATGCCCATTTGGCACTGGCCGAACCAACAAAAAGATTCATCACACCGACAAATATCACGACCAGCGCGAGCAATATCGGGGCTGGCATGTCCAGGCTCTGCAAAAGCTCAGCGCCGTGCACAGCTGTGATCAGACCGAGGTTGGACCATCCGAACATGGCGACAAAATGGGCGACCATGAACGCCAGTACCAGGAAATAGGCCATGTCCTTCATGCTGTCGCTCATCATGTCGACCAGATCGCGATGCGTCTTGATATTGCCGAAGCCCTTGCCGTAAGCCCAGCCCGCGAGCAGGAACAGAAGAAAGAAACCGCCAACCAGTGACTGGTAGAACGGTGTCAGTTGCGCTTCGGCGGCAGCGCTTTCGTTAATCAGCGGGGTGCCGGGACCGAACAGCATGATCAGCCAAAGGGCAATCACGCCCAATACCGCGAGACCGGCATAGCGCATCCCGCGCCGCTCCTTTTCATCCAGCGGACGGTCTTGCACCTCATCATCAACGGAAACCGCATCACCGGACTTGCTATCGCTGGGGTTCAGGGGGCCGGAATAATGGCCAAGCCGCGGCTCAATGATCCGGTCGGTCACATACCAGATGACCGGCAGGAACACGAAGGTCATGACAAAAATGAAATACCAGTTGCCGGCAATATTGGCTTCCCAGCCAGGAAACACGGTTTCTGCGGCGGCCTGGGTAATGCCAAACAGCAACGCGTCCAGCTGTCCGGGGAACAGATTGGCCGAAAAGCCTCCCGATACTCCGGCAAAAGCTGCCGCGATTCCGGCAATGGGGTGTCTGCCAGCAGCCGCAAATATGACGCCTGCCAGCGGGATCAGCACAACATAGGCCGCGTCGGCGGCCAGATTTCCCATCATCGCCACCAGTGCCACGATCGGGGTAAGCAGGAAGGTCGGCGCCCCGCTGACCCCTGCCCGCATCGCCGTGCCGAACAACCCGGATCGTTCCGCAACACCGGCACCGAGCATGACGACCAGCACATAGCCCAGCGGATGGAAATGCGTGAAGGTCTTGGGCATCTCGACCCAGATACGCTGGATATTCTCTGCCGACAGCAAGGCCGTTGCGGCGATAACCTGGGATTGTCCGGTATCCGGATCAATCGCGACCGGATGAACCGCGGACCAGCCCAGCCAGTCGGCAATGACCGACAGCGCGATCACAAACAAAATCAGGTAGAAAAAAAGGAAGACCGGGTCGGGGAGCTTGTTCCCTGTCCGCTCGATCCAGCCAAACACGCCCTTGTTCAAAGTCTCCGAACCACCAGTTGTCATATGATCTTCCTGTAACACCCTTTTGACGGGACCTAACAGTCTGAACCGGATAGCGGTCAAGAACAATGATTTGTGATAGACAGTATCTATCGCTGACAGGAATTGTGTCAGGACAGCCGACTCCCGCTGGCCTCGCAAAAAAGCTTGTGCTACCTTCCGCGATGCAAAATGAGAATTGTCCGAAAGGCATTCCGTCCGATATTTTTCTGTCAGGAGAACTACTCATGGCCACCGCCGTCAAAGATGCTGCCACCGCAATGCCCGTAACCGCCGGGTTCAACATTCCGGATCCGTCCACTATCGATCGACTGGAGGGGAAAGTTTCGCCGGAAGAATGGCAATTGCGCTGTGATCTGGCCGCGACCTATCGCCTGTGCGCCATGCATGCCTGGACAGATCTGGTCTTCACCCATATCTCCGCACGGCTGCCCGATGAGGATGGCGAAGAACGGTTCCTGATCAACCCCTATGGCGTGATGTTCGATGAAATGACCGCGTCTTCGCTGGTCAAGATCGACCTCGATGGAAATATCAAGCAGGATACGCCCTATTTCATCAATCCGGCCGGGTTCACGATCCACAGCGCGGTACACAGTGCGCGTGAGGATGCCGGCTGTGTTATTCACGTGCACACGCCTTATGGCATCGCCGTTTCGGTCCAGAAGGACGGCCTGCGGCGCTACACGCAGTTTTCGATGCAGGTGCATGATGACGTGGCCTATCATGACTATGAGGGTATCGCGCTGGAACTGGACGAGCGCGAGCGGCTGATCGCCGACATGGGCGACAAGAGCCTGCTCATCCTGCGCAATCACGGCACGCTGACCGTCGGACCGAATTGCGCCATCGCATTCCTGCGCATGTATTTCCTTGAAAATGCCTGCAAGACCCAGATCATGGCGCAGTCCGTGGGCAGTGCCGACAAGCTGCACGAGGAAAGCGAAGACATGGGACACCGCGTCTTCCAGCAAAGTGCACCCGCCTTTGCGCCGGGGCTAGGAGACAACCTGATCTGGCCCGGCCTGATGCGCAAGCTCAACCGGACCAATCCCGGATTTGATTACTAGCACGCAATCGCCGGCGTCTTCGACTCTTTGGACATTTTCCGGACGACCGGGAAATATCATCTCGTTTCCCGCTTCAAGGTGTGTTATAACAATGACACACACTTGAGGAGAATAGAAAATGAGCAAATCTGAAGAGCTGTCAGTCGCCGAATTTTTCCGGTTCGGGATGGAAGCGGCAAATCATAGCGCTGCGCTGGAAATGCAACGGCAAGAGATGTCGGAAAGATCGGAAAGAGGAGCCAGAGTCTCCGCCGAAGGAGCTGCCGACCGGAAGGACAGCGAACTCAGCTGACCGGCACGCCATAAAGGTCATGCGCGTCGGCGTCTTCGATCAGCGCATCGACAATGTCTCCGACGGCAAGCGTCTCTCCGGCATCGCGCAGGAAGACATTGCCGTCAATTTCCGGCGCATCGGCCTGTGACCGGGCGGTCGCACCGATGTCGCCATCTTCGTCCGGTTCGCCAATGTCATCGATGATTACGGGCAATGTCCGCCCGACCTTGGCCTGCAACTTTGCGGCGCTGATCCCTGCGGTTTTTTCCATCAGGCGCTGATAACGCTCTTCCTTGACCTCTTCCGGCACGGCCCCGTCCAGATCATTGGCAGCAGCGCCTTCGACCGGTTCGAAACGAAAGCCGCCGACCCGGTCGAGCTGGGCTTCTTCCAGCCAGTCGAGCAGATACTGAAAATCCTCTTCCGTCTCACCCGGGAAGCCGACCACAAAGGTCGAGCGAATGGTGAGGTCCGGACAGATGTCGCGCCAGCTCTTCACCCGCTGCAGCACCTTTGCTTCATTGGCGGGCCGCTTCATCCGCTTCAAAACATTGGGCGCGGCATGCTGGAAGGGAATGTCGAGATAGGGCGTGATCTTGCCGTCGGCCATCAGCGGGATGACCTTGTCGACATGCGGATAGGGATAGACATAGTGCAGCCGGGTCCACACACCCAGTTCGCCCAGCGCTTCCGCGAGATCGGTCATGTGGGCGCGGACTTCCCTGCCCTGGCCAACCGGACCATTCCACGGCCGCGACTGGTGCCGGATATCGACGCCATAGGCCGATGTGTCCTGCGAGATAACCAGCAGTTCCCTGGTGCCCGCCGCCACCAGCTTTTCGGCTTCCCGCAAAATGGCATCCGGCCGACGCGACACGAGATCACCGCGCAGCGAGGGGATGATGCAGAAGGAACAGCGGTGATTGCAGCCTTCGGAAATCTTGAGATAGCTGTAATGACGCGGGGTCAGTTTCAGGCCTGCTTCCGGCACCAGGTCAACAAACGCCCCCCGTGCCGCGGGAGCTGCGGCATGTACGGCGGTGACGACATCTTCATATTGATGGGCACCGGTGACAGCCAGCACCTCAGGAAAGCGCGCGCGAATGGTATCGGCTTCATTGCCCATGCAACCGGTGACGATGACCCGGCCGTTTTCCGCCATGGCCTCGCCTATGGCTTCAAGGCTTTCTTCCTTGGCGCTGTCCAGAAAGCCGCAGGTATTGACCAGCACGACATCCGCGCCGGCATAGTCCGGCGACAGGTCATATCCGTCGGAACGGAGCTGTGTCAGAATGCGTTCGCTGTCGACCAGCGCCTTGGGACAGCCCAGGGACACCATGCCGACTTTGGGCGGGGAAGGAATTGCGGTTGCCATGATGGGGGAGCCTTTAGGCGGAATTTCTGGCCGAGTCACGCCTCCAGTGCCGCGGCAGCGCAGCAAACCCCGTCGCTGACTGGCGAAATTCGGAATTTGAGTGTAAAACCAGCAGGTTCATAAATTTTGGGGAGGATGAAATGAATATATTTGACGTCAACTGGATCGCGGTCGTTGTCGCCGCACTGGCCGGCTTTGTGGTCGGGGGGATCTGGTACGGCCCGGTCATGGGCAAGAAATGGATGGGTGCTGTCGGACTGACCGAGGAAGACATCAAGGGCGGAAATATGGGGATGATCTATGGCGGAGCCTTTGCCTTCAGCCTTGTCGCCTCCTGGACTCTGGCCCATACGTTCGCAACCTATGCCGTGGACCTGAGCTTTGCAGTCAAGGTGCTCACCGCATTTGGTGTCGCACTGGGCTTCATCGTGCCGGCCATCGGAACCAATTATCTGTTCTCGCAAAAGGGCAAGGCGCTATTTTTCATCGACGCGGGCTACTGGTTGCTCTTCTACACGGCCATGGGTTGCGTGCACGCCTGGCTGGGTTGACGGTACTGTAACCGACCGAAAAATGGACGAACTGGACGCTTGAACGCCGCCTGAAACCTTGCGACTTGACTTATATGTAATAATGTAATTACATATATACATGCTTGACGAGTCGCATATGGATCAGATCTTCCACGCCCTGTCCCACGAGACACGGCGCAAGATACTCGATC
The DNA here is from genome assembly GCF_900128895.1 of Parasphingorhabdus marina DSM 22363. GTDB lineage: Bacteria > Pseudomonadota > Alphaproteobacteria > Sphingomonadales > Sphingomonadaceae > Parasphingorhabdus > Parasphingorhabdus marina. The sequence goes on along the minus strand of NZ_FSQW01000001.1, from coordinate 1,639,716 downwards.
TGCTCCGGGATCAGCCCGGACAGGGCGTGGGCGTGCTCGCCCGATCATTCGATGTCAGCCGTATCGCGATCATGAATCATCTGGCGGTGCTGGAAAAAGCCGGTCTGGTGATCAGCGAGAAAGACGGGCGATCCCGCCTGCTCTATCTCAATCTGGTGCCCTTGCAGATGATCCACGAACGCTGGAGCGATGAATATGGCGCCTATTGGGCGGGGAGAGTGACCGCGCTCAAGGATCTGGCTGAAAGGAAAACCGCAGAGGGAGGAGAAAAACCATGACAGACAGCAGCAATGCGCCGGAACCCGCAAAAAGTTCAGGCAAGGCCATGTACAAGGCGATGATCAACGCCCCGATCGAGACCGTCTGGAATCTTCTGGTCCAGACTGACGAGGTCCTGCCCTTTTTCTTCGGCGCCGTGTGCCACACCACCGGCCTGAAACCCGGCGCTCCGATGGCGATGCAGAGCCGAAATGGCAAATATACCAGCGTGGTTGGCGAAGTGCTCGAATTTGATCCGCCGCATCGCTACGCACACAGCTTCAAGTTCACCCAGTTTGACGATCCCCCCTGCATGGTCACCTATGACCTGAAAGAATCCAACGGGGTCACCGAGTTCACACTGACAACAGAAAATGTTGCGACCGGTACCCGCACCGAAAAATCGATGGCACAGGGTGGACCGTTCATCACCGGCAACCTCAAGGCGCTGGCCGAAACCGGATCGCCCTTGCTCAGCGGCAAGATGGTCACCTGGCTCGGACCAGTCATGGGATTCATGACACCCAGACAATGCCGTAGCGAATATTGGCCGCTGAGCAGCCTGCATGACAAATTGAAATAGAGGAGGAGCAAATGGCAACACCGGAAGAAATGGCGCAAAGCATGATTGCCAACATGCCCGAAAAAACCGGAAAGGCGCTCGAGGACTGGCTCAAAATCGTTCACGGCACGGGAATGGAGAAGCACGGCCAGATCGTCAAATATCTGAAAACCGATCACGGCATGACGCACGGTTTTGCCAATCTGGTCGCCAGCAAGGCGCTCAATCCCGAGCCCGTTGGCGAAGCAGATCTGGTGACCGCGCAATATGGCGGAGCCAAGGCCGGATTGAAGCCAATTCACGATGCAGTCGTGGCCTTCGCGCAGACCCTGGGAGCAGATGTCGAGATTGCCCCCAAAAAGGCGTCGGTCAGTCTGAGACGGTCCAAACAGTTTGCCCTCATCACGCCTGCAACAAAATCCCGCGTCGATCTCGGGCTGGCGCTGAAAGGCGAGAAAGCAGAAGGGCGGCTGGAAAGCTACAATGCCATGTGTAGCCACCGGGTGCGTCTGGAAAATGTCGATGATCTGGACGACGACGTGAAGGCCTGGATGCAGCTGGCCTATGAACGCAGTTAGGGGACACAGCTGACCGGCACCTTGACGGTCATGATACTGGTACCTATTCAAAAGACAGTCCCGCAACAGAGAGACCTCCGGATGTTAGTGCAGATTACCGCCTGAATTGAGGACATCGGAATATTCCGTTCCCCGAACGCCATGATCCTTCCTCCGGAAGATCGCGGATCGGCGGGACGCAATTATTGCCAGTGACATTCTGACACACAGATCGTCGACAGATCCTCCTCTTCAGGCTGGTGCCCCGCCCTTGCGCATGCGGCACCCTCGCCGAAACGGACGTTCCTGATGGAATGGCCGCCGGCCTGCCACACGAACATTCATGAGATTCAAGAGGACATTATGAGCTATTCCCCAATTACCATTCGCCCCTTTGCCGAAGCCGATATGGACAGGGTGCAAGACATCCGTGCCGCCGCGTTTAAACCCGTCTTCGGGTCTTTTCGCGACTTGCTCGGCGACTCAATTGCTGCCGTTGTTTACGCCGGTGCAGAAGCCGAGCAGGCCGATCATCTGGACCAGGTCTGTGATCCGGACTCCCGTTTTCACATCTGCGTGGCGACAGTTGATGACCGGGTTGCGGGCTTTTGCAGCTGGTCCGTCAACAGCAAAAGCAAGGTCGGCCAGATAGGTCTCAACGCCGTCCATCCGCATGATAGCGGACAAGGCATCGGAACCGCTTTGTACAACCATGCGCTCGGCCAAATGAAAGAGGCGGGCATGCTGGCGGTGACTGTCGGGACCGGCGGCGATGCCAGCCACGCCCCGGCCCGGCGCGCCTACCAGAAGGCCGGTTTTGCAAAGGCGATTCCGTCGCTGTTATATTGTCAGCGGCTTTAACGGGCGAGCGGTGCCGGGCATTCTCATCCGGCCTGCGCTTCTTTTTGCGTGGACGGATGGGGATGGCCGGTGCCGGTGTCCAGAAACTGCTTGAGACTGTTTGTGAAGAACATGTCCCAGCCGGCTGAACAAATACCATGGCACAACAGATCCGGCACCAGGCCAATATGCTCCAGCGTTATTTCAGCGCCCTCCTCACAGCTTTTGATATCCCAGCGTACGCGGGTATCCAGCCACTCCTGCTCGATGTCTGCGGGCTGCCCTTCGTGCAAATGGAGTGCTTCAACGCAGCGCATCTCCACCAGTTTTCCCGGCTCCAGCGCCACGGCTTCGAATGTCCAGAAGCTCCGTCCCGGCGGAAAGGTGAATTTGGAGCGATCTCCCGTTCTGACCATGGGCCGGTCGGGCGTTGTCCACCATTTGTGCATGCCTTGTGTCAGCGCCCAATAGGCTTTGTCGACGCTTGCGGAAACGGAAATGGTACGGGTGAAATTTTCATTGGGCATCGGGGTATCCTGTCGGGTTGCTTTCATTTTACGAAGCCCAGTGCGGCGGCATGGTCTTCGCCATTCCGGGCCACGCCTCGATACGGGATTTCCAGGCTTCGAGTTTGGGAAAATCCCGGTCCGGCCGGTCGAGATCCAGCATGGCCATGTCTTCTGGCTTCAACTCCAGTGCCCGCTGGATCAGGCGAATGTCCGGAAAAGCTACGGCATCGGCTGCAGTCGGATTTTCCCCGCACAGATAGGGCCGGATTTGGAGCATGTCTTCGAGTCTCTGGCATTCGGCTTTGAGCCGCCTGGCCGCTTCCTTCTTTTCCGCTTGCTCCTCCGCTGGCAGCGCAGTTACTGATTTTCCCTCCACCAATATTGGAAAGAACACCGCATTATGCGCAGACCGCAAATAGTCCGCGCTTTCGAAAACGGACTGCCAGATGCTGGCAGCTTCATTGGCGTTTCGGCCGAATAGCGGCTGATCGGGGAATTCCCGGTCAAGCCAGGCGAGAATGCCGATCGAGTCGCGCAGGATCAGGTCTCCTCTCACCAGAGAAGGGACAGTCCCGCGCGGATTGATTTTCAGATATTCGGGTGCCTTGTGTTCGCGCTTTGACGCTTCAAGATAATGGATGTCATAGCCCAGTTCCTTGAAGGCAAGCCCCGCCAAAACCCGCCAGGGCCGAGGCGCACCGGATACAGCATATATTTTCATCGACATGGAGAATCACTTTCCTGGTTGTTGCATGATTTGCCGGAAAATGAATCACGTGGTAACATTTCACAAGTAGGCAGAATTTTCGTATATAGTAGTATTATTGGTACCAAGTATCTTTTTTGGAGCGTAAAATGAACCGGTTGAAATCGAGCCAAAAACCCCCTTCTGCAGCATTTGAAAGCGAGCCCTGTCCGATGCCGGACATTGCCAAGCTGATCGGGGGCAAATGGAAATTGATCATTTTGCAGATCCTGATTTTTAAAGGGATGAAACGTTTCAATGAGCTGCGCCGGATGATCGACGGCGTCACCCAGACCATGCTGACAAAACAGCTCCGCGCGCTGGAAGCGGATGGGCTGGTCAAACGGAAAATCTATCCCGAAGTGCCCCCCAGGGTGGAATATACGGCGACCAAAAGAGCGCATGACCTGCAGGACATGTTCATGGCCATGCATGACTGGTGGGTGGCGGGACAGGAAGAAAAATAGCCAAAACACAGGCCGATACCGCCAGCCGCCCGGCTATTGTGTTGTTCGGAATTCCCATCCATAGTCAGGCAAAACCATATCAAACAGGATGGAGAGGTTCCGGTCATGCATATCAAAGGCGCGCTTGCCACGGCTCTTTCACTGGCATTTCTGTCGGTCCCAGCTGCTGCGCAGGAAACACCCCAGAGAGCCCAGATTACCATGGGCAATGGCGCTGCCAACGCGATTCAGGTCGAGGGTGTGACCCGGCAAAAAGCGGACACAGTTGCATCGTCCGTCCGGGTTGACGGCGCCGACGTGTCTACTCTCAGGGCCAACAGTACCAGGCTGACCTTTCCCGAAGTGACAATTGAAAAGCCCGGCTGGCTCGTCCTGCACCCCGTGATCGACGGACGTCCGGACGGAGATATCGTGTCCGGTTTCACGTATCTGGACGCGGGACAGAACGCCGATGTCGCCATCCGGATTCAACATCCTGCCGGTGCCGGTGACAAGTTCCTGGTCATGTTACACAGCGATGTCGATCAGGATCGCGTCTTCGATTTCGTCTTCGTGGAAGATGGCATCAATGTGGAAGATACGGCGGTATTTGAAGGAACCCGGATGATCGCCCATTTGATCAGCCTGCCGGAATAGACTGGTAGGCGGAAAGCCGGATGGTCCATCACCTGCCGAAAGCAGACTCCATTTCCCATCCGTGCTACTGGCTCCTGCATGATCGATATCGAGCGGCACAGACAAGACCTGACCACATGGGGGATCACGAGGATAGACCAGCTGTTCTCGTTGGCAGAGGTGGAATCTGCCCGTGATCCCATTGTCCGGATCGGCGCAAAACACGGCTTGCACTCTGCGACTGGCTGGGAGCGATCGCAGTCGAGATTTACCGGCGCCAAGGAGTTTCGTGCCGCGGTCAATGCGCTGACCCATTCCGACAGTTTCCCAAATCTCGTCACGCCGGACCTGCTCGACCTTGCCGAACGTCTTCTGGGTGAATCGGTCACCCTGATGCCGCCCGGGCAACAGATTTTGTTCACGCTCCCGGGCGCGTCATCATGGTCGGTTCCGCATGATGTCTGGCATGTGGACGCGCCGAGGTCCGGCAAAAATATCTCGCCCGGCCTGCAATTATTTGCGTTTCTGGACGATGTTGAACCCACGGGCGGTGGGACACTTGCCGTCGCGGGATCGCACCACCTGCTCAATCATGCGGGCCAGCTTCGCTCCAAAGAGTTCAAGCGGCGGCTTGCCAGAGAACCCTATTTCCGGTCCCTGTTCAATCCGGACCGCGACCCGATTGCACGGCTTGATGAGACTCAGGGAAAAATTGGCGATGTCAATGTGCGGGTCATGGAATTGACCGGCCGGGCGGGTGATGCCTGGTTCATGGATCTCAGAATTTTGCATTCACCGGCACCAAATGCCGCCGATAGCGCGCGCATGATGCTGACATGCCGGTTGCCCGGAACGTCGGTCGGCACAAATTGGTACTGAGACCCGTCTTCCAGCTATCCAAAACTGGCGTCAAACCGGCCCGGCACACGCGCGTTCCGAGACTTTTTCGTAGAGATCATCACCTTCGCTCCAGTCGGTCACCTTGCCGCTGAACAGGAATTCCGGCGGCACGACTTCGGGATTTTCACCTGGTCCGGTTGGCGGGGTGAAATAGCCCAGTGCATAGCTGCCCATGCAGTAACCGAGCAGATCGCGCAGCGCGGGATCGAAGTCCTTTGCAATATGCGGCGGACAAGAGAGATACTGGTTCTCCTCCTGTCGCAACCAGCCCAGCGCATAGGTAATGTTGAGCCCCATCCGGTCATGGTCAGCCTGGTTCGCCCCGCCGCTGTGGATGACCGATCCCGAATAGACCAGTACCGAGCCGGCGGCCATTTCGGCATACCGGATCTCCTCCGGCCTGGCTTCGCGTCCGGCTTCCCATTTGCTGGATCCGGGCACCACCTGCGTCGCTCCGTTTTCTTCGGTAAAGTCCGTGACGGCCCAGATCGTGTTGAATTGCGGTTCGATGCTGTCTTGCAAAAACCCGCCCCAGGCCAGCCGGTCACGGTGCAGCGGCTGCTTGCCCTGCCCGGGCCGGATGCGGATCAGCTGCGTCAGATGCAGCTGGATGCGTTCACAGAACGGATCGAGAAAGGCATTGGCTCCGCCCAGGATCAGCTTGTTCATGACCAGTTCGCGGCAGGCCGGAGAACGCGCCACCAGAGCACCGGTTCGCGTGGTGTGGCGCCCGGTAAAATCATCCCGCCCCGGTTCGGTCGCCTCGACATAGGGCATAATTTCGGATTTCAGCTGATCCAGAGCTGCGGGATCGAGGACATTTTCAACAATCGCTGCCCCGTCATCGCGCAGAACCTGTGCCAGCGTATCGGGATCACTGTTCGCCGGAAGCCTTTGCAACTCGCCCATCGTCTCTCTCCTTTTCGAAGAGCCTAGGACCGTTGCGAGACAATCTCAAGCCGCGGAACCTGCCAAAGCTCCTCCAATAACATGGTTAACAGTCTGAAAAGGAGTTTGCTTTCAGGCCATATGTCAGATAGTTTGAACATGGGTCTGCAAAATCGAATTTTCAGATGTGGGGTAAATCAATGCGACTGAAGAAATCTTTAACCTATGCAACCGGCGTAGCAACGGCGCTGATGATGGCTGGCACGGCGTCCGCCACAACGATATTCCATCACGATCCTGGTGTTGGGCAGCAGAGCACGTCCCGTGGAGCTGGTAGCGCACCGATGGGGCGATTGACCGTCGACTCGGCGATCTCGATTTCCAGCTTTGGCATTCTGGCAGACATCGACGGGGACTCAGATCTACAATTCCTGATCTTTGACGCGAATACAGGAGCCAATCTGTTTACATCGGCCATTCAATCTTTTGTTGATGTTGGAGAAGACTATTATTTCAGCAACCCATTAAACTTTACGTTTAACACCGGGACCACCTACAGCGTTGGTGTATCGAGCAGCAACGGGGCGACTTACCGTCTTGACACGATGGCCAATTCAGTTGGTGGGTTCAACTTCTTCACCGGAAATCAGAACCTCAATGGCGCATTCGGCTCCAGCACGCTTGATTTGGACCAGTTTTGCTGTGACGTCGCAACGGCTTTCGTTATCGCTGATGCGGGTGCGGTTCCTGAACCGGCAACCTGGGCTTTCATGATCTTCGGCTTTGGCGCCGTCGGTAGCGCCCTGCGGACCCGTCGCCGCAAAGTGACCTTCCAGACGACCTGATTCAGATCAGATAAAGCAGCTGCAGTAATAAAATGGGCGGGTTGGCAACAACCTGCCCATTTTTATTGCCAGTAACTCAGGCCTTGCCTGCCAGTGTATCGGCAATGATCCGCCAGACTTTCGGATTGAACCCGAGGCCGAGATGCCCGCCATCGACCCGAATGTTGCGCGCCTGAGGATTGTAGATGTCCTTCGCGATATCCGGACCGACAATACCGTCGCGGTTGGAATAGATGACGGTCAGCGGCTGTTTGAAACCGATGCTGTTCCGTTCATGTACTTCCCGTTCGAATTCATCCAGTTCGATGCTCGCCGACCGGGCATAGCGGGCACCGACCGCGGTATATTTGGGTCCGCCGATAATCGGTGTGCCCATGGTGATCACTTCACGCACCATTTCGGGAAATAATCGTGCCGCCTCGCGTGCGATGACCCCGCCAAGGGACCAGCCAATCAGTGTGAAGGGCTGCCCGCCATTTTCGGAGAAACGTGCCTCCGCCACCTCGCCAAAATGAGCGATGTAGCGGTTTACGGCACCCGTGTTCGTCCCAAGATTCCAATCCGATGCGTCATAGTTGAGGCGCTCGAGAAAGCGTTGCAACGGAATCATGGAACGCTCGCTCGCACCATAGCCAGGCAAGAGGAATATCGGCCGTCCATCGCCGCGCGGCGCGGTTATCAGCCTTGGCCATTGCAAACTGAACCGGGCGAGATCGAGCGGAAAGGCAAATTCGCTGACCTGCGCCAGCGGTCCAGGTGGACGCAGACCGGTCGGCATGGGAATTTCTTTGATGTCGGTCATGACGTCGCTGCCTTTTCTTCGTCGCTTTCTGCCGGCGCGCCATTGCCGGGAATGATCTCGACAATGACGTCTTTCTCTTCAAGTTTCTGAACCTGCGGTTCCCAAAAGCCATAAACATCATTGCCGCGGTAGATACGCACTCCCAGCCCATCCTTGACGACATCGTTCATCGCCATTCCAACTTCGTCCTGTTCAACCTCCCGCTGAACCAGTTTCACCCGGCCAGTCGCGGAGGCCAGATCACTGAGATAATCTGAAATTTTCGCGCCTTCGCAACTGCCGGCGAGCAGCAACCCGGCAAAGCTGACGGGATTGATCACCGTGGTCGCGCCGGCCTGACGGGCCAGCAATTCATTGTCGGCGGCCTTTACCGACACGCTGATCGGCAGATGATAGGCAAGATGACGCGCGGTCAGGACAATCAGGATGCTGGTGTCATCCCGACCTGCCGACACGATCATTGACCGGGCGCGGGATATCTTGACGTCGAGCAGCACAACGTCCCGCGTGGCGTCGCCGTTGATGACCGCACAGCCCAGTTGCTCCGCCGCAGCCAGCGCCTCGTCATAGGGATCAATCACCACGATATCTTCCGGATTGGTCCCGCGCGCAATCAGCTCCTGGACAGCTTCCTTGCCGCTGGTGCCAAATCCTGCGATCACGATATGGTCGTGCAAATTGCCTTGAATAAGTTTCATGCGCCAGTTGTCCCAGGTTCTCTTGAGTACGAAATTATAGGCCGTGCCGACGAAGATTAGCACGACAAAGATGCGAATAGGAGTCACCACCAGTGCATCGAACATGCGCGCGCGTTCCGTAACTGGCGCGATGTCACCATAACCGGTTGTGGTGATCGAGATCATCGTGAAATAAATGACATCCAGAAAGCTGACATCGCCGTCATAGCTGTCCTGGAGACCGTTGCGATCAAACCAGTGCACAGCGACAGCCGTGCCGATAAGACCGAGCACAAACAGAACCCGCCACGCGATATCTGCCCAGACCGGCAGGCTCGAACGCCGCCGCAACGTCAGATAGTCAGACAGCATGTGCCGGGTTCTGCGCGCCATATGTCGATCAGGTCCGCTTCGGCAGGTGGAGAGCCGGGTCTACCGGCTTGCGGTTCTTGCGAATTTCAAAGTGCAGTTGCGGTTCCTCAACATAACCGCTTTCGCCTGCCAGACCGATCACGTCACCCGCCCGGACCTTTTCGCCCCGTTCGACATTCAGCCGGGCCGCATGACCATAGGCCGTGACCCATCCCGATCCGTGATTGATGAGGATCAGCCCGCCAAAAACGTCGATCTCGTCCCCGCTGTAAGCGACAACACCATCCGCAGCTGCACGAATGGGCGTGCCTTCCGATACCGCAATGTTCAGACCGTCATTTACCACGCCACCGCCTTTGCTACCGAATCCGGATAGCAGCTTTCCTTCGACGGGCCAATTGAATCGGCCGGCAAAGGCTGAAGGCGGAGCGACACGCTTCTCCGGCATCACCGCCTTGCGCCAGTCAGAGGGTGGCGGCGAAACGGTTACCTGGCTGGCAGGGTCCGCCAGCGCCGGTTGACCCCCAGTCACGATATCATCGATATCCAGCCGGAAGGCCGCCGCGCGCTGCTCGAGGCTCATATTGACCGGATCCGCAGGTGCGGAGGCGGGCAACAGCAATTTCTGGCCAACCCGCAATACATAGGGTTCTTCCAGTCCATTGAGATCAACAACCTCTCGCCAGGGCACCCCGTAGGCCCGGGCGATCGCAATTCCCGTTTCACCGGAACTGACCCGGTGATAGCGACCGCCGGGGATGGACAGTCGTTGCCCGGGGTTGATCACATAAGGCGCAACCAGCCCGTTTTTCTTCGCGATAATCTGGGAACCGGCGCCGGTGGTGTTGGCGATTCCGCGCAACGTGTCACCCGGCTTCACCACATAGGTCATGTCCTCGACATCGAGTGCGACCGGCACGACGCCGCGCGCCTGCCAGGGTGCGGGTTGCGAGTCGATCCGGGCTGAACCGAATGCGGCCTCGTCCGTTCGCAGCATAGGTACGCGGTCCGGTGCGGTGTCAGGAACTGCTTCATTTTGCGGCCAGCTATAGTCCTGACCCGGCGGGATGCAGGCCGACAACGTTCCAGCCAGAACGAGAAGGATCAGATTACGCATGGATGCCCCCATGAACAGCAGGTCTTCAAAACTGGCCGTCTTTCTAGCAGCAAAACAGGGTCTTGCCAGCCCAGGTTGAGCCGAACCGGTTCGACGGCACAAGGCGACCGGAACGGCTACTTGCCGTAGAGCCGCGCAAGTGCGTCCATCGATTCATAGTGGGTCAGATCAAGATGGAGCGGCGTAACCGATACATAGCCATCCGCGGTTGCTTCAAGATCTGTACTGTGCGCCGGCGTTTCCACCATCGGCCCCAGTCCGAACCAGTGATATTCAAAGCCCCGCGGATCCCGATTGCTGACAATCTGCAACCGGCCATAATCGCGAATGCCCTGGGACACCACGCGCACCCCTTTCACGTCATCAGCGGGACCGGCGGGAAAGTTGATGTTGACCAGCGTCCGGTGATCCATGCGCTGCTTGATCAGCGGGCGGAGGACCTTTTCGCCCCAATGCAAGGCGGCATCGAACGGGACATCATTGCCGAGATCCCCTCTTGCATAACACTGGCTGAGCGCGATGGATGGAATGCCGGCCAATGCGCCTTCCATTGCCGCCGATACTGTACCGGAATAGGTGACGTCTTCTCCCAGATTGGCGCCGCGATTGACCCCGGACAGGATCAGGTCGGGCGGGCCGTCTTTCATGATCTTCGCAACCGCCATCATCACGCTGTCGGTCGGCGTGCCATCAACGGAATATTGCTGATCCCCGCGCTGGCGGATGCGCAGCGGGCGCGTGAGGGTCAGGGAATGACCGGCGCCGGATTTTTCTTCAGATGGCGCGACAATCCACAGATCATTGGACAATGTCTGGGCGATATCGAGCAGCACCTTCATGCCGGGGGCATCAAAACCGTCATCATTGGTCAACAAAATGCGCATCAGTTTTGCGGTTCCAGTGTGGTGACGCCGCCCATATAGGGCTGCAATATATCCGGGATTGTAACAGATCCGTCAGCCTGCTGATAATTTTCGATCACCGCGACAAGCGTCCGGCCCACTGCCAGCCCCGATCCGTTCAGCGTATGCACAAATTGCGTCCCCTTCGCTTCGCCGTCGGGCCGGAAACGCGCATTCATGCGCCGTGCCTGGAAATCGCCAGTGTTGGAAATGCTCGAGATTTCGCGATAGCTCCCCTGCCCGGGCAGCCAGACTTCCAAATCATAGGTTTTCCTCGCTCCAAAACCCATGTCTCCCGTGCAGAGCAACATCTTGCGATAGGGCAGTTCCAGCGCCTGCAGCACCGATTCGGCCGCCGCAGCCATCCGTTCATGTTCTGCGTCACTGTCTTCGGGCTTCGTGATGCTGACCAGTTCGCATTTTTCAAACTGATGCTGGCGGATGAACCCGCGTGTATCACGTCCGGCCGATCCGGCCTCGGACCGGAAACATAATGTCAGGGCGGTCAGGCGCATCGGCAAAGCCGCTTCCTCGACAATTTCTCCCATGACCGAACTGGACAGGCTGACTTCTGCGGTGGGGATTAGCCAGAGATCGTCGGTCGTCCGGAAGGAATCTTCCGCAAATTTCGGCAGCTTGTCGGTACCATACATGGCCTCATCCTGCACCAGAACCGGCGGGTTGCATTCGACATAGCCATGATTGCCGGTCTGGTGATCCAGCATGAACTGGCCCAAAGCGCGATGCAAACGTGCCATCTGCCCGCGCAGAAAAGTGAAACGCGCACCGGACATGCGGACACCGGTTTCAAAGTCCATCCCTAAGGCCGGACCGATATCGGCATGTTCCTGCGGTGCAAAATCAAAGTCCCGTGGCTGGCCCCAGGTTGCGACCTCCAGGTTGTCGGATTCATCCGCGCCAGCCGGTACATCCGCAGCCGGCAGATTGGGGATGACAGCCAGCGCATTTTTCAGCTCTTCGCCAACCTGTCGTTCTTCCTCTTCAAGGGTCGGCAGTTTCTGCTTCAGTTCGGCGACCTCTGCCATCAGGGCTTGGGCGGTTTCTTCATCACCCTGCCCCTTGGCCTTGCCAATCGCCTTGGAAGCTTCGTTGCGGCGCGCCTGCCCCATCTGAACCTCGGTCTGGAGCGCGCGTCTGCGTTCGTCGAGTTCCAGTATCCGGGCCGAGACCGGGTCATCGCCGCGACGCGCCAGAGCCGCGTCAAAATCGGCCGGGTTTTCTCTAATATATTTCAGATCATGCATGGGCTCATGCCTATGCCGAGCCTGCCGGGTACGATCAAGGGCAATCCTCGCAAAAATAGGGCGGCCGGTTTGACCCGGCCGCCCCAGAATGGAGTTCAAAAACCGCTGCTCAGGCGTCGGCTGCCTTTTTCCCGATGCGGCGGCGCGCGAACAGCGCTGCTGCTGCTGCACCGAAGAGCAGGACGACGGGAGGTGCCGGAACCGGAGTCCCGCCTGTGGAACCGCCGGTCGAACCGCCCGAGGATGAGCTGCTGCTCGAAGAACTTGAACTCGAGCTGGAAGAACTGCTGCTCGACGAGCTGGAGCTGCTCGAGCCGCTTGAGGTTCCGCCAAAGCTCGAGGATCCGCCGGTTGCGCCGGAAGAGGTCGAACTGCTCGAAGAACTGGAGCTTGAGCTGGACGAGCTGCTGCTCGAGGAGCTGCCACCGCTGCTCGAAGAGCCACCACTGCCTCCGGATCCACCAGAGCTGCTGCCCGACGATCCGCCACTGGACGAACTGGAGCTGCTGGAGGAACCGGAACTGCTGGACGAACTGGAAGATCCGCCGCTGCCACCGGAAGAACCGGAGCTGCCGCCCGATCCGCCGCTGCCACCAGACGAGCCGGAACTGCCGCCCGAGCCACCACTGCTGCTCGAGGAGCCCGAGCTGCTGGACGAACCGGAGCTGCTGGAGCTGCTGGAACCGCCAGAAGATCCGCCCGAAGAACCGGAAGATCCGGAACTGCCCGATGAACCACTTGATCCCGACGAGCCGCCGGTCGAACCGGTGCTGCCCCCAGGATGCGGTTTGCCGCCATTGGAACCCCCACTGGAACCGGACGAACTGGACGAGCTGCTCGAGGAACTCGAACTGCTTGAGGATGATGAGGAGGATGATGACGAGCTGCTGCCACCGGTAGACGTACTGACGCCGCCCGTGGAAGTGCTGACCCCGCCGGTGGACGTGCTCACGCCGCCGGTCGAGCTGCTGATGCTGCCCGAAGATGTGCTGGTCGACCCACCACTGGTCGAACTGCCGCCGGTCGAGGTGCTGGTGGAACCGCCGGTGCTGGTGGACGAGATGACGACACTGCCGCCACCGCTGCCACCGCCGCCGAAGAATCCGCCAAAGAATCCGCCGCCGCCACCGAAGCCACCGCTGCCACCGATGACAACAGGAACCGAACCGCCGCCGCTTTCCAGAACGGGAACCGGAGGCAGGGGAGCCGGGATATAGGGTGGCGGAGGAAGAGGTGCAGGCGTCTGCGCAATTTTGACAACACTCGGTGCACAGGCCGTCACGGTCTTGGTCGTAACCGTCCGCCGGATACGTTTGACCTTGCGCGCCGATTCACCCTTGCGCAAAACCCGTTTGCGATATTTCTTTTTCGAGTCAGCTTTTTTGACATAGGGAGCCGCAGGTGCTTCCGTCACATGGACTGCGCCGCCGCCGATCAGTGCACCGCCACATGTGCAAGCACATAATTTCGCTAAAGCCATCCGTACCGACATAGTATCTTCTCTCTTCCGCTTTGGAGCCTCCAGCGCAAACCCCCTGTGCAGGTGGTGCCCTTTCGGTTCCGACATGGATCAGAAGCGCAGAAGAAAAAGTTAATAACAATTGCGTTAACCTTGTTTGGGCCAATTAAATTCCGGAAAATCAGATCAATCCGTGACCGGGCAAAGTTAATGTCCCGATTTGATACCAATTTCGGCTGAAGTGTTGAGAAAACCGGTCAGAACAGCTTGCAAGTCGGCAGGCGACATCCGGAATTCCCGCAGCTTTACGCGCCGGTCCCGAACCGCGAAGTGGGTGATCGCAATCCAGGACGAACGACACCGCTGCACCGGAAAGTCAAAATTTTCTTCCGGGTTTCAATTTGCGACTTGTCTCCGATACGACCCATGGTTATAGGCCCGCCCTATGGCCTTCCCTCACCAGTCCGGGCAGGATTGGGGGCAAATGTTGGAGAGTGTTGTGGCGTCCTCGGCGAAGAAAAAATCCAACTCGAAGAATATGACGACCAATGATGTTGTCCTGCCTGACGGCTATCACCCTGCTGACGACGAAGAGTTCATGAATGAACTTCAGCTGGCATATTTCAAACAGCTGCTAGAGACCTGGAAACAAGAGATAATTGACGAGTCCAAGGAAACGCTGGCACATTTGCAGGACGGACCGATACAGGAAGCTGACCTGAATGATCGCGCATCCAGCGAAACCGACTGGGGACTGGAGTTGCGAACCCGCGACCGCCAGCGCAAGCTGACATCCAAGATCAACGCCGCTTTGCAGCGAATCGAGGACGGAGAATATGGCTATTGTCAGGTCACCGGCGAGCCGATCTCGCTCGAGCGCCTGAAGGCCCGGCCCATCGCTACGATGACGGTCGAGGCGCAAGAAGCGCATGAGAGAAACGAGAAAATCTCTCGAGATCAATAGCTTAAAATACTCTTTGCAGATTTTTTGTTGAATATAAAGTAATCGACTCAGCTGCACTGGCCAGGCGTTCGCGAATGACGACGTGCCTCGGACGCGGATGCCCCTTCCCAATCCATCAGAATGTCCTGATCATCAAGATCAACAAAACCGCGCGAAATTTTAACCAATTTTCCATCATTTGCGCGCTATTCGGTCTGTTAACGAGCGAATGATCAAACCAGGAATGGGTTGCAAATGATAGAGCCATATGACGAGAATCTCGGCCCTGACAATCAGACCAGCGGGATGCCAAAGCGGGAAGTCGATCGCGACAGCCTGTTTCTTCAGGCCCGTCTCAAATTTGTTGACGGCGATGATTGCGGCGACGTGCGGGTGCGCAACCTGTCGGCTGGCGGACTGATGGCAGAAGCCGCCGTCCGGGCCAAACGCGGTGACCGGATCGAGCTCGAATTGCGGAATATCGGCAAGGTGACCGGCCATGTGGCCTGGGTGGCCCAGGGTCGTTTCGGTGTCGCCTTTGATCACGCCATTGATCCAAAACTGGCGCGCAAACCGGTGGGTCAGTCGAAGCTGGAACTGCCGCATTATCTGAGGAAGCAGGCCGCCAAACACAAGCCGCTTGCCCACGGCCAGCGCCCGCGCTGACCCCGTCAGCCGGCAACGGCTATTCAGAAGACTTGATTTCCTCCGCCTGCCCGGCCTAGGACGTTTAATCACGCGATTAAACGGAGCAGATCATGGCGGGACCTCTTGCAGGAATACATATCGTTGAATTTGCCGGGATCGGCCCCGGACCTTTTTGCGGCATGATGCTCGCCGACCAGGGCGCGACTGTCACCGTCCTGCACCGGCCGGGTCGTCCACCGGATCCCCGGCTGGCACTTTCCAGATCACGCAAGCTGGTCGAGATTGACCTCAAATCTGCCGAGGGAATCCGGCAGGCACGTGACATTGTCCGCGAAGCGGACGGCCTGATCGAAGGTTTCCGCCCGGGCGTGATGGAACGACTCGGACTGGGTCCCGATGTGCTGCTCGCCGATAACCCGGGGCTGGTCTACGGCCGGATGACCGGATGGGGGCAATATGGCCCGCTTGCACAGGCAGCGGGGCATGACATCAATTATATTTCCATCTCCGGCGCGCTCCATGCATTCGGCCGCGCTGGCCAGAAGCCGACACCGCCGATCAACATGGTCGGCGATTTTGGCGGTGGCGGCATGATGCTGGCGCTCGGCATGGTATCGGCGCTGCTCCATGCCAAAACCGGCGGCAAGGGCCAGGTGGTGGACTGCGCGATGACCGACGGCTCGGCGGCGCTGATGGCGATGATTTTCGATTTTCAGAACATTGGTCAGTGGCAGGATGAACGCGGTGTCAATCTGCTCGATACAGGTGCGCATTTCTATGACTCCTATGAGACATCCGACGGCAAATATATTTCCATCGGCTCGATCGAGCCGCAATTCTATGCGCAGCTCCGCGAAGTTGCGGGGCTGGCAGATGACAGCGAGTTTGATGCCCAGATGAACCCGGCGATGTGGCCAAAGCTGAAAGACAAGCTGACCACCCTGTTTCTTTCCAAAACCCGCGACCAATGGTGCGAGCTGATGGAAGGCACGGATATCTGCTTCGCACCGGTTTTGTCACTGACGGAAGCCAAGCAGCATCCACATAATGTCGAACGTCAGGCCTTTGTCGATGTTGGTGGACATTTGCAGCCGGCTCCGGCCCCCCGCTATTCCGAAACGGTATCAGACAAACCCGAACCGCCTGCTTGATTCGGGATCATCGCGTGCGAATATTCTGGCCAATCTTGTTCTTGTAGCTGGGCCCCACCGGAAATTCCGCACCACATTGCAGGACACACAGAACCTGCCGGCCGTCGCGCCGGAACTCCCGGATTCCGGCTTTGCGCACGATCGTCGAACGATGAATACGCAAGAAATCTCCACTCGGCAGCCGGTCTTCCAGAACATGCATCGGTTCATGCACCAGCCGGGACAAACCGGAAGTCAGGCACAGGCGCATATAGTCTCGTTCGGCGAGGATATACGCGATATCTCGGCAAAGGATCTGGACCGAGCCTGCTCCATCTTGCACCCACAGATAGGGCGGCGGCTGCGCTGTATCGCCCTGCCGGCGGATACGCAGTCTCTCACGGGCCCGGGCCACCGCCTCCTCCAGCTGGGCCTGTTTCACAGGCTTGAGCAAATAGTCTGCCGCATCCAGCCGAAAGGCCTGGGCTGCATAGCTGCTGTGCGCGGTGGTGAAGACGATTTCCGGCACCTTGTCCCCTGCCGCCGCATTCGAACGGATCATATCTGCCACCTCGAGTCCGGAAAGGCCGGGCATATCCACATCCAGCAAGACCAGGTCCGGTCCGTGATCGCGCACTTTCTGGCAAGCTTCCTCTCCGGAGTCACACAGATCAATCAATCCGACCGAATCCAGTCGCTGACAAAGTGCCCGCAGGCGATTGCGCGCCAGGGGCTCGTCATCGACGACCAGAACATGAATCGGACTGCAAGCGGCCGGATCTCCGTTCGCGGACATCACCTGACCTGCAGCGCTTTGGCGGCATCCGGAACGATGATTGTGGCCACGGCAAATCCTTCCGCATCATGGCCGGTTTCCAGTGCAGCCTCATATCCGTAAACGGCCTTCAGGCGCTCCCTGACATTGGCCAGACCGGTCCCGGCTTGCCACTCCTCCGTTCCGGTGCCCGATATTGCTCCATCATTTGCGACAACCAGCCGCAATCTGTCGCCGTCTCGGCGGGCCGATATCTCGACCCGGACAGCGCCAGAGAATTGCGCCACGCCATGCTTGATCGCATTTTCCACCAGTGGCTGAATGATGAGAACCGGAACTTCCCAGTCCCGGACATCAACTGCAATCTCGCAGGAATAGTTCAACCGGTCAGGAAACCGCACCTTCTCGATCTCCAGATAGCGAGACTGCTGTTCGATCTCTTTCTCAACCGTAGTCATCCGGTGCTGTCCTTCGTCAAGCACCACCCGCATGAGATCGGCCAGCTGCTCAACCAGCTGCTCGGCTTCCGAATTGCGGCGATCAATGATCAGGCTGCTGACCGAATTGAGCGCGTTGAAAACAAAATGCGGATTGAGCTGGAATCGCAGTGCGCGGAGCTCGCTTTCCCGGGTCAATCGATCCAGCAGCCTGCTCTTCTCCATCGCCTTTTGTGTCGCGCGGTCATGGGACCATGCCAGATAGCCGCATCCCCAGCTGGCCAGGATCAAAAAATGCACAAATGTCGCCAGCAGCAGCGCGGCACGTGTTTCTGCCAATGACCCGGATAAATTCGCCCCGCCAAATCGGCCGGAGAAAAAAGCCTGCTGGTCGACGAATGTCATTCCAAACCAGGAAATAAGCAGTGCCAGCGCAAGTCCGGGAATGATCAGCACCGTTAATCCGCTGGAAATCCGCCCGCTTCCCAAAAAAGCCAGGACGCGATAAAGAACCCAGGTCGTCGCCAGCGCGAAACCCGTCAGCAGCAGATATTGCCCCGTCGCGCGGGCGGGTGACGGGGGTTGCAATATTTGGACATAGATGGTGGCGAACAGAAAATAGGTGCCCCAGACCGCGAGCATGCTGCCAATTGCGATACCGGGATTGACCGGGAACAGGTAGCGAAGCGCGGAGGCCGGTGGATGGTCACTCCGGTTTTCCAGTGTTCCCGGCACATCCGTAATCATTGTCAGTCACCCGTCCGGATCAGCCGCGGAATCCGCCGCTGGCTCAGGCGTTTCAAAGGGTCGGTCGATCCCGCGCTGCGTTCGCAAATAGGTCGCAAAACTGGCCAGCCAGTGGCTGCCGGCATAGTGGGGAGTGCTGACAGATGCTTCGCCGGCTTCGCCATGGATGCGAGCGGTTGCCAGTAATCCCGCCCGACGCGCATCGTCGGCGGGCAAGGCGGAGGCGACACCCTCCAGCGCCCATGCGCGCGACAGATTCACGCCATCGAGGTGAACCAGCTTGCCATCGGTCGGATCATTGACAATTCCGGGTTGCAACCAGTCTCCGCTGCCTTCGGTCGGCAGATCGGGCAGATATCCGGATAGCCACGCGGCAAATTCCGCTTCATCCATGATCCGCCGCATCAGGTCGGCGACCATCAGGCAAGGAGACAGGAAATCCTCGCCCGATGGCTCATAGCCAATCGGGCAATTGCGGTCATCGCGGTGAAAAGCCAGGGACTTTTCCCGAATGAGTGCTTCCATTTGCGCATCCTCTGCGCCGCGTGCCCAGTCGAGGATCAGACCAAAGGCAAAGGCGGACTGGTTGTGCGTCCCCAGCCGGATCGGATAAGCCAGTTTCGGGACCCAGTCCCGGATCCGCTGCGCGACAATCACCTCCAGTGGCTGCAATTCGTCAAGCCAGGATTGTGCCTGCTCAGCTTTGGCGTCCGAACCCGCCGCAATCTCCCGAAGTTCCGCCGTCAGCTGGAGAAACCAGGCCAGTCCATAGGGACGTTCGAAAGACGCGCGACCTTCGACGTTGAAATAGCCGATTTCCCCGGCAATGCGATCGGTCGTAAAATTGCTCGCCAGAGCCGCAACAATTTCCGCATCCATTTCCGGCACCAGATTCTGCCCCCACAGACGGACCAGCAGCCAGTGTCCATGGACGGCGCTGTGCCAGTCAAAACAGCCATAGAAGACCGGAGTCAGACGGACCGGTTCAGCGACATCCGCCGCACTTTGCATGACATGGCTGATCTTGTTGGGATATTGCCGATTGATACAGCTCAGCGCAGTGCGTGCAAAAGCATGTTCGGCTTTGCGCGGTCCCCGGATCTCGTCGTTCGGATCCGGCGCGACATTCCTGCGCTCGAAAAAACCCCGCTCTTCGCCCATATCTGCTCCCTGGTCTGCCTGAGGCGCGCAACCGGATAGCAGTGTCACGGCAAGGATGGATATAACCATGGGCAGGCGCATGAATGACTCTCCGAAATTGCCGCGAATCCTAGAGATGGATTGACCGCAAGGCAAAAGGCTATAGGGCAAATCCGCGAAACGCAAATTGCCAGTTCCGGCCAAAACCCAACTCAGGACCGCCCGATTTCTTCCCAGCAAGCCATATTTCTCAGCGGCAAACCCATCCGCCACATCACGGTAATGACGCTGACGGCCAGTGTCGGCCTGCTCACCATGTTCATCGTCGATTTTGTCGATCTGCTCTATATCGCACAGCTGGGCGACAGTGCGCTGACCGCAGCGATGGGATTCGCAGCAACAATCCTGTTCTTCGGAACTGCGTTCAATATCGGCCTGATGATCGCCACCAGCGCCCTCGCTTCGCGCAGTATCGGACAGGGAGATCCCCGTTTTGCACGGCGCTATCTCACCAATATCCTGGTGCTCAGCATGATGATCATGATTCCGCTTGCGATTATCTTTTTCGTGTTTGCGCCCCAGTTACTCGAACTGGCGGGCGCGGACGGGATGGCACGAGACGCCGCTTCGGGATATATCCGGATCGTTGCCCCGTTCATGCCATTTGGCGTGGCCGCCATGGTCTGTTCCGGGTTTTTGCGAGCGCATGGTGCTGCACGACGCGCGATGAATGTTACGCTCAGCATGGGTATCACCAACGCGGTACTGGATCCCATTTTCATTTTTGGACTGGACCTCGGGATCAACGGAGCCGCTATTGCTTCCGCCATTGCCGCGATCGTGTCTGCGGGCGTGGCGATCGTCCCGGTGATCAAGAGCTATGGCGGGTTTGAAAAATTTTCCGCCGAATTTTTCCGGATCGACCTCAAGCCGATCATGGCAATCCTGCTGCCGGCGATCATGACCAATGTCGCGACACCTGTTGGCGGTTTCATTTCCTACCGGTTTATCGCGGGCTATTCGGATGATGTTGTCGCGGGATTCGCGGTCATGGGCCGGATCACACCCGTGGCCTTCTGCCTGCTCTTCTCCCTGTCCGGCGCGGTCGGGCCGATTATCGGCCAGAATTTTGGCGCCGGGAAGTTTGATCGCATCCGCCTGACCATCCAGCAAGCGATGCTTTTTGCATTGGGCTACACCCTGCTGGTCTGGCCGTTGCTGCTCCTGCTCAACGAGCCGATTGCCGATATATTCAATCTCGAAGCCCAGGGACGCGACCTGTTCTGGACTTTCGCGCTGGTGTTGACACCTTTGTTCTTTTTCAACGGCATTCTGTTCATTTCCAATGCCGCCTGCAACAATCTTGAACGGCCGGCCTGGTCGATGATCATGAACTGGCTGCGCAACACGCTGGGCCTGATACCCTTTCTGTGGATTGGCGGGGCGCTTTACGGTCTGGAAGGGATATTGATCGGGCCAGCCATCGGCGGCATCATCTTTGGCATATTGGGCTATGCCGTCAGTCGCTATCTGGTGAACCTGCATGAATCAAAAGCACGAGCCTCCGAAACCTGATCTGCCCGAGCCGCGATATTCCGGCTTCAAAACCAGCGGACATGCCAAAAATGGCGGAAGAACAGCATTAACCATTTAATCCGCATTCCCTCGCCGTCCCATCCTGAAACAAGTCCGAATCGCCTGCGGAATCCGTTGCAAATCCGGGCTATACAGCCGCTTCCGGTCAATTTGCAGACCGGTTTTGCAGGAAGGCCTTTTGCGACAGATGCATGTCCCCCCGCCCTATGTTCCGCGGCTGAGCGAAAATGATCTGGCCACAGACGGGCCAGCAGGCTTTTCGCTGCCGCATCAGCAACCGGCGCCGGTCCAGGAACCTGTGCCACTGGTTCACGCCGCGGTGACATCGGCAAATGCCCCTGCACCGAACACAGACCGAGGAAAAATGCCCGGCTGGCTGCACCTCAGTAGCCGCGAGAAAGTGCTGTTCGCGCTGCTTATTCTGGGGATCATCCTGATCCCGGTGACCATGCCCCGCGCCAGCCTGGACGCGCGCGGATTTCAGCCTGCCCAAATCGCATTGCTGCCGGTAGAAAAGCCGGAGGAAAATTTTGCCGGCTCGGCCTTCTACTTTATCGATCCGGGCTATGCGATCCCGCAAAATTATGGAGACCTGGCGATTGATCCGCTGGCCGAACAAGACAGCGGATTGCCCAACACATCCGGGGATTTGGCCAGTCCGGAACTCGCGACGGCGCATCTCATCCGACCCGTCGCCTTTCGCGGTTCAGCCCTCGACAATGGCCGGGCGTTACAGTGCCTGACGTCGGCGATTTACTACGAAGCCGGTCTCGAGCCGGATGCCGGTCAAAAGGCCGTCGCTCAGGTCGTGTTGAACCGCGTGCGTCATCCAAGCTATCCTCCCACGGTATGCGGGGTGGTGTTCCAGGGCAGCGAACGCGCAACCGGCTGCCAGTTTTCCTATACATGTGACGGATCCCTCCGCCGCAAGCCCTCGCGTTTCCACTGGAAACGGGCCGGCAAGGTGGCCGCTGCGGCACTGTCCGGGAAAGTCGCTTCACCGGTCGGCACTGCGACCCATTATCACACTACGGAAATCTATCCGTACTGGGCCCCCAGTCTGCGCTTCCTCGGGACAATCGGGGCCCACCGTTTCTACAGCTGGAAAGGCAGCGCAGGCAAAGCCAGCGCCTTCAGCCAGAAATATCGCGGACGGGAGCCGCTCCCGGCTCCGAAACCGCGCAGTGCAGCGGCCAGCACCCCCAAATCGCTCGACCCGATCGCGCTGGAAAAAGCCTATGAACAAGCGCGGCAAAAGGCTGAACGGGAAGCGGCCCGACAGGAAAAAGCCGCAGCCGTGGCAGCGGACCGGGCCCGGCGTTTGCGCCTCAGTCCTGCACATGCCGCCAATACGAGCCGCACTTACCGGGCACCCGATTACAGCGCAGAGGCACTCAAAAAAGGCGGCGACGGGGCTTTTGCCGGACAGAAACTGCCCGATGTCAGTCAGATAAAGCCCGAATACCGAAAATCCGGAACCTGGAAAGCGGAACCGGGCAGCTGATCCGGACACGGAAACAGACCGACGCGGCCCGGTTACAGTCGCAACCAAACAAGGCTTTTGCTTGCCTTGCCCCTTGAATCGGGACTAAAGCCACCCGATTTTAAAACAGATTAAGCGGAGTGCACTCATGGCGACAAACTGGACGCCGAACGGCTGGAAGAATTTTGAAGGGCTGCAGATGCCCGAATACCGTGATTCCGCAAAGCTCGCGGAAACCGAACAGCTGCTGGGCACCTATCCTCCGCTGGTGTTTGCCGGAGAAGCCAGAAGCCTGAAAGCAGATCTCGCCGAAGTGGCGGAAGGCAAGGCTTTCCTCCTGCAGGGCGGCGACTGTGCGGAGTCGTTCGCGGAATTTCATCCCAACAATATTCGCGATACCTTCCGGGTCATTCTGCAAATGGCGGTGGTCCTGACCTATGCGTCCAAGCTCCCGATCGTGAAGCTGGGCCGGATGGCCGGTCAGTTCGCCAAACCCCGCTCGGCGCCGACCGAGGTGCAGGATGGTGTGGAAATGCCAAGCTATCGCGGGGACATTATCAATGGCATCGAATTTGATTCCGGTCGCCGGGAACCCGACCCCGACCGGATGATCCGCGCCTATAACCAGGCCGCAGCCACACTCAATCTCCTCCGCGCTTTCTCCACCGGTGGCTATGCCAACCTGCAGCAGGTCCACGGCTGGACCCATGATTTCATGTCGCGCAGTCCCTGGGCCAAGAAATTCGAGGAAATGGCCGACCGGATTGGCGAAGCGCTGGCATTCATGGAAGCCTGCGGGATCAATCCCGATACGGTGCCGCAACTCAAGGCGACATCTTTCTACACCAGTCACGAGGCTTTGCTCCTTCCTTATGAAGAAGCGCTCACCCGCCAGGATTCACTGACCGGCGACTGGTATGACACCAGCGCCCATTTCCTGTGGATCGGTGACCGCACGCGCTTCGAAGGCTCGGCCCATGTCGAATTCCTGCGCGGCATCAGCAATCCGATCGGCATGAAATGCGGTCCCTCGCTCGAGGCCGATGATCTGCTGAAAATGCTGGATACACTGAACCCGGCCCGCGAAGCCGGGCGAATCACGCTGATCTCGCGCTTTGGCCATGACAAGATCGAAGCCGGACTGGCACCCTTGGTTCGTGCCGTCAAAAAGGAAGGCCATCCGGTCATCTGGTCTTGTGATCCAATGCACGGCAATGTGATCAAGGCTGACAGCGGTTACAAGACCCGGCCATTTGACCGGATTCTGGCAGAGGTGCGCGGATTCTTCGCCGTCCACCGGGCCGAGGGTACATTTGCCGGCGGCATCCATTGCGAGATGACCGGGCAGAATGTCACCGAATGCACCGGCGGAGCCGTGGCGATCACCGATGCGGCGCTGGGCGATCGCTATCACACCCATTGTGATCCGCGGCTCAATGCGGCGCAATCGCTGGAACTGGCATTCCTGCTGGCAGAAATGCTGAACCAGGAGCTTTCTGACCGCGCTCGCGAGGCAGCCTGATCATGGCCGAGAAAATCCGGCCGGAACGGATGCGTCCGGAAGATTATGCACCAGGAGAATCACCGATGAGTCGAGGCGCAACCTATGTCCGCAAGGAAATCGTCCGCAACGGCGTCGGCTTTGGCAGCGCGCTGGCAATCGTCATCAGCTTCACCACCCACAAGTCGATCATCTGGGCGATCATTCACGGTTTCCTGTCCTGGCTCTACGTAATTTACTACGCGCTGACTCGCTAGGCCCGACAACATGCCGTTTTGCGACGGGGCGAGCGATAACCGGCGGCTATTTCCGTGACATTTCAACCGGTCTGTATTATCCTGATTAGACAATCGGTTACAGGTCCGGGAGCGCCATGATCCGTTCAGCCATTCTGACAGTTTTGACCGCGACCCTTGTCGCAGGCTGCGCTGGCCCGATTGAAACCCGGATCATGACACAGGCTGCGGCGCCGCTTCCCGACAAACAGACCTATGATTTCGGATCGGTCGCGGAACAGGATAATGAACTGTACCGGGCCGCTCGCGAACTGGTTGATTCAGCTTTGAAATCGCGCGGATTTCGCACGGCGGAAAATGCATCCACTCTGGTCGACCTGACCCTGGCCGACCGCCCCGCTGATATCGCCATCAGGGTGGGCGAAGCCACGCAAGAACTCGTTCTGGCAGATGTGAAGGCACAGAAGCCGCTGCAATCCTGCAAGGATCGCGAGCACCGGCTGACCATCACCTTTGCCGACCGGGTCTCCGGGGCAATGCTCTATTCCGGGACCGCGGCGGAATATCACTGCAAAGGCACCATTGAAGAATCCCTGCCGCATCTTGTCCGCGGTGCCATGGCGGAGTTCGGATCGGGATCCGGCACCCGGCAATTTGTCCGTACCCGAAGCGGCGTCGAATAGCCCGGTCACTCCGCAATATCAGGAGCGACCGGCAGCAAGACGGTGAATCGTGCACCGCCATTCCGGAGATTTTCAGCACGAACCGACCCCCCGTGGCGCTCGATTACGGCTGCCACAAAACTGAGACCGAGACCGCTGCCCTTGACCTGTCCCTGGGCCTGGCTGTCATCGCTGGCGAAACGCTCGAACAGCTGGCCAATCATGTCCGGCGATACGCCCGGTCCCTGGTCACTGATCTCGATCGAGACGAAAGGCTGCTTGTCCAGATCAATCCGCCGGAGGCCGATATTGATTGCGCCCTTGTCCGGACTGTATTTGATCGCATTGTCGATCAGGTTGACGAATGAACGGTGAAGACTGCTCGGTTCGCCGACGATGAAAGCCCCATCCGACTTGTCCTCGACCCGGCACTTGATCTTGCGTGCTTCGGCGAGCGGCCAGAGGCTGTCGCTCGCCTCGACCACAAGGTCGGACAGCAAGATATCCTCACCCGCAAATTCACTGGACTTTATCCGGGCCAGCCCGACAAAATTGTCCGCCAGCGCGAGCGTCCGCCGGGCGTGCTCCTCTATCCGCCGGGCGGAGTCGGATGGCGCGGTACTGTCGAGCAGAGCGAGGATCGCGGCCTGAGGCGCCCGCATGTCGTGGGACAGGAGCTGCAGCACTTCCTCGCGCTCTTCGGCGGCATTGGCAACTTGCGTTATGTCCGCAAGATAGTGGATATGGCCGCGCAAATCGCCGTCATCGGACAATATCTGCGCCCGCCGCATCGCGAAGACTTCGTCGTTGAGAGAAGTGAACTCGACATAATCAAGCTCCTGCGACTGCCGATCCATCGCCAGATATTCCCGCACTTCCGGCAAGTCTCCGGATGTCACAAATCGTGCCAGCATGTCATCAAGCGCAAGTTCCTGATCTTTCCCGGCCGGTTCAAACCCGATCTGGGCGAGCTTGTTTACAAATTTCACCCGGCCTTCGAGATCGGTGATGAACATCGGGTCGGGCAGGTTGGACAGGGCATCCGAAATAAACCGCCGCAAATCTCGCATGTGAGAAATCGCATGCGTCAATTCCTCCGCCTGGCCGGTCACCACATCCACTGGCCCTGCCGGCCGGGCGACTACGGGGATATCTACCTTGCTTGCCCGAAAATTCTCCAGCTCCTCGTCCATGAAATCGCTCGTCGCCTGCAGTCGCCGCCAGCCCCAGACCGGATAAACCAATGCCAGTCCCACCAGCGCTGCGCCCGGAGCAAACCAGAGGCGGAATGCCAGCAACAGCGCCGTCGCACCGAGGACCATTGCGATGAGGCCGATGGATATGAAGATGGTCGAACGGGGGCGCCAGCGCCAGAATCCGGCGAGCAAGATCCACAGTGGAGCCAGCGACAGCGCCAGCTGCTGCCAGAAAGCCAGCGGCGCGACAAAATCATCCCGTTCCAGCGCCCCCAGCAAATTGGCCATGATTTCCACGCCGTCCATGGATCCACCATCATTGAGGGGGACATTGTGGCGGTCCCCCAGACCACTGGCCGTGGCACCAATCAGCAGGACTTTGTCCTCCAGAAAGGCGGGTGGCACTTCGCCATTGGCAATGGAGGAGTAGGAAATGGCAGCGAAGCTGTTGCGTTCTGACCAGGGCATGAGCAACGGATCGTCACACCGGTCCAGCCTCTGAAAAGCGGGAGACGGTCGGCCGTCACGCAGATGCCGATAAAGCTGTTCCATCAGATGTGGCCAGTTCTGCGGCCGCTCGCCCTCCCCGGCAAAGCACAGCGCGGCGCGGCGCACGACGCCGTCGTCGTCAAACACCAGATTTACATGACCCACACCCGCTGCCACCTGCCGGAATTGTGGCAAGGGTTCCTTCACATCGAAAGCGGCGCCATCGCGGCCAGGGAAAACGAAATGCAACGGCAGGAACAGGCCCGGATTTCTCGCCATGGCGTCTGACAGCAGCTGATCATTTTTTGGATCCCCGCGTTCGCTGAGAATGATATCAAAAGCGATTGCTTTGGGGTTTCCGGCCTCCAGGCGCCGGAACAGTTCGGCATGGCGGTCACGTGACCACGGCCATTTGCCGAATTGCGCGAGACTGTCCTCGTCAACACCGATGATCAGCACTTCGCTGCTGGCTTCCGGCCGCTCTAGTCCGGACAGCTGATCGTAAAGCAGGTGGTCCACGCGGGACAGGCTGTTCCAGTGAATCAGCAGCGCCACAACCAGCGAAGACAAGATCGCGACACCGGCCCATTCTATCCCGAGGCGACGGCGCAGTTTCATGGCAGAAATGGTCTCCGGGGCGAGATGCCGCGTTCAGGAAAATAAGGCGTCAGCCGGCAACGGTCAATTTTTCAAATTCCGTCCATTTTTCCACCGGTTCGGGATCATCCGGATCGCCGGTAAACTGGGTGACCCCAACCCGCCAGAAATAGTCGCCGTCGGGAAGATCGGACAGGGTCAAAACATCCGCGGTCAGGCCCGCCTCGTCAACCATCGGCACCGCCGACTTGTCGCCCGCCACCAGCTGGAAGCGATAAAGACGGGTCCCCTTGCCTTCTCCGGCCCATTTGAAACGGAAACCAAAATCCCCCTGCCCCGCAGTGCCATTGATGGTGCTCAGCACGCGCTTGAACGAAAATGTTGCGGGCAGCCCCTCGAAACCATCGGACGCCAGGGCAGACGCCTTGCCAAAATAGCGCCCATCGGGAATCGCCGCGAGGGTCATCACCGGCTCGCTGCTGTTCTTTTCATCCAGAACATCCACAAAACCGGCGTCGCTGGAAATCAGCATGCGATAGCCCTGCGCCGTATCGCCAGGCTCAAACTCAAAGCGCAATTCGGGATCCGACTGAATCTTCGCCGGTTCGACCATGGCGGGCTCGGCGAGCAGGCTGGCGGTCAGCAGGTCTCCGCTCGCGGTTGCCGCAGCGCCCTGCCCGGCCGGTACAGACACGGCATCTGCGCTGGCAATATCCTGCCCCGCCGCCACATCCACCTGACCTTCGACCGTTTCGGCAAAGGCCGTCCCGCTGCTGTCATCCACCCGCACACGATAATCGGTTCCGCGCACCGCCGACACCGCGACCGGTGTACGGACCCGATAGCGATCAGCCTTGCGGTCAAAGGGCGTGACCTTCGACCGGACCCGGCCATTGTCGACCGAAAATTCATAGTCCACGCTGTCGGTCAGCAGGATATGCCGCAACCGCGTGATCCGGACCGTGCTGTTGGACGGCATCGATATCCGTGAACCGTCTTCGAGGCTGAGCGTCACAAAGCTGCCCGCCCGGGTGATGATCTGGCTGCCTTCCGCAATATCCAGTCCCCGCGCCGGGGTCAGCTGCCGGCCATCTGCGGCAATCGAAACCTGGCCCCGGAAGGCACTCAGGCTGGCCTGCGTTGCGCGATATTTGAGCAGACGGAAAGGAATCGTGACCTTCTTGCCGATAGAGATCTTGCGCGGATTGGCGATCCGGTTCAGTCGCTGCACGATCCGGTAATCGCCGGGCTTGCGAAAATAATTCTCGCCCAGCTCATAGAGCGTGTCGCCAGGCTTGAAGATATATTCAATCCGGTCACCGTCACTCACCGGCTGGGCTGAAACAGCGCCTCCCGCCAGGAGAAGCGGCAGGCAGGCTAGCCGGATCGAGATGCGGAAATTCCGGTCCAAAGCCATAATCACTTCCCGTTGCCAAGTGTCTCCAGCCTGTAACCATAACCGAAAACAGTGAAAATCCGAAACCCGTTTTCAGGAGAAAGGGAAAGCTTCGACCGGACCCGGGACACGTGCATGTCAAGCGTGCGCGTGGTCAGGTGGGCATTGGTACGCCAGACGGTTTCCATGATGTAACGCCGCGACAAGGTCCGGTCACGATTGCGGAACATCAGGTCAGTGAGTTCAAACTCCTTCGCGGTCAGCGCAATTTCCTTGCCATCATGATGCACTTTCTGCTCGATCCGGTCGAGCTTGTAGTCGCCATATTCAACCGAAGGCTCCATGGCCGAACTGCCGCTATTGCGACGCAGGACGGCGTTGATCCGTGCCGCGATAACATCCGGATCCTCCGGCTTGGTGACATAGTCATCGGCGCCGGCGTTCAGGGCATCGCTGATATCCTGTTTTGCCGTCCGGCTGGTCATCATGATCACCGGCGGACAGTCATCCACGGCGTCCTGCATCCATTCAAGGATCTGGATCCCGGTCTTGCCCGGCATGTTCCAGTCCAGAATGACCAGATCAAACGTGTCGCGGAGCAGCGCGCTGGTCAGCGCCGTGCCATCGGAATAGCCGACGGCAACATGTCCCTGCCCTTCAACAATCCTGGTCAGAAACTCGATGATTTCCGAATCATCATCGGCAATGGCTATCCGCATGTTCATACCTCGTCAGCTCTGCTGGCCGGTCGAGCTCCTTCCCGATTGCGGCCGCACCCATATCACTTTGTTCTAAACAGGGTTTTAGGCTTTTTTATTCACCTTTGGCGAGTCCGGAACGTGCCGTGTTACAATCCTTTACATCGCGAAACAGGGAATTCTGATACAAGCGCACCTGAAATCGTCACGCATCTCCTCCATGATGTACAAGCCGGCAGGCCCGACCTGCCGGCTTTTTTCGTGCCTGCAGGGAGGGGGCCGCGTATTGGCGCGCTGCCGCGGCAGTTTGAAGCCCGATGATAAAGGTGACAAAGGTGACAGTGTGTAACCCATCGGTTCCGGTCGATTTTGCCTTGTATTTCAGCAAGTCAGGCAAAGCTGACTGCG
Organism: Parasphingorhabdus marina DSM 22363; assembly: GCF_900128895.1. Classification (GTDB taxonomy): domain Bacteria; phylum Pseudomonadota; class Alphaproteobacteria; order Sphingomonadales; family Sphingomonadaceae; genus Parasphingorhabdus; species Parasphingorhabdus marina. The sequence goes on along the minus strand of NZ_FSQW01000001.1, from coordinate 1,609,854 downwards.
GATGACATATATACAGGGCAAATTCCTTTGCGGCGTGGTGAAAAGCGGGACAGGATAGCAAGCACCGGGTGGTGTAGGAAAGGAACTGTGTTCGTTGCGGACACCAGCTGCCGTCCGCTTCATCTCGAAAACAGACTCAATCTTTCCTCAATGGCACGCTTTCAAATCCCGACTCAGCAGCCACCAGTTGACGGGCCAGGCTGCAACAAATCCCGCCGGGATAGCAACAATAATTGCGATCCAGAATTGCTGGGCAAGCAGACTTCCCGCCGTCATTCCGCCCATGTAGTAGTCAGTAGCATTCATGGCGAACTCCATGACGCCAATGGAAATAGCTTCGCCGATCCAGATCAGTTTGAGAGCTTCCAGAAAGGTTTTGCCCTGGTCGCGCATTACCGGCAACAAGCCAAGCGTGAATCCAGACAAGTAAGCCAGCGATGTGGCCAAGATAATGGTAGGCCAGACGCCAAGTCCGAGCGCCATCGCGATAATGAGACCTGATACTTCGCCAATAACGCAGCCTGTGAGGCAGTGCAGCGTCGCCTTGGCGGAAGTCATAAAAGCATTGGAGCTTCCATGTTGATGGCAAGGCGTGGTTTGATCACTCATTCGCTTTCCTCTAAAACCAGAATCGCAGGCCCACGACATAGTTTGTGACGCTGGGGTCTTCGCCATCAGCGATAGCGAAATCGCGACTTCCGCCTAGCTTCCATTCCTGCTCGATGCCGAAATAAGGACCAAACTCAGGTGTGATTTCGTAGCGCAGGCGCAATCCCGCTTCGATACTGTCAATGCCCGAACCGATTTCCAGCTCGGGAATGTCCTGAGCCGAAAGATTGATTTCCGCTCTCGGCTGCAGGATCAGTTTCTGCGTGAGGCGGTGGTCATATTCACCTTCAATTCGCGCTGTCAGATCGCCTTTCGTGGACAGGAAAGTAGCCAGGTCGATCTCCAGAAAATAGGGAGCAATGCCTTGCACTCCCAGCGCAAAATGGGTTCGCTCTGGCCCATTAAAGTCTTGCCTGACACCCCCCTGCAAGTCGAAGAAGGGACCGATGGCATGGCTCCATAGTGCCTGGACCTCGGCTTGCTCTATCTGTGCACCAAAACTGCCTTCGCCCTCACTCTTGAACCAGAGTTTATCGGTATCGCCCCCATAATAGCCCTGAACATCCCACAGATAGCCATCTTCGGCCTGCCGTGCGCGATACTCTAGCCGATCACCCTGAAACCAGAAGACCGACATGTTGCCATGTTCCTTGTAAAGCGCCTCCCGGGATTCTCGCATCGCGTCAGCACCCCAAATGGCGTCCGCGGCATTTGGCGGGCCAGAAGTTTTCGATTTTGCCTGTCTCGCAGGGTCGATGTTCATGTCTTGGCTCACATGAACGCTGTCATTCATTTGACTGTGATCATGTTGAGCAAGCGACGGTGCCGATAACAGCGTCGTGACTGCCAAAGCGAGCAATAGCTTATTCATCACCCCGCCTTTTCCGGAAAGGCGACGCTGACCGTCTGCATCATCCCAGCATGCATGTGATAAAGCAGATGGCAATGAAAAGCCCAGTCACCCGGTTCGTCAAATTTGGCATCGAAAGTTGCACTGCTACCGGGCTGCACAATTACGGTGTGCTTTTTGGGCTGGGCGTGGCCAGCGCCATTGACCAGTTCAAAAAATATACCGTGCAGATGAATTGGGTGCGCCATCATCGTATCATTTACAAGCTTCACCCGAACTTTCTCATCATGGGCGAAACGCAAAGGGCTATCGCTAACGGCGCTATATTTTTTGCCGTCAAATGACCACATATAGCGCTCCATATTGCCAGTGAGATGAAGCTCCATCTCTCTGTCTGGATCGCGGTGGTTGTGGTTGGGTGTGAGGGCACGCAGCATTTTGTAGTTCAAAACCCTGTGTGGAACATCGTCCAAACCCAATCCCGGAAAGCCCATGCGGTCCTGAGGGTTCATCGCTACCATGTCGATGCCGGCATTCACGTCCACACTGCCAGGCAAAAGCGATGTGTCGCGCATTCGCATTCCGCCCATGTCATGTTCGGAGTGATCCTCGGAAGCTTTTTGGGCTGGCTTGGGAATTCCGGCGGCACCATGGTTCATGTTGGAATGATCCATACTGGCGTGATCCATCCCGCCATGGCCATCATGCCCGCCTTCGACCATGCCGCCATGGCCCATATCGATCACGGAAAGCAGCGGTGGATCGCGCAGTTCGGGGAAACCGGCTCGCTGTCCGGGCTGGGATGTCAGTGTAGCCTGCGCCATGCCGGAACGGTCCATGCTTTCTGCTGCCAAAGCAAAAGCGCCGGCCTTGGGAGTGATGATCACATCATAGGTTTCCGCAACACCGATTTGAAATTCGTCAACCTGAGTAGGCCTTACATTCTGACCATCAGCCTGAACCACCGTCATCGTCACGCCGGGAATACGAATATTAAAGAAGGTCATGGCGCTGCCATTGATAACGCGCAGTCGGATGCGTTCGCCCGGTTCAAATGGCAGCTCAAGATTATCTGCCGGACCGTGCCCGTTGATCATGTAAGTATAGGTGGGCGCAGACACATCGGCGATATCGGTCGGCATCATCCGCATCCGGCCCCACATGAGCCGCTCTTCTGCGCTCATGTCATAACCGTCAAATGTCGCTGTCTTCTGTTGGCTGAAATAACCTTCGGCAACCTTGAGCTTCTTCATGATCCGGTGCGGATGCATGGATGCAAATTCGCTAAGCAGGATGATATGTTCCCGGTCATATTCAACCGGGTCCTTGCCCTCAGGGTCAATAATCATGGGGCCATAATGTCCCATCTGTTCCTGAAGGCCGGAGTGGCTGTGGTACCAGTAGGTGCCTGACTGGCGCACATCAAATTCTGCAGAGAAGGTTTTGCCCGGTTTGATGCCGGGAAAGCTGATACCCGGCACACCGTCATATTGAAACGGAAGCAGCAGGCCATGCCAGTGCACGCTGCTGTCCTCGTCGAGCATGTTATGCACCATGAGTTTGGCCTTGGTGCCTTCACGCAAGCGGATCAGCGGCCCGGGTATGGTGCCATTCATGCCAATGCCATGACCAGACCGCTTGCCCGTTCGAAACAGGCCATCAGCAATGTGCAAGTGCGCGTCCGGACCGCCGATTTCGTCCATGCCCTTATGGAAGGTTTTACCCATCTTCCCCATCGCCCAGGCAGGCATTTGCAATGATGCGAGCGCCGCAAAGCCCGCCAGACTCCGAACGACAGTGCGGCGATCTGGTTCAAAAAGATGGTTGTTGAGGGCATTGGTCATGGATATTGATACTCCTGCGATGGAGGGTTATATATACCCCCATAGGGTATATCAATAGAAAGGTGGAAAATGGCTTCTGCGACTCACAAAGACAAGCTCAACCGCCTCAAACGCATTGAAGGACAGGTGCGTGGGATCGCTAACATGGTTGAGGAGGATCGCTATTGTATGGATATCCTGACCCAGATGCAGGCGGTGAAATCGGCATTGGCGAGAGTGGAAAATCAAATACTCAAAGACCATGCGGCATGCTGTGTGGCTGAAGCGATTTCATCTGGCGATGAAGCTGAGCAGAAAGCGAAATTTGATGAGTTGGTAGAACTTTTTGGCAAGGTGAAGCGATAACCCAGCATTCGCCTTTTACGTCATAAGCGAACATGGGATGAATCGCTCTACCGAGGCATCCTCTCTCGATTATCCACCGGACTTCGCCATTCCAGGCAATGTGTGAAAAAGATGGTTGGGGTGGCAGGATTCGAACCTGCGCATGGCGGCATCAAAAGCCGCTGCCTTACCACTTGGCGACACCCCAGCACTGTGCGCTGCACTAGCCAGCGAGAGCGCCTGTTATCCGGTTTGGCGGCAGGGGGCAAGAGCCGTTTTTACGGCCCCGTCAGAACAGGCGCTTGACCCAGCCATGCTTGTCCTCGACGACTCCGCGCTGGATATCCGCGAGCCGGGCGCGCAGTTTTCCGGTGAGCTGGCCGGGGCCGCCGCTGCCGATCGTGAAATCGCCTTTTTCGGACTTCACCGTGCCGATCGGTGTCACCACCGCCGCGGTGCCGCAGGCGAAGGATTCGATCAGCTTGCCGCTGTTCGCGTCTGCTTCCCACTGGTCGATGGCATAGGGTCGTTCCTCGACCGTCAGGCCTTCTTCCCGGGCCAGCATCATGATCGATTCCCGGGTGATGCCCGGCAAAATGGTGCCGCTCAGCGGCGGCGTGATCAGCCGGCCGTCATCCATCACGAAAAAGACATTCATTCCGCCCAGCTCTTCGACCCAGCGATGTTCCGCTGCATCGAGAAATACGACCTGGTCGCAATCCCGTTCGATTGCTTCGGCCTGGGCGACCAGGCTGGCCGCGTAATTGCCGCCGCATTTCGCCGCGCCGGTTCCGCCTGTTGCGGCCCGGCTATAGTCCGTGGACACCCAGATACTGACCGCCGAGGCGCCGCTTTTGAAATAGGCGCCGGCGGGCGACGCGATGACCATGTAGAGATATTCCTTCGCCGGACGGACGCCAAGGAAGACCTCGCTCGCGAACATGAATGGCCGGAGATACAGCGAGCCGCCATCCACCGGCGGAAACCAGTCGCGCTCGACATCGACGAGCAGTTCGATCGATTGCATGAACGTGGATACGGGCAGTTCGGGCATGGCCATCCGGCGGGCCGAAGCCTGAAAGCGCCGGGCATTTTCTTCCGGCCGGAACAGCGCGGTGGTCCCGTCGGCGAGGCGATAGGCCTTCATGCCTTCGAAGATTTCCTGCGCATAGTGCAGGACCGAAGACGCCGGATCCATCGCGATCGGCTCGCGCTTTTGCAGACGGGCATCATGCCACCCCTGACCTTCGCGATATTTGATCATCACCATATGATCAGTGAACAATGTCCCGAAGCCAGGATCCGCAAGCTGTGCCTGACGCGCTTCCACGGACGTCGGGCTGTCGCTTTTCTCGATGAGAAACTCCAGATTTTCAGCTCGCGCCATGATCAGCTCCGTCGGGTCCGTTCGGCTGCACATAGTTGCACAGCATCGATGGTTTGTCTTGCATTCACCCGGGCAGCCTGTCAAGATACGTCAACATGGCTGACATATCTCGCCCCTCCACTTCTCCCGGCGCGTCGCCGCTCTTCCTGCGCGAAGACGAAATTCGGCGCGGCGTCGAATTGCTCTATTTCGGCTATACCCGCCTCACCAACGCGATTGACCAGGTGCTGGCGCGACAGGGACTCGGGCGAGCGCATCACCGGGCGCTCTATTTCATCGCCCGGCAACCGGATCTGACCGTGGGCGAATTGCTCCGTCTGCTGGCGATCACCAAACAGTCGCTCGGCCGCGTGCTCAAGGAATTGCACGAACGGGACATGGTGATCACCCGGCCTGGTCAGGTCGACCGGCGACAAAAGTTGCTGCGCCTGACGGAAAAAGGTGCGGCGCTGGAAGCGGATCTGTTTGCGCAATTGCAAGAGAAACTCTCCGCAGCCTATGTCAGTGCCGGACAGGAATCGGTAACCGGCTTCTGGCATGTGCTGGAAGGACTGGTCCCCGAGTCCGATCGCCAGATGGTGTTCGACCTGCGCAAGGACCGCGACTGAATCAGTCGGCGTCGCGCGCCTCTTCCGCCATTTCGATATTGCGCTCCATGGCGGCTTTCAGAACATCATGGAGCAGTATGTTCACCCGCTCGTCGGCATCCATCACGTCCAGCCCCTTGCGCGTCACGCCATAGGGACTCGCCACCTGATCCGCGAGTGTACCGGGATCATATGACGAAGCGGCAGCCAGTTCCGCTGCGCCTTCGACCATGGCGAGCGCCAGACGCGCCGCCTGATCCGGTGCCATGCCGAGATCTTCAGCCCCCCGCGCCAGAGCGTCGATAAAGCGGAACAGAAAGGCCGGACCGGATCCGGAGAGCGCCGTGGCGACGTGCATCTGATCTTCATTGTCCAGCCATTCCGGCGGTCCCAGCGGATCGAACAGCGCGTTCATCCGGGCACGGAGATCCGCGCTGTCATCCTGACTGATCATGATCATGGGCGACTTGCCGACCGTCACCGCCATGTTCGGCATCAACCGGACAATCGTACCAGATTGCGGCAAAGCCTGGTGCAGCATCGCCAGTTCGGTTCCGGCGAGAATCGAGACCAGCGTGCTGTCCGGTCCCAGCCGCACGTTCAGTTCTGACGCGACATCGTTCAGCATATGTGGTTTCACCGACAAAAGCACCAGATCCGGAGAATCGCCAGCCGGCATGTCGGCCCGGGCAGTCAGGCCTTTCGGCAAGCGCGAGGGGGCGGGATCGATGACCGTCACGGCCTCTGGCGGCGCGCCCTGGTCCAGCCAGGCCTGCAATATGGATCCTCCCATATTGCCGCAGCCGATGACCCAGATGGTGTCGGGCCAGACGGCAGTCATGATCAGGCCTCACCCTGCGTATCGACCATCGCATGTTCAATCGCGTCTTTCGGGCTTTTGTCGCTCCACATGACAAATTGAAACACCGGATAGAAGCGTTCCCATTCGTCAATTGCCAGATCAACAATCGCCTGCGCCTGATCCAGACCGAGCATGCCGCTGCCGCCGAGCATGATGGCGTGGCGGAACAGCAGGATATTGTTGTTGGACCAGAGGTCGAAATGGCCGAGCCACAATTGCTCGTTGATCAGGCCGAGAGTTTCGTAAACCGCCTGCCTCTTGTCTTCCGGCACCCGGATGTCGGGGAGCAGCAGCAACTGCAGGACATGATCCTCGTCGCGCCAGATGGCCCGCAGCTGATAACTGGTCCAGTTGCCCTTGATCTCGACCGAAATCTCTTCTTCGCTGACATGATCGACCGACCAGCCGCGCGCCTCGAAAAAGGCGGCGAGCATGTCCACGGGAGGGGCTTCCTCCTGGTCCAGTTCCGACCACTGGTCGTCAAGCATGGCGATTCCAAATCCGTTGCATAAGAGGCTTAGTGGCCCAGCGGGTGAGGCAGGGCAAGCTGATGCCGGGTGCCCGTCCATATTGTTTGTGGGAAGACTGTGGATAATGGCCGAGGCGCCCCAAGGGCGATATGGCCGGCTGGATTCAGTCTATTTGGAACTGTCCGGCTTCTTTGCTGCGGGCTTCGCAGCCGTTTTCGAAGCTGCTGGTTTGCGGGCGGCAGGCTTGCGTGCTGCGGTTTTGCGGGCAGCGGGTCGCTTCGCCGCCGGCTTGCCCTTCTCCAGTTCTTCCACGCGCTTTTTCAACGCATCCGCTTCGGCACGAGCGGTTGCAGCCATTTCCTTGACCGCGTCAAATTCTTCCCGCGAGACGAAATCCATCCCGCCAAACCATTCCTTCGCCCGCTCTCGCGCACCTGCTTCAGCTTCACGGCCAACTCCGGCCACGGTGCCGGCGAGTCCGTTCAGGACTTTGGCGAGATCATCGAAAAAACGGTTCTGGCTCTGCATGTCTTGTCACTCCGTTAGTGGCCCGGCTGACCGTCAGGGGAAGGGCCGGGCAAAAATTCCTGTTGCCCTATATCTGGGTTCTGGCGGCGGGTACCACAAGGGTCTCCGCATTGGGATTCAAAATATCGATCTGCTTGTTCAAAATGCCAGCGAAACTGAGCCACGCGAGATAAGGTACCATCAGCCAGGCCGCTGCCTTGCGCACGCGGCCAAACACAATGGTCGTGGCCAGCGCGAGGGTAAATATCACGACAATCAGCCAGAAAGCCGCCGATACCTGATGCATGCCGAAAAATAACGGGGACCAGAACAGGTTGAGTGCGAACTGGACCAGGAACAGCGTGATCCCGAGACCGCGAAGCGGCGCGCCGCGCGCGTGCAATACCATCGCCAGAGCGGTCCCCATCATGATGTACAAAATCGACCAGGCCACGCCAAAAGCCCAGCCCGGTGGCTGTGCGTCAGGCTTGACAAGTGCATTGAACCAGCGGTTTTCCTCGCCTGACCCGGCAAGCTGTCCGGAGATAAAGCCCAGTATGACCACGGCCGGGACCACAAACAGAACCCAGCGCAGCAGCGACATGCGCAATTGCCCTTTTGATGCAATCTGATTCACTCACAATCCCCATATCGTCGCATTTGCCGAATCATGGCCGACAAACGCCAGAATTGCGACGTATGTAGGCAATCCTGCCGGATTTGACCAGCCGGTTCACCATGTTGGAAATCGGGACTTTCGAACAGGGATACACCGGGCTGTTGCATCACCCGCACTTGGTTATTCCCAAAGAATCCCCATCTGTATCTCATGTTGTTTCTGCTTGCCGCACCGCCATCGCCCATCGCCATTGTGAGGCCTTCGCGGGGCTGCTACAGGCCATCTCCATGAGCGATGAGTCACAACCGGCAACGGCCAATTCCGAAACCCGTGCGTCCGAAGAGCCACCCAAGGGCAAGATCGGAAATCTGCGGATGATCTGGGACCGGGCGATCGGTTACCCGAAGCAAATCACATTTGCGGTGATTGCGCTGTTTGTCGCATCGATGTCGACACTGGCGATTCCCTGGGGCTTCAAGAACATTATTGATGAAGGCTTTGCCGCCAATGGCACCGATATCGCGCCCTATTTTCAGCAGCTGCTGATGGTTGTTGCGGTTCTTGCTGTCGCTACCGCTTGCCGCTTCTATTTCTTCAGCTGGCTTGGCGAGCGGGTGGTAGCCGACATCCGCCTGGCGGTGCAACGCAATCTCCTGCGCATGGCGCCGAGCTTTTTCGAAGAAAACCGCCCATCGGAAATCGCCTCTCGCATGACCGCTGACACCGCCGTGATCGAGCAGATACTGGGAACCACGGTTTCGGTAGCCACACGCAATGTCGTGACCGGCGTCGGGGGCATCATCATCCTGTTCATCCTCGCACCGAAGCTGACCGCCGGATTGCTGATCGCCATTCCGGTCATTGTCCTGCCGATCGTCTATATCGGCCGCAAGCTGACCAATGTGTCCCGATCCAGCCAGGACCGCGTCGCGGATGTCGGGGCCATGGTCGCCGAGACTCTGGGTGCAATGAAGATTGTCCAGGCCTTTGGGCAGGAAGATCGCGAGCATCGCCGGTTTCAGGGATCGGTGGAAAGCACTTTTGACACCGCCAAGCGACGGATCCGGCTTCGGGCCACGCTGACAGCGATCATCATCGGGCTGGTTTTTACCGGCATCACCATGCTGATGTGGCGCGGCGCGATCGGTGTGGCCGAAGGCACGATATCCGGCGGTACAATCGCCTTTTTCGTCCTGACCGGCGGACTGGTGGCCGGCGCATTTGGTGCGCTGACCGAAGTCTATGGCGACCTGCTGCGTGGCGCTGGCGCCGCCGGGCGGCTGGCGGAACTGCTGGCGGCGGAACCCGGCATTGCCGCGCCGAAATCCCCGATTGCCCTGCCCGTTCCCCCGCGCGGCCAGATCTCGTTCGACAATGTCACCTTTGCCTACCCGACGCGAACGGAGACTGCGGCACTCAAAAGCTTTTCCCTCAAGGTCCTGCCGGGCGAAACAGTGGCGGTTGTCGGTCCCTCCGGAGCCGGCAAGTCCACGCTGTTCCAGCTCGCCCAGCGCTTTTATGATCCGCAGTCGGGGAGCGTGCGTATTGACGGGGTTGCCCTGCCTTCTGCAGATCCCGCGGATATTCGCGAGCGGATGGCTCTGGTGCCACAGGACACGGTGCTGTTTGCCGCCACGGCACGCGACAATCTGCGCTATGGCCAGTGGGACGCGACCGACGAAGAGATCTGGGAAGCCGCCCGCGCCGCCAATGCCGAGCAATTCCTCCGCGAATTGCCGGACGGGCTGGACAGTTACATGGGAGAATCCGGAACCCGGCTTTCCGGGGGCCAGCGCCAGCGCGTGTCGATCGCGCGGGCACTGCTCCGCAACACGCCCATCCTGCTCCTCGATGAAGCCACCTCGGCGCTGGATGCGGAAAGCGAGAAACTGGTCCAGGATGCGCTCGACAAGCTGATGGCCAACCGGACCACCATCGTCATCGCCCACCGTCTGGCAACGATCCGGTCCGCCAACCGCATCATCGTGATGGACGAGGGCAAGATTGTCGAGCAGGGCGATCATGACAGTCTGATTGCCCGCAATGGTCTCTACGCCCGTCTCGCCGAACTGCAGTTCAACAACGGGGAACGGTCGCAGCCGAAAATCAGCGCCTGACGGCGATCTTGCACCTCAGGTGAAGGCCCAGTCCGCTGCCGATGGAAGCGACACCCTGACTGACTGCCAGCAAGGGCTGGCAGCGGTCTCATGACAGGTCCACCGGGAAACGGGCAAAAAAAAGGGCGGTGTTGCCACCGCCCTTTTCGATATCATTCTCATAGCCCGGTTCAGTTGGGCATCCGGTCGGCCTTGCCGAACTGGCCATATTGTTCGTTGCCAACAAAGCCGAATTTCGACACGCCGCTGTCCTTGATCACGGCCAGCACCCGGTCGACATGCAAATAAGCCGAGATCGGATCAGGCTGGAATTGCAACTCGGGCTCCGGCACCATCGATTTGGTTTGCGCCAGATACTGAGTAACCTGATTCAGAGTCACCGGGGTGTCATTCCATACCAGCTCGTTGGTTGCCGTGATACCGAGCCGGTTCTTCACCGGATCGATCTGATCAGGCGGAGGCGGATCCTGGCTGTCTACCGGCAGGTCCAGCTTCACTGCGTGGGTCTGGATCGGAATGGTGATGATGAACATGATGAGCAGAACGAGCAGGACGTCGATCAACGGCGTCGTGTTCATTTCCATCATCGGCGTGCCATCATCCTTGCCGCCACTCATTGCCATTTGCGTTTCTCCTTAAACTTCAAAAACGTCCGCGCGAAGCGACTATTCTACTGCGATCGGGGTCGACAGGAAGCCAACCTTGGCGAAGCCGGCCCGTTGCATCGAATAGATCGCACCACCAATGCATTTGTACGGCGTGTTGATATCACCGCGGATATGCACTTCGGGCATGTCTTCCGGGGTCATGTTTTCCACGCCACCGAAAACCTCGATCTGGTCTTCCAGCTGTTTCACCGCCCGTTCCACCAGGTCATTTGAATCCACCGGTGTCGTATTCCAGTAGATCCGGCAAGTGCCGCCGGGATTGGCCCCGGCATATTCCGGATCACCAGGATCCCGACCTGCAGCGTCAGTGGTAGTCACAGCCAGCAGCACATTCTCACGCTTCGTTGTCGTGGGCTCGAATGGCAAAACCGGCAGCGTCATTTCAACAGTCTGAATCACGACCGGAACCGCGATCAGAAAGATGATCAGCAAAACCAGCATAACGTCCACCAGTGGCGTCGTATTAATGTCTGATACGGGGGTGTCTTCTCCACCACCTCCAACATTCATTGCCATGGGAAATTATCCTCTCAGTTAAACAAAACCTGACGGGTCACTTGTCCCGCCGGGAGGTTCGTCGGCCGGACCGGAAACGGGGCATCGCTGCCCGGCCCGCGGTCCGGCCGTCGAATTATTTCTTCGCGGCAGCCGGCTTGGCAGCAGCAGCCGGTTTCGCAGCAGCGGCCGTAACGGGCTTCACGCCGCCGTCCGATGCAATGTAGCCCAGCACATCATTGGCAAAACCGCTCAGGTTTTCCGCGATACGCTTGTTGCGTCCCTGCAGCCAGTTATAGGCAAGCACGGCAGGAACAGCTACACCAAGACCCAGTGCGGTCATGATCAGCGCCTCACCAACCGGACCGGCAACAGCATCAATCGATGCCTGACCAGCGATACCGATTTTGATCAGTGCGCGGTAAATACCGATAACCGTACCGAACAGACCGATAAACGGTGACGTTGCGCCCACCGTTGCGAGCCATGGCAGGCCGGTGGCCAGCTTGGAGTTGATCAGGTCCTGCGAACGCTGAATGTTGCCGTGAACCCAGTCATGCGCTTCAACCGGATCGGTCAGTTTGCCATGATCTTCTTCGGCCTTGATCGCGTCGTCGACGATCTGGCGATAAGCGGAGTTTTTCTCCAGCTTGGAAGCTCCTTCACGAAGGCTTCCGGCCCGCCAGAACTGCTGGCTGGCAGCCTGACCCTGTTTCATCACCTTGTTCTGTTCAAACAGTTTCGAAAACAGGATATAGAAGGACGAAACGGACATGATGACCAGTACGCCAAGCGTAAACCAGGCAATGACGCCGCCCTGTTCCATGGCTTCCATGAAACCAAACGAGTTCTGCGGTGGTGCTGCAGCAAGAATTTCAATCAACATTTTAACATTCCCCTCAGGATAGGATTATTTCAAATTTAGAGTGATGACGGACCGGATCATATCCGGTCCGTCAATAATTTCGATTATCTGGGCATTTCCCAGCGAATACGGCTCGACCATGTTCCGGCCACCGGGTTACCTTGACTGTCAAGTGCCGGACGGAAACGTGCCCGACGCGTGATGTTTTTGCAGGTGGCTGCATCAAGGTCAGCATGACCGCTGGAACCGGTAATCTGGCAATCCGCCACACGACCTCTTGCGTTCACAGTCACACGGAAACTCGTGGTGCCTTCCCGTTCCTCACGCAAAGCACGTGACGGATAGTCATTCTGGTTCGCCCATCGACCCGGGTTTCCACGTGGCTCCGGAGTCGCCCGCTGAGGCGGGGGAGGTGGCGGAGGTGCAGGTGGTGCAGCAACGACCGGTGGCGGCGCAGGCGGCGCGATTGGTGTTTGCTGGATAACCGGCCGTGGTGCCGCTGGTGGCGTCACGATTGGCGGAGGCGTCACCACTGGTGGCGGCTCAATCGGCTGTTCTGGTGGCGGTGGAGGTGGTTCCTCCGGTTCTTCCGGCGGTTCCTCTTCCTGGATATCGATCATGTCGAGCTCTTCTGCCACTTTTTTGACCGCATTATAGGCCAGGCCGGTGACCAGAGCATATCCAAACAACACGTGGATGAGTATCACAAGCGCGATCGATACGATCTTGCTGGAACTCATCTGTTGGTCAGCATAAGCCATTCAGAAATGTAACTCCTTTTCTTCCCCAGGAACGCAAATCATCCCCGAAAGGACGATCCCAGAAAGGACATGTGGCTTGCAAACCAATGCGATCCCAGATTCCCCATGACAGCTTTTCGTTCGAGTGAAAGCCGCCTTAAAGATGTTTTAACGCGGGAGAAGGACACAGGCAATCGGTTTGTTAATTCAGCATTGATTAACCTGTCAAAAACACAAGATAGGTATTATCAGGGACCGCGAAATTGCCATTTAGTCTGGAAAAAAATGCTCCGTCTCAACGTCGTTTCACTCGTATTTGCAGCTGCCTTAACTGCTGAAATTCCGGCCTTTTCGCAGGATGTTCCGCGGGCAGATCCATTGCAATATGCCGATGTGGCGGACCTCGCCGTCGATGCGCCGGTCATTGCGCACATAACAGTTAACAGAGCGATTAAAGTCGACCCGGAACGGGCGCTGGATGCCCCTGCCGGAACCCGGCGATTCTATATTATCGGATCAGTAAATGCATTGATTCGGGGCCGGGGAGGCATTGGCGATACGATTCGCTATATCGTGGACGTCCCGATGGACGCACGCGGCCGAACGCCCAAATTGAAGAAACGCGAAATGCTGGTTTTTGGTCGCCGGGTTCCCGGAAATCCGCAGGATATCCAGCTGGTTGCACCGGACGCACAGATAGAATGGAACCCCGCACGGGACGCCCGGACCCGGCAGCTGGTCCGGGAAATCGTGTCCCGGGATGCCCCGCCGGCCATCACGCGAATCGGAAGCGCCTTTCACGTGCCCGGAACAATTATCGGTGAAGGCGAAACCCAGATCTTTCTGGAATCAGAAAACGATCAACCCCTTTCGATTACGATCCTGAGCCGGTCCGGGCAGAAAAAGCGCTGGGCGGTTTCTCTCAGTGAAATTGTCGACGAAGCGGCCCAGGCCCCGGTCCGGAATTCACTCTTGTGGTATCGTCTGGCCTGTTTCCTTCCGCGGGATCTGCCCGACGACGTCCTCAACGGGGTTTCGCCGTCCGAAGCCAATCAGGCGCGGCTGGACTATCGCCTGGTGATCCAGGATCTCGGCAATTGTCCCCGGTCACGCCCGGCATCCGTCCGGAACTGATCAGCAGCCGCTCCGGCCGGTGCGGATTTCATCTGGCATTATGAACCTGTGACGTTATGAAACGTACCGCCCGTCACCCTGTCCGGCCGGGCATGCCCGCCGTTCCGTTTTCCGCTTTGTCAGGATGATATTATGACTACCCCGTTTCGCATCGCCATGGCCGGTCTCGGGACCGTTGGCACTGGCGTAATCCGGCTGATCAATGAAAATGCCGCGATGATTGCAGATCGCGCGGGCCGGCCGCTCGAGATTGTGGCCGTATCCGCCCGGGACCGCAATCGTGATCGCGGTGTGGATCTTTCCGACTTCGCCTGGTGTGATGATGCCCGCGCGCTCGCCGGGACACCGGATGCGGATTGTGTCATCGAACTGATTGGCGGTTCCGACGGGCCGGCGCTCGAGCTCGCACGCGACAGTCTGAATGCCGGCAAGTCCTTTGTAACGGCCAACAAGGCGATGATCGCGCATCACGGAATGGAGCTCGCGGAGCTGGCGGAAAATGCATCGGTTTCACTGAAATATGAAGCAGCAGTGGCCGGGGGGATTCCGGTAATCAAGGGTCTGCGCGAAGGCGCGGCCGCCAACCGGATAGACCGCGTGTACGGTATACTCAACGGCACCTGCAACTACATCCTCTCCACCATGGAAAAGCATGGCAGCGACTTTGAGGAAGTCCTCAAAAAAGCGCAGGAGCTCGGCTATGCCGAGGCCGATCCCGGCTTCGATATCGACGGAGTGGATGCAGCCCACAAGCTCGCCATTCTCGCGGCGCTCAGCTTCGGCAAGGCGCTGGACTTCGGTGGGGTCGAGACGGCCGGGATCCGCAGCATCATGGCTGCGGATATTGGCCAGGCCAAGGCGCTGGGATACCGGATCCGGCTGCTCGGCATGGCGCGCCTGAACGATGGCAAGCTGTTCCAGCGGGTCAATCCCTATCTGGTTCCGGAAAGCCATCCCCTCGCCCATATCGACGGATCGACCAACGCCGTTGTCGCGGAAGGCAATTTCTCCGGCCGCCTGATGTTTCAGGGTGCCGGGGCGGGCGACGGCCCGACGGCATCAGCGGTGGTGGCGGATCTGATCGACATCGCCCGCGGGGACAGCGGCTCCGTTTTCGCCATGCCGGTGCAAACCATGGCCAGGGCGGACCGCGCCGAAAGCGGTAACCGCGAAGGCAAGAGTTACATCCGGTTCGTCGTGGCCGACAAGCCCGGCGTCCTGGCGGAGATCACTGCCGCCATGCGCGATGCCAGTGTTTCCATTGAAAGCCTGATCCAGACCCAGAAAACCGATGATGGCTCTGTCCTGATCTCGATGGTGACCCACAGCAGCCGGGAAAGCGATATCGGCGCAAGCCTGGCCACGCTCTCCAGCTCCAGCAGCATTCACGGCACGCCGATGGTCATGCACCTGCTGAGCGAAGCGGACTAGGTCCGGAATATTCGCCTGTCCACCGGGATCCGGGAGCCCTGTCCGGACCCGGGACACAAAATCGGCAAAAGCGGAACAAGGCTTCTCGACATTATAATAAGGCTCCCCTATCGAGAGTTCCAAATTCAGACCCTTGCAAGAAGGACCAGACATTCTGATGCCCAAATCAAGTGATATTCTCGACCGCGTACTGGTACTGGAAATGGTGCGCGTTACGGAAGCAGCAGCCATTTCTGCTGCCAATCTGATCGGCCGAGGTGACGAAAAAGCGGCCGATGCGGCGGCCGTCGAAGCGATGCGCGAAGCGCTCAACGCGCTCGAAATCTGCGGCACTGTCGTGATTGGCGAAGGGGAGCGGGACGAAGCGCCGATGCTGTTCATTGGCGAAAAGGTCGGTTGCGGCTGCGAAGGGGAATCACCGGAAATTGATATCGCGCTGGATCCGCTCGAGGGCACCACGATCACGGCCAAGGCCGGCCCCAACGCGCTGGCGGTGCTGGCGATCGCGGAAAAGGGCAACCTGCTCAACGCGCCGGATGTCTATATGGACAAGCTCGCTGTGGGTCCGGGCTATTCCGACGATATCATCGATCTCAACAAGTCCGTCCTCGAAAATGTCAGCGCTGTGGCGAAAGAAAAAGGCGTGCAGCCTTCGGACATTATCGTCTGTGTACTCGACCGGCCGCGGCATGAGAAAATCATCGCCGAGCTGCGCGAAATCGGCTGTGGCATCATGCTGATCCCCGACGGCGATGTCGCCGGGGTCATTGCGACCACTGACGAGGAAACCACTGTAGACATGTATATGGGCAGCGGCGGTGCGCCGGAGGGCGTGCTTGCGGCAGCCGCGTTGCGCTGCGTCGGTGGACAGTTCAAGGGCCGCCTGACATTCCGCAACGACGACGAACGGCAGCGGGCACATAAATGGGGCATTGAAGACCTCGACAAGATCTATGACCTGAAAGAGCTGGCAAAGGGCGACGTTATCTTTGCGGCAACCGGCGTCACCGAAGGATCGCTTCTGCAAGGCGTCAAAAAGCTGCGCGGCGGAACGATGACAACGGAAAGTGTGGTGATGCGGGCCTCTTCGGGCACCGTGCGATGGGTGAAAAGCGAGCATCGCCCCAAATGATCGCCAGCCCGGACCAGGTAGCGGCGTGACGAGAGCGGGACCTCCCCGCCTCCGCCTGCTCGGCCTGGGCCTGGCCTTGCTGGCCACCGGTTGCATTTCCCCGGTGGACTATGGCGATGTCCGCCATTCTGAACTGGTCGCCGATCCGCGATGTGATGTCGCACCCGCCACCGGCAACGCCACTTCGTCTCACCGCTATTTTGTTGTCACCAGTCGCCTGCCGGATTGCCGCGGAAGCGACATCCTCCTGACGCGCCATCGGGGCGACCGGATGCGCTACGGACGCTTCGCCGATCCCCGGGAAACAGAAGCCGAAACGGGTTCGGACAAGTCCCCTGTCCCCCTGTCGCTGTCCGGCGAGCAGCAATGGTGGACCGACCTGTCCCGGATCATGGACAATCGCGAGGGCCGGGCCCTGGTCTATGTCCATGGTTTCCGGGACAATTTTCGGATCAGCTCGGAGGACACGGCACAGATTGCCCGGCTGACCGGATTCACCGGACCGGTCATTCAATATAGCTGGCCAACCCAGGGTGAGTTGCTGAAATATGTTGTCGACGAGACCAACATGTACTGGGACGAGCGCAATTTCCGGCGCTTCCTGATGAAACTGGCCGAACAGCCATGGACACGAGAAATCGTTTTGATTTCGCACTCGCTCGGTGCGCGACTGGTCATTCCCGCGGTGGAATATGTCGACCGGAATTCGGCCAGTCGGGACTCAAGCAACATTTCGAATATCATTCTGGCGTCGCCGGATATTGACCGGCAATTTTTCGAACGCGAGATAGCAGCCGAGACACTGGCCGGTCGACGGATCAAAACCGGCCGCCGAATCACGGTTTATACCTCGGCAGAAGATCGCGCACTGGATCTCTCCTATCGCATCCACGGCTATCCCAGGCTCGGGTCTCCCGATTGCTTCGATCCCTTTCGGGCGGCTGCGCTGGAAGAAAAGGGACTGCCCGCCCGCTGCTATGCGGTTCTGCCGGGCGCAGACATGATGCCGGCGAAAAGCGGGCTGACGGTGATCGATACTTCAGCGGTGAGCAAGGGCGCGAATGGTCACAGCGATTTTCTGCGCAGCGCCACCGCCTGCCTCGACTTTGCCGCTGTCGTCAATGGCGAGCGGGAGCGGCGCGCCGGGCGGGAGGCGACCCATTTGCCGCATGTGTTCACACTGCCGGCTCTGCCGAAAGGGGAAGAGCCCGATCATCCCCTGATCTGCCGCCGCACGCTGTTGCAATGACGAGAGATCACGCGTCGCTCGACAGGCTGTTGTCCGATGTTCGTGCCTGCACCATCTGCCAGGACCTGCCCCTTGGCCCGGATCCCTTGTTACAGGCCGGCAGACGGGCACGCATATTGATTGCCGGACAGGCGCCCGGCCGCAAGACCCATGAGAAGGGCCGGCCCTTTGATGATGCCAGCGGCAAACGCCTGCGCCAGTGGCTGGGGGTGACCGAGGATCAGTTTTACAATCCCGACCTCTTCGCGATCATTCCGATGGGTTTTTGTTTTCCTGGCACCGGCAATGGCGGCGACCTTCCACCCCGTTCCGAATGCGCTCCGCAATGGCGCCAACACCTGCTCGACAGGTTGCCGGGGATCCAGCTGACGCTGATACTCGGGCAATATGCGCTCGACTGGCATCTGGGGGCACAGAAATCACGGACGCTGACAGAAACCGTCAGGCGATGGGAGGAGTTCTGGCCCGCCGCCCTGCCCCTGCCCCATCCCAGCCCGCGCAATATCCGATGGTTCAGAGCTAATCCGTGGTTTGAAGATGATGTGATCCCGGTGCTGCAAAAACGCGTGCAAGATCTGGTCTAGAAAATCCCGAGGGCAAGACCCGTCGCCAGGGTGGCGCCGATTTCTGCGCAATGCTCCCGCTCTTTGTCGGCAATGATCTTGGGTGCCAGGATCTCTTCCTCGGTCTGGACATGGGTGCAGATAATAGTTGTATCCACCACCTTCTTCAGCCGCCAGCCGGTCGCGATCCGCTCGAGCTGTTTCATCGCGTTTTCGCCATCCGACCCAGCGCAGATCATCGCAGCATAGGGCCGGCCTTCGATCTTCCCGAGCACGGGATAATAGCAGCGGTCAAAAAAGGCCTTCATCACCCCGGCTATGGCCGCGAGATTTTCCGGGGTGACAAAAATATAGCCATCCGCCGACAACAAGTCGTCCGACTGGCAATCCTCGGCTGTCATCAGGACGGTCTCCGTCCCCTCTTCGCTCCCGGCAGCATCGGCCGCGGCCCGGGCCATCTGCTCGGATCCGCCAGTATAGCTGTAATAGATGATGAGCAGACGGGGCACGGTTCAGATATGCCAGTCCGGCTGAAAATCCTCGACCTTCGCCTGCAGCGCATCGCTGGTCTGTTCAAATCCCGGAAAGGCATTGACCGGGAGGCGCAGAAAGACATTTCCCGACGCTTCCGGTGGCGGCAGGGTACCGGCCCGGATATTGACCTGCAGCGACGGCAGAATCAGCTTGGGCGCCGCCAGTTTGCTGTCCCGTTCCCGGCGCATCGCGATAAAGTCGGCCTCGGCCTTGCCGGCACCGACATGGATGTTGGATTGCCGCTGCTCGGCAACACTGCTTTCCCAGACATATTGCTCCCGCCCCTGCGGCAAATAGTCATGACAAGTGAACACCCGCGTATCGTCCGGCAGGGCGAGAATCTTCTGGATCGAATGATAGAGCTCAGCGGCATCGCCCCCGGGAAAATCGCAGCGGGCAGTTCCGAAATCGGGCATGAACAGGGTGTCCCCGACAAAAATCGCATCACCGACATGATAGCAGATACAGGCAGGCGTATGACCAGGCGTGTGCAGAACCCGGATCTCGCAACTCCCCAGGGCCAGTGTCTGGCCATCGGCCAGAAGGAGATCGAATGCCGCGCCGTCAAAGGCCACGTCATCGGCTTCGAAAATCGGGGCAAAGACCTTTTGGACCGCGGTGATCTTCTCCCCGATCGCCAGTGTCGCCCCGGTTTTCATGCGCAGATAATGCCCGGCGCTCAGGTGATCGGCATGGGCGTGCGTTTCCAGAACATGGAGCAGTTGCAGATCCTGCTCCGCGAGACGCTCCAGCAACCGGTCCGCGCTGGCCGTGGTCAGGCGGCCGCTGCTGTGATCAAAATCAAGAACCGGATCGATAATCGCCGCGCTGCCGGTTTCCGGGTCATGCACCAGATAGCTCACCGTGTTGGACACGGGATCAAAAAACGCTTCCACTTCCGGGCGCTGCGGCGAGCCTGCATCATCGGGCATGTGTTTCTCCAGTCGGCCGGTCCGGCGCGTGTCATCCGGCCGGAGCATCTTCGGGCAATTTGCCGCTTGTCTGAAACAAGCAATGCTATACATCCGCTCCATGTCAACTGTTCTTGATGTCACCCAATCCCTGTCCGGACAGGAATGGCGATGGCGCAGCACCAGCGCCGATGCCCGCGATCCCGGCTTTCAGCCCGATGATCTGGTGACCCAGCTGCTGCTGGCCCGGGGCGCATCGCGCGAGACTCTGGACGCCAACCGCAATCCGACCATTCGCAGCTTCATGCCCGACCCTTCGGTCTTTCAGGATATGGACAAGGCCGCCGAACGCATTGCCGATGCCATCCTGAAACGCGAGAAGGTCACCATATTCGGAGACTATGATGTCGACGGGGCGACCAGCGCCGCACTGCTCATCCGCTTGCTCCGTGCACTCGGACTGGAGGCCGGCTATTATATTCCCGACCGGCTGATGGAAGGCTATGGCCCGTCCGGCGAAGCGCTCGTCAAACTGGGACAACAGGGCAGCGACCTTGTCGTCACGGTTGATTGCGGTGCGATGGCCTTCGAAGCGCTCAACATGGCCAGGGCGGCCAATGTCGAGGTGATTGTTGTCGACCATCATAAATGTGCGGCCGAGCTCCCCGATGCCCTTGCCCTGGTCAATCCCAACCGGCTGGACGAGAGCGATGCCGGAGCCGAGCACGGCCATCTCGCTGCGGTCGGCATGGCGTTCCTTCTGGGCGCTGCCATTATCCGGACATTGCGCCAGCGAGATTATTTCCGGGACCGCCCCGAACCCCGCCTGCTCGAACTGCTCGACATTGTTGCGCTGGGAACGGTCGCCGATGTCGCCCAGCTGCGCGGGCTGAACCGGGCCTTCGTTGCGCAGGGTCTGAAAGTCCTGTCGGGACGCAAGAATATCGGGATGTCCGCCCTGATCGACGCCAGCCGTTTGAAACGGGCGCCGATTTCCTCCGATCTCGGCTTTGCGCTGGGGCCGCGCATCAATGCCGGCGGCCGTGTCGGCAAGTCCGATCTCGGTGTCCGGCTGCTGACCACCGAGGATCCGGAAGAAGCCCGGACAATTGCCACCGAACTCGATCATCTCAATCAGGAACGCCGGGCGATCGAGGCGCATGTCCTCGAGGAAGCCGAAGCCATGTGCCGGAACATGCACAATCAGGAGATTGCCGTACTCTCCGGCAAGGGCTGGCATCCCGGCGTGATCGGCATTGTCGCGAGCCGCATCAAGGAAAAGCTGAACCGGCCCGCGATCATCGTCGCCGAAGACGATGCGGGGATCGGCAAGGGCTCCGGCCGATCCATTGCCGGTGTCGACCTGGGCGCGGCGATCATCGCTGCAAAAGACAGCGGGCTGCTGATCGCCGGTGGTGGCCATGCGATGGCGGCGGGCATCACGATTGAATCCGGCAAGATTCCGGCCTTCACCGAATTTCTGAACGAGCATCTCGCCGACCGGGTGGGCCAGGCGCGGTCGGAAAAATCCCTGCTGGTCGATGCGGTCCTCTCACCCAGGGGTGTCAATCCGCTGTTCGTGGAGGCGATGGAGGAAGCCGGGCCATTCGGGATGGGCTGGCCCGCTCCGAAAATTGTCGCCGGGCCGGTCCGGATCATCAAGTGCGATATTGTCGGCAAAGACCATGTCCGGCTCATTGTCTCGGGCGATGACGGCGGATCGATCAAGGCCATTGCCTTCCGCGCCGCCGAAACCGACATGGGTCAGGCCCTGCTCAGCGCACCGAAATCCCGCAAATTGTGGATCGCCGGACGGGCGAAAATCGACGACTGGGGCAGCCGCCCGGCTGCCGAGATCCATGTCGAGGATGCCGCCTGGGCGGATTGAGGCGCGGGCAATGATGAAACGGGCCTGAATTCCGAGCTTCCTCCCTGCCCCGATGCTGTTTTTGCACCGCCACCTGACCGGCAAAAAAAACGCCGCAAAGCCGCATGATTGGGGTTGACCAACGCGCAGGACATCCCTAATTGCCGTGGCTCGCCGATCGGTGATGTGTTTGCGCACTGGTATGGCCCCTTCGTCTAGCGGTTAGGACGCGGCCCTTTCACGGCTGAAACACGGGTTCGATTCCCGTAGGGGTCACCACGCAGTTTTCTCTTTTTTATCAATAGCTTAATGCGATTTTGAGTGCGATTTTGTGGCGCTATTTCGGGGGCTTGCCCACCTGAGAACCGGTGTTTCAAACAAAGAGACTGAATTGCGCAGGACTTTAAGTGCAAATAACTGCCTCAGTCTCAAACAGGCGGAAAAGTGTTTTCAAAACGAATGACTGCTTTGCGCCCCAATCTCCGGCATTCCGGCATTTCATCTTGGTTCCCGAAAGTGGGCGTCTGTTCGAAAGTGAGATGAAGTGGCTTTGAACTGCCCGGAGATTGCTGGAGACCCCAGCTTCTGAGAGGCTGGGGTACGGCACAAGTACGGCGACAGACAAGTTTACACCTGAGGTTCTTGAGCTGTCAGTACGCTGGGTGCCGAACCATGCAGGCAGTATAGAAGGCTTCGCGAATTGGAGGCGAGTTCGCATCAGATTGACAGCTTCGTTTGCGACGTTAACAACCGTGAATTAGAACTCGAAATTATCTGAAGCGCTGCTATTGCAGATTCATGATCTGTCAGGCGCGCCCAGCAAGAATCAAATTCGCTAGCCTCTATAGCGGTTGTGGCGGGATGGACCTCGGTTTCATGAATGCCGGCCTCGCACCGTTTGCCTCGTTTGAGCTCGATCAGGATGCATTGAAAACCTTTACGGCGAACGTTCACTCAAACGTCCACAGAATCGATCTATCTTCTTGGGACGCTTCTCTAACCAGCGAGGTGGCAAAATGTGATGTTTTGATAGCCGGACCACCTTGCCAGGGGTTTTCAACGGTAGGCAAAAACAATTCTGGCGATCTGAGAAATGGCCATTTGGTTAACGTCGCTAAGATAGCGGCAGCCGCTAAACCCAAGATCGTGATCATTGAGAACGTTCTCGGCCTACTTAGCAAGAAACATTCGGTACTTTTCGAACAGACTCTAGAAGTTCTATCCTCGAGCGGATACTCGGTTTCTTGGGATGTTCATAAGACTTCCGACTATGGGATCGCTCAGCAGCGTAAGCGAGTCATCATTCTTGCAACCTTGGGAAGACAGAAGTTTGAACTCAAGCTCAAGTGCGCCGAGCGGGTCAACTTAGCGCAAACACTGAAAAACGTTGAACTAGTTGAGGACAAACCGAAGAGGCCGCTGAAAGTCGGATCGATTGAGCATCAAATTGCGGGTCGAATACACCCGGGCCAAAAGCTCTCAAACGTAAGAGGTGGGCCAAGATCAGTCCATACGTGGGAAATTCCTGAGGTCTTTGGACCAGTTAGCCGAGAAGAGATTTCTTACCTCGAAACGATTGTGAAACTGCGTCGACAAAAGCGTCGGAGAGAAAACGGGGATGCCGATCCAGTGGATGAGAGATTCATGGAAGAGTACTTTGGAGATCAATCAAAAATGATCTCCAAATCCTTACTCGAAAAGGGCTATCTTAGGCGGATCGGAGAATATGTGGACCTTACAAACTCCTTCAACGGCAAGTTTCGGCGGCTTTCTTGGGATGATGTCGCCCCCACTGTGGATACGAGGTTTGGTCAACCAAGATATTTTCTTCACCCATCAGAGAACCGCGGCTTTTCGATGCGAGAGGCTGCGCGTGTGCAAAGTTTTCCCGATACGTTCAAGTTCGAAGGCAGCGAGTCATCGATTTACCGAATGATCGGAAACGCTGTTCCTCCCAAATTCGGCGAGGTAATTGCGGAGGATGTTTTACGAATTTGGAACGAGATGTGACGAAATCCGAATTTCAAGACATGCTTAGGAAATGGTGTTTAGCCGACGCTCAGGGGCAAGGAGAATTGTTGACATTGAAGGCTGACATCGAATTTCTAGGTGAGCGAC
Organism: Parasphingorhabdus marina DSM 22363; assembly: GCF_900128895.1. GTDB lineage: Bacteria > Pseudomonadota > Alphaproteobacteria > Sphingomonadales > Sphingomonadaceae > Parasphingorhabdus > Parasphingorhabdus marina. Next base: position 1,585,971 of record NZ_FSQW01000001.1, on the reverse strand, counting down.
TCTTTGATGAATATAAGCCAACTAAGAACACAGCTGACGGCCCGTTTGGTGTGCGTCTATCGAAATGGATTGGATCAGCACAAGATGAGGCAGATCAGATAAAGTTGTTCAGACTCTTAAAGCATCTTTTTTTTATCGGGCAGGACGACTTGGAGGCCGCCTCTAGAACAGCATTCAGTAAACACGTGCTGGAATGGCTGATCAACAGGCTCGGAGTAAATGTGTTTTCCGCAGCCGCCAAAAGCCAGATGGAGGATGCTCTCACGTTGGTTCGCTACACGGGGATTACGGACAGCTTCAATCTCGGCGAATTTCTGCGGATCAATGACATTCACGGGCACAGTGTGCGATACACATGGGAGCAGGAGATTGACGACTGGGATCAAGATGAATTCTGTCGGCGAGTAATGCGACGTGGAATACAGAACGAAATCGAAAAACGATACCTCGTACTTTTGGAGGATTTTGTAGGAAGCGGGTCGCAGGCTGAGCGGGCTATCCGAAGTGCTCAAGCCATTAGAAAAACTGACGGCACATTTGCATATGAGGTGCTTTTCTGTCCGCTTATAATTTGCCCGGACGGGGCAGAATGGGCGACACGCTTACAGGTAGATTTCCCTAACTTTCATTACAGTCCTGTCTTGGAATTGCATGATGACGGGTTCATTAAGCCGAATGCCGTGCCAGGTGAGAATACTGAATTTCCGGAACTTCGGGATTGCCTATCGCGACTGCACCCAACCGTTGTCGGCCCGCCCCCCGTGGACCAAGACTTCGGCCCATTCGGATATCAGCAGACAGGGGCTGTATTTGTGAAATACGACAATTGCCCTGATAACACTTTACCAGTCCTTCATCGGAAGCGTAACAATTTTTGGGAGCCCCTCTTCAGGCGGGCGTCGAGGATGCCCATCAATGCATAACATCAAAAATCCCTTTAATGATGTCTACATGGCTGAGACAATTCCGGCACAAGAATTTGTCAACATCTTTAGTCCAGAGTTGCTGAAGGAAAGTTCAACGCACCAACTTTTTCAGCCGGGTAGCGTCATTCTTATTGGCCTACAAGGAACCGGCAAGTCAGCATTACTGAATTTGCTCAAGCCGGAAATTTTGTCTGCCTATCTAGAAAGCGATGAACCTTGGCCGCTACCAGAGCATTGCTCCAAGTTCATTTCAGCCAATATCGTCTTACGCTCAAGCGGAGCGCTTGATTTCGGTCAACGCAAAATCGAGCGGACTGATGACCTCAGTGTTACCGGGCTCTATTTTGCTGATTTCCTCAACTATTGGATCGTTGACGATCTACTCAGCAACTTAGCGTTACTCGGCTCGTCCAAGGGGGAACAGCTATCAAGGCGCCTCGGTTTAGCGATAGACAAAGGAAGGTTGGACGAATTCTCTCGCATTTTAGCCAAAGACCTAAGCTGGTTTGGAGGTCTGTCTAGCGTTTCGGACTTTGATGGCCTCCGGAGAGCCATCAAAAGTCGAATTTACGCCTACGAAAGTTTTTTGAATTTTAACTCAGACAGCTTGCCCACCGAAATTGTGCGCTCGAAGACCAAACCGGGGGAGCCCATAGGCTCGACTTATGATGCTCTTCGGGAAGTTGGAATTTTGCCACCGGAAGTTCCTTTATTTGTCACAATCGATCAATTCGAAGACCTAATGGACCTTGAAAAGGACAAGAATGGAGGGTTTCAGCCCGTATTCCGTAGTATCGTTATGCGAATGCTTGGAAGTCGAGATGGTCGAGTATCATATCGCGTTGGCGCGCGGCCTTACTCCTTGACCACAGGTCTTCAGGGCTTTGGAAACAACGCCTTCACAGAAGAAATGCGTGAGTATCGCATAGTGGATATTGGCGATCTGCTCACGAATCGAGAATCGAAGCGCTCCCATTTTCCGAGATTCTGCGATGATGTCCTCTACAGACGCCTCAAAGCGTCTGGCTTTAAGGTTTCTCAGCGGACGCGCTACACGAGATATATGTTTGGTGGCAGAGTATCACCTGAAAGCAAGCTTGAACGATTTACAAAGAAGAGGTCGCGAGAGAAGGCAATCTCAACTGACCCTGTCATTCCTAAAAACCTCCGCGCTACACTCGTTAACATGGCCAGACAGGACCCACTTTCAGCCAAACTAGGTGAGGCTTGGCTAAGGCAAAACCTGGAAAAGCTCGAGATAAGTAGCGGGCTTTTGCAATCGCAGCCTTGGGACCAGAAGCCAAAGCAATGGTGGAAGAAAGAGCGCAAACAACTTGCGATGCTGCAAGTCTTCTCTGCAACACGTCAACGCATGGTTTGGTGTGGTGCAGATGACGTAATTGCTGTCTGTGCAAATAACATTCTGACTTTCCTAAGTGTCTGCCAGTTCATTTGGGCTGAGTACTTAAGAAGTGCTGAAGTGGAGGAATTTTCTGTTCCGAAGGAGATCAAGCCATCAATCCAAGCTATGGGCATCATGTCGGCAAGCGAATATTGGTTCCGGAAGGTTAAGGCGGAGCCAAAAGGCGGCGATGATCGCCATCGTTTCGTGAATGTCGTCGGATCGTTCTTTCGAGATAAATTACGGGATGATAAGAGAATGTCTTACCCCGGAGCGAATGGGTTTTCGCTTTCGGTTAATGTTTTGGAAGAACATCAGAGTGTTGACGAGTTTTTGGATAGTTGCGTTGCATTTGGAGTTCTGGAGAAGGCTCGACACACCCCAAAAAGCAAGTCGAGAGGGCAGAGTATGAAATGGTATTTGTCATCTATCCTAACTCCGTACTTCCAAATACCAACTCCTCATACGAAGGAGCCCTTTTATGCCAATATTAAAGATGTGAAGCGTTGGCTCCACAGGGCGAAGGTAGTTAGCATTTCGAGAGAGCTCCCATCTCACGGAATAAAAAAAGCAAATCAGTCAAATTCGAGTCAGATAGAACTCGATTTCTTGGATGACACCGAAGATGATTAGAGGCGATCAGCCCTTCCGTCCTTGGGGTAGAATCGATAATGTACTTAGTGCAGTTCCAATCGAAGATTGGTCATTCATTGGCTGCGTTTCCGCCGAGGATCGCTGCAGCGCGGTTCCATCAAACTTTCACAACTATGGAACTATCTCTAATAAACTGGTTTTTCGTATCGCTGACAAACCATCGGCTTCGACTGATGTCATCGAGAACAAGACCGATCAATGTGAAGCGGTGTTCAAAGCTAACGGCTTTGACAACGAGGATTTCTTTTCGGTGGCATTGTCAGACCCCTTCGGCGAATACGCCAACAAGATTGATGATTTCTTTGGGAACCTTGATACTAGCAAGCTGCTGATCGACATCACCACCCTTCCCAAAAGGGTATATTTTCATTTGATCAAGAAGGTTTATCAGAACCCTGATGCATTCACTGATGTATTGATAACCTACTCCGAGCCTGCGAGTTATTGCTCGGAGAGCTTGGCGTCCAATCCGGAGCCGTGGGATGCCTTGCCGGGTTTTAGGATTGGTCGGGGACATGCGTCACAACAGAAAATCTTGATCGGAATTGGCTTTGAGCCTCTTGGGCTTCCCAGCCTAAGTGAAGCTGGGGAGTTCAATAACTCATCGATTAGCTTCCTGTTTCCTTTCCCAGCCGACCAAACAGCGAATGCGAAAAACTGGCGTTTCATTCGTGAAATTTTCCCCAATGCAGGGCAATCCCAATTCGGAGTGAAGCGAATTGACGCTAAGAATGTTCCAGAGATTTTTGACCTTATTTGCGGTGAGGGAGATAGTGGAGCAATAGGTCTGCTACTTGCTCCCTACGGTCCAAAGCCAATGTCCGTCGCTATGGCGTTGTATGCGGCGAAGTTCTCAAGGTCGCAAAATTCTCCTGTCGGGGTCTACTACACTCAACCGACCTACTATCATCCGGACTATTCCACCGGCCTAAAGATGGTAGGGACCAGCCCGATGATTAACTGTTATGTCATCAAAGCTGCCTCCAACTTTCTTTACTGACTGTAAAAATACAACTCCTTGAATTTACTCCAAGTTGGGTTGGGTTGCGAGTTGAACGTCTGGTTCTGTGGGAGGCCGGCAAAGAGCAGACCGACAGCTATCGGCCCAATTTTTCTATCTACAGGCGACCGCCGTTACGTGGCGAAGGCGGCCTGCCTGGGAGCTAGGAAATTAGACCACCAAGTGTCTGCCATTGGTTTTCAAATTTCTTAAGCAGCGCTCGTTCGGCATCTTTCGAAGCATTAGCTTTGCGGGGATTGGCAGCTGGTTCTAGATCGGTCCAAACCTTATGTGGCTTCCGCCTTTCACCCGAGTCTTTCGGCTGACGGTAATAGCCAGATATATTCATTTGCGCAGCCTTTTCGGCTATTAGTACCGGCAGGATGATGGCTCGATATTTGGAGGGAGAGTTCACTGCCAACAATACGACCACATCAGCTTTCAGCGCAAACTCCGATCTCGAGTTAAAAAGTGGTCGCTTTTTGTCGACAATGTCACTGTCGCAAAAACCATATTGGACAGCCCATCGCGAACTTGGTGAGGGCAATGGGTTACTGGTACCTTTAACTTGCACATTGAAGCTTTCACCGCCCTTAGACGCAATGAAATCAACGTTAGCTAAGGTCTTCGACGTGTATGCAAGATCAACGATGAGAAAGCCGCGAGCTTCCAGCTCGTTCATGGCAATTCGTTCGGCAATGCGACCAACATTCTTTGACTTGATCTCCATTCTAACAAGCTTCCCTTAGCGATAATCAATTTTCAACGTAGCCAGTTCACTGAAGATTGCAATTGGACTCGCAAGCCGAGTGGCGGCTTTCCTTACTTCTTGAACGAGAAATGGAGAGCCTGCTTTCGGCCCAAAAACTGCCGCAAACCGTCACCAACCTATCACCTCAACCATCTGCTCTTTCCAAACAACACACCGAAACGCCGTCTGACTAAGTTTGCGCCTGGTCACATTGGCAGCCTTCTTGCCATCCAGCACTTGCCCAACAAGCTGCGGCGGCAACCAACCGATCCTGAGCAGTTTCCCTACCCACTGCGGCGTCTGATTGCGTTCAGCTGCAATCTCGGCAACGGATCGCCCGCCGACAATCTCTTCCCGAACCAGATAGGATTCAGCCAGCAGCATTGCCAGCTTCTCATCAACATGGATGGTCTCGTTGGAACTGGATGCGATCATCAGCTTGGTTTCACCACCAGAACTGATTTTGACGGCCTTCACATTGAGGGTGATTTCGCTGGTTGCCTCGCCCCAATCCCAATCCCGCCGCAAAACGATTTCAATGCCTTCTTCGGCAACAGTAATCTTCGAAACTATAGACTGAAGCGTCTCCCGAACAGATTGCAGACTGTTGGCATGGAGAGCAGACGCCAAGGCCTCACCGGCCTTGATCTTCTGCTTTAGGCCCTCTGGATCAAAATGACGCGCAAGCTCTGATTGATCAGTTAGAAATTCCCGTAGACGATCAATCACTGCCGTTTCCAGATCATGCGCAGGAATGCGCATGATCTGTATGTCTGGCTTAACGTTCTGATCTTGACCAGTCACATAGTAGCGATAACGCTTTGTCTTCTTGGTCGCGTGGTTGGCAACGAGTCTGCGGCCATGCTCATCCTTGAGCAATCCATTGAGAAGTGAAGGCGCCTTGGCGCGCAGCCCTTCCCTGCCCCCACCATCATTGCCATCGAGCCGATCTTGCACCTTTTGCCAGAGTTCTTCATCGACAATGGGATCATGTTCACCGGGCCAGGCCTTGCCCTTGTGAACCATCATTCCGCGGTAGATCTTGTTGCGGAGCAGATGCTGCAGCCCGCCGCGAGTGAAGGCTTTCCCGCCAACAACCCGGCCATCGAGATATGTGCGCAGTTTGGTTTTGACGCCCAGCCGCTCCAACCTTTCACAGGCAGCAGCCATGCATCCACATTCCAGAAAGGTTTCAAAGACAAGATTTACCGTTTTGGCCTCATCCGGTTCGACATAGAGTTTTCGGTCTTCCAACCGGTATCCGAGCGGTATCGGACCGCCCATGAACATGCCCTTCTTCTTCGAAGCCGCAAATTTGTCACGGATGCGCTCAGACGTGACCTCGCGTTCAAACTGCGCAAAAGACAAGAGCACATTAAGAGTAAGCCGGCCCATGCTGGTGGTCGTATTGAAGGATTGGGTGACAGACACAAAGCTCGCACCCGCTTCATCCATGACATCCACAATACGCGCAAAATCTGACAGACTACGGGTAAGCCGGTCGACCTTGTAAACCACAATCACATCAATGTTCCCGGCTTTCACTTCTCCGAGCAATGCGTTCAAAGCAGGTCGCTCCATATTGCCGCCGCTAAAGCCGCCATCATCATAAATTGTTTCGTCCAGCTGCCAGCCTTCATGTGCCTGGCTCATAACATAGGCCCGGCAAGCCTCACGCTGTGCATCCAGACTGTTGAACTCTTGCTCGAGACCTTCTTCTGTGGATTTGCGGGTGTAGATGGCACATCGGCGTTTCTTGGCTTCTTCCCTCATGCGGCATGCTTTCCGGTGAGGCCAAAGAACCGGGGACCAGACCAATGGGCTCCCGTCACCTCCCGCGCAATCTCGCTGAGCGAGCGATAATGCTTGTCGCCCATGATAAAGCCATCATCGACAACCAACACGGCCAGTGTTTGGCCATTCCAGCTGCGCACCAGCCTTGTACCGGGTTTCAAGCTATCGGAGCCGGACAGGGCTGCCCTGCCCTTTTTAGCAATGCGTTTTAACTTGGTGATCGTTTTTGGTGAAAGTCCACCGAAGTGTTTCTCCTGCAGCCGATAGGCAATACCAAGCCGCAGCATGCCGGATGAAATATCCGGCGCTTCGGAGCGATAGACATGCTGCCATTCGACCCGAAGCTGCTTTTTTGGCATGTCCTTCAAAGCTTCGATACGGTCATTGAGACTGTCCATATCAGGCGCCCTCACCCGATATGCGATATGTCCGTTCCTTGCCCTCAGGCTTCTCGCTGGCGATCTCGAAACCGCGTTTTCGGATACCGGTCAGGGCTGCTCGCGCCGTATGCGGCTTCCAGGCCGTTGCTTTCAAAATATCAGCCAGTGTCGCGCCTTGTTTGCGTTTCAGCATGGCGACCAGCTGTGCAGCCCGAGTTCCCTTTTCTGGATGTTTGATCGTGTTTTCAGTTTGCTCGGTCATGGATGATGTCCTTGATTTCGGCACGGGCACCACGCCTGCGCTTCCACCACCCAAGGCCCCGACTGTCATATGATCAGGGCAGTTGCAGCCACCGGGGCGCTGCGATTCACGTTGGCAGCAATGCTTGCTTTCAGGCGGAAGTCCAGTCGAATGAGCATGTTCTTATGAAACTAAAAGCTGGGGCTGGACTTTCAGCAAATATCCCGGATTGGTCTGCAAAATGACATATGCCCGAAACCAAGACACCCCAATCCATCCCGTTATCGGCAAGTTATCTGCGTTGATCACCTGCAAGCTGGAAGATGCGCACAGACTTTCAATTTCAGGTCATCGACCAACAAACATTGAGGATACATTGCAGGAGGTCAATCAGATCAACGCCATGGCAGGCGAAATCACCGTTCTTTGCGAGGCTGTCGAAGCAATGCTTAGCGATTGCGCCAGCTAATCGCAGCCATCAAACAAATCCGCAATTGAAACGTCCAGGGCTTTTGCAAATTTGTTCACAATAACAATTGTTGGATTGCGCTTTCCTCTTTCGATACCGCTGACATAGGTCCGATCAATATCGTGTTGAAGTGCGAATTGTTCCTGACTGAGGCCGGTGGCTTGACGATGTTTCCGAACATTGGCGCCAAACTGTTTGCGGATATCCATCAAAAAGCTTCAACAAGCCTGAAGCTTTCCGGTCCACGGACGATGAGTTACATTTTGCTGGACTTGTCAGTTCTTCCAAGCAAACAGGGTGATCATGAACGCACCCACCAATATCTACTCCCATAGGCTGGAAAAAATTCTTGAACATGAATTCCTGGCTGGTATCGGAAAATGCCTTTGGAACAGGGGCATCCATGATTTTGAAGTGTTGCATAGTGAAATCGATGACAATGGCTATGACCTGATTATCGAAGCCTGCGGCAAAGTCCGGCATATCCAGCTCAAATCGAAGATCACCGGCGGAAGGCGCGCCCAAATCAATGTTCACAACAAGCTGCTCGACAAGCCATCAGCCTGCGTCATCATTATGGAATATGATCCGGCGACATTGGCAGTTAAATCCTACCGCTTTTTTGGAAGCGAAGCTGGCGTGAAAATTCCGGACATTGGAGAGCGCGTTGTCAAACACAGCCGGGCCAACGCAAAAGGCCTAAAAGCGATCAGACCCAATCTGCGCAATGTCCCGCAGAGCTGGTTTGAGGAAATCAGCAACAGCGAAGAACTTTGCTGCAGACTATTTGATATCTAGGCAAACTCCAACTTTTATCAGATGGGCTTGCCTGCCCGCTTTGTTGTCGGGACATGCGATTTGACTGCCCTTCGGTAGCTTATCAATTGATTGCCTGAGACAAAGTTTGATGGGCTTTGAAAATCAGATCAAAAACTTGTTTCGTAACCGCCACCTTCAAAAAGTTGTCCAAAAAGCATCTTGCTAACATCCGTATCAGTCCTAATCGGTGCCGGCCGTTTGCGTACCCAGTTCAGCAATTGAGAGAGTGCATCAACCTGATCGTCATATTTGGCGCTTGGAAAACCCAGCAGTTCTAACTCGAAGTCAGCGCGCCAAGAGGCCTGTTCTGGCAGATGTAGCTGCCCAACTTCGATCATCGCGGTAACACCCGCCAGACGAGTCACCTTGTCACCCTCCGGCTTCTGCGGCATCGGACGCGGCACTCCAGAATTGTTACCATGCCTCAGTTCCTGGATGAGCTGGGTACCGGATGCGGCATCTTCAATTAGCAATACCTGAACTTTATGAAATTCAGCCAACCGGATGACCTGTTTTTTGAGTTCTGGAAAGGTAAGCCGCTTGCGATAGACATCGAGTATGTAGACATCCCGGCCCTTCACATGTGCGGTAATGCATACCGACCAGTCGCTGTTGATGCCATCCTTGCTGGCTGTATCCCAACTTTGTATGATTTGGCCTGGCAGCGATTGTGCTAGCGGCGCGAAATAATTCTGCAACCACTCCGGCTCAACCATATTGCCATGAGGCGGGACTGGATCCTGCTGATATTGGGCGGAGAAGACTGCGCTACCCATCTGGCCTTTGAGGTCAGTCAGAGTTTCCAAACTCTCGCGTTCCGGATGAAGGATATCTCCTTCCTTACGTGTCCATAGCTGGCCATAGGTGAGCGGTACCGATTCATCTTCTGTGGCGATCGCCGGGAGGTTCAAATGTTCCCAGCCACCGTCTTCCACTATCAATCCAGCGAGATCATAAGCGTGCAGCCGCTGCATCACGCAGATGATGGCTCCATTTGCTTTGTCATTGAGGCGCGAGGACAATGTGGTGCGATACCAGTCATTGACATTTTCCCGCGTTGTTTCGCTTAAAGCATCATCAGGCTTGATTGGATCGTCGATAATGATGATGTCACCACCGCGTCCGGTCAGTGTACCAGATATTGAAGTCGTATGGCGCCCTCCGCCAGCGGTGGTTTCAAAATCATGGGTGGCCGATCGCTTGGCTGAAATAACCGTGCCCGGGAATATGCGCCTGTACCAGGTCTGCTCCATGATCGTGCGGCATTGCCGAGCAAGCTTGCCACCCAGCTCACCTGAATAGCTGACACAGACAAAATTGAGAGAAGGATCCTGGCCCAGCATCCATGCCACCCATGCTACAGAGATGGTAATGGACTTCAGGTTACGGGGCGGCAGGGTCACCAGAAGGCGCCGTATATCAGCGCTTTCTACTCGGTTTAACTGATAGCAAATTGCATCCAGGTGCCAGTTCCAGGTTAAATCAGCACCACCCGCGATTGCCGGGAAGGCCTTGCGCATGAACAGACCAAAATCACGTTTCAAAAGTTCTTCATACAAGGCTTGCGGATCATCTGCCTGTTCAATCAGTTTGACAAGACGGCCGATCATATCTGCATTATGAACCATCGCTCGATGCCCCATTGTTCGTCAGTTGCTTTTCAAAATCGGCCAGCAACGCTTGATCATGTTTGGAAAGCCCAGATTTACCCTCGCGGCTATCTTCGACTCCAAAAACTCGCATTACCAGTTCCAGAACAGCAGATTGTGCGCGCACGTCTCCCTTTGCTGCTTTCTGCACCATCGACTTGATCATCAACCTCTGCTTTGAGATCTTTCTGGACTTGCCATCTTCATTGATAGTTACCCGTTCAGCCATCTCCTCGCGCAAATCCGTTTTCAAACCCTTGGCTCCTTTCGGCTTGCCTCTCGGATTACCGGATTGACCGGGCTTGAAGCGCGTATGTTCGGGCGGCTTGCGGTAGCCAACATCATAGTCGCCTTTCCGATTATCATCGGTTGCCGGTTTTTCACGATCATCTGTCATCAGGCCACCCCGGCATCAGAACGGCGAAAGGCGGCAATCTCATCGAAACTCACACCGCTGCGATGAACGGTTTCCACGCCAATCTCGCGCATGCGGTGGATGATCGTGTCGGCATAGAGAGGGTCGATCTCGATACCGAAGCCGCGGCGGCCGGTAATATGTGCCGCATGGAGCGTGGTCCCCGAGCCCAGAAAGGGATCGCAGATAATGTCGCCGGGATCGGAGCAATCGAGAATGGCATCCGCGATCATGGCGACCGGCTTGACCGTGGGATGATCAGCAAGATCCTTGTCACGCCCTTTGCGAGGCACATTTGCGCCGGGATAGTCCCAGACATTGGTGCGATAACGACCAGTTTCCCCGAGACCAAAATTGTTTTTATGCTTGGCCTTGCCCGATTTGAACACAAAGACCAGTTCATGCTTCGAGCGATAGAAGGTCCCGTTAGATGCGTTGGTCTTGTTCCAGACAATCACCTGCTTGCGTTCCGTGTAAACACCTTCAGCAGCGTCAATAATCTCGCGCATATGGCGGTGATCCATGAAATGATAGTGGATGGAACCATCGGCGCTGTGCATCACGCACAAGCGGAACACGCTGCGCAGGAACTGCGTAAATTCGGCTTCGCTCATTTCCCCGGAAGCAACCGCAAATTCGCGGTGTCGGTGTTTGCCAAGACCCGAAACATGACCGTCAATCGGCACATTGTAAGGAGGATCAGCAATGACCATAGCTGCTTTGCCAGCATCTGCCATCAGGCGGTCCCACACCTCAGGATCGCGGGCATCATCGACTAACAGGCGGTGATCACCAATATGCCATTCATCACCCGCTCGGCACACCGCAAAAGCGTCCGGATCAGACAGAGTTACTGGTGGTTCAATGGTGGGGAGTTCGGGCTCGCCGACGTCTGCATCGAAATTGATATCAGACAATTCAAAGCCCGTAACAGCAAAATCATAATCTGTTTCGAGCAGGAAAGATAGTTCTTCGCTGCGTTTCGCTTGATCCCAGCCAGACAATTCGGCGAGGCGGTTATCGGCGAGCATGTAGGCGCGCTTGTCGGCTTCGCTCATATGGGTCAGGCGGATAATGGGGATGCCCTTTAGGCCCAGTGCACGGGCAGCTTCCAATCGGCCATGACCTGCAAGCACAACGCCCTTTTCATCGACAATCAGCGGATTGAGAAACCCGAACTTTTCGATACTCGCACCAACTTGAACAATCTGTTTGGCAGAGTGCGTGCGCGAGTTCTTGGGATTGGGTGAAAGCGAATCCAAGGCGACGATCTCGATCGCAGGGTGTTTAAAGCTCAGCTCGTTGGCAGCGGTATTTTGATTTTCCATTTGGACACTCCAAAAATATTGAAGTCGTCCAAATATGTGTTGGTCGCCAGCAAATCACTCACGAAAACCGAGTCAATTAAGTTACCTTTTCTCGGAAATGATGTTTAGCATCCTGCGTTCAGATGGAGGATCCACATCCAGGTATGTCCTCATGATATGATTGACGGCTCTTAGCGCACGTTCATGAACTGATTGATTTTCAGATTCTTCAGGAAACTGAAATGGCTCCATCTCAGGATACTCGATTTGTGTTTTCCCCAACTCCATGGCTTTCTTCACATCGCGATAGAGCCCCTTGATGATCGTTTGCTTTTTTGAGGTTTTCCGCTTTCCGTTGGCTTTTCTCTCGTGGCGGGAAGATGGGAAGCGTCGTCCCGAACGCAGGCGCTTTGTGAGGAAATCAATAAATTCAACTGGAACGTCGGAGCGGCTGATGTACTTGATGCGATCAGTTATCAGTTTTCGCTGTGCAGTGTTTCCGGTTGGCCGGCCGCGTTTTCTGGGACGAGAAGCGTCCAACTCGTTCGCAACGACATCCATTTCCTCAGGACTAAATAGCGGCGGATCAAAAAACTGGACAATTTCGAGCAATTCATGATCGCCCAGTCTTTCACCATCGCAGATTCTATCAATCTGCAATTTGATTCCAATCGCTTCAAGGTGACCAAAATCTACCATGCACGAGCATATCAAACGAAAGTAGGCCCGACCAGACATGCATTTAACATAATCGATCTTATCGACCCGGATACAGTGTCCGCAATATCCCGAAAGCGGAAGCTAGGTTTGCTCGTTCAGATATTAATCGAGTGCTATCTCATTTTACCGGATTCAGTTCGGCATTCTTGTTGTTCGGTTGGCCAACCGTTTGGGATCACCGCTTGTCATCTGCGCTGGCTCCACATTTAGGACATGGATCGATCACCCAAGGATAAAAAACTATACCAGACTGCGTAATAAATCCATGCCCACAAGGCCTTGGTGTGAAGTAAATTCGCAAAGCATATAGTGCGCTAACAGCCGAAACCGCAATCCACAGGTAGTTCAAAGGAGCGGGCACCAAGTCTGACAAAATCATTGTTATCGCGATGAACGAGGAAACCATCAATTTTGCTGACAAGCCTGACGTTTTTTTCATTTCACGTAGCACCCAACTTTCGCCCCACGTCTAGTGCCCCCAATTCCATTTGCAAACTACGCTATCCAGCTCGCGGTCGCTAGTGGAATGTTGTTGTGGCAATCCTTCCAGCAACAAAGTGACATTGCACTCATTCCAATGTCCGCTTTTGCGCCCAAAGCAGACGCCGGGGTTATGACCGCTTAATCCTGAAAGTGAACGTTAGGTTAAATCGTTTTTAGCGACAGCAACTGGGCCGAAAGCGGACATTAGCAATTAGTGGTAACTGCGGCGATCATTGGACCCAACCAACTTAGCAAAGCTTCAAATAAGGGCCTGGGTAGCGGCCAGTTGCGGGCGTATTTCTCTACGGACAGGTCGAAAATCATGCTGCTCCGGACTTCATGTGCGATGTATCTGTCTGGGTCGGCTTCGATAAAACAATTTTCGCAAAGCCGAAGCAGTCAATGAAACCGGCAAGGCTGCAAAAACTATGCAGAATTGGTCAGCGAAGCATCAGCCCGCCATCCACAATTAACGACTGTCCGGTTACATAACTGGCCGCATCTGATGCCAAAAACAGAACCGTGGAGGCCACTTCTTCGGGCTCTCCCCACCGGGCCATAGGCAAAATCCGCTTGAGGTTGTCAGTGAAACCAACACGTTTTTGAAGCGCGCTAGTGACCTCGGTTGAGATGTAACCCGGAGCAACGAGATTGACCCGGATATCATCTCTGGCCCACTTGTCGGCTAGAGCTCTTGTGAGACCCAGCAGACCGGCCTTTGAGGAGGTGTAGCCCGGAATGCTTCTGATAGCGATGAAACTGGCAGCTGATCCGATGTTTATTATTGCTCCCTTTCTCCTGGAAAGCGATTCATAAAAACCGAAGGCGAGATCTGCCGGTGCAACAAGATCAACTTCCAGAGTGTGTTTGAACCCTTCCATTTCAAACTCGGCTCCACCCGAATTGGAAAGCCCCGCATTATTGATCAGGATGTCAATCTCACCCACTTCTTTCGGCAACGCTTTTCTTGCAGTTGCATCGGCCAGGTCAATTTGCGTGTAGTCGAAGCTGGACAGATTGGCCTTGTAGGATTTTCTATCTTTCCGCGTGCCGGTTATATGGACATCTGCTCCCGCCCACCGGAAAGCCTGGGCAATGGCCAATCCAATTCCCTGGCTGCCTCCCGTTACAAGCACTTGCTTGCCAGAAAATTGAAACTCGGTGTTTGACATAATTCCTATCCCGAAATTGTCTGCCGGCAGGAGACCTGGAGGTATTGCGGCAGCCAGGAAAAACACGATTCAGCTCGCACCCGCACTGCGGAACCCGTCATATCAATAGCTCTCCGCCCGTCAGCATTTTGGTCCGCTAACCCCAGGTCCTGATGGCAACATCCTCGAAGCGCGCCTTCAATTGCAGCGCCAGATAATGCGAATAAAAGCGGGACTGCTGCAAATTCCCGCCGTGAAACCAAAGTCCTCGCTGCGCTGTGGGTTTCCACATGTTGCGCAGTTCTCCATCCCAGGGTCCGGGGTCATTCCGCGTATTGGAACCATATCCCCAGCACTGACCAATTTTTTCTGCCACCTCCGAGGAAATGAGTCGCTTGACCCATTCTTCCATGGATCCAAATCCCGTTGCGTAAACGATGGTATCTGCGGCGATTTCATCACCGTTACTCAGAACCAGTCCATTTTTGGAGACGCGCTCGATTTCTTTGCCGGACAGCAAATCTATTCTTCCGTCGGAGATCATTTCTGACGCTCCCACATCGATATAATACCCGGATGCGCGGCGGAGATATTTAATCCAGAGGCCGGTTCCGTCTTCGCCGAAGTCCAGTTGGAAGCCTGCCCCCAACAAATTCTGGTAAAATTGTGCATCAGATGCCGCAATACTGGTCCACAGGTCGCGGTGCATTCGTTCGAGAAACCGAAGCGGGATAGAAGCGCTGAGGAAATCGGCATGTTCCGTCGTTATCCCGGATTTCAATGCCGTCTCGGAATATAGTGGCGCCGCCAGTTGCGCATTTGTTTCTGCTCTCAGAACAAGCGTCGTTGATCGCTGAACCATTGTCGGGGTATTCCCGTGTTCCACAAGATCAGCACAAATGTCATGGGCCGAGTTATTCCCGCCAACAACAACCACCTTTTGTTCGGCATAGTCTTCCCCGCTGCGATACTCGCTGGAGTGTAACTGCACGCCCTCAAAATTTTCCTTCCCGGGGAGATCGGGAGTTATCGGAAAGCCGGCGTTACCAACAGCCATTACGAGATGTCTGGGCTGCAACCGGATTACTTCACCGTTCCGGTGGACAACAGCCGTCCATTGGTTTGCTTTGTCGTCATATTTGCCCGAGACAAATTCGGTACCAGTCCAGATATTCAGCTCCATCATGGAGGCATAGGATTCCAAAAAGTCCGCCAGCTTGTCCTTTGGAGTGAAGACCGGCCATGTATCGGGAAATGGTATGTAGGGCATGTGATCGTACCAGACCGGATCATGGAGGCTAAGCGATTTGTAGCGAGAGCGCCACTGGTCTCCCACGCGAGGATGCTTGTCCAATATCAACGCTGGCACCCCAAGTACGCGCAGCCTCGCACCCAGGGCCAGACCCCCTTGTCCGCCACCAACGATCAGCACATAGGGCTGCTCCTCCCGGCCGATTTTCTCCTGCTCGCTCGCAACGCGATCCAGCCAGTTGCAGGAGAGATCGTCATAAAGTCCGCTTGGTCGCTTTTCGCCGAGTTTTTCCTCATGGCCGCGTAACTGCTGCAAAGCAGTGAACAGCATTTTGGCCCGCCCGTTCTGAAGCCTCACATACCCCTGACATGACCCGAACACGGTATCGAAGGAGATCATTCCTTCCATCGAGGATGGAGCATCAACAACCGAAAAACCGCTAGGGCAGACAAGAGAGACAGTATCATCGAGCAATTGGCGAATTTCTTGCGGTTTTTCTACGGTGACGATGTTCCAGGAAAAGGCAAGCAAGTCCCGCCATGCTGCGTCACCTGCAAACAGCTCAGTTGCGGCTTCTCCGTTTTGCTGGTCCAGAGCTTGGGCAAAACTCTTCAGCCATTCGTCAATGGCTCCGGGGGTTTCTCCTCGATTCATCTGCCGGTCTTTCCTGTATTTGTGGCATGCCAGTCTGCAACTGCTGTCCGAGCTTCGCAAAAACGCTGCGAGAAATGATGTTCGGCTATCATCAAATTTGTGAGATTATAATAGAAAAGTTCGACGCCAACCTGCGAGACTGTCGAGCTGCCTGCAAGCGGAAAACAAAAATGGACGGGCTGATGAGCCCGCCCAGTGTTTTCCAAGCCGGGAGAAATCAATATTCAGGGCCTAGAAATCAAATCCGAATTCAACCCCATAACGCCGGGGCGGGGTGACAGTGCCGAAATCCACAACTGAGTTGGTGAAGCTCGAGTTTTGCACTTCGTTGTTCAGATTCTCCCCGAAAACCGTGATCCGGTACCTGTTGTTGTCCGGTCCTCCGAAATTCAGCGACATTGATGCATCGACGATGAAGCTGTCGTCCATCAAGCCACGATGAGAATTGAAAATCTCCACGAACTGTTCGCCGACATATCGTGCCTGTGCATTTACACTCAGCTCACCAAATCCTAGATCTGCGGTGTAGGTCGCTGATGCACTGCCGGTGAAATCCGGGGTGCGCCGAAGTTCCAGAGTGGATAGATCCACCGGGATCAGCGTGCCTGCTGGCTGTGCCGGAGCAGATTGGAACTGCCCCGAGCCCAGAAAGCCGGGATAGTTGGTATACTCCGCATCCAGATAACCGGCCGAAAAGTCAAACCGGAGTTCCGGTATCGGCAAGGCACTTATTTCCACTTCGACCCCCCGAATGCGCGCAGCTGCGACATTCCGAACCGTGGTTGAAGTAAAAGTCGGTGGTGGTCCCGGCTGGATAGCCTCTTCCTGTTTATTGGAATAGTCATTCCAGAAGCCGGCAAAGTTTATCCGCAGGTTCCGGTCCAGAAGATCAAGCTTTCCACCAATTTCATAGCTGTTGATAAACTCCGGGTCGAACGGTGTGGTTACATCCGCAACATTGCCCGCTCGCGCACTGAAGCCTCCCGCATTATACCCGCGTGTAAACGAACCATAGAAAAGCAGATCGGGCGCAGGCTCATAAGTCACCATGATGCGTGGAGTGAATTCGAACCAGTCCTCCGTAGCTCCGCCAGAAGAGCTTGTTGGGCGGCCAGCAGGAACTCCATCTGTCACCTGATAAGCGGCTGTTGGCGGCAACGGCGCGTCCTTGAATTGCGTAAAGACTGTCTTTTTGTCCCAGGTCAGTCGTCCTCCCAGCGTCACTTTCAACTGATCGGTGATTTCCCAGTCCACCTGGGCGAAAAGGGCTGTGGACCTGGACTGGAAATCGTCCTCATCGCCTGCCCCGTTGACGAACAGGATGCCATAAGGCACCGGCACGCCGACATTTGCAAGGTCCAGCTTGATGGCCTGTTGCAAGGAGTAGTCGCTAAAGAAGTGAAAGGCACCGGCGACAAACTGGACGGGCCCGTCAAAGTTGGAAGCGACGCGTATTTCACCACTATATTGATAAAATTGCTGGTTTCTTACGACGTTGAAGACTGTTTGATTCGATCCGTCAAAATCGATGAAAACTGACTCGTTGCTCTTTCTCCACCCAACAATTGTTGTGAGATCAAGTTCGTCGCTCAACACAAAATCCCCGTTGAACGTGACGGCGTCAAGGCTGGCATCCATGAAATGCGCATCTGTCGAGGATGACACCGGATTGGCCGGGTTATCACAAACTTGCTGGATCAGACAGAAGAGATCCGGGCCAAATGCGGCACTAACGGTCGCTCCGGGCACAGGCAAACCTGCTATGACGTCGGGTACGATTGCGATCGGGAGCGGGGTGGGGGCGTTGACGCCTCTTGGTACATAGGGGGTCAGATCACTTTGATCCTCCGCATGATCAACTGTTATGGTGATATCTGCAACGCCCGGCGATTCCAGTCTGAGTGCAGCTCCGACTGACCAGCGATCTCTCGCCCCGCGCGATCCGCCGGCTGTGTTTGCGTATATGCCGTCATCCTTTTGGCGCTGGCCGCGAAACATGATTGACGCAATATTACCAAATTGCGGCAGGTTTACTTCGCCGTTAAGGTCCAGCCGGTCGTTGTTTCCAACAGTTACCTGAGCGCGAAATCCCAGCTCTCCTGTTGGCTTCCGCCGAAAAGCATTGATGGCGCCGCCTGTGGTGTTGCGCCCGAACAGGGTGCCCTGTGGTCCGCGCAAGACCTCCAGCCTTTCCAGATCAAACGTATCAAGAAGATTGAAGGCCGACGTCCCGAGATATACCCCGTCAATGAACGTGCCCACCGCGGGGTCGAAGCTGCGCTCCGGGTCCTGGGAGTTTACGCCTCGAATGGACACCTGCGTCAGACCCGGTCCGATTGACACTTCCGACAAGGTGAAATTCGGTATTTGTCCGGTGAGGTCACGAATATCACGGCTATTGAGGCGTTGAATGGCGTCCTCATCAAAGGCCGAGATCGCGATTGGAACGTCCTGGATTTGCTCTTCGCGTTTTTGCGCGGTAACGACGATGATACCCAGTCCACCAGTCTGCTCCGCCCCCTCGTCGGCCTGTGCCATGAGCTGACCAGGCGTGAAGGCCATTGCGGCCGAAACCAAGAATGCGATTTTTTTCCCACACCGGAATCCGAGTGCCATCTTCATCTCCCAAATTTGTTTCATCTCAGCATTTTTACAGTGCTGTACAATTTTAGATATACAGAATGATACAAGCTTGTATAGTTATATTTTGACAGCTCTGATTGTTCGCTGCTATCGAAAGGGATGGAGGTTTGATGTCGGCAGAAACCAAACAGCGCCTGGAGGCCCATCTGATTGCGGGTGGCATGGCACATGATTTTGACTTCGCTCGCCTCGAGTTGCTCAAAATCCTCGGAGAAGACGAGCGGGTGAGAACCAAAGTGTCCTCGAGCTGGGAAGAATTTGAGGGCGAGTTCAACAGTCTGCTGATCAGTTATACATGCAATATTGTCCCGTCAGACCGCACGGCAGAGCAATTAAAGGAGTTCATTGAAGGGGGCGGCAGATGGATAGCGCTTCATGCAACCAACTCGCTGCTTGAGTGGACAGAGGACGGCGTGGTTTGTGCGCCAGCCAACGGACCGTTCCTCGGGCTTATCGGCAGCGCCTTCCAGGGGCATCCGCCGCTGGGGAAATACACCGTTGCGAATGCCGCACCAGATCACCCGCTGGTTGAGAACATCGGGAACTTTGAAGTGGAAGACGAACTTTATCTTTCGGACTTTTCGGCACCGGCAGAAGTTTTGCTGAGCGCCAGATTTGGCGGGTCTGCCCCAGGGTTTACACGGGAACACTGGGAAGAAACCGATCATCCGGTAATGTACATCCGGAAACTGGGAAAAGGGGAAATCTTGTATCTTACTCTTGGTCATGCGCGGGGACATTATGACGCGCCGCATCGTACTCCCTATTTTCCGGAAATCGAACGCGGCGCGTGGCAGACACCGGAAATGTATGAACTGATCCGGCGGTCAGTCTTGTGGGGGCTAACACCGCAAATGGAACGGAATAGTGCATGAAGTATGACCAGCCCGGCTTGCAGCCGATTCCGAAGGAACAACTACCCGACGACCTGAGCGAAATGCTCGGCGACTGGGTCTTCAATCTGCACAAGACGTTGGCATATTCGCCAGATACCCTGAAGGCATGGATGCCGTTTGCCATCCACATTTTGCAAAGCAACAGGTTACCGGTAAGGGACCGCGAAATTGCCATCCTGCGTGTTGGCTGGAATTGCCGAAGCGCCTATGAATGGGGCATGCATGAACGTGTTGCCCGATCAGTCGGGTTCAGTGACGATGACCTGGAGGCGATTTGCGTCGGCCCCATTTCAGAAAACTGGACGGAAAGAGAATCTGCGATTCTGGCAGCCGCAGATGACATTCACGCGCAGTCGACAATCACGGATAGGGTATGGAAACAGCTGAAGCCGTGTCTCGATCCCGCAGAGTTGATTGATCTGGTCTATCTGATCGGACAGTTCCACATGATATCGGTCACCCTCAACGCCATGCGAACGCCGCTTGAGGAGGGGGTGTCTTCGTTGCCAGAAGACAAGCCTCACTTCACCCATGCCGGGCACGCCATCACGACAAGGAAATAATATGAATTTGAATATGGAAGGCCGTAAAGGCATCGTAACCGGAGCAACGAAAGGTATTGGCAACAGGATTGCGCAAGCGATGCTTGAGTCAGGCATGTCCCTCGCCTTTTGCGCGCGAAATCAGGACGAAATTGATACTGTTGCAAAGGAATGGACGGACAAGGGGCATAAGGTTCAGGGAACATCTGTTGATGTCGGCGATGGCGAAGCTTATCGCAAATGGCTGAAAGATGCGGCAGAATGGCTAGGCGGTTGTAATGCGTTCGTCCCCAACGTTTCTGCAGGTGGCGGAGCTGAAGAAGAGAACTGGCGGAACAATTTTGAGGTAGATCTCATGGGCACCGTCAGAGGCATGGATGTCCTGCGACCCTATTTGGCTGAAAATAACGGTTCTGCAGTCTTCATTGTTTCCACGGCAGCACTCGAACATTATCCCTTTGTGCAAGCGTATAATGTTATGAAGGCCGGTCTCATCGTATATGCCAAGCAGTTGTCGCAGGTTGTGGCGAAAGATGGCATTCGTATCAATTGCGTTTCACCTGGAGCCATTATGTTTCCAGGGGGGAACTGGGAGCGCCACAAGGTGAACTATCCCGACTATTATGAAAATACCGTAGCCTCGATTCCGTTTGGTCGGCTCGGCACACCTGAGGAAATTGCTGACGCCGTGATTTTCCTTCTCAGCGAACGCGCGTCATGGATCACCGGGATCAATGTTACCGTGGATGGCGGGCAAACCAAGCGTGTCTCTCTTTAGCAAAACGCGGTTGCCCCGCCATCAACTGCCAAATCTACGCCAGTGATAAATGTGGCATCGTCGCTGCAAAGAAAAAGAGCTGCTTTGGCAATGTCGTCCGGCAGCGTTATTCTGCCAAGCACCTTGCCGAGCGGGTGGATGTCAATGCGGGCCTGATAATTGGCCTGCCGCTCTTCGCTGCTATTTCCCAGATTGGCCTCCATCATGGGCGTCAACGTCGACCCCGGGTGTATCGCGTTGCAACGAATATTATCTCCGTTCTCAGCAAAATAGAGTGCCAGCGATTTTGTCGCTGACCTCAACGAACCCTTGGCAGCCGAATATGCCGGCAATTGGCCATTTGGCTTGAGCGCAAGGGTCGAGCCCATGTTGAGAACTGATGCGGCTTGCGATTTCCTCAGCATGGGAAGCATGGATTTCACAGACAGGAATATGGAATCGGCGTTGATATTCTGAAATCGCGTCCAGAAAGCATAGTCGATTTCATCAATGTTGCCGAAACCGGAAATACCGGCTGCGTTAACAAGTATGTCCAGCGCAACTTCATCATCTTCAAATCTCTGCGCGACCGCAGTCCAAGAGCTTTGACTGGACACATCAAGGGCAACCGCAATTGCAGAATCAGCAACTTGCGCAGCCAGTTGTTCCGCCGCATCCGCGTCGATATCGGCGACAACAATGTTCGCACCTTCTTTCGAGAACAGCCGACAAACTTCGGCACCAATGCCACCAGCAGCGCCGGTCACCAGTGCGGTTTTACCCTTCAGTTTCATGCGGAATTCCTGAGTTTTGCATAGGGCCGAAATGCTCCGACAAGGAAGAACAATGCCACCGGTGCGCACGCCGCATTGACGATGGCAAGGGAGTAGCGAACCCCGTCAGGCTGGGGAAAGGCAAAATCGCTGAACAGACCGACAACAATCGGCCCGAGCCCCAGTCCGATGACATTGATGATGAGCAAATAGAATGCCGTAACCTGACCGCGAAGCTCGTTTGGTGTGATCAACTGAATAGCTGTTGCCGCCATCGGGTACGGCATCGTGGACATGATCATGGTCGGCGCAAAACATGACAGGGCCAATGTCCCGTTTGGCAAGAGCGGTGCGATGCCACCGAATAGCCCGGTACCCACAAAGCCAAAGGCCGCCACTCTCAAGGGCGCGTCCTTAAAACCTTTGGCCGTCATTTTGTCACAAATCGTACCCGCCAGAATGGCTCCTGCTGGCCCAAGAACGAGGTAGAGCGCCCCGTAGGCAAAACCAATTTCCGGCGCCGTCCAGTCAAAGACCCGAATGAACAATGCAGGAGTCCAAACAGTAGATGCATAGCCCGACATTGTGATCATGCTAAACCCCGCAAGCAGCAAGGCAAAGCCTTTCCCCTGTCTCCAGATGTGGCTAAAAACCTGCTTCACGGGCAGCATTTTTTCACTTTTTCGCCCTCTCCGCTCGGGTTCCTTTAACATCAGGAGCAGCGGTATGATAAAAAGTCCCGGAATCGAGATGACGACAAAAACCCGTCTCCAAGGTTCAAGGTCATCTATCAAGCCCGGAGCATCCCATGCAGCGATTGCGGCAATTGCAGCACCACCAGCCATATAGGCGAGACCGATCCCGACAAATGCCGTCATTGTGAATATGCTCATCGCGCGGCCCAGCCGTTCCGGTGGGAAATAGTCCGAAATCAGGGAATAGGCAGTGGGGGTTACAGAGGCTTCTCCTGCCCCAACCCCCACCCGCGCTAGAAACAGCTGACCAAAAGTCTTTGCAAATCCGGACAGAAGTGAAAAAAGGCTGAATACGGCTACGCCGATGGCAATTATAGGTTTCCGCGACTGGGAGTCCACTCGTCGCCCTATGGGAAGTGCCAAAAGTGTGTAGAACAGTCCGAAAGCCAAGCCTTGCAACAGACTGAACTGGGTGTCATTGATCGCCAGATCCGCCTGTATTGGTTCGACCAGGAGGTTGATGATTATCCGGTCAAGATAGGACAGAATGTTGGCGATTGCCAATATGATCAGGGCCGTCCATGCGAGGACAGGGGCGGGCCAGGGCTTTTCGCCCGCCGGAGGAACCTCCGCTGCCGCCATCAGGTTTTCTTGCTATTTTCCACGGATTTTTCCAGCAACCGAACCCCCGCCGATGTGCTGATTAACGTTTTCAGAAATACCACGAGGGAATCCTTGCGCTCCCTCTCGTTAAAGGTGATACCATCCTGCTGAGCGATGCCTTCAAGCAAGAAGCGCACGATGTCACGTCGCAAGTCAAACCCCAGCCCAACCGTTTCCTTCTGAGGGAAGAGTTTAAGCGCGCATTTTCTGCGTTCCTGATCATATGCAGCCATCGCCGGATTGAACAATTCTGCAAGTTCCTTATCGGTTCGGGAAGCCTGAGCCAGTTCTGCAAAGGCAGCAAATTCGGGTGTCTGCAACTGTTCCCATGCGATATCGATCGCAGCATTGAGGAAATTTTCGTCATGCGGCAACTTCTCCATAGCGTCCTGATACATTGCCAGACGCCTCCTGGTTACATGTCGAATAATGGCATGGAGCAGGTCCTTGCGGGAGCCGAAATGATAAAGCATCGCAGATCTCGTGATACCTGCCCGCTTTGCGACCATTGTCGTCGACAGTTTCTTATGCCCGTTTTCAGCCAGGCTGATCATGCCCGCATTGAGTATTCGCAATCTGGTTTTTCTGCTTCTTCTGATTTCTCCTTCGTTCAGGGCAGCGGGATCTCTTAGCGAACCCCCATAGTCCGAGTCAGTCTTGGCAGCATTCATCGTATAAACTCCACAGGCAACAAGTTAACTCGTCTCTGATGAAAGTGTCTGGCAAATTGCAATTCATCTATCGAGCACTTGAGCCTAACGCCTTCGAACCTCTCGAGCATAGCAAAAATCGCATCATTCAATTCCAGCCGCGACAATGCGGCTCCGACACAGAAATGGATTCCGTTTCCAAACGCCATGTGCGGCTTTGGCTGCCTGGCATCCAGATCTAAGGATCCGCTGTTTACTCCCCAAACTGTCTCGTCACGATTAACCGAACCGAACCGGACGTGAATAAGCGAGCCATCGGGAATTAGAACACCGCCCACTTCCTGATCACCCACGGCCTTGCGAAACTGGCCCTGAATGGGACTTTCCACCCGCAAGATCTCTTCAACAAAGCGGGGAACCAGATCCGGGTTGCTCTTGAGCCGATCGAACATGTCGGGAACCTGCGCGAAATGGGTAACCGCGAAATTCAGTGTGGAAGTCGTGGTCTCATTGCCAGCCACCAGCAATTGGGTAAGGATCGACAATATTTCTGAATTTTCTAGCGTCCTGCCATCGGGCATCTCCGCGTTGGCGAGAGCGGATATCACGTCATCACCTTGTTGGCCGCGCCGCTGGTCGGCAAGCGCAACCATCTCCCGATGACAGGCGAGAGTAAGTGAAGCAATCTCGTTCGCACGGTCATCATCTGTCAGAAATCCGATTTCATCGGCAAATGCATCCGACCAGATTTTTAGATTTTCATCACCCAGATGCCGCATCCCGAGATATTCGCCAATCACCGCGATCGGCAGCGGGACTGAAAACGCGGAGAGAAAATCGAAAGTGCCGGTTTTCTTCTCGATATCGTTCAGCAAATTCTGGATTTGCAACGACACAAAAGGGCGAACCTGCTTGAGCCGCTTTGGCATGAAAAACGACCCAACCAGTTTTCGATATTCATCATGTGATGGCGTGTCATTGTGGCTCAGGGTCAGCGCCATTGGCCATCCTTGCTTGCGGATTTCCTGAGCCTTTTCAGGTAGCCCCCCCTTGCGCATAGATATGCGGTCGACCGCGCTTGAAAAGCGGTCATGATTACGCATGATTTCCTCGGCAATATCATATGTGGTGACAAACCAGATGCCGGTTTCCGGCTCTTCCCAAACCGGGGCCCGCTGGCGCAAATGACGATAGCCTTCATCCGGACTGTTCATAAATCCGTCCTCTCGCGGACGAAATCTCTGTTCGAGGGTCAAAGTGTCAGTCATCTTTAATATACTGGCCAAGGATTTCATGAAAATGCCGGATACGTGCTTCCTGGTAACTGGCGGTAACCGGGCCGGCCGTAGTCATCGCACGCAATCCGTGCTGCAATGATTCGAGATTCCCGGAATCTTCGTCAAACACATCACAATACCCCCCGAGTTGCGGGGCTTCATGATGACTCGCATCCGGGCCGATGATCTGTGGCTCCAATCGACCAGAAGGTTCGGCCGCCGGATCCAGAAACATGATGTCCATTACGGACATTTCCGGATCCTTCTTGTAAGGGCGAAACCGGTAGACCAAATATGATCCCCAGCCCGCCCAGCACACGAGATTGGGAAAAATATGGTAGTGAATGGTGTCTATCAATTCCGAGTCGGTTGCCTGTTCGGCAACTTCTACGCCAGACTCTACCAGACCCTGCCGCCGCAATTGACCGATGGCGGCGCGCGGTTCAAACTCCCCGTCCGGCACTTCTATTTCATCAGCTGCGACACCTCTTACTGCTGCCCGAAAAACCTCGACATCAGAAATCGGCCTGATATTCGGACTGTGCAATCCCCGGGGAGAAATCATGCGGGTATGCTTGGAATTTTCCCAAACATCATATTGCGTGTTCGCATCACCAAGATATGGCGCCGCACCACGATGGGTTTCAGTGACATGGAAACTTTCAATAAATGCTTCGAGGGCGACCTTCCAGTTACATCGGTTGATTTTTTGAACATGGACAGTTTTCGTGCGCGCCCCGAGAGACCAGCCTCTCGTTCTGTAAGCCTCTGGAACGTTCTCCAAAAAGTCCTCCAGGGGCTCGGCATCTGCATTCAGGTTGACAAATACAAAGCCCTCCCAAAGCTCAACACGTGCTTCGGGGAGACCGAACGCATCCTTGTCAATATGCCCGAAATCCCATTCATTCGGGATAAACTTGCAACGGCCGTCAATATGCCATGCAAATCCGTGGAAAGGGCACTTGAAGTCCCGCGCTTTGCCGTCTTCATCCCGCAACAGCCGGCCGCGATGCAAGCAGACATTGTGCAGCGCCTTGACGCTGTCCTCACTGACCCGCACAATCAAAAGCGACGTATCGCCTATCTGGTAGACAAGGTAATCACCCTTTTCCGGAATATCTTCCACCCGACACGCCATCTGCCAGGCCTTGCCCCAAACGCCGTCAAACTCCTTGCTCGCAAACTCTGCTGAGTAATATCTTTCCTTGGGAATCGGCTTGAGGGTGACCTCCGCCTCACCTTTGTTGAGCAAAACGTCCGGCACCGCGCGGTTGTCGGCGGCAAGCATTTCCGCCACAGTCGGCCTAGGCGCCTCAGTTGATCGAACAGGCATTTTCGCGCCTCCATACCTCAGTCAATGCTGTAATAACATTTTTATACAGAGTTGTACAATTATCGCAACTGGTTTTGTGCCAGCTGCCGTTATTCTGATAAGCCATTACCTGTTTGTTGTTTAGGCCAACAAACCTGATCGCTGTTACAATTGATTCAAACAAACATATGCTATGATGAGCTAGTGAAACGCCAGACCCGATCCCATCTGCGACATTGCCAGCCAGAGTGAATTTCTCCTCCGCAAGCCGGACGACAAACTGTAAAGTATGGCCGGCCTTCCGTTATCGAAGAAAACTTGTAGTCTACGTCCGCTCCGGTATTCATACTTTCTGACCTGTTAACCGATGAGCCTGTTGTACCTTTTTGGCCCCTGGAAATGCAGAACTTCGAAGGAGTACGACTTCACTTCCGTTGTATGTTTTTTGTTGAAAGATCAAGTCTGGCGACCATGACCACAACACAGCCTTGAGTCGCTATCGATGCCACCAAAAACAGGCGCTAGCCCCTTCAGATATGCCTTATCTCACCAATAGTTTTCAATTTCAGTACGATCCGATCATGAGATTTCTGATTCCTATTTAGGGTAAGCCGAGATCCGGACCGTAAGTGGAGCGTTCGCTTTTGCGCCCAAAGCTGACACTGGCGACTTGTCTTCCTCTATTTCCTTCCGATGCATCATCCCATGAACTTGACATAATGAGCCTTGTCGATCTCCATCATGTTGAATCGATATTGGCTAAAAGCAGGTGCCGGAAGCTATCGACATATTCTGATTCGAAACGAACAGTCAGCGCAGCATCTGTCACTTGTGAAAATCCATGCACCGCGCCGGGAACGACGTGTAATTCAGTGGGTACGCCTTCAGTCATCAGTCGATTGGCATAACTGATGCTCTCGTCGCGAAAGAGATCAAGTTGACCAACCCAGATCCAGGCAGGCGGCAGATTATTCAATCTTTCGGCGGCAGCTGGTACGGCGGGGGAAACAGGCTTTTGTGGGCCGAGATATGACTGCCAGCCAAACTGATTTTTCTGTGGCGTCCACACATATTCGCCAACCAGCGGGTTTGTCGGTTGCTCGGGCATTCCAGTTTGATGATCCAGCATCGGGTACACTAAATGCTGGGATGCAATGGAATCCGTTCCCTCGTCGCGAACTGCCTGACACAAGCCAGCTGCAAGCCCTCCACCGGCACTATCGCCACCGACCGCAATGGCGGCCGGGTCTATGCCGACGGCCGCGGCATTTTCAAACAGCCAGTCCAGAGCCCCCAGACAATCCTGCATGGCTGCAGGATAGGGATTTTCCGGGGCCAGCCTGTAATCGACCGACAAAACTGTGATTCCCAGTTCGCCACACAACCGCAAGTTCCGCCTGTCATGGGCCCGGGCACAGCCGGCGACAAGTCCACCCCCGTGAATATGGAGAAAAGCCGGGGATGGGCGGTTGCCCTGCTTGTTTAGGTACATCAGAGCAGTTATCTCCGCCAGCCCGTCCCGGCTGGTCAGGCGAATCTCCTTGCGTTCCAAATGTGCAGGAACAACGCGCACGAAATTTTGATCCGCCTTTTCCTGAAATCGTTTCCGCACTTCTGGCAGCTTTTCCATAGTAAGAATTTCATCAGGAAACGCATCGACAAATGACCGCAGTTCCGGGTCAACCAAATGTTGGGACAATTTGCGTGGCGATGAATCAGACATACCGGTGACCATGAGAAACAGGGAAATGAAGCTTCATGTCGATTGAGTTGACGAATCTCTGAGATCGCGTTCGATCTGTGAATGCAGGCTGTTGCTAACCGGGAAAAAGAAAATGATCAGGGCGGACAACAGAATTCCGGAAATGGGAATGATTGTCATCCAGAAGCCGATCGCAGCCAGCGCCTCTGGTGTCTGATTGATCACATCCTTCCCGCTCTGGTAGCCAGCTGCCTCCAAGCCGAAGCCCAGCGCCCAGGCACCAATCCCGAGCGAGACTTTGTTTGCGAAGGAAACCAATCCGAATAACGGCGCTTCCACTCGGACGCCGGATTGCCATTCCCCGAAATCGGCCGCGTCAGCGAGCGCAGCGTAGAATGTCATCAAGACGGCATGAATCCCGCAACCGGCCAGAAAGAACAGTGCGGTTCGTGTCCACAAACTCATGTCACCGATCGCGAAGATTACACCAAGGCACAGACTGGCGAGCAAACATCCGGAAATCCAGGTTGTTGATTTGCCCTTCATCCGGCTGACCTGGACCCACAGTAACGGAGAAATAATTCCGGCCAGACCGATGGCTGTCAGCGAGTATTTTGCCAGAGTTCTGTCACCAAGATTCCACTGGCTGTAATAGACGATTGCCTTGTTGATAATCGTGTAGCAACCGGTGAAGGCGATCACGGCGAAAAACACGATCCAGAATGCACGATTGGATGCCAGCGACTTGATGTCTCCGAGCGTCGTTTTTTGGGCAGCCGCGTTTTCATCTTCCAGGCGTTCCAGAGGCGGTTCGCGCGTGAAGGCAAAACAGCTCCACAGCGCAAGTACCGCGACACAAGCGATGATCAGCGCCACCATCCAAAACCCCTGCGCATCATCGATTTTTCCATTTCCCTGGTCGCCGAAAAATTCGATGGCATCAAATATCAGGAACGATACAGTGAGTGCAGCCGCAGCGGTAAATACATTTTTGACGCCGGCAATGGATGCGCGCTCCTTGCCGTTGGTTGACAGCCGCGCAATCATCGCCGTGTAGGGCATGTAGACGGCGGTATAGAAGGTGCGGAATATCAGGTGCACCACTAGTGCCCAGAGGAACAGATCAGCCGTATTGCCAATAGCCGGCTTCCAGAACATCGCCGCGAAACTGGCCGCAAAAGGTACCGCCGCAAACAGTAACCAGGGGCGATAACGGCCCCAGCGCGTCTTCAGCCGATCGTTGATCCAACCCATGACCGGATCGGTAATTGCGTCCCAGATCGCGGCAATGAAAAAAATCGCTCCGGCATCCTGCGCTGACAACCCAAGTACTTCCGTGTAGAAGTTCATCAGGGTGATCGCGGTCATCATCCAGGCCAGGAATATGCCGTAAACACCGACCCCGTATCCGGCCTTGCGCGAATTGGATAGGGGCTGAGACGCGTCTACTGGCTGCATGCTGTTATCCGTGACGAAAAAGTTTTGGAGCCCAAAAGCTAACGAGCCGATGCCCAAATCGCAAATTGTATTTACAACTTTACGCGTTTCGCCACTTTGGCTAGCCTTGTCCGCGAATATTCCGGATCAATTGGAGGAAAACTTCCCATGGCCATTGTCAAAGTCACCATGCTCAAGGGGCGCGATCAGGAAACCAAGCAGCGTATGGTCGCGGGAATCACCGAAGTGATGAACCGTGAAATTGATCCCGATCCGAGCCACGTACGGGTGGTGATAGAAGAAATTGAACCAGGCAATTACGCGGTCGGTGGCAAGTGCCTGGACCCCGGAACAAAATTACCGAAGAAATAGACCGTTCAGCTCACCAGTGCGTCCTTTGGCATCAACCAAACCGCTGCAATCGCGAAAATCAGTGATAGTGCAAATATTGCAATAGTGAGCGGTAGCGGCAGTTGAGCGGCAACCAGCAGGCCGCCCACATAAGGCCCCGCAATGCCGCCAAAACGTCCAGCCCCGATCGCCCAGCCTATCCCGGTTGTGCGGATCTCGGTCGGGTAGAGCCCAGCGGCCATGGCATAAAGGCCAACAAAGCCGCCATTGACGAAGATTCCCACAACAAAACTCAGCAACAGGGTAACCGCAAAACCGGCGCTGATGGTACCAAATGCCAGCAGGCTGACGCAGCCGATCGCCAAGAACAGTCCGATCAGACGGGTCAGTCCCTTTTTGTCTGCAAGATAGCCGAGCATCAGCACACCCAGGATCCCGCCGCCGTTGAATGCAATGCCCGCGTTGATTCCCTGATCTTGGGTAAAGCCATTTTCAACAAGGATTTTCGGTATCCAGCTGATCAGGAAATAGAGCGTGAAAAAGCAGAAGAAATATGCAGCCCAGAGCAGCAATGTTTTGCGCCGGTTATCTGCCGTCAAAAGTGAATGCACCTGCGCCGAGGGAATGTCTTTGTCTTCTCCTTCAGCAAGTTCATGCAATGCCGGGAGCTCCATCCTCGCCCGCACCCTGTTTGTGATTTGCAGCGCACTGGCCGGACGTCTTTTGGCCAGATATTCGAGCGATTCCGGCAGAGCGAAATATACGACCGGAATGGCAAGGACCGTGATCAACAAACCGAACAGGAAAACCGATTCCCAGCCATGAACGGGGATCAGCCAGGCCGCGAGAAAACCGCCGCCGGTTGCGCCAATGGGATAGCCGCATTGCAAGATACAGACTGCGAGGTTCCGGTGCCGGGCGGGCATATATTCCGCCACCAGTGCGGTCAGGCTCGCCAGCATGGACCCGATACTGAGACCCACCACGAAGCGGGCGGCCACAAGCTGCCAGAGTGTTTGGGACCAGGCGGTCGCGGCCAGTGAAATCGCGTTGATGACCAGGGCGATGAGGATCATCTTGCGGCGACCGATAACATCTGTGACCGGCGCTAGAAACATCGCGCCGACCGTCATTCCCGCCAGACCGGCGCTAAAAACAATACCGAGATTTGTCGCGGACAGGGACCAGGCGTCACTGATCGCAGGGGCGGCATAGCTGATCGCGACAATGTCGAAGCCGTCGAGAATATTCAGCGCAAAGCAGATCAGCAGCACCAGCAACTGCAACCAGGATACTGGCTGGTCTTCTATGCTCTGGCGGATATCCATACCGTCTCCATCAGGCGACTACTCTCTGCGATATTGCCCGTCAGCCGGTCGCCGCATTGAAGCCGACAGCTTCTATCCCCGCAACAGCGGCCGCTTCATCCTTGTCGGAAATATCCCCTGTTACCCCCACTGAACCGAGCAGGTTGCCATCAGCATCCTTGATCAGCACGCCACCCGGCACCGGGATCAATGCCCCGTCGGCAGCCGTGTTGACAGCTTCGACAAAAAAGGGCTGCTGCTGGGCCCGTTCGAAAATGGCACGCGATCCGATCCCCAGACCTATTGCACCATAGGCCTTGCCAAACGCTATCTGGAACCGAAACAGGGATGAGCCATCCTGAGACTGAACGGCTTTCGCGCAACCTCTTGAGTCCAGAACAACAGCGGTCAGGGGATCGAGGTTGTTCCGCAAACCATAGCCAAGAGCAAAAGAGATGATCTGATTAGCGGTATCAAGCTTGAGCAATTGCGTCTCTCCTCAACTTGTCTTTACAACTTTGACAGTGCTTTCTATATCGTCAGGGATCGTTGAAGTCTATCAATTGTCTCAATGCCGCCGAACAACTATGGTTCTGGCAGCCAAACTCTAGCCGATGAGGTCAAATTGACGCGCACAGCCCAATCCCTGCCCCACATCATCGAGGTTGGAACAATGCTGTCAGGCCGTGTGCGAATCTGTGACGGTGACCGCTTGTCAGTGACCAACCCTGCCAATGAAAGCCATGTCACAACGATTGTGGAAAGCTCGCCGGAACAGGTGGCGCAGGTTGTAGAGACAGCCCGGCAGGCATTTGTTGATGGCATCTGGTCACAGTCTGCACCCGAAACACGTCAGGATGTGCTGCGCAAAACTGCTGGCCTGATCAGGGAAAGTGCCAGCAATCTGGCAAGCCTCGACAGTCAGACAACAGGATTGCTTTTCCACCGATCAACCCTGCGCCATACGGCTGCGGCGGCCGACTGGTTTGACTATTTTGCAGATTTGCTGGCCGAGCAAAACCATACTGTCTTCCAGACGGCGGAGGATATCGTAACGACAGTGTCGCGCGAACCCGCCGGCGTTGCTGCGCTGTTCACGCCCTGGAATATCCCTCTTATGGCGGCGTCTTTGAAGCTTGCCGCCGCTTTGGCCATGGGCAACAGCTGCGTGATCAAGCCATCGGAGCAGAGCCCGCTTGGCACCTGGGAACTGGCGAAGCTGCTGCACAAGGCCGGATTGCCGGAAGGTGTGCTGCATGTCGTCAACGGTCGGGGCGAAATCACCGGCTCAGCGCTGGCCGCTCATCCGGACGTGGACCTGATATCGTTCACTGGCGGCGAGCATGCCGGACGGGCCATTGCGACAGCGGCCGCACAGAGATTTGCCAAAGTAACCATGGAACTGGGTGGAAAATCGGCCAATATTATTTGCGACGATGCGGATTATGACTGTGCCTTGCAGGCTGCAATTGGCGCAGTCTATGGCAATAACGGCCAGGCCTGTCTCGCCGGTTCCCGTATATTGGTGCAAAAGAAAATCGCGGATCGCTTCATCGCCGATTTCGTGGATCTGGCCAAGGCGATCAGGCTTGGCGATCCCTTTGATGAACGTGCGGAAATGGGGCCGCAATCTTCAAAGTCGCAGATGGACCGGGTGCTGTCCTTTGTGGAGATCGCGCGTGAAGATGGCGGACAGATTCTGACCGGTGAGCAACAATCAACGGATTTTGACAAAGGCTATTATGTCGATCCGGTCGTCGCCCTGCCCAAATCGAATGCGGACCGGATCTGCCAGGAAGAAATTTTCGGACCCTTTGCCTCCATATTGACATTTGATGACGATGCCGAAGCGGTGGCTATCGCCAATGACAGCCGGTTTGGCCTCGCAGGCTATGTCTGGAGTGGTGATCAGAAACGTGCCCGGGGGATCGCCAGCCAGCTGCGAACCGGATATGTCATGGTCAACAGTCCGATGGTCCGCGAGCACGGCGCGCCATTTGGTGGTTTTGGCCATTCCGGCCTGGATCGCGAAGGCGGACGCTGGAGTGTGGATTTCTACAGTGAAGCCAAAACGACGGTTGTGAGGAGTGACCATGCTTGAGGGGAAAACCGTCATCATTACCGGGGCGGCACAGGGCATTGGTGCAGAGCTGGCTTCCGGCATGGCTGTTGCCGGCGCCGCTGTCGCGATACTGGATGTTCTGGACGGGCAAAGCGTGGCAGCCGACATTTTACAGGCTGGCGGCAGAGCGCTGGCGCTGGAAACCGATATTACCGACGACGCTTCTCTTTGCGACAGCGTGGATCGGATCACGAAAGAACTGGGGCCGATTGACATCCTGGTGAACAACGCTGCGCTGTTCGGCACCTTGCCACCTTCGCCCATGGAAGAAATCAGCAACGATCTTTGGGATCAGGTGATGCGGGTCAACGTGCGCGGGGTCTGGCAATGTGCCAAGGCAGTGGTTCCCTCGATGGAAAGTCAGGGCGGCGGTTCGATCATCAACATTGCCACCAACCGGATTTTCAAAGGCTTTGCGAACATGCTGCACTATGATGCTTCAAAGGGGGCAGTGCTGGCGATGACCCGGGCGATGGCTGCCGAGCTGGGCGACCGCAATATCCGGGTCAACGCCATCGCGCCCGGTCTGACCATGAGCGACAATGTACTGGCCAAGGACGGTATCGCAGAACGCAACAAGGTGATTGTACAGGGACGCGCGCTGGGACGTAGTCAGGAACCGCGAGACCTGCTCGGTGCTGTGCTTTTTTTCGCGGGGCCCAATAGCGATTTTATTTCCGGCCAGTCCCTGATTGTCGATGGCGGCGGGATCATGATGTGATGATGGTGACGATATGCAACTGACAGATATGGAAAAAGCGATACTGGATGGCAGCGAGGGCGATGCGCGCGCGCATGCGATGGATTTGCTGGTCCGCTATGGCAAGGCACTGGGTGCCGAGCGGCTGGTGGACACGAACAATGTCTGCGGCGGATTTGTCGGTGCCCTTCCCGGCCGCCGGGACCTGTTGCCGCCAGTGCCAGCAGGTGAAGAACGCGACATGGACGCGGTGTACTCGCTGCTCAATCTGGACAGCGACCGGCGGCTGGAAATCCCGCCCGTCAAGGCCATGACCTATCGCCTGATCGATGCGATGGATCCGGACAAGGCTGAAATCCAGCGGGTTTCTGCCGAATCACAACAGGTCAGTCGCGATGTCGGAAAATTCTGCGGCAAGGTCGGGATCAACCAGTGCAATACCTGCACACCCTATCAAATCGGCAATGTTCCGGTAATGGGCGAACATTGCGCCTGGATGGAAAGCTCGGCCGTCATCTATATCAACTCGGTCATCGGAGCGCGAACCAATGTCGAAGGGGCGCATAGCGCTTCCGCAGCAGCTTTGGTCGGCAAAATTCCCTATTGGGGGTATCACACGCTCGAGGGTCGCCGCGGCACCCATTTGATCGAAATCGACTATCCGGTGGAATCAATGCTGGAATGGGGGTTGCTCGGATACTGGATCGGCGAAAAGGTCAAGAATGAGGTTCCGGTCCTGACCGGCATCCACTCACCGCCCAACCCCAACAAGCTGAAACATTTTGGTGCGGCGGCGGCAAGCAGCGGCGGCGTGGAAATGTATCACATCGTTGGCGTGACCCCGGAAGCCCGCTCGATCGAAGATGCGTTCCGGGACAATCCGGTGAAAGACAAGCTGCGGTTCGGCAAGGCAGAGCTGGAGGAAGCCTATAGCTGGTTCAGCACCGCAACCGACCGCGATGTGGATTTTGTGGTCATTGGCTGCCCGCACGCATCGCTTGAGCAGGTGCGGCTGGTAGCGCAATTGCTCGACGGCAAAAAACTGTCACCCAGCAGCAATTTGTGGATCTTCACACCCAAGGCGTTGAAAGCCATGGCAGACCGGGTGGGTTATACCAAGGCGATCGAGGCAGCCGGAGCGCATTTGATGAGCGACAGCTGTTCTGCGCTCAGCAAGGTCTATCCCGAAGGCGTCAAGGTGGCCGCCACGGACAGCTGCAAACAGGCCCATTACCTGCCTGCGATCCTGAAGTTCCAGACATGGCTCGGCAGCACCGAGCAATGCGTCAACGCCGCTCTGACCGGTAAATGGAGTGGCGGACTGGAAAGCCACAAGGATGCCGGCAAGCTGGTTGCACCGGGAGCGTTGCAGTGAGCGAAAGGAAGACAATTCTGACAGGCCGCTCTGTGGTCGACGGCGTGGCCGAGGCGGAAGCGCTTGTCACCAGCCAGGCGATTTCCGGATTTGGCGGGATTGATTCTGATACCGGCGAAGTGGTCGAGGTGCGTCACGAACTGCGCGGCCAGAGCTTCAAGGACAAGATACTGGTTTTCCCCGGCGCCAAAGGCTCATCGGGATGGGCGAGTCATTTCCAGTCGACCCGGCTCAAAGGTGCCGCACCGGCGGCGATGATCTTCAAGGTGATGACTACAAAAATGGCGCTGGGTGCTGTTGTAACCCGCGTTCCCGCCGTCACCGATCTGGATCAGGACCCGCTGAAGGTAATCAAGTCGGGCGACTGGGTGAAAGTGGATGGCACCAATGGCATTGTAGAGGTGACCCACAAGTCATGAGCCGGAAATATGACGCAATCATAGTTGGCGGTGGCCATAACGGTCTGACCTGCGGCGCTTATCTGGCGCGGGCCGGCAAAAAGGTGCTGGTGCTGGAGCAGAAGGACATTATTGGCGGCGCGGCGGTCACAGAAGAATTTTCTCCGGGATTCAAGGCTTCGACCTACAGCTTCATCATGGGACATCTGCATCCCAAGGTAATCAAGGAACTGGAACTCAGGAAATTCGGGCTGGAATATATTTCCATCGACAGCGTCGCCAATCCCACTGAAGATGACTGCATCGTAACCACGACCAAGGACCCCGAGGCAACCCGCAGGCAGATTGCACGATTCAGCCAGAAGGATGCGGAAAATTACCCCAAATTTTTCGAGGCGCTGTCATCCACCGTCTCACTGATGCGCAAGTTGCAGATGGAAACGCCGGTCAATCCGTTTGACCGCTCGCTGTCCGGCATGATGAAGACTGCGCGCTTCGCCTGGCGCTACCGGAAGAACGAGAAAGAGATCAACAATCTGGTCACTTCTCTTTCGCTCAGCGCTCATGACTATGTGTCGCGCTGGTTTGAAAGCGATATCGTGAAAGCCAAATTCATGTTCTGGGCGACCATTGGCGGCAATGTCGGTCCCTATTCACCGGGAACGGCTTTTTACATTGTTTCCCATCTGGTTGGGCAAAACGGCATGTGCTTCGCCAAAGGCGGCATGGGCGGGATCAGTGATGCCATTGCCGCCTCTGGTCAGGCTCATGGCATGGAGATACGGACCGGGGCCTTTGTCGAGGAAATCCTGGTCAGTGGCGGCCGTACGACCGGCGTGCGTTTGAAGGGTGGGGAAGAGATCAAGGCGAAGCTGGTGGTGTCCAATGTCAGCGCGAAACTCACCTTTGGCCAAATGGTGAAGCGCAATCATCTGCCGGAGGAATTTGCCGAGCGGATCGACGGCTTCCGGACCCGCGGCATGGGTTTCAAACTGCTTTGTGCCGTTGACAAAAAACCGGACTACAAGGGCTTCAGCCAGGAAAAATGCGGTATCGAATATCCTGGCTATGCGCATATCTGCCCGACACCGGAATTTCTGGAACGCGCCTTTGATGAAGCGAAATATGGCTGGTATTCCTCCGATCCGTTCCTGTCGCCTAGTGTGCCAAGCTACTATGATCC
Organism: Parasphingorhabdus marina DSM 22363; assembly: GCF_900128895.1. Taxonomy (GTDB): domain Bacteria; phylum Pseudomonadota; class Alphaproteobacteria; order Sphingomonadales; family Sphingomonadaceae; genus Parasphingorhabdus; species Parasphingorhabdus marina. Next base: position 1,549,121 of record NZ_FSQW01000001.1, on the reverse strand, counting down.
AACGCTTGCGCCGGAAGGAAAACATATTGTCACCTTCCAGGGCGGGGTGACGCCCTATGAGCTGAAAAACTCGACCTGGGAGAATGAGCGCGAACCGCTGGTCCGCAATGCCTTCCGTGTAATGGATCGTTTTGCGCCCGGCTTTTCGGACAGCGTGATCGACTATAAACTCTACCTGCCGAGGGATATCGAGGAAGATATCTGGATGCCCGGCGGCAATACCCAGCATGGGGAACTGTCACTTGATCAGCTGTTCTTCAACCGCCCTGCCCCCGGTTATGCGGATTATCGCTCGCCCATCCAGGCGCTTTATCAATGCGGCGCTTCCACCCATCCCGGCGGAGCAGTATCCGGCGTAAACGGTCACAATGCCGCACGCGAGATATTAAAGGACTGGCGGCGGGTGGCGCGTTAAAAGGCGTCCTCGCCTTTTTCAAGAAACTCGTCAGCCGTGACCCACGCTTTTTTCTGTTCACCAAGCATGTCATTTGGGACCGGTGCCCAGACTATTTCCCTTGCTTCTCCCAGAAATTTTGCCGGCTTGTCCCAAGTCTCTCCACCATCAGTCGACCGATAGACTTCTCCGAATATCGAAATCGCAAAAAGCAGCATCGGATCCGCGGCATTGCCCGATATGTGCCAGATCGTCGTATTCTGATTACCCGGCAAATCCACCGCTTCCCAGGTTTCGCCATTGTCGCGGGTACGCAACAACATGCTGTCGTCACCGGAAGGCCGGTCCCCGATCGACAGGAACATTACGCCCGTTTGGTCCGGCCTTCGCGTAAGGCAGCGGAAATAATGATAGGGCAAATCGGGAATATCGATTTTATGAAAATTGCCGCCATCATCCCGGCTGCGAAAAAGCCCGACTTCCGTGGCAACAAGTATCCAGCGCTCATGCTCGAAATCGGCAAATTCGACATTGTGCAGGTCCTGATCCGGCAGATCGAGACCGATGCGTTCCCAGTTGTCACCGCCATCCCTTGACCGCCACAGGCCGTCAATTTCTATCGTCACCCAGATCTGCTCGGGATGCACAGGATCATATTTGACCGAAGTCACGCGGTTGGTGTTGATAAATGGTGCTTCGATATGGTTGGCAAAAGTCAGCCTTTCCCAGGATCTTCCATTATCGCGGGACCGATAGAGTTCAGCAGGCCGCGTTCCGGCAATGATAAAGTCGGGATTGAAGGGCGACTGCGCGATTTTGAGAATATGCAGCCCGTCCATCGGTGAAGGCACATGGTTCCAGCGCTTTTCTGTTTCCATCCAGCGATAGACACCGTCATCGGTGCCCGCCAGCACCTCGCCGGGACGGTCCGGATGCACCGACAGGCACCAGGTCCGGCTTTCATTGTAGACCCCGCCCGTATGGGTATTGGCCCGTTGCCAGCTTTCACCCAGGTCGCGACTGAACCAGCCGGAATGCCCAACGCTGGCGGCATAGAGCATGTTTGTTGTCTGATCGTTGCCATTCATGATAAAATTTCCTGTCCGCTGCTGGCAATTGCCAGACGATGTTCTGCGGTGGGACCAGCGGTTACGGTCAATTGCACCATACCCGCTTCTGATACCCGGGTTGCCTCACCCGCTGGAAGGATCAGGGCGTGATATCGCGCAGTACCTTTGATGACCGCGGAATCAACTTCCTTGTCGCTTCCGGACTCGTCCGGGAACTGCGAGAGGCATCTGATCGAGTCGCCAACGGGTTTTATTGCCTGGCGGGAGATCGAAATTCTCGCGTTCCGCCACGCAGCGGCGCGGTCTGCGTCAAACACGGCACCATCGAGCAGGCCGAAGGCCGGCGCGACATATGTTTGCTCGTCTCCGCTGAATGCAAAGAGCAGCGGTGCCACAAAGCTGCGGTCATGCATGACCAGATCCACATGGCAATTTGCCAGATCAACCGGCAAATTGACGTCCGCGCGTCCGCGAACGGTGATCTGGCGGATCAGGAAATCCGTCGTGACGATTTTGTCACCATGTTCAATATGTGGTCGATAAAGCAAATGCGGCATGCTGATATATTAATCGGTTATCTTGTATTTACAACTATGGAAATTTGTCTTGTTTGACAATACAAGTTGCTATGCTATGGGCCTCGGATGGGGAATACAAAAACAGCTGATATCACCGATGACGAGATCCTGGGCGGTGCAACCGAAGGCCTGCCACGCTACCTCGTAATCAAAAATCACCTGCTGGACCAGATACGGTCCGGCCAGTTGTCTACCGGTGACAAGGCGGAATCGGAGAATGCGCTCGCCAAACGCTTTGACGTCTCGCGATTGACCGTCCAGCGCGCCGTACGCGAACTGGTTACTGAGGGGCGGTTGACCCGTGTGCAAGGGTCTGGGACTTTTGTTGCGCCCAAACCCAAAGGTTTTTCACTGTTTGAGGTGCAGGACCTGGCTAGGGAAATCGAACTCCAGGGCGGTGAGCCGCATACCGATGTGCTGATTCAGCGCCAGCTTGTTCCGGAAAAGAAGGTCTGTGATCTGCTGGAACTTGATGACGGGGAACCAGTGTTTGAGGCCGTCTTGCTCCAACGAAATGGCGATACGCCAATCGCGATAGAAGACCGATATGCACGCTGTGATGTGTTTCCCAATTTTCTGGAAAAGGATTTCAGCCAGGAAAGTCTCTACGACTATTTTTCCCGGCGCACCGAGCTCGGCCAGCTGGAAACCACTCTCAGCGCGATCATGCCCTATCCGCTGACCTGTCAGAGACTGGGCTTGGGGAGCGGTGACCCATGCCTGCATCTTGAACGGCGGAATCGCGTTGATGGGCGAGTTGTTACGTTGTCCAGATTTACCTTCGCCGGTTCACGATTCAACCTCACCAGCAGCTACAACGCCGCCGCACAGTTTTAACTCTCTTTCACCCAGCAGCCTGCCACATGGCTGGCTGACAGAAAATTCTTGCGTCCTGATAAAGTTGTATTTACAACTTCCTCCACTGAAATTTTTGAACTCGACCTGATCCGTGACTTCGCGTTCGGAGCAGGCATGGATGAGGGAACAGGAAAAATGGCTCAATCGCTTGAAGACAAGCTGAAAAATTATGACAGTCCGGTGGACATGCTGCGCAACGCAGAAGGCGGACCCTACCAGTTTCCGATCAAGAGCGAATTTTCCAACTGGCGGGACGAGCAGGAAGCCTTTCGCAAGACGGCCGTGCTGTTTGATCAGTCCTATCACATGACCGATCATTACATGGAAGGACCGGACGTCAAACGTCTGCTCACCGACCTGGGAGCCAACAGTTTCAAGACGTTCGGCAAGGACAAGGCTAAGCAGATCGTCGTTTGCAATGAAGACGGTTACATGATCGGCAATTCCATTCTGTTCGGACTAGAGGACGAGAAGATCAACATCGTCAACCGGCCCAATGCCGGGAACTGGGTCCAGTTTCATGCCGAAACCAAAGGCTATGATGTCGTTGTCCACAAGGACGAACGCAGTCTGGACAGCGACCAGCCTCGCAAAGGCTATCGCTTCGAGGTGCAGGGGCCCAATGCCTGGGCGATCCTGGAGCAACTCAATGGCGGGCCGATCACCGGATTCAAATTTTTCGGGATGGGCGAAATCAACATTGCCGGCCGCAAGGTGCGCGCCTTGCGTCACGGCATGGCGGGCGCACCCGGCCTTGAGCTTTTCGGTCCCTATGGCGATTATGACCTGATCCGCAACGCGATCATCGAAGCCGGAAAAGATCACGGCATGTTGCTTGCCGGATCCAAAACCTATTCGACTGTGGCGCATGAGTCGGGCTGGGTGCCGTCCGAGTTGCCCGCTATTTACTCTGGTGAATCGATGAAGGAATACCGCGAATGGCTTCCTGCCAACGGGTTCGAAGCGAACAGCTCGCTCGGTGGAAGCATGGTCTCGGACAATGTCGAGGATTATTATTTGACACCCTTTGATCTGGGCTATTCGCACATCGTCAAGTTTGACCATGATTTCATCGGTCGCAAGGCGCTCGAAGAAATGAAAGACAGCCGCGATCACAAGCGCAAGATGACCCTGATCTGGGAGCCCGAAGACGTGGTCCGGGTTTTCTCCTCGCTGTTCAATGAGGGGGATCGCTACAAGTTCATGGACATGCCGGCATCGCATTATGCGACCTATCCCTATGATGCGGTCATGCACGGCGGCCGGCAGGTCGGCATCAGCTGCTATCCTGTTTACTCATCGAATTTCCGGCGCTGGATTTCCCTGTGCCTGCTGGATCCGGAAGTCGCCGAGGCCGGCAAAGAGTTGTATGTGCTGTGGGGAGAACCCGACGGTGGTAGCGCCAAGCCTGTAGTCGAACGACATGTGCAGACAGAAATCCGTGCAACTGTAACCGATTGTCCCATCTCGACCGAAGCGCGCGTAACCTACAAGAAATGGGCTGCCTGAGGTGACTGCCATGGGCAGTCCCGTTGCGAGCGAGGCCGTTCGGGACCTGCTCGAGGGCTATTCTGCAGAGGTTACAACACCGGATCGCCGGTCACTCGATACCGCGGCAAAAATGATGCCGGCGAATGCTCCAGTCTATGTCGCATCCCTGCCCAGAGATACACCGGAATCGCAACTGGATGTTGCGCGCATGCTCAAGGAACTCGGGCTCCAGCCGGTACCACATATTGTCGCGCGAAATATCCCGGATCGGCGGTCGTTTGAGAAAATTATCTACGATCTGTCCCGCTATGCAGGCGTTGATCGGGCGCTGATACTGGGCGGCGATCGTGACCGGCCGGTGGGCGACTATCATTCGAGCCTGCAGCTGCTGAAAAGCGGCATACTGGAAGATCATGGAATCAAAAGAGTAGCCGTGGGTTGTTATCCGGAGGGCCATCCCGCAATTGCGGATGACATCCTTGAAACAGCGCTATTCGAGAAAATCGATACGGCCAGCAGAGGGGGCATTGACCTCCGCCTTATCACCCAGCTGTGTTTTGATGCGGACGCCATTTGCGGTTATCTCGCGGCACTGCGATCGAAAGGCGTCACGTCCAAAATCCGGGTCGGAATCGCCGGACCGGCCAAGACTCCAACCCTGCTCAAATATGCGGCGATCTGCGGAGTTGGCCCTTCATTGAAGGCACTCAAAAAGCAGAGGAAAATTACGCGCGGTCTCCTCAAAACACAGACACCGGCGACACTGCTCAGGAATATCGCTGAGCAGAATCGCAGGAATGCCCTCCTTGATATCACGGGCGTTCATTTCTTCACCTTCGCATCGCTGAGCGGCACCATTGACTGGGCCGAAAAGCAATTGGGCAGAGGAAGCTGAAGAGCGCACGATATGGGAGAACAGTCCGGAATCCTGAAATTTTCCTGCTATGACCAGCCCGGAATTGTGGCCGCCGTCTCCGGGTTTCTATTCAATACCGAAGCCAATATCCTGTCAGCCCAGCAATTCCGCGATCCCGAGACCAACCGGTTTTTCATGCGGGTGGAGTATTCCGAGCCAGATTCCGCAGGCCCCAAAGCAACAGAACAGCAGTTTCAGGATCTTGCGGACAAATATCATATGGACTGGAGCATCAGCGCCAAAGGCCAGCCAAAAAAGGTTCTGATGTTTGTATCAAAATTCGATCACTGTCTGGGTGACCTGCTATACCGGATGCGGATCGGAGAATTGCAGATGGATGTGGTTGGCATCATCTCCAATCATCCCCAATCAAGTCTCAACCTGACCACGGTCGGGGATATTCCGTTTCACCATCTGCCGGTCACACCGGAAACGAAACCACAGCAGGAAGCCCGGATTTGGGAGATATTTGAACACACCGGCGCAGAACTGGCTGTGCTTGCGCGCTACATGCAGATCCTGTCGGATGATCTTGCGGGCCGACTGGCGGGTCGCTGCGTCAATATCCACCACAGCTTCCTGCCCGGCTTCAAAGGTGCCAGGCCTTATCATCAGGCCCATCGACGAGGCGTCAAAATGATCGGTGCGACCGCTCATTTCGTCACTTCGGACCTCGATGAAGGTCCGATTATCACCCAGGATGTCGAACATGTTTCACACAGTGACTCGCCGGAAGACCTGGTCAGAAAAGGCCGGGGGATCGAACAACGCGTCCTGTCTCGAGCTGTCACTTACCTGCTTGATGATCGCGTGATCTTGAATGGCAGCAAGACGGTTGTCTTTACATGATAGTTGCTGATTGGCCACAGTTTGGGCCCAGAATGCAAAGTTGTATTGCCAACATTGCTTATAGCTTGTAACAAATATGCAAATTTGGGTCCAATTGGGAAAGGGATGGATAATGATGACAGGAAACTTCTCGAAACGGGTGTTAATGGCAACGACCGGACTGGCACTGGCCACCGGTTTTAGCGGGGTGGCGCAGGCACAGACCGAGGAGTCGGCTGAAGATGGCAATGTCATCATTGTTACGGCCCAGAAGCGTGAAGAAAATGTGCAGGAAGTTCCGATTTCCATCACGGCGATCGGCGGTGACGAGCTTGTTTCAAAAGGTATCAGCGATGTAACCAAGCTCGATGCAGCCGTGCCCGGGTTGAGTATCAGTAAGTCCGGCTCAGATGCCCGGCCATCCGTGCGTGGTGTGCGAACCGTCGAAGTCGACCTGTTCAATGATCCGACAATCGGATTCTTTGTGGATGGCGTATACAAGGCTCGCACCAGTCAGGCCTTGGCCGCATTTGTGGATCTTGAACGCGTGGAAGTGCTTCGGGGCCCACAGGGCACTCTCTATGGCCGAAACACCTATGGTGGCAGTATTGGCGCGATTTCCAAAAAGCCACAGTTTGATTTTGGCGCAGAAGGCAATGTGACCTATGGCAATTTCAATGACCTGCGGCTCGAAGGTATTGTAAATGTTCCCGTAGGCGACAATACGGCGTTTCGCGTCGTCGGCGTCTATCAGGAGAGCGATGGTTATGTGAACGTTCTGCCGTCAAGAGATCCGGCGGCAAACACCGCGCAAGACTTTAACGACAACGACCAGATATATGTCCGGGGCAGTTTCCGTCATGATTTTGATGTCGGCGAGATAATCGTGCGCGTCAGCCATTGGGATCAGGAAGGCTTCGGCGCCGGTGGTTTCGGGTATACAACTGTCGGGACGCTTCAGGACGCTGCCGGAAATCTCGATGTTGGCGGCACTTTGAACCGGACCAACCCGCGGACACGCTCGTTCCCGGGGCCTTCGGATGTTGATCCTTACAACGTCTATCGGAACACCGACCTGGACCGTGACATAGAAGAAACCACGGCGAATATGGAAGTTAATCTGGAGCTTGGTGGTGTAATTCTCAGGTCAATTTCGGCCTGGTCGGATTTTCAGGCTGTGCGAATTGGCGACGAGGATTTCAGCGACTCCGCACAAGGTTCGATACTGACCCTCGACACGGATTCCGAAACAATTAGTCAGGAATTCCAGTTGGTTTCCGACCATGGTGGTCCATTCACCTGGGTTGTTGGGGGATATTATTTTAGTGAAAATGGCTCGGAGGATTTCATTTTTCTCAACGAAGTCAGTGGCGGTGCGTTCACCTTCCTGCAGGAAGTGGATACGGACAGCTATGCGGTATTCGCCCAGGGCGACTACGCTTTTGGTGAGCAGTTCAAAATTACGGTGGGCGGACGTTACACTGTTGATGACAAGCGTTTCCGTTTCCGGACACCGACCAGCCAGGCGACTCCCGACTCAGATTCCTCTGACTCTTTTGACAAGTTCACGTGGAAAGTTGGTGCGGAATTCACTCCCACTCCGGACAACCTGATCTATGCCAGCGTATCGACTGGCTTCCGTTCCGGCGGTGCCAACAACCAATTTGCCCCAACGCCAAACTATGGACCGCAAACCATCACAGCTTATGAAATCGGTTCCAAGAATACTTTTGCAAATGGACAAGGGGTCGCAAACATTTCGTTTTTCTACAACGACATGAACGACATTCTGTCAAACACGTTTGTTCAAGTTGGTCCATCACTGGTCGTCGCACGCAGCAATGGCGGGTCATCCAGAGCCTATGGTGCCGAACTGGAACTGGCCTATGATTTCGACAATGGGTTCAAGGTCGATGCCAACTTCTCTTACCTGAATGCGAAATTTCAGACATTCACGGCGAGTGCTCCCAGCGGTTATGGCTTGTTCACCGGCTTTGACGTTGTGCCCGGAACAACGAATCTTCTTGATCTGTCGGGTAATGAAGTACCGATTTCACCAACATTTACAGGATCAATCGGAGCAAGCTACGAGTTTGATCTGGGTGGTTCGGGCACTCTAACGCCTGCTGTGCAGTTCTTCTTCTCGGACAGCTATTTCGTGAATGAATTCAACTATGACGCCGGCATTCAGGGACGAGACGTTGGCAAGCAGGGCAGCTATACCAAGACAGATGCCTCGCTCACTTGGATGGATGCCAGCGAACGGTTCATGCTGCAGGCCTTTGTACGCAATCTGGAAGATGAGGCTGTCTTGAACGCTGGTGTGATCGGGGGACAAGGCGCGATATTCCAGAACTATGCACCTCCTCGTACCTACGGAGTTCGCGCCGGCTTCAAGTTCTGATCGCAATCATCGTTCGTCACGATGGAAAAAGCCGGAGGGTTCTCCCCCTCCGGCTTTTCGCCATCTGCTACATATCTATCAAAATCTCGGCCAGCGCCTGCGGTGCTGTGATCATAGCATCATGACCAGTTGAAAGTTCCAGAAACCGCCATCCAAACTCGGATTTGGCTCGCATTGATCCAGCGACAATCGCCGGCTGTTGCAGCAGCGGATCGGTACATCGTATATATGATTTAGGGATTCGTTCTGTCGTTTGATCTGCCAGCGAAATTGGGTCCAGGCAGGTCTTCAAAGGGTGAGGAGTAAGATGATCCTGAACCCAATCGTAGCCAGGATGATCTTTCGGGATTCCAAATGCTGACGGTGGAAGTGGCGGTAGCGCAACACCATCGGTCGCCAAACTTCGAAAAGCGGCTTCGCGTTGGGCAACAAGATGTTGTGACAGCTTCTGCCCAGCAGTAATAAATGACTGACCATCTTCAGGGATCACAGCATCCAGATACACCAGGTGCCGAATCCGATCGCTGAACCGATGCGCCAGAGCGGTGATGATCATCCCGCCGAAACTGTGTCCAACGAGAGTGAAATCCTGCAACTTCTCCCGTTCTATAAGTGCTGCAATATCATCTATCTGGTCCTGAAGCCCGAGCGTGCTGCTCAGAGCATCTGACTTGTCGGCCAATCCCAAAAGGGACGGAGAATATAGCCGGCGGAAGGGCTGTTTCTTGAGGATCTCCTCTGCCACAAACTTCCAGCACCAGCCCCCATGCCAGGCTCCGGCAATGAACAGCAGAGGAGAATCGGATGGCCTCCCGCCGTCTGAATTCCGCGCTCCGGGAGCAGTTTGACATCCATTCAGCAGAAGCCCCAAACCCAGACCCGTCATGCCGATTGAAAACTGGCGTCTATTCATGGCCTTGCCGCGCATTTCAGGGCTGGTTGCCTACCTCCACACCCTTGCTCAGCAGTTCCAGCGTCCCCTGCACGTTACGAACGTCTCCAAAGCTCTGGAAGACAGTAGTCAGACCGGCCATATGATCTTCTTCAAACCTGGCAGCATTACAGTCCGAAACCATGATCACACGATAATCCAGCATCATCGCGTCTCGTGCCGAGGTCTCGCAACAGAAATTGGTCACCGTACCCCCGATCAGCAGATTTTCTATCCCGCGCGCCTGTAACTGTTCGTGCAGATCGCCGTGGCCCGGAACAAACGCGCTGTGGCGGGTCTTGACCGATCGGATGTCACCTTCCTGGACGTCCAGTTCTTCACACAGTTCAAAGCCCCAGTCCCCTGGGGTGAGGCTGCTGCGATGAGCTTCTGCACCCTGGGGTGTGAAGAAATATTTATGGTACAATTCTGCTACGGAGCTGCCGTCGGTCTCACCCGCCTGCAACTGGACCCAGGCCACATGACCACCCATTTCGCGCATTTTTTGCGCCAGCAGGTTGATGTTGGGCATGATGGCGATGGCACTGTCGGCCTTGACCTTGCCTTTGACAAAGGCGTTTTGCATGTCGGTCACCATGAACGCGGTCACCTTCGGATCAAACGCATCAAATACATGTTTGCGGCCCCGCTTTTTCATTACCCGGTCAACAACATAATGCGGCATTTCCATCGTTTGCTCCTCTCTCTGCTATACCTGTCCAAAGACTATGAAGGCATGGCAAGGCTTGTCAATAAGTTGTATTGTCAAGTTTGCAAAATTTGGGCAAAAGACGCGCTGAACGGATTCGGAGACAAAAATGACCGAGAGGGTCGAAACAAAGCTGACTGAGCTGGGCTTGTCCCTGCCAGCCCCGCTTGTCTTGCCGAGTCCGAACAGGATCGCGGCAAAACTGGTTGGAACTACGCTATATATATCTGGTCATGGCTCAGACCTTTTGGACGATGACAGCGTGAAGCGGCATGGACGGGTTCCGGATCGGGTGAGCGCTGAAGAAGCCTATGAAACCACCAGGGCACTGGCCCTGAAAATGCTGGCGACGGCCAAATGGGCAATTGGCGATCTCGACCGGATTGCCGAGATTATCAACCTCAAGGGCTATGTTTACTCCCATCCGGATTTTGATGCGATGAACGCTGTCATAAACGGCGCATCTGACCTCCTGTTCGAAGTCTTCGGTGATCCTGCCGGGGTCCATACCCGGTCAACCATCGGTGTTACGGCTTTGGTCAAAAACCAGTCGGTCGAGATTGATGCGGTAATGCGCCTCCATGAATGAGCATTTTTCGAACATGCCCGGTCAGGACTCCGACCAGGACCGTATGGAGTGGCTGCGCCGCTCAAGATTTGAGGCCGGTCTGATTCTGGACAGCAGCAGGACAAACTTGCACCACCTGGACCATGTCTGGCACGGCCCACAGCCGGTAAATGATGTCAACGGCAGAGATGCCTTGACCGAAACTGTGCTGCAACCGCTGTCAGCCAGTCTGGAACATGTCGAAGAACGGCTCGACATATTGATTGCCGGATCTTTCAAGGGGTCTGACTGGACAGCCTGTTGCGGCCACTATGCCGGACTCTGGACCGGGCCGCTTTTCGGCGTTCCCGCAACAGGCCGCCCGGCCTGGCTGCGTTTCGGACGGTTTGAGAGATGGGACGGCGACAGAATCAAGGAAACCTGGGAGATTTTCGACCTCCCGGGAATGATGATGCAAGCGGATATCTGGCCGCTCGGACCGGGTCTTGGCCGGCCACTGGTTTCGCCAGGTCCCGCAACCCGCAATGGAATTGTTCTGGAATCAGGCAGCGCTGAAGAGGCGCATCGGACACTCACCTTGACCGAGGAGATGATCGACGCGCTGCTTGCCTATGACGGACAGGATTTTGAATCGATGCGGATGCCGGACTATTGGGCTCCGCATATGGCCTGGTATGGCCCGGCCGGTATCGGCACCATGCGCGGTTATGAAGACTATCGACGCGGGCACGGCAAACCGTTTCTGGGCGCGTTTCCTGACCGGCAGGGTGCGCTGCACAAATGCCGGATTGCCGAGCGAACCTATTGCGCTTCTACCGGCTGGCCCAGCGTTCAGGCGACGCATAGCGGTGACACATTTCTGGGGATCCCGGCCACCGGCAATCGTGTCGGCATGCGGGTGATGGACTTCTGGCGGCGGGATGGCGATTTGCTCAGCGAAAACTGGGTCTATATAGACATGATCGACCTGCTTGCCCAGATGAATGTCGATATTTTCGGACTAATGCGGGAACCGATTGGCGGTTCCTAGACGATCGCTTCGAGCAACAACAGGACCGCTATGCTTGCTGCGAAGAATAACAGCAAAAGCCAACTGACCCTGTCCACCATTCCCGGCAACCGGTACCAGCCATCCTGCGCGATCGCCTCGCCGCTTGCAGCAAATTTCTGCCGCTGGCCGACCACGGAATAGGGCGACCAGTCCTTCTGGCGGCCAGTCCAGATCAGACTGGCAATGATCGATACCAATATGTTCGTCCCACCGCCTATTGCACAATACCAGGGCCACGCAATGTCGGTATAGCTGGCCACATACCAGACCATGACAAAGCCAACGGCAACGCCCACAAGCAGACCTTTTTCGGTCGTATGTTTCGAAAAGAAGCCCAAGGCATACATGCCCAGCTTCGCTCCCACGAAGAAACTGCCGATCTTGCTCAGCACTTCCAGGATCGAGCCTTCGGTATTGGAATACATGATCGCCGGGATGATCACCACAACCGCCCAGAAAATCGTCAACCAGCGTGACATTTTCAAATAGTGCCCCTGCCCTTCGGGTACATCGGAGAACTTCTTGTAGAAATCCACGATAGAGACCGTGGCTAGCGAGTTGAAGGCTGAACTGAGGGTCGACATGGATGCAGCGAGGACAGCCGCTGTCAATATTCCCATCAGGCCGGGGATGCTGGCTTCGGTAGCGAATGACAGGATGATTTCATTATCGTTTTCAAAAGGCTTGCCGCCATAATAGGCGTAGCAAAGCACACCGACGAAAAAGAACAGGAAGTAGATCGGAAAAGCGGCGAAACCCATCAGCAGATAGGCCTTTTTGGCACCACCGATCGTCTTCGCTCCCAGAGTCCGCTGGACCATCATCTGATTAGCACCATAGACCGTTATGTGAAACAAGGTCATGGCTATTACGCCAGACCAGATTGTGGTGGGCCTGGTGATATCCGGGTCGGTGACGACGGCGCTCAGCTTGCCTTCAGCCTTCAGGCCCGCGAGCGCTTCGGCTAGCGGCACCGGCAGATTGTTGATCAGCGTGAACATGATGACCATCGCTCCGACGAACAGAACCACGGCCTGAAACACATCGGTCCAGATCACCGCCAGCATCCCGCCCATGGCCGTGTAAATCAGAGCGATAATCGTTATGATGATGATCGCCCAGACCACGTCGATCCCGGTAACGAATTGCAGGACTATGGCCGTGGCATAGAGTATCGCTGCGGTTGTCAGCGCCTGCGAAATCAGGAAGATCAGTGACATGACAGAGCGCGAGGTCGGGCCGAACCGTCGTTCCTGATATTCATAGATCGACGCCACTCCGCTATTGTAGAAAAACGGCAGGAACAGAGTGATAACGGCAAATATCACCAGCGGATAATTGAGGTGAATAGCCAGCGCAGACAGGCCATCGCTATAGGCCCAGGCAGGGCCACCAAGAAAGGACAGCGCGCTGACATAGGTCGCAATGACCGAGATTCCGATGGCCCACCATGGTGTCTCCCGGCTGCCCAGATAATAGTCCTTTGCGGACTGGACCTTGCGGCCGAGAAAATAGCCCAGAGCAAGGTTGGCGACCAGAAACGAAACAACAATCGTCCAGTTCAGCACCCCGAAGCTATGCATCACCCTCTCCCCGAAACGTTCAACTTGTACTAACTTGTATTTACAACTTTGCAAGGCTGTAATAAGTGATGCGACGAACAGGCTGTATATGCCAGCCGCAAACAACGCAGGAGCAAACAATGGCCACCTGGCTCAAAAGGGCAGTTACCGCAGAGGTGAGAGCGGATGCGGATCGCAAGGTTCGGGATATTGTCGAGGGCATTTTGAACGATATCGAGTCGCGCGGTGATGAAGCAGTACGAGAACTGTCTGTCAAATTTGATGGTTGGGATCGCAGCGATTACCGGCTCAGCGATGACGAGATCAACCAGTGCATCGAGAGCCTCGACAAGCAGGCGATCCATGATATCGAATTTGCCCAGAAACAGGTGCGAGGCTTTGCCGAGAAGCAGCGGAAAGCTCTTCAGGACATCGAAGTGGAAACGACGCCTGGTGTGATTCTCGGGCACAGGAACATCCCGGTCAACGCGGCTGGCTGCTATGTTCCGGGAGGCAAATATCCGCTGCTCGCCAGTGCCCATATGTCCGTCATCACCGCAAAAGTCGCGGGCGTGCCGCGGGTTATCACCTGTGCGCCACCCTTTGAAGGCAGGCCCGCGCCGGCGATTGTCGCCGCACAAGCCATGGCAGGCGCTGACGCGATCTATGCCCTGGGCGGGGTTCAGGCCGTGGGTGCAATGGCTATCGGCACGGAGAGTATTGATCCGGTAGATATGCTGGTAGGACCGGGTAACGCCTTTGTCGCGGAAGCCAAGCGGCAACTGTTCGGACGTGTCGGCATCGATCTGTTCGCAGGCCCAACTGAAACCATGGTGATTGCGGACGAAACAGTCGATGGCGAAATCTGCGCCACCGATTTGCTGGGCCAGGCCGAACATGGCCCCGACAGTCCGGCGATCATGATCACCGACAGCGAGAAGCTGGCCCGTGATACCATGGCGGAGGTCGAGCGCCTGCTCGACATCCTGCCGACACGGGAGATCGCCCGGCAGGCCTGGGACAATTTTGGCGAGGTCATCCTTTGCGCCGATCATGCCGAGATGCTGGAAGTGGCCAATGACTATGCCAATGAACATGTCCAGGTGATGACCGGTGACGATGACTATTTCCTCGACAACATGACCAATTACGGCGCGCTGTTCATTGGCCCGCGGACCAACGTAGCCTATGGGGACAAAGTGATCGGCACCAATCATACCCTGCCGACCAAAAAGGCCGCGCGCTATACAGGCGGTCTCTGGGTGGGCAAGTTCCTGAAAACATGCACCTATCAGAAGGTGCTGAGCGATGAGGCGACGACAATGATGGGCGAGTATTGCAGCCGGCTCTGCGCGCTGGAGGGCTTTGCCGGTCATGGCGAGCAGGCCAATATTCGGGTGCGACGCTACGGAGGGCGCAATGTGCCCTATGCCGGTGCCGCCACGCCGCGCGAACCCGTGGAAGGCTGAAATGGCGCTACCGGAAACCCCCTCGCTACGCCTTGATGGAAAACGGGCTGTTATCACCGGTGCCGGTCGCGGGATCGGCAAGGCGATGGCCACAGCCCTGGCCGCAGCTGGCGCAGCGGTCACGCTGATTGCCCGAACCGAAGCCGAGATTGCCGCGCTAGACAGTGAACTGAAAGGAGCCGGATATCTGGCTGATCATGCGGTGCTGGATGTCACGAACATGTCCGGTGTGTCCGCCTTTTTCGACGAGTGCGATGCCTTTCACATTCTGGTCAACAATGCCGGCACCAACCGGCCCAAACCCATGCAGGATGTGTCGGAGGAAGATTATGATGCGGTCCTCGATCTCAATGTGAAGTCAGCCTTTTTCGTGGCTCAGGCCTGTGTGAAAAAGATGCTCGAACAGCAGCAAAACGGTTCGCTCATTCATATCGGATCACAAATGGGGCATGTCGGCGGGCCCAATCGCTCGCTCTATTGCGCTTCAAAATGGGCGCTGGAGGGGATGAACAAGGCGTTTGCGCTGGATCTGGCAAAGCATGGGATCCGCTCCAACACCATCGCCCCCACCTTTATCGAAACCGAGCTCACCAGACCGTTTTTCGAGGACGAAGCTTTCATGGCCAGCGTACTCGAGAAGATCAAACTGGGCCGCATCGGAAAACCGGAAGATTTGATGGGCGCCGTGCTGTTTCTGGCCAGTGATGCGTCCGCGATGATGACAGGCAGCTCCATGGTCATTGACGGTGGCTGGACAGCGGAGTGATGCGATGACTAACTGGACAACGCAGCGCATGGAGGCGGAACGGGTGGTCCGCTACGCGGATCTGATCCCTTGCCTCAACGCCTTCATCGACACGCGCAATCCCGGCAGCGAGGCGAAGGAGAATTTCACCATTATCGGTCCCGGCGTTTCGGAAAATCCGGATCAGCATGTACATATCGCCGAGCCGCATGGTTTCAACATCGGCGGTGCGCGCCAGCCGCCGGGATGCATCAATTCGCAGCACAGCCATGACACCGCAGAGGTGTTTGTCGTGCACAGCGGAAACTGGCGTTTCACGCTAGGTGAGGAAGGCCGGGACGCGCATGTTGATTGTGCACCCGGCGATGTCATTTCCCTGCCCACTGGAATGTTTCGCGGATTCACCTGCTTGCCACGGCATGAGGGGGATACAGATCCGGCCTATCTTTTTGCCGTACTGGGCGGTGATGACCCGGGACGGGTTTTGTGGGCACCCTATGTATTCGACATGGCCGAAAAATTCGGTCTGGTTCTGATGGAAGACGGGTCTCTGGTTGACACCGTAAAGGGACAGGCCGTGCCCGAAGGTGCAAGGCCTATGCCCCGGACAACCGCAGAACAGATAGCAGCTTTGCATGTGCCGACCAGTGAGGAAGCAAAAGCGCTGGTTTACCGTCATGCCGAAGGTCCGGGAGACATCATTGCCAATGGCGGGACTTTCAAGCGGGAACATGGCTTTGGCCTCCGGCGACATGATCTGGAACGAAATACCGATCGCGATTGCGAGGCGCAGGATCACGCGCATGTCTGGTTCGTGCATCAGGGCAAGGCCCGGATGGAGTGGGATCAGGGCGGCCTGTCGCTCGACGCGGGCGATGTAATTACCGTTCCTCCAGGCCTAAGCTGCCGGTTTGTCGCAGATCAGAACACAACCCTGTTTCAGGTCTGGCGATGACAGAAAAATTGCCGGTCACGATAGTCGCCACCAGCAGCGAACAGGACCTTCTCAACCCGCAACCCGGGCGGCGGATGGACATGCCGGGCTTTGACGAGGAATTTGTCGACTTCCCCGATTATATCGTCCGCATCACCGACCGTATCTGGCATCAGCGCCAGGTCGGGCTTTGCCTAGACTATTATGCGCCGGACTGCACCATTCATACCCTCGCCGGTGATATAACGGGAGCACAAACCGTGGTGGACAATACCCATGCGACACTGGCGGCTTTTCCGGATCGGCGGCTCGATCCGGATAATGTCATCTGGTCGGATGAAGGCGGAGGCAGCTTCTATTCCTCCCATCTGATCACAAGTCCCATGACCAACGAGGGAGACACCGAATTCGGACCCGCAACCGGGCGGAAGGTCGAGGTGCTGACCATTGCCGATTGCCTGTGCCGGGAAAACCGCATTGTCGAAGAATGGCTTGTCCGGGACAATGGCGGTCTGGTGCTGCAGTTGGGTTTTGACCTGGATGAAGTGGCGGAACAGCAGGCGCGGGAGCTTCCATCGCTTCTGGACTGGCACAAGTCAGCGCATGGTGAACTCCTCGCCAAAACGATTCCGGAACCGGATTTTCCGGAGGTTCCGGAACGTGACCCCCACGAATTTGCAGAAGCGGTATTTGGGGGACTCTGGTCGAAAATATCCTTGCAACTGGCTGCAAATATTTATGATTTTCGCGCCGCTGGTGATTTTCCCGGCAATCGGCACTTATCCCGACCTGGCCAGATCACCGATTTTCGCGGACAGATTCATGCGGCCATTCCTGATGCCCAAGTGCAAATCGAGCATGTCGCTGACATAGCTTATTTGGGTGAAGCGCGAGACATGGCAATACGCTGGTCATTGGCAGGTACCCACAAGGGCGATGGCATCTATGGTCCGGCAAGCGAAGCGCCCGTGTTCATCATGGGCATTACCCACTGGCGGGTCATCAACGGCCAGATACACAGGGAATGGACCGTGTGGGACGACCTGGCCGTCCGCCGCCAGATCGCCGAATACCGCCTGCAAACCTAGAGCAGGCCGCGCACCTTTTCCGTCAGTGCGCGCGCGCCCGACAGCATGAAAGCATGATCCGATCCCAGCAGGAACAGGCTGGCACCCTGTCCGCGATAGGTTGGGATATCATCCAGCGACGGGGTGAACAGTCCGACAGGCTTGCCCGCCTCCTTTGCCGACTTCAGGATATGGGCCACCGCATCCTGCACCCGGGCATCGCGATAGTTGTCGCAATCCAGCGCAACGGTGAGGTCCATCATGCCGATGAACAGAGCATCCAGTCCTTCGGTGGCCGCGATAGCGTCCATGTCGTCCAGCGCTTCCCTGTCTTCGATCTGCGCGATCAGCACGGTCTGGTCAGCGGCGGTGGAAAGAATGTCCTGCATGTCTTTCGCGCCATAGCCTGCTGCACGCGAAGACCCTGCATAACCTCGGCCGCCCGGACCATAGTGACCATGTCGAACGGCATCCGATGCTTCCCGGCCGGATCGAATATGCGGCAGTAAAAGTCCCGTGGCACCGCAATCCAGGGCATTCAATATCTGGTCGGCCGAACTGTGCTGCGGCCGGACAACCAATGGCAAGCCAGCTGCGCGAGCTGCCAAGGCACATTGATCGATCTGGCTGCGGTCAAAAGGCGCATGTTCGGCATCCAGACACAGGCAGTCCAGATCCGCCCGGGCAAGCACTTCCACCAGCATTGCTGACGGCGTTTTGAGGAAGCTGCCCAGAACCGGATCACCAGCTGCGATTTTTGCTTTCAGGTTCACGCGGCCACCCTGACACCGCCCTTGCTGGCCAGTTCCGCACCATCTGCCAGTGTTTTCAGTTTCAGCCAGACGATATCCGGGTCCACCGCCCCAAATCCGGCAAAGGTCGAAAATCCGCAATCGGTGCCGGCAATCACTCGTTCGGCGCCAAACAGATTGACAAAGCGGCTGATCCGCTCGGCAACTGCTTTCGGGTGTTCCACAAAATTGGTGGTGCTGTCGATCACACCAGGAATCAGGATTTTGTTATCGGGGATCTGGTCCGCCATCTCGGCAAAGGTCGCCCAGTCATGCGCATGGCGCGGATTGGCAGTCTCGAACAACAGCGCCGCCGGTTTCGCCTTCATCAGCGTCGGCAGGATCACTCCCATCTCGACGTCACAATGATGCGGTCCTTCATAATTGCCCCAGCAGACGTGCATGCGCACTTTTTCCGCCGGCACGTTGCGCAGTGCATGGTTGAGCATGTCGACATGGCGGCCGATCCGCTGGAGATACTCTTCATCGCTGCGATCCTTGTACATCATGTGCCGCCCAAGCCCGAGGTCGGGGCTGTCAAGTTGCAGAAACAGGCCATCGCTCACAATGGCCTCATATTCCGCGCGCATCGCTTCCGCCAAAGCTTCCAGATAGGCATCGTCATCGGCATAGTACTCATTGGGCTGGAACAGGGCAATCACGCCGGGCGATGCCGCGTTCATAAAGACGCCTTGCGGCTTGTGCACCTCAATGGCTGACTGAAACCGCCGCAGATCATCTTCAAGCGGCTCCATGGACTTGACCCTGATCTCACCAACACATTTGGGCCTCCGATAAGTCGGTGTACCACCCGATTTTGCCTGTCGCTCGAGAAAACCGGGAAACTGCTCCAGATCGGCCGGAGGGCGACGTTCGCTGTCGCCATCGAAACCGGTAATCCGATCCTTGATATAGGTGGCATAGCTGATCTTCGACATCTCGCCGTCAGATACGATCGAAATACCCGCTTCCACCTGCTTGCGAACGGTTTCTTCCACAGCCTCTCCAATGACATCGCTGAATCTGCCAAGATCAACCGCCTCCCCTTTTTCAACGGCAAAAACCAGATCGGTGACCGCTTTCGAGCGGGGCAAGGAACCCACGTGTGTCGTCTTGATTTCAGTTCCCACGAAATTTCCTCTCTTTAAAACTGCTTCAGATAATCCATTAGAATGCGACGAAAGACAGCGGGTTGCTCCAGCGGGAGCATATGACCGCTGTCCGGTACGATGTGCAGCTGGACGTTGGGCAATGCCTGAGCAATTTTCCGGTGCCATTCCGGCGGACAAAGGGCATCTTCCTCACCGCATCCGACGAGGGACGGAATCTGGATGTCCTGCAAGATGCCCCAATTGTCGTTCCGGGTTCGAAGAGCTTCGCTCTGGCTGATGAAGGCATCCTCACCCAGTGCCAGTGCCATGCTCAAAAGATGATCCTTCATCGGACCATTTTCACGATTGACTGATGCCAGATAACTGGGTTTCAGCTCATCGCGAACGATGCTCGCCAGTGCGCCGTGTCGCACACGTTCCTGTTGCCCTGGACGGGCCGCTGCCCGGTCCGGCAAATCTGCACCCGGATTTGTATCGAGCAGCACTAGACCCGCCAGGCGATCCGGAAACAACCGGGCGAATTCAAGAGCTATGATCCCGCCCATGGAAAAGCCTATCAGGACCACCGGGCTGGGTATTTCATCTGCCATGCGCCGGGCCATAGCTGCGATACTGTCATCCGAGGTCACATCAGCATCGACCAGTTTCCAGCGATCCGCGCGCAAATCTGCCCGGACGGCATCCCATAACGTCGCATCGCACATGTTGCCGGGGATCAGAACAATTGCAGGACGGACCATATGATCAACGCCCTTCGCTTTTCAACTGTGCATCCAGCCGGGGAAAAACCTTCCGAGCATTGGCTTCGAAAATGGCGTGGCGGTCTTCCTCACTAATTTCCAGTGCATCAATATAACGTTTTGTATCATCGAAATAGTGTCCGGTTTCCGGATCAATTCCGCGCACAGCCCCGACCATTTCCGAGGCAAAAAGGATATTCTCTACATCGATAACTTCCGCCAGAAGATTAATACCGGGCTGGTGATAGACACAGGTATCAAAAAACACGTTATTCATAACATGGCCATCCAGCGATGGTTTCTTCAACATGTCCGCCAGTCCCCGATAGCGCCCCCAATGATAAGGAACCGCGCCACCACCGTGGGGAACAATGAATTTCAAAGTGGGAAAATCTGCAAACAGATCGCCCTGGATCAGCTGCATGAATGCGATGGTGTCAGCTGCGATATAAAAGGCACCTGTGGCGTGCATCGCCGGATTGCAGCTGCCCGATACGTGGATCATCGCCGGAACGTCCAGTTCACACAATTTCTCGTAGATCGGATACCAGTATCGGTCGGTCAGCGGCGGATGCCTGAAGTGCCCGCCGCCAGGATCGGGATTAAGGTTGCAACTGACGAAATCCATCTCGGTCACACAGCGCTCCAGCTCCGCGACGCTAGCACTGAGGTCACTCTCCGGCGATTGCGGCAACATGCATCCACCATAGAAAATCCCGGGAAACAATCGGGTCACGCGGTGGATCAGGTTGTTGCAATGCTCGGACCATGTGCGGCTGACATCCTGGTCGCCGACATGGTGCGCCATGGCAGATGCTCGTGGAGAAAAGACGGTCAGGTCGGCACCACGTTCCCTCAGCAACTTCAATTGATTGGCTTCGATAGACTCTCGAATTTCGTCATCGGAGATTGCCGGATAGGCAGGTAGTTCGGCGCCGCCGTCAAACGCCTTTTTTTGCGCTTCACGCCATTCGCTATGCGCCGCTGGCGCGGTGGTGTAGTGGCCGTGGCAGTCGATGATCAGGGGCATTTTCGTTCCCCACTTTCTGCCATTTCGCGCTGCCGGACAATTGTCCCCCGCGTCATCAGCGGCTCGACTTGTAAAGCTTCCAGCGTTTTGGCAACCTCTTCCATTTCGGCCGCCCGGCGCCAGCCGTGAGTCATCATTCTCTCCAGATTATAGGCCACTCTGTCTTGCCAGTCCCCTCCCAGAGACCCTACTACCTCTTCCTCGACGCCAGCATTGCGGGCGGCGTGCATCATTTCTGCGGTCAGCGCCTCCTGGCCCTTGATCAGAACAGAACGGATCATCTTGATGGTCGAAGCCCGTCCGATCTCTTCTCCGACCAGCTTGCAATTTGAGAACCCGGTAGCAGATAGCTGTTTCAGACCCTCGGAAGCATCCGGTCCCGAGAGCAGAAGCGGCACAGTCGCTTTTTTCGGTTCGACCGGCGACATGATTGCTACGTCCACATAACGCCCGCCAGAACCCACGATAATGTCAGCAGCTTGTTTTTTTGTTCCCGGTGCGACGCTGTTCATGTCGAAAAAGAATGCATTTTGCGCAATGTGCCTTGCAGCTTCAGTCGCGGCAGCAAGAGCCTGATCTGCCGTAACGAGCGAAAGAACGGTATCCGCGCCATCAAGCGTGGTCCGGTAGTCCTGTGCTCCGGTGACGCCGAATTTTGCAAAAGCATTCTGGTATGACGGCTCTTCCGCCCGAAGGTCACTAGCCCGAATTGTTTGTCCAGACCCGATAATAGCCGGCGCAAAGGCCCTCGCGGCCTCGCCAAAACCGATTATGGAAAGTTGTAAAGACATCTTGCCTTTTCCTGCCTTATCGGCGCAAAATGCGCAAGGCTGCAATAGGACCAAAAAAAGATGCGGAGCAGGATCAAATGAACAACATCGTCGTCCAGAATATCACGCGCACGCCTTTGGAGGTCGTTGATGGCCTTGCGGATTGCGGGGTTGCGACCGTGCACGAAGCACAGGGGCGTTCGGGCTTGCTCGCCAGTTACATGCGTCCAGTTTATCCAGGTGCACGGGTTGCGGGCAATGCAGTGACGATATCCTCGCCACCGGGGGACAACTGGATGGTACATGTCGCCATTGAGCAGTTGCAGGAAGGCGACATATTGCTTCTGGCACCAACCTCACCTTGCGAAGATGGCTATTTTGGCGACTTGCTTGCCACTTCGGCGAAGGCCCGAGGCTGCCGCGGGCTCGTGATTGATGCCGGCGTTCGCGACGTGCGCGATCTGACCGAAATGCAATTCCCCGTCTGGTCAAAAGCGGTTTTTGCGCAAGGGACGGTCAAGAACACCCTGGGCAGCGTGAACATACCTGTGACTTGCGCGGGGGCACATGTAGAACCGGGCGATGTGGTCGTTGCCGATGACGACGGTGTCTGCGTGATAAAGCGTGAAGAGGCAGCTACGATTCTGGAAAAGGCCCGGGCCCGGGAAAACAATGAAGAAGAAAAACGCAAACGCCTGGCTTCGGGCGAACTGGGACTCGACATGTATGACATGCGGGGACGTCTCGAGAAAGCCGGCCTGAAATATGTCTGATCCCGGAATAGACTGCATGTGGATGCGGGGTGGCACGTCCAAGGGCGGGTTTTTCCTGAAGGATGATTTGCCGGATGATCCGAAGGAAAGAGATGCAATATTGCTGCGTATCATGGGTTCTCCGGATCCGCGCCAGATCGACGGCATGGGCGGCGGTGACCCGCTGACCAGCAAGGTCGCGATCGTCAGCAAATCTGATCGCCCAGATGTCGATATCGACTATCTGTTTCTTCAGGTATTTGTGGACGAGGCCATTGTCAGCGATACGCAAAATTGTGGAAACATGCTTGCAGCGGTTGGTCCGTTTGCCATTGAACGCGGGCTGGTTGCCGCCGGAGATCCGGAAACCGGCATCGTCATCCACATGAATAACTCCGGGCGGACTGCCAAAGCCACCATCCAGACGCCCGGCGGTGCAATCACCTATTCCGGAACAACGCAGATTGATGGCGTGCCAGGCAGCGCTGCACCGGTTGCGCTTGAATTTCGGGACACCACTGGATCTATGTGCGGCGCGTTGCTGCCAACTGGCAATGCAATCGATCGGGTTGATGATATTGAATGCACGTTGATGGACAATGGCATGCCCTGTATCATCCTCCGCGCAACGGATATTGGCATAATTGGCTACGAGAGCCGTGAAGAACTCGACGCAAATGACGCGTTGAAAGCGCGCATCGAAGCCATCCGCCTGCAGGCGGGGCCGATGATGAAGCTGGGTGATGTGCGCGATAAATCCGTTCCCAAGATCATGCTGGTCGCGCCTGCTCGCGATGGCGGTGCCATTTCGGTGCGAAGCTTCATCCCCCATCGCGCCCATGCCGGCATCGGCGTGCTCGGTGCAGTTACTGTTGCGACCGCTTGCCTGACTTCCGGTTCCGTTGCAGCTGATCTGGCAGCCATTTCCCCTGGAACACAAAAAACCATTACGGTCGAACATCCCAGCGGCGAAACCAGTTGCCTGTTAACGGTCGATGAGCATGGAGAAATCAAATCCTCTGCCATATTGCGAACAGCCCGAAAGCTGTTCGATGGCAGGGTTTTTGTCGGTTAGGATTCCTCCGATCCATCTCAAAACTGGGACACAATGATTGACAGAAGGCTCAAGCTTGGATGTTGATTAGCAAATATATTACCGATGTTGCAGCCCAGGTATCGCTGTCTTTTTATTGCGCCGACCATCAATTGCTAACCTTTGCGAAGAAGAATACATATCTCGAACTGATTGGAATGTCCGCCCTGGCAAATCTGACTGGTCAGGCTGCTGAACACTTCCCAGCCAAGCTTAATTTGTTCCCTGTTTGACTGACGTTTTTCCCTGTTCGGTCGGCTAGGGAATTCGTCGCAAAATCCCCCGGAAATCGGCAGTTTTCGAGCATCAAAAATCCTCAATGCTTCCGAAACCGCAAATTTTCCCTGTAGATTCCCATGGAACAGGGAATTCGAGCGCAGAGACCAGTTCGCTGAAGACTGCAACCGTCACCACGCAGTTTTCTCTTTTATATCAATAGCTAGTACGGCTTGGCGCGCGATTTTTGGGCGTCTTTTCGGGGACTTGCGCGCCTGAGAATCTGTGTTTCAAATACAGAGACTGCATTGGGCGAGACTTTGACCGGAAACTACTGCGCCAGTCTCAAACCGGCAGAAAAAGTGTTTTCAAAATGAATGTCCGCTTAGGGCGCAAAAGCGGACATTGGTTCGCCCTCCATTTCTGGATAACTGAGGGGCACTCCTGTCAGAAACGGGAATGTCTGACTGGGGCCACCCGGACCGTCCCCACAGCCTAGGTCCTGGACAATGCGAGTTTCCCGAAGCGGGGTCGGGGGAACTTCTCGAAGCCGGTAAAAAGCAGAAACATTTGCGGAACCAGAAAAAAGGAAATGACGGTGGAGAGCAATACGCCGCCGGCTATGGCCGTAGCAAAGGGTGGCCAAAACCCTCCTTCGGACAAGATGAGCGGCAGGAACCCGCCAAAAGTCGTGATGGTGGTGGACCAGATATGTCGTGACGTGGCCATGACCTCGCCCGTGATAGCTTTATGGTCGCCCCGCTTTGCCAGGGGGTTGGATTTGAGTCCGGAAAGGATGATGATCGCGGCATTGATCGCCACTCCAATCAATCCAATAAGTGCGACAATTGGCTGAAAACCGAATGGAAACTGGAAGATGGTGAGCGAAAGCATTCCCAGTCCGGTGGACAGGATGGCGACAATGAACACGATGGCCGCAAGCCTGAAAGAGTTGAATGTCAGTACAACGGTTGCCAGCATGATGATCGAAATTATGCCGAATATACTCAAAAGCACGCCAAAATTGTCCGCCCGTGCTTCCTCGTCACCGCCGAACTGAAAATCATAACCTGGGGGTATTTCATGGCCGGCTTCCTCCCAGGCCAGTTTGAATTTCTCTATCGCAGTGGAAGGAATCTCTCCGGCGGCCACATATCCGGAGATGATGTTGACGCGATTGCCCTGAAAACGTCGCAAGGTTGCTGGCGCTGGCAATAGCTCAAGCTCGCCCAGTGCAAGGACCGGTACGGAATTTCCGGGCTGATCCTCCCTCACAAATTCTATTGAAGCGAGATCAGACAATTGATTGCGATCTTCTTCCGCGGTCCAGATCCGGATATCCAGTTCTTCCGTGCCCTCGATTATTGACCCGCTGACAACGCCGTCCAGTTCTGCCCGGATCAATTCCGACGCCTGCCCGATACCGAGGCCGAACTGGCGCGCACGATCGGGATCCAGGTCCAACCATAGCTTGGGCTCCCCTCCGGCAAAGGACGGATTGGTCGCGGTCACTTCGTCGATCTCTGCAAAGATCAGTCGGGATTTTTCGCCCAGATCCTGCAATATATTCATGTCATTGCCGAAGATCCGAAGCTCGATCGGCGAAAATGTCGGCGGTCCTTGGGAAAGCTGCCGGCTGATCACCTGGACGTCTGGCAAGCTCACCTGCAATGCCTGGCCCACCTCGTTTATTGTCGACTTCACCTGACCGACAGACCGGGTGGTAATCATCGCCTGGGCATAACTGGCATTGCCGTCCTGATTATTTGCGATGTTATAGTAAAAACTCGGAGCGGAACGTCCGACAAACCAGGACACCTGAACAATCTCCTCGTTTGTTTCCAGATATTGCTGTGCTTCCAAAACGGCTCTGGTTGTCTCCTCTATTGCACTCTGACTAGGCAGTCGCAATTCGACATAAAACTGGTTGCGATCTGCTTCGGGAAAAAAGGAGGTCGGCAAGGTGGTTACACCGTAAAACCCGATCAGCGGAAGCAGGCACGCAATGGCAATCGACCTTTTCGGCATCGCCAAACTTTTCAGAAAAAGCGCTTCAAAACGCTGACCCAGTGCGGCCGCCTGAATACCTGATTGCAAAAATCCAAACCGGCCTTTCCCGCTCTTTTTCTGAGACGGGGGCTTCAGAAAAATGCCGGCCAGTGCCGCAATGGCTGTCATGGCCAGCGCAAAAGAGGCAACCAGGGCAACGATCACACTGCTTCCGATTCCGCCAACAAATTCCCCGGCTCCCCCGGGCAGAATGACCAAAGGTAAAAACGCCAGTACCGTCGTCAGTGTGGAACTGAACAGCGGAAGCCACAGGCGCTGGACCGAGCGCCGCACGGATTCTCTTGGCGAGGTCCCGTCCAGCAAATGCCGGCGAACGGAATCTGTCATGACAATGGCTGCATCAACCAGCAGACCCAGCGCAACAATCAGGCCGGTAATGGAGATCTGGTTGATCGGTCTCCCTAGCAGGTTGAGGATGATCAGTGAAGCCAGCCCGGTGAGCGGAATGGCAGCAGAAACTATCAGGGCCGAACGCCACCCGAGTGTGACAAACAGGACCAGGACGACCAACCCGGCACCGATGAGCAAATTGCCGACAAGCGTTGCAAAGCGATCGCTGGCATAACCGCCCTGATCGAAAATGATATCCACTTTCACGCCGTCCGACACCGCCAGCTCAAACTCGTCCACCAGCTGCCTGACATCGCTTGTCCAGTCGGCCACCCGCAATCCCGCCTGCATGCGGGTTGCGACGACTATGGCGGGTTTGCCATTGTGATAGGCAAGGTCTGTTGCGGGTGATGCAATGCCGCGCGAAAGCGTGGCGACATCGCCGAGACGAATGGAAAGCCCCTGCGGTGACTGACCGATAATCGTCTCTCTCAGCCGGCTCAGCCCGTCAATCTCGCCCCGCACTTCCAGATTCAGTTCGGTTTGCTCACCTTTGAACTGCCCGGCGGAAACCTTTGCGTCGGCTGATTCAATCGCTTGGGCAATCCGGGACTTGGAAAGTCCCAGCGCTGCCGAAGCCGACCTGTCCAATGCGACGCTGATTTCTTCTTTCGATGCCCCATGCAAGGTCACCAGTTCTGTTCCCGGAAACGCCCGCATGCGGTCCTGCAACTCAAGCGCCGACCGCCGCAGCACCACCAGGTTCAGATCGCTTTCCGCTTCCCAAGTCAGCGCCACCAGCACGGTATAGGCTCCCGCGCGGGTATCATCGAATATCGGAACGCCGGCACCGGTGGGAAGATCGGGGGTCACATCTGTCAACGCATCCCGAACAAGTCCAAAGGGCGTGTCCGGTTCGGTTATGCTGTCCTTCAACACAACGGTTATGGACGAAAGTCCGTTGGTCGAAACCGACCGCAACTCGTCAACTTCGTCCAGCTGCTTCAGTCGCGCTTCAATTCTCTCGGTTACCAGCTGTTCGACCCGCGCGGCGCTGGCTCCGGGAAATGATGTAAGAACGGTTGCCACCCGATTTGTAATGCGCGGATCTTCTTCATTTGCCATCGACCCCAGGGCGCCCAAACCGCCAACCAGGATGAGCAGGACAAGAAGCACCAGCAATCGCCGGACATCATAGAACAGCGTCGTCACCGGCTGGAAATCCCGTCACCCGCCGCAGGGCGTTTCTGATGGTGATTGAAGACCGTTGATTGCTTGACCGAAACCCGTTGTCCGGGGACAAAACGAAACGGACTGTTGCGTATGACCATACTTCCACTGGAGAGCGCGCCCCTTACAAAACTGCGATCGGCTTCACTGTGCAGGATTTCAACATCCTGGCGTTTCACGATACCGGCCACATGCTCCGTACCACGGTTGTCAGATTGTGATTGCGGGCTGACCACATAAACAGCCCACAGGCCGCGCAGGCTCTCAACCAGAGCGGAATTTCTGACCCACATGCCTTTGGCCAGCAAGGTTTCCTGCAAAGAGATCCGCACCGTTTCCGAGGCCACGAAACCATTGCTTTCAGGCAGGACAAATCGCACGGTAATGGTATTTGTAAGCGGGTTTACATCGTCAACCACGCGCTCTGCAACCGCCACAGATTCCCGCTCTCCGTTGGTGATCATATATTCGGAACCCAGGACAATCTGATCCCGAAACCTGGTGGGTATGCCAACATCCGCTTCCATCGACCCGCCGCCATTGAGGCGGAATACCGTCTGGCCTGCACCAACGACCGCGCCCGTATCGGCGCTGCGACTGACTATCTCCCCTGAAAAGGGTGCCACCAGCAGGGAGTTTCGCTGATTTGTTCCCAGTCTGCGCAAGGCACCGGACGCCTGATCTACCCGCGCTCTGGCAGAGTCTCGTGCGGCCCGTGCATCATCCAGTTGCTGCACGGACGCAAAATCCGGAGCCAGTTTTTCGAGCCGGTCATATCTTGCAGAAGTTTGCACCAGCAGCGCTTCAGCTTCCTTCAGCACCGCGGAAAGTTCAGACTCCTGACTGGCCAGCTCGTCAGTATCAATTCGCGCAAGCGGCGTTCCACGTCCAACCCTGTCGCCCGCATCCACAAATACCCGGCTGATCCTGCCCGGCAACTCAAATCCCAGATCTGCTACATTGGATGCGCGAAGACGACCGGCAAAGGTTCGGGACACCAGATATTCCGGCTGTTCTTGCACAATATCCACCGCAACCGGTGTTGCCGGTTTCACATCCTGTTCCGCAGCTCTCCCGATATCGAGATACATCCAGAGCGCCAAGGAGATGAAAGTCAGGGCGACCCCGGCCAATAGCCACCTTCGGTCTTGCATGGAAATTCTAGCGATCATCGGATGCCCCATTTCCGCCCCGGAAGGAAACTCCGCGGGCGACCAATTCTGCCCCTCTGGTCGCAACCGCGCGCTGCTGCGCTTTTGTCTTGAAGTTACGGGTCCGGGCATGCCCTTCGACGAACAGGGATGTCATCCCATGTGCCATCGACCAGACCGAGAAAGCATGAGTCTCCGCCTCCTTCTTTTCGAACCCGAAATGTTCGGCATTGTCTCGCAAACAGTCGCAAAGGACACCGTAAGCCTCATCGGCTGCCGATTTGGTTGCCGCATCGGTAATGCCGGAGGTCAGCTGACCAAACATGACACGATAGATTTCGGGATGGCTGATGCCGTGCATGATGTAAGCCACACCAATCGCTACCAATTGCGCGTCGGCAGGAAGCTTGTTCTTCTTGCGCGCACGCGACGTCACGCGGGCAAGCTTGTTGAACCCCTCGATCGCCAAAGCCTGTAAAATGGCATCGCGGTTGGCAAAATGCTTGTAGGCCGCCATCGCACTGACCCCGATCCCTTCCGCGATGCGGCGCATGGTCATCGCCTCCTCGCCTTGAGATTCGAGAATGGTGCGCGCTTCATTCAGAATGGCGCTTCTCAAATCACCGTGATGATAGGATTTCGTCTGCAACGCGAATCTCTTAGTATATGATGTAAACATTGTATATGCTGTAAACTTCAAATTGCCAATTGATTTATATGCTATACGCATGACAACGATATTTGGATGACACGGACTCGAAAAACAGGCCGGACCATATTCTGCCAAGCGATACGCTCTGGTTGTCGATTCATATGATCGCGGGCTCTGATGACCCTCCAAATGTAACAATAACTCGCTACGACAACATCCTTCAGAGGCAATCGTTTCGCAGTTGCTGCGAGAACTGGGTTTCGAACCCGTTGATCTGGGAACTGGTCCCGCTGCTATGCGTGCCGCTCAAGCGCGTGGCGATGTCATCCGGTTACTGATGATTGACGGCAAGCAGGGCGGACGTGCGCACCTGGTTCAGAAAAGACTTCCAGAACCTGATCTGTCGACAATCGGTTCGCGCGAAGCCTCCAGTTATCACTAGTATTTCTGACCGGTCCTAACGTCCGCTTTCGGGATGAAGCGGACATAAGAAAATGCGAGACTGAACCGCTGAATATGAGGTGAAATACAGCCATGCTTGCGATGCTATCTGCATGATCCATGGCAATTTGGTGACACGTTTTGGAGTGGCCCGATTTGCAAATCTTCAATTCGCGGATGGATCGGTCTTGGCCGCTTGTCGGACTTCTTTGCTGAGCAGCAGTGAGATCAATCCTGCGACAAAAACGAGCACCGCGCTTGCGCCAAACATCGCCTGAAAGCCCCCGATATTCTCAAGAGTTGGAAGAATCGCTGAGGCGATGACAAACCCGATGGTCGTGATCGAAAACAGCACAGAAAGGGATGTCGCAGCCACCTCGGGGGTCGCGACCCGCATGGCCAGCACCAGATTGGCGAGGTAGAACAGGAACAGCGGGACATTTTTCGTGAAGTACCAGGCGATATACAGGCTGTCCGACTGCCAAAGCGCCTCGTCAACCAGATATCCCATCATGATTGGCAGCGCCGCCGCGCCAGACCAGAAGGCGATCGGCCCCGGTCCGAAACGGTCAACAATCCAGCCACCTACGGTCAGACAGAACAGACCCATGACAATGTTGGAGAGGGCAAGCATCGAAGTGAACTGCGACTGGCTCCAGCCCATTTGCCGGATTGCAAAGAGACTGCCGGTTGTGTCGTTGAGATTCTGATGCACGCCGTAGGTCAGCAATAGGATCGCCACCAAGAGGGTCTGACGCCGGAACAGATTGCGAAAAGCTGCGACAAGTATTGCGAACCAATTTTCGGGAATGACTGTCTTTGCATCCTCCGCAACAGCGCCGCTCGTCCAAGGGAGCAGTTTTTCGCCCTTGCGTTCCCGAACCAGAACAATCGAAAGCGCTGGAAGCGCAAAGAATCCGATCATACCCAGCATGGAGAAAGAGAACCCGTAATATTGCAACAAGTAGCTGGTGATCGCCGAACCGCCGGCGATGCCGAGCACCTTCCCGCCAAACATGAAGCCGTTCATGCGGCCCATTTCCCCCTCGGGCGTAAGATCGACTACCAGCGCGTCAAGGGCGACATCCTGCACCGCGGTGAGAACGGACAGCGCAAAAATCATGCCGATCACGACTGCGGTGTCGCTGGCTGAGGGAGAGAGGGCTGCGGCCATCACCAAAGTGGCGACAATGCCCGCTTGCGAACCGATCAGCCAGGGGCGCCGTCGACCCATAGGCCGCCAAGTATAGCGGTCCATGAACAGGCCAGCGAGGAACTTCAGGCTCCATGGCAGACTGGCGGCAGCGACTGCTGATGCGACGACTGCGGTCGATTGGCCATTGGCAGCGAGCCACGTGGGGATGGCTGCGAAAAAGATGCCCTGCGGAAAGCCTTGCGCCAGATAAAGCAGCGCACCCATGAGCAATCGGAGTTTCGGGCTGTCGGCAAATGCGGGCAGCTGAAAAAGTGATGACGGCAGCGCCAGTCTTGCTTCAGTCATAAAAGTACCGTTCCTCGATGATCTTCCCGTCTCGGACGGTGTAAATGGCGATCTCGCTAAATGGTTGGCACTCACCGGTGGCACGGCGTTTGATCAGCATGTCGATGAACAGTGCAAAGCGATTTCCGGTAATGAACGGGCCATCGATGCTGAGTTCCTCCATCGCGCTGTGACTGAGCCAGCCCGTCAATTTTTCTCGTGCCGCATAAAATCCCGTAACGATCGCTGGAGCATGTTCTGTCGTGGCCTCAGGCTCAATGCTGACAATATCACTGGCCCAGTATTTCTCCGCTGCAATAATGGCTTTGCCAGACCGGATCAGGGCAGAAAAATCATGCGCGAGGAGTTCGATATTGCTCATATCATAGGGATCATGTCAGCTGGTTGAGAGAAAGCACCCGGCGGATGACGGGTCGCAATTGCACCCGCCGGATGGTTCGCTTGCGCGTGTTTTCGAAAAGACCTAAGGGCGACCTATCGAACCGTATATTCGCGCAAGAGGATGCTGCTCTTCACGGTCCGGTATTCCGCACGATTGCCGGATTCTGTGATCTGCTGTTCGGCAGACGATTTCATGAAGGCATCATATGCCTTGTTTCGCCGCTCGGATTCAGCTGCATCCGGTATACTGGCAAAGGTCGTCATAAGATAAAGTGTCGGCTCGCCATCACGCGGGTTCTCGTTGATGAGAATCTTATAGTCGCTGATCCAGCCCTGGGACTTGGCAAACTCCTGAACTTTGGTCCACTGACCTGCGAGATGGGTCGCATATTTAAATGCTCCACCGTCTTTGATGTAAATACCGCTGACATTGGAATATTCTCCGGCTACAAGCGGGAATTCCTGTGCCGACACAGCAGTTGGCAATGCCATTGGGGCGGTTACCAGAATGGCTGCAGCAGCCATTTTCATTTGTGTAATCATTTTCATTCTTCTTCTCCTTCGTTGTTAAACTTGTTGGTTGCGGCCCATTTCCGGCACCGCCTCGGGATTTCCCACTTTGGCCAGCAGGCATAATGCAAGGGCGACCAGCGTGATCGTGGCGACTGCGTAATAGGTCATGGCGTAGCCGCCGCTTTGGACCAGCCAACCGGAATTGCCGGACATCAGTGCCCGGCCCAGATTCGGCACTGCCATGAACAGGGCAAACTGGCTGGCGGCCACGGCCGGGCTGCAAATGCGCATCGCCCAAACGATCATCAGGATCATCAGCAGAAGGGCCACGACATATTGAGTGATGAAAATGGCAATGAAGATCCGGTCGTCTTCCCAATTATCGAATGTCGCTCCGCCAATCGCCGCGCTGACACCCGACAGGAGGAACAGAATGATGATCGCTTTGCGCAGGCCGGTGAAACGCACGATCAGCGGGGACAAGACTCCCGCAGCAAGGGCGGCGATCAAACTGACGATCGCTGAAAAACTGGAATAGTGATCGCTTCCCCAGCCGAGATGCTGGATGGTTAGCGTCGGACTGACGGCGTCAATAAATGACCAGGTCACTTGCGCCAGGGCCAAGCACAGAAGGAACACCAGGATTAGCGGCGAGGCAATCGACCGGAACAATCCGACAATGATCGGAAGCCAGGCGCTGTGCTGCCGTTCCTCACATTCGCGGGAAGCCGCACCTTTGCTCCATGGCAACAAACGCTCGCCGGGGCGCTCGCGGATCAGCACAACCACGGATGAGACAATTGCTACAAAAGCCGCAAAGGCCAGCGTTGTCGATGCGATGTCGCCCGCAACAAGTAATTGTCCAGCCACGAAACTGGCTCCGGCTATTCCTACCGATTGGGAAGCGTACATCAGGCCATTCACGAGTGTACGCTCATCATCGGGAACAATGTCGACCACCATCCCGTCAACCGCCACATCATTAAAGGTGGCGCAGAGGTTGAGGGCAAAACAATATCCGGCCAACAGCCCGATCTGTTCAACTGTTGGCGCATCTATCGCCATAACCAGCAAGACGATTGCCATCATGGCTTGTGCAGCGATAATCCAGACGCGGCGGCGGCCCATGGGTTTGAAGGTAAAACGGTCCATCAACAGGCCGTTCACGAGCTTCAATGACCAGGGTAGCAGAGCTGTACCAATGAATACGCCCACTTCCACGGGAGTTGCACCATTGGCCGCGAGCCAGGCCGAAATGCCTACGGTCGTCAGTCCGACGGGTACGCCTTGCATGAGATAAAGAATTGCCACAACGATGAGGCGCGCCGGCTTGCTTTGGGAAAGTGAAGGAAGGGCCGGCCCAACCGGCAGTTTGGCAGCTTGCTCCATTTCTTCCCCCGCATCCAGCAGGCAAAGCTCTCCTGTCAACGGAACGGGAGGATTCCCGAGCCGCCTAAAAGGGTTCAACTTGTCTGCAATTTCAGTGCGTTGTTATTGGATCCAAATGTAACATCGCGTCAACGGCGCTACCGTCAAAAAAGCGTCAATAATTTCTCAATTGACGTCAGATCGCCCTACGGGAAGGTCGGGCCAGCCATATTTTTCCCAAGCCGCAACCATTCCAATTCGTTCGGCGAAATCCATAAAGTCCGGATGCAATCGAACCTGGTTTATCGGCTCTGCGTCGGTCCAGAGCGACATGAAAGAGAAGAAATTAGCAGTAGTTATCTGCTGACCAAGGGTTTTGAAGACCATCTGCGCCTGGCCCATCCAGATCGCCGGTATTGTGATCGTGGTATCATAGGGATCGTGCAGTGTCGTGTGGAGCATTTCCAACACCATGCAATAATTTTTGCGGTCCTGTTCTTCACCGCTCCAAAGCCCCTTCGCAGCCATCAGCCAATAGGCATCCATGGCGTCTGGGTCGAGCGGTGCACTGCCCGCCGGTGGAAATATTACGGTGTTCATCAACTTCTTTGTTAGCTGATAGGTTTCCACCGCAGCATCATTGTCGCCCGATACTGCCAACGCGGCTGCGAGCCACAGAGATGGAAAACCAAGATCGACCATCCTCTGCCCCGCCTCAATGGCGGCATCAACATTACCAAGGTTGAGATACACGCCTGAAAGTATAGCGTAATTACGGCCATTTACCGGGTCTTGATCTATGCTGGCTTCAATATACGGCAAGGCGTCCCGGGAGCGCCCGCAATAGAGCAGGAAAGAACCGACACGGTTTAGAACATCGGGATTATTGGGTTCCAGCCGGTAAGCCTCGAAAGCCAGGTCAAGCGCACCGACAATATTATTTTGCGTCCACGCATAAAAGGCAAGCACGATACGGGCATGCGCCTGCTGGGGCGACAGGCTGAGCGCTTTCTTTGCATATCCGGCAGCTTTTTCGCATCGCTCCAATCTGTCCAGACAAGGCGTGTAGACCGTCATGTTAATCTCTGCTTCGGCCAGCGCTGTCCAGCATTCCGCAAATTCGGGATCGACCGCCAAGGCCTTTTCGAGCAATTCAATCGCCGTTGGTAGTACCCCTTCTCCGATGGCCCTGATGGTTAGCGCCCGGCCTTGCAGATAAAGCCCATAAGCTTCCCTATTGCTCGTCAGCTTGCGAGGTTTGGTTTCATGCTCTCTCAGTTTGAGCGCATCACTCAGCCCGTTTGTTACCGCCTCTACAACTTCTGCCCGGGCGGCGAACATATCGTCGAGACTCCCGTCATAGCTATAGGCCCATGATTCAAAGCCACTATCCGCATCAACCAGACTGACAGCAACACGAACCTGTTCTTCCTGCCGGTGAACCGAGCCTTCCAGAAGATGAGATACATTAAGCGCATCAGCAATTTCTGATGGTGTTTTATCCGAATCTTTAAACTGAAAGGATGAGGTTCGACCAGCAACAAGGAGCTGTGGCACTTGCCCCAGACTTGTGATCAGTTCGTCAACAACACCATCGGCAAAAAATCCGTGATCATCCGGGTTGGCGATTGATATAAATGGCAGCACGGCAATCCGGGCCTTGCCATGCTTCCGGTCCGATATGGTTTGGGAGACTGGTGATCGCACCGACCAGGCGTTGAGCAAGCTGGCATGTTCCGTCAGATTATCCCGTTTCTCCAGCTCTGATAATGCCGTTGCAATCGCAGTCTGCAAACGCTGCTCTGCCTGATAGCGATGCCCTGCCAGCCAGCCTTCAAATGCCTCGCCAAAATTCATCTGATCCAATAAGGATTTGGCTCCGATGGAATTCAGTCTATCGGTCGCTTCGCGGCAGTCACCGTCAGCCAGGCAAACATGCAGTTCAGAAAGGTCGGTTCGGACTGTTTCAGGTTTAAGGCTGATCCGTGATCGCGAAACATCCAGAAGGTTACAGTCGGCCGATGTCAGCACTTTGCCCAAGTCCAGCAAACACTGTCGCAAGCTTGCCCGAGCCTGTGCTTCAAACCGGCCCGGCCACAAAAGCTTGCTCAAATGATCGCGGTCAATCGGTTCATCCGGTGCCAGGCAAAGCATTGCCAACAAGGCGCGCGCACGGCGATTGGAGATCGAAACTTCTGAGCCATCCTGAGCGGTAAACTGAAAACGCCCAAAAAGTACAGCCTGCGCCGACCCACCAGATCCAGTGAGTTTATCTTGCTGCTCTGCTGAATCCAAAAAGCCGCCCCTAACCAACATATTGGAACATAATGCAAATTGGATTTGGTACAATCGCTAAATCTGCCAGTGTTTTGAACCGAGGTGAGGGGCGTTTTCTAACGTCCGCTTTTGCGCTCTTAGCAGTCATGACAGCTTAATCCCGAAAGAGGACATTAGGAATTTGATGTTAGCTTTGAAATTTGAATACACCTACTCTACTATCAATCCATGAGACAGACTGGAAATCAATGAGCGCCTTGGTGAGTGGTCTTGTTGGGGCTGCGATGGCGATCGCTATTACCGCCATATCCACCAAAACGCGTAGGCCGGTAAAATCAGATACAGAGGGATGGAAAACGCTGCAGACCGGCTGGTTGATCAATGGCACATTGATAGGTTCGGCGGGGATGAGTGCCTTCTTCGGACATATTTGGCTGTTTGTCGGGTCATCACGGGCGGATGCCGAAATGCAAATGCTCTATGCGCTGGCATTGTTTTTGGTTTTTGGGCTGTGCACAATCTACTTGGCTTGGTCCAGTTACGCCAAATCAGTCTTGTGGAAAGGTAACCAACTAAAAATTGTGCGTGTATTCGGTTCAACTCGTACTGTTCCGTTTGGGGACATTCGCAACGTTACCAAAAATGATTTGCTGGGATTGTATCGGCTGAGCTTCAAAGACGGTAAGACTATCCGAATTCTAAAGGAGATGCGAGGCATTGAGCAATTGCTGGCGAAGCTTCCAAGAAGGAAGTTCTAGTTCGCTGAGTTACGGCAGCTACATCCCGAAAGCGGACATTATGGATAGGCCGGCCCAATAACAGATTTTCTGGCTTGGCTGAGTTGTTTTGAGTAGGCTGATGGAATGACAAATTCCCTTGCAAGCGACCTTTGCCGACTTGTGGCCTTCGGATTGCTCGCTGTGGCTTCTCCAACGAGTGCACAACAGGTTGAAAGGAAGGTTGGTTCAATCGCACATTTGCCTGCTCTTGCAGGCGACTATTTCGCGTTGTCTTCGGAAAAAGTCGGCCGAACATTTCACATCTACGTTCGGCTACCGGAAGGATATGAAAGCAATCCCAAACAAAGCTACCCGGTCGTCTATCTGCTCGATGGCGACTCAACATTTCCAATGCTCGCTCCATTGCATCTATTTATGCATTACGACGATCAAATGCCTGAGGCGATTATAGTTGGCATTGCCTATGGTGGATTCAAGCCTGGCGTGAACATGCGACATATTGATTTTCGGATGGCTTCGGATGAAGGCAAGCCAGGTGGAGCACCGCAGTTTCTCTCCATGCTGGAAGGCGAGTTGATTCCGCGCATTGAGGGACGGTTCCGAACTGATCCTGCCCGGCGCATCATCGTGGGGCAGAGTCGAGGAGGTAGTGCGGTTCTACAGGCAGCCTGGCTGAAACCGGGTCTCTTTTGGGGGCATATTGCCAGCAACCCTGGCCGCGAGCCAGATACCAAACTCCTGTTCGGTATGGACTTGCCCCCACCGAATATGCAGCGTGATGGCTATTTGATTGTCACTTCGGGCTCGCGTGATCGCGACTATCTGCGGGGAACCGCGCTTGCCTGGCGGGATCGAATTGCCTCTCGAGACGATTTTCCCTGGGATACAAGGTTCGTCGACATTCCTGGCGGCACCCATGCTGCCGATCTCGGGAACGCCTATCGCGCAGCTATGAGGATTATGTTCGATAAAGCCCCGGCAAAGGGCACGAAATCTCAAGACTAAAACAGAACAAGACAGGCCGCTTTATCCCGAAAGCGGACATTAGAAACAGTTTCATAGTGGAAAGGAAATGACACAATTTTGGCTGTTATCAGACTGGCCACAAAACGCGATTCTCCGATTGATTTATCAGGCATTGTAACTTTGTTGCGCTGGCTCGCGAACTGGTGGTGTCTGAGGAGAGTCTGCATGAAATTGCGTGATCTGGAATACATCACCGCGATCGACCGATATCTGAACTTCGGTCGGGCCGCGGAAGCCTGCAATGTTTCGCAACCGGCCTTGTCCGCACAGGTGAAGAAACTGGAAGAACGGCTGGGCGTGGAGATTTTCGCCCGGAATAACCAGAAGGTCATCGCAACCGAAGCCGGACACCGGATCATTGAAACTGCGAAGGACATGTTGAAGTCTGCCAGACAGATCAAGGATTATGCAGCAGAATATCGGGATCCATTGTCAGTTCCACTGAAAATCGGGATCTTTCCTACTCTGGCTCCATTCATCGTACCCTATGTTGCCGGTACGGTGAAAAGCCTCAGCAGAGAAATGGATATGGTTTTCCGCGAAACTCCGACGCGAAAACTGATTTCCGAATTGCAGAATCGCCGCATTGATATCGCAATGGTCAGCGGACCGGTGGACCATCCGTCTGCGAATTTCACCCCCGTGTTTCGCGAGTCTCTTTTGCTGGCCGTTTCAAAAAATCACCGGCTGGCCAACCGGAGCCGGATTGATGCAAGCGAAATCATTTCAGAAGAGCTGATCTTGCTGGACGAAGATCACTGCCTGCGTGAGGACACATTGCGGTTGTGCGACGACAAGAATGTGGGCATCGACATGCCCGAAGATCTGGCCGCGACAAGTCTTCTCACGGCGACACATTATATTACTCAGGGATTTGGATCGACGTTGCTGCCGGCGCTGTCGCGAGATTTTCTGGGCGCGGCGAATCCCGACATTCGCATGGTGGAGATTGATGATCCAGGCTACGGCCGGACGATCGGTTTTCTTTCCCGCAAAGGGTGCCCGCGTGAACATATTCTGATGGCACTTTGCGACAAGATTCGGTCCGATCCACCATCTGGCGTAACAGCGGTCATGTAAGATTGCCGTCTCAGACACAGCTTCTACAAGCTCTCTTTGCGCCTGCTCGTACGCCGAGCGGGCTTTACGCATTTATATATATTTTTCAATATTTTATGCGATAATATTTACTTATGATCACCATCAATAGCTTATATTATACAAGCTGAACTCCCCAACATATCACTCCGTCCCAGAAGGCACGGCGCTCAGAACCTGTCGTGTCGCGGGACCATTATTCCCGCAAAGAGGAAGGTGTAAATCATGACTAAATCCCCCATTGGTTCGGCACGCTCGATGTCGAAAAAACTGCTTGTTGCATCGTCAACAATTGCCCTGCTGACGTCAGCTCAGGCTCATGCCCAGCAAATTATCAATGACGGTGACAACATAACCGTAACCAGTGCCGCAGATGGTGAATCCATCACTGCCGCCCCCGGTGTAACAAGCATCGTTGACGGCGCACCCGTCGTGATCGTGAACAATACTGATGTCACGCTCGACAATGCTGGCACACTCCGGACAACGGGCGTCACCCAGACCGTCCAGGTCAACACGGGCACCACCGGTGCGATCATCAACAATGCGGCAACAGGCGTTCTGGAAGCTGACTCGCGCGTGGTGAATTTTGACGGCAGCGATGCCACGCTCAATAATGACGGTGTCATCCGCGGAACCGGCAGTCAGCGCAATGGCGCGGTTTATGCCAATCGGACATCCAACAATATCGCGATCAACAACAGTGCAACCGGCCTGATCGATGCTGGCGTAGAAGGCGCCGCTATTGCCATTGAAATTGGCGGCGGCGGTGCCGCTCGCAGCGGATCCATCGTCAATGCGGGAATTGTTCAGGGTCGCGGACAGGCCGCACCTACTGGCGGAACTGCCGGCGATGGCCTGCGATTTTTTGGCCCCGGTCTCGCTCCGGCCTATGTCTATGATGGCAACATTACCAATAGCGGAACCATTGCTTCCGAATCCAACCAGGGCACGGTGGCCGGCATTCGCTTCGCCAACCGGATCGGCTTTCAAGGCACTTTGGAAAACCAGGCTGGCGGCACCATTTCCGGTGCGCAAAATGGCCTCTATTTCGGCAATGATGCCGATCATGCAGGCGGTATTGTCAACAATGCTGGTACCATCTCGTCGGACAGCCGTGCGTTGAACATCGATGGCACCGGACTGGTTGTGAACAACCTCGAAGGTGGCCAGATTCTGGGCACAGGCAACCAGCGTAACGGGACCGTCTATGCTGACAGCACGGCACAGGACTTTGTGCTCAACAATGACGGCACAATCGATGCAGGCGCTGGTCTGGAAGGTGCCGGTTTCTCGGTAGAACTGAGTGCAGCCGGCAACGCCTTTGACATCAACAATACCGGTACGGTGCAAGGCCGCGGCAATGCAGGTGCTGGACTGACAACAGCCGGTGACGGCCTGCGCTTCGAACGCACGCGCAATGCAGGCGCGCTCGATGGTTCATCCGCCGGTCTATTCACTGGCAACATTACCAATAGCGGCACAATTGACAGCGAAGCGGCCAACGGTACCGCCGCTGGTATCCGGTTCGTCAATGGTGTCAGCTTCAGCGGCACGATCGACAACCAGGCTGGTGGCACGATTTCCGGTGTCCAGAACGGTCTGTATTTCGGTAACGCCACGCCTGCTGGCGGTGGAGATTTCACCGGCGCTGTAGTCAACAATGCTGGCACGATTTCATCGGACAGCCGCGCGCTGAACATCGATGGGACGGGGCTGGTGGTGAACAACCTCGAAGGTGGCCAGATTCTGGGCACAGGCAACCAGCGTAACGGGACCGTCTATGCCGACAGCACGGCACAGGATT
This sequence comes from Parasphingorhabdus marina DSM 22363, assembly GCF_900128895.1. Classification (GTDB taxonomy): domain Bacteria; phylum Pseudomonadota; class Alphaproteobacteria; order Sphingomonadales; family Sphingomonadaceae; genus Parasphingorhabdus; species Parasphingorhabdus marina. The sequence continues at coordinate 1,508,457 of NZ_FSQW01000001.1, read as the reverse complement.
TTGTTCTCAACAATGACGGCACAATCGATGCCGGTGATGGCAATGAAGGTGCGGGTTTCTCGGTGGAACTGAGCGAAGCCGGCAACGCCTTTGACATCAACAACACGGGCACTGTACAGGGCCGCGGCACCGCTGCTGCCGGTTTGGCAACCGCAGGCGATGGCCTGCGCCTCGAACGGACCCGGAATGCTGGTGTTCTCGACGGCACATCCTCCGGCCTGTTCACCGGCAACATCACCAATAGCGGTCTGATCGACAGCGAGGGTGATAGCGGAACGACCTCCGGTATCCGTTTCGTCAATGGTGTAAGCTTCAACGGTACGATCGACAATCAGGCAGGCGGTACCATTTCGGGTGTACAGAACGGTCTGTATTTCGGCAATGCCACTCCAGCAGGTGGCGGTGATTTCACCGGTGCCGTGGTCAACAATGCCGGTACCATCTCCTCCGGCAGCCGTGCATTGAACATCGATGGCACGGGGCTTGTGGTGAACAATACGGGTTCCATCCTCGGAACCGACAACCAGCGCAACGGGACCGTCTATGCCGACAGCACCGCACAGGATTTTGTCCTCAACAATGATGGGACAATTGATGCAGGCGCAGGCAATGAAGGCGCCGGTTTCTCGGTTGAGCTCTCGGCTGCCGGGAACGCTTTCGACATCAACAATACGGGCACTGTTCAGGGCCGCGGTACGGCTGCTGCCGGTCTGGCCACTGCTGGCGATGGCCTGCGCTTCGAACGCACGCGCAATGCGGGTGTTCTCGATGGCACATCCGAAGGCTTGTTCACAGGCAACATCACCAATAGCGGTCTGATCAACAGCGAAGGTGACAGCGGAACCACGGCCGGTATCCGGTTTGTCAATGGCGTGTCCTTCAGTGGCACGATCGACAATCAGGCTGGCGGCACCATCTCCGGTGTCCAGAACGGTTTGTACTTCGGTAACGCGACCTCTGCTGGCGGTGGAGACTTCACCGGCGCTGTGGTGAACAACGCGGGCACGATCTCGTCTGGCAGCCGCGCGCTGAACATCGATGGCACGGGACTCGTTGTGAACAATACCGGTTCCATTCTTGGTACCGGCGCGCAGCGCAATGGAACCGTCTATGCCGATGGCACAGCCAATAATTTCGCGCTGAACAACAGCGGTACGATTGACGCCGGGGTTGCCGGGTCGGGTGTGTCATTCCAGCTGGGAACAACGGACGGTGACGTACGCAGCTTCACACTGGTTAATGGCGGAACCATTGCCGGTCGCGGCGATGCCCTGCCCTCCGGTGCTTCTGCTGGTCTGCGTCTGTTCAATGGCGCGGGTGCGGGAACCACGGTAACGGTGGCGGATGATATTGTGAACAATGCCACGATTTCTTCGGAAACCGGTCCGGCCCTGTTGATCGAAAACATCGCCTTTACCGGCGACTTCCTCAACAATGGTACTCTGACGGGACCGATTGCCGTGGACGCCTCTTCCGCACTTTCCGGACTGAACTTTGTCCAGAATGGCGGAGCGATCTCCGGCGACTTTGTCGGCTCGGCACAGGTTGATAATCTGACCTTTGCCGGTGGCACCAGCCTGCTGGAAGGCGATGTCACAGGCAATGTGGCTGTCAATGTCGCGACCCCAGCATCTGTCACGGTTTCCGGCGCACGGAGCCTGGAAGGATCGCTTTCGGTCGATGGCACCCTCGCCTTCGATCTGGGCGTCGACAGTCTTGCGGTTGATGGCGATACCAGTTTCGCAGCCGGCAGCACGGTGAATATCACGACCAGCCAGACTTCGGCTGATCTGGTTCTGAATGCGCCGATCGCTGTGCTGACGGAGACCGGTACCTTCACGGACAATGGTGTCACGGTGAATGTGACGGACGATGATTTCCTGATCGACTACCAGGTGGATCTGGGATCGATCACGGTTACGCCAACCGCGACAGATCTCTCCAATGTGTCCGCAGATGCCAATATCTCCGGATTTGGCTCGGCGATCACATCGGCTGTTGCCAATGGACGTCTGCCCGGCGCTGTGTTTGACGGATTGAATGCCGCAACCAGCACGGCAGAGTTCGAAGCGACTGCGCTGACCGTGCTGCCCGCTATCAATGATGGCATTGCCCGGGAAATTTTCGAGACACAGCGTTTCGCCAGCAGCCTGCTGACGGACCGCCTGGCTGGAGAAGAAACCGGTATCTGGGGTCAGATCTTCTACCGCAATGCCGACCGCGATGCGGACAGCCTGAGCGCGCTGGGATATGATGCCGACACCATCGGCTTCACCCTGGGTCTCGACAAGCGCCTGAGTGAAACAGCTACTGTGGGCGTTCTGCTCAACTATGCGGATATCGATATCGATGCCAACGGCCTCGCTGGTGCGCAGAGTGACGTGAACAGCTATCAGATCTCCGCCTATGCAGGCCTGGATTTCGGATCGGCTTTCGTCAATGCGGAACTGGGTTACTCGTTCAACGATGTCGAAAGCAGCCGTGTGGCGGTTGGTGCTCCAATCACCAGTGAATCCGATGCAGACGGTGTCATTGCAAGCCTGTCGACCGGATATGCACTGGAAACCGGCAGCTTCACTCTGACCCCATCGGCAGGACTGCGCTATGCCAGCCTGTCACAGGACAGCTTCACCGAAACCGGTGGTCTGGGGCTGACACTCGACACGGACAGCAACGAGTTCCTGGAAGCGACACTGGGTCTGCGTATTGCCGGCAAGGCAGATGAATCGAAGGACCTGTCGGTCGTTCCTTTTGCCAATATTGCCTACAGCTATGACCTGATCGGTGACGGTGTCGGTGTGAACGGCAGTTTCAATGGTGGACTGGATAGCTTCCGACTGACTGCGGGAGAATCTTCTCAATCCCGCTTTGACCTCGGAGCCGGCCTCAATCTCGTCAACAAGAACGGGTTGAGCATCGGCGCGGAATATCAGGGGCGTTTCGCGTCTGATTACCAGTCCCATTCGGGCGGAGTGAAGGTACGCTTTGAGTTCTGAGTAAAAAGCTGACCTTTTCGTCCGGGAAAGCCGGCTGGTGGGTGCACCAGCCGGCTTTTTTTTGCATTTGCCGACAAGCAATTGGCTCGCCGGGAATTCGATTCCTGCAAATGTCTAATTCTGCGCCCGAAGCGGGCGTTAACAAATGCGAAATGAGATTTCCCAGCTCAGTCGCAAGCGGAATGGCAGCTTCATCCCGAAAGCTGATGTGGCAGATTAAAACCCATGCCCGGGAAACTAATGTTTTCAGCGCGATAGCTGCTCTTTGAGCAATTTGTGAAAATGCCGGATTTTGGTTTCGCCATAATTGGCAAAAACGATTTCCTTCGACTTGATTGATCGCATCCCCTTTTGCACATGCGGCAGATTGACGACGTCCTGATTGAACACTTTTGCGAGCATGCCCAATTCGGGAGCATCAACATAGTCATCGTCGAAATCCAGCCAATGGACTGCTGCTGGTTCTGGCCGCTTCTCACCCTCCGGAACGGGTAGCATCAGCATGACTTCGTGAATGCACTCTTCCGGATTGTCGCCATGCGGACGGAAGCGATAGAAAATCGGGTCGAAGCAACCCCAGGGACTGATGTTGGGGAACAGGTTGTAATAGATGGTGTCGACAAATTCTGCGTCACTGATCTTGTCCACTTCATCGCCCAGTGTTTCACGCCATTGTTCGCGCTGGGTATCGGCATCGGCCTTGCGCCTTTCCTGAACAGGACCAGTGGTGGTGGGATCAGGTTCGTCCTCCCACCCTTCGGCCAGCGCCCCGCCGACCCAGTTGCATAGCTGGATATCGGCATGATCCAGCTCACCTTCCAGGTGATGGGCTGCTTCATCGAATATGCCGGTCTTGCCATTTCGGGCAGTAACTTTGACGCGACCTTCCTCGAGGCGTTCATATATGTTTCCGGATAGCGCATGTCGGACTTTGCTATAGGTTTTGGCACCTTCCAGCGGTTCGGCCACCACTGCCGGATTGACATGCGGACTGAGTAATCCATTGGGTGAAATGGCGCGAGACAAATTTCCGAACACATCATATTTGCTGTTCGCATCACCCATCACGTCGAGCAGGGTCGGATGGGTCGCAACCACATGATAGGCCTCCATGAATGCTTCCTGCGCCGCCTTCCAGTTGCACCGCAGTTTCTTGGCAACATGGACGGATTTGTAGCGGCGTTCGAAGGGAATCGGCTCGAAATGCCGGTCGATATCGCCAAGAAATTCTTCCAGCGGCTCGGCATTGTCATCCGGGTTGATGAATACCCAGCCCCCCCAGCGCCCGAGTTTTACGGGTGGCAAGCTGTGTGTTTCTTCACTGACGCTGGGAAAATCCCATTGGCAGGGCACTTCTTTCAGCGTTCCGTCAATCTTCCAGCCCCATCCATGAAACGGACAGCGAAACTCATGCAAGCCCCTGGCATCTTCTGTCAGCAGCGATCGGCCGCGATGCAGGCAGGCATTGGGAAAGGCCTTGATCTCATCGGCCGTCGTGCGGACAATGATGAAAGACAGACCCGCAATGTCATAGACGAGGCTGTCGCCGACATTGGGAATATCATCCTCATGGCACGCCATTTGCCATACCCGTTTCCACAACCGTTCGACTTCAAGATCGAAAAAGTCGCGGGAATAGTAAATGCCGGGATCAACAATGGTCGGACCAGGTTCCATGGGGCTGTCTTCGCGAAATCTCGAAGGGACATCATGCGTGTCCATATCCAGCAGTTCATTGTAGCCGATCCCGTTCGACCGGTTTGTTCCGGTTAGCGTCTCTACCATTTCATCCTCTCCTCATCAGAGCATTCATATCTGATGTTTGTGTTTTCTCGATCGTGTCGCCCCTGTTTCAGTCAGGGTCGAAAACCAGTTCAAGCGACTGCACGCCCCGCAATATGTGACTGGCCGCAAATTCAAATGGTTTGTCCGGATCGGCAAAGCGCAGGTTATTGAGACGCTTCAGGATGATGGGAAGTGCCGTGAACATTTCCAGCCGTGCCAGGGTCATGCCGAGACATGTATGCACGCCGGCACCAAAGGCGATATGGCTTTTGGCATTTTCCCGTCGCACATCGAATTGTCCGGCGGTTTCGAACTTGCCTTCGTCCCGATTGGCGGAACCGTAACGCACAAGCATCGGTTCTCCTGCCTTCAGAGCAACGCCGCCAAGCTCCGTATCTTCCTTCACGATCCGCCACATGTTGTGCGAGGGGGACAGGTGCCGAACCGTTTCTTCAATCATATTGGCCATGAGTTCATCATCTTCCAATACAGCTTCCAACTGCTCCGGATGCGACAGCAACTGCGCCAGGGCATAGGTAAGTGCATGGGCCGTCGCTTCCTGGCCTGCCGTGAAAATCTGCTGGACAATGGAGTAGATTTCCGGTTCTTCGAGCGGACGTTCCCCCTCTCCGGTTGACAACGACGCCTGAATGAGGTCCGAGACGATATCATCACCTGGATTGTCCCGCCGCTCGGCCATGGCCTTCAGGAAATATTTCTGCATGTCGATTTCACTGCGGGCAAGAGCCGGACGTTCTTCCGGCCTCGCATTGCCATTGAGACGGAGAATCGCAGCACGAACCCATCCCTGGAACATCGGAATGTCCTCCCGTGGAACCCCAAGTGCATCGGCAATGACAATACCGGGCAGCATTTCGGCAAACCGGGATTTGAATTCGACTTTTCCTTCATCGACAAACGTGTCAATCAGGTCATTGGTGACCTCTGTGATATAGGGAGCCATGGCCATGACCCGGGTATGCGGCAGGGCCTGCATCGCAATCCTTTTATAGCGAGCATGCTCCGGCGGGTCAGCCGTCAGCATGGTATCACAGCGGCGCATTCCTTCGGACAGGATGGCCTCTTCCTCGTCGCTCAGATTCCCTGCCCCACCCGAATTCAGAAGTGCACTGAAGTTGCTGGAAAAAACCTTGGGCTTCTTGTTAACCTCCAGGGCCAGATCATATGTTGAAACTGAAATAATGCCGGTTTTGGGATCCCGGAAAACCGGGGCCTCTCGCCTCAACCGTTCATAATATGGGTATGGATCAGCCAGGTTTTCCGAGCTGGTGGCATTGATTTCCTCAAGCGTTTTCATGGGTCATCCTCAATTGTCCGCAACGGTTCCCGGGGCTTCCATCGCCACTGTTTGACCGTCGCGCGTCAAGAAAGGCTCATCCTAGGGTCGAAGGCCAACCAGACTTTGATTTGAATCAAAACACGGACCCTCAAAATAGCTAGTTACGCCAAGAGAACTCCGGCTTTTGCGAGTGATCCGTTGAGGAAGGCATGCAAGCGAGAAATCGTTTTCAATTCCGGCGCCATAACTTGAGGGATTTTGGCATGCATGCTTACATACACTTCTATGCACTAGGCACCAAAGGCCGCTCAATCCCGAAAACGGACGTTAGCTCATACTGTTTCGAACGACCAAATCTGGTGTGTTAGTTGAGCAGCCCACAATATTTATTTTGCGGGTTGGATTGGCCATGATAGCCTCGCCAAAGTTCAAGAGACAGCAGGGGGCGTTCAAATGGATGATCTTACCGAAAAAAACCGCGCGCTTATCACCAGTGCATTTGACGGATTGGCCAAGGGTGATCCTTCGAATTTCATGCCCCTATTCGATGATCGTATCGAATGGCAGGTCATGGGGTCGAGCGCATGGTCGAAGCATGCCAAAGGTCTCGACGCCGTTACTCGCGAGCTTGTGGGCCCACTCTTCGCGCGGTTTGCCGGACCATATCTGACTGCAGCAGAGTTAATAGTCGCTGACGGGCAACATGTGGCAGTTCAAGCGAAGGGCAATGCTGAAACCCATGAGGGTGAGCGCTACGACAATGACTATTGCTTCATTTTCACATTGCGTAACGGTAAGATCGTCAAGGTCGTAGAGTATATGGACACGATTCTAGCGGATCAGGCACTCGGCACCAATAATTGAGTTCTGATCCTGGGTCGTTAGCGGAAGGCCAGCTTATGATCCCACAACGTCCGCTTCTGCGCCCAAAGCGGACTCTAGTGACAGGGCCGCTTAAACCCGAAAGTGGACTCCATCATGCTGCCGCTCTGAGACAGCAGCGCTAAACAGTCAATCCACTGGTTGCCCGGCTTCCCATGACCACCCTTCGGCCAGCACCTCGACATAGATTTCATGACCTAGAAAGATGTAATGATGCAGGCCTTTGGCCTCTTCTTCGTCCAACTCCGCAAGCCAAGGCGAACCTTCTATTTCAAAAGCTCGTGGATTTGGGGCCTTACCTGTCTCAAGCCAGTATATCCCTCTTCTCTTTATATTATCCCGGATATCCTCTTCCGGTGACAGGTTGCACGGCAGAGCCGACCAATCATAGTCATCTTCCGGAATTTCTTGATCGTCGGCATAGGCTCCCAAGGTACGGCCATAGCGGCCATTTTCGAAATTGACTCGCACCAGTCGAAAGGGTGCATCTCTTTCATCGCGTTTGGGTTCAAAGGCCGGTCGTCCAGAAACAATGGACAAACCTTCTATGGAATCCGGTAATGGTTCGGGTTTCTGGTGATCATCGAGCATAAAATAGGCGGTGAAAGTGGCCGAAAGAGGTTTGCCAGATGGCGTGGAAAACAATTCAAGGAGAGGCACAGCCGGATCCACTGACCATGGTACTTGGAATGGAATCAATTTGGGTTTTGTCATTATCGCCTTCAGCTACCCTGAACGTTCATGATCTGTAAACTCAGGTGTTGAAGACCTGTCAGATCGTAGAGAGCAGCACTCTGATACAACAAACTCCTAATGTCCGCTTTTGCGCCCAAAGCGGACGTTACGGTTATTCATCCGTTTGCCGTAGGTCACATCCCTTTTTCGAGCAGCTCAAGACATGCGTGTACCGGTATATTGTTGAAACCTCTCCATCCGCTGATAGATTGGCCACACAAAACTGCACAGGACAGTCTTTTTGGATCAGCGACACAGCGGCCTTTTGTCCGTTTTTGAAGAAAATCGACAACCGTTGCTGCGGTTCCTGATGGCGCGGACTCGCGACGCTGCTCTGGCCGAAGATCTGTTGCAAAATGTCTGGATAAAAATCCGGGACCTGGAGCATGCACAGCCTGTCGAAAATCCACTGGCCTATCTGTTCAAGAGCTGTGAAAATGCGGTTCGCGACGCGAAACGTTCAGCAGCTCGCAAATTGGCTCGTGAAACGCTTTGGGCAGAACAGGTTGATGTTCATGTTGGCGGCGGTCAGAATAATCTGACGCCCGAAAAAATTGCCATGGAGCGCGATAACTTGCGTGCCGTTTTGGCTGAACTGGAAAAAATGCCGGAGCGAACGCGCGCGATATTTCTGGACTTTCGGCTCCAGGAAATTCCGCAGAAAGAAATCGCCGATCAATATGCAATAAGCATCAGTGCTGTCGAAAAGCATCTCCAGCGCGCCTATCGCGTGATCCGTGAATATCGGGAAAAAATGGAGAAAGATGATGCGGGTGGAGCCGGGCCATGACGTCTGAACCTCATATGAATGATCACAATCCTTCCAATGACCCGATCTGGGAACAGGCCGTCCGCTGGGTGCTGCAACAGCAGGAAGACCGGATGGATGTTGATGACTGGGAAGCATTTTCCGCATGGCTGGAACAAGATCCGGCACATGGCCAGTGCTATGACCAGGTGGTTGAGGCTGATGCTGATCTTGAAACAATGGCGGCAAAAAATTCCGGACCAGAGACAAACCCGGAACCACAGGTTCCTGCAAACACCAAACACAAGACGCCTGGTGCAGCCAATGACAATCGATCCTGGTGGGCAGGATTTGGGGCGATTGCGGCCGTATTGATCGCTGCTATCGTGTTTTGGCCGGGACAGTCCGGGCCGGAATATGCCCTGATGGAGACCGCGCCTGGCGAGGTTCGAACTGTCGCAATTGGTCCCTCAATCACCATGACCATGAATGGCAATAGCGAGCTGGCGGTCAATGAAACGGGCAAGACCATCCGGATGATCAGCGGTGAAGCCAGCTTCGCAGTGACCAGCGATATTCCAGGCGCGATCAGGGTTGAAGTGGCTGACTTGATGCTGGTCGATGTGGGGACCGTTTTCAATGTCATCCGGGATGACGGGGAAATGCGACTGGCAGTTACGGACGGCGCGGTGATGGTCAATCCGGATGAACAGAGAATTATGGTCGAGGCGGGAACAGAAATCCGCATGCAGCTGGATAATCTGTCCTATACCAGCCGGCCGGTCTCCAGCGAGTCTGTCCTGGCCTGGCAAGATGGTCAGCTGGTATTTGAAAACCGGTCCCTAGCCTCGGTCATCGCCGATATTGAGCGGATATTGGCAACCAAAATAACCGTTCCGGATGAATTGTCCGGGCAACGGTTAACAGGCACGCTGAACCTCGCCAATGAAGAAGCCGTGGTGATGGCCGATCTGGCTGCTGTTCTTGAGGGAACTGCCCGGAAAAATGGCGATATCTGGATCATCTCCAACTGAATGACCATGATGCTTGTCCGTTTGTTCGAGATAAACTAGTCCCCTCCGGGATGGTGGGACTCAAGAAATTTTACGGGATTTTCCCGATCGTGGCGCTCGCCTTGCCTGCAACGACGGTTCTGCCTTTTTCTGGCGCATTGGCACAATCGGAACGGATCCTTTCATTTGATGTTCCGGCGGGGCGACTGAGCACCGCGCTGGGTGTGCTGAGTCGACAGGCAAATATTTCCGTCATCGGCACCAGTGCCGCACTGGGCGACATCCGCACTTCCACAATCAAAGGGCAATATACACCGAGACAGGCACTGAACCTGCTGTTTCGCGGCACGCCCTATCAGGTCCGCAAGGTGAATGACCGCACATTCCGGATTGAGCGTCGGTCCGCCATCCCTCGTTCGAACCCGGTACAGTCCCGCGCTGCCAAACCGATTCAGGCTACAGCCCCCCGGCCACAGCCCCCCAACCCCATTATCGTCCAGGCGACCAAGCGGGACTTTGCGATGCTCGATTATCCGGGGGGTGTGGATAGTGTTTCGCTGGACGGACTTACCAGTGGTCAGCTGTCCGAAGGTCTCGATGGTTTGCTGACAAAAATACCAGTGACCAACAGCACGGCGCTGGGCAGCGGACGGAACAAGCTGTTTATTCGTGGTATTGCTGACAGCAGTTTTAACGGGCCAACCCAGTCGACCATCGGCATGTATCTCGGTGAACAGCGGTTGCTCTACAGTGCGTCCAATCCGGACCTTCGGCTCTACGACATGGAGACGATCGAGCTTCTCGAAGGTCCGCAAGGCACGCTCTATGGAGCAGGTGCCATTGGTGGTGTCATCAGAATGGTGCCAGCGGCACCCAAGATTGACCGAATTAGGGGTTCAGTCTGGGGATCCGCCATGGTCACCAAGGGCGGTGATCCGGGCTATGATCTCGGCGCCATGATCAACCTCCCGACGGTCGAGGGACAGGCTTTGCGCGGTGTCATCTACAAGGGTCAATCGGGTGGCTTTATCGATGACAGCCGGCGCGACCTGGAAGATGTCAACCGGGTCAGGGTAGAAGGCGGCAGACTGGCCCTGCGGACCGAATTTTCCAGCATATGGTCTCTCGACTTGTCCGGATTTGCCCAGATGACCGAAGCGCGCGATGGCCAGTATGTCGATGCCAGTTTGCCGGGCCTGACGCAAAGCTCCCGCGTCGGACAGCGCTTTGACGGCGACATTTTCGGCCTCAATATGGTGCTGAAGGGTGCGATCGGTGAGATTGATCTGCTTTCTTCAACCGGCCTGGTGAGTCATGATCTGAACACCCGCTATGATGCGACTGTCCTCGATGGGCCAGGTGGCGGTGATCTCTATGATGAGAGACGCCAGGTGTTGCTGGTCGATCATGAGACCCGCCTGTCCGGGAAAATCGGCAACCGGTTTTCCTGGCTGCTCGGCGGCAGCGCACTGGACCACGAGGACGATATAGATCAGCTGTTCATCAATCTGGATGGGCAAGACCCGCCACCATTTGTCAATATCGTCTACGATGTCCGCGAATATGCCCTGTTCGGCGAAGCGAGCTATCAGGTACAAGATGGCCTGACGCTGACAGCCGGTGGCCGCCTGGCTGTTACCGAAGGCCGGACCAGGCGCATATTTGGTGCTGCCCCGCCGGTGGAGCCGCAAACGGATGAAACAAGATTCCTTCCCGCCGCCGGACTGTCTGTGCGGTTAAGTGACGGTATCGGAGCTTACCTTCGCTACCAGCAAGGCTTTCGGACAGGAGGCATCACAGTCGAAAGAACCGACAACGGAACACCCCAGATATCGCGATTTGAGTCAGATCGGGTACGGTCAGTGGAAGCCGGGCTGAAAGGGCGTCTGGAGGGCGACGCACCAATTGATTTCAAACTGGCTGGATTTTACTTGCGCTGGAATGACATCCAGGCCGATTTGATTGAACCGGAAGGTTTCACCATCACAAGAAATATCGGGGATGCAGAGATATTCGGCCTGACTTTTCAGAGCTCCGCCGCATTGTCACCCAACCTGAACCTCCGCAACAGCTTTTTCCTCAATCATTCGGAAGTCATGCGGCTGACGCCCAATCAGGGAGCAATCAGTTCGATGCTCCCCAACATCGCACCCTATGGCGCGCAGCTTGACCTGCAATATACCCACCAGTTGGCCGGGGATTCCGTTCTCGTTGGATCTGCTGGCCTGAACTATCACGGCAGGTCGGTGCTTGATATAGGCCCAACCGAGCAGGTGCGGCAGGGCGATTATGCGAGTGCCGATCTTTCACTCATCTGGCGCGATCCTGACTGGGAGGTCGGGCTGGAGGCAATCAACATCACCAACACCCGTGGCAATCGCTTTGCCTTCGGCAATCCCTTCACCATCCGGCGCGAACAACAGGAAGTTCCGTTGCGGCCCTTCAGTCTGAGGCTGTCCGTCAAAACTACATTTTAATCCTTACAAATCAAACGATTAGAAATTATTTCCGCACGATGTTCCTGCAGCAGTGCGGGTGAAGCGACATGGCGACGTTATCCTGTCGAAAGGATAGCAAAGCGATCATGGACCTGAATCGACGTCAAGTGCTGGGAACCGGAGCAGCGGCCGCAGCCATCGCTACATTGCCCGCCTGCAGCACCAGTTCCTATGGCAGCAAGACCAGCTACCTCACCCCGATCCTCAAGCCACAATATCAGAACACGGTGTTTCACTGGGTCGATATTGTGATGCAGCAAGTACGCGACCAACGGGTCCCTCCACCGCGTGCCGCGTACAATTTTGCTGCGCCCATGGTGGCCGGATTTCTGGCAGCCAATGCTATCATTGGCCGTTATTCCGAGCCCTATGGTATCGGCGCCGCCCCCCGAGGCGCCGATCCTGAAGTCGCTTATGGCGTGGCTTTCACCACGGCGGCTTCAGAAAATTTCCAGCAACCGTTCCTCTTTGAGCGCAATGCATTCAAAGACCGGTTTCCTGATGGTGAAGCCAAATCACTTGGCATCAAATGGGGACGCGAAGTAGGCCTGAAAATCGTCAGAATGCGGACCAATGATGGGGCGGAGCCGAACAAGGCGAATTTCTATCTGGGTCGCTACCAGCGCCGTGATGATGCGTTGAAATGGACGCCAACCGGACCGTTTTACAGCGCCAAGCCCGGCCCGGCATTTGGCAGTTTTACCCGACCGCTATTCCCCGGCCATGGCAAAATTACACCCTGGTCCATGCAAAGCGGATCGCAGTTCCGCAGTGCGGCTTTTTACGATCCGGCGAGCCCCGAATTTGCCGAGGAATTCGACACGATACGGCGGCTTGGCGGCAAGGACAGCAGGATCCGGACTGCGGATCAGGCCGAGATTGCGCTGTTCTGGGAAGATGGTCCATGGGGCATCACGCCGCCCGGTCATTTCATCCTGATCGGCATGCAGGTGCTCCAGGATCGCGGCCTGGACTTTCTCGATCTGGCGCGGGCGTTTGCCCTGTTCGGTGCGACGCAATGCGACGCCTCGATCAACGCCTGGGACAATAAATATCATTATGATGTGATCCGTCCGGAAACCGCGATCCGTCACCGGGCCGAAAAATTCGGCAATGCCGACCCGCGTGTTTCCCGGCACAAGAATTGGCAAAGCTATATCCCAACGCCGGAATTCCCGGCTTACACATCAGGGCATTCCACATTTGGTGCCGCGGGTGTGGAGCTGGCAACACTGCTGCTTGGCACCAGCGAGGTCAGCTTCAGTCATGAATCGCCAGATCAGGTCCTCTGGCCAGTACTCAAGGGCCGGCGCCGGCATTGGACAAACCTGGAACAGACCGCCGAAGAAAATGGCTGGAGCCGGCTTTATGGCGGCGTGCACTGGAAACTCGACCATGACGCGGCAATGACCGCGGGCCGGGCGATTGCCCGCAACGCCTTTCGTAACATGTTCCCCAAAAAGGCCTAGTCAGATGAACAGAACCAAGCTCCTGGCCTTGGCCACCGGATTTTCCCTGATCATGATTTTGACAGTCCCGGCAGCAGCAAAAGCACAAAGCGTGTCCCTCAATTATGACACATTGTCTTCGCTGGAAGAACCGCTGGCATTCGATCTGGGGGACGTGACGGTCGAACTCACCGGGTTGGTCGATATTCCCGTGACGTTCGACATCGACAGCACCCCAGATGCACAGGATATTGATATCGGATTCACCAGCAATTTTCAGGTTACAGCCGAAACCCAGCTGTCCAATCGCTGGACTCTGGGTGTGGCCTATTTCGGGCAATATGATGAAAGTGCCAATGACTATGGCGACAATGTCGCCGCCTATGTCGGCACCAGCTGGGGTACGGTGATTGGCGGCAATGTCTCCGGCCTGGTCCGCGAAGAAACCCGTCGTCTGCGCGGTGCAGGTAATGCGGACCTTGCTTTTGACAGCTTCTATGGCGGCCTCGACAACTGGGGTGGCGGCTATGTTGGCCGGTACGGCCCGTTTCGCCTGAGCGGCGTGATGGACGAAAACGGGGACTTTGAAATTGGCAGCACATTTCAGCGCCCCATTGGACAAAATGACTATCGCTTCTCCGCCCGTTTCGCAGACGGCACCTTCACCTCGCAGGATGGCACCACCACCTTTGACACCACGGGTGGTGAACTGGTTGGCGAACTGACCTTTGGCAGTAGTGTTTTTGACCTTGGTGCCGGTTTTGAGCGACTTGAGTCACCGGGCTTCGATGCGGATCGCTGGTTCGTATCTGCCGGGGTGCGGACGAAAATCCAGAGCTGGACGCTCTCCGCAGAAGCCCATTATGGCGATGTGGAAGGCATGAGCGAGAAATCCGCGGCTGTCGGAGTAAGCCATGACATCGCCCGTGGCCTCTCGCTCAATCTCGGCCTCAATTACGAAGATGCGAATATCAACATCAACGGTGTGAACCTTCATGCCAGCGATGAATTCAAAGGTATTTTCTCGCTGCGCTACAGTTTCTGACAAATGAGGATTCAAAAGAATTGCGATGAGCAGAAATCACCAGTCCCGCGCAAAATCATTCCTACTGGCGAGCATCGTCCTGCCTCTCGCGATGCTCGCTACATATGATTATTTGTCCGCCCAGCGTGGACCATCTGACCGCAGCGGTCCACCGGCCGAGGCCCTCAAGGCCTGTGCCAAAAAGCAGGAAAATGACAGCTGTTCCTTCCGTACGCGCCGTGGAGAACGGTCCGGCACATGTTTTTCGCCTCCCGATCAGGATGAGCTGGTGTGCCAGCCTGCCAGTCACGCACGTCGCGGACACGCATTCCGCCAACCGCCCACCCGCCGTCACACGGTCACCCAAAGCAATGGTGCAGCATTGCTGGTTCCCGCAACCGAGCAACCGATCGCGCTTAGTATAGTCACCGACGACAAGGCGCAAAAATGGCGCGTGCTCCGATCCAACGGAATTGCCCGGCATCTGACGGGTAAATTTCCCAATGCGGGTAACCCCCACCGGATATCTGTGCAGCAACACAGCTACCGCGTTCCTGCCGCTCCGCAGTTGACTGGCGGCATCCGGAATGCCCTGGGCCAGGTTTTCGGCGTGGCCGTCAACGGCGTCGTTTTTGATCCCGGGGCCAATGAATTTTACCAAGGCGACCGCAGTAGCGGCTGGCAATATGAACCACTGCGCAATGCATTGAACATGGGACTCGATACCAATCATGCCCATGTCCAGCCACAGGGAGCCTATCACTATCATGGTCTGCCAACATTGCTGCTGGACAGGCTGAATGTCAGTGCACAAGCGCATTCGCCCCTGATCGGTTGGGCTGCGGATGGCTTTCCCATCTACGCTTTATATGGCGATCCCGAAAATATTGGCAGCGTGATCGAAATGACGTCGGGATACCGTGTTAAAAAAGGCAGCCGGCCTTCCGGGAATGGCAATCCCGGCGGGACATATGACGGAACCTTCACGCGCGACTATGATTATGTCCAGGGTGCAGGAAATCTGGATGTGTGCAACGGCCGGTTTGTCAGGACACCGGATTTTCCGGATGGCACCTATGCCTATTTCCTGACCCGCGACTGGCCAGTAATCCCGCGCTGTTTCAAGGGAACTCCGGGGCCCGACTTTGTGAGGCGAAGTCGGCAGCGTTAAAAAACCACATTAAATCAGTAATATAAACAAAAATTCGGAATTATCTCAAATCCGTGTGCGGATCGGGAACGGCCGCGGCGTTGTCCCACTATAACAGGGTGAAAAATCAGCGCCCGAAATTGAGATGGAGAGTATCCCATGATCAAGCTCGGTATCCGGGGAAGCAAGTTGTCTATAGTCGCCGTAACGGCCTCTCTGTTTTTGCAGGCCTGCGGCGGCGGGGGCGGCGATGGTGATGGCTCCTCAACGGTTACTCTCCCCGTTGCGACGACACCCGCGCCAACACCAACGCCGACCCCCACACCAACCGATCCGACATTGGCGGAAACTGTGGCGGAATATACCACCATCGACCTCGATAATCTCCTCAACTATGCCGATCCGGCACTGCCGGCCTATTATGACAATACGCTCAACAACCGCGACAACCAGCCGGCCAACAACCAGCTGGAGGACCGTATCGCGACACTCGGCCGGGTGCTGTTTTATGATACCCAGTTGAGCGTCAACAACACGATCAGCTGCTCCAGTTGTCACCAGCAGTCGGCCGGCTTTGATGATCCCCTGCAGAAAAGTGTCGGTTTCCTGAACGAGGAAACCGGGATGCATGCCATGCGGCTGGGCAATGTCCGCTACTTTGGCCCGGGCGACATGTTCTGGGACAAGCGCGCAGACTCGCTGGAGGAACAGGCCACCGAGCCAGTGAAGAGCCCGGTCGAAATGGGCTGGGATGATGCGGCGGGCGGCGTGCCAGCGCTGATCACGCGCATGGAAGGTCTGGAATATTATCCGGCACTGTTTGAATTTGCCTTTGGCAACGCGACGATTACCGAAGCACGGATGCAGCAGGCGCTGGCACAGTTCCAGCGCGCGATGATCTCCTCCGACAGCCGCTGGGATCGCGCCTATGCGCAGGTGTTCAATCCCAATGCCGACAACCGCAATTTGAACGCCACGCTTCCAGGCTTCACCGCTTCCGAAAACCGGGGACGACAATTGTTCATGACAGGCCGCAATAACGGCGGTGCCGGTTGCTCTGCCTGTCATCAGCCACCCACTTTTGCCCTTGCGGGAAACAGTGACAGCAACGGCCTCGATGCAGGGGAAACCATCGAATTCAAATCGCCCTCCCTCAAAAATGTCGCGCTGTCGAACTTCTTCATGCACGATGGGCGCTTCTCATCACTGGCCGAGGTGGTTGAGCATTATAACAGCGGTATTCAGAGCGGTCCGGCGCTGGACAATCGGCTCACCCAGGGAAACAATCCCCAGCAGCTCAATCTGTCCGATGCGGACAAACAGGCGCTGGTGGACTTCATGGAAACACTTTCGGACGAAAGTCTGGTTGCAGATGCCCGCTTTACCAATCCTTTTCGTTGAATCCGTGAGATTTTGAAACGTCCGCTTTTGCGCCCATAGCGGACATTGGGGTGGGGGCAGAGATGACGTAATCCCCAAAGGATCTATGGCTTCGGTCGAACAAAAGCGGAATCTGCGAGGCTAATCCTGTGGCGCAATATCGGTCGCGATTGGTCGGCCTATCGCCGCGATATGCCTGATCGGGCACCGACTTGTGCGGAAATGATCCATTTCGAATAGTAAGAAATGTCGACATAGACCCCTGGCATATTCGGCAATCCGCACCCTTTGCCCCAGGATACCAATCCCACCAGACGAACGGCTCCACTGGACCGCCGCCTGACCAGCGGGCCGCCGCTGTCGCCCAAACAGGAGTCGCCATAGGCAATGTCGGGAGATTTGGACCAGCCGAGCGCGCAAATCATGCCTTTCTTTATGCTGTCTCGGAGTGATGCATATTTCTTGCAACCCTTGCGCGACAGATGGCGCACCGGGACATAGTGGAGTCGGGCCGGGTTGCGCTGGATTTTGCCCTCCTGATCTAGGCGGACATTCTCCGCACCCACCGCCAAAGGACCCGTAAGTCCCCACCCGGAGACTTCAAGAAATTCGGTGTCCGGGATCGGAACTGCACCCAATGGCACGCTGTGCAGTCTGATCGATTGCAACCTCCCCGATTGGATCCGACCGACCTTCCCGGCGGTGGATATCCGGATCAGTGCGATGTCCGCCTTCTTCTTGCCGGGCTGGTAATCCTTGTGAATGACAATCGAATCAATCGGATAGGTCGCACCATCCTTTTGCAAATTCTGCGTTCCCATCCGCACCCGGCGATGCGTCAGGACCTTGCCGGCATTCGCGCCGATGAACGGCTTGCCTGCGACGCAATGGGCGGCCGTGACAATCCACAATTCCCCGAGATACGCTCCGCCGCATCGGTGCTGTCTTTCGAACGCGCTGCGTTCGCGGAGAAATTTTTTCCGCTCGCCGCCGGGATTCTGTGCAGCGATCGGGGAAAGCCGCGCATCATGGTCGATCTCAGTCTGCGTATAGGGGATGGTGGAATAGATCTGGACTTGCCAGGGCGCATGTCCAGGCGGCGCGATCCAGCCGCGAATGATTGGTTCCCCGTCGCCTGGTTTTCGCCTTGGAGGATATTCGTCCCCCTCATCTTCCGGCAGGATATTCGGTCCCGGCGGTGTCGAGTCCATTGGTGCCGGTCCGGGTTGGGCCAGAACCGCCGTCGCCAGCAAAGCCATTGTCAGAGCCGGGAGGAAACGGCCCAGCATTTCGTTCAGGATTCGATCGCGCGATTGTCGCATCGCGCTTGACGTTCCGCATCCGTCTCCTCGTCATCTTCAGCCAAAGGGATTGAGCTCATTTTAAACCGGTTGATTTCTGCCGGCGACATCCAGTGCATCCCGCTTGCGGGGGCAGCATTGATTGTAAACCAGTAAAATTCCGTCGCGATGCCGATGGCCGTGAAAAATTCCAGGAAATCCCCGTGCTCGGCATGATCCCGCGACAATTGGTTGGCCGCATAGGGTGGCGGACCATCATCCTCCCAGCTGTGCACACCGATACATGCACCGGGCTGGATGATCCGGAAAGTGCCGGCCAGGAAAAAATCGGTGCCACCGGACGCGACCAAGCCGTCCGAAGGGACAATTGTGGTGAACCCGTCCTGGTGCAAGCCCCAGGCCGCATCCAAATAGTCATTATCATCATCTGATCCGGGAACATTTTGCATGACCAGGATCTTGATGTTCTGATCGTTTCGCCGTGCGGCCTTGATATGCTCTTTTGAATTGGGCACAAGCGTTCCGCTTGCGACAAAATACCCGTCAGCGACCGCCATTTTGAAGGACTCATCTTCGCTCGGTGGGGGCGGAGCGGAGATCATCAAAATCGCTGACAACAAAGAAAAACTCGTCTGGATCATCGCCCTCCCCCTCAAAAAACCGAATAGTCTTCGTAGCTTGACAGTCTATACAATGTTTGAAAGCATGTAAAATTGCGAGCAAGGTGCACATGATATGGCAACTGATCCAGAGTGCTATCCATATGTCAGGCGTTTGTTGCGGCTGTTGCTCGTCGCAACCCTTCCCCTTTTTGTGGCCTGTTCCACAGAACCGGAATTCGGTCAGGCCCCGATTGATCTGCAACCAAAAGTCGTCCCGCAAAGCCTGCCTGCCGATGGTGTCGAAGTCGCGGCCTGGACTCGCGATGACCGGTTCATAATCACCGCAGTAGGCGCTACCCGCTCTGTGACGATATGGGACGTCGCGAACGGTCATATTGTCGACCGCCTTCGCCTTCCGGCTGAGAAGGGGCAAACCGGCGAACTGATGGCGCTTCGCTCAATCGAGGTATCTGAGGACGGACAGACGGCGATAATTGATGCCGTAACCGCCAAATTTGGAAAGGACGAAAAGTACAGTCCCGCCCGCAATCGAAGATATTCTCTTGATCTGCACAGCCGGAAGGTAACCGCGATAGCCGCGCCGAATGACGAAATCATCTGGGACGGAAATGATATTGAATGTGTACGCGAAGCGCTCCAGGTGCTCTATGAAGATAGTGACACGATGTGCGTGTATGACGAAGCGGACGAGGAACCGCAAAGCTTCGAAGAAGCTGTCCGATATGCCAACGCTCATTTACCGGCTTTGCCCAATTCGCACGATGGAATTTGGTCGTTGCACAGGAAACCCATTGTGGAGGCCGAATTCAATCCTGGCGCAGATGCTGGAGGCCTGTTGCTGGTCAGTGAATCGGACGGAGAAGAGCGCGAATTGACGCATGACCGACTGGCCAAATTCGATGCGGCCTCCATGTCTCCCGAGGGACGCTGGGTGGCGATGAGCAATGACAAGATGGACTATGACTCTGACTATGATGCAGACGTTTCGATCATCGAAATCTACGACATCCAATCCGCCAAATTTGCGCAACAGGTCAGAATTATAGGTGATTACAATCAGACCAACTGGATATCGGACAACGAGCTGGTTGTAACCCAGATTTCCTCGAGTGGTGATCGTGTGGGAGAAGATGAGGAAAATCTTGGTCCTCCTCCTGACGCAGTTATCGTGGATGTCGCCAGTGGGAAAATCGAAGATAAAGTTGAGGCGCGCTGCTACATGATGCCTGCTCCCGATCACGGCTTTGTTGGCGCTGGTCTTGCGAATTGTCGTACCGTCGACAACGATGATGTCGGGCTTCAAAAATATGACGCCAAAAAAGAAATCTGGGAGGCTTTTGGTTCTCTGGAGATACCTGAGGGAGCGTTTGTCGATCTGCTTGCATTGTCAGCCGATGGGCGGAGGTTAGCGGTTGTCGTACAACGCGAAAATCGGCAAATTGTCGGCCATATTCTGGATTCCCGCACCGGCGAGCCGTTATTCTCCAAGTCCTTCAAGGATATTTCTTCCATAGCCAACATGGCCTTTGCACCCGATGGCAACAGCCTTTTAGTTTCCAGCAATGGCAGAGTTTTCATATGGCGGGTTGATGAGGATAAATGGGGTCCGACGTCGCTCACATCACTGGACACAACCGTTTTGGAGCGACACGGGGCAATTCTGGCTGTGGCCGGCGAATATGATGACGCGATAAGTCTTTTTGATTTTGAAACCGGAGAGACCTTACCGGCGCTCGAATTCGGCAATGTATCGGGCGGCGGATTTTTCCCGGACAAACCCCTGTTCTGGGCCTTTTCGGCTGAGGACGGGCTGCGGATTTGGGATACCAGGAACTGGTCGGTTGTGCTCACCACCTATTTCTTTGCCGATCAGGGTTTTCTGGCGGTGACTCCCGACGGCCGCTATGACAGCAATATCCATCCCTATAACGCCAGGTTTCGCTGGCTGGTCCCGGATCAGCCATTTACATCGCTCAATCCAGATGCGTTCAGTCGTGACTATTTCGCACCCGGTTTGACCGAAAGGTGGATCAGCTGCCGCGTTGCCGGCAATTGCGCGAACAGTTTCGACCCGGTCAGACCAATTGTGGAGCTTAATCGCCGGCTGCCCCAGGTGGATATTGTCAATGTCGCGCCGGGAGAGAATTCCGCTGAAGCGATCGTCACCATTGAAATAAATGAAACAGGAAAACCGGATACCGGGACCAGCGGCGTCTTTGATCCACGCATTTTTCGCAATCACCAGCTTGTTTTTCGTTCTGTCGAAACCGATCAACGCTCACAGAATTCCATCGCGAGCTGGCGATCGGCGCATGCCGCATCCAAGGCCGTTACAAAAATCTCGGACGGCCGCTATCGCTTGCAGAAGACCGTAACCCTTCCAACCGGTTCCAGACCGGAAGACCTGTCACAACTCATCACCGCCTATGCCTTTAACGAAGATCGGATCAAGAGCGAAACGGCTGCCTATCAATACGAGCGCCCTCCCCTGCCCGCGAGGCAACCGCGAGCCTATGTCCTGACGATCGGCATTGATCACTATCAGGAACAGCGCCTCAATTTGAATTTTGCCGGAAATGACGCGATCCTCCTAAGTGACAGGCTGTCGGATATCCCAGGCTATGATACCCGGCAATTGACGATCCGCACTGTCGGCCCGAACCCCGGGGATCAGCGCGCTGGTGCACCGAAATATGTCTCCAAACAAATCATCCGGGATCTTCTTTCACTGCTCTCCGGGTTAGATGGGAGCGAGGCAAGGAAACGACTGGACGCGCTGGGAATAAATGCTGCCAATCTGGAAAAGGCGACACCCGATGATCTCATTATCTTCAGCTATGCGGGACATGGCTGGACCGATCGAACGGGGGAGTTTTACCTCGTCACTTCCCAGGCTTCCTGGAAGCAACAAGATGGAACACCTGAAGCCGAAGGCCTGGTTTCCTCGCGGGAGCTGGCCAACTGGATGACCGACATAGATGCCGGCGCTATGACCCTGATTGTCGATGCTTGCCACTCCGCCGCCAGTGTTGAAAATGGCAGCTTCAAACCGGGCCCGATGGGTGATCCGGGACTGGGTCAGCTCGCTTTCGACAAGGGTGTGCGGATTCTGACGGCGACTCAGGCTGATGATGTGGCGCTGGAAGATGCCAATCTCAAACAAGGCCTTCTCACCTACGTCCTGGCGGCGGAAGGACTGGGGGAAAAGGGTGGCAAGGCTGATCTCGATTCAGATCGCAAGATTGAACTTGCCGAATGGCTGAATTATGCGGTGCAGCGCCTCCCCGCGTTGCAAGTTGATGCCCGCGTCGAGGGCATTCGCAGCGACGCAGTGGTATTCCATGATCTGCAAGACAGCCAGACGGAAAAGCGAATTCAGAAGCCGTCGCTGTTTGACTTCAACATTCTCGCCAGCCCGATCATTTTGCGGACCAATATGAAATGAAAAACTGGTTCGCCCTGCCGTTGCTGTTGCTGTCCGTAATGGCCCTGTCTGGCTGTTCCGGTTTCTGGTCAAAATCAAACGACGACAAGCCGATCGGCACGAAGAGCATCGATACCCAATTGACCAATCTCAACGCCCTGTTTGTCGGGGTTGATACTTATCAGTTTTCAAGGACAAACCTGCGCTCCTCGGAATTTGAAGATTTGCAGGGGGCGGTTGGCGATGTCTTGCGCTTCAAAGACGCGTTTCGGGAAATTTACGCAGTCGAATTTGATCGATCCGGCGACGGAAATTGCGAAACGTCAAATCATCTGTCGACCACATTGATCAATTCCTGTGCGACCCGCGCCAGAATAATGGACGAACTGGACGCCCGGATCGCGGCGCTCAGCCCTGGCGACACGCTGCTTTTCTACTTCGCCGGTCATGGATCACAATATCAGGATGATGAAAATTATGATCAGGATACGGGATATAATGGCACGATCCTGCCCTATGATGCCCGCAATCCAAACGGGTCGGCCGGTGAAATTTTCGATATTGAGCTCAAGCAAATAAAGGACCGTGCCACCGCTGCGGGCATATATTTTGTCTCAATTTTCGACAGCTGCAATTCCGCCACCGCCACACGCGATGGCGCCAACGGACAGTCGCGCAGCGTTCCACCCTTGTCCGGTGGTCCGCCGCAAGATCAGGCAAGCCGCCCACCGGTGGCGGGATCGGGCGATGGCTATTGGGTGCATCTCGCCGCCGCGCAAGATGGCGAAGAAGCGCAGGAAACCGTCAATGGATCGATCGGGCGACGCGCGGGAGTCTTCACCAGCGCATTGATCGAAACACTGCGCATGCCTGCGATGCGCCATGCAACATTCGGAGATATTATTGCGGAGGTCCAGCTGAGGGTGTCACGAAATGGGCATTCCTCTCAGACGCCATCCGCAGAAGGAGAATTGACGGCCGCCTGGGGCGCGCGCGCGCGGTCTACCATCCTGTTTGAGGCAGAGAACCGGGACGGCGAAGTCCAACTGCTCGCCGGGTCCCTGTCTGGTATGACCGTGGGATCAGCTTTTGCATTTTATGCAACGCAACAGGATGCGGTCGACAGAAACGCCCAATTGGCGACCGGGCAAATCATCGAACTTGGCCCGAATTCCGCGCGAGTCAGAATCACGCCGGGATCATCGGACAAGCTTCCGGAGAAAATCTATGCCGAAGAAACCGCCCATTTCTTCGCACCGGACATATTGAAAATCAGCAACCAAATACCGGCTAATGATGGGGGTGACCGTGTGCAGCTGGCAATTACTGCCATGAACTTTGTCGATATCACACGAGCCGGCACCATTCACATTGTCGGATCAGAGGAAATTCCCGGGCACGCCAGATTGCAGGCCAATGACGGCACGAAAATCGCCGACCTTGGCGAGATCGAAGATGCGGGTTTTCCCGCCAGGCTGGAAGCGGAGCTGAAAAAGATCGCGCGCGTGGACCAGCTACTCGCCTTGCGCACGACCAGCCCGACACGCCAGGCACAAACGCATTTTGGTGCCGTGGACTTCTGCATTGCAGCCGAGGGATACCGCCCCTCCAGTTGTCCATCACTTGAAAATGGCGGTGTAAGACACATCGATCTGAAAGAGAAAACCATAGCCACCGTCATCAATCGTGGCGACAGACCGGCGTTTATCTACCTATTGGCCATTGATCCCAAGAACGGCGTTGTGCTGGTGTTGCCGCGACCCGGCGAAATAGATCAGAAAATTGAACCCAACCGTCCTTATCGCCGAGGCCCGATATCTTTCCAGGTTCCAGGACCCTATCGGTTCATCACAATTGCCAGCGAAGAACGCATCCGGGTTGACGCATTTCAGCAAAGCGGGAGCGGAATCAGGAATATCGACATTTGCAGCTCCCCGCTCGAAAAACTGCTCTGTTCCGCCAGCCAGGGAACCCGCGATCCGGAGGTTTCCGAAATCGGCAACTGGTCGGCGGTCGTGGCTTCAGCAGTAGTGAACTGAGGTGATCATGAAGACCCGGCCAGGACTGATCCGAATTTTTGTGCCATCCCTTTTGATTATCGCCCTGAGCGGATGTGATCCGAAACCTTCGCCTTCCGGAAATGATTTGGAATCAACAACAAAGACGGCGAAAACCAGTCGTTCAGAACGCTGCAAGGCGCGGTTGGAAAAGGATGGCGGCGGCCGCATTGTCGGGGGCAAGCCCGCCAAACCCGGGTCAGCTCCCTGGCAGATCGCGATCATGTCCGCGCCGGAATATAGTCAGGCTGAACGCGCCTTCGATGCCAGACTGGAACAAGGCGATGAATGCAAAAATTATTTGGAAGAACGAGAGGAGTTCGAGCTCGCGCACAAATGTGGCGGATCTTATATTGGCGATGGCTGGATCGTCACCGCCGCACATTGCGTGGACAGGGTATCCGCCCCGGATGGCAGCAAAGGCGATGCGGTCAATGATCGTTACCTGATATTGGGCACCCAAAATCTGACAGCCGCGGATAGCCGGTTCGCTGTGGATGCCGTGGTAATCCACGGAAATTACAGTCGAACCGCAAAAATGGCCGATATCGCATTGATCAAGCTGAGTAACGATACCGAGACTCAATCCCGTCTGGCCGACCTGGTCGCACAAGGCCGCCTCGCCGCAATCGATGTAATGAACCCCACCGATCGCGATTTCGAGACACGGGAGGACCTGAGAGTTACTGGCTGGGGCTATATGGGACAGCGAAATGCGAACCGGGATTTTCAACGGCTGCGTGATAGCCAGGGCGAGCTGCAACGAAAACCGGCCGCGTTACAACAACTTACGATCAATTATCTGGATGATGCCATTTGTCAGGAGCATTATCGCGACTTTGGTGCCGGAAGCCTGTGTGCCGGTGCAGTTATTTCGGACGGGAGCCCAGGCTCGGCAAAAGACAGCTGTCAGGGAGATAGCGGTGGTCCGCTGACCCGACTTGACGATGGCAACAAGCGAACGCTTGTCGGTATCGTTTCACGTGGCAAAGGATGCGGGGCGCCGGAAATCCCCGCCGTCTATGTCCGCGTATCACATTATGTCGAGTGGATCAGAGCAGCGATGCAGAAAGCCCAGCCTGCTGCCGTGATCCGTTGGCCGGCAGCCGTGCAGGAATAGCTGGCCCGGCAACTTGTTGACACCAGGCGAGACAAGTCTTGGCGTCCAGTCTACCAAATGGCGCTTACCGATCATCCTCGCCGGTACGATCATCCTCGCCGGTACGATCATCCTCGCCGGTACGATCATCCTCGCCCGTCCGGTCATCTTCGCCGGTGCGGTCATCTTCGCCGGTGCGATCGTCTTCACCTGTCCGATCATCCTCACCCGTGCGATCATCCTCTCCTGTCGTACGATCCTCTTCCGTGACATCACCGTCTGTGGCCGGTTCCTGACAGGCCGACAGGCCCAAGGATGCTGATATCAATATTGCTGCCATTGTGGTTTTACGCATAGTTCTGGTCCCCCTCAAAGTTCCTGATCTCGTTTAGATGAAACCCATGGTTTTTACCAGTTTGATATATTCCGGCTCTTCGCGAACGGGAGCGAGCAGTGGATCGGCATATAGCGCGGTCAGTCCCGCATCGCGCAATTGCCAGGCCGCATCCAACGCGGCCAATGATCGAGTGGTGTCACCCCATTGCGCATAAACCTGCGCATATTGGTAATGGCTTTTGTCTCCATATTCCGCCTGCAGCTCGGCCAGCGCCGCTTCCGCCCCCGACCGGTCATTTCGTTTGTGCGCAATAATGGCATAACCTGGCAGGCGCCGAACTTTGCTCATCTTGTTGGAGAAGGACTCGTCGGCCGCATCCAGCTGTCCGAGCATCAGCTGTGCGAAACCCAGCAGTGAATAATAGTTGCCGATATCCGGATTGAGCCCAATTGCCCGTCTATATGCACTCATTGCCAGTTCATATTTTTGTCCAAAATAGTGAATGTCACCCATGGCGCGAAAGGCTCTCGAATTGAGGGGGTCCAGTTTTGATGCGCGACTTATCGCCGCGCTGGCCGCAGGATAGTCGCGCAGCCGGGATTTGAAAGTTGCATAGCGACTGAGCTGATCAGCATCGCCAATGCCCAGCGCGTAGGTCCGTTCATAGGGCACGCGGGCGGCCTTCATATCGAGTTTGCCAGACGCCAGCGCAAACCCTAGCGCAGAATGACCCGCCGCCAGATCCGGCACCAATTCGGTTGCCTTGCGCGCGGCAAGAACTGCCTCGTCGTAAAGACGTACGCGCTCTTCGAAGTCGGCATAAAGATTGCCGATAACCGCAAGAGTCCGGGACCGCGCGGCCGCCGCACTGGCATATTCCGGATCAATCGCAAGAGCCTCGTCAAATTTCGCAAGCGCCTCGCGATCGGACTGCTCATCGATTGCCGCCTCGTAAAGCTCCTTGCCGCGAAGATAGGCATCAAAAGCGGCAATGCTGTTCGTTCCTCCAACCTGTGTGGTCCGGTCAATTGCGGGGCCATCGTCCATGACCGCTGCCAGTGATGTTGCAACCGCTACGGCAATTTCGGATTGCACCTCGAATATATCGGTCAACGGCCGCTCGAAGCTTTGACTCCATCTGCTCGCCCCGGTGCGCCCGTCGCTCAAATCTGCAGTGATTTTAACCCGGTCCCCCGCCTTTTGTACATTGCCATCGAGGAGAAATGTCACGCCAAGTTTGTCCGCAATTTCCTCCGCACCACCCTGGTGCCCGCGAAATTCGTCCGAAGACGTCTGTCCGACGACCTGCAGCAATTTGTTCCGCGACAATTGCGTTCTGATCTCAGACGTCAGACCGTCAGAGAAGTAATTTTGCTCCGGGTCACCGCTCAGATTTTCAAATGGCAGAACCGCCACGCCATTGTCTGGTGATGATCCGGAAAAAGGATCAATGAGCCACGTTGTCAGCCCCGCAGCCGCCATGGCGGCCACACCGCCACCGATGAGCAGATTGCGCCGGTTCGGAACAGGATGAGCCAGTAGATCGTGATTGGCGGGCAATTCCCCGCCATCATGGAGCGCCGCAACTGCCCGCAGCATCTTTTCGATTTCTCCATCATTGGCGTCAATCCGGGACCTGGAGATATCAATGCACTGGAACTGGCCGAAGCCGAGCGGCGGCTCGCTGCCATCCAGTGACAGAGGGACAAGGCGGCCGCTATCCCGCCCGCGGGTCGATTCATCATGAACCCAATGTGAGTTGACCGATGTCTTCGACCAGAGAACAACAACCGCCCTGGCGCGATCCAGGGCGGCCTCTGTCGCATTGGCAAAGCGTTCGCCACCCTCCAGCAAGCCGTCCCACCACACCGCAAAGCCCGCCCGTTCAAGCAAGTTTATGATCGCCCGGGCTTCTTTCTGATCCGTGCGGGAATAGCTAAAAAATACGGTGGTTTCCCGCGCGCGGTCTGGAAAGTCGTTGTCCGGCATTTCAAGGTCTGTCCCGTTCAACCGCTAGTTGAAGAAATTCTACTGGATTTGCAAGCGCTTGTAAAATGATACTGCCAGATCGACCCATTGAGACCGGGGCACCGGAATTCTGCGCAAGTCACAGCCTTCCGATGGTTGGCTCGGTTCTCTGCTATACGGGCACCGTAATATGCTTGCCGCCAAATACGGCCTGCCAGTTTTCGATTTCGGCAACGACAACATCATCGGTTGCGTGGACCAGCTCTGTTACCTTGTCATAGTCGAGAGCCTCATCCGGTGCTGTCAGCAACAGCAATATGCGGCTCCTGATGGCATCCAGTTTTTCAGCCGTGACTTCTGATATGGCGGCAAATCGCTCGAAATCGCCAAAATAGCGGATGCCGGCAATTGCAGCTCCAAAGGTGGGAAACAGGACGCCAAGTACGGTGAATGTTTTGGACAAGGTACCGACAAACCCGCTGTCCAGAATATTAACCGTCGAGCCCAGCTTCAATAGCAGATAGGTTGCGACGGACAGGAGGGCCAGTTTGAAGAGAAATTCGGAAAACCGGTCGAGGTTGTGATGGACGTTCTGCAGTCGCTGAGCTTTGGAGAAATGATAATCACGCTGCGGGGTGACATGGCATGTGTCGAGCGTTTCGAGTGCTGTCCGCAAATATCCGCTTGTGACTTTGGCACGCGGCAGGCCGATGTCGCGCAGTGCCTGGCGGACATACCATTCCGGCCACGATGTATCTGTACTTCGGGGCCATCGTCCGGGAGGTCTTGCAACGCCTAGAATCAACAGCAGCGGACTGTGGCGGAAATATTCGGCGACACGGCGGGTTTCGAACCAGCGTTCGTGCCAACGATATTTCTGTCCGCGGGAGGTGATAATGACTATCGCCACAAGCAGCAGGAACTCGAACAGGGCAAACCCCCATTTTTGTTCGGCAGGCACCAGCGGAAGGTAGAGAATACCGCCGACAATGGCGAGCGCGGACAACAGAAAGTTTACGACCATTCCTGCGCGGTAATGGTCGGAAAGCCGCGCAGAAATACCATCGGCCCAGGCGAAGGATTTCAGGGCAAATCCCGTAATTTTCTCCGTCAGGGCCGGGTCGGCGCCGGGAAGGTGCGTGATCTTCTCGGTCAATTTTGCGCCGCTCCCCTGCGCCACCTCTTCCGGTTTTTCGTAGACCTGAACGAGGGAGCGAAAACGAGATTTTTCGCCGGAAAACAAGGCTTCCACACGGCGATAGGCGTGGACCAGACGGGAACTGCGTTCACGCCATTGCTCATTGCTCAATGTCTCCAGGCCCCGGCCATCGGTTGCTTGCACGGATTGCCGAACCTCTTCCGGGCAAATGACTTCCGTCACCAGTGCCGAAATCCGGGCGTCCCGATCATCCTCCAATTTCTCAGTTTGTGACAAGGCCAGTGATTCAGGAGCGTGCAGAATTCGCCAGTTTTCGGGATCCGACGGATTGATCCAGATAACCGGGGCACCAAGATCAAGCGCGGTTGCCACAGTATGGCCGGCCCCACCGATATTGGCGGTGCTGGCACCATCCCAGACTGCCACCAGAACATCCGATTGTTCGATCAGGATCCGGCCTGCCAGCTGGGCTCGCTGCGCACTTTCCAATGCAAAAGCCTGGGCCTTGGCGAAGTTGTCCGGTGCTTCAAGCATGGCCAGATACAGTTCACCAATGGCATCATCCTGATCAGCAAGTTCAAACAGGCTCGCCCGTTTGGCTACCTGATCAATGCGTTCCGCCCGGCTCTGTGTCGATTCATTTCCGGCCTTTTCTCCAGCCAGCAAAGCCTTCGCATCCTCAACACTGGCCGGCATCGCATTGACCGCCAAATTCAATTTTTCGCCAAATGGCAGCGGGCTGATGAGCTCCCAACCCCTCGCCAGCGCCAGATTGGCGGCGACCTGATCGGTCCCGTCAACCAGCAATGTATGCAGGCGGGTTGGCTCAATTTCCATTTTGTCGAACGGAGAATGCGCGTCACCGGTGGCGCGATCAATTGAGTCAAAAACTCCTGCAATGCAGGCCTCGATCTGCTTGGAATTGGCCGCGTAGAGCGGATGGACGGACCGATGACCGGTCACGCCCACGCTCAGCCGGATATTGGGCGGCGGAGGAGCGGAAAAACCGGTCACAACGTCCCGCTCATGACCGCAATCAAATCGTCTAGTCTTCTACAGATGACCATAGCCGCTCCATCATGAGATAAGTGAAGGATGCGCTCCACGCTATCAGCAGCAAACCCGTTAGCGCCTCTATTCCGGCAACCAGTCGCATCGCACCTTCCGGAGCAATGTCGCCAATGCCCAGCGTCGTGTAAGACACGATCGAAAAATAGAAATAGTCGGACGCATCCGGTGCATGGATCCCAACCAGGCTGCCATTCCCGGACAAGTCAATCAGCCAGTAGGCGACCGCAAACAAAACGACTTCAATCAGATGAGCGATGAATATCAATGTCAGAACAGCCAGCATCGGGCGACGCATGTCGGCTTCAAATTCCGAGATTGCCGATGCGCCCATCCGCAATATTCTGAAATGCAGGTTCAGACATAGTGCAATTAGCAGGGCAGACACGGCAAGCGGGACAACATATTCTTGCATCGCCATGGCATTGAATTATGCGGCTCTTTTGTCAAGCTCGGTCGCGCATCTAGGAAATCAGGCGACAAGATAGTGCGCTGATCAGGGCGGTCTCAAAAGGTTGATCCGGGCCTGCTCTATAAGTGTCCGCTTTGTCCCGATAGCGGACATAGTGGCAGAATTGACCAGCATAGAGTTCGGGATTTCATTCAGCGCTTGCCACGAGTGAGTTATGCATATAACACAGCTGCAATTCAATTCGAGACGCCTTGATGGAGTAGGTTGGAATGCTGGAACTCAAAAATGTCACCCATGTGTACCCAAATGGCACCAGGGCGCTGGATGAAGTGACCCTTTCCATTCCCAAGGGAATGTTCGGACTGCTCGGGCCCAATGGCGCCGGCAAATCGACATTGATGCGAACGGTGGCAACCTTGCAGACTCCAACTCAGGGATCGATCCGTTTCGGTGAGCTCGACATATTGGCCGATCCCGAAAAATTGCGTGAAAAACTCGGATATCTGCCGCAGGATTTCGGTGTTTATCCGCGCATTTCTGCCTATGATATGCTCGAACACATGGCGGTGCTGAAAGGTATATCCTCAGCTCCTGACCGCAAGGTCACGGTCGAAACCCTGCTCAACCAGACAAATTTGTGGGACGTTCGAAAGAAGGCCATTGCAGGATTTTCCGGCGGAATGCGCCAGCGATTCGGCATTGCGCAGGCACTTATCGGCAATCCCGAACTGATCATTGTCGATGAACCCACTGCAGGCCTCGACCCGGAAGAGCGGAACCGGTTTCTCAATCTGCTCGCCGAGATTGGCGAGAATGTCGTTGTCATCCTGTCGACCCATATCGTCGAGGATGCATCCGACCTCTGCCCGCAGATGGCGGTCATCTCCAATGGCCGGATTCAACTGGAAGGCGCGCCGCTGGACCTGATTGAAAGAGCGAAAGGGACGGTCTGGTCCAAGACGATCGACCGCCACAAGCTGGACGAATATCAGGACCGCTACGAAGTCATATCAACGCGGCTTTTTGCCGGTGCGACCAGCATCCATATTCTGTCACAGGACGATCCCGGCAACGGGTTCGAACTGGTCGACGGGGGGCTGGAGGATGTCTATTTCTCGACCCTGGCAGCGACCCGCCGGGATGCGTCCAGTGCGTCCAGAGCGGCCTGATCCGGAGAAGCAGAATGTTCGGAAAAATCGCCACCTTTGAACTCCGCTATCAGTTCCGCAATCCCGTATTCTGGGTCGTTGCGGTGCTTTTTTTCCTGCTGACGTTCGGCGCTGTAACCGCGGACAATATCAGTATCGGGGACGGCGGCAACATCAATGCCAACAGCCCCTCGGCCATTGCCGAAACATCGATCATTTTGACCATTTTTTTCATGTTCGTGACCACGGCATTTGTCGCAAATGTCATTGTCCGGGATGACGAAAGCGGCTTCGGTCCGATGGTCCGCTCTACCCAGGTCAGCAAATTTGACTATCTGATGGGACGTTTCACCGGCGCATTCGGAATTGCCGCGATTGCCTTTCTCACCGTGCCGCTTGCAATCTGGCTGGGCTCACTCATGCCGTGGATGGATCCGGAAACACTGGGACCCAACAGGCTATCCTTCTATCTCTATTCCTATTTCCTGTTGGCGCTGCCCGGAATTTTCCTGACATCGGCCATTTTCTTTGCGGTCGCCACCATTACGCGATCGATGATGTACAGCTATCTCGGCGTTGTGCTGTTTCTGGTCCTGTACATCGTCTTCAGCGCGGTCGTGCAATCGCGGCCCGACTGGCTCGAACTGGGCGCCTACATCGAACCCTTTGGGGGCGGGGCCTATGAGTATATCACGCGTTACTGGACGGCGGCCGAAAGCAATAGCAAGATGGCGCCTTTTGCAGGCATTCTCCTGGCCAACCGGTTGATCTGGATTGGCGTGGCGCTGCTGGCCCTGCTCTTTGCCTGTTCGCGATTCAGCTTCGCCGAACGCGGCGTTTCCGCCCGGCAGCTGCGCAAACAGAAAAAGACGGCTGAGCGTTTAGCGGCCGTCCTTCCCACGGTCACGGATTCTCTTCCGGATGCCGAGCCGGAGAACGCGGCCTGGGACCGGCTGCTCACCCGGACCCGCTTCGAAATGACGCAGGTGTTCAAAAGTCCGGCCTTTTTTGTGCTCATCATCATCGGGCTGTTCAATGCTTCGGCTTCGCTTTTCTTTGGAAACGAAAGTTACGGAACAGCTCCCTATCCGGTGACCTTTGCGATTTTGCCGCAACTTCAGGGCTCCTTCACCATCATTCCGATGATTATCGCGATTTTCTACGGTGGAGAACTGGTGTGGCGGGATCGCGATCGCAAGGTCCACGAGATAGTCGATTCAACCCCGCTGCCGAACTGGATCTACATGGTTTCAAAAACCGTTGCGGTATTCGGGGTGCTGCTGGCAACCGTGATGATTTCAGTAATCGCCGCAATCACTATCCAGCTTGCAAAAGGTTATACCCATATCGAGTTTGGCAAATATCTTGCCTGGTATATCGCACCACTGACCATCAATTTCCTGATCATCGCGATCCTCTCGGTATTCGTGCAAGCACTGAGTCCCAACAAATATATCGGCTGGGGCATCATGGTCCTCTATGTGGTCGCGACGATTACCTTCAATGCGCTCGGTTATGATCATCCGTTATTGCTTTACGGATCAGGAATCAGCGTTCCGCTATCCGACATTAATGGGAATGCCGTCGGCTCCACCGGCGACTGGTGGGTGCAGCTCTATTGGGGCGCATTCGCACTGATGCTGGCGGTAGCGGCACATCTGCTGTGGCGGCGCGGCACCGAAACCAGTCTCCTGCCACGAATCCGGCAACTGCCCAGACGCCTGATCAGTCCGGCCGGAGCCGTGTTCGGGGTCGCCGCCCTGGTCGCCGGAAGCAGCGGTGCCTACATCTTCTACAACACCAATATTCTCAATGAATATCGGACCAGCGATGATGTCGAGGCACTGCAAGCGGAATTTGAGAAGAAATATCTGAAATATGAAACGGTCAAACAGCCATCACTGACCCGGATCAAACTTGCGGTGGACATTTATCCCGCCGAAACCCGGATGGAAGCATCGGGTACCTACTCCATGATCAACGACACAGGAGCGCCAGTGGAAGAACTGCATGTGCGCTTTGGTGATCCGGAAACAAAGAATGTCTCTGTCGATCTGCCGGGTGCGACACTGAAAATGCAGGACGATGAATTCCGCTACTATATCTATCGTTTTGATACCCCGATGCAGCCGGGAGAAACGCGGGAACTCAGCTTCCGGTCGCAGCGCTGGCAGCGCGGTTTCCGGGCCTCGGGCAATGATACACGGCTGGTAAAGAACGGGACGTTCCTCAACAATGCCGAGTTCACACCGGCCATTGGCATGGACCGGAGCGGCCTGTTGTCCGATCGGGCAACCCGCCGGAAATATGGCCTGCCTTCCGAGCTGCGGCCGGCCAAACTGGAAGATCTGTCAGCACGGGAACGCAATTACCTCTCTGACACCGACTGGGTGATGTCGGACATTACAATCTCGACCGTCGCCAGCCAGACCCCGATCGCCCCCGGCGAGAAGCTTTCGGATGAAGTCAGGGACGGACGGCGCATCGCACGTTTCGTGTCCAAAGCTCCGATACTGGCATTTTTCTCGATCCAGTCCGCAGACTATGCGGTCACTGAAAAGGAAGCAGATGGCGTGCAATTGTCAGTTTTCCACGATGCCGGACATGCTTACAATGTCGATACGATGCTGGCAGCGATGGAAGCATCTTTGGCCTACTATAAAACCAATTTCGGCCCCTATCAGTTCGATCATGCCCGGGTCATCGAATTTCCCGGCTATGCCAGTTTCGCGCAGGCCTTTGCCGGGACCATGCCCTATTCGGAGTCCATAGGCTTTATCGCAGATCTCAGGGATCCCGAAGATATTGATTATGTGACCTATGTGACCGCGCATGAAATGGGCCATCAATATTGGGCCCATCAACTGGTCAGCGCGGATCAGCAGGGTGGCACCCTCATGGTCGAAACTCTGGCGCAATATTCGGCGCTGATGGTGATGAAGAAACTTTATGGCGAGGACAAAATTCGCCGGTTCCTGCAATATGAGCTGGATCGCTATCTGAGTTCGCGCGGCAGCGAAGTGATAGAGGAATTGCCGCTGAATCGCGTCGAGAACCAGGGATATATCCACTATCGCAAGGGGGCGGTGGTCATGTACCTGTTACAGGACCGTTTGGGCGAGGATCGCGTGAACGAGATGCTCGCGGGACTGCTCGACAAGTACCGGTTCAAAAGCCAGCCTTATGCCGCATCGACAGATCTCGTCGATGGTTTCAAATCCTTGGCGCGCGATGATGCGGACAGACAGCTGGTCGTGGATTTGCTGGAGAAGATCACGATATATGACATGAAGGCTGCCGAAGCCGAGGTCAGAAATCTGGACAATGGCCAGTTTGAGACCACCATCACCGTTGAGGCAGCCAAGTTTTACGCGGACGGACTGGGCAATGAAACAAAGGCGGCTCTCGCGGACAGCATCGAAGTGGGCCTTTTCGCCGAACGTCCGGGAGACGGAACCTTTGACAGCAAGGATGTTGTGATGATGGAACGTAAACCGATCCGGGATGGCAAGCAGATAATCAAGATTGTCACCAGGAAGAAACCTGCCTTTGCGGGCGTTGATCCCTACAACAAATATGTCGACCGAAACAGCGACGACAATGTCATCGCTGTTTCGGAGAGTTAAAGTTTGGGAACACTCGTCCTGGATTGAGATGTGCCCGCTTTTGCGCCCATAGCGGACATTAGCTTGGTGACTGCAATATCCCGAAAGCGGACATAAGCTGGCAGCCTACGAATATCATTTGCGTTCGTTCCCAAATAAATACCCTCGGAGAATCTTTAAACCTCATTCCTGAGTGATTTAAGCGCCTCGCTGGGCGTTGTTCGAAATTCCTGGCGGTATAATTTGGCGAAGTGCCCTACGCTGGAAAATCCGGAGGCATTGGCGATTGCAGTAATCGTATCAAATTGGCGAAGCAATATCAGGTCGCGGGCATAGCTTAAGCGGATGGACCGGATGAAGGCCGCAGGTGTCAGCCCCTGTGCCTTTTTGAGCCGGCGGCCCAGGGTTTTTTCCGTGACCCCCAAAGCCGAAGCCAGAGCCCCTGCGCCAAAGCCGCGCTGGCTGATATTTTCGATCACCGCCTGCGTCGCGCGTTCGAGAAAACCCTGCCCGGCCGGAGCGGAAAGTGTTTTGTCGAGGCTGCTCGCATGAAGAGCATCTAGCGTATCGCCAACAACCTCTACGGCGGTCTGTTCTGGTGCTGGCTGTTTCTGCGAAATGTCTATCTTGTCCCGAAGCCTGACCGCTTCGGTGACGGCGGCATTTCTATGCCTCTGCATGGCGTTGATCATGATCGAGATCGCCGCCATCATGAATATCGCCTCCAATATGGTCGAGCTGGTATAGCTCAAAGTAATCGGCCGCATCATGATCAGTTCAAAGGTAGAGCTGGTGGCGGTGACAGAGACCGGAAATTTGAAGAAGTAGAGAGACGAAAACAAGCCGATGGTAAGCGCCAGCAGCGACGCAAAAACCGGAACGGCCTGTTTGACGCCATCGAACATTTTTCGGCCCGCCACATAGAGAAGAACGAAGGGGTTGATGATGAACAGGATCGACACCGGTGTTCCCCAATCAAACGGATCAACCATCGCCCAGATAGTGGCGATCACCCCCAGCCCGGTCAGCCAGTGAAACACCGCCTGCTTTCTTTGCCGGGGGTCGGTATCGATGGTCAGTAATATCCTGCAATATTGAATATTGGCCAGCATCACCAGGCCGGATGCCAGTTCAACAAGCGGCCGCCATTGGACCGTCGAAATGGTCGATCCGAATATGATATGGGGCCATCCATCGTAGAGGAAGGTGACGAAGAACATCCCGATCAGATAGGCCGCGTAAAATTGATAAAAGCGCGGATGAATCTGGCGAAATAATATTAGCGTGAAGATTGTCATGATGATGCAAAAGCCCAGCATCAGGGCGGATATCGCGGAAAATGTGCTGGACCAGTTGGACAGCAGTCTGACCGAACTGATAACCGGCGTAACGGCGGGTGCGTAGGTGCCGGACAGGCGGACATAATAGGTTTCTTGCCCTCCCGGTTCGATGCGGAATGAGACAGCGGTTTGCAGCCGGTCATTATCGCTTTGCGCCTTCGGGACTGTCCGGCCATCGCGCGATATCTGCACCAGTTTTCCGCCCTGATCCTGAAACAGGGTCACGTCGTCCATCACGGTTTCCATGAATGAAATGCCCCATAGCTTGTCATCCGTATGGGGGTTATGCGCTTGAAATTTCAGCCATAGGGCACCCGGAGGGCGCGGTATTGCAAATGGGCTTTGCGAGAATGTGAAGGTCTGGGCGGCTATCGCATCCGCAGCGATTGTCCCGGATTGATCGACAAAGGAACTGGCGGCGAGAGGCTTTAACTGACCGCTGGGCAGATCCGCGAGGCTGTTGGCAATCGCTCTGTCAGCGCCCTGATCAATAGCGTTGTCGTCGCTGGTTTGCCCATGGCCGGGCGTTGTCCATGCCAGGCCGATCAACACCATGGCCAGCAGCAAAAATACACATTTTTGTGCAAATCCGATCACCGCGATTCGCCTGAAAGCCTGCAGATTTCGCGCTGTTCACCAATGACTGCGGGCCGGCAACACCATATTTCGGACAAAATTGAACGCATCTCGGACAATCTGGCCACGACCCCTTTTTCCCTCCCTTTACCGCTGTTTACATCATCTCAGAAACGGATCGGAACTGCAATGTCCGGAAACGGGATATTGCAACGGACGGACTTGGCCCAAGCGCCAGTCATCGTCGCAGCCCTCCGTTTCCACGCCGGTTTTCGACCAGAGACCGGACGTTTGAAAGCACCGGGGAGGACCATATGAGCCACTATTTTACGCGCTGTCGCACGACCGAGATTCGAGCCTTCGTGGCTCGATGTCGAGGGAGCATGAGTAGGCACCCGCGGGAATGGGCGGGGTGCTCCCCGGTGTCCCGTCCGTTTCGCGCGTGCCCTCAAGGCACTCCAGATATCCCACAAAGCTTCATTGCACCAAGCCGCCCGCCAAACCGCGATGGCGCTGACCTCATTTAAGGAATTTGCATTATGACCCTTTTGACCGAAACCATTCGCCCTCAAACCATCCGGCGCGGTCTGTTAATCGCGACCAGCATCGCCGCGCTTTCGGCCGCCAGCCCGGCTTGGGCTGAAACCTGCTTGCTTGATCGCAACAATAACGGCGAAGTCGATCCGGGCACCGATAATGATGGCAGCGCGGATACAGCGGGTAGTGATTTACAGCTGGCTTGCGGTGTTGGAGCGACGGCAACTGGCCCTGGAAGCACGGCGATCGGAGCTGACGCGACAGCAACAGGCGCAAGTAGCGTGGCAATTGGTAGGGATAGCGTGGCCAGCGGCACCGCCAGCACCACCATAGGTGCTCAGGCGACCGCTGGTGAGATTGGCACAGCGATTGGCTTTGACAGCGAAGCTAGCGGTGATAGCGGTGTTGCGATTGGGGCGCAGGCGACGGCGTCTGGTATTTCAAGTACTGCAATTGGTGGCGTTAGTGAAGCAACCGGTACTACCAGCACAGCGATTGGCTTTGACAGCCAAGCTAGCAGTATTAGCGACACTGCTGTTGGTGGCGGGAGTATAGCCAGTGCAGGCTTTAGCACCGCCATTGGCGGAGACAGTGAAGCAACTGGTACCGCCAGCACTGCTATTGGAGCTTTTAGCGATGCCACTGGAACTGCCAGCACAGCGATTGGCTTCCAGACTTTTGCCACAGGCGAACGGTCCATTGCTATTGGTTCGGATGGCGAAGATACCGGTGGCGTTGGTGCTGTGGCATCGGCCGATGGTGCGATCGCCATCGGCAATGATGCCTTGGCTTCCAGCGAGCGGGCGGTGGCACTTGGTCTGGGCGCAGTGGCTTCGGGCTCGACCGCGCTGGGCGGCGGGGCGCAGGCAACTGGCGCTGGTTCGGTTGCTGTCGGCATCGATGCACAGGCGACGGGGGATCGTTCGATTGCGATTGGCGAAGACGGCGGAGATGGCGATACGCTGGGCGCGGTTGCTTCTGGGGAAGACAGCACGGCAGTCGGCAATAATGCATTGGCCAACAATGCCCAAGCAAGCGCGTTCGGATCCGGAAGTGCGGCGAGCGGGACCGGCAGCATCGCCATTGGAGCTTCCAGCCAGGCCAGTGCTGCACGCAGTACCGCCGCCGGATTTAACAGCGTGGCCAGCGGTTTGGGCAGCGCCGCCATCGGGGCTTCCAGCGAGGCTAGTGGTATCAACAGCACCGCTATCGGACGCGACAGTCGGGCCAGCGGGGTCGGTGGCACCGCTACCGGAAGTTTCAGTGAATCTAGCGGTATCAGCAGCACTGCTACCGGCCAGGCTAGTGTGGCCAGCGGTGAACGCAGCACGGCCATCGGAACTTCCAGCGACGCAACCAGTGCATATAGCACCGCACTCGGTTCTTTCAGTGAAGCCATTGGTGACCGCAGCACCGCCATCGGTTCAAGAAGTGTGGCCAGCGGTGACCAGTCTATCGCTATTGGTGCAGATGGCGACGATCCCAACAATATTGGCGCTCTTGCCGCTACCGCCTCCGCCAGGGGCGCGATTGCAATCGGTAATGAAACACAGGCAACGGCGATTAATTCGGTGGCGCTGGGCGCTGGATCCATTGCCAATCGCGCCAACAGTTTATCGGTCGGCTTTGTCGGCGGTGAGCGGCAGATAACCAACGTTGCGGCAGGCACCGAGAATACCGATGCTGTGAACCTGGCGCAACTCAACGCGTCCATAGCGACGGCAGGCGCCAGCGGTTGTCGCAACAATCCCGGACTTGACGGCATCCCGGGCAATGCCGACGATCCTGCCGACACACTCGAATGCGGTGACGGGGCTTTGGCCTCGGCGGTCGGCAGCACAGCCATTGGTGACGATAGCCAAGCAAGCGGTGCAGAGGCGACTGCGGTCGGCAAAAGTGCACTGGCTTCGGGTGAAAGCGCCAGCGCCTTTGGCTCGGGCGCAGTGGCCATCGGGGACGACAGTAACGCTATGGGTGTCCAAAGTACGGCCAGTGGTTTCCGGGCGACAGCCAATGGCTTTCGCAGCACTGCCACTGGTGAGCGGAGTACAGCTATCGGTGCCCGTAGCCAGGCATCGGGCGACTTCAGCACGACTACAGGAAGCGATAGTGAGGCCAGCGGAGACGGCAGTACCGCGACCGGTTTTGACAGTGAAGCCAGTGGACTTTTTAGCACAGCAATGGGTTCTCAAAGCACAGCGTCGGGCAGACAGACTATTGCTGTCGGTACCTCCAGTAACGCTGAAGCCAATGGAGCGATTGCGATTGGCGGCGACGGGGGCGACCCGGATTCTGATGGCGCTCTGGCGTCAGGTGAAAACGCCATTGCGTTAGGCAGTGATGCACAGGCAACAGCAACAAATTCGGTAGCGCTTGGCGCAGCTTCTGTGGCCGACCGTGACAACACGGTTTCGGTTGGGAGTACCGGCGCTGAACGGCAAATCACTAACGTTGCGGCGGGAACCGAAAATACCGATGCCGCCAATGTCGGACAGGTTAATGCTGTGGCGAATGCGGCGACCAATGCGCAGGCCACGGCCGATCAGGCGCGCACCGAAGCCGCGGCAGCGCAGACCCGTGCGGATGAAGCGTTTGCCAGTGCGGCCACCGCCCAGACGACTGCCGACACCGCTCGTTCAGAAGCCAGGGCTGCACAGCTAGCGGCAGATCAGGCCGGTGCAGGTGTGGTCGAGGCGCAGGCCAAGGCGGACGAGGCTTTTGAAACGGCCGTCGAAGCACAGGCAGACGCGAACACCGCGCGGAACGAAGCGATGCAGGCGCAGACCGATGCCAATCGCGCGCTGGCGCAGGCCGAAGCCAACAGCCAAGAACTGGCCTATTTTGACACCAACAGCAGCGGCCCCGGCGCCAGCGCCACTGGCACGGACGCGCTTGCGATCGGCACGGGCAGCGAGGCGATGGGAGACGAATCCGTCGCAGTCGGTTCTGGCGCACGGGCGATAAATGGCAAGGCCGTTTCCATCGGTGCGGGCAATGTCGCGTCGGGCAATGGCGCTGTGGCCATCGGTGATCCGAATTTTGCAACTGGTACGGGTGCAGTAGCGCTGGGGGCAGACAACAGCGCCACAGGAACCGGCGCGGTGGCCATTGGCAATCTCAATGTGGCCAACGGTAATGGAGCCATCGCCCTCGGTAACGACGCTTCGGCGGTCGGCAATGGCGCTGTTGCCATCGGTCCCGGCGCTGTTGCCGACCGCAACAACCTGATCGCGCTGGGCGGAGGCAATGCAACGGTACGCATTTCCGGCATCACCTCTTCGGCCAGTCGCGCCGCACAGGACGGTGCGCTCAACATCGTGACCACCGATGCGATGGGCAATCTGGCTGCGATGGAAATTGATGTTACCGGACTGACCACTCTCGGCGAGCGCACCGGTATTCTGGAAAACCGCACTACGCTGCTGGAAAACAGCGTGACCCGCATGAGCAAACAGACGAATGGCGGCATCGCCGCTGCCATGGCCATGTCGGGCAGCATCATTGTGCCGGACACCACTTGGTCCATGTCGTTCAACCTCGCCACCTACAATGGCGAACAGGGCTTCTCCAGCGCCCTTGTGGGTCGCCTGAGCGAGCGGGTCTATATCAGCACCAGCATAGCAGGTTCCACTGCACGCGGCACAACCGGTGGTCGCGTCGGGGTGGCATTCGGATTTTAAGCTTCGATTGAACGCAACTTGACGGGATCGATCATGACACGAAAAAGCGCATGTACGGCACGTTCGACCGTAGTAGATCAATCCGAAACTGCAGAGCGCCTGTCGACGAATGCGATGCACT
Source organism: Parasphingorhabdus marina DSM 22363 (assembly GCF_900128895.1). Classification (GTDB taxonomy): domain Bacteria; phylum Pseudomonadota; class Alphaproteobacteria; order Sphingomonadales; family Sphingomonadaceae; genus Parasphingorhabdus; species Parasphingorhabdus marina. Next base: position 1,467,043 of record NZ_FSQW01000001.1, on the reverse strand, counting down.
CTTCGGGAAAAAATGGTGACAGGAACCAAACCACAATATTGCCAGCCATTATCGCTGCGTTATATTTGGCCTTGTCGGCTATCATGTTCTTCTGCAGTCGGAACAGCTGAGTGCGCGATTGTATGAAGGGGGTAATGATCTTTGAGATATAGCAAACCCGGCGTCCGCTTTTGCGCCCAAAGCGGACATTGGGACTGCAGGTTCTTGTGTTCAGGCATTGCGGTCCAAACGATTGGTCTGCCCCTGCTCCCTGCCAAGAAGCCAGGGTTCATTCTGTGACCGCACGATGGCTTCCATTCTGTTGCCAACGTTCATTTTCGCCAAAACGGCTGAAACATGGTGTTCAATTGTTCTCTTGGAACGAGACAGTTTCTCGGCAATTTCAATGTTGGTGGCTCCAGCGGCAATCAGAGCAAATACTTCCTGCTCTTTCTTCGTGAATCCAAGGACATGTTCTCGCGCGGAACCATAGGGCCCTCGTTGTCCTCTGGGCATTTTTCCTGCAACATTGAACTTGCGTGCCAGTGCTCTCGCCTTTTCTATGGTTCGCCCTGCTTCCATCGGGAGCAAAATTTTCAATGCGGCCGCCAGGCTCTTTTCGCCGTCTCCGCCGTTTACCTGCATCAGCGTCAGCGCGGCCGAGTAAGGCGCATTTAGTGCTGCCCATGCATCAGCGGCGCCGGATATGTCATCTGCGAGCTCAAGAGCAAAAGGGTCTGGCAGGTTCAGGAAAAACTCCCGCGGAACATCATGTCCAAAACGAAGCGCCCAGACCGCAAACTCTCCCCTGTTCCACTTGTGAAAACTTTGCGGGGCAATCTTTCCCAGGGCGTCCAGCTGGATGATCGCTTCATCCTTGCGTTCAGTCAGCCAGGCGTTTTCGACAAGCGCCAGTCGCGCCGGAATGACGTATTGAACTTCATCAGTACTGATCGCATTTTCCAGCACTTCTGAAAGCAGGGCATCGGCGGACTGACATCCGAACCGCATCCGGACCCTGGCAAGAACCGTGAGAGCAGGGAGGCGCATCAGCAGCGTCAGGCGCTTCAGACCAAGGACGCCCTTGGCCACGGCTTCGGCATTGTGCAGACGTCCCTGCTCAAGTCTGAGCCGGGCGAGAATGCCAACAAGATAATGTATCCACGCATCCAGATCATGCTCGGAGTCAAAGGCGATGCCCCTGGAGATATATTCCTCCGCGAGCGTGAATTTTCGAAAATCCACTGCATGTTCGGACAGATTGGTGTAAACGCGGGCAGCATGTTCGTGAAACTGATGGTCATGCGCCAGTGACAGACTTTCCAGCAGGGCATCAACACCATCTGGCTGATCCTGAAACACCATGGCAAAACCCACATTGTTGAGAGCGTGTATTCGAGCTTCGATATTGTCGAATTCCTCTGCCAGCGTCAGAGCACGGCGGCCCCAGCTGATGGCTTGTTCCATCCGGCTGTTCAGCATGTGGAGCTGCGATCTGAGGCTGTAGGCCATAGCCCGTTCGGCAGAAGGAGCTGCGGTTTCCAGAACCCGTACGGCTTCATCCGCAAAATGACTGGCCCGGGCAGATTCGCCCCGATACCAGTGCAGGCGTGATAACCAGCGCAAATTTTCGCCAACCTTTTCAGGTCGATCCAGAGCGCGCCACAGGGATATTGCATGTCGCCGCGCTTCGAGCACCTCGTTATCGATTCTGAGTGCCAACCCTGCTTCATAAGCCCAGTTCTGATATAGCTGGGCTGCCAGCGGGGGGTCAGCCTCATCGACAAATTTCAGGGCTGTTGCATAATGTGCTGCGGCTTCCCGATGGGATCCCACCGAGGCTGCCTGTCTTGCCGCTTTCGGCGCATATTCAAGAACAACCGATCCTGCCAGTGCTCCGGCAGCATGATGGACAATCCAGTCGAGTGCAGGTTCCGGCGTCAGTTGCAGCAGCGTTTCAAGCGTTTTGGCGTGAATGAGCTTCTGTTGACTGGCAGACAATCTCGACAGTGTTGCAAGCCGTGCCAGTTCATGACGAAACCGGATTTTTTGCTCCTTGTCCTGCGACAGTAGCTTTTTCCTGACGCACGCAGCCACAATGTCCCCGGAAGCATCATCAAACATCTTGTGCAGAAATCTTGTGCCGACTGCACCCGGAACAATACTGAGTGTTTCCAGAAAAACTCGTTCGGACGAAGGTAACCGATTGAGGCGTGCGTTTACGGCTTCTCTCACGGATGCCGGTATATCCTGCCTTGTATTGCCTTCATTCGCGAGAAGTTCGGTAACAAAAAAAGGGTTGCCGCCCGTGACTTCGAAAATGTGACTCAGATCTGCACCGTGGCCTTCGCCAAGTGCCTCCACGCCTTTTTGCGACAAAGGAGACAGCATGATGCGATTGACCCGGCTTTGCGGCAGTTCCCCCAGAACCTGATTCAGGGGATGTTCGGCATCCACTTCGTCGTCCCGGTAGGAAATCAGCAGGACCGCTCGCAACTGGGCGATGCGGCGCCCCAGAAATTTGAGGAAATCAAGCGTGGCATGATCAGCCCAGTGAACATCTTCAACGACGACCAGAACAGCTTTCTTTCGGTGCGCTATTTCGTCAATTATCGACTCGAATATTTTGTGCGGTGCCGCGCTGCTGTCCAGCAGGGCCGAAAGTCCCGATTCAAAAGCAGGACGCATGTCATGGAGAGGGCCAAGCGGTCTGGGCGTGAACAGTGCATCACAGCCACCCCAGAATATGTCACATCTTTCGCTTGCCAGGTCACGCAAGGCTTCCAGTACGGATGTCTTTCCCAAACCGGCGCTGCCGGAAATAATGACGATCCCGCCTTGCCCGTTTTCCGCTGCGTCAATAGCCGCAACAAGGTTGCCAAGTACAATATCCCGCTCGACCAGCACTACGCTGATCCGGCCGCGAAATTGCCATGTACGATCTTGGACACTGTCATAATCACCCGGATTATCTGGCAGCCCCCTTGTCGTCATTCTCACATTTTGGCTGCGGTCTGCAAACGAAAACTGGGGGACGTGATCCAAAAATTGGGTGTGTGCACGGACGATTGCCTGGTCGTGCAGTGATATTCTCGAGTCGAAAATTCCGAGGGAAACATCATGGCCTTGAACAGACAGATGAGACGATATTCAGTCGGGAATGCGGTCGCTCGCACAGCTTCAAAATTGCTGATCCTGCTGGCTGGTATATCGTTTGCCGGTTCGGCTGGTGCGCAGCAGCGATATGATTTCCCATTCAAATTCCCCGAACTCAAGGTTCGGGTATCAATAGCAATCGCCGGATCCAGTGACCGGGTCTACTACTGGTATCATGACGGTACGCTGAGTATCGGCACGAGCACAAACCCCGCAGCATATGAATCCTCCAGACCGTCAGGACAACCCAAAGGCAAGTTTCTTGCCGCTGCGGCGATCGCAGGAAGCAACGACCATGTCTATTACTGGTATGAAGACGGCACTGTCAGCCAGGGTACATCCACCAATCCGACAAGATATGGCGGCTACCAGCCCTATAGCTTGCCCTCTTCCAAAAAGCTGGCCGGGGTAGCCATCGCAAAGTCCGATGACAAAACCTATTACTGGTACACGGACGGAACGAGGAGCGTGGGATCGACCACGGATCCACTGAGGCACAGCAACGGCTATTTGTCACCTGCGACGGGTATTCGGGCACGGACATTGCTGGGTGTGGGCATCGCGGGCAATGATCATGTCTACTACTGGTATGACGATGGAACTGTAAGTTCCGGAACAACCGGCGACCTGTCGAGATATGTGTTCTACAGGAAGTACAGATGGGAAGACAGACTCGGCACTCTCGCAATTTTGTGGGGACGGGCCAGCCATGGTGGCGGGGTGCAACAATACGGGTTTGATTTCGGCACCAACCGTTTCCAGTCGGAATATCGGGTTGCCGAAATCTTCAACGGACGGACTTTCCTGCGACCCGGTGAAGCGATCGATGGCGGTCGGGAAAACCGCGACTGGATGATTTACGGCCAGAAAATTTACGCGATGGCCGATGGCGAAGTTATCGCGTGCTGGAGAAACGCTCCCGAGAACCCGGTAGGCAGTCTTCATCAAAACGTGACGCAAAACCGGATATATGGTGGCGGCAACGGATTCTGGATCAGGCATGATGACGGTTCCAGAGCTGAATATGCCCACATGATACCGGGAACGGTTCCGAGCAGCCTCTGTCCGCACAATGATGCCCTGTTGCCCGAGGCCGTCGGGCCGCGCGTCGAAACCAGCTGGCCCTATATCAGGGTTCCAAACGCACAAAGACAACGGGTGCGCACCGGGGACTATCTGGGACGCGCTGGCAATTCCGGCACCAGTTCAAATCCTCATTTGCACATTCACCTCGAAAGCGGCGGCACCAACCCCACAAGCGTCGCTGCAAAAAGACCAAAACCCATAACATTCAAGAGTTTGAAATATCTGGACCTGAATGACGCTGATCCAAGTTGGAACAACATTGCGACGCTCATCACTTTGCCAGCTGGACCGATATTGATCCGCCCTTATCCGGGCTCCAACTGAGGATTATTTGCCATGCATTCCGAAGAACTTTTCCGCTTTGTGGCCGTCCGGGCTCCCCGCGCCCGGCGACAACCAATTGACAGCCTGACGCTTGTCGAAATCTCTCCGTTCGTCCGCACATTGCTCGACAATTTGCGAAACGACCAGCCGCGCTCCCTGGCGCTGGCCACCGTTGACGGGTTCCTCGAACGCGAGCCGGTACGTCAACGCAGCGAAAATGACCCGATTATCGCAAGTCTGATCGAATTTCACGACACGGTGCTTCGCGAACGACCCGGCGACAGCGAAATGGCGCGTGAACTTGCCGGTCGAATTTTCGGTGCAGGTCGGTCCGCGTTGACCGGCCAGTCTGAATTTGGGGAAGCCGTCACTTTTGCCCGCGACGCTATCCTCGCCCTGAAGGCAAATTCTGAAGGCCGGCCTGGCTTGCTGGCCCGCTATACCAAGGCCATGCAGGCGGCAGCGCTTATCCAGGCGCTGGATGCTGATCGTGACAATATGGACTTTGCGGAGATGCGTGCCGTGCTTCTGGCCCCCATCCTGTTGCCGGGAGAATTCGAGGCGTTGCAGGAACGCGAAGCGGAATTCGAAGTCGAAGCCGAACCCTCAACGCCTCAAAGGGGGACAGAAACCAGCGAGCTGGCGACTCTCGAACGCGCAGTGGCCGAGCTGTCGGCTGCAACCGGGGGACTGGAGCGAGGGGAAACGGATGATGACCGATCTGTCAGCATCAACCTGTCCCGTGCAGCGAGCAGCAGACTGTCCTTGCCGGTACGTACTCTGCTTGATGACGAAGATATCGATGTGGAGAGAGACAATTTTGTCTCCGTGCTCGATTCTGTTGTCAGTCGGCGCAATGCCCTGGCGACCACTCTGGCGGCAGAAGTTGACGAGGCCGATGATGACGAAGCCTTCCCGGTCGTTCTGGCAAATGCGGTTCTGCCCGCAACCGGGGGAGCACCTGCGCTGCCTATGGATCCAACATTTGCTGATCCCTCGACAATGCCGCCGACGACTATAGGTCCCTTGAAGCCGACGGGCGTCGGATCCCTGCTCAAGGTACGCCAGCAGATCAAGCGCTATGAGGCCGTTGGCATCAGCCATGTGCAAAATGTCATGCGATCCGAGTCGCGCAACCGCTCGACAAGCCGCCTGCGCCGGACCGAAGAGACTTTCCTGATCGAGGAAGAAACCACATCAGAAGAAGAACGCAGCCTTCAGACAACGGATCGCTTCGACATGAAATCCGAGATGGAAAACACTCTTTCCAGTTCTCGCGAGTTTTCTGTCGGGGCCAAGGTCTCGGCAGGCTATGGCCCATTCGTCCAGGTCGAGGCCTCGACCGAATTTGGCACCAGTTCGTCCTCGGAGCAGGTAGAGCGATCCGCTTCGTCCTTCGCGCGGGAGTTGACCGAGCAGACGGCCAGCCGGGTCAAGCAAAGGCGCCGCACGCAGCGCAGCACGACGACGCTGGAGCAATTTCAGGAAGACAACAGCTACGGCTTCGACAATACTGACGGAGATTCCCACGCTATCGGGGTCTACCAGTGGCTTGATCAGGTCTATGACATGCAGGTCTACGACTATGGTGTCCGGATGATGTTTGACTTCACCTTGCTGGAACCGGCAGCGATGTATCTGAAGGCGGTGGAATCGCAGGTGGCCAAACCGCGAGGACTGAAAGCGCCAAAGCGATTTACGCTGAAGCCGGATGAGATTACCGAAAGCAACTACACCAAATATGTTGCTCGTTATCGTGCTGAAGGGGTGCAGCCTCCACCGCCGCTGCTGCGCACGCTGGCGCATTCTTTTTCGCACACGTCGCCAGACGGCACGCCAACCCAGCATTCGGCGGATGCGATGCTGGTCGTACCCGAAAACTATCGGGCCTTTCAGGCAAAGGCGGCAATCATGATCAATGAATTGTCCGGAGCTGCGCTTCCGCCGAATTTCGGTGACGGAGAAGGCAGTTTTCAGCCGCCCGACGAAAACCGTGTCGATATCCTGATAGCCAAAAACCGGTTGTTCAAGGTCCAGAGCGAAGACGACACGATTGAAGATCAGGTTGATGCTTTCAGCCATGCCGAAGGTGATCTGCCCATGTCGCTGAATGCCGTGAACATCGTGTCCTTCGCGGCCACGGTAACGATTGACTGCATCCGCACCAACCGCGCTCTGGAGAAATGGCAGCTTGCTACCCACGAGGCCCTGACCCGTGCCTACCAGGCGCGCCGCGCGGAATATGAAGAGCAGCTGGCCATCCTGGCTGCCACCCAGGGCGTGCAGCCCGATAGCCGCAATCCCACGTTCAACCGGATCATCGAGAGCAACGAGATTCGCCGTATTTCGCTCATGATGCTGACCGGACAGCGTTTCAAGTCAACTTCCGTTCCCCTGTCGCCGCAGGCGGCCGAATTTGACTTCGGACGGATGCTGCGATCTGGCCGCTACGCGCAATTCTGGGAAACCGCGATCGACTGGGACAATATCGATTATCAGTTTCTCCCTTATTACTGGGCACGGCAATCTACATGGGGCCGGCTGTTGACTGAAAATGCGGATCCGGTCCATGCCGAGTTTATCCGGGCCGGGGCCGCGCGGATTCGCATTTCGGTGACGCCGGGCTTCGAGGCGGCAATACTGCATTTTCTGGAAACCGGAGACATATGGTCAGGGGGTGAGTTGCCCGAGGTGACGACCGCCAGCTACCTCGCATTTCTGGATGAAATCGCTGAACGGCGGGGAGACGAAGAAACGCCGGCGACGGATCAGCCCCTGGGTGGCGGTCCGCCAACCGAAGTGCCATGGGGCGAACCCTGGGAAGTCCGGCTGCCCACTACGCTCATACGCCTGCGACCAGATGACACACTGCCCGAATGGGAGCAGTTGGAAAACGGTACCTGGCAGCCTGCAAACTGAGGAACGACCGTGGCCAGTCCGCTTCCAGGATTTCAACCTGCGGCAGCGCGCGGTGGTCCGCTGACGGAACGCCCGCCTCCGCGATCAGGCAATGACGTCACGCCATTGATCGACGGGACAGCAAAGCTCAAGGCACTCGAACAGGCTCTGCTGGATGCACAATCGACGATCGAGATCGGCTACTGGCAGTTCGACCCGGCAATGGATTCGATAACCAAATTCGCACTCGACCCGATCCTGCATCCAGACATCCCTGGCTCGAATATCGTCACCGAACGACCACTGGCGATGCTGATTGTCGATGCTCTGGCTCGCGGTGTTGAAGTCAGGGTAATAATGAGCGACTTCGAACCGCTGTTCGATCTGGAAGCGCATTTCGATGCATGGGACTCATATTTGCAGTTGCTCAAAACCGTTGCAAAATTCGTGACGCGCAGCCCGGCCATCGACCCTGTTTTGTTCCAGATGATTTGTGCCCGACACCCGGCAACGCTTAACCCGGGAGCGCTTGCTCCCCTGACCAAGACAAAAGCCGCGGCGGATGCCCTGGAAAAAGATCTGGCCGAATTCCAGTTGAACGCCGTGATCGACAAACTGAACGATTTGCTCACAAGCATGAACCAGCGCGATGTACTGGAAAAATTTGCTATCATGCCGGGGCTCTGGGACAAGATCGAATTTGATGCGGGCGCAAGGACTTTCAAGGCCATTGCCTCACCACCATTTCCGTTGTCAGTCGCCTCTCACCATATCAAGCTGTGTGTGGTGGATGGTCAGCGCGCCCTGATGGGCGGAATGAACCTGAACGGCCATCTTCTGGTGAGTAATCCCACGCACAAGCTTACACCGCCCGATTTCCAGCAAACACATGATTTGCATGTCGAGGTCGCTGGACCAATTGCACATGACTACAGGCGATTTTTCGCTGGACTCTGGAATGCAAGCATCGATGATTTCAATGCTTTTCTGGATGGTCAAAACCTGATCTCACCCGGATCCCCAATGTCCCGCAGCACAATCAAACCCATGACGGTTCCGACTTCCTATTCGGGCCCGCGTTCCGGTTCGCTGACCGGGCAGGCTGTCCGCACCGTCACCGGCCCAATCCCGGTACCTCAGGCAAGCAGCTCCCGCCCTCCTTTGCCAAATGATCTGGCTCTCGATACCCGGGATGCCTATCGCGATCTGATCGACAATGCCAAACAGTATATTTACATCGAAAACCAGTATTTCCGCTGGGCGCCGTTGGCAGGGCGAATCAAACGTGCCATGCACCGCAACAAGGCGCTGGAGGTGATCGTCGTCCTGCCACACCGGACAGAAGAAGTCGGCGATCCGGTGACGCTGCATGGCAATGCCATTCAATTTGATGAGCTGACCAAGCTGGCAAATGCGTTTCCGACGCGCTTCGGCCTGTTCACGTTCACGTCGCCCACACCGCCGCGCCCTCGCGCGGATACCTATCAGCGGTCCGTTCCTGTCTATATCCACTCAAAGGCGATTCTTGTTGATGATGAAGTGGCGCTAGTCAGTTCTGCCAATCTCAACGGGCGCAGCATGATGGTCGATACGGAAATCGGCCTGATCTGGGCCGGGCGGTCCTCAGTCACGAAGTTTCGCAAGACTCTCTGGAAACATGCGCTGGGCACTGGCACTGATCAGGGCAAGGCAGGTGAGTTTCTGGCACGCTGGCGCTGGCGCGCGCTTCGAAATGCGTTCTTGAGCCCGGACAAACGCACCGGTCTGGTCGTGGAGATGAAAGTATCCGATCTGGCCAGGGGCCTGCGCATCGATAGTCCGCTAAATCCATTGCCGAGCACTAAGGTGCTGGCACCGGCACTTTACGTGTATTCAGCAACGCTTGGTACAGATCATGCCGGCAGACCCCCATTGAAGCCAATCGCGGTTAGTCGTCCGAACATCAGCTAGAGTCGCTCTTTCGCTCCTGCATCGGACGTGTGAACGGAGGCTTTCGTTTGACCCTGCAGTGCTGCCACCGAAGTCTTTTTTCCACTTCAGCCATCCGCACAAAACAGGGGGCTTCTTGCCCCCAACATAATGTCCGCTTTCGGGATGAAGCGGACATGACTGCTTTGGGGGCAAAAAATGGACGTTAAAACCACGTCAAAAACAACGAAAACAGCCGATCAAAACCTGTCTGTTGGTATTCCGATAGTTACAACTCCCCAACCTTCCCGGACCGGTGGCCCCTGGATACCGTAGAGTGCATAGCCATCAATTGGTGAGTAAATCCGCTCAACTTCCTTGCCCGCATAGTCGCGGATTGTTCCGATCAGGTCGCCTTTGAAAAGGTACCGGCGTTCAGGATCGACGGGATAGAACAGGCCAGAATGCGAAGCGCGGGCGGCGGTTGTTCCTTCGAACAGGCGCAGCACGGGCGGTACATTATGTTGCGGTTTGTCCCAGATGCCGAGGATGCCCATGGCATTTTCAACGCCGGTTACGATCCCCGCAATGAACTTCTCATCGCGCCTGCCATTCTGGCCGAATTCCACCAGCACCGTCGGGATGCCGCTGGCCACGCCCTGTCGGTTCAGCGATCGGCCTGTGTCCACCTGCTGCTGCGTGTTCATCGAATAGCGGACAAGGTTGGGAAAGCCGAATCCTTCGCCCACCTTCCGTGCAAGCTCAAAATCGGTCGCGAGCGGTCCACCATAAACGCCAACAAAAGGTTCGAGAAATTCTGCGCCATCGCCGCAGTGAAGGTCGAGCAGAAAATCGGCCCGCGCAACCACTTCGCGCGACAGAATATCCGCTATCCGCTCGGTTGACGTACCGGTCGGGCTACCCGGGAAGCTGCGATTGAGGTTTTTCCCGTCAACCGGATTGAGATGGGGCGATTTGCCTTCATAAGATGGAATATTGGCAATGCGCACAAGAATGAGAGTTCCGGTAAGGTCTGCTGGATCAATCCGATCCGCCAAGCGGTCCGCCGCGATGATGGGGGGGAACTCAAAGCCGTGCACACCAGAGACTGCGGCCAGTACAGGACCTGCCGCATGACCGTGCAGAACGGTGACGGGTATAAACGTTCCAGGTTCATCGCCAAGTGCGGGAACGGTCAGGCGAAAGTCGGCGCGCGTACCGGGCGCTATCGTCTGATCGCCAATGGCGAATGGCTGCGATTCTGCAGCAAGTGCCGGAACCGCAATCAGGGTGAACAGGGCCAGGAGAAATGAGCGAAACAAATGCATGAATATCCTATTGGTCTGCTGTTATGATGGTGGTTTATAGACGGGCAGGCTGCTTAACAAATTCGCATCATACGGTTTTTCAGGAAACATCAGCGGATAGTGAAATGCGCGTAGCTGTGCGTGGAATTCACGAACGGCATCTTCATAAGCAACCATTGATGCGGCATCGGTATTGGCAAGCTTTTCAAAAGCGCGCTCGACAAATGATGTCGGAGACAACAATGAAACGAGGCCAGCCTGTCTGTCGCGTGACAATCGTCCTTCGCGATATTGCTTTACGAGGGGTGCGGCTTTCTGGTCACCCACGTGCTGGAATGCATAATACCATTTCCAGGCCCATGGGCCGTCAATTACCGCATAGTCCGCCAATTCCGGATGTTCCTCAACAAAGGGGATCATCGTGTCTTCCTTGGGGAGGTCCCAGGCATCATTGACCGTTTCGCGCTGCAGCAGCAATATCTCGCCGCCATCGGGAACCGGATTACTCGCCTCAATGGCTGCCTTGGACAGCGCGGGCACAACGATTGCGAGAGCCAGCCAGATGCCGATTAACGTTGTTAGCAAGATGGAAGGCGCCGCGTCGATGCGGCTCACCAGTTCGACAATGAGCCACCAGATCAGCAGTGAACCGATAACAATGGCTGTCGCTTGCAACAGGGTACCCGCTGAAGAACTCTCGATCAGCGCCGCAATCCAGAGCGGAGTAAGCAGCAAAAGCGCCAGCAGGCCAACGCGAACCAACGCTCTGGGCAACCACAATTGCGTTGGCGACCCAACGGTCGCTACCAGCAGATCATGCCGCCGCGCGGTCCGTTCGGAGGCACGTAAATCATAGAGCAGCAGGATCAGGAGTAACGGAGCGACAGATGCTGCGAGGAAGGCAAAGTCGAACCGGCCAACCAGACCAAAATCCGCGTTCCGGGTGTCGGATTCGTGAATTTGACCTTCGAGCGCGAGCATACGTACCCGGTGCTTCCAGGGGCTGCTGTCCCTCTGCCCCATGGCCGCGAATGCAAAGTCAGATGGCGGTGCATAGGTAAGATGAAACGCATAATAGGCGGCGCTTCCCCATTCTTCCTGACCTTGCAATGCGTTGGCTCGATCAGCCGCATCTTCCTTGATCAACGTAGCAATGGTCTCTCGTTGTTCCCGGACTTCAGTCACTCCGAAAGATACAGCCACAACCGAAAGAGCAAAGGCCAGCGTCAGCCAGAATATTGCGCCTCGGTCTTTAGCGAGGAAACTGGTTTCGCGAACAATATTCCTCAACATCACAGACGTACCCTTCGTGCCGAAATGAACACAAATGCGACAGCGAGCAATAACCAGAAGGTCAGAGTGCCCATCGACATCATCGCCCGGCTGGTTCGCTCACCAGCGCTGTCAGGTACAAAGCGAAATTCGTCGAGCACCTGCCAGGCTTCTGCATTCACTCGCGCCCGGCGTGAGGCCTCCGGACCAGCGTTGCGGTTCATATCAATCGCATAGTCGAGTTCTTCAGCATGAACTTCGTTGAGCGATTGAACAAAGTCAAAACGCAGTGTTTCACTCTCGCGCAAGAAACGGTGGTGCGTTGCCAGATCGGTTCCTGACAAGGTCCGCGAGGCGGAACTGATTGCAATTGTTGGGGAGGCAAGCCCGAAGAAGTCGAATATCCGCGATTGTGCCGCCTCAAGATTCATACGTTTCTCTGCATAGCCGTTTAGCAACTCGGTCAGTTCTGCTTCCGAATAGGAAGCCACAACGCCGCGCCAGTTTATTGGCAATTCCTCGATTGTTTCCACTTCATACTGTTCCAGAACTTCCGCTTGCAGGCGCTGAAAGGCCGGATCGGCCGCATTGTGGCCATCACCCAATTTGCGTTGCTCAGCCAGCATGACGAGATCACTCTCGATCTTTCCGGGCGCATCGACCATGGCGCTGCTGGCGTTGATAGCGAAGCGCGGCACGACCAGGGCTGCGAATAGCCAGGCAAAGATCAACACACCCAGCGATACCGCTCGCTGTTTCAGGATGATGGAAGCGGCCAGCACAATCGCACCCCAAACGCACAGGTAAACGAAATAGCCGCCCACCAGCGAAAATGCCGCGAGGCCGCTTTCTCCCAAGCTTGTTGAATAAACTGCGACCGCGACCAGCGGGATCATGAAAATGGTGATAACAGTGAGCAGGGCCAATGCCTTGCCAGCGGCCAGCTTCGTTCCCGATTGACCTTGGGCCAGCATAACCGCCAATGTCCCGCTTTCGCGTTCGCGCAGGAACAGGGCATGGCCGAGAACAATGAGGAGTAAAGGCAAGAGCAACTGATACAGGCTGGCGGGTGTGAGCGCCGCAAATCCGCCCAAATCAGCAGCCGCTTTGGTATCGGCGAACATGGCCGTATTTTGCCGGTGGCCTTCCAGAAAAATCGACTGGCCTGTGACCGCATCCACACCCGGTTCAAACATCGCCAGCGGTGGTGGTGGGCGAAAGGCATAATGGCCATAGTGAACCATCCGGTGCGGGTGTCTGTCTGGTTGTGCAAAGAATGTCTTTTCGGCTGCAATTTGCTGCTCCAGTCGCTCCGATTGCTCGGCAGCGATCCGGTTGATTGTCAAAAGGGTCGTGGCGGCGAGGAGAGTTGCAACAATCAGGGCAGCGGCTACCACCACTTTTGAGCGCATCCACAGACGCCATTCCTCGCGGGCGATCCGGGTAACCGGGCTCATGCCGCTTCTCGCTCGGCAAAGGCAGCATGAACGGTTTCCGTGTCTATACGCTGCCCATTTTCCGCTGAGAAGCTTCCGACCAATTTGCCGCGACGGAGCAGGCCGACCCGATCTGCAACCTGGCATGCTCCATAAACATCATGCGTCACCATCAGGATGGTTTGCCCGCCCTGCGCCAAGGCTTTGACCAGATCGTGAAATTCATCGATCGCAACCGGATCAAGGCCGGAAGTCGGCTCGTCGAGCAGCAAGATCGGCGTCTCGCGCAAAAGAGCCAGCGCAATCGCCGTCTTTTGTCGCATTCCTTTTGAATAGGATTGGAGGCGTCGGGAGCGGGCTTCAATTGGAAGCGCCACCCGGTCGAACGCAGCATTCAGTTCATCTACACCCGCCGATCGTCCTGCCAGATCAAGAAAATAGTCGAGATTTTCATAGGCGGTCATATGCCCGTAAAGTGATGTCGCTTCTGGCAAATAGGCTATAGCATTTCGCGCAGCGGTGACATCGCTGGCGACGCTTTGGCCGTTGACCAGTACCTCGCCGCCGGATGGTTCCAGAAACCCCAGAAATGTAAGCAGGGTGCTCGATTTCCCGGCACCATTGCCGCCGAGCAAGGCAAAAATTTCGCCCTGCGCAACGGTGAATGAAACTTTGTCGAGCACGGCATTACCTTCGCGCTTCAACGAAAGAGATCGAGTTTCGAGAGGAGAATTCATTTTTGCAGTCATCCTTTCCTAGAAACGAAACCGTCCGGAAACACGCACGGTCCTTGGAGCGCCAGGCTGAACCCAGACATTGGCAAAGGAGTCCGTGTAATATGTCTCGTCGAACAAATTTTCGACATCGACCCGGATCGCAAAGTTTTCGATTGGCTCGATCTGACCAAAAAGGCGGAATGTGGTGTAATCCGGGAGATCGAAATTACCGCCCACTTCGCCGTTTCGTTCTCCAACGTGAAGCATGCCTCCGCCAATCTGAGCCGGAAGGTCTCCGACTGCAAAGCTTTGGGATATTTGCAGACTCAGCTGATGATCTGGCGAGTTGATCAGCGGCTCGCCCGGGTTGAATGTCGTGAAGGTGGCGGAATCCGTTCCGCTATTGGTGTATTCCGCATCGGTATAGGCGTAAGAAAACCAGATGCGCAGACCGCTGTCGAAGCTGGCGTTGGCATCCAGTTCCAGTCCGCGGCTGCGCGCCTCGCCGGCGGGGATCAATTCACCCGCTGCTTCCGGGCGGGGATCAAAGATGAGAATGTTGCTTTGATCGACATCGAAGTACGTCGCGGATGCCGACCCCTGTACACCGGGAAATACCGTGCCAAGATCAAGCTTGATACCGGCCTCGAAGGAAGTCGACTTGTTCGGGTCGAACGAGTTTCCTTCAAAATCGGCGCCCGAGAGCTGGCGAATGCCTTCCCCGTAAGAAGCGTATAGGCTGATCCCGTCGGTTGCACGATAGACAATGCCTGCCTGCGGCGAGAACGCATCGTTGGAGGATTCGCTGACAGCCGCAGGATCGCTGCGACGGTTAATGAGCTCCTGGTCGAAATCGTCGAAGCGGCCGCCCAGACGAATCTGCAGCCTGTCTGTCAGATCAATCTGGTCCTGAATATAGAAACCAAAACCACTGGTGGTTTCGAGACGATCGATCTGGGCCGCTGCGTCCGGTCGCGGAAAAACTCCATATTGCGGATTATCCAAAAAGATCAGCAAATAGGTTTGCGGATCGAGCGCGCTGCTCGGCGCACCTCCGATACCGGCCTGGCGAAACCGATTGGCAACCTGGTCGTTGTCAAACTCGTCATAATCCACACCCGCAATCAAGCGGTGGCGGATACCCCCGGTGTTGAACTCGCCAGTCAATTCAGCGCGCAGCGCCAGATATTCTGCTTCATAATCTCTGAACCGGAAAAAGCGTGAAA
Organism: Parasphingorhabdus marina DSM 22363; assembly: GCF_900128895.1. GTDB lineage: Bacteria > Pseudomonadota > Alphaproteobacteria > Sphingomonadales > Sphingomonadaceae > Parasphingorhabdus > Parasphingorhabdus marina. The sequence goes on along the minus strand of NZ_FSQW01000001.1, from coordinate 1,451,735 downwards.
TGGCTTGGCCATCGACAAGATACGGCTGGCGACCACCAAAATTATTCTCATACGCATCCCCGACGAGCGATGTTTCCCGATATCCGGCACCGACAAGAATGCCCCAATTGTCATTGAAATTATGCTGAAACTCCAGTTGATGACCCAGAACCTCGGTGTCGATCAACGCATCGGGCTCACCTGTAAACAGCCTGCGCGGCGAAAAACCGAATTGATCGGAAAAAATCACACCGCGATCCTGCGGCAGTTCCTGCGACGTGTATTCCAGTTCATAGGTGAGGATCGAATTCTCCCCTATGTCGAAACGCACTGACGGATAGAGTCCATGCTTTTGCGTTTCCTTGGGTCCGCGAAAACTCCCGGCATCTTCATAAAATCCTGCGATTCTGATGCCGATTTTATCGCCGAGGGTGGTCTGCAAATCCACGTCGCCGCGATAGAAATCGAAAGAACCGCCCTGAAATTGCACATAGCCCGATGTCTCAAGCTGTGGGCGCTTTGTGATCAGGTTAATAGTGCCGCCAGGCTCGCCGCGCCCATAAACCGCAGAACGTGGACCTTTGAGAACTTCAATAGCTTCAATCCCCGAAATATCACGCGGTCCGCCGAATCCCCGACCCGCATTGAAGCCGTTGACGAGGAAATTGCTTGGCAGGTTGATATCGCCAGAAAAACCGCGAATAGAGAAGCTGTTCCACAGTCCGCCAAAATTATTCTGTCGCGCGACCGAAGCCGACAGATCCAAAGCGGCATTCAAATCCAGTGCATTGGTATCGCGCAATATTTCCGAGTCGAGCACCTGATCAGATTGGGGGATTTCCAGTTCGTCAAAATTTCCGCGATAGGCAGGGCGGACGCCGGTGACGATGATTGCAGACGAATCCTCCGCACTGACATCATCCGTGTTTTGGGTTTGTGCGAAGGCTGCGTTCGCGATGCAAAATGGTGCGCTGCTCAGCAGCAAGCGCGCGACGTTCAAAGTGTTTTTTTTCATTATATCCCTGCAAAACTGAAGATTGTGCGCCGGATGAGGACCGGCGATGCCAATTTGTCTTTGGAAATTTCAGCGCAGATAGCCCTTCGGCAAAATGCCTTGGTCATCCCGCAAATTGACTTCAGGAATTTGGAGGCGCGCGAGCCTTTATCTCGACCGTTGCTGCAAAATATTGCCAGTTCTTGGCTTCCGAATGCAGGAAGCCTGAAAATTCAACAGTCGCTATGTCCAGGGAATCAGGAACATCAAGATCGTCATTCGAGGATGCCTGCGCGCACATGACGCATTCGGTCGCAGAAGTTGCATCATGATCATGATGCTCATGGCCGGCCGTAATCAACTGGCCGAGCATGAAAACGCACAATAGCACAGGCAGCAAAAAAACCGCCGGAAGTTTGCGCCGATAGACCCTCAAGGATAATCCCATGGCTATGTAACTATGTTACATTTTTTGAAATGACAATAGCGGATGTCATCAGTCATCGCTGTATAGGTCTGCTTCCAAAATGGCGCAGGGTATAGCTTTATGCAGAAGCGTCCGCTTTCGGGATGTAACGGACACTGCCACCCTTCCCTGCAAAACGGATTTATTCCCAGATTTGATCGGAGATTTCCCTGTTCTGTTCTTTAGGGAATTCGTTATTGAAACTCCCAGAAACACAAGACTTCAGGCGACTAGATTCCACAGATTCAGCCCAAAATTACAGGATTTCCCTGGAAATTCCCGTGGAACAGGGAAAATGGCCAAAGAGACAGGTTCGCTGAAAACTGCAACCGTCACCACGCATTCCCTTGAAATTGAACTATTTCCAAGTCACTTGAAGGCGGCCGCGTGGTGCGCGGTTTTCTGTGTCTTGGATTTGTTGGTTTCATCTTAGCTATGTCCCTGGTCCGGGTAAGGCAGCTATTATGTCCTCACGTGATCGAGCCACGAAAGCCAGGATGAAATCCAAGAGTTCTTTTTGATACGGCCCGGAAATGGGAATAATTGAAATATCCTGATGCCGGAGAGGTTGTTGTCATCGGGGAATTTGAGGCTCAAAACAATTTTGGAGCGGACATGAGCTCGGCATATCGCTGTGTGGTTGATGCCCGGACGAAATCACTTGTGCAGCTGGCGATCAAGCAAGGTGGGGGATGGGATATCATCTATCGCCAGGAGGTTCGGCTGACTGGGCATTGAGCCGATGCTCGCACCGTTTGGCCAATTTGACATAGTCAAACTTTTCGCTCCGGTTGCAATGCCCGCTCAATCCCGAAAGCGAACACTAGCAGTTTTCTGTATTTCAAAGCGGTGGAGCATGAAATCTCAATTACTCTTCGCCAATCCATAGACTTCAATAGCATTGGCATAAGCGCCTCCGTCGCCCTGGAGCGAAGGGATGCAATGTGACGCTGCGTTACATTAGGCTCCATTAAATCGGTGAGAGAGCATTTCTTCGAACAAGTGGCAACAGAGGGCAATGTTCCTAAATTCATGGTTGTAGACGGCGTCATTAACGAGAGCGTTGATGGCGAGTTACGGGATGGGACTTCAGTCCTCATCGATTGCGTTAGTCACTTTGCCGGATATCACGGCGATTTCGGCCGGACAGTATTCATCGGCGAGCCTCCACAGAGAACAAGAAGTGCTGTAACTGCTATCTCCGATACGATTGAAGAATTGGGCCGGCAAATGCGGTCAGGTATGAGATTTTCGGAGATCCCTTCCATTGGTCAGTGCATATTGTCCAAATTGGGCGATTTCGCGGTGCCATTTGGCCCCCATTCCGTTGGACTAGCGCATACAGACCAGCCACAATCTGACATCGATGGCGGGTCTCTGGATATCATTCTCGAGGCCGGGATGATCATCAGCGTGGATTGCCCCCTGATGGTGCGGAAGCGATACATGACACCAGTGTGAGATACATCACCGTGTAGACCAAAAAATAGTGGTCGGGCGAGAGTCATCCGCATGACAATTCCGAACGCTTATCCGGCCGGAGCATCCAGGCAATGAAGTCGACCGGCCTTTAAGTAACCCTTCCTGGCCAATATTGCCGCGACTGACTTTGTTACCGAAATGGAAGGTTTGCCAGAAAACAGTGGGTGATCTGACCGAAGAAGATGTGCTGTTCCTGGCCAGGGCCGGAGAGATCAAGCTGTTCGAAGCCGGAGATATCATCATCGAAGCGGGCGCTGAAGTCCCGGCGCTCTATTTCCTGACCAGTGGCAGCGCCGAGGTTCATTTGGCCAATGGAACCAGCGTGGCATCACCGGGCATTGGCGATGTCGCTGGCGAAATGTCATTCGTTGAGAAACGCCCGCCGGAAGCCAGTGTCGTGGCCACTGAACCCTCCCGCCTGCTCGCTGTTCCGCGTGCTGAGCTGGAGAAAGAGCTAGGGCGCCACCCGGCTTTTGCCGGCCGGTTTTACAAGGCACTGGCGACATTTCTGTCTGACCGGCTGCGAACCACCACAGGAATGGCCGCCAGTGACGGGGTCAGTCATGATGGTCCAGCGATGGATTTCAAAAGCCAGTCACCGTATTTTGACTTCTGCGATGTTAAGCCTTGTCACATCGCTCAGCGTATGAGCGAAAAACTCGCCGTTTTCGATGCGCAAATAAGAGGGTACACCGCCATAGACAGCTGATGCACCAGTGTCGATCTGGATTAATCTGCCACCCCGACTGACCCGGATGCCTTTCTCATTGCGCGTGTGACCAACAATGATATGTGTTGCATCATAGGTCTTCAACACCTGTGCAATCTCGTGGCTGGCGTTGAAGTCCTTTGTATCAGGGCGTCCCCGGACATTGCCTCTGTACCAGAGCGGCCCCAGGGTGTCTCTCAATATGGATTCGCGCGAGCGATCCTGGGTGCGCAGCGCTTCAGATGCGGCGGTATTCATTTCATCCAGGGTGAAGCGGCTATATTCCCTGCTATAGCCACCATGTGCGAACAGGTAGCCACCAATTTTGTAGACCACACGATTCCGGGCAACCCATTTGCCAATATAGCCGGACGGGCTCCAGTGGATGGCATGCTCGAGCTTGCCCGGCGGCATGTTTTCCAGCCATTTCTCCTTGATTTCGTCAGACGTCATGTCCGGTTGCTGGTCACGAAAAGCCGCTTCGATCGCCTCACGTTTCGCCGCAAAATAGTCTGCCCTCAATTTCTCCGAATCTTCGGAGGCGAAGGCTGTAAACTCTCCCGGATGCACATAGCGCAGATCGCGATAAACGTTCATCGCCTCGTGATTGCCGACCATCGGAATCACCTTGCCACCAGATAGCGGCGCCTGTTTTTCCAGCTTTTGCAAACTCTCGATGATCTTCCGCGTGTCCGGACCCCGGTCGGGAATATCGCCGGTCTGAACAAAGATGGTATCGTCACCAGACCAGTTGCCATCGCCGTCAATCAACCCCGCATCGCGCATGAGGGCTTCATATGGGACATAATCTCCATGCATGTCGCCCAGGGCGACGATCTTCGGCAATCGGTCGACCTCTTCCGCGGGCTCCGAAACAGAAGCCGACAGCATTGTGGTGCCCCATACGAAAAGGAGGATGATAGAGATGAAGGAGAACAAACATCTTTGCGGGAGTGGTGAATCTGTTGTTTTGATCATCACGCGTCTTTCCTTCTTGCAATTATCGCATCGACAAGATCTGTTGGCGGCGGTCCGGCATGGGACTCATCTAAATGCGATGGTTTTCCAATTGCTCCCAGATTTTCGCTGCCAGGGGCCTCATTTTGGCACCGAGGCGATACACACGGACATTTAAAGGAATGTTCCACTCCTCGGTCACCAGTCTGACACCTGCATCTTCAGGCCGATCTTTGAAAATTGTATCCGGCAACCACGAAATACCGATCCCTTCGCTGGTCGCGCTCAGGAGGCTTTCTGCCAGAGACGAACGATACATGGTACTCAGTCTTTTGCGAAACGGTGCCCGGGCCAGCAGTTGGGAAATCACGCGCGTCATATAAGTGGTTGAAGCATATTCGAGATAGTCAATGGCTTCTGTTCCCCGGGACAGATCTATCGGCTCGGTTGTCAGACCCTGATAGGGCCGGATCCAGTGCTGATCGATGTCGATATGGGGATAATATCTGGAGTCCAGGTTGATCGAAACTGAATCATGCGCATAGCAAATGAAGAAATCGTAGCTCCGGTTCTGAAGGCCGGAAATATGTTCTTCAATCGAAGGAACTTCCGCGATCACGTGCAAAGAAAATTTGCCAATGCTCCCATATAGCGAACTCAGAAGTTCCGGAAGATAATTCAAGGTCAGCGTATGCAAGCACCCAATTGTTATACTGGATTTGTCAATGCGTGAAAATCTGCTGATGGTCGCCCGACCCTCGTAAGACCGCTCAACCAGATCTTTGGCGATATTGAGGTATTCCTCACCCGCCGGAGTCAACTGAACAGGATTTTGTGAACGGTCCAGCAGTGAGGTTCCGACCCAGGATTCCAGTGCCTGAATCCGGCGACTGATTGCGGATTGCGTAATATACCGGTCAGAAGCGGCACGGGCAAAATGCTGTCTGTTCGCAACCGCAATGAAATCTTCCAGCCATTTCAGTTCCACAAATGCCTTCCAATCATCTTTCGTTGCATCAACCAATCAACGGTCTTGCCGCCTGACCGCCAGAGCAAGCATGAAAGCCCGATTGAGCTGCCGACACAAGCGACAAATAGTGATTATGCCCCATCGCTTGTGATGACCGAACAAAGTCGTTCATGTACTTGCCTGGCGGAAGGCCCAGAGCGTGTTAGAAACGCGCCCTGACACCGAAACGGAATGACCTGCCATTGAAGCTGGCACCGTCGGTGAGTATACCCGCCCGGCCATAGGTTTCATTGACAGTGAAACGACTTCCTCCATCCAGAATATCGCTAACTTCAAATGTGAGGGACATTCTGTCAAGCGGACCAAGATCGCGGAAAGTATATTCGAAATCAAAGTCGAGGAAACCTCTGCCCTGCTGGTATTGAGAAAGCCCGAACGGCCGCAGAGACTCAAACTGAGTACCCGAATACCGATAACTCAGGGTCGCCTCGACGTTCCTGTCTTCATAAAACAGAGCGGCGTTGCCGACGATGCTTGGAGAGTTAAAGAAGTCGAAGTCTTCGATAAACTCGTCACCGGCCTGCGCCTCTCCGAGCAGAACCAGTATATTGTCATCTGGCAATGTCCCCAAATTGATAGGTGCACTGGTTTCCTGCAAGGTCAGATTGCCGATAAAGCCCATATTGGACAGGAAGCCGGGCAGATAGGTGAAGGTATGCAAGATACCGAATTCTATCCCGTAAACCTCTGCCGTGTCGCCATTTATCGGTGTAATCAGATTAACATCGGCGACTCCGCTGCCAAGCAGCGCCTCCAGGCCTCCGAACTGATCAATCCTGGCCTGGCCGGCAGGGCCAAACTGAACGCCGTCCAAAATCTGTTGGGTAGCATCACCAGCGCCGTCCAATATGCCTATGCCAATGTCGTCACCGAAGAAATTCACCGCACCGCTGCTGAAGATGAAGTCATCGATGCGCTTGTAGAACCCGGCGACTGAAATCGCATTTTGCCGATCGAAATAATATTCGAACGAAAGATCAAAATTGTAGGAATAGGCATTCCGCAGATTGGGATTGCCTGCCTCAAAAGTTGCATCGAAGGCAGCCACATCTGCAAGGGTCGCAGCAGCCGGATCGACGCCATCGTTCAATTCGATTTCAATTTCTGTATCCAAACCAGCTGCCAACAGCTCGAAGTTGGGACGTGAAATCGAGGTTGTGAATGCACCTCTCAACCGCGCCCGGTCATTGAAATTATACGTCGCGACGATACGCGGCAGCACTTCGAAATTGCTGGTGCGGCTAGGTGCAAGCGGCACATCCGCGATCAGGAAATCTTCGGTCGCCCCATCCAGCAAGTCTTCGTCATCTGCGGTTGCGCCGCCGCCATTTGGATCGGGATTGAAAAGGAGATCGGCTCCCGTGCTCGTATTTGTCGCAAAGTTACCCCGATATTCTTCCAGTCGCACACCACCGACAATCGTGAATTTGTCATCAAAATTCAGCTTCGCCTGAATGTAGCCCGTATAATAGTCTTCGTCGGCTCGTATGACCTGAATCTCATTGGCAGGCAGGAGTGTCGAACTGGGGTCAAAGCCAGCCCGCAAGGCATTTCTGATGGCCAGCAAACCGTCGCGATTGGCGAGTGGTATGCCGTTAAAGCCGACACTGGCAAAAGGGTTTCCGATCGGAGAGAAACTCCGAACGTCTCCGGTAAACACACCAAAGTCACCTATTGTGCCATCTTCACCGGCATCCGTAATGCCGTTAAGATCCTCCTCATCAAAGGCAATATCCACATCCAGATTTCTTGTTTCTGATCGTTCGTAAACAACACCGGCCTTCAGATATTCAAGCACGCTGCCATCAAAGAAGCGGGTTACGTCAAGCCGGCCAGAATAGACCTTGTTGATTGTCTCATCCACGAATTCATCATCGAAATCATCTACCGCATAGCAAGGATCACCATCTTCATCCACGCAGTTGAGCGGATCAAGCACGGTTGCAAAAACAGCAGGATTCTGCGGATTGGCAGTAGGAAAAGTCCCAAATCCAATAGCGTTAAATGGAGCGAAGGTTACATCCAGATCGTCATCACCGTTAATATCGGTCAGGTCTTGCTTGAAATCGAGTCCAAGATCTGCTGAATCTTCAGCTGCTCTTGAATAGCCAACGATATAGTTGAACTGCCAATCGTCGGTTTTTGTTTCGCCCCTCAGGAAATAGGATTGTTGCGTCTCTATTGTGTCATCCAAAATCGCATCAATTTCAATTTCCGGGTCATCAAAGGTGAGAACTCCATTGACGAAATCATCGTCATCAGAGTCAAAATTGAGGCGACTGTCTGTTTCCTGGCGATTTCTGCGATTGTAGCTACCGCCGAAGGTCAGCTTGGTCGTATCTGACAGTTCCCAATCGATTGTTCCCGAAATGTTGAAGGTTTGATCGCGAACATCAAGGAAGCGATTACCTACTTCCTCCAAACCGAAATTCTCAATGCCAATGAAGTCTTCTGGCACCAGTGCAATTTGGTCTTCGTCGTCAATGACTATCGGACCGTTAGGGCCGTCAAAAGTCAGGGGGTTAAGCAAATTTAGACCGCCAGTCGGGTCGAACCGGAAAGTGCTGATAAACCGGCGGCGGAAAGAGGCGGAAACATTGATACCCAGATTGTCCGTCAAATGCTTGGTGAAGCCACCACTAAGGCGGAACCCCGTATCGGCAGCAAAAGTATCCTCGCGAAGCTGGGCTCTCAAAGAAAAGCTCTCGCTCCGTTCCAGAGCCCCGCGTGTACGAATGTCAACCACGCCGCCAATGCCTTCCGAAGCATCTTCCGGCAGCGGGGCCTTGGTCACATAGATGGAGGACACGCCGTCACCGGTTGCCACGTCCAGCGGAGTGCGTCGGAATGTATTGGAAGATCCTACGCGGATACCATTGTTCAAAACGGTGTTGAATTCCGCATCCAGACCGCGAATGGAGATGAATTCGCCATCGCCTGAATCTTCGTCTCTGATAAACGAAATGCCCGGTATGCGTGACAAGGCTTCACCCAGATTGTTATCGGGGAATCTGTCGGCATCGTCTGCGGAAAGCACATCAACGATTTGATCAGCGCTCCTTTTTGCATCAATGGAGTTCGCAATTGAAGCCCTGGTGCCCTCAACGACGATAATCGTTTCACCGGTTGCTGGATCAATCTCCGAACCTGCCTGAGATGGATTTTCACTCTGTGTAGAGGTTTGATCTTGCGCATGTAGCGGAGCGCAAAGGGCGCTGAGCGAAATGGTTGTCAGCCAGGTTGAACGTCTCAAGAATTTCTGTAAATTGGTCATCTGACCCCCCTCTATGTTCTCGTCGCATGGCGTCCCAATCACCATTGGCAAAGCGTGAGAGAATGTAGGACCAAGAAAATCAAAATTTCAAATGACCTATTAGCATCAGCACATGATGAAAACGCATGTGCATGATAATAAGCAGTATTTGTGACTGGAACCTTGGTTTTCAGTCAATGCCCTGTTGTTTAAAAACAACGTTTCCAGGAACCGATGGCGGATTTTTCGGGCTCCCAAAAAATGACCGAACTTGTTTTCATCGGAAAAGAAGTGATTCTTCAGACCGCAATCAGGTGATGAATCCAGGTTTCCTCCATCAAATCATCGGAGCGCTTTAGTCCGCATTGCTTCTCCGATGGCCGGCACTTCAAACACGTCTTGAAGATAACCGGGTGTGACAATTTTTCCGCTCGCCTGTTCATAGGCGTATCCGGCGGCCAGCACATCGGAGTCGCGCCCGTGGCTGCTCATCAAATCGAGGCCAATTGGCAGGCCATGCAAACTTCCCATGGGAACCGTCATGTTCGGATATCCGGCAATCGCAGCGATGTAGCCCGCGCCTATGCCTCCGTGCGATTGGTCACCATAAATGGCATCAATAATATATGCCGGTCCACGGGAAGGTGCGACCAAGATTTCGACATCATGATCCTTCAGCATCTTGTCGATGCCGTCCTGGCGAGTCGCTTTTTGCACCAGATGCAAGGCTGATAGGTAGTCCGGGTCGGTGACGTCTGGCCGCGCCTGCGCCGCCAAAAATCGCGCCTGATTGAACAGGACGAGAGCTTCTTCCGGCGTTTCCCGATTAAAGGCTATAAGTTGCTCAAGGCTGCGAACGGTCACCTTGTCGGGGTCGGTAGATCTCAAATAGCGATTTATCGTATGTTTGAATTCCACTTGCGTTACCATTCTGGACGCGCGGGAAAATCCCTCGGGGCGGTCGAAGCTTTCTATGTCCATCAGTATTGCCCCCTCGGCCTCCAGCACCTTGAGCGCTTCATCAAACAGCTTCGCGACACCCGCATTGCGGCCAATGGCAAACCGCATAACACCTATTCGTTTCCCCTTCAGGAAATTTCTGTCCAGGGCGCTGACAAAATTCGGCCTGCCTTTGTCGGTGACCATTGCGGTCAGCATCAAGGCAGCATCGCGTACCGATCGTGTCATCGGACCAGCCGTATCCTGACTGGTTGAAATGGGCACGATGCCGTTTTGGGAAACAAGGCCAACGCTCGGCTTGAATCCAACCACGCCATTTGCTGATGCCGGGCAAATGATCGAACCGTTGGTTTCTGTCCCAACAGTCGCAGCTGCCAATGCGGCGGCAGTCGCCGCACCAGATCCTGATGATGAACCACAGGCTGAACGACTTAGTATATGAGGATTTCGCACGATACCGCCAATCGCACTCCAGCCGGAAACGGAATTGGCCGATCGAAAATTTGCCCACTGGCTGAGATTTGTTTTCCCCAGAATGATCGCTCCTGCCGAACGCAGTCCTGCGGCAACCGGCGCATCACGTTCCGAGACATTGTCTTTCAACGCAAATGATCCGGCGGTGGTAGCAACAGGATCAAGCGTTTCAATATTGTCTTTCAGAAGCACCGGTACACCATGGAGAATGCCGATATTGTTTCCACGTGCAATGGCCTCGTCTGCCTTGCGGGCATCGGCGATGGCATTGGGGTTCAATGCAAGAACCGCATTGATGGAAGAACCGGAGCGATCAATTTCGGCGATCCGGCGGAGATAGGATCTCACCATTTGTTCGGAACTCACGGTTCCGTTGGCGATAGCGACCGCGATTTCTGACAGCGGACGTACGGCCAGTTTATCTGCAAGGCTTTGATTTGCTCCAGACGATTCAGTGCGTGCTTCCGTTGCAGAGTCCATCGATGGCGAGCTCCGCGCGTGGGTCTGATCAATGAAAATCAAAAACAGTGCGACTGAGATAACAATCGACAATTGAATCCTGGTCATCATGCGCCCTTGATAGATTACTGGACGAAAATTCATAGTAGCATCGAGAATGGACGTAGTGGCATGTCGGGAGGATCCGCCTGTCTCTCCCCGGAAATCCGGTTCCATTGAATATCCTGCATCGGAAGTCCGGCAGGTGACCAGTTCATGTCAGCCTATTCGGAAATTCTCACTTCGATTGTTCTGAATGTGCGCTTTTCAGGCTCTGGCAAATCCTCGCATTTGGCGCCACCAACTTTTCTGGTGCCATCATCGCTCACAATATGCAATCTTCCGGCTTCCCCGGGAACCCGGACAATTGCTTCGGGCGACAAGGAACCAAAGTCCAATTTGATCGGCTTAATGGACTCCATCTGAATGTCCCATTGCAGCAACTGAAATGCACCAGGGTTCCCGCTAACCGGTCCGCTTACGATAATGAAGGAGCCGGGTTTTTCGCCTTGGTCCATGGCCCTGATTCCGATGTCATCCCCCAGGTTGAGAAAACGGGTGCGCGAAAAACGCGGCGTTTTACCGGATATGACGTCATCCGGATTCTGCAACTCGATTATCGCTGCATATCCCATCGGGACGGGGCTCCGCAGCCCGATCAGCAGTCCTCCGGTTGGCGAAGTCGCAAGTCCTTCGATATTCAGTCCCCCCAATTTGGGAGGGCGCGTCTTTCCGCCGCTGAGTATTTTCCAGGCATCCAGATTTGTCTCGCTGACCAGGTCATCAATTAAACCTGCGTAGGGATTGCCAACGGGGCGAATACTGAGACCATTCGAATCTGGCACAATATCAGTCGCAAAGATTCGCCGCCGCTCTGGCCTGGCCTTTCCATTCTTGTTGGTGCCATGTGAGGAAATCCAGTAAATGCGATTGCCGACACGCGTCGCCCCCTCGATATCGGACTCGCGTCCGCTGTTGTCGGTATCTATGAACGCTCCCAGGTCCAGTGACGATATCGGGTCCCTGTTTCGCTGCGTGTAGACCCTCAGGATGTTGTCTTCATCATTTGCGACGACAAAATGATCGTCGCTGATGAACGCTACTGCCGATGCATTACACATGCCGGAATATACAAACATGCTCTGATCCCCGACCGTAGCACTTGAACTCAAAGCAATTGCGGCAGCGATCAGTAATCGCATATTATCTCTCCCAGCGATTTGATGACAAGTGTGAGCCAGTTTCGCATCGAGAGTCCAGATGCTCTTTGTAATAATCTGCTTTCGAGAATTGGCTCTCCTGTGTTCACCGACAAAAACTCTACCGGGGTTTATGGATCGAAATCCAGGCTGGACAGGAGACTCTCGGAATCGGGAAGCGAGTTCAAGCCGCCCAATTTTTTGTTGGAAATTTTCTTGCTGTGGACTAAGGGAGCTTTGGAAGCGCAAGCTTCTGCATCAAGAGATGGGCCTTTTTTTCGGCCCGCGCCAACCTGCCAGACCGGCAAGGTGGTGGTCCATGAGGACGATGCGGCCAATCGGCAAACCGGTCTTCTTGCGGTTATTTTGGTCCTTTCGTTCTCAAACAACGAGTAGGATGGATAATGAAAGCCCTTGTTAAAGCACATGCCAAACCCGGAATTTGGCTGCAGGATGTTCCGGAACCGGAAACAGGCATTAATGATGTCCTGATCAGGATAAGGCGGACCGCAATTTGCGGAACCGACATGCACATCTACAAGTGGGATGAATGGGCACAGAACACCATCCCTGTCCCGATGGTCGTGGGGCATGAATTTGTCGGAGAAATCGTTGAACTGGGCAGCAATGTCAGTGGCTTTGAAACTGGACAGACGGTTTCAGGCGAGGGGCATGTTGTGTGCGGACGCTGTCGCAACTGCATGGCCGGGCGACGGCACATGTGTGCGCACAGCGAAGGCGTCGGAGTAAACCGTGCCGGCGCTTTTGCCGAGTATATCTCGATTCCGGCCGCCAATGTCTGGTTGCACAGTTGCGATATTGACCTGGACGTTGCCTCGCTGTTTGATCCGTTTGGGAACGCGGTGCATACCGCTTTGCAATTTGATGTCCTCGGGGAAGATGTTCTGATCGTCGGCGCCGGACCCATCGGCATCATGGCTGCTGCAGTTTGCCGGCACGCCGGTGCGCGGCATGTTGTGGTATCAGACCTGAACGAAGATCGCTTGAAACTGGCGCGCAAACTGGGTGCAACGCATGTGGTCAATGTCGGGAAAAACAACATTGAGGACGCGCAGACAGCACTGGGGATGCAGGAAGGTTTTGATGTGGGTCTGGAAATGTCGGGAAGCGAGCAGGGTTTTGCATCGCTGATCGACAACATGTGTCATGGCGGCAAGGTGGCCATATTGGGCCTGCCCGAAAAAAGCCCTTCAATCGACTGGAACAAGGTGATTTTCAACATGCTGACGCTCAAGGGCGTCTACGGTCGCGAGATTTTCGAGACATGGTACAAAATGTCGGTGTTTATCGAGTCCGGCCTCGATCTTGCCCCGATCATCACGCACAAGCTCAGCTATCTGGACTATGAAAAAGGGTTCCAGGCAATGCAGTCGGGTGAAGCCGCCAAAGTTGTCCTGAACTGGGAGAAATGAAGATGTACGAACAATTCCAGGACCATCTTAATCGGGAGCTGCAAGGCATCAAGGCAGAAGGCCTGTATAAGCAGGAACGCCTGATAAATTCGCCGCAAGATGCGCATGTCCGAATTGAACAGGGGGATGTCCTCAATCTTTGCGCCAACAATTATCTCGGCCTGGCCCAAGATCAGGCCGTCAATTCTGCAGCCAGACAGGGTCTCGAAGACTGGGGATATGGCATGGCTTCGGTTCGGTTTATCTGCGGAACACAAAGCCAGCACAAGGAGCTGGAAGATCGATTGTCTGCCTTCCTTGGAATGGAAGACACAATACTCTACCCGTCCTGCTTTGATGCCAATGGCGGACTTTTCGAAACCTTGCTGGGAGCCGAAGACGCCGTCATTTCCGACGAGCTGATTCATGCCAGTATCATTGACGGAATCCGGTTGAGCAAAGCGCAGCGCTATCGATACAGAAACAACGACATGGGAGATCTCGAGGCGCAGCTGCAACAGGCCAGTTCGGACGGAGCCCGGTTCAAACTGATCACCACCGACGGGGTGTTTTCGATGGACGGCACCATCGCCCAGCTCGACAAGATCTGCGATCTTGCGGAGCAATATGACGCGCTTGTCCATTTTGATGACTGCCATGCCACCGGCTTTGTGGGGCCAAACGGTCGCGGAACTCATGAATATCGCGACTGTGCTAACCGGGTTCACATTACCACCGGCACGCTGGGAAAAGCGCTCGGTGGAGCCAGTGGCGGTTACACCAGCGCGAAACAGGAAATTGTCGAATTGCTGCGGCAACGATCACGGCCGTACCTGTTTTCCAATACGGTGGCACCGATGGTTGTCAGCGGAGCAATTGCCGCTCTCGATGCCGTCGAGCAAAGACCAGAGCTTGTTCAAAAGCTGAATGAGAATAGCCAGTATTTCCGGGACCAGATGACGCGATTGGGGTTTGATCTGCTCCCCGGCGAGCACGCGATCATTCCGGTGATGTTATACGATGCAAATCTTGCACAGCGTTTTGCCGAGGAGATGCTGGCAGAAGGAATTTACGTTGTCGCCTTTTCCTATCCGGTGGTACCCAGGGACAAAGCCCGCATACGTACGCAAATGTCAGCGGCCTTGTCCCGCGAAGATATTGACCGCACCCTGTCAGCATTCGCGGCGGTCAAGAAACGGCTGGGACTGTGAACATATCTGTACCTGGTATCCAAACGCCTGATGGCCGCTTTTGCGCTCCAGGCGGCTTTTGGATATATTCCCCTCAAGTCACTGCAAGGCCAGACCAGCCGCCGATTGGAATTCGAGGTGGCTAGCCAAAAGAGTGCTTTGACAAGGGCAGTTCCCTGACCCGCTTGCCGCTTGCAGCGAAGATGGCATTGGTTACCGCCGGGGCAAGCGGGGGCAGGCCTGGTTCACCGGCACCGCCGAGACCTTCGCTGTCGCCATTGATGAATGCCACCTCAATCTCCGGAGATTCATTGATTCGGAGCATTTGATAATCGTGGAAGTTACTCTGCTCGACCGCCCCGTTCCTGACTGAAATCTCCCCGTATAGGACCGCTGTCAGACCGTAGATGATCGCGCTTTCCATTTGCGCCGCTGCGCTGTCAGGGTTCATGGCGTAGCCGATGTCCGCGCAACACCAGACCTTTGTGACCTTTGGCGTTCCGCTGGCTATTTCCACTTCAGCCACCTGGGCGACAATTGATCCAAAAGAGGGTGCGATGGCGATACCGAGGCCGGTCCCTTCCGGACGTTCTCCCTTCCAGTTCGACATCTCGGCAACCTTGTCCAGAACCGCAAGGAACCGGGGTTGATCTTTCAACAGCTCCCGGCGCTGTTCTAACGGGTCTTTTCCAGCTTCCAATGCTACTTCATCGAGGAAGCTCTCAATGAACCAGCTGTTGTGACTGTGATCAACCGAACGCCAAGGCCCGAACCGCAAGTGCATCGGGACATCAACCTTGCGGATCAAGTGATTCGGTATGGCATAATAAGGCACCTGCGCCGCCTCGGGCGGGTCGAACAAATGGGTGTGCACATTGTTCCAGCTCACCAGCCGGCCATTTTCATCCAGGCCTGCTTCAAACCGGCTGGTCGACGACGGGCGATACCAGTCATGCTGGGTATCCTCTTCCCGCGACCAGATGAGCTTGACCGGATTTCCTGTCGCCTTCGAGATTCGGACAGCCATTTCCACGGCATCTGTCTCTGACCGGCGACCAAATCCGCCACCGAGATAGGTGTTCTGAAAATTCACTTTTTCAACCGGGATGTCGAGCAATTCTGCCGCAAATTTGCGAACTTTGGTCGGCACCTGACTGCCCTGCCAGATATCACACTGGCCATCATGCACCCAGGCTGTGCAGTTTTGTGGTTCCATTGTCGCATGGGCCAGGAAGGGAGCTTTATACTCTGCCGTGAGCTTTTTCGCGGCGCCGGCATAGCCTTCTTTCACATCACCCGCGCTGGTTTCTTCATCACCGCCGTCGCTACCTGCTTCATCCAGCGCAGCGGCGTAACGTTTGAAGATTCCTTCCTGATCCAGGGCATCCGATTCGGTCTTGCTATAGTCGATCTTGATGGTGTTGAGGGCCTGTTGTGCCTGCCAATACCCGTCGGCAACCACCGCGACAAAATCTTCCATGTTGAGGATTTGCTGGACGCCTGGCATCGCTTTTGCAGCTGTGGCATCCATACCCGTTATCTTCGCTCCAACGACAGGTGGAGCTTTGACCGCAGCATAGGTCAGTGTCTGATCCGGCACCTTTGCATCAATGCCAAAAACCGCAGTTCCATCAACTTTGCCTGGAATGTCGGTGCGAGGCACGGGTTTGCCCATCAACTTGAAGTCTTCCAGTTTCTTCAACTTCGGCCTGACGGGGAGATCCTGCTCGGTCGCAAGTTCTGCGAATTCGCCGAAAGAGCCGCTCTTGCCACTGCCCGCATGGGCAAGCATGCTATTCTCGGCAGTAATTTCACCTGCAGGAACACCCCATTTTTCAGCGGCCGCTGCGACCAGCATTTCCTTGGCCGCAGCACCAGCCGTGCGCATTCCGCGCTGACCCGTCCCGCGGACGGAAAAACTGCCACCGGTAATCGTACCGAACATCGAACCAATGAGCGACAGGAAAGCGCCGTCTACGGTGGGCTCCAATATCTCGGGCACTTTCAGATCGGGTGCCATAAATTCACGGCCAATTTCCTTGGAGGCATAGTGGCCTTCGGCAGGGGCTTCGACCACGCGAACCTTTTCCCAGTCTGCATCCATCTCGTCAGCCAGCATCTGCGCGAGTGTGGAATGCACGCCCTGCCCCATTTCGGCATGCGGAACGACGGCGGTGACGATATTGTCTTTGTCCACTTTCACGAAACTGTTGATCAGATTTTCACCATCACCGCCAGCTACGATCGAACGAATCCTGTCATCCGGCTTGCCCGTGCGAATGGCAACACCAACGACCAGTGCGCCGCCAGCGACAACTCCGGCACCAATGAATGCGCGTCTTGTCCATTTACCCATGTTACGCCTCCACCGCTTCGTGTTCGCTGGTTTCAATGCCGGCAGCCATCTTGATAGCTTTCCTGATCCGGCCATACATGCCGCAGCGGCAGACATTCCCCGCCATTGCTGCATTAATCTGTTCGTCGCTGGGATTCGGGTTTTTCTCCAGCAGTGCGACCGCGGACATGATCTGGCCGGACTGGCAATATCCGCACTGGGGAACCTGCGCCTCGATCCAGGCCTGCTGCACCCTGTGCAATTTGCCATCTTCGCCTTTCAGACCGTCTATCGTGCTGACTGATTTGCCTTCCGCCTGGGAAACAGGTGTGGAACAGCTGCGAATGGGCTTGCCTTCCAGATGCACGGTACAGGCTCCGCATTGCGCAATGCCGCAACCGAATTTGGTACCATTCAGTCCCAGTTGCTCTCGCACCACCCACAATATCGGTGTCGCTGGATCGACTGCCACTTCGACCGGTTTGCCGTTAATTTCAAATTTGGTCATGTGCCTTCCCCAGACTATCAATTTTTTGAACAGAACGTATATGTTCTACTTAATAACATGATTTTCTCCAAGACGAAACAGTGATCTGTCGCCATTGAATTGGTCAATCGATACCCCTGATTTCCCCAGCTCAGGGCCGACAATAGCCTGTCCGGTTTGCGGCAACCTTATCGCTTCGCCCTGACACTCTTGCCCTTTGCCCTGGATTTTCTGTTCCTGCGTTTCGCGACATCCAGCAGATCATTGAAACTTTGCGAAATATTCCCCGCATAGAAAGCAGGGTCCGGCATCATGTCCCGATCAGCCAGGAATGTGACGATCATATCGCCATTATAGCTGGTGATCGCGTGGAACAGTCCGATGCCGTCCATCACCAGACCCGTGCCGTAAGTGAGATCGAGTCGCGCGCCGGCGAAATACATTTGCACCTGCGGACCCGGGACATTGGTGACGATGGTATTGATTTGCGGGTTGAAAGTTTCACTCAGTCCCAGGCGCATCGCCACCTTGGCTCCGGCAGCGGTCAGTCCGGCGGGCATTGCCTTGCTGAGATCGACCAGCGTCCGCGCACCTATCGCTTCGGTCATCGCCTTGGAGCGATCAGTTTCCTCGGAAACATAGGTCAGACGTTCACCAGCATCCGCGATATGTGATCCGATACCGACAGTCATCATCGATACCTGATTTCCGGCGCTGTGTTTTTCCTCCTCCGTGCGGACAGAAACCGGAGCACCCACTTTCAGGCTGATGTCGGGCAATTCATTCTTGTCTTCCAGATAGTAACGCATTGACCCGCCAATGATAGCGAGCGCCACATCATTGACCGTCGTGCCCGGAAAGACCGTCCGGATGGTCTTGATGTCGGCGAGGGAAAACGTACAGGCATCAAGCACCCGGTGCGGACCGACCCGCTTGTTGAAACGTGTTTTCGGGCAACCCTCCGAATGATCTTCCAGCTTCTTGAAATTGCGCTGGAAATCGAGCAGCCGCCTGGGCACGGGTAACAGCTTGCCGAGTGTTTGAACCCCGCGAATGGGATTGATGACATTGTTGATCTGTGCCCGCAGCAACAGGTCCAGAGCATTCGGGTCAGGCTCGGGCGCCCAGTTCATGTCAAACTTGCGGGGCTTCATGTCCGGATCGGTATCATGAAGCGCGAGCGAGAATTCCAGCCCCGATTTCCCGTCAATGGCCGCATGGTGCAGTTTGTGGAGCATCGCAAAGCTGCCTTTCTCGCACCCCTCGACATTGTCCAGTCCTTCAATCACCGTGATTTCCCAGAGCGGCCGGTCCATGTCCAGTGGCCGGGAGTATATGCGAGCCGCCTGAATGCACAACTGGCGCCAGTCACCCGGATGCGGCAGCGCGATATGCCGGACATGATATTCAAGATCGAAATCGTCATCCTCAACCCAATAGGGATGATCCAGATCAAGCGGCACACGCACCAGTTTTTGCCGAAATATCCGTGCACCATCGAGG
Organism: Parasphingorhabdus marina DSM 22363; assembly: GCF_900128895.1. Lineage (GTDB taxonomy): Bacteria > Pseudomonadota > Alphaproteobacteria > Sphingomonadales > Sphingomonadaceae > Parasphingorhabdus > Parasphingorhabdus marina. The sequence goes on along the minus strand of NZ_FSQW01000001.1, from coordinate 1,432,807 downwards.
CGGCTTTCAATATAGCGCAGGATGTCCTTGAACCCGACCTTGCCGCCCGGGGCCGTGGAGGGGTGATAGATCAGCAACTGACCGATATGCATCGGGGACTTGCTGGTTTCGGTATAGGCGAACATCGCATCCATTGTGCTGAGTTGCTGCATGCTGCTTTCTCCTCTGTCTCACCGGCTGAAGCTGGCAGCCGACCGGAATTTGGCTCTAGTCCTTTGTCCCTTTTCGGCTGCTGAACGGTATACCTTTCATCGGATTCGCCGATCGATACGCTCGCCATTCGCTCGAATTTTGGGCAAGGCGGTCTGCAATGACGAACCAGACCGATGCATTGGATAACATGCCAGTATGGCTGCCCATAACCGCGATATTCTCGGTCTGATTGTGCCCGTCTTTCTGGATCGACCGGCGCCAGTGCACGATGCCGTCTGAAAAGGAAAAGAGGGTAGTGGTGGGCACGGGAGGCGCCTCGAAAATATCCGCGTGACTTTCCCAGTGCCGGGAACTGCCCGGATTCAGGGACTCGAACACTCGAGAAACGGGAGACAAGCCATTTGCGGGATCGGGGGCTATCGGGGTTCCGGCGGTGATGACCTGCTTGACGTGGCTCGGGAGAATTTTTGCCATTTCGCGCGCATAAATGCCGCCGAGACTATGCCCGATCAGACTGACCGCAGCGCCGGCTTTTTCGGATTCTTCAACGATCTGATCCTTGAGCCGGAGCAATGTGTCACCCCCGGGACCGGTATTGGTTCCCTGTTTCCACCCGGATGTCTCATATCCATTGGATCGCAACCAGTTTCTGAAACGGGCGGTATAGGAATCATTGCCCAGAAATCCGGGGATCAAAAGAACATGGCCTGGTTCTTCAGGTGGCCGACCACGGACAAAAGGTTCCGCGAAGTTCAGAAACGCCGCCTCCTGCTGGGCCCGCGCAATCTCGGCAGCGGCATGAAACCAGTACGGTTGCTTGAACATGGTGTTGATCATGACGCGGCCGCCGTTGCGATATCGCGAAAAGCAATGTCCTTGTCGGCACGCAGATCAGGAGGCATGCCAAGCACGCGTTCGGCGATGATGTTGCGCAAGATCTGGTCCGATCCGCCTTCGATACGGGTCGCCGGCGCACGCAGCCACATGCCCTGAAAGCGGCCAGCATAGGAATGCTCATCTGCACCGGCCAGAACACCGGCTTCTTCCTGTATATCCATGGCGAAGCCAGCGATCTCCTGCATCATCCGCCCGGCCGCCAGCTTGACAATGGAGTTTTCCGGACCGGGCAAAATACCTTTTGCAAATTGGGCCATCGATCCCAGCATGAAATTATGCAGACCCGTTGCCCGTGTCTCGAAACCGGCAAGGTTTGCAACAATATGAGGATTCTGGAGCGCGGGGCCCGAATCCGTTTCGAGCGATTTGCAATAGTCCAGCAATTCTTCGAAACCGGTGGGCATTTCGAGACCGATGGCCAGCCGCTCGTGCGACAGCATGGTCAGCGCCACCTTCCAGCCTTCGCCAACGTCACCCAGTCTCCTGTCATCGGAAATCTTGAGATCCGTAAAATAGACTTCCGCGAAACCGCTCTGTTCGTTCATTTGCCTGATCGGCAGGGTCTCGATGCCATCAGCATGCATGTCGACAAGAAAAGCCGTTAGCCCCTTGTGCTTGGCGACATCAAAATCCGATCGGGCGATCAGGATCCCCCAGTCCGCATCCGTGCCATAGCTGGTCCAGATTTTCTGACCGTTGATCGTCCAGACATCCCCGTCCCTTTCGGCCCGGGTTCGAAGCCCAGCGAGATCCGAACCTGCTGCCGGTTCCGAAAAAAGCTGGCACCCGACCAGTTCGCCAGACGCAATTTTTGGCAGCATTTCGGCCTTCCGGTCCTCGCTGGCATAGTCCATCAGGGTTGGTGCCCCCATGGTCTGACCATTGTGGAACAGATTGCCCAGCTTCGCGAAAGCGCCCTCTTCCTGATGCCAGATGATCCGTTGCGCGGGCGAAGCGGCACGGCCGCCAAATTCCTTGGGCCAATGGAGGCAGGCCCAGCCAGCTTCGAACTTCTTCTTTTGCCAGCCCTTGGCTGCGGCGATCTTGTCTTCACCAAGATCAAGCGCGCCAACGGAAGACTGTTCAATCCGCTCTTTCAAATGCCAGGGAGCGTTGTCCTTGAGCCAGTCTCGGGCAGCCATCCGAAAGGCCTGGTCATCTTTGGACTCATCATGCGCCGGTCCGGAACTGTGCGTTTCCGGCAACCCGATATTCGTCACCAGGAGATTTTCCCAATGGCTTTTCGGAGCGAGAGACGATCCCAGTTGCCGGGCCCGGCGGTAGAAAAGATGCGGATCACTGTCCCACATGAAGCCTGTGCCGCCGTGCACCTGGATATTGTCCTGGCTACAGAGCCCGAAGGCTTTGGCAGCGCTCAATTGCGCGCGGGCCGCAGCAGGTTTGATGTCACCATTGCTGCTGTCCAGCGCCCAGGTGGCATAGCGGCAATTGGCCTTGCCAATCGCCAGCTCCGCATACATGTCCGCAAGCAATTGCTTCACAGCCTGAAAGGACCCGATCGGTCGCCCGAATGCCATTCTCTCACTGGCATATTCGCACGCCAGCTCCAGCGCCCGTTCCGCTCCCCCAATTTGCTCGCAAGCATTGAAAATCGCTGCGTGTTCTATCGCATCTTCGACTATCGATGCGCCGCTGCCCCGCTGCCCCACCAGCTCGGCGGGAACATCCGCAAACCGGATCCGGGCCACTCGCCGCGTCGGGTCAATGGACGCCATGTCTTCGGCAGACACGCCCTTCTGTCTGGCATTCACCAGATAAAGCGATTCCCCGGCTTCATCTCTGGCCAAAACCAGCAGCCTGTCGGCAAGGGAACCGTCGGCCACAAGATCCTTGGAGCCGGAAAGCTTGCCTCCATCGCATGTGGCTTGAATGCTTTTGCCACGTCCATTTGTATCCAGCTCAAGATGCGCGAGCGATCCAATCAGTTTTCCCTGGCAAAGCGGGCTCAGCAAAGCCGCTCTTTGTTCAACCGAACCATGATCCTTGATGATCTCGGCAAACAGATAAAGACTGGAGACCGAAGGAACGGGAGCGAGGACACGGCCCAGTTCCTCCGCGATGATACAGAGTTCAACATAACCGAACCCGCTGCCGCCTTCTTCCTCCGAAATCGCCGCACCGAGGCAACCCATTTCTGCCAGCCCGCTCCAGAGTTCGGTGGCATAGGATTTCCGCCCCTCCAGAACGTCGCGCACCTGTTCGATGTTGCACTCTGCAGCCAAATATTTGCGAACCATTTCCTGGAGCATCAACTGCTCCTCGGAATATTCAAACTGGAGGAAGCTGCTCATTATTTCTTCGTGAACCTTGCCATGCGTTCATAGGCGTCCGGCCCCCCGCCCTCGGTGTTATAACTCTCATATGCCAGCCCCGCCTGCATCGACATGCCGTCCGTTTCGAGGAGAAGCTTTTTATTTGCCCGGTGACTGAACCAGCTATTCTCCAGTATTTGTGCGGTCAGCGCCTGGATCTGATCTTCAAACTGCGCATCCGGAACACACATGTTTGCCAGGCCGATTTCCGCGGCTTCCGGCCCTTCGATCGTGCGGCAAGTAAACATCATCTCTTTCGCTTTGGGGAGGCCGACACGGCGGGGTAATCTCTGGGAAATGCCCCAGACCGGGGTCAGCGCCCAGCGCGCATGCGTGTCGGCGAACTTGGCATTTTCCGATGCGACAATGATATCGCCGACAAGTGCCAGTTCCAGACCGCCTGTATAGCAATGACCGTGAACCGCCGTAATCACTGGCTGCGGGAGATCGGCCAGCTTCTGGATGACCAGCGATTGCAGATTGGGCTCGGGCGGCTCTTCGCCTTCGTAAATGTCCGCCAGATCATGACCGGCGGAAAAACACTTGCCGCCGCCACGCAGCACCACAACGCCAATCCCGGGATCGGATCTGATCGCCTCGACATGCGCATCCAGTTGCTGGAACAGGGCGATGGTCAGTGCATTCAGCTTTTCCGGCCGATTCAGGGTCAGCGTCGCGCAACCGTCCCGGTCTTCCCTGATGACTAGCTCACTCATTTTTACTCTCCTCAGCGTCCGCCCTGACCATCATCCACTTTGACAATCGTACCCGTCACGGCATCCGATGATGGTGAGACAAGAAACAGCAACGCGCTGTCCAGCTGGTGCGGGCGACAAATACGTTTGCGCGGGAATTGCTCGACAACCGCATCGCTCATCCGCTCCAGCATTCCGGATGTCATTTCGGATTCAAACAGGCCCGGGGCGATGGCGTTGACGTTGATGTGGAACTTGGACCACTCGACGGCGAGCGTTTCGGTCATTCTGACAATGGCGCTCTTGGTCATGGCATAGAGCGATGCCGCATTGTTTTCGTGATATTCGAATGCGGTCATCGATGCGATATTGACCATCTTGCCCGCTGTTCCGGCGGCAATCATGCGCCGCGCAACCTCTGTGGAAAGCGCGAAGGCTCCGCGAAAATTTGTGTCGATGACCTGGTTGATTTTTCCGAGGGACATGGCGGTCGCATATTGTGCGTCCGGGACGCCGGCATTGTTCACCAGAATGGTGATCGGACCCAGCTCTGCTTCAATTGCATCAACGGCTTCGGGGAAGCTGGACGGACTGGACACATCCAGCGGTACCGGTTCCGCCGTTCCGCCCAGATCTGCAATGGAGGCAGCGAGCTCTTCCAGTCGCGCTGTCCGGCGGCCGGACAACGCAACCTTTGCGCCGCTTTGCGCCAAAACTTCGGCGAAACGCCAACCGAGGCCCGACGTGGCACCGGTGACAAGCGCGACCTGACCTGACAGATCGGTGGAAAACTCCGGCTTCATCATATTGACATCACTGGGAAAATTTCCTCCCGCTCCCCATAAATGGCTCACCTGTTTCCCGATAATCCGCCCGAATATTTCGGACGTAATTCCCGGAATCGGCTTCTTTGCGGCCCGATCCTAGAGCGGATTGCATGACTGTCAATATTTATTCGACATTAAGGTATGTTTATCGATATTACTGTTGATTGAATCAATTTGCCGCGTTACCAAGAAGTCCAGTGACGCATGCGGACACAGAAATTCCCGGCGCGCAAACAGCGATGGAGAGACAGATGGCCACCGAAATTCACGGATTTGCAAAGCCTGGCTTTGAGAGTGTGAAAGATGCATTCGCGCATAATTTTGAACGGGATGACGCCTATCGGGAACTGGGTTCCTCGCTCGCAGTCTATGTCAAGGGCGAGCTGGTCGTCGATCTGCACGCCGGCTGGCGCGATGCAGAGCGCACCATACCGTGGACCAAGGACACGCTGGTCAATATCTGGTCCGCCACCAAGGGAGTCGCGGCTCTGGAAGTCGCCACTCTCGTCGATCAGGGCAAGCTGGATTATGATGCGCTGGTCTCTGACTACTGGCCGGAATATGGCTGCAACGGCAAGGAAAAGACCACCGTCTCGCAGCTCATGTCCCACCAGGCTGGTCTGCCCGGCATTGAAGAACCAACGACACTGGAGGAATTTTATGACTGGGATACAGTTATCGGACGCCTCGAGAAGCAGGCCCCGATGTGGGAACCGGGCACCAAGAATTCTTATCATGCGATGACCTACGGGTTTCTTGCCGGCGAACTTATCCGCCGCGCAACGGGCTTGCTTCCCGGTGATTATCTGGCCGAGAGCCTGGCGGGCCCGATGAATGCCGATGTCTATATTGGCCTGCCGGAAAGCGAGGAACATCGTGTTTCTTCGCTGATTCCGTCCCCGCTTCAACCACCCCTGCAATCTGATCCGGCCGCTGCGCCACCCGAAGCGGTCATTGCCGTCACCAACCCCGATATGGAACCGACCTTGCCCAACCAGCGCGCCTGGCGAGCCGCGCAAATTCCGGCCGGGAACGGGCATGCAACGGCGATGGGTTTGGCGCGCCTGTATGGCGCTGCGGCCAATGGCGGCACACTGGACTGCGTTACCCTGATGCAACCTGAAACGGTCGAGGCCATGTGCGAACTGCAGACAGACCGTGTGGACATATTGCTGGGCCAGCCCGCCATGTGGCGGCAAGGCATGTCTGGCAACATCATGAACATGTACGGCCCACATGACACAACCGTTGGTCATTCCGGCTGGGGCGGATCCTTCGGCTGCCTGGATATCGGCCATGGCGTCGGGATCGGCTATGTCCTGAACCAGATGGGTGACAGCACGGTAGGCGATCCTCGCGATGCCTTGCTCTGCGAGAAGATTTTCGAGTGCGTGCAATGACCGATCAGCTGTCTCTTGCGAGATTGCTGGCCCACCACCGCTCCAACAAGCCGGATGCGCTGGCGCTTTCCGACCACAATGAAAGCGTAACCTGGGAAGAACTCGACCGGAGGACAAACCGGGCCGCCAGAGCGCTGATCGCTCGCGGCGTGCAACTGGATGACATGGTCACCATCGCGCTGCCCAACGGCCTGGATTTCATCGAAAGCTGTTTCGCCTGCTGGAAAGCAGGAGCCACACCGCAACCGGTGTCCTCGCGCCTCCCTCGACCGGAAATCGAGGAAATCATCGCGCTGGCCGGATCAAAAATTGTCATCGCCAATGACGATATCGAAATTGAACCGGAGACGGTTTCCTATGTTGAACTTCGGGACAGTCAGGACGACGACAGTGCACTGCCTGAACTTGTGACATCCTGCTGGAAAGCGCCGACATCCGGGGGGTCAACAGGACGGCCAAAGCTGATATTGGCCACCGCACCCGCCTGGTGCGAATTCGAAACTGCCGCCGGATGGCGCATCACGGCGGACGATGTCGCCATCATGCCGGGCCCGCTCTATCATAACGCCCCGTTTGTCACAGCGATAGCGGCCGTCACGGCTGGTGCGCACATGGTGATCATGCCCCGCTTCGATGCCGAGGCGGTGCTGGCCAATGTCGCCAGACACAAGGCCAGCTGGATCTATCTGGTCCCGACAATGATGGGCCGGATCTGGCGACTGGAAGACGAGATCAAGGCGCAATATGACGTGTCGTCACTGAAGACCGTCTGGCACCTCGCCGCGCCCTGCCCTGCCTGGCTCAAGGAAGCCTGGATCAACTGGCTGGGTGGCGATGTCATCTGGGAACTCTACGCCGCAACCGAAGGCATGGCGGGCACGGTGATCACCGGCACCGAATGGCTAGCGCATCGTGGCTCGGTAGGACGCGTGTTTGCTGGCGAAATCAAGATTCTTGACGATGATGGCAAGGAAGCACCGCCTGGGACGATCGGGGAAGTCTACATGCGCCCCGACCCGGAAAGAGGCGAGACCTATCGCTATGTCGGAGCGGAAGTGGAATCCAGGGACGGCTGGCAGACACTTGGCGACATGGGGCATTTTGATGAAGACGGATTTCTTTACCTTGCCGATCGCCGTTCGGACATGATCCTTGTTGGCGGATCCAATGTCTATCCTGCAGAAATTGAAGGAGTCCTTGAGGAGCATTCCGAAGTCAAATCCTGTGCCGTAATCGGACTGCCGAACGATGACCTCGGAGCAACCATTCACGCGATCATTGAACCCGGAAAGGCACTTGCGGAACAAGACTTGAAAGAATTTGTCGCAACACGGCTGGTGGCTTACAAGAGACCGCGCAGCTATGAGTTTGTCGACCATGCTTTACGCGATACGGCTGGCAAGGTAAGGCGGTCAAAGCTGCGCGAAGAGCGGCTCAAAAAAGAAAGCTAGGGCAATGGCGTGAATGTATTTGACCAGTCGTCGAGCAAGTCGGGCAATCCCGTTCCGGTCGGCAAGAACGACCCGCAGTCAATCGATTCCGCAGAGGCAAAACCCAAAAAACGTGGCCGTCCCAGCAAGCGGGCCGCCAAGAAAGAAGAACTGATCAATGGAGCAACCGCCCTGTTCAACGCGCGGGGCATCTCGGCCACCAGTATTGCCGTCATTGCCGATGTTCTCGATCTCGCCCGCGCGACAATCTACTATTATGTGAACAACCGCAGCGAACTGGTTTTCCAGTGCTATTCCCGCACCTGCGATGTAGCAGCCGAAGATCTGGCCACCGCCAGCGAAGCAGAATCCGGGCTGGATCGCGTCCTCGAATATGTCCGGCTGTCGCTCGCACCCGATCGGGCGCCAGTAGCTGTTCTGAGCGAGATAGACTCGCTCGAGCCGGACAAGGCGAAGATCATTCATGCAGCAAATGACCGCAATATCAAGAGTTTGAAGCATTTTATTGAGCAGGGATTTGATGATGGCAGCATTCGTCACTGCAACAGCGAGATTGTCGTGCACGCAATAGTCGGAATGCTTGCATGGTCTCAATTGCTTCCCAACTGGTCGAACGAGCAGCACGGTGCCGAGCTACGGCGACGTACATCGGACGCGATGATCAATCTGCTTGATCAGGGCATTTCAACAGACCGGTCATTCAACTTCCGTTGTCACTTCTCGGTCGACATGTTTCAGCCGAAACTGGACAATATTTTCGACAGAAAGGAATCTTCGAGCTTCAAGATAACCCAATTGCTCGCAACCGCCTCTCGTCTATTCAACCGGAACGGGATAGAGGCGACATCGCTTGATGAGATCGCGGCGGTCATGGGTCTGACCAAAGGCGCCGTCTATCACTATCTGGAAGACAAGAATGATCTGGTTTCGAGTTGTTATGAACGCTCATTTGAACTGTATGACAAGTTTATCGAATTGTCTGAGCAAAGCGGGGACAATGGCCTGGAAGCCGGCATGATCAACGCACATCTCAATATTCAGGCGCAAACCGGTGATCTGGCACCGTTGATGCCACAGCCCGGTTTCGAGGCGTTGCCCAAAGACGTGCTCGACCGATTGCACCGGCGCGCGAACGAGCAGAACAAAACCGTCGCCAGGCTGCTCGACCGGGGTGTGGAGCAAGGCCATATGAAGCCCTACGAAACACGGCTTCTCACCCATATTTGCGGTGGAGCTTTCGGCTGGATTCCCAAATGGCTGCCCACCGACACGGCCATTCAGCCGATGCAAATGGCCGATTCCATGTGTGACCTCATTCTGTTCGGATTGAATGCCGGCAAGTCTCCCGCCTGACAGCTGAAGAATGCGGAGCGCGTCCGTACTATTCGCGCGTTTGGTCCAACTCGTTGCGCAGCGCATCACTATGTTCGCCGATGCCGGGTGCAGATCCCCGTGCCTGAACAGGATTGTCATTGAAGGACACGGGATTCGCAACACCGCGAATATTGTCTTCACCATGACCACCCGGTATGTCGATAAAGGCACCAGCGGCGACGGCCTGAGGGTCAGCAACCACCTCATCGACGGTCTGCACCGGCGCCCACCAGACGTCATGTGCATCAAATCGTCGGCCCAATTCCTCGCGATCATATTTCACCGTCTCGGCATCTATCGCGGCCACCAGTGCTATCTTGTTTCGATAACGCTCTTTAGCCGACGAGAACTCCGCGCTTTTTCCCCAGTCTTCCCGGTCCAGCGCCTTGAGCAGGTTTGGCCAATGCCTGGTCGATTCCACCGCCAGCATCCAGATCCACTTGCCATCCCGAGTCTTGTAACAATTGACCAGCGGCGCCTCGGCTTCCTCCCGCGTTGTCCGCGGCATCAGTTTGCCAAAGAACATCTGCATCGAAAAATCGGCACTTAGGCCATAGATACCGGTGCGCAGCAGCGAGGTATCCACGACAGCCCCCTCGCCTGATCGTTCGCGCCGGAACAGAGCGGCCATCAAACCGGATACCAGCGAAACGGCCGTCATGTGATCGCCAAAACCAGGCGGTATGTTGGGCGGAGGAGTATCCGGCGTGACGATGCGCGTCGGTACACCGGCCCGCGACCAGAAGCCGCCGACATCATATCCGGCCCGGTTCACATCCGGACCTTCCGATCCATATCCCGTGATCCGGCCGAATATGAGATGTGGATGCCGCGACCGGACACTGGCGCCGTCCAGGCCATATTTTTCGAGTGCCGTCGGTCGCATGTTGGATATGAAAATATCAGCTGTTTCCAAAAGTTTATGGAATGTTTCCAGTTCCGCTTCGGAACGCAGGTCCAGCACCAGGCTCCGCTTGCCCCGGTTATCCTGCTCGAATGGCGGAACTCGTCCGTCCTTCAGTCCCAGGGCGCGAAATACGCCGCGCTGAGGATCCCCGGCCGGGGGTTCCACCTTGATCACATCGGCGCCCCAGTCCGCCAGCATCGCGCCCGCGGCCGGACCGGCAACCCAGACGCCAAGTTCGACCACCCGGATGCCATCGAGCATGGTTGCCGGCCCTGTCATTCGGCACTGAGCTCATGATGGCGGGCCAGCATTTCCTCGGCACGTTCCGACAGTTCCGACGGAACAGCGGCATAACCGGCCTCCCCATTTTCCCGGCTCGGCAAGGCCACAACAAATTCGCCAAATGCGGTATCCTCATCGCGCTGGCTGGTGCACTTGACCTTGATGTCCACGAGGGCCTGATCCCCTTCCATGCGTTTGTCGGTGATCTCCCCGGTGACGGTTTGCAGATCTCCGAGATAGTTGAACTTGCGCACGGTATCCTCCTGATGGAGGATCACGGCATCATCTCCCATCCAGTCGGAAACGGCATGGTGCATCCAGCATTCGCGCATCACGCCATAATCATAAGCGGCTGGCACCCCGATGGCCTGCGCCCAGTCATTGTCCCAGTGGACCCGATAGGCACTGTCCGGGACACCGGCCTGGTTGGGCACATAGGCCTGCGGCCCTTTCACCCGGTCCAGAGAGGCAACACGCGAGGCTGCCAGCCGGCCAAATTGCGGGTTCCAGGCATAGCCGCCGGCGTGGAACACCATGACTTCGGTTGCGGTCAAAGGCCCCTTTTGTATCGGATCAATGGCATCCCCTACCTGGACATCTTCCCAATATCGCGGTTCCCCGCCGCGACGCTGTTCGGCCGCGTAAGCTGCGTCGATTTCGGCGATCTGCTCTTTGGTCCAGCTGGCCGGCTCGATGGTGTATTTTTTCTTCTTTTTCGCGGCCTTGCGCTCGGCATTGATGTAGATGGTCCGGTAAACAGCCACCACTTCGCCGCGCTGGTTGAATTTCACATCTCGCCGGGTCCGGACGAGCGTACGTCCGGCAAATTCGGATTCCTTGACCTCCAGACCCTCGTCCCCGACATAGCTGTAGATCGCATCTCCGGGCCGGATGCGGTTGTACCAGGTCCAGTTGGAGCCGCTGACAAATGTATGAAGCCCTTTGAACAGACCCTTTGTCTTCGCCCGGATATCTTGCGGGATTCGGTCGCCCTTCAGGGGTTTGTTGATAACCGCCGCCATGATCGCCGGGGCGACCTGCCCTTCCCAGCGCGTCCCGGCAGCATAATCTGCGTCGCAATGCAGCGGGTTATTGTCTCCGTAGGACGTCGCGAAATTGCGGATCGAGTCGGTCTCTGCCTGGGTATGATATTCGGGGAAAATATGTGCCTGGTTGTGGCCAAGCAGCAGGCGCGCCGCTTCGATATCCTCGTCTTTCAGGACACCGCTGGTACTTTCGGCGTAGATATCTTTCTGTGCAGCCATGGCATGTCTCCTGATTCTATATCGGACAAGTAAGTCCTATATAGACCCTGCCGTCAAGTCTTTCGCCGGTTGCGAATGTCCAACACCTCGCCATTCGCCTCCCCGTTCGATATCAGGCCGAGAACAGCATCGGCAATTTCCGCTGGCTGAATCAGTTCGAAATGTTCGGCGAAACCGTGGACTTCATCCCGCCACTTTCCGGTCCGGGAGTCATTGAGTATTGGCGTGTCCACTACTCCGGGACAAACGACATTGAAACGGATCCCGGTTTCCGGTGCCCGCAGCGCACTGGCCCGGGCAAACATGATCGCCGCCGCTTTCGAAGCGGAATAGATGACATCAGACGGCAACGGGTTCAGGCCTGCACCCGATGCGTTCACGATGACCTGGCCTCCCCCTTGCGACAAATGCGGCCAGGCGATCTGAACGGAAGCGGCGACCGCCCGGAAATTGAGATCGACTGACCGGTCAATCGCGTCCGGATCTTCCACCTCAAACGGCCCCGCCCCGGTCATCACGCCGGCATTGGCGAAGAGAATATCGAGTCCGCCATGATGGTGGGAGAATTCCTCTACCGCTGATTGCAAAGCCTCCCGTTCGCGCAGGTCCAGCGCGAATGGAATCACGGACAGATCTTCATTCATATGCTCCGCCTGCAACCGGTCCAGACCATCGGCATCGATATCGATCAATCCGACCGCCCCGGCAAACCGGGCACCCAGCTGCTGCAACACAGCCTCCGCTATGCCGCCGGCACCGCCAGTGATCATGATCCGCAATTGGGGTTTGGACATTTTTCCTCTTTCTCAAACAAGACATCGACGTCCGACATAAACTGGTGCAGAGTCAAGTGATGAATGAAATCGAGACGGAACTGATTTTCGACGATCTGGTCTTTCCCGAATGCCTGCGCTGGCGTCAGGGGAGGCTCTGGTTTGTTGACATGTATGCCGGCAAGCTGATGTCCATCGTGCCGGGGCAAACGTCAGTTTTGCATCGGGAACAAGACACCATATTCGGTGGCATCGGCTGGCTGCCAGATGACCGGTTGATCCTTTGTGACAAGACACAACGCGAAATCATCGGCCCCGACGGAACGCATCATGCCGACCTGTCACAATTTCATGACGCCCCGATCAACGACCTGATCAGCCTGCCCGACGGCACCGCCTTTGTCGGGGAATATGGCTTCAACCCTGCTGCCGGAGAGAAATTTGCCAGGTCGAATCTGTACCGCGTCCGCCCGGACGGGCAATGTGATATCGCTGCGGATGGTCTGGCTTTTCCCAATGGCATGGTGCTCAGCGCAGACCGCAGGATCCTGTTCGTTGCCGAATCCTATGCCCGGCAAATCACCCGCCTTGAAGTTCACGAAGACGGCACCTTGTCAGGCCGCAAGACGCTGGTGCGGTTCCCTGAAGGCGGACCGGACGGCATCTCGATCGATTCATCCGGAAACATCTGGGCCAGTCTTGTCGGTCCCAAATCTGTTGTCCGGGTGACGCCTGAAGGCCAGATTGATCGCAACCTGAGTTTCAGCGACCAGCCCTATGATGTGGAAGTCGGCGAGAATGACAGCGAGCTGTTTGTGGCCACATCCGGCGCGGATTTCGCGGACCTAGTTGCCCCACCCTTGCCGCGTCTGGGAAAGATCCTTCGTGTTCGGATTTGACCCCGGATGGCCGGCTAAATCGTCAGGCCGCCATCAATGACCAGTGATGCTCCCGTCATGTAACTGGATGCATCAGAGGCGAGAAACACGGCCGCCCCTGCCATTTCCTCGGGCATGGCGTGACGCCCCATCGGAATGGCCGCCTTCATCGCCGCCGGCAATTCATCGCTGTCCCTGAACAGATCACGCAGGGCATCGGTTTTGGTCACACCCGGAAGGATCGCATTCACGCGGATGCCCGACGGTGCCAGCTCCTTCGCCAGCGAGCGGGTCATGGTTTCGATTGCACCCTTGGTAATGGAATATATGGCCTGCCCGACAACAGGCTGATTGGCATTTATCGAGCTGGTATTGATAATCACACCACTGCCCGCTTCCTTCATGATCCTGGCTGCGGTGGTGGATGCAAACAGCGTCCCGCGAACATTCACATCTACGGTCTTCTGGTAAGCTTCCTCTTCAAGGTCAACAACCGGGCCGAACCAGGGATTGACCGCGGCATTGTTGACCAGGATATCCAGCCGGCCGTGCTGGTCAGCACTATCGGTTATGAGCCGACGAAGGCTGTCCACTTCACCCGCATGGCTTGCGAAGGGCGTCGCCTTTCCACCACGTTCCACAATCTCTGCAGCCAGTGCTTCACAGGCATCATGTTTCCGGCTGGAAATCACGACATGTGCCCCGTGTTCGGCAAGCGCAAGACTGATCGATCGCCCGATGCCCCGGCTTCCCCCGGTGACAATTGCGACACGATCGGTCAGGTCAAAACGGGAAATGGACATAGGCGACTCACGATAGTTGAAGACATAATCCGGTTAATCCAGCCAATGGGCACATACAATACACTTGTATTCGATATAAAGGTCATTCGTGCACCGAAAATCTTGAGTTCAGCTCTGCGACTGAATCTATTATCCCTTTTTGTCATAGATTTAGCTGCTGCACAAGCAGACATGTTGCAATAAGACATCACACAAATATGGGAACATACCTGTGTGTTGAATAAAACTTGACGCTGTGAATGGGTCTCTATAAAGAACAAGATAGTTCGGTATAAAACCGAAGTGATTTTGGGAGAGAAAAATGCGCAGGAAGCAAGCAGTTCGATTTTGTTCATCCATATCCACCGTGGCCTTGATGCTCGCGGCCCAGCCTGTATTGGCGCAGGTGGCAGAGGGGGATGCTGCAGATGCCGATGATTCAAATATCATCGTTGTGACGGCAACAAAACGCGAGCAAACGCTGCAGGAAGTGCCTGTTGCGGTGACTGTGACCGATGCGCTCACCATTGAGCGCGCGGGGATCACGGATCTGACGTCCCTGCAATCAGTCGTCCCCTCTCTGCAAGTGCGGACCCGGCAGAATGCGGTCGCAACCAACTTCTTCATTCGCGGTTTTGGCAACGGCGCCAATGCGGATGGTATCGAGCCTTCCGTCGGTGTATTCATCGATGGCGTTTACCGTTCGCGGTCGGGCGCTGCGATTTCCGACCTTCCCAATATTCAGCGCGTTGAAGTCCTCCGGGGACCGCAATCGACCCTGTTCGGCAAGAATGCTTCTGCCGGTGTGGTCAGCGTTGTGACAAAAGAACCTGAATATCAGTTCGGCGGCAGCGCGGAAATCAGTTACGGCAATTTTGACCTGATTCGCGGTAAGGCCTATGTCAATGTCCCGATTGCTGATGACCTGGCGGCGCTGGCCATTTCCGGCAGCTTCAACCAGCGTGACGGCTACATCCGGAACCTGTTCAACGATACCGATCTCAACAATGTCGATCGCTGGGCGATCCAGGGCGATCTGCTGATCGAACCCGCCGACAACGTAAAACTTCGGCTGAAAGCGGACTATGACGAAATTGACGAGGTCTGCTGCATGGGTCTCAACATTGAACCCGGCGTTGGCGGGCTTCTCATTCCGGCAATTGGCGGATCCATCGTTCCGGCCGATCCGTTCAGCTATACGGCATTTGCCGATGTCCAGCCCGGACAGGAAATCTCGAACCTCGGTATTTCGCTCAAGGCAGATGTAGATTTCGACACCTTTGCCCTGACGTCAATCACATCCTATCGGCGCAATGAAAGCTTCACGAGTGTGGATACCGATTTCTCCTCGGCCGCTGTTTTCGGTGTGTCGCCATCGGATCGGGAATACAAGACATTCACCCAGGAACTGCGCCTGACATCGAACACGGATGGTTTTCTCGACTGGATGATCGGCGGCTTCTACTTCCACGAAACCATCGACATCGAATCCCAGGTGATTTTCGGACCGGATGGACGCGCGTTCTTCGATACGCTTCTGGCTGGGGTTTCCCCGACGATTTTGTCAGATGTGGAAACCGCCCTGGCGCTCCCGGTCGGAACCTTTTTCGCCAACGGAACCGGCAGTTTCGAGTCATTTGATCAGAGCAATGACTCGTTCTCGATATTCGGTCAGCTGGACTTCAACATCACCGACGAGCTGACAGTGACGGCCGGTGCAAACTATACCTATGACAAAAAACGCGTGGAACTGATGAGCCGTCTCCCGCTGGATCCGTTCTCCAACACGGACCTGTCACCGCTTTTTGCCCAGCCACAGCCTCTGCCTGCCTTTGCCGGGTTCCTGCAAGGCCTGCAGGCGGCGTTCCTGCCGGGACTGATCGCGATTCCGAATGCGAACGAAACCGGACGGTCGTCGGACGACAAGATCACCTGGACGGCACGGGTAGCCTATGAAATCACGCCGGAATTCAATGTCTATGCGAGTGTGGCTACCGGCTTCAAAGCCACGTCCTGGAGCCTGAGCCGCGACACCAGACCCGGCACACGGTTTGCAACACCCGAAGACGTGATCGTTTATGAAGTCGGAGCCAAGGCCGATCTGGGATCGCTTGTGGTTAATTTTGCCGCCTTTGATCAGACGATCGAGGATTTCCAGAGCACGGTCTTTACCGGTACTGGCTTTGCCTTCCTGAACGCCGACGAACAGTCGGTCAAAGGCTTCGAACTGGATGCCACGATCCGGCCAGCTGATCCGTTCGTCTTCACCTTTGCCTATACATATCTGGATCCGCTGTTCGACAGTTTCCCGAATTTCGCGGCGGGCGTCGACCTGTCAGGGACGCGGCCAGCCGGTATTCCGAGCCATACAATTTCCGCCTCGGCCACATATAATCACGAATTTGCCAACGGCTGGAAAGGCTTCCTGCGGACGGACTACCAGCATGAGAGCAGGGTGCGCGTGGAGAATAATACCGGCGCCATCTCCCGGACTGTCAACGAGGTCAATGTTGCGGCGGGCCTTGAGTTTGGCAATGGCTTGTCGGTCAATTTCTGGGGCCGCAACATCTTTGACGACGAGTATATTACCGGAGCTTTCCCGGTTGCCGTCCAGGATGGTACGATTGCCGGCTATCCCAATCAGCCGGCAACCTATGGCGGCACAATTCGCTTCGAGTTCTGAAATCGACTCTCCCGTTGATTTCATTGCCGCCCCTCTCGTTAGACGGAGGGGCGGCTTTTTCTTACCCGGGGCACGACAGTCCTGATATCATGACCTGTCGGAAACCCGGTTACACTGGAGCAGGACAATGGCTTTGAATTTTGGTGACATGCTGGATGCCGTGGCGCGGCATCGCGGCGACAGCCTGGCAATATCTGGCGACGATGGCGACCTGACCTGGGCGGAATTTGATGCCCGCTCGAATGCCCTCGCCCGGGGACTGCAGGAAATGGGCCTGAAACCCGGCGACAAGGTCTGTTTCATGCTCTTCAACGGAGCGCCTTATCTCGAACTTCTCGCCGCCTGTTTCAAAGGCCGCTTTGTCCATGCCAACGTCAACTACCGCTACCTGTCAAAGGAACTCGAATATATTCTGGATGATTCGGATGCCGCCGCACTGGTCTATGATGACCAGTTGCGGGAGCGTGTCGAAGGGCTGAGTGACGCGTGCCGTTCACGTGTCAAACTGATCACCACTGCAGCAGATGGGGATGATCTCGGCGCGGCCAATCTGGAAGGGCTGATCTGGGCACATGACAGCTCGACGCTCGACATTACCCGGTCACCCGAGGATCAGCTTTTTATCTATACGGGAGGAACCACCGGCAAGCCCAAGGGCGTGATGTGGGCTCATGCGGATATTGGCGGGGCATTGCTCAGCCCGCTTTTTGGCAAGGAAGACCGGTCCGGCTCGGTGGATGACATCGTTGCGAAGCTGGACGAACCGAAAGGCTATCTCCGGCCCCTGGTCGCTTCCCCGCTCATGCACGGAACCGCCTTTACGGCAGTTTTAACCACTTTCGCCAATGGCGGACACGTGATTCTGACCGACAATAGCGGGTCATTTGACGCCCCGAGACACTGGCAACTGGTCGAGAAGCACAAGGCCGATGCCCTCGGTATTGTCGGCGATACTTTCGCCAAGCCGCTCCTCGCTGCACTGGAACAGAAATCCTATGATACCAGTTCGCTGAAAATCATCGGATCTTCCGGCGTGATGTGGAGCATGGCGACCAAGCAGGAGATGCTGAAGCATATTCCGGGGGCTACGCTCGTCGATTCCCTAGGGTCTTCTGAAGCCATGGCGCTGGGCTCTTCGGCAATGACGGCTGATGGCGAGGTCAAGACCGCAAAGTTCCAGATCAATGAAAAGTGCCGCGTCTTCAAGGAAGATGGCACGGAAGTGAAACCGGGTAGCGGGGAAACCGGTTTGCTTGCCCGCGGTGGACTGCTGCCGCTGGGCTATTACGGCGATCCGGTGAAATCGGCGGAAACATTTCGGGAATTTGGCGGTCAGAGATATTGTGTTCCCGGTGACATCTGCTCGGTGGAACTGGACGGATCGATCACCCTGCACGGACGCGGGAGTGCCTGTATCAATTCCGGCGGCGAGAAAATCTTTCCGGAAGAAGTGGAGGAAGCGCTCAAGCTCCATGACAATATTGCAGACGCACTGGTCTTCGGTGTTCCCGATCCGCAATGGGGTAGCGCCGTCACAGCCGTTGTCCGACTCGCTGACAAAGACGGGTTTGACGAACAGGCTGTCCGCACATTTCTGCGCGAGCATCTGTCGCCCTACAAGATACCGAAGAAAGTCATGCCCACGGATGAAGTAATCCGCATGCCCAATGGCAAGCCGGACTATGTCACGGCGAAAATGCTGGTCGCGGGCTGACTTCGACTAGTCGAGCTCCGCCTTCGCGCTCTGGGCCGCCCGGAGCTTCTCGATCAGCGTGCGGATGTCATATTCCTCATCCCCGTCATATCGGGGGGCATAGCCTTCATATGCGGACGTTATTTCCGCATGTCGGTGATCCACTCGTTCAATATTGTAGGAATGGGACACAAGGAAGAACCGGTCATCCTTCATCTGACGGACGATGATGGAGGCAAACTTGTCGGCCGGCATCGCCATCGGCATCAGCTCCTTGCTCACCAGTTCGGATTGCACGAAGCCGGGACAGATAATCCCGATTTTGATATACTCCGGAACTTCATCACGCAGCGCATCAGTCAGTCCCAGCACCGCGTGTTTGGAGGCGACATAGGCGGCGCTGCCGGGCGCCGCAACAAACAGGGAATTTTCCGAACCGGTATTGTATATCCCGGCTGGTGTGCCCTGTTCGGCCAGCCGGCGCGCAAAGACCGAGCATCCATGCCAGACGCCGAAGAAGTTGACGTCGAACAGCGACCGGACATCATCCATCGCTTCCTTGTGCATGCGGCTTCTGGGATGTGCGACCCCCGCATTATTAACGATACCGCCAACCGGACGCCCCTGATCCCAGGCAAAGTCGGCCAAGGCCTCGACTTGTGCGAGATCGGTCACATCACAGACGAAATGGTCTGCCCTGATCCCTTCACCGGAGAGTTTTTCCACCGCTTCCTGCAATCGATGCTCACGCGGTTCGGCAATGATGACAGCCGCACCCTCGTTGCCCAGTGCCCTTGCCAGTGCAAACCCGATTCCGGTTGCTCCGCCGGTTATCACCATGGCCTTGCCATCAAATTCCATCGCCGGGCTCCTTATTCAATCACTTTGAAAGGCTGAAGAAATTCCACATCGATATGTTCGATCACCGGAAAACGGGCTGCCGGTACATCCCGAATGCGCCATGTATGTCTGGTCTGCGCTGTCATATTCTTGCCATCATGCGTGAGGCCATTCCAGTCGAGCACGAACTCCGCGCGGTGCACACCAGGGCCCAGTCTTTCACATTTCAGGCCGACAAGATCATGCCGAGATGCGCCGACCGAAGACGCTGACCCGGTGACCCAGTCCACCAGTTCGTCATAAGAGCGCACGGCGCCGTGGCCATATTCCATGACGAAATCTTCGCTGATGATCTCCTGGAACGGCTCTGGCGTCCGTTCGGGATCCTCCACCAGAACATGCCAGCGATGGCTGACACTCAGCAACCGGCTGGCCATCGGCTCAATCGGTTCAATGACCGGCTTTTCGCCTCCTGGTTCGGAATAGGAAATGGTGTGCAACAGGGGTTCCAGACAATCCGTCCAGTCAAAGGTAAATGTGATTTGCTGGAAGGCACGGGTACCCGTGGTGCTCCGGCCGACGGCGCGCATGCCGAAATCTCCGCCAAGGTCGCCAACCACTGCCACATCCGGTGAGATTATCGCCGAAATACCGGTCGATCGTGCCAGCTGAATCATCTCGGCCGGACCCTCCGCGACAGTATCCTCACCGATGATCAGCTTGCTCTGTTCTCCCAGCAGGTCGGCGATCCGCTCAGACGGAGCATCCTCCGCCAGGCAAAAGGCAATCCACCGATGCAGCTGGGTCAGAGCAGCCTGCTCCCGGAAACTGTTGCGGATGACGGACTTGTCTGTCTCTGTTTTCACAGGCCTACTTTCGATGATTTATCTATAACGAACATCATTATATCGTTTAATAATAGCTGTCCAGCCTGAACCGAACGCCAAAGGCGTCGCAGGAACGTCAATCCGATACTTTCTGGTTAGCTTTTGATCTGGCTGAGCACGCTGTCAGCTAGCCATTCGGCAAGGCCGTCTTCGTTGAGCTTTTCGCCGGTCATCAAGAGCCGGTGATAGAAAAACCCGCTCAGAGTATCGATCGCCCATTCGATATTGGTATCCTTGCGGATCTCCCCTCGGTCGATGGCGCGATTGAATAATTCACGCATATTTTCTTTTCGTGCGTTGACAAAGTTCGACAACAATCCCTCAAAAGCGGGATCCGTCTTCGATGCTTCGATGATTGACGGAAGCATCGTGCCCCAAATGCTCCGCTCCAGAATTTTCGGGAATCGTTTGTAAGTGGCGATCAGATCTTCGCGGACCGAACCCAGATTGGCTGTTGGCGGATTCGGTCCCAAAGCCCGGTCAAAGGCTTCAATCGCCAGCTCGGCTTTATTGTTCCAGTGCCGGTAAATGGTCGATCGGGCGACACTGCTACGTTCAATCACGCGGTCGATACTCAGTTCGCGATAGCCAATTTCCTTCAGCAGATCCGCTGTGGCGTCAAGCACCTGCTCCTTGGTCCGGTTGATCTGGCCCAGTTTGGGCGCGCGTTTCGGCTCTGTGCCATCTGTCTTTGCGGTCACTGTAGCCATGTACAAACTTCCATCATCTGTCGCCTCATCGAGATCAGCTATAGCAGCCGGGAACGAAAATGCGAGTTTGCGATCGGCCTCCTTATATACAAGACATCTATGTATCGAATAATATTGCTATTTATAATCATAAAAGCTAATCAGTGCGGAGGAGAGCACAGGTTTGGCCGAACAAAAACTCAATCCCCGAAACATGTTTGGCTATGGCGCCGGGCATTTTGCCCTGGGCCTGACTTATACCAGCCTGAACCTGTATCTGCTCTATTATTACACCGATGTGCTGCTGATCGATCCGGCAGTCGCGGGCCTGATTTTCATGCTGCCACTTATCTGGGACAGCATCACCGATCCGCTGATGGGCATGATCGCGACCCGCACCAGATCGCGATTTGGCTCCTTCCGTCCCTATCTGCTGTTTGGCACACCATTTCTCGCGCTGAGCTTTGTGGCAATGTTTGCCGCCCCCTTGCTGTTTCCAACCGCAATTGTCGCGGCCAGCTTCGCGTTCCATTTGCTCTTTCGAACACTCTATACGGTGGTCGCCATCCCCTATTCCTCCTTGATGGCGGTGATGACGATTGACAGTCGGGAGCGGGGAAAGCTAGCGGGATACAAGACCAGTGCCGGAATTTTGGCAGGGCTGTTCACCGCAGCGCTGATGCTCAATCTAGCCAACTGGTTCAATGCCGATGACCTTCAGTCAGGATTCCTCAAGGTCAGCATGCTCTATGGCCTGCTTGCCGTCATCATCATGCTCATCACCTTCGTCACCAGCTTTGAACTGGATTTTGCCTCGAACAGCGGAAAGACGCTGAGCTTCGGTCAAACCCTGACCTTTTTGAAGAAAAACTACGCTTTCTGGCTGATGTGTGGCGGGGTTCTCTGCGGCGCCACAGGTAGCTCAATCGGCAACAAAGCATCGGTCTATTATGTCTCGCAAAATGCCGGCGAACCGGGGTGGATCTCTGCAGTGCTCTCTTCCGGCCTGGTTGCGGCCGCCATTGCCTCACCGCTCTGGTCCATGTCCTATCGCTGGCTGGCCAAGCGGACGGTATGGCTGATCGGAGCCGGGGGTTATACAGTCCTTGGCGGCCTCGCCTTTCTCATCGGGCCGACCGACATTCCCACCATCATTCTGTTCCGGGTTCTGGACGGTATTTGCCTGAGCGCGATCGTCGTGACGTACTGGTCGATGCTGCCCGACACGGTTGAATTTGGCGAATTCCGGAGCGGCGCGCGAGATGACGGGGTGATCTTCGGGATCAACCAGTTTGCGCTGAAGTCCGCCACCGGCATTGGTGTTGGCCTGCTGGGTCTGGGTCTGGGAGCGGCTGGATATGTCGCCCAGCAGGAGCAGACGGAAACAGCACTGACCGGCATTCGCGCTCTCACTTTCCTTGGCCCGATGGTGGGCTATGGACTCAGCTTCCTGTTCATTTTCTTTTATCCGATCGACGTCAAACTGCATCAGCGGCTTGTGAAAGCCCTGTCCCGACGCAAAGCTAAAGCGGTAACTGCGACAGCCAGCTAAACAAAAAAGCCCGGCATCAAATGCCGGGCTTTTCTTTCCAATACTGCTGGAAATCAGGCCAGTTTGACCAGATCCTCATCGCGTGGTGCGCCCTCGTCGAGACCGATCCCGAAGCTGTTACAGATCCGGCTGATCTGGGTGTAGTGGCCGCAGGTCATCACGATATCCATCATCTCCTTTTCGGAATAGTGCTGCGTCATTTCGGACCAGGTTTCATTGGTGACAAAATCATCGGCATAGAGGTCATCGACCGCCTTGATCAGAACCCGTTCGGACGGATCCCAGTCATGCGCGTCCGGATCCTTCTTGATCGCCTCGATTTCGTCTGCCGTCAGGCCAGCATGGAGACCGATCCGGCTGTGATGAGACCATTCGTACGCAGCCTTGGTGTTCCAGCTGGTGCGCAGGACCACGATTTCCTTTTTCCGCCCTTGCAGATCGTTCTTTTTGGACTGGATGTAGTTGCCCCAGGCAGTCAGTGCCTTGAATGCATTAGGATATTTCAGGATCGTCCGGAACAGCTTCAGATTCCTGGCAATCTCGTTAAAGCCGTCCAGTATCGATTTCTGTTCCTCGTTTAGTTCTTCGTCAGTGACGGGCTGGACCCTTGGTTCGTTCAGTCGCATGGCATTCCTCTTTTCGTTGTAGTGAATTATTCTGCTCAGCCAAAGGCAGGCTTCGGCCGGTCGGGAAACATCTCGGGGAAATCCCGGGAAACCTGATCGGGATAGTCAGGCTGGCGCTTCTCCAGAAAAGCGGCGACTCCTTCGCGGACATCGGCTGACGCACCGCGCGACTGGATCGCGCGACTGTCCGCCTTGTGGGCTTCCATCGGATGTTCGGCCGCCAGCATTTCCCACATCAGCCGCCGCGTGACAGCAATGGAGACCGGCGCGCAATTGTCTGCGATCTCCCGGGCAATTGCGCGAGCTGCGGGTAGCAGGTCTTCCGGCTCATGCAGAGATTCAACCAGACCTTTTTTCAAGGCTTCCTCAGCCCCGAAAACACGTCCGCTATAGGTCCATGACAGGGCCGTCGATATGCCGACTATGCGCGGCAAAAACCAGGAAGCTGCTGCATCCGGTGCAATGCCGCGGCGCGCGAACACAAAGCCGTACCGGCCTTTTGTGGAAGCGATCCGGATGTCCATGGCCAGCTGCATCGAAGCACCCACGCCAGCCGCTGCACCATTTGATGCGGCAATAACGGGTTTCAGGCTGTCGAATATCCGCATCGTGACAAGTCCGCCCAGATCGCGATACACGTCGCCCGCCTTGGGCAAACTGTCAGCATCGTCATAGGCCGTATAGTCAAACGTGTCGCCACCCGCCCCCAGATCCGCCCCGGCGCAAAAGGCCCTGTCACCAGCACCGGTCACGATAACCGCTTTCACTTCATCGTCACTGTCGGTGATGTCAAATGCTGCCAGCAGATCCTTGGTCATCTGGGGATTGAACGCGTTCATGTGCTCCGGACGATTGAGAGTGATCGTCGCGATGCCTTCCTCCCGAGAATATAAGATCGTGTCGAATTCCGGCATGCCATGATTCCTTTCTGCCCGACGTTTGCAGGTGCACTAACACGGGATTGACATACTCGTCAATTTACATACTTGTATGTACAGTTAAATAATCGAAACTGATGGAGTCACCCATGCTGCAGACCGAAAACCGCACGGCCTTTGACGAAAATCATGCGATCTTCAGGGACCAGGTCCGCAAGTTCTTTGACAGGGAACTCCACCCCAATCTCAATCGATGGGAAGAGGAAGGAATCATCGACCGAGACTTCTGGCGCGCATGTGGCGAGGCCGGTCTGCTTTGCCCGACAATGCCTGAGCAATATGGCGGGCTCGGCGCTGATTTTGGCTATAACATCATTATCGACGAGGAAATGACCTATGCCGGATCTTCAGCCGGACTGGGTCTGCAATCTGATATCGCTGCGGATTATATCCTTGCCTACGGGTCTGAAGAGCAGAAGCAGGAATGGCTTCCCAAAATGATTTCCGGCGAGGCAATTGCCGCCATTGCCATGACTGAACCGTCAACCGGCTCGGACCTTCAGAGCATCAAGACCACCGCCAAAAAAGACGGCAATCACTATGTCATCAACGGGTCCAAAACCTACATCACCAACGGCCAGAATGCCGACTTCATCATATTGGTGGTAAAAACCGACCCTTCACTCGGCGCCAAGGGAATTTCTCTGGTGCTGGTCGAAGCCACGCGGGAAGGTTTTGGCCGGGGCCGCAATCTGGACAAGATCGGGCAACATTCTGCCGACACTTCGGAACTGTTTTTCGAAGATGTCCGTGTGCCGATAACCAATTGCCTCGGTGAAGAGGGACTGGGCTTTGCCTATCTCATGAGCCAGCTGCCCCAGGAACGCCTGAGCATCGCTGCCGCCGCTCAGGCCGGAGCACAGCGTGCCTTTGATGAGGCGGTCAAATTCACAAAGGAACGCGGCGCCTTCGGAAAGACCGTGTTTGATTTCCAGAACACCCGCTTCACGCTGGCGGACCTTGCCGCCGAATTGCAGGTAGGCTGGGCGCATCTGGACTGGTGCATCACCCGGCATATCGCCGGCGAGCTGACGGCGGTTGAAGGTTCAGCCGCCAAATTGTGGCACAGCGAAATCCAGTGGAAATGCTGTGATGCCGCGCTGCAGCTGCATGGCGGGGCTGGCTATATGAACGAATATCCGATTGCCCGCTTGTGGCGTGATGCGCGGGTACAGCGGATATATGGTGGCACGTCTGAAATCATGAAGGAAGTGATCGGCCGTTCGCTTTAGCGATCACGCGCATCCTCTCCGGCTTTCAGATCCCACCAGACAATTGACCGGAAATTTGTTCCTGCTTCAACCAGTTCGCCAACGCGCGGGGCATGCATGAGGATATTCTGCTTATCAGCTGCGGCGCGGGCCAGTTCAATTGGCTCATTCCAGGCATGAAATCCGAGGTTGAACGTGCTCCAGTGGACCGGCAGCATTTCCTTTGCCCCCAGATCGACATGGGCCTGCACTGCGTCTTCCGCGCTCATATGCACGTCCGTCCAGGCCGCGCCAGGCCCATAGGCACCGATCTTGATGATACTGAGATCAAAAGGGCCATATTCCCTTGCGATCCGAACAAAATGGCCGGAATATCCGGTATCGCCACTATAATAGGCGCGGTGTTCGGGGCCGATCAAAGTCCAGGAAGACCAGAAGGTCTCCCGCTGGTTCATCAGGCCGCGACCGGAATAATGCCGGGCTTCGGTGCTGATGATTTGAACACCATTGATTGCCTGCGACTGCCCCCAATCAAACTCGGTATAGGCATCTGCCGGAATATCCCAGCGATCGAGATGGGTGCCCGCACCCAGTGGCACGAATATTCTCGCGCCCTTTGCCACCAGAGCCTTGATCGTTTCCATGTCCAGATGGTCATAATGATCGTGAGAAATCAGCACGGCGTCCACTTCAGGCACGTTCGTCAAGTCGATCGGTGATTTGTGAAACCGTTTTGGCCCCATTCCCTGCAGCGGCGAAGCATAGTCGGAAAAAACCGGGTCAATCAGGATACGCACCCCGTCGATTTCAAGATAGCTGCTGGCATGTCCCAGCCAGATGGCGCGCAGACCGGGCTCCACTGGCGCCTCGAATAAGCCTGCCGGGATTTCCACAAGGGGTATGGGCGCTGGCGGATAGCGTTGTTCGTCGCCGAAAAACTGTCCTTCAATCTGTTCCCGGATCCAGCCCGGCTCGGTCGGGCTGGGCGGCAGGACATTGTCGAACTCGCCATCTTTGTGGTGCGGCGACTTTTCAACCCTCGCCAGCCGCTCTCCTTCGACATCCCCGCCCACGGATGGCGCGAAATTCATGAACAACCCGACACTGGCACCGATAATGATCAATACCAGGATCAGTATTTTTGTTATGCCTTTGATGATCCGCATGACGCTGTGTCCAATCGAGTTCGCCTGGTTTGGTTAGTCGGGAACTGACTAATCGTTATCCGGCGTGAGCTTCACGAAATCCTCCCAGACCAGTTTTTCGACGCCAAAGCCATCGGTGACAATGTTGTTTGCCATCGCCGCGCCCAGGCGAGATACCTTGATTCCGCGCAGCTTGCGCCATCTCCCCTGAAACAATGGACCTATAACAGGCCAGATAGCAAGCGCCGTCTCAACAGCCCAGCCGTATCGCCGTTGTGGCGTCAGGATCATGGCTGGTTTGAAGAGACTGAGGCGCGTGAACGAAAGAGTTGCGAGAGCGTCTTCCAGTCTGCCCTTGCTGCGGACGTAGCTGTTTCGCGCATCCGGATCGGCAGTTACTGATGAGAGCATTGCAAAATGCCCAACTTCGCGTTTTTGGCATGCGGTCGCAAAAGCCATCGGTATATCGAAATCGACAGCCTGGAATTCTTCCTTCGAGACCTTGAACGGATCACCGACGCCGACCGTACAGATCGCGGAATCGTGACCATCGACTAAGTCAGCATATGACCCAGGGTTACGAAGATCGACTACATGAGCGACAACTTTGTCTTGAGCCGGGCGCTCAATGGCTCTTCTGTCAAGCAGTGTCACTTGCACCACATCTGGCATCGCGATTAGCCGGTCCAGCACAGCCGAGCCAACCGCGCCGCTGGCACCCATCAATACAACTTTGCGGTCCTGTCCGCTCATTCCAGTACACACTTTTCGAGACCGATTACTTCAGCCCAAGAAAATCCGAGACCACCATCGCCTGCATCTTCTTGCCATCCGGATCAGCCGAGGTTTTCAGTGAACAGATCTCTTCCGCCCAAGGCGAAGTTCGCTTGCGCACAGGTGGGTCGTCGGATTCAACAACTTCGAGCACTGCCGCTGCTGCGTCGTCCGCAGTCTGATAGGGGCTGTGTTCCCATTCGGTCGCTCCCATGGTGTCGCGATACTGGCCAAAGAGCGGCAAATACTCATCTTCTGGCAAGCCTCCCGTGGACTCCAGATGCGCCATCACATTGTTGACAAATTCCGAGGCAATCCCCCCCGGCTCAACAACAGTGAAGTTGATGCCAAAGGCCGGGCCGACATAGCTGGCAAGCCCCTCGATAAACCCTTCAACGGCAAATTTGGTCGCGCAATAGATTTCGTTAAACGGCTGCCCGACCAGGCCGCCCACCGAAGACACTGCAATCACATGGCCGGACCTGGCTTTGCGCATATGTGGCAACACCGCTTTGGTGCAGCGCATGACGCCCATCTGGTTGATGTCGGTGACTTGCTGCATTTCCTCTTCGCTCGCCTGCTCCGCCGTCCGGACAAATCCCATCCCGGCATTGTTGATCAGTGTGTCGATCCTCCCGTCATTCGCGATAATTTCGTCGACCACCGCAGAAATGCTGGCCATGTCCTGTACATCCAGCCGGCGCACTTCGAGGTCGACACCTGCCTCCGCGGCTGCGGCATCCAGAACCCTGCGCTTGTCGAGATTGCGCATCGTTGCGTAAACCTTGTGGCCGTTTTTGGCTGCACCCAAAGCGAGAGCCACGCCCAGTCCGCTGGAACATCCGGTAATCAATATCGTTTTTGCCACGTCCATTTCCTCTCAGATTTTCAAAGCCGTCTGCCCCGCAGAGAAATGCGGGTTACTGACGAACTGATGCCCCGACTAGCGGATGGAATATTCGTCGAAATCCGGTTCGCGGATCATCTCGTAAAACTGGTCAAAGGTCCACGGCTGGGTCACACCGGGCCGGCCATGGCTGTTGAGATAATAGCCGCCGCCGGCTCCCTGATTTTCCAGCAGCAGGGTTTTGAGCCCCTTGTCCAGCCGATCATTATAGTCGAGATACACGTCTTCCTTGATCTCGAACGTTTTGCTCCCGCTCTCAATTGTTTCGGTGATCAACCGGCAGCTATAGCGTGTCAGGCACTCCATCCAGCTGTGAAAACTCCCCGTCACCGCCCCGGCATTGGGGCCATAGAGAATGATGAAGTTCGGGAATTTCGGTATGGTCAGCGTCAGATGCGCCCGCGCGCCGTCTTCAGACCAGAGATCTTCCAGCGTTGTCCCATCGCGGCCTTCATATTCGACCGGCCACAGATAGCGTTCCACATCAAAACCGGCGGACAGCACGACCAGGTCAAACTCGCGCTCTGTGCCGTCGGGGGAAACGATCCCGTTTTCGGTAAAATGGTCAATAGGGCCGCTCACCAGATCGACATTGTCGAGCAACAGGCTGTCATACCAGTCATTGTCGACGACCAGTCGACGCGACATCGGGGCATAGTCAGGCACGAGCTGCTCATAAAGTTCGTCATTGTCACCCACTTTCGATCGGATATAGCCCTGAAGCATCTGGCGCAGCTGTTCGTTTTTCTCGCTGACCACGCCGCCCTTCTCTATCCACTCGTCATCGAGATACTGGAAGGCTTCCACCTGCATCGCTGACGCGGTGTGGTGATAGGAAAACCAGTTTTTATATCCGGGCATATTGTCCAGCAACCAGCGCAGCTCAGGCGTCACTTCGTTGCGATATCCCGGCACCTGATTCACCCAGTTGGGTGTGCGTTGATAAATGGTCAGCTGCGACGCCTTCGCTGCCACGCCGCGCACCAGTTGCGATCCCGTTGAACCGGTCCCGATCACGGCTACCCTTTTGCCTGTGTAGTCATAATCGTGATCCCAGGCGGTGGTGTGGAACATCTTGCCCCGGAATTTCTCGATACCTTCAATCTGCGGCAATTTCGGTGTGCTGAACAGACCGGCACCGCTGATCATGAACTGGCTGTTCAAAGTATCTTTGTTGCCGTCACCATCTTCCGTCGTGATGTCCCAGCGCGAATTTTCCTCATTCCATACCGAGCCCGTCACCTTGGTATTCAGCCGGATATGTTCGCGCAGTCCATGCTTGTCGACAATATAGTCCACATAATCACGCAGATCGCCCTGTGTGGCGAAATGGCTTTTCCATGGGTAATCCTGTTCAAATTTATATTGATATATGAACGACGTAATATCCACACGTGCTTCCGGGTAATCGTTCAAATACCAGGTCCCGC
Source organism: Parasphingorhabdus marina DSM 22363 (assembly GCF_900128895.1). Classification (GTDB taxonomy): domain Bacteria; phylum Pseudomonadota; class Alphaproteobacteria; order Sphingomonadales; family Sphingomonadaceae; genus Parasphingorhabdus; species Parasphingorhabdus marina. The sequence goes on along the minus strand of NZ_FSQW01000001.1, from coordinate 1,403,415 downwards.
CCAGTCCTGCCTGCCGTTCGATAATCGTAAATTTCAGACCCAGCTGCTGCATCTGTATCGCGGCCATCAACCCGCTAAACCCGGCACCAATGATGGTGACATGAAATTTGTCCAGCTCTTCATCAGCCGGCTTGTTCTTCCAGCGGGCGGCCCGCACAAATCCGTTATCGGCAAAGGCCAGGTCTCCCCAGCCATAGTCGACATGCTGCTCGGAGATTTTCTTGCCGTTGAACATTTCCATCATGTGCGCGGCTTCTTCCCGCGACGGCATCACCGACGGAGAAGCGGGATCACGATCGCGCAGATATTCAAATGCCTTCTGTTTGATGACCGCCGCGTGCTCCTTGGAAATTTTCGGAAACTCATAGGGTGTCCCGCGCAGTTCCGTACGCACCGCGGCCATTTCCTCCAGCTCGGGGTCACGGGTCTGCTGGAACAGCGCTATGCGCAGTGCGTTGATCTGCGCCTGATCAAGCGCCCGACGGATAAATTCCTCATCAACGCTCAATCCCCCGGATTGCTTCAGCACGGTCGCCATTGATGATTCTCCTGATTCCTGTTGAATTTGATTCTCTATACAATATAATCATGTTTCGTTTAAAGAATCAACATGGCTTGTTGTTGACACGCAAAAAAGGACTGTCATGGGACGGCTGGACGGAAAAACTGCACTGGTCACGGGCGGAGCAAGGGGACTCGGTTCCTCGGCGGCAAGGCTGATGGCAGCGGAAGGCGCCCGGGTTGTGGTCACGGATGTCCTGAACGAGGAGGGGCACCGGGTAGCAGCAGACATGGGCGCTACCTTCCTTTCTCACGACGTTGCCAGCGAAAGCGACTGGCAAAGAGTTGCGAATGACATGCTCGATAGCCATGGCCAGATCGATATTCTGGTCAACAATGCAGGAGTCCTGCACCGCAGCAGCATCATCGAACATGACATCTCCGATTGGGACCGTGTCATCGCCATCAACCAGCGCAGCGTTTTTCTCGGCATGCGCCAGATCGGCAAGTACATGGTGGAACAAAAAGGTGGCTCCATCATCAATGTCTCCTCGGTGGCTTTCAATCACGCCCGACCGACAACCGCCGCCTATACCGCCACCAAATTTGCCATCATCGGCATGACCCGCGTTGCAGCCAAGGAAATGGGGCCACACGGCATTCGGGTGAATGCCATTTTGCCGGGCATGATGGACACGCCGATGATTGACATGATTGACCCTGATCGCGCTGCCCGGGACAAGCAGATTCCGGATGTCCCGTTACGTCGCACGGCTTCGGCCGACGAAGTTGCGAAAACCATATTGTTTCTCGCCAGCGATGAGTCCTCATTCTGCACCGGAGAGTCCATTCTGGTCGACGGAGGTGTCGGATGCTGACCAACCCGTTACGGAATCCGGAACCTGCGACAATAACCCGGAGGCAGACACATGAATCTTGAAAAGCTGTTTTCTCTTGAAGGACGCGTTGCGCTGGTTACCGGCGGTCAGCGCGGGATCGGCAAGATGATCACCGAAGGGTTTCTGGTCCAGGGCGCGAAAGTCTATATCACCGGGCGCAAGGGAGACCAGGGCCAGGCTGCGGCAGAAGAATTTGGCCCAGACTGCACATATATTTGCGGAGATATTTCCACGGTGGAGGGGTGCAAGACCCTCGCGGTGGAACTGGCCGATCGCGAGCAACATCTCGACATACTGGTAAACAACGCCGGTGTTGCCTGGGGGGAGGACTATCTCGATTTTCCCGAAGCCGGCTGGGACAAGGTCATGGACACCAATGTGAAAGGGCTGTTTTTTCTGACGCAGGCTTTGCATTCGTTGTTGAAGGCCGCGGCAACTGCCGACCGGCCGGCGAAGGTGCTCAATGTGGCATCGATTGATGGTCTCAGCATCAATCCCTGGGAGACATACAGTTATCAGGCGTCAAAGGCTGCCGTTATCCATCTCACCCGCAAAATGGCATCCCGATTAATCGCGGACAATATCGTGATGTCCGGTATCGCACCGGGCCCTTTCGCATCGACCATGAACAAGGCGGCGCGGGACCATGGCGAACAGATGGCAAAAAATGTTCCGGCAAGGCGGATCGGCAATGCCGGGGATATGGCCGCAGCCGCAGTCTATCTGGCGAGTCAAGCCGGAGACTATGTGATTGGCACCACCCTTCCCGTGGATGGCGGCATCGTCAATGCGATGGCAGCCGACAGTCCCCCGGCAGGTTAGAAAGCAGGAAATCCAAGTGAAAAACAGTTCCCACATTGATCCCAAGCTCTACACGTTTCTGGAAGAGCAAGAGAAAGCCAATGACCGGTTGCGGGAGTCCGCAGACAAGATGCCGCAACCCGGCTCGGTCGATCCGAAAATCCTGCGGAACTTCCGGATCTACAACAAGGATGGTTCAATCAAGCCGCCCCTGCATTCCGAAGCGTTTGAAGAGAATCTGGAACTGGCCGACCGGACCATCAAAACCCGGGTTTTCCCGGTGGAGGAAGCGCGCGGGATTGCGTTGCATTTTCACGGTGGCGGCTGGACCATGGGGTCGGTCTATGAACAGGATCCCTATCTTGCGGGCATCGCCCAAAAGACGAAACTGACACTTGTCACCATCGATTATCCCCTGGCCCCGGAACATCAGCTGCCTGAAATTCTGGACGTGGCCCATGCAGCGACCTGTGCCTTGCTGGAGAAGCATCCAGACCTGCCAGTCGCGATTGTGGCAGAATCTGCCGGAGCCAATGTGGCATTGCACTGTCTCTTGCGATTGCGGGAGGAACCATCCCTGTTGCGGCGTATCAAGGCGGCAAGCTTGTGCTATCCTGTCGCAGACCTCTCCATGACACCTTCGCTGCGCAACTGGGACAACGACCTTCCCGGTCTGTCGCGGCAATGGATGGAATGGTTTTTTGAACTTGCGTTGCCCGGTGTCGACCGGGACAGGCGCAGTGACCCGAAATATTCACCGCTCTATGCTGATCTTGCCGGCCTCCCCCCCGTGCTTTTCAGCGTGGGAGAACTGGATCCCATGCTCGATGACAGCCTGTTCATGCATCAACGCTGGCTGGCGGCAGGAAACGAAAGCGCACTTGCCGTCTATCCCGCAGCGCCGCATGGCTTCAACGCCGATGAAACGAGGATGGCCAAGGCCTGCAACCAGCGGATCCATGATTTCCTCAAGTTTCGACTGACTGCACCTGATCCGGCTTGAACGTGGATTTCGCGAGATGCAGAAACAGCGCAGCGCCCAATCCTACACATATGGCCACCGTCAACGCCATCTGAAGTGACGCGGCATCTTGCGCACCGCCTCCGAGCCAGTCGCTCATCAGTCCGATAGCGAAGGGTGCAAGCCCCACACCCAGCAAACTGGTTGCCAGGCCGAAGAATGCCGTCGCAGTTCCACGCATGCCAGCGGGAACGATGGACTGCATTGAAGCCGTGAGCGGACCAAATCCGATCGAGCCTACAATATTCACTGCAAATACCGCCACGATCACAAGCGGAACCGAGCTTCCGTAGAGCACGACAAGATAAAATGGGAATACGGCAATGGCCGCAATCATCGGCACGAAAAGAAGCCAGTACACATTGCGCTCGACCAGCCTGTTGGTCACCAGCCCGCCTCCGATGGCCCCAATCGCAGTACCGCCGCCCATGGCCAGTCCGAAATAGAGGCCAACCTCACTGGCACTCAATCCGAACTGCCTGATCAGAAAAGCCGGGACCCACTGCGCCACACCGAACAGGACAAACGCATTGCAGACCGAAGCAAAGACAATCGGCAGGAAACTTCTTTTGGCGAACAGAAACCGGACAGCGGGCAGGAATTTCGTTCCCTCCATTGCGGTTTCGACGCCATCCTGAATTCCCCGTTCCGGATCGCGCAGCGTGAAAAATACCAATAGAATGAACGGCACGCCCATGAACCCCGCTGCAAAGAAAGCGGTACGCCAGCCATGGGTATCAGCCAGATAGCCGCCCAGCGCCAAACCCACCATCAGGCCAATGGAACCACCGCTGGAAAAGATTGCATAGGCAATCGGCCGGATCTGGAAATTGCAGAAATCAGCAAGCAGCGAGTAGGATGCGGGCGTGTTGCCTGCTTCCCCTGCCCCGACAAACAACCGCGCCAGCAGCAGATGGACAAAATTTCCCGCAAATCCGGTCACAGCCGTCGCCAGGCTCCAGACAGAGATACCGGCCATCAGGATTTTCTTGCGGCTGAACAGGTCGGACAGGCGACCAATCAATACGCCCGCGATCGAATAGAATGCAGCAAAGGCCAGTCCGGTCAAAATGCCGATCTGGGTATCGGTCATCGGAATTTCCTGCCGGATGTCCTCAATGAGGACCGCCAGAATCATGCGATCGACATAGTTGAGCATGTTGATAGCAAACAGCAACCAGATCACGTACCAGGTATAAGGCGTGGCGGCGGTTCCCGTTGGTTCGTTACTCATGCACCCCCAGCCTTCCATGCTTTAAACAGGTCATTAGCATCTCGTATAGATTGTTTGCGTCCAGGGCAATTGCCCAAAGTCGCGCTTGCATTTTATATGAAACACATATATCTCGTTTAAAGGCTTGAAAGTTTGGCGAGGGGATGAACCGTGTTGGCAAATGCGAAACCGGACAAGGAATTTATTGAACTGGCAGTAGGCGCGGCAGACGTGAATGCCCTGCGTCTTGCGCTGTATCAGCAAACCGGCGATCCCGAACTTGCCGCCATGAAGGTCAGCAGCGAATTGCGGCAAGGCAATCCTTTCAAATATACCAATGTCGAGAAGGAACATCACGACCGGATTCGCGAAATGGCGGTCGAATACCTGTCCGGCGATGTCGATGCTCCGGTCATCCCGACCCGGGAAGAAGCCAACGCTCTGATGGACCTGTTTTGCGGGCGGACCCTGTCGGAGGCTGAAAAGGGATATGCCTATGGCGATCTGGCCTTTGATGAAACGGTTCGTTTTCCCCAATGGAAAAACAGGCCGCCACAGGAGGAACTGGACAAGATCAACGTCACGATCATTGGTGCCGGCTTCAGCGGTCTTCTGGCCGGCATTCAAATGGACCGACTGGGCATCAACTATCGCATCATTGAACGGCAAAGCGGTTTGGGCGGGACATGGTGGCTCAACGATTATCTGGAAGCCCGCGTCGATGTGACATCATTTCTGTACCAGTATAAATTCGAACTCGGCTATCCATGGAAAAGCTTCTTCGCCACCCAGGGCGAGCTGCAGGAATATATCGACTATATCGTCGACAAATATGACCTGCGCAAAAGAATCACGCTTGGCACCAAGGTCAACACGGCGAACTGGATTGAAGACGAGAACAAGTGGCGCTTCACTCTGGAAGGCCCGGATGGCCAGACCGAAGTGATCGAAAGCAATTTCTGCATCAGCGCCAGCGGCCAGTTCAGCACGCCGCAAATGCCGAAAATTGACGGCATTGAAGATTTCCAGGGCGCAATGTTCCACTCGACCGAATGGGATCATGACTATGACCTGACCGGAAAACGGGTAGCAATTATCGGCACCGGTTCAACCGGATCGCAAATGACCCGTGGCATTGCCGAAAAAGCATCCTCGCTGACCATCTATCAGCGGACGCCCAACTGGATCATGAAGATGCCCGGTTACCGGGACAAGGTGCCGGAGCACCTGCACTGGCTGATGGATAATATGCCCGGATACCGAAACTGGTTTGTCTTCTCCGAGCATATTTCGCAGCTCCGCATGGACGGGATCAACGAGGTTGACGAGGAATGGGTTGCCAATGGCGGCCTGTTCAACGAACGAAATGACCAGCTGCGCGAGATATTGAAACGCTATATCTACAAATCGGTAGGTGAAGACAAAGAGCTCTATGAAAAGCTCGTGCCCGACTATGCGCCGCTGGCCCGGCGCCCGGTCGTCGACAATGACTGGTACAAGACCCTCACGCTCGACCATGTCGATCTGGTGGCCGGACCGATTGACCATTTTACGGAAACCGGAATTGTGGCCGCAGACGGATCGGAAAAAGACTTTGATCTTGTCGTGCTGTGCGCCGGATTTCAGGTAGAACGCTTCCTGTGGCCTGTTGATTATATCGGCCGCGATGGATCCAATCTCGATGATCTGTGGAAGGTGGACGGCCCCCGCGCCTATCAAACCTCCATGCTGCCGGGCTTTCCAAATTTCGCAATGATCTATGGCCCCAATTCAGGCCTGGTCGCGGGCAGCTATCACAGCTGGATCGAGCTTTTCACCAAATATTTCTGCGAAATCATAACGCACACGATAGAAACAGGCGCCTCGTCATTTGAGCTCAGGAGAGAGGCGTATGACGCGTTCAACAAGGAACTGGATGAGCGTTCCTCCACATGGGTCTATCAAATCGAAAATGGCGGCGGCGGATATTATATGAACAAACATGGCCGCTCATCCGTTCGACTTCCCTGGAAGGTTCCGGAATTTTACGACAAAATCAAGCAGCCGAAATTTGACGATTATTTGATCGGGTAGCTCAGACACGCAGCGAGTGACAACCTGCCCTGCATGATCGGGCCCGTCCCGCAACGACCCCGTTCACGGACTCAAGCCCCGGCATGCTCGAGCAGCACCGGTGCCCGGTACGTGCCTGCGAAAATTTCTCCTCCATAGACGTCAGGACCGGGAATCGATAAACATCATGTCGCTCGACCATCTGGAGGAAGAATATGGCCGAAACCGTTCCTGTGCAGCACTTGCCACGTCCCAGGATCAGTTACCGGAAACCGGCGCGTCCGCATTATCTGGAGCGCGATGATTATGTGAAGCCGGCCAGTGAAATTGATCTCGACGCAATTGATTTTGTCGATGTTGAACAATGGCGGCAGCACAAGATGTGGGACCGGTTTGCACGGCTGCGCAAGGAAGACCCCGTGCATTATACACCGGACAGCCCGGTTGGTCCTTATTGGTCGATCACCCGCTATGAAGATGTGAAAGCGGTTGACGTGGACAATAAACGTTTTTCATCCGACGCCAGCTACGGGGGGATCACACTAGGGAAACCCCTGGAGGAGTTCACCGCTGAGAGCTTTATTTCGGCCGACGAACCCGATCACTGGAATCAGCGCAAACCGATGCAGCCGGCTGTTGCCCCCGCCCTGCTGCGCAATGAATTTGAACCGCTGATCAGAGAACGCACCCGGGCGGTTCTGGATTCACTGCCTGATGACAAGCCGTTTGACTGGGTCGAAGCCGTATCAACGGAACTCACGGCCATGATGCTGGCGACATTGCTCGGTTATCCGCAGGAACGAAGGCGGGAACTGACCCGATGGTCGGATGTCACAACCAACCCGTTTGATCCGGATATTTGTCCCGGCGGGCGCGAGCAATGGTTGCAGGAACTCAATGCGTGCCTGGGGACATTTTCGACCATATATGCCGAACGCCAGTCCGCGCCGCCGACGAATGATCTGATAAGCCTGCTCGCCCACGGACCGGCCACCAGAAATCTGTCCCCCCAGGAGTTACTGGGTAATGTGCTGCTGCTGATCATCGGTGGCAATGATACAACCCGCAACACGATGTCTGGCGGTATCTATGCACTGAACAAATTTCCGGATGAATATGCCAAGCTCCGGGATGACCCCGGCCTCATACCCAATATGGTATCGGAAATGATCCGCTGGCAAACGCCGCTTGCTTACATGCGGCGCACCGCGCTGGAAGACGTTTCCATGCACGGCAAGACGATCCGAAAAGGCGATCAGGTTGCGATGTGGTATATCTCTGCCAATCGCGATGAAAGATTCTGGGAGCAGGATCCGGACGCGCTGATCATCGACCGCAAGCAGGCGAAAGATCACATCTCTTTCGGTTTCGGGATCCATCGCTGCTACGGCAATCGTCTCGCCGAACTGCAGTTGCGCATCTTGTGGGAAGAAATCATGCAACGTTTCACCCATATCGAGGTCATCGACGAACCCAGTCGAACGTCGAGCGCATTTGTGCACGGCTACACCTGGTTGCCGGTCATCTGTCATCGCAAAGCCTGACCGGTGAGATGGCAGTACGAATTTCAGGAGGTACCATCAATGGCTGTTTCAGACTCAGAGTTGCGAGAAATCGCCCTGTCATTGGATGGTGTGACGGAGAAACCGCATTTTGATCGGGCAGCCTTCAAGGTGAAACGGAATTTTGCAACACTGGCCCCGGACAAAGCCACGGTGAACCTTTTGCTCCTTCCTGAAGAGCAAGAGCTCAGATGCGAAATGCACCCCGATTGTTTTGTACCCGTTCCCAACAAGTGGGGTGAGCGCGGCTGGACTGTCATGGATCTGACCAAGGTCGATATGGATATCGCCAAATCCGCCATGCATGCGGCCTGGTTGAACGGAAAATAGGGGTCGTCCTAGTCCGTTTGAGGCGTGTTCCTGCATAATGGCAGCAGCGTGTCAAAGGACGGCAAAAGGGTAGTAGACAAAAATCGCGATTGTTCGAAAGAGAAAGTTCAAAAAAAAGCCCGGCGTAAGGGCACCGGGTTTTTGCAAGTTTATTTGGCCAAATGGAGTCGCTTTGTTTCTTGGTTTGCGGCTCTCGTATTCCGGTTTGTGTGTGCGAAAAACCATTGCTGTTTTTTCAAGTGTTCGAGCTGGCCTGATGGTGACGATGTCCACTCTCCATCGCACTGCCGATGGGTTGGTATCTTCCCGGCAATTTTCATAATCCATCAAGTCAGGGTTGTTTTGCGCGTAACAATTCTCACAAAAATGAGATACGCCAGAAACAACCAGTGGTCTGCCCCACCCGTGCGGAGACGAGTTCACAAATTGCACATCTCAGGCTGCCGGCAACAAAACCTGGATCGCTTTTGGGACTAGCTCCTCTCCGGTCAAACTCATATCAAAGCCCGGGTGGAGCGTCAGCCAAAGTTCGATAAACCGCCCTTTTCATCGACGAGTTGCGTCAGGCGGTCATTCCGGATCGATACTGGCCAAGGCACAGTGAAATCCGATACCGCCCCAGCGCTGATATTGTTGCAAAAAAGTTACAAGCGTAAAACAATATGGACATAACCGGTTTCGAATTCTTGCCTCGGGGCACCATTGCGGGTAACCCAAATCCACCGACGAAGCTGTAAGGGCAGCTTTCATAACGGACCTCGGATGCAGCCAAACAACTGCAGAAAGAGGTCTTGCTTGAAAGGCTTGACCCATGAAAAATACACGCTTTTTTACCCTGAAATCTACTTCTGCCCCGCTCGCACTTTGTCTTGCGCTGACTGCAACACCGTCATTCGCACAAGTTGCCGAAACGGAAAATCAGGACGCCGATGCGACTGCGGAAAGTGCCGAGACTCTGATTGTTGTTACCGGGTCACGTATCGCGCGCCCGGGGGTTGAGTCACCCTCGCCCGTCACCGTGGTTGGTAACGAAGACATCAAGCTTCAAGGCACAACCCGTATCGAGGATATCCTCAACACGCTGCCTTCGGTTGCAGCGAGCCAGGCAGCCGGTCTCGCCAATGGTGCGGACGGCACCGCCACTGTCGATCTTCGCGGCCTTGGGTCAACCCGAACGCTCGCACTCATCAATGGCCGCCGCATCGTGCCCGGCGATCCGTCGCCGGCAAGTGGCTCGGCTGCAGACATCAATATCATTCCCGCCGCCATGCTGAAGCGGGTTGAAGTTCTGACCGGCGGTGCCTCATCGGTTTATGGTGCTGATGCTGTCGCCGGCGTTGTCAACTTCATCATCGACGACGATTTTGAAGGCTTTCGAATTGATGCCCAGTACGGCGTCTATCAGCACAATAACAACAACCAGTTCATTCGGCCATTTCTTGATGCGCGAGGTTTTCCTTTTCCGGACGGCAACACCGTAGACGGGGGAACAATCGACGCCACCGTCGCCTTTGGCTCAAGATTTGCTGATGACCGTGGCCATTTCATGATCTACGGCGGCTACCGCAGAATCGAAGCGGTGACCCAGTCCGAGCGTGACTTCAGCGCCTGTGTCCTGCAGAATGTCGCTGGCGGTGCCAACCGCTGTGGCGGGTCAGCAACAACTCCAAATGGCAATATTCTGGTATTCGATACGGCCGTTACGACAGGGACATCGACTTTCTATACTTTCGCGCCGAACCGCGGTCTGGTGCCTGGCGCCGGGGTTTTCAACTTTGCACCATTCAACCATTTCCAGCGCCCCGACGAGCGCTTCACTGCCGGAGCTTTCGTGAAATACGAGGTCAGCGATTCATTCCGTCCGTATATGGAATTCCAGTTCATGGACAATCAGACGGTTGCGCAAATTGCTCCGTCCGGAAACTTTGGCAACACCTTGACGCTGAATTGTGACAACCCGCTAATGTCTGCTGAGCAATTTGCGGTTATTTGTGACGCCGACAATTTGATCAGCGGTTTCGTCGGGACGTTCCCGGCCGCCACCACTGCTCCGTTCAATCCCAATCCGGGCGCGCCCCCTATAGACTTTCAGGACGGCCAGGGAGGAACCTATAATCAAGGCTATGCGCTTACTCTTCGGCGCAATATCGAAGGCGGTCCGCGTCGTTCAAATCTCGGTCATACGACGTTCCGAGGTGTTATCGGTGCGAATGGCGATATTTCGGATGTGTGGAGCTACGACGCCTATTACCAATATGGCAAGGTGGAATACTCGCAAGTCTATGACAATGAGTTTTCCATAGCCCGCCTCACTCGCGCGCTTGATGCGGTGACTGACAACCGCCCGGGTAGTGCAACGTTCGGGCAGGTCGTTTGCCGTTCGCTTATCACCGCCGGAGACACGAACTGTGTCCCTTACGACTTGTTCGCTGGTGAAGGCGGAGCGAGCCAGGCAGCCGTAGACTATCTCAATGTATCCGGATTCCAGAATGGTGAAACGACCGAACAGGTTGCGAACATCTCGTTTACGGGTGATCTCACCAACTATGGCGTTGTTTTTCCATGGGCCGAGAACGGCGTGCGGATCAACGTCGGTGGCGAATGGCGCCAGGAGACGCTTGAACTCGAGGTTGATACGGCTTTTGCAACCGGTGATTTGAGTGGCCAGGGTGGCGCAACCCTGCCTATTTCAGGCAGTTTCGACGTTCTGGAGTTTTTCGCTGAAACACAGATCCCGATCATCGAGAATGGGTTCATCGACCTGCTTGAGATCAATGCTGGCTATCGTCGATCGCATTATGAAACCAGCGCCGACCGTACATATAATACTGACACGTTCAAGATTGGTGCCGAGCTGGCACCGATTCCTGACATACGCTTTCGGGCCGTTTACAATCAGGCGGTTCGGGCACCGAACATTCAGGAACTGTTCCGTACACCGGCGGTCGGCCTGAGTGGATCAAACGACCCATGCGCCGGAATTACAATTTCCGCGACCGATTTCGGTTGCCTGGCGCAGGGCCTTGTCGTCGGTCAGGGGGTAACTCCAAATCCGGCGGGACAATATAATGGCCTGCTCGGCGGGAATGCCGACTTGCAACCTGAAACCGCAAAAACATGGACGGTCGGCGTTGTGCTCCAGCCGGATTTCATTCCCAGATTGTCGGTGACCGTCGACTATTTCAATATCGAAGTGGAAGATGCCATCCGCACATTCGGTGTCGATGCCGTACTCAATAACTGCGTAACCAATGCTTCGGCGACTTTCACGCCTGAGTCATGTGCACTGGTCAATCGCGACGCTGCAGGCTCGCTCTGGCTGACGCCCGGTGGCTTTACGTCCGATCTTCCGAACAATGTCGGCAGCATTCGAACTTCCGGCATTGAAGTGGCGGCCAGCTACTCTGTGCCCGTCAGCTTTGGTACGGTCTCCCTGTCGATGAACGGCACCTATCTCGATTCCTACGAGATCGAGAATGGCCTCACCAATGCCGACGGCAGCCGTGTTTCATTCGATTGTGCAGGTCTCTACGGACCAACTTGCAGTGTTGGCGGAACGTCGAATGCGGGCGCTCCGCTGCCACGCTGGCGCCACAAGGCCCGTGTGTCGCTGAACATGGACTCCGGCATTGGTATCTCGGCCCAGTGGCGATATGTCGGCAAGGTGACAGCCGAAACGGTTTCGTCATTTGCCGCACTGAACCCCGGAGGTCTGACAGATCATGCCGGGCCGGGAACCCGGATTTCATCGTTCAACTATATCGACGCGGTGCTTTCGTTTAACCTCGAGGAGACCTTTCAATTCCGTCTCGGTATCAACAACCTGTTTGACAAGGAACCGCCGCTGGTAACCTCTGGCGGTGGGGGAACACCGAACCTGTGTCCGACCGGCCCTTGTAACGGCAACACCTATCCGGCGACGTATGATGCTTTGGGACGTTACATATTTGCTGGCGTGACACTCGACTTCTGAAGCCGGGTTGATCTATGATATTGGAGAGTTTCTGAAGAGAAACTCTCCATTTTTTTGCTGACGCGACTGTCAGCGATAAATGACGCGGCAAACAGAGGGCGTGATATGACAGACCAGTCCTCCAGCATACTCGACAGCAATGATTTGCTGAACCAGGCTTTGCAGGCAGCGCAGCAAGGACAGTTTGCACAAGCAAGGACAATAGCTGAAACGGCGCTTCAGGGCGAAACCGGTGACGCGGCTCCTCTTCATGGCTTCCTCGGCATGGTCTGCGCCCGCTCCGGGGATCTGCCGGCGGCGACCGACCATCTTGCACAGGCGCACGCGCTTCTCCCCCAGGATATTACCATCGCATGCAACCTGATCTCGCTGTTGATGGATCAGGAGCGTGACGCGGAAGCGCTGGCGGTATCCAGTGCCGAACTGATGCAAAAGGATGAAAGCCTGAGGGTTGGTCGTTTTCGCGGATTCCTTGCGCAGAAACAGGACGATTTTGCTTCTGCAGCTGATGCTTATGAGTTTGTAATCGCCAGACAGCCTGATGATTTCGAGTGCTGGAACAACCTTGGCAACGCCCGGACCGGGCTGGGTGACCATGAAGGTGCAGTGGCGGCCTTGCGGCGCGCAATCGAACTTGATCCCGGAGCGGCGCCGAGCAGGCTCAATCTGGCTTCGGCACTGGAAGCGCTTGAACAGACGGAGGAGGCCGAAGCCGAGTTGATCAAAGCGGTTGACGAATTTCCGGAAGACCCTCGTCTGCCTTATCAACTCTACATATTTTACAAAACGCAGCTCAGGCAGGAAGAAGCGGTTGCCGCACTGATAACGGCAGCTGACCGCGATCCTAGTTCTGCCGACATTCAATTGAAGCTGGGGATCGAGTATGGCGTGTTGCGGCGTACGGAAGATGCCGAGCGCGCGTACAAGCGGACGATCGAACTCGATCCGAAAGAACTCGACGCCTATCTCGGTCTCGCCATTCAGTACGAGCATACCAATCAGGAAGAAGAATTCGGCCCGCTCATTGCAAGAGCGCACCAGAACGGAATTGCACCAGAGCCATTATCTTATATCGAAGCACTGGGATTGCGGCGAGAGAAGAAGTTTGAAGAAGCGCTAACCAAACTCGATGCGGTTCCTGCTGATGTAGAACCAATCCGTACCACGCATATGCGGGCCACGCTGCTCGACCGGCTGGACAAGCCCGACGAGGCTTTCGCAGTTTATACAGAGGCCAACAGGCTGGCCTATGAAGACAACCCGACCGAGCCGCTCAATCGTGCACGAGAACTGCGGGAACAGCTGGCAGGGGAAATCGCCATGCTCACACCGCAGTGGCGCGATTCCTGGCGCCAGGCAACAATCGCAGACGACCGGATTGATCCGGTCTTTCTGGTCGGTTTCCCGCGGTCCGGAACCACCCTGCTCGACACAATCCTGATGGGGCATCCAGGCACCGTTGTGATGGAAGAGCAACCACCGCTCAATCATGTCGAGGAAGCTCTTGGTGGTCTGGCGGCACTGCCTGATATGGACAGCGAGGCCATCATGAAGGCCCGCGACCATTATTTCGCCGAAGTCTTTAAGATTCAGCCAGTTACTCCTGGCCAGTTGCTGGTGGATAAATCACCGCTGTTCCTCTATCGGCTTCCCCTGATTCAACGCCTGTTCCCGAAGTCAAAGATCATTCTGGCCCTGCGCCATCCTTGCGATGTGGTGCTCAGCTGTTTCATGGCAAATTTTCGACTGAACTCAGCCATGGCCAATTTTCTTCGTCTGTCCGATGCGGCCGAGCTCTATGATCTGGTCTTCCGGCACTGGAACACCTCTCTCGCTTTGTTCCCGTCACATGTCCATCCGATTGTCTATGAGCAGCTGGTAGAGGATGTTGCCGGCGAGGTGCGTCCATTATTCAAATTCCTGGAACTGGAATGGGATGAAGCCGTGCTGGATCACAGCCGCACTGCCCGATCGCGCGGACTGATCACAACAGCCAGCTATTCCCAGGTGACCGAACCCATTTACCAACGCGCCAGCGGCCGATGGATACGCTACCGGGAAAAGCTGCATCCCATATTGCCAACTCTGACGCCATGGATCGAGCACTACGGATATGATTCATAGCCAGCGATTTTTGCATATCACCCGGCGGCATTCCCCCACCTCTGCTCTTGCCAACCAGACAGCGATTTGACCGCTTGCATGATTTTCTCAATCCGCTTCACTGACCGTGCTCTCGCAGAAAGGCAACTGCTGCGCCGTATAGCCCCGGCTCCTTGTGTGTCAGTTGCCGTACCGGAATTTTCTCCATCATCGATTGAAAACGCCCCTTCGCGACAAATCTCTTTTTAAAACCCGATGATGGCAGCTGGTCGGCGATACGATTACCCAACCCGCCGGCGAGAACCACCATCTGAGCTCCCTGCGCCAAAGCCAGATCTCCTGCCACACTTCCCAGACAGAGGCAGAAACGATCAAAAGCTGCCGCAGCGATGGCATCATCACCGGAAAGAGCCAGTTGCCACAAATCCTTGTCGGTCAATTGTTTTGCCTGGCTGCCCTCAAGCTGAGCCATCAGCCGATAGATCTCCTGCAGACCCGGTCCTGCCACTACTCTTTCCACCGAAACACGGCCATGAACTTTGCGCAATCGAACCAGCAGCTGGTCCTCCAGTTCGTCATGGGGAGCAAAATCGACATGCCCGCCTTCTGTCTCTGTAACGGTATATTCATCGCCGGAACGCAGAATATGGGCCACACCCAATCCTGTCCCTGGTCCCAGCACGGTGATGATCCCCTTTTCGGGCGCGGCGATATCCGGACCACAAACGTGATCCAGAACGATGGCGTCCAGCGCAGCGATGGCATGACAGACGGCACCAAAATCATTGATGAGGGAAAACTGGTCCAGCTTGAGTTTTTCGCCAATCAGCCCCGGGCGAATCTTCCAGCTGGAATTGGTAAAACAGACATCTTCACCATTGACCGGAGCTGCCACAGCCAATGTTCCCCGGCGCGGCAACTCCTGTCCGATTGCCCTGGCATAGGCCTGCCAGGCAATCTGGAGACTGGCATGGGCCGAACATTCCATCGTCACTTCGCGATCAATCGCGATATTCCTGGCATCGCTTATGTTTGCTATCGCAAAACGCGCATGGGTGCCGCCAATATCGGCGATGACTATCTCGTTCACGGTCACAGGCATGACGTATCATACTGAAATCCATATCGACACAATTACTTGATGATATTGTTACGGATGACAGGGAGAGGCGCAGAATATTGTGATCTCTACAGGCTCATGGTTCTTGCCCGTCCTGGATTCTCACGAGAAAGTCGATAAGGAATGCCGTGGCCAGACTGAACAGCAGGAACCCGTTGGCCGCCAGCATGCCGGACAACAGGCGCCATTCCTGGCTGATAATGACGTCACCGAAACCCAGGGTCGTAAACGAGACAATGGAAAAATAGACCGCTGCCTCCAGTGTCTGGAACTCGCCAACCCAGAGGAAGGCCAGTGCCCAGATCCAGACGGCTGTGCTCAACGCGGCCAGCATCCAGAGGACCGCACCGGAAAGGATGATCATCATCTTCAGGTGCTTCAATCCGGACTGCAGTCGCTTGTTGGCGAAATCAAACATGCCGGACGCTGCCGCAAAAAAGGAAATGGTGATAATCACGGTCGAGCAGATCAGCAGGGAACCTATGATAATCTGTTTCAACATAATAACACTCGATCAGGTCTCATTCGGATTGTTGCACTTCTGTGTCTTGCGATTGCCAGCCACCGCCCAATGCCAGATTAAGGGCCACCCATTGTTCGACCCTTGCACGTCTGATGGTCACCAGTCCGCGCTCGGCGTTGAACAAACGCTGCTGAATGTTCAGCACGTCAATCAGATCCGTTTCGCCTTCCTTATATTGTAACTGGGACAGGCGGTAGGCTCGTGCCGAGGCCCTCGCCGCATTGTCCAGGGCGTTTTCCCGCCGTTTCAGCACGACCGCCTGATCCAGACTGGTTTCGGCTTCATTGAGCGCAGTGAGTGCGGTATCTGCATATGCGGCGATGGCCGCACGCTGATCCGCATTGGCCTGATCGACCTGGGCGCCGCGCAACCCTCCGTCGAAAATCGGTTGCAGAACGCCCCCGATAATGGACCAGACGAGATTGGGGCCGTCGAGAATATCCCCGAGATCCGAAGAAGCACCGCCAATATTGCCGGTCAGCGACAGCAACGGCAATCGTGCAGCCTTTGCCTGATCAAGACTGGCAAAGGCCGCCGCAACCCGTCGTTCAGCAGCGATTACATCAGGGCGGCGTTCGAGCAGTCCGGACGGAATGCCGGCCGGCGGGCTGGCAGGCGTCACCGGCAAATCACTGGCTGCCTTGAGCCTGTTCGCCGGATATCGACCCAGAAGCAGTTCCAGCGCGCGATTGGTGCTCCGCGCCGCGCCGCGGGCATTTTCGAGACTGTCAATCGCGGTCGCCAGATCAGATGCGGTGATGGCGGTATCCTGGGCCGAGGCAAATCCCTCGCGATAACGGACCCGCACAATGCGATCGATTTCTGCCAGCGCGGTGACGGTGCGTTCGGCGACGCCGATCTGCAATTGTGTTTCAATTGCGGTGAAATAGGCACTGGCCACGGCACTGGCCAAGGAATATTGCGCGAAACGAAAATCTGCTTCGACGGCCTGTGCGCTCGCATAGGCTGCATTTCTTCCGGCTCTCACGCGCCCCCAGATATCGACTTCCCATTGTGCCTGCGCGCCGAGGTCAAACTGGCTGACATCAGGAATCGGCCCTTCCAGCCGCCCGGTCCGGGTTGCGTTGAAATTCCCGTTGATGGCTGGGAACAGCGCGGACCTTGCCTGCCTGACCAGCGCCCAGGAGGATTCCACATTGGCCGCGGCGGCCTGAATGCTGCGGTTATTGAGCTGGGCTTCACGAACCAGTTCGGAAAGCACCGGATCACCAATCCGGTCGATCCAGCCGATCTGCACCTCTCCCGGCTCCGCCCCGTCAACCTGCCACTCGGCCGGCAGTGCGGGCAGGCTTTGCTCTGTCGCCTGGCGAACATCCGCGTCTGTGCTCAGCGACGCACAGGCCGTGAGCGGCGGTGCAAGCAATAGCGGCAGAACCAGACGCCAGTTCATGTTGTGGCTCCTTCAGAGGCGGGATCCACTATGTCGGACTCCGGGGCCTGCGCCGTTTCATTCTCGGAAACCTTGAACAGGGTCGCATAGACAACAGGAACAAAGATGAGTGTCAGCAGCGTCGCAAAGCTCAGCCCGAAAACAAGCACCACCGCCATCGACTGGAAAAACGCGTCAAAAAACAGCGGGATAACGCCAAGAACAGTGGTTCCCGATCCCAGCAGGACCGGACGGACGCGGCTGGCCGCGCTGTCGATAATCGCATCAAATCGCGGTTTGTTCTCGGCTATCTCCAGATCGATCTGGTCAACCAGCACAATCGCGTTCTTGATCAGCAGGCCGGCCAGCGAAAGCACGCCCAGTATCGCCATGAATTCAAACGGAACACCCATGACGATCAGACCGAATACCACGCCAACAAGGGCGAGCGGTACCACCGACCAGATCACCAGCGGCTGGCGCAAAGCATTGAACAGGAGAACGACGACCAATATCATCGCGCCAAAGCCGAACGGTATCGCTCCCATCAGCTGGCTGTTGGCTTCCGCGCTGTTCCCCGATTCCCCATCCCATTTTAGCGTATAGCCGGGCGGCAACGCGATATCTTCCACTTGCGGCTGTACACGGGCCTGGAGTTCACCGGCAAGAAGTCCCGGGACGGGGTCGGCCTGTGCCTTGATGCTCCAGATCTTGTCTGTCCGGCGCAGGCGGCCATCCCGCCATACCGTGCGGACCCCGTCGGTCACCTGTTCGAGAGGCACGGAACGACCAGATGCCCCGACCAGTTGAATGCCCCCGATCCCGGACACATCGGCCCGCTCGTTCTCGGGCGCTCGCGACAAGATCGGAATCAGGTCATCATTCTCCCGATACACGCCGACCCGCTGTCCGGAATAGTTGCGGGCCAGCGCGTTTCCGAGATCTGTTCTGCTCACACCGGCGCGCCGGCCTTTGACTTCGGAATAGACGGCGTCCACTGCCGGGACCTGTTGCCGCCAATTGTCTTTGATCGAAAGCGCGCCGCCATCCTCTGCAAATATCGCCTTTGCTTCTCCGGCGAGTTCGCGCAGTTTTGCGGGATCGGGGCCGGAAAATGTTGCCTCGATTTTCGAACCGCCTCCGGGACCGAGGACAAAACGCCAGACCTTGCCCTGTGCCTGTGTGAAATTCGAGTCGATATGGTTCTGGACTGTCGGGATCAGCTGGTCGAGCCGCTCATAATCATCGAGCTTTACCAGGATCTGGCCATAGGCACTGTTCTGCGATTCAAACTGATATACCAGCATGTATCGCAGCGTCCCGCCGCCGACCAGCGTATGGACATTTTCGACGCCATCCTGTTTCGCGATAAATTTTTCCAGTTCGCGCATATCGGCGTCGGTCTTGGCAATATCGGTACCTTCCGGCAGCCAATAGTCGACAACCATTTGCGGTGTGGTCGAAGCCGGGAAAAAGCCAGGTGTGACGAAATTGAATCCGACCATGGACAAAAGAAACAGTCCAACTGCTCCCGCTATCGTCAGCGCCCGGAATCTGATCAGCCGCGCGATTAGATCCTTGAACATCTGCATGCCAGGACTGTCCGGCTGTTCTTCCGGGGCGTCTTCGTCATCACCGGTCTCATTAAACAGCAGACTGCAGAAAAACGGCGTCAGGGTGATCGCAAAAACCCAGCTGTACAGCAGGGAAATCAGAATCACCCAGAACAGGTCGCCCGTGAATTCAGCGGTATCCCCGGGGGCCAGGCCAATTGGTGCAAAGGCAAGAATGCCAACCAGGGTACCGCCGAGCAAGGGCCAGATGGACTTGCGCACAGTCTCACCCGCAATGTCGATAATCTTGCGTCCCTTCTGGGTGCCCACCAATATGCCGTCGGTCACCACAATCGCATTGTCGACCAGCATGCCCAGCGCGATGATCAGCGCACCCAGCGAAATGCGGTGCATGGGGATATTGATCATGTACATCGTGCCGAGCGTGGCGGCGATGGTCAGTAAAAGCCCCAGACCAATGACAAGGCCCGAACGCGGACCCATGAAGATAAACAGCGTGCCAATCACGATCACCAGCGCAATGATCACGTTAATGACAAAGTCGACCACGGATTTTTCGACAACTTCTCCCTGATGATAGAATTTGTGCAGTTCCATCCCCAGCGGACGCTGATCCTCGATTTCCGCCAGCTTGGCGGATATGTCCTTGCCAATCGCAACCACATTGGAACCCGAGACTGCCGCCACACCGACAGCCAGCGCCGGTTTGCCATCATAATACATTTGCAGCGACGCCGGATCCTTGTAACCGCGGGTCACCCGGGCAATATCCCCCAGCTGCGTGATCCGGCCCTCGGATGAGGACACCAGCAGATTTTTAATGGCGTCCACAGAGTCGATATCGCCTGTGGGTGTGATGATCAGGCGCTGGTCTTCGATCTTTACCGAACCCCCGGAGACAACGGCATTCTGTGTCGAGAGCTGGTCAAATATCGCGTTGACGGTAGCACCCAGAGCCGCGGCATTCTGCCGGGCGATCTCGACATATATGACCTCTTCCTGTTCTCCGGATATGTTGACCTTGCCCACGCCTTTTACCGAAAGCAGATCTTGCTGGAGAGTTTTGGCATATTCGCGAAGTTCCGCCATTTCAAAGCCGTCGCCGGTCAAAATATAATAGATCCCGAATACGTCCCCGAACTCGTCGAAGACGGTTGATGGTCCTGCCCCGGGGGGCAAGTCACTCGCGGCATCTGCCACCTTGTTGCGAAGCTTTGTCCAGATGATTTGCAGATCATCCTTCGTCGGCGAAGCTTCAAATTTCATTTCCACAGAAATTTCCGAAAATCCGTCAGAAGATACCGAATTGATTTCCTTGACCTCGGCCATGTCCTGCAGCGCAGTTTCCAGTGGAGCCGTGACTTCTCTCGCCACTTCCTCGGGACTGCCACCAGGATAGGGGGTCAGAACCTGCGCCGTGCGAATGGTGAACTCCGGGTCTTCGAAACGCGGCATGTTCTGATAGGCGTACCATCCGGCAAATAGCGACAACAGGATGACAATCCCCATTATCAGACGGTTCCTGATGCTGTATTCCGCGATTTGCATATCCCGTCAGCCTATCGCTTCCAGGAGCGGACACGGTCGCCCTTTCGCAAATAAGCGCCGCCAGACGCGACGATTGTTTCGCCGACTTTCAATCCCTTGGTCGCAATCACGTCTTTGCCGACCTGATCGGCCAGCTCAACCTCTCGGCGGGCAACAGTCCTTTCCACCGGCTTTACCACCCAGACATATTTCTTGCCGCCTTCGGTCACAACGGAAGCAAGCGGGATGGAAATCCCGGCAATGCCATCGGCGCCCCGGCCATCCAGATCATAGTCAAAAAACAATGTGGCGGTCATGCCAGTGAGCACGAGCAGATCCGCGGGCGGCTGAAAGGTAAAGCGCCCTTCAAAAGTTTGCGTCGATTGATCCGCCTGACCGGTCGCCTCTCTGAAAACAGCCGGGAAGCGACGTCCAGGTGCGGCGTCCAGTTCGACGAAGGTGTTGTAATAATTGATCCGATTGGAATTGAGCACGAAACTGCCGGGGACATTCACGATTGCTTCCACAGCGCTGCTTTGCATGGTGACGACCGGAGCCTGTGGTTGCACATTCTGGAACTGCTCGACGTAGGTTTTGCCAATAAAGCCGGAGAACGGTGCCCGCAGGACCGTATCTGCCAGGCTCTTCCGCGCATCATCCAGCGTCGCCTGTGCCACCTGCCGCTGAGCGAGACGGCTTTCAACAACGCTTTGCGATATGGCGTCCTCCTTGATCAGCCGCAATGCACGCTGATACTCGCTGTCCGCGTTGCGGTATTGCGCTTCGGCCTGGGCGACTGCATTGCGGAAACTGCGTGGATCAAGCCCCGCGATCACGGTGCCCTTTCGATAGAATTCCCCGCCAAGTGCCTTCCAGGTCGTGATCTGACCACCAACCTGAAATGCCAGATCGGTCGACCTGACGGAACGGATCACCGCCGGGAAGCTGTTGCGGGCCTGCTTCGACTGCTCAGTCAGTTTCAACAGTTTGGCGGGACGCGGTTCAGCAACCTGATCCGTCTGCTCTGCCGCACCACAAGCCGGCAGCAACAACGCGAAGCAAAGAGCCAGTCCGGCGGGAAATGGAATTCGGTTCACACGAGCACTCCTTCCATGGTCAGTAGCTGCCAGGCGCGGCGGGTAGGGTGACGATAACGCCCGCGATCGCTCGCGACAATCGCCATATCTATTTTGTGGTTGCCAGTTTGTGGATAGAATATCGCTAATCCAGATGAACCGCAGTACGCCACAGACTCAACAATGGATATTCTGCGCACCCCCGGCTCGCAGCTATTCCCGCTCGATTTCGGTAATTGCGCCGGGTGCCGGGATATGCTCGGACATGGATCGGAGGGGCGCGTTTTTCCGAGCGGACAATATGGCCGCAATCGGTCCTCCATGGGTAACCACAACGATTTTCCTGTCGCTCGGCAGGTGATGCCAGGCCTGTATGGCACGCGCCAGCAGTTCGGCAGTGGTTTCTCCCCCACCGGGCCGAAACCCGTGCGGATTATCCATCATGCCGTCCATCGCATCGCCGGTCTCACGATAAATCTGGTTCCAGGTCCGTCCCTCCCAGCTGCCGAAATCCCGTTCGCGCCACCGGGGATCGCTATGTGCATTGATCGACAGCTGAACCGCCGCTCGCTCGGCGATGTTGCGCGTGCGCTTGCGATCAGAATGAATGATGATTTCCGGGCAGAATGTGATCAGGCGGGCGACCAGAGACTTGGCCATTCGCGCACCTTCGCGGCTCAATCCCATGTCGCTGGTGCCATAGCAGCGCTTTTGCCAGTCTTTGACAACAGGCGGATGCCTCACCAGCCAAATCATGGTCCCGCCATTGCCATTACCGCCAGCAAAAGGATCAGCTGCCCGACATAGGCGGCAAATCCCAGGCAGTCTCCGGTGCTACCACCGAGACGGCGCAGCAGCAGCGCACGGAACCAGATCAGGAACAGGGCCGCCAGGGCGAAGGTCAGTAGCGCTGCAAACGGCAACAGATAGGCGAAGAGCCCGATAACGGGAGCTGAAAGCAAACTGGCCAGCAGCAAGTCCTTGATACCGGTGCGACCGCCGATATCCCTGGCCAGTCCCTGAGCCTGAACCGGGACCGGAGAAACCAGTGCCATGACTGCTACAGCCAGCAGTCGGCCGAAACAGGCGGATGCGATCAGGGCGACAATGATCATGTCCTGGGGTAGTGTTATGAGCAAAGCGCCGCGCAATCCTACCGCAAGAATGAGACCCAGCGCGCCATAGCTGCCAATCCGGCTGTCCTTCATGATCCGCTGTGTCGATTCCCGGTCATGGCCCCCGCCAAAGGCATCACAGAAATCTGCCACGGCATCTTCGTGAAAGGCGCCGGTCAGCCGTGCCTCAATCGCCAGAGCAATGATCACGGCGATGGCGCGCGGCCAGACATGAGCGCTGGCGACAAGGACGATCGTTGTTATCAGCCCGACAAGCGCACCTACCAGTGGAAACCAGATGACCGCGCGGGACAAACCGGAGCGCGCCTGCTCAGCTGTCAAACCGTTGAGACCCGGGACCGGTATCCGGGTCAGAAACTGCACTGCCAGCAAGGGCGGCATCCACCATTTGAGATTCTCGCTCGTTTTGCTTCCGCTGGTCATGGCAGGATATCCGCCAGCCGGGCGACATCACCAAGCAGCGCAGCAGCGCTGTCCAGCATGGGAACTGCGACAAGCGCTCCCGTCCCCTCACCCAGCCGCATCTGCCACTCGAGCAACGGTTCGAGTCCGAGATGGTCAAGTGCGGCCTGATGCCCGGGTTCCGCCGACAAATGGGCAGCAATCATTTGCTGAACACTTCCCGGACTGAGCTGTTCTGCGATCAGGGCGGCGGCGGTGCTGACATAGCCGTCGAGCAGCAGCGTGGAGCCCTGCCTGGCGCCTTGCGCAAAATAGCCGGCCATTGCCGCAATCTCGAAACCGGCAAGAGCGGCAATGGCGGTCATGGGATCTTCATCAAAAATACTCGCCGCCCGTCCCGTCGCCCGCGCCACGATATCGCGTTTTTTTGCCAATATCGCGTCATCTGCTCCAGCGCCCCGTCCGGTCGCGACATTTGCATCAGAGCCGGTGAGCAGCATGGTGAGACAGGCGGCGGGCGTTGTATTTCCGATCCCCATTTCCCCCGCCATAAGCAGCATATGGCCATGGTCTTGCGCGCGAATGGCTTCTTCTTCTCCGGCTGCCCAGGCGCGCTGGAACTGGGCTTTCGTCATCGCCGGACCAAGTGCAAGATTGGCGGTTCCGGCGGCAATACGAGCATCCCGGAACCTTTTGGATGATCGATCTGCGGCTGGCGGGACAATAGTTCCCATGTCGACAAGCCGAACGTCCACATCTTGAGCGGCAGCCAAAGCTGTACTTGTCGCTTTTTGCGCGATGATGGTTTCCATCATTACCGTCGTCACCGCGGAAGGCCAGGCAGAGACACCACTTTCGACAACACCATGATCAGCCGCGAACAGGGTCATCCGCCTCGGCCTGGTAATCGGCTGTAGCGATTGCTGCACAACCGCCAGCCTGATCGCCAGCTCTTCCAGATGCCCCATGCTGCCTTGCGGTTTGGCAAGAGCATCAAGATGCGCGACAACAGTTTCGCGGGTAACTGTCATTTCGCTTCTCCCGCAATTGCCAGCAGGCGCTCAATATCCACATGTTTCTCCAGCGCTTCCGCCAGGTCATCAAGCGCGTTGTCGACGACAGACTCGTGCTTCTGGCCATTGGACGCCACTCCCAGCCGCGCCAGCCATGTCTGTCTCTGGGCCGGGTCATCAAATAATCCGTGCACATAGCAACCCGATATTCGGCCATCCGGGCTGATAACACCCTCCTCGCGACCACCATCCGTCCGCAACAAAGTTGCGCAATCGGTAATCCCATCCTGCACTTTGGTCTGACCGGCATGGATTTCATAGCCACCAAAAGGCTGATCATCGGCAATGCTTTTGCCTGTAATTCTGGACAAAGTCTTTGATTGGGCGAGGACTGTATCGATCGGCAGCAATTGTAACCCGGCAACGGTTTCAGCCGGGCCTTCCACGCCATCGGGATCGGCAATTGTCTGGCCCAGCATCTGATAGCCACCACAGATACCGAGAACATGCCCGCCGCGCCGGACATGGGCCGCAATGTCGATATCCCAGCCCTGCGTGCGCAGGAATTTCAGATCGGCAATGGTCGCCTTCGTACCCGGAATGATAATCAGCGCTGCGCTGGCCGGTATCGGTGCGCCCGGCGGCACCATATGCAGACGCACATTTGGTTCGAGCCGGAGGGGATCAAAGTCATCAAAATTCGCTATGCGTGAGAACATCGGAACGGCGATCTCGATCAAGCCATCGGCTGCTGTTTCCGCTTGCTCCAGCACAACCGCATCCTCCGCCGGCAGATTCCGGACTATCGGCAGCCAGGGGATGACACCCAGGCCCGCCCAGCCAGTGCGATCGGCGATCGCTTTGTAGCCATCCGTGAACAGGTCGATATCGCCACGAAACTTGTTGATCAGAAACCCCCGGATCATCGCGGCATCCTCGCCGTCGAGCACCGCTTTGGTTCCGACGATGGATGCAATAACTCCGCCGCGATCAATATCGCCGATCAACACAACCGGCACGCCCGCCGACCGGGCAAATCCCATATTGGCAATATCACCGGCACGCAGATTGATTTCCGCGGGACTGCCAGCCCCTTCGACCAGGACAATATCCGCTTCTTCGGACAGACGCTTATAAGACGCCAGAACCGCCTTGTGCAGCGATGACTTCCGCTCCCGGAAATAACCGGCATCACCAGTATCCTGAACCTGACCATGCACGATCACCTGGGCGCTTTTGTCGGATTGCGGCTTGAGCAGAACCGGATTCATGTCGACATGGGGTGAAACCCGGCACGCCAGGGCCTGCAAGGCCTGGGCGCGGCCAATCTCTCCGCCACCTGGTGTTACAGCGGCGTTGTTGGACATGTTTTGCGGCTTGAATGGTCGAACTGCCATGCCGCGATTTGCCAGCAATCGGCAAAGACCGGCCACCAGCACCGATTTCCCGACATCCGAGCCGGTCCCCTGGAGCATCACAGCAGCCATGCCAGAACTCCGATCAAAATCCACAGCAGCAGGCAGGCGCGTAGATACACACGGAGCGCGTCTGCCAGTTCTCGGGTCTGCGGGCGCGGGCCATCGCCCAGATTCTCTCGCTCTATCCAGTCCCCGTCATAAAACGCGCCGCCACCCATTTCTACGCTCAGGGCTCCCGCCATTGCGGCTTCAGACCAGCCAGCATTGGGCGAAAGATGCTTGCGGGCATCCCGAAACATCACCCGCCAGCCTCCGGGACCGGCGATACATATCAGAAATCCGGCCATTCGCGCCGGTATATAGTTCATGGCATCGTCAGCACGCGCTGCCGCCCAGCCAAAATCACGATAGCGGGTATCGAGATGTCCGATCTGACTGTCAGCGGTACTGATCGCCTTGAACACAAACAGGCCGGGGAGGCCGGCGATGAGGAACCAGAAAGCGGGCGCGACAATTCCGTCGCAAAAACTCTCGGCGAGACTTTCGGTAGCTGCGGAGGCCATGGCCTGTTCATCGAGGCGCTCGGTGTCGCGCCCGACAATCATCGACAGTGCCTGGCGGGCGCCAGGTACATCGCCTTGATGCAACGGATTCAATACATTACGGACATGGGAATAGAGGCTGCGCTGGGCGAGCCCCGTTGTGGCTATGATGATTAGAATTACCATGCCCGGCCACCTGGTCAGAACTGCTTCAAGCAAGAATCCGGCAGCGGCGGGCAGCAATATGAGAACCAGAACCGTCCCAATGCCTGACCGACGTCGCACCGCAGCACTGCCTGTGTTCCACCGCCGATCCATGCCGGATATCAGGCGTCCAATCCATGTAACCGGGTGCGGAATTTTGCGATGCAGGTTGTCGGGATATCCGATCATCGCTTCCAGTATCAGCGCAGCCAGCAATATCATGCTGTTGACCTCGACGGATGCGACAAATGTTTCCCAGAGCGTCACAGACGTCGAACCGGAACCACAAGGGGTTCCCCCGTGGCACTGGTCCCCATCTGGATTTCCACACCATAGGCCTCGCCCATTGTCTCAGCAGTCATTGCCTGTTCCCGTGGGCCAGCGGCCAGAACATTGCCTTCTTTCAGCACGATAACATCGTCGGCAAAGCGCGCCGCCTGAGTCAGGTCATGCAGGACCACAATGACGCCCTGCCCGGCCCTGGCATAGGTTTTCAGGCGTTCCAGAACGTCAAACTGATGGGCGGGATCCAGACTGGCCAGCGGTTCATCCGCCAGAAGCCACCGCGGTTCACCGGCCAAAACCCGGGCCAGCAGAACACGGCCCTGTTCCCCGCCTGACAGGCGCATGGCCTTGCGATCGGCAAGATCCGCACAGTCTGTGGCTACCATCGCTCTGGCAACCGCCTGATGATCGGCGTCGCTCATTCCCCAGCGTCCGGAGTGGGGCAGCCGGCCCAGCCCGACGATGGTCTTGACGTCGACATTCCAGTGGATGTCTGGCCGCTGGGGCAAAAGGCCAATCAACCGGCCACGTTCGCGGTTATCCAGCGAAAACAGAGGTTGATTGTCCAGCGTCACCGAGCCGCCCTGGGGTTCGCGAAGACCGGCCAGACAGGACAGCAGACTGCTTTTTCCGGCACCATTGGCACCCAAAATCACCGTGACCTTGCCCGGCTGGAACTGGCCGCTGACTGTTTTCAGTATTTCGCGCCCGCGCAATGTCAGGTCGAGGGAATCAAACGCGAGCTTCATCAGGCAAGCTCCCGGTGCATCTTGAACAGCAGGATCATGAAAAACGGGGCACCCAGCAATGCCATGGCAATGCCCAGTCGCAATTCACTCACGCTGGGCAAAATGCGCACCAGGCTGTCGGCCACCACGATCAGCAAGGCCCCTGCCAATGCCGAGGGCAACATCACGGCGGACGGTCGATGCCCGGCAAAGGGGCGCACCAGATGGGGCACGATCAGGCCAACAAACCCGATAATGCCGGCGGCGGCCACCGATGCTCCGACCGTCAAACCGACACCGATAACCGCGAGCCATTGCAGCCGCAGAACGTTCACGCCCATCGACCGGGCAGCATCTTCGCCAAGGGTGAGCGCATCAAGAGAGCGCCCTGTGGCCATCAGAAAAACCATGCCTGTGGCGATCAAGGGCAGTGCAAGTTTCACATCATCCCAGCTGCGGTCGGTCAGTGCACCCATCAGCCAGGTGACAATCTCCGTTGTCGCGAACGGGGTCGGTGCCAGGCTGATAATCAGCGTGGTCAGCGAGCTGGCCAGGCTGGCAATGATCACGCCGGCGAGAGTGAACAGGATCAGGCTGCCCGAACGCCCGGCCAGCAACGCCAGCAGGCCCATGCCAATCCCCGCTCCGGCCAGCGCGAATGCGGGCAGTAGCCAGGCGGTCATGGCGAAGCCAAAATAGAGCGACGTAACGGCTCCCAGTGCCGCACTGCTCGACACGCCAAACACGCCGGGGTCGGCCAGAGGATTGCGCAGATAGCCCTGCATGGCGGCGCCCGCCATGCCGAGACCCGCACCAATTGCCGCGCCCAGTATCGTCCGCGGAATGCGCAGTTCCATGATGATAAGACCAGCGAGGTCATCACTCCACCAGGTGGACGGTGCCACCCAGACCTTGCCAGCCGCCAGGGAAAACAGCATTGCGGCGAACAGGCCCAAGGCGAGCAAGATGTTGAGACGGACGGAGTTCATTTCCCGGCCTTCAGTTTGCGACGCGCCGCGGACAGGGTTTTGACCGCCTCGATCAGCGTTGGTCCGGCACAATGCATCAGCCGGGCGGGATAGTCGGCAATCATGATCCGGTGCGCCAGTTTTCGGAGAACCGGATGGGAGAGCATGCGGTCTTTCCGGTCGGATTGCACTTCCGAACCATTGGAGAACAACAGCCGCGGTGGGCGAGCCACCAGATGTTCGAGCGGCAGGATGTCCCACTGGCTCAGGCCATAACTGCTGCTGACATTCTCAAAGCCGGTGCGGCGCAACAATTCGTCGGGCAGCGTACCGCCGCCGGGCACCAGACCGCCACTGCGCCAGATCAATGCGGGAATTTTCTGAGTGTCGGACGGTCTCGCTTGGACCAGAGCATCAGAAATGCGCTGATTGACGACTGCACCGCGTTGTCTGGCGCCAACGATTTCGGCCAGCTGGCTGATCTGCTCCTGACTTTCGGCGACGCTTTGCGGAATCGAAAGCTGCACCAGCGGAATTCCCATGCGCCTGAGCGCAGAAGCGGTGGATTGCGGCACAATAGACCCGGCGACGACCAGATCCGGCCGCATGGCCAGTATCTCTTCCGCTGTTCCCGAGGTTGCCGGGAATTGCAGGGCCTGTCTGAGCGGAATGGACGTGGCGCGCCGGTCGTGGGAATAGTGGCTGACCGAAGCTATCTGGCGCTTGTCTGCCAGTTGCATCAGCAGCGCATCAGCGCAGGGATTTACCGACACGATCCGCTTGGGATACACCGGCATTGCCACTCCCGGACTGGGTGTAACCGGTCCTGCCGATCCTGTCATCGCAGGAGCGAACAGCAGCGCAACCGTGGCAAACAAGGCGATGGCGCGTTTCAATATTCCACGCCCTTCTGCGCCTTGAATCCCGCCTTGAAGGGATGCTTGATCTCGTCAAATTCCGTCACGAGATCGGCCATTTCGATGAGCTCCGGTTTCGCATTACGGCCGGTGATGCAGATATGTTTCTCCAGCGGCCGTTCCTGCAGGAATTTCGTTACTGCGGCAATGTCGAGCGTGTCATCCCGCAGCACGATGTTGAGCTCATCGAGAATGATGAAATCATATTCAGGGTCCAGAATGAGTTCTTTGGAGCGTTCCCAGGCAGCCTGAGCCGCTTCGATATCCTTCGCACGATCCTGTGTGTCCCACGTGAATCCGTCTCCCATCACTTCGAAGGTCAGCAAGTCGGGATTGGCCTGGAAGAAATTCTTCTCGCCGGTTTCCCAGCTGCCTTTAACATACTGGACGAGGCCTACCTTCATGCCCCAGCCGAGCGACCGAATGGCCATACCGAAGGCGGAGGACGACTTGCCTTTGCCATTGCCGGTATGGACGATCAGCAGCCCGCGCTCGATGGTTCGACGCGCCTGCATTTTCGCGCGGGCGGCCTGCACCTTTTTCATCCGGGCATTGTGCTTTGCATGCTGGTCATTATCGGTTTCGGTCATTGCATGTCTCTCCAGCTATCGAGGGCATTTGTCAGCCGCTGCCATTCTGCTTCATTGGCGGGGAGTCCAAAACGCAGCTGTTGCTCTTCTTCCGAAAATGGCCGGACCAATATGCCTGACCGACCCAGATATTCAAATAATTCCCGTGCTTTATCGTGAATTGCTAACCGGAACAGGGATGTCCCGCCGATGATCCTCAGGCCGGAATCTTCGAGCAACCGGTCAAGGCGTGACGCCGCCTCACCCAGGCGTTTGCGCTGGTGCTCTTGCCAGTTCCCATCCTGATAAGCCGCTATTCCCACGGTCGTGGCGATCGCCGATACCGGCCAGTCGCCTAGTACATGGCGGAGTCGCTCCACGATCGGCACATCCGCGATAACGAACCCCAAACGGATTCCCGCCAGTCCGTAAAATTTGCCAAAGGAGCGCAGGATGATGGCGTCACCGCGATCCGGCAACAGGCTGACTGCAGGTTCCGTATCAGCGAAGGCTTCATCCACAATGATCTGTCCGCGCAGCGCTCGCAGTCTGGCGGGCGAAACAATCCGCCCGTCCGGATTGTTGGGATTGGCGAGGATGACCAGATCATGATCATCGGCTTCATCCCGGGAGATTTCGACCGCGTCTGGCCAGGCCGCCCTGTGACCCGAGTAAATCGGCGTTAGCAGCGCTCCCTGCGAATTCGGGAACAGAGTTCCGAGCAGACGGATCGCCAGATCACTGCCCGGAACGGCAACGATCTCCGCCGGCTTCGTCACGCCAAATGCCTCTGCCGCCGCCCGCTCCAGCCGCGCAATCTGTTCCGGTTCCGGCAGGCGGCCCCAGATGTCGGCAGTGACCTCCGGTACCGGATAGGCCCAGGGGCTGATCCCGGTGGACAGATCGATCCATGGCGCTGGCGCTGATTTGAAACGGCCAGCCGCAGCCACCAGCCGACCGCCGTGAAAACGGAACGGATCAGGAGGGGCTGCGGCGATCATGTCAGTAGCGTACCCGTACGCCCGCAAATGCGGACCGGCCGGGGGTGCCATATCGGAAGATGGTTTCGTAGTCCTCGTCCAGCAGATTGTCGACGCGGCCATATATCTCGATATTGTCGGTAACCGGCATGGCCGCCCGCAGATCGACGACGACATAGCCTGCAACTTCCCGGATGTTTGCGCCATCGTCAAACTGCGACCCGACATGAGTGATGGAAGCACCGGTTTTCAGTCCGAAACTCCAGTCATAATCGAGCGACGCGTTGACACTGTGTTTCGGGCGGCGAGGCAGTGTCAGACCGGTGATGCGGTCTTCGGTATCCACCAGCCCGTAATTGAGTGACCATGTCAGCGCCTCAACCGGACGGATGACCAGACCGAATTCCAGCCCCTGTGCCCGGGCGCGGTCAACATTGTCATATGTCCCCGACGGCCGGTTCTCGCAGATCCCGGTCTGCACCGGGCAGCTGATGAAATCGATCAGGTTGCGGCTATCCCGGCGAAACAGCGTGGCACGGACTTCGATCTTCCCGCCCACAAGTTTCTGTGTCACTCCCGCATCCCAGCTTCGCGAAGTTTCGGGGGCAAGCGTATCATTGCCAAAATCGCTGAACAGCTGAAACAGCGACGGCACCCGGAAGCCTTCGCCATAGCTGGCGCGAAAAACAGTGTTCCCCTGATTGGGACTGTAAACCACATCTCCGGCGAACGTCGTCTCGCCGCCGAAAGTGCTGTGGTCATCATAACGCAGACCAATATTGGCCGTGAGGCCGGAAACAGGAGTGATGCCGAGCTGTCCGTAGATACTGTCAATGGCGGCGCTGAAATTGCTGGCACCCGCACCCGAACCAGTGCGATATTTTGACGTTTCCGTTTCGGCACCAAAGGTCGCAGTGACCATGTCGGACATGTCAAATATCCCCTGATATTCAAACCGTTCATTGCGGCCGAGCGCATCAAAGGTCTGCACATCCAGATTGAAATTGTCTCTGCTGACGCTGGTATAGGCGAAGGCGATCCGGTTGCGGAACCGGCCATCCAGAAGGGCAAAGTTCAACCCTGAATAACCGACAAATTCTTCCGTGTTGGCCACTTCGGAGGTGTCCCCCAATCCGAACACGCCATTGGCGAAGACAAAGCCGTCAATATCGGTCCGGCCATCCGAATAGTAACCGCGCAGATCGACGGAGATCGAGTCTGTCAGGGAAATCTCAAGCTTGCCGTTCGCGCCAAAATTGCGGTAGCCGTCCTGTTCGGTTGCACCGCGTGCTTCATTGAAAGCGGAAAAACCGTCGCTGCGGTAGTAGCCTGCTCCGACACTCGCTGCGACCGGACCAAAACGTCCCGAGACATTGCCTACGACTTGCCCGGTATCCCGATAGCCATATTCCGCGCGCGCATTGATTGCGAGATCTTCCGTGGGCTCCCGTGTAATCATGTTGATCACCCCGCCAATCGCCTGACTGCCCCAGATAACCGACTGGGATCCGCGCAGCACTTCGATCCGCGAAATATTGCCCGTCAGCAGGTTGCCGAAGTTGAACCCGCCGCCGGGAGAGGACGGGTCGTTCAGCTTCACGCCGTCGATCAGGGCGACAGTCTGATTGGAGTCTGCTCCGCGAATGAAAACCGAGGTGGACGTCCCGATCCCGCCATTGCGGGCAAATGTGACGCCGGGAACGTTGCGCAGCAGGTCAACGACCGCGACGCTCTGGGTTCGTTCAATCCGGTCTTCATTGATAACGGTGATCGCCTGTCCGGTCTGCGACACGGGTTGCTCTGCGCGAGATGCCGTCACGACGATGAGCTCATCGTCCGTTACATCATCCACCGTTGATTCAGCAAAGACCGGCTGAACCGACATTATTGCTGTTGTACATACTATAAAGCTCTGAAAACGCATGATTATTCCTTTTTGAAATCCATTCAAAAAGGCCACGCATCCAGTCGCCTGCGGGGTTCCCACATGCGCAGCCCGAAGTTAATCATCGCTACGCGAGGAAATCCCCGATCATATGGCACACCCCGTCCGCATGATAGAACGACAGCTACGGGCAGGTCTCCTGGCTCCTGGGTCATCACATCGCCCGTCCCCTTCCCGGACCTGGGTCCAGTGGGATTTGACAGGCATGCTCGCCAGATACAGTTGCGGGGGCAGCTCCGGCCTGAGAAGTTTCCCTCTTTCCGAATTCCCTTTT
Source organism: Parasphingorhabdus marina DSM 22363 (assembly GCF_900128895.1). Lineage (GTDB taxonomy): Bacteria > Pseudomonadota > Alphaproteobacteria > Sphingomonadales > Sphingomonadaceae > Parasphingorhabdus > Parasphingorhabdus marina. Next base: position 1,370,369 of record NZ_FSQW01000001.1, on the reverse strand, counting down.
GATCCCGTCTCCGGGAACCTGTAGCAGGAGGTGATCTAGTCTTCCTGAAATCGTGGAGCAAGGGAAATATGCCCGCCAAAGTCCGAACAAGTGGCAAGATCACGCTGATACTGGGCGGCACCCGCTCGGGTAAAAGCCGCTTTGGACAGCAGCTTGCCGAGGAATATGGAGGGCAAATGCTCTATGTCGCAACGGCGGAAGCTTTTGATGCGGAAATGACTGATCGCATCAACCGGCATCGGGAAGATCGCGGGTCAAACTGGCAAACGATTGAAGAGCAGATGAACATAGCACACATGATCCGGGACAATGCTTCTCCCGGCACGGTGCTGCTCGTCGACTGCCTGACGATCTGGCTGAGTAATCTGATGCTGTCCGAAGCAGACATCGCGTTCGAGCTGGACAATCTGAGCGAGGCCTTGAGGAAAAGCGATGGGCCGGTCATTCTGGTATCCAACGAGGTGGGATCGGGCGTGGTCCCGGAGAGCCCGCTGGGCAGAGAGTTTCGCGATCAATCCGGATGGATGAACCAGCGCCTTGCAAGGGAAGCCGGGGAGGTCGCGCTGGTCACGGCAGGCCTGCCATTATGGCTGAAGGGCAGGACGAGCCAGTAAGGCAGACAAATATTTCCATGAAATCCCTCAGCTGCCGTTCATCCGCATCGGACAGATCGAGCCGACAGGGATTTTCCTCTGGTTCAACCGATTGTCCGGCGCTGGACTGTCCTGGACGGCCCATTGGTCATGTCGAACTTCAGACGGAAACAAGTGCTCTGGTTGCCCTTGTCCACCCGCAGCAGCTTTGCGATACTCACGTATGACCCGCCGTGTTTCCATAGCTCGCCCCGACCATTTGGATTGGTTGCTCTCGCACGATCGCGATGTGTCCCAAGACTGGGTTGAACGATGCATCATGCATAAGGAATATCTGATCCTACAGGAAGACGGGCTGGAGATCGGATTTATCCGGTGGAGTTCCTTTTGGGGAAAGATACCATATATGGACATGATCTTCGTCCTGCCATCGTCCCGGACCTCCGGGGCTGGAAAATTGCTCTACCGCGCCTGGGAAAAGGCAATGGCAGACCGTGGTGCCGGATTGTTGATGACCTCTTGTGAACGAGACGAACAAGAGCCGTTGCGATGGCACATGGCCAACGGGTTCGAAATCGTCGGGGAAGTCGCGTTTCCCGGGTTCCAAAACGGCAAGGAAGTCTTTCTGGCCAAGATCCTGGTGTAAAGGTCGGGTGCCCCTGTTCCATCGAGTACCTTTTGCTCAGCAAAATACCCGCCTGGGTCCGCGATGCGAACTGAAGCGGACGTGGGTTTCGAAAATCAAGATCTGATCCCGTGCTTGGTGAGGCGCTTTTGGTGAGGGACCAAAAAAAACGCTTGCATCATAGAAACGGGAGAATAAATGATACGTTATATCATAACACTTATTCTCCCGTAAAAAGGCTGTATCTATGAGAAAGACCATATTGTTGCTGGCGACATTTCTGAGTTCCCCGGCGATAGCTGCGACCGCTGAAGATTCGGCTGATGGCCTGGATCACCCGATTGATGATGATGAAACGATTATCGTGACGGCTGATTATGTCGACGAATTCGACATACTTGCCGGAACTTCCGTTATTGCCCGGGACAACATTCTCCGCCGTGTCCAGCCCCAGATCGGAGACGTTCTCACCGGTGAACCGGGGGTATCCGCAACGTCTTTCGGTCCCGGGGCCTCGCGCCCGGTGCTCCGCGGTCTGCAAGGCGAGAGGGTCCGGGTATTGACGGACGGGATTGGAACGCTGGACGTTTCTAATACTTCGGCTGATCACGCGGTCACCATTGATCCGCTGACTACTGACCGGATCGAGGTTTTCCGAGGACCAGCGGCCTTGCTGTTTGGCAGTCAGGCCATTGGCGGTGCCGTCAATGCGATTGATCGCCGGATTCCGCGCGTGGTTCCGGAGAACGGATATCATTTTGACCTTCTCGGAAACTATGCCACCGCTTTTGACGAAACCAGCATCGGCGGCGCCGTCGAACTGGCGTTGAGCGACCAGTTTGTGGTCCATGTTGACGGCAGTTTTCGGGAAACCAGTGACCTTGAGGTCGGCGGCTTTGTTCTGACCCCCGCATTGCGTGCCGAACAGCTTGAGGTTGCAGCGGAGGAACTCGAAGAAGGCAATCTGGATGAAGCCGCAGAAGCCCAGGAACTGGCGGCATTGCGTGATGTATTGCCAAACAGTTTTACCGAAACCTACACTTTCGGGGCCGGATTCGCGCTGATCAATGATCGAGGGAGCCTGGGTGCTTCCTTTGGTTATTATGACACCCGCTACGGGATTCCGGCACGGCCCGGTGCAGAAGATCATCATGGTGAGGAAGGCGAGGAAGAGGGCGAGGAGGAGGAAGCACCCGTTTCCATCGATCTGCAGCAATGGCGGGCGGACTTGCGCGGCGAGATATTCACGAGCGGCGGTTTTCTGCAGTCGATCCGCTTCCGGGCCGGCTATTCCAACTATGAGCATACTGAATTTGAGGGCGACGAGGTTGGCACTGTTTTCGATAGCGAAGGCTTTGAGGCCCGACTGGAACTGATCCAGGCTGATCGTGACGGCTGGCGCGGCGTAACCGGTTTGCAGGCGTCGACACGCGATTTCATTGCCGTAGGGGCAGAAGCCTTCGTCCCGCCGAACATCACCGATCAATATGGCCTGTTCACACTGCAGGAACTTGAATGGGACAAGATCGGTCTGGAATTCTCGGCGCGCTATGAAAAAACCGATGTGCGATCCGACAGTGTCGCTATCGGCCTGGAAGACGCAGCCGTGATTGTTCCCGTTGACCGCAATTTCAACGCGTTCTCTGTCGCAGCAGGTGCCAATTACAGCATTACACCGGATGTTCGCCTTGGCCTCAACGCCAGCCGCGTGGAGCGCGCACCGTCGGCCGAAGAACTCTTCTCCAACGGACCGCATGTTGCCACCCAGGCTTTTGAGATCGGCAATCCGTTTTTTGAGAAGGAAACCGCCTGGGGTCTCGAGGCCTATCTGCGCGGAGAGAGCGGTCCGGCCCGGTTCCAGCTGGCAGCCTATCACAACTGGTTTGATGATTTCATATATGAAATCGAAACCGGAGGTGAGGCAGACGGCTTGCCCATTTTCCAGTTTCTGCAGTCGGATGCGCGATACTGGGGGTTCGAGGCCCAGATGGCGGTTGACGTGGTACAGTCCGATGACCTGACCGTCACTGTCGATGCCGTCGCCGACTATGTCCGCGCAATGATCGAAGGCAGTGGTCCTGCGCCACGCATTCCGCCGCTGCGGCTATTCGGTGGCGTGGAAGCCAATACTGGCACGCTGGGCGGGCGGGTTGAAGTGGAGTGGGTCGATGATCAGAACCGCACGACCGACTTCGAACTGCCCACCGATGGTCACACCCTGGTGAATGCTTCGGTGTCATGGAAACCATTGGGCGCAGAGTCGGAGCACATCCTCATATTGTCTGCCGACAATATTTTTGACGTGGATGCCCGGCGCCACGCCAGCTTCACAAAGGATTTCGTGCCGCTGTCCGGCCGGAACATCAAACTCTCTGCCCGGATCAGTTTTTGATGTAAGGTGCGATAACCGGATCGGGCAGAATGTCGAATTCTGCCGATTCTGAAACCGTTCAAGGATTTTTCGCTGATGTCAGACAAACGGATCCCGGTGACCCTGCTGACCGGATTTCTGGGTTCGGGGAAAACCACCCTGTTGAACCGGATGATGCCGTTGCCCCCGATGTCGAGGGCGCTGGTTATCATCAACGAGTTCGGTTCAATCGGGATTGATCATGATCTGGTGGCGCACAGCAATGAAGATGACACAATCGTTGAAATGGCCAATGGATGTCTGTGCTGTACGATCAAGGGTGACCTGCAGAAAACTTTGCGGGAAGCGCCCTGGCGCTTTGCCCGTGCCGGTGAACGCTGGTTTGACCGGGTGCTGATCGAGACCACAGGTCTGGCGGACCCCGCACCGATCATTCACACCGTGATGGCGGATGACAAGTTAAAGGCCCTGTACCGGCTGGAGACCGTGATCGCTCTGGTTGACGGGTATAATGGCGATGCGACACTGGATGCCCAGGTCGAGGCGGTCAAACAGGTCGCGGTTGCGGATCAGCTCCTGATTTCGAAGACCGACCTTGCCGATGCCGCAGCCATCACCCGCTTGGAAACTCGGCTGCGCAAACTCAATCCAGCGGCTCCCTTCCACTTGCTTCCGGGTGAGGCAGAAGATCTTGCCGGCCTGTTTGATGGCCCTGTTTTCAACCCGGACCTCAAGCACGAGGATGTACAATCCTGGCTGGCAGCCGAAGCCTATGAAGATGAGGAGCATGATCACCATCACCACCATGGAGAATCCAGCCATCATACCCACGGTCACGGCCACGAACACGACATTAATCGCCATGACCACCGGATCAGATCCGTTTGCCTGACAATAAACGAGCCCCTGCCGGCCAAGGTGTTCGACAGCTGGCTGGAGATGCTGGTGACGTTCAACGGTGTCAACGTCCTGCGGGTCAAGGGCATCATCAATCTCGCCGAACTCGACAAGCCCCTCGTCATTCACGGTGTCCAGCACATCTGGCATCCGCCGGAAATCCTGGAGAACTGGCCCGGGGATGATCGCAGCTCCCGCATTGTCTTCATTCTTCGCGATCTGGAAGAAACCGAATTGCGGGACATGCTGGCTTTTGTGCAGAACAAATTTGCCGGTACGAAAGTTATGGGACTGGGTGCAACCTAGCCAGCCTTGGGCGGCAAAAACTATGCGCTGACACCCGAAAAACATGCCAATGCCGGTGTTCACTTTCGAGATGAACCGGATATCCAGTTGCATTGTCCATCTTGGCCGCTTCCCAAATATGACAGTTTTGTTGCAAAAACTGTCATATTTCTGTAATATATCCGTCATCGGATAGGAGAGCAGGCAATGAAAATCTTGAAAATACTGGGGATTGCAACAGGGTTGATGATGACAGCGACACCTGCGTCTGCCGAATCCGACAAGGGTGAAATCGGCTACGCCAAGGGAGCCCTGGCTTATGATGCCCTGATGGCCGGCAAAAATGAGGTGGCCGTTGAACGACTGGAACAGGCAAAATACGTCCAGGCAAATGATCCTGCGCGACTGATCAATCTGGGACAGGCCTATGCCCGAACGGGACGCATGGGTGACGCGGCTGTCATGTTCCAATCCGCGATCAACAGCAATCGCAGTCTGGATCTTGTTCTATCCGATGGGACGGTGATCAATTCGCGTGATGCGGCCAGACTGGCCCTGCGCAATCTGAACAATCGGGTGGCGTCTCGCTAAGTCGATAACAGCGACAATTAGAATCAAGAGCGGCCGCATTTGTGGCCGTTTTTTGTTTCTCCGATATTTTACAACTGCTGCAGTGCAGCAAAATACCTGACTCCTCTGCCATGTCCGGACAAACAGCAACATACATGACTTATTTTTGTCTCTGAAACGTCATCTGAACCGCACCAACGAGTCATTTTCCCTGCCTATTGCCCAGGTCCGAAGGCGATGGGGATAAGCTGATTCGGTTCCGCATCGTTTGAACTCAACAGTTTCAAACCCGATTTGCGGAGATATCCCTGATGATCAATAAAAAGTGTCGTTCCGTCCTTTTCGCAAGTGCCGCAGCGCTTGCCGTGTCCGCCTGTGGTGCCGATGATGTGGCTTCACCCGGTGAAGGCAACCTGGTCATTCTGCCAACCCCCACTCCAACGCCAACTCCGACGCCAACTCCAACACCAACTCCGAACCCTGGCCCGGCGGCTGACTGCCCCACCGGCACAGCGAATGTTGGCACGCTCACAACAGGCAACGGCGAAGAAGTTCGCAACTGTCAGATCTCCGGCACCATCACCGGCAACCTCGTCATTCCGCAGGAATCCGGCAGGATCTACTCGCTGAACGGCGGTGTCGAAGTTGGCGTTGATGGTGGTGCATCCGGTATCCTGACCATAGAACCGGGCGTTGTTCTTTTTGGTTCCTCCGGCGGCGACTTCCTGCTCGTCAATCGCGGTTCACAGATTTTCGCAGAAGGTACAGCCTCTGCTCCGATCATCATGACCTCTCGTCAGAATGTCGAAGGCACGGCCGGGATCAACAGCATCGGTCAGTGGGGTGGCGTCGTGATATTGGGCCGCGCCCCGATTTCGGATTGCGCCAGCGGCGGGGCATCCAACCCCGGCGGCACCCGCACCGACTGCGAAGCGATTGTCGAAGGCCCAACCAACGCTGTCTATGGCGGGACGCTTCCGGCCGATTCCAGCGGACGGATTTCCTATCTGCAGGTTCGTTACCCAGGCTTCGAAGTTTCGCCCGGCAACGAACTCAACGGCATTACTCTTGCTGGCGTTGGCAGTGGCACCTTCTTCCAGAATGTTCAGGTTCACAACAGTTCGGATGACGGCGTTGAGTGGTTTGGCGGTCGGGTTAACGGCAAGAATCTGGTGATGACCGGCATCGATGATGACTCGGTGGACAGCGATTCCGGCTACCAGGGTGCCAACCAGTTTATCCTTGCGGTTCAGCGCGCGGGCGGCGGCGACCATGTGATGGAAGCGGACTCCAATGGTGACGAGGACGCGGAACCGCGTCAGCGACATCAGCTCGCCAATGTGACCTTCGTGTCCCGAGGCGGGGATTTCACGGTTCTCCTGCGCGGTGGCGGGGATTATGAATTCTACAACTCGATCCTGACCAGTCAGGGCACGAACAGCTGTCTCGATGTCGACGGCACGGCGACTGTTCAGGCCGCTGGTGCTCAGCCGGATGAAAACGGGCCGCCAGTATTCGAGTCCACTTTCCTGAGTTGCACGACAGATTTTGTCGATGACGGCAATGTGACGGTAGCCACGATCCAGACCTTGTTCACCAACGGAACGAACAACACCACTGGTGGAACGTCGACACTCGCCAGTGCCGTGTTCCCGCTGCCATTCATCAATGGAGCAAACGAAACGGCCGTGACGCCGTTTGCAGCCAGCGGTGCCAACAGTTTCTTCGAGGATGTCAGCTACATCGGCGCCGTGCAGGATGCCAATGACACCCGGTTCCAGGGCTGGACCTGTGGTCTCTATGCCGATGACTGCATCACCGCACCGACCATCGGGTAACCGGACCTGACTTTTGGGATGGCGGCGTTTCGTGCCGCCATCCCCTTTTTTATTTTCGATAAGGAATATCTCCGATGAAAAAGCGGACTCAATTTATCTCCAGCCTGCTTCTGAGCACTGCCCTGTTTGCTCCGGCTGCCCTCGCCCAGACCACTCCGGCAGAAGAAACAGCGGGTGAGCAGGTGGCACAGGAACCGGAAGTCTCAGAGGAAGAAGATGTCGACATTTCCGCGCCAGGGGGTGACTTCGGCGGAGATATTATTGTCCGCGGCCGGTTCATTCCCAACCCTATCCGCGCCACTCCGGAAGTGGTTTCGGTCCTCGGTGCCGAGGAAATCGCCCGCGCAGCCGATGGCGATATCGCCGGATCGCTGCAACGTGTGACCGGACTCAGCGTGGTTGGTGGTCGATTTGTTTTTGTCCGTGGGCTGGGCGAACGTTATTCGCTTGCGCTGCTCAACGGGCTCCCGCTGCCGTCTCCCGAGCCGCTGCGCCGCGTTGTGCCGCTCGACCTTTTTCCGACCAGCGTCATCGCGTCCACCGTTGTCCAGAAAAGCTATTCTGTAAATTATCCGGGGGAATTCGGCGGCGGCGTGATTAACCTCACGACGAAATCGACCCCGGAAGAGCCGTTCCTGAAGATTAGCGCCGGGATCAGCGGGGACAGTGAAACAACGGGTGAGCTCGGCTATACCTATGACGGGTCACCGACGGACATCATCGGATATGACAGCGGCGGGATCCGCTCCATCCCGACCGGGCTGCAAAATGCGATTGACCAGCTGGTTCCCATTTCAACAGGCAATAATTTTTCGTCGCTCGATCTGCAGAATTTTGCCGCCAGCCTGACCAATGCCGAAACCGCTCTCATCCAGCGCAATAATGACATCCCCGCGAATTTCTCCGCAGAAATCACCGGCGGCACCACGCTCGATGTAGGGAATGCCTTTGTCGGAATAATCGCGACGGCGGGTTTCGACAACAGCTGGCGGACACGTGGCGGCGTTCAGCAGCAAACCCAGGGGATCGTCCAGATTGACGGACAGGACGGCCTGCTGCCCGACCGCAATTTCAATTTTCTGCAGACCCAGAACCGGATCATCGTCAACGGCCTGCTCGCGCTGTCGGCCGAGATTGACGAACACAAGCTGCGTCTTTCCAACCTCTATATCCATGACACGATCAAGGACGCCCAGATTGCAGCCGGAACCGATGCCATCAGCGTGGGAGAGGAAACCCTCCTCAACCAGAGCCGGACAAGCTGGTTCGAGCGTCAATTGTTCACCACCCAGTTTGTCGGAGAATTCAGGTTTGACGAGATCAGCCTGGATCTGCGCGCAAGCTATGCCAATTCCAAACGCGATGCGCCCTATGAGCGAACCTACAGCTATGCCTTTGACGATCAGGTCGCCAATGATTTTGTAAATGACCTGACTTCTCCGGGCCAGTCCGCGCGGATCCGGTTCAGCGATCTGAATGATGACGTTTATGGCGCGGGAGTGGATTTGGGATATGAAACAGATATCGGAATTCCGGCAAACTTCCTGTTCGGCTACAATTATTATCTGAACGACCGCAACGCATCCCGGCGGGACTTCCGTTTTCTGCCAACCAACGGTCTTGCAAGCCCACTGGAGCAACAGCGGATCGATTTTCTGCTGTCGGATTTCAACATCTTCACGCAGCAGATTGAATTGCAGGAGACCGCGTCCCAGACGACCGTGCCAGCCTATACTGCGGAACTGGAAGTCCATGCCGGGTATGGCTCGGTAGATGCGGAACTGACTGATGGCGTCAGGCTCAACCTTGGTATCCGGTACGAAGACGCCAGCCAGACGGTGTCTCCCATATTGCTCACCGGAACGACCGGGGGCGGTGTCCCAACCAGTCTCGCCAACGACTATTTCCTGCCTGCAGCCACGCTGACCTGGAATTTCGCAGATGACATGCAATTCCGTATCGCCGCTTCGCGAACCATCGCCCGGCCGCAATTTCGCGAACTGGCCCCGCAGCAATTTCTCGATGTCGAGACCAACCGGACGTTTATCGGCAATCCGTTGCTGGACGACAGCGAACTGATCAATGCAGAGGCCCGTTTCGAATATTATATCGGACGCGGCGAACGAATCACAATTGCCGGATTTTACAAGGATATCGACAATCCGATCGAGTCCGTGGCCTTCGTCCAGGGCGGTGGCGCTTTCTTCCAGGGCTTTTCCAACGCCCCGTCGGCGCAGCTCTATGGCGTGGAAGCCGAAGTGGTGAAATATTTCCCGCTCCAAGATCTGGGTGGGTCATTTTTTGACGATCGCCGCCTGCTTCTGGCTGCCAACTATACCTTCACGGAGTCGGAAATCTCCGTTGGCGCGGCCGACACGGCGATCAGCCCGATCACGCTTCTTCCCGGAGCGGCAACCAGCTTCTTCACCGACGGGGATCGATTGACCGGCCAGTCCAGGCATGTTGCCAACCTGCAATTCGGCATGGAACGGGAGGACGGACCGCTGTCCCAGCAGACGATCCTGCTGACATATAACAGCCCGCGCGTAACGGCTCGCGGGCCACAGGATCAGCCGGACCTTGTCGAAAGAACCGGATGGCAACTCGATTTCGTCATGCGCGAGGAGCTGGATATCGCAGGCCAGGATTTTGAGGTGAAGTTCGAAGTGCGGAACATTCTGGGCGAGGATTACAGGGAATCCCAGACGCTGAATGCCTCCACAATTCTCAACAACGCCTATGATGTTGGCACGCGTTTTTCCTTGAGCATTGGCTTGAATTTCTGACCCGTCATCCCTTGCCACTGGCAGTTTCGTGTCATTTATCTGTCATCGCCATGTCGCCGGATCGTCAACAAAAGGCCTTATTTACTGACAGGTCGGTTCAGGGGATTGGAATGGAAACCATCGGACATGGTCAGCAGGCTTTCGCAAGCCCCAATCCTTTCACTCCTGGGGTAATTTGTAGCAATCAGCAATCGTCCGGAGACGGTTCCGAATGACCGTCGAGACGGATGATGGTGATGAAACCGGCATTCTTGACAGGATGATCCGGTCCGCAATCCGGCAGCATGTGACCAACATTCATCTCGAACTTTCTGAGTCATTTCTGGTCGTTCAGTTTCGGCGTGGTGACAAACTGGCGGAATTCGGGAAATTACCTTCTGCAATTGGTGTAAATGTCATCCGGCAAATCAAGGACATGGCCAGTATCAAGGCCCTGGAACATGATCAAAGCGAGGTTGGGCGGATCGATGCGGATAGAAGTCCTTTCCAGGAGGATATCGAAGTTTCCGCACTGCGCTACCAGGCAAAAGAACGGATCGTCTTGCAGATTCAGAGTGCCGGCAGTCCGGATCTGCGTCCCGACATGCCTGGGCTGACGGAATCTGCTCGCGACATACTCGGGGGCGCGCTGGCGGAACCGGAAGGCATCATCCTTGCTGCCGGCCCGGATGTCTCCGACAGAATGACAGCTGCATATGCACTTGTTCAGCAGCTTGGGCGACAGAATCTGAACATATGTACTGTCGAGAATTCGCCGGTCACCTGGCTTGATGATATCGTGCAATTTGACACCTGCCAGCAGAACGACCCCGAATTTTCAACAGGTTTGAAGGCTGTCTTGCGACAGGATCCTGACGTTGTGATGCTGGAGGAAATCCCTGATCCTTGCACTGCGGATATTGCCGTGCGGGCCGCGCTGGAAGGGCGGCTGATCGTTGCGGCCGTGCCTGCAAAGAATGCGGTGGGTGCCATTTCCCGAATGCGGAACCTGAATACCGATCCCTTCCTTCTGGCCTCGTCATTACGCGCTATCGTCGCGCGGCGTGAAGTGCGCCATCTATGTGAATCTTGCCGCAAACCCGTTCAGGCGAACGGATCCATGGCTTCGCTGCTGGGATTCGACAACGGCACGGTGGTCTTTACCGAAACCGGTTGCAGAGAGTGCAACCAAACCGGCTTCCAGGGTTCAACAGGTGTATTTGAGGTGATACGGGTCGATGATACGGTCCGCAGACTCATCAACGACGGCGCCGATGAAGCCCGGATTTCCGCCCATGCCTTCCTTCACCAGCCGAACCTCTCCTCTGCGGCCAGAGCGCACGTTCGCCATGGATTGACGACAGCCGAAGAAGCGATCCGAATATCCAGACCGGCCGACTGATCGTCACCGAATTCCCGCCACAGCCTTGCTCCGAATTCCGGCGCCCCGCATTGTACCGACAGCGACCGATTCTTTCCGGCCAATAATAGTGTCTTTACACCATACGTCGCCGTTCAGGTCGGTACTATAGTGTTGCAAATCCACTGAACAGAGGAGTCCGCTGTGGCCGCCATCATGACCAGCGTAAAAATACTTGTTCGTATTGCTCTGGCCTATGCCGCCGCCTGCTTCGCGGCTGCGCTGGGAATATTTTTGATCGGCAGCCTTATGACCATTGGGCAACCGCTGATGGAAGGCGTTACCTGGTCTGAGGATATGGCGAACCAGGCCGGCTATTTGCCGGTTTACGCCGCTATGGCCGGGATACTGGCAGCCCCGGTTGCCCTGCTTACCATTCTGATATCAGAGTTTGGCAAGATTACCGGGCTCTGGTTTTTCCTGCTGGCGGGAGCAGCGGCCGGTATTCCCGTCCTGTTCCGTGGCAGCCAGTTTACGCTGATGCGTGCTCTGGATGATTTCGTCACTCTCGGACCAGTTGGGGCTGCAGCGGGCGCGGCATTCTGGCTTGTACGCCATCGCAAATGGCCGATCTAATTTCTGTCCGGGCTACAGCATCATGGGCAGCACGGGAGCAAGTCCTGCAGATGGTGTCTTCCGCCTGATGGCGACACTCCGGTCAAAAGCGAACATGTCCGGGCATGTGCCTATCTCTTTTTCTTGCAGTTTTTTATCTTGATTTCCGGAACGCTAGGATATGTATTCCGGTCGATATATTCCCTGTTTCCTATAAAGGTGAACGGCATTTTCCTTAGCTTGCCGCTCTTGATGTCAAAATCTCTGGGTGCTTGTCCCGGATGAAACAACCAGCGGAACTCCGGTTTATCTGACAGGTAAATATCCGACTTCTTTTTCCAGCCTTGTATCTTGCCATTGTCAACATATGCGTAAAAATCTTTCAGGTCATAACTGTTCAATTCAACAATCATGTCGGCTCGCGCGGAAATTGTATGCCATCCCCATACCGTAATACCGGAATTCCTGTTTCGGCCGGTCCTTGCAAACACGGCCCTTACCGGCGACGTGCAGGTGTTGGTGACTCTGTAGGAATATTTGCTGCGCCAGGATTTGGATTGCTTTCGCGGAGCTTTTCTATTTTGGGGTGCCGGCACGTAAGTTTCTGTCTGTTGTGGGGGTCGCAGGGGTTCGGGTGATTGACGCTGGTTGTTTGACTGGTCCTGCAGAAAGGCATTTGATGAACAACGCTGATATTGCTGTGTGCAATAACCGCGTGAGTAACATCCGCCACCCCGGGCCGGGCAGGATTTCTGCAATTCACCGCGCGACGGACTGCGACCGCAGGCCTGAATGACGGCGCGCTGCTGATATTGTTGAACTTGCGTTGCGCTTGGGCGCGCGCCGTATTGACCTCTCAGCGGAGCCAATGTGTTTAGTCGGCGGCGCTCGCAGTTTTCATATTTCCGCACGATGTTGGCGCGACATTGATCTGTCCGCTGATTTTCATATCGCTCATTTGCTTTGCAACTGTTGGAGTCAATTTCGCAACTTTCCCGAGCAATGCGGCATTGGTTCTCGGCCTCTCCAATGGTTTGAAGTAACATGGCGGGTATGGCAGGCGACGCATGTGCACTGCTGTCCGATGCTGCCGTTGGCATAAGAATAAAAATGGTGAGAAAAGCGGCAGCAACGAGCCCCCCTATAACATAGCTTTTGTTGCCCATTTTTCCCTCGCTTCTTTTGTTTATGACCATATCCTAGAAATCAGTACCATGCGTTTTCAATATTTTCGAAACCGCTTCATTGCCTGCAAACTGCTCAATATATCCCGCATGCTGTGCGCTGGCTTCGTCGCATCCCGCCTTGTCCCGGCTTTCGGCAACCTGCTTGTCGCGATCCGGATTGCCGCTGGCCTCTCCGGCAAGATGACGGCAGATTTCGAGTCTTTCAAAGTGCAGGACAAGACCAAAGGGCAATCGGTTCGACCTGCTGCCCAGCTTTTCCATATCGGCCACGAAAAAACCCTTGGGGCTTGCCGAATATTCGCGCCCGACAGAGCTGGTGGTTCGCCATGCCGGATATTCGATCCGCTGGTGAGGTGCGGCCTTGATGCTTGTCACTGTGCTGCCTTCGAAGAAAGTGAAGATGATTTCCCCCCGCTTTCCAGTGGACCAGAACCCGCCGGAGATATTGCGCGCCACCCAGGCCTGTTTCACTGAGCTCTGCCGGAAAACCAGTGTACCTTCCTCGTCCATCATCACCGTTACCCGGTGATTTTGATCGATACCGGCATAGAGGATTTGCTCGCCCATCAGGCAGTCCAGATGTGTGACATTCACCCGCGGGATATGGACGCTGGACAGCGTTGCCATGGGTATTTTGGCAGGATCCCCCAGAGCACCCGGATTGATGAAATGCAGTTCAAAGACCGCCTCTTCACTGTCCGGCTCGACGAGACTGTAACGTATCTGGCTGACTCCGGCATCCGGTTCGCTCAGTTTCAATCTGGTCGCTGCGACCTTTTCGCCCTCTCTCAATTCAAGAAAATCAAGCGTACCATTTCCGGTATTGATGAATGCCATCAGGTCGTCGTGATTTTCTCCGATACACATACTGTCGACGGCTCTGTAACGCGACAGATCATCCGCATTCGTCCGTATCATGTAAAAGCCGTTTTCCGTGGTCGGAAGACTTTGGGCCGAGACCGGTATTGCGGCAAAAAGGCTGGCCATACCACTGATCCAGCCCATGGTTGGTTTTCCGGTAAAAACAGGCATGTCGCACCTCCTCGCTGGTGCCATCCTATACCTCCGGGCATCCTCTCCCTATGGTGTGAACACACTATAATCTGCTGCTGGCAGATTATGATTTTTCCGCGTGTCGGAGGCCAGTCTGACGGTAACGTTACCACTCAACAGCGCGAGCGACCTGGTGCAGGCCTGTCACCAGGGATCCAGAAACAATTGCGCGACAGTACCTTTTCCGGGAACACTGCTCAGTTTCCACACGCTGCCAATCTGTTCTGTCAGATCGTCCACAATCGACAGGCCCAGGCCCTTGCCATCGGGATTGCCATCGGCCATTTGATTACCTCGCTGGCTCCGTTGTTTCGCAGCTTTCAACTGCTCGGCTGTCATCCCCGGTCCGGTGTCATGAACTTCGAACACCAGATGCCTGTTCCGGCGCCGAATGCCGACAAGAATGCGTGCGCCCGGGGCATAGGCAATGGCGTTGGCTACAAGGTTGCTGAGTATACGTAACACCGCGACGGAATTGGCGGTCATTTGCGCGGAAGACGGCACGACTTTCAGTCTGATGCCCGCCGCTTCCGCCTCCTGGGCAAAAATCGTGGCTATCGCCTGCAGGATATGGGACGCACTCATCTGGCGGTCCGGAGTTTCCGGGATTTGCCGACGATCCTCGCTGGCCTGGTTTAAATTCTCTTCGACAAGCGACTCCATATACTGGAGCGACTGTTCGATATGATCGATTTCGCTTTTGTCGGTTTTCGTCCTGTCTGACAGATTGTGGATCACTGATCTTAAGGAATGGAGCGGCTGTCGGAGGTCATGCGTGGTATTGGCGACCATCCGGTTGGAATTTTCGACCATGGCCTGCGCCAGTTCATATTTCTGTTCCAGCCCGGCCAGTCTTCCGGCCAGCTCGAAATTGCGTTCGGCCGACGCGGCCCTCTGCGCCATCAGCTGTTCCCGTTCCTTGCGCAATTCCGACACGACACTGACGCAGGCCACGCCCATCATGAAGGCATCAAAGATCATTGATGTCCGCATCGTATCGAGGGTCGCCGACCGCGTAACCTCGATATCAAGCCAGTGCGCCGTGAACGTTGTCAGAGATGCCACGACGATGCCCGACCAGCCGATCACAAAAAAGAGCACCCGGCGACCCTTCGTTCGCAATGCAGAAAGTCCTGCTGTCAGAAACAGCATCGCACAGAGGGTAATGCTGATTGTCATAAGTTGCTTGATCAGTTCACTGTCGACAACAACCGTTGCCAAAACCATCAGCACTTGCAGCAGAATGATTCCCAGCAGGATCCGGTCATAGACAGGATAGTCATCCCGGGTGTTCAGGTAACTGCGCGTGAACTGGGAGGCAAAGGCCGTTAGCGCCGCCGCCAGCGGCAAGGAAGCATAGGCATTCCATCGCGGCCAGTCCGGCCACAGGAACTGAAACGCATATCCGTCACGATGGAAAATATAAATCAGGACGGCCGCAGCGTAGAAGAAATAGTAGATGAATATGCGTGCCGGCGCGAAAATCGCCGCGGCTATGCTGGCGATCAGAAACATGCCGATAATGCCGTAAAACGCGAAATTCAGAGCCATTTCCCGGTTCGAACGGGAGTTGAAACTGTTCAGTGTTTCGATCGACATCGGCAATGCCGTCAGACCGCTTGTCCGGTATCGCACCCACAACACGGTCTGTTGACCCGCCTCAATCGAGAAAGGCACGGCCAATTGATGATAATCAACGGGACGCGTGCGAAAGGGCATCTCCGTATTTTGCTTCATCAGGCTCCGGGTTGAACCGCCGATCTCCTGGAAGACTTCTATCTCGCTGACAAAATTTGTTTCAATTGCGAAAATACGGGACAATTCCTCGTTGCCGGGGTTGTGCAGCTTTAGCCGCAACCAGATTGCCCCTTTCTGGAATCCGAAATTGGGCTCTGATTTTGTGACCTTCCGGAAATCAAAGGCTTCCGGATCCTGCTGCAGCTGCGACAGTGTCAATTGCTGTTGGGGATCAAGCAAATAACTGATATTTTGAGATATATTCCGGCTTGGATCATCTTGACGGAGTTCGATGATATCGGATGCGGTCCCACTATTTGCAGCAAATGCTGGTTTTTCCCCGGCAAAGATGAAAAGAATGCAGACGGCGACGATCTTGAATGCGGTCGAAACAGCTTGCCAGCGATGCGGATCAGGGATGGGACATGGGGCAGACAGCATATTCAATCATCCTCGTTGATGACCATGACGTGGTCCGTCAGGGAATCAAGATGCTTCTCGAAAATCACGGCAGCTTTGACGTGGTCGCCGAATGCGCTGACGGTGGAGCGGGTCTGGAGAAGGCGAAGCAACTTGTCCCCGATATCATTCTCCTGGATATCTCCATGCCCGACGTGACGGGGATTGAAATTCTGGAAGAAGTGCGGCGATGGTGTCCGGAAACGCGCATTGCCATTCTCACCGGCCTGACATCACGAAAACTGCTCGCCCAGGCCTGGGAAAACGGTGTGGACGGAATATTCCTCAAGACGTCAAATTCCAGAGATCTGGCCCATGAGCTCAAACTGGTTTGCGAAGGCAATCGGCGGCTGCCTCCCGAAGTTGCTGAATTACTGGACGAAGAAAAAGGGCAGGAAAAACTGACCCAGAGGGAGGCCCAGATTCTTTTCGCCATTGCGCGCGGTGAAACCAACGCGACTATTGCCAGGCGACTGGGTATCAGCGCAAATACGGTCGACAACCACCGGTCCAATATCATGCGCAAACTGGGAGCCCATTCCGTGGCTGAACTGCTGGCGCTGGCTTTGCGGGAAGGGCTGCTGGACAGCGCGAAACAGACCTGATTGCCTTTCATGAACAGACCCATCTCATTTGCCGCGCGGACAAGTGCCGACAACAGCGGCTAGTTGAAATTGAACGTATTCTCGGCGCCCGGATTCAGCTGGAATTCAAACGTCTCCGCCAGCCACTGATCCTGCCCTTTGCACGCCATTCTGTCGGCATCCAGATGATCAAAGTCCGACGGGTGCATGCAGAAAGCATAATCCCCTTTGCCCCAGCTCACCCGCTCGGATGTGGCATGCAGGTAAACCGTATCCTCATAGGGATCGCCATTGCGATAATGCGGAAACTCGATCCGTTCGCAGCGACCGCGTGGCAAGCGGACCCAGCCCTGTGCCCGCCAGTTCTTGCGTCGCCGGTTCTCGCCCCAGTCGTGCCACACCCAGGCCGCGTAGATGGTATCCGTACGCGACCGGTTGCACATGCTGAGGGCAGTGTACTGGGCTTCACCTCTCCCATAACCCGCCGATGGCGGCGGTGGTGCCGGCTCGCGAGGCGGTGGATTGCGCCGGGCTGTATCCTGACCACAGTGCACTGTCCGGCCATGCAAATGGTAACGGGATGTTCCCCGAAACTTGCGACAGGCCTCGGCATAACCCAGGGGTTTGAAATGGGCCGGAGTGATGATGTTAAATCCGACGCTCTGGGGGATGTGGCAGCCCCATTTCTTGCGTTTGGGGTCCCATTTGGCGCGAATTTTGGTCTTCAGGCCGCGCAGCAGACCGGTCCGGTATTTGCCGTCGCAGAATGTCGACAGATTGATCGATGATCCGCCGGCCTGTGCCGGTTGCGGAAGCAGTATCCCCGACAGAGCAAGGCAGACCGAAAAACTCAACGCGCCCAGGGCGGTTTGGCGAAGTAGCGAAACAATCATCTGTGGTCATTCCTGCCGCAGGCAACGCGGCCTTCTCCGTGCCAGTGGAAGTCCGCCCGCCCGGTCGTGAAATGGCAGAGGTCATTCAGGTTGATCCAGAATGTCCGGCCTTTGACCGAGGTATTGAAGCCCATGGAGTCCGCTTCCCGGCATTCCATCCGCTTTGTGCGGCTGTTATAGCCGTAACTCCACCGCGGCTTGACCCCTTTGAGGGCGCCCTTCCGGTATTTGGCCTCGCAATAGTCGCGGTACTGGGGTGTGGTGCCGCTCGCCTGCACCGGTGCGCTCCAGAAGGATGCCATCATCGGGGCGATCAAAAGAGTGGCTGCGGACAGTGTTTTCATCATACCGGTCATGTTCGTTCTCCTTCGACAGAGCGGTTGGGCTTGGCGCCCCTATTTGCACTTCCGTTTGCTGAGGCCGAAGAGCGTGGAAAATCCCTTGCAGGTGGACTTGCCGATATTACTTACCGTCTTCCCAACCCGTTTCGCCCCGTAATTGACCTGCTTGGCAGCATAGTTGGGATCGGTCATGAACCGGGCCCCATCCCGGGTTGTCTTGACGGTCTTTTCGCCGACATACTGCACCGCACCCACGCCCGCGCGCGCCGCGCCAGTCACCGCTCGATTGACATTGCCTGGAATCCGCCGCGGATCACGAATGGAGTCACCAACACCGCGCGCTGCACCATAAAGATTGTGCCCGAACCGCTCTGTGGCGCGGCCAGCAGCAATGACCGGGTCACCGCCATTGGCAAAGGTTTGCGCCTGGCCGAAGGTCATGTCGACACCATATTCGCCGATGCCGGTGCTGTGCCCGCCAAAGGCCTCGGTGCCCATATCGACGGCCGATACCCTGTTCGAAACAGATGTCGCTGCGAAGCCAGTCCTTGCAGTGGATTTTATCCGGCTGGTCCTGCTCATGTTCCGCGCACCCTGCCCGCGGACCGGAGCTCTTCCTGCACCCGGATAGCCATTGTTCCCGTACCGCGCCTGCCGCTGATACTGCCTGGTGCCAGCGGTTGTTCCCGCCGCTGTCGGCCGATACCCCTGTCGTTGTCCATGGGTGATCTGCGCCTGGCGGCCCTGTCGTTGCAACTGACGCCGTTCATTTGGCGTATAATCATATTCGTCGCGAAACTGGTGTCCCGGCCGGGCACGTCGCGCGTCATAGCCGCGCTGCTCGAGCTGCTCCAGATTCCCGGTCCCCGCCAGTCGGCCAGCATGTTTGCGATAAGCCGGGCCACGGAAGTCTGTCCCGCGCGGTGTGCGTGCCTGACCGCGCTGGTGGCGGTTCGTATTGCGTTGCGCAGAAGGATGCCCGTTATTTTGATACCCCTGTCGTGCACCATGTGCGACTTGCGCATCGCGACCCCGACGGTCCAGCTGCTGTCGCTCGGTCGGCGTAAGATCGTTCACATCCTCAATCTGATGTCCGGGCCGTCCCCGACGCGCGTCATAGCCGCGCTGCTCGAGCTCCTGCAGATCACTGTTCGCTGCCAGATCTCCAACATGCTGGCGATATTCGCGGCCATTGAAATCCGGGTTGGCGGCTTGCCGGTTGTTGCGTCTCTGGTCGCGCGCCTGATCGCCGCGCCGTTCCAGCTCGCGCGTTTCGCTGCTCTTCTTGTCGAATAACGCGTTAAATTGGTCTGCCTGCGCCAGGGCCGGTGAGGCTCCGGCAATGGTTGTGACCGCCAGTGCTAATGCTGACAGCGGCAATCCGGAATATTTTCTGATCTTGCTCATGTTCATTCTCCCCGTGTCTGGCGATAGAACAATCATCTGGAAAATCCGGCTGGAAGCCCATAGTGGAATCACACTATTTTCCGCAGACGGTCGTTCATCTGGAGTTCATTGGTCCGGAATAATACTGTAATTATTCAAGTGGTTATAACCAGTGCCTGCCGCAATTTCATCAGACAGGTTTCTAGCAATCCACGCCGCCGGTTTTCACCTTGCCCGAATATCCGGACTTGCGGTCAAACCGCTTCTCGATGGCCTGCATGAAACGCGGCATCAGGGACGGAATGCTGCCACAGGATCCGCTGCTCTTCAGACGCAACTCATATACCGGACTGGTTTTGGCGGTCGCATTTTTGGGCAGAATATCGACATGGACAAACCGCGAATAGACGGTCCTGTTCCGCACCTCCTGCGTATATCCGGTGATTCCGTAAGTCGGATCCGTACCGCGCACGGTGCTGTTGATCACCTGCTGTCCCGGCCTGGTTTCGTCCACAACGGTTGAGGTTGTCTGGGCATTGTATGTCATGCCCCATTGCGGCACGTTGTAGGTATAGGTGACCGGGCGACCATCATCGATGCCATAGTCCAGATAGGCAATATAGTCCGCAGGCTGCCCCGGTGCCACGACCCGCAAGCCGGCCTCTCGCATGATCGTTGTCAGGCGCCGGGCATAGCTGCGAAACTCAAGCGACCGGTCCAGTTCCGGCCGCCAGGACACCACGGAAAAGGTGGCCGTTGCCGGAACAGATTCGAGGGAATGGAATTGCGAGATATTGCTTTGAACCGGCCCACTGCCTCCGAGACAAGCGGAGAGGGTCAGACTCGTGGCAGCAAGTAAAAGCAGGTTATGTGGGCGCATGGCAGTTCTCCTGAAATGGGGTGCCGCTCGTTCTAGAACCCGCGGAAACGGGCTGGAATAGTGCAATCACACCATTCTTGGGCAAGCGGCATTCGGATAGAGTTGGAACACTATTGCGGGCGCTCGTCCCCAGAGAAGGAGTTGTCTTATGCCCTTTTGCAAGCTGATTATCGCAGGTTCGGCCCTGACTCTCGCCAGTTTCGCCACCCCCATATTTGCACAACCGGAAGATGGTCCGGCTCTGATATTCCGCTCGGACCAGCTGCCAACCATATTTATGTGTGACTCCAACTATCGCCTGAAGGTCTCATGGATGTCCATTGACTCCAACGAGTTGATTTCCGTCACATTGCCTTCCGATCGAAGTCCTGAAAAAAGCCGGACGTTGCTGTTACCTCTGTCGCAAAGCGGAAGCGGCGTGCGCTATGCGTCCGACCTGGCCAGTTTCCATATCAAAGGTGACTCTGCAGAATTTTCATCAAAAGAAACCGCTCATTCGGACGATACGCGCTTCCAGAACTGCAAGGTTTCTCCGTGAAGAACTCCCTGGATTGGCCAGCGCCTGACTCCAAAGACCATGGCACCGTGCGCGTTGCGGCCATACGCGTGATTGCTTGTTTGAACGTGGCGGATTGTAACACATGCGCATTGGTGCAAGAACACACCAATGGAATGGAGTGACTATCAACTGGTACTGGCTGTTGCGCGCGAAAAATCCCTTCGTGGTGCGGCACGCAATCTAGGGGTAAACCATGCTACGGTTTCGCGCCGGTTGCAGCAGTTGAACAAAGAGCCGTCAGGACCATTTCTTCAAAAATCGTCCACCGGATACTGGCCAACAAAGGCAGGCCAAACCATAGTCGAGGCCGCCGAGAAGATGGAACAAATTAGCGATGAGGCAGGACGCAAGCAGCGAGCGGCCGGACGAAACCTGTCGGGGCCGCTGTCGATCTCCATTCCCGCGCTGGTGCTGCAACATCTGCTGATCAATGACGTGTCAGCCTTTGGACAACAGCATCCCGAAATTGATTTGACGGTCGACTCAACCGATCGATTTGTCGATCTTGACCGGGCGGAGGCTGAC
Source organism: Parasphingorhabdus marina DSM 22363 (assembly GCF_900128895.1). Lineage (GTDB taxonomy): Bacteria > Pseudomonadota > Alphaproteobacteria > Sphingomonadales > Sphingomonadaceae > Parasphingorhabdus > Parasphingorhabdus marina. The sequence continues at coordinate 1,348,846 of NZ_FSQW01000001.1, read as the reverse complement.
ATCGTGTTGAGAGCGGCGGACAGTCCTCCGGAACATTGGGTGGGCAGACGCCTGTTTCCCTATTCACTATCTGTCTATGCGCACAAGGATTATCTCGCGAATACGGCAACGCATGATTTGCAATGGATCGCTCCGCCCGGTGAGCAACAAAGGTGGCAATCATGGCTGGAGCAGTCGCCCTATCCTGACGCTGCCATCAGTATGACCATCACCACGATTGCAGGACGGTTCGCTGCTCTGAAACATGGCCTTGGGATGGGACGGGCTGCCTGTTTTATGGCGGATAAGGATCCTGATCTGGTGCGGTTGCCAGGTGCTCCGGTGATCGAGGTCGAAACCTTCTGGTTGTTGTGCCATCCTGACTTTGCCCGCACGGCCCGTGCAAAGGCAGCCCTGGCCTATTTTGCCGAGGCGATGACTTCATATCGCTCATTGCTTCAAGGCAATGGGCAACACGACTTAAATACTTGATATTCAAATAAAAAAATCAGATTGACGGTCGGAGGCGATAGAATGCGAGTTCTTTCGTTCCCGATGCGGCCAGGTGGCGGTTCGCCTTATACACATCAGACCGCAACAATCGGTCCGCACCGTCTGCGTCGTCCCACTCAATAAAGGTCAGCTGATTGGGAGACTTCGCACCGGACAGAGATTCAAGATTGGGATTCACCAGCTTGAGGACAAATCTGCCTCCATTGCGCTCGACTTCGCCTCGGAGATTGGCGAGATACTGGTCATAATCCGCGGCATTTTCCGGATCGGTATGTGCAATCGCCAGAGTGTAGAATTTGTCACTTCTTAATGTCAGCGAGAGCCCATCCTCCTGAACGTCGCGGTAATAGCGAATGTCATTCCAGATCGAGCGCCGCAATTCGCTGAATTCAGGCCAGCGTGGATCATTGGCAAACTGGTCATAAGCAGATTGACTGGGCCAGCTGGTCAACAAGAGTCCTTGTGGCTTGTATGTGCCAATGCTGGGACCGTTGATCAGCAAGGCGCCGTGTCGCGCAAAGCCATATTCCGTCGCCATCGGAATAGCGGACGACTGAAATTCCGCCCGCGCTTCCTTTGCTTCTTCTGTTCGCTTGTAATCAAATGCGATAACCGAGAAAAGCGATTGCGGCGGCAGCTCAATCTTGACGGACTTTATACCCGCGGCGCCATTTTGTGCCTGACCGGCGGAGTTCGCCGATTGCGCTTGAAGAGCAGAACACCCCGCCGCAAACAGCATGGCTCCGACGAGAGCAAAACGTGCCGAATATAGTTTAAGTCTTCTCATCCCGGAACTCCTCTGCATTGTCGCGTCTGAGATAGCTCAGGCAAGGTGCAGTGGAACGGATTGTTTTTCAGAGCCGATGTTGCGTTTTCGCACCATAGATCAACCTGACCAGGCGAATCACTGGTGCCGGCGTCTGGCAAGATATCGAAATATGGCCGTTCAAAGCCGCTTCAGGTGAATGGGCCAACAGCCAGGGAGCACTCCTCTGGATATCAGATGAGCTGTTGGAGTATGCTTTTTGGGCCCGCAGCGATCGCGTTTGCCGATATGAACGGTACGCACCTGTCCGAAGGTCCGCACTTTGCCGCGTGTTGGTCATCACCGAAACAGCGTGCGACTTCCGGGCTTTGGTATGGACTGCCATGATGCGGCTGGATGGTTGACCATCTGTTGAACAAAGTTCCGGTCGGGCTGGTTGTCAAAACCCCACTGTTGCTAGACAACAATCTCTCAGGTTTGGATATTACACAGGACGATTGGAGAAATCAGTGCAGCAAATCGACATCTCCGCTCCGGAACCCGGCAAGGCAGCATCGGCTTTACTGGCGTGTCCGGCCCAGAAAATCCTGATCGACGGGCAATGGGTTGAAACGGAAAGCGGAGACGTTTTTGAAACACTTGATCCTGCGACCGGACAGGTGATTGGCAAGCTACAACGCTGCGATGCGCGAGATGTCGACAAGGCCGTGGCAGCAGCCCGGAGAGCCCTTGAAGGCGCGGCCTGGAGTGGCATGACTCCGATGGAAAGAAGCCAGCTGCTGTGGCGAATTGCGGATTTGATCGAAGCGAATATTGATGAGCTGGCCGAGCTCGAAACCCTCGACCAGGGCAAGGCCCTGTATGTCGGCCGCTGGGCCGAAATCCCGGGAGCTGTAAACCAGTTCCGCTATTTTTCCGGTCTGGCCACGAAGATTGAGGGTACCACCATTCCCACCTCAATCAATTATCAGCCGGAGGGCAAGCAAGTCTTTGCCTATACCCAGAAGGAACCGGTTGGCGTGGTTGGTGCCATTGTACCCTGGAACTCGCCGCTGGTCCTGACGGCCATGAAACTGGCGCCGGCGCTTGCGGCCGGTTGTACAATTGTCCTCAAGCCGGCGGAGAATACCTCTCTGACAGCGGTCCGGCTGCTCGAGCTGATGCAGGAAGCGGGATTGCCGGACGGGGTGGTCAATTTAGTCACCGGTTATGGCAACGAGGCCGGAGCCGCTCTCGCGCAACATCCCGGTGTCGACAAGATTGCCTTCACCGGCTCAACCGCCACTGGTCGGCAGATACTGGATGCCGCGAAAGGCAATCTGAAGAAAGTCACGCTCGAGCTTGGCGGCAAGTCACCGGTCATCATCATGCCCGACGCGGACATCGATGCCGCCGTGCAAGGCGCGGCCAATGCCATATTTTTCAACGGTGGCCAGGTCTGTATCGCGGGATCGCGTCTCTATTGCCACAGCTCGATCCAGGACAAGGTGATCGAGGGGGTCGCCGCGATTGGAGAGCAGATTACACTGGGCCACGGGCTCAACCCTGAAACGCAGATGGGGCCACTGGTATCGAGAGAGCATAGCGCCAAAGTCGCCGAATATATCGCCGATGGAAAATCCAGCGGCGCGTCAATTGTGGCCGGCGGAGAAACCGGCGGACCCAATGCCAGCTTTGTTGCACCAACCGTGATCACTGATGTGAAACCGGACATGCGGATCGTGCGTGAGGAAATTTTCGGCCCGGTTGTGGTGGTGACACCATTTGATGACACCGACGAAGTCGTGGCTGCTGCCAATGACAGCGAATATGGTCTGGCAGCAGGTGTATGGACCGAGGGCATGTCAAACGGGATCCGGATGGCCAACCGGCTGAAGGCCGGCACGATATGGATCAACGGCCATGCCATGTATGACGCGTCACTGCCGATTGGTGGCATGAAACAGTCCGGCTGGGGCCGGGACAGTGGTCAGGCCGCGCTGCAGAACTATCTCGAGCTGAAAACCGTCTGCGCCATTGTCTGATCTGATCGAAGCGTGCCGGACTGACAGGATTGCCCTAGAATAGAGCGACCAGGCCGAACAGCAGCGCCGCGGTCAGTGCTGCTCCCAACAGCATCAATGTTGATCTGGATTTTTTCTGCCGCCGTTCAATTTCAACAAAATCCAAATCATGGTTTTGCGTGAGCTGGAATGTGGGTTTGTCGATCAGCCAGGGCATGATCCTGTTGAGCCCGAGCTGGATCATGAACATCAATAACCATTTTCTGAAATGCCAGGGCTTATGGTTATACTGGTAAGGCGCAACAGTTTGAACGAGACGCGTCAATGAGGCATTGTTCGGGAGTCGCTGCTTTTCGTATGTGTGGCAAACTTCCTCGAGATTTCCCCCGGCACTGGCAAGGATGTCATCGAGGACAAATAGATCTTCCAGAGCAGAATTCACGCCAAGTCCCAGGTCTGGTGGAAAGGCATGCGCGGCATCGCCAATCAGCAAACAGTGCATTACATTGTGGCCCTGCCCAATTTTGGCATGGACGTGTCTGGCATGTTGTGGCGCAGGAAATCGTCCGGCCTCGATTTTGACAAAATCCTCGGCCTCTGCCCGGGAGACGATTTCCGAAATGTCCAGCTGCGGGAACGCGTCTTGCAGATAAGCGATCAGATCATCGGCATTGTCGATCTTCCACAGATTGTGGTCCGCGGCCCGGATGATGTTCACGCTTCGCGGATGACCGGGATCGGTCACGGGAAAGGCAAAAAGTGCCATCGCGTCACCGGGGTTCGTGTGGCGTGAGACTATCGAATAGGTCATGCGATGATCATCTGCTGCGTCAATTTTTCCCTGGACCGGAAAACAGGCAGGAAGATTGAGTACCTTGTAGGTGAGACCGGTACTGGCGGAGGGATATTGGATCATCTCAAAATAATCTGGTGCCATCCCAGGCCACTGGGCCAATGATTGACGAGCTTGCGATACAAGCCCGTCACAAGCGAGCAGCAAATCCGGCTGGAAGATCTGCTTTGCGCCATTCCCGTCGGAAATCGTCACCCGGGGAATTTCGTCTGCATCTAGCGTAATCCCTTGGAAGCTGTGGTCATATAACAGGCGAATACGTCCGTCATTGCGCTCCGCGACGGCGCGATACATCATTTCCAGAAAGTTCCGGCGTGTCGTCCAATAGGACGTTTCGCGATCGGGATCGATTATCGGAGGACTAGTCAAAGAGGCTTCACCATCGGGCCCGATAGACGTCAGGGTGAAGCCCCGATTGGCAACACCATATTCGTCAAGCATCCTGTTGATTTCGAGCCGCTTCAACAGCTTCTGACCCCGAGGGTCGATCTGATAGTTGAAAGCCTTGTTTTTCTCGAAATCGCCCGGCGACTGGCGCCGCTCAACCAGGACAATATCTTCCCAGCCCAGATCGGCAAACAGCAACGCGGCAGCGAGGCCACTTGGTCCGCCACCGCTTATAACTATCTGTCTGTTGTCCGGGGTCATTGGCTTTTTTCAGGAAGAGCCAGATAAGCCATGATCATGCATTGCAAACTGGCTGTCCGTCCAGCGGACACCTCCAATCGGCAGCATGTATCGCAAAAGCCGGACACCTCCCCCAAGGTGCCCGGCTTTTGACCAGTCATACGCGACAAACATGTTTTCCGAAACTCAGAACCGGACCTTGGTCGTGACCCCGAAGGACCGGCGCTCACCGAAAAACTCGCCATATGTGTTGCCGAAGGGAAGCAGCACCACGAAGGCGTTTGATACGTATTTCTTGTCGAAGGCGTTTCTGACCCAGATACTGACGTCAACATTCTCGACAGTGACACCGGCCCGTCCGTTGACAAGGAAGCGGCTGGGAATGACCCCGGTATTGCCGCTGTCTGCAAAGAAATCACTCTGCCAGGTCAGGTCTGTGCGGATGAAATAGTCTCCCGCATCGCCCAGCGGAGCATCCCATTGGGCACCGAAGGACACCTGTGTCGGCGCCTGCCGTTCGACTTCATTGCCGCCAATGTCACCATTGGAATTACAGACAATGTCATCACAGGGCGGGTCCGATGTCACGCCGGGATCGCGCGCATATCGCGCATCCACTGTACCGCTGCTATATTCGGCTTCGGTATGCGAGAATGTCGCATCGAAGCTGAGATTGTCGGTTGCCTGGAACCGTCCGGCCAGTTCAATACCATAGACGGTGGCATCGCCCAGATTCAGCGTGATATTGACGGCATTGGGATTGGGTGAATCCGGGTCCGGCGAGTTGATCTGGATGTCAGACCAGTCCGTGTAAAAGACCGAGGCATTCAGGGTGATACGGCCATCCGCCAGGGTATTTTTGGTTCCCAGTTCGTAGGTCCAGTTGAATTCCGGTCCAAACACCCGGTTCGCGGGATCAATGGCGGTGGCATTGAAACCCCCGGCCTTGGCACCGCGCGCAGCGGTCGCGAAAATCAGCGACTCGTCGGTCAGGTCATGCTCAACCGTGATCCGGGGCGTGAAGACCTTGAACGTATCGTTCAGCGTCAGCGTCCGGCGGTTGTCATCGGTCGTGACTTCGGTTTCGGAATAGCGGCCCTCGGCTCCAATGCGGGTCGCACCATCACCGGAAGTCCACTGGATTTCCCCGAAAATCGAGACAACTTCGGTCGTCGTCGTCGCGTCCTGCAGCGTGATGCCAAAAGGACCGGGCTGGAAAGCGCCGCCGACAGGCACCGGAGTTCCGGGCACGGTCACAATATTGTTTGCGTCCGTAATCACCGGCAGGCTGAGACTGTTGAACCGGAAATTGTCCACGCCGTCGGAGAGGAACCCGCCGATGGCGCCGCGAATGGGGCCGCCATTGTCGAACACGATTCGCAGTTCATGGGTATCATAATCAATGTCACCGATCGGCGCATTCTGGAAATTACAGAGCGCATCGAAGGTCGGTGGCCCTACCAGCGTTCCGCAATTGATCGGGTCCGGTTCACCACTGGTGGCGATATCCACATCTCCGTTCACATTGCCGAAGGTGTAGTCCACCGTCAGGCTGTCGGTGATCTCCAGATTGGCGTTGAACCGGAAAATTCCCGTTTCCGCCTGTGCGCCATATCCGCGCGGATCGTTTGTCGTTGTTTCCCCTGGAGCCGGCAGCTCGCCACAAATCAGCGGCAGGGTGGCTGGAGCGAAGAAAATGCTCCGTGCATTGCCGCAATTGCCGTCCCCTGTCTGTTCGGCGAGATAGTTGGACGCGCGGGCCTCGTTCTGAACATCAAAATAATTGTAGGAGGCTTCGATGGTAAAGCCAGGCGACAGCTCGGCAATGGCCGATACCGAAATCGACTGGTTTTCCCAGCCGCCGACATTCCCCTCCGTGCTCGGCCCGGGAATATCCGCATTGGCAAAGGGATGACTGTTTTCCCAGCTGCCATCATAGGTCGAATAGTCGTAGGACGCAGCAAGGGCGAAATTGTCAGAGACGGCAAAATTGATGAACGCCCCGATATCGCGGCGCTCGTCAATGCCGACTGTCGCTTCGATTTCACCGGAAATTTCTCCGTCCAGCACTGCTTTTTTCGGCAGATAATTTATGGCACCCGAAAAGGCATTGCGTCCATAACGGGCACTTTGCGGGCCCTTCACGACTTCAATACGCTGCAGATTGGCTGTGCCGAGATCTACCGCCCAGGAGCGCGGAATATATATGCCGTCATAAAATGCTGAAACATTCGACTCCAGTGCGGTCACCCGGGCCGTTGCCTGCCCACGAATGGTGGGCTGCGCAAATCCGCCGGAAAAATCCTCAAAGCTGAAGCCGGGTGTAAAGCGGGCCACATCATCCAGTTCCTGGATCGACTGCCGGGCGATATCCTCTTCGCTGAACGCGGTAATCGCGAGCGGAACGGATTGAATATTTTCTTCCCTGTTCCGCGCGGTTACAACGATAATGCCGCTATCGGCATCGTCGGCCGCCTCGGCTTCCTGCGCCATGACCTGCGACGGCAATCCGGCGGCCATCATGGTAGCCAGAGCCAACAGGCTGGTTTTCTCAAAACGTGTCTTCATCATACACTCCCTCGGATCCTGCAATGTAAGGATGAGGCATGTTATGTTGGTTTCCTGCCTCTGCTTCATTCATAAACCGAGTCGGGAGACCGGACGGATACTTGTGTAAAATGCCCGACTGTCGGATAATTATCCCAGCTGATTGGGGAAATGCCGTTGATGATTGTCCTTGTACCAGTCGGCAATTTCTTCGCGGCGGGGCCACCAGACACCGGTTTTCGACTGCGCATGGGCGATGAATTCGCGCAGGGCGCGAATGCGATGGGCCCTCCCCGAAACATGCGGATGCAATCCGATATTCATGATTCGGGCGGTTTTCTTTCCGTCCTCGTACAGGGCATCAAACTCCTCGATCAGCTGATCGCGAAACTGGTCGGTTGTAAGGCAGTGGCGCGTGACCATGGTGAAGTCATTGATGACATTGGAATAGGGAATGCCCACGACCGGGCCATGCTGGGTTCGAATCATGAAGGGCTGATCGTCATTCATGATGTCGCAGTAAAATTTAAAGCCCTGTTCGGCCAGAATCCCGGGCGTGTTCAATGTGCCGCGGAGCGAAGAGGAAAGCCATCCAACGGGACGTTTCCCGACATGTTTTTCGTACATGTCAATCGATCGTAAAATTACATCGCGTTCCGCTGCCTCATCATGCGCAAAGTTGGTCAGCAACTCTCCCTGCTCGAAATTGTGAGCGAGCAACTCCCATCCCCGATCCAGCGCGGCGGCCGTCATCTCGCTGCGTCGCTCAAATGTGACAGCATTGGTTGTGCAGCTGGCAGCTATGCCCATCTCGTCGAACAGATCAACGAGGCGCCAGATTCCGACACGCTGTCCATATTCTCGCCAGGTGAAATTGGGATAATCCGGCGTGTTACCGGGAAGAATATCCGGCAATATGGCCGGTCCACCCGCATAATAGGGCTTGTCCGTATCCTTGGTCAGATCCCAGGTTTCCAGGTTGAAAGTGAAGATGATCGCCAGACCTTCGCCTCCCGGCCACTGGATCGGATTGCGCTTTGGCAGCGGAACATAATCATATTCAAGCATGGATGTTTTCCTAAAAGTCTTCCATCAGCCGGCCAAAGCCGGGAACCTGGTCGGTGATGCCATTTTGCCGGAGTGCATTCCAGTAGGTTGCCGTGTTGATCGCAATAACAGGCTTGCCGAGATATAATTCGGCTGCGGCGGCGAGGCGAATCATCGACAGGTTTGTTCCGACCTGCACAATGGCATCGACATCATCCCCGTCCAGTTTTTGCAGTTCGTCACGTAACTCGCTGGTTGGCACCTGGGCAATCGCCGTCCAGCTGGGGCATCGCAAACAGGTATCGCGAACCACTTCAATGCCGTGATCCGACATGAAATGGGCGACATGCGCATTGGCACTCGGATAATAGGGCGAGAGGACAACAATCTTCTTGATCCCGCCATAGGCGCCAAAGGCTTCGATCAGTGACTGCGACCCGGTGCACAGCTTCAGTCCCGCCTCAGCCTCGATATTGGCCCGCCACTTTTCTGCACCCTCGGCCCCGCCGTAAAAGGTCACTGCCGACATGCCCATCACCAGATAATCGGGATTGCAGGTCAAAACACCGCGCACGGCATCCAGTGTGTTACGAGAAATTTCGAGCGTGCCTGCCATGAATGTTTCGTCAGAAATGGCCTGCGCATCTTCCACCACGATCCGGCTGTAATGGTTCGTCACGCCGCGCACCCGCAGATCATCGAAATCTGGCTGTACCACCGTGTTTGTGGACGGTCCCAGCACGCCGAACAATTTTCGATGACCCAGGGCATCCGGTGCGGGGCGTGGTTTCAGAGGCATCAGGCGACCTCTTTTTCCTGTTCCAGACTTTCGATCATGGACTGGCGGAGCAGGAAATTTCGGCGGGCGTCCGGATCGCCGTGCACGCGTTGCATTTCGGCCTTGCGCCGGCGATGCTCGCCGCTTTCCCCGTCTGACAGATATTCCATGTTGCGGATTGTCTGGGCCTGGATGAAATCGTGGGTGGTGGTTCGTCGCTGGCGTTCGAAGATACCGAGTGCTTCGTCGGCATCTGCCTTGTCATTATATATCCGTGCAAACTTGTCACAGAGATTGAACGCATCGTGGATGCCGCTGTTCATCCCGAACCCGCCAATCGGGTTATTGAGATGCGCCGCATCGCCAATGATGGCAACCCGGTCATGCATGAACCTTTTGGCGACCCGCTGATGCACGCGGTAGATTGTCCTGTGGGCCGTTTCGACAGCCTCGCCGTCACCGAGCAGCCGGTCAAATACGTCATTCTTCTTTTCATCAGCCAGCAATTCGGCGTCCGGCTGATCTTCTTTCGCCGGCACAAGCACCCGCCACAGGGAAGGCACCTTCAGCAAGACCATCCATTCTTCCGGGTCAGACACATAGTTGACGTGACAGAGATTTGGCAATTTCTGTTCCAGTGGCTCTTCAGTCGTGAAACAGAGAAACTTTTCGGGATAGGTGAAGCCGTCAAAGTCCGTATCCAGCCATTTGCGGATAATGCTGTTCGACCCGTCTGCGCCGATCAGATAGTCGGCGCGGATCTGGACTATTTCCTGGGGTGTTTCCGCATAGACATCCACGCCCGTCTGATCCTGATGAAAGCCAACGACCCGATGATCAAACCGGACTTCGGTCCCGGGCAGATCGCGAACACCCTCGGACAGCATGCGTGACAGATGATATTGCTCGCACTGGATGCGGTAGGGAAAACGCGTCTGGTCAGAGATTTCGGTCATGTCGAAATCGATGACCTCACCTGTTTTCCGCTCGCGGAAATGGTAGACAGGGGCTTTGAGGCCCCTGGCGATGAGCCGGTCGGTAATGTCGAACTGATCCAGCATTTCGAGGGTTGGCGGATGAAAAGTCGATGCCCTGAGATCGAGCGCACAATCTTGGCCAGACTCCAGCAAAATGACCCGGATACCCTTGCTGGCCAGATAATAGGCGGCCACGCTTCCGACGGGGCCGGCACCCGCAATGACTATCTGTGTGTTCAGATGCTGCATGTTGCTCTCCGACTTGGCAATCATCGATGCTCTAGGCAAGGTGATGACTGCAGGGCACCGTGTTCTGGCGCAGTCTCCACCCTGCGGTAACGCCATTGCCAAAACTATCCGTCGGGTGGATATTGAGACCGAGAAGCATCGGGAAAGTGAGCATCATGATTTATCAGGACAGCAAATACACGAAGGAATCATGATATGGCTTTGAACAAACGCCCGCTGAGAGAAGTGACACAGCAGGATATTGACGATTATGCCCGCGACGGGGCCGTCTGCCTCCGCAATGTGCTCGATCGTGACTGGATTGACCTGCTGGAGCCGATCGCTCGTGAGGTCATCATCAACAAAAAGGATGTCGGTTTGCTGCCGACAATCCCCGGACGCTATATGGCCCGCTGTATTGAGGAATACCGGCGTTTTGTCTTCGAATCGCCGATTGCCGAGGTCGCGGGACAGGTTATGCAGTCCAGGGAGATTCGATTCTTCTTTGACGAGTTTTTTGCCAAGCCGCCGCAATCGGATGCCAAGACTTTGTGGCATTGTGACCGGATGGGCTGGCCGGTAACCGGAACCATGGTCCCTTCGATCTGGATACCGCTGACGCCGATCGTGAAAGCCAATTGTCTGGAAGTCCTGGCGGGAACGCAGCATGATGATGTGCCCTACTGGCTGTTTTCTCCCAATGCGCGCAAGATGATCAAGCCCGATGACCGGGTGCCGCACCCGGAAATCGAAAGCAAGCGCGGGGATCCCGATCTGCGTTTCCTGAGCTGGGACATGGAGCCCGGCGATCTGCTGATCGTACACCCCTGGGTGCTGCATTATTCAGCAGGCAACCCCACCGATGACTGGCGCGTCGCGATTTCGGAACGGGTCTTCGGAGATGATATCCGCTGGGCACCGCGTCCCGACTGTGTCAATCTCGCGGGCGTCAGCTTCGACGAGATGCTGGATGGCGAAAAACCGGAAGGCAGCCACTTTCCGATGCTCTGGTCGGAAGATGGGCGGGCCGATGGCGATGCGGATTTCCCGCGCGGTTTCGCGACTCGCTGGCCGAAACAGGAGATGCAGGGCGTCAACGAGTACAAGGCGTTCAAGGAATTGAAAGTGAAGGAAGATGCCGGAGAGCTGTCCAGGAAAGACAGCGCACCGGTCAACTGAAGGACTGCATGAGCCAGGCTGCCGCCCTGCGCATACGGTTGCGCCAAAAACCCATTCTTGTCGCGCCCGGAATATATGATGCGTTCAGCGCCTGGCGGGCCGAGCAAGCCGGGTTCGAGGCGGTGTTTGTTTCCGGTTCATCACTCGCCGCGATGCATCTCGGGCGACCGGATATCGGACTGCTGACGGTTTCGGAAACCGCAGATATTGTTGCCCGCATCGCGGATCGGGTTTCGATTCCTCTTTTTGTCGATGCGGATCAGGGATTTGGCAATAGCTATACGGTTGCAAGATCTGTCAGACTGCTCGAGCGCGCCGGGGCTTCGGCGATCCAGATCGAGGATCAGCAGGAGGTCAAACCGGCCGATGCGCCCTTGTCCCGCCCGCTGATCCCGCAACAGGTGATGGTCGACAAGATTCGGTCCGCCCGGGACGCACTGACAGATGACCAGACCATCATCAGCGCGCGCAGCGATGCCATGTCGACCGAAGGCCTTGAAAGGGCGCTGGAGCGGGCGCAGGCCTATATGGATGCCGGAGCGGACATGATTTTTGTCGAGTCCCTGACGACCCGGGGGGAGATGAAACGGTTGACCGACTCCTTTGCCGGTCGGGTTCCGCTATTGCACAACCTGCTGCGGCCTGATGACGAGATCACGAGTGCCACCGAGGTGGAAGCGCTGGGATATAGTGTCGCCCTGTTCCCCGGTGTGGCCGTCGGAGCTGTCGGGACGGCACTGGCAGACAGCTTCGCGCAATTGAAACAGGACTCGGCCTTGCCAAAAGCGAAAGCGCTTGTTGATCCTGTCGGTGCCAAAGACTTTTTGATCAAGAGGAGTGAGCCATGATGAAACTGTTCTATTCCCCGTTTCACACTTTCATTCACAAGGTGCTGGTGACGGCACATGAATGTGGTCACTGGGATGATATCGATTTCATTCCGACCTTTCCGTTCAAGAATCTGGATGGAGAGGATCAAGGTGACGCCTACAGCATCGCGGCGCTGAACCCGCTGGACAAGGTCCCGACTTTGGCCACCGAAACCGGCCAGGTCATTTTCGGCAGCCAGGCGATCTGTGAATATCTGGATGCGAATACCAAAGCGCGGAACATGTATCCCGAACCGGGACCGAAACGCTGGGATGCCATCACCTGCCTGGCGCTCGGCGACACGATATTTGAAACGACCGTCCAGATGGTGGCCGAGCAGTGGCAGGAGCCGGAACAGTGGAACATGCGTGTCTTTGAATCGCTCTGGCCCAAATATATTCGCTCGCTCGACCGGCTGGACAAGCAGGCAGCTGGCTGGACCGATTTCGACATCGGTCACGCCTCCCTGCTGCACGCGATCAGCTATCTCGGGTTCCGTGCCGAATTTTATGAAGCGAAGGATCCGATCCATCCGGATTTCCGCTGGCGGGATGGCCGGCCGGCACTGTCGGACTGGTTTGACGCTGCTGTCGAGCGCCCTTCGGTAAAGGCCCATTATAATGTCGATTTCGCCGGCGATACCAGCGCCGAACGCTGCCAGCAGGCGGTGCGCGATATACTCGCATTGCAAAAGGAACAGCGCTGATGATCGACTTTTATTACTGGCCGACGCCAAATGGCCACAAGACCGCGATTGCGCTTGAGGAATTCGAACTGGAGTACCGGGTCCGGTCGATCAACATTCTCAAAGGCGAACAACATGTACCCGATTTTCTGGCGATCAGCCCAAATAACCGGGTCCCTGCGATTGTTGATACTGACGGTCCCGGAGGCACACCACATGCGGTATTCGAGTCTGGCGCAATTTTCCTTTATCTTGTTCAAAAGACAGGGAAATTCTGGCCTTCCGATCCGGTACAGCAATCGGTCGTGACGCAGTGGCTGTTCTTTCAGAACGCCAGTATCGGGCCGATGTTTGGCCAGTGTGGCTATTTCAATGGCTATGCCAAAGAGCGCGTGGAACATGGCATCGAGCGCTATTGCGGCGAAACGAAGCGGCTCTATGGCGTAATAGACAAACGGCTGGGTGAGGTCGAATTTCTGGCGGGCAGCGAATATTCGGTTGCCGACATGTCCACCTATCCGTGGATGACCCCGAAGCAACAGAATCTGCACGGCATCGATGTCACGGAATTTCCAAATGTCGAACGGTGGCTGGAGACTGTCGGTTCCCGGCCCGCGGTGCAACGCGGCGTCACAGTGATGGCTGAGGACATGAAGGTCGGCAATCCGACCGAAGAAAGTTTCGAAGCGATGTTCAACCAGCGATAGTTGCGATCAACTGTCCAGTCCGTCCAGAATCAGATTGACGATGACTGAATCGTCATAGTCCATGTTGATCTGACTGGTCCGCACTATGGTAAGGCCCGCCGATGGTACGACATAGACACGCTGACCGCCAAAACCATCAAAGAAAAGCACATCATCTGTACGATAAGGCGCTCCATGACTGACACTTAGCGGGTTCTGCCGGCTGTAACGCCGCTTTGCGACATGGGGAGAACCCAGCCAGACATGTAGTCCGTAATTGGGATTTGTGGCTGCAGGTTTGGCCATTTCCGTGATCCATTTCTGCGGAACGATCTGCCGGTTCCCCACCCTTCCCTGATTCCGGACCAGCTCTCCAATGCGCGCCCAGTTGCGAACCGTTGTAAACATACCCGAATAGTAGCGCGGTGAACCATCTTCCCGGTCAAACCAGATTTCGGCTTTGTCATTACCTGAGGGGCACCAGAGCTTCTTTTCCAGATATTCCGCATATCCGGCATGTCCCGCCTTCCTCAGTGCACGCTCCAATACGATACCGGCTACCTGGCTGTTCGCATTATTATAGCGGAATTCGCTGCCCGGGGCTTCGGCAAGCGGGTGTTCCAGCGCCACGGCATTGATGTCCGCAGCCAGCAATAGCTCCATGGATTTGGTGCCTGCATCCTGAAAACTGTACAGCTTGAGTCCGCTCTCCATCTGCAGCAGCTGGCGCAGCGTGATCCGGCCGCGCGGATCATTGCGCCACTCGCGGATATGGTCCCCTGTGGTTTCGTTGAGGGACCCGACAATGCCTTCCGACAAGGCAATTCCGTAAACCAGCGCAAATAGCGATTTGTGCATGGAATAACTGTCAGTCACTGTTTCTGCCGAGGCATCATCGATATATTGCTCAAGCAGGACCTTTCCGTCCTTCAGCACCATCAGGCCGATACCCTTTTGTGCTTCGGAATATTCCTGTGCCTTGGCAAGAGCCGCCGTTAGCTTCGGCCCGGGGCTGGAAGCGGGGTGTTCAAATTCTGCTGGCACACACTGGCTGCCGATCGCAACTTTCGGCTGAAATCGCTCAACGTCCCGCAGTGTCGCACCTTGCAGGGCCTGAGAAGCGGCTTTGATATCGCGGACGGGGACCGGGTCCGCTGTGGCAGAGACACAGCCTGCCGGCAGGAGGAGCAGTGATACGAGACCAGTCACAAGAGGCGATTTTTTCATGCCTTAGTCCTTGGTAAGGGTGACGCCCGTCGTCGGCGCGACCGGCGCGGCGGGTTTTTCCGGTTTCAGGTGGCTATCCAGAAACTGGATGGTGGTGGCGATCGCATGGTTGAATCGCTCGCCGATTTCCCGCCGGATGGATCCCGGCCGGCCGAAAATGCCATCGAAATAGTGGTTCACATCTTCCCCGACCCACAGCCATCGTTGCCCGGCCGGTGTGGCATTGTGGGAGACCTTGTGCAGTTCCCAGCTATCGATAAATCCGGGCAGGACATCCGCTGTGCCGGTGATGGTGAGGCTGGGCAGGTCAATATGCGACCAGCCCTCGGCATTGATCAGGTTGGCCATCGGCCCCGGCGGAGACCAGGCGACCAGGGCACCGGCCCCGGGAATCCTCCGGTTCGGTTGCGCTCCGTCCGCTTCTGTTGCTACCGCTCCGGCAGCCAGCTGCGCGATCAGCGCACCATAGCTGTGCCCCATCACCGCCAGCTTGTCTTCGCTGATCATGGTGTCGCGTCGGTCGAGAGCTTTTCGGACCGGCTCCGGAATCGAAGCGATCAGGGCGATTTCTGCATTGCGGGTGGCCCAGATCCTTTCGGGTGCGGGTTTGGGATCGAGCCTCAGGATTTCCGCGTCCAGATGGGTTGGTGCGATCACAACATAGCCTGCTTCGGCAATCGGGTTCAGCATGTGCCGGTAGCGATCGGGACTGGCAAAATTGCCGTGGGAAAACAGAACAGCCGGATAGGTGCCTTCAAAGTCCGGTGCAAAGATCGTCGCCTCGAACCGGTGTCCGTCGCCGGTCTCCAGACGAACCGGAATCTCTGTCACCGCGGGTCTGGAGGGTGGCGAATTGACGAGTTGCGCGAAAACGGGTGCGGGAAAAAGCGCGGATATAGCCCCGCAGGAAGCTCCCAGCAAAAGATGCCGCCGATCGATCACTCGGCTCCGGTCAGATCGCCGATTATCGTCTGGATGATCAGGCTGGTTTGGGCGTCAATCCGTTTCTGCACCGCCTCGTCCGGTTGATAGGTGTCGACCGCTTCGGCAATGTCGATGCCTTCTTCGGCCAGCACCTTTTCCAGGACCAGTTGCCGGTCGGTGAGGACACAAATCTCCCGGGTCAGGCTGATCACCGCCCGACCGAGATTGTCGATCTGTTCGGGGCGCAGCAATTCACCCTCGGGAAAATTGAAACTCCGGGGATTGTCACGATGAGGCCCGCTCATGCCGGTTTCCGTCCCTTGACCACATGCGGATAAATTCCGTCTGCGCTGACATCTTCAAACCCAACCTTTCGGGCAATCTCTGCAAGATCCAGGCTGGCTGTTTCCCGCCAGAAGGGCTCGCCGCCATATTTCGCGCCGCGATCCGCTTTCCACACGCCGAGCTTGTCGAGATCGGCATATCTTGTGGCATCGGACATGATCATGTCGCCGCCGGGTTCCAGCAGGCGAAAGGCTTCGGCGAAGACCTTCTCGACAACATCGGCGGGAATCTCGTGGATCAGGATATAAGAAGCGACCAGATCGAAGCTGGCATCATCAAACCCTGTGTCTTCCGCAGGACGCTGGTAGAGTTTCCAGTTCCAGCCATTGGCGTTGGCAGTCCGGAAGGCATGTTCAAGCATGCGGGCGGACAGCTCGACTCCGGTAATCTGTGCATCCGGGTAGGTATTGGCGAGGGCGGTTGTGAAATGGCCACTCGAGCACCCCATGTCCAATATGCGCTTGTAATTGTCGCGCGGTGCCATTTCGGCGACATTCTGCCGCTGCTGGAAAATCCCGCCAGGGAAGAAGCGCGCAACCATTTTCTTGTGAATGATCTCGCCATGGACATATCCCATATGCTCATGGCCGTCCCAACCGCCATCCGTCCGGTGAAAGTGGACGCCGTCCCAATAGTCGGGGAGCGGAAGGTCGGGGTCCAGTTCCAGCGATGCCGGACCATTTGAGGTTTTGTCCAGAACTGGCTGGAGCTCCGGCAGAATTTCTTCGAATGCCTCGGTTGAGATCCTGGTGTAGCTGCGGCTGTGCCAGTCACCCATCAGGCGATGGGTGGCAAAGGCTCTGGAATCAGCAAGCGCGGCATTGATCAAAGCATCCCGCTCATCGAGATCATCCGGGAGCTTGTCCGGGTCCATTTGGTCGCTGATCTCGCTGGTCACCTTTTGCGATACCGGCGCGGCGGCTACGCCCATTTGCGCAAGGAAATCCAGCGAGGCGCGTCCGCGTTGCCGAAGATTGGGGTCTTGGAGTTCCATGATTATCTATCCTGCTTGTTGGGGTTGGTGTTTTGCAGTTCTTCTTCGGTCAGTTTGTAGCCAGACAAAATCCAGACCGCAATCAGACCGAAGACTGCCGGAAGCCAGCTGACGGCCATCAACAGAGCGATGTCCACATTGCCGCCCTGAGGCACGTCAAATGGCAGTTTGTTGTTGAAGCCGGCAATTGACAGGGCGAATCCGACGATCAGCGGCCCGACGGCGCCGGTCAGCTTTTCGACAAAGCTGTATAGCGCGGTGAATGCGCCTTCACGGCGGACCCCGGTGCGATTGGCATCCGCATTGATGATGTCTGTCAGCATCGACATCGCCATCACCACATTACCGGTGAAGGCGATACCGACAAAGGCGGCGCGCAAAACGATTGACCAGAGCGGCTCGCCCTCGCTCGCCAGAGACCAGCTGAGTGCATAGAAAATATTGACACTGGCGGCGACATAATAGGCGTTTTTCTTGCCGAACCTCTTCGAGAATTTGACGAGGAGCGGGGCGAAGATGATTGTCGAGATCGTCACCGTCGTGCCAAAAATTGCGAGCACATTGAAATCGCGGCCCAAACTCTGAACAAAGAAATAGGCAAAGGCCGCACCGGATGTCTGCACACCGAGCAATTGCGCAAACTTCACACTGATCAAACGCAAGAAATGCCGATTGCTGCGGACGGCGTTGAATTCATCCACGACCTGGGCCGCATTGCTTTTGGTGCTTTTTTCACCGGCATGAGTGAAACGTGCAGAGCCGGTGGTGAAATAGGCGATGAGGGTGCTGATCAGGATGAGCAGGGCGCAGCCAAGGCCGACCATCGCATAGCTCGAAGGCTCGGTTTTTCCGAGCGCCTCCAGCACCACTTTCACCCCGGCGGTAGCGATGAAGGATCCCAGCGAAATGAAGACCATGCGATAGGCATGGATGGAAGACCGTTCGTGATAGCTGTCGGTCATCTCCGCCGGCATCGACATATAGGGGATATTGTAGATGGTGTAGGCGATCGCGTAAAAACTGAGCACGATGAAGATGTAGAAGGCCGTCATATACTGGTTTTCGAATGACGGTGCGGTGAAGATCAGCGCAAAACTGATTGCCCCTGTAATCGACCCCCAAAGCAGGAAAGGCCGGCGTCGGC
The DNA here is from genome assembly GCF_900128895.1 of Parasphingorhabdus marina DSM 22363. Taxonomy (GTDB): domain Bacteria; phylum Pseudomonadota; class Alphaproteobacteria; order Sphingomonadales; family Sphingomonadaceae; genus Parasphingorhabdus; species Parasphingorhabdus marina. Next base: position 1,330,474 of record NZ_FSQW01000001.1, on the reverse strand, counting down.
CCTTGGGAGACTCAAACCGGTCGCTCCAGACTCCGACAATCGGGTCGGTAACGACATCGACCAGCTTCGCAAGAAAGATCACCAGTCCGGCCAGCCAGGGTTCGATCTGCAATATGCTGGCGGTGAACAGCAGGATGAGGCCGGATATCCCGTTCATCAGCAGAGCAACGCCAAATGCTCCCGTCGCCCAGCCCAGTTTCAGGCCGGTCGGCAATTGTTCGGTTTTCGCGGCGCCGCCAGATTCGGCCAGACTTGCCATGCTATTCCCCGCTTGCTTGTGGCTTGGGCATGGCCTCGCCGGGCATGCGCTCTATGGAGCCGATAATCTTGTTGGGAATATAGCTGTTGTCCCAGGGCTTGTCTTTCGCCGGACGGTCTCCTGTTCGCACAATGACCAGTCCCTGGGACGGAACAATGTAGACCACCTGACTGCCATTGCCGTCGAAAAGGAACAGATCCCGGTCAGCATAAGGTTCGCTGTGGAGGGTTTTGCCGGCGTCCATCGATGGGTGCAGCGGACCGCGTCCCCTGATATAATTCCCGGCAATCCATACACCGAGGCCGGCATGCGGATTTTCTGCGGTAGATGTCCGCATTTTTGTGACATAGCCTTCCGGTAACAGCCGCTGGCCTTTCCAGATGCCGTCATTGAGCAACAATATGCCGAGCCGCGCCCAGGTCTGGGCCGGCAGCTGGATACAGCAACCGGCATGGGCCATGCCTCCCGGCCGGTTGACCCAGACAGTCCCGCCTTGTGCACCCAGCGGGATCAGCAGCGCATCGCTGACATAGTCATGATAGCGCTGACCGGTTGCCCGTTCGATGAGTGGAGCCACCAGTTCGGAATTGGCGTTGGCATATTCGTATCGGCTGCCCGGATCGTTCACCAGGGGATATTCGTTTATGATCACTTCATCATGCCGCGGGTGCAGATAGGCGCGGTTGAGCACGTTTTCCGGTCCGCTTCCAAAACCCTGCGGCAGCAATCCGCTGCGCATGTCGAGCAGATGGCGCACCAGAATGCGGGATTTCCCGGGATCGCCTTTCCACTCGGTAATGAAATCGGCCACCGGTTGATCGAGCGACCGGATATGACCCTCCAGAATGGCCCGGCCGATGATGATGGCGGTCAGCGGCTTGGCCAGAGATTTGGAATTGACGAGATAATCCCGATCCGCCCCGCCAAAATAACTCTCTTTCACCAGCGCCCCGTCATGCCATACGAGAAAGGCAGAGCTTTTGCGTTCGGCAGCGAAACGTTGGGCATCTGCCAGGGCCTGCCGAGCGATGCGCGGTTCCGCTTCCGGCAGAGGCTGGTAACGCTCGGCGCCGCGAACCGGCTCGAGCGGATCATAGGCGGGCAATCCCCCGCCCTCAATGGCCGCGTTGCGCTGCAGCTCGAACCGTTTCAGATACAGCGCCTCCTCCGCCGCGGAGAAGGATGGCGAGGGAACAGCCGGTGTGTCCGGGGTGGCGCAACCGCCCACCGCCAGTGCCAGCGGCAGGAGCATGCCAGATATTCTAGTCCAGAAGGTCAACAGTCGTCCCCTTGTTCTGAGTTTCGGCCATCTGCCAGATAGCATGAGCAGCGGCGAGATCCTGTGAAGCGACGCCGAGCGACTTGTACATCGTAATCTCGTCATTGCTTTCGCGGCCGGGTGCTTTGCCGCCTGCAACGTCGCCAATCTCGCCAATAATATGTTCTTCGGTCACCACTCCGCGTTCAATTGCACCCAGCAATTCTCCCGCCGCCGCCATCGCAGCTTCGCGGTAGTCAACATAGAAACGCGATCGGGAAACAGCTTCGTCGTCGACTTCGGCGGCGGCAGGAATGGCCGCGCCGACCAGATTCACATGCTGACCCGGTTGCAGGTCCTCGCCACGCAGCACCGGATCACGCGCAGAAGTGGTGGTGCAGATGATATCTGCCTCGGCCACTGCTTCTGCTGGTGTGTTGGCAACATTGACGGTGACTCCCGTTTTCCGACCAATTTTTTCGGCAAACATGCCCGCTCTCGCGGGATCACGGCCCCAGACTGTGACATGATCAATATTCCGGACGGCCCGCATGGCGTGCACATGTCGATCGGCCTGCTCGCCATTGCCGATCATCGCCAGCCGCCTGGCATCCCTCCTTGCCAGCAGGTCGGTGGCGAGCGCACTGGTGGCCGAGGTCCGGATCGCGGTCAGGGAGCTGCCTTCAATCATTGCCAGCGGGACACCCTTGACGCTGTCGAACAGCATGACCATGCCGACATGGGTGCCGAGCGGATCACCATGCGGGCGGTCATATTTGCAGACCAGCTTGATCCCGAAACAGGCTGGATCTCCTAGGGTTCCCGGCATGATCGCGAGTTTGCCCGGCGCATCGGGAATCGGCATGAACTGCCGGATCGGCAAGGTCACGTCACCGGCCGAAGTAGCCAGCATGGCCTGTCGCATGACCGGTACACACCGGGCCACCGGGAGCAGCTGTTCAACCTCTGTTCGGGGGATGATCCGCATCAGCCGGAATTCCGAGGTGGCAGAAAACGCATCTTGTCCATCACCTCCTGGACATTGTCGGGGCGATCAAATGGGTTGGGCATGGGATCGCCGGGAGTTCGCTCCCGCCCAATAGCGTTGAACCAGTCCTCCAGCCCCGGCGGAAAAAACACCCAGAACATCCTGAGATCGGTATCGCCGGTATTTTTGATCCAGTGCGTGCAATTGCGCGCGAACAGGATCGTCGTACCGGGCCCGAATTCGGTAACTTCGCCGTCAATATCAACCTGACCATTGCCTTCATAGACAAAGACCAGTTCATGGTTTTGCTTGTGGCCGTGCTCGCGCACCATGCAACCCGGCGGCATCATCTGAATGCCGCTCGAGAAGGTGTCATAGGGCATGTTGTCAGGCGTGAGATTGACATTGACATAGCCGCGGGACGGCATGGGCTGCCAGAGCGATTGCCCATCGTCCGGCCCGATGATGACCGACTTGCCTTTGGTAATGTCGCTGGCCATTCAGTCCTCCTCTTTGGTCAAAAATTCCAGGACGCGCTTGTTATAGGCTTCGGTGGAAGCCAACGGGCTGAAATGTCCGCCGCGGTCCAGCAAATGGGTTTGTGCGCCATCAATCAGCCGCCCCATTTCCTCGGTGAATCCGGGCGGGGTAATCTGGTCATCGTTTGCCCCGATGCACAGGGTTGGCACCCTGATATCATGCAGCCGGCTGCGCAGGTCATGCGTATATACCGCGTTGATCCGGGACAGTTCGACTTCAAGCCCCGGAAAGGCCGCGAGACGCTCCTCCATGAAGGCTCGTGCCGAGGTCATTTGCGGTTGCAGGACCGAGCTCGGCATGGCGAGATAGGTGCCCATGGTCAGATAAGCGAGCGGCCCGCAACTGATCAATATTTCCCGCCGCGTACGGAATAGCTGGGTCAGATATTCATCCGGCCCGGCCCAGCTGCAGGACAGCACAAGCTTTGAAAGGCGTTCGGGCTGGTCCAGTGCAATATGCTGGCCAATCGCTCCGCCAGTTGAGTGCCCGACCAGTCCAGCCTGCCCGATGTCCATGGCATCCAACAGGGCAAGCACATCCCGGGCCATATGCTCCGCTCCATAGACCACCTTGTCCGGCGTGCTGTTTCCGCACCCGCGATGATCGAATGTAATGACCCGGAAATGGGCGGCAAAATCCTGGATCTGATTGGTCCAGAACGCTCCGCGACCGCCAAGTCCGGCGACCAGCAACAGGTTGGGGCCGCTGCCGGTCAATTCGACATGAATCTCGGCATCACCGACATCCACCATCCGGGTTTCGGTCGGCAGGGTCATAGGGTGGTGAATACCGACTTCGTGTTCAGGTAGAGCTCCAGGCCTTCACGGCCGTTTTCGCGGCCGATGCCTGACTGCTTGTACCCGCCCAGAGGCACATCCCAATCAGCTCCCATGGCGGTGTTGATACCCAATATTCCGGCCTTGATCTTCCGTGCCATCCGGTGCCCGGTTGAAATATCCTGCGTCCAGACCGCCCCGGCAAGGCCATATTCCGTGTCATTGGCGAGGGCGAGCGCCTCTTCCTCGGTCTTGAAACTCTGGGTCACCAGAACAGGTCCGAAAATCTCTTCCTTCACAACTGTCATCTCGTTGTTGGTCTGGTCGATGATGGTCGGCTCAAGAAAATACCCTTCCTCTCCATGGCGTACACCGCCAGCTGCGATTTCGGCGCCTTCCTTTTGCCCGGCTTCGATATAGCTGGTCACCCGCTCAAACTGTTTGGCGGACACCAGTGGCCCCATCATGCTTTCTTCATCGAGGCCAGGCGCGATCTTCATCGATTTGCCCACTTCGGCAATGCCTTTGATGACCTCATCCTTGACATCCTCATGCACGTAGAGGCGAGACGGTGCGGTACAGGTCTGGCCGCTGTTGAAGAATATGCCCATCGCGGAAGCCGGAATGGCCTTTTCCAGATCGGCATCAGCCATGATGATGTTGGGAGACTTGCCGCCCAGTTCGAGGCTGACTTTTTTCAGGCCCTCGGCTGCCGCATGTGCAATGACTTTGCCGGTGGCCGTCGATCCGGTGAAGGCAATCTTGTCGATCCCCGGATGGTTGATCAGCGCGGAACCAACGGTGTGGCCATAGCCCGTGACGATGTTCAGGACCCCTTCCGGCAATCCTGCCTCCAGCATCAGTTCGCCGAGCCGCAGCGCAGACAGGGACGTGTCCTCGGCGGGCTTCAATATGGCAGTGCAGCCGGCGGCGAGCGCCGGACCCAGCTTCATCGCTGCCATCACCAGCGGATAGTTCCACGGAACGATCAGCGCGACGACTCCGACCGGCTCCTTGATCGTATAGACATGATGGTCACCAGGCATGTTGATGTTATGCGTGCTGCCGTGGATCTTGTCGGCCCAGCCTGCATAATAGCGGATGGCGCCGATGGAAGCGAAGACATCACCGCGCGCAAAATTGATCGGCTTGCCGTTGTCCAGTGTTTCCAGCTGCGCCAGTTCCTCGGCGTGAGCCTCCATCTTGTCGGCAATCTGGTAAATCAGCCGCGACCGTTCGCCGGGTTTCATTTCGGGCCAGGGACCCGATTCAAATGCCTGGCGGGCCGCAGCTACCGCTTTTTCGACATCCGCATTGCTGGCATCGCCAATCCCCGAAATCCGTTGTCCGTCCGCCGGATTAATGACATCGATCAGTGCGGCGCTGCCGGCATCCTGCCATTGACTGCCGATCAGCAGTTTCTTGTCCTTTGCGATGAAAGACTGTGTTTCCGGGGCGAGATTGATCAAGGCCATCAGGGCGACTCCAGTTCGATTTTTTGTACCATGTAACGATAGGGTTTGAGTGCGAAAAGCACGAGAACAAGACCAGCTACCATCGCAAGAGGTGGCGCCAGTGCCAGAGATTTGTTGATGGCGTCAGCAGACCCGAACATGTTGTCGGTCAGCCAGGCGACCAGCAAGGGACCGGCCGAATATCCGAGCAAATTGGCAATCAGCAGATAGACGGCAATCACCTGCGCCCGCATGCGGTTGGGGGTTATCAGCGGGAAGGTGGACACGCCGGCACCAAACGGCACGGTTCCGAAGAATAGCACCAGAGCGAGCAATGCCAGCGCGACCCATGGCGATGAAACCAGAGGGAAGGCAATGGCGAAGGGCAGCGCGCAGATAACAGCGATCAAGGGCAATCGCAAAGTCGCGTCCTTGCTTCCCGCAGACAGCATACGCTCGGCAGCGAAGCCTCCGGCGATCACGCCTGCGACGCCTCCGAACATGACAACCGGTCCAAAAAATTGTCCGACTTCAAGCTGAGTCCAGGCGTGCATGCGAATGAAATAGCTGGGTGCCCAGGCACCGATCCCGAATTGTGCCGCAGCAAAACAGGAGAAGCCGAAAAAAAGTGGCAGGAAAACCCTGGCATTCTGACGAATAAAGCTCAGGATCTCGAGGGCCGGTGGTGCGTCGTCCTTTGCCAGAACGACATTGCCTTCCTTGCGGACCGGCTCGCGTATCAGAAGCAGGCACAAAAAGACCGGCAGGCTGAGTAACGAGACCGCAAAAAAGGTCATCTGCCACGGCTGGAACGTTCCGAACGGCAGAACGGTCGGACCCATTTCTGCCAGCCGGGTATAAAGATAGCCACCGACCACCAGAGCCAGTCCCGATCCCAGGAAACCGGTCCCGGTAAATACGCTGATCGCGGCCGGGAGCTTTTCTTTCGGGAAATAGTCGCTGAGCATCGAAAATCCGGCGGGCGACAGGGTGGCTTCGCCGACGCCCACCAGCATTCGGGCGAAGAAAAGAAAAACAAATCCCATGGCCAGTCCGCTGCCGAAGGTCGCTGCTGACCAGATGATAAGGCCGCCCAATATGACCCATTTGCGATTGTGGCGATCCGCCAGCCAGGCAAGCGGGATCGCCATGACCGCGTACAGCAACGCAAATGAAAAGCCCTGAAGCAGGCTGATCTGCACATCGCTCAACCCGAGATCTGCCTTGATCGGATCTACCAGCAGATTGATAATCTGCCGGTCGATATAGCTTACGATCCCCGCAAAAGAGAGCGCGGCCACCACCAGCCAGGCACGCAAGGGTGACCAGGGCTCTTCCGGCACGGCGGCAGGGGGTGCCGACGATGGCAAATCCATGGGTGGTGAAATCGAGCTCATTTGGGTCAAGCTTATGATTCCATTGCCGGGAGTACATTACAAGAAGCGCATTTAACCGTCAGCCGGATAGGAAGTTTGGGTGCTCTCGCCATCTCTTTCATGCTAACGCATCACAGAGCAATGGAACTGGAAACAGAAACGGCAAATACGGACGATGGCAGTCTGGTTAAACGGCTGGCAATGATTTGTGGGTCTGACGGTGTCTCGACAACGCCGGCTGATCTGCGTTACTTCTCGCAAGATCTCTTCTTTGACGGGGATTTGCCGCTGGCTGTGGTCAGCCCGGGCGGCACCGATGCGGTGGTCGAGATCATCCACCTGTGTCGTGCATCCGGAATTGCAATTTTCCTCCGCGGTGGCGGCATGTCCTATACCAAGGCTTTTCAGCCCGAGGGCAACCGGTCGATCATGCTGGACTTTTCGCGGTTGAACAAAATTCGGGACATTGCCGTTGACGACGGACATGTCACGGTGGAGGCGGGCTGTACCTGGGCCGCGCTGGATGCGGCGCTCGCCAAACATGACCGCCGTGCCCGCTTCTGGGGACCGATGTCTGGCGGCACAGCGACTGTTGGCGGTTCCCTCAGTCAGGGAACGGTCACTTTTGGCTCGGGAACCACGGGCGCATCTGCCAATGCGGTCAAAAGTTTCGAGATTGTTTCGGGCACTGGCGAGATCATTCACAGCGGATCGGATGGATCGGCAGGCTTGACGCCGTTCAACCGCAATTTTGGTCCCGACATGACCGGGCTGTTTGCCAATGATGCCGGTGCACTGGGCATCAAGACGGCGGCGACCATGGAGATTGAGCCACGGCCGGCAATGGTCAGCGGACTTTCCTTTGCCTATGACGATTTCGATACCATGGCAAAATTGTTCGCGGACCTTTCGGCTCGACGTCTGGCGTCAGAAATGATCGCGATGGACGGTGACGTTGCGCGGCAAAATGCCGGGCCGGCCAATCTGGTGGAAGATGCAAAGGCGATGTGGCGGATTGGCAAGGCGGCGGGGAATCCCGTTTCTGCCGTGGAGCGCATGATCCGGATTGCAATGGCCGGGCGACGGTTTCTCGACAAAGCGAAATATACGGCCCATTTCGTGGTGGAAGGCCGCGACCGGGCAGAATTGAAGAGCCGGATTGACGCCATCCGAGGCTTTGCCGGTACAGGTTCGGAGATCGTCAATACCGTACCACTAATGACCCGTGCGGATCCTTTTCCATCCTTGCCCGTCACTCATCCCGACGGACGGCGGATGCTGCCTGTACATACCGTGCTGCCCCATTCGGCCCTGCACCAGTTCCACCGTGACTATTGCGATCTGAAGTCGCGTTTTGCCAACCGCATGCAACAGGTCAATGTCACGATCGCAGAATTTTTTGCCGGGGTTTCCGGTATTGGACTGCTTTATGAACCGGTCTTCTACTGGCCCGATGCGTTGCAGGAATATCATCATCGCATGACTCCGGATTATCTGGAGGGCCAGATGCCGGAATATCCCGAAAATGCCGCCGCCCGCAAACTGGTGGAGGAAATCGTCGCCGATTTTGTCGCGCTTGCACATGATCATGGCGGCAGTCATTTCCAGATCGGTCGGCTATATCCCTTTGCCGAAAACCGGGAACAGGGCGCGGGTGATTTGCTCCGCGATCTGAAGAAGCGGCTTGACCCTGACAATATCATCAACCCCGGAGCACTGGGCCTGTGAACAGGGATCTGAATATTGCCATTATCGGCGGGGGAATTGGCGGACTGACGGCCGGAATAGCGCTGCAGAAGGCCGGTTTTTCACCGCGAATCTACGAGCGGGCACCGGAATTTGGAGAAGTGGGGGCAGGCATATCGATGTCGCCCAATGCGACATTGGGACTGGAGTCGCTCGGCTTTGGCGATTTCCTGAACGACACAGCCAACGAGCCGCTGGAACAGCGTCTCTATCACGGGGAAACCGGCGAAATGCTGATGGCGATTGATCGCCGCAATTGTCGCGAAACCTATCACGGAGCCTATTACCAGCTGCATCGAGCTGATCTGCTGGGCATGCTGATTGATGGCTTCGGGCGGGAAAACTGCGTTATGAACCAGTCACTGGCCGGGATCGACAGCCGGGAAGATGGTGTCAGCTTGCGCTTTGAGGACGGCCATGCCGAGGAGGTTGATATTGCCATTGCTGCTGACGGACTCCGTTCCGTGGTGCGCGATGCGCTGTTTGACAGCGATCCTCCGGAGTTTAGCGGCCATGTGGCGTGGCGGGCGCTGGTGCCTGCGAACAAGCTGGGCACCCTTTCGGTGGAGCGACTCAACATCAACCATCTCGGCACCGGCCGGAACATCGTGAGTTATCCGGTACGCGGCACGGATCTGGTCAATATTGTGGCGCTGACCAAAGCGGATGCGTGGGCAGAAGAAAGCTGGAATGCGAAAGCGGAGAAAAGTGAACTGACCGTGCACTATGAGGGCTGGGCAGATTATGTGCAGGCTCTCCTCGCCGCAATTCCAGGTGATGAGCTTTATCGCTGGGGACTTTTCATTCGCAAACCTCTTGATCATTGGGTCAGCGGGCGCACGGCACTGCTCGGCGACGCCGCTCATCCCATGCTGCCCTATATGGGACAGGGAGCCTCCTGCGCGATTGAGGACGGTGTCATTCTGGGTCGCGCTTTCGCTGCTGCCGGGTCAGCGGACGAAGCATTAAACATCTACCAGAACACACGCCTTGAGCGCGCGTCGACATTGCAATCCGAATCCAACCTTGGCGGAGACAGACTCCAGGCTATTGTCCCGGATGCATTCCGCAATACGCCCGTGAAAAACGAAGATTCACTTGGTATTTTCGCTTATAATCCCGCGACGGTCCCGCTGAAAAAGTAAATCAGTCGGGTTTCGTGGCCACCAGCGATTGCAGAAACTCATTGGATACGGCCGGGCCCTGCTCGACCGCAAATCCGGTTGCTTCCAATATCCCCTTGAAGTCACTTGCGACAAAGGCTGGTGAATAGGGCTCGCAATTATCGCGGCTGTCATTGTCGATCATGAACCGGTAACCCGGCGGGACCTGCCCCTTGTCATTGTTCGGGAACTCGAAAATCGAAAAAGTACCGCCGGGTCTCAAGATACGGAACACCTCGGCGACAATCTCCTTCATCTTCTTGACGGGTACTTCGTGGAAAAGGATGTAGGCGTGGACCATGTCGAAATGGGCATCCGGATAGCCGCTTTCCTCCGCCAGCGCCTGCTTGAAATGCACATCCTTGCCTCGTTGTACGGCCCGCATGTGGGCATAGCGAATGAGCGGAAGCCCAACATCCAGCCCCCACACTTCCGCTTCGGGAAAGAGGTCCTTCAGAACCGTGGTTGACTGACCGATGCTGCACCCCAGATCGAGAATGCGACTGACTTTGCCGTCGACCGGTTTCGTAGCCTTTTCGGCGAGCTCGATATGGAGCTCGTCCTGATCGTTAAAGCCTTCGTAGAAAATCTTGGTTCCATAGTGGAACACCGCGCCGCCCAACGGATCATCGGTGTAACCACCGGGCTGGCAATGAATTTCGCAGCGGGTATATTTCGGCGGTTCGAAGGCGGGGTCATAATGGATATTGTCCGGATGCGATTTTTCCGCGGCATCCATGTCGGCCATGATCTTGTCGGCGTTGCGCATGAATGACTTGCGCGTGCCACGCCACATCATTTCCTGTTGAGACCGAACAAAACGCTGCCAGGTGGGTGTAAAAGGCACTTGGGCGAAGACCTTCTTGATCTCTTCCAGTTCGAGTTCATCGCCATCTTCCGGCGGGCTGACCTCGCCTTTTTCGATGGCTTTCCCCAGCGCCGCCTCGCCGTTGGCGGCCATGACCGGAAAGCCTTTTTGAATGGCGAATTTCCGGAACGATGTGACGAATTCGAGATAGCTTTCATCCGCCAGTCGGGTTGGGCGAGGGAGAACTCCTATATGTCCGCGGTCCATGATATTGCTTCCTTCTAAATGTCTGCCTTGTCGGCCAGATTATGCGTCGGGCGACGCAGAAATGCGCCGAATACACGTTCTACAAAGGCGTCTCGCTCCGCTGCGCGAGCGGCAATCTCTTCCTCACCCGGCAAATGGGCTTCGATTTCCGCGCTCACGTCGATGCCTTTGGAGGCGAGGATTTTTTCCAGAACGATGACGCGGTCATGATGCGTCCAGACGGTTGCAGACAGTTCGAGCAGCGCGTCGAGCATATTGTCTATGACGACATTCTCGAAATAGACTCGGCCGTTGCCGCCAATTTCGTCACCCAGTTCTTCGGGGACTTCGATTTTTCGGGACTCATCGTTCATCAGCATACCCTTGCAAAATTCGCTATTATCATGCCCGAGCCGCGTACATCATACAAAACTCTCGGCCACAATATCCGCGCTATGGATAGGAATGACGGACAGAGTAACTTATCACGGCAAATCAGCAAAGGGTGAGGATATGACAACAGGCCATCACAATTATGCATCACTGAGCAGACACGCGTTCGAACAACCCGAGCGGTTCTGGGGCGGCGTCGCCGAACGGCTGAACTGGACCAGGAAATGGGATCAGGTCGTCGGTGAAGGCCAAGGACCGATTCCCCGCTGGTTCGGCGGAGGCCAGATCAACGCCTGCTATAATTGTGTCGATCGCCACGTTGAACAGGGCTTTGGAGAAGACACCGCGCTGATTTACGAAAGCCCCGTTACCGGAACTTCCCGCCAGCTGAGTTTCCGGGAACTGCGGGATGCAACAGCCAGGCTTGGTGGGGCGATGCGCCAGCAGGGCGTTACTCTGGGTGACCGCGTCCTGATCTATATGCCCAATTCTCCGGAAGCGGTCATCGCCATGCTGGCTTGCGCCCGGATCGGTGCCATACATTCGGTTGTCTTCGGCGGATTTGCGGCCAGAGAACTTGCTGCGCGGATTGATGACGCCACACCGAAGCTCATATTGGCGGCGTCCTGTGGCATCGAGGGCGCGAAAATCCTCCCCTATCAACCGATTCTGGACGAGGCCTGTACCATTTCCGCCCATCAGCCGGATGGAACCATATATTGGCAACGGGAACAGCATCAGGCCGACCTGACGGGCGCGCGCGCGATGGACTGGGTCACCGAACTTGCGGCGGCTGAGCCAGTGGCATGTGAGCCGGTGGATGCGACTCACCCGCTCTACATTCTTTACACATCCGGAACGACCGGACAGCCCAAGGGCATCGTTCGTGACACAGGCGGCTATCTGGTTGCGCTCAGCTGGACCATGGAGGGCCTTTACAATTGCCCGCCGGGCGAAACCTACTGGGCGGCGAGCGATGTCGGCTGGGTCGTGGGACACAGTTATATCGTGTATGGCCCGCTGCTGAACCGGAATGCCACGGTCATATTTGAAGGCAAGCCCGTCGGCACGCCGGATGCCGGGATATTCTGGCAGATCATGGCCAAACACAAGGTGCGCAGCTTTTTCACTGCGCCCACGGCAATCCGCGCGATCAAGCAAGTGGATCCCGATGGAGATCTGGCCGCGGGCGAGGATCTGTCGGCATTGCAGGCGGTCTATCTCGCCGGAGAACGGACGGACCCCAGTACCCTGGAATGGATTGAGATCCTGCTCGGCAAGCCGGTGGTTGATCACTGGTGGCAGACAGAGACTGGCTGGGCCATTTGCGGCAATCCGCTGGGCGTCGAGCCATTGCCCGTCAAACCGGGTTCGACCAGTGTTCCGATGCCGGGTTGGCAGATCGAATGCCTCGACGAACAAGGGAACCCGGTCGCGGCCAATGAGACCGGAGCCATTGTCGCGCGGCTGCCGCTTCCTCCCGGTGCTGCCCCGACCTTGTGGAACGCCGAAGAGCGCTATGTCGAAGCTTATCTCGAACGCTATGCCGGTTATTATCTTTCCGGGGACGCCGGCTTTATTGACGAGGACGGATTTGTCTATGTGATGACGCGGACGGATGACGTGATAAACGTCGCGGGTCACCGATTGTCCTCCTCCGCGATGGAAGAAGTGCTCGCCGCCAACCCGGCGGTAGCCGAATGCGCGGTGGTGGGAGTCCATGACGAACTGAAAGGCCAGATACCGGCCGGGTTCGTGGTGTTAAAAGCCGGTGTCGGCGCGACGGTGGAAGAGCTGTGCGCAGAGCTTGTCCAGGACGTACGCCGGGAAATTGGACCGGTTGCGGCGTTCAAGCGGGTCCACCTGGTCAGCAAGTTGCCGAAGACCCGCTCCGGCAAGATCTTGCGGCGCAACATCCGCCAGATCGCTGACGGAGAGGAGCCCAAAGTGCCGGCTACGATCGAGGACCTTTCGGTGCTGGATGAATATTTGCAGCTGTTTGAAAAGCGGGAAGAGAAATCATGAGCGGTACGGAACTGCGAGCGAAACTCGCCGGGGAGAACATCATCGCAGCACCCGGTATCTATGATCATATGAGCCTGCTGATGGCCAATGAGGTCGGCTTTGATGCCCATTATGCGTCTGGTTACTGGGGGACAGCTTCTGCCATGGGCGAGCCGGATGTGGGGATCGCCGGCTATGCCGATTTCATCCGGATCTTTGCTGCCTTTGCTGCGAAGAGCAGGGCCCCGGTCATTGCCGATGCGGATACCGGCTTTGGCAGTCTTGCCAACCTCGCGCACGCGGTAAAGGGTTATCAGAAAGCCGGCATTGCCGCGATGCAAATCGAAGACCAGGCCTTTCCGAAAATCTGCGGGCATGTCGAGCAGGCCGTGTCCGCCCCCGCTGAAGAGATGGTTCGCCGCCTGCACGTGGCCGTTGAGGCACGGGGTGATGGTGACATGCTCATCATCGCCCGATCGGATGCGCGTCGCATCGAGGGCCTTGAGGCCGCTATTGCCCGGCTGCAACTCTACGCCGAAAATGGCGCGGATATCCTGTTTCTCGAAGCGCCCCGGAGCCGCGAAGAAATCCGGCAGGCAGCGAGCGAGATCGACAAGCCGCTATTGTTGAATGCCGCCCACGGAGGATTCACTCCCATATTGCCGCCAGCGGAATATCAGGAACTGGGCGTGAAGCTGGTCATCTATCCGGCCGGTGCCCCGCTGGCCGCGGCCCAGGCTGCCCGGAATTTCTACACAGGTTTGAAATCCGGCGATGCCAATGGCGAAGGAGAAGGACATTTCGATTTCACCGAAATGTCCCGGTTGCTGGGCATCGATGATGTTGTGGCTCTGCAGAAAAGGCATGGCGGTGCCTAGACAAATTCGCGCCGCCGTATCGCCCGGTAATGGAGCGTTGCCCGAACTGGAAACACTCTGGCTGGATGACCCTCTGCCTGATGAGCTGGTGATTGCGGTGCGCGCCGCGGCGATTTGCCACACGGATATCGGGATATCAGAATGGGCCGAAACTCCCCGGGTCTATGGTCATGAGGGAGCCGGCATAGTTGTCGAAACGGGATCCGGAGTGAAAGGCTTTCGGGTTGGCGACAGGGTGGCGGCGACATTCGGTTTGTGCGGCAAATGCCGGAATTGCATCGATGATCACCCGGCTTACTGTTTCGAGAATATTGTGCTGAATATCGAGGGGCAACGGCCCCGACCAGCGCTTACGAGGCCAGACGGAACGGAAATCGGCGGGGCTTTTTTTCAGCAAAGCAGCTTTGCCACCCACGCTCTGGTGACGGAACGCAATATCGTGCGGATACCGGATGACCTCGATTTCGTGACGGCGGCACCACTGGGTTGCGGCATCCAGACAGGTGCCGGGGCCGTGATCAACAATTTTGCTGCAAAGCCGGGCCGGCCGCTTCTTGTCATTGGTTGCGGGGCGGTTGGACTGGCGGCGGTCATGGCCGGGAAAATTGCCGGATGTGCGCCGATCATCGCCAGCGACGTGCAGGCGGACCGTCTCGAACTGGCCGCGAAATATGGTGCCGATGTGACAGTCAGCGGAGAGGATCCAGCCTTTGTCGGCAAGGTTCTGGAGACGTCGCAGGGGGGCGTGTCCTATGCGCTGGACAGTGCGGGTACACAGCAGACATTTGAAGCGGCGATTGCCTGTCTTCATCCGGGAGGAAATCTGGGAATATTGACCCTGCCCGGAGGATTTGAGGACCCCGTGCCGCATCCCGGCGGGTTGCCATTCATGACGACCAGCATGACCGGGATCATCGAAGGCGACAGCGTGCCCGACCGCTTCATTCCCTGGCTGATCGAACAGCATCGGGCGGGGAAAATGCCCTATGACGAGTTGATCACGACTTATCCTTTTGAGGATATCGCCAAGGCCTTTGCCGCCCAGAAGAGCGGAGATGCGATCAAGCCGGTACTGACTTTCGAAAGCGAGGTGCAATGAGCAAGATTGAGATAATCCGCTGCGACCATGTCGAGACGATCATGGAGATTCCGGTTCTGATTGTCGGCGGCGGAGGCACCGGATTGTGCGCGGCTCTGGCGGTTCGGGATGCGGGGGTGGATGTTCTGGTCATCGAACGCGACCGCCAGCCTCTGGGAACCACATCCATGTCCACAGGTCTGATCCCGGCCGCGGGCAGCAAGGCTCAAAAGGCGAGGCAGATTGCCGACAGTCCTGAGCTGTTTGCCGAGGATATTGTTGCGAAGACCAAGGGCCAGGTCGATCATTCCCTTGTGAAACGGCTGGCCGAACAGTCCGCGCAAACGATCGACTGGCTGACCGGGGTTCATCAGGTCGGCCTCAGTCTTGTGGAAGGCTTCACCTATCCTGGTCACAGCGCCCTGCGCATGCACGGCATGCCAAGCCGTTCCGGCGGTGAACTGATGGGCGCGCTGGCCAATGCCTGCGAGACGGCTGGCGTTGATATTTTGACCGATGCCACCGTGGACGCCCTTTATGTCCGTGAGGATGACCGGATTATCGCCGTGGCGGCCACGCGCCCGGACGGGGGCCAGGACATCATCGGATGCGGAGCACTCATCCTGGCCTGTTGCGGATTTGCAGGAAATCAGGACATGGTCACCGAACTGATCCCCGAGCTGGAGCATGCAACATTTCATGGCCATCCGGGGAACAAGGGGCACGCCATAGCCTGGGGGCAGCAACTCGGCGCGCGACTGGCTGACCTCAGCGCCTATCAGGGTCATGCGGGTCTGGCCGCCGGATATGGCATCCCCATACTCTGGCCGCTGATCGCCGAGGGCGGAATTCAGGTGAACCGGGCGGGCGAGAGATTCGCGAACGAGGCGTCCGGTTATTCGGAACAGGCGGTGAAGGTGCTGGAACAGGAGGGCCATGTTGCCTGGAGCATCTACGATCAGGCACGTCATAAGATCATGGAACAGTTTGACGACTATCAGCAGGCAAAGACCGCGGGCTGCCTGGTCAAGGCCGACACTCTGGAAGATCTGGCGCGAGAAACCGGAATTGATGTGGACGGATTGTGCACAAGCGTTCAGGAAACGCACGCACTGGTCGACAGTGGCGAGCGTGACCGGTTCGGGCGGTCCTTTGCCGGCAAGCAGAAGCTGACCGCTCCGTTCTATGCGGTTCGGGTAACCGGTGCGCTGTTCCATACACAAGGCGGACTGGAGGTCGACGGCGATGCGAGAGTCCTCAGGACCGATGGATCGACTTTTCCCAATCTCTATGCCGGTGGCGGAGCCGCCCGCGGGATTTCCGGTCCGGGCGCCGATGGATATATTGCAGGTAACGGGTTGTTGACGGCGACGACACTGGGCCGGCTTGCAGGTGAGCATGCGGCGCACAATGCGACACGAGATGTCTGAGCACTGCCAGGTCTCAGGCCTCGATATCTTCTCCCAGCTCTGACGCAATTTCCCCGGCTGCCGCCTGCATGGCCGGCAGAAAATCCGTCACCGCCTGTTCGGGCTTCAGGGCAGAAGCGAAATAGATCAGCGCGAGCGCCCCCATTAACTCCCCGTTTGCGTTGTGGACAGGAACCGCGAGAGACGAAGTTTTGCCGGGTTCTTCATTATAGAAATTGCGCGCCTGCAGCGCGTACCCGTCGCTCCGGATTTTATCCAGAACGACATTGTCCGCCACCATGAGCAATCCCATTTTGGAAGTTTCGTTGTCGGTGGCTTCCCAGGCTTCGACAATGGTTTGACGTTCTTCAGCCGAACAATGGGCGAGATAGGCCTTGCCGCTGGCACATTCTGCGATCGGCAAGGTGTACCCGGGATAATAGTTGGAGAATGTCAGAGAGGTCATCTTGTGGGTCGAGTCCCTGACCATCATCCGCGTTCCGACCCGCGTTGCGAGAGAGACGGGCCAGCTCACCTGCTTGCACAGTTTTTCCAGATGCGGCCTGGCGACGGCCACGAGCTGGTCCTCGGCCTGAAATCCGGTTGCCAGTGTCTGGACAAGCGAAGTTACGCGATATCTCTTGCGCGCCGGTTCGCGTTCGATCAGGCCTTCGTGCAACAATGTCTGCACAATCCGGCAAGCAGTTGGATAAGGCACATTCGCACTTTTGGAAATATTCATCATGGTAATCGGGCCATCCCGGTTAACCGCCGATAAAACCGCGATTCCCCGTGAAATTGCCCTGACCGGTACGCCGCGTTCCATTCCACCCTCTTTATCCGACCAGCGGATAAATAGCGCCAATGGCGGCTGCATCGCAAGTTATTTCGAAACTTCCCATGGTTCCTTTTGCGTTCTGTGCCGAAACCGGCTCCAAAGTCACGATGATCCAGGACGGACGAGATTATATTCAAGGCTGTCGAGCGCAGCTTCCACCCGGTTGGAGAATATTGGAAAGCAGCAAATTGCAAAGTCCGCCCGGAACCTTGCAGGCGGTCGCACGCGTGCCACCCTGCACCAGATGAACGGGCAGAGGAGGATTGGGGGGATTTGCGAAAAGGCGCATGGACAAAAGCCTGATCCGTGAATAGTGAGAACTGATCAGGGGAGGACGACATCTCAGATTCAGAATTGTTCTTTTCCGGCTCCCTTTTGACCGAAGATTTTCTGGCTGAAGGTATTAAACGGTCAGCAGTCTGGAACGACTTTGATTCCAGCGAAATCCATCAGAAGGTGGAAATGGCGCTCGCCAAGTTTCCGACTGGAACCAATGAGAATGAGGATGTTACCGAGGATGATTTGATCGTCCCGATCCTTGAGATTCTGGGTTGGGAACACCGGCTAACCGAACAGAATCTGTCGGCCAAAGGGCGGCAGGATGTTCCTGACTGGCTGCTGTTTATTGATGAAGAACAGAAACAGCAGGCCAGCGAACATCCCGAATATAAACGCTATGAATATGGCGCGGCTCTGCTGGAGGCCAAGCGCTGGAATCGGCCGCTCGACCGTGCTGCAAGCAGAACGGAATCCGACACACCATCAGCACAGATCTTGCGCTATCTCCGCCGCGTTGATGATCTGACCAATGGCGCGCTGCGCTGGGGAATCCTGACCAATGGCAACAAGTGGCGGCTGTATTGGTCGGGTGCGCGATCGACCATTGACGACTATTGCGAGATTGATCTGGGTCGAATTTTTAAACTAGACGACGATCTATTCGATTCCAGGATTGACGATGACAAACGCGCCCACTGGCTAAAGGTTTTCGCGCTGCTCTTCCGTCGCCAGGCATTCGAGCGTGATACCACCAGCAATCTCAGCTTTCACGACCGTGCTCGCAAGGAATCATTGTTCTATGAGGAACGGGTTGCAAAAGACCTTTCCGGCAAGGTCTTCAATACGATCTTCCCCGCCTTTGCCAACGCCATCAACGATGCCGCACCAGAGGACACAAGCCTCGATGATATCCGTCAGGCTTCGATGATCCTGCTCTATCGGTTATTGTTTATCCTCTATGCCGAAGACCGGAACTTGCTCCCCGTGCGAGACAGCCGGTTCGACGATTATGCATTGCGCCCGAAACGGGAGGAAGTCGGTCAACGGATCACAGACAAAGACGCCTTTTCCGAAACCGCCAACCAGCTGTGGAACCGCTATGCCGATCTAGCCCGGATCATCGATAAGGGCGATCCATCGGTCGGCATCCCGCCATATAATGGAGGGCTGTTTTCGGAGGATGAGACGCCGCTACTCGAACAGGTACGCATCCCGGATAGCGTGATGGGGCCAGCGCTCGATGCGCTGTCCTACGAACGCTCCATGGACGAGCCCGCGCGCTATATAAATTATCGCGACCTGTCGGTGCAGCAGCTTGGATCAATCTACGAACGCCTGCTCGAATTCGAGCCTGTGCCCGATCCGGATAACGAAGGCGCGCTGATCGTTCGCCCCAATCCCTTCGCGCGCAAAAGCTCGGGCAGCTATTATACACCCGACGAACTGGTGTTGCTAATCATCGACGAAACGCTCGAACCGCTGATCGAAGAGCGCAAGGCAGCGTTCGAAGAAGCGCTCGCGGCGCTCGATCCAAAAGACAATGCGGATTATCGGAGCCGCCAGCTGCGCAAAGTCGATCCGGCACAGGCCATCGGCCGCTTGCGCGTGTGCGATCCGGCAATGGGCTCGGGGCACTTTCTGGTGAGCCTCGTCGACCGACTCGCCGATCATGTTATCGAAGCGCAGCAGTGGGCGGCGGAGCAGGCGAACGAGGCCGATCCCGATCTCGATTACCAATCCCCGCTGGGCGACGAGATCGAACGCATCCGCGAGACGATTCACGACAATGCAAGCGATGGCGGCTGGGCGATCTCGGAAGACCAGCTCGACGATCCGCAACTGGTCAAGCGCATGATCCTGAAACGTTGCGTCCATGGCGTCGACAAGAACGATATGGCGGTGGAACTGGCCAAGGTCTCGCTCTGGCTCCACACCTTCACCGTTGGCGCGCCGCTCTCCTTCATCGACCATCACCTGCAATGCGGCGACAGCCTGTTCGGCCTGTGGGTGCGCGATGCGATTGACAGGGCGAACAAGCTTGGGGGTGAGTTGTTACATAGCGGTCCGCTGCGCAAGGCGCAGGCACAGGCCGAAGCGATGAAGCAGATCGAAAAACTCACCGATGCCGATATCGGTGAAGCCCACGAATCGCGAGTGAAATATGATGGCGTAGTTGAAATGACGGCGGAACTAGATGCCTTTGTCAGCTTCATGCACGCACTCGACTGGCTCGATTTGAAGGAATCGGAGCAGAAGGAAGCGGTTCGAGCACTGGTGGATGGCCAGTTCGGCGATCCGGTTCTGATCATGCAAGGCCGGACGGAACCCATGGCGAAGACAAGTGCCTTCAAAGAATCGGGCGCGAGCGATCGAATGAAAGGACAGACATTCGAAGCCAGCGAGCTGCTGGAGCCGATTACGAAAATTCTGCAAGATGCCCGTCAACTGATTGCAGAAGAACGATTTTTCAACTGGCAGATCAGATTCCCCGGCGTATGGAAGAACTGGGCCAGCGCCGGACGCGAGGGTGGCTTTGATGCTGTGATCGGCAATCCACCGTGGGACAAAATCAAGTTGCAACAAGTTGAGTGGTTTGAGGAAAGACGCAAAGATATTGCGTTGGCAAAACGAGCTTCAGAAAGAAAAGCTTTAATCCGGAAATTGGAAGACGACGAAGAGCCACTATTTGCAGATTACAAGATTGCGGAAAAGCGTGCGAAAGATATGGCAAAACAGGCACGCAAATCTGGCCACTATCCACTTCTGTCAAAAGGGGACATGAATATTTACGCGCTATTTGTAGAGCGTACTCATGCAATATTGAAACCAAATGGCATGAGCGGATTACTTCTACCGATAGGCATTGGTACGGACAAATATCCCTCTGAGTTTTTCTCAAAAATGGTTCAAGAGAAAAAATTGAAGTGCTTCATTAGTTTTGAAAACAAAGGCCGTTGGCTGTTTAAAGACGTCCACTCGGAGGATCAACCGACGGTCTTCGTAACCTCCTCACAAGCCAAATCCTATGACCAGGTTAAATATGCGGTCAAACTACATGAACTTTCTGACCATATTCTCCAGACCCTTCCTGCTTGCGACGCGGCTGAACTGACTAGCCTCAACCCGAATACTCAAACGGCACCAGTGATCCGGAAATATTCAGATCTCCCATTGTTGCTCAAAATCTACCGGCGTGCTCCTGTGCTTGTGGATAGAAGTGGGGATGAACCGTCACTCGCTTGGCCAATGAAATACGTGACGATGTTTCATATGACCAATGATAGCGAAATTTTTCTGATTGAAACTGAGCTTAACAATCATTGGTCAATTGGCACTAACAAATTTGAATCCGACTCTGAGATTCGAGTTCCACTCTATGAGGGTAAGAGCATTCAAATAGACAACCACCGATATGCTGGCGTTGAATTTCCTGAAGGACGAACCAGTGGTCAAGGCAACGCTATAAAATCATCTATAGAGGAATTGTCCGATCCTAGTTTCACCACCAAGCCCCGATACTGGGTGAAGGAAGAGGATATCCCAATACGACGCCCATATCATTTTGCGTTTAATGGGATTTGCAACTCCAACAACACCCGAACACTGATTTCTGCGATTATTCCGGACGTAGGTTGCGGAAATTCATTACCAGTTTTCGAATTTGAGACTGACGACGCCCATTCAAAGGCACTACTTCAGGGAAATTTTGGTTGTGTTTTGTTGGACTACGTTCTGCGTCAAAAGCTACACAGCCGCAACTTGAATAAATTTGTTGTAGAACAACTCCCCGTCATCCCGCCTTCCGCTTACTCACGTGAATTCGGCGACAAAACTGCCGCCGAGATCGTCCGTGAGGCGGTGCTAGAGCTGACTTATACGGCGCATGATATGGCGCCCTTTGCCCGCGACATGGGCTATGTCGATGACGCGGGAGAGGTGAAGCCGCCCTTTATCTGGGACAGCGAACGCCGACTGCAACTGCGCGCCAGGCTCGATGCGCTCTATTTCATTCTCTATGGCGTGTTCGACCCCAATGACGCGGAGCAATCGCGCGACGATATCCGCTATATCTATTCCACCTTCCCGATTGTCGAAAAAGACGAGATAAAGAAATATGGAAACTACCGCAGCCGCGATCTGGCTCTCGCCTGGATTAACGCGCTGATGGCCGGAAAGCCAAATGCGGAGATTTTTGGGTAGGACAAATCCGTCCCCCTGTCCTACACCGTCCACGTCATGATATGCCTGTTATCATGACCGCCTTGCATGTTTCCGGTTCACGCCATCTCCCGCTTGCGCCCGCAGGCGAGGCGGTTCCGGCAATGTGTCAACCGGAACTCATCCTGCTGTTCGATGCTCAACACTCTGAAATATATGGCGAAATTTCCGGTACCGGCAAGGTGACACACTGTCACTTGTGTCACCTTCAGCGTCACGATCCGACTCGTGGGTTTTTTGCGGTGATTGTCCCCGGGACAATTTCTTCATCGCAAAAAATGGTGCTGCTAGGGAGAATTGAACTCCCGACCTCGTCATTACCAATGACGCGCTCTACCACTGAGCTACAGCAGCACTATCTTGATGCCGGAGCCGCCTGCTCCGAGCCTCGCGCCTAAGACCAAATGGTTAAGCTCTTGTCAAGCGGAGTTGCATTTTTCTGGGGGCAATGGCACGTGTTTGCCATGGCCAGGCCTCAATCTCCATCGGAAAAGAAGCGCAAGGAAGCCGAGAAGGCTGAACGGCTTGCCGAACAGCTTCGGGCCAATCTGCGTCGGCGCAAGGCCCAGTCTCGGACACTGGATGCCGAAAAAGCCAGGGGATCACCTGAAAATCAGGCGTGAACAGCGGCGAGTTCGGGTGCGATAATTTCAAATTCGGTGACCGCTTCGATGAATTTTGGGGAGACCGGCGTGACTTTTTCGGTCGCAGGATCAAACCAGACATAAGTCAGCTTGATCACGTTGAGTAGCGTGTCGTCCCGGACAATGTGTGCCAGTGCGGAATAGCTGGTCCGCCCGAAACGCGTAATCCGGAGGCAAATGTCGATCATGTCATCGGCTTTGGCCGGGGCATGAAAGTCGACCTCCGCATGCCGGACCCAGTTGTCGCCGCCAAAAAGCTCGAGAAACTTGCCGAGAGAGTCCTCATTGCCCTGCGCCCCGACCAGCGCCCGAAAATATTCGGTCACGCCGACATCGGCAAAGGCGAGATAGTTGGCATTGAAGACGATGCCCTGCATGTCTGCTTCGGCATAGCGGACCCGCAATGGCGTTATCAGCCGGAATCCCTCCCGGGAGTTCTGTGATTCTGTCATGATTTCTCCGTCAGGCGAGCGGTGCACATTGCGACTGGAGCCAGGCCAGCGCATCGCCCTCAAGCTGTGGTCCAATTATGGTCATCACTTGCTGATGATAGGCGTCAACCCACGCACGCTGGCTTTCGGAGAGCATGTCGAGATTGATCAGACGCCGGTCGAGCGGGGCAAATGTCAGCGTTTCAAAACCCAGCATCTGCTGCTCCGCACCCTGGACGTCGCGTTCCTCGACGAGGATCAGATTCTCGATCCGAATGCCAAAAGCGTCGTCCTTGTAATAGCCGGGCTCGTTCGAGCAAATCATCCCGGCGACCAGCGGCTCGTTGAAACCGCCGAATGCCGCAATGCGTTGCGGTCCTTCGTGGACGGACAGATAAGCACCCACACCATGACCGGTGCCATGAGCATAATCGACCCCGTCGGCCCACAGATATTGCCTGGCAAGGATATCCAGCTGGCCGCCGGTGGTGCCTTTCGGGAAGACCGCCTTTGCCAGCGCGATATGACCCTGCAAAACCTGCGTATAGCGCTTGATCATCTCCTCAGTCGGCTCACCCACCGCCATCGTTCGGGTCACGTCGGTGGTTCCGTCGCGATATTGCCCGCCGCTGTCGACCAGATAGAGCGTACCTGTTTCGATCTTGCGGTTGGTTTCTTCATTGACGCTGTAATGACACAGGGCGCCGTTCGGCCCGGCGCCGGAAATCGTCCGGAAGGACAGGTCCATCAGCTTGTCGGACTGTCCCCGGAATTCCGCGAGCTTGGCGGCAACCGACAACTCATCATGCCCGCCTTTGTCCGCCTCCTCGGCAAACCAGTGCAGGAACCGGCTCAGCGCCGCACCGTCGCGCGCCTGGGCCGCCCTGTGTCCACAGATTTCGGCGTCATTCTTGATCGCCTTTGCCAATATCGTCGGGTCGCGTTTCTGGACGACTTTGGCCCCTGCCGCTTCCAGTTTTTCGAATATCGCCGCAACCGACCGCTCCGGATCCACGCCGATATTCTGTTCACCATATTCGGCGAGGGCATCCGGAAAGTCACCATAGTTCCGGATCGTGACGGCATTGCCGAGATGTACGCGCACCTCGTCGGTCAGTTTCTCGGGTGCCACAAACAGCTCGGCATTGCCGTCAGCCTTGACGATGGCATAGCTGCGCGGGACCGGTGTGTTGCTGATATCCTTGCCGCGGATATTGAAAGCCCAGGCCACGGAATCAAGAGCAGCGATCACCGTCGCATCAAGACCCTCACCTTTCAGCCAGTCCGCAATGTCTGCCCGCTTGTCAGCAGCCGACTTGCCCGCAAACTCGTCGGGCTGAACATCCAGCTTCGCGAGCGAGGGCTCCGGCTGGTCTTCCCAAATAACATCGAGTGGATTGGCTTCTACAGCAACCAGTTTCGCATCTCGCTTGGCCAGTTTTGCCGAAGCCGATTTCGCCCAGTCCTTGGTATGCAACCACGCATCATAACCAATGCTTGATCCAGCCGGTGCATGTTCCCCAAGCCATCCGATGACGCTTTGCTCGGCTGTCCCGACATATTCATAGAGTTTGCCATCGACCTGATCGCGCACCTGGATGGTGTATCGGCCGTCGACAAAAATGGCCGCCTTGTCTTTCAGCACAACAGCAGAGCCGGCGGATCCGCCAAAGCCGGTCAGCCAGGCCAGGCGCTGCGCATAATCGCCGA
Source organism: Parasphingorhabdus marina DSM 22363 (assembly GCF_900128895.1). Classification (GTDB taxonomy): domain Bacteria; phylum Pseudomonadota; class Alphaproteobacteria; order Sphingomonadales; family Sphingomonadaceae; genus Parasphingorhabdus; species Parasphingorhabdus marina. Next base: position 1,305,978 of record NZ_FSQW01000001.1, on the reverse strand, counting down.
CATATTCGCTCATATGCTCGTCACAAATCGGAACAACAAAGCCATCCAGTCCATCTTTCGCCATTTGCTCGCGCAATGCGGCAAGTCTCGCTTCATAGGTAGACATCAACATGGGCAGGGAAACTCCTTGAATTCGCCTCTAGGGCAACACATAGGTGTTTCAGACGATTTTCGCCACCGATTTCGCTGAAGAGGACAGATATGAAACAGACAATTCTCCTGTTTGCCGGAGCCCTGATATCGACGGCTTTGTCCTTGCCCGGCCCGGCCCTTGCCCAATCCGAAAAAACAGAAGAGAATATGACAACAAAACTGGAAAAAGCACCTGTCGCTGAGCAGCGCCCTTATAGTTTCGAACGCCACGGTTACACGATCAGCGATCCCTGGCACTGGCTCAAGGATCAGAGTTACCCGAAAATCGACGATGAAGATGTGCTCGCCTATCTGAAGGAGGAAAATCGCTGGTTCGAGCAGAACATGGCGGGGCAGAAGGCGTTGACCGAAACACTGTTCGAAGAAATGAAGGCCAGAATCAAGGAAGATGATTCTTCCGTTCCCCAAAAGGATGGCGACTGGACATATTGGACGCGTTTCGATGAGGGTGCGCAATATCGCAAATGGTATCGCAAGCGTGCCGTGGAAGGCAGCGAGGAACTGTTGATCCTTGATGAAAACGCGTTGGCCGAGGGTAAGGAATATTTCCGGCTAGGTGCGTTCTCGGTTTCGCCGGATGGCAATTTGCTGGCCTATTCCTATGACGATAATGGCTCCGAGCGATTTGATGTCCATATTCGCAATCTGGTGACAGGCGAAGAACTGCCTGACATCATCCCCGGGACTCTTTCCAGCCTGGTCTGGTCGGCAGATTCCCAAAGCCTGCTTTACGGCCTCGCCAATGCCAACTGGCGGACCGACAATGCACGGCTGCATGTTCTGGGCACTGATGTGTCCAAGGATATCGAGCTCTACAAGGAAGAGCAGGACGGTTTCACGGTCGGCATCGGTCTGACCCAGTCAGAGAAATATATCACCATTGCCACTGGCGACAATGAAACCAGCGAAGTGCGGCTTGTGCCCGCAAATGATCCGACGGCGGATCCCATTCTGGTTTCCAGGCGACAGAAAGGTCGCGAATATTCCGTCGAGGAACATGATGGCAAATTGTACATTCTGACCAATGATGATCATGTGAATTTCCGGCTGGCCAGCGCGTCGATCGACAACCCGGGAGAATGGACCACCGTGATTGCCGGTTCGGATGAATTTTATCTCACTGGCATGACCGCCTTCAGGCAATTCTTTGTCACCGAAGGCCGGCAGAATGGGCTTGATCAGGTTGAAATCCGATCCTGGTCCGATCCCTCAGACGTGCAACGGATCGCCTTTCCGGAAGCCAGCTACAATGCCGGCCTGAGCAACAATCCGGAATATGACGTGGACAAGCTGCGGCTGAGCTATGAGTCGATGGTCACGCCAGATACGGTCTACGACTATCATCTCGCCGACAAGCAGCTGGAAACGCTGAAGGTCCAGGAGATTCCGTCTGGCTATGACGCGGAACTCTACGCCACCGAACGCCTGGCCATCAAGGCGCGGGATGGCGCCATGGTCCCGGTGTCTCTGGTCTACAAAAAGGGGACCAGACTGGACGGATCCGCGCCGCTTCACCTCTATGCCTACGGGGCCTATGGCTATGCCGTTCCGCCCAGCTTCTCGACCAGCCGCCTGTCGCTGGTTGATCGCGGTTTCATCTACGCGATCGCGCATATCCGTGGCGGCGACGACCTGGGCCGCGAGTGGTATCTGCAGGGTAAGTTGATGCAGCGGACCAACACGTTCAATGACTTTGTGGATGTTGCCAAAGGCCTTGCTGCGAAAGGCTACACCTCCGAAGGCCGGATCAGTGCCTCCGGCGGTTCGGCTGGCGGCGAGCTCATGGGCGCGGTGGTCAACAGCGATCCGGATCTGTGGGGAGCGGTCGTAGCGCACGTCCCCTTTGTTGACGTACTCAATACCATGCTGGACGACAGTCTACCCCTTACTCCTGGCGAATGGCCGGAATGGGGCAACCCCATCACCGACAAGGCGGCATTTGAATATATCCGCAGCTATTCCCCATATGACCAGGTCAGCGCGCAGGATTATCCGCCGATGCTGATCACGGGTGGCCTCAATGACCCGCGCGTCACCTATTGGGAACCGGCAAAATGGACCGCCAAATTGCGCGCTACCAAGACAGACGGCAATATGCTGCTGATGAAAATGAACATGGGAGCGGGCCATGGCGGAAAATCGGGGCGATGGAACCGGGTGCAGGAAACGGCCGAAGAATTTGCCTTCATTCTCTGGCAAATGGGCATGACCAAACCGTCCGAATGAATGAGCATTTTCTCCACATTACCGCGCAGCAGAGCGACATTGACGAGCTGGGTCATGTCAACAATGCGGTCTGGGTCCGCTGGATTCAGGATATCGCGACAGTCCACTGGAATGCCGTCGCACCGCAGGAATATGTCGATCGCTATATCTGGGTCGTGACCCGGCACGAGATTGACTATCGCGGAAATGTAGAGGCCGGACAGACCGTGACGGGCCGGACCTGGATATCGGAACCACCCAAGGGCGCACGTTTCTGGCGTAATGTCTGCTTCACCGGGCCGGACGGCAATATCAAGGTGGAAGCAAAGACCAACTGGGCGATAATTGACCGGGCAACGGGACGGCCGGTCAGAGTACCCCCTGCCCTCGCTGCACTGTTTCTCAGTCCGGAATAGTGTCTCAGGGCGCAGGGATAGGCTCTACAGGGGCCAGTGGAGACTGCTGTTCCACCCGCAATCCTTCCGCCGTGCGCAATTGTTGCGGTTCCAGAATCGCCGCCGTTTCGATAACATCCAGTGCCCGCCGGGCTTCGTTGTAGCGCCGTGCCTGCTCCATCCAGGCGCTTGCCGTTTCATTGCTTTCAATATCTCCCGGCAAGCGGTCGATTTCGGTTATTGCTGCATCGACATTGCCATTTTCGACATAGCGCTCCGCGCGGAGCAGGCGCTGCTGGGGTGCCGGAGACGGCGTACCGTCGCGGCGGATCACGAACAGTTCGGAAAGTTCGCGGCGAACATCGGTCCAGAAGCCCTGGCCACTGGATCCGCTAGTCAATGTGGGTCCGATATCGTCCAGTCCGGACGCCAGTTCTTCAAGCGTTACTGGCTCCCTGGAGGCGTTGATAATCGTCGTGACCGCCTTGGGTTGCGCATCACCAAAGCGCAAGCGCAATTGCGATTCGATATATCCCAGTGGCGAGCCCCGATCGAGGGCTCGGCGCGCCGCAAATGCAATCAGCAGGCCCTCCGCACGGGCGGCATTTCCGGAAGCGGCCTGGGCCTGCACATTGATTCGCGACAACCGGTCTTCCAGATCGGCAACCCGAACAGCCAGGGCCCGCTCGATATCGGGAGTCAAAATCGGCGGTTCCGGTTCGGACTCCTGAACTTGCGCTGGTGCCGGCAACACTGTGCCATCGGCATCAATGCGTTTGGCCAGCGCAGCGGCCGGATCATCGGCGGCTTGCGCTTCGGCGGCCGCCGGTGTTTCCACCGCGACTGTTTCGCTGGCCGGATCAAAAGGATTGTAACGCGAGAGAATCCATCCGGTAAGGATCGCACCACCAATGAATGCGACGATCATGAGAATCAGCACATTGCGGGTCAGATTGCTTTTTCCGCCTGCGCTTCTCAGATTTTCATAGTCCCGGTTCATCCCATCTCCTTTGGCGGCCGCTGCCGAAAGATCACCCGTCGGTCAGGGCGCGAAGCATAGAGGGGGGAGAAGAGACAGTAAAGCATCCTCGGTGGGTTGTTCCGCAACATGCAGGCCTTTCCATGCCAGTGCCAGGCCGGAGGCAATATTGTCCGAAAGCGCCAATGCATGGCAGTGTATCGGCGAAATTTCCGCTGAACGCAGCTCACTTTCGACAATCCGGGCGGCCCGGACCGAGAAAAGCAATACAGCGCAGCCTTCGGCAATGGCCTTTCGGGCGTTCGGGCCAAGGGATAACGCACCGGCACGATATACCTTGCAAGACACGATCTCCCGCCCGCCCGGGTCCAGCACAACATGGTCCTTTCCGGTCAGGCGCAATATTCGAGAATATCGGTCCGTCGGCAACTGCCCGATCAGATCGGCGGCCCCGCCGTCTCCGGTTTCCACAACATCCAGACCCGCTTTCCGCGCAGCTTCGGCGGTTCTGTCTCCCACGGCAAGAACGGGTAGCCCGGAATATTCCTGCAGCGCGTCTCCGGCAAACCTGACCGCATTGGCACTGGTTAGCAACAGGCTGTCGAACAGACCGGAATCGGGTGGATCCCAGTTTATGGGTTCTACTTCGAACAGCGGGTCCACTATCGGCTCGAAACCGAGCTCTCGAACCCTGGACGCGGTTCCTTCGGCGCCGTCGCGAGGACGCAGGATCAGAACCGGCAGACTCATCGGCCGAAAACAGCCTTCAATTCCGCACTGGCGCGACCGAGCAGGCTGTTGGCCAGTCGCGCCGGCGCCTGTTTGTCATCATTCGCGAATTCGACTGAATCACTGACAGATTCACTGCCATCGGGAAGCAGAATCTCTGCACGAAGGCACAGTTGCGTGTCTTGCACCACCGCATTGGCAGCCACAGGACTGTGACAGTCCGCTGTCAGTTCCGCCAGAAACGCCCGTTCAGCCATGACCGCCTGAAAGGTCGCGGAGCAGGAAATATCTGACAGCAAGTCGCGTATTGCCTGCGCTTCCCGAAGGGTTTCGATTCCAATCGCACCTTGTGCCGGGGCGGGCAGCATGAGCTCGTCGGAAATGTCCGTTCCGATGTCATCCATGCCCAATCGGTCAAGGCCTGCTGCGGCAAGCAGGCTGGCTGCATATTCGCCCGCCGCTATTTTCGCCAGCCGGGTCTGGACGTTTCCGCGGATCAGCCGGATATCCAGATCATCGCGCTGACGCAATAGCTGGGCCTTGCGACGGGGGGACGCGGTGCCGACAATAGCGCCATGTGGCAACGCATCGATATTTTCCGCGCCAACCAGCCGGTCATGAATGTCCGCCCGTTCCAGCATGGCAGCAACGACAAATTCCTCGGGCCGGATGGTTTCCACATCCTTCATGCTGTGTACGGCACAATCAATCTCGCCAGCTGCCAGTGACCGGTCAAGTTCCTTCGTCCACAGCGCCTTGCCGCCCGCATCGGCCAGAGACCGGTCGAGAATTCGGTCGCCGCTGGCAATCATCGGCACCAGTTCCACCTGATCCGCAGACCAGCGATGGGCGGCGACCAGCGCTTTTGCTGTCATTTCCGCCTGTGCCAAGGCGAGTGGTGACTGCCGGGTTCCCAGACGGAGCGGACGGTCAATTCCCGGCTTTGCGGCAGAGCTGGGATCATGGATTTTTGTCATAGCCCTTGTCCTAATCCTTCCAGCGCGTAAGTAAACGCGTGATGAGCATCATTTTGGGTATTGAGTCCAGTTGTGACGAAACAGCCGCCGCGCTGGTCACGTCAGACCGGGAAATTCTGGCACACAAGCTGGCCGGTCAGGAGGCCGAGCATGCGCCTTATGGCGGAGTCGTACCGGAAATTGCCGCGCGGGCTCATGCCGAAAGCATCACGCCCCTGATCGATTCCGCACTGGAGGAAGCGGGACTGACGCTCAGCGATGTCGACGCGATTGCCGCAACGGCAGGTCCGGGACTGATCGGCGGCGTGATGGTCGGGCTGGTTACCGGCAAGGCACTGGCCATGGCAGCCGACAAACCGCTCGTTGCGGTCAACCATCTGGAGGGCCATGCTCTCTCGCCCCGTCTGGTCAATCCGGAGCTGGCCTTTCCCTATATGCTGCTTCTCGTGTCCGGTGGCCATTGCCAGATTTTGCTGGTCAACGGCGTGAACCAGTATCGCCGTATCGCCACCACGATTGACGATGCCGCCGGCGAAGCTTTTGACAAAACAGCGAAAATTCTGGGCCTGGGATATCCTGGTGGTCCGAAGGTCGAAGAAATGGCCCGGTCTGGAAACGCCGATGCCGTGCCGCTGCCCCGGCCGCTCACCGGCAGCGCGGAGCCGCATTTTTCCTTTGCGGGCCTCAAAAGTGCGGTCGTCAGGGCGTTCGACACCGGAAAGTATAAAAAGGAAGACATTGCCGCCTCTTTTCAACAGGCCGTGGTCGACTGCCTGCAGGACCGCCTGGAAAAGGCGCTGCGCGACAACCCTCCGGTAGGGCAACTGGTCGTGGCAGGAGGTGTGGCGGCGAACGGACCGGTGCGCGCGATGCTCGAAGAAGTAGCCAGTAAAAATGACATGACCTTCACCGCCCCGCCGCTTTGGCTCTGTACCGACAATGCGGCAATGATCGCATGGGCTGGTGCCGAGCGGTTCGCGGCCGGGCTGACGGACCCGCTGGATATCGCCGCCCGGCCCCGCTGGCCACTTGATCCCGATGCCGAAAAGGCCCGGGGCGCGGGGGTCAAGGCATGAGTAATATGAAACTGGGCGTGATGGGCGGTGGTGCCTGGGGCACGGCGCTGGCTCAGGTTTTGTCTGAAGGTCAGCCGGAGCTTCTGCTCTGGGCCCGTGAACCCGAAGTGGTTGCGCAAATCAATGAAAGCCATGAAAACTCGAGTTTTCTAAAAGGCCACAGGCTGCGCGAAGAAATCCGGGCAACGGGCGAACTTGACGAACTGTCAGATTGTGATGGCATTCTGGTAGTCACGCCGGCACAGCATTTGCGCGCAAGCCTCAGCGCCCTGTCGGATACCGACGCCGCTCTGATCCTCTGCAGCAAAGGCATTGAAGCTGACACCCGAATGCTGATGAGCGATGTGACCCGTGAATTGCGCCCGAACAATCCACTGGCGGTCCTGTCCGGTCCGACCTTTGCGCATGAAGTCGCCCGTGGTCTGCCGACGGCGCTCACGCTGGCCTGCGAGGATGAGGCGCTCTGGGAGAGGCTTTATCCGGCCATCGCCAAGACCGCGTTCCGGCCCTATTTTTCGGATGACATTATCGGTGCAGAAATCGGCGGTGCAGTCAAAAATGTGCTCGCGATCGGATGCGGGGTCGTCGATGGTGCAGGACTGGGACAAAATGCCCGCGCCTCGCTCATCGGCCGCGGATTTGCCGAGATGCAGCGATACGGAAAGGACCGGGGCGCCCGACCGGAAACGCTCGCTGGCCTGTGCGGCCTGGGAGATCTGGTCCTGACCTGTTCGTCGACAAGCTCACGCAACTTCTCTCTCGGTCGGGGACTGGGAGCGGGCGAGTCTGCCGAAAGCCTGATGTCCAATCGGTCCACAGTTGCGGAAGGAGCTTTTACCGCACCGGTATTGCAACAGGACGCCCGGTCGCGCGAGGTCGATATGCCGATTGTTGACGCGGTTTGCGCGCTGCTTTCCGGCGAGGCACATGTCAGGCAGGTGGTCGAACGCCTGATGTCCCGGCCGCTGGTTGCCGAACGCCGCTGACAGTTGGGCCTGATGGCAACCGGACCAAAAGATGACAAGTCCGGCAGGCTCGGCTAAGCGGGTTGGCATCATCAAAATACAACCGTCAATTGCCGGAGAAAAACCTTTTGAACAGCCCTGAATCCTCAGGATCCACTGGTGCGGCGGTTCCCGGTTCTTCCTCCACTGACGGCGAATCCCGGGAAGATATTGCAGCGCTGGCCAAAGGTGGCCGGACCAATATTTTCGGTTTTCTGCTCCGGCTGGCTGCTCGCCTCCCGTTCCTGTTCGTGGCCGGCCGCATGTATGGTGCGGAGGCGCTTGGACGGTTCGCTTATGCAATCCTGGTCATCGAATTCGCCGCTCAGATTGCTACACTGGGCCTGAAACGTGGTCTCGCGGAGCAGCTGAGCCGCACCGAACGACCTCATGTGCATGTGGTGTGGGACGGTCTGATCGTCAGCTTTTTCGCATCCGCGGTGGCGGCCGGGTTGTTGATCGCCTTTCCGCAAATCATGTTTCCGAACAGCCAGATCAACGGATTCGACCGGTTTCTGCCCGTTGTTATTTTTGCGATTGCCGGCGCGGATGTCGCGCTCGCGGCCCTTGCCTATCGCTATGATATCGCCTCGACAGTGCGCGCGCGGTCCATTGTCGAACCCTGGACCATCAGCATCGTGGCCGTCCTTTTCGCTTGGGAGACAATGCCGTTCTGGTCGCTGCGTGACGGTCTTATCATCTCCTATGTTGTCTCCATGCTCGCCGCGCTGGCCGCGGCGCTATGGCCACTGATGCGCAGCTATGGTCTGCCCTGGGGGTGGCGTCCCAAGCCCCTGCAGCTCGCCGCAATCACCCGCCGCAACATGCCCCTTGCCGCAGCGGATGCCGTGGAGTGGGGCTCAAGGAGGCTGGATCTCGCCATTCTTGGACTTTTCGCCTCCCCCGCCATTGTCGGGATCTACTATGTCGCCCAGCAGGTCGCGAGCCTGCCGCAGAAGCTCAAGACGAGCTTTGACCCGATATTGGGTCCGGTCATTACCCGCAATCTCGAAGCCGGCAATCTGAAAGGCATCGCGGCACAAGTCAGCCAGGTCGGCTTCTGGATCATTGCCGCACAGGCCGGGATAGCGCTGGCGCTGGCCATTCCCGGCGAAGCGGTGATGGGACTGGTCGGACCCAATTTCGTCGGCGGAACGGGCGCCCTCGCCTTCCTGCTGGCGGCGGAAGCCGTTGCTGCTACGGCCGTTGTCAGCGAATCTGCGCTCGTCTATATCGCCCGGCACCGCAATTTGCTGATCTCGCTGTCGATGCTGTTGCTGCAGGCGGGACTGAGTGTAGCCTTCATTCAAATCTGCATGCGTCTGGGATTGAGCCCGCTGTACCAGGCTGCCGGCGTCGCCGCGGCGCTGATGGTCGCTCTCGCCTACGCCTCGCTGGTGAAGGCGATCTTCCTGTCAAAACTGCTCGGCGCTTCGGTCAATGGCTGGCGCTGGTCACTGATACTCGCGGCTATTGTCGGGACGGCTGTCGGCTATCTCGCAACCTATCTTCCGGAATGGGCCGAACTGATCATCGGCATCCCGATGATCCTCGGCAGTTACGCCTATGTGATCTGGAAATGGGGATTTGGCCCGGAAGACCGGACGCTGTTCAAGATGAAGAGCTGATCCCGGCGCCCGGGAAGACTATCCGAGACGCTCGGCAACCATCGCCCTGATATCAGCTTCCGGCCGTGCGCCATAGTGGGAAATCACCTCGGCAGCAGCAATCGCACCCATGGTGAGACAATCTTCCATCGACCGGCCCTCGCCATATCCGCTCAGGAAACCGGCTGCGAACAGATCACCGGCACCGGTTGTGTCGACAATCTTGTCAACCGGTTCGGCGGCCACTGCATGGGTTTTCCCGTCCCGAACGGCAATTGCACCCTTTTCGCTGCGGGTAACTACCAGCGTTTCAACCTGGGCCGCCGTCCGGGCCACCGCATCGTCAAAATCTTCGGTTTCACACAGCGACTTGATCTCTTCTTCATTGGCAAACAGAATGTCGATCTTCCCGTCCGCAATGAGCCGGACGAAATCCGCGCGATGGCGGGCGATGCAGAACCCGTCGGACAGAGTGAAAGCAACCTTGCGGTCATTTTCCCGGGCAATATCAATCGCCAGTGCCATCGCTGCCTTGGGCTCCTCGGCGTCCCACAGATAGCCTTCGAGATAAAGGATCGCACCACTCGCAATCAGGTCGGCATCGACCGAAGCGGGGGGCAGGAACTGCGACGCTCCGAGAAAGGTATTCATCGTGCGTTGCGCATCGGGCGTCACAAAGATCAGGCAGCGGGCGGTCGGTGGTTCCTTGCCCAGCGGCGGGACATCAAAATCGATCCCGGTGGCACGAATGTCATGCGTGAAGACTTCACCCAGCTGGTCATCGGCAACCTGGGCAATCAGGGCGCATTGGCGGCCCAAAGTGGACGCGCCGGCGAGAGTATTGGAGCCCGAACCACCACTGATTTCACGAGCCGGTCCCATATCACGGTACAATTCCTTAGCCCGGTCGGCATCGATCAGAGCCATGGATCCCTTGACCAGTTGCTCCTCCTCCAGAAAACTGTCGTCAGACTGGGCAATAACGTCAACAATGGCGTTTCCTACGGCGACAATATCGTAGCGGGCTTCGGTGGTCATGAAATATCCTTTTGATCTCGAACGAACTGGATCGGCAGTTAGGGGCATCGACGCCCGGCTTCAAGCAGAATCCCGTCTTGGCCCTGATGGCCAGTTTGCCCTTATCGAATTGACGCTGACGCCAGAACCGTGACATGGTCGGTCCATGCTCAATGCCCTGCTTTTGTCGATCAGCCAGTTAAATGATCGCAAGATCCTTATGCTGTTGCTGAAAGTAGTCGGCATTACTCTGTTGCTGCTGGTGATACTGGGGGTGGGCGTCTGGTATGGTCTCACCTGGTTATTTGCCTGGATGAACCTGGGCGATGGCGGACTGGCCGCCGCTGCCACGGCGGCAGTGATTGCAATATTTGCCGCCGTTTTCCTGTTTCGCGTCATCGCGATGTTCGTTCTCAACATCTTCTCCGACATGGTTGTCGATGCGGTCGAGGCACGGCACTATCCGGACAAGGCCGTTTCCGCGCGGCCGCCCGGTTATGTCACGGGTCTGAAAATGGGGCTGGCATCTGCCGGACGCGCCCTCGGCTATAATATCCTCGCCTTGCCGGTCTATATCCTCTTGTTGTTCACCGCGATCGGCACGCCGGTCGTCTTTTTCGCGGTCAACGCCCTGTTGATCGGCCGCGATCTGCAAGACATGGTCGTGGCGCGCCATGCCCAGGATTCCGGTACTGGTGGTCAGGAGATGGCCTTGTCCAAAGCTCCGCGTTTCGGACTCGGACTGGTCACTGCCTTGCTGCTTGCCATCCCGTTCGTCAATTTTCTTGCGCCGGTTATCGGAGCCGCTATGGCTACACACATGGTTCATATGCAGCGTCAGGAATCCACCGCCCCATGATCCGCAAATTGGCCATTTTTGCCATGTTGCCGGCCGTCGCCGGGTGCGCCTCAACCATTCCTCCACCGGCTCCGGCATTGCCGACAGCAGCGCAATCGGCTCTGAATGATGTGGCCGGCCTCGATCTGGTCATGGGCAAGACCGCGCGACAGCTGGTGCGCCTGTTCGGCAATCCACGCGCGGACGTGTCCGAGCCCCCGGCGCGAAAACTGCAGTTTTCGAGCGGGGCCTGTATCCTCGACGCCTATCTCTATCCTTCTCCAAATGGCGGAGAAAACCGGGTGACCCATATCGACACCCGGCGCAGTGACGGAGCAGTTGTTGACCGGGTATCCTGCGTCAACGCCTTGCGCACCCGTTAGTCCCGGGACCATTCCTCAAGAACATGGGCATCGCTTTCGCGATCGACATGCCGGGCTTTCTCTTCCTCGAAGGCTGAACTGTCGAGTTGTGAAAGCGCCCAGACGGCGGCGCCGCGAACCACCGGCTCATCGTCATACAGTCGTTTTCGTACCGCCCGTACAAGGCCTTTGTCCGCACTGTTGCCGGCGGCAATCAGGGCATTGCGTACCATGCGGTTGCGCCCAGTGCGCTTGATCGGCGAACCGGAAAAGATCTGGCGAAACCCGGCATCATCCATATCGAGCAGATCGGACAAGGCCGGTGCAGCCAGTTCCGCGCGGGGCAGGAACGCTTTCTGGCTTGCAGCGGCCGATGCGAACTTGTTCCAGGGACACACCGCCAGGCAGTCGTCGCAGCCATAGATATGGTTGCCAATCGCCGTCCGGAATTCGATTGGTATCGGTCCCTTGTTCTCAATCGTCAGGTAGGAAATACAGGCGCGTGCATCCAGCTTGTAGGGCGCTGGAAAGGCATTGGTGGGACAGATATCCTGACAGGCGCTGCAGCTGCCACAGCGGTCCTGCCCTGCCAGAGAATGCTCCAGGTCCAGCGTAGTGTAAATGGCACCGAGAAACAGCCAGCTGCCATGGTCCCGGCTGACGAGGTTGGTATGTTTGCCCTGCCAGCCCAGACCGGCGGCTTCTGCCAGCGGCTTTTCCATAACCGGGGCAGTGTCCACGAAGACCTTGACCTCGCAATTGCTCCGGTCGACCAGCCAGCGGGCCAGGCGCTTCAGTGCCCGCTTGACGATATCATGATAATCCTTGCCCTGCGCATAGACCGATATACGACCGTGATCCCGGACATGCTCCAGCGCGAATGGATCCCGGTCAGGTGCATAGCTCATGCCGAGCATGATGACCGAACGGGTGTCAGGCCATAGCGCGGTCGGGCTTGCGCGCTGCCCGGCCCGATCTGCCATCCAGATCATGTCGCCATGACAGCCCTCGGCCAGCCATGTCTGCAATCGTTTTCCGGCCTCCGGTGCCAGATCCGCTGGGGCGATGCCAAAAGCGGCGAAACCTTCCTCTCTCGCCCTTCTTTCCAGATCTTGGGTCAATCTTAACTTGTCATTGGCCATAGGTGCACACTATCTGTCAGTCAGTCGCCATATGAAAGCCGTAAATGACTTTTGTTCCACCGGAAATTGCTGTTGAAGCCCGAAATATCGTCAAGCGTTTTGACGGCGATGTAGCTGTCGACGGCATTGATCTGAGCATTTCGCGCGGCAGCATATTCGGAATCCTGGGCCCCAATGGCGCTGGCAAGACGACAACCCTGCGGATGTTGCTCGGGATTATCGACCCGGACGAAGGCGAACGATTCCTGCTGGGATCGCCCGATCCGATTTCTCGGGCCCACAAGGTCGGTTATCTGCCGGAAGAACGCGGCCTGTACCAGTCCATGAAGGCATATGACGCAATTGCCTTCATGGGTGCCCTGCGTGGACTGCCACTGGCCGAAGGGCGCGAACGCGGTCGCCAGATGATGGAAGATCACGGACTGGGCGATGCAGCAGACAAGCAGATCCGGCAGCTGTCCAAGGGCATGGCACAAACGGTCCAGCTCCTGGGTACCATTGTGCACGAGCCCGAACTGATCATTCTTGACGAACCCTTTTCCGGACTGGATGCGCTGAACCAGGGCAAACTGGAGCGGCTCATTCGCGCCCAGGCGGACAAGGGCGTCACGGTCATTTTTTCCACCCATGTCATCGCCCATGCCGAACGGTTATGTGAAGAGATCGCCATTGTGGCCCATGGCAAGATCCCGTTCATGGGCAAAGTATCAACTGCCCGTGACCGGTTACGCCCACAGGTCCATCTGGAAACTCGTAATCTGGACGGCCCCTGGCGCTCGGCGATTCCCGCAGAGTGCCAGCCTCTCGGCCATAACTGGCATTTCACGCTCCCGGAAAGCGGTGTGGAGCCTTTGCTTCGCGCGCTTATCGAAGGGGATGCCGGAATACAGTCCCTGTCGATCGAACGTCCCGGTCTGCATGATGCCTTTGTGTCGATCGCCGGGGAAGCCGTCGCCAAAAAAATGGAAGAGGATGCAGCGCGGGACCAGACGGAGGAAGCGGCATGAAGGAAACCATTCGCGCGGCCTTCGTGATCGCCAGGCGTGATTTCACGGCGATCATCTTCTCGAAATCCTTTATCATTTTCCTGGCGGGACCGTTGTTTCCCCTGATCATCGCAATAGCCGCCAGCGGTCTTGGCAAACAGGTCAATGAGGATATTGACCGCCCGATCATCGGAGTGGCCCTGGACGCAGCCGACAGCGCTGCGATCCTCGCGGCGCGTGAAAAGCTGGTCACCAATCTCGGCGAAAATGGCGTACCCGAACTGATCCGGCTGGATGGTGTCGACCCCAATGATCCGGATATTGCCGATCAACTGGACAAGGCGGCGCGACCGTTGACGGCAATATTATCGGGGAGTCTGGAAACGCCCCGTCTGACCGGATCAGCAAGGGACATCCAGCGCTGGCAGGGGAGAATGGCACTTTTGTCCGAAACCGCGCTGTCCCGTTCGGAGCCTGTGCAAGTGCAAGCACAAGCGGTGGCATCCACAGGTAGCGCGACCAAACGCAACCGGCTTGTTGTGGCGCAAGGTGGTCAGGTGATCCTGATCCTCCTGACCATGATATTGGCGGGCATGGTCCTGTCCAATCTGGTCGAAGAAAAAACCAACAAGATCATCGAAATTCTCGCGGCGGCGATTCCGATGGATGCGATCTTCCTCGGCAAGCTGTTTGCCATGCTCGGGATGGCTATTGTCGGGATCACCGTCTGGGCAACCCTTGGGTTTGTTGGACTGACCCTTGCCACTTCGGGGCTGCCGAACCTCCCGGTTCCGGCCGTAGGATGGCCGATATTCTGTGTGTTGATGATCCTTTATTTCTCCATGGCCTACCTGTTGCTGGGATCTCTATTCCTCGGCATCGGTGCGATGGCGGCAACGGTCCGGGAGGTGCAGACCCTGTCCATGCCGGTCACAATGGGACAGCTGCTGGTCTTCTTTCTGGCGGCATTCTCGGTTACCAAACTGGGAGAGCCCGTCGAGTGGGCCGCTGTTCTGATCCCGTTCAGTTCACCTTTCGCCATGATTGCCCGCGCGGCGCAAATGGACAATCTCTGGCAGCATGGGGTGGCTCTGGTCTGGCAAGCCATGTTCACCCTGATCATCATCCGCTTCAGCGTGATACTGTTCCGGCGCAATGTCATGAAATCCGGAAATAGCGTCGTGAAGAAAGGCTTGCTCGCCACTCTCCTCGCCTTCAAACGGTAGAGTCCGCCCCGTTTGCAGAAAATTCATTGACATTGCTGTCAATAAATAGAGACTGATCGGGTTTTGAAACGCAACCGATTGCCCTAACGGCAGCGGCAGGAGAGAGACCATGGCATCCGTCCCCGTAATTGATTTGAACAATCTGACCACCAGCCCGACCGCCGACGAGGCGCTCGAGGCCTGGTACAAGCGCAATCCGCCGATTTCCGACGAAGATGCCAATCCGTGGGACGTCAGCCGGGCAGAGCTGTACAGCAAGGATCTGTGGCGCAAGCCGTTTGCCGAAATGCGCGAGCAGGCCCCGATCAACAAGGTCGAGGGTGGTGTTCATGGCGACTACTGGAACATTACCACCTACAAGCCGATTCAGCATGTCGAGGCCTTGCCGGACATTTATTCATCGGATGTGGAGCATGGCGGGATCACCATCGCCGAACCGGAATTTGATGATTCGGATTTTCAGCTGCCCATGTTCATCGCCATGGACCGGCCGAAGCATACCGGCCAGCGCCGCACTGTCGCTCCGGCCTTCACACCGACCGAAATGCAGCGGATGGAGGCCGAGATTCGCCAGCGCACTGCGGAAGTGCTTGATGGCCTGCCCTGGGACAAGCCTTTTGACTGGGTCGACAAGGTCTCGATCGAACTCACCACCGGCATGCTCGCGATCCTGTTCGGTTTCCCCTGGGAGGACCGCCGGCTGCTGACCTACTGGTCCGACTGGGCCGGTGATGTCGAATTGTCGGTGGCGGAAGATCTCACCGAACAGCGCCGTCAGATCCTCTATGAAATGGGTGCCTATTTCCAGCAGCTCTGGAACGAACGTGTAAATGACGAGCCGACGCCAGACCTCATTTCGATGATGATCCACAGCGAAGCCATGCGCGACATGGACCCGATGGAATTCATGGGCAATCTGGTCCTGCTGATCGTTGGCGGCAATGACACGACCCGCAACACCATGTCGGGTGTTGCTTACGGGCTGAGCCAGTTCCCCGAGGAGCGTGAAAAACTGCAGCAAAATCCCGACCTGATTCCCAATGCTGTCCAGGAACTGATCCGCTGGCAGACTCCGCTGGCCCACATGCGGCGCACGGCGCTTGAGGACCATGATCTGTTTGGACATCAGATCAAAAAGGGTGACAAGGTCGTGATGTGGTACATTTCCGCCAATCGCGACGAAGACGTGTTCCCGGAAGCCGACAAGATCATCGTGGACCGGGAAAATGCGCGTCGGCATCTCGCCTTCGGATACGGTATCCACCGCTGCGTAGGCGCGCGACTGGCCGAGCTGCAGATCCGGATATTGCTGGAAGAAATGCACAAGCGCCGGATGCAGGTCAACCCGACCGGCAAGATGCGCCGCGTCCATGCCTGCTTCGTTCACGGCTTCCGCGAACTTGAGGTCGAACTGTCCAAATATTGATCGCAGCCGGTTCAGCTCCCATATTGTAACCATTCAGCGAATTCTCCCGAATATCCGGGAGAAAGAGCAGAAAGGATGGCCGGAACATGTTGAACCGTCGAAAACTGTTGGCCGCAGGGCTGATTGGCGCAGGCGGCGTCGGACTGGCCAGTCTGACGGGCATGGGCAATGTCATGAGCGGCAAGGCGCAGGCCAAAGGCAAGTTCAGGATTACCCGCACATCAGCAGAGTGGAAGAAACGGCTCGGACCGGCACGCTATCGAATATTGCGACAGGAGGGGACGGAACGCCCTTATTCCAGCCCGCTCAATGACGAGAAACGCAAGGGCGTCTATGCCTGTGCCGGTTGCAATCTCGGTCTCTACCGCTCGGAAACAAAATATGACAGCGGTACAGGCTGGCCCAGTTTCTGGGCGGCAATCGAAGGCCGGGTTGGCACGTCCA
Organism: Parasphingorhabdus marina DSM 22363; assembly: GCF_900128895.1. Taxonomy (GTDB): domain Bacteria; phylum Pseudomonadota; class Alphaproteobacteria; order Sphingomonadales; family Sphingomonadaceae; genus Parasphingorhabdus; species Parasphingorhabdus marina. Next base: position 1,289,412 of record NZ_FSQW01000001.1, on the reverse strand, counting down.
CAGACTTCAAGCTCGGATATCCCCGCACGGAAGTGCATTGCGGCCGCTGTGGTGGACATCAGGGGCATATTTTTAACGATGGTCCGAAGCCCACCGGCAAACGCCATTGCATCAACGGACTGGCGCTGAGGTTCATCCCCGCCTGACCGGTTGCCTCATTCCGGCGCTTCCACCTGCTGCCAGAATTCCAGCTTCACGCCGTCACAGTCCAGAATCCAGGCAAATTTCCCGTATCCTTCGTCGACATGGCCGAGAATTTCGAGGCCTTTCTTGCGCAGCTCATCGACATAGGCATCGAGATCATCCACCCGCAGGTTGATCATGAACTTCGCCTCGCTTGGGGCCAGATAATCACTGTCTTCGTCAAAATGACTGATCAGGCTATAGGGCTTTTCCCCCTTCTCCTCGGACCAGTTCAGCATCGGGCCATATTCCCCGTCCAGTCCCAGATATTCCTTGTACCATTTGCGTGTGGCAGCGGGGTCCTTCACCATGTGAAATACGCCGCCCAGTCCGGTTATCCCAGCCATCATCTCCTCCCAGAGTCTGTTCGTTTTGCACCCCGAAGAAGAGCTAACATATTTTACGGGTCGTTACGTAGCTCTTTCCGCACGATCCGCCAGACTTGCAGCTGACTGTCCCGGATATGGACGGGGTGGAGCCAGTCGGGTGACTTGTCTGACAACAGGTCCGCCACGAAACTTTCCGGGTTCCTTTCCCGGTAGATCTGCAATTCATCCTCGTCGGGACAGGTGACGATATAGCCGATGGAGCGAGACTCCAGGATTGTGCGGGCCTCCGCCGGAGTCGAAATGAAGAGACGAATCTGGTCTGACATGGCGGAGCTGTTACGATGATGGCTCGTGGCCAGCACATTGTGATCGGTGAGCAGCAAGATCTCGGGACCGAAGTCAAAGGGCGCCACGATATTGGAACGCGGCAAAATGGACAGTCTCGCCAGCGATTCCGCAGAATCGCAAAGTGGAGTTGTTCCGGAAGCCTCAGCACCGTCCGATGCCGGTTCGTTACCGAAACTGTTGATGACGGAAATCGCCAAGGGGCCGGGCATGATCAGGAACACGACCGAGGCGGTGGCGAGTATCCGGACGAGCGGGCTCCGGACCTTCCGCGCGGCAACAAAGGCCTGATGTACCGCCCAGGCCATGAACGGCAGTGCATAGGCCGCGGCCACGGCGGATGCTCGCTGGACCAGCAGCGAAACAGCCAGTGCCCAGAGAAACGCATAGGCCAGCAAAATCAGCTTTTCCTGATCAAACTCCCTGCGCCGGCGCAGGGCAATGTAGACCAGGCTCAGCAGCCCGACCAGAATGGCCCCGCCCAAGAGAGTCATGGAGGTTTTCCACGGCTGGACCCAGATGGGCAGGCCTTCGCGCACACTGACCAGCCAGTAGTCGCGGACCAATGGGTCGAGGCTGGAAAAGGCGCCTGTAGTGCATTGCGGTGCACTGAGATAGAACACCCCAAGCGCCGCCGCTCCTGCCAGTCCCAATGCAATCACGCGTGCTGCAACCGCCTGAGGTGCAAGATGAATAGCCGGCAGGACAATCGCTCCGCCCGCCAGACAAGCCACCAAATGTCCCGGTGAAACGGCATCACAATAGTTGACGATGGTGGATATAAATCCCTGGCTGGCGAGAAAGAGACCGCCGCTTGTCACCAGAAAGGACAGGAGCGTCCAGAACAACCGCTTGCCTTCATCGAGCGAAATGACCCAGCGCCAGGCAAGCAAGGCGACAAAGGCCACCGACAGCGGCAGGCCTTCCAGGGAGATGGACAGCCACAGGGCTAGCGCTGCCCCCATCGCGATACCGCCGCGTCGCCGGTCCGGCCAGAACATCGTCCACAGCACCAGAAGTGCCATGACGATCTGCCATCCGTGATGATCGATCCGCATTGGACGCAATTGCATCACCACCGGTACCGCAGTGGCGGTCAGAGCAGCCGCCAGGAGCGCAACCGGGCGGTCAAACAGCTGGCTGGAAATTTTCGCAACAAGCCAAATGGCGAGGCCAAGTGCGATCAAGGGAACCGCGGTCATCGCAACGGTTTCTCCCGTGCCTGTGCCCAGCACAGGAGACAAAAGCAGGATGACAAGTGCCAGAGGAACTTCATTCCAGCGCGGCCAGTGCATTGGCTGGCTGTCCGGTTCACCGATTCGGTACTGGGTCGTGTCAAACCAGCTTTGCCCGGCGAGCCAGTCACGCAACTGGACCTGACGCAGCTGGTCATCGGGGCCCCAGCCAATCCCGGTCTGGATCTGCCCCCAGGACACCAGAACAAGTACGGTGCAAACCGCTAGCCAGATCCAGAAGACTGGAAATCGTCCGACCCATTTGGCGATCATGTTCAGTCCCCGGTTTGCGCGTCGTCGCCGGACAGCGGCTTGGCCTTCAAGTAAAGCCACGGAACTCGCTCGGGGTCAAATTGCGAACGATTGTGCCGGTCGAAATAGGGCGGCATATGATCCCCGACCAGCAGGATATCGGCCTCGGGAAAATCGCTGGCCGTGATTTCTGCAATGAGCGCACGATCGATATCGTCGAATATCGCAAACTGACGGCATATCATCGGAAAGTCGCTGGCCAGCTCTTGAGAAACCCGCCCACAGTCATCTGCATTGAGATTGGCGCCGGTAGGAACCGGCAAATGGGCATTGAGGGTCAACCAGTAGAGAAAGGTTGGCTGTGCCGCACGCTTGAGATTCTCTGCGAGCATCGCCGGAACCTGCCGGTCACATGCGCCGGCAAAGACACCACCGCACCATTCCGCACCGCGCTTTTCGAGTTCGGGCCAGAATTCCTGGCTTTCGAACCCGATGTTCGGATACCATTGATTGCGTTTGAAAAACTCGCCCTTGAAGCTGTGCATGGCGTGAGTGGCATAGCCTTTTTCCGCGAGTTGTGCCGGCAGGCAATCCAGTTGTTTGGCCTCGGCAGCATCGAGAAGTTCGTAATAGTCTCCCCATTTGCCGCACATCTCCCGGAATTCTCCGGATGTGGTGCTGTTATAGTAGAGGCTCGTGCCCTGACTGACGTCATAGCGCGCCCGAATGGCGCTGTTTTCGTAGTAGGCGAACAGTTTTTCGGCCATCACCTGGTTGTTCCGGGGCACGCCCAGGGATTCGACCATGATCAGGACCAGGTGACGTTTGCCATCGGCTCTGGCGGCAAATCCTGTTTTCTCCGCCGCAGATTCAAAATTGGCTCCGACCGGCGCTTCGCGGAAATAATGCCCGCGCATCCCCTGCCCCATCGCGGCATCCGCCCCGACCAGACCGAAAATCAGCGCGCCGCCAAGCAGGATATGCAGCGGTTTTTCAAAGTTGGTATCCCGCTTGAGCAGGAACCAGCTGGCCACCAAAATACCGAGGACCACGATCGCAGCGACAATATATTCGGCGCTGTTTCCCGGCTTGATTTCGGCAAAAAACTGCAAGGAATAGAGCAGACTGTCCATCGCCAGATTGAACAGACCTGCCACAAAGGACAGCAGCGAATATGCCATGACCGCAGCAAATGCGGTCCACTGCACCATCCGCGGCATGCGTTTGACAATCAGGCCAACAAATCCGGCAATGGCGATTTCCATGAAGCGCGGCGGTGCGCCGACAAACCACATCGCCATGAACGGGATGTTCGCCAGACCGATCCAGACCAGCGCCCAGTTCGCAAATTTCCGGAAATCCGCGCTGAAACGCGGAACCGGTTTTTCCATCGTCAGCGCTGTCACCGGAACACTCCGTATTTGCGGGTCACATACACGGCAAAGAAGCTGACAACCACGGCGACACCCTTGGCTATGACCGGCATGATCCCGATTTCTGTCAACGCACTGACAATCGCCACGGTGATGCCAAGCCCCAATATTGCCGTGCCGACGAAGCCCAGGCGCTGCAGTTGCAAAGCCGCGCCCTGACGGGTTTTTCCGGGAAACACGAAGCTTGAGGAAATCAGCCAGTGGACCAGGATTCCGGCGCTGTAGCCAGCGGCCGAAGCGATCCCGGGATCTGTGTTGAAATCCACCAGTATGAGCAGCAACGCGACATCAAAAGCGAGCGATATGATGCTGGCCAGAAGATATCGGGTGATCGAAAACCGGTGCAGTACGGCCAGCGGCTGGGGCAGACTGCCCACCGCCTGTCCGATTGTCGAACGCCGTTCCGGTTGCCGATCCGCCATCGGTCTTACGCGGCTTTCTTGCCGGCTTTGCCAGTTGCAGAATCTTCGTCTCCCGCATCACCAATCCGGGTCGGGACATCACGCATGCTTTCCAGCGCTGCGGCCCGGTCTTCAGAGATTTCAGCCGGGATCGTGTCCTGTTCACCTTCATCACCGGATTCATGATATTCGGCATCTTCGTTGACGTTCCAGACATTCCACTTGCGTGTGCCGGCTTCGATATTCTCCACCGTCAGCATCGCGGTCATCATCGCGTGATCCTGGTTATTGTACCGGTGCATGCCATTGCGGCCGACCATGTGCAGGGTCGGGAAGCGGCTTTCGAGATCATCGCGCATCTCCGCGACATTCTGTTCATAGCTGTCATCATAGACCGGATAGGCCTTTTCCTGACGAACCACCGCACCACCGACGACATCTTCCGGATTGCAGAGACCCAGAATGGCCATTTCCTTTTTGGCCAGTTCGACGAGATCTTCGTCCGTCGACGACCACAGGCCATCATTTTCGAAACAAAAATATTCGAGGCCGACGCAGGCAATCGATTCATCCGGCACCATTTCCGGCGACCAGCTGCGGAAATTCTGTACCCGGCCCACCTGCACGCGGTCATCATGGATATAGATCCAGTTGTCCGGAAACAGGTCTTCCGACTTGACCATCAGGGCGACCGTCAGAAAGTCGCGATAGTTGAGTTCCTGCGCCTGAGGCAGCGTTTCGGGCAACGGATGGATCCGCGTGGCCAGCTCACGCATTGGTGCAGAGCTGATCACATGTTTTGCGGTAATCACCTTTTCGCCGGCATCACTGGCGGCGCTCATCCGCCAGTTGCCGTCGGCATCCTGTGCCAGCTGTTTCAGGCTGTGGCCCATCAGGACGTCATTGCCTTTCGACCGCACAAAATCGCGCGCCGCATCCCACATCATGCCAGGGCCGAGGCGCGGATAGCGGAATGTTTCGAGAAGCGTTTTCACTTCCTGACCGTCATTCGGCTTCTTGTTGAGACCAAGTGAGCGCTTCAGACCATCGGTAACCGCGTTCCAGAGGCTCAGCCCCTTGATCCGCTGGGCTGCCCAGTCGGCTGACATTTCGTCACAGGGCATGCCCCAGACTTTCTCGGTATAGGTCTTGAAAAAGATCGAATAGAGTTTCCAGCCGAACTGGTTCACAGTCCAGTCCTCAAAGCTCTTCACATCTTTCTTGGGAAAAACTTTCGCCTTGGCATAGCTGAGCATGCAGAGCGAAGAGCGCCAGATGCCCAAGTTCCACAGCGCTTCAAATGCGCGCAAGGGATAGCTGTAGAATTTGCCTTCATAGTAGATCCGGCTCATCCGCGGGCGCTGGATAAAATCATCCGGGAGGATCTCGTTCCAGAGGTCCACAACTTCCTTGGATTTCGAGAAGAAACGGTGCCCGCCAATATCAAAACGGAAGCCTTCATATTCGACCGTCCGGCTGATCCCGCCAACATAGGTCGGGTCCTTTTCGATCACCGTGACCGAATAGCCTTTTTTGGAAAGAAGATAGGCGGCGGTCAGCCCAGCGGGTCCTGCGCCGATTACGGCTACATCCACGGGTGCATTTGTCTCAGTCATAAATCCGGTCCCTGTTTGCCAAACGCGTGCGTCAAACATTGCGTTCATGGTTCAGAAACCGGACTGAACGAAATTGGTTAACAACTGGTTAGCGGCAGCCCGGAATCGGTACGAATCAACAGCTTTTGGGGCCATCTGCCGAGATCTGCGTCTCAAACACCCGAATCTTGAATTCCCCCGACGTTTGAAATATAGCGCTTTGCGAAAGGCATGTGCCTCTCATTTACTCGGAGCTTTTTTGTCAGAGATTGCATCAAACCGCTGATCTGAAGCCATTTGGGCCGTTCAGATCATAGCAGCGACAGTCCTTCCGTATCCTTCACCGGACCGGGGAGTTTTGTCGCATCCGAAGGTTTGAATTTTCCGAGAATATCAATGAACATTTCCAAAGCCGAACAGCGCGTGCTGCACACGCTGGCTCAGGGCGGCCATATCCGCCACAAACGCAACCGCAATGCCAAGATCGACGAAGTCCTGTGCGTGACCCGGGATGGTTATATCCTGTCCGACTGCACTTTGTCCGTTTTTGCACGCCTGAAACGCCGCGGCCTGATCGCTTCACATGGCGGCAGACCCTATCGCATTTCGCGTCTCGGGCGGAAATCCGTGCGTTCCCAACTCGACAACCGATAGAAAGACTGATCATGACCAGACATACACCCATACGGCCCGCGGTGGCCGAAGACCTGCCTGCCCTGAAACACATCATTGAGGCAACAGAGATGTTTCCACCGGAACTGCTCGGCCCGATGATGACCGGGTTTCTGGAAGGCTCTGCAGATCGGGAATTCTGGAACGTCCATGGACGTTCCAGACCCGACGCGGTGGCCTTTTATCGGCCGGAAGAGATGACAGAGGGCACGTGGAATCTGCTGTTACTGGCCGTGGATCCCGCCAGTCATGGTCGCGGCATCGGCGCGGCAATGCTGGACCATGTCGAACAGCATCTTTCCGGGCTGGGTGAGAGAATATTGCTGGTTGAAACATCCGGCACTCCGGATTTCGCGAACACCCGGACATTCTATCGGAAATGCGGCTATGTCGAAGAAGCGCGGGTCAGGGACTATTATGCAGACGGTGATGACAAGGTCATCTTCCGCAAACGGCTCCACAGGTGATTCGCAACCACGAGAGAATCAGGGTGCGGGCACCACCAGATCATCCGGCAGCATCGGTTCGCTGAGCAAGCGCTCCATCGCTTTCCAGCGCCAGACCGGGCCGTCCCCTTGCGCTTCGATCCAGGCTTTGACCATCTCCTGTCCGAGACCATAGTTGATCACATAGCTGCGATATTGTTCGGAAAAGTCCATCATTTGTTCGGCGCGTGGTTTGCTGACGAGCTGATATTTCTGCGTCAGTTCCACTGCTTTCGCGCGCGGAATCTCACCGTCCAGAAATTGCTGGGTTATGGTATTGCGCGCTCCGCTCAGCGCCCGCTTGGCCGTCTGCAACGCCCAGTAAGCCTGGGCGCTACTCGGATCCAGGCCGGCCAGCGGGTAAAGCACATCACGCTCATATTCTAGACGCTTGTCCCCGGGAAAGGCCAGATCGATACCGTAATTGGCCGATCCTTCGGCGATGAAGGACTGCGGGGAATAAAGCGGATAGACCGAAAACTCCTGCCAGCCGAGTCCGTTTGTCAGATTGCGTTCCAGCAGCATGTTGAAGACATGATGGCCGGGATACCCCTCATGACAACCCAGATCGACAGCACGATCAATCCGGATCGGCAAATCGGTATTGATCTGGATCAGGCTCTGATAGCCGCCTTGATAATAATTATAGCCGCTCCAGCTTTTTCCAGTGACGAATTCCATCCGGAAATTCTCGGTCTCTGGCAGATCAAAATAGTCTTTCGTCCGCTTTTTGCATTCGGCGATGGCGGTATCCATCACAAGGCGCAGTCGCTCAGTGGGAATAACAAATCTGTTCTCGAACGCGTCAACCCGAACGGACAGCGGCCCCTCCCCGGGAACGAGTTTGGCAATCTCTTCGAGAAAAATATCGAACTCCGCGAGCGGCCGAATCTCGGGTGTGACGCCGAACAACTTTGTCGCCTCTTCAACAAATGGCAAGTTTTCGCCCTGCATCATTGCGTGCCGGGTGAGCGCGGCCTCGAGCTGCGCAGACAGGAACCGTTTGCGTGCTTCGACCATCGGATGTCCGGTTTCCGGCAGCGCATCCAGCCGCAGCATCAGATCGACAATCGCATTTCCCAGCTGCCGCATGTCCCGCGGTTTCAGCTTTGCGGCTTCGGCCCATTCTGCCGGTCCGTAATAGGCATCGACATATCCCGCCTCCTGCTGACCCAGCTCCAGTGTCAGTTTTACATAATCTTCGGCGAGCAGGTTGAGCGCGGGCTGGGCAGGTGGCAGCTGACGGGATTCCATCGCCTCTTTGAACGTAATGGTTTCTCCCTGTGAAACGGCACCGGAGGTGCTGCAACCCATGGTAATGGTTGCCAGTGCCAGAAGCAGAAATCTCTTCAAGTTGTCGCCTTCAGCTGGTCCGTTTCCGGATTTTCGGGCGCCTCCAGTTCCTTTTCCTGTGGCGCAAAGCGCAATATGCAATAGCCGACAATTGCGGAAAGGAAGGACCCGCCCAGTACGCCGATTTTGGCCTCCTCGATCAGCAGTTCATTGCCGGGGAAAGCCAGCGCACCAATGAACAGACTCATCGTGAAGCCAATGCCGCACAGCATCGATACGCCGTAGACCTGCAGCCAGCTGGCCCCGCCAAGCCGCCCCGCAAATCCGATTTTGACAGCAATCCAGACGGAGGCGAAAATTCCCAGCTGCTTGCCAAAAAACAGGCCAGCCGCGATGCCCAGCGGCAGCGGTGCAAATATCTCGTTGAAGCCGATGCCTTCCAGCGAGACTCCGGCATTGGCGAAACCAAAAACCGGGACAATCAGGAAGGCGCTCCAGGGCGCAATGGCATGCTCGAGCCGGTGCAAGGGGGATTCTTCGGCATCGGGTGAGGTCGGCGTGCGCACGATCGGAATGGTCATCGCCGCCAGCACACCGGCGATGGTGGCGTGAACGCCCGACATCAATACCGCATACCAAAGCAAAACGGCGCCAATCAGATAGGGCCAGAGCTTCAGCACCCCGGCCTTGTTCATGGTGTACATCGCACCCAGGATGACGGCGCTGGCGAGCAGGGCTGCACCGTTGATTTCGGCGGTATAGACCAGCGCAATGATGGCCACGGCGCCCATGTCATCGACAATCGCTACCGTCACCAGAAACAATTTCAGAGAGGCGGGTGCACGCGGGCCCAGCAAAGCCAGAACACCGATCGCAAAGGCAATATCCGTAGCGGCCGGAATGGCCCAGCCATTGTACAATTCCGGAGAATCTTTCACGATGACCATGAAGAACAGCGCTGGTACGGCCATGCCCGCAGCCGCAGCCAGCACCGGCAATCGCCGTCGTTCCCAGGTATTCAGCCGGCCATCAACAAATTCCCGCTTGATCTCCAGCCCGACCAGCATGAAGAAAATCGCCATGAGCCCGTCATTGATCCACAAGTGCGGAGTCATGGGACCGAGCTTCTTGGACAATGTGGGCCCTTCCAGCTCATGCAGGAAATGATGGTACATGTCATAGAGCGGGCTATTGGCGACAATCATCGCCAACGCTGCGGCAACCATCAGGAGAATTCCGCCCGCCGCTTCATTTTCGAGAAAATCGCGAAGTGCAGAATGGGATCCGGATCGCGCTACTTTTTCAGAAGACATAGAGGCCCTTGCATTTGGTCGGTTCGGGAATTCTCATGCGCAGACCCGTTTGTAAAATCAAGACCGAACTGGACGGACTGGACGCTCAGGCGGCTATAAGATCCCGCACTTCAGCCGCCAGCCCGTAGGATTTTTCGCGGGCCTTCTGATCAAATATCGAACCGCTAATGATCAGTTCGTCCGCATGCGTGCGTTCCAGAAAAGCCCGGGTCGCCGACAAAACGGCATCGGGAGATCCGACAGCGCTCCCCTGCATGATCTGACTCAGCATCGCCTGGGCCGACGTTGGCAGGCTTTCGCGATAACCTACCACAGGCGGGGGCAGCTTTCCGGGATTACCCGTTCTGAGGGCAACAAAGCTTTGCATCATGCTGGTCGCCAGATGCTCACCCTCATCGTCACTGTCGGCCGCGAAAATATTGAAGCCGCACATGACATAAGGCTCCTCCAACTGTGCCGAAGGCTTGAAATCCCGCCGGTAAATCGCGAGGGCGTCATCCAGCGCTTGCGGGGCGAAATGCGATGCGAAGGCATAAGGCAGACCCAAAGCTGCGGCCAGCTGGGCTCCAAACAAACTGCTTCCCAGTATATAGAGCGGGATCTTTGCCCCGCGGCCTGGAGTAGCCTGTATTCCCAGCCGTTCATCGCCTTCGAAGAGGGCCTGCAATTCGATCACATCGCGCGGAAAGGCGTTGGGATCGCTGTCCAGATTCCGCCGCAGCGCTTGCGCCACCCGCTGATCCGAACCGGGGGCCCTGCCAAGCCCAAGATCTATACGCCCAGGAAAAAGAGCTTCCAGGGTTCCGAACTGCTCAGCAATTACCATCGGTGCATGGTTGGGCAGCATGACACCGCCAGCACCTATGCGAATGGTTTTGGTCCCCTGCCCGACATGGGCCAGGGCCACCGAGGTCGCCGCACTGGCAATTCCAGCCATGCCGTGATGTTCCGCCATCCAGAAGCGTTCAAAACCAAGTGTTTCGCCATGTTGCGCCAATGCAAGAGAACGATCCAGCGCGGTTCTGACATCTGAACCCTGCGGCACGGGCGACAGATCAAGTATCGAAAATTTGACTGATTTTGTCATTCACATCCATCCTGTTCATCCACGGGCTAACGGCTTCATGCCCGACCGACAAGCCTGTTGAGAACCAAAACCCACGCCGAACCGAAAGACAAATGCGGACGGATGGACTTACTGGAATCGCCAAATACATGTAGAATTACAAGGGGGCATATCACGCGTTTCACGGCGACAGGGGGTTGAGACGCCAGACCCGAAGGAACCCCTGCATGCCGCTCGAGATCGTCCTCACACTGGCAGGATATCTGATGTTCAGTTTTTTGCTGTCGGCGATGCTGGTCAGGTTCGCACCCAAAACAGAAGTCGCCCGGATGAGCAGGAAGCATTTTTACTTCTTCCCGTTCGTGCCCATCATGATCGCCGCCCTGTTCCTTGCCCTGGCCTTGAAATGGGCTTTTGTCATTGGAGTTGCCTATCCGTTCAGGCTGATCCGGCGCACTTTTGAAATCCTTTCGGGTCACAAACGGCGGCGGCGAAAAACCTATTATCGCTATTAGGCTATTTCCCCATTTGACCCGCAATCTTAATCGCATAACCATCCGGGGTCTTGAGAAAGCCCAGCGTGGGCAGGATAAGCGTCCAGGTACTCTCGTTCCCCCGCAGGAGCAATCTTGCCGTGTAAAACCCGTTGCCTTCCAGTTTCATGGTGAGCTCTTCCATGCCCGAAGCGCCGACTAGGGGCAGGATCAGGACACCATCTTCACATTTGGCGTTTCCAAGCAGTCCCCGCTTGAGATCCAGGCCGGGAATATTCGCATCCAGTGACAGACGTACCTGACCCGTGGCCGACTGACATCTCCCGTTCGCAAACGTCACACTGACCGCATCCAGATCAATATCCGACGCTGGCATTGGCGCCAGTTCACTTCCCAGCTGCAACCGGGTTGTCGCATCTTCCACCAGCAAATTCGGGCCGCGCTTGCCAAGCGTTGCACTAAGTCCGCCATCGCCATCGGAAGCCGGGCGCTCAAGATCGATTTTGACCTGGCCGGTCAGCAAGGGTAGGAATTGCACGCCAGCATTTAGATCTCCCAGATCGAATACGCCAATCCTCGCGGCCTCGATTCGGCCATTCCAAACTGTCCCACTGATCTCCCGGGCCGAAAACCGGCTGTCTTCCAGGCCGGACAGGCTCACCGCCAGTCGCAGCGGCATGAAAAAGACAAGGACCGCTATCAGTCCCAGAACGATCAGCAATATAGTCAAGAAACGTTTCACCTGCTTTCCTGCTTCCCGCCAGCCTCTTCATTCTTGTCAGCGCGTTCCACTTCGAAGGATTCGAAATGGGCATAGATATCGTCTGCATCACGGCTCGCCGCATTTCTCCAGGTGGGGGCGGAATCGGGGTTCAGCAATTCACCTTCCGGAGAAAGAACCAGCACCGTCGGGGTCCCGACAATTTTTTCGATACCGAAGCGCTGCGCGATATCGATATTCCGGTTCCGCTTTCCAACATCGACATAGACGACTTCATATCGATCGCGCAGCATGTTGGCAAAGCGGGGTTTTTCAAACCAGCCGGCAAGGCCGCGGCTATCGTGGCACCAGTTGGCACCCATGACCAGAATAACACGCTTGCCCGTTTGCCCGGCCTGTTTCAGTGCGGCATTCACGGCAAGGGATGCCTCGGCTTTCTTGTCATAAGGTCGCGCTTCGGGATGGTCGCGTTCCGCAGCCAGCGTCGGCGCATGCGGTACCAGCAGGAGGAGCCCCAGCATCAGGATCACATATCGCATCATTCAACCCTTGTTTTGCTCGATCAGTTTCGGGAGATTCCCCATCGCGGCCATGGCATTGGCGCGGAAAGCTTCCAGCACCGCCATTTTTTCCGTGTCATCCGGAGACACACCGAAGATCATCTTGCCGAATCCGTCAAGCCTGCTGGCATTGATCCACTTGTTGACAATCTTGTCCTGTGACCATTGAAATTGATTCATCATGTTGGTCATTGTCGCCAGCGGATAACCTTCAATTCCATCGGGCAAGGGGATCGGTGCGCCCAGGCGGTTTTTGGTTTCGTCATCATCATAGGTGACTTCCAGAAAGGCCGTCAAAGCCGCGCTGAAAGCCGGTTGCGGTACACGGATCATCTGCAGCGTGACAAGGTCGTCCTGAAATTGCGGTACGATGGGCCGGCGTTCGACCGCCGTGGCTGTGCAGTCGATATACAGGGCATCACCGTCGACCGGATAATCGCCATCCACCAGATGCATGCCGGTGTGGTCGATCGACTGGACATGTCCCATCCGGACAATGTTCCCGATCTTGCGGAGGATATCGACCTCGCCCTGGGAGATTGTGGCATAGTGGAACATTTCCGGCCGGACCCCGGGGTCGATCCGCAACATCACATTGCTTTCTTCCAGCCTGGAAAACAGGTCTTCGACATCCGTGGCCTGCGCAAGGGCAGCCATAATGTCCCGCTGACCACCGATGGTCTGGTGAAAAAACTCGCTGCCGGGCTGTGTGGCGTTCCGGTTCAATATCCAGCTGTCCCGCGGACAAACCCAGATGATATCCGCCGGATCCGCTCCCGAGCGCAGCAGCCAGACACCGACATCCATGGCAGTTTTCCCTGCTCCGACAATGACAAACTTGTCCGGCCGCGGTTCAGGTGACTGCCAAAGCCGCGGCAGGTCGTTGGGCGGAATGAACCGGACGTCGGAAGCGACATCAAATTTGGGCGTATGGGTCGAGGGAACAGTTGTCCCGTAATAGGTGGAATCAACAGTCTTGCACCGGATGCCAACCCGGGTTTCTTCCCCGGACAGGAGCGAGACAAATTTGCCGTCCCCCAGATAATCGCTCATCGGAAAATATCTGACCCGCCCGGATGGCAGGAATTTCTTCTGCATCACATGATCGAAATAGGCGCTGACTTCGGTGCCGGTCGCCAGTTCGTAATAGCCCGTGTTCGGACCACTCTGGTCAATCTGACCGCTGCCGAGCTCAGTCGAATTCACGCCGTAAAATGCCGAAGGCTGATGCAGCGCGACAAAGGGATAGGCATCATTCCAGTGCCCGCCCGGCTTGCCATGCCGATCGACAATCGTCACATGTGCATCGCTTTCGTCCAGCAATGTATCGGCAAAAGCCATGCCGACAGCGCCGCTGCCAACAACAAGATAATCGGTTTCAAAATCAGGCATCGAGGGCCTTTCCTGTCAGGGTCCGACCCCCGCTCTAGCGGGCAATCCGGACAGGAGCAATCAAACTTGCAGGGGTGTCAGCGAACAGGCGCGGGACAGGCCCAGTCCGCGCTTCATGGCCGGATAAACACGCACTGTCGCTGCGGCCATGGCCAGTTCCAGCCGGACGGTGCGGCCATGGTCTTGTTCGAGCCGGTCACCAAGCGAGAATGCCTCTTCCGACTGGCACGCCATGGCCTGGCCAAATGCAAAGGCTGTTTGCTGATCGCCCGACAAATCCCCCCGCAACATGCGGTTTACCGTATCCCGGTCGACATTGTCCGCCAGCGCGCCCTCGGCTGCTGTTATCGCGCAAGGTCCGCAATCTTCAGCAAGCACCGCCCCGATCCGGGTGGCAGCAAGCAGGTCCGCCGAAGCTTCGGTCCGGTGATTGCTCGCAGGCATGAAATGCTTGAATTTCTCCAGCGCATGTCCCGGGGCTCCGGCAATTTCATGAACATAGGCGCTTTCGCCGGGCGTCATCCGGTCCACTACGCCCAGAAATACCAGATCTGGAATACCCGCAGGTGCCACGCGCTGACGCAGGAACAGGATGGTCAGCGCTACATGGACAAGCAGCGGTGGGCCCAGGACACCGGGCGCGTCCGCCCAGAATATGTCCGGTGAACAGATCCCCACCGAGACTTCGTAGATGTGCAATATCCCGTGCAAGGCCAGCCAGAGACTGCCGGCGAAAGCCACCAGCCAGCGCATGTGGATGTTCACGCTCGCGTAAAGAAGGATGATTCCGCTGGTCGAATAGGCGATTCCTATATCCCGGATGAAATGTTTGTTCGGCGGGCCGGTCGTGATCACTGTCGGAATCGCGGTGTACCAGTCGAGCGGGCTGATGATCATGAATGCGCCAAATAGCAGCGCAAATATCCCTACAGCCGCAACCAGAAACTGCGCCAGCCGGTCAAGAAAATCGGGTTTGCCAGTCAACATTTGGAGCTCCCTTCCATCCATATCGCTTTATTCGGATATTTTTTATCCGATTTAAGTCAGAAGTCAATCACTCACATGTTTGCGGGACCCAGGAAATTCGGATATCCAATGTCGGAAAAGTGAACTGGAAAAGATGACCCATGCAGATTTCCAAAGGTGTTGAATGGGCCGTGCATGCGGCTGCGCTGCTAAACGGGCTCCCCGCAGGGCGCGGTCTCAAGGCGGAAGCCCTGGCCCGCTATCATGGCGTCCCTGCGCCCTATATGGCAAAACAGATGCAAGCGCTCAGCAAGGCCGGGATCACCCGATCATCGCGCGGCGCACATGGCGGCTATCGGCTGGCCAGACCGGCGGATCAGATCAGCTTGTGGGACATCACGGCAGCGGTCGACGGAAAAGGTCCGGCATTTCGATGTACGGAAATCCGCCAAAACGGCCCATGCGGGCTGAAACCGAAGGATTGCAAAAAGGCCTGCCAGATCGCTGCCGCCTTCGCCGCCGCCGAGCGCGCTTTCCGGGAAAGTCTGGCAGTCATCTCACTTGCAGATATCGCCGGTCAGGTTGTCGATGATGCCTCGCCGGAGCATCTGACGGCAATCATGCAGTGGCTGGGGAAAGAGGCAGAACCCCTGAGCGACTCACAATCATAAACCCGATGCGCGACTATTCCGCCGCCTCGACCTGATCTTCGGCAGCTTCAATTTCTGCTGCTTTCGCTTCGACGAGCTTGACGATGTGATCGACCATGTCGCCATCCTCGACATGATGGTCGGTGACGCCGGACAGATAGACCATGTGCTTGCCCTTGCCGCCACCGGTGATTCCGATGTCGGTTTCGCGTGCTTCGCCGGGGCCGTTGACGACACATCCCAGAACCGAGAGCGACAGCGGTGTCCGAATATGCTGGAGCCGCTCTTCGAGCGTTTGCACGGTGCGGATCACGTCAAAGCCCTGGCGCGCGCAGCTCGGACAGGAGACCACCCTGACGCCGCGGGTTCTGAGTCCCAGCGCCTTGAGCATCTCATAACCGACCCGGACTTCCTCTTCCGGTTCCGCCGACAGGCTGACGCGGATCGTGTCGCCGATTCCGGCCCAGAGCAGGTTGCCCATGCCAATAGAGCTTTTGACCGTGCCACCGATCAGGCCGCCGGCCTCGGTGATACCGAGATGCAACGGACAGTCGACCGCATCGGCCAGCTGTGAATAGGCCGCCACCGCCAGAAACACGTCACTGGCCTTCACCGCCACCTTGAATTCGTGAAAATCATGGTCCTGCAGGATCTTGATATGATCGAGTGCACTTTCAACCAGCGCTTCGGGACAAGGTTCGCCATATTTTTCGAGCAAATCCTTTTCCAGGCTGCCGGCATTCACGCCGATGCGGATCGCACAGCCATTGGACTTCGCGGCATCGACCACTTCCTTCACCCGTGCCGACGATCCGATATTGCCGGGATTGATCCGCAGGCAGGCGGCGCCCGCTTCCGCTGCCTCAATTCCGCGTTTGTAGTGAAAATGGATATCTGCAACGATCGGCACTCGGCTGGCGCGGACAATCTGCTTGAGTGCTGAGGTGCTTTCGACGTCGGGGCAGGACACGCGGATGATATCGACGCCAGCGTCTTCGCAGCGCCGGATCTGGTCTATTGTCGCCCCGGCATCCGATGTCGGTGTGTTGGTCATTGTCTGGACAGTGATCGGCGCATCACCACCCACTGGCACGTCACCCACCATGATCTGGCGACTTTGCCGGCGTTCGATATCACGCCACGGTCGCAAGGAGGGATTTTCGCTTGTCATGTTCGGAACCTGCTGCGCTGTTGCTTGTTACGCGCTATATAGTCATTCCATGCCGCAGGTGCGAGAAGATTGTCTCCCTCGCCCAAAAAACCCGTTTGAAAGGAAACCCCCATGAGCACTGTACTGATAACCGGAGCCAATCGCGGCATCGGACTGGAAATGGCCCGACAATATGCCGACAACGGCTGGGAGGTTATCGGCACCGCTCGTCAAGCGGACGCAGCAGATGAACTGAACACCATTGCCGGCGCCGAAACCATGGAGCTGGATGTCGCAGATGAGGCCAGCGTCCAAAAGCTTGCAGAGGCGCTGGGTGACCGGCCGGTCGATCTGTTCATCAATAATGCCGGCATTTATGGTCCGGCGGATTTTGACCGTTCGGGCTGGCTGGACCTGTTCAACGTCAATGTCGTCGCGCCGGTTGAACTGGCCAGCAGCCTGAAGGACAATGTTGCCCGGTCCGGTCAGAAGAAAATGGTCGTTTTGTCTAGCCAGGTCGGCAGCATCGCTGAGAATGATACGGGCAGCATGATGTATTACCGCTCGAGCAAGGCGGCAGTGAATCAGGCGTGGAAATCGCTTGCCCTGCAATGGCAGAATGACGGACTGACACTGGCGATGCTGCATCCCGGCTGGGTGCAAACCGACATGGGTGGCCCGCAGGCTCCGCTTTCGCCTGAAGAAAGTGTCAGCGGCTTGCGGCAAGTGATTGACGGTCTCGCCCCCGCCCAGACCGGCCATTTCTATAATTATGATGGACGGGAAATCCCCTGGTAGTGCAGCTGCATTGGGCTTGCCCGCTATGGCCGCTCACGCTAGTCCTGCCGCAAAGAGGAGCAGCACGATGTTCAAAACCCTGTTCACCGCCATCGCCACCCTGTCCCTGGGCAGCACAGCTTTGGCAGAAGAAAAGAAAGCCGACAGCATGGAAGAGAAAAACTGGTCCCTGGTCATTCATGGCGGCGCCGGCGTCATCAAGCGCGAACGCATCACGGCGGAAAAAGACGCCGAGGTACGCGCGGCATTGAACCGGGCGCTGGAAGCCGGATCAGCGATTCTGGCGCAAGGCGGGACATCGATGGACGCGGTAGAAGCTGCCGTTGTCGTGCTCGAAGATGATCCCAATTTCAACGCGGGCCGGGGCAGTGTCTTCACCTACAAGGGCCGCAACGAGATGGATGCCGCTTTCATGGACGGCGAAACCCGCGAAGCCGGAGCGGTGGCCGGCAGCACAACGACCAAGAACCCGATCAAGCTGGCCCGCGCCGTCAAGGACGAGAGCCCGCACGTGTTGCTCAGCCGGGATGGCGCCAATGAATTTGCGGTCCTCAGAGGTCTCGAACAGGCGGGCCCACAATGGTTTGCCACAGACGAACGTTATCGCCAGCTGGAAGAGCTGAAGGCGCGACAAACCGGCAAGGACGGCGACAAGGTCAGCTATTTTGACATCGACATGAAATATGGAACCGTCGGCGCGGTGGCAGTCGACCAGGGCGGCAATGTCGCCGCCGGCACGTCGACCGGTGGACTGACGGGCAAGCGCTGGGGGCGGATCGGCGACAGTCCGATCATCGGCGCGGGAACCTATGCGGATAACCGCGCTTGCGCGATTTCGGCCACCGGCGCGGGGGAATATTATATCCGCCTCGGTGTCGCGCATGAAATCTGCGCCCGCATGCGGTTCAAGGGAGAGGATGCCAAGACCGCGGCAGACAAGGTGATGGAAGAACTCGGCGAGCTGGGTGGCACTGGCGGGGTGATTGTGGCGGCGCCCGATGGCACCTTTGCCTGGAGTTTCAACACGCCGGGCATGTACCGCGGAAAAGCGAATAGCGCCGGCGTCAAGATGGTCGGCATCTACGGCGACGAGGAATGATCCGACATTTGTTGCTTGCCGCAATGGCGAGTCTCGGGACGGTTCCGCTGGCGGCGGCCAACACGCAAATTGCGGATAGCGAAACGGTAGCGGAAGCGTTCGATGCGGTGGCCGCGTGGCAGGAGTTTGAAGACACACTGCGCCTGTTTTACGCCTATATCGACCGTGATGACATGGATGTCGAAGCGCAGTTGCAGCGATCAAAAGCTGCAGCACTGGCTGCCACGGACCGAGAGAGTTTTCGCAAGCTTCTCCACCAGACAGCGCTGACATTTTCCGATCCGCATTTTCTGGTCGGACCGCTTGATGAAACCGACTATTCGATCATCCCTTCGGGATCCGACTTGAAGACCATATTCCGCGACAGCCGCTTGTACGTTCTCGACGTCCGTGCCGGTTCTGCCGCCGATGACGCAGGCATCCGGCCAGGCTGGGAAATTGTCGGCATTGACGGCCAGCCGGTCCGGGAAGCGGTGCAACAACCTTTTGGAGACCTGCTGCCGAACCCGAGCCCCCGACAGCTGGTTTATGCCGCGGATATTGCGGTAAGCGGGATGCGCAACAGATCGCGCGATATCTCCTTCCGCCATGAAGGCCAAACACGCGACATTACGCTTCCCGCGACTTATGACTATTCCAACCTGATCCGGGCGGGCGAGATACTGACGGTCTCGCAACAGGCCGGGATCGGTGTCGTTCGGATCAACAACTCGCTGGGCAATAATGACCTGATCCCGGCCTTTGACCGCGCGCTGGAACAATTGGCGGGCAGCGATGCGATCATCATCGATCTGCGCAACACGCCCAGCGGGGGCAATACCGAAGTCGCGCGCAGCATCATCGGACATTTTGTAACCGGGACGCGCTCCTACCAGATCCACGAAATTCCCAGCCTGGAGCGCGAATTCAGTGTTCCGCGACGATTTGTTGAACAGGTCAAACCCCGCAATCCCGGCTTCTCCGGGCCTGTCGCCGTACTTGGCGGCCACTGGACCGGGAGCATGGGAGAGGGCCTTGTTATCGGGCTGGATGCGGCGGCCGATGCCTACACCATCGCATCAGATATGGGCGACCTGCTGGGCGCGCTATCTAACCTCGATCTGAAAAAGTCCGGAGCCCGTATGGATATCGGCACCGAAAGCCTGTTCCATGTCGATGGCACACCCCGCGAGGATTATGTCGCGGATCTTCCGCTGCGCGAATCCGACCGGCTGACTGATGGCTCGGATCCAGCAATGGCTGCAGCTTTGGAATATCTGCAACAAGCCATCACCAGTCCGTAACACCGGAGCAATTTTGCCCGATTGTTACTTGACCAGCGGGGTGGCGGCGCGCCCTGCCCGTGTCGTCACGATGTAATCGAAACCCAGCACCAGGAATTGTCCCAGCTGCCCAAGCTCGCCAATTCCTTTCCCGCCCAGCTTTCGCCGGATCGGATCAAGGGGGATCAAATAATGCCCGGTAGGTCCGATCGCAGATAGATCCATGCCCGCCGCTTCCAGCAGCGGCGTCACCAGCTGATCCTTCACCGGGCGCACCTGAAAATAGCCTTCCGAAGCCGGCCCCATTGCCAGCTGCTCTCCATCCAGCGCGCCATAGACAATATGCAGGGATGTTTTCTGATTGGCGGCAGCCAGTCCGGGCAACAGCGAACCGAGATCAAACATGCGCGTGGGGGTCGTGCCGCGCCCCAGATGGAAGGCCCCCATCTTCAACAATACGCGCGGTGCCTCGTCATATCTTCGGTGATATTCGGCCAGAAACTGCTGCTTGATCAGCTCAATACGTTCGTAGTTATTGTCAAAATAGCGCCTGGCGGAATTATACTGATAGATCACCGCGCTTTCGGCCATCGAATCGATGATCGCCCACGCTTCGCCGCTGTCGGGAAACTTGGCGCGCAAGGCTTCAAACTTTTCGGGAGGAGCGGACAGCATCAACAAGCCTTCCTGATCTCCCGTGGCCATGGCCTCGCGATCACTGTCCAGCATTTCGGCTATCATCTGCCGCGCGTCGTCGCTGGGTGCCAGTTCGGCCAGCCGCCCAAGCAGCAGCAGCGGTGATCCGAGAAACTCCTGATCCACACCCCACAAATCGACGGCACCGTCCTCGCGCACAAATTCCTGCGCCAGTTCCGCATCCTCGCGATGTCCAAGAAAAGGAATCGCGAGCGGCTTGCCTTTCAGAACGCGCGCCAGTTCTTCTACCCCGCCTTCGGTCAGGGCCCGTTTGACGACCTGCTCCGAATGCGGACCTATTTCCGCGGCATGATGTACCTGTCCGTCTTTCCGCATCTCCGCGGCCAATCCCCGCGCCAGCATCGGCGCAGCGGCATAACCATGATCTTCTCCCAATGCGACGAACTGCGCATTCTCCATTTCCGCTTCCAATATGGCAGCTCCAGGTCCACTCAGACCCTCGGGAGAAAAACCAATCTCCCACACCGGGATTGCTGGTGCCTCCTGTTCCGGAACAGTATCGGCCTCCTCGGCATGAACTCCGATGGCCTGTCCGGCCAGCGCCAGTCCCAATATTGCACCTGCCCATTTCCGCATGTTTCTCTCCCTGTTTTTCAGTCACAGTAATGCTGTACTACTACACTAACACATTACATGCAATTTGCGACTGTCATATTCGGCCTTTCCCTCCTTTAACCCCTCGGTTAAACCGCTCCGATGACATGGAAGCCCGAACTGGAAGAACTGGCTGAACGCCAGCGGCTCGCCGAGAAAATGGGCGGCGAAGAAAAAGTATCGCGTCAACATGGACGCGGCAAGCTGGATGCGCGTGCCCGAATTGCAGGCATAGTGGATGAAGGCTCGTTCCGGGAAGTCGGCAAGATAGCCGGACGCGGAACCTATAATGACAAGGCGGAGTTCGAGGATTTTTCTCCCAGCAATCTGATTTTCGGACGCGCCAATATCGAAGGGCGCCCTGTTGTCGCCAGCGCGGACGATTTCACAGTGCGCGGTGGTGCCGCCGATGCCGCCCTGCACCGGAAATTCGTGCAATGCGAAAAAATGGCGCACACGCTGGGCATCCCCATGATCCGGATGATCGACGGCACCGGTGGCGGCGGGTCGGTCAAAAGCCTGGAAGACATGGGTTTCACCTATGTCCCTGCGGTTCCCGGTTGGGACGATATCATGAAGAATCAAGACACGGTGCCCGTTGTAGCCCTGGCGCTGGGACCCACGGCCGGGATGGGGGCCGCGCGGACAGTGGCCAGCCACTATTCGATCATGGTCCGCGGATTGTCCCAGTTGTTTGCCGCCGGGCCCGCGGTCGCGGCGGCCATTGGCGATACGCTGTCCAAGGAAGAGCTGGGCGGGAGCGATATCCACACCACCAATGGCGTGGTCGACGAAGAAGTTTCCAGCGAGCAGGAAGCCTTCGCCACCGCACGCAGATTTCTATCCTATTTGCCGAGCAATGTGAACCAGCGCGCCGCACGCATCGCCTGTGATGACCCGGTTGACCGGTGCGACGACAGCCTGCTGTCGGCTGTGCCGCGTGAAGACAAACAGGTCTATTCGATGCGCAAGATCATGGAGAGCGTGTTTGACCGGGGCAGCGTGTTCGAAATGGGCAAACGCTGGGGACGCGCCGCGATTACCGCTTTTGCCCGGCTCGACGGATATCCGGTTGCCGTGCTCGCCAATGACCCCAGCTTTCTGGGCGGGTCCTGGGAAGCCAAATCTTCGGAAAAGGTCGAACGTTTTGCCAAAATGGCAGACCAGTTCCGGCTGCCTGTTGTTCATCTGGTCGACAATCCCGGATTCATGATTGGCGAAGACGCGGAAAAAACCGGAACCATCCGCTACGGGGTCCAGGCGATGAATGCCGTCTATCGCGCCACTATTCCCTGGGCGAGCATCATTGTGCGCCGGGCCTACGGAATTGCCGGCAGCGCCATGTCCAATGCCGAGAATTTTCAATACCGTTTTGCCTGGCCGTCCGGGGACTGGGGCTCGCTGCCAATCGCCGGCGGCCTGGAGGTGGCCTACAAGGCGGACATTGAAGCGGCGGAAGATCCCGCGGCCCGCCTCGAGGAGATCAAGGCCAGGCTCAATCAGGTGACGTCGCCATTCCGCACGGCCGAGCATTTCAGCGTCGAGGACATTATCGATCCCCGCGATACCCGGCCACTGCTGTGCGAATTTGCAGATCTGGCCTGGCGGCGCCTGGATGCGGAATGACTTTTGCCTGTCATGCCGACGGCCTGTTTATCGGACCATGATTCGCCTTCTGCTCGTATCACTGGTCTTGGCACTTCTTGTTGCACCCGGGCCAGCTTCAGCCTGGTGGGACTTCGGGCACCGGACCACTGCTGCTGTGGCAGAGCAGAATATCTCGGCATCGACACGGCAGAAAATGGAGGCGCTTTTCGCCTCCTCCGCATTGCTGGGAACGCCGGACTGTGCGCTGGAAACCATCGAAGACGCCAGTGTCTGGCCGGACTGCATCCGCCCCGATCGAGTACGCTGGGGCCACACATTCCCCTGGCATTACCAGAATGTCGACATCTGCAAACCGTTCGACATGGCCAGCGCCTGCAGAGGGGGCAATTGTGTATCCGCCCAGATCGACCGCAATGCCGCAATCCTGAAAAATACCGCCTATCCCGATCATGTCCGATTGCAGGCTCTCGCCTTCCTCGTCCATTTTGTCGGCGATTTGCACATGCCGCTCCACAGCGGTGATCGCGGCGATCGTGGCGGCAATGATGTCAGCGCAGCCTATGGGATCATCAAAGGCCGCTTGAACCTTCACGCCCTTTGGGATGGGCCACTGGCCGAACGTTCGATTACCGATGGCCCGGATCTGGTACGTCGCTATGACAGGGCCGAAAAGGCCCGCCTCAACGCTGGCTCGACCGAGGACTGGGCCCGGGAAGCCTGGCAAATCGCGCGGGATCATAGCTATCTCACCGCGGAAGATGCGCCATCCTGCGGACCCAAAATGAAAGAGCGGGCGCTGGTCGACAATCAGGAAATCCCCGAGCTCGTCCCGGTGACGCGACTCCAGATTCAGCGGGCCGGCCTGCGAATCGCCCGGCTTCTGGATGAATCGCTCAATTAAGCACGTCCCTCAACAGACTGGTTCAAATCGGGACTTGTTTAACGGATTTTTAAGGGCCAGATTTCAACAACTTGCAGGCGAGTGTGCGGCAGATCACCGAATCTGGCGGATACATACTATCTAAAAATCCCGAACCGCATAGCTTTTCATCTACCGAAACAACCGGTTCATCGTCACTTCAGCAACATTTGGCGATCCTGTTCGAACAGTAACTGGCAGAAGAGAAAAGGAAGAAAGATGTATTTATCCCCCCGTTCATCCGTCAACCAGCCCGATGCCGCTCCGGCTGACGCAATCCAGCGCGGTTATCAGCCAATGTATCATCTCGATATTGTCAATCGCTGCCCCGGCTGCGGAAAGTCGCACTGGCATATTGGCCGTTTCAGTGCTGAATGTGCGCATTGCGAAACGGCTTTGCCGCTCGCCATTGTCGCCAGCCAGCCGATGCAACCTCGCTTTACCGAACATTTCAGCAAGACCGCCATGGCGGCCTGAAGGCCTGAACCGGCGCTCGGTTAGCGGCCGGCCAAACCGGTCACCCGCCGCAACCAGCGGCTGACTGGCGTAACATATAGCGGGTTGGCGCGCGTTCCGTTTTCATCGGCATAGGCTGCATAGGTGTCGGGATAGACCCAAAGGCTGTGATCGGCCTGGGCGATTTCGAGCCATTCCGCCTGACCGGGCGTTTTGCGATTGATCATGTCGACAATCATGCGGTGGCCGTGGCGTGTTTCAAATTGTTCATACTCCCCGAAAACCACCATGACCGGTGTGCCCAGTGACAGCCAGGCGGCGAGAAAATTCCGGTCGGCCGCCTGCTGATGCCAGGCAAAGGGGCGGCCATAATGGGTCGTCTCCTGCGTGCCGCGAATGCTCTTCCAAACGTCGCCAAGGTCTGGATATTGCGCAGCAATTTCGGCAGGCGTTTTTTTCTCGCCCAGATAGTGATGCAGAAACGCCATCCGTTTCACCATCTCCGGGTGAATGTCTTCCGGTCTGACGGAGCCGGATCGTTCGACATAATGGCGCTCGAACCCGATCATGCGTTCCATGTACGTCACCGCGCCACCACCCTGCACAACAACACCGGCGACATTATTGCCCTGCGCCACCAGCGGCGCTGTGGTGGATCCCAGACTGCTGCCGAGGATCACGACGCGATCCGGGTCGACCCAGGGATGCTGTTTCATCTGGACCAGCGCTTCGCGATAATGCCGCACCTCCGTATTGTAATCGAGCTGGTCACAGCCCGGCCCTTCGCTGTCGCCCGAACCCGAGCGGTCAATACGGATCATCACCAGGCCGGACTGCCAGGCAAGCAGTTTCAGCTGGGTGTCGCGGGCATCGGGAAAGCGCATTGCACCGCAGGACACCCACTGGGTGACAAACACCGCGGGCAGCTTGCCGACAGTACCCTCCGGCCGCGTGACATAGCTGCGCAGGCGCAGACCTTCGGAGGTCCGGACCACGCCATATTCGGTCTCCAGCCCCTCAGTGGCTTCCGCACCGGCATCTCCCTGAACCGGCAGATCACCAGTGATGCGGGTTTCGGAATGAGCCACCGTCGAAGACAGCAGCAGAGCGAGGCCGGCAAGCATGAAGCGCATGTTTTTCCCTTTCGTGCGTGTTTCAGGGAAATATGATCACCGCTCGACCGGTCGGGAAAGCCGCATGTGACGAAGGGACGAGTTTTTGCTTAGGCCAGCGCCGACCGGTAGCGGTTGCCGACCTTGAACTGTTGCCCGCATTTTAGAATGACCAGATCATTGACCACCTTTTCCACCGCCCGGCGCGAGACCAGCACCGAACGATGAATGCGTACAAACCCCTGATCCGCCAGCTTGCGCTCGACGGCGGAAATCGGGGCGCGGTGGAGCACCGGTTTTTCCGGACCATGCAGCTCGACATAGTTGCCGGCAGCGGAGACCCACAAAATCTGGCTGGCCACCAGCGGCAGATCATCCGGCTCGACCAGTGCCCCGCTTGCTGGTCCCTTGCCAAGCGCATAATGCTTGGCGATTTCGGTCAGAACGAACAGCGCACCGACCAGAGCCGCACCCGGAATCCGCCGGGTCATCTGAAACAGCAGGTCTCCCGCGGGCAGGCTCAACGGGTTTGCAACAAGGCTGTCCAGCGCCGCCATGCCGACCAGTACCATCAGGATGGCGGTGAGACGCCGGGGCCAGCCGGCGATGCGCTTGCCGAATTCAAAACAGAGGAACCAGGGCAGGATATTGAAGATCGGCCAGAAAAACGCTTCCTGCAGCGTCGCCATATTGCCCGAAAAGGCGGTATAGGCGAGGCAATAGGCGGCCGTCACCACGGTCAGGCCGACCGCGATCTGCACGATCTGCAGCGATGGCAGCGGGCGCAGGAATATCCGTTCCAACAGGCCTGTCATAACTCCTCCGGTATCAGCCTTCCGTCAGTCTCCAAAACTCTTCAGCGCGGCTGGCGCAACAATGTCACCCCATTCCTGGACGAAATGGCCAGCCTCTTCGATCAACAGCGGTTCCGGGCACCCCTTGATCAGTCCGTGCATCATTTTCATCACCGGCGGACCCAGCACCGGATCAGACCCGCCAATCGCCATGAAGCTCTGCCCCGACCACTCGCCGCTCCAGAAAGCCGCTGCCTTTTTGCTGGTCTCGACGCCATCCATATCCGGTGAAACCGGTACGAGTGCCGGGAATTTTCGGGCACCAGCCTGGAAGCTCGGATCGGGATAGGGCGCGTTGTAAGCCCCAGTTTCGGCATCCGTCATTTGCGGCGTCCCGCGCGCGATGATGTCGCCAGCGTCAAAAACCGGGGTGGTCAGGGCATATTCCTTCCACGCATTGAAGCCGTCCCCGGCCCCTGTTCCCAGACCCAGAGCGGTGTTCATGATGATCAGCCTGGACAGGCGTGGCTTGAACTTGTCATCGACCGGCAATGTCAGTCCGATCAGCCCGCCCCAGTCCTGCACCACCAGAGTGACATTCTTCAGGTCCAGCCGCTCGACCAGCGCCAGGATATGGTTGCGGTGAAAGTCGAACGTGTAGCTGTCGAGTTCGGTCGGCTTGTCGGACCGGCCAAAACCGAAGAAATCGGGGCAGACGACACGCGCGCCGGTCGCGGTGAAATGCGGGATCATCTTGCGATAGAGAAAGGACCAGCTGGGCTCGCCATGCATGCACAGAAAGGTGGTTTCCGCATCCGCCGGCCCGGTATCGATCCAGGCCGCGCGCAGCCCCTCATATCCCGGAAGATTGTCGGCATAATGCACGGGAAAGTCGAAATCCGGAATGTCGTCGAAACGGTCATCGGGGGTACGGACGGCTGC
Organism: Parasphingorhabdus marina DSM 22363; assembly: GCF_900128895.1. GTDB lineage: Bacteria > Pseudomonadota > Alphaproteobacteria > Sphingomonadales > Sphingomonadaceae > Parasphingorhabdus > Parasphingorhabdus marina. The sequence continues at coordinate 1,262,576 of NZ_FSQW01000001.1, read as the reverse complement.
AATTGTCATGGCGGAATTTCCTCTCAGGTTGTGATTCGAAACCTGTCAGCGGCACGCAGGTCGGTCAAGGCGCAAATTTGCACCGGCAAAGCGGGCAAATGCAGGGATCCGTGCATTTGCGCGATGAGGCATTGCGGGTGACAAAGGTGACCCCCTGTCCCCCCGCCGGTATCGATAATTTTCCTTTCTGTTCAAGTATCTTGCAGCGAATTTCGCGAAGGTGACAATTTGCTGAATCACGAATAATGTCCTGCTGGTGCTTCTTTGCCCAACAATAACCTGGCCATATGGCAGTAGGAAAGCGCGTGCGGAGCTAGTCCCCGACAATCCCGTCCAGCTTGTAGACCCGTCGCGCATTTTCGCGCAGGAATAGCGGCCAGACATCATCTTTCAATGGCAGATCATCCATTTCCGAAAAGATCCGGTCATAGGAAAGGCCCGGATAATAGCCGGCGAACAGGACTTTCTGTGCCCCGCGCTTGTTGGCGAAGTCGAGAATATTGCGCGGATAATGTTTCGGGGCCCAGGCCGAGGTTGAATAATAGAGATTGGGCCATTTGAGCAGCAGCTTGCAGCACAGATCGGTCCACGGATCGCCGCCATGGCGCATCACCACGCGAAGCTCCGGAAAGAACCATGCGACTTCATCCAGCAGACCGGGATGCTGGCATTTATAGGGCACGCGCGGTCCGGGCACACCGACCAGCATGTTGACCGGAATATCCAGCTCACAGCATTTGGCGTAAAGCGGATACCAGGTCTTGTCATCAATCGGCACCTGCGGATTGAGCAGACAGGGCGCGGCCGAGGCGGCGACAATATTGGGGTGGAGCTTCACCGTCTCCTCCAGCGCGCGGACGCCTTTCATGCCCAGATGCGGATTGATCCCGACCTCGCCGATGAAACGTCCGGGATGGGCTTCAAACAACGCGAGCGCGTTCTCCGGATATTTCGGATGCACCCCGATCATCGCGCAGGCGACGCCATGCGCATCCATCATCGCGACAATCGCATCGGGATCCAGCTCCTGCGCCATGCGATCACCCGAATCCTTGAACAGATATTGCGCGGGATGATGGGAGAAATCCTTCGACCCGCTATCCTTCATCAGCTTGCGCGCTTCCTTCATCCCCATCCCGGCGGTTCCGGTCGGAATTTCCATCATGAGATCAACGACGGGAATGTCGGTAGGGCGTGGCATGCAATTTGCTCCTGTTGTCTGTCCACCGAAAAGGTGGAGCAAATAGGCCGGCGCGGCAATTATCAATAATCGCCGGGTTTTCCAGAATTTGCCGGAGTTGACCCGGGTCCAAACCTGTAGGAATACATGATCAATGAGTGTGAAACGGGTATCTTTGGGAATCCTGGCTGTGATCGTGCTGGCAAGTGCCGCACTAGGTTACGGCATGTTTACCGCGAAGGATCCTCCCGAAACCTTTCTGGAAAATGATCCGGAAGTTCGGGCCAACCCCGACTATCCGGCGAAAATCCTGAACACTGGCGATCTTGAAAATAGCATCCTCGTCAACAAGGACATCTGGATCGAGATGCGGGACGGCATCCGTTTGTCTGCCAATGTCTACCGCCCAAAAGACAGCGGACAATATCCCGTGGTCATGGCTTTCACGGCTTATGACAAAAACAAGGGACCGGACCAATATCCGAAAATCCTGAGGGCAGCGCTGAATCCGGATTTTGACCTCGGGTCCTTTGCCGTGAGTCCGTGGACATCCTGGGAGGGGCCTGATCCGGCATATTGGGTGCCGAACGGATATGTTGTGATCTACGTGGATTCGCGTGGATTCGCTTCCTCGGAAGGTGACCCCGGCACGCTAACCATGCAAGATCGTGACGATTTTTATGACGCCATTGAGTGGGCAGGCAATCAGGATTGGAGCAATGGCAAGGTGGGCTTGAACGGGGTTTCCTATCTCGCCATTTCGCAATGGGTGGCAGCGAGCGGCAACCCGCCACACCTGAAAGCCATTATCCCCTGGGAAGGACAATCCGACAGCTTTCGGGAAGTCCTGTACCATGGAGGTATTCCAGAAACAGCCTTCACCGACTTCTGGCTTCGCAAAATGCGTACAGGCGCAAATGGCTATCCTCTGCCACCGCCGCCCGTATTCCGCTTCGCCCACAAGCGTCCGTCCTTAATGCGATGGGTGCAGCAGCGTCCCGCGAATAGATCGGGTATCGACCTGTCGCGCATCAACGTCCCGGCTCTGATCAGTGCGACATGGAGCGATCAGGGCCTCCACACCCGTGGTTCGTTTGAGGGCTACAAGCAGATCGCGTCTGAACAGAAATGGCTGTTCACCCATGGTCGCGCGAAATGGGACCTCTATTACAGCGCAGAGGGTCTCGCCTATCAAAAGGATTTTTTCGATCATTTCCTGAAAGGTGTCGACAATGGTTTTGCTGATCGGAAATCCATCCGCCTGGAAGTCAGGGAAAGCCTGAACGAATTTGAAGTACGCTATGAAGATGACTGGCCCCTTCCCGGCACCGAATATCGCAAACTCTTTCTGGATGGCGCGCAAAACGGTTTTTCCACCAAGCCTTCAAAAGAAATTCATCAAACCCGATATGATCCTCATACCGGGCGCGCCACCTTTACCCGGCAGTTTGGCGAAGAAACCGAAATCACTGGCAACATGAAGCTGAAACTCTGGGTTTCCACAGATCAGGGCGCTGACCTCGATCTGTTTGTCGGTATTGAAAAGCTCGACAAGGATTACAATCCGGTCAGTTTTTACGCCAAAACCGGATATACAAGGGGTCCGGCAGCGATGGGATGGTTGCGCGTTTCGCAGCGCAGTCTGGACAAAAATCTGTCGACTGACTGGCAACCTGTCTTGAGACATGATGAACCTCTCCCGGTCAGTCCTGATGAAATTGTTCCGGTTGAAATCGAAATCCTGCCCAGCAGCACATTGTTCCGTGCGGGAGAGTCGCTCAGATTGATTGTGCAGGGCAAGGATTTGTTTGAGCATCCAAGCCTTGCCCACAAATATTCTGTCAATCAGGGACAGCACACGATCCATTCCGGTGCCCGCTTTGACTCGCATTTGCTGGTGCCGGTCATTCCAGCGGCAGATTGAACAAGCCGACCTTGCTCTGAGCCGTTCCCGGTCCCTCGGGAGGTGCGGGGCCGACAAATGCGATCATTTATCTGGTTTGCGCAGGTGCAATTCTATTGGCCTTATCCGTTTTGTTGTGCAACGCTTTGTATTCCCGCAACAACCCCGGACAGCTTCCTTTGCACCTGACCCTTTCCAACCGCCTGTCCTATGGCCTCGGCGGAGCGGTCTATGCGGTCAAGGAAGCCGCCTACATCATGTTTGTCCTGCTCTTCTACACGCAGGTCCTGGGGCTGAGCGGCACCGCGACCGGATTTGTCCTGTCGCTCAGCCTGCTGTGGGATGCGGTATCAGACCCGATGGTCGGGAGCTGGTCGGACCGGATCAAGAGCCGCTGGGGACGGCGGCATCCGTTCATGATCTACAGCACCATCCCGCTGGCGCTGGGCTTTGTTGCGCTGTTCACCCCGCCGGACTTTGTGCTGGGCAGCGAATGGTGGCTGGCCAGCTGGCTGCTGATCTGTTCGCTGTGGATCCGGACGGCGCTGACCTTCTTCTCGATCCCGCACTATACGCTGGTCGCCGAAATCACCCAGGATTATCACGAGCGCAGTGCCCTGCTCGGCCAGCGCACGGCCTTTCTGTTCCTGACCGCGCTGCTGCTCCCGTCGCTGTGCCTCTATTTCCTGTTCGATGAAGGCACTGCTGGCGACGGCCGGTTCATTGCCGAGAATTATGTGACCTATGGCTGGCTGTCGGCGCTGCTCGTATTCATCACGGCCTCGGCCTGCATCGCCGGGACCTGGAAGTTCATTGACCATACCCGGATCGATCCGGACCGGACGCCCGCCACGCCGGGGCTGCTCGGTCTGTGGCGCGACTTCCTGTCCACATTCCGCAACCGCAATTTCCGCAACGTGCTCTATTACGATCTTGGTGCAACGGCATCCTATGGCATCACGGTGGCGCTCAATATCATATTCTGGACCTATTTCTGGGAACTGGAGGCGGACCAGACCGGGCTGGTGCTGGGTATCTCCGTCCTGATCGCGGTGCCCTGTGCCATGGTCCTGTTGCGGACGATCGGACGGCGCATGGCCAAACAGGATATTGTCAAATGGGCGGTTGCGATCATGCTGGTCGATCTGTCCTGGCCTTATCTGCTCCGCTTTGCCGGCCTGATCCCCGACAACGGCCATCCTGCGATATTTGCGATCCTGGTCGCGCAGAACTCGATTTTCATGACCTTTTTCGTGCTGCGGATCGTCGCCATCACCTCGATCACCGCTGACCTGACCGACGAGCATGAAGTCGACAGCGGCCTCCGGCAGGAAGGCTCCTTCTATGCCGTGCTGCAGTTCACGACCAAGCTCGGCGGGGCGGTTGGCCCCCTATATGGCGGCTTCGCGCTCGACATGGTCGGGCTGGAGGAAGGCATGCGCCCCGGCGCGGTCGACGACGCGACGCTCAACGCACTGGTCTGGGTTGCCGGGGCCGGCATCATCCCGATGATGCTGATCGCCTTCTTCTTCGCCTTCCGATTCTCCATGACCGAGCAGCGACTGCTGCAGATCCAGGAACAGATCGCCCGCAACCGGCGGCGGAACAACCAGGGTGGCTAGAAGAAAATATCGGCCAATATGATCAATATGCCGACTTGCCCGATCTGCCAGCACAAGGGTCGCAACCCGGTTGGACCAAAAACATAGGCCGGGACATATAACAGCCGGCCCACAAAGAATGTCCACGCCCCGACTGCCGACAATTGTCCGGCCTCCCCGGCAAAGTGGATGATCAGCAATGCCGCTACAAATTGCGGAAATATCTCGAGCAGGTTGCGATGGGCGCGAACCACACGGCCGGTCCGGCCTGATGTTTCCCGCGGCTGGTCCCGCGGACCGAGTACCCAATCCGGCCCCAGCTGCCGCACGGTCAGGATACTCGCCAGACCGATTTGCACCATGGCGAGTACAAGCGTGGCAAACAGCGCCCAAAGATCAAATGTCATTGTCGCACTCCGGGTTTATTGCGTTCTCAATGGCCGGAACCGGGTGGGGTCTGGCGGACGAGCCGCGCCAGCCCTGCCGCGAGCATGGCAAGTACAAGTCCAGCGACCAGCGCACCCAGTGGCGCTGTCAGGAAGGTAAAGCTTCGTGCGGACAGGCCCCAGGGGACCTCAGAAACCGCATATTCGGGATTGTTCTGAAAATAGAGTGGCAGGAACAGCGCCTGAACCCACACGGCTGTCAGAATGGCGGTAAAGCCACCGACGAACCCGTTCCGGAAAGCCGAACCAGGTGTATGCCGCAAGACCAGCATCAGGACAGCGGCAAGCAACATCCCCATCACATAATATTCAAACCCGTGAATGATCGCGAAAATGGTCAGCCCGGCATAGATGGCTCCGCCCAGAGCTGATGCCTGGATGATTGTTCGGCTGATGTTGTTCATGCGATTCGCTCCCTCGGCTTTCTCTCCAAGTGACCATTTGACGAAATTAGTCAAATCGTCATACACAAGGCCATGCCGACCCGATTTGATCATGCCGAACAGGCGACCATCAGGGAGAAATTGCGCGCCGCTGCTCGCGAGGCTTTTGCCCGCAAGGGTGTGGCGCGAACGACGGTCGACGAACTCGCCGCCGCAGCACATATCGGAAAGGGGTCCTTCTACAAATTCTATCCGACCAAGCAGCTGCTGTTTTTCGAGCTGCTCGAAGATTTCCAGAATGATCTTCGCACACCCCTCATCCTGCCCTCAGCTGAAGACTGGAAACCGGAGCGGGAAGAGCTCATATTGCTGCTGACAGAAATGTTTCGGAAGATCGCAGGTGAAAAGCTGATCCATATCCTGGGCGACGCCCGGGAATTCGGGGCGATCATCCAGAAAGTGCCGCCCGAACGCCTGCTTGACCATCAAACGGCAGATCAACAGTTCCTGGATGCCCTGATTGCGAAATGGAGTCGATCATCACCGGCACCCGAACGCGACCAGATCGCCGCCCAGATGACACTCCTGATCTTGCTGTGCCTGCGCCGGGATTTCGTCGGAGAGCGGCTTTTCCCGCATGCGGCCAGGTCGCTGATCCGGGCGCTGGCGGACATGTTCTTCTGAACGAAAAAGGGGAACGCAACAGCGCTCCCCTTTTTGCAATTCTCCAGCGATGATCTGATTTATTTCACCGCATCATCCTTGCTGCCTGCTGCCGCCGTCTCATCCGGTACCGGGAAGCCGCGCTTCTTCAGGATGAACTTGACCTGCGGATCACGGCCGCGGAATTTGCGATAGGCCTCTTTCCGGTCAGTCTCGTTGCCGGTGGCGAGGATGATCGAGCGGAAGCGTTCGGCGACTTCCGGATCCCAGACATTGCCGGCCTCTTCAAAGGCCGCCCAGGTATCGGCGTCCATCGTTTCCGACCAGAGATAGCTGTAATAGCCGGCCGAATAGGCGTCTGACGAGAACAGGTGATTGAACTGCGGCAGTCGGTGGCGCATCACGATTTCGCGCGGCATGCCGATTTCGGTCAGCGTTTCACGCTCGAATGCATCCGGATCAGTGACCGGTTCCGCCCGGTTGTGCAGCTTCATGTCAACAATCGCACTCGACAGATATTCCACGGTCGAGAAACCCTCGTTGAAGGTCTTCGACTTTTCAATCTTGTCGACCAGTGCCTGCGGCATCGGCTCGCCGGTTTCTGCATGCTTGGCATAATTGTCGAGAATGTGGCGTGTCAGCAGCCAGTTCTCGTGCACCTGGCTGGGATATTCGACAAAGTCGCGCGGCGTGCCGCCAAAGCCGGGATAGGTGATGTCATAATTGAGATAATGCAGCGCATGTCCGAACTCGTGGAACAGCGTCGTCGCGTCATCCAGACTGATCAGCGTGGGTTCGCCGTCGCCGCCTTTGACAAAATTGTTGTTGTTCGAGGCAAAGACATAACGGTTCTTCCCGCTCAGCTTGTTCTGGCTGCGATAGGTGGTCATCCATGCACCCGAACGTTTGCCTTCACGCGCGAAATTGTCGAGATAGAAAACCCCGATCACCCGGTCGCCACGCTTCACTTCGAAGGTGCGGACTTCCGGTTCGAACACGGGCACGGTGCCGGTATTCTCGGTAAAGGTCATGCCATACAGCTTGTTCGCCATGTCGAACATCGCGTCGACCATGTTATCGAGTTTGAAATAGGGTTTGATCTCCGCTTCATCGAGATCATATTTCGCCTTGCGGACCTTTTCCGCATAGTAGCGATAGTCCCACGGTTCGATGGTGATGCCCGCGCCTTCGGCATCCGCAATTTCCTGCATGTCCGCCACTTCTTCCTTCACCCGGGCGACAGCGGCAGGCCAGACTTTCATCATCAGGTCCATCGCGGTTTCGGGCGTCTGCGCCATGGTATCCGCCATCCGGAAATGGGCATGGCTGTCAAAACCGAGCAGCTTCGCCCGGTCCGCGCGCAGCTTCAGGATTTTGGCGATGGTGGCATTGGTGTCATTCGCATCGCCATTATCACCGCGATTGATATAGGCCATGTAGACCTTCTTGCGCAGGTCCCGGTTGGTCGAGTTCTGCAGGAACGGTTGCATCACTGAGCGGGTGTTTTTGAGTGCCCAGCCAGGCTTGTCTTGCGCTTCGGCAGCCGCCTTGATCGAGGCCACAAAGCTGTCCGGCAGTCCGGCCAGCTCGGCTTCCTCGGTAAGGTAGATATAGGTTTCCTCGTCCGCGAGCACCTTGTTGGAAAACTCGTTAAATGCTTTTGAAAGCTCGGTGTTGAGACGGATCAGTTCCTTCTTGTTGTCGCCTTCGAGCAAGGCCCCGTTGCGCACCAGCGACTCATACTGGCGGGTGACCAGGCGCTGTTGCTGGGCGTTCAGACCCGATGTGCCAAGATTGTCGTAAACCTGTTTGGTTTTCTGGAACAGCCGCGGATCGAGCTGGATCTGGTTGTAGAACGCGGAAATTTTCGGCAGCCATTCGCCCTGTACCTTGCGGACTTCGTCGTTTGACAGGTTGCTGCTGTGCACGCCCCACAAGGAAAACACTTCATTGGCTTTGGCACCGGCCAATTCCCACGGCACCATGAAATTGTCGAAGGTCGCGGGCTCGGGGTTGGAAAGGATGACTTCTACTTCCTTCTTGCCTTCATCCATCAGGTTCTGGAAAGCGCCCGGGAAATCGGACACTTTGACTTCGTCCCATGGCGGCACGCCGTCATAGGGGCCTTCCCAGGTCTGGAGTACGGAATTTTCCATTTCGGCTTCGGGACCTCCAGTCGCGCTGGCACTGGCATTTGCACTCATCCGGTTCAACTCCGCAGTGGTCATTTTCTTGCCGTGATCATTGGCCAGCGCCGGGCTCGCCGTGGCGCCGATCAGCGCAGCGGTGGATACACCCATGAATATTTTGCGGGTGGAAATAGAAATTCGCATGTAAGTCTCTCCAGTAAAATAAGATTTCGGGTCCGGACCGGAACCGCAGGTCGCACATGTTTTACGCTTGGTGTCCCCGATACAATAACCTGTCAACAAAGGCAAAAAGGTTGCGATTGAAATCATGTTTTAGACGAAAGGCGCTTAGCCATCGATGAACGACGACGGCAAGCTAAGCTGACAGCACCACTTTCAGCTGATCCACATCCTCGCGGTCATGGTAGATGGCAAAGCCGATCCGGAGCACATCTCCGCGAACATCGGTCACGACATTTTGTGCGGTCAGATGGTCATGCAGGGACGGCGCGTTGTCACCCCTGAAAGCCAGAAACCGCGCGTGGCAACCTTCGGTGAGCGGATTGAGCAGTTCCATGCCATCCAGAGGATTTCCGCCGAGAAAATATTGCTGCAGACCGCTGACATGCTCCGAGATCCGGGCGGTCGTCAGCCCGTTGTCCGCCAGCATCTTCTGGACGGCATTGAACCGGTACAAGCCGGATGGATCGAAAGTACTGCCCAGGAAGCGCCGGCCGTCGCTGGCATAACCAACCTGTCCGGGGGGCAGGCTGAGGTCATCAAAGGCCGCATACCAGCCCGTAACCTTTGGCCGCGGAGCAAATCCCGGTGGGGCATGCAGAAAGCAGACCCCCTCGCCAGCCATGGCATATTTGTAGCCGCCGGAGAGATAGAAAATCCGGTCTGCTACTTCTGACAGATCAGTCTCGATCGCCATGAATCCGTGATAGCCGTCAATCACCACCCAGGGCCCCTCCGGACGCGCCATCGCGGCGAGTTCCGCGATGCTGTCCAGCACCGTCCCCGAATTGAACAGCACCTGGCTGGCGAAGATCAGGTCATGGGCACCATCAGCCGCCTCCGCCGCGATCCGGTCTGCCGGAACCGTTGTAACAAGCACATCCCCCGCTTCGGCCCAGCGATCCATTTGCCGCCGAAAGCTGTGAAATTCCCCGTCGGTGGCCAGCACGCGCACCGGATGCCGGTCAATCGACGCGACAATCCGCACGAGGAAGTCATGCGTGTTGGGCGCAAAAGCGATGGTCGCGGGATCCGGAAGGCGCAATTCTCCCGCAATGTGGCGCTGCGCTTCCTCCCACACCGGCCCCATGATCCGAGACCATTTGTGATCGGCCAGGCTGGCTGCGTCTTCCCAGGCCTGCACCTGCCCTGCGAAGCTCGCATCCGGCCACAGATGGTGACTGTGGGCAGCAAAATGCAACCGCCCGGGTGCGGCCTCCAGCGACCTGGAAAACAGGTGTTTCCAGCTCATGGCAGCGTTCGGCTTTGCAGAGCGACGATCATGACCAAGTGGCCTAGCGCGAAAAGCGGCCGTTTCCAATCCGTTTGCAATCGTGCGGTTATTTGCCTGACGCTCCGTCCGGCCGCTCGGCGAGCAGCGCCCGGACTAGAGGTTGCAGATTGTCGTCATAACGGGCCAGCATGACATGCTCTTCCGCGGTTTCGAAATGGCTGATCAGTTGTTGCCCGTTCCACCAGTGCAAGGCGATGGCGGGCGGGTCGGCCACGATCATGTTGCGGCCGTCGGGATTTTCCGGATCAATCGGCGCCAGATCAAAAGCCACCTGCGGCGCCGTCGAGGCACAGACGGACAGGCTCGCCCCTTCAAACCAGGTGGAGATATTGCGGTGGAGATGGCCCGTAATCATCGCCTTGATCTGGTCATGTCCGGCAATCGTGTCCCGTAACACCGATACCCACGGTTCGTCGGGATGAGTGTTCATCCAGGCAATGCCGGATTCGACGGGTGGATGGTGGAATACCAATATCGTTGGCCGGTCCGGTTTTTCGGCCAGCCGGTCCGCCAGCCATTTGGCCCGGACTTCGCAAAAGGCACCGCCATGTCGCCCCTCTTCGAGCGTGTCGAGAAACAGCAGGCGCAGGGGGCCGTCGTCAATCTCGTACTGGACGAAGCCATCGACGGTCGGAACGTCCGGAAACTGCTTGCAAAAGGGTTTGCGCATGTCGTGATTGCCCAGGCACATATAGACCGGAAATGGCACGACCGAGAGCGCGTTTTCGAGACGGCGATAGCTGTCCTGATCACCGCGATCGACGAGATCACCGGTGGCCAGCAGCAGATCGGGCTGCGGCGTCATCTCGCAGATCTGGCGGAGGGCCTGATCGAGCCGCTTGCGATTGAATTCTGCCGGATTATCCGGGTCGAAACCCAGATGAATATCCGTAATTTGCGCCATCAACATCGGCGCTCCTCCTCGATCTGGTCGCAACTTGCGACGGTCCAAATGCCGTTACTGGCGGCCGGCAATTTCCTTTTCCGGTTTCTTTTGCTTTTCCTTTTGCTGCTCCCTGATCAGCCAGGGTGCACCTTCATCTGCGTGATAGTCATGACACATGGCGCAACTCGACGGAACATCCGATGCGGTTTCAAATTCGCCGCCATGGCATTCGCGGCAGGTCTTGATCCCGGGCAACAGCAGATCCCGCGCCTCCTTCGACGTGGTGGCATTGTGGCAGGACGTACAATCCTCGTCATTATGCGCTTCGTGACTGAACCAGCCCTTGTGCATGTAGCGATCGGTCTGGGTCACCGGCTTGATGCCGTAATCGACGCTGCCCCGGGTCGCCGGCGGGACAATGCCATGACAATCGAAGCAGGCGCCGCCCCGGGAAAATACTTCTTGTATGGCAAGATTGGCGCGGGTGGGCCGGAACCGGACCGCCCGGGCATAGTCGCTGGCGACGCGGGCATCATTGGCTTCGCCCGGACGCCGGCGTTTCATGCCGCCAAGATTGATCGGCCGCGTCGGTCCGGTCGCGCGGTAATAGGCCCGCAGGTCCGCGCGCACCATTTCGGGTTCGCCGTGGCGCAGGGTCCGGATCGTTCCGCCGATTTCGTCAAAGGCGAGACTGTGACACATCGCGCAGTCTTCCTGCATGTCGACCGGCTTGAACCGGACACCTTCCGAATCGGGTGTATGGCAGTCGGCACAGACCAGCGACGGTCCGAATCCGAATTTGGCTGACAGGCGCCGGCCCATCTGGGCGACACCGCCGGTCTTCGACATGTGGATGTCGTGCGGAAATTTCAGACCATTGTCCTCGGTCGGCTTCTCATCCAGCGAAATCCGCTTGCGCGGCGGGTTTTTGCCGCCCGGCTTGAGCAGGAGGGCGGGCCGGAACTGGGGATGGGCGATGCCAAAGTCCGATGCGTTTTCCAGTTTTGTATCGGTCAATCTCGTGTCCAGTCCGTCATGGCAATCGGCGCAGAATTTTTGCGCGGTGGGTTCCATAGCACCGGCGCCCTCATGCTCGGTGTGACATTCGACACACCTGCCGCGTGGCTTGTTGAAAGCAGCGGCAAAGGCGGCGCCCACTCTGGCAAATCCTTCGGGATCACCCATGGAGGTCAACAGACGATCGGGCGCGGCATGATCATGCGCATCATCCTCGTGGCAGGTCATGCAGGCGGTATCGGTCACCGTCACAAAGGCGTCGACATGACAGGCCTGGCAATCCCCTTCCAGCGCATGATGGGCATCGCTGAGCGCACCGGAGGACCACATTGTGTCGGCATGGAACTGGTCCGGTCGCTCTTCCACACCCCGATAGGTGGCCCAGGTGTAAATGGGCCAGATGAGGAATGCGACCAGGACCAGGCCGACGAAACTCCACGCGCTCATGCGCTTGCCAGGCAGCAGGCCTTTCAGCGTATACAGCGCGCCTTCTTCCCGCTCCGCGGCGGAATCCGACAGCGCTTCGACCCGCTTGACGGTCAGGATGATCCCGTCATCCTCGCGGCTAACCGAAATCACATGGCCGCCAAATCCCAGCTCGGCACCCGCAGACGGATCAATGGTCGCCGAAATCTTGTCGCGCCCGTCGACCGAGAATTTCTGGCCGGACGTGCTGTCTATTTCGATCGTGCCGTCATCCAGCTGGCGGATCACCGCATGTTCCGGATTGACCGCGAGGTCAGGCAAATGGATCGCACTTTCGGCGTTGCGGCCGACGACAATCTCCGGCTCGCTGAACGGATTGGCGCGGATGATTTCCCGACCATCGGCGGTAACAGCGATCTGGCGAACGATAAATGTCATGCGATTATCTCCCGCCTACCAGTAGAAAAAGACACTGATGATATGCGCCGACAGCGAAGCGATCAGCGCAAAGGTCATCGGAACATGTACGAACAGCCAGACCTGGAGCATTGCCTTCAGTCGCAGATGCCGCCGGACCCGGGCCAGCGTGGCTTCCTTTTTCTGGAGCAGCGCATCAACCTTGTCGAGCGGATCGTCTCCCCCCATGCGAGGCTGATAGGCGCGCTCCCGCCTCAGATCAGCCTGCGCACGGCGGGTCTCGCAATTGGGATATTTCCCGGAAATGCGACGGAAGAAACCACCGCCAAATGGATCCTGTTCAAGAGACTGCTGCACCAGGGCGGCATGTTCTGCCGACAGCGGCTGCGCGGCCTCATGGAGTTGCCGGTCGAGCGAGCGCAAATTTTCCAGCATTTCGGTCTCGGTCATCTCGTCGCGATTATCGGACAAGGCCTGCGGGATGGTGGCATAGAACCAGATCCCGAAAATGCCGGAGATGATCACGATCATCATGAAGGCATAGGCGGCGGTGTGAATGTTCCAGCCAAACTGGAACCCGGTATGCAGCGTGCCAATGACGATCAGGCTGAGGCCAAGATAGATATGCGCCGAGGTCCACGCCTTGAGCGACCAGCTGCCCGGCGTCATCGCCCGCTTGCGCACGCCCAGCATGGTCAGCCACAGGATCAGCAGCGCGCCAATGGTCCCCAGTGTATAGCCATACCAGCTGCCCCCATTGTGTCGCGGTGACACGTCGATGAAGAGATAACTGACAATCGACACCAGCATAATCGCCGACGCGATCTTGAGCCAGCGATAGCCGGCATGCCTGAGGAAACCGTCATGCATGGCGACGGTTTTGCGGGACACGTCACCGGGAACAGGAACAGATGCCATTATGCGTCCTCCTGCTCGAGCTTGGCGACGGTCAGGAATTCCTCCGGAGCGACGCGGATGGCGGCACCGGTCGGACAGGCGCGGACGCAAGCGGGACCGCCATTAATTCCGGCGCACATGTCGCACTTGATCGCCTTTTTGGGTTTCTCGACCGCCGGATCACTATTCTCCGCGACCCAGTTCTTGTCCGGTTCGCCCGGTCCCGGGCCAAAACCGAACAGCAGCCAGTTCAAGATCCCCGGTTTTTTCGGCGGTACCTTGTCCATCCGGATCACGCCATAGGGGCAATAGCGCTGGCAATTGCCGCATCCGATACAGGTGTCATCAATAAACACCTCCCCGTCGGGCCCGCGATGAATCGCATCGGGCGGGCAATCCGACATGCAGTGCGGATGCTCGCAATGGCGGCAACTGGTGGGAACGTGGAGATGCGCGTAGGTCCGTCCCGCCTCGCGGTCGAGACGGCTGAGACCCTCATGGCTGTCCGCACAGGCCTTCTCGCAATTGTCACAGCCAACACAGAGATTTTCGTCGATCAGCAACACATCGGTTGCCTCGCCAATACCGTTGTCGACCAGGAAGTTGGCAACCCCGCTATACATGTCGACAACCCCGGAAAAGCTGTCCTTCTTGGCCTCGACAAAAGCATTCACGTCCTGACGCGAGGCCATGTCTTTCTTCGCCCGGGCGAGCAGGTCGGGATGCTGGTCGAGCACTTTCTTGAAGGCATCGCCAACAATCCTGATCACTTCCGACTTGATCGCGGCTTTCACGGTCGCGGTCCGGACACCGCCGGCGATCAGCGTCATCTCCCCGACATAGGAGCCCGCAGGCAGATAGGAGAGGAAGACCGGCTTGCCGCCAATTTCCTTTTCCACCACCATCGAGCCGACGCGGATGACATAGATGTCATTGCCTTCATCGCCCTCGTTGATGATGGCCTCCCCGGCGCGAACATTCATGATTTCGCTGGTGTCGACGACCTCTGCAATATCTTCCCTGGTCAGGCCGGAACCGAACATCTGCAGCAATTGCCGCTCGGTCGAGATCCGGGTAATCGCCCGTTTGGCTGCCGGAACCGAGGCTTGCAGTTTCAGCGCAGCCGTCCGGGAAATTTCCACGACGATCAGGTCTTCTGCCGCGCGAATGGTTGCCCCGCGCCGCCGGCCGGAGATCAGTCCCACTTCGCCGAATATCGAGCCTTCCTCGATCGACACTGTCACCGATGGGTTGTTCGGATCGATCTCGACCGCAACCGACCCCTGACCAATGGCGAACAGTGAACTGCCCGGTTCGTTCTTTTCGAAAATCACTTCGCCCTTGCGATATTGCCGGGGCTCGCTGTCGAGCATGAATTCCCGCATCTGCAGCGGCGACAGCTCGTTGAGAATGGTCACATTCTCACGGAAAAATTCCAGCCAGTCATCGACCGAGCGCCCCTTTGGCAGCACGCTGAATTTCTCCTCCAGGATCGGTTCATCGGCCGGTTTCAGATCTTCGTTGCCGTTGATAAATTCAATGACATCATAGCCCTGGTTCATGCAGTGCTTGATCAGCGGATATCCGGCGAGCGCACCGATAACATAAATACCCGTCTTGGTGCTTTCAAAAGCCGGCGAGAGCTTGGGATAGGCCTCGCGGTCCTCGCTGGTAAACTCGATCCCGCATTCCTCGACAAATTTCCGCGGTGGTGCCGAGCCCATGCGGGCGATGATCCGGTCGCACTTGATGGTTTCCTGCCCGTCGCGGGTCTCGAGAACCAGCTCGCCATCCTTGACCTCGGCCGGCGTGGTTTCGGTCCGGACATCGACCTTGCCCTGCTCGCCCGCCTCCATCAGCAGCTTGACATTGGCCTTCTTGGCCCGGGCAAATTCGGGCGAGCGGTTGAGGATCGTCACGATATTGTTCTGTGCGGCATCGGCGGCGAGGCCCAGCGCATTCTCGATTCCCGCATCGCCCGACCCGATCACGGTGATATGCTCGTCATAATATTCGCCGGGATCATCCAGCTGATATTGCACCAGCTTGTTGTCGCCGCCGGGACAGCGCATCAGATTGGGATTGCCCTGGGTACCGATCGCCATGACAATCGTCTCGGCCTTGACCGTTTCGCCGCTTTTCAGCGTGATGGTGAAATTGCCTTCGTCGCCTTCGATCTTCACCGGCTCGGCATTATACTGGACATTGACCCCGCAAGCGGCGGTCTGTTCGTCCCAGACGCCGAGGATCGCCTCACGCTTGCCGGCGTCGAAATCCATGTCGGAACGCAGCACCAGCTGGCTGGGCGTTGCCATGACATGCTTGCCCTTCTGATATTTGAAAATCGTGTCGGAGAGATGATCGGTCTTTTCGAGCAGGACATGTTTCAGCTTGAGCTGTGCCGCACGGCCAGCAGCGCTCATGCCCGCGGGACCGGAACCGACAATGGCAACTCGATATACGTCTGACACGCGCTTGCTTCCCCCTCTTGCCCTTTCCGACCAACGCTCCCTCATGCGTTATTGCGACCGGATCCAGCAATCTTTTCGGCTTTAGCGCGACCCCAAAAGACCTGATTAACCATCATCTTACCAAAAAGTCTTTTCAATGCCAGTGCTAAATATCACCGCGCCGCGGCGGCATTCCGGGCATCGCCGCGAGCCAATAATTCGCTTGTCAAAAGGACGGTCTTGTCCAAAAAGACGCAATCGAAATGCGGGTCGCACCGACGGGAGAGACTATGAGCGAGCCAGAGATGTCCAAGGACAGTCCTGCAAAATCGAAGGACAATATCGGCCGTATCGCGCTGATACTGGCGGGAATTCTGGCCGTCGGCGCCGTCGGCGTGCAGGTGTATCGCAGCACAGCCGATGACGAAACCCCGGCATCGGTCGCCTCGGTGCAAACCGGGGAAGAGGCGCCGAGCGTCAATGAAGTGATCGCGGGCCTGGAAAAGAAGCTGCAGGACAATCCCGACGACGCCGAAAGCTGGCGAATGCTGGGCTGGAGCTATTTCGAGACGCAGAAATTCGCCGAATCCGCGACCGCGATGAAACGGGCGACCAGTCTCGACCCGGACAATCCGGAATATTGGTCGATGCTTGGCGAGGCGCTGGTCATGTCGAGCGACGGCACCCAGGTTCCGCCCGATGCCGCCAAAGCGTTCGACAAGGCGCTGGCGCTCGACAAGACAGATCCGCGGGCGCGCTATTTCCTCGCGGTCCGCAAGGATATTGCCGGTGATCATCAGGGCGCGATCAACGACTGGTTCGCCCTCCTTGAAGACACGCCGGCCGACGCACCCTATGCCGGGGATGTCCGCCGCGTCATTGCACAGGTTGCCGAGAAGGAAGGCATCGATGTCGCTGACCGGCTTGCCAAAGTGACCCCGGCCGCGCCGACTGGCGGCATGTCCACTGACGGTCCGGCTGTCGCCACCGCCGCCATTCCCGGGCCCAGCCGGCAGCAGATGCAGGAAGCGGCGAGTCTGCCGCCCGGTCAGCAGGAGGCGATGATCGCACAGATGGTCGACGGCCTCGATGAGCGTCTGAAATCCAGTCCGGACGACCCCAATGGCTGGATCATGCTGATGCGCAGCCGCATGCAGCTGGGCCAGACGGTCCAGGCCCAGCAGGCCCGTGACCGGGCGCTGGCCGCGTTCAAAAATGACGGAGCGGAAGCCAAACGGATCCGCGAAGCCGCCGCGGCACTGGGGATCGGGGGATGATCATCCCCGGAACCCTATTTCTCCTTGCGGCGCGATTCCGGATGCAATGACGTCCCCAGAATATGTTCGGCATTGTGGAGGATGTGCGAGGTGTTCCCGACAATCAACGGATCGGGCTCCTTGACGATCTTGCGATCTTTTTCCGGATAATCAATATTGCTGAGAAAATGCATCATGCAATTGATCCGGGCGCGCTTCTTGTCGTTCGATTTGACAATGGTCCAGGGTGCGTCGGCGGTGTCGGTATAAAAGAACATCGCCTCCTTGGCCTCGGTATAATCATCCCATTTGGCAAGACTGGCCTGGTCAATCGGTGACAGTTTCCAGCGCTTCAGGGGATCGGTCTTTCGCGCGTCGAAGCGCAGGTGCTGTTCATCCTGGGTCACGGAGAACCAGTATTTGAACAGCCGGATTCCCGACCGTACCAGCATCCTCTCGAGCTCCGGCGCCTGTCGCATGAACTCAAGATATTCCGCAGGAGAACAGAAACCCATGACCCGTTCCACACCCGCGCGGTTATACCAGCTGCGATCATAGAGCACGATCTCGCCCGCAGTTGGCAGATGTTCGACATAGCGCTGGAAGAACCACTGCCCCTTTTGTTTCTCGGTTGGTTTGGGAAGCGCCACAACCCGCGCGCTGCGGGGATTGAGATGTTCGGTGAAGCGCTTGATCGTGCCCCCCTTGCCCGCTGCATCCCGGCCTTCGAACAGCAATATGAATTTCTCGCCCCTTTCCTGCGCCCAAAGCTGTACTTTCAGCAATTCGGCCTGCAGCTTGGCCTTCTTGTTTTCATATTCCCTCTTGGACATTTTCTTGTCGTAGGGATATTTGCCCTGCTCGAAAGTCTCGCGGATCAGATCCTTGGTCACCTTGGGAAATCTGGCTGGTTTGTCCTTTTCCAGATCCACGACGGGTGGCGCCGCCTGCACCGCTTTCGGCGCGCTCTCGATTGAACCATTTCCTGATGACTGTTTCATGTACCTTCCCCTGCACGGTTTATGTAAACCGTGAGTCTAACCACCCGTCAGGAAACGCACATTGATACAGATCAATGGCAAGATTGAACCCGGGCCAGTGCAGGAAGATCGATATTACGCAGACTTTCCCGGGACTGGATCGCTCACTCCACCGCCAGGCCGTCGATAAACGCGTGAATAATCGGTTCGAGTTCTTCGAAGGCAAAGCCGGCTTCGACTTTCAGTGCGGCGCCATCGAGCATTGAGCTGACCAGCTCGACCATCGGCTGCAAAGGCAATGGCTTGATTGCGCCCTGGTCGAGCGCCGCCTGCAAACCCTGTTTCAGCGACAGACGCGTGTGGCGGTCTTCTATTTCCAGCAGCTCTTTCTGACCGAGGACCGCCGGTCCCTCAATAAGGATCGTGCGCGCGCGGCCCTGAGAGGTAATCGAACGCACAAAAGCACTGGACCCGGATTTGAGCATGTCGAGAGCCGTGTCCGCCGCCTGTGATCCCCGGTTGATATCCTGACCCACAGCCGCGCAATCCTGCTCTACCACGGCCCGCAGCAGGTCGGTCTTGTCCGCGAAATGATGATAGAGAGCACCGCGAGTCACGCCGGCAGATTTGACGATCTCGGGAGTCGAAGTGGCCGCAAAACCCTTTTCGACGAACAATCTTTTTCCCGCCTTGATCAATAGCTTGCGTGTCTTTTCGGTCCGCTTGGCATTGGAGATCGCCTTTTTCTCTTGCATACATACAGCCTGTTTGTTACCTATCACTCAACATACAGACTGTATGTATAAAAAATGGAAAGGAAAGGCAAATGAAAACCACCAGCTATTATCCCGTCATCCAGGTGCGCGATGTGCAGGCCAGCGCGAAATTCTATGTCGAAAATTTGCGCTTCAAGGCCGTCTTCGACAGCGACTGGTATGTGCATCTGCAGTCGGAGGAAGACGAGACTGTCAATCTTGCGATACTGCAGTTTGACCATGAAACCGTGCCGGCGGAGATGCGCCAGCCCACCCAGGGTTTGATCCTCAATTTCGAGGTCGAAGATCCCGATGCCTGGTTTGATCGCGCCTGTGGGGCCGACCTGCCGATCCTCAAGCCGCTTTGCGACGAGGAATTTGGCCAGCGCCATTTCATCACGCAGGACCGGGACGGCATTCTGATCGATATCATCAAGCCGATCCCGCCATCGGCCGAGCATGCCGCCGGCTATGCCGATCCGGATGCGGTCGCCGCCTGATTGCAACCCTCAACCCGACCGAAAGGAAATCCCATGACCATACCAAGCAAAACCCGCGCAGCCCTGTTCGCTGTCTGTGCAACATTCACGCTTGTCACGGCCCTGCCCGCCCTGATGATCCCGCCCATGGTCTGAACCATGGACGCAACGAAAAACGCCCGGCCTCCGCAGGCCGGGCGCCTCTCCCACGAGCTGAAGGTCCAGTTCATCCTTACAGCTTGATCCCCAGACCGACACCAACCACCAGCGGATCCAGATTGATCCGGACACGCTGGGTACCGGCGGCCGTCGTATTCAGCCGGGCGGTGGTGTCGATATCGATATATTTCACATCGAGATTCAGAAACACATTGTCGTTGAGCGGAATGTCGACCCCGACCTGCGCTGCCCAGCCGAAACTGTCGCTGAGCCGCACGGATGTGGGACCAACCGCTGCCTCAAGGGCATTGGTCGCGTCTTCATTCCAGAACACGGTATAGTTGATCCCGGCACCGACATAGGGACGCACCTTGCCTTCGGGTGCAAAATGATATTGCGCGGTCAGGGTCGGCGGCAACACCCAGGTCGAAGCCAGCCGGCCAATGCCGCCAGTGGTGCCGGTGACGCCCGAAGCGCTATGCTTGGTTGTCGCAGCAATCAGTTCAAAGCCGATATGGTCGGTGGCCATATAGGTGATGTCCACTTCTGGCATGAAGCTGTTGTCGACACTCACTTCCTCACCCGGGAAGGCGGGGAGGATGGAGCCGCTGTCCTCGTTGGGCATGACATTAATGCCGCGGACGCGCAGCAGGATATCGCCCTGTTCGGCGCTTGCCGGAACCGATGTCAGGGCCATGGCGGATACCGCGGCCAGGCTCAGAATTCTCGTTATGTTACGCATGGATCTCATCCTTTTCACTCTGTTTCGCAGGTGCGATACAAAGCGAAATGACGCCGCGCATTGATCCAGCGCAACAAGAGTTTTGACCTATGTCAAAA
Source organism: Parasphingorhabdus marina DSM 22363 (assembly GCF_900128895.1). GTDB lineage: Bacteria > Pseudomonadota > Alphaproteobacteria > Sphingomonadales > Sphingomonadaceae > Parasphingorhabdus > Parasphingorhabdus marina. Next base: position 1,242,175 of record NZ_FSQW01000001.1, on the reverse strand, counting down.
CGAAAGGAATTAGCCTCGTGTCAGCGGAACAGGGGCTCGCCAAAGCTGCGCAATTTCCGGCTGTGCAGGGTCCCGGCATCGGCCTCCTGTGCGAGCAGGTCAATCGTCCGCATCCCGATCGCAAGATGCTGGCCGACCCGTTCCTGGTAAAAGGCGTCCGCCATTCCGGGCAGCTTGATCTCGCCATGAAGTGGCTTGTCCGAAGCACAGAGCAGCGTGCCATAGGGGACGCGGTAGCGATAGCCATTGGCGGCCACGGTGGCTGACTCCATGTCGATGGCGATCGCGCGCGACTGGTTGAGACGCTTGGCAATCTGCTCGAAACGCAGCTCCCAGTTCCGGTCGCCGGTAGTGACCACAGTGCCGGTCCGCAAATGCTGTTTGAGATCGGAATGGTCGATCCCGGTCTCTTCCTGCACCGCCCGGGTCAGGGCCAGCTGGACTTCCGCGATGGTTGGCAGCGGGATGGACGGCGGCAGCACGTCATCGAGAACATTGTCGTCGCGCAGATAGGCGTGCGCCAGCACATAGTCACCGAGCCGCTGGGTCCGCCGCAACGCGCCGCAATGACCGATCATCAGCCAGACATGCGGCCGCAGCACGGCGAGATGGTCGGTTATGGTTTTCGCATTGGAAGGGCCGACCCCCATATTGACCAGGGTGACGCCGGGTCGGCCATCCTTGCGTACCAGATGATAGGCCGGCATTTGCGGGGGTTTGGCGATCGGCGGGCAGGATGGCACGCCGTCAGCACGGGTGATGCGATTGCCCGGCTCGACCAGCATTTCTGCATCACCGGTCGCGACTTCGGCCAGACCATGTTCGATAAACTCGTCGACATAGCGCTGATAGTTGGTGAACAGGATGAAGGGCTGAAAATGCTCCGGATCGGTTGCGCAATAGTGCCGGATCCGGTGCAGGGAATAATCGACCCGCTCGGCGGTGAACAGCGACAAGGCCGAATTGGAACCATCACCGAAAATCTGGCCGCCATCGACGATATCGTCGTTGGTCGCGATCAGATTGGGTGTGTGAAAATGATTGGGCAGCGCATCCTTGCGCTCGCGTTCCAGTCCGCCGCCGGCATTTTCGATGGCAAAGGCCAGCGGAATCGGGGTATCGGACAGTCCGACGCGGATCTTGGCGGTGAAAATGCGATTGATCCGGGCCAGCTGGTTGGTCAGATATTGCCGGTACAGGCCCGGCTGGCTGATCGTTGTGCTGTAGCAGTTTATGTCGGAAATCCGGCCGGAGGCAAGGTTGCTGGTCTCGGTGGCCTGATCAGCGGGGATCTCGACCGAAATCATCGGATAGACGCCCTGATCGGTGTCGTCGCTGGCGAGATCACCCTCGGTATAGCGGCCAAAACGGGCCGTGATCATTTCTATTTGCTGCTGGTAAAGTTCTTCAAGTCGGGCGACAGCCTCTTCCGGGCTGTCGCAAAGCGCCAAGGTCTGGCGGGGTTCGTCAATTGTCATGTAGTCTCCGTTAACAGTTACAGGCCTGTAACGGAAAATCGGCCAAAAGGGAAAAACTAAGTTCTCGACAGTTCCAGAAACCGGACCGCATCGAGATATTCGGCGCGCTTTTTCTCGCGCTTTTGGGCTGCGACCTCATCCTGACCCCATTGTTGTTCCTGCCAGAGCTCTTCGAGATTGGCCAGCGACCAAAGGTCATCGACAGCCACGGAATTCTCGATCAGCGCCAGCACCCCGACCAGCGTTCCGGTCAGCCCGGTCAGCGCCAGCATAGCTGCCAGGGCAAAATCATCCTGGGCATGGACCGCGTCTTCCAGCCGCTGCAGCGTATTGTCCGGTTGCGACTGGTGCATGATCCCGTGAATCAGGACGAAGCTGATATCATAGCGTTGCCGCGCCCAGTCGAGCAGCGGATCCCATTGCTGTGCCTGCCAGTCAACCAGCGCCCGCTGATTGTCGTCGCCACGAAAATAGAGCATGTCGCTGTCCGCAAATCCGGCCACCCGGGCGGCGATCCGGTCGCGCTCCCGTGCAACCTGATCCAGCGCGCCCTGGGCCAGTCCGGTCAAAGGCATTTGCGTCGAATCGATTTCGTCTTTCTGCCCGGCCCATTCATCACAAATGGCCTTGGCCAGATCGGCGGTCGGCAGTTCCAGCGCGTTGCGTGCAGGTGTTTTGACCGGCCGCCCATCGAGCTCGACCAGAAATCCCCCGGTCGTGGCCGAAAAACCGGTTGTCTTGTAGAACCGCTTCATCGCTCCGGGCGATCCTCCGGTCGCTTGCCAGCGAGAAACTCGTCGCGCTCCGTCTGAAACATTCGCCGGATGACGACTGGCAGGATCACGAGATCGACGATCCCGACAAAGGCCAGAACATAGCCGATCATCGGATCGAGATTGCCGACAAAACCGAAGGCCATGGCGAGGCCGCCGACGAGAAGGACGAGACCGAGCGATCGCACCGCAAACAGGACTGTTTGCATGCTCGCTCGGCGTTGCTGCCTGGCCTTGCGTTCTTCCGGCTTCGTCATGACGTTCCCTTTTCCTCCGGCTGACTGTCTGCCGCCGCCTCCGCCCGGGCCGTTTCCTCTTCCGCCACCCGGGCTTTTACATACATGCGGACCATGACCAGCGGGATGACAAGCATCTGGACCAGCCCGATCACCGCGAGGACATAACCCGCGAATGGCGGCACCGGGGGCAATCGGCCCAGCGAGATGGCGATCCCCAGCATCAATATCGCGACGCCGAGCAACCGAATGATGCTGATCGTGAAATGCAGCGCCCTGGCCTGCTTTTCCTTTTCCGGATCGGGAACATAGGCCGCTTCCTCCGATGCGCTTTCGTCCGTCAGCTGGTCTTTGTCGCTCATCGCAGCAGAGCCTCCTGCAATTCTTCCATTGTCGCGGCGACCAGTTCGGCACCGGCCGCGATCAGCTCGTCGGCATTGTGATAGCCCCAGTCCACGCCCAGTGCCCGGACCCCGGCATTGTTTCCCATCTCCATGTCAAAACTGGTGTCCCCGATCATCACTGTCGTTTCCTTCAGCGCGCCCGCTTCCGACATTGCCAGATCGACCATTGCCGGATGCGGCTTGGACGGATGGCGGTCCGCGGTCTGGAGCGTGACAAAGCGATCCTTCAGACCGTGATTTTCGAGCACATGGTTGAGCCCGCGGTCAGACTTGCCGGTCGCCACACCGAGTACCCACCCGGCAGCGTCCAGCTGGTCGAGCAATTCCGGCAGACCGTCATAAAGCGGCTCGTGCACACCGCCCGCCTGGCGCATTTCGAAAAAGCCTTCCTTGTAGCTGTTTGTGACGTCTTCGATCAGCCGTTCGTCATCCTGATCCGGCAGCAGACGTCGCACCGCTTCCTGGAGGCTGAGGCCCACAATCCGCCGGATCAGATGGCGGTCGGGTGCCGCCAGCCCGTGCTTTTCAAACGCATGCTCCATCGACAGGCAGATATTCGCCTGGCTGTCGACCATTGTGCCATCGCAGTCAAAGAGAGCCAGCCGGTTCATTTCGGTGCAAATTCCCGCATCATGTGCGCCACCGCCCGGCGCCCCTGATCTTCCAGCGCCCTGGCAGCATTCTCAATCATCTCCGCCGGCTTGTTCTGGCTGAGCTTGACGGTCGGGCGCCAGGCGAGGATTTCCATTTCGAAACCGGTAATGGCGCCAACCATTTTTTCGAACCGGTCGCTGTCCATCTTGTCCCGGTGCCAGGGCTCCTTGGGAGCCAGGCGGCCCTCGTTGACGGCGGTCACATCGTCAAGCAACGCGATCAGTCCCTCGCGCTCCATCTTGCGCACCGGCCCTTCAAGCTCGAGCGCAACATAATTCCAGGTCGGCACCTGATCACCGCCGCCATACCAGTCGGGACTGACATAGGCGTCGGGTCCGTTCACGACGCAAAGGGCGGTGCTGCCGGGCAGCGATCTGGACAGTGCATTGCCGCGAGCCAGATGGAACTGCAACGCGCCATCTCCGGTGGAAAAGACCGGGACATGCGCCACGCGTGGTCCGTCCGGTGTGGACGCGAAAATCATCCCGAAGCCGATATTGGCGATCAGCGCCTCGAGCGCAGCGCGTTCATCGGCATCATCCTGGTCATGCGCAGTTTTGGGCCAGCGGAAAGCGGGATTGGGATGCATCAGCGTTTCCTCTGCTTCGCCTTGTGCGGCAGCGCTTTCTTGTGAGACGCCTTGCCGGCGGAAGGACGCGGGCGTTTGGAGGGTTTCCCTGCCTTGACCGGTTTGCCGGCCTGCTCGCCCCGCGCGCGCCGTTCGCCCCGCTTGTCCTTGCGGATCTGCTTGGCATGCGCCCGGCTCTTCTGTTTGCGCACCGCTTTGCCACCGGGGGCTTTTTCTTCGAGCGGCAGGTCACCGATCGACAGGTCCAGACCGAGATTCTCTACCGTTTCGGCAAAATGTTCGGGCAGATCGGCCTTCACGTCAAGCTTGTGGCCATCCGGATGGTCAATCTTCAAACGCCGGGCATGCAGATGCATCTTGCGGCTGATCGCGCCGGTCAGGAAGGCATCCTTGCCGCCATATTTGCCGTCGCCGACAATCGGATGGCCGATTGCCGCCATGTGCACACGCAGCTGATGCGTCCGTCCGGTAAAAGGCTGTAATTCGACCCAGCAGGCGCGGTTGCCGGCCCGTTCGATGATCCGGTATCGCGATTTCGCCGGCTGGCCATTTTCCTCGTCGACATGCATTTTTTCGCCGCCCGAACCTGGCTGTTTGGACAGCGGCAAGTCGATCATGCCATCGGCAATTTCGGGAACGCCCATGACTATCGCCCAGTACACCTTGCGCGCGGTCCGGCCTGAAAAGCGTTTGGAAAAGAAGGACGCAGCCCCTGCCGAGCGGGCGAGCAAAATTGCACCACTGGTATCCTTGTCGAGGCGATGTACTAGTTTTGGCCGCGTTGCCGCATCAAATGTCAGCGCATCCAGCAGGCCATCGAGATGGGTGCTGGTCTTGCTGCCGCCCTGCGTCGCGAGACCCGGTGGCTTGTTGACGACTATCGCCGCCTTGTCTTTGTGGATCACCAGTTCCTGCGCAAAGGCAATTTCGTCTTCGCTCAATTCCTTGCGCGGTTTGGGCACCCGGCCGGGGCGCTCGATTTCGGCCGGCGGTACGCGCAGCACCTGTCCTGCCACAATACGGTCACCCGGACTGACCCGCTTGCCGTCGAGCCGCAACTGGCCGGTCCGCGCCCAGCGGGAGATCATGTTGAACGGAATATCGGGCATGTTCCGCTTGAACCAGCGGTCGACGCGAATATCCTCGTCATCAGCCGAAATCGTGAACTGCCGGACATCCAGAGACTTCAGCGCCTGTTTCTGCTCCTTGCGATCGCCTTGCGGCTTTTCGGCATCGGAGCCGCTATCGGCGGTCGGATCAAATTTGCTCATGCCACCGTCCTGACCACCAGCAGCCCGGCAAACAGCGCCGCGACCGATCCGGTCACGGACAGCAGGGCATATCCGGCCGCCACGCCCCAGTCCCCCCGGTCGATCATGTTCATGACCTCAAGACTGAACGCGGAAAAGGTGGTGAACCCGCCGAGCAGCCCGACCCCCAGCAAGAGCCGCCAGCTTTCGCCGGTGATGGAATCCCGTGCCAGGACGCCGACCAGCACACCCATCAGAAACCCGCCCAGCAAATTGGCCGCGAGTGTACCATAGGGAAAGCCCGGCCCGGCCCAGTGCAGCAGCAGCCGGCCAAGATGATAGCGGGCCCCGGCACCAAGTGCGCCACCGGCCATGACAAGAAGGGTTGCATTCATTGCGATCCGCCTTAGTCGGCCTCGTCCGATTTTCCAAGCAGATCATCCGTCAGCCACAAGCGGATGGCCGTCGCCAGCCCCGGTGGTTCGTCTGCTTCGAGGCGTGCGACATCAATCCGTGCAACCAGCGCGTTCACTGGCAGAGACCGGACATCGGCGGCCTGCTTGAGCAGATCCCAAAAGAGCGGTTCCAGAGTAATCGATGTCTGATGGCCGGCGATGGTCACGCTGCGCTTGACCGGCGGATGGAAAATGTCTGGCCGGGTTTCGTCTAAATCCATCCCGACATTTCCCGCCGGATCAAGGTCTCGAGCATGTTGATGCTGCCTTCGCTGGCATTCAGGCAGGGAATATAGGCAAATTTCTCGCCGCCGGCTTCGGTAAACTGTTCCTCGCCCCGGATCGCCAGTTCTTCGCAGGTCTCCAGACAGTCGCTCGAGAAACCGGGTGCAAATATCGCGACGTTTTTCTTCCCCTGCCCCGGCAGCGATTCGAGAATCGTGTCGGTCGCCGGCTCCAGCCATTTCGCCGGACCGAAGCGCGACTGAAAAGCGATGGTCAGTTCCCTGCCCATCGCCTCGGACAAAAGCCGCGCGGTTTTCTGGCAATGGCAGTGATAGGGATCGCCCAGCTCCAGTGTGCGCTGCGGCATGCCATGGAAACTGGCAATAATCGCGTCCGGTTCAAAGTCGAGAGACGCAAGCCCCGCTTCGACGCTGTCCTTCAGCGCGGCAATATAGGCGTCATCATCATGATAGGGCGGCAGAAACCGCAAGGCCGGATGCCAGCGCATGGCCGCAACTGCATCAAATACTGCATCATGCACGCTGGCCGTGGTAGCACCGCTGAATTGCGGGTAAAGCGGCGCGACCAGAATGCGTTCACAGCCGGCATCCTTGAGCCGGTTAATCCGGCTGGCGACAGACGGATTGCCGTAGCGCATCGCCCAGTCCACCATCACGCCCTCGCCCAGCCTTTTTTGCAGCGCATGGGCCTGATCCCGGGTATGGACAGCCAGCGGCGAACCTTCCTCGGTCCAGACCAGACTGTAGGCTTCCGCCGACTTGCGCGGCCGGGTATTCAGGATGATACCGCGCAAAATCGGCTGCCAGACGATCGATGGGATCTCGACCACCCGGCGATCCGACAGAAACTCCTTCAGATAGCGTCGCACCGACCGCGTATCCGGCGCATCCGGGGTGCCCAGATTGACCAGCAACAGGCCGGTTTTGCCAAAAGCCACTTTGGGATGGTCCGCGGGCAGGGTTGTGGTCTGGTCAGAGATGGTCGTCATGCCTTAGCTGGCCTCGGAAAACAGGGGCAATTGCCGGAAGCGCACACCCGTAGCAGAGAACAGCGCATTGGCAATGGCTGGCGCGACGGCCGGAACACCAATTTCCTCCACCCCGGCCGGCTCCTCTTCGCTCTTGATAAACTCCACCTGCACATCCGGGACTTCCGCCAGTCGGGGAAGAGAAAGATCCCGCAACCGCTTTGCGACCGGCAAGCCATCCTCGAACCTGGTCGAGGCGCCCATCGCCATGGCGAGGCCAAAGACGATGCCGCCCTCAATCTGCTGCCGGGCAATGTCCGGGTGAATGATCCGGCCGATGTCGACCGTTGCGGAAATCCGCCGGACGCTCAGCCCGCCCTCTCCGCGGGTGGCGCTGGCAATAACCGCGATATGCGCGCCATGCATCATGTGACAGGCAATGCCCTGCCCGCTGCCATCAAGTCCGCCATCCCAGCCGGCCATCGCGGCCACGCCGGTCAGACAGCGCGCGAGGCGCGGCTGACCGGTCAGCATCTGCATGCGATAGGACAGCGGCTCGACCCCGGCCCGGCTGGCCAGCTCGTCGATGAAGGATTCCACAAAAAACGCGTTGTAGCTGCTTGCATTGCTGCGCCAGTTGCCGGTCGGCACCCCGACATAGGCGGGGTGGTGGTCGACCGTGACATTGGGGATATTGTAGGGAATTTCCGCTCCGTCTAGCGCCCGGGAATCGGGTTCGCCCAGAGTGTCCTGCATCGCCTCGGTCATCGTTGCGCCGCTGAAAAGGCGTTTGCTCTGTTCGCGCGCGGCGGCAGGAGCGGCCACTTTCACCTGCAGCGCCTGAATGCGCCCGGCTTCGTCGGTTGCGGCATCCAGCCGGGCATGGGCCGGGGCCCGGTAATGGCTGTGCATCATGTCCTCGGCCCGCGACCAGGTCAGCTGAACCGGCCGCTCGAGCTGCTCTGCGATGACGGCGATCTGCGCTGCGATCGTGCAATCGAGATTGCGTCCGAACGATCCGCCCGACAGCATGGGGTAGAGCGTGACCCGCTTTTCGCTGATGCCGATCGCCCGGGCGGCGGTCGCAATCGCTGCAACCGGCGCCTGGGTGGCGAGCCAGATCTGCAGGCGTCCGTCCTTGTAATCCGCGGTGGCTGTCTGTGTTTCGATCGGCGCGTGAACGGCAATATCTGCCTCGTACAGCGCCCGCTTGCTGATATCTTCCTCGAAAACCGGCGCCGTATCCCCGCGAGACAAGAAGCGAACCCCCGGACCCGCGTCGAGTGCATCCTCCAGCGCGACGTTCATCTTGCCGCTGTCGGGCAACAGACCGCGCGTTTCGAAGACCGGCGCCATCAGGTCGAGCGCCCGGTTGGCCGCCCACCAGTTGGTGGCCACTGCCGCCAGCCAGCCGTCATTTTCGATTACCTCGACCAGCCCGATCACCTTGCTGGCCGCCTCGCGGTTGAAGGATTTCAGCGACGTGTCTCCGACCGGTCCCTGTCGCAACGAAGCATAAACCATGTCCGGCAGGCGTATGTCGCCGGCAAAATTGGCTGATCCGTCCAGCTTTGACGGCAGATCAAGGCGGGGCACATCCTGACCGACCAGATTATTTTCCGGGCTGGGCCGCAGCGGCACCGGATCGGGCAGCGACTGTTTCGCGGCATCATCCACCAGTTCGCCGAAGCGCAAGCTCTTGTCTTCATGCCGGACCAACCCGTTTTCAACGGAACAGGCTTCCCAGGCGATATCCCATCGCGCCGCGGCGGCCTTGCACAATAACACCCGGGCCGCCGCACCCGCATCACGAAAGCTTTGTTCATAGGCCGGGATGGTCGTGGAATCCGCCGTCACGATAAATTCGTTGCGCATCGCCACATTCGCGGCCAGCCAGCGCGCCGTTTCACTTTCGGTCATCTTGTCGGCACCGGCAGGCAGAATCGTCTCGGCCCACTGTTCGGCCAGCACGGTATTGGAATAAAGCGGGTTGACCGGTGCCGGTTCCACCGCAACGGTGCGCCAGTCCGCACCCAGCTCGCCGGCGAGGATCTGTGGCAGCACGGTATAGACCCCCTGCCCCATTTCACATTGCGGCACAGCGACCGTTAAAAGCCCTTCGCGGGAAATTTTCAGATAGGCCCCGAATATCTCTTCATTGTCGGCTGCGGTCAGGTTCGGCGCATAACTGCGCGGCCACAGCGCCCAGGCCAGCACCAGACCGGCTGCTCCGCCACCGCCAATGAGAATCTGCCGCCGGTTTAATTTCGGCAAGGAGAATGCGCGGGCCTTTTCCGCCGGCTGATCCTGCTCGGGAATCTCCGGTTCAGCTGTCATGCGCAGTCTTCAACAGCCCGAGCCTGGGAATTTCAATCTTGGGACATTTGTCCATCACTGCCTGCAGCCCTGCAGCTTCGGCCCGTTCCACCGCCGGACGGTTGATCACACCCAGTTGCAGCCACACCGAACCCGCGCCGATCGCAATCGCATCGTCGACCACCGGTCCCGCATTTTTGGAATTGCGGAAAACATCCACCATGTCGATCGGACCTTCGATGGCATCCAGCGATTCCACCACCGGGACACCATGCAATAGCTGGCCCGCCAGTCCGGGATTGACGGGGATGACCTCATAGCCCTGTTCAAGCAGGAATTTCATGATCCGGTTACTGGCCCGTTCCGGCTTGGCAGATGCTCCAACCAGGGCGATCCTCTGGACCTTGGTCAGGAGAGCCGCAATTTCTTCGTCACTTTCCAGGGGCATGATACCATTCCTTGTGCTCAACCGGGTCGTCAGGCGGCAGCCTTTTGATTATCCAACCACGTCACAAGCCGTTTGGCAATATCATGAAAGGCCTGCCCTTGCCCGCCGTCAGTGGCTGCGGGGGGCACGCCACCATCGCTGGCCTTGCGGATATCCATGTCCAGCGGCACCCGGCCGAGAAACGCCATGTTCATGGTCTTTGCCGCGGCTTCGGCGCCGCCCGCTCCGAACGGATCGCTGATCTCGCCGCAATGCGGGCAGGCATAGCCTGCCATGTTTTCGACCATGCCGATGACCGGTATCTTGGCCTGTTCAAACAGATCTACCGCGCGCACCGCATCCATCAGGGCGAGGTCCTGCGGCGTCGACACGATCACGGCGCCCACCGGCTTGTGATTCTGCATCATCGACAATTGCACATCACCCGTGCCTGGCGGCATGTCGACAATCAGCTCCTCGACATCGCCCCAGTGCGCATTGATCAGCTGCTCAAGCGCCTTGCCCGCCATCGGGCCCCGCCAGGCGATGGCCTGACCCGGTTTGGCGAGATGCCCCATGGACAGGACCGGGATGCCATATTCATTGGGTACGGGGATGAGCTGTTTGCCCTCCGCTTCCGGACGCTGGCCCTCGCAATTGAGCAGGCGCGGCTGGGACGGGCCGTAAATATCCGCATCGACCATGCCGACCTTGCGGCCGAGCGCGCGCATCGCAATCGCCAGATTGGTGGAAAGCGTGGATTTGCCGACGCCGCCCTTGCCGCTGCCCACAGCAATCAGACGGCGTTCGATTTTCTCTGCCGTCATTACGATATCAACCTTGGTCACCCCGTCCAGTTCGAGCAGGCGGCCTTTCACGGCAATTTCGATCTGCCCGCGGTCCCGGACGTCAAGACCGCTGACGTTGAGAACGAGCGATACCCGGCCGTCATCCAGTTTCACGGCACTGAACCGGCCATCTGCAACTTCGGCCAGAGCAGCTTCTATGGTGGAAATATCAGTCATTTGTTTCGCATAGTTGCACTTTTATCCGATTGACACTGTTTTTCTGGCATCGCGCTACCTATAAAGAAACCATGGACAAAAAAATTGACGGGCAGGCGCCCCAAAAATCGTTTCTGGGTTCGATATTCGGCATGAGCAATCCCTGGGGCAACGGCAATGGCGGTGGCGACGGAAATGGCGGTGGTCCTCGCAATCCGTGGGGCAATCCTTCCGGCGGATCATCCGGCGGTGGCGGCCGCAAGGGCGGCGCAACGTCCCTGGAAGAGCTTTTCAAAAAGGGCACCGGTGGCGGTTTCAAGGGCGGTATCCCGAAACGTCCCGGCGGTCGCTCCTGGTGGCCGATATTCATTCTCGGCTTTATCATTCTGTGGGTGGCGCTGACCAGCATCCACCGGGTGAGCCCGCAAGAGCGCGGCGTTGTCACCTTCTTCGGCTCCTATTCCCGGACCATGCAGCCCGGCCTGCACTTCTCGCTGCCCGCTCCCCTGGAACAGGTGAGCAAACTGGACGTGGAAGAAATTCGCACCATCGATATTCCAACCGGGGAATCAGAAAAGCTGATTTTGACCGGCGACCAGAATATTGTCGATCTCGCCTACTCGGTTCGCTGGAACATCAAGGCCGCCGAGCTGTTCCTGTTCCAGATTGCCGAACCGGAAGAAACCATCAAGGAAGTCGCAGAAGCCTCCATGCGGGCCGCGGTAGCGAATTTCACACTCGATGATACAATTGGCTCGGAACGGACCGAGATTGAACAGCAGGTGCAAACCACCATGCAGGCCCTGCTCGACGGCTATGGGGCCGGCGTGGTTATTCGCGGCATCGCGATCAAGAAAGCCGATCCGCCCGCCGCAGTGAACGACGCTTTCAAGGAAGTGTCTGCTTCGCAGCAGACCGCGCAAACCTTCCTCAACGAAGCCCGCGCCTATGCCCAGCAGCTGACCGCGCAGGCCCAGGGTGAATCCGCCGCCTTTGACAAGGTTTACGAAGAATATCGGCTGGCACCTCGCGTGACCCGCCAGCGCATGTATTATGAAACAATGGAGCGCGTGTTATCCGAAGTCGACAAGACGATTGTGGAGCCGAGCGGGGTGACGCCCTATCTCGCGCTTCCGGAACTGAAGAAACGGGCCGAGGCGGCACCGGCGGGAGACGGCCAATGATCAGCAGACTGATGCAAAACCCGGTTGCCCTTGCGGTCATCGTGATCGGCGGCCTGTTCATTCTCCTGAACACGACCGTGATCGTCCCCGAAACCCGTCAGGGTGTAGTCGTCCGCTTTGGTGAACCTGTCCGGATCGTGAACCGCTACCAGAACGGCATGGAATTCGGCCAGACCGGCGCGGGCCTGATTGCCAAGATCCCGTTTGCCGAACAGATTGTGTGGATCGACAAGCGCATCCTCGACGTCGAGATGGAGCAGCAACAGGTGCTGTCCACCGATCAGCTGCGCCTTCAGGTGGACGCCTTTGCCCGCTTCCGGATTACCGATCCGCTGCGCATGTTCATTGCGGCCGGTAACGAGGCCCGAGTCGCGGACGAACTGCGTCCGATTCTCGGATCTGCGCTGAGGAACGAGCTGGGCAAACGCCCCTTCGCTTCGTTGCTGACACCGGAGCGCGGCCAGATCATGGACAATATCCAGACCGGCCTCAATCGTGTCGCCCGTCAATATGGTGCAGAGATTGTCGATGTCCGGATCAAGCGCGCCGATTTGCCCGATGGCACGCCGCTGGAAAGTGCCTATCAGCGGATGCGGACGGCGCGTGAGCAGGAAGCCCGCACGATTCTGGCCCAAGGCCGGAAACAGGCTGCTATCATCCGCGCCGAAGCGGATGCCAGTGCTGCCCGCACCTATGCGGAAAGCTTTGGCAAGGATCCGGAATTTTACGACTTCTACCGGGCCATGCGCAGCTATGAAACCACCTTCCGGCAAGGTAATGACGCGAATTCCACTTCGTCCTTCGTGCTCTCCCCGGATAACGAGTATCTGCGCCAGTTCCGCGGCCGATAAGGCCTGATGTCCGCCAGCCGCGAGATTGTCGACGCCTTTTATACGGCTCTGGCCGAACTTGACCTCGAGCGGTTTGAAGCGCTGCATCAGCCGGATGTCGTCTACAATGTCTCGGGCAACACCATTATCTCCGGCCGCTATGACAGCTTTGCGGCGCTGAAAGCCGCGCTGCCGCTGATCTTTGACGCACTGGATTTCACCCGGTTTCGGTTTGCCAGCAAATGGAAGGTGATGAACGAAGGGCCGGACGGCATCACCGCGATCATGGAAGCGGAAGGTGTCGCCCGCAACGGGCAGCGTTACGACCAGCGCTATGTCCACATCTTCACCTTCCGCGAAGGGAAAATCGCCTCGGTCCACGAATTTTTTGATACCCAGCTGGCCAACGAATCTCTGGAATTTGGCAAGCAGAATCCCGTCTCGACGGATGGCGAATTCACGTTTTAGGTCTCTGGAACACAAAAAATTCCGTTATCGACTACAAATGTCGATTTTCGGCAAAAGTCCCACAAAATTCGACAAATCTGCGACTCCCGGCTTGCGAAATGCCTGTGCAGAACCCAAATAGCCCTCATGCATTTCAAAAACGCCCACCGAAAAGCTGATCTTGACGATTGACTGTGGTAATATTCAAATTCGGTTCATAATTCCGCGCCAATCATTTGGGCGAATGTGAATGAATTGGGTATCGGGCGTTCAGCATCGATGCGAACTTGTTGAGAGGAATATATAGTGCGTTACGCTTACGGAATTTCAGCAGCCTTGCTCCTGGCAGGAGGTGCAGCGACCCTGTCCGGTGTCGGCATTGCCGGTGCCCAGGTTGCGGCAAATGACAGCCAGGCCATGCGGGCCGCAGCACCGCGTGCCGGTGCCCCGATGAGCTTTGCCGACCTGACCGAGCAACTGCAACCGGCCGTCGTCAACATCTCCACCACCCAGCGCGTACGGGTCAGCAACAATCCCTTTGCCGGAACCCCCTTTGGCGGACTTTTCGGCAATCGTCGCGGCGGTGACAACAATAATGGAACACGGACTCGCCAGGCCCAGTCCCTGGGTTCCGGTTTCATCATCTCGGCTGACGGTTATATTGTCACCAACAACCATGTCGTGGCTCCGGGCAATCGCAATGCGACGATCGAATCGATCACCGTCATCATGCCCGATCGCACCGAATATGATGCTACATTAGTCGGCCGCGATCCGGCTTCGGATATTGCCGTGCTGAAAATCAATGCCGACCGGGATCTGCCCTTTGTCGAATTTGGTGACAGCGAGACAGCCCGTGTCGGCGACTGGGTCATTGCCATTGGCAATCCCTTTGGGCTTGGAGGCACCGTGACCACGGGCATCCTGTCGGCGATCCACCGCAATACCGGTCAGGGCGGCGCCTATGACCGGTTCCTGCAGACAGATGCCTCGATCAACCGCGGCAATAGCGGCGGTCCGATGTTTGACCTCAACGGCAATGTGATCGGCATCAACAATGCCATTATCTCGCCCACCGGCGGCAATGTCGGCATCGGCTTTGCGATCCCGGCAGAAGTCGCGGTTCCGATCGTCAATACCCTGAGAAAGGGTGAAGAAGTCGAGCGCGGCTATCTCGGCGTACAGATCAGCCCGCTGACCGAAGATCTCGCGGATTCGCTTGGTCTGGAAAAGAATCGCGGCGAATTCATTCAAAGCGTCGTCGACGGCGAAGCCGCGGAAAAGGCCGGGATTCAGGCCGGTGACGTGATCGTCATGGTCAATGGCCGTGACGTGACGCCGGACCAGACGTTGTCTTTCCTTGTCGCCAATCTCCCGGTCGGCACGAAAGTTCCGATCGAGCTGCTGCGCGACGGCAAGCGGGTCAAGGTCAATGCCACCCTGGGTCGGCGACCTTCCGAAGAGGAGCTGGCAAGCAATTTTGATCCCGATGCAGAAGATGCGATGGGTGCCGATGAAGACGGCGATAGCGCGCAGGCCACCGCCGATGCCCTGGGTCTCTCGGTTGTTGAACTGACGCCGGCCATTGCCCGGCAGATCGGTGTATCGGCGTCCCAGAAAGGCGTTGTCGTGTCGTCGGTTGATCCCAACAGCGATGCTGCACAAAAAGGCATTCGTCGCGGTTTCCTGATCACCAGCGTCAATCGTCGTCCGGTGAACAGCGCACCTGATCTCGACAAGGCGATCGGTTCGGCCAAGCGGGCCAACCGGGAAGCCGTGCTGCTGCAAATCAAGCGCGGCGGGCGGGATCCGCAATTCCTGGCGGTACGTCTGAACGAAAACTAGGCTCGCAAAATTGTAACTTTGGGAAAGGCCGGCTTGCGCTGGCCTTTTTCTTTGCCCATCAATAAGCAGAAACCGAAACGTCGAGGGGATTCGAAATGGGTGAGGCAAAAGAGATTTTTCTGGGGCTGGGAGGCGGCGAGCGGCAGAGTCTGAATCTGTCACGTGCCAATCGCCACGGCCTGATTGCGGGCGCAACCGGCACCGGGAAGACCGTAACCTTGCAAGGCCTGGCAGAGAGCTTTTCCGCCAATGGCGTGCCGGTCTTTGTCGCCGATGTCAAAGGCGACCTGGCTGGCATCTCGATGGCCGGATCCCCGCAATTCAAACATGCCGACAAGCTCGAGGGACGCGCGAAAGAACTGGGCATGGATGATTATGCCTATTCCGACAATCCGGCGATATTCTGGGATCTCTATGGCAAGCAGGGTCATCCGATCCGCACGACGATCAGCGAGATGGGCCCGCTGCTGCTGGCCCGGCTGATGGATCTCAACGAGACCCAGGAAGGCGTGCTCAACATCGTCTTCCGCTTTGCCGACGAGCAGGGTCTGCTGCTGCTGAATCTCGACGATCTGCAATCCATGCTCGCGCACACCGCAGAAAATGCCAAGGAATTGTCCGCCAAATATGGCAATGTCTCCAAGGCCAGTGTCGGAGCGATCCAGCGGCAATTGCTGCAACTGGACAGTCAGGGCGCCGGCCAGTTTTTCGGCGAACCCGCGCTGGAGATTGACGATTTCCTGCAATGTGACGATCAGGGCCGCGGCTATATCAACGTCCTTGCCGCCGACCAGCTGATGCGCAGTCCGAAGCTCTATGCGACCTTCCTGCTCTGGCTGCTCGCCGAGCTGTTCGAAACCCTGCCCGAAGTCGGCGATCCGGAAAAACCGAAACTCGTCTTCTTTTTCGACGAGGCGCATCTGCTATTTGAAGATGCGCCCAAGGCACTGGAGGACAAGATCGAACAGGTGGTTCGCCTGATCCGCTCCAAGGGTGTCGGTGTCTATTTCGTGACCCAGAATCCGATTGATATCCCGGAAGATGTCGCCGGACAGCTGGGCAACCGGGTGCAGCATGCCCTGCGCGCCTTCACGCCGCGCGACAAGAAGGCGATCAAGGCCGCCGCCGACACGTTCCGGATCAATCCCGATCTCGATGTCGAGGAAGCGATCACCGAATTGCGGGTGGGCGAAGCGCTGGTGTCGACATTGCTGGAAGACGGCGCGCCGTCCATTGTTCAACGCACGCTGATCAAGCCGCCGCGTTCGCGCCTGGGGCTCGTCACCGCGAAGGAACGGGCGATCATGCAGTCCATCTCGCCGTTTGACGGCAAATATGAGGAAGAGATTGACCGCGAGTCCGCCGAAGAAATTCTCCTCGCCAAAGCCACCGATGCTGTCGAAACCGCCAGGGAAGTCGAGGAAAAGGGCGAGGAAGAAGTCCGCAAGCGTCCGCGCAAGACCAAGAGTATCTGGGAAAAGGCATTCAGCCGCGGCGCCAAGGTTGCCGCCGGTTCTGCTGCAGCCATTGCTGCTTCCGCCATGCTCGGCAAGAAATCGCGCGCCAATCCCATGCGCTCCGGCGTCACATCCGCTGCAGGTTCCATCGCAACCGATCTCGCCGGCCCCGTGGCCGGCCGCTTTGTCCGCAACCTGATCGGCGGACTGATGCGATGAAGCGCATGGGGGCTCATACTCTCGCAAGGATGTGGCTCACGATAATTTTGGGCAGCCTCCTCGCAATCTCTTCCCCGGCCACCGCGCTGACCGAGTCGGACTCGGAAACGGAGATATCCCGATTGCAGGATCAGGCGGATGAACTGATCGACAAGAAAGACTATGACAATCTGTTCAAGGTCTACCAGCGTCTGGCAAAATTGGATGACCCGGTGGGAATATATGGCATGGGCCTCGCCTATTCTAACGGAGAAGGTACTGAAAAAGACTATGCGAAGGCCTTTCGCTGGTTTGAAAGTGCCGCAGCACTCAAACATCCTCCCGCAATAACCAGTCTTGGTCTGGCCTATGAACAGGGCGAAGGCGTCGATATCGATCTCGACAAGGCGAACAGCCTTTATGCGCGTGCAGCGGATCTTGACCATGCCAAGGCGATGCATTTTCTGGGCCTGAACTACCGGTTTGCCATTGGCTTTGCCAGGGACGAGGTCGAAGCGGTCAAATGGTTCCAGCGTGCCGCCGACGCCGGACGGGCCGATGCCATGTACCAGCTCGCGCGATCATTTGAAGAGGGCCGGGGCGTGGAAAAAAGCATGCGCGACATGCTGTACTGGTATTCCCGCGCTGCCAGTAAAGGCAATGTTGCTGCCTATTTCGCTCTGGGTGTCATATTCGAAAATGGCCAGGGCGTCTCGAAAAACGACGATATCGCATTTCACTGGTACCGTCTTGCCGCCGAAAATGGTGACGGTGCGGGGATGAACAATCTTGCAAATTTCTTCAAAGACGGGCGCGGAACGAAAAAGGACACTGCCGCCGCCTTGTCCTGGTTCACCAAGGGAGCCGAAGCGGGGGACGACTATGCGCAGGCCAATCTGGGTCTGATGTATCTGGAAGGCGACCAGGTTAAAATGGATGTCGAAAAAGGTGAAACCCTGCTCCAGCAATCTGTTTCCAAGGGGAGCAGTTACGGCATGATAAAACTGGCGATTGCCTATGAAAATGGCACTGGAGTCGATGTAGACCGGGGCAAGTCCACCGCCCTTTTCCGAAAGGCCGCCGAACTGGGCGATGGCGAAGCCATGCGCTATCTCGGCATTAATTATCGCGATGGTATCGGATTGCTGAAAGATCCGGATATGGCAAAGGTCTGGTTCGAAAAGGCCATAGCGGCCGGAGATTCCGACGCGACAGCGCTTCGCGATGCGCTCGTCAAATCCATGGCCGGAGAGGCGCAGTAGCCGGACTAGTTGGTCCGGAGGCCTGAAGGAAAGGCTTTGCCTTCCCGGATGCACAACCGGGACCAATATGCTATGCATTTGAAAAAAGGTCGCTTCCCGTATCCGGAACCGGAGAAGTGTAATGAGCCATGTCTTTGTCGATCTGTCCAGCGATGACAAACCCATATTCCTGTTCACCCCTGCGGGGGAAAAAGTGCGTCAGGTGCTCTGGGGCGACTATCTCACCCTCGATCCGGCCAGCCCGCCGGCGGACGGGTGGACCCATGTCATCTGGGGCGCCTCCGGGAGCAATCCGCAGCCGCTGAAAATCCGGACCGAATTCACCACATCCGAACGGCCGCTGGAAATCATTTTTGTGGATGTCGGTCAGGGAGACGGCTGCGTTGTAATCACGCCGGAAAGGGACCTGAACGAACGGATCCTTGTCATCGATGCCGGCAAGAAGCACCATATGGCCGAATTTCTCAACGACCGGTTCAAGATCCTGCGCAACGAAGCCGATTTGCAGTTCCATGCGGCGATCGTCACCCATCCCGATGAAGATCATTATGGCGGTTTCACGCCGATTTTCCGGGATACGGAGGCCCGCTTCAAGCATCTCTATCACAGCGGACTCGTCGAAAAGGCGATATCCGGATCATATGAAAAACTCGGCGGCAAAGAACGGCGACCCGGAGAAAAACGCTCCTATCTGCGCAACCTCGCAGTGACAGATTCCGACACCCGCGCCCGCTTTGACACGCAGGAAAGCGACTTTTCCTATCCCGAAATGATGCGACACGCGCTGAACCGGTCCGCAGTCGATTCCTATGCCATGGTGTCCACAGTGCACGGAGATTCCCATGATGGCCGGTCCTGGCTCCCCGGCTTTGCACCGACCGGCAGCGCCGCATACAGTATCGAGATTCTCGGCCCGTGGGTCGAAAATGATGGAGACGGAAACAAGTTACGCGTGCTGGGCGGCAATTACGGCAAGACGAAAAACGGCCATTCGGTCCTGCTCCGGCTCGAATATGGCGAGTTCAGCGTGCTGTTTGGCGGCGACCTCAACGCCCCAGCCGAAAAATTCCTGATGAAACAGCATACCGGCATCGACAACTGGCCCGACACGATTGTCGAGCGCGAGATCTTTGTCGCCGAGGCGCGCAAGACCTTCCGCTCCGATGTCATGAAAGTCTGTCACCACGGCGCGGCCGATGTCACCGATGAGTTTCTGAGCTCGGTGCATCCGGCGGCCTTTGTCATCTCCTCGGGAGATCAGGAAGGCCATGTCCATCCCCGCCCGGACCTGCTGGGGCGGCTGGGCCGGCACGGCCGCGGCATTTCCCCGGTCCTGCTCTCGACCGAGCTGCAGCGGTCCACGCGCGAAAAGGAGGATGAAGATCTGGCGTTCGACCTCAAGGAAACAATCGAGAAACAGCTCACCAATGTCACCGAAACACGGACGCTGAAGATCGCCAATCTCATCCGGACGCTGGCCCGGTCCAATGTCGAAGTGGACGGTGCCATCTATCTGAAAACAGACGGAAAGCGCCTGATCACCGCCTTTCGCAACGAGATCAATTCGGAAAAGAAAAAGTGGTTCTATTTCCGCTATACGCTTGAAAACGGTATGCTCATCCCGCGTTCGGTCGGCGGATAGTCAGCTGCCGAAAAAGCGGTTTGCGATATCCTTCGCAATCCGCATCGGGCGGAGCGTGTCGGCATCCACGCAGCACCAGCTGGATTGGACTTCGGCCAGTACATCCTCGCCGCGCCGGATCACGGTGCTGTAGAATGCGCGCGCGCCATGGACCTTTTCGAGCAGCACTTCGGCGATCACATCATCGTCCAGAAAAGCCGGCTTGCGATAGGTAATCTCGTGTTTCAGCGCGACCCAGAGATGCGAAGCCACCGCGTCGGACGGTGCGATATGCTGCCAATGGGCGATCACCGCGTCCTGCACCCATTTCAGATAATTGGCATTGTTCACATGCCCCATGAAATCGATATCGTCGGGCTGAATCGCGATGGCGTGGTGATGGGGGACAGCAGTCATTCTGCTAACACTAGTGTTAGTGTGTTACGATTCCTAGTCGCTTCGCAAAAAAAGCGACGCGCCGTTGTCTTTGCTGGCCGGATCAGGCCAGTGCCAGCCGGAAATCTTCAAATACCAGCCGCGGGCCGGGGCGAAAATCCTGAAAACCACCGGCGCCAGATATCCCGGATAGCAAGGCATCGACCGTGTCCCTTTCGCCATCATCCAGATCCCGATAATGATCATGCGGCCGCTGGAACATCCACAGGCTGAAAGGTGGTGCAATCCTTTGGGCGGTGGCACCCTCGACCGTGAATTCCGCCATGCCGACAGCGCGGGGTATCTCGGCATCAGCATTGGCCGCGGCCCAGGCCGTTAGCATGTCCGCCGAGGTCTGGAGGAACGGCAATTGCTCGCGCATCATCCGCTCGATCACCGGGATCAGACTCGCCGGAACTTCGTCGTCCGGGAGAAATTCTCCCGACAAAGGGGCCTTCACGTCGACCATCCGTTCGACCCATTGCGCCACCCGCGGTGCGAGACGTTTCATGATCTCGCCGGACGCCGGATCCCGATACAGATGCGCATAGAGCGGTCCGATCAGGCCATAGTCGCCGATCGAAGGGCGGGATCCGAGCAGATAGTCATGCGCGGAAAAATGGGCATCAAGGTCCGAGAGCAAGGCTTCATAGCTCGCTTCGATTGCTGGTATCGTGTCCGGATTGATCCCCAGTATCGGACAGAATCCCTTGAAATCCGCTCCGCGCTTGCGGCCAATTTCGAGCTGCTCTTCCTTGCTCGCTTCGGGGGCCGAAGCAGCACCAAATTCGCCGTAAACCCATTCCTCATTATAGTTCCAGCGATAGTGCATGGCCGGGATGACCAGCCATTCATCGCCGAGCACTTCCAGCAGCAACGCCACCAGTTTCTGCCGTGGACCTTCCGGATAGACCGACGGTCCACCTAGTTGCTGCTCATAATGGTCGATAATGCAGGTCGTGTCCTGGAGGATAGTGCCATCCCGTGTAGCGACAACCGGGATCACCGGACGCCCGACTTTCGGAACGATAATATCGCGATAGACATCGGCAGAAGACAGGGTTTCGGTGTAGTCCACCCCTTTCCAGTCCATATAGGCCCGGGCCTTGCCCGAATAGAGCGACAGCGGCGCGCCGTAGAGCGTGTCGGACATCAGCCTCTCCCGCGATACGGGGCGACGCCCTGATCGGGGATCCACAGGCCTGCTGGCGGTTCGCCCGACTGCCAGAACACATCAATCGGGATCCCGCCCCGCGGATACCAGTATCCGCCAATCCGGAGCCATTTCGGCTGCATTTCGTCAAACAGGCGCTGGCCAATTCCGACAGTGCAATCCTCGTGAAATGCGGCATGATTGCGAAACGAGCCGAGAAACAGCTTCAGCGACTTGGACTCGACAATCGTCTTGTCCGGCGCATAGTCGATGACCAGATGGGCGAAGTCGGGCTGGGCCGTCACCGGGCATAATGAGGTGAATTCCGGCGCGGCAAAGCGTGTCAGGTAAAGCTCACCGGCTCGCGGGTTGGGGACATAGTCCAGCACCGCTTCTTCGGGAGACGCGGGCAATGGACTGTCCTGACCCAGAAACCGGGGCGCGGGCGAGGCGGAATCATCTTCTGTCATGCAGGTCATCTAGTCTACGGGGCATCCCGTGTCATCCCATGGTGAACATTCATAAAGGGTTCAGTGAGTAAAACCGTTATTGCGACATGCAGGGTCAAAGAGGGCAATGAGTAAAGTTCGACGGTCTGAAATGATATGGCAGCGCCTGCGCGGGTTGGTAATGGCCGGTGCAGCCTTTGTGCTGTGCGGGCAGGCCGTCGCGGTGGCTGCGCAGATTTCCCAGCCCGAGCCGCTGGAACCCCCGCCGCCGGACCTGCCCTCGGTCAGTGATTATTCCCTGCCACCCGGCGATGAGCCCGAACCTGCCGAAGAACCGGCGCAAGGCCCCGCGGCAGATGAAGTCCCGCCGCCGGAACCTCTGGAACCTGCCACCGAAACACCGGCGCAACCGGCATCTCCGCTTCCCGTACTGCCGGTTCCGGAATCACTTCCCCAATCCGCACCGGCAACGGACGCGGACAGCCCGGCGCCTGAGCAAGTTGCTCCGGTAGCCCCGCCTGCAACGACCAGACCCGCTGCGCCAGAGTCCCCCGTTTCGACGGACGAATCTGGCCCGGCTCCGGGATTCTCCTTTGATACCGACCCAACGGAACTGCCAGCAGATACCCAGCAGCCTGCGCCCGCTGGAGCGGCACCGGGACCAACTCCGGAAACTGAAACCTCATCGACATATCTTCTGATCGGTGCTGGTCTCCTATTGCTGCTGGCCGCACTCGTCGCCGCGTTAATCTGGCGGCGGAAAAGCCAGTCCCGCGCGGACTCGGCAGAACGATTCATTCCAACAGAACCGGTGGATCCCGAATCCCGGGCCACCCTTCCGGAACCCGATCTGGACCACCTGCTCGACCCGCTATCCGATACACAAGGTCGCGGATCGACAGCCGAGCCCCCGGCCGAACCCGATGCGCAGCCTGTTGTCCGGAATTTCGGATCGGCCCGTCCGCAGCGCTGGGGGCATCTGAAAATCGAATTTGTCGCGGAATCCGCATCCTCGACCCTGATCAATGCGCTGGTCAGTTATCGAATCATTCTGACTAATGAAGGCGGGGACAATCTGTCGAATCTTGCTGTGTCCGGTGCCATGGCCCAGGCCGAAAAGGATATCGCGGTATCTGATCTCGGTCTCGTGCACACGCCTTTGCATGAGCTGCCTTCTCTGGCTGCCGGACAATCGGTGACGCTGCAGGGGGAATTGCGCTTGCCACTCACGGCCATTCGACCAATTGCATTCAAGTCCCAGGCGCTATTCATTCCTCTGGCCCGCTTTGCCGTCGAATATCTGGATGGAGACGGAGAAAAGCAGCGCCAGGTTGCGGCCTTTGTCGTCGGACGGGAATATGATCCGCCGCGGCAGAAAATGGCCCCGTTTCGCCTCGATCTGGGACCGGGCAGCTTTGCCCCTGTCGGGCAACGCGCACTGGTAACGTGATAACCGGAAATTGCCCGATATCAATGATTTGTCCAAATGACAGATTGGCTGTGGATTCTGTGGACAATGCGTTATAGCCTCGCGGGTTCAAACGCGAATCACCATGATGTCGCGACAGGTCTGGTCTGCGGACATGCAGCGTCCGCTGACACAAGGAGCATGATATGGAATTGCTGGTAACAACCGACTGGCTTGCAAATGAACTGGGCGCTTCGGATTTGCGCATCGTCGATGCCACCAAATTCATGCCGGATGCCGGACGCAATCCGGCAGCCGAATATGAAGCTGGTCATATCCCCGGCGCGGTCTTCATGGATCTCGAAGACCTGACCGACACCGGCAACCCGATTGAAAACATGCTGCCGCCACCGGAGAAATTTGCCAGCCGCATGCAGTCACTGGGACTGGGCGACGGCAGCCGCATCGTCCTCTACGATGACAGTCCGCTGAAAAGTGCTGCTCGGGCGTGGTGGATGCTGACCATTTTCGGTGCTCATGAAGTCGCGATTCTCGACGGCGGCATTGCCAAGTGGAAGGCCGAAGGTCGCCCGCTGGAAACCGGCAAGGAAGCCCTGCGTCACCGCCATTTCACGGTCTGGAAAGACGACAAGGATGTCCGCACGAAAGCCGACATGCTGTCCAATCTGCACAGCAAGGAAGAACAGGTTGTTGATGCGCGTCCCGCCGGGCGTTTCACCGGTGCCGAAGAAGATCCCCGCCCGGGGATCGCCTCGGGCCATATTCCCGGATCGGTGAATATTCCGCACAGCGCCTTTTACAATGCCGACGGCACCTGGAAATCACCGGACGAGGTCAAGGCGATCTTCGACGATGCCGGTGTCGATCTGGGCAAGCCGGTCGTGACGACCTGCGGGTCCGGCATGACCGCGGCGGTGGTATCCTTCGCTGCCGCTCTGGCAGGCGGCGAAAAGCTGGCGCTCTATGATGGCAGCTGGTCGGAATGGGGCGCCGACGCGGACACGCCCAAAGCGACCGCCTGATACGGACGCGGCCATGGAACAGTGCTTTGACTGACAGGCCGCGCAAACCTCTCAAACCCGCGACACAGGCGACCAATTCCGGACGCCGCTCCGAATGGACCGGGGCCGTGGTCAATCCGCCGGTATGGCGGGCAAGCACCCATCTCTATCCAGATGTTGTGGCCCTGCGCGAAGGGCTGACCAGCAATGCCGACGGCAGGTTTTTCTATGGCCGCCGCGGATCGCCAACCCAGTGGTCGCTCGCGGATGCGCTGACCGAGATGGAGCCCGGCGCCACCGGAACGATGCTTTATCCGTCCGGTGTTGCCGCGATTTCCTGTGCCTTGCTGGCGGTACTGAAACCCGGTGACGAGATATTGATAGCCGACAGCAGCTATGATCCGAGCCGCAGCTTTGCTGATGTTTTCCTGAAACGCATGGAGGTCACCGCCCATTATTATGATCCGCTCATTGGTGCGGACATTGCGAACCTGTTTTCCGACAAGACCCGGGCGATACTTCTGGAAAGCCCCGGCAGTCTGTCCTTCGAGGTGCAGGACGTGCCGGCCATTTGCGCAGCTGCGCGGAAGGCAGGAATTACGACGCTGCTCGACAACACCTGGGCGACGTCCCGCTTTTTCCCGGCGCTGGAAAAAGGCGTCGACATCTCGATTGTCGCGGCGACCAAATATATTGTCGGACATAGCGATGTCATGCTGGGCGCGGCGACCACGCATGACAAATACTGGAACCGGTTACGGCGCACGGCACAGCAACTGGGTCAGGTGGTTTCGCCAGATGATGCCTATCTCGCCGCACGCGGACTTCGGACGCTGGAAGTCCGGTTGCGCCAGCATGAGAGCAGTGCCCTCACCATCGCCCGCTGGCTGAAAGAACGAGAAGAAGTCGGCTTGGTCCTGCACCCCGCACTCCCCGACTGTCCGGGGCACGAAATCTGGAAACGCGACTTTCTCGGGTCATCCGGACTGTTTTCCTTCGAACTCAAGCAGGGTGATGAAGCTTCGCGGGCCGCTTTTGTCGATGCGCTGGACCTGTTTGGCATTGGGTACAGCTGGGGCGGTTATGAAAGCCTGGCCTTGCCCGTGGACCCGGCGAAGCATCGGACCGCTACGGAATGGAAAGGCAAGGGCGCGCTCGTCCGGCTTAATATTGGCCTGGAAGATCCGGACGATCTGATCGCGGACCTTGCCAATGCTTTTGAACACTATCATGGTGCCGGATCATGATCGAAAATTTCCTTACTTGGCTGGAATCCCTTGTCCCTGATACGCTTGGCAATGTGCAACTGATTGAAGCCGGCGTTGCTTCCCTTCTGGTAGTGGTTGCGCTTGGTGCCGGCTGGATTCTCAGTAAATATGTCGGCCCCAAACTGCGCCATTTGTGGGAAACCCGGGCCGGATATGAAAGCGAGCTAGCCGGTCGGCGCATCCGTGACATGACCCGGCGGTTCACGACCTTCATTCTCTGCGGATTTTTCATCGGGATTTATGACTGGAGTCTGATAGCACAGGTCATCCTTGCACTCACCATTGCGATCAGCATGGGCCTGTTCACCAATGACCTGATCCGCGGCGTACGGATGCCGGACTGGCTGGGAACGGTCATGGGCCTGACCGTCTTCGGAGCCACGGCCCTGGGCCTGGTCGGCAATATTGACCGCATCACCACCGCGATGTCGCGGGTTGGCGTGGATGTCGGCACCAACCGCATTTCGCTGCTCGTCGTCGTCAGCACGATCATGACCGCGGTCATCCTGCTCGCGGTCGCGCGTGTCCTGATGAAGCTGGTCAGCCACGTCATTTCCAATTCCGATCTCGATGGTGCACAAAAAGTCCTCGGCCAGAAACTGGCCACGGTGGCGATACTCGGCGCCGCGTTCATTCTGGGTCTCGATGTTCTCGGAATCGACCTGACTGCGCTGGCCGTGTTCTCTGGTGCCTTTGGTCTCGCCATCGGTTTCGGGATGCAGAAAACCATCGGGAACCTGATCGCCGGGATCATCCTGCTGATGGATCGGTCGATCAAGCCGGGCGATGTCATCGCGGTCGGCGACAGTTTCGGCTGGGTCAACAAGATCGGGGTCCGCGCGGTGTCGGTGCTGACCCGCGAAGGCAAGGAACATCTGATTCCGAACGAGAATCTGATGACCCAGGAAGTGGAAAACTGGTCCTATTCCAACAAGAATGTCCGGATCAGCATCCCGGTGGGCGTATCCTACAATACCGATATGGATCATGCGATCAAACTGATGTCGCAAGCCTGTGACGACGTGCCGCGGATCCTTACGCATCCCAAGCCTGTCGTGTGGATGCTCGAATTCGGGGACAACAGCGTCAATTTCGAAATCCGGTGCTGGATCAAGGATCCGGAGTCCGGGGTCGGCAATTTCAAGGCAGCGGTGCTCAAGCGGGTCTGGGATCTGTTCCGGGAGCATGACATAGAAATCCCGTTCCCGCAGCGCGATATTCATGTCCGGACCATGCCGGCCAAAACCGCGGTGCCCATTGCCAGCGAATCGGCAGACAGCACGAAAATACCTGCCGCCGAATAACACCTGATGCAATTTTGACTGCTTCAGCCATATTCGGGACGTTTCCTGCAAACCCCTGTTATATATCCCGGAAACCGGTGATTTCTGGCGGATGTCCGGACAAATTGACAGCTGTGTCAATAATATCACAACCGGGATTTATGTCACCTTTGCTGTCATTTTTCGGTTGTGCGGCGCAGCAAAATGAGGCAGCTTTTGCCTGCATGTTTTGAGATTGTCTGCTGCCGGCCCTGCTGGCGCAATAAAAAGACAACCGGAACAAATTCCAGGAGGGGCGATACGCATCCAACAGAAGGGAATTTTCATGCGCACGTCCACTTTAAAGAAACTTACCGCAGCGACTGCGGTTCTGCTCGCCTCCACTGCCACGCCGGCACTGGCCCAGGAAGTCGAATCCTCGGGCATCACCATTTCCGGAAACGCAGCGGTCACCTCTGACTATCGCTTCCGCGGCCTGTCTTTCTCTGACGGCGACATTGCCATCCAGGGCGGAATCGACGTCGCTCACGAAAGCGGGTTCTATATCGGCACCTGGGGCTCTTCGATTGAAGACAGTCCGACATTCGGACATACCGAGCTGGACCTCTATGCTGGCTGGTCAGGAGACGTGACAGACGGCCTCACTCTTGATGTCGGTCTGCTCTACTATTTCTACCCCAATGGTGAAGGCGGGGTCGCTGGTCCCAGTGATTATTTCGAACCCTATGCTTCGGTTTCCACCACGCTCGGTCCTGTCGAACTGACAACCGGGATTGCCTATGCCTGGTCGCAATCCAGCCTGGGCAACAGCGACAATGTCTATATCTATACTGGGGTTTCCGGCGGCATTCCGGACACGCCGATCACGCTCAATGCCAATATCGGCATCAACGAGGGATCGCTCGGCAATCCGGCCGGTGTCGTCGGCGTAGATGACTATGTGGACTGGAGCCTCAGTGCAGACTGGGCGCTGACAGAAAACCTGACAGCCACCGTCGCTTATACGGATACCGATGCACCTTCGATCAACAATTTCACGGACAGTGCGTTCGTGTTCACACTCGGTGTCGCATTCTGATCCGCTTCGGGTTCTGATTCACAACCAGTTTCGTCACCAATCAGGCCGCTCCGGAAACGGGGCGGCCTTTTTCAGCTTGCCGCAACCAGCTTGCGCGTCACTGCACTCTGCGGATCGGTGATGACCGTCTCCATGTCCCCGCATTCGACAATCCAGCCTTCATCCAGCACGATCACCCGGTGACACAGCCGCCTCGCCGCGGCAATGTCATGGGTGATGAACAATATGCTCAGGCGGTTGCTGTCGCGCAATTCGCCCAGCAACTGCAAAATACCCGATCCGATCAACGGGTCGAGAGCGGATGTCGCTTCATCCAGAACCAGCATGTCGGGATCGGCAGCCAACGCCCTGGCAATGGCCACACGCTGGGCCTGGCCGCCCGACAGGCTGGCCGGAAACCGCTCTGCCTGGTCTTCAGAAAGTCCGACTTTGCCCAGCAAGTCCCGAATCTTCTCGATCCGTTCTTCCGGCAACATGTCCGGGCGCAGAAATCCGAGCGGTTCGGCGATAATGTCCGCAACAGTCCATTGCGGATCCAGACTGGCGACAGGATCCTGAAAAACGGGCTGCACCAGTTTCCGCATCCGCTGGCTGCGCCCTCGGCGTTCAGGCAACTCTTCACCTTTCCACCGGATCGTTCCTGCCGTGACGGGACCAATGCCGGCTATCGCCCGGCCGAGGGTCGATTTTCCCGAACCGGACCCCCCAACAATGGCCAGCGCTTCGCCTTCCCCCACTTCGAAATCCGCATCGACCAGCGCCTGTATCGTCCCGCGCCGCCAGCCTGGCCTGGGGAAGGAAACCGTCAGGGCCTCCGCAACCAGTTGCCGGTCTCCCACCGGCGGCAAGCGAGGTGGCGGCTCGTTCAGGTCGGGGATCGCGGCGATCAGTTCCCGGGTCACATCCTCTTGCGGCTCGGCAATCAGGCTGGCGGCGGGTCCGCGTTCCACAACCCGGCCCTTGTCCATAACCACCAGTTGATTGGCGTGATCCGCCACCGCAGCCAGATCATGGCTGACCAACAGCAAGCCCAGTCCTTGCTCGGCGCGCAACCTGTCCAGCAGGTTCATGATCTCCCGGCGCAGTGTCGCATCCAGAGCGCTGGTCGGTTCGTCGGCAATCAGCAATTTCGGATCGTGAGCAATGGCCGCCGCGATCATCACACGCTGACGCTCGCCGCCTGACAGCCGATGCGGAAACTGGTCGAGCCGTTCGTCCGCGCGTGACAATCCGACCCTTTCCAGTTGCCGGGCCAGTTCTGATCGGGACGGTCGCGGCCCTCCGGCCTGGGTCGTGGCCTCGTGCAATTGGGCACCTACTGTCAAATGCGGCGTCAGGGCGGTCAACGGCTGCTGAAACACAAATCCCGCCAATTGGCTCCTGGCTTCGCGCAGCTGGGCGGCAGCGGCATTGGCCAGATCACGGCCATCCAGCAGTACCTGGCCCGAGAACCGGCCCGGCGTCAGCCCGAAGGGCGTCAGACAGGTCAGGCTTTTGCCCGAACCCGAAGCGCCGATAATCGCCGTGCACTCCCCGGCCCGGACATCCAGGTCCACGCCCTCGACCAGGCGGTTGTCACCGATCATGATCCCGAGATCGCGGATTTCATAGAGGCTCATGAATAGACATCCCGAAGCCGTTCCCCCTCGATCGTCAGACAGACGAGTATCAGAACCAGCACGCCGCCGGGCAAAAACAGCCCGAGCGGGGCCATGTCCATGTCATCCGCCCCTTCCTTGACCAGGATTCCCAGCGAAGTCAGCGGCTCCTGCACACCGAGACCGAGGAAGGACAGAAAGCTCTCCACCATCACCACTTGCGGAATGGTGAGCATCAGATAGGCAAGCGCAACACCGGCGATATTGGGCAGGATATGGCGCAGGATGATGGCAAGCGGCGGGGCGCCCGCAGCTTCGGCGGCGAGTATGAACGGGCGCTCCTTGAGTGCCATGACCTGCCCCCGCACCACGCGCGCCATGGTCAGCCACTCGACCAAGCCGATGCCGACAAAAACAAGCAGGATCGAACGCCCGAAAATCACCATCAGCAAAATGACAATGAACATGAAGGGCAGCGCATAAAGGGCATCGACAAAGCGCATCATGGCCTCGTCTACCCGGCCGCCGATCCATCCGGCCGTTGCACCCCAGGCGATACCAATGACCAGCGATACCAGGGCTGCGGCCACAGCAACCATGACGGTTATCTGTGTACCCGCCATCAACCGCGCAAGCCGGTCGCGGCCAATATCGTCGGTCCCGAATATATGGCTACCGGTAAAGGCCGGTGCGCGGACCGCATCCCAGTCGATCTGCTCATGGCTCCAGGGCAGGACGAATGGCAGGATCAGCGCCAGTCCCACGAGCAGGAAAACGGTCCACAAGGGCCAGTGGCGGAGGCGCAGGATCCGCTTCATGATTCCCGCATCCGCGGATCCAGCCAGCCGTAGATCAGGTCGGCAAACAGGTTGAACAGGATGATCAGCGCCGCATAGATCGTCACCACACCGAGCACCAGGGGATAGTCCCGGTTGAGCGCGCCCTGGACGAAATAACGCCCCAGTCCGGGGAGCCCGAAGACCGTTTCCACAACCACGGCCCCGGTCAGCAATCCCGCCGCGGCCGGACCGAGATAACTGGCCACGGGCACCAGCGACGGCCGCAGCCCGTGTCGGAGGAGAATCCGGCTCTCTGGCAATCCCCGGGCCCGTGCCGTACGGATATGATCCTGTTTCAGGACCGATGCCAGACCGGCCCGGGTGAGCTTGGCAATCGCCCCCGCGACGGGCAAGGCCAGCGCGGTTACCGGCATGATCAGCCAGGCGACCCCATCACCGCGCCCCGACACCAGCAACAAGCCCAGCCAGAGCCCCAGAAACAAGGCCAGCGCCGGGCCGGTGACAAAGGTCGGCAAGGCCGTCGCCACGGTAGCGAGCATCATGATCGCCTTGTCCGTCGCCTGTCCGGCACGGATTGCGGCCAGCAGCCCGAGAGAAACACCAACCAGCATGGCGAGGATGACCGCCAGACCTCCGAGCGTCAGCGAAACGGGCAGACCCTGCGCGACCAGTTCGGTGACGGTGAAATCGCGATAGACCAGCGATGGCCCGAAATCGCCCTGCACGAGCCGCGAGACATAGATCCATGCCTGTTCCCAGATCGGCCGGTCCAGCCCGTAGGCCGATTGCAGCGCCGCCCGGGTCTCCGGTGCCAGCGGCCGTTCTCCGTCAAACGGACCGCCGGGCGCCAGCTTCATCAGGACAAAGGATACCAAAATGATCCCGAGCAATGTGGGAATGGCTGTCAGCAGCCGCCTGGCAACCAGCGCCAGCATCCGGATCTACAGCGCCATCTGTCCGAAACAGGCCCGCACTTCCGCGACAAACAGGTCGGGGACCTCCATCGCGGCAAAATGACCGCCACGTTCGGGCTCGCCCCAATATTGCAGATCCTTGAACCGGTGTTCGGCCCAGCGCCGTGACGGCGTCATGATCTCGTTGGGAAAGATACTGCAGCCGGACGGCATCACCACCGGATCCACATTGGGATTGCCGAAACTCTCGCGATACAGCCGCGCCGAGGACGCCCCGGCATTGTTCAGCCAGTAGATCATGACATTGTCGAGCAGCCGGTCGCGGTTGAAACTGTCATCCGGCGTATTGGCGCCGTCCGACCAGCCCTGAAATTTTTCCATGATCCACGCCATCTGGCCGACAGGAGAATCCGCCAGACCATAGCCGAGTGTCTGCGGCTTGGTCTTCTGGATCTCGGCATAGCCGGCCCCCTCTGTCTGGTAGCTGGCGAAATGCGCCAGCGAAGCCTGTTCCTCAGAGGTCGGGCTTTGCATGACCGATGCGGGCGGCGCCCCCACAACCACCAGATTGATATGGATTCCCGCGCAATGGCCGAGATTCTGGACGCCAATGGCCGACGTGACCAGCGCGCCCCAGTCGCCGCCCTGGGCAAAATAGCGGTCATATCCCAGCCGCAGCATCAGTTCGTCCCAGGCCTGGCCAATTTTCTCCGCGCCCCAGCCAGTGACTGCGGGTTTGCCCGAAAATCCGTAACCGGGCAGCGAGGGAATGACCAGATGACAGGCATCTTTTGCCTCTCCGCCATGCGCCACCGGATCAGTCAGCGGGCCGATGACATCGAGAAACTCCACAATCGATCCCGGCCAGCCATGGGTCATGATCACCGGCCGGGCACCCGGCTCGGGCGAACGGATATGCATGAAGTGGATGTCCACGCCATCAATTTCGGTCATGTGGTGCGGATACCGGTTGAGCGCTGCCTCGCACTGCCGCCAGTCATAACCCGACCGCCAATGGGCCGCGACGTCCTGGACATAGGAGAGCGGAATTCCCTGCGACCAGTCGTTCACCGGCTCCGGATCCGGCCAGCGCACCCGGTCCAGCCGGTCGTTCAAATCCGCCAGCGCAGAGTCCGGTATCTCGATGCGAAAGTCCCTGATCACGTCACTCATCGCCTGTCCCCTTCACAATCCGGCTGTTATCCTGACCCCGTCCCGGTCAAATCGCAAGGTCACAGGGTCGGAACCGGTGCCTCGCCTGAATAGTCGTAAAATCCCTTGCCGGTCTTGCGGCCGAGCCAGCCGGCTTCGACATATTTGACGAGCAGCGGGGCCGGGCGATATTTCGGGTCGCCAAAATCATTCTGCAGAACCCGCAGGATTTCAAGCAGCGTGTCCAGTCCGATCATGTCGGCCAGGGTCAGCGGCCCCATCGGGTGACCGAGCCCCAGTTGCACACCGCGATCAATATCTTCCATCGAGGCCGTCCCTTCACCCAATGCAAAAAATGCCTCGTTGAGCATCGGCAGCAGGATGCGGTTGACGACAAAACAGGGCGAGTCCTTGACCAGGACCGGCTGTTTGCCCAGCGCCTTCGCAAAATCGCTGGCGGTGGCCGCTGTCTGGTCACTGGTGGCGAGGCCGCGAATGACCTCGACCAGCCCCATTAGTGGCACGGGATTGAAGAAATGCACACCGATGAAGCGCGATGGATCCTTTACCGACTGGGCCAGCCGGGTGATCGAGATCGAAGAGGTGTTGGAAGCCAGAATGGCCTGGTGACCCAGGATTTCGGAAGCGGCGGCAAAAATCTGTCGCTTGATATCCTCGCGCTCGGTGGCTGCTTCGATGATCATGTCAGCGCTGGCCATCGGGTCCAGCGCACCGACAGTCTGGATGCGGTTCAGCGCCGTTTCGGCGGCCTGCTGTTCGATCTTTTCCTTTTCGACAAGCCGCGCCAGCTGCCGGGCGATGCCGGCTTTGCCCTTTTCGGCAATCTCCTGATTCATGTCCGACAGAAAGACATGATAGCCGGCCTGTGCGGACACCTGTGCAATGCCTGCACCCATTTGTCCCGAGCCGATGATACCGATCGTTTTCACTGCGCTTTCCTTCCTGATTCCCTGTCGTTTCACAAGGCACTAGCGATTGTCGATCAAACTGGCTAGATTGCAAATATGCCCCCGATTGTTTCTGCCATATCTGTTCTGGTTCTGGCTGCCGCAGCTGATGTCGGCCAGCCCTTGCCGCAGCCACCCGTGATGCCGGCACCCGGCAAGATTGAAGTGTTCAAAGACTGGGCCGTGGGTTGTGACAATGGCCGCCAGTGCCGCGCCATTTCCTTCGCCGGGGAGAGCAGTTCCGGTTTTGCCGAATGGGGCGGACCGATCAGCATCGTGCGAACCGCCGGGCAGGATGACATCTTGCGGGTCAGGGTGCTGGTCAACAGCCAGGTTGACGAAATCGATCGCTATCAGATGCTGGTGGATGGCGAACTGGTCGACACCGGCCCGATCGCGGACGGCGACTATCCGATCGAGATTGTTGGCGAAGATGCCAAGAAAGTTGCCCTCGCCATCGCGCGCGGTCAGGAACTGATCGTCACTGACCCCAATGGCGAAACACTGACGAAAGTATCGCTTGCCGGGTCAGCCGCTGCCCTGCGCTATATGGATCAGAAACAGGAACGCGCCCGGACGAAAACGGCTCTGGTGGCAAAAGGATCTCGCAATTTTGAACCGGTGGATACACCTATACCGGTTGTTCCGGTCACACGCTGGTCCAAGTCGGAGCGGATTCCCGCGACCACGGAAATCGTCCGGCTGGCGGAAAATTCGCCCTGCAAGGACGAGCGCTTTGGTGTGGTCGAAGACCAGGCCTATCCTTTGGGCCAGAAAGCGGGCCGGTACCGTGCGCTGGTCCTGATCGCCTGTGGTTCGGGTGCCTATAATTTTTCCAGCTCCGCCTATATCGGCGAGATATCCGGCAAGGAATCCGATGGCGCCCGCTGGCGCTTCACCCCGGCTGAATTCGACGTGCAACCCGCGTGGGCCGGGGAAGGCCGTCCGGCTCTGCTGGTCAATGCTGGCTGGGACGAGAAGGAACAGCTGCTTGGCAGCTTTGCCAAGGGACGTGGTCTCGGCGATTGCGGCAGCGCGGAAAGCTATGTTTGGGATGGCGAAAAGTTTCGACTGATCGAGGCCAGCAACATGCCGGAATGTCGTGGGGCCTATGAATGGATTACGACCTGGCGGGCGTCCTATCAGATGGTCGAACCGCTCGCCGGACAGGATGCCCCGTCCGGCGGCTGATTCCGGCGCGCCTCAGGGTGCGTGCTTGAATGGACGCGCTTCAGCCAAAATCAGGGAAAAATAATCATTTTCATCGCTCCAGTCCCGGACCGGTGACCAGCCCGCGGCACGGAGCATCAGCCGCGCGTCACGCAAACCATATTTGTGACTGTTCTCGATATGAATGCGCTCCCCCGCTTGCATTCTGACATCATGGCCTTCGACCGCAAAAGATACGTCTGACCGGGCCTCAAGGAAAATTTCTATCCGGGCATAGAGATCGTTCCAGACCGCGACATGGGCAAAATCGCCGACCGGGATATCCGCATTCAGTTCACGGTTGATGCGATGCAGCAGGTTCAGGGAAAATTCGGCGGTAACACCGGCACTGTCATCATAGGCGGCAACCAGCATGTCCTCGTCCTTGATTCGGTCAAACCCGATCAGCAGATAGGCGCTCTGCCCCAGGGTCTCACGCATCGAACGCAGCAGGTCGACCGAGGTCCGGGCCACCATGTTGCCGATCGTCGAACCCGGGAAAAAGCCCAGCTTGGGCAGGCCTGCCACGTCATCGGGAAGCTGCAGCGGGTGCATGAAATCCGCTTCGAGCGGATGGATCGGCAGTTCCGGAAATCTCTCCTGCAGATCATCTGAACTCGCGCTCAGGAATTCCCCCGAAATATCGATTGGCACATAGGCGGAAGGTGCAACGGCGCGCAGCAGATGGGGGGTTTTGGTCGAGCTGCCGGATCCGAATTCCACTACCGCCCGGCCATGACCGATATGGGCACCAACATCACCGCTGAAATTTGCCAGCAAGGCGGTTTCGGTCCGGGTGGGATAATATTCCGGCAGTTCGGTAATCTGTTCGAACAGTTCCGAACCCCGGCGATCGTAAAGCCAGCGCGCCGGAATCGCAAAGCGCTCTCCGGCAAAGCAGCTGATCACGTCGTTGCGGAAGCCCGAATCGACGGCCGTTTTGATCATGTCCATGAAAGTGTCCGTCCTTGGCGGTTTGGGGGATTATCGGGAAAATCAGAGATCTTTGGCGAGGCGCAGACCGGTAAATTGCCAGCGCTGGTGCGGGTAGAAAAAATTGCGGTAACTGGGACGGACATGACCAGGCGAAGTGGCCTGGCTGCCGCCACGCAGCACGAACTGACCGGACATGAACTTGCCGTTATATTCGCCGACCGCGCCTTCCGCTGCCCGGAATCCGGGATAGGGCCGATAAGCACTGCCGGTCCACTCCCAGACTTCGCCCGTGCCAGGGAGGTCGCCTGTCTGTGCCACCGCTTCCCATTCTGCCTCGGTCGGCAGACGCGCCCCTGCCCAGCTCGCATAGGCATCCGCTTCATACAGGCTGAGATGGCGGACCGGTGCAGCGGGTTCCAGCGGCTGGTCTCCCTCCAGTCCAAAGATATTCCAGCCGCCATTGTCGGCCGGGCTCCAGTATAATGGGGCATCAATCTGTTCCGCCTGGACCCAGGCCCAGCCATCCGACAGCCAGTGCCGCGGCTCGCGATACCCGCCATCCGCGATGAAGGCACACCATTCCCCATTGGTGATCGGACGGTCGGCAATGGCAAAGGGGGTGAGCAGCACCTGATGGCGTGGCCCTTCGCAGTCGAAAGCAAAGCCCTGACCATCATGCCCGATTTCCTGAATGCCATCCGGTCCGGTATTCCAGTTCATCGATCCGGGTTCGACCGCATGCAGGCTGGGCCGGGATGTATGCCGGTAAGCCGGACGCAGCGGATTGCAGGAAAACAGATGCAGGATATCCGTCAGCAACAGCTCCTGATGCTGCTGCTCATGATGCAGGCCCAGCTCCACAAGCTCGAGAAGCTTTTCGGAAAAATCGGGAATGGCCTGTTCCATCGCGTTATCGACATGCGCACGATAGGCGCGGATTTCATCCAGCGACGGCCGGGTCAGCATGCCCCGTTTCGGCCGCGCATGGCGCGCGCCTTCGGCCTCGTAATAGCTGTTGAACAGATAGGCATAGCTGTCGTCAAAAGCCTGATATCCCGGCCGGTTGTCGCGCAGCAGGAAGGTTTCGAAAAACCAGCTGGTATGTGCCAGATGCCACTTGGCGGGCGAAGCGTCCTCCATCGACTGGACCGTGGCATCGGCATCGCTGAGCGGTGCAGCCAGAGCGAGGCTGTGGGCGCGAATTTCGCGGTAGAGTTGCTGAAGTGCTTTGCCGGTGGTCAGGTTTTCGAAAGGCCCTCCCGGCGCCAGCGGTGTTTCAGCCAGTTCTGTTTCGATATTGCTGGCGATCAATCCTACTCCGGTTTTTCGGCGTTCCGGCTGGAACATAGCGCGAACAGCAAGAGGGTCAACCGCTTATATATGCGCCGCCCTGGTGCATTTTTTCGATTTGCGCTGCATTTTTGCAGCCCAATGCCCCGATCAGCGCGATGCGCCCGGGACCCATAAAATGTCGTCCTTGCCACCCCTGTTGGCGGCGCGCGCCAGCACGAAGAGAAAGTCGGACAGCCTGTTGACATAGGCAAGGGCCAGGGGGTTGATCACCAGTGTCCCTGCTGCCGAAACCAGTGTGCGTTCCGCCCGCCGGGCGACGGCGCGAGCGAGGTGAATGGCTGCGGCCGCATCACTGCCACCGGGCAGGATGAAGCTGGTCAGCGGGTCGAGATCTGCATTGACCCGGTCAATATCCGATTCCAGACGCTCGACCTGCGAAGCCGTTATCCGGAGCACCATTTCGGAAGGGGTGAAATCCTCGTCCTCACCGGCTGGTGTTGCCAGATCGGCGCCGAGATCGAACAGGTCATTCTGGATCACCCGCAATGTCTGGACGGTTTCCGGTGTTTCAATCGCACAAATCGCCACGCCGATGACGCTGTTGAGTTCGTCAACATCACCAATGGCCGCCATCCGCGCATCATCTTTGGCAATGCGGGAACCGTCCACGAGCCCCGTCGTGCCATCATCTCCGGTTTTGGTGTAGATCTTGTTCAGCTTGACCATGAAGTGCCGGTCAGGTCTGGCCGCCCGCCATCAACAGCAGCAGCGCCACCAGAATAACGGCTATGGCCTGATATTTGACCCGGGCGAACATCATCTGGTTCTGCTTTTTGTGGGAAGCGGTGATACCCTCGGCATCAACATCGTCGGGTTCCATATTGGCAAAGGCGATCAGGCCTTTCACCAAAGCATAAACAACGGCACCAGCGGCCAGCACGATCATGGCGATAATTACAATGTTCATAGGTCAGACTTAGTCCTTCGACAGCGTGATTCCAACAGGGAATGTCTTTTTGCGCAAATCACTGACTAATTCTTGCCCGCAAACACCCTGTTCCCGCAATACGGCCAATGAGGCAGACTTGCGGCTTTTGGACAATTTGTTGCCGGTTTCATCGAGCAACAGACGGTGATGCCAATAGTCCGGCACCGGCAGATCCAGCAGGCCCTGCAGGATACGATGGACATGGGTCGAGGCCCGCAGATCTTCTCCCCTCACCACATGCGATATTCCGTCTGCAGCATCGTCCAGCACGACCGCCAGATGGTAACTGACCAGCAATTCCCTGGGCCGGAGAATGACATCGCCGAGCACCGCCGCATCGACCTGCTCCGTGCCGAATCGCCGGTCATGCCATTGCAGCTCCCCCAGATGGCGCAACGCCTTGCCGCTGTTCAGCCGCCAGCTGTGCGCTTCTGTCTGTCTGCGACTTTCGACCTCTTCCACCGGCAGCTCACGACAGGTTCCGGGATAAAGCGGGCCATCCGGCCCTGATTCCAGCCCTCCCTGTTCCTCAAGCCGGCGCAGATCGGAGCGGCTGCAGAAACAGGGGTAGACCATTTCCATGGCGACCAGTCGTTTCAGCGCCGCAGCATAGCAGTCAAATCGCCGGGACTGGAACAGCGGCTCTTCGTCGAACGTCAGACCCAGCCAGGCCAGATCTGCGAAAATGGCATCGACATATTCCTCCTGGCATCTTTGTGTGTCGATATCCTCGATCCGCAACAGGATTTTGCCACCCTCTGCCCGGGCAAAGTCGTGGGCCATGACCGCGGCATAAGCGTGCCCCAAATGCAACAACCCGTTGGGGCTGGGCGCAAAACGGACCACCATATCTTGCTTCATATAGACTCTTGACGCAGCACGCGCGATGATGTTGTCATACGCTGGAATGTAATGACCATGACATGTTCTTGCGGCTAAAAGCCCGGACAGTCAAAGGGAGCAGGGAATTTATGTATCATCCGGATCTGGTTCGTCACCCGGAAAGTTGCCCGTCACTCGTTTTGAATGCGGATTATACCCCGCTGTCCTATTATCCGCTGAGCCTGTGGCCCTGGCAAACGGCCATCAAGGCGGTTTTTCTCGACCGGGTCGACATTGTATCCAGCTATGAACGGGAAGTGCACAGCCCCAGCGTGGACATGAAAATCCCTTCGGTCATCGCGCTCAAAAACTATGTCAAACCCTCCGAATATCCGGCATTTACGCGGTTCAATCTGTTCCTCCGGGACCGTTTCACTTGCCAATATTGCGGTTCGGAGGACAATCTCACGTTCGATCATGTCGTGCCGCGCCGGCAAAAGGGACGCACGACATGGGAAAATGTCGCCACGGCCTGCCTGCCTTGCAATCTGAAAAAAGGCGGACGGACGCCGAAAGAGGCACATATGAGTCTGGCGAAACAGCCGATCAAGCCGACCAGCTGGCAGTTGCAGGAACATGGCCGGGCTTTTCCGCCCAATTTCCTGCACGAAACCTGGCATGACTGGCTCTACTGGGATATCGAACTCGAGGGCTGACCGGATTACTGCCCAAAATCGCACGTTGTTTCAGAATTCCGGCGAATGACAAATGCATCTTTATTTGGATAGTGGTGCACCGGTGCGCGGTTGCATAGAAAACTCCAAACTTTTATTGCAGTTCAGTGCCAAGACATGATATTTAATTTCACAGATGAAATATTGACGAAAATTTTCGTTGGAAGTTCTGACGGTAAAAACAATCACAATTCGGCCGTTGTTCCCGCTTCGGGTCTCGCTGAAAAAAACGTCTGCCATCCGCCATTTCACCCCTCCCCGGGATGCCGGAACAATTCAATGGCCCGGGAGTTTCCGATGACCATTGCAAAAAGGGGAAGCGCAACATGAAATATTCGGACAAGGCTGATCGCAATCAAAATGCCGTGTCGAATCACGAATCCGCCGATCCCATCAAGGATCTTGCCAAGATGATCCTCTTGCAAAACAGGAAGCGAAAACAGTTCATGCAGCAGCTGGACTGGGGAGAGCCCGGCTGGGACCTGCTTCTGGATCTTTTTGTTGCAGAATCAGAGCGCATGGACAGCTCCGCGACCGCGCTTGCCGAGCGGAACAATATGCCGCTTTCATCCGTTCGCCGATATCTGGCGTTGCTGGTCGAACGTGGTTTGCTGACGCAGGCATCTGCCAACGAGCCGAACTGGCGATTGACACAAACGGCCAAGCACGGGCTTGTATCATGGGTTCGGGATGCCATTGGCTCGATGGCAAATCATCGATAAGCCTGTCACGGTTGCCCTTCAGCGGAGTTTGCACGGGAACGAAACAGGATACCCGGCTCGGATCAGCGCCCAGCTTCGGCCAGCAATGTCAGCAGCAATATCTGAATAGCGACATGGGCGTCGCGATTTTCCCAGGATTCATTTGGGGCGTGAGCATTGCGGCTGATTCCGCCCCGGTTCATCGTCACCGCCGGAATGTCGAGCGAAAGCGGGATATTGGCATCGGTGGACGATGCACTGACCCGCGGCTCAACGCCAAGATGACGCATGGCGGCGCTGGCATGGTGGAACAAATTGCTCCCCTCGCTGCTGCTGCCCGCCGGCCGTTTACCCACCGACCGAATGTCCAGATTCAGTGCCGCGTTACCGGCGCGGCGACGATTTTCTGAATCAAGCGCTTCATTCATTGCCTTGTGAAACGCGGTGTCCAGCTCTTCCAGCTTCGTCACGTCCGCCGAGCGCATGTCGACCTCCATCCAGCTGCTGAACGGGATCGAGTTGATTGAGGTCCCGCCACCGATCCGCCCGATCGAAAACGTGGATTTGGTTCCTTTTGCCGAAATCTCACGACCCGCCTGCGTAAAGCGGGTGATGGCATCGCCCAGTGCCTGGTGCGGATGGGCGCGGCCAAATGCGCCATAGGAATGACCGCCCGGACCGCTGAACGTTACCCGGTATCGGTTGGACCCAACAGCTTCGGTTACCAGCCGGTCGGGGGAGCCACCGTCAACGGCGATAAAACTGTCAATCTCTGGTCCGCCGTCGCGGAACAGGTGGCGCACGCCCCGCAGATCACCAAGCCCCTCCTCACCGACCGATCCGACGAAGAGAATATCGGCATCCGTCGAAAGCGCGTGCTTTTCCATGATCTCAGCCAATGTCAGCAAGACGATCAACCCGCGTGTATTGTCACCTATTCCCGGTGCATGGTAGATATTGCCTTCCCGGCGTACTGTGACGTCGGTTTCTTCCGGGAAAACCGTATCGATATGCGCAACCACTGCGATGGTTCGATCGCCGGACCTGCCCGGGCGCCTCGCCACGGCGTTACCCACGGCATCCAGCTGCGCGTTTTCCAGCCCGGCGGCTCTTAATCCTTCCACCAGTTTTTTCGCGCGCGCGACTTCCTTGAATGGCGGGGCGGGAATTTCGGTCAAGGCAATCAAGCGCTCGACATTATAGGCATCCATTACCTCGATCGACCGGAAAGCGGACCGGACCCGAGGATCCTGTGACAATTTTCCGATCACCTGCTCGGCTCCGGCAGTGTCAACCTTCACCGGCCCGTCCACCCCCCGGGCATGCGCCGAAACTATCGAAAAACCGCTCAACTCTGGCAATCCAGCCAACAGGGTCAAAATCACAGCTTGGACAATTTTCATGTGGTGAGCTCCCCGAAATGTAATCGTCGTTTCTTCTGCGAAAATTGGCGGGAAAGCAAATTCGGATATGGAATGACCTGATGTCATCCCAGCATGGGCTTGACGGACCTTGCCTCCATCCGCAACAGCGGTAGGGCAATCCACAAATTCCCGTGCACAGGATCCGCTGTTGGACAACAAGGACATTTTTCGCTTTCTTTCAGACGCACTGAACAAAGGTCAGCGCTGCGTGCTGGTCACGGTGGCCAGCGTATCCGGGTCTTCGATGCGCGATCCGGGAGCGCATATGGCGGTGAGCGACGACGGCCGTTTCACAGGATCGCTATCCGGCGGATGTATCGAAGCGGCAGTTGTCGCCGAAGCGCAAAGCGTATTGGCAGAAAACTGCCCGCGCGTGGTCCGGTTCGGAGAAGGCTCGCCCTATCTGGATATCCGCCTGCCCTGCGGTGGCGGCCTCGACATTCATTTCCTGCCAATTGGCGACGATGGGCTGGTGGCACATTGTAACGACGCCCTCGCCCGCCGAGAGCCCTTCGGATTACGCCTGCCCTGCAACTCTGGCGCCGGTGAGTTTCTTGAAGAGCCGCGAGAAACGGTCTGGCGTCAGGATCAGGACCATGTGGAAGTCGCGCACTGGCCATCGCCGAAGCTGCTGATTGCAGGTCACGGTGCGGCCAGCGTCAAGGTCGCCCGCATGGCGGAATCCATGAAAATGGACGTAGCCTTCCATTCCTCCGACGAGCAGCTGGTCAAGGAGCTGGACGAGGGGGGATTTGAGGCGCGCCTGTTGAAAACGCCCCGGGATACTGCTCAGCTCTCTGCCGATCCATGGACAGCGATCATATTCATGTTCCACGATCATGACTGGGAGGGCCATTTGATGGAGCATGCACTGGGGCTTCCGCATTTCTATATCGGAGCCATGGGCGGCAAACTGGCTCATGCCCGGAGAAAGGAAACGCTGGCCGCGCTCGGGGCAACAGCCGAGCAGATTGCATCAATCCATGCGCCGATCGGCCTGTTCCATTCCTCGCGCGACCCCGACACGCTGGCGCTGTCCGTGGTGGCGGAAGTTACGGCGGAATATCATCGTTCCATGTGCCGCCGCAGCAGCGAAGAATGACAATTTTGTCAGGGGTAGCGGCGGACAATCTGCTGGTCAATCGGTCAGATTGCGCCTATAAGTTGCAGATTGCCATGCAAACAAGGTGAGCACATTTTCATGATCAAGCTGAATGTTAACGGCACGACCCAGGAGGTCGACGTCGATCCGAACACACCCATTCTCTGGGTTGTCCGGGAAAATCTCAAAATGTCCGGCACCAAATTCGGCTGCGGCATCGCCCAGTGCGGCGCCTGCACAGTGCATCTTGATGGCAAGCCAATCCGCAGTTGCTCGACACCCGTCTCTGCCGCCGAAGGCAAGGCGATCACCACGATCGAAGGTCTGGCCGCCGAAGACGGGACGCTTACCAATGTGCAGCAAGCCTGGATATCGGAGCAGGTCCCGCAATGCGGTTATTGCCAGTCCGGCCAGATCATGTCCGCGACGGCGCTGCTCCGCGACAATCCCAGTCCCAGTGACGAGCAGATCGATGCAGCCATGAAGGGCAATATCTGCCGCTGCGGTACTTATCCGCGAATCCGGAAAGCGATCAAGGTCGCGGCTGGTGCAAAAACCGCCAGCACAGAGGAGGCGTAATCATGGGCAAGTGGACAAGACGAGCCTTTATTGGCGCCGGTGTACTGACCGGCGGCGCCCTGGTGGTTGGCGTGGCTGTTCGCCCGGGTAACCCGGTCGACGAACTGAAGGGCACGCTGGCGAAAGGCGAAGGCGAAGAGCTGATCAACAGCTGGGTCAAGATCGGCACCGATAATGTCGTGACTGCGATCGTCCCCCATGCCGAGATGGGACAGGGCGCGCATACCGCCCTTGCCCAGATGCTGGCCGACGAGCTGGATGCCGACTGGGACAAGGTCGAAATCATGGAAGCGCCGGGCATCGGCAAATTTGTATCCGCCGATATTGGCCGGGAATTTCTCGCACCGACACTGGAAGTGCCGGCGATACTCGAACCCACGGTACAAGGTTCGTTTCTGAAGCTGGCCCAGGCGATGAACCTGCAAATTACCGGTGGCAGCTTCTCGATCCGCGGCACCGGGCAACGTGGCATGCGGACAGCGGGAGCTGCCGCACGCGAGATGCTCATGGCTTCGGCTGCAGACGAATGGGATGTACCGGTCAGCGAGATCCGGACCGAAAAGAGCATGCTCATTCACGACAAGTCCGGAAAATCCGAACCCTATGCAACCTTTGCGGCGGCAGCGGCCGAACAGAGCCTGCCCGCCAAACCAAAGCTGAAAAATCCTAAGGATTTCAAATTGATGGGCAAGCCAATAGCCCGTAAAGACATTCCGCCCAAGGTGGATGGCAGCGCGATTTTTGGTGTCGATGCCGATATTCCCGACATGAAATATGCGGCGGTCAAGGCAGCTCCGGTCGTCGGCGCCACCGCCGATTCCATCGACGCGGCCACGGCCAGGGCCATGCCCGGCGTCCTGCAAATTCTCAATATGGGGGATTTTGTCGCGGTGATCGCGGATGGCTACTGGCAGGCCCAGCAGGCGCTGAACAGCGTGCAAACCAAATGGTCGGCTACAGAGGGCGACAGTCTGGATCAGGACGCGATTTTTGCCCGTTATACAGCGGCGCTGGACGACGCCGGAACTGACGGCGGCGATGTGGAAACCGAAGAAGGGGATACCGGAAATGCCTTTGCCTCGGCCGATATCCAGCTCGAAGCGGAATATAAGGCGCCGTTCCTCGCGCATGCCACGATGGAGCCAATGAATTGCACGGCATGGCTGCGTGACGGCAAATGCGATGTGTGGACCGGCACGCAGTCTCCGCTGGGCGCCCGTTCAACCATAGCCGACACGCTCGGCATCGACATGGAAAATGTCACTCTGCACAATGCCTTTCTCGGCGGCGGCTTTGGACGCCGGTCGGAGGAAGACGCCATTGTGATGGCCGTCAGACTGACCAAGGCCGCGGGCTATCCGGTCAAGGTCATCTTCTCGCGCGAAGAAGATACCCAGCAGGATTTCTATCGCCCCTCCGCAATGAGCCGGTTCAAGGCCGGACTCGACAAGGACGGCAAAGCGGTCAGCTGGGACAATATTCACACGCATTTGTTTGACCCGGCCGATGCACCGACCGTCCCCTATTACAATATCGCCAATCACCGGATCCGGAAGATCGACGTGCCGATGCATTTGCGCTTTGGCCCCTGGCGATCGGTCGACCACAGCCAGCAAAGCTATTTCATCGAATCCTTTGTCGACGAAATGGCCCATGC
Organism: Parasphingorhabdus marina DSM 22363; assembly: GCF_900128895.1. Classification (GTDB taxonomy): domain Bacteria; phylum Pseudomonadota; class Alphaproteobacteria; order Sphingomonadales; family Sphingomonadaceae; genus Parasphingorhabdus; species Parasphingorhabdus marina. The sequence goes on along the minus strand of NZ_FSQW01000001.1, from coordinate 1,197,559 downwards.
CGCGAACAAGGATCCCTATGAATATCGCCGCGAACTGCTCGCGGGATCACCGCGGCATCTGGCCGTTCTGGACGGCGTGGCCGAAATGTCGGACTGGGGCAGAGAGCTTCCCGAAAAGCACGGCCGCGGCATTGCCTTTGTCCCGTCATTCGGCACGATTGTCGCCGAGGTTGCCGAGATTGACATGAGCGGGCCGAAGCCCCGGGTCACCAAGGTATTCTGCTGCGCCGATCCTGGCTATGCGATGAACCCGGACGGGTTTGCCGCACAGATGGAAAGCAGTATTATCTATGGTCTGACAGCTGCCCTTTATGGCGAAATCTCGGTCAAGAACGGCGCGGTCCAGCAAAGTAATTTCCACAATTACAAGATGCTCCGCATCGACGAGTCCCCGGAAATTGCGGTGAAGATCATCAATGGCGATGCCAAGCGGCTGGGCGGTGCGGGAGAACCCGGATTGCCCCCACTGGCCCCGGCCGTCACCAATGCGGTATTCGCTGCAACCGGCAAGCGCTTGCGGGAATTGCCCCTAGCCAAACACAAATTTGCCTGATCAATCCGAGCGGAGTTCCCGAATGAAAATCTCAACACACGTGATGGCCGTCGGTCTGGCATTTGCACTGGCAAGCTGTGGCAGCGACCCGGCACCCGGACCGGTCGAACAGATTGTCGTGCGCGAACCCGGTGAGGCGGCACAGCCAGTCGCCGCTGCGACGGATGAAGAAGCAGGTACGGAAACGGATCTGGTCGCAACCGGTGAAACCGTATTTGCCACCTGCTCGGGCTGCCATGCGGTGGAACCCGATGCTGCGGCCATGGCCGGCCCCAATCTTGCCGGCATTGTTGGCGCGAAAGCAGGTGCGGTCGAAGGCTTCCCCTATTCCGAAGCGCTTCTGGCATCGAGGCTGACCTGGACCGAGGCCGAGCTGGATGCCTATCTGGCCGACCCGACAGGAAAGGTTCCCGGCACCACCATGGTGGCCGGCGCCCTGCCCGATCCGGACCGGCGCAAGGCGGTGATCGCCTGGCTGGCTACCACCGGGTCGGATTAACGACCGGGGCATCTGCACCCCATGGCCGGTTCACATCGCATCTGCGCGGCTCTGCTGGCCGCCGGGCAGTCCCTCCGGTTTGGCGAACAGGACAAGCTGGCGCAGGATCTGCACGGCCGAAAGCTGGGTCTCCATGTGGCCGAAACGTTGCAAAACATGGATTTTGCAGACAAAATTGCGATTGTTTCGTCTGACTCATGCTTGTGTATTCCTGCCTGGACCAACCTGGGCTTTGACATTGTGATGAATCCGGAGGCGCGTGCCGGGATGGCCACATCGGTCGCACTGGCCGCCCGTCATGCGCAACAGATGGAAGCGGATGGCCTGCTGATCTGCCTCGCGGACATGCCCTTTGTGTCGGGCGCCTTGCTGGATCAGCTCGTTGCGGCGTTCCGCAACGAGAGTACCGGTGCAATTCTGTGTGCCACCGAAGGTGACAAACGCTCTCCCCCTGCCCTGTTCGGATCCCGGCATTTTGCCAAGCTGGCCAGTCTGTCCGGCGACGCCGGCGCGCGGGATCTGATCGCAGAGGCCAGGGTTATTGCTGCTGCCCCACACGAGCTGACGGATATTGATACGCCTGCGGAGCTGGAACAGTGGAATGGTCGTCCCCTCCCCTGAGAGGGCTGCTCTCCCGGACAAACGGCATTTCCCTTCGCTGCGGGATATGCTCTAGTTACTGATCTTTAGGGGAAGGAACGCTTTTGGACAGCAGCAGTCTTTTGTTCACGCTTGTCAGCTGCCTGTTCTTCATGGGTCTGGTGGCATGGATCAGCTGGCGCCGGACGCGCGGCACGGTCGAGGACAAGGACGGATATTTTCTCGCCGGACGCGGGCTGAGCAGCGTCTTCATTGCCGGTTCGCTGCTGCTGACTAATTTGTCGGCCGAACAGCTGATTGGGCTGAATGGCTCGGCCTATGGCTATAATCTGTCAAGCATGGCCTGGGAGGTAACCGCAGCGGTCGCGACGATCGCGATGGCGCTGATCTTCCTGCCCCGCTATCTCGCCGGCGCCTTCACAACCCTGCCCGAGTTTCTCAACGACCGTTTTGACAACACGGTGCGGCGGATGTCGGTGATCCTGTTCATGCTGGGCTACGGACTGGTGACAATTCCTTCGGTGCTCTATTCCGGCTCCATCGCGGTGATGCAGCTGTTTGACATCCCCCAGCTCACCGGTCTCGACTATTTCCCGGCGCTGGTCGTCACCGTGGTAGCTATCGGAGCTATCGGCTCGGTTTACGCGATATTTGGCGGGCTGAAGGCGGTTGCAGTCTCGGACACCATCAACGGGATCGGCCTGCTGATCATCGGTGTTCTGGTTCCCGTCCTCGGCCTGATCGCTCTGGGCCAGGGAGATTTCGGCGACGGACTGTCCCGTCTGGTCAGCGATCATCCCGAAAAGCTCAATGCGATTGGCGGCGCGGACGACCCCACACCCTTCGGGACACTGTTTACCGGCATGCTGTTCGCCAATCTGTTCTACTGGTGCACCAATCAATATGTCATCCAGCGTACGCTAGGTGCCGCATCGCTTGCGGAAGGGCAGAAGGGCGTCCTGTTTTCCGGCTTTTTCAAGGTCCTGGTGCCGTTCATGATGATGATTCCCGGTGTCATTGCCTATCATCTCTACGGCCCCGGCCTCGGATCGATTGACCAGGCCTATCCGCGCCTGATCCGCGATGTGCTGCCGGTCTATCTCTCGGGCTTTTTCCTCGCTGTCCTGCTCGGTGCGGTCTTCAGTTCGTTCAACTCGCTGCTCAACAGCGCGGCGACCCTGTTTGCCCTGGATGTCTATGGGCCCTGGTCCCGCACAAAGCCGGAAGGCAAGCAGCTGGTCCGGGTCGCCAAAATCGCTTCCATTGTCATCGCCCTGTTCTCCTTCCTCGTCGCGCCCCTGCTCTATTTCGCCGAGCAAGGGTTATGGCAGGTTATCCGGGTGTTTACCGGTTTCTACAATATCCCGACCGTGGTGATTGTGATCGTCGGCCTGTTCACAACGCGGGTGCCGGCGCTGGGTGCCAAGCTGGTCATCCTCTTCCACGTCACCGCCTATGGGCTGCTGCGCTTCGTCTTTGATGACGCGATCACGATCCATTTCCTCCACCAATATGCCATACTGTTCGTGATAGAGGTCGGCATCATGCTCGCTGTCGGTGCCTGGCAACCCCGAGAAAAGGCGTGGGCGTTCACCAGCAACAGCAAGGTCGACATGACCCCCTGGGCCTTTGCCCGGCCGCTGGCTTTCACTCTCTTTTCCTGTGTGGTGGCGCTCTATCTGCTGTTTTCCGATATCGGCCTGGCTTCAGGACAGGGTCTGCAACTGCCCTTTGTCGTGGCGCTTTCAGCGCTGGTCGCCTGCAATCTCGCCTACTGGGTGTGGAAAGCGAAGGCCGAGCCCCGGTCCGAAGCGGCAATCAGCTGATCAGAGAGGCCAGCACCCGGCGTTTCCCGGAAAACGGGCGCCGGCCGTGCATGACCAGAAAATTGTCGACCAGCACGACGTCGCCCGACTGCCAGGGCATGTCAAAGGTCAGGTCATCCGACAGCCGGATCGCTTCCGTCATGTCCGTCAGGGTGATCGGTTCACCGCCACCGAAGCGAATCGCCCGGGACGGATCATTGCGGCTGTCCGACCAGCCGCGAAAGGCGGCGATCAACTGATTGAAAAAGACCGTCCGGCCATCGCGCAGTTGCCGCACGGCATCGAGTACGGGCGTCGTCGCGCGCAGGCTGTCATCTTCCTGCCATTCCCAGTCATAGCCCAGTTTGCGCAAGCGGGTTTCGGCGTCCTCGCGGGATGTCGCATCCAATGTACTGCGCCAGCTGCGCCCCTGCCCGGAACCGACATCGTCGCTGGCCGGCATGATATTGGTATAGCGCACGCCCTCACGTTCGAGCCGATCGACAAAGGCCCGGTCACTCTGCCGCAGCCGGTCGAGGAGGATATCCGATCGGCACAGCGGCGTCGCGCCGCCTTCATCAGCCGCGATTTCGCAGAAGAAGAACAGTTTCGAGGGGTAGATCGGGGTCTGCGCCATTTCGTGATGGAGATAGATGCTGGTATCCGGCGGGGCTTCATTGGCCGTGAACACCCGGTCCGTGACATTGACCCGTACCGCATTGGACAAGGATTCAGCGTAAGTGAAACCGGGTGCACCATAAGCCCGAACTGCTGCGTCAAAGGTTTCGGAGTCTGCCACGTCAAAACCGCGAAAGAGGATCGCGCCGCTGGCGGCAAGCTGTTCGCTGACGACAGTTCCGTTGGCCGCGAGATAGTCCGGCAGACTGCTGGAACCAGCCAAGACATGTGGAAACTCGACGCCATTCCATTGCTGCAATGTCAGGGCAATTTCAGTCATAGATCGGGTGAAAGCTGTCAAAAGCCTGCTCGCAGAACACGCCGGGATCGTTGAAGCGGCGATTGCGGTTGAGCGCGGAAATCGCCGCCATCTCGTCTTCGGACAGACTGAAATCCGTGATCGCCAGGTTTTCCCGCATGCGCTCGGGGTTAGTGCTTTTGGGAATGATCGACGTGCCGCGCTGTGTCGCCCATCGGAGTACGATTTGCGCTGGAGTCTTGCCATGCCGGGCGGCGGCCTTGGTGACAGCGGGGGCATTGAGAACGGTGTCATTCTCCCCCGCCATGTCAAGTTCAACATAGGATAGCGCACCAAGTGGTGAGAAGGCAGTAACGGCAATCCCGTAATCTCTCGCAAGGCGGATCAGCTTCTCCTGGGTCAGATAGGGATGCGCCTCGATCTGCAGCACCGCCGGCTTGATGCGGGCATAGCTCATCAGGTCGTGGATCAGCGCGCTATTATAATTGCACACGCCGATCTGACGCGTCAGACCTTTGTCCTGCAACTCTTCCATCGCGCGCCAGGTCTGGTGCAACGGCACCGCCGCCCGCTGCATGACCGGTTTGTCCGCGTCCGGATCATGGATCCATTCCGGCGGATAGCGTTGTTCAAAAGGCACAAATTCGAGTGCGATCGGGAAATGGATCAGATAGAGATCGAGATATTCCAGCCCCAGATCCGCAAGCGACTTGCGACAGGCCGCTTCAACATGTTCGGGCGCATGACAGGTGTTCCAGAGCTTGGAGGTGATCCACAGCTCGTCGCGGGAACACAGGCCGTCCGCCATGGCCGCGGCAAGGCCTTCACCAACCGCTTCCTCATTGCCGTAATCGGCCGCGCAGTCGAAATGCCGGTATCCGGCGCGCACGGCTTCCAGGATCGTGGCCCGGCAATCTTCCGACGCAACTTTCCACAATCCAAAACCTGTCTGAGGCATATCCATGTCGTGCGGTCTTCCCTGTTTAGCCCGAGAAATCAAGCGCTACCGGCAGCCCGGTCTCGATCGACTGATGCGCAGCGGCTCCCATTTCCACGGACCGCAGGCCATCAATCGCACTGACATCCGGTGAGCCGCCTTCTACAAGGGCCTTGTGAAAACGGAGTAGCTGGAACCAGGTCGCGCCGTGATGGTCACCGGCGGCCAGAGCTTCAGGTGGGGTGTCTACCGGCTCGCTCCGGACACCCGCACCATCGCGGGGTGACCAGATAATTTCGGCCGCGGGAATCCGCACATCGAGTTTCCCGACGTCGCCGAGCGCATAGATTTCCTCTTGCTGTTCCGCCCCTTCCGCGAACATGCAAAGATCCAGTGTAGCGCGGGCCCCGCCGGCGAAATCCACGATGACATAGGCATTGTCGAGAATATCTGACGGCTTGCCGTCGTACACTTCGTCGAGATGATTCACATCCTGCCCGCCGCTGGCAAAAATCCGCACCGGTTCATCCTGCAAAATGTGACGCATGAGATCGAAGAAATGGCAGCATTTCTCGACCAGCGTCCCGCCGGTATTGGCGCTGAACCGGTTCCAGTCTCCAACCTTGGTCAGGAACGGAAAGCGGTGTTCGCGGATCGACAGCATCCTGACCGGACCCGTCTCTCCCGCCTGCACCCGTTCGACAAAGCGCGTAACCGGCGGCATGTAGCGATATTCCAGCCCGACCCAGAAGAGCGGATCATAATCTGCCGCCAGTGCGGCCAGCTTTCCGGCATCCTCCACGGTCGTGCACATCGGTTTTTCGAGCAACAGCGCAACTTCATGTCCCATCAGTTGCTGCGCGATTGCGAAATGGGTGTGATTGGGCGCCGCCACGATCACCGCATCCGGCCGGGCCGATGGCATCATGTCTTCTACGGTTTCGTAACAGGCAAAGGACTGTCCCAACTTGCCTGCCAACTCGGCAGCCGCATCCCGTGACGGCCCATGGGGGTCGACAATCGCGACCAGTTCCGCTTCCGGCACCAGCGCCAGATTGCGCATGTGCTCGCGGCCCATCATGCCGCATCCGACTATTGCATAGGTGCGGGAATCCGTCATTTCGGTCCGGCGGTCATGTCCCGATTACAGCTTTTCCAGACACACCGGCAAGCCGTCTTTGGGCTGCGGGATCGGGAAGACCTGCCATTTCGGTTCATAGTCCGGACCACCCGACAACACGACCCGGTTCTGGGTCAGCATCGCATGCATCAGGATCTTGATCTGCATATAGGCAAAGTGCAGGCCGAGACACATATGCGCGCCGCCGCCAAAGGGCACCCAGGCATATTTGTGCCGACCAGCGGAATTTTCCGGCGTAAAGCGCAGCGGATCGAATTTCTCGGGTTCCGGCCAGTGCTTCTCCATCTTGTGGACAAAGCTTGGACTGATGCCCACCGTGGTACCGGCCGGTATGGTGAAATTGCGGAAAGTGAAATCCTTGATCGCCCGGCGCGGCATGGACGGCACCGGCGGGATCAGCCGCAAGGCTTCCTTGAATGCCATTTCGGTCAGTTCCAGCTTGCCCAGGTCCTCGTAGGACAATTGCGCGCCCGCTGGAGCGACCTTGAGGCATTCTTCCCGGATCCGGTCCTGCCATTCGGGATGCTTGGCCAGCAGATAGGTCATGCTGGTGGCGGAAGACGTGATCGTGTCATGCGCCGCCATCATCAGGAAGTTCATGTGATCAACCACTTCATCTTCGGTCAGCAATTCGCCATTTTCATGGGTGGCCAGGCAGATCTGGGTGAAGATATCTTCGCCGCCCTTTTCCCTGCGGGCCTTCACCTGCGGGGTAAAATATTCCAGCAGATATTCCCGCGCTTTCACTCCGCGCCACATCTTGGTGAACGGGATGGGCGAGCGGACAACCCCGACGGATGCCTGAACCTCGTCAACAAACGCCTTGTTGATCCGATCGGCCTCGGGTCCCCAGGGAATGCCCAGAATCGCGCTGGCCGCGGTATCCAGCGAAAGCGACTTGATCGCCGGGTAAAATTTGAAGGCCGACCCGTTCCAGTCTTCCATCCGTTCCCGGATGCCCTCGCCCAGAACCTGGCAATGGTGCTTCATCGGTCCCGGCTTGAATGCCACCGACAGCGCCTTGCGATCGGCCCGGTGCCGCTCGAAATCCATCAGCATCAGCCCGCGCGGGAAGAGATTGTTGAGTATCGGCCCCCAGCCCTGTTCGCTGGAGAAAATCTTGTCCTTGTTGAACAGCACCAGTTCGGTCGCTTCGGCGCCGAGCAGGTTCACCGACCATCCGCCAAAACTGAACGTCCGGTAGATTGAGCCGTGCCGCTCAAACATGCGCCTGCCGAACGACGGTGGGTCTTTGAGCATCTCGAGTGTCGAGCCGAAAAATGGCAGGCCATCCTCTCCCGGGATATGGGCCAGTTTGTCCTTGCCAGGTGGACGCACCCAGTGCGGATTGGCCGACTCCTGATAGGGATAGCCATGCGGCTGCGGTTCTTTTGCGGACAGGGCAGTTGCCAAGGGAGGACTCCTCGATTTCTAGTCTTTCGACGGACGATAGCTACTTTCATGAATGTCAGCAAGAGCCAGAATGAATGGACCATTCATATCCAATTCAATGCCTTTCCGTTACAAAATGCGACACAGGGCAAATAGTTGAGACTCGGAGCAGACAGCAGGTGTAAGCTGCGCTCCGCAAAGATGAGGGGCTTTTGACATGGCTGGAACCGGATTCGGGAAATTGGTGTTTGCGGGCGGCGCCTTGCTGACCCTCGGGGCCTGTACCTACGCGGGATATGGCGGGGGCTATTATGGCGATGGGTATGTTAACGGCGGATATGGCTGCGATCCCTATGCGCCATTTGATGACTATTATGCCTGCGACGATGGCTATGGCTATGCCAATATCGGTTATGGCGGCGGCTGGTATGACAGTTTCTACTATCCCGGATTTGGCATCTATATTTTCGATCGTGGCGGGTCGCGCTATGCGATGAAACGTCACCATCGGCGCTACTGGGCGCGTCAGCGCGCAATCTGGGGTGCAAAGCACCGTGATGGTCGGCGACATGCCGATCGTCGCGGCAATCTCACCCCGGAAGAACGGGCGGCCCGCCGGGACAGACAGGCACAGCGGCGGGCGATGATGACTCCCGAGGAACGGAGCATGCGCCGCGAAAGACGTGCCGAGCGGCGCGCAAACCTGACTCCGGAGCAGCGCGAGATTCGCCGTGAGCGTCGTGCTGAACGGCGAGCCAATATGACACCGGCCCAGCGAGCAGCTCGACAGGAACGCCGGACCGAGCGCCGGGCGGCCAGAAACGAACGACGAAATGCCGCACCGCGCCAGACACGACAGACCCGACCAAACCGCCCGGATGCCGCACCGCGCCGGGCGGCCAGGCAAGCACCGGCCCGGCCATCCCGTCCGGCAGCTCGCAGTTCCCGCCGGTCCGTGGAGACCCGCTCTCGCAGATCCGATGATCGCTAGCCGGCACCGCCTGGATATAACCGGACAATAAAAAGGCGGGAGCCCCGCCGAAGCAGATCTCCCGCCCGGTGGCGACATGTCCGGAGGACTAGTCGCCCACGGTTACGCGGCCGACCCGGTACCCACGCTCCCGCATTTCCTTTCGATAATCCTTGTTCGCATCCGCAATTTCCGCGCGATACTCTTCATGCGCTTCGCGGCGATCTTCCTCGTCGGTCGCGCGCGCAAGATCCTTTTTAAGCTCATGCTCCGCTTCGCGAATGTCTGTCAGGTAATCGAACCAGTAATTATTCTCCACATTGGCGATCGGCTGGGTGAGGATTTTCTCGTGTGAGCCATAGCCCGACTGATGGGCAGATATGGCTGTCAAAGGCAGGCCAGCGGTTGCAAGACCGGCCAGTGCCAGCTTCATGAACCGAATCGTCATTGTTATTCTCCTGTCAGTTATCGACGGGAGAGAATGGGCGTATGAGCGCTTTCCTGTTCATGAACATCCGGTTTCCCGCGATGATCCGCACCGGGATTGCGGCGGACGCCGTGTTCAGGACAGCTTTGCTGCCGTGAATCCGGCCCGACGGTTGACTGTTGCAGTCATAATGGGGGCATTTTCCTGCCGGAAAGGTTAAGATAATTGTAATCATGTCGCCAAACCGCTAAATTGCTTACCGCGATGTCAGTAGTGGCTCGCATCAACAGTGGGGTCAGAATAATGGCGACGGCATATAGCGATATTCAGCCGGAAGACTATCAGCCAGATGTGGATCATCCACAGCATGGCGTGATCATTGGCGGACCGGCGGCACGGGCCAAGAAGCTCGAATATGGCATCTTGCTCGCCTCGATGGTGATCGGCTCGCTCGGCGCGCTCTACTGGACACTCACCCAGTCCACCGGATGGGTGGAATGGTCGGCCTTCCTGTCCGGTTATGTCATTATCAACATGGGCGTGGGCATCGGATACCACCGTTTCTACACCCACAAGTCCTTCGAAACCTCGCGCCCCATGCGCTATGCCATTGCGATCATGGCGCAGCTCGCTTGCCAGGCATCGGTTCTCAAATGGGCTGCTGACCATCGGCGGCATCATGCCTTTGCCGACCGGGTTGGCGATCTGCACAGCCCGCATGTCGACGGATTCGGCAAGCCGATGAAGGGCTTCAAGGGCTTTGCCATCGCCCATTTCGGCTGGCTGTTTGACAACACAACATCGGACATGAACGTCTATGGCAAGGGCCTGATCGATGATGATGCCGTGCTCTTCGCCCACCGGACCCGCTGGTTCTGGGTCGCGGTATCGATGATCGGCATTCCGGTGGTCTGGGCGCTGACATTCGGTACGGTGGAAAATATCATCGGCACCATCCTGATTGGCGGATTTTTCCGGACCTTCTTCTTCCTCAATCTGGTGATGGGCGTGAACAGCATCGGCCACATGTTCGGCTCCCAGCGGTTCAAGACCGGGGACAAGGGACGCAATCTCTGGTGGCTGGCCCTGCTAACCTTCGGCGACGGCTGGCACAACAACCATCACCGCCACCCGCGCAGTGCCTATGCCGGCATCATGTGGTGGGAAATCGACATCAACGGCTATATCATCTCGCTCTGGGAGAGAATGGGTCTGGTCTGGAATGTCCAGCGCGCCCCGAAATATGAGCGCAATGCTGCAGGCGAATGGGTCCAGATCACCAAACTGGCAGTTCCGGCCGATGAAAACAGCCCGGAAGTCCTGTCAGAACCGGATGGCGGTGTCATGTTTCGCGATGAAAAACCCGCAGCCAGCCCGAAACATCCGGTCGAATCGGCCTGATAACCGAATAGCCGCTATTCTCCGCTCGCGGACGTATCGCGTGCCCTGAGGCCGATTGTCGCTGTCACCGTTCCGGGAGCGGCGGGCTCGACAGACAGCCGAGTGACGGCCACCCCTTCCCGCTCCAGTTCCGACAACCAGGCAAACAGCGCGGTTGGCCGTGCCGAATCGATCACCAGGTCGACCCCGCCATTGGCTTGTGCGTCGAGGCGTCCGACTTCAAATCCTGCCTCGCCAGCCCGGCGGCTGACATGAGCGTTGATGCTGCCGGTGAGCTGACCCGGCGCTTCTGCAGCCGGGGCGGTTAACGCGGTGACCTTGGCTTCCATTCGGGTCTGACGCTCGACCGCTTCATGATACCGAATCGATGCGGCTTCTGATGCCGCCGAAAACGGCTTGTAAATACCGTACCAGGCCACGGTCAGAGCGACCAGCACCGCCAATATGCCAATCATGATTTTCTCGCGCTGGCTGAGCGCCGCGAACCAGTCCCGCAATCCTGTCATCATGGCGCCCTCACCGTAATGTCCGCCTTGGCCGTGCCGGTGGCGTCGGTGCGCGGGGTGGCGGTAATGGCATATCCGGCTTTCTGGACGGCCAGCAAAACCGGATTGATATCCTCGTTTCGCACTGCCGACAGGGTCGCCGCCACAATACCTGCCCGTTCATAGCCCAGCCGGTCGACCGTGACACCGGGCGCCTGTTGCAGGGCTTCAAAAAGTGCAGATGCCGGGACCGAGAAGACTCCATTGCCCCGGTTTTCCTGAGCCAGTCGATTGTCCAGCTGACGCTCCGCCGCGTCCAGATTGTCCACCGGTCCCAGCACGGCCGTGGCGGCTTGCAGCGCCGCTTCATCAGCCGAATCCGCAGCCCAGTAATATTTCGCCATCTGCATCAGCGGTATCGCGAGCGACACGATCAGCAGTACCGCAGCTGTCCACACCAGCGCCTTGCGCTGAAGCGCCGTCATCGAACGGCTCTGTTTCCGGGCATGGATGCCTGAACGCAGATTCAACTGATCGGCTTCACCCGCCCTCGACAATGCAGCCAGTGTTTCCGCTTCACTGAGCATGCGGGCGGTCTCGCCTGCGGTCAGATAGTCGCGCAGGGACGGGTCGTCGGGAATGATCATGTCCTCGCGTCGCAGCACGCGGTCAAAGCCGAAATCGGCTTCCACCAGCTCCCCTGCCGCCGGATCCACCAGCCAGCCGGATGGCACTATCACATCCGGATCAAATCCCAGTTCCTGACACCGCAAAACGCCGTTCCGAAAAATCGCATCATCAATGGTTGCAGTTGCCACGGTTCCGGAGGGTGCAAGAGCGGCCGCGACGTGGACCGGCTTGCCGGCAATCGCTTCATCTTCTGCTGCCAGCATTGCGGCCGCCAGCACCTGTTTCTCCGTCGCATCCTCAACCGGATCGTGCCAGCGCACCGTGGTCATGGCGGACGGCACCAGCGCAGCGCAACGGACGTCCTCCGCATGGGCGGGCAGCTTCAGGCCGGCCGCCAGCATCGGATCGGTGTCACAGCCGGTCTGGACCAGCTGGCCGTCCTCGAACAGCCACCAGTGCAGCGCCTGTTCCTCCGAAACCGGAAAAACGGTGACAAGCAGATGCCGTGTCATCAGTTAGCGCACCTATTCTGCATAGATATCCGCATTCTCGTCTTCGCCGCCGGGCGCACCATCGGCACCGAGCGAATAGAGATCAAAACCCGGTCCGCGGCGTCCGGGATTGTCATATTGATAGGGCCGACCCCACGGATCATCGGGCAGGTTCTTGATATAGCCGCCCTTGCGGTAGCGCGAGGATGCCGGCAGAGAGCCCGGAGGCTGCGACAGCGCCTTGAGCCCGTCAGCAGATGTCGGATAAGTGAGATTGTCCAGCCGGTACATTTCCAGCGCCTGGCTCAACGTGGCTATATCTGACCGCGCCTTTTCGGTCATCGCCCGATCCTGGCTTGGCAGGACATTGATCACGACAATCGTGGTCAGCAAGCCGAGGATGAAAATCACCACCATCAGCTCGACCAGCGTAAAGCCATTGCGCTTGCGCCTGCTTTTCTGCGCGGGTTCGGCGTTTTCCGCCATCGGGTTTTCTGTCTCGGGCATGGTCTTTCCTGTCATTGCGGGCCTCACAATCCCGCCAGATTTTGAAGTTGCAAGATCGGCAGCAATATAGCGAGAATCACTACCGCAACAACACCGCCCATCGCGACGATGATCAGCGGTTCGAGCAAGGAGAGCGCGGTGGAGCTGAAATTGTCAAACTCACGCTCCAGATAGTCTGCCGCCCGCGCCAGCATCTCGTCCAGCTGCCCGGACGCTTCTCCACTGGCGGCCAGATAGATCAGCATTGGCGGAAAAACGCCGGCATTTTTGAGCGCATTGGAGAGACTGCCGCCGCCACGAATGGCCTCGATCATGTCCTCCGACGCCTTGCGCAGCACCGAATTGCCAATCGTGCCTGTGGTCAGGCGCAGGCCTTCCAGGATCGGCAGACGGCTCGCCACCATGGTCGACAGCGTCCGGGCCAGTCGCGCCGCGTGCAGATCTCGGATCAGGCGGCCAAAAAACGGGAGCTTCAAAAGAAACGCGTCGAACCTGTATTTGATCTGCGGCTCTTTCAGAGCGCGCCAGGCGATCAGGCCCAGCACCACAATCATCGCGGCCAGTGCCCAGTACCAGTTGGCCAGAAAATCCGAAATGCCGATTACCAGCCGGGTCACAAAGGGCAGTTGCTGGTTCACATTATCAAATTGCTCAACCACTTTCGGCACCACCGCGATCATCAGCAGAGCCACGACCAGGATCGCAACCAGCGCGAGGATGATCGGATAAGCCAGCGCACTGATCAGCTTTCCGCGCATTTCGGCCTGACGCTCGAGCAGGGCCGCGAGGCGCTCGGCAATGTCCGGCAAAGTACCGGAGCTTTCACCGGCGGAGATCATCGCGCGATAGAGCGGCGGAAAGCTCGCCGGTTCGCGGCGCATCGCTTCGGCCAGTCTCTGCCCCTCCAGCACGCCGCCATGAACCGCACCGATGCGGTCGCGAACATGCGCCTTTTCATTCTGCATACCGATAGTCCGCAGGGCTTCTTCCAGCGGGGTGACCTGTACCAGCGAGGACAGCTGGCGCGTAAACAGGGTCAGTTCCTTGGCATTCAGTTTCTTGCGGCCAAAAAGCGGCCGTTCTTTCGACGCATCGGATGCCAGACTCGGTGCGATCTTTACGACATGCAGGTCGCGGCGTGCCAGCTTCTGACGGACGGCATCATCATTCGCACCGGACAGCTGGCCGGTTTTCTGGCGACCCTTGGGGTCAATCGCAGTGTAGGAATATTCAGGCACCCGGCGCCTCATCCGAACTGATGCGGCGGGATATGCGGATCGCCTCTTCCGCCGTGGTCAGCCCCTGTTCGACCAGCGCTGCCGCGGCCGAGCCCAGGGTCGGGCGGGACCGGAAAGCATGGGCAGAAATCAGCGCTTCGTCGGCGCCCTCGTTGATATATTTGCGGATCGTGTCATCCACCGGCACGGCTTCGTAGACACCGACGCGCCCCTGAAACCCGGTATGATTGCAGGTTTCGCAGCCGGCTTCGCGATAAATCACTGAACCGGGCGCCAGTCCCAGCAAGGAAGCCAGTCCGGCCTCGGCTTCAACCGGGACCCGGCAGTCGGGGCACAATTTTCGAACCAGCCGCTGTGCGACAATCGCGCGCAAGGTTGAAGCGAGCAGAAACGGTTCGACATTCATGTCCCGCATCCGGGTGATCGCACCGACCGCATCGTTGGTGTGCACGGTGGACAGTACCAGATGCCCGGTCAGAGAGGCCTGCACGGCGATTTCAGCGGTTTCGCGATCGCGAATCTCACCGACCATGACGACATCCGGATCCTGCCGCAAAATGGCGCGCAGTCCGGCGGCGAAGCTGAGCCCGACCTTGGCGTTGACCTGGGTCTGGCCAATGCCTTCCACCGCATATTCGACGGGATCTTCCACCGTCAAAATATTGCGGCTGCCGTCATTCAGCTGTTTCAGTCCGGCATAGAGCGTCGTGGTTTTCCCGGAACCGGTCGGCCCGGTCACCAGCAGGATACCATTGGGCTGCGCCAGCGCATCCTCCACAATCTGGCGGGTTGCATCGGTCATGCCGAGATCACCCATCGATATGCCGGCATTGTCCTTGTCGAGAATCCGCATCACAACCCGCTCGTTTGCGCGATTGGGCAATGTCGACACGCGAACATCGAGCAGTTTTCCGCCCAGGGTCAGGCTGATCCGGCCGTCCTGCGGAATCCGGCGCTCGGCAATGTCGAGCCGTGCCATGACCTTGATCCGGTTGACGATGACCGATGCGACATGTGGCGGCATTTTCAGTTTCTCGTGCAGCACACCATCAACCCGCATCCGCACCACCAGACCGGTTTCATAGGGTTCGATATGGATATCCGATGCACCCTGCCGCGCCGCTTCGGCGATGATACCGTTGATCAGGCGAATGGTCGGCGCGTCATCCGCGCTGTCGAGCAGGTCTTCGGCGCTCGGAATATCGCCGGCAATATCGTCCAGCCCTTCGGTATCCAGCGAACTGGCCAGCGATGCGGCACTGCCATCCATGGCATAGCGTTCGGACAAGAGCCGGTCGAACTGATCAGCATCCACCTCGACAATCTCGAACGGCCGTGACAAGTACCGGCGAACCTCGAGCAAAGTTACGGGATCCCCGCCGGTTCGCATCAGCAGCTTTGGCGGGTCGGAGACTTCCGGAGACAGCAGCACCCCATGATCGCGCGCGAATCCATACGGGATTTCTGCGGCAGCTGGCATGGCTGGAGACGTCAGCTCACCAGTTTCGCCGATCCCGTCAGAAACGGCCGGTTGTTCAGGAAGAGCCGAACTGTCCGTCATTGATCATTCTGATCCACTGGTTCTGCGTCGGTCGCCTCGCTTGGCGGTACCTCCACCGGCGCGACTTCGGTTTGCGGTGTGACTGGTGCCTGCGGTTCCGCTCCGGGAGCATAGATAATCTCGTCTCCGGGGCGTGGTCCGGCCGATGGCGGAACTGTGCCCAGATAATCACGAACCAGAACATCCAGCGACGGTTCCACATCCGGATTCTGGATCATCTGGCGTCCACGGATATAACCATAGCGATTGCTCGAGAAGCGACGCGCATCACTCGGGTCCTTGAGGATCGTCGGGCGGATGAAGACCATGAGGTTGGTCTTGGTCCGCGATCGGCCGCGGGATTTAAACAATTCGCCGATCAGCGGAATGTCGCCGAGGAACGGGATTTTCTGGATCGTGCGACGTTCATTGTCGTCGAGCAGACCGCCCAGCGCAATGATCTCGCCGTCACCAACCGTGACGGTCGTGTTGATCTCGCGCTTGTTGATGATCAGCTCGTTGAAGTCATCCGACACCGGCCCGGCAATCGAACTGACCTGCTGACGCAATTCCATGCGCACTTCCTGGCCAGCATTGATCTGCGGTGTGACTTCCAGCTCGATACCGACATTCTGTCGCTGGATCGTGCGGAAGGCATTGTCGAAATTGTTCGACAGCGCTTCGCCGGTCGAAACCGGAATTTCCTGACCAAACAGGATGCTGCCCTTGAGATTGTTGTTCACGGTCAGCGACGGTGTCGAGAGGATATTGCTGTCGGTGTCGGACTGCACAGCGTTGATGATCGCACCCAGTACCGCATTGCCACCGAGCGATGTTGCAAATCCGGCAAATCCGCCACGCGCGCCCAGAATTGCATCCGCAGCATTTTGTTCCAGCGCATCTCCAACCGCGCTGTTGGTCGTCACCGTTGTTGACGTGTCGGTTGTGGTGGTCGTGGTGCTGTCAAACTCGTCCGCAAGCAGGCCGCCGGCAATATCCACGATATTTGGCGAGGCGTTGGAGAAATTGGTCACGGCAAAGGGCACGTCCTCGCCGCCAACCAGCCATTGCACACCCAGTTCACGGGCGAGACTTTCAGAGATCTCAACAATGATCGCCTCGACAACCACCTGTTCCTGCCGGGTATCCAGCTGCCGGATCAGTTCGCCGATCATCCGCTGCACGTCCGGATTGGCTGCAACGATAATCGCGTTGGTGCCTTCCAGTCGGGTGACGATCGCCGGGCCGCTGCGGGCGATGCTGTTGCTGCTGGCGGATACCGGGGTTGGACTGGCTGCAGCCGCATCAGAGCCGCCTTCGGGGCTGACCGATGTGGGTACGGTGGACAGGCCCGCCTGCCCCATCAGCTGTTCAATCACCGGCAACAGCTGTTCGGCATTGGCATAGTCCAGACGGTGGACGCGGATTTCGGTGCCCAGTTCAGCCCGCTGGTCCAGCTCCCGCGCCATTTCGGCAAATCGGGCCACGGCACCGGGATCGCCCCGGAAAGCCAGCGAATTGCTGCTGTCAATCGCAACAATATTGACTGGCGAACGGGTGCCTTCTGCGCCCTGGACAAGTGACTGGAGCGAAGACGCGATCTCGCGCGCACCCGCATTGCGTAGATTGACAATGGTACTGGCGGCATTGTCCCGGTCGATTTCCCGAACCAGCGCGCGCACCCGGCGGATGTTGTCGGCATAGTCGACAATCACCAGACTATTGGCATTGCGGTTGGCCGTAATCGCGCCCTGCTTGCTGATCAGCGGACGGAGGGTCTCAATCGCGGCCGCGGCCTCGATCGATTTGAGCCTTACGACTTCCGTCACAAACTGGTTTGCCGGGGACGAACGCGTGCCCAGCCGGGTGGGTTGCGACGCCGCACCATCGGCCGGTTGGATACGATATGCGCCTCGCGTTGTCGGGATCGCGACCAGATTATTGGCGCGCAGGGTCGAAAGAAAAATCTCGAAATATTCGCTGCGGCTGAGCGGGCGGTCGGTGACCACGGACACCTTGCCCTGGACCCGGCTGTCGACGATGAATGTCCGCCCGGTCACCCGTGCAGCATCCTGCACAAAGGCACGAATATCTGCATCACGGACGTTCAGGCTGTGCTGTGCAGCCACCGGCTGCGCCGCCAGGGCACCGAACAGAAAAAGGGCTGAAACCAGCTGAGTCAAAATACGCTGCATCATGGAGATCCCAGATTTACGACGATCGGGACAACTTCTGCGCCACGTTCGACTTCGATTGATAGATTGGTGCCAGGAGCAATCTGGCGTTGAAGAGAAGAAATATCGGTTGCCGAGGTGACCGGCTGGCCGTTGACAGCGACGATAATATCTCCGTCATGCAATCCGGCAGCGCTGAACAGGGCGCCGTCCCCCTTCGGGTTGACCACGATGCCGGTAACCCGGCCATCTTCCATGCGCGGATTGAACGCCATCGCATCGGCCGCCGACAAACCGGCGGTCGCCAGCGTGTCGATTTCACTCGTGCCGATTTCATCAGCGCTGATCGTCTGCGCCGGGATCGACTGGTCAAGATAGAGGCTTTCTCTTGTGCCATTGCGATCAATCACGACATGATCAAATTTGACGGCAGCCAGGGTCACGCTGGACATGATCTCATCACCAACCGCATAACTGTCTTGTACGCCATCAGTCCCGGCGAGAATGGCAGATCCCAGCCCCGAACCTTCGTTCATGCGAATACCGAACAAGGTCAGCTGCAACGACGTCACGACATTGGCGTCATTGGCCGGACCGGTGCGGTAAAAGGGGTCAAAGCTGCGAAAAAGGGCCAGGCGGGATTGCGGCGGAATCACGCGGACTTCGGATGCCTGCCAGCCACCAACCGGGCCAATCGGCGTGACGGCCAGCCAGATCAGACGGATCAGCTGGACAAACAGCAGCAGCGCAAGCAGCACAATCGCCAGGCCATACGGCCTGTTGCCCCGGAAAACCGGGAGCAATC
The DNA here is from genome assembly GCF_900128895.1 of Parasphingorhabdus marina DSM 22363. Taxonomy (GTDB): domain Bacteria; phylum Pseudomonadota; class Alphaproteobacteria; order Sphingomonadales; family Sphingomonadaceae; genus Parasphingorhabdus; species Parasphingorhabdus marina. Next base: position 1,179,027 of record NZ_FSQW01000001.1, on the reverse strand, counting down.
CGCCCGTTTCTTCTGACAGCTGAGTAACCACACATCCCCGCAACTATAACCCACAGGTCGCTATAACCGTTTCGTGACCAATCGACGACCAAAACATGTCAATATGGTTACACGTCACACGCAACCCGGCAACACTATATGCCGCAGTATCACTGGACCCTAATGGTTAATATTTCATGGAAATGATCTGTTCAGAAGCGCGCCAAGCTCGGTCAAAGCCTGTTCTCCGGCGGTCACCTTGATCGCGGCCATGCCCAGCGCTGCTGCCGGTTTGCAGTTGATGCCCAGATCATCGAGATAGATGCACTGTGCCGGTTTTACGGCCAGCGCCTCGCACATCATCTCGTAAATCCGCGGATCCGGTTTGCGAATACCGATCTTGCTGCTTTCGATGACATGATCAAAACGCTGCATGATCGCCGCCACTGCTTCGGCCTTGGCGTCATCCATCGCCATCGAGGAGCCCTTGCCGGCCGGGACATTGTTGGTGATGCAGCCAATCGCAAAACCCTCGGCTTTCAGCCGGTCGAGCGTCGCCACCATGTCCGGCCGGATATCTCCGGCGAGGCAGGCCAGCACGTCTTTTCCCCGCAATTCCACGCCGATGGCCTGCGCTTCTTCGGCAAACAGCTGGTCAAAGCCCGTTGCATCTATTTCCGAACGCTCGAATTTCGCCCAGGCATTGTCATGCGGATTGGCCGAGTTGATCCTGCGGACACTGTCTTTCGGCTGCCCCTGCTCCGCTTCAAGCCGGTTAAATGCATCAAAAGGCGAGCTGGTGATAACGCCGCCAAAGTCCCAGATTACGGTGGTATATGTCATAAAGAATTAGCCTTCTTGCGCTTGTCCAGCCCGACCTGAATCCAGCCGGCAGCACCGGAATGGTTGTCAAAATTCCAGCATTTCCGGGCTACTTGTTCAATTTTCTTCGCCATTTTGTCCGATATCCTTCCGACCGGATGAGCCAGTTTGAAATCCGCAACGTTACCATTTGCATTGACCTTGAGACATGCCGATACTTCTTCGTCTGGCCTATATGAAACAGGAATTGCATCATGTGGCATGCGCGCATCAATTGAAGAGGCTTCTACAAACTTTTCTGTAGCAGGAATCTTGCAAGCAGAAGGCCAGCGGCGGCCGTACTTAAGTGGTTCAGGAGGCATTACAATCGTCATTGCAAGCTGGAAACTACTCCCGGAATCTGCATGTTTCTCTTCACGGCCCAGGAACGAGATGGAGCTTGGATGATCTCTGAATCTCCGAATATCGACTTGCCAGGATCGCGGACGCTTACATATGTCCGGATCCAGTTCGTCTCTAATGGTAGCAGCGAGGAGGCTGTCATTCGCCTTTTCAAGCCAAAACATCGACCCTTCATTCGAAGGAGTGACCCTGTAGATCCTGTCCGGTGCCAATAGCAAACTGCTGAACGCTGACCCGGAAATCAGGGCCGCCAAGCATAAGGCAACCGGAGAGAAAGTCATTTTTGGAGATATTCCAGTTTGAGGCCCGGCCGTTGCCAGCGCATTTTCATCAGTTTGCCGGTTGCGGACAGGCAAATCCATGCATCCATCATGTCGGCGGCGCCGAAGCAGACATTTGTGGTGAAGATGTCGGGCGTCGGAACGAATTCGACCAGTTCGCCTTCAGGTGAAATGACGCTGATGCCGCATTCTCCGATGGTGGCGACGCAGATATTACCGCTTTCCTCGACCGCGAGACTGTCGAAAAACTTGTAGCCCGCCGGACGATAGACCGGAATGCCCGGACCGCCTGGCCCCGCATCCGGCGCCACCTTGCCCGGTGCGGTGATATTGAATTTCATCAGCCGGCAGGTGAAAGTTTCCGCGGCATATAGCGTCTTGCCATCGGGCGAAAGGCCAACTCCATTGGGGTTTTGGGACGGGAAGACCACCTCTTCCAGATGGCTGCCATCCGCTTTCCCGTAGAAGATTCCGACAATGTCATGGATACGGTTCTCATAGTCCGTCTTGCCATGGTCGGTGAACCAGAAGCCGCCCTGATCATCAAACACGATGTCATTCGGCCCGCGCAAGGTGCAGCCGAAATCGCCGCTGTCATAGAGCGTTTCGACCTCACCGGTTTCGGGGTCAATCCGCTCGATCCGGCCGCGATCATAGTGCTTGGCAATACCGGCCGGGGTCAGAAAGCCGTTTTTTTCCTCATATTCAAAGCCGCCATTGTTGCAGACATAGATTTTGCCATCCGGCCCGACCGCAGCCCCATTGGGACCACCGCCTGGATTGGCCACAACTTCCTTGCTGCCATCCGGCAGGATCCGGGTCAGCTGTCCGGCAGCAATTTCGACCAGAATGACGCTTCCGTCGGGCATCGCAATCGGCCCTTCCGGGAAACGCAGGCCTTCGGCAACAATTTCCATAAAATTCCACTCCTTGCTGCGGACAGTCATTGCGGGAAACGGGGGACAAGTCTAGTGCTGACAGACCGGTTACAGGAGCAACCATGTCGAACACTTATCCCCAAAACCTGCAACTCCATATTGATGGCGAATGGATCGATGCCGGGGACCGCGATGTCCATCAGGTCATCAATCCCGCCACCGGTGAGGCGATCAGCGACCTGCCCAAGGCGACAAAATCGGACCTCGACCGGGCGCTGGATGCCGCGGCGCGCGCCTTCCCGGTCTGGCGCGACACGCCGGTTGCCGAGCGCGCGGCGATTCTGCACAAAGCCGCCGACCTGATGCGGGAGCGGGCACCCGAAATCGGTCGTCTGATGACGGCGGAACAGGGCAAGCCGGTCGGGCAAGCGACCGGAGAGGTCACCGCATCCGCCGCGCATTTTGATATCATGGCGGAAGAAGCCAAGCGCTGTTACGGGCGCGTTCTCGTCCGGCCAACAGGCATGAACAGTTTTGTGAAATATCAGCCGGTTGGCCCCGTGGCCGCCTTCAGTCCGTGGAACTTTCCCGTCTTCACGCCGATCCGCAAGCTGGCCCCGGCCCTCGCTGCCGGTTGTTCGATCATCCTCAAACCCGCCGAAGAGACCCCGGCCAGCCCGATCGAAATGATGCGCTGTCTGGTTGATGCCGGTCTGCCTGCCGGAGTCGCCCAGATCGTGTTCGGCGATCCCGGAGAGGTGTCCAGTCACCTGATCGCTTCGGACGTCATTCGCAAAGTCAGCTTCACCGGCTCGGTTCCGGTGGGCAAGCATCTGATGAAACTGGCCGCCGAAGGCATGAAGCGCACGACCATGGAGCTGGGCGGTCATGCGCCGGTTCTGGTCTTTGATGATTGTGACCTGGAACAGACGCTCGATCTCACTGCCATGCAGAAATTTCGCAATGCCGGTCAGGTCTGTGTATCGCCTACGCGTTTCTACGTGCAGTCAGGCATTTATGACCGTTTTGTCGAAGCATTTTCGGAGCGCGCGGCCAAGGTCGCAGTCGGAGACGGCTTCAGCGAGGGTGTCGACATGGGTCCCCTTGCCAATCCGCGCCGCCCCGATGCCATCGGATCGATGGTCGAGGATGCGAAATCACAGGGAGCGGATGTGAAGCTGGGCGGAGAGCGCGGCGACGGAGGCGGATTCTTCTTCTCGCCCACGGTGCTCGCCAATGTCCCGTTGCAGGCGGATATCATGAACAATGAGCCCTTTGGCCCCGTCGCCGTGATGCGATCCTTTGACACGCTGGACGAAGCCATCGAACAGGCCAATCGCCTGCCGCTGGGGCTGGCGGCCTATGCCTTCACCCAGAACCTGCGCACCGCGAACATTGTCGGCGACGCCATCGAGGCCGGCATGGTCGCGATCAACAACCTCACCGTCAGTCCCGGCGACGCACCCTTTGGCGGCGTCAAGGAAAGCGGCCACGGATCGGAAGATGGTCCCGACGGTCTGAAAGCCTATATGGTCACCAAAGCCATCCATCAGACATAAGCGAGGAGGCCGATCAACCTTCCGCGCAAGCGGACCCTACATTTCTTTTTGTTTCACGCTAAGCCGCGAAGGCGCAAAGAATTTGTAGGGGACGCAGAATCTTCGTGCCTTCGCGGCTTCGCGTGATACCTAGATGGCAACTGATTTGAGTTTCCCGCTCACGCGGGAAGAAAGAGGAATGGAACATGAAAAAACGCACCGGCGCGCAGGTTCTTGTGGATCAGCTGGTCATCCAGGGGACCGACCGGATCTTCACGGTTCCGGGAGAGAGTTTTCTCGCCGTGCTCGACGCCCTGCATGACTGCGGCGACATCGAAACCGTCGCCACCCGCCAGGATGGCAGCGCAGCGTTCATGGCGGAGGCCGACGGCAAGATGACGGGTCGTCCCGGCATCGCCTTCGTCACCCGGGGGCCGGGCGCGACCAATGCCAGCATTGGTGTGCACACCGCAATGCAGGACTCGACCCCGATGATCCTGTTTGTCGGAGACGTGGCCCGTGGCGACCGGGACCGGGAGGGGTTTCAGGAAGTCGACCTGACCGCGATGTTTACCCCGCTCGCCAAGTGGGCCGCGCGGATCGACAATGCCGCCCGCATCCCGGAATATATTGCGCGCGCTTTTGATACAGCCAGTTCCGGGCGCCCGGGACCGGTGGTGCTGGCGCTGCCGGAGGACATGCTGTGCGATGTGGTCGAAACGCTCGACCGACCGAAAGTCGTCGCCCCCGCCCAGCCGCTGTGCCCCGATGCCATGACCACGCTGACCGACATGCTCCGCGATGCCACCGATCCGATCGCGATTGTCGGCGGCGCCGGCTGGGATGCGAAGGCGCGTCACTATTTTGCCGAATATGCCGAGCGGCTGGGCCTGCCCGTCGCCTGTGCCTTCCGGCGGCAGGACAATTTCCCGAACAGCAGCCCGGTCTATGCGGGCAATTTGGGATATGGCCCCAATCCCAAACTGGTCGAACGGATCAAGACGGCCGATCTCATTCTCGCGGTGGGTGCCCGGCTGGGAGAAGCGACAACCGACGGCTATACGCTGATCACGCCCGACCATCCCGACCAGATCCTCGTCCATGTCCATCCCGATCCGGACGAACTCAACCATGTCTATCGCATCGACTTGCCGATCTGCGCGGAGATGGACGAATTTGCCGAACAGGTCGCGCTGTGGGAAGATGATCTGCTCAGCTTCGATGCCGGCAAGGCCGCTCATGCCGACTATCTGGAATGGACGACGGTCACGAAAACCGAAGCGAAGCTCGATCTTGGCCCCTGTGTCTCGGCGATGCAGGAGCAGCTGCCCGCCGATACGATTATCTGCAACGGTGCAGGGAATTTTTCCGGCTGGTGGCACCGCTACTGGAACTATGGCGATTTTCCGAGCCAGCTGGCTCCGACCTCCGGGGCAATGGGCTATGGCGTGCCGGCCTCCGTCGCTGCCGCGCTGCGTTATCGCGACCGGACGGTGGCCGTCATCGCCGGAGACGGCGACTTCATGATGAACGGTCAGGAACTGGCCACCGCGGTGCAATATGGCGTTGACCTGCTGGCGCTGGTGATTGACAATGGCAGTTTCGGCACCATCCGCCTGCATCAGGAACGCGAATATCCGGCGCGTTTATCCGCCACATCTCTGGTCAATCCCGATTTCGCTGCGCTGGCCAAGGCCTATGGCGGCTGGAGCGCGACTGTGGAAACCACCGGTGCATTCGCACCGGCGCTGGCCGAAGCCATGCAGCACAAGGGCCTGCGCGTGCTGCATCTGAAAACCGATGTGGAATATCTCACCGCCGCCGGAGCAACGGTAAGCGGTTTTCGCAAATGACCGAGATCTCCCCCGTACAAAGGAACCGCCTCATGAAAATGCCGCCCTTCGTATTTCTGGCCGCACTGGCCGCCTGCTCCCCGGCGCAGGAAACAGCTGGACCGGTTGAAGCCGATCCGCCCGAAGAAGCCGTGACCCTGGGCCTCAACCATATCGGCTTCGCCGTGTCCCGACTGGACGAAAGCGTAGCCTTTTTCGTCGAGACCCTGGGCTGGGAAACGGCGGGCGGAGAACCCGACTATCCGGCGGTCTTTGTCACCAATGGCGAGATGTTTGTCACCCTCTGGCAGGTCACGGATCCCGCCAATGCTGTCGCCTTTGACCGCAAGAACAATGTCGGCCTGCATCATATGGCGATTACCGTGCGCGATCTCGATGCGCTCAATACCCTGCATGAAACATTCGTCGCACATGAGGATGTGACTGTGGAATTCGCGCCGGAATATATGGGCGACGGTCCGACCACCCACATGATGATCCGGGAGCCGTCCGGCCTGCGACTGGAATTTGTTGTTCCGGCGAGCAGAATCACGGTCTCCCAATAGTCACATCAGGTCCCGAAATCGCGCTCCAGCGACCAGCCTGAAGACGGGCAGTCTGAAAATTTGTCGATTCGGCGCGACGTCAGCTCCAGCACGACCATTTCGCACCGTTTGTCATTGATCACCTGGAAAGCGAGTCGGCTCCCGTCCTGCGAAAAACGGGGTGCACCGAAATATTTGTTGCCGGTTGGAGTGAGTATATATCGTACCGCTTGCGGTCGCTCGACAATGATGTCGCGGCCCGAGAACCAGGCGTGTCCGGAACCATTGTCCGCCACAAACCGGTTGGCCCCGGAACCGTGTATCGCCGCCTGACTGGCGGCCAGGGCCAGAAGCAGTGCACTGCCCGCTGCGAGGGAACCGGATAGCCGGAACAGTGATCCATTTTTTTGTTTCGGAATGCCAGCAATGTCCCGTCGCAGCAGGTCCGGTCCGATCCAGCGATAGCCCGCCCGGGGTACAGTTTCGACATAGGCCGGTGCCCGGGCATCATCGCCCAGTGCGTGACGGATTGCCCAGAGCGACTGGTTCAGTCCTTTCTCCCCGGTAAAATCCTGACCGTTCCAGATTTGACGGATCAGTTCCGCACGCGACACAGTCGATAATCGCGCATCCAGCAAATGACACAGTACCTGCCAGGTCTTGAATTGCAGCCTGTGCTGCCGGCCGTCTCGCCAGATCGCGCGTTTGCCAGCATCCAGCCGGACAGAGGCCGATTTCTCGCGCCGCAAAGTCATGCGAAATCTCATGAATAGACAATAATAGATTTTCCCGGCGAAGCGAAGCGCAATAGTTTTCGCCTATCTTTCAAACAGTTCAATCACAAGGAACGACACATGATTCTTTCTCTCGCCTTGCTGGCCATGGCATCCGAAAACACGATCACCCCGATCACCATGGGCGATGGCCAGATCGATGGCCGCAAAATCACCGCCTATGATCATAGCTGGCGCCAGTGCAATCTGCAGGACGGGCAATGGGTTGCAGGGCCTGCGCTGCGCGAACGGGCGACGGTCATCGGCGACAAGCTGCTCCGTATAGACCAGCACGCGACCTTGCCCGGCAATGTGATCAACAACATGCATTTCTATTTTGATCGCGCGACGCTCGCCCCGGTCCGGCTGGAACGGGAATTTCTTGGCCCCGATGGCAGAATGCTGGCCAGTCGAACCTTCGACTTTGATGAACAGGGCTATCGCGCCGAGATTTTCCAGAAGGGTGAAACCACGGTGAAGACAGGCGCACTCACGGCCAGCATGTATTCGGCTGCCACCATGGGCCTGCCGCTCTCTACTCTCGAATTTGGCGACCAGACCGTGGCCTTTACCGCCCTGATGACCAATTTTGATGCCTCCTATGCCATTCAGGCCAGCAAAACCGGCGCAGAGATGCTGGAAACCGAAACCGGCCAGATCCCGGTCGACTGGATTGACGTGACGTGGAAACATAATGAAGCGGGAGATATCTATCCCCCCGGTCCCGATGCCAGCGGTGGGCGATACTGGATCACCCGGACGCCGGTTGAAGGTGTTCCCCGTATTCTGCGCTACAAGACCGACAGCTATGTGGTCGAGTTTGAGCCCCAATATTGCCCGGCACCAGCAAAGGACACAATGAGCGAATAGAGCGATGGCAAGCTGACTCTGAAATACAACCGCTGGAAGCGATTGGTGGCGTGGCTGGAAAGATCGATCCTTACATCGCCAGCCTGCCTCCCGCTAGGCACTCATCGCCAGAATCTCGTCCCATTCCGCCGCGGTAACCGGTGCGACCGACAGCCGGGTCTGGCGGATGATCGCGAGATTTGCGAGCTTCGGATTCTGTTTCATCGCTTTCAGCGGCACCGGATTGTCCAGCTTGCGGACCGGTTTGACCTTCACCGCGATCCAGCGGCCGGTATCGTCGAACGGGTCCGGGAACTGTTCCTCAGTGACTTCCATGATGCCGACAATCTCGAGACCCTGACGGCTGTGATAGAAAAAGACCTGGTCCCCCTTTTTCATCGCTTTCATATTATTGCTCGCCTGCGCGTTTTTGACGCCGTCCCAGGTGCCCTCCTTCTCCGCCACCAGGTCGTCCCAGCCATATTCGTCAGGCTCCGACTTCATCAACCAGCAGTTGGACATGGGCTTTCTCCAGGATTGCTACAGGACTTTCTCCTGCACTAGCATGTGCCGCAGACAAAAAAAGGGGGCCACCTATCGGTCGGCCCCGCTTTTAACATTTTGTCCGGGATATCAGCTCGGCATCAGCACTGTGTCGACGATGTGCATCGTACCATTACTCGACTCAATATCGGGTTCCACAAAGTTCACCTTGTTTCCGGCCCCGTCTTCCAGCACGACCTTGTCGCCGTCCATGCTTGCCTTGATCACGCCGCCCTGAAGCGTTGTCAGTTCCGCTGTACCACCACCGTCGGTGATTGCCTTGGCAATATCGGCTGTTGTCATACTGCCGTTGAGCATTCCATATTTCGCGATTCCCGCCAGCTCATCCTTTTTTTCAGGAGTCATCAGTTCCTCGAGTCGGCCATCTTCCATTTTCTTGAAAGCTTCATTGGGAGCGATGAAGGAGGTAAACGGACCGTCGTCCTTGAGTTCCTGGGCGATGCCGGACTGACCCACGGCGAGAGCGGCTGTCGACAGGTCGGGATTGGCCTGCATCAGCGCGGTCAGATTGGTCGGTTTGGCGGCTTCTTCGGCCAGCCGGGCATCCAGAACCGCCTGCTCACTTTCGCTGAGCTCCGACGAGCAGGCAGACATGGCGGTCAGCGCAGCAGTCGCGAGCAAAATTTTGGACAGCTTCTTCATTATAATCCTTTCGAGATTGGGGAGATTGATCGTTCCATAGCGGCTAAACCCGGATTGGCAAAGTCAGAACAACAAGCCCCCCTTGTTTTTGCACAATAAAAAGGCCCCGCCCGAGAGCGGAGCCTTCTCCGGTTTGCGACCCGAAACTAACCTGGCATGATCACGGTATCGATCGCGTGGATCACGCCGTTGGACGCTTCCACATCAGTCATGATCACAGTCGACTTGCCGCCGGCTGCATCTTCCAGAATGACGCTCTCACCGTCGAGCGTGGCCTTCAGCGGCGCACCCTGTACGGTGGTCAGAGTCGCCGTGCCACCACCGTCGGTAATGGCCTGAACCACATCTGCCGCTTTCAGCTCGCCAGCAACGACGTGATAGGTCAGCAGACCCGTCAGATCATCCTTCATTTCCGGGGTCAGCAAAGCGGACAATGTGTCACCGTCAACCTTTTCAAACGCATCATTGGTGGGTGCAAATACCGTGAACGGACCATCACTGCTCAATGTCTCACCGAGATCAGCAGCGACAACGGCCGTCACCAATGTCGAAAAATTCTCATTGCCCTGGGCCACTTCGACAATGGTAGCCGCGGCCGGGGCTTCCGTCGCCGCTTCCTCGGTTGCCGTGTCATCGACAGCAGCCTCCGGCGCCTCGGAAGAACAGGCAGCCAGGGCGACAATCGCAGCAGACGCGAAAAGCACTTTGGGGGAAAAACGCATGATAGACCTCTCATCTCTTTAAACAGCCGCAATCCCACCACGGAACCGGCCTGGTATAAAGATGGCAAGGAATGCCAAAGGTGCAACGCTGTCCTTTAGGGCGTATGCCCGGGCTCAGTCCTTGCCCAGAAAGACAAAGTCCCGGTCATAGCTTTCCAGATGCGCGCCGCCGTCGACAAAAACTGTCTGACCGGTAATTGCAGGGGCTTCAGCGAGGAACCGAACGGCTTCAGCAATATCTTCAGGATCCGACAACCGGCCGAGCGGCATGGCCTCTGCCAGTCTGGTCATCTGCGCCGGGGCATAGTCTTGCGTAGGCAAGGTCAGACCCGGGGCGACGCCATTGACGCGCAATTGCGGCGCACAGGCCCGGGCCAGTGTGCGGACAGCCTCGGCTAGGGCCTGTTTGGAAATGGTGTAGCTGAGCTGGTCGCCATTGGGATTGCGGACCCGCTGATCGAGAATATGCACGACTGCGGCCCGGTCCCCGGATTTCAGCAGGCCGGACAGGCGTGAGGTGATCAGGGTCGGGACTACCGTATTGATCCGAAAATGATGCTCCATTGTCGGCTGGTTGACCGAACCCAGATCGTCATATTCAAACAGCGAGGCATTGTTGACTACCAGCGTGGGCGCATGGCCAAAATGATCTGCCACATCCTCTACCAGCTGACCGGCGGCACCCTCGGCGGCGAAATCCGCCACGAAACCCTGCCAGCGAACACCGGTTTTTTCCAGCGCCGCCATCAGCTGATCATCCGGTTGTGAATCGCTGTGCCCGTGCAGCGCCAGCTGATAGCCCGATGCCGCCAGCCGTTCCGCAATGCGGGCACCCAGTCGGCGGCAACCGCCGGTGACCAGTGCCAGTTTCGCGAGATCCGCCGTCATTTGCGGGTCCGCGACATGGTGATGCCGATCGCTTCGCCTTTTTCGGAGATGAGCAATTTCACGATCTTCACCGTCACTCGCAAAACGCCCTCGTCCTGCAGGAACAGCGTTTCGATGATGTGATCCGCGACCGCCTCGATCAGCTTGAAGTGGACGCCTTCAGGCAAGGCCTCGGTGGCCGCATGCTTGAGATCCATATAGTTTTTGGATTTCTCCAGCGGCGTGTCCGCCTCATAGCGCTCCTGCATTTTCAGTTCGGCAGCGATCGAGATGCGCAGCGGTTGCGGCAAATGGGTCTCTTCCGAATAAATACCGGTCAAAACATCCACTTCGAGGTCTTTGACCTCCAGTATCAGGCTATCTGTCATGGGAACCTTTCACCATGTTGCATGGTTGTTGACAAGTCAGGCAGAGTCGTTGCCCTGGGACCAGCGCGCATAAATGGCAGTCGGCAGCAACAGGCCGCGGGCTTCTTCCTGCACGGCCAGTTCGCCGACTTCGATCCGGCCACGCAAATGGCCGAGCTTTTCATGAAGCAGCGAACCCAGGGAAAGCGCGGACATGCGCACCGCATAGACGGTCAGGAACAGGCAGCGGCTGTCCTGGTCGAGCAGCTGGCCACAGCTTTCGATCAGCGGCGCGAGATTTTCTTCCAGACGCCAGATCTCGCCATCGGGACCGCGGCCATATTTGGGGGGATCGAGCAGGATCGCGTCATAGCGCTTCTGACGCCGAACTTCGCGCGCCGCAAATTTGGCTGCATCATCAATGATCCAGCGGATCGGACGATCGGACATGCCCGACAGTTCAGCATTGTCCCGCGCTGCACGGACGGATTTCTTCGAGGCATCGACATGGACCAGGCTGGCACCTGCAGCAGACAGGGCCAGGGTACCCACACCGGTATAGCCGAACAGGTTCATCGCCTGCGGGGCCTCGTCAGACGGCGGCTTGCCGGCCAGCTGCGTGCGGATCCAGCGCCAGACCGGGTCCATGTCGGGGAACCAGGCAAGATGGCGGAACGGCGTGCATTGTGCCGTGAAAGTCACTTCTTCCCATGTCAGCGACCAGCCTTCGCGCGGGACCGGTTGATGAAAATGCCAGCGGCCACCGCCGTCATCATCTGACGCGGGGATAAATTCCCCATGCGCCTGCCAGTCATCACGCGCCGGCGCCCACATCGCCTGCGGTTCGGGTCGAATAAACTGAAAGTCACCATAGCGTTCGAGCTTGCGCCCGTGCCCGCTGTCGAGCAACGCATAGTCCGGGCGAGGTCTGCTGACCATGACACCGGGCTGGAAAGCGGCTTCAGCCATGAGCCGGTGTCGCCCGGGCGGTGACATAGTCCTTCACGGCGTCATAGCTGCCCGGCAGTTTGTCACAGGCCTCCTCGCGATCGAACAGATCTCCGACACGCCGCGGCAGGGCTGGCCGGAAACCGGTTGCCCGTTCCACAGCTTCGCGAAATTTGCCCGGATGTGCCGTCGCCAGCGTGACGATCGGCACCGACGGGTCGATATCCGCATTGCGCGCCGCTGACAGGCCAATCGCCGTATGCGGATCGATCACTTGTGCCGATTCTTCATGGGCCCAGCGCATCGCGAGTGACATGTCATTCGCATCCACCCGATGGCTGGTGAAAATGTCGCGGGCCGCAGCCTGCATCTCGGGGGGCAGCGCCATTTTCCGGGTCTGGTCAAAAGCCGCCATCCGCGCCGCGGTTTTCGCTCCGTCCCGGCCTTCCAGATCGAACAGGAGACGCTCGAAATTGCTGCTGACCTGAATGTCCATCGACGGCGCCGCTGTCGGTGTGACGGTTCCGGCGGAATAGTCTCCGGCACTGAGCGCCCGGTGGAGAATGTCATTCACATTTGTGGCGACGATGAGCCGCTCGACTGGCAGTCCCATCTGCGCGGCGACATAGCCGGCAAAAACGTCACCGAAATTCCCTGTCGGGACAGAGAAAGCAACCTTGCGAGCGGGTGATCCAAGCTGGCTGGCGGCATAGAAATAATAGACGATTTGCGCCATCAGCCGCGCCCAGTTGATCGAATTCACAGCAGAAATGGCAAAGCGATCGGTTACTTCGGTATCCGCGAACATGCGCTTCACCATGGCCTGGGCATCATCAAAGCTTCCGTCCAGCGCGATATTGTGGACATTGGGCGCGAGGACGGTGGTCATTTGCCGGCGCTGGACATCGGAAATTCGGCCGTCGGGATGCAGCATGAAGATATCGACCTTCTCGCGACCGGCGAGCGCATCGATCGCTGCCGATCCCGTGTCACCAGATGTCGCACCGACGACCGTCAAATGCTTGTCCTGCCGCGCGAGGAATTTTTCGAACAACAGGCCCAGCAGCTGCAGGGCGACATCCTTGAACGCTAGGGTCGGGCCGTGAAAAAGCTCGAGCAGCCAGTGCTGGCCGTCGAGCTGCGCCAACGGTGTCACGGCGGCATGGGCAAACCGGCCATAGGCCTGCTGGCACAGCTCGCGCAGCTCGTCTTCAACGAGAGTATCCCCGACAAAGGGTTTCATCACCCGAAGCGCGACTTCCGCATAGGGAAGCCCGGCCAGATCGGCGATTTGATCTTGCGAAAATTTCGGCCATTCAGTCGGGACATAGAGCCCGCCATCGCCAGCCAGGCCGGCCAGAGTGACCTGTTCAAAGTTCAATGGCGCAGAACCGCCGCGGGTCGAGATATATTCCATGATGGCCAGCGGGTTAGCGGCCCCTTTTCGCCAGAGCAAGGCCTATGCTTGGACTGGGCCGGAAGCCGGGGTCTTTTCGAGCCGGTTTTTGAGCCGGTCAAGCCGTTCCACCGCCCGCGCAGCATGGGGTCCGATCCAGCGCTCGTGGATCGCGTGAATAGGCAGCGGATTAAGATGATTCCACCGCTCGCGCCCCTTTTTCTCGGGGATGATGAGGTCGGCGCCTTCCAGCACTTTCATATGCTGCATCACGGTACAGCGGTCGAGTTCGGGGAAATGCCGGCACAAGTCTCCGGTTGTCAGTGGCTGATCGCGCAGATCATCGAGAATCTGCCGTCGAACCGGCGATGCCAGGGCCTTGAATATCCGGTCATGTTGCTCGCTTATTGACATGTTATATTTTTATAACATAATAGAGTGGCATTCAAGGAGATTCGTCATGGAGCTGAAATTCAAGGTCGCCGCCCGAATCGCAAAGCCGGTCGAAGAGGTGTTCGAGGCGGTTGTGGACCCGTCCAGTCTGTCCAGTTACTTCACCACCGGGGGCGCAAAAGGAAGGTTGGAGAAGGGAGCGACCGTGACCTGGGAGTTCCACGATTTCCCCGGTCCGGTTCCAGTGGAAGTGGTCGATTTGATCCCCAATTCGAAGATCGTGCTTCGTTGGGAAGCGGTGGACGAATCCGGCGAACACGCGGAAGACGCAGGTGCCGGCTACCAAACCAGTATGACCATGCAATTCAAGGCTCTTGACGATGGCAGAACGCTGGTCACGGTGTCAGAGCAGGGTTGGCGGGACGATGCCGCCGGGCTGGAGGCCTCCTATGGTAATTGCGAAGGCTGGACCCAAATGCTCTGCTCCCTGAAAGCGTGGCTGGAGCACGGGATCAATCTGCGCACCGACTATTACAAATAGGACATGTTTCAGGCTCTGGAGCGCGCCCGAAGAGCAATGCCGTAAATGATCAGCGCGATGACCGCGAACAAAAACCATTGTACGGCATAGGCGAAATGGTTGTTGGGAATGTCATCGACCGACGGACGCGCCGGTTGCTTGAGTCCGGCCAGGGGCTGGTCGGCAACCAGCATGGGACCCCTTGCAGTCGCCCGGCCCATGATCGAATCCACCAGAGTGGATTGTCCTGGCGCCTGGGTGATCCAGCCGCTGACCGGACCGCCTTCCCATTCAACCTCCATATTGGGCCGATTACTCACGCCAACATTGATCAGGGCACCCGGCCCTTCGGCCCCGGTGACACAGCGGGCAAGATGCCGGAAACCTTTGGTCCCGTCGGCTGCCGTGCCTGAATTATCCTGCCATTCCGCAACCCGCAGGCAGGTCACTTCCGACTTGCGGAACATGGCGTCATCCGCAACCGGTCCGAGTTCGGGGAAAGCGATGGCCGGGCGGTCGAAATTGGCGGCATAGGTTGCCAGCAGACTGTTCTTTTCGTCCATCCGGTCCAGCTGCCAGACCCCCAGATAGATCATGGTTCCGACAGCCGCAGCAACGATCAGCGAGGCAATGATCGGAGGCCGCTTCACTGATCTGCCTCGTCGCGGTCAATACTGCCTTCGCCCGCCTGGTTCCGATGCTCGAGGATCAGCAGCATCGCCTTCGAAACGCGCAAGGCACCAACAACCGAAGCCACCGTCAGCGGCACCCAAAGCAGTATATGTACCCAGAGCGGCGGATCGAGATTGAGTTCAACCAGCAAAGCCAGGGCGAGAATTACGCCCCCGACAATCAGCGTCAGAAAGGCCGCCGGACCATCTCCGACATTGAACCGGTCATAATCGAGACCGCAGGCGCGGCACCTGTCGGCAAAGCGGGTCACGCTGGCGAACATTGTTTTCTGGCCACAGCGAGGGCACAGACCAAAAAGGGCAGCGGGAAACAGGTCCGGCTGCCCTTTTGTTTGTTGGGTATCGTTCAAGATCTCGTCCTAGTGGACTGGAGCGCCCCAGCCGCCCCAGACATAGACGACGATGAACAGGAACAGCCACACGACATCGACGAAATGCCAGTACCAGGCAGCGGCTTCAAAACCGAAATGCTGCTTCGGCGTGAAATGTCCCTTGTAGGCCCGGCCCAGACAGACGATCAGGAAGATCGTCCCGACCAGAACATGGAACCCGTGGAAACCGGTCGCCATGTAGAAGGCCGCGCTGTAGTTCAGACCAGCAAACGGGAAAGGAGCAATGCTGTACTCATAAACCTGGATCGCCGTGAAAATCGCACCCAGGATGATGGTCAGCCACAGGCCCTTGATCAGCCCGTCAC
Organism: Parasphingorhabdus marina DSM 22363; assembly: GCF_900128895.1. GTDB lineage: Bacteria > Pseudomonadota > Alphaproteobacteria > Sphingomonadales > Sphingomonadaceae > Parasphingorhabdus > Parasphingorhabdus marina. The sequence continues at coordinate 1,163,319 of NZ_FSQW01000001.1, read as the reverse complement.
GGTTGCCGTGAATGAGCGAGTGATGCGCCCAGGTCACCGTGGTGCCGGAGCAGAGCAGGATCAGCGTGTTGAGCAAAGGCAGTTCAAAGGCGCTCAGAACTTCCACACCCTTCGGCGGCCATTGCGCCAGCGCCGCCGCACCGTCCTGACCGATGAAATTGGTGGTGATACCGTCTACCAGCTCTAGCGGTTCGGGGAACAGGGCAAAGTCAAACCACGCCCAGAACCAGCCCACAAAGAACATCACTTCCGAAGCAATGAACAGGATCATGCCATAGCGCAGGTGCAGCTGCACCACCGGCGTGTGATCACCGGCATGGGCTTCCTTGATGACATTGGCCCACCAGGCGTAGAAGGTCAGCGCAACGGCCGAAACGCCAATGGCGAAGATCAGCGGACCGAAGGCATAAATATCACTGTGCATCCAGCGAATACCGCCAATCGCCATTGTGAATGCCGCAAAGGCACCAAAAAACGGCCAGATATCCGGCGGAAGAATGTGATAATCGTGGTTTTTGGCTCCGGCCATTAGTAGTTCCCCAACTTCCTCGTTAAATTTCTTTAGCTGCCACTCTCCGCCGGGTCCAGCGCCTTGCCGTCCTTCGAGCGATAAAATGTATAGCTGAGTGTAATCTCCTTGATGTCCCGGGTTTCCGGATCATCCATGATCGCCGGATCGACATAGTAGAGCACCGGCATCCGCATCATCTGGCCCGGCCGCAGCAATTGTTCGGTGAAGCAGAAGCACTGGACCTTGTTGAAATATTTCCCGGCCTGCACCGGCGTAACATTGAACGTCGCCGTACCGACTACCGGCTCGGTAGATTCGTTTTTGGCGATATAGATCGCCATGTCCCGCGCGCCAACGCTGACACGGTCGACAGGATTTTCCGGCTTGAAGCTCCATGGCAGCGCCGAATTAACGTTGGAGTCAAAGCGGATCGACATGGTCCTGTCGATCGCCTGGACCGTGGCAGCCTGTGCCTCGCCGACACGCTGCGTGGTACCGCCATATCCGGTAACGCGGCAGAATATCTCGTAGAGCGGCACCGCGGCATAGCCCATGCCCAGCATGCCGAGGCCCATAAAGCCTGCCATCATCGCGATGCGGCGGTTCTTTCCGGAAAGACTGGGGGATTGGGTCTGGGTCATTGGATCGATGCGTCAATCTTCACAATGGTGATCAGGTAGAACAGGACGACGAGGAAAAACAGCAGTCCGCCCATGATGGTGGCGCGCTGCCGCTGGCGGGCCTGATAGACTTTCTGCTCTTCCGGGGTCATCGGCTTGTTGTCGGGGCTCATGTCGCTCATCCTGAAATCACACCGCCAATATTGCCCGGTCCGCGACAAGCGCGGCAAACAGGGCGAAAAGATAGAAAATGGAGAATTTGAACAGCTGCTTTTCCTGGACCATGTCCGACGGCTCGGATGTCTTGCTGACCATCACCCGGAAGGACAGGGCCGAAAAGAATATGCTGAGCAGAATCGCTGCCGTTCCATAAATTGCCCCGGTGGCATTCAGGGCGAACGGGGCGATGGCGCAAATGGCGAGGATCAGGCTGTAGCCGAAAATCTGTTTGCGCGTGGACTGGCGCCCGGCGACAACCGGCATCATCGGTACGCCGGCCTTGGAATAATCGCTGTTGACGAACAGCGCCAGCGCCCAGAAATGCGGCGGGGTCCAGAAGAAGATGATCGCGAACAGCAGAATCGGCATGACAGTGATATCACCGGTCACCGCGGTCCAGCCGATCATCGGCGGAAAGGCGCCGGCCGCACCACCAATAACGATATTCTGCGGCGTGTTGCGCTTCAGCCAGATGGTGTAGACCACGGCATAGAAGAAAATGGCAAAGGCGAGGATCGCGGCACTCAGCCAGTTGACAGCCACACCCATCAGCAGAACCGAAAAGAAGGACAATCCGATGCCGAAATGCAGCGCGGTGTCCCGGTCCATCCGGCCAGCGGGCAGCGGCCGTGAACGGGTGCGCTTCATCACCGAATCAATATCATGCTCATACCATTGATTGAGCGCGGCTGATGCACCGGCCCCCAGGCTGATCGCGAGAATCGCGGTGAAGCCCAGTACCGGGTGCAGCGCGCCAGGGGCAGCGAGCAAACCGCACAGCGCAGTAAAAATGACCAGCGACATGACCCGCGGTTTGGTCAGCGCGAACAGATCCCGTGCGCTGGCCAGATTTTGCAATGATGTCGAAGCTGTCGTCATGTCCGTATCAGATTCCGGTTGGTTTTCCGTAAATGCGGCGGCCGTTACGACCGCCGCAAATTTCATTTCTGTAGCCCGGCGGGTCTATTTGACCTGGGGCAGCGTTTCGAACTGGTGGAACGGCGGCGGGCTGGACAAGGTCCATTCCAGCGTCGTTGCGCCCTCACCCCAGTAATTGCCTTCCGCCTTGCGGCCGGCCACAAAGGCATAGGCAATGTTGAGGAAGAAGATCAGTACGCCGACGCCCATGATCGCATAACCCATGGACGCGATCTCGTTCCAGTAAGTGAACTGCTCCGGATAGTCGGGATAGCGCCGCGGCATGCTCTGGTTGCCCAGAAAATGCATCGGGAAGAACAGCACGTTCACGCCAATGAAGAAGATCCAGAAGTGCAGCTGGCCGAGCAGCTCGCTATAGTGGCGCCCCGACATTTTCGGGAACCAGTAATAGAAGCCGGCGAAGATCGAGAAGACCGCACCCAGCGACAGCACATAGTGGAAATGGGCAACCACATAATAAGTATCATGCAGGTTGTCGTCGATGCCGCCATTGGCCAGAACAACACCCGTCACGCCGCCAACGGTGAACATGAAGATGAAGCCAAGCGCCCAGACCATCGGGGTCTTGAAGGTCATTGAGCCACCCCACATGGTCGCGATCCACGAGAAAATCTTGATGCCGGTCGGCACCGCGATCACCATGGTGGCCGCCGTGAAATACATTTTCACATTGACCGACATGCCGGTGGTGAACATGTGGTGCGCCCAGACGACAAAGCCGACCACACCGATTGCCACCATTGCATAAGCCATGCCGAGATAGCCGAAGACCGGCTTGCGCGAGAAGGTTGCGATAATGTGGCTGATCATGCCGAAACCGGGCAGGATCATGATGTAGACTTCGGGATGTCCGAAGAACCAGAACAGATGCTGGTACAATACCGGATCACCGCCGCCGGCTGCATCAAAGAAGGTTGTGCCGAAATTCCGGTCGGTCAGCAGCATGGTAATCGCCGCGGCCAGAACCGGCAGTGCCAGCAGAAGCAGGAAAGCGGTGACAAGCACGGACCAGACAAAGAGCGGCATTTTGTGCAGCGTCATGCCCGGTGCGCGCATGTTGAAGATCGTAGTGATGAAATTGATCGCCCCGAGGATCGAGCTCGCGCCGGCAAGGTGGAGCGACAGGATCGCCATGTCCATGGCTGGCCCGACGGCCCCGCTGGTCGACAAGGGCGCATAGACCGTCCACCCGGTCCCTGCCCCGTTACCGGTACCGCCTGGCACGAAGGCCGAACCCAGTAGCAGCAGGAAGGCCGGAACCAGCAGCCAGAAACTGATATTGTTCATTCGCGGGAAGGCCATGTCCGGTGCACCGATCATCAGCGGCACGAACCAGTTGCCAAAGCCGCCGATCATGGCGGGCATGACCATGAAAAAGACCATGATCAGTCCGTGCGCGGTAATCAGCACGTTCCAGAGGTGATAGGCCTCGTCCATCGACGCCTCGGTGCCGTTGGAGATGCTGGCCCAGGCCTGCAGATACTGGATGCCCGGCTCCGCCAGCTCCAGCCGCATCAGGCCTGACATGGCGCCGCCGATAATCCCTGCGATAATCGCAAAGATCAGATAGAGCGTCCCGATATCCTTGTGGTTGGTAGACATGAACCAGCGCTGGAAAAAGGCTGGCTTGTGATCCGCGTCATGTGCGTGATCTTCAATATGGCCATCTGCTGTAATGGTGGTCATCTGTCTGCTACCCCTTAGTTCGCAGCGGCGGCTGCATCAGCAGCTGCACCGTCTGTTGTTTCTGCTGCGGCGACTTCAGCTGTTTCCGCTGCTTCCTCGCCGCCATCATCCGTTTCGGTTTCATCGCCACTGACCGTTCCGCCGTTGGCGCGGACCCAGTCGTTAAACTTGTCTTCTGGCAGCACTTCAACCGTGATCGGCATGAAGCCATGGCGGGCGCCGCACAGTTCCGAACACTGGCCGTAATAGACACCAACCTCGTCGATCTGCATGACCTTCTCGTTGATCCGTCCGGGGACGGCGTCAAGCTTGAACCAGGCCGCAGGAAGCGCAAAGCTGTGGATCACGTCGGCGCCGGTGACGAGCATCTTGATTGGCTTGCCGACCGGAATGACCATGCGATTGTCCACGGCCAGCTGGAACGGCTCGCCGCGTGCCTTGGCTTCATCTTCGGGCAGCATGTTGGAAATGATTTCAAAGTCGCCATTGTCCGGATAGCTGTAACCCCAATACCACTGATAACCGGTGATTTTGACGGTCAGCGCATCTTCGGGCGCAGGCTCAAACTGCTTGGCAAGCAGGCTGATCGACGGCACCGCGATCACCAGCAGGATCAGTACCGGAATGACGGTCCAGACAATCTCGATAAAGGTGTTGTGCGTGGTCTTGGACGGTTCGGGATTGGCACCGCGGCGATAGCGGATCATGACCCAGAAAAGCAGTGCCAGCACGAAGAGCGAGATGACCGTGATGATCGGCAGAAGAATCGCGTTGTTGATCCATTTCGCCTGTTTTCCGGTCGCGCTCACCTGGGGCTGGAAATCGATACCGCCCTGCACCGGCATGCCGACGCCCGGCGTTGGCTTCATCGGCACGTAAAGCGCCGGGTCAAGACCCGATGGCGATGCAGCTGCATCCGTCGCTTCCGCAACCTCTTCGGTCGCCGCTGCTTCGGGCTGCGCATCCTGCGCACTCGCCGCAGCGGGTGTGAGAATCAGGCCCAATGCCAGAATCCATGCCTTCACATAATGAGTCATCTATTACCCAACCTTGTTTTAACCCCATTTTCCGGGTGTTTCAGGGCCTATATCGAAGCAGAGAGAGATGGCAATACGGCCACAAGCACATCAACGAATTAGACCGGGAACAGTCCGTGTGCTGCGGCTTATAAGCAGGGTTGCCGCAAGCCTCAAGCTACTCTACGCATATTTTTTCAGTTTTTGGGCTTCCATTGCTTTCGGGCAGAACCCATTTCGTCAGCAACCAAGAGACAGAACAGGACGGGCAGCTTGAACGAAGACCAGATATTACAGGAATTTCGCGACAGCGACGCCTTGCTGGAAGGCCATTTTGTGCTGTCTTCCGGGCGACACAGCATGCGTTATTTGCAATGCGCCCGACTATTAATGCAACCGGCTCGCGCCGCCCGGATGGCGGAAGCCCTTGCGGCCCAGATCCCGCAGAACATCCGACGGACCATTGATATTGTCGTCTCCCCGGCGATGGGCGGCGTCATTATCGGACATGAAATGGGCCGTGCGCTCGGTCTCGAGGCGCTGTTTCTCGAACGCCCTGAAGGCACGTTCGAATTGCGTCGCGGGTTCCGGCTGGAACCGGGACAGAAAGTGCTGATGATGGAAGATGTCGTCACCACCGGCCTGTCGTCGCGCGAAGCGATTCAGGCCATTCGCGAAGCGGGCGGAGATGTCGTTGCCGCCGGCGCGCTGGTCGACCGCTCCAACGGTGCCGCACAATTTGACGTGCCCTTTTACCCGCTGGTGACGCTGGACGTCCCGAGCTATGCCCCGGACCAACTGCCGCCCGAACTGGCCGCGATACCGGCAATCAAGCCGGGTAGCCGGGCCAAAGTTGCCGGCGCGTGAACACGGACAACCATCTTCAGCCCGACCTGCGTCTCGGGGTGAATATTGATCATGTCGCTACCATCCGCAACGCGCGGGGCGGGGATCATCCGGAGCCGGTACGTGCCGCCCTGATGGCCGCGAAAGCCGGGGCGGACGGCATCACGGCACATTTGCGTGAAGACCGCCGCCATATCCGCGACGATGACCTGACCGTGCTGATGGACGAGCTCGACATTCCGCTCAATCTGGAAATGGCGGCGACCGACGAGATGCTGGAAATCGCGCTGCGCCACAAACCACATGCGGCCTGCATCGTTCCGGAAAACCGCGAAGAACGTACCACCGAAGGCGGATTGGACGCCGCCGGCCTGCACAACCGTCTGACGGATTTTGTCGGACAGCTCCGAAACGCGAACATCCGCGTCAGTCTGTTCATTGAACCCGATCCACGCCAGATCGAGGCCGCCATCCACCTCGGCGCGCCGGTGGTGGAGTTCCACACTGGCCACTATGCCCATGTCACCGGAAGCGAGCGCGAAGCGGAACTGAAACGAATTGCCGATGCCGCTGCGCTGGCCGCCAAAAACGGGATCGAGCCGCATGCCGGCCATGGCCTGACCTTTGACAATGTCACCCCGATTGCTGCCATCCCGCAACTGGCGGAGCTGAATATCGGGCATTTTCTGATCGGGGAAGCGATTTTCGAGGGGCTCGACGGCAGCATCCGAAAGATGCGCGAACTGATGGATGAGGCGCGGTGAAAGACGAGCGATTCATTTTATCTCAATGGAAGTCCGTGCGTCGATTTTGGCGAATCATGCTAGTATTGGCGCCTCTAATTTTGGTGTCCAAGTTTTGGAATGCATATTCTGACGGTGAACCTTGGCCTTGGGCGGCAACAGCAATTGCAATTGCCATAATGGTGTTCAGCACAGCTGTGGTCTGGATTGTTCAACGCTGGTTCAATTTCATGCTCGGCAAAGACCTCTGTAAGTGGCGAGAGACCCCGTGATCATCGGTCTCGGCTCTGATCTCTGCAATATCGAGCGGATCCAGAATTCGCTCGACCGTTTCGGCGAGCGTTTCGAAAACCGCGTGTTCACCGAAATCGAGCGATCCAAGGCGCAGCGGCGGCCCTATACGATTGCCGGTACCTATGCGAAGCGCTTTGCCGCCAAGGAAGCCTTTTCCAAAGCGGTCGGCACCGGATTTCGTGCTGGTGTTTTCATGCGCGATATCGGCGTCGTCAATGCCAAGAGCGGAGCTCCGACGCTGGCCCTGACCGGCGGCGCGAAAAAACGGCTCGACCTGCTGACGCCAGCGGGATATGAGGCGCTCATTCATCTTACACTCACCGATGATCATCCATGGGCGCAGGCATTCGTGATCATTGAAGCCCATCCGCTTTAGGAAACGCGCGCCAATGGACCAGGAAACCAAAGACGAGAATATGGCACTAGAAGATACGGCGGAAAGCCCGTCGACAGGGAAACCCGAAAAGGAAAAGACCGACTGGGTCGGCGAAATCAAAAGCATCGCGCTGCTGCTGCTCGCGGTGCTGGCTTTTCACAGTCTGGTCGCCAAGCCCTTTTACATTCCTTCGGTCTCGATGATGCCCGGCTTGCTGGTCGGCGACCGGCTGATCGTCAGCAAATATGCCTATGGCTGGTCCTGGGTATCCCCGACATTCCACATTCTGCCGCGCATGCAGGGGCGGCTGATGGGATCGCTTCCCGAACGAGGTGACATTGTCATCCTGACGCCCAAGGATCAGAGCAGCGACTATATCAAGCGGGTCATCGGTTTGCCCGGCGACACCATCGAACTGCGTGGCGGACAGATTTTCCTGAATGGCGAAGCCGTCCCGCAAGAGATCCAGCCCGATCTGGAACTGCCGGTCGACGCCAATGCACCCTGCACGAGCAGCGAATTTCCCGGTCTGCTCCGCAACAATGCCGATGGCCAACCAGTCTGTGCGCTGCCGATCCTGAAGGAAACCCTGCCCAATGGCGTGAGCTATGACATTATCGATCTGGGTCAGCAATATGATGTGGACGAGGTCAAGCCGATCATCATCCCCGAGGGACATCTCTACCTTATGGGCGACAATCGCGACCGCTCGGCAGACAGCCGGGTGCCGAGCTCGCGGGGCGGCCTTGACGGTGTGATTCCCTGGGAAAATATCGGCGGCCGCGCGGAGTTCATCACTTTCTCGCTGGACGGCAATACCAGCCTCAATCCGGTCAGCTGGTTCACATCCTTCCGCAGCGGACGGGCAGGAACCAGCCTGCGGCCTGACAAGGCAGCGGAAGCCGCGGAGTAATCGGGCTCAGAGCCTCAGGCCGGCGGTTTCTTCCAGTCCGGCCATGATGTTGAGATCCTGCACCGTGCTACCACCGGCGCCCTTGCCGAGATTATCGAGCCGGGCGATCAGCCGGACCTGGCTGCCATCACCGCTGCCAAACACAAATAGATCGAGCCGGTCGCTGGCGGCCTCGTCTTCGCGGACCAGCAGCTCGGACATGTCCTGATCCGCGTGCACCTTCACGACCGGAGACCCGGTATAATGCTCTTGCAACGCAGACCGCAGATCATCGGCCCGTACATCCAGTCCCATCGCGCCGAGGTGCAGCGGGACTTCGACAACCATCCCGCGATAGGCGCGGATGACGGCGGGCGCAAAAATCACATCATGGGTCAGTCCGGCGTGATGCCGCATTTCCGGCATGTGCTTGTGGTCGAGCGTCAGTCCGTAGCTGCGAAAACCGATATCGGCTTCCTCGGCAAAGCGACCGATCAGTGCCTTGCCGCCGCCGGAATAGCCCGACACCGCGTTGACCGAGTAGGGCCAGTCATCCGGCAGAATTCCGCGTGCCACCAATGGCGCAACCAGCCCCAGAAATCCGGTCGGATAACAACCGGGATTGGACACCCGGCCAGCCTCGGCAATGCGCTCGCGCTGACCGTCGCGAAATTCGGCGAAGCCATAGGTCCAGCCTTGTGCCGTGCGATGTGCCGATGATGCATCGATGATCCGCGTCCGATTGTTGCCGACCAGGGCCACAGCTTCCCGCGCCGCCGCATCGGGCAGGCACAGGATCGTGAAATCGCTGTCGTTGATCGCTTCCCGGCGTGCTTCCGCATCCTTGCGCCGGTCATCATCAAGCTGGATGAGGGTGAATTCCGGCCGGTCCTTCAACCGGTCCGCGATTTCCAGACCGGTTGTACCCGCTCCGCCATCGATAAAAATGCTGTAAGTCATGATCGTCCGCTCAGTCCGGCCGCTTGCGCATCAGCACCGGCTGTTCAACCCCCTCGGATGCAAACAGCGCGACCACATCATCCAGTGGCTCAATGGTCACCTGCATCCAGTTGGCACTGGCATGAATCAACCGTTTTTCATCCGCCATGATCCCGACATGTTCGGGAAAGAAGACCAGATCACCGCGCCGCAGGGATTCGTCTTCACCGAGCGCGTTTCCGGCGGCGTGCATCTGTTGATCGGTGTCGCGGGGTACGGCCACTCCGGTCAGGCCCAGCACGGTCTGGATCAGGCCGGAGCAATCCAGACCGTCCCCGCTGCGGCCGCCCCACAGATAGGGAGCTCCGATCAACTGTTCCGCGAAATCGACATGGCCATTTTTGCCATCGAACACGACTTTCGCGCCGATTTCCTGGACATGGCGGACATGGACATAACCTTTGCCGGTTTTCAGAAAACTTCCGCATTCGCTCAGTTCATCACAGGCCAGTCGGGCGCCCATCGGCAACCGCTTGATAACACCGGATTTGATGTCCGGCTCCATGAATATCAGCGCCGCTCGCGCACAAATCAAATGAGTCGGCTGCCGGGTTTTGCGCTGGTGCTGCAGCGCATGAACCGGGAGATAGCCGACATAATGGTCATGCGCGCAATATCCCCAGGCCCAGTCGCCAGACACGTCGAGCAGATGGAAATCCTCGCCGTGGAGCAATTCGGAAACCGCCTCATGCGACTTGCCACCCAGCCGGCGCAGCATGGCCTTGGGTGCCGCACAGCGCATCGGCAGGGATTCGGCATAATGCGGCGCGAAAAGCTTCCCGGCGAGCCCGATTTCGGCCAGATCACCGCGATGGGCTGTCACCCGCGGATCAAATTCTTCCTCTGGCCCGTGCAGCGAAAATTTCGCACGCGTCACATTGTCTGCCGCCTTCATGTCCATGATGTTCTTGTATCCTGCATGACGCGTCCCCCGGGACGGCCCATAATTTGTCTGTTTTTTGCCCGTCTATTGTGTTCGGCCGGTGAAAACAAGACGAGTCCGGGCGGTCGCATCTTTTCGGGACTAGCTGCCGTAGCGTTTCCGAAGATAGCGCCAGCTGGCCCTGAGGCCGAGCGCTTCACCGCCTTTGGGTCGTCCGGCCTTGCTCGCCGGGCGCCAGGCATAGGTATCAAAATGCGCCCAGGGCAGATCGTCCGGCACAAATTTCTGCAGAAAAAGCGCCGCAGTGATGCACCCGGCAAAGGAGCCGGTGGAGACATTGTTGGTGTCGGCGATCGGACTGTTGAGCCGATATTCATAGCGGGACCAGAGCGGCATGCGCCAGAGCGGGTCATCTTCCGTTTCGCCTGCTTCCAGCAGAGCAGCAGCCATTTCATCATCATTGCAGAACATGGCCGGCAAATCCGGCCCGAGCGCCACGCGCGCCGCACCGGTCAATGTCGCAAAATCGATCATCAGTTCGGGTTCTTCTTCGCCCGCCAGCGTCATTGCATCTCCGAGCACCAGTCGCCCCTCGGCGTCGGTATTGCCGATTTCCACGGTCAGTCCCTTGCGGCTCTGCAATATGTCACCCGGGCGCAAGGCATGGCCATCAACCGAATTTTCCACCGCCGGAACCAGCAAATGCAGCTGCACAGGGAGCTTGGCATCCATGATCATCCGGGCCAGCGCGATGGCGTGCGCCGCGCCGCCCATGTCCTTTTTCATCAGCAGCATGCCCGCGGGGGATTTCATGCTGAGGCCGCCGCTGTCGAAGGTCACGCCCTTGCCGACAATCGCAATTTTCGGATGATCGGCCTTGCCCCATATCAATTCGATCAGGCGCGGCGCGTGATCCCGCATGGCCGCCTTGCCGACACCGTGGATCATCGGGAAATTCTTTTCCAGCGTATCGCCGCGCGTGACTTTCAGATCCGCATCATGTTTGTCGGCCAGCTTCTCGACAATATCTTCCAGCTTGTCAGGCCCCATGTCCGCCGCCGGCGTATTGACCATATCGCGGACCATCGCTGTTGCTTCGGCCTGGCGCACGGCCTCGTCCACCTGGGCGATCTCGTCCTTGACCAGCAGCACGCTGGGACCCTGCTTGTTGTCAATTTCCTTGTATTTTTCGAACGTGTGCTGCGGGATCAGCCAGCCGAACAGACCGTTTTTCGCGCTAGCTCCGGACAGGCGATATTTGCCGGCCGGCAACTTACCGCCCAGTTTCACCAGATCCCAGGGTTCGAGCGCCTTGTGGTTCCGGACACCGGCCACGACTGTGAAATCCCCCTCCTCTTCCTCGCTCTTGTCCGACTGGCTTCCGGACAGTGGCAGGACAAGATAGGATTCCGGATTGGCAGTGAAATTATAGGCCTGAACAATGGCCCGCACCTGGTCCGGCTGGTCTTTCAGCCAGTCTTCGAAGTTGAACACGTCGAGGATCTGAATGGTCCGGGCCTTCTGGCCCTTGTCGGCTTCAATCAGGGTCGCAAAATCAGTCATTTCAACCCTATAGCCAGACTTTTCGCCGAGTGCGAGCCTATTCAGAACCGGATCGGGAGTGGCTTCAGGCGGCGACGGCTTCGCGGCTCGCGCTGTCCGAAGGCTCTGACTTCGACTTTCGCGCCTTGCCGAAAACCAGTGCCTCGTCCTCGATCGTCCGGTGCCGCAGATTGATGATATCCTTGGGATAATTCTGGTTGAGTCGCCAAGGTTTGCGGTCACCCTGCTTGGGAAGCTGGGAAAGGGCACGCTGGACATAGCCAGAGGTAAAGTCCAGCAGTGGCTCGAGTTCGATGCCTTCCGCTGGCAGGGTCGGTGTCGCGCTGTCATATCCCTTGCGGTCCATCAGGTTGATCACCCGGCAGAGATATTCGCTCGTGAGATCCGCCTTCAGCGTCCAGCTGCTGTTGGTATAGCCCATCGTCATCCCGAGATTGGGAACACCGGAGAACATGACACCCTTGTAATTCACCGTCTCGGCGAAATTGACCGTTTCGCCATCCACGTCAAACTCTGCTGATCCGCCGGTTTGCAATTTCAGTCCGGTGGCCGTCACGATGATGTCGGCGTCCAGCTGCTTGCCCGATTTCAGAAAAATACCATCGGGCGTGAAGCGGTCGATATGATCGGTGACCACAGAAGCCTGGCCGGATTTGATGACATTGAACAGGTCACTGTCCGGCACTGCACAGAGCCGTTCGTCCCAGGGATTATAGCGCGGCGTGAAATGAGTCATGTCATAGTCCGGACCCAGCTCTTCCCGAACCATTTCCAGCAATTTGCCGCGCACCATCTTCGGTCTTTTGCGCGCCAGATTGAAGGTGAACAACTGATAGAGCACGTTGCGCCAGCGGGTGATCAGATAGGCCGCTTTCGCCGGCAGGATTTTCCGCAATGCCAAAGCGAACTTGTCCTCGCCCGGCCGTGACGCGACATAGCTGGGCGAGCGCTGCAACATGGTCACATGGCCTGCGGTCTCGGCCATCGCCGGAACCACGGTCACGGCCGTCGCGCCGCTTCCGATGACGACAACTTTCTTGCCCGCATAGTCCAGATCTTCTGGCCAGAATTGCGGATGTACAATCTGCCCTTCGAAATCCTCGCGTCCTTCGAAATGGGGATCATGCACCTCGTCGTAACTGTAATATCCCGAGCACATGAACAGAAAATTGCAGCGAATCTCGCTGCTGCTGCCATCGCCATGGGCCAGCCGGACGGTCCATTCGGCCCTATCACTCGACCAGCTCGCACCCACGACCTTGCGCTCGTAGCGAATCTTCGGGGCGACATCATATTCCGCCACCGTCTCGTGAAGATATTCCATGATGTTCGGACCATCGGCAATCGCCTGACGCGATGTCCACGGTTTGAAGTTATAGCCCAGCGTGTACATGTCGCTGTCCGAACGGATGCCGGGATAACGGAACAGATCCCATGTCCCGCCCAGCCGCTCGCGCGCCTCGACAATTGCATAGCTTTTCCCCGGGCAGCGCTTCGTCAAATGCACCGCCGCGCCAATGCCGGACAAGCCGGCACCAACAATCAACACGTCCAGTTTTTCAGTTTCCATGAAACTCTTTTACTTACATTCATGTCAATTGCAAGTTTGACAGGAGATATGTCTTATTCCGCTGCTTCCAGCGCCTCGCCTGCGTCCGCGACATTCCCCGCACTGTTCGGGCCATAGAACCGCATCACACCGTCATCGACCGGCTCGTTGAGCAGCACTTTCTTGTCGAACAGATAATCCTGATTGAGCTTCCACGGCATCGCTGTGCTGTTGCGCGGCAGTTCATTGATGGACCGCCGGATATAGCCGGAAGAAAAGTCGAACAATTCTTCCTGTTCCAGCTCGGATTCCAGTTTCGGATTGGCAATCCGGGTACTGGTAGCGTCCATGTGGTTGATCACCCGGCAGACATATTCGGATACGATGTCCGCCTTGAGCGTCCAGCTCGCATTGAGATAGCCGAATACGATTGCCATGTTCGGAATGTCGGAGAACATGCAGCCTTTGTAATAATAGTGATCCGGCCAGTGTATCGGCTTGCCATCGACTTCAAATGCCACCTTGCCCGCCACGGCCAGCTTCAGTCCGGTGGCTGTCACGATGATATCCGCCTCCAGTTCCTCGCCGGATTTCAGTTTCACCCCGGTTTCGGTCACGGTCTCGATATGGCCGGTTTTTACATCCGCCTTGCCGGAGGCGATGGCCTTGAACATGTCGCTGTCGGGCACCAGGCACAGCCTTTGCTCCCAGGGCCCGTAAGGCGGCGTGTAGTCTTCCTTGTTATATTTGTCGCCAAGCTCCCGTTTCATCGGCTTTTCGAGCTTTTTGATGACTTTCTCCGGCTTGTCCCGAGCGGTACGGAAAGTCAGATCCTGCATCCAGACATTTTTCTTGCGGATGATCTTGTAGGCCCAGCTTTCCGGCATGATCTTGCGCAATGTGTTGGCCAGCCAGTCCTTGGCCGGGCGCGCCGCATACCAGGTCGGTGTCCGCTGCAGCATCGTGACATGCTCTGCTGTCTCTGCCATGACCGGTACGATCGTCACGGCCGTCGCGCCGCTGCCGATGATGACCACTTTCTTTCCCGCATAGTCATAATCCTGTGGCCAGAATTGCGGATGCAGCACGTCTCCCTTGAATGACTGCAGTCCTTCGATCTGGGCATCATAGGGATTGTCATAGTCATAATAGCCGGCGCCCATATAAATGAAACCGGCCTGCATGACGGTGGTGCTGCCATCGGCTTTTTCCGCCGTCACCGTCCAGCGTGCATCCTCGCTTGACCAGCTGGCCGACAGTACCTTGTGTCCGAAATGGATGTGCTTCTCGAGATCATGCTTCGCCTTGATCCGATGGAGATAGTTGATGATCGAGGGACCGTCGGCAATCGCCTTCTGTTCCGTCCAGGGCTCGAAGTTGAACCCGAGCGTGTGCATGTCACTGTCGGAGCGGATACCGGGATACTGGAACAGGTTCCATGTCCCGCCGATATCGTCGCGCCGTTCCAGCAGGGCGAAGCTCTTGCCCGGACATTTGTTACGCAGATGTACCGCCATGCCGATACCGGAAATACCGGCTCCCACGATAAGGACATCCACCGATTGCGGAGCTGCTTCCAGTTCTGCACCTGCATTTTCAGCGATATGAGTCGCCATGACCGTCTCTCCCGGTTTTTCCAGACTTATGCCATCCGGAGCGGGCGCTGGCAATTGATGATTTAATCAATCAATTAACAACTGTTGATTCTTTTCCCGTCATCTCTTCGCAGCCTGTCGCGTATTCGCGTTACAGCCTGAGTCCGGAAAAAGGAGTATAAGCGAATCCGTGGTTTCACAGTGACTTGGGGGGGAAGTCTTGCCGTGAAGTTTGAATCTGGCATTCGCAAAACTGTATCCGCACGAACTCCGTTCGGCATGGTCAAGCGGATTTTGCGCAATTCGCAGGCCTTGGGAGCCATCTCCTTCACCTATCACATCGCACCCGCTATAAATTCTCCCGCAACCAATATTCCCCGGCTGTTGTTCAGCAATGCGTGGTCAGATCGCAACACGGCCCGCAATATCGGGCTCCGGAAACAGATCGAGAATATTCATGATGTCATCATTTCCCACGGTGTGCCGACCACCTATTTGTCGTTGATTGCCGGCGAGAATGTCATCAACAGGAGTTTTGCCGAACAGGTCGGCAAACGGGTCGCAGGCCATGGCATTGTCGACGAATATATCATCCCGGTTTACGGGCCCTACAAGATTGAGGGGTGCATGTGTTTCGGATTTCCGCAGGACGTGCACTCCCTGCCTCCGGGCACGTGCTGCGAACTGGAAGCGCTGGCCAGCGTTTCGCACATAAAAATCATCGCGTGCTTCGCCGACAAGCTGGAGAATATCACGCTTTCAAAACGGGAATCGGAAGTGCTGCAATGGCTGGCGTTCGGCAAAAGCATCACCGATATTGCAACCATACTCGGCGTTCAGCCCGCAACGGTCGACAGTTACACCCGCCGCATCTACGCGAAATTTGGCGTCCACAACAAGATCGGCGCCGTATTGGCCGGCGTGTCAACGGGGAAGGTCAGTCTTTAGGCTGCGCGGCATCGTTCGATGACGCTTCACCAAATCTGGCTTCAAACATGGGTGCAACTTCCCCGGAATAGAACAGCACTTCCGCCGGTTCGAAACGCCAGGCCGTTCGATGTTCGGGAAAGGCGATTGCCATCTTGTTTTCAAGACCTTGTGAATGGTAGGTTTCGCGCATGGCCGCGATGATCCGCTCCTGGTCGTCCGCATCCACGAGGATCCAGACCAGCTGGAGGCGGTCATCGGCAAAGACAAATTCGGCGAGCCGCGGTTCACCCATGAATTGAAATCCCTGACAATCGATCTGTTGATGCAGATTTTTGGCGATCGGCATCCGGGGCGGATCGAAAGTCCGCACATCCATTTTTGTACAGCGGGAGGTCAGCTGTTTTTCGATGTCGGCAACCGACGCGCCAAAAGCGATCACCTCCGGTTTGGTCACCGCACCGGGAGCGGCAGCAGCGCTCGCCAGGGTCCAGGCCGCCATCATGGCAACAGGCAATATCGGCATAATGTGTCTCCTGACAGAATCGTAGCTGTTATACTGTATTATATCACCATATCAATGATATAATTGCCTTGACCAGCCGCGGTGTCTCTTGCACGAAACACTAACCTATACGGTACTTTTTATAGTGATTTTTGTACCAGTAATTCGGCTCTATTCCTCTGCAAGATGGAAGAGCAGCACGGTTTCGGGAAAAGCAGTGGGCAGTTGCAGTCCGACAGTCATCAGCAACTCGCCACTGAACACCGCCCCCTTCCCTGTCAGATCCAGCTCTTCCACGATTGATGGCGAGGTAATCGAGCGCCAGTCTTCGGGCCACACAAGCCGAACCCGGTAAGCCTGACTGCGTTCCAGGCCTGCACAAATGAAGCGCGGTGGAAATCGTTCCGGCAGGCTGGCCATATAGGCGACGGACCACAAGGCTTCCCGCCGGTCGCGTGCCACAACCCCGATGATGTTAAGCGCTGTCACATTGTCAACGCGGTAGAAATCGCCGTCATGGATGAGCTGACGATGCTTTTTGTAGAGAGCAATTCCCCTCGCAAGCTCTTCGAGGTCTTCCCCGGGTTCGCCGAGCAGGTTCATCTCGACACCCATATGCCCCATGATCGCCGTGCCCGCCCGCATCGCCATCGACAATTTGCGTCCGGTGATGTGACATTGCGCCGGCCCAACATGAGCTCCGGTCACACATAGTGGCAGGAAATGGCTGGCACCGCGCTGGATCTCCTGTCGATCAAGCGCATCGTTGCTGTCAGATGTCCAGATCCGGTCGGTGTGCGCCAGAATACCGAAATCGGCCCGGCCACCTCCGGAAGAACAGCTTTCGATTTCCACTTCCGGATGGGCTGTGCGAACCCGGTCGATCAGATCATAAAGCGCCTGTATCTGGTCAAAGGCCCTGGACCGTCCATCCTGTCCAGCGGGATGGTTGAGATCCCGGTTCATGTCCCACTTGATGTAGCGGATATCATGGTCGGACAATATGGCATCAATCCGGTCGAACAAATGATCACATACTTCCGGCCGGGACAGGTCGAGTACCAGCTGATTGCGGAATGGCACCTGCTCGAGACCTTCAATCTGCAATACCCAGTCCGGATGCGCGCGGTACAGATCGCTGTCGGGATTGACCATTTCCGGCTCGAACCAGATACCCATCTCCATGCCGAGACCAGTGACATGGTCGACCAGCGGGGTCAGGCCATCCGGATAGACCTCGTCCGACACGACCCAGTCTCCCAGACCCGATTGATCATTGCGGCGCGAGCCAAACCATCCGTCGTCGAGCACGAAACGCTCGACACCGATCTCCGCTGCCTTGCTGGCCATCGCTTTCAACTGTTCCGGATCATGGTCGAAATAGACAGCTTCCCAGCTGTTATAATGAACTGGTCGAAGCTTGCTTCGGACACCAGCGCGCAAAAGGCTGCTGCGGACGTGATCATGTAGCCGGCGGCTGAGTCCGGACAGGCCATTGGCAGAATAGCCGACAACGGCGGGAGGACTGGAAAACTCCTCCCCCGGGGCCAGTATGGCCTCGCCAGGAAAGAGCAAAGCACCCGTGGAAAGCAGCACATCCCCGCTGTTCCCGGTATCTACCCGCAAATGGTGATTACCGCTCCAGGCCAGATGTACGGCGCAAGCTTCCCCGGACAATTCTCCCGTATTTTCCTCACACAGGATGACGCCCGGAAAACTGTCATGCGAAGTTCGGCCCCGCCGGTTTTCGCGCAGCCACGATCCGGAGAACCGCCGGAGCCGTTCAGTACGGAACTCCCCCGCCCAGCGGCCGGAAAATCCGATAATGTCGGACAGGTGCTGCGGGACCGGCAAACAGATGCTGCTGATGTGATTAACCGTGAGTGGGTCCTGCCCCTCGTTGCGCAAAACTGCTGCAATCGCCAGAATGCCATTTTCCGCATCAGCTGAAAACCGGTGCTGCAGAAAAATCTGCGTATCCGGGTCACGAGTGGTAATGACTAGCTGTCCCGCATTCTCCTTGACCGCCACCACGGTCAGCCTGACGCCCCAATCACGTCCGGCGCGATGCACCGACAAGCCCGCAGTCCCGGCGAAACCCCGCCCGGCTTCAGCCATCAGACCGGGGCGGACATTTTGCGTTTCACTGCCAAAGACATGCTGGCGGCTGCCGAGACGCACCAGATCGGCGGCATCCTGCCCCTCAGCGATGCGTCGCCCCCAATAGACGATATGTGCGGGCTGACCGGCGGCAGCGTCGACCACCAGTGTCATTTCGCCGGCATCCATGCGATAATATCCCACCCAAACCGTCTCCCTTCAATCTCGGGAAAATGGTTACCGCGTCCTGCCGGAAAAAGGAATTGACCCGGCAGGAATTTTTCGGATTTCACCAGTACAGTATACGTTCGGCCAGCTGCTCGGCGGCATCTCCGTTTGCTGATCGCCGATTTTTCGCTTACTTTTCGCAGATTCCCTGATAGATACGATTGCAACCAAACGGTGGTTGGGACACCGTTTGTACACGATTGGCATTCCAGTGGATCGGAATCAGGGTGGGATTTATGGTTAACAGCGCTTGTACGTTGCTGCTTCTTGGTAAATAGCATGCCGCTTTCGTCGACGGGAAAAGAAGGCAGCGGAATGTCAACATCGGATCAGGAAAACGACGGTCGCGATGCCTCCGACATGATGCGCGAGGCAAACGTTTTGATGGAGCGGGCGCTGAAGCTGCTGGATATGGCCAACGAGGATCTCACCGCTGCAAAGCTCGACGATGCAATCTGCTCGCTGAACCTGCGCGAAAACACCCAGGAGCTGCCGGAAAGCGAAAGCGGCGAGGACGCTTAAAGACGAGGATTGCGGAACGAACCGGCCCGGGACCAGCCAGACTCAGTTCGCTCCGCGAATGGCGCCAAACTTCCACTTGAGCCTTTTCGGAACCTGTAGTTCCCAAAAACCAGCCGGACATTCGTGGTGGGGTTAAAAGCCGACTGTAACCCAAATGCTCGTTTTGCATCATCCTCGCATATTAAGTACGGAATGCGCGGGCAAAGGTTTAACGGGCGGGGACAGTTTTTTGCCTGCCCCCCGGCAATTAGGGAAATTTCGCTGCCTTCCGACAATCAGGCGTCAATATTGTCCTGAAAATCCGCCATCGTTCGGGCCCATTGTCGGAGACTTTTGACCAGATCCACACGCGACCAGGCAACCACCTGCTCGAGACTGGTGAGCAAGCCGGCCACAAACTGTCTTAAATCGATGATGGCATATGGCGACTGCATGGTCGCCACACCCAGTTCGGAAAAAACCTCATTCATCTCGCGAATGGAGAGCAGCTTGATTTCCTGATTCCAGTTGTCCTCGGTCTTCAGCGGCAGCAAGGCCGAAAGCTCGATGCAAAGAAAGGATGGCCTATCCTCCTCTGCCACATCTCCGGCATTAAGCGACCGGGCCACCGCCAGAACCAGCATGTCGCTGAATTTGCTGACTTCCTTGATACTGCGATCCGGCGTGGATCCGATTTCGGCATATTCCAGCGCCAGACCCAGCAATATCAGCTCCCGCCAGCGATAGGATGCAGCTTTTCCTTTGCCGGTATTGATGCCTGGGGGAAATCCCTGCCGCTGAAAATGCTGTAGCCGCCCCCTGAATGCACTTTTTCGATCCGGATCAATCTCGTGCTTGACCCGAAATGTTTCAACAATGTCTCTATATGTGAAATCCATCACGTTCATCCCGGCAATTCAGATCGGACAGGCGAATACCGCGCTTTCCTTTTCCGGGACAAACCTAAAGGCGAAAAAGCAATTAATGTCCAATCTTTTGGATGGACTGAGACGAGGTAACCTGCCTCGGTCGACAATTCAGCCAGACTTGATGTCCAGCACGTTCTCGTCCGATCTGCAGATATCGTGCTCTTCGCACAAGGCGGAAATTGCTTCGTCCACCTTGATCGCTGCCAGCCTGGCATTGCTATTGTCCAGAACCGCCAGGATGTTTCCCAGCTGCATCACCAGTTCGGCAATCTGTTCGCGTGAACACTGTTCGTTCATTATTTTTCCCGCCTCCAACTGGTCGTTATTCGCTGCTGGTTCCGCTAGGGTTACACATTCCAAAAATTCCTACCGGCGTGGGTGGAGTTCGGCGAGTGTGAACAGGTAAAATCATGCCAATTCCAGATCCAGATGCCGAAATGCCCCCGCTGCCGGTTCCATTTCCCCCAAACAATACCTGACAAAATGCCAAACCAGCCAACCTTCCCCTCTTTCACCACTCAATACCAATTCAAAATCGGCATGGTCACATGCGGAACCTGCAAAACCGTATTGATGGATCGGGCCGTTGCAGAAATTCCGCATCAGGCCGACGAAATGTCAAATAATCAATGACTTGAATATAGAAAAAGCATGAACCTGCCATGAAGAGCCGGGCATGACATCAGTCGGAGGAAAAGCAATTTGGCTAAAGGAGACGGGTTTGACCCATTTTGGACCCAACTTTGGTTGGGAACAGCATAAGCTGATGATAACAGAAACGTCGGCGTCCCCACGACGCCGACACTGGTTAAGATGTTTCAAATTTCTGGTCTGACACATTCTAACCGCTATGGCGCGTAGATGAAGTTCTCAAGGCTTCGTCTGCGCGCCGCTTGCTTTAGGCGGAGCCAGACAACACGTCCACATCTAAATCGTAAAAACTTCTTTGGTTGCAGTTGTTACGAGCCAAAAGAGCGCTGACACGATTTATGCAACCGGATTAGGCATTCGCCGTTCGGAAGTTCCATCCGTTTCCTGCGTGCCTAGTGAATGGATTATCGGTTCAGATGACTGTCATTTCCTGCTCGCCCGAAAAGATACGCGGCAACTGTCACCGTGAACCTTCGGCAAACGTTTCTTCACATCACTTTGAATCCATTTAACTTTTGTTAACCATAATGGCCTAGCCAAATGGAAGACCAGAAATCGAAGCATGGCTCGTGGGGGGCCATGCTTCATTCCCCGGCCCGGAAGTTTGGGCCTGTGTTGAGATTTCTGGGTGAGAGTACATGGCGACTGCTTCATTAGGTTCCGCTGACAAACAACAGAAAATAGACGGCCTTATCGTTGGCATCAGTTCCGCAATCCGGAACACGCGCAAACTTGTCAGATTTGCGGCCGACACCTCAGCCCGCGTTTTGATTACTGGCCCGTCAGGCTGCGGCAAGGAAGTCATCGCGAATGCATTGCATCAGACATCTTCTCGAGCAGACAAACCCTTTGTTGCCGTCAATTGCGGAGCGATACCGCGCGAATTGATCGAAGCCGAACTTTTCGGACATGAGAAAGGCAGTTTCACCGGCGCTACGAGCCGCCGACTGGGGCATTTCGAAAGGGCGCAGGGCGGAACGCTGTTTCTTGACGAAATCGGTGACATGCCAATGGACATGCAGGTCCGTCTGCTGCGCGTTCTGGAAGACCAGAAAATCCGCCGGGTTGGCGGCGACCAGGAAATCGCCATCGACACCCGGATTATCGCCGCAACGCACAAGGATCTCGAGGCCGCCATTGCTGCGGGAACATTCCGCGAAGATCTCTACTACCGGCTGTCCGTTTTGCAGATCGAGGCCAGCCCGTTGCACGAACGTCCGGAAGATATCCCTTCCCTCCTGCACCATTTCCTCAAGCAGTCAGCACCGGAAGAAAGTCGGCCAGTCTTTCAGCGGGAAACCATGGATGCCCTCTGTTCCTACAATTGGCCAGGCAACGCCCGGGAATTGCGTAATGTCGTGGAACGGGCCGGTGTGTTCTTCGCCGGAACCGAGATCGAACCGTCACATCTCCCGATCCTGCTCGGGAAACCCTTCAGCGCAGTTCAGAAAACTGCGCCGAAGCCGGCGAGGATGAATGTAAGTGACTGGACGAATGCACCTGTGGAACCGTCCGAACCACTCACCGACTTGCCGGAACTCGAAGACGAAGCTTTCGATATGAAACAGTATCTGATGTCTGCGGAACAAACGCTAATCAAACAGGCGCTGAAACAGTCAGGTGGTACAGTTTCCAAGGCGGCAAAACTGCTCAGCCTTCCCCGCACCACCTTCATTGAGAAGATGCAGAAGCTGGACCTGCAAGCCGCTTAAGCGGCCTTTTTCCGGGACTTCGATTTCGGCTTTTTCAGCTTCACGACTTCACCTTTCTTGGCAGGTGCCATCCGGTTCCATGCGTCGAGCGCCGCGATCTTGTAGGCTTCTGCAAGCGTCGGATAGTTGAACGTGTTTTCCATGAAAAAATCAATTCCGCCGCCGAGGTTCAGCACAGCCTGCCCGATATGGATGAGTTCGGTTGCCCCTTCGCCTACGGCATGTACGCCCAGCAGTTTTCCGGTCTCCAGCTCGAACAGGCATTTCAATATGCCCGATTGCAGTCCCATGATGTGACCACGCGAGGTTTCGCGCAGGCGGGCGATACCGCATTCAAACACGAACCCCTTTTCCCGCGCCTGCTCTTCCGAATATCCGATGGTGGAAATTTCCGGCACGGCATAAATGCCATAGGGGAAATGATGTGGTGCGGTCGGCATCGGCGCATCAAAGGCATGGCAGGCGGCAATCCGGCCCTGCTCCATCGAAGTCGAAGCCAGGCTCGGGAAACCGATAACATCACCAGCGGCATAGATATTGTCGACACTGGTCTGCATGGTGTCGGGGTTCACGGTCAGACGCCCGCGGTGATCCGCTTCGAGCGCAATCTTGTCGAGTCCGATATTGTCGGTCGCACCTTTTCGGCCAGCGGCAAAGAGCAACATCTCCGAACGGACCACACGGCCGTCGTTCAATGTCACAACCGGGCAATCCATCTCGTCAAGGACAATGGATTCAGCCGAACAGCCAAGCCGGATCGACATCCCCCGGTCGAGCAATTGCTGGGTGAAGTTGCTGATGACTTCCCGGTCGACAAAATCGAGGAAACTGTCTCGCGGCTCGATCAGCGTAACGGGAACATCCAGCGCGCTGAAGATCGTGGCATATTCGATCCCGATCACACCGGCACCGATAACGGTCAGGCTCCGCGGAATGGTAAGATCCGCGACAATAGCATCGCTGTCCAGAACCGTCCGGTCGTTGAACGGGACATAGTCCGGCCGGAACGGCTTGGTGCCCACGGTAACCAGGATGCGATCGGCGGTGACCAGTTCTGTCGCGGTCCGGTCGGCTTCGTGACGCTCAACCTGCAGCGTATGCCGGTCGACAAACTGGGCACGCCCCTGCAACGTGTGCACATTATTGCGGGCAAATTGCTGTTCCAGAACATCGACTTCATGGTGAAGAGTCTTGCTCAGCCGGGAGTTCAGCGCGGCACAGTTGGACTGCGCCTTGTCGGTCGACCGGCGGTTGTAGAACTGGCGTTCGCGCCAGCCAGTCAGATTGAGAACCGACTCTCGCAAGGTCTTGGAGGGAATGGTACCGGTATGAACGGACACACCGCCGACGCTGCCTCGATCATCAATGACCAGCACGGATTTTTTGAGTTTGGCGGCCTGGATTGCTGCGCGACGTCCGGCGGGTCCGCTGCCGATAACTACAAAATCATAACTGCTCATGTTCAATTCCCTCATTAACCATGATTTGAGAACGGCCTGAGAGGCCATTTGTTTAGGAATTTGGCGCAGTTTTGCAAAATTTCAGGGAAAGTAGCGGTCGGTTACCGACCGCCGGGCTCAGATCAACCGATTGCTTTCCATGCCGATGCAATTTCCCCGATGATCACTTGCGCGGATTCAATCTGTTCAGGGAGCTTTTCGCTTGGTGACTGATTGATGCGGCGGGCAGCTTCGCTGTAGATCTCCATCAGTGCGGCTGCCAGTTCGCCACCATTGTCATGATCCAGACTGACCTGCAGTCCGGACAGAATGGACAGAGCCTTGGCGCGGGATTCCAGCGCCCGGCCCAATTCACCGGCATTATAGAAGCGGATGACCTGGTCGAGCTTGAGCATCAGTTCGTCAAACAAAATGTCGATCAGCTGGTGCGGAGATGCTCCGGCAACATGACTTTCGCGGCCAACATTCTGATAGAGACTGGCTTTATTTGTATAGGATAGGGCTGGCATTGTTCAGGTCTTTCTCAATCAGATTCAGTTGTTGTTGGAATTGGACCACACGGCGATCTGCTGTGTGAGGTAGCTTTGCGTGGCGTTAATGACGGCCAGCTGACGATCCATGTCGGCAAATGTCCGGGTCAGCTGCGTCCGGTAGCGTTCAATACTGTCGTTCAGTCTTTCGCGCTGGGTAACCAGCGATTCCGCCACGGCATCATAGCGCTCACGGGAGGTCACAAGCGAGCCGTTGTCGGACTGCAAATTGTCGCGAATGGTCTGCAGAGCGCCGGCTATTCCGGGATTCAGATCATCCTGCACGGCCGGCTCCAGCATTTTGGCCACGGCATCGGGATCTTCTTCAAGCACGGCGGACAGGCGCGCCTGATCAACCTCGAGGGTTCCGTCAATATTGGTTTTCACCCCGACATCCGCCAGCGTCCGGTAAGGGCCGCTGTCAGTCAGGGATGTGGAGGTCAGCCGGCTGAGAGAGCGCACCATGTCGCGCACACCGATATCACCGGCAAGCGGACCGCCAGACGCCCCTTCCACGCCGGGCGCAGTGGCGTCATTCAGGCCGGTCCGCAGCAGGTTATAGGCGTCGACAAATTCATTGACGAGATTGCCCACCGTCGTCGTGGGCTGGTCGCCGCTGATGATGATTTCCGTTCCGACTTCCGCAGAAAGCAGGTTCAACCGGACACCGGTGATCGCGCCGTCAATATCGTTGCTGCTGTTGGTCATCTGGATGCCGTCAACTGTGATCACGCTGTTGGCAGCATCGGCAACCTTTGTCATGCTGCCCGGTGCAGCATCGCTATAGGCAAAAGCCTGCAGCGAGGCGGGACCGGAAGCAGCGACGGAGAATCCGTTGTCCAGACCTTCTTCGCCTTCGAGCACGAGTCTTGCCCCGTTATTGTCGGTGATGATCGTGGCGGTCACTCCGCTGTCCGATGCGTTGATCGCGGAAGCCAGACCGGCAAGGCTGTTATTGGTATCGTCAATCACGATGTCGAACGCGCCTTCTCCGGTCGTGATCGTCACCGTGCCCTCGCCTACCGCAACCCCTGAATCCGCCGAAGCGCCAGAAACCAGGCGCTGTGGTGAGGCCAATTGGGAAACTTCCATCCGCGCGGGCAATCCCACCGGCCGGACACCGTCGATAAAACTGACCGTCGCAATGGCAGGGTCGCTCGACACCAGATCTCCGGCAAATCCCTGACCGTCGAGCAGCTCGGTGAGCGCCTGGGCAAAGGTATCCAGGGCCGAAGACGCAGAAGCAATCGCAGAAATCCGGGCGCTGTTCAGATTTTCCTTCTGCGCCAGCTGGAGTTCGCGCGGCGCGCGTGTGGCCTGAACGAGATCTTCCACGACCTGCGAGGAATTGATCCCCGAACCCGCGCCAATCAAATTTGCAATATCACCAAACATGTCAATTTCCTTGTCGGAGCTAATAACGTCCAATTCTGCGCAACATTTAGGGCTATCCGGGCGGCCGCATCAGTCCGGATCAGATATCCTGATTATCCCCTGCGACCTTGCCGTCTGCATCAAACCTCACATCTTCCGGCAGATCGATATGCGGACGATCCATTTCGCTGGCCATCTGGCTGTCCATCCGGAACAGCCAGGCCAGAACTGACGCCACCGCCATGTACAGCCGTTCATCGACCGCCATGCCTTCGCGTGAGGTGAAGTAGATGGCCCTGGTCAGCTCGGGATATTGCAATACCGGAACCGTTTCGGCCTCGGCCAGCTCGCGCATGGCAAGCGCTGCCGCGCCTTTGGCTCGTGCCAGAACCACCGGTACATTGTCATATCCGCGGCGATATCTGAGAGCCACGGTGAAATGGGTCGGGTTGGCGAGAACAACCGTGGCTTCCTTGACCGCCTGACGGGCCGATGCGCTCAGGATATCCTGCTGTTTCCGGCGTATGGCGCCTTTCACTTCCGGAGAGCCCTCGGTTTCCTTGTTCTCGTCCTTGACCTCTTGCTTGGTCATTTTCAGGCGCTTGGTACGCTGGTAGATCTGCGCCGGAACGTCAATTCCAGCAATGATCGCCAGCGAGAAGGCCATGCCCATCAAGGCCAGCATCAGCAGGTTGCCGAACTCCGCAACCGACCGGTTCACTTCCTCATTGCCGAGTTGAACAATGCCCGGCAGATTGGCCCAGATCAGCCACACACCGATAGATCCCATCAACGCGACCTTTGCCAGCGATTTGGACAGTTCGATCAGGCTGTTCATGCCGAACATGCGTTTGAGCCCGGCGAGCGGGCTGAGCTTGTTCGGCTTGGGCTTCATCGCGGACCAGCGAAAGCCCAGCGAGCCCAGTGCGGCCGGTGTCGCAATTGCCGTGACAATCAACAGGCCGAATAACAGACTGAAAGACAGGAATATTTCGGACAGCAATCCCATGGTCCGTTCCCATGGATTGAAGTCATGGAAATCCCGCGGATTGATCCGCAATCCGGTGGTCAGCATCGCCTTCAGATTATCGATCATATAGGGACCGAACATGCCAAACGCCGCCGTGCCCGCCGCCACGATCATTGCCGTTCCCAGCTCCCGGGACTGCAGGACATCACCCTTTTTGGCGCTGTCGAGAAGCCTTTTGGGAGTTGGTAATTCGGTCTTTTCACCGCCGCCTGGTGGTTCCTCCGCCATTACTGCCCTCCCGCAATCAGCGCGGACTGGCCCAAACCATCCTGCAAGGCATGCATGATGCCATTGGCCATGATCGGTGCGGATATCGCCAGCAGCAACAGGCCGCCGAGCAGCGCCACGGGAAGGCCGACCGCGAACAGGTTGAGCGACGGGGCCGAGCGCGCCAGCATCGCCATGATCACCTGCACCAGAATGATAGCGCTGCCGACCGGCAAGGCGATGACCAGTCCCATGGCAAACAGCGTTCCACCAAAATTCACCAGTCCGTGAATCGATGCCGCCGACATGAAGGCGTCACCCGGCGGCAGGATGGTGTAGCTGTTGACGAGAATGGCGATGAGCATCAGATGCCCGTCCATCGCCAGCAGCAGCAAAGTCGCCACGATCGACAGGAAGTTGCCGAGTACCGGAGTTGACCGACCCGTTTGCGGGTCAATCATCATTGCAAACCCGAGCCCCATCGCATTGCTGATGACCTCACCTGCGACAAAGGAAGCAGAATAGCCGATCTGCAGCGCGAACCCGATGGCGACGCCGACCAGCACTTCGCCGGCAACAAACAGGAATCCTTCGAGGCTGATGATATTGTCGATGGGCAGATCGAGCGTCCCGCTGCTGACACCGGCCATGCCGATGGCTAGCGAGAGGATCAGACGCAGCTGGATCGGGATGGATGTGGCGGAAAAGATCGGAGCCGCCATCATCATCGCGCCCGGCCGGATCATGGCAAACAGCCAGATCCACATCTGTTCTTCGACACCGGCGAAATCGGGAGCAATCATTGCAACAAATCAGGAATGCGGTCGAATATTTCGTGGGTAAAATCGACGATCAGATAAATGATCGAACCGCCGAACAGGGCCAGCATCACCGCGACTATGATCAGCTTGGGCACAAAGGTCAGGGTCTGCTCGTTGACCGAAGTTGCCGCCTGGACCATGCCGAGCACCAGACCGGTGATCAGCGCCGGGATCAGCAGCGGCGCCGCTGCCAGCGCGGTGATCCACAGGGTTTTCTGGGCTATGCCAATGAAGAAATCGGTATGTTCCATGGCGCTACATCACAAACGAGCCGGCGAGCGATCCCATGGTCAGGGCCCAGCCGTCGACCAGGACGAACAGCAGCAGCTTGAAGGGCATCGAGATAATTGTCGGCGACAGCATCATCATCCCCAGCGCCATCAGTGTCGAGGCGACGACCAGATCAATCACCAGGAACGGCAGGAAAATGAGAAAACCGATCTGAAACGCGGTTTTGAGTTCGCTGGTGACATAGGCGGGGAGCAAGACCGAAAACGGAACATCCTCGGGGTTTTCCACGGCCGGCTCCTTCGCGAGGTCCATGAACAGCTTGAGATCGGATTCCCGGGTCTGCTTGATCATGAAGTCATGGAATACCGTGCCCGAGACCTCGATTGCGGTTTCGATCGTAATCTCATCCTGGCCATAGGGCTCAATGGCCTTCTCGTTGATCGTGCTGATCGTCGGGGCCATCACGAAGAGGGAGAGAAACAGCGCCAGTCCCACCAGCACCTGATTGGGCGGTGTCTGTTGCAGACCCAGGGCCTGGCGGAGGATGGAGAGCACGATGATGATCCGGGTGAAGCTGGTCATCATCAGAATGAGCGACGGCAATACCGTCAGCAGGCTCATCAGTATCAGGATCTGCAGCGACAAGGAGAGCGGGCGGCCTTCGCCGGCGACTTCTTCCAGCGCCTTGGTCACTGCGCCGGACGGGGTTGCCGCGGCAAGCGCAGGCGATGCCACAAAGAACGCCGCTAGCAGAGCAATGAGAAGGGGAAGAACGCTTTTAAAGTTTTTCATTGAGCATCTCCCCAAAGCTGCGGGCATCTTGCGGAGGCGTTTTTCCTCCGTTCGCTGCAGCTGTGGCGAGATGTGTGATTTGCGATCGGGTAACCGAGATCAGGACTTTCTGACCGGCAAAGTCGATAATCGACAATTTCCCGGCCGTCCCCATTGGCAAGCTTTCGATACATTTCAGTTCCCGCTCATGTGGGGCCTGCGCGACACCGGGCTGATATTTGCGGTACAGCCAGAGCGCACCGTAAATAAGTCCGGCCATCAGCGGCAGGATGATCAAAAGTTTGACAATGTAATAGGTCACTAACTACGCCTTTCGAGCCTTGCATGCGAAACATTGTTCGTCACGACCTCGACGACACGAATGCCGAACCGGTCATTGACGGTTACAACCTCTCCCTTTGCAACAAGCGTGCCATTTACCTTGATATCGAGCAGTGCGTCGGCTTCCCGGTCGAGTTCGACGACCTGACCCTCGCTGAGTTCCATGATTTTGGCGATTTTCAGCGAAACACTGCCGACTTCCACTGACAGGCGCACGGGGATATCCGCGAGGAGGCGATAATTTGCCGCTTCTGCCGGTTCCGGAAATTCCTTGCCGGTTTCTGCTTCGACCACGGCATCTTCCATTGTCGGTGCTTCGTTCATGTCACTCATGTCAGTTTCCTCGTTCCATTTTTTCAATTTGATAGGCAGCACAGCCGTCCTGTTCCCCAAGACTGCCGCGGGCAAAGACCTTCTCTCCGATAATCAGCGGAAGATTGCGGACTGGGGGGATCGGAATGATGTCCCCGGGTTTGAGCTCGGCGACCTGCGGCAGCGTCATCGTCGTGCGCGCCAGGATCGAGCGCACCGGCAAACGGACCTCGCTCATCGCCTTTTGTATTTCATATTGCCAGATCGGATTGGCTTGTTCGCCAGTTGCACCCACCGACGGCTCCAGCAAATTTTCGAGAAAACGCACCGCATCCATCGCGTAGAGCAGATCAACAACCAGAGCTTCGGCATCAGGAAGGGTGATAGAAATCGACTGTTTCAAAATACTGTCACCCGGACCGGCAAGCGCGGCATAAGCCGGGTTTCTTTCATGGCCGGTGACGTGAGTTTCAAATTCGCCATAGAGGCCCCAGGCTCTGGCAAGGGCGGAACAAAAACTGCCCGTCACCCGCTCAAACATCTGGCCTTCCATCCGCGTAAATTCGACAAATTCGCGATCGGACTTCATGTTTCCGCCCCCGTAAAAGGCGTCCACCAGCAGCGAGATCAGCTTTGGATCCACTCCCAGCATCATGCCGCCCTTGCAGGGTGGCATATGGAATTTCGTCATACCCAGAAAATCCGGCTGCGCATCGCACCAGTCCTGATAGGCGACCAGCTGTGTTTCCACCGCGGCAACCTCGGATTTTTCGCCGATCAGCGGTTCCAGAGCATCCTGTACCTGACCGGCGAACAGCTTCGCAACCCGTTCAAAACCGGGGACCATGTTGAGCTGGTCCGGCTGATGCGTGGCAAAGCAATGTACACCCTTATCACGGGATTTCGCGGCTTCTGCGCTTTCCGCCGTTTCGGGTTCTTCTGTAGTCATGGCTTCGTTTCCTGCGCGCTTACTGGACGACAAAATTGGTGAAATAGGCGTCTTCGATACCGCCAAAACCGGCTTTTTCCTGCAGCACCTCATTGATCCGCATGGCCAGTTTCTTTTGCAGCATCTGCTTGCCGATCTGGGTCTCCAGCTCCATCCGGTCCTGTTCGGCGAGGACCATCAGTACAGCCGACCGAATGGCGATTTCGTGATCCTGGATATTCTGGACCACGCGCTCGTCATAGTAGGTCGATATGGCCAGCGAGACCTGGGCAAAGCTGTTGCTGTTGCGCAGGTTCGAGGTGAAAGGCTGTTCGATCTGGTGATAGGAGACCTTGTAGGCGCTGGTCGGCGCCGCTTTCTTTGCGCCCTTCTCGTCGGCAGACGGAACATCATCGACAGTCGAACCATCCTTCAGGACGAGCTTGGGACGGTCAGGATCGACCTTTTCCTTGCCGTCATCGCCGCCCATGGCTCCGGCTGCGAACCATCCGCCGGCAGCACCACCGCCACCAACAACCAGCACGACCAGCAGCAGCATGATGATCTTCTTCATCTTGCCACCCTTGGGCTTGCCTTCTGCTTCGCCTTCTTCGGGCTTTTCCTTGTCAGCCATTATCTGTCTCCGTTTTCAATCGCTATCCGGATCACGCGTATCGCGCGCCGTTTGAGGTCTGACCGGAAGTGTTTCCGGCATGATATTGCTGTTCGGCCGGCTCATCGTCAGAGCTGCCATTTGGGCGGTTGCGGAAATTTTCTGCCTGCAGACTTTCCCGCGCTTCCCGTTCCGGGCCCTGATTCAGACCAGCCCCGATATCGAGATCCGTCAACCGTTGTCCGTGCAGCCGGAGTTCCTGTTCCAGGCGTGATTGCGACTGGATAAGGAACTGCTTCACGGATTCGGTTTCGGCCACCAGCTTGATGTCATCGCCCCGTTCTCCGCCGCGAATTTCCACATCAATGCGTCCCAGATGCTCGGGCTTCAGGGAAAAGCGGGCAATGCCTTTGGAATTGGCGATCAGGGAGATTTCCCTGGTGAGATTCTCGATAAAGGCGGAGTCAAATTCCAGCACAGCGTCCGCGGGCATCGTGCTGGCCTGAGTCATAATATCGGCGGCTTTGGTGCCGCTTGCCGAAGCAGCCGGCGAGCGGATGGCATCGACCTGCAAGCCACTGGATGCATCCGCTGTCGGCGATTGTCGCAGGCGAAGGCCAGCCATTGGACCAACCGTCGGAGCCTGAAGGCTGCTCCCGCCGGTTTTCTGAACTTCGACCGCTTCCGGATCAGCATTTTCCGGAAGTCCAAGGGCTTCCGCCAGTTTTTCCGGCTTGCCGTTCGCGGCAGCGGCCAAAGGCATGGACTGCTTCATGTTTTCCATCTGAGAAGCGGGATTTTGGAGCTTTTTGAATTCCCCGGCCAGATCCAGCCTCTCGGCCGGGGCCGTATCGCCGGATGGCTCAGCATCGGCTACCGGATCTATGGTCTGTCGCGAACCGGTCGAGGACGGCATCCGCTGCGGAACGGCGAGCGTTTGCGGTCCCGGGACAGAAGTTTTTTCGCCGCCTGTGGCTGAATCCATCACCTGGCCACCACGCGGCGAAACTGCAGGTTCGCCATCTCCGGCCGACATGTCGCTCAGCGGACTGACGATTTTGGGATCGCGGGCATCGGGCTGTTGCATCCGAGATACTGCTTCTGCTGCATCAGGGACTCCGGCCCGAGCGATGCTGGCATCTCTGAAATCGGCCATCGTACCAGGTTCAGCTCCAGCTGCTCTGGCTGTCCGGTAAGGCATGATCGGTGTTTGCGGATCAATATCCGCCAGTTTCAGCGAGCCATCATCCGCATCAGCAGGCCCGGCCATATCTCGCTGTGGAAGATGGCCTTTGGGCATCTGATCTGCCGCAAAACCGGGATACAGGACAATATTGGGCGCGGATGGCATTGCAAATGGCGCGTCCTCGGCCATCACCGGGCGTGTTGGTGATTGCTGCGCATCCTGTTCCGTTGTCCGGACAGGAGAATTGCCGTCCGTAGCGGCTTCTTCGCTCAGACTCTGTTCACCCGTTCTGGTATCAGCATTCAACATGCCTTCCGGAAAAGCAGGAACCGTGCCAACCGCCGAGGCCGCGACAGATTTGTCTGCAGACGGCATGACCATTGTTTTCAAAAAGGATATTTCCATAGCTCTTACCTCGGTTTTCTGAATCGTCTGAATGGCAGATTTGCGGCGTTCCTGCGGTCCTGCTGCTGTTCCAGGCCCGCCGCCTTGCGTTCCACAAAGCGCTGCATCACATCGCGGTCGAGATGAGCGGCAATTCTTTGCCGGTCCTGTTCCGCAGCCGCCTGCCGCGCGTCCGTGACCGCCCGTTCCACCTGCTCACCAGCGCCCAGCAGCCGGTTCCCCAGCTCCATCCGGGCGGCGAGAGATTGCGCCGCCGAACAGTCGGCATTTTCGAACATGGTCAGGCGCAAGCTGTTCAGATTGGTCGATTGCTTTTCCAGGCTCTGCACCTGGGCATCGGCCGCCATGGCGCGGCCAATTGCCGCCTTGCGCAGCGTTTCGCGGATCTTCAGAATCCGGCGCGGTGTCGACAATTGCCGTTTCATTGGCCGAATCCGGCAATCAGGTCCGCAATGCTTTCCGGCATTGAGACATAGGCCTGTGACGGCTGGCGGATAAATTCGAGCATGTCCGGACGGCGGGCAATCGCCTGGTCGATGGCGTCGTCATTGCCGGCGCGATAGGCGCCCATCAGGATCAGGTCACGATTTTCTTCATAGGTTGACCAATGCCGCCGGAAATTGATCATCGCGGCATGATGATCGTCGTCAACAATGTCGGCAGCTACGCGGCTAAGCGAACGCGCCACATCAACGGCAGGAAAAATGCCCTGCTCCGCCATCGTTCGCGACAGGATGATATGTCCGTCAACAATCGAGCGGGCGGTATCGACTACCGGGTCATCGAGATCGTCTCCATCGGCCAGCACGGTATAGAGCGCGGTGATCGAACCGCCGCTCTGGCTGTCATTGCCAGCCCGTTCCACCAGCTTCGGAATGATCGACAAGGCAGATGGCGGATAGCCTTTCATCGTCGGCGGCTCGCCAAGAGCCAGACCAATTTCGCGCTGGGCATGGGCAATCCGGGTCAGGCTGTCGATCAGCAGCAAAACTTTCTTGCCCCGGTCCCGGTAATATTCCGCAATCGCGGTCGCGCGATAGGCGGCGCGCAATCGCAATATGGGGGAATGATCCGCTGGTACGGCCACGGTGACGGTCTTGTCCGCCATCAGGCCATTCAACTTGGTTTCGACAAAGTCGCTGACTTCGCGGCCGCGTTCGCCAATCAGGCCCACGACCACAATATCCGCATCCACTCCTGCGATGATCTGGCCCATAAGCACCGACTTACCGACACCGGATCCGGCGACAACCGCAATGCGCTGGCCATATCCGGCGGTCAGCAGAGAATTGATCGCCCGAACACCGAGATCGATTTTCTCCTTGACCCGTCCGCGCCGTAAGACATTATTCTGGCGACCGGCAAGCGGCCAGTGATCGCTGGTCAGGATCGGGCCCTTGCCATCAAGGGCTTCGCCCATCGGGCCGATGATCCGGCCGAGAAGCGCGTCTCCGACCAGCGCCTGAGTGGAGATGGTGCTGGGAATGACGCGCGTGCCGTTGCGCAGCGCGACATCTTCCGAAAGCGGCACCATCATCGTCCTGGAACCCCGAAATCCGGCCACTTCCGCCATGACGGTCTTGCCATCAGCGGTCGTCAGGCGGCCGCCATAGCCGGTGGGATAGTCAAAACCGGTGACTTCCAGCAGTCCGGCATCATGAGCGACCACTTTGCCGATCTGGCGGGCCTCGGCCTTGAGATGCGACAGGCTGTCGACAAATTTTTCGGCGGCGCGGGTCTGGGCGGCGATCATGAGGCCTGTTCCATTTCATCCAGCATCGCCTGGAGTTCATCGAGCAGCGGTTGTGACCCCTGCTCAATCCAGCCGTCTCCGTGGACCAGCCGTAATGTCCCGCGCATGAGTCCGGGATCCGCGGTCACATTGACCCCGCATTCGAATTCGCCAAACAGGTTGAGGTCTTCCGGATGTACATGCAGTGTTGCATCGCGCATTCCGTCCTGGATCAGGTTACCGAGCTTTTCGGCCTGCTCCTGGAGAAATGCGGCGTCAGGCTCGACCCGGCCAATCATTTGCCGGGTCAGCGTGCTGACACATTTCAGGAGCATTTTTGTCATGACCGCATCCGATTGCGGCTTGAGTTCCAGCAACGCATTTGTCAGCCGGTCGACCTGGAGCTGATCCGCAGCCAGAGCCGCTTCCTTCAGACGTTCGCCCTCCGCGAAACCGCGTGCGTAAGCATCTGCAAGCGCCTGATCCGGGGAAACCGGCTCCGTGCCGTTTGACGGAATATCTCCATTGCCTGTTTCGGCGTGTATGGCGCCGGCAGGCGCCGAATAAAGCGGTTGAAATCCGCCATTCCGGCTCTGGATGTTCCAGACGTTCAACCGCATGATGTCTTCAACCGTTCCCATGGCAGGATCGGTGCCATTGACCTGTTCACCCTGATCAGACGAAATCGTCATCTGCGCCTCCGATCATGATCGTGCCTTCATCCGCAAGCCGCTTGGCTTCGGCGATCACGGCTTTCTGCGCGGCGATAACTTCGGATCCCGGTATCGGCCCGCGATCTTCCATTTCGTCTTCGATCGACTGAACCGCCCGGCTGGACATACAGGAGAAGATCTTGTCCTTCAGCGCCGGCTCGGCACCTTTCAGCGCCGGAATCATGACTTCATTGTCGATACTGCGCATCAATGTGCCCAGGTTCTTCACGTCAATGTTGATCAGGTCGGCGAAGACGAACATTTCATCCTCGATCGACAGCGCCGTCTGTTTTTCCCGCTTGGTCAGCAGTTTCAGGATCCGCTTGGATTCCACCTTGCCCATGTTGTTCATGATGGCCGCGGCGTCGGAGATGCCGCCCATGCTTTTCGGCAGACTGCTGCCTGCGCAGCTGCTGTAGTTGAGCAGCAGCTGCTCGAGCGTGGCAATGGCTTCCTTGCTGACGGGACGCATGGTGGCGACCCGGTAGACGATATCGTCCTGTTCCTCCTGCGGCAGAAGCTTCAGTGTGGTAGCTGCCACCTCCGCTTCCAGAAAGGACATGACCAGCGCCTTGACCTGGGGATGTTCGTCTTCAAGCATGGAGACAATTTCGGGCGGGTTCATCCATTTGAGCGGCTCGAGGCTTTCCGTATCGACCTTGGGGGGCGCAATTTCGGTCAGCATGTTCTCGGCGCGTTTTTCTCCCAGCGCTCGCGTCAGCATGCCCTGAATCTGCTCGCCGGCCTGATAGCCAACCGTGGTCCGGCCTTTGGCGCAATCGATGAAGCGGTCGAATACCTTGTTGATATCCTCGACGCCGACATCGGCCACGCTGTACATGGTCTGCCCAAGCTGTTTGACTTCTTCCGGTTCGAGCCGCGTCAGGATATCCGATGCCTCTTCTTCGGAAATCAACATCAGCAGGATCGCCGCGGCACGGGTGCCGTCCTCGGTCAGGCTTTCGGTCGCTTCGTCAGTTTGTTCCGCCGCTTCAGGCATTGGCTTCTTCCTTCGACTTGCCGCTTTCCTTCAACAGGTCCCGCACAACCAGCGTGGCGTGTTCGGGGTTCTGGCGGACAAAATTTTGAACGAGGGTCGCGCGGCTCTGGTAGTTCTGGGCCGCCATGATCATGTCGATCGTCACCGGTTCACCGGGCTTGGCTTCCAGCTGCCGGTCGAGCGCTCCGGAAATTTCCGTGGCGATCTGGCTGTTCTTTTCCTGGCGCCGTTCTTCGGCCTTTTCGGCCAGCTCTGCGCGCTTTTTCAGCAGTGGGCGACCGATGCCGAAGATCAGGGCGAGAGCGACAAACAACGCCGATATATTGCGGACGAGGAGTGCAACCCAGGAGCTTTCATACCAGGCTTCCTCAGCCGCCGGCTCGGCGGTTGGAAAGTCCCGGGACGAAATGGCCACCTGGTCGCCACGCTCTTCATCGAACCCGATCGCGCCCTTGACCAGGGACTCAATCGCAGCGAGTTCTTCGGCACTATAGGACTTGCCTTTCTTGGGGTTGCGCAGGGCAACGGCAACCGACACGCGCTTGACCGTCCCGCTCGCTTCCTTGGTAACCGAAACTTCCCGGCCCAGCTCGAAATTGCGGGCATAACGTTCGGAGGTTTTGGTCTTTTCCTTTTCTTCCAGCACTTCCGCTTCCGTTGGTGCAGGAGGCGTTTCGGTGACTTCGGTCTCCGCTGGTGGTTCGGCCGCAATCGTTCCGGGAATGCCAAAGGCCTGTTTCTGGCCGGGTTCATTGGCCCAGCTGCCATTTTCGGAACGCAGCCGTGCGCCATCGGCAGGAAAAGATTCCCGGGTCGCCTGTTTCTCGTCAAAATCGATTTCAGCCATGACTTCGGCGGCAAAATTGCCCTGACCCAGCATCGGGGTCAGCAGGGCAGCCAGGGTCCGGCGATACCGTTCCTCAACCCGCTCCTGGACACCCAGTTGTTCGGATGTGCCTTCGCCGCTGCCCATGCCAGGCCGGGACAGCAGGCGACCATTCTGGTCCGCAACCGAAACCCGTTCTGCCGAAAGACCCGGCACCGAACTGGCAACGAGATGGATGATGGCCTGCACTTCGCTGTCACCGAGACGACTTCCGCCACCCAGTTGCAACATGATCGAGGCCGCCGGTTCACTCCGGTCGCGGACAAAAATGCTTGGCGGTTCCACCGCAAGATGGACCCGGGCAGACCGGACGCTATCGAATGACTCAATTGTGCGCGCCAGATCCAGCTCGCGAGCGGTACGAAGTTTTTCAGTTTCCACGGCCCGGCTGGCGCCCATTGGCATGCTCGAAATCAGCGTGTCGCCATCGGGGGCGCTGCGCGGAAGGCCCTGTGCAGCCAGGCTGAGCTTGGCCGAATGATAGGCGTCCTCTGAAACGGTCAGCGCGCCAGTGGCATTGTCGATCTGATAGGCAATATTTGAAGTCTGCAGGGCAGCAGCAACGGCAGCCTTGTCATCATCTGGCAAACCGCGAAACAGATCGCGCTGCGGCGGCTCGCGCAATGCCAGCCAGGCCATCGCGGCCAGGCCGACAATCGCGAGAAATCCGATGAGCGGCAGAGATTTCGCTACCGCCGGTTGCGCCATGAAATCGCTGATGCGCTGCATCACTCCCGGACTGGCATAACTGCCGGAAGGTGCAGCCGCGATCGGTTGCAGATTTTGTGTGGCCGGCTGGTCGCCGGCACTGGTGGCCAGACTGAGTTCGCTCATGTTACACCGGCATGTTCATGATGTCCTTGTAGGCGGACAACAATTTGTTCCGGACCTGCAAGGTGGCTTCAAAACCGATGGATGCCTTTTGCTTGGCAAGCATCACCTGGGCGATATCGGTGGTTCGGCCGAGTTCATAATCGGTGCGCGCCGCGGCAGATTCCTGCTGCAGGCTGTTCACCTGTTCAATCGCCTCCTTCATCTGCGTACCAAAGCTGGTCACGCCTGATTTTTCGGTCTCCGGACCCTGCCCGGGCTTGCCCGCTTTCTGCAGGGCATCATTCTGCTCGATAATGGCTTTGCGCATCGCGAGCAGGTTATTGCTTCCAATGGTCGTCATCTTGCAGTGCTCCTTCTTAAGCCGCTATCTCGCGCATGTCGGCGAGCCGGTAGCGCAGGGTGCGTTCGGAAATTCCCAAAATCTTTGCGGTTTCACGGCGATTGCCGTCGGTTTTCTCGAGGGCATCAACGATCGCTTCATGTTGAACCTCCCGAGACAGGCTGTGCAGATCCTGACCCCGCATCAGTCTGGAGGAGCGGCCAGGTTCGACCGGATCCGCCCGCGGGGTTCTGGAAACCGGAGCCACCGTGAGACCAAGGTCGCTCGCCTCAATCACAGATTCGTCGCTCAGGATCGTTGCGCGCTGCAGAACATTATGCAATTCCCGGGCATTGCCGGGCCACGCATGAGCCGACAGCGCCTTCAGGGCTTCATCGGAGGGCCAGCAGAACCGGCCGGTCTTTGCCTGCATCGAAATCAGCATCGCCGCGGCGATCGCCCGAATGTCCTGACGGCGCTCCGCCAGGGCCGGAATATCGATTGGCATCACATTCAACCGCCAGTAGAGATCTTCGCGGAACCGGCCGTTTGCCACTTCGTCTTCAAAATCCCGGTTCGCCGCAGCGACGATCCGGACATCCACCTTGATCGGAGCGGTTTCGCCAACCGGAAGAATTTCGCCTTCCTGAAGCGCGCGCAGCAATTTGGCCTGCAGCATCAGCGGCAGCTCGGTAATTTCATCAAGAAACAGCGTTCCGCCATCGGCTGCCCGGAAGAGTCCTTCGGCAGCGCCGGTGGCACCGGTAAATGCACCTTTCTTGTGACCGAACAAAATCGCCTCAACCATGGTTTCGGGAAGTGCGGCACAGTTTACCGCAACGAAGGGCTGGTCTGCACGTTCGCTCTGGTTATGTACGAACTGCGCCATGCCTTCCTTGCCGACACCGGTCTGTCCCATGATCAGGACATTGGCATCACTTTTGGCAACGCGGCTGGCAAATTCCATCTGTTTCGCACTGGCAGGTTCGCCAACGGCCGGGCTATTGCCGCCACGGACCGCTTCGGAGATCAGCGCATGACCAAAGGCCATGTCTTCAAATCCGAATTCGATCCGCAGCGGCAAGCCATCATTAGCGGGGACTAATGACGGGGGACCAGCTCGGAAACCGATAATAATGTCTCTGTAAGTGGCGCGGTCCATCTCGGTATCGAGAAGCACACGCACATGATCGCTTTTCTCGCGCTTGATGTCGGCATTCACGGTCGCGTCAATCCAGGCGCCCCGCAGCCAGTCGAGCAATGTTGGCAGTTGTTCCTTTACCGCTTCGCTGATTTCGCAATTGATCATAATGTCCCCGTTCCCACTTCCATTTTGATCCAGGCGATTGGTCCGTTTGCCTGGCCCAAACCAATATGCAAAGCGCGTGCCAGTTTAAAATCGTTGTTTTTCAACAGTTTATTTTAAGGTGCCGGAGAGTGTCGGGTTTTCGACAGTTGGAAAACCGGGGCGTTCGTCGGCTTTCCGACAGAAAAAATCGCTCCCCTCATAGCCGAAACCGCCAGAAACAGCCCCCGGCAATCGGGTATTTTCCACAATTTTTCAGCTACTTGTGAATTTATCTAAAGGAAACCCCATGGTCACCGTTAACGCTTCTGAGGCCGCTTTGGATGAACTGAGCCGCCCCGACCAGTGAAGTATGAAAGGAATACCAATGACTGTAATAGGAACAAACGTGTCGGCGCTGCGTGCGTCCACCGCTTCCAACTCGGCGGAGATGAGTCTTGCAAAGTCCATCGAACGCCTGTCCACGGGACAACGTATCAACAACGCAGCTGACGATGCTGCCGGTTTGGCCGTTGCCACCCGCATGACCTCTGAAGTTCGTGGCCTGAACATGGCCATCCGGAATGCCAATGACGGCATCTCGCTGGCTCAGACCGCAGAAGGCGGCATGAACGAAATCACCAACATGCTGCAGCGTATGCGCGAACTGGCTGTTCAGTCTGCCAACGGCACACTGTCTGCTGGTGACCGGACCAACCTGCAGGCCGAAGTCGGCGAACTGATCTCCCAGATCGGTGATGTGGCTTCGCGTACCCAGTTCAACGGTGTTGCACTGCTTGACGGTACCAACGCATCGCTGGCCATTCAGACCGGCTCCAATGCTGCAGAAACGGTTTCGATTGCACTGACCGACGTTGATGCAACCGCACTGGGTGTGAACGCAACGTCTGTTGCCACGGTTGCGGATGCCAACACGGCCCTGACCACCATCGCCACCGCCCTGGATACGATTACCACGGCACAGGCTACGCTTGGTGCGTCCCAGAACCGTCTGCAGACCACGGTCAGCAACCTGACCGACCGGGTCACCAACATCACGGAATCGCGTTCGCGGATCATGGATGTGGACTTCTCGGCCGAGACCACAAATCTCGCCAAGTCGCAGATCCTGAGCCAGGCTTCCACAGCCATGCTCGCACAGGCGAACCAGAGCCAGCAGGGTGTTCTTTCCCTTTTAAGGTAAGCCCGGACGCCGAGGTGGAGGCTTCCTTCTGAGACGGTACTTGAGACCAGCCGTCCAGGAGGATCCCACCGGGCAGACGAAAAGAAACCCCCAGTCCTCCCGGGCTGGGGGTTTCTCTTTTGGGGAACAGCAAAGAAATTTTATCTGTCGTAATGACCTGCCAGCATCTCCCGCAACTTGTCGGTTGCACTTTTCTTGATCTGGCAGACCCGGCCGGCGCTGATGTCCATCGTCAGCCCGATTTCATCGAGGTTCATTTCCTCAACAAAATAGAGCTGCAATACCATCGCCTCGCGTTCCTTCAGCTTGCCGATGCACAGAGCGAGCACCTCTTTCATCTGCTTGCGTTCCAGCACGTCATCCGCCTTGTCTTCGACATCGGCAAACCACATGTTGTGATCCGAATAGACCTCATCCATCGAATCGATCGCGATATTCTGTGCCCGGTCATATTGTTCCCGGAAGGTCTCGATATCCATGTTCAGCGCCGCCGCAATTTCGATCTCCGAGGGCGCGCGGCCCAATTCCTGTGACAGCTGGTGCTCGGCTGCCTTGACCTGTTTCTGCAAGGCCATGGCCGAGCGGCAGATATTGCTGATCTTGCGGATATGATCGATCATCGCCCCGCGGATACGCATGCTTGCATAGGTGGCAAAACCATAGCCGCGGTCTTCATAATTCTGCGCAGCTTCAACCAGCGCGACCATGCCGATCTGGATCAGATCCTCCAGCTCAACCGATTTCGACATCCGGCCATGCACATGCCAGGCAATCTTGCGCACCAGCGGAATATGCCGGGTTGTCAGCTCCTCGGGTCCGGCATCGCCCGGATTGCGGTTATAGGTCAGTGACTGGGGTGGAACATGTTGCATTTCCCGCATTTCCTCTTCAAGAATCTGACATCATCTGACCGGACTGCGGGTCAGGAAGACTGTTGGGTTCGCCGGTGCCGACACTGGCCACCACTTCCACCGCCTTGTCATCAGGCAGTTCAAGGAAGGACAGCACCGGTGTCTCCGGGAACCGGGGTTTGAGCAGCCGGGACAGGGCCCGGCGGGCAATCGGCGAAGTGATGATCGCGAAGCTGCGCGCTTCCGCCATGATTGGCATCGCGGCATTTTCGATCGAGGTGACAATGCGCTGCGCCAGATTGGGTTCGATGGGATGCTCGGCTTCCGCACCGACTTTCATCGCCTGGGCGAGAAGGGTTTCCAGCTCGCCATCCAGCGTCACCACCGGCAGCGGCATGTTCACCGGGACCAGCGACTGGATGATGATCGAACCAATCCGCTGCCGCACACCTTCGACCAGCGTCGGCAGATCCGCATCGGGTTCGGCCGCTTCGATCATTGCCGAGCAAATCCGGCGGAAATCCTTGAGCGGCACGCCCTCGGCGAGCAGCGAGCGGCAGATCGCCGAGACCATGAACAGCGACAGGGGCTGCGGTGTCAGACCTTCGACCAGTTGCGGTGCGCTGTCCTTGAGATGCTCCAGCAATTTCTGCGCTTCGTCCATCCCAAACAGTTCGCTGGCGTTGAGGCGGATCATCTGGTTGAGATGCGTCGCCACCACGGTGGAAGCATCAACAACCGTGTAACCGGCGATGACAGCCTCGCTGCGCTTGTCCGGCGAAATCCAGAGTGCATCCAGACCGAAGGTTGGATCCTTGCAGGGCTGCCCTGCAATTTCGCCCTCAATATCCCCGCTGTCCAGCGCGAGCAGATCATCCGGATAGATCTTGTCTTCCGCAAGGATCATCCCGCCAATCGTGATACGATAGCTGTTCGGTTCGAGCGCCATATTGTCGGTGACACGGACCAGCGGAATGACAAACCCCAGTTCCTTGGAAATCTGTCGGCGGATTCCGGTGACCCGGCGCATCAGCGGTTCGCCCTTGCGCTCGTCGACCAGCGGCACCAGTCCGTAACCGATTTCCAGTCCCAGCTGTGCGCCTTCCGATACATCGTTCCACTCGATCAGATTGGGATTTTCCGGTTCAACGGGCGCAGGCAGCTCTTCTGGCTGATCATCCTTGTTGCGCAATCGCCAGGCGATAAAGGCGGCCAGCGCACCGGCCGGCAAGATGATCAGATGCGGCATGCCGGGCAGCATACCGAGGATCAGCAATATGCCCGCCACCGGGGTCCACGCCTTGCTGAGTCCGAATTGCGAGGAAATCTGACCGGCGAGATTGTGGGGTGAAGCGACGCGGGTGACGATCGCCGCCGCGGCAATCGAAAGCAGCAGTGCCGGAATCTGGGCAACCAGTGCGTCACCGATCGACAGCAGGATATAGCTTTCCGCCGCCTCCCCGATCGACAGGCCATGGCTGACTGTACCCAATATGATGCCACCGATAATATTGATCGTCAGGATCAGCACGCCGGCAATGGCATCGCCTTTGACGAATTTCGAGGCACCATCCATCGAACCATAAAAGTCCGCTTCTGTCGCAACGTCCTGCCGCCGCTCTTTCGCTTCTTCGGGGCTGAGCAGGCCGGCATTGAGATCGGCGTCAATCGCCATCTGCTTGCCTGGCAAGGCATCGAGAGTGAACCGGGCGGACACTTCCGAAACGCGTCCCGCACCCTTGGTGATCACGACCAGATTGATAATCATCAGGATCGCGAAAACAAATATACCGACGACATAGTCGCCGCCGATCAGGAAGCTGCCAAAGGCCTCGATTACCTTGCCGGCGGCGTCACCACCATTGTGGCCGTCGACCAGCACCACGCGGGTCGAGGCGACATTCAGCGCCAGGCGCAGCAGCGTTGCAAACAGCAAAACCGTTGGAAAACTCGAGAAATCGAGCGGCTTGTTGGCATTCAGCGCCACCATCAGGACTGCGAGCGAAATCATGATATTGGTGATGAATCCAATGTCCAGCACGGTAGCCGGCACCGGAAGCACCATGAATATCACCATCATCAATGTGGCAACAGGGAGCACGGAGGCCTGAATGCCGCCGAGCCAGTTGATTTTCTTGGGGGCCAGCTCACTCATCGGGGTGTCGCTCCGAGAGAGGCGAGAAGCATGTAGGCCATATGTGCACTTTCATTGTAGGTCGGGGTCGAAGCTGCCACCGGCCGGGCAGCACGCTGGCTGGCCAGCCGGACATAATCGGCAGGTTGGACGGTGTTGGTGACAGGAGAAGATTCCCCGCCGGGAGCGGAAGGCCGATGAGCCTCCACGCCCGGTGAGAACCGTTCCAGCTTGGCGGCAAATCTTTGCCGGATTTCGTCAAAGCTGCGCGGAGCGCCGCCTGTGGTATAGAAAATCGATTTGTTGGCACCGGCTGCCCGCATCATGTGCGGTGCCGCGGCACCGTCGGGATTGCGCTCGT
The DNA here is from genome assembly GCF_900128895.1 of Parasphingorhabdus marina DSM 22363. Classification (GTDB taxonomy): domain Bacteria; phylum Pseudomonadota; class Alphaproteobacteria; order Sphingomonadales; family Sphingomonadaceae; genus Parasphingorhabdus; species Parasphingorhabdus marina. The sequence goes on along the minus strand of NZ_FSQW01000001.1, from coordinate 1,119,506 downwards.
GCAAAGACAGGAATTTTCGCGCACCGGCAGGACCGAGAAAATGGGCGAGATACAGGTCCACCGGAGCGGCGCGTTTGCCAAGGCGGCCTTCCAGATAATCCTTGTTGTCCGACGCAAATTCCGCCGCCATCAGCGACGCGATTTCGGGATTTTTGCGCAGGTCCAGGATCTGGCTTTTCAGGCTGCTGTCGGCAACCTGAAAGCGGCCTCTGCTGTTTTGGGAAATTGCCGCTCGCGCCCAGTCGAGGCCATGTTTGTGGCCATGCTTTTCGATCACGCCAAGCCAGCTTTGATCAATAAACTGAAACAGTCCGGTCGCACTGGAGGTCCGGGCCCTGGCCTGGGGATCCAGACCGCTTTCGATTTTGGCCTGTCCGAGGAGATAGTTGAAATCCACCCCGGTACGCTGGGCAGAACTGGCAATCGCCCGGGTCACGCGGTCGTGACCGATGCTCCCCGCTGCCGATATGTTTGCCATGATATTCCCCAAAATTTGTCTTCGGGAATATCAAAGCAACTACCGTGCCAGTTTTGTTGTTGAAGCGAAAATATATTGTGGTTTTTATGCCTGTTCCACAATAGGTTAACAGGAAGCTGTCAAAGCGGGCTGTAGGTCTGGCTGTCGCCCTGGTTGGCGATCATGAACATCCGCGCGCGGCACATGTCGTGCAGGAACCGGATCCGGTAACGAGCCGCGAGATTAAGCTCCTCGATCTCGCTGATTTTTTCTTGCGACAGGGAAGTGTCGGAGCCCCCGCTTCTTGCGCGCAGGTCATCCGATGCCTGCTGCAATTCTTCGCAACAGATCAGAATCTCGTCGGCCGAATGGCCGTCCAGCGCTGCCACAAGATTGCGCTGCGCGGCTTCAAACTCGGAAATATTGAGGGAAGCCATCAGTCCCGCCCGCTGTCCAGATCCAGCGCGATCATCTGCTGGGCGATCTTTTCCGGATCAACCGGATAACGACCTTCCGCAATCGCTGCCTTGATCATGGCAATTCGCTCTGCATTGACCGGTGCGCCCTGGCTGGCAATTTCGGCTGCCACGCTGCGCACGACCGGCTGGGACGGATCCGTTTTGGCTTTTTCGCCCTGACCTTCGCTTTTCGCGACTTTCGGGGCAGCAAGATTCCGGGCCAGATCACTGGCGGAAATTCCCTGTTGCGAAATCGGTTTCATTGCTCGTGTCCTTCAAAATATTCTCGCGTATGCCTGATAACGGCCGCTCGCGGGATTTCTTTAACAAAAAATTTATGGGGTCGGCAGAATGACCTGCCCATTCCCCGTGACTTCGGCCAAAATCCGCGGACTGCGGCGATCCTGGCGGACGGCAATCAGGTCGCCAATGGCCCCGTTTTCATCCGCGATCATCTGCTTGCTGAGCGAAAAACCCGCGCCGCGATAGACCAGAATGACATTCTGACCCCGCCGGATCAGAATTTCGGCTTTCTCCGGTTGTGCTGCCCGGGATTTTCCCTGCGCATCCATGTTGAGCGGCACCCTTATGCGCCAGCCCAGCTCCGGACACCGAACGATGGCCGCTCCAAATACCGGGCCTTCTACCCGCGGTTCTGCCGGACATGTTGCGAGGCGCAGGCGATTGTCTACTGCCGTTCTCGCTCCACCTGGCTCACCGATTTCAGCACCGATTGTCTCCGAAACCAGCCGGTCGAGACCGGCCGTGTCCTGAAACTGGCTGGCTGCGCCAGCGGGCCCGGAAACCAGGGCCAGCGCGGCAGCGGTAACTGTCATTGTCGTTCGGACCATGTGCATCATCAATACCTCGTCACATTAAATATCGGAGCTTCCGAAGCAAAAAGGATGCCAGTTATGCACGAGGCTGACGAAATGCCTATTTCGTGCGCAGCTCCAGCGTGACATGCGCAGGGCCTTCGCTCACCGCAGAATCTGGCATGCGAGGTACAATCCGGTCTTCGGCCACACCATTTTGACGCAGCTGCCAGGCAATCGAGGCCGTCCTCGCCGCCGCCAGTTCCCATCCCTGCAACCGGTCTTCCCGGGTTTGTTCGACGGGAACACGGATGTGGACGATATTCTGACTCTCTGAAACCTGGCGGGAAAGCGTCTGTATCCGGACGATGCCTTCGGCGGACAGCCGTGCTTCCTGGTTTTCGAATATCTGGTCAACGGGCATAGGCGGCAGTGAAGCCACTAGGCCGGGTCCGCCAAATGTATCGGATACGGCCTCAAGGACGCGATTTCCCTCAAGCTTGTTGGCAATCAGCAATGCCATGGCACCCAGCATGATCAGCACAAGATCCAGAAATGACGTCAGCCAGCGGGGCCGGTGCATCAGGCGCATTGGCTAAATCCATCGGGACTGAACCCGCGCCCGGAAACCGGCGACGCCACGCCCGAAAGGCCGGTTTGATATTCACGTTCGGCGATCCGGCACAGTTCCTCGGCAAATTCCCGCTGCCAGGCAATCTCGCTTTCCGAGGCGCGGGCCAGTCGGATGGCCAGCGGACCGGCAATCAGATTGGCGAGAAGCAGGCCATATAATGTGGTCAGCATCGCCACCGCCATCGCGCGGCCAATCGCCGCCGCATCTTCGACATGGCCAAACATCAGCACCAGACCAATCACGGTACCGATCATGCCAAGCGCTGGCGCAATCTCGGAAACGGTGGACCAGTATCGCGCGCCCGGAACGTGCCGGACCTCGCGCTCGTGAATATTTTTCATGGCCCAGTCACGAAAAGCAGCCGGGTTTTTCTGATTGGCCATTTCGCGGATTACCTGTTTGACAAACAGCGGATCCACCTTGACCCGGTCCGCGGTGTAGATTCCCCGCTTTTCGACCATGCGCTCGACCCGTTTCACGGCCGCTTTGGCAATTTGGGCATCGGCATGCTGGTCGTTACGGAATGCCACGGGCAAAGCCGACATGGCACTGGCGAAGCTGCGCCACCCTTCCTGGGTTCCGGCGAGAATGAGGCTTCCCAGCACCACCAGACACAGGGCCAGCGGATCCACGAACACCATCGCATTGGTCAGACTTTGCTGCATAAACCACCTGCCCCTTCCGGACGCGCATATGTAAACCGGCAAATCCTTGCCGCTTCCGGATGCCGTGTTGCCGCATCTCCGGAAAACCGGCGCAAATCCGCGACACGAGCCACCCAAATTCCATCATAAGGCAAACTGGCACACCGTTTGCATGTTCGTTGGGGCTACTCGTGCCACACAAGCAAAAACGGCGGGAGAAGCGAAAGATTTAACGCGGACGAGCAGAGGCTCGCCAGGAAATGGACGATTGATATGCCCGGTGCAGACAAGATATTTGGCATCCACGGAACCGCACTCGCCTTGCGATCCCAGCGGCTCAACATGCTCGCCTCCAACATCGCCAATGCCGGAACACCCGGATACAAGGCGCGCGATCTCGATTTTGAAAAAGCCATGGCGATGACCGACCAGGGCAAATCGATGAGCCAGATCATGGCGACAAGTTCCGGTTATCGCACGCCGCTGCAGCCATCGATGGACGGCAACACGGTCGAACTTTCGACAGAACAGACCCTGTTTGCAGAAAATGCCGTGCAGTACCGCACCACGCTCTCTTTTCTCGAAAGCCGGGTGAACGGCATCAAGCGCGCATTGAAAGGAGAATGACAATGTCGGGTCCGATGAACATTTTTGATATCAGCGGTCGCGCCATGTCAGCCAATCTGACGCGGCTCAACACCACCGCTTCCAATCTCGCGAACGCGCGCACCGTCTACAGCAATGAAGAAGATGCGTTTCGTTCACTCAAGCCCGTGTTCCAGACGGCCTATGACCGCGCTGGCGTGGCGACGGTCGATGTCGCCGAAGTTGTCCAGTCCGACATGAAACCGGTCAAGAAACATGATCCGCACAACCCGCTCGCCAATGAGCAGGGATATGTCTGGGAAGCCGGCGTCGATGAAGCCGCCGAGCTTGTCGACATGCTCGAGACCGCCCGACACTACCAGAACAATGTTCAGGTGATGCAAACCGCCAAATCACTCATTCTCGAAACCATAAGGATGGCAAAATGACGTCAATTACCAGTAATATTCCAAGCGATCTCACGCTGGCCCAGCCGGCCAATGCGACCGGCAACAGCGAGTTGAGCCAGGAGTCTTTCCTGAAGCTTCTGACTGCCCAGCTGCAGTACCAGGACCCGTTCAAGCCGGTCGATAACCAGGAAATGGTTGCCCAGATGGCGTCGATCTCGACCAGCACCGGGATCACCGAAATGAAGGAGTCGCTTGAAGCTATCGCCAGTTCGCTGAATTCCAGCCGGCTCGCTGACACGGCGAGCTGGATAGGGCATAGCATTCTTGTGCCTGGCCAGTTCGCGGTTGCTGACACCAACGGAAATTATGGCGGCGAATTCAATCTCAATGAAGACACGGACAGCCTGTCCATCGACCTGCTGAACAGCAGCGGCGAGATTGTCCAGTATGTCGAGCTGGGCGCCCAGAAAGCAGGCCCGATCGCTTTTTCGTTCGATACTGAAAATACCGATCTCGGACGCCTGCGTGTCCGCGTGAATGGCGGCCAGATTTCCGATCTGGCGACCTGGGTGCCGGTGGCATCCGTTGCCTCACCCGCCAGCGGACAGGATGCCAAACTGGTGACGCCTGTCGGCAATTTTGATCCTTCAGAGGCACTGCGCCTCGGATGATGCGACAAAACTCAACTATCAAAGGAGTAGACTATGTCATTTTTTACATCACTTAGTGGCCTGAAGGCGGCGCAGACGAGCCTGTCGGTGATATCCAACAATATCGCCAATACCAGCTCGACCGGCTTCAAGAAAAGCCGCGCGATTTTCGGTGACCTGTTTGCCTCTGCACCGACCCAGTCAACCAAGATGATTGCGGGTCAGGGTGTCCGGCTCAACGGCATTACCCAGCAATTCACCCAGGGGACCCTGGAGTCCACCGACAAAACGCTCGACATGGCGATCGCCGGTGACGGCTTTTTCATGGTGCGCGGACAGCCGCCTCGCCAGGATACCAGCTTTACCCGCAATGGCGCCTTTGCGGTCAATGTTGATCGCGAAGTGGTCGACACACTCGGCAATATTGCACAATTGCTGCCGGTCGATGCCAATGGCGCCGTTACCTCGACCAATCTGGCGGACGCGTTTGACTTTGTGCTGCCCGACACCGATCCCGGTGACGCGACAGCCATTTTGTCCAATATCAACGTCAATAATGAAGGCACGGTGACCGCCACATTTTCCAACGGCAACCAGATTGCCCTTGGAGCGATGGCAATGGCCAGCTTTACCGCCATTGAAGGCCTGCGTCCGATCGGTGATGCGCACTGGCAGTCGACCGGAGATTCCGGCCCGCCAGTAATCAACCAGGCGGCCAACGGCCCGCTTGGCTCGATCCGTTCGGGTGCCCTGGAAGGCGCGAATGTCGATATCACGGAGGAACTTGTTTCCCTGATCTCGGCGCAGCGGAATTTCCAGGCCAATGCCCAGGCGATCGAAACCGCCAACAACATGACCCAGACAATCGTGAACCTGCAGGTCTGATTTAGCAGGTTCCTCGAGTGCGGCGGCGCCCTGATCGGTCTGGTTCCCGATCTGCGCGCCGCCGGCTAACCGCCGACAGGAGAGACAGCATGGACAAGATGATCCACACCAGCCTGAGCGCGATGCGCGGTATCATGAACCGCCAGACGGCTATTGCCAATAACATGGCAAATGCCGACACGATCGGTTTTCGCGCGGAAGTGGTCAATGCCAGGGCCCGGTATCTCGATGGCCCGACACATGACAGCCGGGCCCTGTCGAAAGAAAGCGTCCTGACGGCTGACATGAACGGCGGACCCGTGAAATCTACCGGTCGCCCGCTGGACATTGCGCTGGATGGAGATGCTCTCCTGGCCGTACAGGCACCGGACGGCGATGAAGCCTATACACGGCGCGGAGATCTGCAGACGACCGACAGCGGCCTGCTGGTCACCGGTGACGGACATCCGGTGCTGGGCGAAAGCGGACCGATCACGATCCCGCCCAATGACAGCATCAACATCAGCTCCGACGGCGCGATCTTCATTGTTCCGCGCGGTGGGGATGCCAGCCAGCCCCAGGAGCTCGACCGGCTAAAAATGGCCAGCCCGGCGGGCAGCGATATCATCAAGCATAATGACACGCTCTTCCGGGTGAAGGATGGCGGGATTTTACCCGGCGATCCGGACGCGCGGCTGACGGCCGCGTCACTGGAAGGATCCAATGTCAACATGTCTGCCGTGCTGGTCGACATGATTGAAGCCAGCCGCGCCTGGGAGACCCAGGTCAAGCTGCTGACAACGGCCAAGGATCTCGACGAAAGCGGCGCGCGCATCATGAGCATGCCGACCTAGAAACAGCCTGATTCAGAACGGAAAGGACAGATTATGAGCAACGGAGCATTACAGGTCGCCCGAACCGGGCTGGACGCGCAGAACATGAAAATGCGGGTGATTGCCAACAACCTCGCGAACGTGAACACAACCGGATTCAAGCGCGACCGGGCGAATTTCGAAACGCTCGCCTATCAGCAGCAGATCACCCCGGGTGCCAAAGCAGATGCGCAAAATGACTATGCCGTCGGCCTGTCACTCGGCACCGGCGTGAAAGTCTCCGGCACCGCCCGGATCGACACCCAGGGTTCGCTGCAGATCACCGGCAATGCGCTCGACATCGCGATCGAAGGCGCCGGCTATTTCCAGGTCGAGCTGCCGGACGGACGCAACGCCTATACCCGGTCCGGCAATTTCAGCCTGACCCCCGAAGGCACGATGGTCACATCCGAAGGTCTGCCCGTGGTGCCGCAGATTACCATTCCCCCGGACGCGACCGGACTGACAATCGGCAGCGACGGCACGATTTCGGCGACGCTTGCCGGACAGACCGAAGCGACCGAGCTGGGGCAGCTGGAACTTGCGACGTTCGCAAACAGCGCCGGCCTGCAAAATATCGGCAACAATCTCGTGGTTGAGACCGGTGCAAGCGGCAATCCCATTGTTGGTGCCGGCGGTCTCGAAGGGCGAGGCAGCCTTCGCCAGGGCTCGCTGGAGCAATCCAACGTCAACATTGTCGAGGAGCTGGTGACGATGATCGAGACCCAGCGCGCCTATGAGGTCAATTCCAAGATGATCTCGGCCACCGACGAGATGCTCCAGTTCGTCAATCAGCAACTCTGAGTTTAGCAAAAGGTTCATGACATGACTGTTTTCCCAACCAAATTCGCCGCCCTCGCTGCCGGGATTCCGCTGCTTGGCCTGTCCGCCTGTCTGGGCGGAGGAGCGACCGGTCCGAACCCGGCCTATGCCCCGGTTCTGGCACAGCCCGCCCCGGCTCCCGCAGTGGCAAATGGCGCGATATTCCAGGCGGTCAACGGCTACGCACCGCTCACCAGCGGCGCGCGAGCCGCACAGGTGGGGGATCTTGTCACCATTACCCTGGTGGAGCGCACCCAGGCGACAAAGTCGAACAGCGCCACGACCGGAAAATCGAGCGACTTCGGCCTCACTCCTCCGACCACCGGGCCATTTTCGTTATTCTCGCCCAGCGATATTGCGCTGAGCAGCGATTCCTCGTTCAGTGGCAATGGCCAGGCCCAGCAATCCAATGCGCTGACCGGCGAGATCAGTGTGACCATCGCCGAAGTCTATCCCAATGGCACCATGCTGGTGCGCGGCGAAAAGCTGATGACGCTGAACCGCGGGGAAGAGCAGGTCCGGATCAGCGGCATCATCCGTGCCGCCGATATCGGCCCGGACAACCGCATAGCCTCCAGCCGCGTTGCCAATGCCCGGATCATCTATGGCGGATCCGGCGAAATTGCGACCGCCAGCAAGCAGGGTTTCCTGACCCGCTTTTTCTCCGCCATCAGTCCGTTTTAACCCCCTATCGGGAGAACCGTTGTGGCTCGACTTTTTTCAAACCGGATCATCAGCCTGATCACCATCTTCATGGCAGCCCTGTTGCTCTTCCCCTCGCCGGCCATGGCCGAGCGGATCAAGGATCTGGGCACCTTCCAGGGCCTGCGCGCCAACCAGCTGACTGGCTATGGCGTGGTGGTCGGCTTGCCGGGCACGGGAGATGACAGCCTCGAATATGCGACGCTCGGCGTGAAAGGCATGGCCAATCGTTTCGGCCTGACCCTGCCTCCCGGCATTAATCCCTCGCTCAAAAATGCGGCTGCGGTCATGGTGACCGTGGAACTGCCACCATTTGCCAAACCTGGTCAAAGGCTGGACGTCACAGTGTCGGCGATCGGCAAGGCCAAGTCGTTGCGCGGCGGCACTCTGATCATGATGCCGCTCTATGGCGCGGATGGACAGGTCTATGCCATGGCCCAGGGCAATCTCGCCGTTGGCGGGCTTGGCGTCGGGGCTGCCGACGGGTCCCGGACCACGGTCAATATTCCCTCGGTCGGACGGATTGCCGGCGGTGCCACCGTTGAACGCGCCGTCGACACCGGTTTCAACCAGTCGCCCTATCTGACTTTCAATCTCTCCGAATTTGACCTGACAACCGCGCTTCGTGTGGCCGAGGCAATCAATCAGAAGTTCCCCGAAGCCCGGGCCGAGGCGAGCGATGGCGTGTCCATCCGCATTTCTGCTCCGGCATCTGGCAATGAGCGGATGATGATGATGGGGCTGATCGAGAATATCGAGGTCACTCCGGCCGACGCACCGGCACGCGTCATCATCAACGCCCGCACCGGGACCGTTGTGATCAATGGTGCCGTCAGGATCAGCCCGGCAGCGATCAGTCACGGCAAACTGACCGTTAAAGTGGACGAGAACCCGACCGTTATACAACCTGAACCCTTCAGTCGGGGCCAAACTGCCGTCGAACCATCGAGCGAAATCACGATTGAAGAAAAAACCGCTCCAATGTTCGAACTGGCACCCGGTGCCTCGCTGTCGGAAATGGTTGCAGCCATCAACGCCATCGGCGTCACGCCTGGCGATCTGGCTGCCATATTGGACGCGCTCAAACAGGCTGGCGCACTCAAAGCGGAGTTGATCATCATATGACCAATATTCCCGGTCCCGCAGCACAAATGGCCGCGTCCCACGCGTCCCTCACCCCTGCACGGCCTCCCCTCGACCCGTCTGCCGGTGCGACGGCGGACAAGGCCGCACAGGCCGAGGAAAAGGCGGAACTGAAAGCGGCTCTCCAGGCCTTTGAAGCGATTTTTGCCCGGCAACTGGTTTCGACCATGCGCGCCGGATCGCTCGGTGATGACCTGTTCGGCAGCGCAGCCGGTGACCAGTTTCGCGACATGGCGGATAGCCGTCTTGCAGACGACATGGCCTCGAAAGGGGCACTGGGCCTGGCCGACATGATGCTCAAGCAATTTGGATATGATGATGAATGACCTGTTTGCCATCGGCCAAGGGGCGCTCAAGGCTTTTACCCACTCGCTCGCGACCGTTTCGCAGAATATCAGCAATGCTGAGAATCCGGACTATGTCCGCCGCTCGACACAGCTCGCCGATGCGACGCTGACCGGCCGGACCAACCCGCTCTATACCACCAGCAAGGAACATAATGGTGTCCGCATTGTCGGCATCGCCCGCTCTGCCGACGAATTTCTCGAAGCTTCTGTCCGGCAAAGTGGCAGCGCCCTGATCCGGACCGAAGTTACTGCCCAGTGGCTCGGTGCGATTGAATCGGACCTCGGCAATGGTGGTCAGGATGTTGGCGGAAAACTGACACAGCTGTTCAGCCGCGGCGAACAGCTCGCGGCGGCGCCGTTTGACAATGCCCTGCGTCAGACCTTCATGGCGGACATCCAGGAGACCGCAGACGCCTTCAAGCGGACTTCGCAGAGCCTGACCCTGACGTCCGACCTGATCTATCAGTCGGCCGAACAGGAAACGGCCAAGCTCAATACCGCAATGAGCCAGCTGGCCGAAGTCAATTTCCAATTGCTGAAATCACGCGACGGGACGGCCTCCCAGGCCTCGTTGCTCGATCAGCGGGACACTGCTCTGGCAGTGATCACGGAACAGCTGAACGGCGAAATCAGCTTTGGCGACAAAGGGGTCGCCAGTGTGACCTATGCCGGCCAGCCTCTCGTGACGGTCAACAATCCCGCCACGGCTTCGATCAGCCGCAATGCGGATGGCAGCTTCGCCCTGGCGATTGACGGTTCCGCCGTCGCCGCACCTTCTGACGGCGCGCTGGCAGGGCTCAGCACCTCGGCGCAGACTCTGGTTTTGCGTCAGCAGAATCTGGAAACGCAGGCGCAGACCTATGTGGATGATATTAATGCCTGGCAGGCGGCCGGGGAAACCGATGCTGGCGCCGCTGGCGGACCATTGCTGTCGATGAGCGGAGATGCCTCGACCATCGCGGTGCTCAGCGAGGATTCCGCGGATCTTGCCCTGGCAGCACCAGGAGGCGCCGCCAACGGGAATATTCTCGCACTGGCCAGTTATCGCGGCCCAGGCGGCAGCGAGCAGGCCTGGACGACTCTGGTCGGCAACCATGCCATAGGCCTCAATGCCGCGCGCGGTGCTGAAGAAGCCGCGACCGCGTTTCATGCCAATACCAGCCGCGCCCGGGATGATGTATCTCGTGTAGACCTCGACCGCGAGGCAGCCGATCTCATCCGTCTGCAGCAGGCCTATTCGGCGGCTGCACGTGTGATTCAGGTCGCCCGGGAAACCACCCAGTCGGTATTGAACATATTCTGATCAGCAGGAAGTGACCATGGAATCCGTTAACCGCAACCGCGCCCCATACGCCATTCAGCAGCAGCTCGATATCTCGCGGATCATCAGCGAAAAGCAGCAGGAAGTGAGCACCGGACAAAAGATCGACCAGCCGTCGGACGATCCGGCGGCCTGGCTGGAAATCTCCAACATCGCCCGGCGTCAGGCAGATGAAAGCGCCTGGCAATCCAATATCGGCCGGGTCGAAACGCGGGCCGGCAGCGCCGAAACGTCGCTTCGCTCGATTTCCAGCGGATTGATCCGGATGCAGGAACTGCTGATTCAGGCCAATAACGACACTTACAGCCAGGCGGATCGCGAGACGATCGCGATCGAAATGGAAGGGCTGCTCAACACATTTCGCGACAGTCTCGCCGTCAAGGACAGCTTTGGCGGAGACGTTTTCCAGAACGGACCACCGCTGGAAATCCCGATCAATGAAGATATCCTGGTAATTTCGGCACCCAGCATCCAGACCGTGACAGAGAATATTCCCCTCGGAAATGGTGGATTCTCGGACTTTGAGACGATCATCACGGACACCATAGCGGCCGTTCGCAGCGGCACCGCGCAGGATCGCACAGATGCATTCCAGCCGCTTCGCAATGTCGAAAACCGGATCACCGACATGATCGCCCAACAGGGAATTGTCGGTAATCGCCTCGAAAGCGCCCGTTCCTATCTGGAGGAAAATGCGATCACGCTGACCGAACGCCGTTCGGCGCTGGAAGACACGAATCTGAGCGAAGCCATTTCCCGGATCCAGTCCCTGCTGGTGAATCTGGAGGCCGCACAGGCCGTCTATGGACAGATCGAACAGCGGACATTGTTTGATTATCTCGGTTAATCGCATCTCAACCTAAAAGTCCCGCGGCAAATGCCGTTATTCCCTAGTGAATTAGAACTTTTTCCGGTTTTCCAGCGGGAAGACCAGATCCATTTTGACCGGGGAAAACCGACATGTTTCCAGCCATAGGCCTTGTTGTACTGATTGTAATGGTCTTTGGGGGCTTCATCATTTCGGGCGGTGATATCGGCCCCGTGCTCAAAGCTTTGCCTGTGGAAATGACCATCATTGGGGGCGGCGCCATCGGTGCGCTGATCATCGGCAACTCCAGCCCCAAGCTGAAAGCGCTGATGGGCGGCGTGACCAAGGTTTTCAAGGGCCCGAAATATGTCAAAGAGGACTTTCTCGACTGCATCTTCCTTGTCTCCAAGCTGATGAAACTGCTCCGTACGGACGGGCCGGTGGCCGTCGAACCACATATTGAAGATCCCCAGAGTTCAGCCATTTTTGGGGAATTCCCGAAATTGCTCGAGGACGAGACCCTGGTGCACCTGATTGCCGACACCTTGCGATTGGTGGTCATTTCTTCGGGCACGCTGGACATTCACGCGGTGGAAGACGTCATGGACAATGGCCTCAAGACTCATCATCACGAAGCGATTGAACCGGCGGACAACCTGCAGGGCCTCGCCGATGCGTTGCCAGCACTGGGGATTGTTGCCGCTGTTCTGGGTATCGTCAAAACCATGAGCGCGATCGACCAGCCACCGGATGTTCTGGGCGCGATGATCGGTTCGGCTCTGGTCGGAACCTTTTTGGGCGTCTTGCTGGCCTATGGCCTGGTTGGTCCTCTGGCGAACCGCTGCAAGCAGGTCATCGAAAGCGATGCCGCCATTTACCAGATGGTCAAGCAGATCATCATCGCCAGCCTACACGGCCATCCGCAACCGCTCGTCATCGAGGCGGCCCGGTCGAGCCTGGCCCATGCCAATCAGCCAGCCTTTGCCGAAGTGTTTGACGGCATGAGGGGACGCTAGACATGGCTGCCAAGGGCAAACAGAATGAACCGCCTCCCCAGCCGATCATCGTCAAGAAGATCATCGAAGAGGGCCATGGCGGGCACCATGGCGGCGCCTGGAAAGTGGCTTATGCCGACTTTGTAACGGCAATGATGGCCTTCTTCCTGATGATGTGGCTCCTGGGCGCGACTGACGAAAAACAGCGCAAGGCGCTCGCCGACTATTTCACACCCACGCTCGTGGAAATGAAGCAGGCCAGTGCGGGTTCCAATGGCATGTTTGGGGGCGACTCCCTGACATCCAAGGACAATTATCCTTCAAAAGCATCGCAGACAGGCACTCGCTCCATCACCATCCCCCGGGACTCCACCGGAACCAATGACAGGGGTGGAAAGGATGATATTGACCGGGATCGCGAGAGGTTCGAGCAGCTGAAACGCCAGCTGAAGGAACGACTGGAACGGTCCGAAGAGGGCGCAAAACTCTACAAAAACCTGCGTTTTGTTGAAACCCAGGACGGGTTGCGGATTGATCTGGTCGATCAGGCAGATTTCTCGATGTTCATGCTCGCTACCGACATTCTAACCCCCAAGGCCGAACGTCTGATCCGGGAGATCGGCAATGCCGTTGTGGACATGCCCAACGACATTATCGTTCGCGGACATACGGACAGCCTGCCCTATGCGTCGGGCAAGACCATGAACAACTGGAAACTGTCCGCCGCACGCGCGGAAGCGACACGTGCAGCGTTGATCCGAAATGCCGTTCCTTCGGGACGTTTCTCCCGCATCGAAGGTGTGGCGGATCGAGAGCCGTTTAACACCAGCGACAAATATGACTCCCGCAATCGCCGCATGGCAGTGACGCTGGAATGGCGAAAAGGCGAGCAGCGATCCCTTGCGCTGGCCACACAGCGAAAGCCTGCGCCATGACCGAACGCAAGTCTCCAACAGATCGCCAGTCCCTATTGTCGGAAGCAGATCAGTTGATGGAAGAGGCCCTGGCGCTGCTGGACGGGGCGCAGGCCTATCTGCCGGCAGCCAAGCTGGATGAGGCTTTGTCAACGCTCAGGCTGCGAACGAACACAAACGGTTCCTGATCAGCTGTTTTGTCCGGGCGACTGGGCAGCATATCCGTGCCACTGCTGCGTGAGTTCACCCAGATAGTCACGCATGTTTTGATATCCTGAATTGGAGAGACGGACATATATCCGCCGCTTGTCAACCGGATCCGGTTCACGCCGGATCAGCTTTTTCTCGACCAGCGTATCGATCCATCTCTGTGCCGTACTTTGCGGCGCGGCAGATGCGATGGACAGACTTGTGATGCTGATTTTCTTTCCCTCGGCCTCGGCAGCGAACAGATCCAGCAGCATGTCCCATGCCGGATCAGAGAACAGCAGCGGGGGAAACAGTTCCTCCCGTTTTCTCCGATCCGAAATCAGCATCCGCGCAAATCTTGCAAGGGATGCAGCCTCCTTGTCATTCCTTTTGGTCATGATGATCAGGTCCCCCACGAACTAGATTCCCGCTGTTCTTGAATTGTTTCGGGCGCTAGACATATCCCAGCTCTTTCAGGCTCGACCAGCCGCTGGACGATAATATGACATGGTCGTGCAATGTGATCCCCAGCTCGTCACCCGACTTCTTCAGGCGTTTCGTCGCTAAAATGTCATCACGGCTCGGAGTAGCATCTCCCGACGGATGATTGTGGGTCAGAATGATTGCTGATGCATTCAGGACGATCGCCCGTTTCAGGATCTCCCGCGGGTAGATCGGTGCTTCCGCTACCGAGCCGCGCGCCATGATCTCGTCGCAGATCAAATGGTTTCGGACGTCCAGGAAGAGGACCCGGATCTGCTCCGTATCGAGATGGGCCATCTGGGCCTTGAGATAGTGGATCAGGTCATCGGATCCCGAGATGACCGGACGTCCCTCGATTTTCGACCGCAGGGCTTCGGCCAGGGCAGCCTGTACCAGCGCCAGAAAGGCCATTTGCGGATCGTCGCCCTTGGCTTCAGCGCTGGCTACCAGAACTGCAGATAATGACCCGTAACGCCGGAGCAGATCGCTGGCGAGTATCCCGGGCTCTTCGACAAGCGCAGAAGCTAGGAGTTGCTCCAGGATTTGTCGGCCCCGAATTTCTTTAGCCGCTGCTGGTGCCGGTAAGTCCCGATTGCCAGCAGAATGAGCATGGGATAGCTCCAGATTGCGATTACTGCCCCATAGGCCTGCGGGAGCAGTTCGGGAATGAAAATGATGGGCAAGTGCGAGATCACTTGTATTACCTGCATGGCGCTCATCCATAATGGCCAAAATCTTTCTGCATAAAGAGCCATGGTCACAAACGCGATCAGCATGGCCAGATCTACCAACAATATCCCAAACTCGACATTTCCAAATCGCTGCGCCAGCGGAGAAACAGCCAGGGTGGAAAGAAATAGTCCGGGGATAAAAATCGCGACGGCAATCCGTTCCGGTTTTCCACCCCACACCAGCGCGTAGGCATTGATTGTCCAAAAGAGCGTGAGAAAAAACTGGATCCTGGTCATGTCCCGATCCGACCAAAGATTATCGACCGGGTCAAGACATGACCAGCATTCCGTCAGTTCAGACGGCGCGAAGCTGAGGCGCGGGCTGTTCCTCGGCATCGCCCATCGGAGGACATTCGTGATTATCACCCCAACTGACGGCCTTGAGACCAATATCCGCCTGATCTTGCGCCAGGTCGGCATGGGCTTCAACGACAGTGCGATATGTCTGGGTCACGCCGGTGGCTGCATCGAGCAGCTTTTCCGAGGCGTCCATACCAGCGGTGAGGGGCATACGGGTCCCCGGAGCCATTCTGGCATTGGCGATATTGCTCATCAGCTCTCCCATATGCTTCATCGTGGCATTGAGTGAGGCTTCCACTTCGTTGATACTTTTGGCGATGGGGGCGGCTGCTCTCTTGCGTTCGTTCAACATAGATACTCCTTGTACGGCCTCTTGCAGGGCCGCTGCTTTGTCTCAGGAGATATCAGGTCCGGCTGATGAGTGTGCTGATCAAAACTGCTGCCAGACAGATCAGGGCGAAGGTCGTTGCGAGCTTCGTGGTAAGATCTGCAATGGCTTTGAGCCTCTCGCGCTTGCTCAGATCGTTGCCGACATCTCCTTGCCTAAGAAACGGGATCGACCAGGCCATGCTTCGACTGGTGGGAGCAAACTCGTAAGGAGCCTGCATTTCCCGTAATGACGAAGGCATTTTCGTGTCGTGCCCAATTTGTGTCTGTGCTTCAGACATCGCATGGACTGGCGGAGATTCAGGCTTTTCAGCAATACCAAATTCTTTGTACCCAAAATTTTTGGGGCTATTTTTTTCGCTTTCCCCGAAAATTCTGGCAGCTTCGCGGCTGCTGGTGACGTTCAGTTTCTTGCGAACCGAGCGCAAGCGCTCATTGAGGCTGTTGGGAGTGATGTCGAGTTCATAGGCCGCGGTCTTCGCATCATAGCCGCGCAGAAGCAGTCGCAGAACGACTTTCTCCTTTTCCGACAGCTGCTTTACACCCGATTGCCCCATCACGGCCAAAGGTTAACCGAAATTTGCCCACAGGAGAAGTCTGTTTCATGCCCGTTTGATAAACCCCGGAAATAAAACGTGAAAAATCGGCGACCGTTTCAATTGCGATCAGTTTCGCGATCAGGCGTCGAAACATGCCTTTCGCTCATTCCTCTTCAGCAGGAATCTCGTCGAAAATAACGGCCTGGTTACGTCCGTGCCGCTTGGCATAATAGAGGGCAATGTCCGAATTTCTCAACAATTCCCGGGCACCGGTCTTGTTGTTGAGACTGGCAATACCGGCAGAGAAAGTCACCGATCCGATGGGTTTCTTCGTCTCGCGATTCGTCAGCGATCGGCTGGCGGTATGCTCCCGGCAATTGTCGACAATTTCCCGCGCTTCGCTGGCATTCTTGCCTTCGAAGAGCAGCACAAACTCTTCGCCACCGTGACGCGCCACGTGGCAGCTGCCATTGGCCATCTTGTTCAGCTGCTTGGCAATTTCCACAAGCACCCGATCGCCTGTATCATGCCCGTGCGTGTCATTAATCTGCTTGAAATGATCAATGTCAACAAAGGCCACGGAAAGATTGCTGGCATGTTTGTTGGAGCGCTCGACAGCGGCAGCAAAATGCCGTTCAAAAGCCCGGCGGTTGTTCAGTCCCGTCAGCTGATCCACTTCCGCGCTTTCCTTGGCCTTTTGCAATTCTTCATTCATCTGGGTCAGTCGCTGGCTGGCGGATTTCAGCTTTTTCTCCGCTTTCTTGCTGCGATCCACCATGGCGTTGGTGATTTGCAGCAGGGCTTCGAACCGTGAAGCCCAGCCCTCGTCATCGGGATCCATTGAGTCGAGGCTTTCCTGCAAGGCCACGCCATATTCGGCGCTGTCATTGCGCGATTTGCTCAATGTTTTCTCACCGGTCGAGATCAGGTCCTTGCCTTCATTGACCAGCTGCTGAATGCCGTCGGAGCTCATCGTCTCGCTATGCTTGGCAAGCAGTTCGTCCACCTGTTCGGATGTGAGATGCCCAACCCGGCCCAGAATTTCTTCCGTGGCACAGCGCAGCGTGAAATTTGTCCCAAAATGATATTCCCAGGCCAGCGTGTAGTTTGTCGGCGTGGGTTCCAGATCCACTGTCGTCAGAAATGCTCCAATGCGGTCCAGTTCACCGGGATTGTCAACGGTTTCGGTTTTGGGCTCCTGCTCATGCCCGCTGCGCCGGTCTCCGTCCTTGCCAAAAACCGATACGATTTGCCCGGCCAGTGCGGCAAGTGTTCCCTGTGAATTTTGTGTCGCGGTTGTCATTGTCTCTACTGCTTCTTTCGGGTTCTGAATGTGACGTTCACTATAAAATACGGCAGTCAGGCGGGGCGATTTAGGAAAATCTTCTGTGCGGATGAGAAACGGGTTAGACTGCCATGTTGATATTATGGAGCCCAGGTGGGCCAAACATCTTTTGCTACCCTCAAAACTGCCGGAAATCCGGGAAAATGGAGTGTGTTCTTTGACCGAAGTTAAAGCGGAATCGATCATCTCCCAACTGGGAATGCAACCCCACCCGGAAGGCGGGTTTTTCGCTGAAACCTTTCGTGATGATTATTCCACGGCCATTTTTTTCCTGCTTCGGGCGGGTGAGAAATCCCGCTGGCACCGGGTGAAAGGCAGCGTGGAGATCTGGCATTTTCACGCCGGAGCGCCACTGGTTCTCCAATTGTGGGTCGAAAAGGGTGCTGTCGAAGATCACGTCCTGGGCTGCGATCTGGAGGACAATCAACGTCCCCAGCTTGTCGTGCCGCCTGGTGCCTGGCAGACAGCAGAAAGTCTCGGCCAATGGACACTGGTCAGTTGTACAGTGGCTCCCGCATTCGACTTCGCCAATTTCGAACTGGCGCCCCCCGGCTGGCAACCGCCAGAGACGGGATCAGATATCCCGGAATCCTGATCGACCTTGATCGTGTAACCGGCTATGCGATTGGTACGAACCGTAAATAACAATAATATGGGGTGCGGATCCAGTCATGAAGAAACTTTTGCTCATCGCCATTCTGGCAGCTGTCGTCTGGGGAATTTTCCACTATGACCTTCAAAGCTATCTGAATCTGGAAACGCTGAAGGCGCAGCAGGAAAATATCGACGCCTTTTATCGCGAGAATGCCTTGCTGGTGATTGCAGCTTTCCTCGGCATCTATATCACGGTCACTGCTCTTTCCATTCCGGGTGCGGCGATCATGACGCTGGCTGCGGGCGCGATATTTGGTGTCGTGGCCGGTACGATCATCGTGTCTTTCGCTTCCACAATTGGCGCCACACTCGCATTCCTGACATCCCGTTATCTGCTGCGGGACTGGGTCGAGGACAAATTCGGATCGCGGCTGAAAAAGATCAACGAAGGGGTCGAAAAGGACGGGGCCTTTTACCTGATCACGATGCGCCTGGTGCCGGCCTTCCCGTTTTTCATGATCAATCTGCTGATGGGTCTGACCAAGATGAAGGTCTGGATCTATTTCATTGCCAGCCAGATCGGCATGCTCGCTGGCACCATCGTCTATGTAAACGCGGGTACCCAGCTCTCACAGGTCAGCTCGGTGCGCGAAGTCTTTTCACTGTCGGTCCTGGGATCCTTTCTCCTGCTGGCCATCTTCCCGTGGATTGCCAAGGTCATTATCGGCATGTTCAAACGCCGGCAGATCTACAAGGGCTGGACCCGGCCGAAATCCTTTGACCGCAATGTCATCGTCATCGGTGCCGGGTCTGCCGGTCTGGTCTCGGCGGTGATTGCCACCACAATCAACGCCAAGGTCACGCTGATCGAGACCGGGAAAATGGGCGGCGACTGCCTCAACTATGGCTGCGTGCCTTCCAAAGCCCTGATCAAAAGCGCCAAGGTGGCTGACCAGATCCGTCACGCAGACAAATATGGCCTGTCATCTGCGGAACCCGCCTTTTCCTTCCCCGCAGTGATCAGGCGAGTGGAAGACATTATCGCGGCGATTGAACCGCATGACAGCGTCGAACGGTTCGAAGGCATGGGTGTCGATGTGGTCAAGGGTTATGCCCGCATGGTCGACCCCTGGACCGTCGAAATCGAAGAAGCCAATGGCAGCAAGCGCAAGCTCACCGGCCGTTCCATCGTTCTGGCAACCGGCGCCTCGCCTTTTGTTCCACCGCTCCCCGGTCTGGAAGAGACCGGCTATCTGACCAGCGATACACTTTGGGAACAGATGGCGACGCGCGAGCGGGTTCCGGGCCGACTGGTCGTTCTGGGCGGCGGTCCGATCGGATGCGAACTGTCGCAATCCTTTTCCCGACTAGGATCCGATGTGACGCTTGTCGAAATGGGCGACCGCGTCATGTCGATCGAGGACGAAGATGTGTCTGAAGTCGCGGCCGAGTCTCTTGAGGCGTCGGGTGTCGAGCTGCGGTTCGGTCACAAGGCCGTAAGAACCGAAATGGATGGCGACCAGAAATATCTGGTGGTCGAAAATGCCAGCGGCGAGGAACGCCTTGCCTTTGATGACCTGCTCATCGCTGTTGGTCGCGCCGCGCGGCTGGAAGGCTATGGCCTGGAAGAACTGGGTATCGAGACGGGCCGGACGCTGGTCACAAACGAGCATTTGCAGGCCACCTTCCCGCATATCTATGCCGCCGGTGATGTTGCTGGCCCTTACCAGCTGACCCACAACGCTTCGCATCAGGCCTGGTTTGCAACCGTCAATGCGCTGTTCGGTCAGTTCAAAAAGTTCAAGCCCGGCTATGAGTATCTGCCCTGGACCACGTTTCTCGATCCGGAGATCGCACATGTTGGCCTCAATGAGCAGCAGGCGCGGGAAGAAGGCGTCGAATACGAGGTCACCAAATATGAACTGGATGATCTGGACCGGGCCATTGCCGAAAGCGCAACCCAGGGTTTCGTCAAGGTGCTCACACCCCCAGGCAAGGATCGCATATTGGGCGTCACGATTGTAGGTCAGAACGCCGGGGAGCTGCTCACCGAATTCACCTTCGCGATGAAGCATGGCATGGGCCTGGGTAAAATCTTGGGGACCATTCACACCTACCCGACGATGGGCGAAGCGAACAAATTTGCCGCCGGAGAATGGCGCAAGAAGCACAAGCCGGAATGGGCGCTCAACCTGCTCGAAAAATATTTCCGCTGGGCGCGCAGCTAGGTGCGATCTGTCATTCGCGGAAAGTCTGGCGGGCGAGAATGCTACGCTGTATTACCGTTATAACACACATCACTGCGTAGACCAAAGCAATCTGCACAAACCAGCCGGGAAAAAGACACATCAGCAGAAATACCGTTATCGTCTCGGTCCCTTCCGCAATCCCGGTACTGTAGAAGAAGCTTTTCTCCCCATGTGCGTCGGTTTCCGCGCCTTGCTCTGCAGCGGTGACGGCGAAGGCCAGAAAACTGATGCCGGTAATGGTGAAGGCGGATACGAGGACCAGCGCGGCCGGCAACAGCCGGGGATCTGCCAGTCCAAAAGCCAGAGGTACAGATACGTAAAAGACAAAATCGCACACAATATCCAGATAGCCGCCAAAGGCGGTCTTGCGGGTCGCACGGGCCACAGCACCGTCCAGTCCGTCCAATATACGGCCGGCGAGAACCAGACCGAAAGCCAGGCCATAATATCCGGCATACATCGCGCCAGCGCCGCCCAGCCCCACGGCCATTCCCAGCAATGTCACAATATTGGCGGAGAAGCCAGCCCGCGCCAGAGCGCGCCCCGCAGCATTCAGCGGCGGGTCAATCAGTGGGCGGAGTTTGGCATCAAGCATGACGTCCATCCTCGACTGGCGACAGCGGCTGGTGTTCTGACAGCATCACACCCATGTGATGATTCCGATCACTGCACCGGTCATCGCGGTAGCACAATTGCCGGCGAACCAGCTTTTCATGCCCAGCCCGGCAACTTCGGCCCGGCGGCCGGGTGACAAGGTTCCGATCGTCGAAATGATCAGGCCCACGCTGGCGAGATTGGCGACACCGCACAGAGCATAGGTCACAATCAGCTGCCCCTTCGCACTGAACGTGTCCGCCGGCAGCGCGGCGAGTTCCAGATAGGCAACATATTCGTTGAGGATCGCCTTGGTCCCCATTAGCGAACCGGCCGCTGCGGCTTCTTCCCAGGGCACGCCGATCATCCACATCAGTGGCGCAAAAACCCAGCCAAAAATCCGTTTCAGCGTGAGCGCTTCGCCGGACACGAGCGGAAACAGCGCCAGAAACTGGTCGATCAGCGCGACAAAGGCGAAAATCACGATGATCACCGCGATCACCGCGAGGAACAGCTGCACACCATCCATTGTGCCGCGGATGATGGCATCAAAACTGCCCTCATATTTCAGACCAGGCTCCTTGTTGTCGGTATCGGTATTGCCGTCGCCCGGAATCATCAGCCGCGCCAGCAAGATGGCGGCGGGCAGCGAAATGAGCGAGGCGGAAATCATGTGTCCGACGGCATTCGGAACGGTTTTGGCCAATGTGGTGGCATACAGCACCAGTATCGCACCGGATATGGTCGACATGGCCAGTACCATGATTGTGAACAGTTCCGACCGGCTCATCCGCTCGAAATAGGCCCGCACGACAAGCGGGGATTCGACGACGCCAAGAAAGATGTTCGCGCCGCCACTCAACCCGACGACACCGCTGACCCCCAGCGTCTTGCGCAGGGCCCAGGACAGGCCTCGGACGATCAGCTGCAATACCCGCCAGTGCCACAGCAGGGCGGCAAGAGCCGAGAAGACGATGACCAGCGGCAGGATCTGGAAGGCAATGATCAGTGGCGGGGCTGCACCTTCGCGCAACTCGAACGGGAGGTCCGCGCCACCAACATATCCGAACATGTAGCTGGAACCGGCCAGCGTCGCCTGCTCGATCGCCTGAACGCCGCTATTCGCCAGTCCGACAATATCCCAGACGAAAGGCACCCGAACAATGGTCAGTGCGAGGACGAACTGCACGGCGATTGCACCGAAAATCCAGCGCCACCCGGGACGATCCTGACGGTTTTCCGACCATAACCATGCCATTGCCAGAATGAATGCGATCCCGATTACACCCTGGAACTGGCTGAAAAACTGGAGCACTGACAATCATTCCCGCAAACTGGTGGAGCCGTGCACCACCATGGCGGAATTTTGCGTCAGCGCAACCGGGTTGTGTGCGCGGTTCAGGAAGACGCGGCGGCGACGGCCCCCATCATCAATTCCTGATCCTTGCGAGTCGGGTTGCCGCGCAGGCACAGACCGCCATTGACCTGCAGATTTTCGCCGGTCATGAAACACTCGTCACTGGCCAGGAAAACCGCAGCAGCAGCGATATCCTCGCTCGTCCCGATTCGGCCAAGCGGGTAGCGGGCTTCGAAGGACTCGACGAGCCCGGGAACCTGATCCACACCGGCTGTCATCGGAGTCCGGGTGAGGCCCGGCGAGATACTGTTTGCGCGGATTCCCTGATCTCCAAATTCATGGGCGACACAACGGATCACATGATCGCTGCCGGCCTTGGTTCCCATATAGGCGGCATGGTCGTTGAGCATGATGGTGGCGGTGGCCGAACTGATCTGGATGATCGACCCGCCAGCCGGATCATTTTCCGCCATCGCCCCGATCATCGCCTGATAGAATTGAAACGGCCCGACAAACTGCAGGGCCGACATCATTTCCAGCTCTTCCCGCGTGTTTTCCATGAACGGTTTCAGGAAGCCCAGGCCGGTCGCGTTGACCGCAATGTCGACGCCGCCCATCTTGTCCTTCGCGGTTGCGGCCAGGGCCTGGATCTCGTCTTCCTTGTTGAGATCACACAGGGCATAGTGGCCACCGAGTTCACCGGCAAAACGCTGGAGCTCTTCTTCCTTGCGGCCGGCGACAAGCACATCGGCCCCTTCGTCGTGAAATCGCCGGGCAATTACCTGCCCCATATTGCCGGCACCCGCCGCGCCGAGCACAATAGCTCTCTTGCCTTCCAGACGTCCCATGATTCCTGCTCCTCAGATTTTGTGAATTTCTGCAGTCATTCTTATCCGGCAACGGCAACTGCGCCACTGTCATTATGGCTATCGGCATGTCTTCCGGGCAAAGAAAAGGCCGGGTCAGCCCCCCGCTGCCCCGGCCATCTTTGATCAACGGGAGAGTTGATCAGAACTTGAAGCTGGCCTCCACAAAGACCTGGCGACCACGGTTCTGGGTGACGACCGAGTCATCACCGACCGGGATGCCAAATGCATTGGCTGGAGCCAGGAACGGACGGCCACCGGATGTATTGATCCAGATTTCATCGGTCAGGTTGACACCGACCAGGGCCAGTTTCCACGCACCGTCCGGAGCACCAATCGATACCGATCCGTCAAGCGTGACATAGCTGTCCTGCCTGATGTCGTTGATCGAGTCTTCGTTGGTGAAGTAGGACCCGGTATAGGCGGCGTTTCCGCTCAGGCCAAATTCGATCGCATCGCCCATCGGGATGGTCCAGTCAAAGGCGATATTCCCGGCAAATTCCGGAGCACGAGCCGCCCGGCGACCGTCAATATCTTCACCCGACGTCGTGACAAACGTGTCCGAGAATTTTGCATCGGTATAGGCCAGAGCACCGGAGAAGTTGAGTCCGTCAACCGGAGTTCTCCAGGCCCATTCGACATCAACACCCTTGGTTGTCAGCTCACTCGCATTGAATGTCTGGAACTGAATGATCGTGGCATCGAAATTCTGTACCTGAAGATCGTCAAACACATAGTAGAATAATGACGTGTTCAATGTGATCGAACGATCAGCGAATTGGGCTTTGACACCGACTTCACCACCGAGACCGGTTTCGGAATCGAAGATCAGGCCACTGAAGTCGTTGGTGGCTGCAGCGATACCGAGGCCAAATGAAGGCAAGGCACTGTTATCGATGCCGCCAGATTTGAAGCCAGTCTTGAACGCACCGTAAATATTGACGTCCGGAGTGGCCTGATAGCGAATGGAGACTTCCGGTGAGAAATTGTCATCATCAAAGTTGATCGGTCCCGAGAAGAATCCACTGGTCAGGAATGCGCCGCCGCCAGAGAGGAACGCATGCGAATAAGGCAGGCTGATGATGCTGGTCTTGCTTTCGTCGGTCCAGCGAATACCCCCGGCAATCTGCAACTGATCAGTCAGATCGAGGGTGACACTGCCAAAGAACGAGAGCGCTTCTGTCTTGGTGTTTTGCTGTTTGAACCAGTCAAAGGTGTTTCCGGTAATCGGATCTGGCGCAATCAGCGAAATATTGACTGCCTGTTGCGAGGTATCGAAATCAATTTCGCGGCTCTCATAAAATGCACCAACCATGAAGTTGAAGATGCCGTCAAAATCACTGGACAGGCGCAGTTCCTGGGTGAACTGTTCGGTGCGGTTGCGCGGATCACTGTTACCCACGCCGAGCGGTACACCGACACCATTGGTTGCAGCCAGCGCTGGTGGCAGTGCTGCCGGACCTGTGCTCGAGAACGGAACCGCAGGCCCCACACCCACGTAGCTGTAGGAATCAAAGTCCACGGCATCCAGATTAAGATAACCTGTCACCGAAGACAGGGTGAGACTGTCTGAAACATCCAGATCCCAGCTCAGCCGACCGAAGATGATATCCGTTTCGCCAAAGGGCCGGCCATCGAAATTGGCACCTGCGCCGCTTCCGTCTGGAATTCGGCCAACCAGCGCCGCAGCAGGGTCTGCGGTCGGATAGAGATTGTCATTTGTGTTACAGTCCGCATTGCTTGGGACAGCAACGGTGAACGGATCGACCGCGTTCCCCAGAAGAACGACCTCGTCAGCCCGTCCGTTGGGACCGCAATCGATGTCCGAATGCGCAATCGCACCGTCATTTTCGTTGCGGATATAGTTCAGCTTCAGATTGGCGTTGAAATTGTCGGTCGGATCCCACTGAAAGGTCAGTCGGCCCACAAAATCCTTCAGGCCGCGACTGCGATTTACTGCAGGGGTTGCAGGCGTCAGCTCCACATAATCTTCAATGTCGGTATATTGGGCAGCAATCCGGATCCCGAGTGTATCGGTTACCGGGCCGGAAACATAGCCGCCAACAACATAGCCTTTTTCTTCAAACTCATATGAGGCCTTGCCGCCGACTTCCCAATTTGGAGTCGGATTGGCGGACCGAATGGCAAAAACACCAGCCGATGCAGATTTACCGAAGAACAGGGATTGCGGCCCCTTCAGGACATCAATCTGCTCGACATCAAAAAAGCCGGCCTGGACGATGCGCATGGTGCTGACCTGAACCCCGTCAAAGTCAAATGCGACCGCCGAGTCAAAGGAGGCAGAAATATTGGATGAGCCGACGCCGCGGAGACTGATCTGCCCGCCGGAACCGGAGCCGCCAACCTGAACATTCAGCGCCGGAACACGGCTGACCACATCAGCCACCTGGTCCACCTGGAACTTGTCCAGCGTGTCGCCACCGATGGCGGTCACGGTCACAGGAACTTCCTGCAGAGTTTCAGTCTGTTTGCGAGCGATCACTGTGATAACATTTTCGTCATCATCTTCAGCTGCCGCCTCCTGTGCATAGGCAGGTGCGGAAAATCCAGCCATTGCAAGACTGGCGGCTGACCCCATCAGGAACCGCCTGGCGGCTTTCGTGTTGAAGATGGATTCGTGGCGTTGCGAACGTGACATCATAGCTCTCTCCCAAATTGCACCGGCATCCAGATTTCCGGTCCATATCCTAATAAATCGGCGGTTTTTCCGCGCTGTTATGAGAGCTACCTTAAGCAGGACTGTGCCCCTGCTCAGCTAGCCAAAATGATAGCAAATATGCAAAACTGTGATATTCCCGCAACAAATGAACAGCGCAGCCCGGAAATCCGGCAATTCCGTAGGGGCCAGATGGCCCATCCCTGTTCATTCTAATAGCGGTCCGCCATGTTGTGCCCGACCGGCATTTGGTTCTATTCCCCGACATCAACAAAAACGCATGGTGCCAGCGATGGGCAAATCAGGAGGATGACATGGGACGACTGGACGGCAAGATCGCCATTGTAACTGGAGGAGGTTCCGGACTGGGCAAGGCAATCAGCGAAGCTTATGCCGGCGAAGGTGCGCGGATAATGGTCACGGACATCAATGCGGATAGCGCACAAAGCGTGGCCAATGCCATCGGCGATCAGGCGTTCGCCATGGCGCAGGATGTCGTCAGCGAAGAGGGCTGGGCGCAAGTTTTTGCCGAAACGGCAGAACAATTAGGCACGCCACATATTCTCGTCAATAATGCCGGCCTCGTCATTCCGGCAACAATCGAGGATTGTACGCTCGACCAGTTTCGGCACACATGTGCCGTCATGCTTGATGGCGTTTTTCTGGGTTGCCGGGAAGCCGTTCGCGCGATGAAATCACAGGACGAACCCTGTTCAATCATCAACATGAGTTCTATGGCCGCACTACAGGGTTACTCGCCTTTCCTGTCCTATGCTGCAGCCAAAGGTGGTGTGCGCTCAATGACCAAGTCGGTCGCGCTCCATTGCAAGGAGCAGAATTATCCGATCCGTTGCAACAGTCTCCACCCGTCTGGCATCGACACGCCAATGGTGCGGCAGGAGGCAGTAGGTGCAGAAGGTGACGCGACGCCGGAAACCGGCATGATCCCGTTAGGCGGTCTCGGACATCCAAGCGATGTGGCCAGTCTGTGCGTCTATCTCGCTAGCGATGAATCGCGCTTCATGACGGCTGGAGAATATCCCGTTGAGAACGGAACACTGCACCAGCCACAAATGTAGTCAGGCGCTGGCTGCGCCCATCACTCTCGCCATCTCGTTCTGGAACTCGGCGAGATCGAAATAGTCACGCCATTTCGCGATCTTGCCATTTTCCATCTCGAACGTGCCCATGACCCGAATGGCGATCCACTCGCCGTTGATCCGGAACTTGTCGGTGCGTTCGGTCAATACCGTATCGCCATCGGCCGCGATATGGTGGACAATCCATTCCGCGCCGTCCGATCCCATCCCGGATCCATCAAAAAAAGCGCGCACGGCGCCAATGCCCTCACATGGCTCCATCGGGATATTATGGTAGAAAATATCGTCAGCCATAGCGGCATAGATGGCATCATAATCGAGACGATTCCAGGCATCGATGAAGTCGAGAACCAGTTGCTTGCTGTCCGTCATTTCGAATCTCTCCTGTTTCAGGACTCTGGTGAAACGTCGAGGATCATCTTGCCCTGATTGCCGCCAGAGAAGAGTTTCATGAACGCATCATAGCTGTTCTCGATGCCCTTTTCGATATCCTCGTCATGCTTGATCTTGCCTTCCGCCAGCCATTGACCCATTTGCGCAATGCCTTCCGGGAAACGCGGCGGATAATCCCGAACGAGGAATCCTTTGATCGTCGCCTGACGGGAAATCAGATACCAGAGATTCCGGATCCCCACCGGTTCGGGACTGTTATATTCGCTGATCAACCCGCACAGGACAACCCGGCCATGTTCGTTGATCGCGGTAATCCCGGCATCAAGAATTTCGCCGCCGACATTTTCCCAGATAATGTCCACACCGTCCGGCGCTGCAGCGGCAATTTCCTTCTCCAGATCAGCCTGGCTCTTCCCGCGATAGTCGATGGCGGCATCAAACCCATATTCGTCGGTGAGCCGCGCGCACTTGTCGGCGCCACCGGCTATACCAACAACCCGGCATCCCTTGATTTTGCCGATCTGCCCGACCAGAGATCCGACAGCTCCAGCCGCGCCGGTAACCAGCAGGGTTTCGCCTTCCTTCGGCTGGCCATCGTCGATCATGCCGAAATAGGCGGTCATCCCGACGGCACCCAGAACCGACAGGAAATTGGTCGGTGACGGCACCAGCGACGCGTCAACCGGGGATGTAAAGCCGCCGGCCTCGACAACCGAAAACTCCTCCATGGCTGCCAGACCCACGACCCACTGCCCTTCCGGAAAGTCGGGGTTTTTCGAACTGTGGACACGCCCGACGGCACTGGCACGGACAGCGGCCCCGATCGGAATCGGCGGCATGTAGCTTTCGGCATCACTCATCCATCCTCGCTGGGCCGGATCAAGCGAGATATAATGGTTGCGCACCAGAAAGGCACCGTCTGACAATTCCGGGAGGTCTTCCTCCACCAGCGCGAAATCACTCGGCTTGGGTTCCCCATCGGGGCGACTGACGAGCGTAAACTTGCGGTTCTTGGTCATAGGGAATTCCTCTGGTTAAACGGGATTGGATTTCTTGATTTTCTTGGCGAGCGACCATTTGTGGACTTCGGTCGGTCCGTCATAGACCCGGAATGCGCGCACTTCGCGGAAGACCTGCTCGACCACGGTGTCCTGACTGAGGCCGGTGCCGCCCATGACCTGCACGCATTTGTCGGCGATGCGGAACAGCGCCTCAGACACGGCCACCTTGGCCATCGAGCTTTCGGTGGTCCCAAGCGCGCCCGTGTCGAGCACGCTTGCACACCAGTCGATCATCAGTTCCGACTGCTTCAGGTCAATCTGGTTTTCGGCGAGCATGAAACCCACGCCTTCATGATCCACCAGCGGCTTGCCGAAAGCCTGACGGCGGCAGGCATAGTCGGTCGCGATTTCCTGCGCCCGGTCACAGCAGCCCAGCCAGCGCATGCAATGGGTCAGCCGCGCCGGGGCCAGCCGGACCTGGGCATATTTGAACCCCTCGCCGCTTTCGCCGAGCATCTGGTCCGCTGGCACCCGCAAATTGTCGATCTGCACCACCGAATGGCTGCCGGGCATCGAACTGTCGATCGTGTCGAGCACGCGCTCAATCTTGATCGCAGGATCGGGCAGATCAACAAGGAACATGCAGGCGCCATCGTCAGACTTGGCCATCACGATCCCGACCTTTGCCCCTTTGGCGCCGGTAATAAAGGTCTTGCGTCCGTTGATGACCCAGTGATTGCCATCCGGCTTCGCCGTCGTCTTCATCATCATCGGATCGGATCCGGCACCATTCTCGCTGGCCGGTTCCGTCATGAAAAAGGCCGAACGGGCCACGCCCTCAACCAGCGGCTTCAGGAACCGTTCCTTCTGTTCGGGAGATGCGCATTTGCCCAGCAAGTACATATTGCCCTCATCCGGTGCGAATGTGTTGACGGCCAGCGGTCCCAGCGGAGACAGACCGGACTTGCGCAGCACCAGCGCGGTTTCGAGATGCGTCAGATGACTGCCATCTTCACGGATATGCGGGGTCAGCACACCGGCTTCCCGGGCCAGTGCCCGCATTTCCTGCACCAGTTCATCCGTCGGACCATGATCCTCGCAGCGCGGATCCTTTTCAAAGGGAAAAATCTTGTCACGGACAAAGGCTTCCACCTTTTCCGCGATTTCACGCGCTTCGCTGTTGATATCGTTGCTCAATGCCTATCCTTTTCGAACAATGGGTCTTGCCGGTCCGATTCCGGCACCCGCTGGCCTGTCCCTTAACGCTGAAAGATATCCCGAAACAAGTTGGGAAATCGGGGCGCGGAATCTAGCGCTGCAATATGGTCACGGCCGAGACGCCGGGAGCGCCATAAACCTGCGTATAGGCGGTCTTCGGATCATCGGGCACCTGACGCTCACCGGCGGTTCCGCGCAACTGCACGACATTTTCATAGACTTGCCGCAGCCCCGACGCGCCGATGGGTTCGCCGCATGCAAGGCAGCCACCATCGGTATTGACCGGCAATTCTCCGCTGATTTCCGTGCGACCCTCGCGAAGCCACTGTTCCTGATCGCCATGGGCACAGAATCCGTTTTCGGCCATGTGCATGATTTCTGCGCCGGCTTCCGTGTCCTGCAGCTGTGCGACATCAATATCTTCCGGACCCATTCCGGCCTGCTCGAATGCCGCCTGCGATGCGAGTTCCGTGGCAGTCCCACCGCGTTCCACGTCGATGGATGCGGCAAAGACCTCAAATGATCCCGGAGGACGGGTGCGCATGACCGAGGTTTTCAGCTTGATCATCGGTCCGCCCAGCTCTTTCGCTTTCTTCTCGCTGGCGAGGATCAGTGCAACCGCGCCTTCTGCCGGAGAGCAGAACATATATTTGTTGAGCGGATCGGAAATCATCGGCGCGTTCATGATGGTCTCCAGATCAACCTCGCTGCGCCGCCAGGCGTGATCGGTTTTCGCCCCGTTGCGGAACGCCTTTTCAGCGACCCGCCCGAGTGTTTCATTGCTGAGATTATTCTCGTGCATGTAGCGCATGATCTTCGCGCCGAAAAACTGGGTGGTCAGCATGTAACCCGCCTCGCCATACCAGTTGGGCAGGCCATAGGATCCCGGATCGGCGTTGAAAGCGCCACGCGGATGTTTGTCGAACCCGACGGCCATGCCAATGTCATATTCGCCGGATTTAATCGAACTCGCCGCCGCGTTGAGCGCCGAGCCCCCTGTGGCGCAGCCGTTGGAGACATTGATAAACTGGATTCCGGTCAAGCCCAGTTTCGAAACCATCGTGTCGGCAGCACCCGAAGCGGCAGATCCGCCAAAAGCAAATTCAATATCTTTCCAGTCGATATCGGTATCCGCCAGCGCCTGCTTTACGGCGAACACGCCCTGGTCCATGCCATCCCGGCCTTCGGTCCGGCCGAAGGGGTGAATGCCTGCTCCCACAATATAAACGTCTGACACTGTCTGTCTCCTTGTCCGCCTTGTCTAAACAGGCCTGAATGCATGAATGAGTTTCTGATCTTCGGCCGGAGCATCGGGATCCAGCGGGATCGCAGTAAGTTCCACTTCCATGCCAATCCGGACATCTTCCGGCTCGATCCCGGTCAGGCGCGATTCGACCATGGTCTGGCCAGGCAATTCGACATAGGCGACCACATAGGGCTTGAAAGTCTCCGGGTCCGTCGGTCCGGCATAGGGAGTCTTCGGTGGAAAACGCTGTACCGTGTAGGTCCAGACCGTTCCACGCGAAGCCAAGGCGACGGGCTCGATATGGTCCGATTCCGTCAGTGGTAGCGGAAAGAATATCTGCCCGGTTTCCTTGTTGCGCGCACCAATCAGGGCGCTCATGTCCTCGGTAAACAGATTGTCAGCGATCGGCTGCGCGGCCATCCATGCTCTCCCTTTTTCGCTCCCGGTCTTAAGCCAAAGCCGCAGCGCCAATAACTGCCAAAACGGCTAGGCTGTGCTCAGGTCTGCGACTAATAGCCGGGATGAACCGCCAGCATCCCGCCATCGACCAGCATGTCACTTCCGGTGACAAAAACAGCGTCATCGCTGGCCAGATAGACCGCTGCACCGGCCAGATCCGCGCCCTGCCCAACCCGGTTAAACGGCGACATCGCCGCAACCATGTCCATCATGCCGGGAACGACCTTGGCCGCTTCGTCGATAATCGCTGTGTGAGTCGCGCCGGGGACCAGATTGTTGCAGCGGATGTTCAGGCCCGCCTGAGCGCAATGCACCGCCACCGACTTGGACAGCATGCGCACCCCGCTTTTGGCAGCAGTATAGGTGACGTCGCTGGGCAAGGCAGCAAAGGCGGATGTGGAAGCAATATTGATGATCGAACCGGAAGACCCGCCCGGATTTTCCTTCATCAGCCGGATGGCATTCTGACAGCCCAGCATCACTCCCGTCAGGTTGATCCCGAGCAGACGATGCCAGCTGTCCAGATCGACCTCCTCGATCGACTGGCCGATCACGATCCCGGCGTTGTTGACCAGGATATCGAGCCGCCCGAATTCCGCGCCAGCCCTGTCCATCACCGCTGACCAGCCATCGGCACCCGAGACGTCCTGTTCCATGAACAGTGCGCCGGCGGAACCGGCAACCTGCTGACCAAGATCGACCTGGATATCAGTCGACAGAACCTGCGCACCTTCAGCAGCGAAGCGCTTGACTATCGCCGCGCCAATACCGGATGCCCCGCCGGTAACAATGGCGGTCTTTCCCTCCAGCCTGCCCGTCATTACTCTTCTCCTTCACCCTATCAAATCTGGCAGAGGCGTCTTCGCACTGCCTCGCCTTATTCTGTCACTGCATAACAGGAGCAGACCGATGCCCACCGCCGAGGAAATGACCGAAACCGTGAACGCCTATCTGGCGGCGATCAACGCCGGAGACATGCCCGCCGTCATGGAACTCTATTCGGCCGATGCGGCGGTCGAGGACCCTGCCGGAACCGAACCCAAACGCGGTCCGGACATTCTGGACTTTTATACCAACGCCTTTTCCGGCGGTGCCAAAGTCGCACTTACCGGCGCCATCCGGCTCAGCGCCAGGGCGGCCGCCTTCCCTTTCCGTGCCGAAATCACGCAAGCGGACAAGTCCGTGCTCATTGTCGAAGTTATCGACATTTTTGAATTTGACGAAACGGGGAAGGTGCAGAAGATGACTGCCCATTTCGGACCGGCCAATATCACCCATCGTCCGGCCTGATTGCACCGCGGATCAGTAACCGGCCCGCTTGGCCAGCCGATCGGCATGGAAGCCGGCATCACCGAACATCTGCTGCGCCATGTGAACCCGCTTGAAATACAGACCCACGTCATATTCATCCGTCACGCCAATACCGCCATGCATCTGAATCGCCTCTTTCGTGGCCAGCTGCGCGGTCTGGCCGGACTTGGCCTTGGCCATCGAACAGACCGCACCGGCAGCTTCAAAATCATCATCCAGTAGCTGCAAGGATTTGAGCACGGCCGATTTCATCATTTCGATTTCTGTCGCCAGATGCGCTGCGCGGTGCTGCAATCCCTGAAAGGATCCGATTTTCTGGCCGAATTGCTCGCGCTCTTTCAGATATTCGGTGGTCATGTCGAATGCCTGTTGCGAGGATCCCGACATTTCGGCGGCAAGCACCGCCCGGCCAGCCGACAATATGCCTTCCAGCGCCGCATAACCGCCGCCGACTTCCCCGATAATGTCATCGCCCGTGACTTCAAGACCGTCCACCACGATATCCGCAGCATTCCGGCTGTCGATCATCGGCGTTTTCGATCGCGATATTTCCGGTGCATCGGCATCGACCAGGAAGAGGGTAATGCCCTCTTCGTCGGTATCCTCGCCCGATGTCCGGGCGACAATGATCAGCTTGTCGGCAACATGACCATCAGCGACAAAAGTCTTGGATCCGGACAGGACATAGCCATTGCCCGAAGTCTTCGCAGAAAAAGCTATTGTGCTGGGATCGTGGCGCGGACCTTCATCCACCGCCAGAGCAAATATCTGGCTACCGTCACAAATGGCTCCGAGATGGTCGGTTTTCTGCTCTTCGGTGCCATATCGCTGTATCGCCGTGGCGCCGAGAACGGCCGTGGAAAAAAATGGCGATGCGGTCAGGTTCTTGCCCATTTTTTCGGCCAGCACACCGGCACCGACATAACCGAATTCGCTGCCACCAAATTCTTCATCGACGATGATGCCGGCCCAGCCCATTTCCGCCATGTCGTTCCACAGCTTGCGGCAAAACCCTTCTTCCGGCTTGTTGTCCCTGACCTTTCGAAACGCCGTTACCGGCGCGTTCTCATCCAGAAATCCCTCCGCAGAATCCTGCAGCATTTCCTGTTCTTCGGTCAGTATCAGTGCCATGTCAGTTCCCCTCGCCGCTGGCTTAGCTTGGCAGTTCCAGGACACGCTTGGAAATGATGTTCAGCTGAACCTCGGTTGTCCCTCCCAGTATCGAATAAGCCCGGTTATACAGCCAGGTATTCGCGAGGCTGCCATATTCGATACCGTCCTCGCTGATTGTCGCCGCAACCGTACCGCCAATATCCATGCGCAGTTCGGTGCCCTTTTTGGTCAATTCCGATGCCGCATATTTCAGCATGGATGACTTGGCACCCAGGCCATTGCCGGCATTGGCTTCGTCGTTCATCCGTTCGACCGTCAGATTATAGGCCCAGTCGTCAATTTCCGCCTGGGAAATCCGTTGGCGCAGTGCCGGATCAGACAAGCGTCCAGCCTCGTCCAGTCCGATCTGGTCGGCAGCAAAGCCGCCAAGGCTTTCCGGGCCGGTGGTCCCGCGCAATGGCGACATCGTTCCCAGCATGCCCCGCTCATGGACCAGCAAATTTTTGGCCACATCCCAACCGCGGTTGACCTCACCGACGACCGACAGATTATTCTCGCCATAGCTTTTGGGCACTTTGACATTGTCGAAAAATGTTTCGCAAAAGGGCGAATGTCCGGAAATCAGGATGATCGGTTTCACGGAGATGCCTTCGCTCGCCATGTCGATCAGTATGAAGGTGATACCCTTATGCTTGGGAGCATCAAAATCTGTGCGGACAAGGCAGAAAATCCAGTCGGAGATGTCCGCGTTTGATGTCCAGATCTTCTGACCATTGATGAGCCAGTGAGCACCCTTGTCTTCGCATTTCGTCTTGAGTGAAGCGAGATCTGAACCGGCCCCGGGCTCGGAATAGCCCTGACACCAGCGAATCTCGCCCCGGGCGATGGCCCCGAGATGCTGCAATTTCTGCTCATGCGTTCCATAGGCCAGAAGCGCGGGCCCGAGCATCGAGATGCCGAAATTGCTAAGCGGCTTGCGCGCATTGATCCGCAGACGTTCTTCCTCGAGGATCTTGGCTTCATCCGCAGACAGCCCCGCGCCCCCATATTTCTTTGGCCATGTCGGTACCGTATAGCCCTTTGCCAATGCGCGCTCGAACCAGAGCCGCTGTGCCTCCGACTGGAACTCCCATTGCCGGCCACCCCAGCATTGATTCTCCGCGGTAATATCCCCGTCCCGCATTTCCTCGGGGCAGTTTTCTGCGAGCCATGCTCTGGTCTCGGTACGGAATTCTTCCAGTTCGGTCATATGCTGCTTTCCTGTAACCCCCTAGTCATATTGCAGACATTGCCGGGCTGGCACTGCGCAAATAGTTAGCCAGCCCGGTCCTTCCCTTTACATCACGGTCTCAGTCGAGCCGCAGCAACTGTTTCCCGAAATTCTGACCGGCAAACAGGCGCTTGAGGGTCGACGGGATGTTGTCAAATCCTTCCTGGATGTCTTCCTTGAAGGTGATCTTGCCCTCCTTGATCCATTGCCGCATCCGCTTCTGTGCGTCAGGATATTCGCTCATGTAGTCGAGAACAATGAAGCCTGACATGCTCGCTCGCTTGAAGATCAGATTGAAGTAGTTTTCGGGACCGGCCGGCATGTCACCCTGCTCATAGCGCGAGATCCCTCCGCAGATCGCCACTCGTGCATGCATCGCGAGATGGGCCAGCGCGTCGTTGAGGATCTTGCCACCGACATTGTCGTAAAAGACGTTGATTGACTGGTTGCAATGCTCTTTGAGGCCCGCACGGACATCTTCATTCTTGTAGTCAATCGCGACATCATAGCCGACATCATCGGTCAGCCATTTGCACTTTTCTTCACCACCGGCGATGCCAATTGTCCGGCAACCGGCAATTTTCGCGATCTGGCCAACCATCGAACCGGTCGCACCCGCTGCTCCCGACACCACGACGGTATCGCCGGGTTGCGGCCTCCCATGTTTGAGCAATCCAAAATAAGCCGTCATGCCCGTGGTACCCAGCGCGCCGAGATTGGCCGCGAGCAGCTCGTCATCGGGCACCTTGTTGAGCTCGCCGCCCGGCACATGCGCATAATCCTGCCAGCGCAGCATGCCCATCACCTTGTCGCCCTCGGCAAAGCCGGGGTGGCGGGACTCGATGACCGTTCCGATCCCGCTTCCCCGCATGACCTCACCGATTTCGGTCGGCGCGACATAGCCACCGATATTCTCCATCCAGCCCTTTTGCGCGGGATCGAAACCGAGAATCTCGTTTTTTACAAGGACATGACCTTCGGCGCATTCCGGCACCGGTGTCGTGACTTTCTTGAAGTCATCATCCACCAGTCCCCGTCCCTTGGGGCGCCCGTTGATCAGCCATTGCCTGTTATCGGTCATCTTGCTCTCCGTTTTCGTTTTGCCCGGTTTCGGGGTTGCGGGTTGATAGAACAGTCATGCGCGTCGGGATAACTGCCAGCTTTGATAGCTGTCACGGGCTGGAAAATTGCCCGGCCTGTGGCATACCGGTCGCATGAAGAAGATTCTGTTCACATTCATCCTGCTTGTGCTGCTTGCAATTGGCGCTGGCGCACTGACCCGACAGGCGATGGGCTGGAATGACGGCATGACACAGGCCCGGTCCGAAATTCACGCGGCCACGCTGGACGGAAAACTGTATATCGCTGGCGGGATCGGTCTGTTCCGGGTGCTCGACAGCTGTGAAGTGCTGGATCTAACGATGGACATCTGGACAAGCTGCGGACGCCTTCCGCGGCCCCTGCATCATGTCGCGATGGCCGCCGATGACACCCATGTCTACGCGTCAGGCGGCTATGTTTCCCTGCCGTTCAACGCGGATCCCGAAGCCGGCCTGTTCCGCTTCGATCCGGAGGCTGGCCAATGGACGGAAATCAGCAAACTGCCGCATCCGATTGGCCAGCATAGCATGACCCATTTTGATGGCGGCCTGTTCCTGATCGGCGGGCAGGACAGCG
This sequence comes from Parasphingorhabdus marina DSM 22363, assembly GCF_900128895.1. Taxonomy (GTDB): domain Bacteria; phylum Pseudomonadota; class Alphaproteobacteria; order Sphingomonadales; family Sphingomonadaceae; genus Parasphingorhabdus; species Parasphingorhabdus marina. Next base: position 1,082,966 of record NZ_FSQW01000001.1, on the reverse strand, counting down.
GCCGCGATCTCGATACGGTCTGGCGCTATGACATCGCCGCGGATCGATGGGAAGCCATGGCGTCGATGCCGACCGCTCGGCATTCGCATGCCATCGCCAAAAGCGGCTCGCAGCTTTTTGTCACCGGCGGACGCAGTGCTGCACTGGGCACCGAAATCCGGCTGATCGAAATCTATGATCTGGCCGAGAACAGCTGGACAAAGGGGCCAGACATGCCGACCGGCCGGGGCGGACATGGCGCTGCGGTGGCATCGGGACGATTGCATATTCTGGGCGGAGAATCCCTGACCGAGGGCCGGTTGTTACCGGATCATGATATTCTGGATCTCGCCACAGACAGCTGGATCTTCGGCCCCGAAATGTCGCAACCAAGGCACGGATTTGCCATTGGCGAAATGGCCGGACAAGGTGGCCTGACCATTATTGGCGGCGGCGCAAGGGTTGGTATCGAGACCATATATTCGGTAACCGGCACGGTTCAGCGGGTCGGACTGGAATGACGGTCGTCGCAAGCGGGAGGGGAAAGTGACAATGCGAACCAGCGAGCAACAGGGCGTTTTGCTCTACGCCTTCACCTGCGGTCACATCACCTTGCCGATGAGCTTTTTCCTCGATGGTGAACCCGGCAAGGCCAGGGTGCCGGCCTGTGTGTTCCTGATCGATCATCCCAAAGGCCTTGTGCTGTTTGACACCGGGTTTAGTGACCGGTTTGTCGGCATGGAAAAAGGTCTGGGCAAGATTGTCGACATGCCCGACGGCGCGAACATTTCCGACCGGCTAAAAGCGATTGATGTGGATCCGGGACAGATAGACTATATCATCAATTCCCACCTTCATATCGACCATGCCGGCGGCAACCATATGCTCCCCAATGCGACGATTATCGTGCAAACACCGGAATGGGACTTTGGACTGAGCGGAGAGGACAGTGCCTATGACAAGGTCGATTTCGATCTCGGACAACCGGTGAAGCGCATTGATGGCGAGCATGATCTGTTCGGAGATGGCACTATCGTCATTTTTTCGACCGCCGGCCACACCCCCGGACACCAGTCGGTAAGGGTCCGAACCGCCACGGGCGAAGCGGTACTTGCCGCAGATTGCTGCAATATGCGAAGATCTCTCGACGAGATGCATCTGCCCGATCACTGCTATAATGTGGACCAGTATCGCGGATCACTGGAGACGCTTTCCCGGCTCCGCCGCGCGGGGGCACAGGTTTTCTATGGCCATGATCCCGAATTCTGGTCACAGGTTCCACAGGCGCAAGAGCTCGATCTCAACACTCTGCCACCCGCCTGAACAGACGCTTTCGAGCTTGTCACTCCCTATAACAATAGTGGTTATGGGTGCGCCCTGCGCTATGTAGATTTGCAAGCAAAGCCCCTGCAGAGGGCAGCCACCAAAGGAGCGAAGCCTTGAGCAACACACAGATGGCAGACAAAGATGTTCTGCTCGACATTTTTACCCGCGCAGACCTGATCATGCAGTCTGACCGGCGGTTCCGCAAAATGATTGGCGCCGGGCAGCTGCAAATTGTCTACTATCCGGTGCGGGGTCAGGAAGTCGTCTCGGCTGCGATGATGGCGGCGATCAATCAGGATGACTATCTGGTCACCATCTATCGCGGCCTCCATGATCAGCTTGCGAAAGGCATCCCATCGAAAGACCTTTGGGCCGAATTTGCCGGCAAGGTCACGGGCACCTGCAAGGGCAAGGGCGGACCGATGCACATTACGCACCCGGAAACCGGCGTGATGGTCACCACCGGTATTGTCGGTTCCGGAATCCCGATTGCCAATGGTCTGGGGCTGGCCAGCCAGCTGGAAAAGGACAACAAGGTCACCGTCTGCTGCTTTGGCGATGGTGCGTCGAATATCGGGGCCTTTCATGAAGGACTCAACATGGCCCAGATCTGGAAACTGCCGGTGATTTTCCTGTGCCAGAACAATCATTATGGCGAGCATACTCATATGCGCGACACGACCGGATCCAAGACCATTGCTCAGCGCGGCGAAGGACTGGGCATGCGTTCGGTGCGGGTCAATGGCAATGATGCAAGCGAAATGTATGCCGCGGCGAAGGAAGCGGTCGATCATGCCCGGGCCGGCAATGGACCAACCCTGATCGAGGCGATGACCTTCCGGTTCCACGGGCATCTGCTTGGCGATACCAGCCACTATATTCCAAAGGAAGAAATGGAGCAGGCGCGCGAAGACGATCCTATGCCAATCCTGCGTCAGCAGCTGCTCGACCTGCAGGTCAGCGAAGCGGATATTGCGGCAATCGAGGCCAAAAACACCGCCACGATTGATGAAGCGGCGCAGTTTGCCCTCGACAGCGACTACCCGCCCGGAGACGAATACCGGATCGATGTTCTCGATGTGGAGATTGCAGCATGAGCGACGAAAAACCACAGGAAATCATGTTCGCACAGGCCTGCAACATGGCGATGGCCCGGGCGATGGCAGACGATGACAAGGTCATCCTGCTCGGTGAGGACATTGCCGACAAGGAAGGCGGCGGCGTGTTCAAGGTTACTGCCGGGCTGTCCGAAAAATATGGCACCGACCGTGTCCGCTCGACCCCGATCTCCGAGCAGGCAATTGTCGGAGCCGCGGTTGGCTCTGCGCTGGTAGGATATCGACCGGTGGCGGAAATCATGCTGATGAACTTCATCACGGTGGCCATGGACCAGCTGGTCAACCACGCGGCAAAGCTGCGGTTCATGTCCGGCGGCCAGACGAGCGTCCCGCTGACCATCCGGACCACTACGGGTGCTGGCACCGGACTCGGCGGACAGCATAGCGACATGCTCGAAGCCTGGCTTGCCCATGTGCCCGGCCTGAAGGTTGTTGCGGCCTCCAATCCGGCGGATGCCTATGGCCTGCTCTATTCTTCCATCATGGATGACAATCCGGTAGTGTTTATTGAAAACACCCCAACCTATTTCACCAAGGGTCCTGCCCCTGCTCCCGATCATGTCGTGCCTCTGGGCAAGGCTTCGGTTCCACGGGAAGGCACTGATATCTCGCTGATCACCTATGGCCGGGGCGTTGGCGCGTCCCATGCCGTTGCCGAGAAGCTGGCGGGCGAAGGGATATCCTGTGAAATCATCGATCTGCGGACGATCGCCCCGTTTGATGAAGAAACCGTTTTGAAGAGCGTCGCCAAGACCAGGGCAGCGGTTGTCGTCCACGAAGCGGTGAAGAATTTCGGAACCGGTGCGGAGATTTCCTCGCGCATCCACGAGGAACTGTTTTCTGATTTGAAGGCGCCGGTCGGCCGGGTTGGATCGGGCTATGCACCGGTCCCGTTCTCACCGACAATCGAGAAGGCCTGGATGTTCAGCGAAGATGATATTGAACGCGAAGTTCGGAAAATTTTGGGGTAAAAATGGCTACGGAAATACGCATACCAAAACTGGGTTTCAGCATGGAATCGGGAATACTGGCGGAATGGCTTGTGCCTGACGGGTCTGATGTTTCCGAGGGCCAGGACATTTATGCTCTGGAAAATGACAAGTCGACCCAGGAAGTGGAAAGTCCTGCCAGCGGCAAACTCAAGATTATCGTCAGTGAAACGGGAGAGGAATATCCCGTTGGCGAACTGATTGGAATCATAGAATAATCACATCCCGTACGGGCGCTGTTGACATACTAACATTTTGGTCAGTAATGTTTGGTTGACTGGAAAACCAAACAACGTAACACGTCGCGACCAGTCACACGACACAGGCAGGGACAAGCGCCGCATGGCCAAGAATTTCGTAGAAGATATCCCGCGTATCGGGCGTGAACGTTTTCGGAAAAATCTCGACAGCGTCACCATCACCAACGCCCAGGAAATCCGCAAAGCGGCGGAGGCCATTCACGAGATTGCCCAGGCCTACGGATTTCGGATCGCAGTCAGTGCGGATATCTCGTCCAAGGCCCATCTGGTCGATGCCGATGGAGAACTGCTCAACAAGGATGTGTTCGGCTGGGTCGCAGAGGGCGAACGCTGGTGGGAAGATACCCGCCTGGCGCTCAGTTCGCCGCTCCCACGCGCCTGCCGCTATGAAAGCGAACCAATGTGGTGCAACGCGGAAGGGTTTCACGGCCACTGGTCCAACGAATATCTGGATGAAATCGACCTGCGCGAATTTTACGAGAACCAGACCGGTGCCACGTCCCTGTCCAAATGTGCCATTTTGATCCCGGTGCACCTGCCTTTTGGACAAATTGGTGCGGTGAGTTTTATCCCCAATGAACTGGAAAGGACGGACCTCAGTGAGGAGTTCCGGCTTTATTCCGATTTCCTCGCCATCGTCACTCGCCGTTTCGTGACCGGATATGTTCTGGCCATGCGCGAGAAGCACCGCATGCCTGCCAATTGCATCCTGTCAAAACGCGAGGCGGAATGTCTGCACTGGGCCGCAATCGGCAAGACGGACAAGGAAATCAGCATGATCCTGTCGCTCAGCCATGCCACCATCCGCTATCATGTGAATCGCGCCGGACAAAAACTGAACAGTGTCAATCGCGGACAAACCATCTTCAAGGCAGGTCAGCTCGGATATCTCGGCGCGACAGACTAGATTCCCGGATCCCGGTCAGCGCCGCAATATTGCGAATACCGCCGTCATCGTCATCAGAACCGTGTCTCCGCACATGATACGCCCGCTGCAATAGGCGGTCCGCTTGCTGATCCGGTCGATATCGGCATGGGCCTCGACCCAGTCATCCAGCTTCGCTGCCGCCAGATAACTGGTGTTGAGATTCATCGTCGCCACCGGCAGCGGCGGATCTTCTGCTTCATGGACCTGCAAGCTCAGCGCAACATCTGCCAGCGTGCCGAGAACGCCGCCATGGGCGACCCTGATATGGTTGATCTGACCCTTGTGAATGCGCGTGCCGACCACGATCCGGTCCGGGTCATGCCGCACATAATAGGGGCCGGCCATGTCGAGAAACGGGCTGGAAAAGCGTGCCCGCTCAAAACCTTCCGGAATGTCGCTCAATGTCAGGCCGCAGCTTTCGTGCGTTTCGGACTTTTGGGCGGTTCGTCCGATTCCAGCCACTCATTCAAGGTCTCATGGAAATGGCGGATTTTCGATTCCTGATATTGCGCGAACATCGTCTTGCCATGCGGATGATTTTTCACACCCTTCTGGACCGCCTTGTGGTTGAGATAGTCCTGGTTGAAGATCTTGAGCAGATAGCTGCCAAAATTCGGGGCCAGGGTATAATCATCATGCAGATCAAGGAAGGTGCATTCCGCCGGCTCGGGACGCTCCGCGCCTTCGGGCAAGGGCAGCATGTACATGACTTCATGCAAGGACTGCTCGGGATTGTCGCCATCCGGACGGAAGCGATAGAAGATCGGGTTGAAATCCGCCCAGGGGCTGATGTTCGGAAACACGCTGTAGAATATTGAATCGTTCAAATCCGCGTCGGCTATCTCGTCGACATAGTCGCCCCAGACCTCACGCATGTCCTCGCGGCGGGCACCCGCAATCGCATCACGATATTCGCGCGGCGTACCCGGCGGGAACGGCGCATCCATGTCCTCTTCTTCGGGCGCAATCTTGCCACCGACCCAATTGCACATATGGGTATCGGCATTTTTGACTTCGCCTTCGATATAATTGGCTTCCATGTCGAACACGCCCTTTTTGCCGTTGGGAAATTCGACTTCGACACGATTCTCTTCCAGCCGCCGATAAATATGGTTGTTGATCGGGTGGAGGAAGCTTTTGAACAATTTCCCATCAGGAAATGCCGTCGGGTCGGGATTTTCGAGACTGGTATGCGGGCTGGGCGGGCCGGAGGCCGACATCGCCCGCGACATGTTGTGCCAGACGTCATATTTGCTGTTCGCATCGGAGAATGTCGGCATCAGCACCGGATGCGTGCCAACGACATGATAGCTTTCCATGAAGGCTTCCTGTGCGATCTTCCAGTTGCACGGCAGCCGCTTGACCAGATGCGCCGCCTTGTAGCGCCGCTCAAACGGAATCCGGAAGTGACGATCAATGTCGCCGAGGAAATCTTCCAGCGGTTCGCAATCCGGGTCCGGATTGATGAAGATGAAGCCGCCCCACTGGCCAACTTTCGCTTCGGTCAGACTGTGCGTTTCTTCGCTGACTGTCGGGAAGTCCCATTGACAGGGCACTTCCTTCAACTTGCCATTCAGTTCCCAGGACCAGCCGTGAAAAGGGCAGCGCAGCGCCTTCAGACCCTTTTTATCGGCATCACAAATCGCCCGGCCACGATGGAGGCAGGCATTGGGAAAGGCCTTGTACTCGCCTTCCGCTGCGTGAACGATAATGAAGGACAGACCTGCTATGTCATAGACATGGGTGTCTCCGACATTGGGAATGTCATCGCGGTGGCAGGCCATCTGCCAGACCCGCTTCCAGAGCTTCTCGACTTCCCGGTCATGCTCCTCCCTGGTCCAGTAACGGCTGATCTCGACCTGGGTAACACCCGGTTCCATTGGCGAATCTTCCAGATAGACCGCTGGCGGCGGCACCGTATCGCCTTCGAGGATCTCATTATAGGAAATCCCGTTCGACCGGTTATGACCTGTAAGCGTCTCGACCATTATCTTCTCCTGAAAACCGAACTGTTGTTTATGGCAAGCAAAATAGCGCAACTCCGCGGTTCCGCCACTAGTGATTCTGGCAGCATTCCCTACTGTTTTTGAGAGGATAGTGCGCGCGCCTTACCTGTGTATCCTGCGGATCAAGAAGCAGACATGAGTCTGCCCCAAAAAGGAGAGCATTTTCGTGAAACTCTATTCGAGCCTGGGCCCGAACCCGCGTCTGGTGCGCATGTTCCTCGTCGAGAAAGGCATCGAAGTCGAACGCATTCATCTGGACATCATCACCGGTGAGAACCGGAGCGACGATTACGCCAAAAAGAACGTCATGCAGACCACGCCAACGCTCGAACTGGACGACGGCACGCTACTCACCGAATCGACGGTAATTTGTGAATATCTGGAAGAAATCCAGCCGAATCCCGTTCTGATCGGTTCAACACCGGAAGAGCGCGCAGAGACGCGGCGCTGGGCCCGACGGATCGATCAGGAGATTGCGGTGCCAATGACCATGGGATTTCGTGGCGGTGGGGGCCGGCCGATGTTCGAACCGCGAATGAATGTGGTCAGCACCGAGGCGGCCGCCGAATTGTCCGCCATGTCCGACAAGCACTGGCTGTGGCTGGATGCGCAACTCGGCGACAAGGACCATATCTGCAATGACAAACTGACACTGGCCGACCTGGTGGCGTTCTGCTTCATCAAATTTGGCGGAACGGTAGGCTGGTCCCTGCCCGACGGCGCGGATAACCTGACCCGCTTTGCGGCGAAGATGGAAGAGCGGGACTCGGCCGCAATCTGGCGCGGCGAAGAATGACCGGATCGCCCGCCACCCTCGCAAAACTCGGCACAATCATGCAGATCAGCTATGTGCCGAATGATTATGATGCGGCACTTGACTACTGGACAACCAAAATGGGCGCCGGGCCGTTTTTCCATACTGAGGGCGTGCAGGTGGAGAATGTCAAATTCCGCGGCCAGCCGTCCGACATTCAGTTCTCGATGGCGATTGGATACTGGGGTGACATCCAGGTCGAATTGATCCGGCCGGACAATGACGCCCCGTCCATGTTCCGCGAATGGCGCGAAAAAGGTCTGCAGGGCGTGCAGCACCTGTGCCTGATTGTCGATGATCTCGCCCATGCCCGTGCCCTGACCGAGGAAGCCGGCGGCGAGGTTATTCAGGAAGTCAGCCTGCCCGGTGGAGTCGGTGGTGCCTTCTATGCCGATTATGGCGGCGGCCCCGGCACGATAATCGAATATCTGCAGATCCCGCAGCCCGGCCTCGACGGCTTTGCCGCGATGCGTCAGGCGCATCTCGACTGGGATGGCAAGACAAACCCCGTGATTGGAAGAGATTGATGAGCGAACCCGCCGAACGCCGCCCCGACCAGAAACCGATCAAATGCGTGCTGGTCGCCGCTGGTCAATATCATGACATTGACTTTGCCCGGCTGGAAGTCCTGAAACTGCTCGCCGAAGATGACCGCATCCGCGTGCGCATATTCGAGGATTACGAGAATATCGCCGCGATCCGGGATGCCGATATCCTTATCAGCTATACCTGCAATGTCGTGCCGAGCGCCGAGGCCCAGAAAAATGTGCAGGATTTCGTCAAAAATGGCGGCCATTATTTCGCCCTGCACGGCACCAATGCAGTCCTGAAATTTCTTGACGATGGGCTGGTCGACGCGCCCGATGACATGCCGGTCCTGGCCGATACGCTCGGCACCCGGTTCCTGTCACACCCGCCGATCATTCCCTTCACCATCCGCAACGCCCAGCCGGATCATCCACTGGTCAAGGGAATCCCGGAAACATTCGAAACCACGGATGAGCAATATCTGGTCGAGACCCGAGCAGAGCTCGATGTGCTGCTCGATACGGAATATGACGGAGAGGCCAGTCTCGAAGGCTTTGTCCACGGCGACATGCCGAAGGAACGCCACCCGGTCTTCTACATCCGCCGGATGGGCGAAGGGGCGGTACTGTATCTGACCATGGGTCATTGCCGGGGCCATTATGACATGGAACCGGTTCTCGACTGGTGGCCGGAGGTTGACCGGTCAGGCTGGGAACAACCGCTGATCTACGACTTGTTGCGCCGCGGAATCAAATGGATCTGCGAACCGACAATCGCGAAATTCTAGACGTTTACACGAACCCCAACAAAGGAGAGCAAAATGGATTTGGGACTCAAGGGCAAGAAAGTCATTCTGACAGGCGGCAGCCGCGGACTCGGTCGTGCCGCGCTGGAACATTTCGCAAAAGAGGGCGCCGACATTGCGTTCTTCTCACGCGATGCCGAGCAGGTGGCGGCCGCAAAAAGCGAACTCGAAGCGCATGGCGGCAAGGTGTTTGCCGAATCTTTCGACATGAACGACATGGACGGTTACCCGAAATGGCTGGAAAAGGCTGCTGGCGAACTGGGCGGTTGTGACATTTTCATTCACAATGCCAGCTCGTCGGGTGCCGGCGCCACGGGCGACTGGGAAGTCACTTTCAACACCGACATTGTCGGCGCCGTCAAGGCGATGGAAGTGCTCGAGCCACATCTCGAAAAATCCGATGACGGCAGCGTGATCTTCATGTCTTCGACCGCCGCCTTCGAAACCTTTGTCGCACCTCAGGCGTTCAATGCGATGAAAGCCGCGCTGATCACCTATGGCAGCCAGCTCAGCCAGGCACTGGGTCCCAAGGGCATTCGCGTGAACATGGTGTCTCCGGGCCCGATAAAGTTCCCGGGCGGTAACTGGTCCCAGATCGAAAAGGGCATGCCGGAATTTTACGAAATGACCAAGGCCGGCTTCGCGCTGGGCGATTTCGGCGGTGCGGATGATGTTGCACGCAGCGTCGTGTTCCTCGCCAGCCCCGCGTCGAGCTACACAACCGGCGCGCACCTCGTCATCGACGGCGGCTTCACCAAGCGCGTCCAGTTCTAGCAACATGTTGTGCCCCGGCGAAGGCCGGGGCCCATCTCTCCCGGATTCGTCCGGATGAAAGCTTTGGAGATGGATTCCTGCCTCCGCAGGAATATCAGTCTAGTTGACCGCCCGGTCTTTTCCTTCCCAATAGGGTGCGCGCAGATCCTTGCGCAGGATCTTGCCCGATGGATTGCGCGGCAGGGCCTCGATAAAGTCGACCGATTTCGGGCATTTATATCCGGCAATACGTTCGCGGGCATCAGCGATCACGTCGGCTTCGGTCACCTCCTGCCCCTCCTTGACCACGACACAGGCCTTGACTGCCTCGCCCCATTTTTCATCGGGCACCCCGATCACTGCGACATCGGCGACTTTCGGATTGGCGTAGATCGCGTTCTCGACCTCGGCCGGATAGACATTTTCGCCCCCCGAGATGATCATGTCCTTCAGCCTGTCCTGAATATAGAGATAGTCGTCCTCGTCGAGATAGCCGGCATCGCCGGTGTGCAGCCAGCCTTCTTTGTCCAGCGTTTCCGCCGTTGCTTCAGGGCGGTTCCAGTAGCCCTTCATGTTCTTCGCCGAGCGAGTAGCGATTTCGCCAATCGTTCGCGGCGGCAGGGTTTCCTTGCTCTCCGGATCGATAATCTTGATCTCCACGCCGGGCAGCGGGGTTCCGACCGACCGCATTTTTTCGTTGCCTTTCGGATCATGATCTTCCGGGTTGAGCGTCACAATCGTCCCGCTGGTTTCGGTCATCCCGTACATCTGCACAAAGCCGCAGCCGAGCACATCCATCGCGCGTTTCATCAGCTCGAGAGGGATCGGCGACGCGCCGTAAGTGATATATTTGAGATCCGAGAAATCGACCTCGCTTGCGCGCGGATGGTTGAGCAGGATCTGGATTGCCGCCGGAACCATAAAAATCTTGGAGATATTATATTGCTCGATCAGCTCCAGCGCCTGGGTCGGATCATATTCGGGCAGAACGATGGCACTTCCGCCGGCAAACATCACGGTGAGGCCAGTGCCAGTGCCGCTGATGTGAAAACATGGCATGGCGAGCAAGGTGATCTCTCCCGGTATTGGCTTCTGCCAGTCCATCAGATCCTCTTCCTTCGTCTCTGAGGAGCGGGAGGAGAATATCGATCCACTGGTCATGATCGCGCCCTTGGGGTGACCGGTGGTGCCAGAAGTATAGAGTTGCAAGGCGTCGTCATCTTCCGCGCACTGGACCATCGGATCGACCGCATCAAACCCGTCGCGCCAGGCCGGATAGCCGGCAAATTCGCCTTCCGGCTGTTCACTGCCGAGGATCAGCTCGACATGGTCGAGATCCTTCTCGATCTTCCTGACCAGATCGACAAAGCCGGGACCGATGAACAGCAGTTTCGCCTGACAGTCGTTGAGAATATAGGCCACCTCAGGCGGCGCTAGCCGCCAGTTGACGGGCACCATGACCGCGCCCAGCTTGGCTGCTCCCACCATGATCTCGAAATAGAGATGACTGTTCTTGCCCATATAGGCGATCCGGTCGCCCTTCCCGACCCCTTTGGACGCGAGGGCCTGCGCGGCCTGGTTGCTGCCCGCATCGAGGCGGGCATAGGTCATTTCGTCGCCCTGGAAAGTGAAAACCACCTGCTCCGGCTGCTCCTGCGCCTGAAAACGCACCACATCTCCTATGGAAATAATCTCGTCTTCGGTCATGTCCTGTCCTTTTTCCTGCGATTCTCTGATCGCCTTGCACAGGAAACACATAGGGAAGCAGCGGCCGTCATACAGCCTGTCAGATTCACTAGCGCACGGCGCGGCCACCTTGCGATAAGGTCGTGCCATGAAACAGCTGGGCCTGCATCAGATCACGATGATGGACGGAGGGGCCGAGGGACTTTTGCGCCATGCCATCGGGGCGGGTGTGAAAAAGCTGTGCCTCTTTACAACGTCACCGTTGCAGGACGATGGCAGCCCGATGTTTCCCGAGGTGAATGCCGCTGGCGCCGATGATTTTCGGATCGTGCTGGATGCACATGACATCACCATCATCAATGCCGAATATTTCCCGGTCATGCCGGACGGAGATGTTGCGGGCTACAAGCCGGCCATTGCTTTGGCGGCCGCACTGGGTGCCAGACGAATTGTCACCCATATCCATGCAACCGGAAGAATGCTCATCCAGCAGCAGCTGCACCAGCTATGCGATCTGGCCGAGGCCGAGGGACTGGATGTTGGCCTGGAGTTTACCGGCCTGTCTCCCGGGTGCGCCAGCCTGGCCGACGCAGTGCGCTGGTATCGCCGGCTGGACCGGAGCAATCTGGGAATCGCGGTCGATGCGCTGCATTTCTTTCGCACCGGCGGAACACTGGACCAGCTACGGGCAGTTGAACCCGAGTGCATCAGCTATGCCCAGATCTGTGATGGCCCACACTTGCGGGTCACAAATGATTACCTCGATGAAGCCATGAACCGCATGATCCCGGGCGAAGGAACCTTTCCGCTGCGTGAATTTGTCGCAGCCTTCGCGGATCATGTCGATTTCGATGTCGAAGTGCCTTGCACACGCCTGCCCGAAGGCGTCACCGCGACGCAATGGGCGGATAGGGCACTTGCAGCCAGTCAGGTCTTGTTTGAAACAGAGGAGAATAACCCATGACCCCCAAAAACCTTGCTGATCGCGCCCAGATCACCGACCATGTTCTGAAATATGCCACGGGAATCGACCGTCACCGGTGGGATCTGTACCGCTCCATTTTTGCCGACGAGATCATCATGGATTTTTCCAGCTGGTCCGGGCAACCGGCCGCTCCGATGGCGGCGGACGACTGGGTTGCCGGAGTCCGTGCGACACTGGAGCCATTTGATGCCACCCAGCACGTGCTGACCAATTTTGTGATCGAAGTGGATAGCGACGCTGCCACCTGTACCTGTTACATGGCCGCGCACCATCACCTCGTCACCGGCGACGTCCGGGAAATGCACTCCATTGGCGGATATTATGTGCACCAGCTGAAACGCGAAGGTGATGGCTGGCTGATCCATCACACGCAGCTGAATGTCACCTGGGAAATGGGTGATCGCGCGCTGTTCGAGCAAGCTGCTCTCAGAACAACCTGATTTCAGTTGCCCCCTGCTTGTCGATTGTCAATCGGGACGGGTGGAAGGGAATCTGGCAGCGGCAGATCGGACAGATCCAGCCAGTCATGGGCGATCTCCCCGGCCACGGGAGCGCCGAAATAGCTGTCGAGTACGGCAAAGGGCAATGCGAAAGGCCGACCCCAGTTGCTGTTCCACATCGCGGCCACACCGGTACGGCTCGCCGGGTCGAATATCAGTGTGGCCCGATATCCGTCCACTGCGCCGCTATGCCCGACCAGCTGGCGACCGCGATAAACAAAACGCCGCCAGCCCAGACCATAGGATGGTTCGGTCAGGGCCCGGGCGAGTTCGCCGCCATAGACGCGACCCGTCCGCACAACAGGGGCATGAGATGTCATCAGTTCCGGCGCCGACAAAATCTGGCCATTCTCTCCGATTTGTGCCCGCAACCAGCGCGCCATGTCGACAATATTGCTGCTGACACCTGCAGCTGCCGGCAGCAGGAAATAGGATTCCACCAAAGTCCGCACCTCATCTCCCCGATGCGGTCGCGCCCAGTTTGCAGCAGCGGTCAGGCCCCGCAACCCGAAGCGGGCACTGTCCATTTCAAGAGGTTCGAACAACTGTTCCCGCACGGCATCCGAATATAATGTGCCCGCTCCATGGCCCAGTATCTCGCTGGCGGTGTCAAAGGCGATATTCTGATAGGTGTGGCAGGTTCCCGGCTCACATTGCAATGGCGCAGTACCCAGACTGGCGCGGAGCCGGCCTGGACTTTCTCCGTCCTCCAGTTTCCGGTCATAGGCGTTTTTCGTCAGGCCCGTCTGATGCGACAGCAACTGCCGCAAGGTGATCCGGTCGTTCGCTCCGCCCGGCAGTCGCAGCGATGTCCGCCATGTGCTGATCGGGCTGTCCAGATCAAGAGCTCCCTGGCCAGCCAGCTTTGCTGCCAGCGATCCGGCCACGCCTTTGGAAACCGAGGCCCAGCGAAACACCGTCTCGGGCTTGACCGGTTCCGCCGACCGCTTGTCGGCCACGCCATATGTGCCAATGAAGCGAAGATCACCCTCTTCGACAATCGCCACGGCAAGGCCTGCCATTTCCGGGCGTGCTGCAACTGCAGCGAAATCGCGATCCAGTCGCTGATAATCGATCTGCCCCTGCCAGTCCTCCGGCTCTGTCGGCAATGTGTTCTGGTTTTCCGGTTCCGCTGCCGCCGACAGGGGAAAGCCCGCCTGTCGCTCGACCAGCAACCGATGTCCATTGAAACCGACAAGCAAAAGCGCGGCGAGGCCAAAGCCAGCGACCAGAAATCCGCGCTTCGCCACGAGATCAGCCGGCTTCGTAAGCCGCAGTAGTTTTTGCGGCCACTTCTTCTGCGGTGACGCCGGGCGCCAGCTCGATCAGTCGGAACGCACTGTCATGATCGGGCCGATGAAACACGCACAGGTCGGTGATGATCATGTCGACAACATTGGTGCCGGTGAGCGGCAATGTGCATTCCGGAATGAATTTCGGACTTCCATCCTTCGCGCAATGGTCCATGACCACGATGATCTTCTTGACGCCCGCGACGAGATCCATGGCCCCGCCCATGCCCTTGATCATCTTGCCCGGAATCATCCAGTTCGCAATGTCGCCATTTTCCGCAACTTCCATCGCGCCCAGCACCGTCAGGTCAATATGCCCGCCGCGAATCATCGCAAAGCTGTCGGAGGAAGAGAAATAGCTGGATGAAGGCAGTTCGCTGATCGTCTGTTTCCCTGCATTGATCAGGTCGGGATCAATCTCGTCCTCATAGGGAAACGGGCCGATCCCCAGCATGCCATTTTCGGATTGCAGGGTGACTTCCACGCCATCGCGGATGTGGTTCGCAACCAAAGTCGGAATGCCAATGCCGAGATTGACATAATAACCGTCTTCCAGTTCTTTCGCCGCGCGGGCGGCCATCTGATTTCTGTCCCAGCCCATTCTATCCTTCTTTCTCTGCTTTCACGTTCTGGTCTTCGACTGTGTCAGGCTCAGGCGCCGCCACCAGAGGCGGCGGAGTCAGGAACCAGCCGGCTCCAAACATGTGTTCGAGGGTTATCGCCCCATCCGGGTTGCGCAAATAGTCGTAAAGTTCGTCGAAATCGGCGCGTTTGTCACCGGCTGCTGCAACGATGCAATAGGATCTTGCCGCATCCCAGCGACGGGCCTGCTTGCGATCGTCACCACCGCGATCCAGAAACAGGAAATCATCCGCGTCAGGCGCCGCCAGTCCGGCTTCCGAAAGAATGCTCACAATGCGGTCGGATGCCAGAGCGGGCTGATCGGACAGCCAGATCACACTGATCTTTGCTGCACGCATGGCGCTCAAGGCTTCCGGCAAACCGCGCTGCCAGTAGAGCGTATCGGCTTCAAGCCAGTCGGGTGCAGTTTTGTCATCCAGATCAATCATTACCGCCAGTGGTTTGCCGGCACAGGAGATCATTTCGGGCTTTTCCAGTGCAAATCGCGGCTGCAACACGGCCGATCTGGCGCCCGCACCGGCCTCGATTTTTTGCGCCTGCCCGATAGCAAAACTGGTAAAATCCAGATAAGGTGGCACGGCTTTGGTCCCCGCCGGTCGTTGAAAGCGCGACAGATATTGCTGCAACTGCAATGCGGCGCTGGAACCGGAACCCGTTTCGACAGCGCCGCCCTGACCAGAATATTCTGCAAGCACGCCGGATTCGGTCGCGGCCTGAGCGGCAGGAACATCCCGTGCTCCGGCGGCGACAATGTCTCGCCTTGCCTGCTCTCGATCGATCTCGCCTTTGCCGATCATCCCTGCGGCCGCGAGCGGCAGCACGGCTGCCACGCAGCCGGACAGGAGTGGTAGCAAGGCAAGGGGCAGAAAAAGGCGGTGCAAAACCGGTTTCATCAGAAGATCACGCCTCTTCCCGCTCGCGGGTCATGCGAAACTCGATTTTCTTGTCATAGGGCGCGCCGCAAATCAGCCGTTTGACATAGATGCTGGGCAGATGGATCGCATCAGGGTCAAGTTCTCCCACTTCGACGATTTCCTCGACCTCCGCCACGCAGATCTTCCCCGCGGTAGCCATCGGCGCATTGAAATTACGGGCGGTTTTGCGGAACATCAGGTTGCCGGCCTTGTCGGCTTTCCATCCCTTGATCAGGCACAGATCGGCATAAATTCCCCGCTCCAGAATATAGTCTTCGCCGTCGAAATTTTTCACTTCCTTGCCCTCGGCGACCTGGGTACCGACCCCGGTTTTCGTGTAGAAGCCTGGAATCCCGGCCCCGCCGGCCCGGCAGCGTTCGGCCAGCGTGCCCTGCGGACAGAACTCCACTTCGAGTTCCCCGGACAGGAACTGCCGTTCAAATTCCTTGTTCTCGCCAACATAGGAGGAAATCATCTTTTTAACCTGTTTCGAGCGCAACAGCTTGCCCAGGCCTTCATTGTCAATACCGGCGTTATTGGATGCAATCGTAAGATCTTTGACGCCACTGTCCCGCAACGCATCGATCAGCCGTTCGGGGATGCCGCACAATCCGAATCCGCCCACGCACAGGTGCATGCCGTCAAATAAAAGTCCGTCCAGAGCCGAACCTGCATCCGCATAGATTTTCTTCATATCACGCCCTTCTGCATCGGTCCGGCATCTCTAGCGCAAGCGGGAACAGAGCGTCCAGAATAGAATATATTTCCCTCCGCTTATCGGTTATGGCCCGGAAAGTGATCCGCATTCTGGCCTGCCTCTCCCTGATATTTTTCCTTGTCCCCGTGACCTATGTGCACGGCCCCCCGCCGCCGCCGAATGACAGCCAGATCATTAACCTCCAACCGGTCGAATTTGATGCCTCCAGTCCGGAACGCAACAGAACCGGGCGACTGGCCTTTCTCGGCGGCTGGAAACTGACCAGCGAAAATTCGGGATTCGGCGGGGTCTCCGCCATGCTTTTGCTGCCAGAGGACCGGTTTTTCATGCTGAGTGACGCCGGGGTGCTGATCGGATTCACGCTGAATGCCGAACTGAACCGGGCGGAGCGACCCTTCATAGCCCCTCTGCCCGACGGGCCACCGAAAGAAAATCCGCACGCCAGGCTGAACTGGGATGCCGAATCACTGCTATATGACCCGGAGACACAGCGTTTCTGGGTCGGGTTCGAACGCCAGCATGGTGTCTGGCGCTACAGCCGCGCCTTTGCCCGCAAGGAATCCATGTGGCGTGTGCCGGCGATGGCAAAATGGCCGATCAATGGAGGCGCCGAGGCCATGCTCAGGCTGCCTGACGGGAGATATCTGGTCTTCTCGGAAACTGCAGAATATGAAAAAGGCGGTTCACAGGCGCTGATTTTTGATGGCGATCCATCTGAACCTGGCACCGATTCAGAACTGTTCGGTTATCAGCCACCGAAAGGCTATCGCCTGACGGATGCCACTCTTTTGCCGGACGGTTCCGCCTTGCTGTTGCATCGGCGATTTACCCCTCTGCAGGGAGTCTCGGCCATCTTGTCCATAGGGGACCCCGGGGAAATAGCTGCGGGCGAAGTCTGGACGTCCCGGCGCATCGCGCTGCTCAAGCCGCCGATGAAAGTCGACAATATGGAAGCACTGGCGGTCAGCGAGGAAATGCATGAAGGCAAACCGGCAACAATCATCTGGATCGCGTCTGACGACAATTTCCAGGCGATTCAGGAAACCATCCTGCTAAAATTCCGTTTGCTCAAGGGCCGCAAGCGGCCGACGAAGAAAAGGGCGGCACCAAAAACCGAAAAAGCCGGGGAAGGCCCCGGCTCTTCGTTTCTGCAGTCTGAAAAAAGTGGCCAGCCAGAAGGCAAGCAATAATCGCTCAGGCAGCGGCCTGTTTCTTCGCGATTTCCTTTTTGATGCGGCGGACGCGCAGGCTGAGCTTGTCATCCGCGGTTTTCAGCAGCCAGTTGTCGAGACCACCCACATGTTCGACCGAACGCAGGCCGTGAGTCGAAACGCGCAGCTTGATGCCCTTGCCGAGCGTATCGGACAGCAGGGTCACATTCTGCAGATTGGGCAGAAAGGTCTTTTTCGTGCGGTTTTTGGCGTGCGACACATTATTGCCTACCAGCCGAGTTTTACCTGTCAGTTCGCAAATTCGCGACATCGCTTCAGTCCAATTTCTTGTTAGTGAGTGATTCCCACGCGGGAAAGACAGCGCACCTAACTGCAAAACGGCGGTTCGTCAAGCATGGCGGCGGGAATATTTGGCTTGCTTCTACCCACTGGTCAGGACCGCAACATCACGCTAGGCGCAGGATATGGCACGCGAAAGCTTCACTTCGTACATGGCAGACGCCCTCACTCTGGCGCGCGAAGCGGAGCAGGCCGGAGAAGTGCCGGTGGGCGCCGTTGTCGTCCGCAGGGGCGAAATCGTGGGCCGGGGCCATAATCTGACGCGTACCGGGCATGATCCCAGTGCCCATGCCGAAATCGTCGCGATTCGCGCCGCGGCTCGCACATTGGGTACCGACCGTCTTGAAGACTGCGATCTCTGGGTCACGCTCGAACCCTGTGGGATGTGTGCCGGCGCCATTGCCCACGCCCGCATCCGTCGCCTTTACTATGGGGCGAGCGATCCCAAGGGCGGAGCTGTGGAAAGCGGCGTCCGGTTTTTCAACGCAGACACATGTCACCATCGGCCGGAAATATACGGCGGGCTGGAAGAAAAGGCTTCCGCACTTCTGCTCACGGACTTCTTCGCCAGCCGCCGTGACTGATCACGCCATCAATGCACAAAACGTGCGACGACATCCCGGTAGCTGCGACTGACCTTGACCTGCGCCCCTGATCCCAGGATCAGGAAACATTCGCCATTGGTATGCGGCTTGACCTCGCGGACCTGGCTGAGGTTAACGATGGTCGAGCGGTGAACCCGCTGAAAATGTCGGGGGTCCAGGCGTTTCTCCAGATCCTTCATGGTTTCTCGGAGGATCAGGCTGTTGTCGGCGGTATAGATGCACATATAATCGCCAGCCGCGTCGATCCGTTCGATCGTGTCAACATCCACCCGGAAAATCTGCCCGCGATCCTTCACATTGATCAGCTTTTCATAGCGGCTGGACGCAGCAGGCTCTTCGGCATTTTCGATATCCGCCATCGCATTGGGCGCCACTTCACTGAGCACGGATTTCAGCTTTTCGATTTCTTCGGTGCCCCGCTTTTCGGTTAGCCGCTTGCGAACCCGGTCCATGGCATCGGCCAGCCGGTCCGGTTCCACCGGCTTGACCAGATAGTCAATCGCTTCAGCTTCAAAGGCCCGGACGGCATGGTCGGCATAGGCGGTGACGAAAATGAACAGCGGCGGCTCGATTTCCATGACACCCTGCACAACCGAAAACCCGTCAAATCCCGGCATCTGGATGTCGAGGAAAACCAGATCGGGTTTCAGCGTCTTGATCTTGCGAATCGCTTCCCGGCCATTGCTGCACGTGTCGATAATCTCGATATCCTCATATTTCTCGAGACGGATCTGAAGGCCCTGGATGGCCAGTTTTTCATCGTCGACTAATATTGCCTTGATGGTCATGAATTCACTTCCTTGTGCTGTACCGTCGCCAAAGCCGGTGATGCCACCGTCTCCCCTTCATGGTCGACCTGACTGGTATGCTCCCCAAAAATTGCTTCATTCCTGATTTGCGTATCCGAACTAGTTTCTTCTGCCGCCTCCCGCTCGATCTGTTCCCGTGTTTCAAAAGGAATCGCGATGATCACAGAAAACCCGGTGCCAGCCGAAGAGACAATGTCAAATTCATGGTCTTCTCCATAAGCCTGGTTTAATCGCTCCTGAATATTGCCCAATCCCACGCCGGTAGATTTGGTGGATTTATCAATCGGGCCGTTCATTCCGGGGCCGGTGTCCGAAACCTTTATCCGCACCCGTTTGCCTTCCAGACTGGCGATGACCGATATGTCGGCGCCGCTCTCCATGGGGGTTACGGCATATTTGATCGCATTTTCCACCAGTGGCTGGAGCAACAGCGATGGGAGCAGCGCATCCCGCACTGCCGGATCAATTTCAAAATGCGGACGCAGCCGGTCTTCAAACCGCATTTTCTCGATATCGAGATAGAGATGCAGCGTTTCCACTTCCTGCGCCAGCGTGACCCGGCTGTGGACTTCATTGACCAGCGTGTGCCGCAAAAAGGACGACAGGCGTGACAGCATCGCATTGGCCGGTTCGGTCTGGCGCAGGAGCACCAGCGTCGAAATGCTGTTCAGCGTGTTAAACAGGAAATGCGGATTGAGCTGATAGCGCAGCATGGCGAGCTGTGCCCGTGTCGCCTGGGTTTCCAGCCGCATCAACTGGTCATTCTGTTCCTCCACCCGGAGGAAGAAATTGATCGCGTAGTAGAGCGCCGACCAGGCCCCGAGCATAGTGAAATCCAGGAAGAAGGCACCAAGAAACAGGGTACCGAAGCCGCTTTCCGTTGCCGGATTCTGGATCAGGAAGACCCAGGCATCAATAAAGGCAAACAGCGCGGCAGCGGCAATCAGCACCGCGATCGTCGAGCCCCAGGTAACGATCGGTTTGCGGTGGATCAGGCTCTTGTAGATGACCGACAACAGCAATGTGATCGAATAGCCGGTGATCGTGGAGATGATGACCGGAACCAGAAAACTCAGCGGCTGGCCATTGGCAATGCCCGAAAGCCCGCGAAGGATCAGCGCACCGGCCCAGCCCGCAGATTGCAGATTCCAGAATGCACGGTTCTTGTTGCCAAAAAACGGTTGGGGACGAATTTCTATGACGGCCATTGCCTCTCCTATAGCGGCCCATTGCCGATTGGGAAAGAATCCCGTAAACTTGGGAAAAATCCGCAAATGCGTCCCGTCGGACGCGGGAATGTCAATTGCTTTGCATTCCAAAACCTGCGCATGTGCCATATGCATGCTGGAAAAGACATAAAGACAAGGAGAGCGACATGGGCGGCCCGAACGAAATGAAAGCCAAATTTCCGGCGATGGACAAAGGCACAAAGGAAGACTGGGAAATCATTTCCGGCCATTTCAAGCCTTTTGCGAGCAAAGTGGCGGACCGGGTTCTCGAACATCTGAAAATTCTTGATGGCGATTTTGGCGGATTTCCTGTCGATCGTCTGCAACATAGCCTGCAAACGGCGACACGCGCGCATCGTGACGGGCAACCGGATGACTATGTCGTGATGGCGTTGCTGCACGACATTGGCGATACTCTGGGAACGTACAACCATCCCGATATTGCCGCAGCGATCCTGAAGCCCTTTGTCAGCGAGAAACTGCACTGGATCACCGAAAAGCACGGCATTTTTCAGGGTTATTATTTCTTCCATCATCTTGGGCAGGACCGCGACATGCGCGAGGCGTTTCGCGGGCACGAACATTTTGAAGACTGTGCAGAATTTTGCGAAAAATATGACCAGACGGCATTTGACGCCAGTTATGAAAGCGCCCCGCTGGAGTTTTTCGAACCGATCGTCCGCAAAGTGTTCGAGCGGCCCATCAACAGCATTTACGCGTCAGTCGGCAGCGAATAGGTCGGGATTCAGGCGGCGGAAGGTTCGTTAATCTCTTTGAGATGACGGACATTGAGGTCCTGGCGGTCTTCGGAGTCGCCCGAGTCATGATCGCGCAGTTCGGTCTCGTCAATCCAGCACAGATCATCAAGGCCCAGCACCCGGTCGTCATGCGCGCGGATCGAAATGGCGGTAATCGGTTTGCGGTCACGCGCATCCGCCAGTACCGGGTTTGACGGCACGCCGGTTTCCCATTTCTCGCCCCACTGGCGAATGGACACAATGGTCGGCAGCAACTCGGCGCCCTTGTCGGTGAGCCGATACTCCACCTTGCGCTTGTCATGATCACAGGGCCGGCGTGACATGATACCGGCCTCGACCAGCCGGGTCAGCCGATTTGCCAGGATATTCCGCGCGATTCCGATTTCGCTGAGAAAATCCTCAAAATGTTTCACGCCATTGAACGACGCCCGCAAAATCATGAAGCACCAGCGCTCGCCGATCACTTCCAGAGAAATTGGCAGACTGCAGCCTGACCCGAGATCCGACAGATTTTCCGTTAATTTGTCCATATGCCTCACCTAGCCGAGTTTTCCTGAAACCCAAAAAAAAATATAAGTTTTTAGTTGCAACTTAAAACCTATTGAACTAGGTACTGATTCGCAACCTAAATTGCAAACGGTAATTTTCTCTCCCAGGCCACCAGCTACCGGCCACCAATGAATGATTGAAGAAAGGAAAAATCATGCTTCTCTCCCAAAGCCCTTCCCGTTCGCTCGTCACTCTTTTCGCTGCAGCGATCACGACCGGCCTCCTGTTCACCGCCAGCACCGCATCGGCGCGCTCCAACGCTATCGTTTATACAGCCGAACTCGCCGCTCCGGTCGAAGCCGCCAACCACATTATCCGCGGGACGGTCATCCGCTGTGCCGCAACCGAGTGCAAGGGAACGAAAAGCAGTTCATCCGCACGCAGTGTCTGTGCCAAGCTCGCTCGCAAGGTTGGGCCACTGGAATCGTTCAGCTACAAGGGCGAAGCGATGGACGCCGAAGCCCTCGCCAGGTGCAACAAATGAGTTTTCTCACCCCATACTGACCCGCCAGCCAATCCCGTAGTGATCCTCCCCTGAACTGGGCCAGGTTTCACGGCGGGTCAGAACTTCCCCGCAATCGGGGGCGCCGATACCACATGTTTGCCCGCTCCTTGGGAAACAGAACCGGTATCGGCGCTTTTTTTTGTTGCTCATCCGCCCAAAGAACAGCAACCTGAACCGGTGCTGAGACAATATGAACTGGTCGAGCGTGTGCGCTCCTATGATCCGGATGCAGATGAAGATCTGCTCAACCGGGCCTATGTCTTTTCGGTTCAGAAACACGGTTCGCAAAAGCGGGCCAGTGGCGACCCCTATTTCAGCCACCCGATCGAGGTGGCGGGACTGATGACAGATCTCAAGCTCGATCAGCAGACCATCGTGACCGCGCTGCTGCACGACACGGTGGAAGACACGCTGACGACGGTGGATGAGATCAGCAAGCTGTTTGGCGAAGATATTGCGCGGCTCGTCGACGGGGTCACCAAATTGTCGAAAATCGAGGCCCAGACCGATGACGAGCGGGCGGCCGAAAATCTGCGCAAATTTCTGCTCGCCATGTCAGATGATATCCGCGTGCTGCTGGTCAAGCTGGCCGACCGGTTGCACAATATGCGCACGCTGCATTTCATCAAAAGCGAAGCCAAGCGCAAACGGATCGCTCACGAAACGATGGATATCTATGCGCCGCTCGCCGAACGCATCGGCATGTATGAATATATGCGGGAGATGCAGCTGCTGGCGTTCCGGCACATGGAACCGGAAGCCTATGAAACAATCACCGGCCGGCTGAAAGCGATCAAGGAAGGGGATGAAGGCAAGGTCGAGAAAATCGCCGGTTCGATCCAGAAAGCCCTGTCCAGCGGCGGCCTGGCAGCGGAAGTCAGCGGTCGCGAAAAGCACCCCTATTCGATCTGGAAGAAAATGGCGGAACGCCATGTCAGCTTTGAGCAGCTGACCGACATCATGGCATTTCGGGTGATCACCGACAATAGCGCCGAATGCTACCGGGCACTCGGCATATTGCACGAAAAGTGGAAAATGGTGCCGGGCCGGTTCAAGGACTATATCTCCACGCCCAAGCGCAACGGCTATCGCTCGATCCACACGACGATCATGCACGGCGACAATATGCGGGTGGAAATCCAGATCCGGTCAGAACGGATGCACCGGGACAATGAATATGGTCTGGCGGCACACTGGGCCTACAAGCAGGGCGGCGGACCCGATGGCCAGGCGGGCTGGATCCGCGATCTGATCGAAATTCTCGACCATGCGGAAGATGCCGAGGAATTGCTCGAGAACACCAAACTGGCAATGTACCAGGATCGTATCTTTGCATTCACGCCAAAGGGCACCTTGCTGCAGATGCCGAAAGGATCGACCACCGTCGATTTCGCCTATGCGGTGCATACCGATCTCGGAAATCAGGCCGTCGGCGCGAAGGTGAACGGTCGCCATGTCCCGCTTCGGACCCAGCTGACCAACGGCGATGTTGTGGAAATTCTGAAATCCGGCGGGCAGGAACCCCAGCCCGGCTGGCTGTCCTTTGTCATCACCGGCAAGGCCCGGGCGGCTATCCGCCGATTTGTCCGGTACAAGGAGCGGGACGAACTGATCGAGATCGGCACCAAACTTTATGACGAGATTATCGAACGCCTTCCCGGAAAAGTCGGAAAAAAAGCCCTGAAAGCGGCACTCAAGCGGCTGAAACTGAAGGATGATGACGAACTGATGCTGGCGATCGGCACCCGCGACATTGGCGACCGGGAAGTCATGGAAGCGCTGATGCCCGGCAGCGCAAACGAAAATGACGATGACCGGGAATGGCCGGAGCAGGACCGGGCGATTTCGATCAAAGGGCTGACGCCTGGCGTGGCCTTCACCCTGGCGGAATGCTGCCATCCGGTGCCGGGGGACCGGATTGTCGGGCTGCGCCGAAGTGGCGAGAATGTCGAAGTGCATGCGATTGACTGCATGCAGCTGGCGGACGGGGTCGACGCCGACTGGGTGGATCTCAGCTGGGGTCAGGGTTCAGATGGAGCGGCGGCTCGTCTTGCGGTTGTTCTTCACGACAAGCCCGGAACGCTGGCCGAGATGGCCGGGATCTTCGGCTTCCACAACGCCAATATCCTGCGCCTGCGAATGACCAATCGCGACTCCCCGTTTCACACGTTTGAAGTGGATCTGGAGGTCCACAATGTGCATCACCTGATGCGCATCCTGTCCGCCCTGCGCGCATCCGATGCGGTCGCCCAGGCGGAGCGGCTCTAGGTCGGCAAATTACACGAACTATTGATGTCTAATGAAAACGACTGGAGCCTAGCAAGCTTGAGCTTCTGTTCGATTCAACCAGCGAACCGCGATTACCGACCCGGGGGCAGCGCGCCTTCGCGTTGCTGCATTTGCTGCTGGAGCATCTGCATTTGCTGCTGGGAGATGAAATCCACCAGGGTCACATCAAAAATCAGCAGGCTGTTCGCCGGAATTTCTGGACCCGGAGAAATTTCACCATAGCCGAGCTCGGCCGGGATCCAGATGCGATATTCGCCGCCCTTCTGCATTTTCTGCAGCGCCTCGGAGAAGCCCGGCACAACACCGCCGACCGGGAAAACCGCAGCATCTTCGGGTTGCCCTCGACCGATACTGGTGTCGAACTCCGTTCCGTCGCGCAATGTGCCGGTATATACGACGCGCGCGATGTCGGTGGCTACCGGATTGGGCCCTTCACCAGCTTTGATGGTCTGGATCTGCAGTCCGGACGTTGTGGTTTCCACGCCATCCTTGTCCGCATTCATCGCCAGAAACTGTTCGTCCGTTGCGCCGTTCTCGACGGCTTCACGCGTTCCGAACCAGGCGAGCGCCGCTCCGATGAGCACCACCAGCGCAATTCCGATCCACATTTTCGTCAGTGTGCCTTTTTCAATCGGGCGGATCGGAACGGTGGTTACGGACATATGGGTTTCCTGATGTCAGGGTATTTCCGGGAAATTCGTGCGCGAACTCAGATGGTTCCGTCACGCTCCATCCGCTTGCGCTCCATCTTGCGGGCGCGGCGTACGGCGGCCGCTTTTTCGCGGGCACGCTTTTCGGACGGCTTTTCATAGTGCCGACGCAATTTCATCTCACGATAAACGCCCTCGCGCTGCAGCTTCTTTTTGAGCGCCCGCAGGGCCTGATCAACATTATTATCGCGCACCATGATTTGCATAAGACTGAGTAACTCCGTTCAAAATATCGCGGCAAAACTGCTTGTGCAGCCGGAAAAACAACAACCGGCCGTAAAAGAGAATAGCCATTAAAAAGGGTTTGCAGAAGAATCGTTTCTCCACAATTGCAGGCCGCTTACCAATTTCCCCCGGACTTGGCAAGTTTTTCCGGGCAAGTATTCCCGGATTTCCAGCCAATTGCAAAAGCCTTTGCATTCGCAATTTTCCCCGCAATCTATATAGGTTTGTCAACGGACCAAAAATGACGAGTCGAGGAGAATGTTCATGGCAACGGCAATCAATGTGCAATCCAGCTGCAGCGAAGAAGAATGGCAAGCCCGCCAGCGGCTTGCCGCCTGCTACCGGATCTTTGCCTATCTCGGCTGGGACGAGATGATCTTCAACCACATCACGCTCAAGGTTCCCGGGGAAGACGAAGCCTTTCTGATCAATCCTTATGGGCTGCATTTCAGTGAAGTGACCGCGTCGACACTGGTCAAGATCGATATTGAAGGCAACACGCTCGACGGATCGACATTTCCGGTCAACAAGGCCGGCTTCACCCAGCACAGCCTGTTTCATCGCGAACTGCCGGAAGTGCATGCCATCATTCACACCCATACCACCGCCACCATGGCAGTCGGGTCTGTCGAAGGCGGTCTGCAGCCGGTCAATTTCTATGCTGCGGCCGTGGTCCCTCGCCTCGCCTATCACAAGTTCGAAGGTGTCACGGTCCATGCCGACGAAGGCCCGCGCTTCCTGGCCAGCCTGGGCAACAAGCGGATGATGATGCTGGAAAATCATGGCCCGGTGGTCATGGGCCGGACCCTGGAACAGGCATTTCTCGATCACTGGGTCTTGCAGCGGGCCTGCGAAATCCAGATGCAGACAATGGCCATGGGCAAGCCGATCATGATCGGCGAAGAGGTGATCCGCAAACATGTCGAGAGCCTGTCCGAAACCGCGATTGATCCCGCGATGATGGGTGTCCCGGAATTTGATGCCATGGTCCGGCTGGTCGATCAGCAGGACAAAAGCTGGCGGGAGTGAATATGTCGGTCACGGATGCCAAACTTGTGTCGATATCGGCAACCGGCTAGGATTCACCAAAGCATGATCTGAAACCGGCCAGAAATGCCGGACGGGAGCCCATGACCAGATTTACCGTCAATGACCGACCGGTCGAATATCGCATGGACGAAGACACGCCGCTTCTCTGGGCGCTGCGCGATGCGTCCAATCTCACCGGAACCAAATATGGCTGCGGGACCGGCGATTGCGGCGCCTGCATGGTCGAGATTGACGGCGAAGCCATTCGCAGCTGTCTGGTGACAATTGGCGAACTGGAGGGCCGATTCGTGACCACGATCGAAGCCCTGTCCCGTGACCGCAGCCATCCGGTTCAACAGGCCTGGGCGGCAGAAAATGTCCCGCAATGCGGCTTTTGCCAGTCCGGAATGATCATGGCCGCCGCCGTGCTGATCAAAAAAAATCCGGATCCGAGCAAGTCGGATATTGACGAGGCGATCAACAATGTCTGTCGCTGCGGAACCTATCCGCGCATCCGCGAGGCGATCCAGCGCGCCGCGCGGCTGGCCAGCGGCGATGATGTGCTGAGCGCTGCCCCGCCACCAGGCATAGATCCGGAAGATGCGGCGAAGGCCGTCCCGGCACTGACCCCCAAAGACTGAGGACAGAGCCATGAGCGGATGGGGGTATCTGGCCATCGCAATCGCCCTCGAGATTGTCGCCACCACATTGCTCAAACTGTCCGACGGATTTGCCAAATGGCACTGGGGTGTTCTGTCGATCGCCTGCTATTCCGCCTGCTTCTGGGTTCTGGCTCCGGCACTGAAGGTGCTGCCCGTTGGCGTCGTTTACGCGATCTGGTCGGGAATCGGGATCGTCGCCATTACCGTCATCGGCGTGTTTTTCTTCGACGAAAGGCTCGCCTTTCTGCAATTTCTGTTTATCGCGCTGATCCTGATCGGTGCCGTCGGATTGCAGCTCACGACCACCACCCACTGATCATGCCGGGCCCGCCGTCAGGGGGTCCAGGGAAGGGAGCGGTCGGCACCCGGTATGAAACAGAACGATCGTCTAGAAGCGCCCGCTGATCGTGAAGCGGGCATTGAGCGGCGCCCCGACACTCGCCTGATGTGTGCTGTGCGACGTCGGGAAGTAGAGCGTGTCGGTCACATTTTCGACATTGACCTGAAGTCGGAGATTTTCCGAAACATCATAATAGGCCGCGGCATCGATACGGGTATAGGAAGGAAGTATCGCGCGGGTTGTTACCGTGTCACCGTTAAGGCCTGTATAGGTCACATTGCCGTTGGTGATGAAGCTCTCGCTCTGATGTGTGAGGCCCACTCCGATACCGAAACGTTCGGTTACCTGAACCTGATTCCAGATCGAAAACATGTTTTCGGGCAGTTCCCGCGGACGCAAACCGTCATTGCCGAATGCATCGACCTGGACGCCGTCCAGGAAACTATATCCGGCGGAAATGAACCAGCCATCCATCACCTGGCCCTGCAATTGCAGCTCGAAGCCCTGAATATTGGAGTCGATGACATCCAGAGTCGCCGGATCATTGTCATTGGGCTGCGGTGAGCTTTGTTCAATATCAAAGACCGCAGCCGTCAGGCTGAGCCCCGGCTGAAAGTCCCATTTGATCCCGGCTTCCAGATTGGTGAAAGTATTGGGTGCCAGTGCATCATTGTTGCCATTGATGTTGGCGAATTGTTCTCCGGAGCGCGGCAGGAAGCTCTCGCTGTAGCTCGCATAGATGGAGATATTCTCCTCCGGCTTGATAATGATACCACCACGCGGACTGAATTCTTCGTCCTTGCGATTGCGAATCTCGCTTGCCACGACATTATTGACTTCAATATCGAAACTGTCGAACCGGCCGCCGACAACGATATTGAGCCAGTCGGTGAGCTTGATTTCGTCCTGGATGTAAAAGGACAGCACATCGATCGAGACGCGCGTATCATCATTGATATCTACAGTGAAATCGTTGGTGGTGGTCTGTCCGAGAGCGTTGACCCCCACTCCACCGCGAAAATTGAGCGGACGTGCGATCGAGAAAATCTCGTTGTCATCCTGTGTCTGGTCCCAGAATGCATTGAAGCGGTTCTGATCGGATGACGTGTTTATATATTCTCCACCGACGATCAATGTGTGATGAATATTGCCGGTATCAAACTCTCCGATCAGATTGCCCGAAAGGATCAGATTTTCGCGCTGGGTCGCATCGATATAACCGTCTGTGGTCACGTCATCCGGCGTGGCGAGCTGATTATAGGCCGAGGCATAGAAGTTGGAATAGACCTTGTCATAATCGCCGTAAAAAGCGCTGAAATTGCCTTTGACATTCTCGGAAAACTCGTGCTGCAGATTGGCGCGGACAAGATGGGCTTCCAGCGTCGTGAAGTTGAGCTCGGCATCGCCAAACACGATGTCTTCAAAAGCTTCAACCGGGCGGCCATCTATGCCGGTTGGGATGCCACGATCAACAAACCGCTCGTGATCGGCATATTCGTATGACAGATCGAACGTTGTCCTTTCGCCAAGCAGGAACCGCACTGTCGGATTGATACCAATGCGGTCGCCATCATAAAAATCCCGGTGATTGTTGAGGCTCTCATAAGCCGCATTGAGGCGGATGCCGACATTCTCGCCGGCCGCCAGATTCACGTCTGCCTGGATGTCAAACGCCCCGAAGGTATCCAGCGAAACCTGACCGCCACCAAAAGTCTCGCCAATGGTGCCTTTCTTGGTGACACGGTTCAGGATTCCCCCGGTGCCGCCACGTCCGAACAGCAAGGCATTGGGCCCGCGCAGGATTTCGACCTGCTCCAGATTGTAGAGACCACGGTAATATTGGACATCATCGCGCACGCCATCAATGTAGAAGTCTGCGGTAGAGCGTACACCGCGGAACACCACTGCATCGCGGTGCCCCTCTCCTTGCGAATTATTGACACCCGGCGTGTAGTCGACAATCTGGCCAACACTTGTGAAGCCACGCCGGGCTATCTGGTCGGCCGTTGTAATGGACAGGCTCTGCGGGACGTCAATGATCGGGGTCGGCGTCTTGAGTGAATTCACCTGATCTGAATACAGCACTTCGCCGACCACCAGGATATCGGATTTGCCCTGATCTGCAGCCGCATCGGAAGCATGAGCTGCCGCTGGCACCAGCATCGTTGTCGCCAGCATGAAAGACAGCATATTGATCTTGGACATATAGATATTCCCCACTTTGCAATTTATTTGCGATTCGTTCTCAACAAGACCGTCTCGTATTGATAATAATTCTCAAGAGCAATCAAAATCTGTCCTGCTCATGATTTTCCTTGAAGATCTGTGCACATGGTGTTTTTTGGCAACAGCCGAACCTCAGGGAGAACCCAATGAAAGCGACGATCTGGCACAATCCGAAATGCGGGACATCCCGCAAAACCCTTGCCATATTGGAGGAGACACCGGGCGTGGACCTGACCGTTGTCGAATATCTCAAGCAACCGCCGAGCCGTACCAAGCTGGAACAACTCTATCGCGATGCTGGTATCACCCCGCAGGAGGGCCTAAGGGTGCGCGGTTCGCCCGCCGAAGAGCTTGGGCTGACAGACGAGAATGCCACTGCCGACCAGATTCTGGAGGCGATGGCCCGGGAACCCATTCTGATCAACCGGCCGCTGGTTGAAACGGACAAAGGGGTCCGGTTGTGCCGGCCGCAGGATCTGGTCCACGATATTCTCTGACTGTCGGACCATTTTCGGCGAACCCGTTTGACACATAGTTTTCGAGTTTGCATCCATGGCCGTTATCGCAGTTTACAGCATGAAGGGTGGCGTCGGCAAAAGCTGCACCGCCGTCAATCTGGCCTGGAGCAGTGCCACACAGAGCGCGCGACGGACATTGCTCTGGGACCTCGATGCCCAGGGCGCAGCGTCTTTCATTCTCAAGGGCGACAAGGTCAAAAAGGATCGCGCACGAGCCATGATTGCGGGTGATGTCAAAGCCGGCAAGCTGATCAAGCCGACGGCCTATGACAATCTCGATCTGCTCGCCGCTGATGTGTCGTTGCGCGGGCTCGACCGGCTGTTTTTTGAAATCAACCGCAAAAAGCATATGGGGAAAATTCTGCGCGGACTCGCGAAAGACTATGACCGGATCATCCTCGACTGCCCGCCCGGTCTGACCGAAACCAGCGAACAGATCCTGCGCAATGCCGATTATGTGATTGTCCCGGTCATCCCCTCTCCGTTGTCAGAGCGCGCCCTGAAGGACGTTCAGCTGTTTCTCGACTCCACCGGCCGGAAACACGCGCCACTGCTGCCGGTCTACACCATGGTGGACCGACGCCGGACCATCCACAAGAACACGCTGGACAAACATCGCAAGTGGCCGGTCATTCCCATGTCGAGCGACATCGAACGGATGACCAAGCTCAAGCGGCCGGTAGGAGATTTTTCGCCCAATGGGCCAGCCGCGCAGGCCTTTGCCAAAATCTGGCGGGGTATTGAAAAACGAATCGCCAGGGGCTGACCAGGTTAGCTTCTGCAATCAGGCGGCACGGTCATCCTGAGACACGGCGTCCGGATCGAAATTGCGGAACAGGTCTAGCGCATCATGCGGCGCCATCGGCCGTCCGAAATAATAGCCCTGAATCTTCCGGCAACCGAGCTTCTGAATCATCTTGACCTCTTCTTCGGTCTCGGCGCCTTCCGCCGTCGTCGACATGCCGAGACTGTCGGCCATTGCCACAACGGCACGAATGATTGCGAGACTTTCCGGAACTTTCTTGGCCGCGCCCTGGACGAAGCTGCGGTCGACCTTGATCGTCGTGAACCGGGTTTTCCGCAGATAGCCGAGCGAAGAATAGCCGGTACCGAAATCATCCAGCGAGAGGTTGATGCCCAGCGCGATAATCTGGTCGAGAACTTCGGTTGCGCCGGTTCCCTCGCGCATGAAAATACTCTCTGTCACTTCAATCTCGAGACGTTGCGCGGGCAGCTGGCTGTCCTGCAGTGCCGACACGACCATGTCGAGGAAATTGGGATCACTCAGCTGGTCGGCCGACACGTTGACCGCGACCTTGACCGTCGAGGGCCAGTTCATCGCTTCCTTGCAGGCCGTGCGCATCACCCATTCGCCAATCGGGACGATCAGGCGCGCATCCTCGGCCAGCGGGATGAACTTGGCCGGCGAGACAACGCCAAATTCCGGATTGGTCCAGCGCAGCAGCGCCTCAAATCCCATGACTCCGCCAGTATCGGCGCTGACCACTGGCTGGTAGTTGAGTGAAAACTCTTCATTGTCGAGCGCCTTGCGCAGGGCAATTTCCATGACCCGGCGCTCTTCGGCATGGACGTGCAATTTGGGCTCATACTGATTGTGCGCGCCGCCGCCCTGGTCCTTCGACCGGTAGAGTGCAAGGTCGGCGCTGCGCATCAGCATTTCCACCGTCCGTCCATCGCGCGGGCCAATGGCTGTCCCGACACTGGCGCCAATATAGAGCGTGTGCTGATCCACTTCATATGGACGTGACAATGTCTCGATAATCTTCTTGCCGAGCATCTCGGTATATTGGGAGTCGCTGGCATCGCGGATCACGATGGCGAATTCGTCACCGCCAAGCCGGCCGCACAGTTCGTTGTCGGTCATGATCGAACGCAGACGGTCCGCGACGCGGGCCAGCAGACGGTCACCGACCGGATGGCCCAGCGTATCATTGACCGCCTTGAACCGGTCCAAATCGATCATCATGAAGCCGCAGCGGCCGTTCCACTTGTCGGAATTCTGCATGGCCTTGCCCAGCGTTTCGGTCAGCTGCAGACGGTTGGGCAGGCTGGTCAAAGTGTCAAATCGCGCCATGTGCGAGATCTTGTCGGCGGACTCGCGTTGCTCGGTCACGTCGGAGCCGACCCCTCGGAAACCGTGGAACACTCCGCTGTCGTCGAGCTTGGGTGAAGCAGACAATTCCCACCAGCGGGTCTCGCCGCGAATCTGTACCGGAACCATCATGTTGCTGAAACTGTCCCGCCGTTTCAGCTT
Source organism: Parasphingorhabdus marina DSM 22363 (assembly GCF_900128895.1). Taxonomy (GTDB): domain Bacteria; phylum Pseudomonadota; class Alphaproteobacteria; order Sphingomonadales; family Sphingomonadaceae; genus Parasphingorhabdus; species Parasphingorhabdus marina. Next base: position 1,050,483 of record NZ_FSQW01000001.1, on the reverse strand, counting down.
TTCCGCCAGATCATGCAAAGCCGGCGGGAACTTCCCGGTGTCCCAGGATTGACCCGCAACCAGCTGCAAAAATGGTTTCCCGTCAATTTCTTCCGGCGTCATCCCCAGCGCATGCGCAAAGCGGGGAGACACATGGGCAATGCGCCGCGAGGTGTCGGTCTGCCACAGCCAGTCGGCCCCGGTATCCTCAAATTCCTTGAGCAGCAGGCTCACCACTTCGCTTTTCTCGTTGAGATGCGCTTCGGCGACCTTGCGGTAGATGAACGACCGGCCCGTCATCAGACAGGAGGACAGAAGCAACACCGTGATCGCCATGGACCCCAGCGTCATCTGGAAGCTGCCGACATGATACCAGCCAAAGATCATCGCGCCGCCGCTAATCCCGATATAGAGCAGACTGCTCAGGGGAATAGCGGAGAGCATCATCGCGGACCCGACCATCAGACAGATCATGATCGACCAGAGGTTCATCATGGCCGCCTGATCGCCAAACAACGCAAGCGTGACAAAACCGATACCCCAGATCCCCCCGGCTGCTGCAGAGAAGAGATGCGCGATCGTGGTGTCCCGCAAATCGATGCTCTTGCGCTGCCAGAGTGCCTGCTTCTTGAAGGTGAGGTGGCTGTAGAAATAGAGGCCACAAAGCGCGACAAACCACAGCCCGGCCGCCAGCCATCCGACGCTCGCCGCAGCGATCTGGACAGCCAGGGCACCGCACACTGTCGATCCGATGATTTTCACCATGTCATGCTGGCGAACACCCTCGAACTGCAGCGCACGGATACGGCCCCAGTCCACGCCTTCGGGATCGGCCAGGCCGATCAGCACACGCAGCGGGATATCCCGGGGCAATCCGGATTGAGACACTTTTTCTTCCACGGATTGTCCCTTACGCCGAAAACCTTATCGAAACGTAAGGATGACCCAGTTTTTCCGGCCCCAAATTGTTAACTTACCTTAACCTCTGCGTTAACCACCGTCAGGCTGCAATTGCATAGGGTTGGATATCGCCGGAAAGGTAAAGATTACGCGCCTTTGCGCGGCTCAACTTGCCGGAACTGGTGCGCGGCAGTGTCCGCGGCGGAACCAGCTCGATCACACAGTTCATGCCGGTAATCGACCGCACTTTTTCCCGGATCTCGTCGCGCAACCGTAAGCGCTCGATTTCATCCGACGTGCGGCACTGAACCAGCACGGCCGGCGTTTCTTCTCCGCCCGGGGTGGTGATTGCGAAGGCGGCGATGTCGCCAGCCTTGAAACCGGGCAATTGCTCGACCGCCCATTCAATATCCTGCGGCCAGTGATTCTTGCCGTTGATAATGATCATGTCCTTCGCCCGGCCGACAACATAGAGATAGCCGTCTGACAGATAGCCCATGTCTCCGGTGTCGAGCCACCCGTCGACCAGACAGGCCGCGGTTGCTTCGGGATCCCGGTAATAGCATTCCATGACCGAGGGACTTTGCATCCAGACCTTGCCGACCGTTTTCTCGGGCAGGACCGATCCATCTTCTTCACGGATTTCGAGCAGTGTGTCACGTACAGGCTTGCCGCAATTGACAATGGCACGATAGCGTTTCGGCCGATTGCCGCCCGCCGGTTCGTCGCCGGAAAGATCGGTCTCTTCAACCAGCTCGACTTCCATGCCTTCGCCCGGCGGCATCAGCGTCACCGCCAGCGTTGCTTCCGCAAGCCCATAGCTCGGCAGGAAAGCTTTCGCATCAAATCCTGCCGGTGCAAATGCATCGGTGAAGCGCTGCATGACATCGGGCCGGATCATGTCGGCCCCGTTGCCGGCCAGCCGCCAGCGGGAGAGATCAAACCGTTCCTTGACATTGGACTGGCTGCCAATCCGCCGCGCACATATTTCATAGCCGAAGGTCGGCGAGAAGCTGCAGGATGTTCCCTTGTTGCGGGAGATCAGGTCCAGCCAGGACAGCGGCCGCCGGGCAAAATCGGCGGTCTTGAGATAATCGGTGGACACCTGATTGGCGACCATCGACAGGAAACAGCCAACCAGTCCCATGTCATGATAGAAGGGCAGCCAGGAAACGCAGCGGTCATTACCGTCAATCAGCATGCCATGCGCATGGGAGCCCAGATTGTGGAGCAACGCGGTATGGGTCACCGCAACGCCGTGCGGGAAACGCGTCGAACCACTGGAATACTGGAGATAGGCAATGTCGCTGCCCTTCGCTTTTGGCAACTCCCCTTCCGGCGCATCGCGTTCGGCAAACTTGTCCCAGCCAAAAACCGGAATATCCCGCGATTCCCCGGCAGCGCTGGCCAGTTCGGTAATTTCGTCAGGAAACAGCAATATGCAGGGATCGCAGCTGTCGAGCTGGACGCCGATCTGGTCAACATAGCTCTCCTTGCCTCCGAACGAGGTCGGCAACGGAAGCGGGACCGGCAGGGCGCCGGCATAAATAGCTCCGAAAAACAGCGCGCAAAATTGCGGTTCGGTATCGGCAATCAAGGCCACCCGGTCGCCTGGGGTGACGCCGAAAGCGATCAGCCGATGCGCCGCGGCCAATGCATCTTCACGCAGCTCCGAAAAGGGATAAACCCTCACAAGGGTCGCCCGGGCGTCATGAAAATTGAAGCCCTTCTGCCCTCTGGCAGCATAGTCCAGCGCGTCGCCGAGCGTCTCGAAATCGGCAAAAATTCGGGGGTGGTTATCTGTTGTGGGGGTTGGCGTCAGATCGGTCATTCAAAATCCACTTTCCAGAAGGTCCAGCCTTCAAAAAATCCTCATTTATCCAGACATGCGCCCGTCCGGCCCTGCAGGAGCCAGATATGGCAATTATTCTCATGCTGGGCCCCTATTGATTGCAAGTGACGTTTAAATTTCGGCTCGACTGTGGCACAAAAAGGGCAATCACAGTTTTCGAGAGCCAAAGCGTTGAAAAACAGGGTCAAACCGTTGAACCAGACTGGGTTGCAAGACCTCGCTTTGCGCTATGTCAGCCGCTACGCCACCACGCGTCACAAACTGAAAGCCTATCTGCACCGCAAATTGCGGGAACGGGAATGGGACGGGGAGCAATCGGCGGACATTGACGGCCTGGTCGTAAAGTTCGCGGAGCTGGGATATATTGACGATGCCCTGTTCGCGAAAAACAAGGCCGCGGCGCTGAGTTCCCGGGGTTACGGCAAGCGGCGAATCTCACAGGCGCTGTATCAGGCGGGCATTGCCGAAGGAGATGATGCCGACGCCTTGGCCGTCGGAGAAGCCCGAAAATGGGAAGCTGCGCGGACCTTTGCCCGCAAGAAATCGATCGGGCCCTATGCCTCGGAAATCCGCGACCCTGACACCCGGCGCAAACAGTTGCAGGCCTTCCTCCGGGCGGGCCACGGATTTGATATCGCGGCGCGTTTTGTCAATGCAGCACCGGGAGAAGACATCGAGGATCAGGATTACACTGGGTAAATCACCCATGGAATCGCCATTTTGCAGAGAATATGTTATTGAATTTGCGGTGAAGGCTCTCCGAGTCTCTTCATCTTTAGTCGGTTATGGTTTTCGGAGGCGTTTGGTGACCAGCTTAGTTGCAGATCCCGCACATTCAGGTGACAGTGTCACGGACAGTCCTGTTGATGACAGCCGGGATCCCGGGTTGCAGACGATGGAAGCGACCGGGACCGTCAAATGGTTCGATTGCCATCGTGGATTCGGGTTCATCGTCCCGGAGGAATCACCGGCAGACGGCATGCTGGGCCAGGATATTCTCGTCCACTGGACCATATTGGAACCGCTCGGTCGGCGCGATCTGCCGGAAATGGCAACCGTCACCTGCGAATATGTCGAAGCACCGAAAGGCTTGCAGGCAACCCGTATTCTGGATGTCCAGATCCCGGAACATGCGGTCACCCAGGATCTTCAGGCACCGGAAACCAAACGCCGGGCCATCCATGTCGTGGACGACGACAGTACGCCATTCGTCCGCTCCGAGGTCAAATGGTTCAATCGCGCAAAGGGTTATGGATTCCTGATCGCAGAAAATCTTAATGGTGATGTCTTCCTTCATATGGAAACCCTGCGCGATGCGGGGCTAACCGAAGTATTTCCCGGCCAGGCCCTGATGGTGCGGACCAGTGATGGCGAACGCGGGCATATGGCCGTACAGGTCAGCCTTCCCCCTTCCGCTGGCGAGTGATAGCTCTCAACCCATGAAAGCTCCTGTCCGCTTGATTCGCCTGTCCGCCATGTGCGTGGCGCTAGGGTCCGTCACTGCCTGCAATGCCCAGAGCAGCGAGTCAGCTGCAGCGAGCCCGGCAGCTGAAGCCAGGCTGTCCGAGGCTGGTCTGGAACTCGCACCCTTGACCATCACGTCCGGTGACCAGACGCACCGGTTCACCGTGGAACTCGCGCAGAGCCCGGAACAGCAGGCTCGCGGCATGATGTTTCGCACCGAACTGGCGCCCGACAAGGGCATGCTCTTCCCATTCCCGACAGAGAAAATGGCGAGTTTCTGGATGAAAAACACGGTCATTCCGCTGGATATCATTTTCATCCGCAGCGACGGCACGATTGAATCGATCGCGGCACGGGCAACGCCCTATTCACTCGAACCCGTGCAGTCCGGTGAGCCGGTGGCGGCGGTGCTCGAACTTGCTGGCGGACGTGCGGCGGAACTGTCGCTGCAACCGGGTGACCGGGTCGACTGGCTGAAATAACCGATCGGAAGATCTCCAGCCTCGTTCCGCCGGAACGGGCGCATTTTTTAATTGCGGACACCCCCGCCCTGACGCTAAGCGACTTCGCATGGGACTCTTAGGCAAGATATTCACATGGTGGGATGGCGCAACCATCGGTACCTCGCTGTTCACGGCCCGCAAAGGCGAGCAGGTCGGCGAAGACATATTTGGCAATCGCTATTTTCAGGCCAAAAAGGCCGAAGGCAATTTTCAGCGGCGCTGGGTCATTTATGACGGCGCCAATGATGCCAGCCGGGTGCCACCGGAATGGCATGGCTGGCTGCACCACAGTTATGACGAGATTCCCGAAAGCCATTTGCCGCAGCCGCGGATCTGGGAAAAAGCGCCAACCGGCAACCTGACCGGAACTGCCGAGGCCTATCGACCCGCTGGCGCACTGGAATCCGGCGGACGGCGTGCTGCCGCGACCGGAGACTATGAACCATGGAATCCGGCCGAAGCGGAATGAAGCAATCCCGCATCCTGCTTTTTCTGCCGATCGCTCTGCTCGGCGGATGCGGCCTGTTCAGCAGTGATGATGTCGAAGAACGCGCCATAGGCCAGGCGGCGGAAAAAGCCGAAGTGGCGGCAACGGACGAAGAGCTGGTTCAGCCGGTCACCGAACAGATTGGCACACCGATGGCAGAGCGGGTCGCCACGCTCGGATTTCTCAACAAGCGCAATGGTCTGACACGCGATCTGGAATTGCGTCCTGGCCAGTCCGTGCGGATTGGGCGGGCCATTGTCCGCCTGCGCGCCTGCGAACGGACCGCACCGTGGGAGCTGACGCCCGAACAGGGCGCCTTTGTCCAGCTCCTGGTCAATGACCGCCCTTCGACGCGCGCGGGTGACGATGAGTGGAAGCAGGTGTTTTCCGGCTGGCTGTTCCGGGAATCCCCGTCACTCAATGTGGTGGAGCATCCGATCTATGACGTCTGGGTCAAAAGATGCGAAATGAGCTTCCCGGGTGAAGAAAATCCGCCGGAAGATTCTACCAATCCGACCGCGCCCCGATCTTCATCCTCCAATGCGGTCAACCTCTCATCCAGCGCAGAGAATGATGCGGCCGGGGATGGCGATACGGCTTCGAGCGTTTCCCCGTCGCCTGCCCAGCCACCGGTTGCCCCGGTGCTCGCACCGACACCGGCTGAAGAACCAGAAGACCTGATTGGCGATCTGATCGCCGAAAATACCGGTGACGAATGAACCTGTGCGGCCTTGAGCCGTTCCAGATATTCTTCCTGGCTGATCTCCACGGCACCCAGGGATGCCAGATGGTCAGTCATGAATTGACAGTCGAGCAGCCGAAACCCGCCAATCTTTAACCGCGCGACCAGCCATGCCAGGGCCACCTTGGAGGCATCGCGCGTGCGCGAGAACATGCTTTCCCCGCAAAATGCCCCGCCAAGTTCCAGTCCGTACAAACCACCCACCAGTTCCTCGTCACCCTCAGGACCGGCTTGCCAGCATTCGATACTGTGCGCCTGTCCGCGCGCGTGGAGGGCAAGAAAGGCTTCCTCGATCTGGCCGTTGATCCATGTCTCGCGGCGATCATCTGCGGTCTCGGCGCAGATCGCAATCACTTGCGCAAAAGCGGTATCTGCCGTCACCCGAAACCGGTCAGCCCGAATGACCTTGCGCAGGGACCGGGACATGTGAAATCCGTCCAGCGGCAGAACCGCACGGGTTTTCGGTTCAACCCAGAAAATTTCGGGATCATCCCGGGCATCGGCCATGGGAAAAATGCCCGAACCATAGGCCTTGATCAGCAGGTCAAGATCGATCGGCATGGCTGGCTTCGCTCAGCAAGACATTTGCTTCTTCGGCAATTTTCCGCGCGACCACCAGATATTCATCGGCAAAACCGGCACCGGTTCGCCACGCTGCGCCGATACTGCGTGTTGCTTTCCAGCCTTCCACCTCCAGCAGGGCCACATCTCCGCCGCGGGAAATTTCCGACCGGACATAGAGCGCCGGTAAAATCGCCAGCCCCAGTCCGGAGGCGACCATCTGCCGCACACTGTCGAGACTGGTCCCTTCATAATCCCGGGACAAGATCATGCCATTCTGCCGACATTGCTCTGCGACATCCCGGTGGAGATGGTGCCGGCGATCCAGACTCAGCACGGAAGTTTCTGCCAGATCGGCCTGCTTGATCGTCCCCTTGCCAGCGAGCGGATGGTCGGGCGGTGCAACCAGGATCAGCGGCTCCCGGAACAGCGGCTCGATGGTGAGATTTTCACCCTCGATCGGCAAGGGTCCGAGCAGCATGTCGATCGAACCCTTGACCAGCTCCATGGCCTGCAGGTCGGGAATACCTTCGCGCATGTAAAAGCGCAGGTCCGGTTGCGACCGGTGCAATCCGGCAATTACCGGCGGCATAAGATAGGGTCCGAGCGTGGGCGACACGCCGAAACGTAACGTTCCCGCCAGCCGGTCGCTCGCCCGCTCGGCGAGATCCCGGATATCCTTGACTTCGACAAGCACCTGTCTGGCGCGCTCGGCAATTTCGCGGCCGATGGGCGAGAGTTCCGCACCATGGGTCCGGCGTTCAACCAGCGTGACGCCCAGCCGTGCCTCCAGCGCGCGCAGCTGATGACTCAGGGTCGGCTGCGATGCGGCGGCAGCCTGTGCCGCCCGCCCGAAATGGCGGTTGTCCGCAACGGCAACAAGATATTCAAACTGACGCAATGTGGGCATGGCACGGGCCTCTCGTTATATAGACATTATCTATTGAATGATTTGATTTCATTCGATTGGAAATATCAACAGGTGCATGCAATATCAACCGTGCAATTGGCGAAAAGGGACGGAAAGGCATGGCAATGGACAATCATCTCAGCAGCCTCATCCGCAAGCATCAGAAACTTGATGACCAGATCGCCCGGATGCACGGCAATCTGGAACGCGTCGGGTCGCTCAAAAAACTTCGCGCGCAACTGAAAAACCGTATCCGGCATTTGCATCGAAATCGCGGCGCACCGTCCCGGCGGAGCGTCTGACATTACTTATCCTTCCTAACCCCACTCGGGGCGGCAGTCCTCCCTCAACTGGCTGCCGCCCTTTTTTTTGGGCGTGGTGAATCCCGGAACAGAGAATTCCATGCATGGTGCGGGTACAATTGTGCTAAGCGGCTGGCATGAAACGGCACCTTTATCTTGCCGCCGGTTTTACGGCGCTCGCGCTGGGCAGCATAGGCATTTTCCTGCCGCTCCTGCCGACCGTGCCCTTTGTGATCCTCGCCGCCTTTTGTTTCGCCCGCAGCAGCCCGCGTCTGGAGGCCTGGTTATTGGATCATGCCTATTTCGGGCCGCACATCCGCAACTGGCGAAACAACCGGTCGATAACCAAAAAGGGCAAACGCGCCGCGCTGCTGGCCTTTGCTGTCAGCATCGTGATTGCGCTTTTGTTCGTGGATCTGCCATGGAACCTGATTCCTGTGGCGGCGGCTTTGATTGGCGGCACCTGGATCTGGACTCGCAACGAGCCGGAACAGCTGCCTGCGACGACCATCGCGGCGACCGAGGAGCCTGCACCAAAAGAATAGTTTGCCGGTTTCCGGAATTTGCTATCCTGCAGGCAATTGCAGGAGAGAGTGATGTCGCGGGAAAAACTGATCGAGATGACCCGGTCGCTGGTGGCGCACGGCGAAGCGGATACGATGGAACTGGCAGATGAGGTGGTTGGCGTTCCAGCCTCGGATTACACCGACGAAGAGCGGTTCGAGCTGGAGAAGGAACGGATTTTCAAGCGCATGCCGCTGATGGTCGCCCCGTCTTGCGAACTGCCGGAACCCGGTTGCTACAAGGCGATGGAAATCGCCGGTATTCCGGTATTGGTGACGCGGCAGAAGGATGGTACGGCGCAGGCTTTTCTCAACAGCTGCACCCATCGCGGCAATCCGGTCGCCGAAGGCAGTGGCAAGGCAACCCGCTTCACCTGCGGCTATCATGGCTGGACATTCAAGAATGACGGCGATCTGCTCGCCGTGGCTTCGCCGAAAGATTTCGGCACGGTCGACAAGGCGCAATTCTGTCTCACCAAATTTCCGACTCTGGAACGCGCGGGCCTGATCTGGGCGACACTCGACCCCAGGAGCACACTCGATATTGCCACCTATCTGTGCGGCTATGACGAGATGCTGGAACATTTTGGCTTCAAGTCCTGGCATCTTTTCGAGCAGCGCACATTGCCGGGGCCGAACTGGAAGACGGCCTATGACGGATATCTAGATTTCTATCATCTCCCGGTTTTGCACAAGGACACGTTTGGGGCGGACTTTTTCAACCGCGCCAATTATTTCGCCTGGGGCCCGCACCAGCGGCTCGCCTCGCCTTCCACATCTGCCCAGAAAACCGGAAGTGACGAAATTGTTGATCTGACCAAGATCGCCGAAGAGGACTGGCCGATCGATGCGCTGACCCAGGGTGTCTGGACGATTTTCCCGCATATCTCGATCGCCAGCTTTTATGGTGGCGGCGGACGCGGTGCGATGATTTCACAACTGTTCCCCGGCAAGACGGTGGGCGAAAGCTTCACCACCCAGTTCTATGTCATGGAAAATGAGCCCGAGGACGAAGCGGTCCGGCAAGGCGCGCATGATCAGTTTGCCTTCCTCGAAACCGTGGTCGCCGACGAGGACTACACCACCGGCAAGCGGCAGCATGAAGCCTTGCAGGCCGGCATGATGGACAAGGTCTGGTTCGGGCGCAATGAAGGCGGCGGACAGGTTTTCCACCAGTGGGTAGACCGGTTGATCAAGGCTGACGATGCAGAGCTGGACGCCATCTTCGCACCGCAGCTCGAGGCTGCCGAATAAGCACGATAGTCAGGCGTTCCGGAAATCCCGACTGGGCGGCAGCGCCTCTTTCCATTTGGGCCGTTCGCTGCGCAGCCTGTCGAGCATTTTTTCCCAATAAGCTTCGGTCTTGCCCTTGAACTGAATGTTGAAATCTTCCTCGGTGCGGAACTCCAGCAGCTCCACGCCTTTGTCACCGATGGTGTAGGTATAGGGGGTTTCGGCAGGCAGGAAGAAGCCGTCGCCGGGCCCCATTTCCTCCGTGCCCATGCGAATGTCACCGGCCACGATGTAGTAGAGGCAATCACTGTCATGGCTGTGCAGCGGCAGCGGATAGCCGGGCCGGAACCAGAATTGATGGAGGGAAAACCCGAATCCGCTGAACAGGCATTTGCCCGAATAGCCTTCGGCGACGCCCGCAGCGCCCATTTTCTCGAGCCCGTTGAGGATGACCGGATCATCATCGACATAGGACATGTGGCCCGCCTCGCCAAAGTCCTGCGCATCCCGGGATCTAAAGATGCGCAGGACCTTGAGCGGTTCCGGTTTGCTGTCTGGTGACTTGGTCATCGGCTTCTCCCTGTGGGCGGGCGAAGCATAGCAGTGTCACCAGACAGAACCAAACCGGATTTTGGCCGACCTTTGGCCGGTTTAGTCTATGTCATCCTCCAGTTCGGGGACCGGATAATGGGTGACATAGCGATCCAGGACCGCCGGATTGAGCATATTCTCAAAGGCGCAACCCAGGCCTTCATTATTATGATGCACAACCGATGCTTCCAGCGCTCCCAGACCTGGAAGGGTCAACCAGCACCTGGTGCCGGAATGTATCTGCAGCAAGGCGTCGCACGCGAAGCCGGCCAGCGAGATATTGACCACGTTGACCGAAAAACTGTTCGATCCGGTAAACCGCATGCGAGACGGGATAAGCACGTCATGCCGCGGGGCGCAGCGGTCCTCTTCGGCCGCATAGATATAGGGGATCTGCGTGGGAGGTATCAGCCCCTTTCGTACAAGCAAGTTTGTCATATTCGTTCTCCGTAATGATAGGACCCGGTACCGGTACACGGAGCATCAGGGGGAAAAATGGCTAGGAGACCTGTGATTCCAAAGTCCCCGAAGCTTTAGCGCCGGTGGAAAACTTTTGCATCTCAGCGAGTAAACCCCCCGTTCCTTCGGGAGGTAAACAGCAATTTGCCGAATTTTAACCATCATTGCGGAAATCGGGTGTAATCCCCATATAAGCAGGGATAACGGACGAAGAACGCAGAATGCGGCTTGCCCTGAACGTATCTTGCCGCTAATGCGCGGCTTGGTCGGGGCCGTTACGAACTGTCCAGACCGTGCAGGAGTTTAGCTCAGTTGGTAGAGCATCGGTCTCCAAAACCGAGGGTCGTGGGTTCGAGTCCCTCAACTCCTGCCATTTTTTCCCGATACTTTTTGGTGTGTGTGTACTTTGGGAGCCTTTTTGGCGGCTCAATCAAATGGCGTGGCCCCGAATTGGGCAATCGCTGCAAGTTTGAACGTTGCAGAATCGACAAATGCGGTGCTTTCCCATTTCGGTTTCTGGTAAATTTGTCAGAACCTTCGCAATCAAATCAGCAAGAACCCCCCGTTCATTGGTCGTGATCCCCTCAAGTGCAGCTTCCAGCATATCAAGGCGGCGCATCATAAGCTTCTTACGCATGATGGTTCCTTTTCGCGTGAGATGCAGTGCAACGGTTCGACCATCTAAGCCACTGCGTCTTTCGACAAGACCATCCTCTTCCAACCGATCAGCCACACGCACGGTACCTGGGTGTGACAAATCAAGAACCTGACGAAGAATCTGAACGGATATTCCGGGAACATATCCGATAACAATAACTGCTGCCGCGGTCTCGCCGGAGCGATCAAAAATGTCTTTCAGCTCAGCGCCCATTTTGTCGGTAAGCGCCAAAGCAAGAGCGCCAAGTAGGTTTGTGGTTCGATCCATGTCAGCAATGTATGCGCTGAGCATAGAAAAGGCAATTATCGGATTGACGTATATGTATGCGTTATGCATATAATATTTTGGCTATCGAAACTGCAACTCTTGCAAGAGGAATTGTCATGACCCACGAATGGAATCGTACCTTCCTGATAACTGCCATTATTGGCTTGGGCGCGATAAGTGCAGTATCGGCTCACGCGAAAGATAAGACACCGGATTATCGAGCGACAGCAATGGAACCAATCAGTGATACCATAATTGCGAGGGAAACTGTCTGGCGTTGCACCAATGGTGAATGCCTTGCAAAAAAATCTCACAGTTCCGCTCGTCATGTTTGCGTGCGATTGGTTCGTGAAGTCGGTAAACTCGAAAAGTTTAGCTTTCGCGATGCTTCATTCGATGCTGACAAACTCGCAAAATGCAACGACAAGGCCCGGTGAGCCGTTCTTAAACCAACCTTGCCAATGCTGGCGCTAAGCGCATCAGCCTCGCAACTTCTTGCTACACCTGCGTGATCACAACAATGCATGACGCCGCGCAGGAAATACAATATAGGGGCGCATTCGTACTTATTGACCAGACAACTGCTGTAGACTTTAATATCATTCTTGAGGATTGATGGTCTTGGAAACAGTGCAGTTTACTCTTTTCCCGACGGCGGTCGGCGACTGCGGCATCGCATGGCGTGGCGATACGGTCGTTGCCACCGTTTTGCCGGAGAAGACGCCCGTTGCGACAGAAGCGCGCCTATTTGAGCGAACAGGAGCGAAAAAGGGCCAGCCGATAGCCGCTATAGAGCTCGCCATTCAAGCAATGTCTGCGCTGCTCGAAGGTGAAAAAGCAGACTTATCATTTATCACCTGCGACTTTCATGGAATCGATCCATTCTCAATGGAGGTCTACTCCGTCACTCGGACAGTTCCGGTTGGCGAGACGCTTACTTACGGCGATGTTGCCTTGCAGCTTGGCGACAAACTATACGCACAAAGGGTTGGTCAGGCCCTGGGACGTAACCCATTCCCAATTATCATTCCTTGCCACCGCGTAGTTGGCGCAAACGGCAAACTTATAGGTTTTTCAGCACCCGGCGGAATTGAAACCAAACTCAAGATGCTCTCAATTGAAGGGGCGCAAATTGCCGATCCGCCATCTTTGTTTGATGATCTTCCACTCGCGACTAAGCCGCAGGATTGATTTTCAAATGCTGTTGATCATGTGATGGTTTTTACCACCACCCATTTATGCTTTCCAATCTGCCGTGATCTTTCGAAACCTTGTCGCTCAAACATATGCAAAGCACCATTAAAGAGAAAGGCTGACGATGCCTTCCTACCCTCAATATCCTCCGGATAAGCCTCGATAATTCCACCGCCAAGCTTTCGAATTTCTTCGATTGCACCTTCCAGCGCTACCGAAGCAACGCCGTTTCCGCGATGTCCCTTACCAGAGAAAAAACAGGTGATCCGCCAGTCGGGTAATACCGGATCGGTCTTTTGATAGGCACGCTGGTTGTGGATTCGCGGGAGCTCATTTGGCGATCCAAATTGACACCACCCCACGCAATCCCCGCTTTCATATACAAGCGCGGCATGCGCTCGGCCTTGGCGAACAAGACATTCCTTCGCCTTGCGCTTTTCAGCTGCATCGTCTGCACTTGCACCCTTTCCGTGATACCACATACACCAGCACCCACCCCAGACGCCGTTGTTCGCTTCGACAAGTCGCGCGAAATCCAGCCAAGTGGTTTCGTTGAGCGGTTTGGTGTTAAAGTCGGTCACGAGATGGTGTCAATCGGTTGATAGTCACTGCTCAATACCGCCTCGCCCCTCGGGTGTGAGCACTGCTGAATCGAAAATCACATGCTCTTCTATCGCCATTCCATCTTTAAGGCGGAAACGATCTACGCCCCGATAGGTACGTCGCTCCCCATGGATCATGGCTGACGTTTCCCAAGCAATGTATAACATCTCTCCATTCCCGGCGCAGTCGAGCGGAGTCACCGTCATGTCCTCCATCGTGGCCAATGTCTCGGTCATCCATTCTGCATAGGTGGTACCGGACATTATTCCTGCGCCAGTGAAATGAATTTTCGCGTCAGGCGCAATCACTTCGGGCACTCGGGCGCCAGAAGGTTTGGTCCAGAACGATTTGAAACGCTCATAGAAATCTTGCTGTTCAGGGGTGAGGTTTGTGTCGGTCATATTGCTCTCCGTGGCAGTCGTTGAGTACTGCAACAACTTATATGCGCGACGCATATATAGCAATCCAAAAATGTGCGTGGCGCATATATCTTGCATTGATGATGATCTTACTATCGATCTGTTAAGTGTTGCTGGAGGTACTTTTGCTGACCGCTCAGAATCCCCCCGGCGTAAAGTTAGCAGATGAGTATAGTGAGTTAGACGAGATGAGGACAGGATAGCACAAATCCCTGATGTCTGCTTTCGGGATGCAACCAACCTCCTACCCCCTCACCGCAAATCCAGCGCTCCGGCGATCAGCCCCCAGATCTGATGCGTCAGTACCTTGGCAGATGGCCGCGGTTCCATTTTCATGGCATGCATCAGGCTTTGACGCATCGCGCCGACAATCGCGGCGCCGGCGATTTGCGGGTCGATATGGGCACCGATATGCTGTCGCCGGATGCCCGATTTGATGTTGCGGATGGCCATTTCGATCATTTCTTCCTGGCGCGCGGCCTCTATCGCAGCGACCTGGTTTGAGCCAGCCATCCGGCCAAGAATGATCGGGGCCATCGGGTCGTTGTAGAGAAAGTTGACCGCCGCGTGCAGCCGTTGCTTCTCGCGGACCGCCCACTGGATATCGGGATCCAGATACTGGTTCACCACATGGTTGTAGCGATCGTAAAAGGCATCGATGATCGCACCCAGCATGCCCGACTTGGATCCAAAATAATGATAGGCCAGCCCGACAGAAACGCCGGCCTTTTCGGCCACCTGCCCCATTTCCAGTTCGCCCTTGCCTGTAATCAATATCCGTTCGGCCGCGGCAATGATCCTGGCGGCGCGAATAACCTTTTTGTCCGAACGCCCCGGCTTGCCCTGAGGGTTCCGCGTCCTCTCACTCACTTTCCGTCCTCCAGAAATCAGTATTTCAGCCTGTTTCAGCTTCTATCCATTTTTTGAATTGAATTCAATTCAATTTGCAGATAAAAATTCTGCCAAGAACCGAATCACGGAGAGAAACCAATGAATGTCGCGAGCACGATTGAACCGACCAATGTCGATCTGACGCCCTGGCTTGGCGGGCGCAGCTTTGAGGACTGCTGGACCCAGTTCCAGGAAGAGGGGTATGTAATATTCGAGAATGTGCTCACGCCAGAGGAATTGGAGGCCCAGCGCGCGGCGCTCAGGCCGTGGATTGACGCCGACATTCGCGGGCGCAACAATTTCGAAGGGTCGAATTCCAACCGCATCTACGCGATGCTCGACAAGGATCCGGTCTTCGCGGACCTGATTGCCCATCCGCTGCAACTGGCTTTTGCCGAACGCGAACTGGGAACCAGCGTGCTTCTCTATGCCAGTCTCGCGATTAACCTGCATCCCGGCGAGACGGCGCAGCCCTGGCATTTTGATGACAGCCATTGCGGCCTGGCGCGCCCGCGCGAACCGCTGAGCATGTCGACATTCTGGTCGATCACCGACACGACCGAGGACAATGGCGCGACAGAGATCATCCCGGGAAGTCATAAATGGGGTGACGAACAGCCCGACGGTGCCAACAGCGCCGATGATTTTGTCACCGGACGCATCGACGGTAATGGCGAAAGCCGCGGCGATCACCGGCAGGCGATCAAGGCGACCATGCCGGCTGGTTCGCTGATGATCGCCAAGGGCACATTATGGCATCGCGGCGGCGGCAATGACTCCGATGCGCCGCGGCTGATCGTCACACCCCAGTTCTGCAAGGGCTGGTGCCGCCCGCTCGAACAGCAATTGCTGGCCGTACCTCCCGGGAAAGTGGCCAAATTTCCAAAGCGTGTGCAGGAGCTGCTGGGTTACAATATCCACCTGCCCTTCATGGGATATGTCGATGGCATGCATCCGTCGAAGGTGCTAAACCCATGAGCCATGTCGCTCGTGCCGCCATTCCCGATTGACCGTCGGAATTTTATTTCCGGTGCGGCCGTCACCGGCCTCGCCGGCGGATGGGCCCATTCCGGGCTCCTTGCCAGCCCCGCCGCAACCAAACTGGCAGCCTTTGTCGTTGGCGTGGACAAATATCAGCACATCCGTCCGCTGGAACGCGCCGTCGCCGATGCCCGGTCGATAGCCGCGAAGGTCGAATCCTTCGGCTATCAGGTGCAGCTGGCGGAAAATGTCGATGCCGACGGATTGTTCCGCAGTTTCGACACATTCTATTCAAACCTGGAACCGAATAGCGCTGTCTTCATCTATATGGCAGCCCATGGCATCCAGTCAGCTGGAACCAACTTCATCCTGCCTGCCGATGTCGCGAAAGACGGTGATGCCCTGTTGGAGTCGTCCGTACAGACCGGCTATCTGCTGGATCAGATCGCCAGCACCAGACCGCGACAGGCGATTGTCATCCTCGATGCCTGCCGTGACGAGCCGCTGGAGATCCAGCTCAATGGTCGCGCCAACGGATTCGCATCCACCAACGCACCGGGCGGCTTCTATGTCACCTACTCCGCCGGTGCCGGGCAATATGCCATTGATCATCTCGGTGATGAGGACAAGCATCCCAATGGATTGTTCGTCCGGCACCTGATCGACCAGATGGCGCCAGATGTGCTGATTGACGATGTCATCAAATCCACCCGCGAAGCGGTGCTCGCCGACGCGCAATCCATTGGCCGCAATCAATGCCCGGCCATCTATGATCAGGCGGGGCGCGACGTCCGGCTGGATGCCAAAAAGGCACCGGCCCGTCGCAAGAGGCAAAACCGGAAAGCGGGGCTGGCGGATACCGGTGTTCTGGTTGTCGGGATCGAGAAATATGACGAGTTTTCCAGCCTTGTGAGTCTGGCGACGCCGCATTCCGATGCCCAAAGGCTGACGGCCGACTTTGAGGAACTGGGGGCGAATGTCACCACCCTGCTCGATCCGTCGCGCGGGGAGTTGCTGGCTTCCTGCAAGGAAATGGCCAGCCGTGGCCATGAGCGCAATTTTGTCTATCTCGCCGGAATGGGCGGACTGATTGATCGCGGAGCATGGCTGTTTCTGCAAGGCAGTTCGGCCGCGGCCAGCCAGAAAAAAGGGGAAGCCGGCACGCGCGGGCTGGCGATCAATCTCAAGCAGAGCAAAAGAAATGATGATCTCACCATGGTAGCGATGGGCGAAATTCTCGATGCTTTTGACATGAAGAATGTGCACCTGCTTTGCGACTTTTGCCTCGAAGATGCCCAGCTCCAGTCCGGATGGCAGACCCGCTTCGGATTGTCACCGGATGTCCTGAGCAACAGGATCACGGGCGTACTCGATAACATACGGGCCTTGGGGCAAGGCGAAGGTCCCGGCAACTATCCGCAATGTTCGGTCCTGTTTGCCGCGAGCTATTATCAATTTGCCATGGATGCCGCACCCGGTCAGCAACGCAGCCCCTTTGCCATCGCCCTCACCAACGCGCTCGGCCAGCCCGGACTGACAGTGGAGCAGTTTGCCAATTATATTCGCAGAGAAGTGGAAGATCTGACCGATCGCTATCAAAGCCCGATGCTGTTCTGCGAAAAGCCGACACAGGATGTCGTGCTGATTGATACAGTCTAGCCCGATTGTTCGCCTTCCCGCCCTTTTCGCAAAGATGAAAAAAGATGAAAGAAGTCTCATGCCGACAGACCAGCAACAGATTCAGAATCTCTACGCCGAATATTGCTTTGCGGTAGATCGCGGGACGGCCGAAGATATCGCGGCCTTTTTCTGGGAGGATTGTTATCTGAACTTTGGTGGCAATATCCATGAAGGCGTGGAGGAAGCGCGGGTCGGTTTCGCCAAATGGATCGCCAAGATGCGTGATCCGGTCCAGGGGCTCCGGCATTGTCTCTATACGCCAGCCATTACTGTGGATGGTGATCAGGCCCATGCCGAAGCCTATTATGACGCAGACGGACATGCGGGGCGGAAGGGCAAACCGATCCAGCTGCGCGGGCTCTATCGCAGCACATTGGAAAGGCGAGAGGGCGAGTGGCGATTTGTGAAGCATGAAGTGCAAATCTGGAACAGCATCCGGGAGGCGCTCGAAAAAGCGGAGAACAACACGGCTTCCTGATCCTTTTTCGTGGTGCAAAAATCCCGATCCCCCCTTGCCTATCCGGGAATCACGGCGTAAAGGGCTGGTTCTTTCCAGAATCATGCATATATCCGATCACAGTCCAGCGACTGATACCCGGAGTTTATGCCGGACAGACGGAAAAACGAATTTTTGGAAACACAGCATGGCAAAAGTCAATCCAGGAGAATTTGTGCGGCAGGTCCGCACCGAGAGCAGCAAGGTTGTCTGGCCGACATGGCCCGACACCGTCCGCACCGCGATCATGGTGCTGATCATGACCACCATCCTGGGTCTGTTTTTCCTGGGCATCGATTCGGTGTTCAACGGAATTGTCGGCTGGCTTCTGTCCCTGGCCTGAGCCACGGAACAGACAGATATTGGAAGAACGGGTTTAACGCATGGCACGCTGGTACATCATTCACGCTTATTCGGGCTTTGAGCACAAGGTCAAGGAAGCCATTGAGGCGGATGCCAAGCGCCTGGGTCTCGAGCAGCTGGTCGAGGAAATCGAGGTGCCGACGGAAACCGTGACCGAGGTGCGGCGCGGCAAGAAGGTGCAGTCGGAACGCAAGTTCTTCCCTGGCTATGTGCTCGCGAAACTGCAGATGACCGATGATGTCTATCACCTGGTGAAAGACCAGCCCAAGGTCACCGGCTTTCTGGGTACGTCCAAGCCACAGGCGATCAGCGAAGCCGAAGCGGCGCGGATCCTCAACACCAAGGAAGAAGCCGCCAACGCACCGAAGCAGCGGATCACCGTCAATTACGAAATTGGCGACCAGATCAAGGTGCTCGACGGCCCGTTCGCCAGCTTCAATGGCATTGTCGAGGAGCTCGACTTTGACAAGAACAAGGTCAAGGTTTCGGTTTCGATCTTTGGCCGCGCGACCCCGGTCGAACTGGACTTCGAACAGGTCGAGGTCGCGAAATAAGAGATTTGGTGGCCGCAAGGCTGCCGGATAAGCCCCGGAGGCTTTCAGCCACCGGACAACCCATGCGGGAGGCAGGTTTTCGAACTTGCTGTCTGACCGCTTAATTTGATCCGCCGGAGCCTGGTGCAAGGGTGGAGACAGAATGAAAGGACTGCCAAATGGCAAAGAAAATTGATGGCTATATCAATTTGCAAGTACCTGCCGGTATTGCAAACCCATCCCCGCCCATCGGCCCGGCACTGGGTCAGCGCGGTGTCAACATCATGGAATTCTGCAAAGCGTTCAACGCGGCGACAGACAAGATGGAAAAAGGCGCACCGATCCCGACCAAGATCACGGTCTATGCCGATCGCAGCTTCACCTTCGAAACCAAGAGCCCGCCCGCCAGCTTCTTCATCAAGAAGCTGACCAAGCTGAAAAAAGGCTCGCAGGAGCCGGGCAAGGAAGTCGCCGGTACGATCAAGACGTCGCAGCTGAAGGAAATCGCCGAAGCCAAGATGGAAGATCTCAACGCCAATGACATTGATCAGGCGATCAAGATCATCGCCGGCAGCGCCCGTTCGATGGGCATCGAAGTGGTGGAGGGATAAGATGGCTACACTGACAAAACGCGCCAAGGCCGCGAACGAAGTCGTGGACCGCGAAAAGCTCTACGGCATCGACGAAGCGATCAAGATCATCAAGGATCTCGCCTCGAAATCCAAATTTGACGAAACTGTCGATATCGCCATCAATCTGGGTGTTGATCCGCGTCACGCCGACCAGATGGTCCGCGGCGTGATCAGCCTGCCTGCCGGAACCGGCAAGGACAGCCGGGTCGCCGTCTTTGCCAAGGACGCGAAAGCGGACGAGGCGAAGGAAGCCGGAGCCGATGTTGTCGGCGCCGAAGACCTGATGGAAACCATGCAGGGTGGCGATCTCAACTTTGACCGCGTCATTGCGACACCGGACATGATGGGTGTTGTCGGCCGTCTCGGCAAGGTGCTGGGCCCCAAGGGCCTGATGCCGAACCCGAAGCTCGGTACGGTAACCCCGAATGTGGCCCAGGCCGTCAAGGACGCCAAGGGCGGACAGATTGAATATCGTGTCGAAAAGGCCGGTATCATTCATAACGGCATCGGCAAGGCCAGCTTCAAGGAAGCTGATCTGCGCCAGAATTTCGACGCGCTGATGTCTGCAGTGGTCAAGGCCAAGCCCACCGGCGCCAAGGGCAAATATGTCAAGAAAGTCGGACTTTCGAGCACCATGGGCCCGGGCCTCAAAATCGATCTCAGCGAGATCGAAGGCGCCTGATCTGGCCAAGACACATATCCAGAGATAAAAGAGGGCCGGAAGCAATTCCGGCCCTCTTTTTGTTTTGGAACACCGATATGCAGGTCATCAACCAGATTGAACCGTCGCCCAAGCGGGCACAGGAATTTTTCGGAGCCGCGGAAGATGGTCCGTTCATCATGGTCAATCTGCTCAAATTCAAAGACAAGGCCGAATATGATGATGGGTCAGACAACGGGCTTTCCGGACGTGACGCCTATTTGCGCTATGGCATGGCCGTCGCAGCCTGCCTGCAGGCGGTCGGCGCGAAACCCCTGACGTCCGGCATGGTGACCGGCCTTATGCTGGGAGAAGTCGAGGAATTGTGGGACATGGTTGCCCTTGTCCAGTATCCGTCACTCTCCGCATTTCGAAACATGGTGGAATCGCCGGAATATCAGGCGATCCAGCATCACCGCCAGGCTGGTCTGGAAGGGCAGCTCAATATCAAGATCAAGAGCCTGGCCGGCTAGCATGACCAAAAATTCCCACAAAGCCTCCTGCCTGTGCGGCGCTGTCAGGATCACTGTCGCGGGCGATCTGCCCGAGGGAGATGCGTGTCACTGTACCCAGTGCCGCAAGCAATCCGGTCATGTCTGGGCTTCCGTGGACGTGCCCATGGACCGCGTCGCGATAGACGGCGCGGACAATGTGCGCTGGTATCAGTCATCGGAGAAGGTGCGTCGCGGCTTTTGCGCAACCTGCGGGTCCTTTCTGTTCTGGGATGCGAGTACACGGGACGATATTGCCATCGCCCTGGGCGCTTTTGACAATCCGACCGGCACCCGGCTGTGGAGTCATATCCATGTGGCCGACAAGGGGGACTATTACGAGCTCGGCGACGGGATCCTGCAAAAGGACTGAATTTGGCGCGCGCGGCGTCTAGCGTTGCTTCACCCGGATTTCACAGACCTGTTGCTGTTTTTCCCGGATCTTGCCTCCCACCTTGAACTGTAGCGTCATGGCGCCGCATTCGGCTCCGGAGGACAAGGTTTTCGAGCGGGCGATCTCGCGCTCTTCGGCCCGGTCGACACAGGATATGCCGCATCCTTCATCGGCAAGATTTGCACCTGCGAGCAGCAGCACCACCGTCATTCCGGTCATCATGTCATTCCCTCCCTGCGGCCAAAGCTTATTAGAATAACGGTCGTGACCGCCAGAAATTTAGCTGTGAATGGCACGGGCAACTCCTCATGTTTCCACCGAATTTCACCTTTCGGTTCCCCAATCAGAGCAATTCGCGTGCCAGACTGGTCGCCTGCTTCCTAAAATCCCGCCTGATTTTGCCGTTTCTGGAACAGGAGCGGGAATTGCAAGGGACTGGCACGGTTCCTGCAGCTCTCCACTTTGCCGCCCAAGGGTCGATCGAAGCGGCAATGCAAAAGGAAACCGGATCAAGGTGAAAATGGCGGGATTGCTGACATATTGCCGAATTGGCTTGCTTTTGTTGCTGCCCTGGCACGCACTGCCGGCGGCAGCCCAGTCGGTGCACACCTATAGCTCGTTGGCGAGCTGGAACAGCGCCCTGCCCTCCACGGATGTCGTCTCCCGGGTCGAGACTTTTTCATCCGTGAACACCAATTATTCCATGTCGCAAGGCACCGGGGACAGCTGGAACGGATTCACGGTGGTCGCCTCAGGTTCCGGATCCTTCGGCATTGCGGGCTATTGCCCGCGGCTCAGTGATCCCCAGGCATCCTCTCCGACCACCTGCACCGGCTATAACGCCAATGCGCCATCGGTCCCCGGAATTGTCGGCGCGTTCGCGGTGCCGGGCTCCGGCGGTGGTACCGTCACCTTCACACCTACCGGGAGAGCCGTGGCCTTTGCGTTCAATCATGTCGACTGGAACGACAGCAATATCGGTCTCGAACGATCCGCGATCCGGGTGTTTCTCAGCGATGGCAGCTTCACGGATATTTCCGGGCCAACGCCCTCTGCAGCCGCCCCTGTCGGATTTCTCGGCGTGATTGTGGACAGCGACCTGATTGATGCCGGCGTTCAGATTACCAGCATTCTCTGGTATGGTCTCGAAGACGAGCTGGTCGGCATCTACAACGTCCGCACCACCGACCGGGTCGGCACCGCACGGCTGGCCGTCACCAAGAATTCCGATCTCTGGGACCCCGCAAACGAAGGCAGGTTTTCGATTCCGGGAAACGAGATGTTTTACCGTATCGAAGTGCGCAATACCGGAGACGGGGCGGTCGACTCCGGCTCGCTGTTCATACTCGACAGCCTGCCCGATGATGTCGAATTCTGGAACGGGGATATCGACTCGGGCGGTCCGGAGACCTTTGCCGACATCGCCCCGGTTGGTTTCGAACAGGTCACCGGCTCCGGCGTTCTGTTTGATCCTGTTGCCGACCTCAGATACAGCACTGCCGTTACGCCGCCCGCCAGTTTCGACGACTGTGTTTCCATTGCCATGGATGGCAGTTTCCGTTCCGACATCCGCTATATCTGTATCCGGCCGCAAGGCGTGCTGGGACATGGCGGATCGACACCGCGGATCGACTTCGCGTTCCGGGTCCGGATAAAGTAGCTTCCGGGCCGCCTTTCCAGACGTCTTCTGCACCAGTTTTTCTTGACTTCCCGGCTGTTGCCGCTAAACGCGCTCCTCGAACGGCAGTTTCGGCTGCCGGTCACCGTCCGAGACAGCCGGTGAGAGGAATTTGCCTCTCTTAATTTCCAGCCTAGACGGGGATCAGTTTTTTCGCAGGCATGCCTGCGGGTCATCTGCCAGCCTTTCGTGCGGCCCGTGACAAAACCCCCCTTCGGATACAAACAGGACTGGTTTCGACCAATCCTTTCGCTTGTCATTCCCGTGGAAACGGGGTGACAAATTTGGAAACAGGATGCCTGTCTCGACGGGTATCCGCATGAAGGAGCAAAATATGGATCGTGGTCAAAAGGCCGATGCTGTTGCTGCTCTGAACGCAACCTTCAAAGAGGCCGGCGTTGTCGTGGTGACACGCAATCTGGGTCTCACCGTCGCTCAGTCAACCGAGCTGCGGACGAAGATGCGGGCAGAAGGTGCCAGCTTCAAGGTCTCGAAAAACCGCCTCGCCAAACGCGCTCTGGAAGGTACCGACTATGCCCCGATCAGCGACTTGCTGTCGGGCCCGGTCGCGCTCGCCACATCGGATGATCCGGTGGCTGCTGCCAAAATTGCAGTGGAATTTGCCAAAGGCAACGACAAGCTTGAAATCGTTGGCGGCGCAATGGGCGATACCCTTCTGGACGAAGCCGGCGTGAAATCTCTGGCATCCATGCCGTCCCTCGACGAACTGCGCGGAACGATTGTTGGCCTGCTTACAGCGCCGCAAACGAAAATCGCACGGGTGGTCAAGGAACCGGCCGGAGCCCTTGCACGCGTAGTCGGCGCTTATGCCGCTTCGGGTGAGTAATTTTACTGAAATATTTTGAATTTTGAAATTGGAGTGATTGAAAATGGCTGATGTAGCTAAACTTGTAGAAGAACTTTCGAAACTGACCGTGATGGAAGCGGCTGAACTGTCCAAGGCTCTGGAAGAAGAGTGGGGCGTATCTGCTGCCGCTGCTGTTGCCGTAGCTGGCCCTGCCGGCGCTGGTGGTGGTGAAGCTGCTGCGGAAGAGAAAGACGAATTCGACGTCATCCTGACCGGCGACGGTGGCAAGAAGATCCAGGTGATCAAGGAAGTCCGTGCGATTACCGCTCTGGGTCTGACCGATGCCAAGGCTCTCGTCGAAGGTGCACCGAAACCGATCAAGGAAGGTGTTGCCAAGGCCGAAGCCGAAGAGATCAAGTCGAAGATCGAAGCAGCCGGCGGTACCGTCGAACTCAAGTAAGCCTGACGGTTCGATCAGAATTACAAACAAAAAGGGGGCGGTCTCCGTTATGGAGGCCGCCCCAATTGCTGCCCGATCCCCGTCAAAAGATCAGGGCAGTTTAACCACCAGCCGCAGCCCGACATTGTCGAGGCCCGGATTTTGTCCGTTATTGAATAACCCGGCATGGCTGACATGCACCCAGCTTGCTTCCAGGTCGACACGTTCCGAAATCTGCACTCCGATGGACAGTTCCGGTTCAAACAGCACCCGCGATCCCAGCTGGGTCTGCCATCCGTCATCGGCAATGCGCAGGGACGGTCCGTCGTGGATGGCAAGTCCGATGCCGGGACGAATGTAGATCTTGTCCCCGAATTTCCAGCTGATCCCGGCTGCCAGCATATTGGTGTCACCGTCGCTGTTGATTGAGGCGAAGACATAGGGAGATGGTGAACCGATAAAGGACAGCGCCTCTATCTCGTCCCCGCGATAGCCGATCTGAAAATCGGTGCCCCCCTCTCCGGTTTCCATCGAAAAGGGCGAGTCAATCGCATGCACGGCAACGCCGACATAAATCTCGTCAGCCAGCGCCGGCTGGGCGGCGATGAACGACATGAGAAAGGCGACAATATAGGTAACGGGATTTTGCATTTTGACGGTACTCCTGTGACACGTGATTGATGCCCGTGTCTTTGGTTGTGCCCCGATTATATGACCCTCAATCCCGCGCAGAAAGCGGCGTACAGCCCCAGTCTCTATTTGGGTCACGGCAATTGACAAGTCTTAACGGCTCCGCAATCAGAGTGCGGCACGATGCAGGAGTGACGGGTTGAGCGAAATCGAGAGAATTGCGGTTATCACAGGGGTTAACGCCGAAGCGGATGCGCTGCTTCCGGACGCTGCTGCGACCCTTCGCGAAAGCCCGCTTGGCACCCTCCGAAATATTGAGCATTGTGGTAAACAAATCAGTATTTTGTGCCCCGGGATCGGCAAAGTGCACGCAGCTGGCGCGGCCATATTCATGCATCAGCTGATTCGCCCCGACCTTTTTCTCGTCATCGGCACCGCTGGCCAGGTCAGTCCGCTCGCCGGCAATTGCTTCTATCTCCACGAATCACTGCAGGCGGACTATGGAGCGCTGGACGATTCGCGCGGCAATGACGGTTTTGTCCATTATAATGCCGGTGCCTGGCCAATGGGTCCGGCGGACTGGCGACCCTTTCGGGCCCTGCCCATGCCGCCCGCGCTGAACCTGCCCGCCGCCCGGATCGCGACAGCCGACATGTTCGTGAAATGCCCCGAACGTTCCAGCTATTTGCGGGACATATTGCAAGCCGATCTGGTGGATATGGAAACCGCGGCTGTTGCCCAGATCGCCCAACTCCTCGGCACGCCCTGGGCCGGCATCAAGGCGACGACCGACACGGCGGACGGAAAAAGCAGCGGGGACTTCCAAGAAAACTTGATACTAGCGGCCAACCGCGCCGCAGCGGCTACGACGGATTTGATCAGGAATCTCTAGCCGAACGCGGGAAAACAGGGATTCACGCGCTGCAGAACCCTGTCAGGGCATAAACCATTTAACAATCCGCCATTTCTACCGTTCTACTTACTCGAAGTTCGTACAACGGGAAGAAACAGTATGGGCAATCCGGTTACGCTGCAGCGATTGCTGGCCATGCAGAAGAAAATCTGGCGGTTTCGTCTTGATACAGATGCGGAAACCGCAGAAACCGTGGCGCGCGAACAACTCAAGTCGATCAGCCAGATTTCCCGCATCGGTTCGCTGATTTCCATTCCCGGCACCAGCTATATTTTGATCAAGATCTGCATGCATGCGAATATCGCCTTTGCAGCCTTCACGATTTTCTGTGTCGCAGTGATGGCTTTTGCCAGTATCCGCAATTACCGGCGGCAAGCCCGGGTGGACCATGATCGCATCGACTATGAGAAGTCGGCCCGAATGATTGTGGCCGAGGCCAAGCTCAATGCAGCTTTTGCCAGCGCTCTGGTGGCTGTCCCGCTCGCCTTTGGGCAAATCCCGATGGGGCTGGATGTTGCCATCCTCGGCATCGGCACGGTTATCATTGGCGGGTTTATTTTTGGCAGCATCCCTCGCGCCCAGAGCTGGTATATGGGCATTGCTTCCTTGTCATTTACCGGAGGTTTTCTGGCGGCGGAAGGGACTGCCGCGCTGGGCGGTGTCGCCCTGTTCCTGTTTGTCACGCTTTGTGCCGATTATATCTACCGCATGTTCTTCTTCAACTTCGTGCAACGCCACATCCATGCCGCGCGGGAGAAGAAAGCCGCCGACACGGTCAGGTTATTGCTCCACGACTATGCCGAACAAAGTTCGGACTGGTTGTGGGAAATTGACGAAGATTTCCGCATCATCAATCCGTCCGCCCGTTTTGCTTCTGCTGCTGCCCGGGAAATCCGGGAATTGCGCGGACGTCCTCTGACGGACCTGTTCGAAGACAGTACGGAACGCAACTTCCTGATCCAGTCACTGGATTCGGGCGAAGCCTTTCGCGATCTGGCGGTTCCCATCAATATCCATGGCAAGCTGTTTTGGTGGAAACTCTCGGGTCGCCCGACCCCAGGGACGAATGGCAGTCGTCTCCATATCCGCGGCGTTGCAGCGGATATCACCCGGGCGAAGCTGGCAGAAGAGCGGGTCGCCCATCTGGCGCATTTCGACAGTCTGACCGATTTACCCAACCGCGCCCTGTTCAACCAGTCGCTGCAACGATCCATTGCCCGGCTGAAACCCGGGCAAAAGCTCGCCATCCTTTATCTCGATCTCGACTATTTCAAGAGCATTAACGATACGCTGGGCCACGGCGCCGGAGATCTGGTACTGAAAGCGGTCGCCAGTCGACTGGAGAAAGCCATCGGGGTGGAAGATGTTGTCGCCCGTTTGGGTGGCGACGAATTTGCCATTTCCTTGCGCCACATATCATCTGATGCCCAGGCCAAAAGACAGGCCGCGTCCGTCATCCGCAAACTGTCAGAACCGATCATGATCGAAGGACAGCCCGTGGTATCGGGCGCCAGCATCGGCATTGCCATTTGCAATGCGCCGGGACTGGGGGCCGACGAACTGCTGAAATCCGCCGACATCGCCCTTTATCATGCCAAAAATAACGGGCGCAGCTGTGTTTCCGTATTCGAAGAATCCATGGGCACAGCGTTCCAGGATCGGCGGAATATCGAGCTTGACCTGCGTTCGGCCCTGCAACGGAACGAGCTCGAGCTGCGCTATCAGCCGCTGGTCAATATCGAGAGCGGGGACACCATCGGCTATGAGGCGCTGCTCCGCTGGCACCACCCGGAGCGGGGCCTGATCATGCCCAATGCCTTCATTCCGGTGGCCGAGGAAACCGGGCTGATTGTGCAGCTGGGTGAATGGGTCCTGCGATCCGCCCTGCAGGAGCTGTGCAACTGGCCGGATCATCTCAGTGTGGCGGTCAATCTGTCGCCGTCGCAAATGCGCAGTCCCAATCTGATCCCGACGATTGTAAGCGCTCTGGCGGCAACCGGTGTCGATCCTTCGCGCCTGGAACTGGAAATCACCGAGTCGGTGTTGATGAGCGACAGCCAGAACAATGTCGAGTTGCTCCACAAGATCCGCTCGCTTGGCGTGCGGATCGCGCTCGACGATTTCGGCACCGGCTACAGTTCCCTCAACTATCTGCGCAGCTTCCCGTTTGACAAGATCAAGATCGACCGCTGTTTTGTCGAGGATGTCGACAGCCGGGAGGATTGCCGTGCCATCATCCGGGCCGTGACAGGTCTCGCCTCCAGCCTCGGGATGGTCACCACAGCAGAGGGTGTCGAGCGCGATGGCCAGCTGGATCAGCTCAAAGAGGATGGCTGTGTCCAGGTGCAGGGCTATCTGTTCAGCAAGGCCCTGCCGGCCACCGAAGTCCAGGGACGCGTCCCGCCTGACGTCGAAACCGGAAATCCCGCCGAAAATATCCATGGCGACCGGGACCTGGAAAATTCGTGGGCCAGGCCAGAGCACAAGCCGGGTACGGATGCGTCAAGAAAGACCGGATAGAGACTTACTGACAAGAATGTAGATTGTTTGATATTTTCGGACCTGTCGGCTAGCATGCCCGCGTTTCGGAGAGGGTTCATGCAATTTGTCCTGAAAAACATCCTGCATTTCATGCCGTTGATTTTCGGACTGGGTTTTTTGGGCCCGCTCATTTCTCAAATCCTGGCCATGGCGGGTCATGGTGAAGTCGCGGGATTACCTGCGCTCGCCATTGGTCTGACTATTGGTGGGCTGTGGGGAATGATCGCCCAGTGGCGCGGGCGGTGGCTATGACGATCTCCACCTCACCCAATGCCCTGCGTCGCCAGGAACAGCAAATCGCCCGCAAATATGCTGGCCGCCTGCCCTGGGAGGCGGTGATCTGGGGCCTGGGAAACCTGGCAGTCTGGCTGGCTCTCTGGCCGCTGGTATTTTTCGATGTCATGCCGCTCTGGCTCGCTTTCCCGATTGCGACGCTCAACGTCATGCTTTGCTATCTGCCTTCGCACGAGGCTCAACATGATATAATCGGGCGCAAGGGCACGAAATGGCGCTGGCTCAACGAGCTGGTCGGGCATCTGTCTACCATTCCGCTGGTTCTGCCCTATCGCGTCGCCAAGGTGACCCATATCCAGCATCACCTCCATGCCAATGATCCTGACCGGGATCCCGATTACAGCAGCATGGCACCGGGACCCTGGCAAGCGATCTGGAAATCGATTCAGAACCGGCAACCCGGAGCAAAGGGTGGCTTCAACAAATATGGCGATATTCTGAGAGATATCGGACGGGAGGATCTGCTGCTCGACGGCGCGCTGTTCCAGATTGTCCATTTCGCTATCCTGATTGGCCTGGCGCTGTCCGGTCATGCGATCGAGGCCGCGTTGCTGTGGTGGCTGCCGCGGCAGATCGGTCTGACCTATATCCAGTTTTTCCTCAGCTGGGCCCCGCATCATCCCGCGGACGGCACGGGCCGCTATCGCGACACCCGGGCCTTCCGCAGCAGCTGGGGCAATATCGGCTCAATGGGCATGCAATATCATATTGTCCATCATCTCCATCCCTATATCCCGCTGACCGACACACCGGCCGCCTATCGCGACATGCGGCATATTCTGGAACAGCGGGGGTGCCGGCTGGAGAATATCTGACAGGTCGGGATCAGGCCTGTCCGGTCGGCCGGATCATCAGCTCGCCGACACAGACTGACGGCGGCTGGTTCAGCACATAAGCGACACTGTCTGCGAGATTTTCGGGTTCGAGAAATTCGAAATTGAACACCCCGCCCATCATTTCGAGCACGGACTGGTCCTTGATGCTGCTGCCCAGTTCGGTTTTCACACCGCCCGGGAATATCGTGGTGACCCGGACACCATGCGCGGTCATTTCCTTGCGCAGCGTATCGCTCATCGAGCGTACCCCGGCCTTGGTCGCCGAGTAAACGGCACTGGACGGAAAATTCTCGAGTGCGGCGATCGACGAGATGATGATCACATGGCCATCCTTTCGCGCGACCATCCGGGGAAGTACCGCGTTGATCCCGTAGAGCACCCCGCGCAGGTTGACGTCGATCATGCGGTCCCAGTCCTCGACATCGCCTTTTTCGATCAGCGAAACCGGCATGATGCCGGCATTGCAGACCAGGGCATCGACCTGACCAAATCTTTCCGTTGTCGCCGCAGCCAGCGCCTCCTGGTCCGCACGACTGCTGACATCGGTCACATGAAAGGCGGCATGTTCTCCCAGTTCTTCTGTGAGAGATTCCAGCCGGTCAGCCCGGCGGGCGGCCAGCATGACATTATACCCATCGGCAATCAGCTTGCGCGCCGTAGCCTCCCCGATGCCGCTCGAAGCGCCGGTCACAATTGCTGTTCTCATGTCTGTCTCCTGCTGGCTCCAAACCGGGTTTTTCGGCGAAGAACAGCCCGGCGGCAAGCCGCAGTTTTGCTAGCGGGAAAGCAGGCCGGTCCCGAGAATGTGGTCAATATGCATTGCCGCATCCCAAATATCGAACAGGCAGGACAGGGGGTCGGCTAGCTCGCCACCCAATTGCCGTGGAATCCCGGCGGGATCCGGTGGGGCACATGGATCACCGCCTGCGGCTCGCCGAGAAAATCGTCGGCCTTCAATATCGTCAGCTCGCTGGTCTCGTTCCCGGCATCGATGACCAGTCCGATCAGCCAGCCTTCATCTTCACCGGCGCCTTCATGGCGGGGGACAAAAACGAATTCGCCCGGATGTCGGCCTGCGCCAAAATCGCGGGTCAAGGTCTCGCCTGTTTCCAGATCATGTTTGAACAGCTCATTGCCCGCGACATCAAAATCGCCATTCTCGCCGCCCAGGGAAACCGCATAGGCATAGCGATAGGGCTGGCTGGTCAGCCGTTCGTCATAGCGCGGAAATTCCTGGGGACGGTCATGGAGGATTTTGCGATCCACCTTTCTGGTCGCCGGGTCGATGGTCCAGCGCTCGAACCGCGACCAGTTTCCGCCGGGACCGAACGTCGTGCTGGCATAGGTGCTTTCATGCACCACCACGTCGACAACCGTTTTTCCGTCACCGGTCTCGAACGCATTGGCCGGATGATAGACGTAGCAAGGCTCGTCCAGCTCGCACCAGATAATGTCGTCATTGCTGCCGCTTTTCGGAAGCAGGCCAATCCGTGCGCCATGGTCCGGGTTCCAGTCATAGGGGAAAGCATAGCCGGCCAGCATCCGCTTCATCGAAAATGTCGCGGGCAGGTCGAAGACCAGCACATTATTCTCGGTAATCTGGCAGTCATGGATGGACGGGCCGTCCTTCACCGCAATCGGCTCCTCGCGGGTGACCTTGCCATCCGGACTGACAACCACATGCCAGACTGTATCGGCCACCGGCGCGTCATAGCAGATGGCATGCATCTCACCGGTTTTCGGATCGACATGGGGATGCGCGGAAAAGGCGTTGGTCAGCGTGCCATCAAAGGGATTGTGCTTCACGGTGTCGAGTTCGTCCGTCAGTTCGACCGGAAATCCTCCGGCCTCGACAATGGCAAAAGTCTTGCCGCCGATTTCGACAATATTGGTATTGGCCGTGTCACTGCCCGGCTTGCGGGTACCCGGCTTGCGCGGTTCTTTCAGCGCGTCGCTGACCGCATTGGACCGGATCCAGCGATTGCGATACCAGACAGCTTCCCCGTTCTGGATGCGGATCCCGTGCGCCATGCCATCGCCAACAAACCAGTGATAGCTCGCCTCTTGTGGCGGGGTCACGGGATTGGGACCAATCCGCATGTAGCGGCCGTCCAGACCGGAAGGGATCGTACCGGTCACCTGCATCGCCGAAATGGTTTCCTCGCTCTGCATGGGTTTGTGTACACCGGTCAGATAGGGATGGCCCTCCTCCGGTTCGGGCAATCTCTTGCGATTGAAATTGGCGACCCCGGTCATCACCGGGGTGACGGCGGCACGGATGGTTTTTTCGATTACGGAAGCCATGGGAATTCCCTTCAGTTGAAATATATGTCGGCCAATGCGGCGGTGGCCATTGCCAGAAGTATCAGCCCGCCGGGGTGCGGCCGGCGCAGTGCCGCGAGATTGCCGATGCCGGAAATTGCGAAGACCAATGCTGCGGTGAGCGGCAGCAGGTCCCCGCCGTCCTGGATTCGATTGACCAGCACCGCAATGCCAAGCGCAGACCAGGCAATGGACGGGATATGAAAGACAGCGCGGAAAATATCTCGGGATGACCGGTTGGCCAGTACGCCGGTTGAGACTTCCCGGTAAAGCGGGCCGAGCAGCACGCGTTCGCCGAGCACGCTGTGCGCGATGCCGACGATCACCCCAAGCACGGCGGCAAGAGATGCATAAATGAGCATGCCTGTTTTCCTTCCCGGTTGCGCCGCGCCCGAACTGTCTT
The DNA here is from genome assembly GCF_900128895.1 of Parasphingorhabdus marina DSM 22363. Classification (GTDB taxonomy): domain Bacteria; phylum Pseudomonadota; class Alphaproteobacteria; order Sphingomonadales; family Sphingomonadaceae; genus Parasphingorhabdus; species Parasphingorhabdus marina. The sequence continues at coordinate 1,018,771 of NZ_FSQW01000001.1, read as the reverse complement.
GCAAAGCGAGTCGCAATGTTTATGCTGTTAACATGGAGCAAAATGCTAACAGTGTCAACATTGGCCTGCTGATCACCGGAACAGGCGTCCAGTGAGTCCAGCAAAACCGGCCTATCATCACGGGGATCTGCGATCTGCTGCTCTGGAACTGGGAATGGAACGGCTGACCGATCAGGAGCATCCCGATCTCGGCCTGCGCGCCCTCGCCCGCGATCTGGGAGTCTCGGCCACCGCGCTCTATCGCCATTTCCCGAACAAGGACGCCCTGCTCGACGCACTGGCGCTGGAAGGTCTGGATCAACTGGGCGCGCACCAGGCGGAGGCGGCCCGGTCGGTTGGCGGCGGGGTCGAGGGGTTTGGGGAAATGGGCGTGACCTACGTCCGCTGGGCGGTCGAACATCCGGCCTTGCTTCGGCTGATCTACGACCGGGTGGGAAAAGTCGATCTGGAAGCCGGCAACCCGACACGCATGGGGGAAGCCTTTTACCAGCTGCGCGCCGGCATCACCGCGATGATGCCCGGCGACATGCCTGCCGAAGAACGCGCCGCCGCCGCCCTGCACGCCTGGTCGCTGGTCCACGGCCTCGCCATGCTGATCCTCGATGGCCAGATTGCCTATGACCCGGACATGGTGCGAAAGGTCGTGCTGATGACCCGCTTTACCGACTGCTGAGTCCGGGGATCAGTCTGCCTCCCCGTCCTCATAGGACAGGAGGTCGCCTGGCTGACATTGCAGTTCCCGGCAGATTGCCTCCAGGGTCGAGAATCGCATCGCCTTGGCCTTGCCGGTTTTCAGGATCGACAGGTTTGCCAGGGTGATCCCGACCCGCTCCGACAGTTCGGACAGGGTCATCCGGTTGTCATGGAGCAGGTCGTCGAGCTTTACCGTAATCGCCATCAGACGGTGCCCTGCAGTTCGTCCTGCATCTCGGCGCCGCGGTCAAAGACCCGGGCGAGAATGATCAGCAGCAGGACCAGCAAGATGCCGGAGATGGACAGGCCACCCTCGATATGCATGCTGAACTCCTCGCCCGGCTGGACCTCGCCAAGGATGGAGACCATTGCGCTGGCCAGCAGACTGCCGACAAAGGTCACAATCTGGATGGCGAAAGCGGCAACGCCCATGCCGCGCAGCCGGGTGCCGTTGATCCGGGTGAAAGGATTGCCCTCGCCAACCGAGTCGACAATCCGGCGCAACCGGTTGAGACCGAAAAGGGTCAGCAGCATCATGACAATGCCCAGCAGCATCAGGCCGACGATCATCCAGACGACCTCGGTGCCTGGCGGCGTCACGAATGTATCCGCCATTTCGGCCGCCACCTCGCTTGAGAAAAACAGCAGTACCGGGATCGCAAAGGTCAGCACAGTGACGCCAAGCAGCATCAGCCATTTGGTCACAATCAGCAATCCGCGCGTGGATTTCAGTACAATGTCATTGGTTTCGGGGGATTTTGTGGTCTGGTTCATTTCCTGTTCCGTTTCTGATTCGTCGTGATTTATTGTTTATCAATATACGAATATCGATAAACGTCAATAGTTTTATTGTTTTTCAATAAATGTAGGAAATGATGGGACAAGCCAGACAAGCGTCCAGTTTGTCCAGTACAATTCCCCGACGCCGTTATGGCTCCACCCCTTGACCGCAATCCAACATCTGCCTATATCGCTGGCTCACCACAGGTTTCGAGACAGGGTGCGCAGTTGCGCAGCGCGCCGCAGGAAATGAAATCTGACCGGTTTTCAGGACGCTAGAAGCTGCAATTTCCTTTCCGGGATTCCCGGCATGGAGATATGCGGCTTTTTGCAGTTCTGGAGCGCCTCACAAATTGGAATTTCCACCGGCAAACCCTTGGGAAAGGCCGGTGATGGCGAGAAGGCACCTTATATATGGCGACGAAAGCAGCATCGGTAAAAACGACGGCTCCCACCCCCACCCGCAAGAAACGCATCCGCAAGATCTTCGGTGATATTCACGAAGTGATCGACATGCCGAACCTGATCGAGGTTCAGCGCGAATCCTATGAACAGTTTCTGCGTTCCAACAAGGAAACCGGCTATGTGTCCGGTCTCGAAAAGACGCTGCGCAGCGTTTTCCCGATCCGCGATTTTGCCGGCACCGCCGAAATGGATTTCGTCAATTACGAACTGGAAGACCCCAAATATAATGTCGAGGAATGTCGGCAGCGGGGCATTACCTATGCCGCACCGATGAAAGTGACACTGCGTCTGATCGTTTTTGAAGTCGATCCCGAAACCGAAGCGCGTTCGGTTCTAGATATCAAGGAACAGGACGTTTACATGGGCGACATGCCGCTGATGACCAAGAACGGCACGTTCGTCATCAATGGCACCGAGCGTGTGATTGTCAGCCAGATGCACCGTTCGCCCGGTGTGCTGTTTGACCATGACCGCGGCAAGACCCACAGCAGCGGCAAGTTCCTCTTCGCCGCCCGCGTCATTCCTTACCGCGGTAGCTGGCTGGACTTTGAATTTGACGCCAAGGACATCGTCAATGTCCGCATCGACCGCAAGCGCAAGCTGCCGGTCACCGCCCTGCTGCGTTCGCTGGGTGATGCGACAATCGAAGTCAAGGAGAAGAAGCCGGACTTCAAGGTTGGTGAAATGGTCCGCGTTTCGGGCATGAAACAGCCTGCCGAAATCCTCGAGATTGACGGCAACCGGATCACGATCAAGGAGCCGATGGGCGCGATCGAAATCCAGGGCAAGATCGAAGACGAAGGCCGCACCAAGAGTGCCGAGATCACCGGCATCCTGAAGCAGGGCTATTCGGAAGAAGATATTCTGAACCTGTTCTACAACCGGATCGTCTACAAGCGCGCCAAGGATGGCTGGACCATTCCGTTCGTCACCGAACAGTGGCGTGGCCAGAAGCCTGCGTTTGACATTGTCGACGCCGACAGCGGCGAAGTTGTGTTTGCCGCGGGCAGCAAGATCACGCCGCGCAGCGCCAACAAGGCGGAAAAGGATGGCATGAAAAATGTCGTCATTCCGACTGAAGAGATTTTTGGCCGCTACAGCGCCTTTGACCTGATCAACGAGAAAACCGGCGAAATCTACATCGAAGCCGGTGACGAAGTGACCGCGGAAAATCTCGAGAAACTCGACAAGGCTGGCATTGACCAGCTGGAGCTGCTCGACATTGACCATGTCACAACCGGCCCGTGGATCCGCAACACGCTGAAGGTCGACAAGGCCGACACGCGTGACGATGCACTGTCCGATATCTATCGCGTCATGCGCCCCGGCGAGCCGCCGACCCGTGAAACCGCAGAAGCGCTGTTCGAAGGCCTGTTCTTCGATCCCGAGCGTTATGACCTCAGCGCCGTCGGCCGGGTCAAGCTCAACATGCGCCTCGATCTGGATGCGCCGGACGATTACACGGTCCTGCGCAAGGAAGACATTCTCGCCGTGGTCAAGACCCTGGTCGATCTCAAGGACGGCAAGGGCGAGATTGACGATATCGACAATCTCGGCAATCGCCGCGTCCGTTCGGTGGGCGAGCTGCTGGAAAACCAGTATCGCGTCGGCCTGCTGCGCATGGAGCGCGCGGTCAAGGAGCGGATGAGCTCGGTCGATGTCTCGACCGTGATGCCGAACGATCTGATCAACGCCAAGCCAGCCGTTGCCACGGTTCGCGAATTTTTCGGCTCATCCCAGCTGTCCCAGTTCATGGACCAGACCAACCCGCTGTCGGAAGTCACCCACAAACGCCGCGTATCGGCGCTTGGGCCCGGTGGTCTGACCCGCGAACGTGCCGGCTTTGAAGTCCGCGACGTTCACCCGACCCATTATGGCCGGATCTGCCCGATTGAAACGCCGGAAGGCCCGAATATCGGCCTGATCAACTCGCTGGCCTCGTTCAGCCGCGTGAACAAATATGGCTTTATCGAAACCCCTTATCGCGAGATCAAGGACGGCAAGGTCACCAATGACGTGGTCTATCTCTCCGCCATGGAAGAGCAGAAGCACACCGTTGCCCAGGCCAATGCCGAACTCAGCAAGGATGGCAGCTTCGTCGAGGAATTTGTTTCGGCACGTGAAGCCGGCGAATTCCTGATCGCGCACCGCGACCAGATCACGCTGATGGACGTTTCGCCCAAGCAGCTCGTGTCTGTGGCGGCCTCGCTGATCCCGTTCCTGGAAAATGATGACGCCAACCGCGCACTCATGGGATCGAACATGCAACGCCAGGCCGTTCCGCTCGTGAAGGCGGAAGCCCCGTTTGTCGGTACCGGCATGGAAGAAACCGTGGCCCGCGATTCCGGCGCGGCGATTGCCGCCAAACGGGCCGGCATTGTCGACCAGGTCGACGCGACACGTATCGTGATCCGCGCTTCGGGTGCGGTGGAAGCCGGCAAGTCGGGCGTGGACATCTACACGCTGCAGAAGTTCCAGCGCTCCAACCAGAATACCTGCATCAACCAGCGTCCGCTGGTGAAGGTGGGCGATATTGTTCAGGAAGGCGATACGCTGGCTGACGGTCCATCAACCGATATGGGTGAACTGGCGCTGGGCAAGAACAGCCTCGTCGCCTTCATGCCCTGGAACGGCTATAACTATGAGGACTCCATCCTCATCTCCGAGCGGATCGTGAAAGACGACGTCTTCACCTCGATTCATATCGAAGAGTTTGAAGTGATGGCCCGCGATACCAAGCTTGGCCCGGAAGACATTACCCGCGACATCCCGAATGTCGGCGAGGAAGCGCTGCGCAACCTCGATGAGGCAGGCATTGTCTACATCGGTGCGGAAATCGAGCCGGGCGATATCCTCGTCGGCAAGATTACGCCGAAGGGCGAATCGCCGATGACGCCGGAAGAGAAACTCCTCCGCGCCATCTTTGGCGAGAAGGCTTCGGACGTTCGTGACACCTCGCTGCGTCTGCCGCCGGGTGTTGCCGGTACCGTCGTCGAAGTCCGTGTCTTCAATCGCCACGGCATCGACAAGGACGAGCGTGCGCTGGCCATCGAGCGCGAGGAAATCTCCCGCTTCACCAAGGACCGGGACGACGAACGTGCGATTCTGAACCGCGCAACCTTCAACACGCTGAAGGACATGCTGATCGGCCAGACCGCCACCTCGGCACCGAAGCCAATGAAGAAGGGCGCGAAAATCACCGAGGAAGGGCTGACCGAACTGGATCAGGCCGACTGGTGGAAGATTGCAGTCAAGGACGACAAGGTCCAGGCCGATTTCGAAGCCACGCGTCAGCAATATGACGAAGCGATCAAGCTGATCAACGAGCGGTTCGAAGACCGTCGCGAGAAGCTGGAACGCGGCGACGAGCTGGCTCCGGGCGTACTGAAGATGGTCAAGGTCTTTGTCGCGGTGAAGCGCAAGCTGCAACCGGGCGACAAAATGGCCGGCCGCCACGGGAACAAGGGGGTTATCTCCCGCATCCTTCCGCAGGAAGACATGCCGTTCCTCGAAGATGGCACCCCGGTCGACATCGTGCTCAATCCGCTCGGCGTGCCATCCCGCATGAACGTCGGACAGATTTTTGAAACCCATCTCGGCTGGGCGGCACGTGGCCTTGGCCAACAGGTGACACAGGCACTCGAGGAATGGAAACTGGCCAATCCCGATCCACAGGCGGCCGCGCCGCCCGATGCGGTCAAGGACCGGCTCAAGACCATTTACGGCGAGCAATATCATGAGGATATCGACGCCCGTGAAACCGGTGAGATTGTCGAGCTGGCCGGAAATCTGGTCAACGGCGTGCCAATGGGCACACCGGTGTTTGACGGCGCCCATGAAAGCGACGTGTCGGACATGCTCGAACTGGCAGGACTGGACCGCAGCGGACAGGTTGATCTTTACGATGGCCGGACCGGTGACAAGTTCGACCGCAAGGTGACCGTGGGCTATATCTACATGCTCAAGCTGCACCATCTGGTCGACGACAAGATCCACGCCCGTTCGATCGGACCTTATTCCCTGGTCACGCAGCAGCCTCTGGGCGGCAAGGCCCAGTTCGGCGGACAGCGTTTCGGGGAAATGGAAGTCTGGGCCCTGCAGGCCTATGGCGCTGCCTACACCCTGCAGGAAATGCTGACGGTCAAGTCGGACGACGTGATCGGCAGGACCAAGGTTTACGAAGCAATCGTCAAGGGCGACGATACGTTCGAAGCCGGCGTTCCGGAAAGCTTCAACGTTCTGGTCAAGGAAATGCGTTCGCTGGGTCTCAATGTCGAACTTTCCAGCTTCGGTGACGAAGATGAGGAAGACGGCGATGATGATGACGGCATTGCGATAGCGGCGGAGTAGCGAAACCCGATACTCCACCCAGCATTTGAAATTTGGGGCGCAAGCCCAAGAGGAAACAAGACATGAACCAAGTAACAAATTTTGCAAATCCGATCGCAAAGCCGGAAACATTTGACCAGATCCAGATTGGCCTCGCATCTCCCGAGCGGATCCGCAGCTGGTCTTTCGGTGAAATCAAGAAGCCGGAAACGATCAACTACCGGACGTTCAAGCCCGAGCGCGACGGCCTGTTCTGTGCGCGGATCTTTGGTCCGGTAAAGGACTACGAATGCCTGTGCGGCAAGTACAAGCGCATGAAGTACAAGGGCATTGTCTGCGAGAAATGCGGTGTCGAAGTCACGGTGACCAAGGTGCGCCGCGAGCGCATGGGTCATATCGACCTCGCCGCGCCTGTCGCACATATCTGGTTCCTGAAATCGCTGCCCAGCCGCATCGGGCTTCTGCTCGACATGCAGCTCAAGCAGCTCGAGCGGGTACTCTATTTCGAAAGCTATGTGGTTATCGAACCCGGCCTCACCGCACTGGAAAAATTCCAGCTGCTGACCGAAGACGAGATGCTCGAAGCTCAGGATGAATATGGCGAAGACGCCTTCTCCGCCGGTATCGGCGCAGAAGCCGTCAAGATCATGCTGCAGGAACTCGACCTCGAGCGCGAGAAGGAAGATCTGCTGGAAGAGCTGGCGACGACCAAGTCGACGCTGAAGCCGAAGAAGATCATCAAGCGCCTCAAAGTCGTCGAAAGCTTCATCGAATCCGGTAACAAGCCGGAATGGATGATCCTCGAGATCATTCCGGTCATTCCGCCTGAATTGCGCCCGCTGGTGCCGCTCGACGGTGGCCGTTTTGCGACCTCCGATCTCAACGATCTGTACCGCCGCGTGATCAACCGGAACAACCGTCTGAAGCGGCTGATGGAACTGCGCGCGCCGGACATCATCGTCCGCAACGAGAAGCGCATGCTGCAGGAATCGGTGGATGCGCTTTTCGACAATGGCCGCCGCGGACGGACGATCACCGGTGCCAACAAGCGTCCGCTGAAATCGCTGTCCGACATGCTGAAAGGCAAACAGGGCCGCTTCCGTCAGAACCTGCTCGGCAAGCGCGTCGACTATTCGGGCCGTTCCGTGATCGTGACCGGTCCGGAGCTGAAACTGCATCAGTGCGGTCTGCCGAAGAAAATGGCGCTCGAGCTGTTCAAGCCGTTCATTTACGCGCGTCTCGATGCCAAGGGCCTCTCGATGACGCTGAAACAGGCGAAGAAATGGGTCGAGAAGGAACGCAAGGAAGTCTGGGATATCCTCGAGGAAGTGATCCGCGAGCATCCCGTGATGCTGAACCGCGCACCAACGCTTCACCGCTTGGGCATCCAGGCGTTCGAACCGGTCCTGATCGAAGGGAAGGCCATTCAGCTGCACCCGCTGGTCTGTTCCGCCTTCAACGCCGACTTTGACGGTGACCAGATGGCTGTCCACGTGCCGCTGAGCCTCGAGGCCCAGCTGGAAGCGCGTGTGCTGATGATGTCGACCAATAACATCCTCTCGCCAGCCAACGGCAAGCCGATCATTGTGCCTTCACAGGACATGGTGCTGGGGATCTATTACCTCACCATGGACCGCAAGGGCGAGCCTGGCGAAGGCATGATCCTCGCCGACATGGCCGAAGTCCACCAGGCGCTGGAAATCGGTGCGGTAACCCTGCACTCGAAGATCGTCACCCGCGTGCCGCAGACCGACACCGACGGCAACACCGTAATGAAACGATTTGAAACCACGCCGGGCCGTCTGCTGATCGCCGAATGTCTGCCGAAATCGCACAAGGTGCCGTTTGACATCGTCAACCGCCTGCTGACCAAGAAAGAGGTTGGCGACGTGATTGACCAGGTTTACCGGCACACCGGCCAGAAGGACACGGTCCTGTTCGCCGATGCGATCATGGGTCTCGGTTTCCGTCACGCCTGCAAGGCCGGCATTTCCTTCGGCAAGGATGACATGATCATTCCGGACTCCAAGGACGCCACGGTGGAAGAAACCCGGACGCTGGTTGCCGACTATGAGCAGCAGTATCAGGATGGTCTCATCACCCAGCAGGAAAAATACAACAAGGTGATCGATGCCTGGTCCCGCTGTGGTGACACAGTTGCCAATGCCATGATGGAAGAACTGGCGGCGACGCCGGAGGACGAGCATGGCCGCGAGCGCGAGATCAACGCGATCTACATGATGAGCCACTCCGGTGCCCGTGGCAGCCCAGCCCAGATGAAGCAGCTGGGCGGCATGCGCGGCCTGATGGCCAAGCCTTCCGGCGAGATCATCGAAACGCCGATCATCTCGAACTTCAAGGAAGGCCTGACGGTTCTGGAATATTTCAACTCGACCCACGGTGCCCGCAAGGGTCTCGCGGATACGGCGCTGAAAACCGCCAACTCGGGTTATCTGACTCGCCGTCTGGTTGACGTGTCGCAGGACTGCACCATTGTCGAAGAAGATTGCGGCACCGAAAATGCGCTGGAGATGAAAGCCATCGTCCAGGGCGGCTCGGTCATCGCATCACTCGGCGAACGTATCCTTGGCCGGACCATGGCGGAGGACATTGTCGACAGCAAGGATGACAGCGTTGTGATCAAGGCTGGTACGCTGCTTGACGAGTCTGCCATCAAGGTGATCGAGGAGCTCGGCATTCAGTCGGCACGCATTCGCTCTCCACTGGTTTGCGAATCCAAAATGGGTGTCTGCGGCACCTGTTACGGACGTGACCTCGCTCGCGGTACGCCGGTGAATATTGGTGAAGCCGTCGGCGTGATCGCAGCCCAGTCGATCGGTGAGCCGGGCACGCAGCTGACAATGCGGACCTTCCATATCGGTGGCGCGGCACAGCTTAACGAGCAGTCCAACCTGGAAGCCGTAGCCGAAGGTACGGTCGAATATCGCGACATGCCGGTGATCGAGGACAAGAACGGACGGTTCCTGTCCCTCGCGCGCTCCGGCGAAATTGCGGTGATCGACAGCGATGGCCGGGAACGCTCTGCCGACAAGCTCCCCTATGGTACCAGCCTGCTGGTCAAGGACGGTGCGAAGGTGAAGATCGGCGATCGTCTGGCAGAATGGGATCCGTTCACCATGCCAGTGATCACCGAGAAGCCGGGTACGATCAAGTATCAGGACATCATCGAAGGCAAGACCATGGCCGAACAGACCGATGAAGCGACCGGTATCGCACAACGTGTGATTACCGAATATCGCGCCACCGGTCGGGGTGCGAATAAGGAAGATCTGCGTCCGCGGATGACCTTGCTCGACAAGGACAGTGGTGAAGCCGGACGCTACATGCTGGCCAATGGCGCCACGCTTTCCGTGACCGACGGTCAGGAAGTGGTCGCCGGTGACGTGATCGCCCGTGTTTCTCGTGAAGCCGCAAAAACCCGTGACATTACGGGTGGTCTGCCTCGCGTGGCCGAACTGTTCGAAGCCCGCGTTCCGAAAGACAATTCGATCATCGCCAAGGTCTCCGGCCGCGTGGAATATCTGCGCGACTACAAGGCCAAGCGGAAGATCGCGATTGTTCCCGAGGAAGGGGATCCGGTCGAATATCTGGTACCGAAGACGAAAGTCATCGACGTCCAGGAAGGCGATTTCGTGAAGAAGGGTGACAACCTGGTGTCCGGTTCACCTGACCCGCATGACATTCTGGAAGTTCTCGGTATCGAGGCACTGGCAGAATATCTCGTCGCGGAAATTCAGGAAGTCTATCGTCTGCAGGGCGTGAAGATCAACGACAAGCATATCGAGACGATTGTGCGGCAAATGCTGCAGAAGGTCGAGATCACCGATGGCGGAGACACCGTGCTGCTGCCGGGCGAGCAGATTGATCTGGAAGAAATGAACGAGATCAACGCCAAGCTGGCGAAGAAGCAGAAGCCTGCCGAAGGCAAACCGGTGCTTCTGGGCATTACCAAGGCCAGCCTGCAGACGCGTTCGTTCATCTCTGCGGCGTCCTTCCAGGAAACCACCCGGGTGCTGACCCAGGCGGCCGTGGAAGGCAAGAAGGACTCGCTGATCGGTCTGAAGGAAAATGTCATCGTCGGACGTCTGATCCCGGCCGGTACGGGTGCGGGCATGAACCGCGCACGGATCGCCGCGAGCAGCCGCGATGCCGCGCTCCGGGCCCAGCAGCAGAAAATGGTTGATGCCATGAATGCTGCCGAGGAACTGAAAGCGGAAGAAGCCGCCGAGGTTGCACCTCCGGAAGAAGCGGCGCCTGCAGAGGCTGTCGTGGAAGAGGCTCCGGCCGAGGCGCCGGCCGAAGAGGCTGCGGCTCCTGAAGAGGATCAGTCCTGACACGACCCGTCGGCTGAACCGTAAAAGAGAACCCCGCAGGAGACGATCCGGCGGGGTTTTTCTTTGACCTGCTGTCCAAAATCGACTGTCCCAAATCGGGACAGCAGGTCCGACCATGGTTAACCCATTGTTCACAGGTGGCAATTCTGCTACTGGGTCAGGAGAGATTCATTGAGGCATGTAACGAATCTCGCAAAAACCTGGTTTTACGGTAGGGTCGTCGAACTGAGGGAAACAATTCTATGAAAAAATATCTGTTAGCCGCTGCATCTGCCGCTGCGTTTCTTGCGCCGGCCGCGAATGCTGCAATCATTACCACGGATGCACAAAATGTGCCGGGCGTAAGTCTGACACCACCTGGTGGTGCCCTGGTGCAGGCGGTCGGAGATGCGACCATCTCTACCGGCATTGATTTTACCTTTGGCAATGCCGAAGGCATTTTCAGTGATCCACCCGAAGCCTTTTGCGGCATCAATGCATCAGGAAATTGTGACCTGGTCACTGCGGTTGATGGTCGCATTGTCCAGCTGGGATCGCTGGTTCAGGGATTGACCAGCTACTTTTTCGCTGAAGCCGGAAATGCGGCAAATGGTTCGCTCACACTCAGTGTGTTTGACATCAACAACAACCTTCTGGAAACGGCTTTGAATGGCCCGCCCTTGGGACCGAATGGCCGCACCACGTTTGAAATCACGCGTGCCGCTGCGGATATCGCCTTTTTCAGCATCGGTGGTAATGACAGTTTCGGTGTCAACGAGATCCGGATCGAGACACCCCTTGGAGGTGTCGGCGCGGTTCCGGAACCCGCTACCTGGGCATTCATGATCCTGGGCTTTGGTGCGATTGGCGGAGCGATGCGCCGTCAGCGCAAGACCAATGTGAAAGTCAGCTACGCCTGAGGCGATCTGACAATCCGAACATGAAAAGCCCCGCCGGAGACGATCCGGCGGGGCTTTTCATTTGCCCTGTTCAGGCGATCAGCTTCGCCGCCGTCCGGGCGACCCTGGCACCGAGATAGCGCGCGCCGTCGAGATCGATCTCATGTGGTGTCCGGCTGCCGTCTCCGCCGGCTATTGTCGAGGCACCATAGGGGGAACCGCCAATCACCGCCTCAGCCTCCATCTGCCCGGCAAAGCCGTAATCCAGCCCGACAATCGTCATGCCATGATGCAGCAGGTTGCTCAGGATCGAAAACTGGGTGGTCTCCTGACCGCCATGCTGGGATCCGGTCGACGTGAACGACGCCCCAACCTTGCCGACCAGGGCCCCTTTCATCCACAGGCCGCCAGTGCGCTCCCAAAAGGATGCCATCTGGCTCGACAGCCGTCCGAAACGTGTCGGAGAGCCAACAATGATGCCATCATAGTCCGCCAGTGTCTCCGGATCGATCACCGGATGATTTTCATTGGCGCGAAATCCGGATGCTTCGGCAACTTCCGCAGGCACGGTTTCCGGCACGCGGCCAATCGTGACTTCGCCACCTTCCTGCCGGACGCCTTCGGCTATCGCTTCGGCAAGGCTGTCCACATGTCCGTAGGATGAGTAATAAACTACCAGTATCTTCGCCATTTTCATTCTCCTTTGTTGTTGGTTGAAGGGGCGCCGCGATCGGGGGAGAGGAACGGCGCCCCTCCTTGCGGGTGTCAGTGCATTCCGGACTGCGTTTCGACGAACACAAACTCGCTTTCGTCATCCAGCCCGGTGATGGTCAGTGTCTCGACATCACGGATCGCCAGGGAATCGCGCGCCGCAATTTCCTCGCCATTGACCAGCACCCGGCCGGCAGAACCGACCAGATAGAGATGATCGCCCGGCGCAACGTCGTGATGAACCGTCTGCCCTTTTTGCAGCGTCGCACCGTAAAGCCGGGCATCGGCCCGGATCATCAGCGCTCCGGCTTCCACATCCTTGTCAAAACCGCTGGCCAGAATTTCCAGTTTCCCGGAACGGCTGCCCCGGGGGAAAGCCTTTGCATCCCAGCGTGGCGATCCACCGGCAGCGCGCGGCTCGATCCAGATCTGGAACAGACGGGTTTCGTCATGTTCCAGATTATATTCGCTGTGCATCACGCCGCTGCCGGCACTCATGACCTGAACATCTCCGGCCTCGGTCCGGCCCTCATTGCCCATATTGTCACGATGGGTAATCGCCCCTTTGCGGACATAGGTAATGATTTCCATATTCTGGTGGGGGTGCATCGGAAATCCCGTTTGCGGTGCAATCTCGTCATCATTCCACACCCGGATCGGTCCAAAACCCATCCGGTCGGGATCCCAGTATTTTCCAAAGGAAAAATGGTGACGGGCCTGAAGCCAGTCATGATTGACATGAGCCAGATCGGCAAATTCGCGTTTCTCCATCATGGTCTTTCTCCTGTTGAGGACAAGCATCTGTTGTCCGGTGATGAGAAAGAGATAGGCACAGATTTTTGTTTCTTAAATAGACAGAATTGCAATTGATTGTTTCTGATTATTACATAATAAGGACCTGTGTCCTTACCCGATTTCGAAGCCTGGGCGATATTTGCCGCTGTAGCCCGATTGGGCAGTTTCACTGCGGCTGCGGGGGAACTGAACCTGTCCAAGCCAACGGTGTCCAAGGCCATCACGCGGCTGGAAAAACGGCTCGATACGGTGCTGTTCCACCGGACATCCCGCAAAATCTCCCTGTCGAGCGCCGGGCATGCCCTGCTGCCGCATGCCCGGCAGATTGCTCTGGACGGCGAAGCGGCGATGGATGCCGCCCGCGATACAACCCATCTCCTGCGAGGCCAGGTGCGGATGGCCGCACCGCTGAGCTATGGCCTCTCCCACCTCGCACCGGTCATTGCGGATTTCATGAGCAAATATCCGGAAATTGCCATTGACGTGCAACTGAGCGATGCCCGGGTCGATCTGGTCGAAGAGGGATTTGATCTCGCGGTCCGCATCGGCGCCCTCCCGGACAGCAGTTTGCGGGCTATCGCGCTTCGTCCGATCCATCGTCATTTTGTTGCTTCGCCAGCTTATCTGGACAGAAAAGGCACACCCCGGCATCCGTCCGAGCTCAGTGAACATGACTGCTTCATCTATTCCAATCTGCCCACACCCGAAACATGGCATCTGACGGGCCCGGATGGCGAGAAAGTCAGCGTCCAGCCGCATTGCCGTATGCGATCCAACAACGGTTCACTGGAGCTGGCAGCCCTGGTTGCAGGTCATGGCATCAGCAATTTGCCGGATTTTCTGGTCGACGAGCAACTCCGGTCGGGTGAGCTGGTCAGCATATTGAAAGACTGGGACTTTGAACCCATCAATCTCAATATCGTTATGCCTCCGTCACCATTGCGCCCGGCGCGGGTCAACGCACTGATCGATCATCTGAAAGAGCAATTGCGCTGAAGCCCGGGTGGCCACGGGGATTTCAGGTGCCAAGCGCTGCCTGCAGCGCCTCGAGGCCCTGTTTCTCTTCCGCGGTCAGTTCTTGCGGCGCACAACGCGGATCCGTCTTCTGCAAACCCCGGATCATCACATCGTTGATGGGAATAGGATCGCAGCCATGGTCGGTTTTGCAGACCAGATCAAATTGCGGCTGCGCCTTTTCATGGCATTCCAGACAACTGTTTCCGAAACGATTGACCACTTCGTCCGCTCCGCGAGTCAGGATTTTGGTGCCATCAGCCGTCACCTCGAGATCAAAAAACTCCCAGTCCCTTGTTTTCGCGCTGAATCCCGGCGCGCGTTTGACCATCACCTCAGTGGGAACAAGCTGCACTACCGATCCGGGGGGATAGACCCCGCCTTCTTCAGCCTGCGCCACGGCAATGGTTGCCTCGATGTCGCCGTTGAGATTGCCGACGAAGAACCGGTCGACAGCTGTCAGTTCACTGATACAGCCGAAGCTGGCTTCGGTGATGTTTTCCGACGGCAATGCAGTGGCTGAGGACTCCGCCGAGGATCCCGTTTCATTAGCGACTTCGTTCTGTCCACACCCCGTCAGAAGCAGCGTCAGCGCCATGCCAGACGACAGAATCCGTGTTCGCATGTTCCGCATCATTTCCTCCCTCTCGCCCGAAAAGGGTGTGGCACGGGGTCCGAAGCCTGTCAAATCGCCGTTCCCTTAACTGAACCGGTCATATTTCCTCTGTCCAGCTCATCGAAAACGCTTTAGGTTTCGCGATATTTGCAATCAAACGGGGTGCAGGCTTTTGGCAGAATTTTTCCGTTTCTGTCTTCCGATGGCGCCAATTCCATCATGCCTTTAGAAACCATCCTGCTGTTCCTGGTCGCCGATCTGATGTTCTGCTTCACACCGGGTCCGGCAACCATGGTCACGGTCAGTCATGCTCTGCCTGCCGGGCGAGCGGGTGGCATGCGCGGCGCGCTTGGGCCGATCGTCGGTGTCAATATCGGCAACTTCATCTGGTATGCGCTGACAGCTTTTGGTCTGATCGCCCTGATTCAGGCTGTCCCAACCGCCTATGCCGCATTGCGCTGGATAGGTGTCGCCTATCTGGCATGGATGGGATTGCAGATGCTGCGCGGTGGTAGCAGCCGTCTCGCCAGTCAGGCTGCCCGGGCAGCGAGTTTCCAGAAGGGATTTCTGAACGGGTTGGCCGTACATATGTCCAACCCCAAGGCATTGCTGTTCTATACCGCATTCATTCCGCCGTTCATCGACCCGAGTGGCAATCTCTTTTTGCAGTTCGCGATACTGGCCGGGCTGACGGTCTTCACGGAAACCGCCGGACTGACTTTCTATGCGGCGCTGGCTTCGAAAGCCCGCAATCTGGGAGAAGCCGATCAGGCCCAGCCTGTTTTCCAGAAAATTGCGGCGGTTGTCCTGATCGGAGCCGCCCTCATCCTGGTCTGGTGGAATCTGACGGACTCCGGCTTGCAAAGCGCATTCAACTTGCCGAAAGAGATGGTGAGTTAAATGTCGGGAATGATCCGCCTTTTCTTTGCCTTTCTGCTGTTGTGGACCACTCCCCTGCACGCGCAGGATGAGGTGCCAGCCGCTCTGGACTCACCGCAAGTGGAGGCTTTGCGAGCCCTGCAATCGCTCGATCAGCGTCTGCACCAGATCGGCTACCGGCTGATTACGGCCAACGAGCCCTTTTGCCGAAGCAGCGGGCCGAAAACCGGAATCTTGCTGCATGACATCCGGCAATATGGGAACCCGGAAGCGGCCCGTGCGGTGTTTGGATTCTCCCGGGAATTGACAATCCATGCGGTCGTTTCAGGAAGCCCGGCGGATCAGGCCGGGTTGCAGGCCGGCGACGGACTGATCGCGATCAATGGGTTTTCTCTGGAAGATTACGCAGCCGACCCGCCGGCAGAAATTCCGAAAAATGACAGCCTGCACCGGCTGAACCGGTTCAAGTTTCTGCTAGAACAGAATGTTATCAACATCGCCGTGTTGCGCGACGGACAAAGGATAGAAACCAGCCTCACCCCCGTACCAGCCTGTCGCAGCCGGTTTGAAATCAAGCCGGACCGGAAAAGGAAGGCCTCTGCCGACGGCCGGATTGTCAGCATCACATCGACCCTCGCTGAATATTTCGAGAGCGATGACGAATTTGCCGCGGTTGCGGCGCACGAACTGGCCCATAATCTGCTCCGCCATCGGGACCGGCTCAATGCGCAGAAGGTCAATCGCGGGTTTTTCGGTCAGTTCGGCAAAAGTGCGAAGCGCATCCGGACCGCGGAGATAGAAGCAGATCGCCTGTCGGTCTGGCTGATGGCCAATGCCGGATATGACCCCCGGGCGGCGATCCGGTTCTGGACCCGCTATGGCAAGGAGCATGGCAAAGGCATATTCTCCGCATCCACCCACTATCGCTGGAAAAAGCGGGTCGGGCTGTTCGAGGAAGAACTGGAGAAAATGGCAGACATCGAAGCGGGGGAAAGCGGGCGCCACCCGCCTTTGCTTAAACTGCCCTGATCAATCCGGATATTGCTGCTTGCAGGCCTTGCGTTCCTGCTTGTCTTCCGCCGCGTCCAGACAGTCTTCGCGTGCCTGCTTGCGCTCGGCCAGAACCCGACGCCCTTCGTCCTCTTCCTTTTCCGACTGAGTCTGCGTCGAGGCATCGACCGCGGTTTCGACAACCGTCCCGGCCGCACGCACCGGCGCAGTGATAATCTTGCCGGCCACACAGCCGCTGAGCAGAAATGGGACCAGCATGATGCCAGTCAGGGAAGTCTTTCGCATGATCATCTCCTTGGTCCGCTCCTGCGCGCTATGTGATGAAGAGGCGCTGAATGACCGGATGATCAGAGCCCGGGCCGGGATATCAGGACCCCGCGAGCAGATCCCCGGCAATCTTGCGGATATCTTCGCCAATTTCCGGATGCGCGAGCGCCAGCGCCAGATTGGCTTCGACATAGCCCTGCTTTGACCCGCAGTCATAGCGCTTGCCGTCGAAAGTCATGCCGTGAAAGGGTTGCTGCCCGATCATTTGCGCCATGGCATCGGTGAGCTGGATCTCGCCCCCCGCACCGGCTTCCTGCGTTTCCAGAATACGCATAACTTCCGGTTGCAATATATAACGACCCGGCAGGATCAGATTGGACGGCGCCGTGCCCGCCGCCGGTTTCTCGACCAGCCCCTTCACTTCGGTGATCGGGCCTTCCTGCTTGCCAGGGTCAATCACGCCATAGGACGACGTGTCTTCCATCGGGATCTCCAGCGCACAAACAACATTGCCGCCAAGCGATTCATAGGCATCCACCATCTGCTTCATGCAGCCCGGTTCACCGACCATGAATTCGTCGGGCAGGAAAATGGCAAAGGGTTCATCCCCAATAATGTCCCGCGCGCACCAGATGGCATGGCCCAGTCCCAGCGGTTCCTGCTGTCGGACAAAGACCGCATTGCCCGGTTTCAGGCGCGTGCCGTCGAGGATCGACTGATCCTTGCCGCGGTCGCCCATGTTGCGCTGCAATTCGAACGCCATGTCGAAATGATCCTCGATCATGCCCTTGCCGCGGCCATTGACGAAAATCATCTGTTCGATCCCGGCTTCAAGCGCTTCATCGACCGCATATTGCAGCAAGGGCCGGTCGACGACCGGGAACAGTTCCTTCGGCATCACCTTGGTCGCGGGCAGGAACCGCGTTCCCATACCGGCAACAGGGAACACGGCTTTTTTGATCGGTTTCATGGAAATGGGTCTAGTCCTTCAGTTTGTCAGCGAAGCTTGTCCGCAGCTTTTGCAGCTTCGGAGGAATTGTCGCAACACAATAAGGGTTTCCGCGCCCTTCGTCAGCCCAATATTGCTGATGATAGTCTTCGGCAACATACCAGGGCGCCGGCCCCTCTATCGTTGTCACCACAGGCTCTGACCGGTCCGCCGCAGCCCGCGCAATACCGGCCTCGGCTTCGGTGCGCTGGGCATCATCCAGCGGAAATATCGCGGAACGATACTGGGTCCCGATATCATTGCCCTGCCGGTTCAGCTGGGTGGGATCGTGGGTAGCAAAGAATATGTCCAGCAGATCGGCATAGCTGACCACCGAGTCATCAAATCCGATCTTGATCGCTTCGGCATGCCCGGTGCTGCCCGAACAGACTTCGCGATAGGTCGGGTTGGGCTTTTCGCCGCCAATATAACCGCTTTCGACCGCAGTTACGCCGGCAATGTCATTGAAAACCGCTTCCGTGCACCAGAAACATCCGCCGGCAAATATGGCTTCCTGCATCGTCATCTCATTCTCCTGTCATGCGGTGACGGGTTCCGGAGGATCTTCGCCTTCGCCGCCATTTTGCTCCTTCGCCAGCCGCTGCGCCTCATCGCGCCGCGCAACCAGCAAATACATAGCTGGGGTGACAACGCGAGAAAGCAAGGTGGAACTGATCAGGCCGCCGATAATAATGATCGCCACGGGGGCATAAAGCGAGCCACCCAGCAGCGCGAGCGGCAACAGGCCCCCAATAGCGGTAATCGATGTCAGCAACACCGGCAGGAACCGGACTTCGCCAGCCTCCTCGATCGCTGGCCGCAATGCCATGCCGCGTTCCCGCAGCTGGGTCGTGAAGTCGACGAGAAGAATGGAGTTTTTGATCTCGATCCCGACCAGGGCAATAAACCCGATAATCGCCATGAAGCTGAGCGAATTGCCGGTGATATAGAGCGCGATGAGGCCACCAAAAGTGCCCAGCGGAACGACACCGGCGACCACAATGGTTTCCCGGAAACGGCCGAACTCGGCCACGAGTATGCCGAAGATCAGCAACAGCGCCGTGGCAATGATCGGGCCGAAATCGCCAAATGTCTCGCCGATGGCTTCGGTTTCCCCGCCGACAGCAAATTCATAGCCCTCCGGAAATTCGATCTGTCTGATCTTCTGCAAGGCCGTATTGTTGACGGTTGCCGGGACGCGGTCATATTCCACCTGCGCGGTAACCGACACCACCCGTTCGAGCTGATTACGGGAAATCTCGGGCACGACATTGGTGAGAACCGGGTTCGACACCTGCGACAGGGGCACCGGGTCTCCGCCGCGCGTGGCGAGGTAGATATCGTCCAGTGCCGAAACCGGCTGGCTGTTGTCGAGCGGCAGCCGCACCGTCACCGGGTAATTGTCGCCCTCTTCGTCGCGATAGAAAGCCGCGCGTTCGCCGCTCAGCGCCAGCCTTATGGCCCGGCGCGGCTCGCCTGGCGGGATATCCAGCAACGCCGCCTTGTTCTGGTCCAGCCCGATATCCAGATCGATCTTGTCGGTTGCAAGCGGATTGACAATGTCCCGTGCTCCAGGGGTGTCGCGCAAGATATCGGCGACTTGCTGCGACAGGTCTTTCAGCACATCCAGTTGCGGTCCACTGATCCGGAACACAATCGGCGCCTCGACCGGCGGGCCGTTGTTGAACAGCTCCACCTTGATCCGGGCGCCGGGGATCTTGTCCAGTTCTTCGCGCAATCGCCGCACCATTTCCGGGCTTTCACTGTTATCCCATTCATCCATCACGGCAAGAATCTCGCCATAATTGGTGCGTTCGGCTCGCGGCCCGACATTGTAGAAAACCTGGGGATTGCCATTGCCTATATTCTCAGCCCGGACCTTGATCGTGGGCTCTCTGGCGAGGATCTCTGACACTTCGGTGACGACAGATTCGGTCCGGTCGAGACTGCTGCCCTGTTCGGTTTCCACCGACACCCGAAAATAGGGCGCGTCTGCAAACGGGAAGAGCGAAAAGCCCATGCGCGGCACCAGGGCGAAGGCCGAGAGGCACAGCACCAGCGCAATGATCACCGTTTTCCAGGGTGCCCCCAGCGCCACATGCAGAAACGGCCGGTAGAACTTGTGGATCTTGCCGTTCACCCATTGCAGCGCGACATTGCCTTCCGGATCCTCGTCGCGGCGCAGCATCCGGCTCGCCAGGAACGGGATCAGCGACAGGGAAATCACCAGTGAGGCCAGCACCGTCGCCATGATCGAGATGAAGAAGGAGCGGGTATAGGATCCGGCGCCACCGGGCAGGTACAGCAGCGGTGCAAAAGCGAACACCAGCACAAAGGTCGATCCGATCACCGCTGCCCGAATCTCCAGGCTGGCATCGATTGCAGCCTGCTTCCGGGATTTCCCCATGCGCAGATGACGGGCGATATTTTCCGTGACCACGATGCTGTCATCCACCAGCAATCCCAGCGACACGATGAAGCCTGCGATGGAGAGCTGGCTGAGATTATAGCCCATCGCATATAGCACGAGCAGTCCCGATGCGAGCGACAGCGGGATCGAGATCATGACAATCCCCGACGCTCTGAGCCCAAGCGGCAGCAAGGTGAAAATCACGAGCCCGATGGCAATCATGAAATCGCGGGCCAGTTCGCTCAGCCGCCGCTCGACATCCTTGCTCTGGTCGAACTGCATTTCCAGTCGAATGTCCGGGGGCAGCAAGGCTCTGGCCTGGTCGAGCTCGACATCCAGCTGCTCCTTCAGCCGGGTCACGTCGATCCCGTCTTTCTGGGTCGCAGTGATGAATACCGCCCGTTTGCCCTGATGCCTGGTCCGATAAATCTGCTCGTCCGCACCCCATTCGACGTCGGCGACATCTTCGACTTTCAGTACCGTTCCGTCCGAGGCGCGCAACGGCAGCGACCGGATCGAGTCGAGATCCCGATAGGCACCGCCAGCCTCGACATTCAACCGGCGTCCGCCGCTCTGTACCGCACCACCCGGCATTTCCATGCCGCCCTGGCGCAGTGCATCGGCGACGGCACTGGGCGGAACTCTCAGTTCCGACAGTCGCCGGGAATCGATGATCACGCTGACTTCCGGGTCCGGCAAACCAAAGATCCGCGCTTCCCGCACACCGTCATAGCGACTCAGATTGTCGACCAGATCGTCAGCATATTTTTCCATCCGGCGCCAGGAGGCCGTGTCGCTGACCATCGCCAGCTGGATAACCGCGGCTTCGGTGGTCCGGAATTTGCGGTATTCCAGCCGCGCCAGATTGTCCGGCAACTGGTCCCGGATCGCCGACACTTCCCGGACCACATCATCAAAATAGCCGTCGACATCGCCGGACCATTCACTGAACTCCACGCGCACGATGGTCCCGCCATCGGTACTGGTCGATTCTATTTCGACAACATCATCCAGCCCTTGCACGACGTCCTCGATCGGCTTCGCCACTGTTTCTTCCATGTCCTGTGCATCCGCACCGGGGAGAATGGCGATCACCGTCACCGACGGAATCGGGAAATGCGGATCGACCGCCCTGGTAATGTTGTTGAGCGCGAAGACGCCGAGGACCGACATCAGCAGGAACATGACGAAGGTCAGTTGCCAGCGTTCTATGACAAACCGGGCGAGCATCTCAGTCCTCCAGAGACCCGGTCAGGAATATGGCGCTCACTGGGCCGCTCGTATCGGCTTGATCAGATCTCCATCGCGCAGATCCTCGACTCCCCGGGTGACGATCAGGTCGCCTTCCTTGAGCCCCGAAGCAATCTCGATACGGTCATCATGCAGCGACCCGATGACCACCGCGCGCTGTTTGACGCGATTTTCCTTGTCGACCGCAAAAACCAGTCCCTCGCCGGACCGGATACCGAATATGGCGGTCGAGGGAATGGATATGGCACTATTGGCCCCGCGCGCGACCTGGATATCCACCGAGCCAAGTTGCCCGGACCGCAAGCGGTCACTGGCCGGCAGCAGGAACCCGACATCAAAGGTACCGGTCCGCGGATCCGCCCGCCCGTCCTTTTCGGCGACGACCGCATCGATCGGACTTTCCTGAACCGCGGGGATGGTCACCTGGGCCGGCATGCCCACGCGCACCCGCGCGGCCACATCGTCAGTCATCGGAACACGCAGCAAAAAACCCTTGCCGGTTTCACCAAATATCATGACCGTCTGGCCGGCAGCGACAATCTGGCCGGCATCAATATTGCGTGTCAGCAGAATACCGTTGCCGGGAGCGATGATCCGCGAGGTGTTGCTGGCAAAGCGGCTGGCCTGGACACTGGCACGGGAGGCGCGCATCGCGGCTTCGGACTGTTCCAGCTGGGCCCGGGTCACCCAGCCGTCGGCAAAGAGTGATGTCATGCGCTCATGCTGCGCTTCTGCCCGGTCCTGTTCGGCTCTGGCAGCCTCCAGATCGGCGGATACAGTGCTGGTATCGAGCGCGGCCAGCACCGCGCCCTTGCGGACCCGGTCGCCTTCGTCATAGCGAACACTCGCGACCTGTCCGGCTGTCGTAAAGCCCAGTTCGGTTTCCCGGCGCAGCCGGACGGTTCCGGCGGAGGTAATGATTTCGGTTTCGGCAGCCGGGCTGGCGGCGGAGACGGCAGCCGGTATCGGATCGGTCTGTTTGACTTCTTCCTCTTTCTGAGCCGCACAGGCCATCAGAAGGAGGGCGCCAAATAACGCCAGATATTCTCGCCGGAAACCCACCATCTCGAGCAAACAACACCCCTTTGGTGCACCTTTATTGCCCAACCCGCGCTCGTGGTCCAATAAAAATTGCATTATGCAACTCAAAACAGGGCGGAAGGAAGGCCGTTCAGGACTTCCTTCCCGTCATCCGTTTTCTGTTATTCCTCGGTACCGGTCACATCCTGTCCGCTGCCACCCACGATTTTGTAGGCAAAGCCGGCAAGGATGGCGCCAATGATCGGAGCCACCCAGAATATCCAGAGTTGCGACAGGGCGATCCCGCCTTCGATCAGTGCGGGCCCGGTGCTCCGCGCCGGATTGACCGACGTGTTTGTGACCGGGATGCTGATCAGGTGGATGAGTGTCAGGCCAAGACCGATCGCCAGCGGGGCGAAACCGGCTGGGGCTCGTCCGTCCGTGGCGCCGAGGATGATCATCAGGAAAAAGAAGGTCAGCAAGACTTCAATCGCGAACCCGGCGCCCATCGCATAGCCGCCCGGGGACTTCTCCCCGACGCCATTGGCTGCAAGGCCATTGGTCGCAAGATCATAATCGGCATTGCCGGTAGCAATGAGATACAGCGCCGCGGCGGCGGCGACGGCCCCCACGACCTGCGCGATGATATAGACCGGAATCTCGTTGGCCGGGAAGCGGCCACCGGCCCAGAGACCCAGCGTTACCGCCGGATTGAGATGGCATCCGCTGATATGACCAATGGCATAGGCCATGGTGACGACTGTCAGGCCAAAAGCCAGGGATACGCCCAGCAATCCGATCCCGACTTCGGGAAAAGCGGCGGCGATAACGGCACTCCCGCACCCACCGAATACCAGCCAGAATGTTCCCAGAAATTCCGCAAGCGATTTTTGAACTGCAGTCATGATGCGCATCCCCTCAAATTTGCCTTCATTTTGAACGTCATATCTTGCGATGACGGCGCGATAGTACAGCATTTGGGTGGCAGGCTCAAACCGGGGCCTGTAAACAGGTGTATCCTGGCGTTTACGACCGGAACGCCGCTCGTGCCAGCCGGTCGGCAATCGCTAGGCCCGCGCCGTGCACAGGGACGGGAGCAACCGCGATGGCCGGTCTGTCACTGGCATCCGCCTGATGGAGCAGGGCATAGAGCCGGCTGGCCGCTTCGGCGAGATCGCCCGCAGCAGACAGGTTCGCATCGCCAGGCACGTCTCCGAACCCGATATGGAATTCCTCCGGACTGGCGTCCAGTGCGTCCAGTCGCAGCGGTTTCGATGGCGCATAGTGACTGGCAAGTTGCCCCGGCGACTGGATCCCCTTGTTCTTAGGGGCAACAGCTTTTCGTCCAGCAACTTTCTCGAGATCTTCAGGGCTGACCGGGCCAGGGCGCAATATTGTATAATCCTCGCCCATTGTCGTGATAATCGTGGATTCCAGCCCGCTGGAGCAGGCCCCCGCATCCAGAATAGCGGGTGCGGCGGGCCCCAGACTGGTTCGCACATGATCGGCCGTGGTCGGACTGATGCCACCGCTGCGGTTGGCCGATGGCGCGGCCAGAAACAGTCCGGAATCCCGTAACAGTTCCTGCATGACCGGATGCGCAGGGCATCGCAAAGCGATGGTATCGAGACCAGCGGTCACCGCCGGGGAAATGCCCGCATCGGGCCGGAGCGTTACGACCAGAGTGAGAGGTCCGGGCCAGAACTTGTCGGCCAGCTGACGGGCGAGAGGATGGAATTCGCCAATCCGCAATGCCGCATCGAGGTCTGGAACATGTACGATCAGCGGATTGAAGTCCGGCCGGCCCTTGGTTCGATAGATTCCGGCCACCGCCTCCGGGTTCGTCGAATCTGCCGCCAGCCCATAAACCGTTTCAGTCGGAACCGCGACCAGCTTTCCTGCCTGCAGGAGCCGCGCGGCTTCCGCTATCGCAAGCTTGCCGTAGCGTCTCGCATTTTCCGCAATATGATCATTTGAGCCAGACATGATTGGGCGCTATAGCGCAGCAGGATTTCAAGCAATAGCGGAATAGAATTTCATGGATTTCAGAGCACCCAGCCGGGAACAGATTTTCGTTCTCAAGCATATCGCGAAAATCGGCGAACTGGCCGAGCATGAGCGATTTGCAAATGCCAGCGAAGACATGGTCGAGGCGATTGTCGAAGGCATAGGCCAGTTCGCGATGGGAGAGTTCGCCCCGCTGAACCGGACGGGTGATACGGTCGGCGCGCAGTGGAAAGACGGCGCAGTCACCATGCCCGATGGCTTTCGGAAGGCCTATGACGAATTTGTCGCCGGTGGCTGGGCCTCGATTGACGGACCCGAAGAATTTGACGGACAGGGCCTGCCCTATTCGCTGTCGGCGCTGATCCTGGAAACTTGCGGTGCGGCGAATTTCGCATTCACCCTGTGCCCGATGCTCAGCTTTGGCGCAGTGGAGGCGATTCACGCCCATGGCAGCGATGAGCAAAAGGCCCGCTATCTCCCCAACCTGATATCGGGGGCATGGACCGGCACGATGAACCTGACCGAACCGCAGGCCGGATCGGATGTCGGCGCGCTCCGCGCCACCGCCGAACCGGTGACTGACGGCCCGCATGCTGGCAAATACCGGATCAAGGGCCAGAAAATCTACATCACCTTCGGCGAACATGACCTGACCGAAAATATCATCCATCTGGTCCTCGCCCGGACCCCCGGGGCGCCGGAAGGTACCCGCGGTATTTCGCTGTTCATCGTGCCGAAAAATCATCTTGATGCCGATGGTAACGTGGCTGAACCCAATGATGTGACCTGCGTATCGATCGAGCACAAGCTGGGTATCCACGCCTCGCCGACATGCGTGATGGCCTATGGCGAAAAGGATGAATGCTATGGTGAAATGATCGGCGGCGAATTTGGCGGGATGAAGGCGATGTTCACGATGATGAACAATGCCCGAATCAATGTCGGTTCGCAGGGCGTCCAGATTTCCGAACGGGCCACACAACAGGCGATTGGCTATGCAACCGAACGCGTTCAGTCAGCGCGTGCCGGCAGCGGTAGCAAGGATCCGGTGGCAATTATCGAACATCCCGATGTTCGCCGCATGTTGCTGCGGTCCCGGTCGCTGACCCAGGCTACAAGGGCTCTGCTCTACTATGCCACCTCGCATGTCGATCGCGCGACGCTGGGTCTCGAAGGAGCCAAAGCGCGCGCCGAAATCCTGACCCCGCTGATCAAGGGATATGGCACGGATGTCGGTAATGAAGTGGCGTCGATTGGCGTGCAGGTCCATGGCGGCATGGGTTTTGTCGAGGAAACCGGCGCGGCACAGCATTTCCGGGATGCCCGGATTGCGCCGATCTATGAGGGCACAAATGGCATTCAGGCTGCTGATCTTGTCGGCCGGAAGCTGGGTCTGGATGGCGGCGAAGCGATGAACAGCCTGCTTGCCGAGATCAAATTGTCCGCCGGAGACGAACCCGCCCTGTCGGCTCTCGCGCAGGCCGTGGAAGATGTCGCCATATGGATGAGCGGCGGTGAGGCCTCCATCGATGACCGGCTGGCCGGCAGCTATCCGTTCATGACCATGCTGGCGACTGCAACATGCGGCATGTTGATGAAACAGCAGCATGAAATTGCCCGGTCCGAACCCGGCGATGGTTCCGATCCGTTCCTGCAGGCCAAACTGGTGACCACACGCTATTATCTCGATCATCTTGTCCCCGAAGCCATGGGCCTCAAGCCGGCTGCAATGAGCGGCGCAGATATTCTCTACGCGCTCGACAGCGACGCACTGTCCGCCTGACATGGCGGACGGGGATATCCGGGACGTTCTGGAGCGCATTGCGAATGCGCTCGACCGGCTGTCTCCTCCCGCTCAAGCTCCCGCCGATCCTGGCGACGGGAATGCCTGGTACTGGGATGGCCAGGCTATGCGGCCGGTTGCGGAATTCGCGCCGCTGGATCTCGATCTTCTGACCGGTATCGACGAACAGAAATCCCGCTTGCTCGAAAACAGCCAGCGCTTTGCCGAGGGATTCGCTGCCCATGATGTCCTGTTATGGGGCTCCCGGGGCATGGGGAAGTCGGCACTGGTCAAATCTGTTGCAGGTGCCCTGCAAGGCGACGGGGCAGACCTGGCGCTGGTTGAAGCCTCGGCCGACCGGCTGGACAGCCTGCCCGATCTCTTCCGCCAGCTGTCGGGCATCGACAGGGCTTTCCTGCTGTTTATCGATGATATGGGATTTGATGGCGACGAAAGCGCAGCACGATTGCTGCGATCCCTGCTCGAAGGCGGTGCATCGGAGCGGCCGGACAATGTCCGGCTCTATGTCACGGCCAACCGGCGGCATATCGTCCCGCGCCACATGTCCGAACAGGATGATCCCGTCCACCCCCGCGATATACTGGACGACAAGCTGGCGCTATCCGACCGGTTCGGCATCCGCCTCGGCTTTCATGCGGCATCACCGGACGACTATCTCGCGATGGTCACCCGCTATGCCGAAGTCCATGAACTGGAATTTGACCCGGCCGACGCGCTGCAATGGGCGCGGCAGAGAGGGAACCAGTCCGGGCGTGTCGCCTGGCAATATATTGTTGAACTGGCCGGGAGGGCCGGAAAGACCCTGGACTGACGCCTATTGCGCTTCGCTTTCCGCTGCCGGACCGGATGCAGTATCCGCCCCCTCCCGGGACACTCGCCAGATGACTCCGCCGACATCATCGGACACCAGCAAGGCACCCGTCTGATCAAATTCGACCATCGTCGGCCGCCCCTGGGCCTTGTCGTCTTCATCGACAAAGCCCTCGAGCAAAATGGTCGGTTTGCCCACCGGTTCGCCCTTTTCGTTGAAATCCACGAATATCACGTCATAGCCCGCCAGCGGCTTGCGGTTCCATGACCCGTGACGCGCCACCACGGCACCGTTCACAAACGGTTCGCCCAGGTCCTGCCCGTTCGCAAATGCCAGACCCAGCGGCGCAACATGCGCGCCCAGTCCATAGTCGGGGCGACGTTCATACTGGCGATGATCGAGATTTTTGGGCTCGACACGGGGATCGATATGTCCGCCCCAGAAATGCCAGGGCCAGCCATAATGCGCAGCAAACCGCACTTCGGTGAGATAGTCCGGCACCATGTCACTGCCCAGCATGTCGCGCTCATTGACCACCGTGAACAGCTTTGCGGTTCGCGGTTCATAGGCCATGCCCACGGGATTGCGCAGGCCATCGGCATAGACAATTTTCTCATTGGTCGCGAGTTCGACGCGCAGGATCGCCGCGCGTTCTGTTTCGGTCTCCATCCCGTTTTCACCGATATTGCTGTTCGAGCCGACGGACACAAAGAGATACTGGCCGTCCGGGCTGGCGATCAACCCCCGTGTCCAGTGATTATTGGGGGCCACGGCATTGAGGTTCGCGACCTTGCGTCCCTCTGCCGTGATCCGCGTTTCACCTTCAACATAAGGAAAGGCAAGAACTTCATTGGTGTTCGCCACATATAGCGTCTCACCGACCAGAGCCATGCCAAACGGGGAATTGAGATTTTCCAGATAGGCAAAACGGTCTTCCGCAGTGCCGTCGCCATCGCTGTCGCGGAGCAAGGTAATCCGGTTGGCAGATTCCGTACCCGCCCCGGCCTTGCTCATCAGGTTGCGCATGACCCAGCCTTCAATCCCGCCCATTGTCCGTGGCGGGCTGTTGGTTTCGGCCACCAGGATGTCGCCATTGGGCAGCCGCAACATCGTCCGGGGATGATCCAGACCGTCAGCAAACCGCGCCACGGTCAGCCCGTCAGCCGCGACCGGCGCTTCGCCCTCCTGCCACGGATCAGCTTCGGCGACATTGATGGTCGGAAAATTCTCGACCCGGACATTGGTAATCTCAGGGACCACACCGGTTGTCGCCTCAAGCGGGAGACGGGCGGTGTCCCCTTGCGAGAGATAATAAAAGGCTCCCGCGCCCAAAATAACGAACAGGATGATCAGGTTTCTCAGATGTTTCAGCATAACCCGACAATAGGAAGCCCGCACCGTCCTGACAAGCACCCGGTGAAGGGTTTAAACGTACGAAATTGCGTTCGCTTACCGGTTCCGGTCACGAAGCCACATCGCCAGTGCGACGAGACCGCCCAGTCCCAGACCGGCAAGAAAACCGATTGACGGCTGGCCCAGAAAACTCCCGACAATGACACCGCCAATACATCCGGCCGCCAGGAAAAAGCCGCCGGCATTGGGTGATGGTGAACCGCCGGCTTCTGTCACATCGGGATTGTCATCGGATTGCATGCCCGGCCCATGCCATGCCGATCGCCAATTGACCAGTGCTCATGAATATCGCGGACGCAAGAATTTGTTCACCAATGTGTTTGACATAATCTCCATCCCTCGCCGCTAGACCATGTGTTCAACACGGCGAACCTGTGGGAGCGCCGCCAAACAGGAGCGCATTCTTGCAACTTCCGGTATTTATCGACTCCACGAATTTCTCCGATGCACAGCAGCTGATCAGCAATTTTGGCGATGAAGCCGGGCTGGAAGCTGCGAATCGCGCAGACAAAAGCCGCGCATTGGGAAATCACCTGCATTATTGCAAATGGCGTCAGGTCGAACGGCTGTGCGTGCTGCTGTCGATTGATCAGACGCTCGGCACTGTCCACTGACAATCAGCTGAACTGCGCCGGAAGGGCGGGCGCGGTCTAGTGTTTGGGATTGCAGACAATCTGTGCGGCGCCATCGGTCCGCACGGTGCAATTGGGACGGCCATCAATCTGGATCTGACCCGTTCCGCTATTGCTGATATCCGCCTGCCGTTCGACGGTCAGATGGCTGCTCGCCGGCCCCCGATGACGCAGGACCAGGTTTTCGGCGGTCAATCCAGAGGCACGCAAAATGCTGGAACCCAGCATTTCTACGCGGGCGTTGCCGGTTTCCCCCGATATCGTCAGATCTCCACCGCCATTCATCGCGATATTGACCGTATCACTTTCCAGCTCATCCACGGTTACGGACCCGAAGCCGCCGACCCGGAGGCTTGGATTGCGGCTGTCGATCCGGTCAATCCGCACCAGCCCCGACCCAAGATGCGTCACCGATTTCAGGCGGTAGGTACTGAGATAAAGGGTCACCGGCTGATCGACCGTAAAATTGTTGGAATCTCCCGGCAGCGGTTTAACAGAAACGGTCAGCTGATCTCCCGCCTTGCGCAAGGATACCCGGTCCAGGATTTCGCGATTCTGGCCATCCGCCCGGGCCGCCGGACCTTCGCCGGTCGTGATCACCACGTTCACGCCATTGTTGATCCGGATCTTGTCGAAGCCGAATATGGAATATTTGCGCTCTGCGGCAGATGCCGGGGCAGCGATCAGTGCGAGAGAGAGGGTCGAAGCAATAATCGCCGATCGGATCATAATGGTCGCGCCTCTCCAAATTCCATCCAGCCCAGCCAGCGCGGCGTTTTTGGCGCATAATGGCCATCATTGTCGCTCAGCGCGAAGCCATTGGCTTCAAACAGTTTCGAAACGGGGCGGTGCAAGTGACACCCGCCGGCAATATGCTTCCAGACTGGCTCGATCCGTTTCTGCCACTTTTCCGGCCCCTTGTCGGGTGCCCGGCCATGTTCCAGGAACAAAATCTTGCCACCGGGTTTCAATACCCGCCGCATTTCGCTGAGAACCTGCTTACCGTCCTGTACTGAACAAAGCGTAAAGGTCGTCAGAACCGTGTCAAAACTGTCGTCTGCAAACGGCATGGCTTCGCCAATCCCGTCCAGAATATCCATGTCAATCTGGCGTTCGCGGGCTTCCTGTTTCGTATAGTCCAGCAATTCGGCAGAGGGGTCGAGTCCGGTCAGCTTGCTGACCCGCTGGTGATCATAAAATTGCAAGTTGATTCCACCACCGCAGCCCAGCTCAAGGACCTCACCGGTTGCTTTTGGAACGATTTCACTGCGGTCCTTCATCACCGCCGGCTGCGCGCAGGCAAAGCGAATGATCCGCGGAACTGCATATTTTTCCCATAGGTTCGGCATGGGTTTTAACGTGCCACAAGCCCGCGCGCCAACCAAGCCATTTTATTCAGCAACAAATATTGGCGGTCAGCCGCAGGTTACGTCACCCGAACCCATGGTTTTCGACTTGCATGTTGCTTCGCCATGGATCCGGATATCGCCCGATCCCATGATTTTGGCGTCGACGGTTCCATCGGAGGACAGGCTGGCATCACCGCTTCCCATGATCTTGATGCTGGCACTGTCGGCTTTAAGATCCTTCGCGCGCACATCCCCGGAACCGGCGATGGACACGCTGGCACTGTCTGCCGAACCGGCAACAACCATGTCACCCGACCCGGCCAGCTTGGCCTTGAGCGAAGCAGTTTTGACATTTGCAACGTCGATATTGCCGGACCCGGCTAGACTGAGGCTCGCGCTCTCATCTGACATTTCGTCGACTTTCAGGTCACCAGATCCTGCGAGCTTCGCGTTTTTCAGGGATGGAGCGCTGACATAAACGACCGCAGATCCGCTGTTCGAAGACCAGCCAATGCCGTCTGATTCGCGGCCAATTTTCAGCTGACCATCCTTGATCTTGTAGCGCAGCTCCTCGATCGCATCGGGATCCCCTTCTGCGCGGATGGAGAAATCGGATCCGGTTGTGAACACAACATTGTCGGGACCGGCAAGCGTTACTCCAGAAAAATCACCGGGATTGCTGTCCGAAGTGGTGATGGCGATGCCATCGGGGAAGCTGCTTTTTGCGCCATCGGCCACTGCACTCGCGATTGACCCTTCACAGGCCGCGAGTGCGAGAATAGGAACAACCATAAGCAATTTTTTCATCAGGGATCTCCTCACTGTATTGCCTACATAATACGGCAGCACTCCCCTGATGACAAGTACAGTTTTTCAAGGCACCCGGAAATTTCACAATCCGGCAGAATTCAGGGAACAGCCCCATGACAGATTCCAAAATCTACATCTCGGCCAATGACCTGTTATCTGATTCCTTCCGCCTTGGCATGCAAGTGGCAAACAGTGATTTCACCCCGACTCATATCGTCGGCATCTGGCGCGGAGGCGCACCGGTCGGGATCGCAGTACAGGAAATTCTGGAATTTCACGGACAGGATACGGATCATATCGCGATCCGCACTTCGTCCTATTCCGGAATCGACAAGCAGAGCCGCAAAGTCCGGGTCTATGCACTGGGTTATCTGATCGATACGCTCAACCCGGATGACAATCTGCTGATTGTTGATGACGTGTTTGACAGCGGGCGCAGTATCGAGGCTTTTCTGTCCGAACTGGGCACGCGCTGCCGTCACAACATGCCGCAAAATGTCCGGATCGCGACGGTCTATTACAAACCCTCTCGAAACAAGACTGCGCTGCGTCCCGATTATTATGTCCACGAAACGGAAGAATGGCTGATCTTCCCGCATGAACTGGACGGACTCACGAAGGACGAAATTCTTGCCAACAAGCCGGATGCAGATATCATCTTCAGCGAAGACACCTCCACTCATAAAGGATGACCATGCTGCCTGCTTTTCAATCACCCGCCCAGCGCGAGGACTTTGTTGCTGGTTTGCCAAAAGCGGAATTGCATTTGCATATTGAAGGCTCGCTCGAGCCGGAACTGATGTTTGCACTGGCCCAGCGAAACGCCATTGATATTCCCTTTGCCTCGGTCGAGGAAGTCCGCGCGGCCTATGCTTTTTCCAATCTCCAGGATTTTCTGGATATCTATTATCAGGGTATGAGCGTGCTGCGCACCGAGCAGGATTTCCATGATCTGACCATGGCCTATTTCCAGCGCGTTCACCGGGATCAGGTCCGCCACGCGGAGATATTTTTTGATCCGCAGGGGCATACCGAACGGGGCGTGTCATTCGATACTGCGATTTCCGGCACCCTCCGTGCGATGGACGATGCAAAAAGCGATCTGGGGATCAGCTCGCACCTGATCATGTGTTTCCTGCGCCATCTCAGCGAGGAAGATGCTTTTGCAACGCTGGAACAAGCGGAACCGTGGCTGGATCGCATTCTGGGCGTCGGACTTGATTCCTCCGAACTTGGCCATCCGCCATCCAAATTTGTGAACGTGTTCGCCAGGGCAAGGGACAAAGGGCTAAAATGCGTGGCCCATGCCGGGGAGGAAGGGCCGCCAGCCTATGTCCGGGAAGCCCTGGACTCATTGAAAATCGATCGCCTCGACCACGGCAACCGGTCGCTGGAAGATGGTGAACTGGTCAAACGCCTGGCGGAGGAAGGAATGACACTGACGGTCTGTCCGCTGTCCAATCTGGCACTGTGTGTGGTCGATGACCTTCGGCAGCACCCCTTGAAAAAGATGCTCGATGCGGGACTCAGAGCGACCATCAATTCGGACGACCCCTCCTATTTTGGCGGCTATATGAATGACAATTTTCTGCGGACTGCCGAGGCGCTGGACCTGACAGCTGATGAAATTGTGACACTTGCCAAAAATGGTTTCTCCGGATCCTTTGAGGATGCCGAATTTCAAACCCGCGCGCTTGGCGCCATCGACCAGTATGCCGCGGAATTCTTCAAGGTCTGATCCCAAGAAGAAGGCCGCCCCGTTTCCGGTGCGGCCTTTTCAAGCGCTACAGAAAGAGCTTAGTCTTCCTTGGTTTCGTAATATTGCGGTGCTGCGATATTCAGGATTTCCAGAATTTTCGCCAGCGCTGTCGGCTCGTCGGTTTCTTCCATGGCCGCCAGTTCGCGGGCCAGCCGGCTCGAGGCCGCTTCGAAAATCTGCCGCTCGGAATAGCTCTGCTCCGGCTGATCATCGGCGCGGAACAGGTCGCGGGTCACTTCGGCGATGGAAACCAGATCACCGGAATTGATTTTTGCTTCATATTCCTGCGCCCGGCGCGACCACATGGAACGCTTGACCTTGGGCTTGTCTTTCAGCGTTTCGAGCGCTTCCTTGAGCGTCTTGTCGGAGGACAGCTTGCGCATCCCCACACCTTCAGCCTTGTTCATCGGTACGCGGAGCGTCATCCGCTCTTTTTCAAACCGGAGAACATAAAGCTCCAGTTGCATGCCCGCAATTTCTTCATTTTGAAGTTCAACAACCCGGCCCACACCATGTTTCGGGTATACTACATAATCGCCCACATCAAAGGACAGCGTATTGGCAGCCATTAATCAGCCTTTCTCACTTTTGGGAAAGAAGGATAGATTCGTTCAAATTTTTGCAAAACCCCGACGAAAAACCCTTCCGTACATATACTTAACGACCGAACATCTTCCCCCTCAGTCAGGTGTCCAGCCGCTTACCAACACGGATGTTAACAGATTCGTCACCAAAATGCAATTTTGGTTGCAATGCACAACTTTTGCTTATCCCTGGGGAGGCGAAGACGAGCGATCCCAACATCCGTTCGTGGCGAGCCTGTCGAACCATGATATGGGTGACCCGTCATCCTTCGGCAAGCTCAGGATGGGCGGATGTTTGGAATAGCGGAGAGGTTTTGAGTCTTTATTTGACCTCAAGCGCCGGGCGCGGGCATCCGCCCGCTTGGCTTTCCTCGCATAAGCTCGGTCGCGCAGTCGCGCTTGCCTCGCTGCGCTCGGTATGGTGAACTGTCGAAAGGCCGCTTTTCCGAGCGCAGCGAGGCAAGGCCGACCGGCCGCCGCGCCTTATGGCGCGTAGCCAAGGCGACGGATGTCGCCGCCCGGCGCTTGAGGTTTAAATAAAAAACTCCCGACTCCTACCGCCGGAAACTCCCTTAATCCCCTTCGCCGGGATTTTCGGAGAAATGGGCTTCGAACTTGCCCTCGACGCCCTTGAAATCGTCGGCATCGGCCGGCGGTTCGCGGCTTACCGTAATATTGGGCCAGCTTTCGGAATATTTGGTATTCACTTCCAGCCATTTTTCAAGACCGTCTTCAGTATCAGGCAAAATCGCTTCTGCCGGACATTCGGGCTCGCAAACGCCGCAGTCGATGCACTCGCTGGGATTGATCACCAGCATGTTTTCGCCTTCATAGAAACAGTCGACCGGACAGACCTCTACGCAATCCATATATTTGCACTTGATACATGCGTCGGTCACAACATAGGTCATCGGGTCGTCCACTCCATCTACAAAGTCCACCGCTTTACGGCAGTAGTGTCTTGCTATTGCCCAAAATCTTTTTGGTCAACAGTTGGTTTGCCGCCTATTTCTTTGATCAGTTTAATCGACCCGGCTCCAGCCGTTCGAAGCAGGAATTCGCGGCAGCAGGCGGGCCACGCCGATCAGGCAATTTCGAAATCCGGACAACATGAACCTCGCGTCCTTGCGGAATAGTCAGGATATCTCCGGCGCGGACGCTGGTATGGGCCCGTTCCACACGCCGGCCGTTCAATCTTACATGTCCCTTGACCGACAGCCGCTTTGCCATCGTGCGATTGCGGACAAATCGCAAAAACCAGAGCAGCTTGTCTATCCGGATCACTTCGGAACCCGGCTCGGGTGTTTTTGCTGCTCTGCTCGCTGTTTTTGCTTTCAATGCCGCATCCTATTTTTTCATCGCGTCTTTCAGGGCTTCCAGCTCTGCAAATGCGCCACCTGCCTTTGCCAGAACCGGTTCGGCCTTGCGGGGAGTATTTTTCTGCCGCTTTGGCGGTTTTCCGGATTTTCGGGAGCCGCGTCCATCCGGCTTTCGCTGCGGTTTGCGACCCATGCCTTGCCAGCGCCACCAAACGGGAGGAGCCTGATCTGTTTCTTTGGTATCGTCCGCCGCTGGTGCCGCGGCTTCTTCGGTCACCGGCGCTTCCGCCGCTGGTTCCGGATCGGTGGCTGGTTTTGCCGGCGCCGGATCGCTTGCTACTTCTTCAGGTTTTTCGGTGGGTGGTGCGGGGGGTTCGTCGGACTTCACAAATCCCGCCAGTTCCAGCAGAGCGGCATGGACTTCCGGTGACAGCCCCAGCGAGGTGGCCAGGGCCGGGTCTACGGCAAAAACCGGTCCCGCCTGCCGCGCTTCATGCGCCTGCTTGATCAGCCGTTCCGCCATGTCGACACGGACATGCTCCCGTCCGACTGGCCTGAAGCCTGACCGGCTGGCATGTTCGGCATCTGCGAATTTCCATTCCTTGAGGTGGACTGCGTTGTCGTCCGGCAAATTTGCCATCGGTTCTTCGCGCAAGGCCGCGAACAGGGCCGAGCGCCAGAGAACCGCGCCGGGCTTCATCAGCGCATGGTGGAAAATATCCAGCGCGCCAAACACCAGTCCGGCCCGCCGCGCCACACCGCGCATGTCATTGTCGAGCGCCCGGACCGCCTGATCGACCTGCCGCCGGGGAATAATCCCTCCTGCTTCAACAATCTGTGTGAACAGGGCTCGAACCGAGGGGGGTGTGGATTCATCTCCGGCCAG
Organism: Parasphingorhabdus marina DSM 22363; assembly: GCF_900128895.1. Taxonomy (GTDB): domain Bacteria; phylum Pseudomonadota; class Alphaproteobacteria; order Sphingomonadales; family Sphingomonadaceae; genus Parasphingorhabdus; species Parasphingorhabdus marina. The sequence goes on along the minus strand of NZ_FSQW01000001.1, from coordinate 982,935 downwards.
CGCCTGAATCCGGATCAGCCCCTCCAGATGCCGGGACATCATGGACTCCAGCCAGGCCTGGACCCGGGTCTCGACCTTTTTGGCGTTTTCCGGAGACAATTCCTTGACCGCCGGATCATATTTCACTTCTGGCGTCAGCAGGCTCTTGCCTTTGGCCAGAACGGCGAGCCGGTCATCCACCCACATGATCGCCGGTTGCCCGGAAGCATCCGCAACCAGCGACAATACGCTGTCCGGTGCCTTCGCAAGTGCATCTGCCTTTTCGGTCATAATTCGTCCCAGATATTTCTCTGCCGCCGCGAGCATCATCTTGCGGTCTTCTCTCCGGCTATCTGATGGGACGACAAATTGAAAGCCCCTCAGCGTGCCAATCTCCAGTCCTTCGACCATGATTGCGCCGTCCGGTTCGATGGCTACGTCCTGTTCATAGGCCGTCTTGCCCAGTCCCCGCATCAAGACCCGCGTGCGCTTGTCTACAAATCGCTGGGTCAGCTGACTGTGCATGGCGTCGCTGAGTTTGCGCTCCAGATCACGGGTGCGTTCGACCATCACGGACGGCTGTTCGACCCAGCGGGACTTCTGGGCGATATAGCTCCATGTGCGCGCGGCAGCGATCCGGGCGGCGAGCGTCGCGATATCGCCCTGGACATTTTCCAGCCGGGAAATTTCCTGGGCCATCCGGGCATGGGGTATGCGACCCGACCCTTGTGCCAGCCAGGGCCAGAGCGAAGCAACAAAGCGGGACTGATGATCGGCGCCAATCTTGCGAAAATCGGGAATGGAGGACGCTTCCCACAGGAGCCGCACCTGTTCGCGACCATGAGCCAGATCCCGAACTTCTGGATCGACAGCCAGTCGTTTGAGAATGGCCAGATCAATCGCCTCCGGCGACGGTTGCAGAAGCCGTTCGGATGGCCGGGTTTCGAGAGATGCCACCAGAGAGTCGATACTGGTGCAATCCGGATCAGCCTCTCTCCAGTATAACCAGTCCAGAATGGGGAAATCATGTTCCTCCAGCCGCGCAATTTCCTCCGGCTCCAGTTCGCCGGATGACATGGCTCCGGTCAGTAACCCAAAGCTTCCATCCTTCTGATGCCGTCCGGCGCGCCCCGCGATCTGGCCGATCTCGGACAGGGTCAGTCGCCGCCGGCGCCGCCCGTCAAATTTGGTCAGCGATGCAAAGGCGACATGGCTGACATCGAGATTCAGGCCCATGCCGATGGCATCCGTCGCCACCAGATAGTCCACCTCGCCTTCCTGGTACATTTTCACCTGGGCGTTGCGGGTCTGTGGTGACAACGATCCCATCACAATGGCCGCTCCGCCATGTTGCCGGCGCAGCATTTCCGCGATCGAATAGACATCTTCAACCGAAAAGGCGACAATGGCCGAGCGGCGCGGCAGACGGGACAGTTTTCGCGGACCGGCATAGCTGAGCGTGGAGAAACGCGGCCGGGTAATGATCTCGGCATCCGGCAGCAGCGCCCGGATCAGCGGACGCAGGCTTTCCGATCCGAGGATCATGGTTTCGTCCCGGCCCCGCGCATGCAGGATCCGGTCGGTGAACACATGCCCGCGCTCGGGATTGATCCCCAGCTGGGCCTCGTCAATCGCGACGAAACCGAATTCGCGATCGACCGGCATCGCTTCGGCAGTACACAGGAACCATCGGGCATCGCGCGGAATGATTTTTTCCTCGCCGGTGACCAGCGCAACCCGGCCCTCGCCTTTCATCGCCACGACCCGGTCATAGACTTCCCGCGCCAGCAGACGCAGCGGAAAACCGATCATTCCGGACGAGTGGGCACACATGCGCTCCACTGCGAGATGCGTTTTGCCGGTATTGGTGGGACCCAGAACAGCGGTAACAGACGAACGGGATTGCAGGGACATCGGACGCAGATGATCGCAACATGGCATGTCAGGCAAGAGAATTTTTGCGGAATCTCCAGATTTCCCGCCGATTCGGACCGGATATCGGTGATTTTACACGTTTCACCGCGCGGAACACAAATGGCCCCACATCTTAATTTGACATTAACTCTATTCCTACACAGAGGTTGGAACAGAAATGGGCCGGTTTCCCGAACGTTTGAGGGACCACCGATCCGGTTTAGGGGTGCGCTTGTTCAAGAGTAACGACATGTTTGCCAACCAGGGAAATGGCGCTGCCACTGCAGGCCTGCAGTCGGCGTCCGTTGTCGTGGAAAACCCCCTTGGCGAAAAATTTCCTTTTGGCGAGAAATTCGGCGAATGGTTCGACCACTGGCGTGACGAACTGGCCGATGTCGAATGGGTGCCTGATCTCGGCCGGGACATTGGCAGCATGGTCTGGTTCCGCGGACTCGGCACGCTGGTTCTGTTGTGCAGTGTCGCCATTTCCTGCCTCCCCGACTTCGGGCCGATCGCAGGACATCAGAACGCACCATTGATCGGATCGCAGGCTGACCAGGCGCGGTCCCAGATGATCGCGCCCCTCGCCTATGGTTCGGATACCGGGATCAGCATGGCAGCAACAGATGCTGTCCGGCCGCTGGCCGAAAGTCCGGAACGTCCTTCGATCGAATTGGTCGCCACACTCGGCCGCGGTGACAGTTTGCGGCGCGTCCTGCAACGCGCGGGGGTTGCCGGAAATGAAGCCGGCGAAGTCACCGATCTGATCGCAGAAGCCGTTTCTGTCAGAGACATCAAGCCCGGCACCAAAATTGACGTAACACTCGGTCGGCGGCAGGATCGCAATCAGCCGCGCCCGCTCGACCAGCTGGCATTCCGGGCCCGCTTTGATCTCAATCTGGAGGTCCTGCGCCAGGACGGAAAACTGAAACTGCAACGCAAGCCGATCCTTGTCGATGATACGCCGCTGCGTATTCGCGGCGTTGTCGGATCGAGCCTTTATCGCTCCGCGCGGGCCGCCGGTGCACCTGCCGGTGCGGTCCAGAAATATCTGCAGGTGATCGGCAAGAAACTGTCGGTCTCCCGGGATATTCGCGCGACAGACGAATTTGACATCATCCTCTCCTATCGCCGGGCTGAAACCGGTGAGGTCGAAGTGGGCGATCTGGTTTATGCCGGGCTCGAACGGGACAGCAAGCCCAAGGCCCAGATGATGAAATGGAACAGCGGCGGCCGCAACAACTGGTTCGAGGCTTCCGGTGTTGGCCAGTCCAGCGGACAGCTGGTCCGCCCCACCAATGGTCGCCGGACATCCGGATATGGCATGCGCCGGCATCCGATCCTGCGCTACAAGCGCATGCACAGCGGCATCGATTTTGGCGGCGGCTATGGTGCTCCCATCTATGCCGTGACGGACGGGACCGTGACATTTGCGGGTCGCAAGGGTGGCTTTGGCAAGTTCGTCAAGATCAAGCATAGCGGCGGACTTGCATCAGGCTATGCACATATGAGCCGCATTGCCGTGAGCAATGGCCGCCGGGTTCGTCAGGGCCAGATTATCGGCTATATCGGTTCGACCGGCCTGTCGACCGGACCGCATCTGCATTACGAGCTGTACCGCAACGGGCGGACGATCAATCCCAACTCGGTCAAATTTGTCCAGCGTGCGAAACTGGGCGGACGCGAGCTGCGCCGCTTCAAGGGTGAACTTGAGCGCCTGAAGAATGTCGAGCCCGGCGCCGCCCTTGGTGCGCTGAAAAGCGCTTCGCGGCGCCCCGCCGAAAACCGCGAAATCAGCCGCCTGAACAAGCCGCTGAACAGCTAGGGCTGGCCGTCCTGTCTGGACCGGGCCACGCAAATCTGCAGCGCGTCCATCATCTTCTTTTCTGGTGGTTGCGCCAGTTCCTGCATATCCGTGAGCCGGGCCAGCACCTCGCCCGAGGAACATTCACAAACCGGACGGACCACCTCCTCCGGGGCACCTGAATTTCCAGCTTCCTTCACACAATTGCTGACGAAGCTTTGTGTCCAGCCGGTCCTGAATCCCTGATCCAGACTGCGGCTGAATTCTGATGGCTCGACCGATTCCACTGGACGAGCAACATTGGGCCCGGTGTCGGTGGCATTTTCTTCCGCTAAAACGTCCGCGTCGCTTTCTGCGGAGCTCTCCTTGGCCGCGTCGCTGCATGCAGACAACAGGCAAATCGAAGCCATGGTGGCTACCAGTATCTTTTTCATTTTTGCAAATTCTCCGTTGGCGACCACGGATTGCGTCCGATCATAACATCATTACCGGCAAAATGGCTAACAGTTATTGAGAAGATTCAGGAGGTTCGCTAAGGCATGTCGATGACTTCCGGCACTCCTGCATATCCAAGAACCCGACTGCGCCGTTCCCGGACGACGGCGTGGAGCCGTGCCATGGTACGGGAAAACCGGCTCGCAGCATCGGATCTGATCTGGCCGCTGTTCATCACCGAAGGCAATAGTCATTCCGAGCCGATCGACTCGCTGCCGGGTGTCAGTCGCTGGTCCGTTGATCTGATCGTGGAGCGGGCACGAGAAGCGGTGGATCTCGGAATCCCCTGCCTTGCCCTCTTTCCCAATACCCAGGCTTACCGGCGCAGCGCTGATGCGGCCGAGGCCCTCAATCCCGACAATCTGATGTGTCGCGCGATCCGGGTCGTCAAGGATGCGCTGGGAGACAAGATCGGAATTCTGACCGACGTAGCACTGGACCCCTATACCAGCCATGGTCAGGACGGTCTGATTGATGACCACGGTTATGTCGAAAATGACCGCACGCTCGACATGCTCACAAAGCAGGCACTGAACCAGGCCAATGCGGGCGCCGACATCATCGCACCGTCCGACATGATGGATGGCCGGGTGGCCGCGATCCGCGACACACTGGAGCTGGCCAGCCACCACAATGTCCAGATCATGGCCTATTCCGCCAAATATGCCAGTGCCTTTTACGGACCGTTTCGGGACGCAGTGGGCTCCAGTGGTGCGCTCAAGGGCGACAAGAAAACCTATCAGATGGACCCCGCCAATGGCGACGAAGCCATGCGCGAAATAGCCATGGATATTGCCGAAGGGGCAGACAGCGTGATGGTCAAGCCCGGCCTCGCCTATCTGGACATCATCTTCCGGGCGAAACAGCGCTTTGACGTGCCCGTTTACGCCTATCAGGTGTCTGGAGAATATGCGCTGGTCAAGACCGGAGCCGCCGCAGGGGTGGGTGATCATGACGCCCTGATGATGGAGAAACTGGTCGCGTTCAAACGGGCTGGCTGTTCGGGCATACTCACCTATTTTGCCGCCGACGCCGCAAAGCTGCTGCAGCAATAATGGTCTCCCGGCTGGAAACCGACCGGCTGGTCCTGCGCGAGTGGCGCGACGAAGATCGCCCGGCTTTTGCGGCGATGAACACTGATCCGGAAGTCATGCGCTATTTTCCAGCGCTGCTGACAGAAGAACAAAGTAACGCACTTGTGGATCGCATCACCGGGCATTTTCTGGAACACGGGTTCGGCCTTTGGGCACTCGAAGAAAAGGAGAGCGGTGAATTTTTCGGTTTTACCGGATTTCAGACATGCCCGCCCCATTATCCGCTTACCGGGGAGCTGGAGATTGGCTGGCGACTGGCGCGCACCCATTGGCGGCGCGGCCTGGCTTTTGAAGCTGCGTCGGCCTGCCTTGACTGGATCTGGGCCAACTCCGAATGGCCGCGTATTGTTTCCTTCACGGCCGAGATCAACGAACCCAGCTGGCGCCTTATGGCAAAACTTGGGTTGGAGATTCGCCCGGAACTTGCTTTCGATCACCCGGCGCTTAAAGAAAACAGTCCGCTTCGCCGCCATGTCGTATACGCAAAGGACCGCCCGCAATGAAAGATGTGACCATCCTGCCGTTCAACGGCAAAACACCGAAAATTCACAACAGCGCCTTTATCGCCCCCGGGTGCAAGATTATCGGTGATGTGGAAATCGGACCCGAATCCAGCGTCTGGTATAATTGCGTGATCCGCGCCGACGTGAATTTCATCCGGATTGGGGCGCGCAGCAACATTCAGGACGGCACGACCATTCATTGCGACAGTGCGTCGCCTGCAACACCAAATGGCCACCCGACAATCATTGGCGACGATGTCCTGGTCGGGCACATGGTCATGCTGCACGGTGCCAAACTGGAAGACCGGGCCTTTGTCGGTCTGTCCACCACGGTCATGGACGGTTGCGTGATCGAGGGTGATGCGATGCTGGCGGCCGGCGCAACACTGACGCCGAACAAGCGGATCCCGAGCGGGCAACTTTGGGCCGGCTCGCCCGCCAAATATATGCGGGATCTGCCAGAGCCCGCGATTGCGGGCATGCGCATGGGAGTGGCGCATTATGTCGAGAATGCGAAGGCGCACAAGGCGGCAATCGAAGCTGCAGACAGCTGACAGCTGATCAGCGAAGCACCGCTTTCAGCTCGTCAATTTTCCGCTGCTGCATCTCAACCTGCTCCGCAACCTGTTTGCGGGACCGGTCAATCAGTGCCGCACCCCCCGGCGGATTATCCGAAAACTCGCTTTCCAGCCGCCGGAAATACAGGGCGTCAAGATCCGCCAGCGCCGAGACCGAAGGGCTGCGCCGGGTTTCGAGTGCCGAGAGCTGCATCTGGGCCACAACCCATGATTCGCTCGACGGTTCTGCATTACGACCCGCGGAAACAGAGCTCTCCACCGTTGAAAGATCAGCCAGAAAATTCCGGTGAGCGGCATCGCTTTGGCCAACTGCCGCATCGACCTCCCGCTGCAATTCGACCGGAAGCGAAGCCACGGCATCAATGTCGGGCGCTATTTGGGGGCCTTCGGCCGGAATGTCCTCAATCGCTCTTTTGGCAAGCGAAGGAAAACTGTCCTGTTGCATGGCACAGCCTGCAAACAGCAGCGAAGCCAGCGGGAGCAAAAGAGCGGACCTGTTCATCCCGGTCTTCATAAGGTGCGACGCGAGTGCCCGCAACGGCCAATGACGACGGCCGGGCTTTTGGCCAGAACCGATGTGAAAAATCGGCGAAAAATCGAGCCGTGCAGGTTGACAGCGCGCCCACCATCGGTTAGCTGCGCACTCTTTCCAGCGTGAGCCGAGAGACTCGCGTTTCTGTGCTCGTGCGCTGGAACCACAAGATTGAAACGGAAACAATGCCATGTTCGCAATAGTGCGCACCGGCGGTAAGCAATATCGCGTTACTGCTGGAGATATAATCGCTGTCGAAAAACTTGCCGGTGAAGCGGGTGATTCGGTGACTCTGGATGATGTTCTGCTGGCCGGTGACGGTGGCGAAATGAAAGACGTCAAGGGCCTGAAAGTCGCGGCGGAAATCGTTGCGCAGGAAAAGGGCGAGAAGGTCATCGTCTTCAAGAAACGCCGCCGGCACAATTATCGCCGCAAAAACGGCCATCGCCAGCAGCACACCGTGCTGAAGATCAATGCGATTGGCGGCAAGGCGCCGGCGAAAAAGGCCGCTGCGAAGAAGGAAGCTGCACCTGCCGCTGACAAGCCGGCTGCAGAGAAAAAGGCTGCTCCTGCGAAGAAAGCAACCGAGAAGAAGGCTCCGGCCAAAAAAGCTCCGGCGAAAAAGGCACCTGCCAAGAAAGCCGCAGCGAAAACCGAAGCCAAACCAGCTGCAGCCAAAAAGGCTTCGGCGAAAAAGCCAGCGGCCAAGAAAACCGCTGCCAAGAAGGAAGACTAAACCATGGCACATAAGAAAGCAGGCGGTTCCTCCCGCAACGGCCGTGATTCAGAAGGCCGCCGTCTTGGCGTAAAGAAATATGGCAGCGAAGCTGTTGTGGCCGGCAATATTATCGTGCGCCAGCGCGGCACAAAGACCCATCCGGGTCGCAATGTGGGTATGGGCAAGGACCACACTCTTTTTGCGCTCGTCGATGGCAAGGTGTCCTTCCACAAGGGCAAGCTCGGCCGCAAATATGTGTCGGTCGATGCCATGGCGGAAGCCGCCGAATAACCGGACAATCGATAACGGGTTGTCCTTCGAGGGATGACCCGGATGTTCCAGAAGGAACACCAGATTTCAGGGAGAGGGTCACCCCTCTCCCTTTTTTTGTCTCTCCCTGCCGAAAAGGTCACCGATTTGTCATCCCGCCCGGTTAATGGCGGGTCATCGAACGGGGACGATTGACATGGAATTTGGAGAGTCCCGATGTTTGCCAGAACCGAAAGACTGTTATTGCGGCCCGGCTGGCCGGAAGATGCACCCGCGCTGTATGACGCGATCAATGACGAAGCGATTGTCCGCAATCTGGGCCGGGCCCCCTGGCCCTATGCGGCAAAGGATGCGCGGGAATTTCTGAACCGGCCCCGTCCCGCCCACATCCCCGACTTTCTGATCTTCCGGCGCACGGCCGGAGCACCGCAACTGGTCGGTTCGATCGGAGTCAGCCCCGATGATGACGGGTCCCCGGAATTCGGCTACTGGATCTCGCGGCAACACTGGGGGCTGGGCTATGCAACGGAAGCGGGGCGCGCCGCAATGGAGGCGGCCTCATCCGTCGGCCTGTGTTCGCTGAAGGCCGCGCACTATGTCGACAACCCGGCTTCGGGCAAAGTATTGAAAAAACTGGGCTTCCGTCCGACCGGAGAGATAACCCGCCGCTTTGCAAAGGGGCGCGGGTGCAAGGTCGACGCGATCGAATATGAGGTCCGCCTGTGCGCGGATGACGACCAGGACGGCATGCGACAACTCGCGGCCTGAGGTTCAGGCGACTTTGGGCAGCTTTCCGGCGCGCCTGGGTTCCGGCATGTCGGAGACCGTTTCTTCGCCGCCATGTTGATCCATGACGGCAGCCTCATATTCGCTTTCGGCCAGCTGGACGAGATCGCGATCATCGATATTCCAGGGATGGAAGCCGGGCAGGAAGAACTGGAACCAGGTACCGATGGTCCGCCGGAAAGGTCCGGGAGACAGAAGCGCATAGCGGGCCAGGCCTGCCATCGCACGGGGGCCTGAAATGCCGTCCTGCCGCAGCAGGTCGAGCATGCCCCTGGCCCGATTCTTGGCAAATCCGACGGAAATACGCGCCATGAACACCGACTTTACCGTCCAGCGCTTCCAGCGGCTCCAGTCCCGGGTTTCATGCAGCCAGGTGTCATAGGCAACGCCCTTGTGCTCGATTTCCTCGGACGCATGCCACAGCCACATGTTCCGCTGGTCTTCGTCGGCTTCGGCAAAATAGGACGGATTCTTGATGAATTCCGCGGCAAGAATGGCGGTCATATGCTCGAGGCACATCGTCGCCGCGAGGTGATAGATGGGCGGCATTTCCCGAATGCCGTCCAGCACGCCGGCGAGCGTGGCTTCCAGCCGCGATATGTCATAGCCTGCGGCTTCGACATGACGGTTGAAAAAGGCATGCTCGCGGCTGTGAACCGCTTCCTGGCGAATGAAGGCGCCGATTTCATGCGCCAGTTTTTCCGGTGCATCCTTGCGATATTGCTTGAGGACCTCAATGAAGAAGGTTTCCCCTTTGGGAAATGTCACCGACAGCGCGTTGAAAAAGGCCGTCCCGTAGGGATCACCACCAGCCCAGTAGCGATTCTCCATCGGCGCACTGGCAAAATGCCGGTTACGCGACTGGATATTGAGGTCGTCCGGAGTCGCACTTCCTGCGACCGAGGCAGCCGGAACGGCGGAATCAGGGAGAGATGGAGCCTTGTCCATTAGTGTTGCGGTCCTCCAAAAGCGTTTAAACGCAAGAGATTACTGGTTAATCGATGTCTACAGGAGGAGAGTTAACAAAAAGCTGATGGCCAGCTGGAAAAGGGCAGAAAACCCGACCATTTTGGGTTTATCGGCGATTGATGCTGTCTGCCGGTACCCGGTTGTTGCTGTTTCGGCTCCTACCGGCGCCGATAGCGAAAATACCAGACTTCGTGCCCTTTTTGGCGGGCCTTTGCTTCATAGCGGGTTTCCGGCCAGCCGCCGGGCCGGATCATCCAGTCTTTGGGACTGGAGCAAAGCCAGTCAAATTCGCGGCGCCGGCTCATGATCATCATCGCCCATTCCAGATAGACCGGATGATCGGTCCCGAACCGAAATTCGCCACCTGGTTTCAGCTTGGCCGCAATCAGGTCAACCGGACCGTCATTCATGAATCGCCGTTTCGCATGCCGCGCCTTGGGCCATGGATCCGGATGGAGCAGATAAACGAAGCTCAGGCTGCCATCAGGGATACGTTCCAGCACATCGAGCGCATTGCCCATGTGCAGCCGGATATTGGGCAGCACGCCGTCGCGGATATGCTGCAAGGCTCCAACCATGCCATTGAGATAGGGTTCGCAACCGATAAAGCCATGATCGGGCAGCATGTCCGCACGCATTGCCATATGCTCTCCGGCGCCGAATCCGATTTCGAAATGCAGCGGCCGGTCGTCACCGAAAAGCGAGGCAGAAGTCACCGAACCTTCTTCCGGTACGCTGATCTGGGGCAGCAGCTTTTCGACCAGCTCGATCTGCGCGCCGCGCAAGGCATGCCCCTGGCGGCGGCCATAAAGGCGCCGAATCTGTGTCGGATCTGATCGCTTTTTACCGGTCATTGCGCGGCCCTAACACCGCTCGCTGAGCTTAGAAAGCCGCTTTCAGCTGGTCCACCAGATCGGTTTTTTCCCAGGTAAACAGATCACCCTCGGCAGTCCGGCCAAAATGCCCGTAAGCCGCAGTCGGACCATAGATCGGCTTGTTGAGGCCCAGATGGGTCCGGATACCCTTTGGCGTCAGGCGTACCAGTTTGGGCAGGACCTCTTCCAGTTTGGCTTCATCGACCGTACCGGTGCCATGCAGGTCGACATTGATCGACAGCGGCTCGGCTACGCCGATGGCATAGGAGAGCTGGATTGCGCAGCGTTTGGCGAGGCCGGCCGCGACGACATTCTTCGCCAGATACCGGGTGATATAGGCAGCCGACCGATCCACCTTGGTCGGATCCTTGCCCGAAAATGCGCCGCCGCCATGCGGGCTCGCGCCGCCATAGGTGTCGACAATGATCTTGCGTCCGGTCAGGCCGGCATCGCCGTCCGGACCGCCAATTTCGAAACGTCCGGTCGGGTTGACATGAATCACGGTGTTCTCCGTAATGAACCCTTCGGGCAGAACCGAGTGAAACACGCCCATCACATAGTCCCGCAATTCTTCGTAAAGTGCCGGATTGTCGCTGTCCTTGTAATATCCGGGGGCATGCTGGGTGGAGACAACCAGCGCCGTGGCTTCGACCGGCACTTCATTGACATAGCGCAGAGTCACCTGACTTTTGCTGTCCGGCTCCAGGAACGGCGCTTTTCCGCTATGCCTGTCTTCAGCCATCTGGCGCAGGATCTGGTGCGAATATTGTAACGTCGCCGGCATCAGATCCGGTGTCTCGTCACTGGCATAGCCGAACATGATGCCCTGATCACCGGCGCCTTCATCCTTGTTCCCGCTTTCGTCCACGCCCTGCGCGATATGGGCCGACTGGGGATGGAGATGATTTTCGAAGGTCAGCGTCTCCCAGTGGAAACCGTCCTGCTCATAGCCGATTTTGCGCACCGTATCACGCGCAGCCTTTTCGATTTCCTCCAGCGCACCTTCGGCCCAGTTGCCTTCGGTATCAATCATGCCCTGGCCCCGCACTTCGCCGGCGAGTACCACCCGGTCCGTCGTTGTCAGCGTCTCACATGCGACCCGCGCCTCCGGATCCTTTGACAGAAACAGATCAACAATCGCGTCGGAAATCTGGTCAGAAACCTTGTCCGGATGACCTTCGGAAACAGATTCGGACGTGAAGATAAATTCAGAGCGCATGGGGAAGATCCTGTGATTTTGCTGATGAGATATTCAGCGTTCAAGACATAAAGAAAGGTTTATATGCCCTTTAACGTCCTGCCCTGCGGATGGCAATGGCACAAATCAGCAAGAACAGAGCCAGTCCCAAAGCGAGAATATTGCCATGACGGGAAAACAGCGTTGGCCTGGCAGAGGATGGCAGAGGAGCATCGATTTTGCCGGCTACACCCATCGCCACCTGATGCTCAACAATACCATTGGCATTAATCACCGCGGAAATTCCGGTGGGTGTCGACCGGATCACTGGCAGACCTTCCTCAATCGCGCGCAACCGCGCTTGCGCGAGATGCTGCGGCGGGCCCCAGTCTCCAAACCAGGCATCATTGGAGGGATTGAAAATGAAATCCGGACGGCTGGACTGATCGACAACCCGGCCAGAGAAAATAATCTCGTAGCAGATCTGCAATCCCGCCTTGCCAAACTCCCCCAGATCCAGTGTCTGTGGCCCGGGACCCGGCCAAAAATCGAAATCGCCGGGAACCAGTCGGGACAACCCGATGGCGGTCAGCACCGGACGCATCGGCAGATATTCCCCGTAAGGTACAAGATGATTCTTGTCATAACGTCCGGTGAGTTCACCCGTCGCATCCATTGCAAATACGCTGTTGCGGGCGCCTATGGCCCGCTCACCGGCTTCGTCAAATTCCAGTTTCAGTCCACCCAGCAACAGCATGTCACCTGGTTTCATCAGACTGGCCAGTTGTTGCCGGACAAATTCGGGACGATGGCGATAATAGCGCCGGGGGTAGCCATCTTCGAGATAGTCGGGGATCGCCGCCTCCGGCCAGAACAGGAGCCGTGGACGATCATCTTCCCGGACGGTTAGCGACGCCAGCTTGCGCAGGTTTTCTGCTTCATATCCCGCCTGCCACTTGTCCTGCTGGCCAATATTCGGTTGCACGACAATGATGTCAGGCCGGTCAGCGGGCGGTCCTGGTGTATAGAACACACTGTCCTTTGTAATCACCGAAGGCACGGCAAGCACCAGTGCCGTCGGCAAGGCCAGTTTCCACTGGCTGCGGAAGGCGAGCAGGAGGGCAGCCGCTGCAATCACTGCGATGGCCGACAGACCGTAGCTGCCCACATATTTTGTCAGGAATGGCAACTGGCCCAGCGGCAGCAGGACACTGCCCAGCGGATTCCAGATAAACCCGCTGAACACCCAGCTGCGCAGCCATTCGGTGAAAATCCAGAATCCGGCAAATGCCAGCATCAGGGCCACCGGATGCTTTTTGCCCAGCCACCAGGCGCCCAGCGCTGTCAGCGCCGGATAGACCGCGAGGTAGAGGGACAGGGCAACCACCGCAAAATAGCCGAGCCACTCGGGCATCGCCGATTGATAGGTGAACGCCCGCGCAATCCAGTTGAGGCCGACCACAAAATGACCAACACCAAATAACCAGCCGGACAAGGCAGCGGTTCGTCGCGAATCCGCCTGAAGAACGACCGCCATCCAGAGGGCAAGGCACAGCAAGGTGACCGGCCACAGGTCAAGCGGGGCGAATCCTGTCGCGGACAGGCCGCCGGCCAACAGGGACAGCCAATAGGGTCGGCGTTGCAAAAGGGCACGAACGGAGGACACCGGCAGCTTGTGCCGCGTTCGCCCATCAGGTTCAAATGTTAAATGCACGCTGAGACAAAACTCGGAGATTGCGGACAGGATTTGATCATTGCCGCATTGGGGAATTTCCCGGTATAAGCACCCCATGTCTGTATTCTCCCTGATCGCGCTGGCGCTCGCGCAGCCGGCTGCTGCGAGCCCGGAAACACCCGCTGTGCCGGCTCCCCTGTCAGCGGAACAACGGCGGGACCTTTCCTGTGTGGCCATTTTGGCAATTGTCGCATCGGAACAGGAAACCGGCATCTCAACCGACCTGGATTATCCGCTGCTTGCGGACCGGGGCGCCGAATATGCCGGACTGACCGGAGTCCGGATCATGGCAGAGACCGGCAAAACCCAGGAACAGGTCCGCGAAGACATTCTGGCCGCGGTGGCCGCGCATCAGGCACGGGTCAAAGATACCGGAGCGCCCGCGGAACTTGTCCGGGATCAGATGGCCATTTGCCTGCCCCTGCTCGATGCCGTGGTTCCGCCGCGACCCAAACCCACACTGAACCAGTGCGCGGCAATGCTGCAGCTGGCCTATGAACAGGTCTATGCACGAGAGAAATTGTCCAGGACGGCGCAGGATCTCAAGACCCTCGCCTTTGTCCTCGACAGCCGGGCGCGGGAAAAACTCAAGGCCCAGGGATATAGCGGCAATGAAAGCGATATCATCCTGACCCGGGCCCGGGAAGAAATGCGCGCGCGCGACGAAAGCCGCAAGGGCCTGCGGGCAGCACCGGATCTCGACTATGACCATTGTTTCGCGCTTGCCGCGCCAGACCCGAAGGACAAGAAATATGAACACTGAATTGCGCCCCTTCCACCTCGCCTTTCCGGTTAACGATCTGGACGCGGCCCGCGCCTTTTACGGGGATCTGATGGGTTGCGCCGAAGGCCGGAGCAGTGACAGCTGGATCGATTTCGATCTGTTCGGACATCAGATCGTCACCCACCTGAATCCCGAAGGTCCTTCCGGAAGAATGACCAATCCCGTGGACGGAGAGAATGTGCCGGTGCCGCATTTTGGCGTCGTTCTGACCAGGACGGACTGGCAAAAGCTGGCCGACCGGCTGGCCGAGCAAAATGTGGATTTTGTCATTCCGCCAACCGTGCGTTTCAAAGGTGAAACAGGGGAGCAGGCCACGATGTTTTTTCAGGATCCAAGTGGCAATGCCCTCGAATTCAAGGCCTTTGCCGACGATAGCCAGCTTTTTGCGGTCTAGTTTGCGGGCGGTCTAGTTCGCCGTCTGACACTCCGCATCGGGATGGTCTTTCCGCCAGCGTTCGAGGGCTGCTTCCAGCTGTTGCTCTGCAATATCCCGGGCGGCATCCCGCTTGAGGCCCAGCGAACCGGACAACCGTTCTCCGATCAGCGCATCACCCAGAGCCATGAGGACCAGAGAAAGCGTATCTTCGTGCATTTCGCGATCTTCATGCCCGCCCTCGGCAATATCATCGACCAGTTCGTGAATCGCATCGACAATCGGATCCAGCGCATCTTCGTTGCCGGTCAACAGCATCCACGATGACAATGCACCCGCGCCTTGCTTGTCGAACGCATCAAAGGTCAGATCAACAATATCCCGTACCGATCCTTCTCCGGTTCGGGACTTGAGAACCGCCTGTGCAATCGATCCACAGACCTGGTCGGTCAGATATTGCGCCAGTGATTTCTGCAAGCCTGATGCGGATCCGAAATGATGCAGCAGATTCGCATGCGTCCGCCCGATACGCGAAGCGACAGCCTTGAGCGTTACCGCCTGCGGTCCGGCTTCAATCAGAAGGTCGCGCGCAGCGGCGAGTGCCATGCTGCGGCTTTCTTCGGGGGACAGACGTCTCTTCGCTATTGACATTTATGTAAGTAACCTTATTGTCATTGATGTAAATATGGATGCCTGTTGATCAGAATGGATAAGCCCGATCATGAATATGCATAGCAAAGTAAAAGCTCAACCGGAAACGATTGTCACACCAACACCCAAAGATCACAAGATCACACCGCGGGATCGCCGGTTTGGGCGGGAAGCCGGTCATCAGCCGGGCCGCTGGTGGCTGGGCGATGATCCCGTTGCAACATCATTCTACAACGCCCTGTCCCTGACATTTCCGCGCGGTGAGGCATTTTTTGTCGAGAGCGTCAAAGCCTTTCGCGACATGACACCCGAAAAGCTGCAGCAGGAAATCCGGGCCTTCGTCCAGCAGGAAGTCATTCACAGCCGTGAACATGTGGCGCTGAACCGACGGGTAGAACAAAGCGGATATGACACCAGCCGGATCGAACAGCGGATTACCGAGTCGCTGGAAATGACCAGGGGCCGTCCGCAAATCGCCAATCTCGCCGCAACCATGATACTGGAACATTTTACCGCGATCATGGCCCAGCAATTCATCGCCAATCCGCAGCATTTCGACAATGCCGACCCCGAAACCGCTGAATTGTGGCGCTGGCACGCGCTCGAGGAGATCGAGCACAAAGGTGTTGCCTATGATACCTGGCTCTATGCCACACGCGGCTGGAGCCGCTGGCAGCGCTGGAAAGTGAAATCATTGATGATGCTGATCATCACCCGCAATTTCTGGACGAATCGCTATCGGGATACGCTTGATCTTCTCGCACAGGATGGCTTTTCAGGCCCGAAAGTGAAGCTGAAACTGCTCTCGTTCCTGCTGTTCAGGCCGGGCGTGGCGCGCAAGATCATCGTTCCATGGATCAGGTTCTTCCTGCCGGGATTTCACCCGTGGAACGAAGATGACCGGCATCTGATTGATCTGGCGGAGAGCGCCTATGCGGCGGCAATCCGCGACCCGGCTCCGGCGGAAAACCGATAGCGCTGAATTTTCACGCTGTTTTTTCGATGCTCAGTGCGCAGCCTTGCTGCTGTCCACCTTTTCCACCCATTCCGGGAAAAAGCTCGGCTCACGGGTTGACCAGCCGGGCGCAGTCGCGGCGGCTTCGCTGATCGACTGCAACAGCCCCTTGCGGGTCTTCGGATGCAGGTGCGGCAGCGAGGCAGCGGCACAAAACGCGCCAGGCAGCCAGGGCCGGACTTCCGGCCCGAGCAGGCGCTCATAGAGAAAGCGGAAAGCGGGAAAACTGTTGATGCGGCCCTGCCCCAGGTCATAGGCAGCAAGCGAGATCAGCGCCGGCATGAACGCCTCGATCGTATCGATTGCGCAATCCTGTGGTACCGCCTTGCGAATATCTGCGATCCGCCGGTACAGTTTCATCTGGACCTTGATCCCGGCTTCTTCGACAGCATCACGAGACCAGGTTTCCACGGCATCTGCCCGGTCAAGACCAACGTCCAGCGACCGGCGAATATAGCGCTGGGTAGCGGAGCCAAAGCTCGCAAATTCTTTCATTTCGGCCAGTGTCATCGCACCGGGTATGGGTTTGGTCTCTTTGGTCATCGTCGGGACTCCCTGTCTGTTCCCACCGACTTCACTTGACCAAAACATGGTTATTATATCGTTAAGCATGGCGGGGAAAACGTGGGCAACTCCTCCCCAGCCCCGGCAGCACGGTGAAAATATCGCGCTGGCATTCGATTGTTTCGACCAACGGCAAGCATGTTTCGACCGGGTGCGATTCAGATAGAGACAATTGATACCATCTTATCCTAAGCTGAACCGGATATCTGATACTGGGCAACTCATGAAAAAATTCGACATCGGAAAACACAAGCCCTCGGTGGGCCAGCAGGTTGCGATCCTGTCGATACTCGGATTCTGGCTGTTTTACGTCATTGTCCTGACCATCCGCGCGACCATGGGCGACTGGCCCGCGCAGGGAGAAATGGCAATACGCCGCATGGTCGTGACCATTTTGGGAATCGGCCTGACCTATATTCTCTATCTGCTTCTCCGACTGTTCGAAGACCGGCCGCTTTCGACCCGCATCATCACAGCTTTTGCCGGTGCGATCCCCTGTTCGGTTGCGATCGCCGCGATCAATCATGTCGTGTTCAATGTCTATGATCCCGAAAGTCTCTTCGATGAAAAGAATATCGAGGAAATGCGCAAATATATGGAGCAGGAGAATTTCGCGCTCAAAAGCATTGCGGCCGATGCCATTTCCCGGTTTTTCTTCATTGTCAGCTGGGCTTCGCTCTATCTGACCCTGAGCTATGCTTCGGAAGTGCGGACGGTTGAACGCAAGGCGGCACGCTTTGCCCAGGCGGCCCAGGATGCCGAGCTGCGGTCGCTGCGCTACCAGGTCAATCCGCACTTTCTGTTCAATACCCTGAACAGCCTGAGCACGCTGGTCATGCGCAGCCAGCCAGCGGAAGCCGAGAAGATGATCCTGAACCTTTCACGTTTCTATCGAACCAGCCTGTCCGGTGACCCGCTGGAAGACGTTCCCCTGTCGGATGAGGTCCATCTGCAAAATCTCTATCTCGACATCGAGGCGGTGCGTTTTCCGAAACGGCTGAACACCAAAACCGACATTCCGGACGATCTGAAAGACGTTCTGGTTCCAGGTCTGATTCTTCAGCCGCTGGTCGAGAATGCCATCAAGCACGGGGTGGCACATTCCAAGCACCCGGTGACCATCACGATCAGTGCGCGCAGCGAAGGCGACTATCTCAAACTGACCGTGGCTGATGACGGGGATGCCAATCTGGCGGCACGGAAAACCCATGAAACCAGCGGCATTGGACTCGCCAATGTGCGCGATCGTCTGGACACGCGATTTGGTTCCGATGCTGCGCTGGTGATCACTCGTCCCGAATCCGGTGGTTTTGTTGCCGAACTGACCATGCCGCTGCTATTGGATATTTCGTCATGACAGAAGACGCTCCGAAACCGCTGGACACGCTGATCGTTGATGACGAGCCGCTCGCCATCGAACGGTTGCAGCTGCTGTGCGCCCGCCTGCCCGACATCAATCTTGTCGGGACGGCGAGCGACGGTGAAGCAGCGATCAGACTGGCCGAACAGTTGAAACCGGACCTGTTGCTGCTCGACATTGCCATGCCCGGCATGGACGGGCTGGAAGTCGCCAAAAGCCTGTCGGAAACCGGTCAGTCGCCGGCGATCATCTTTGTTACGGCCTTCGACAAATTTGCCGTCGAGGCATTTGGCGTGGCCGCCATCGACTATGTCCTGAAGCCGGTTGAGTCCGACCGCCTGTCACTCGCCGTTTCACGTGTGCGCGAACGCAAGGCCGTGACATCCGGTACCGCGGAAGAAGAGTCACCCTGGGCAGAAGAATTCTGGGTCCCGTACAAATCGGAATTGCGCCGCATCGCGGCCTCCGAAATCGATCGGGTGGAAGCGGAACGGGACTATATGCGGCTCCATGTCGGCAGTGCCAGCTACCTTCTGCACCAGACGATTTCCGGTCTCGAAGAACGATTGAACCCGGATGAATTCGTCCGGCTTCACCGGTCGCATCTGGTCCGCAAGGACTGGATCAGCGGCCTGCGCCATGATGGCGGCGGCATCTGGATGGCCTGCCTCAAATGCGGAACCGAGATCCGGATTGGACGCACCCATCTGGCGGAAGCGAAAAAGCTGGCTGGCCGCTAAACACGTAACCTTCCGGAGTCACGAACGGGCCAAAAAGGTTTGGGGCTCGACCCCTGTATTGTTTCTCCGATCGCAGACAAATAAAAACCCCGGTGTAAGGGCACCGGGGTTCTAGTTGGTTTGGCCAAATAAGGCCGCTTATTGGGGATCACGGCTCTTGATTTCGATCAGTTCAGCGGCTGATCACCATCGCTGTTTCCACGGGCTCGCCACTGGCTGCAGCGGCCATAATGGTGACCTTCGCACGCGTGGCCGAGGCCTTGGCTTCTGCCATGCAATTCTGGTGGTCCAGTATCTCTGCGAGCTGGCCGCGCTGGTAACTTCCGCACACTTTCCTCACGGCACCTTTCAGGCGTCCTTCCAAAGTCTGCTGCCCGGCTGCGCTTGCCAGGTCGAGATCATCATAATGGACAATCGCGGTGCGCACGATCTTTTCCTGGGCATTGGCCGTGGCGGACAGTCCGGTGGCGGTCACGGCAACGGCGGCTGCGGCTACAAGACCCTTGGTAAATACGGCTTTCAACATTTCTCACTCCTCTAAAACTCTGCGGGAAGGCGAGGCACCGGGGGCACCACACTTTCCCGCCTGGGGGAAACCCCCTGAAAGGGGGTGAGAACGGGAGCAGGTTGCTTGGCAAGCCAGGGGAATGGCTGATAAGTCTATTCTGTTGCTCCCGTCTCGTATTCTTGGATAGGGGAAGCCAGCAGGGCGATCATTCCAACTTCGATAAACAGCCGTTTCATTCGGCAAACCGCACAAAGCTTCGACCAACGACAATTTGGCGTCGATCAAAATGATACAATGTAACTTTTGTTACT
The DNA here is from genome assembly GCF_900128895.1 of Parasphingorhabdus marina DSM 22363. Lineage (GTDB taxonomy): Bacteria > Pseudomonadota > Alphaproteobacteria > Sphingomonadales > Sphingomonadaceae > Parasphingorhabdus > Parasphingorhabdus marina. Next base: position 963,200 of record NZ_FSQW01000001.1, on the reverse strand, counting down.
ATTCAGATAGTTACAGATGGTACGTTTTTATGGGGTGGATGATTCTCTTTTTTAGACCCTCAAGCGCCGGGTGCGGGCATCCGCCCGCTTGGCTTTCCTCGCAGTAGCTCGGGCGCGCAGTCGCGCTTGCCGACGCTACGCGTCGGATTGGCACCCTATCGAAAGATCACCGAACCGAGCGCAGCGAGGCAAGGCCGACCGGCCGCCGCGCCTTATGGCGCGTAGCCAAGGCGACGGATGTCGCCGCCCGGCGCTTGAGGTCAAACAAAGACTCAAACCTCACCATTATCCCAAGCCCCCGCTCATCATGAGCGATTTGTGGCTATAGGGACCCCTGCGCCCTCGCCCCATCAAATCAATCCGGACAGCGGACTGGACGGATCAGCATACATCCTCCGTCCCATGCGGCCGGACAGATAGGCCTCTCGTCCGGCTTCGACCGCAAGCTTCATCGCGCGAGCCATGCGGATGGGCTCCTTGGCCTCCGCAATCGCCGTATTCATCAGCACACCATCACAACCCAGCTCCATTGCCACGGCCGCATCGCTGGCCGTACCGACGCCCGCATCGACCAGCACCGGCACACCGGCGCCTTCGACGATCAACCGGATCGTCACAGAATTCTGGATGCCCAGGCCCGAACCGATCGGTGCACCTAGCGGCATGATTGCCACCGCACCCGCATCTTCGAGCTGACGAGCCGCAATCGGATCATCGACGCAATAGACCATTGGCTTGAACCCGTCCTTCGCCAGCACCTCGGTCGCTTCCAGTGTTTCCTTCATATTGGGATACAGGGTTTTGGCTTCACCGAGGACTTCCAGCTTCACCAGATCCCAGCCACCGGCTTCGCGCGCCAGCCGCAACGTCCGGATCGCATCATCTGCATTGAAGCAGCCCGCCGTATTGGGGAGATAGGTGATCTTTTTGGGATCAATATAGTCCATCAGCACCGGCTGGTTGCGATCGGTCACATTGACCCGGCGAATGGCGACGGTGACAATTTCCGCTCCCGATGCCTCAACAGCGGCCGCATTTTCTTCGAAATCCTTGTACTTGCCGGTTCCGACAATCAGGCGGGACTGGAATGTCCTTCCGGCGACGGTCCAGCTATCGCTGCTGGCTCCTTCATGGTCGCCACCACCGACAAAATGCACGATCTCCAGCTCATCGCCTTCATTTAGGGCGACATCGGCCAGCGTCGAGCGGGGCACAATTTCCCGGTTGCACTCGACGGCGACCTTTTCCGGATCCAGGTCCAGCGAGCGCACCAGATCGGCAATCGTCATCCCCTGCGCGGCGCGGCGGGCGTCGCCATTCAACTTTATGCTAATTTCGGTCATCAGGGTCGTTTCCATCTGATTTGATCTCGCTTTTACAAGTGCAGCCATATAAAGAGCTACCGGAAGCCGCAACCGAAAGCGCCGTTTGGGGGGACATTATCTTGGCGAGCAAACCTGTCATCTTCGTGCTGAACGGTCCGAACCTGAATCTGCTGGGCATGAGAGAACCGGAAATTTACGGCAGCGCCACGCTCGACGACATCGCCGGGCAACTCGAAGACCAGGCTGCGACACTCAATGTCGAACTTGAAATCCGGCAGAGCAATCACGAGGGACATCTGGTCGACTGGCTGCAGGAAGCCGCAGCGGATGCGGCGCAGGCCGTCATCCTCAATGCCGGTGCCCTGACGCATACATCCATTGCTCTCCATGATGCCGTCAAGGCGATCGAAACCCCGGTTCTGGAAGTGCACCTGTCCAATCCGGCAGCCCGCGAAGAGTTTCGCCACAAGAGCCTCATCTCTCCGGTTGCAAAAGGAACTATTTGCGGCTTTGGCGCTTTGGGCTATCAACTGGCCCTCAACGCTGCGTCGCAACTCTAATATCAGCAGAAGGAAAACCAATGCCCGCTAAAAAAGATACCGGTGAAGGCATGAATGTGGATATCAAGCTTGTTCGGGACCTTGCAGGCATACTCGACAAGGCCGGGCTGAGCGAAATCGAAGTCGAGGACGGCGATCGCAAGATCAAGGTGTCACGCGGTGGCGGCGCGATGATGACCGCACCAGTTGCCCCGGTTGCTGCACCGGCAGCGGCCCCAGCTCCCGCACCAGCGTCTGCACCTGCTGCAGCAGCAGAAGCACCGGCGGCCGAAGATCATGCTGGCGCGCAGAAATCACCGATGGTCGGGACGGCCTATCTGGCGCCTGAACCGGGAGCTGCAGATTTTGTCAGTGTCGGCGACAAGGTGGCCGTCGGAGATACGCTGCTGATTGTGGAGGCGATGAAGGTGATGAACCCGATTGCCGCCGAATCCGCCGGAACGGTCAAATCCATCCTGGTGGAAAACGGTCAGCCGGTGGAATTTGACCAGCCGCTCGTCGTGATAGCCTAGAAGAGGCCGGCGGATGACCATCAACAAGATCCTGATTGCCAATCGCGGAGAGATCGCGCTGCGCATTTTGCGCGCCGCCCGTGAGCTGGGCATCGAAACCGTGGCCGTGCACAGCACTGCGGATGAGGACGCGATGCATGTGCGCCTCGCACATGAAGCCATTTGTATCGGACCGCCGCCAGCGACGGACAGTTACTTGAGTATACCCGCGATCATCTCGGCAGCCGAAATCAGCAATGCCGATGCGATCCATCCCGGCTATGGCTTCCTTTCCGAAAACGCCCATTTCGCGGAAGTGGTCGAAGCGCATGACATCAAGTGGATCGGACCCAAGCCCGAACATATCAAGGTCATGGGCGACAAGGTGGCAGCCAAAAAGACCGCTGGCGAGCTCGGCATTCCGCTGGTGCCAGGATCGGATGGTGCAGTCAGCGAACTCGAAGTTGCCAAACAGGTTGCGAAGGATGTCGGCTATCCGGTGATCATCAAGGCCGCATCCGGCGGCGGTGGCCGCGGCATGAAAGTGGTCAATAGCGAGGCCGAACTCGAGACCCAGATGAAACAGGCGGGGACCGAGGCCAAGGCGGCCTTTGGCGATGCGACGGTCTATATCGAGAAATATCTCGGCGATCCCCGGCATATCGAGTTTCAGGTATTCGGCGATGGCCGCGGCAATGCCATTCATCTTGGCGAACGGGATTGCTCGCTGCAGCGGCGTCATCAGAAGGTTCTGGAAGAGGCCCCATCCCCGGTAATCAGTGCCGAACAGCGCAAGCGGATGGGTGATGTCTGCGTCGAGGCGATGAAGGGCATGGGCTATCGCGGCGCCGGGACGATCGAATTTCTGTACGAGAATGATGAATTCTACTTTATCGAAATGAACACGCGGCTTCAGGTCGAGCATCCGGTGACCGAGATGATCACCGGATTTGATCTTGTCCGCGAACAGATCCGGATCGCCGATGGCCGGGACCTGTCGGTCAGCCAGGACGAACTGGAGTTTACCGGCCATGCCATTGAATGCCGGATCAATGCCGAAAATCCCAAGACCTGGGCACCGTCACCGGGCAAGGTGACCGGCTACCATCCGCCGGGCGGCATGCATGTCCGCGTCGACAGCGGGCTTTACGCCGGTTATTCGATCCCGCCCTATTATGACAGCATGATCGCCAAGCTCATCGTCTATGGCCGCACCCGGGATGGCTGCATGATGCGGCTCGCCAGGGCGCTGGACGAATTTGTCATCGAGGGCGTCGAAACCACGATCCCGCTGCATCAGAAGCTTGTCTACGACGAAGGCTTCCAGTCGGGAGACTATACGATCAAATGGCTGGAAGAGTGGCTCGAGCAGGACGACGGTTAGTCGAACGCAGCCGACGTTCGCCGAAAACCGGTTGGCCTTGTTTTTATTATGATCTCCTGTGACCGGACTTGGTTTTGGGGGAAACAATCATGACATATCACATTCCGGTGCTTGTTTTGGCAGCGTCAGTTGCCGCAACCGCCGCTTGGGCGAACGAAGAACCGGATCCGGCTGCGGCGGAAGAAGCCGTAACCATGGAAACGGACAAGCTGGTGGCCGGCCGCCGGGCGGGCTTCTGGATGTCCGCGGGGCTGTTTGGCAGCATGAACGGGGTCATCAAAAGCGGCGGTGAGGTCAAAGGCCTAGCCTTTGCAGCCCGGACCCTGAACGGCTGGGCCACGACCATGCCCGGCCTGTTTCCCGAAGGTTCCGTCAATGACCGGTCCAACGCCCTGCCCGCCGTGTGGGATGACCGCGAAGGTTTTCTGGCCACCGCAAAGCTCTATCAGGAACGCACCGCAAAATTGGCGGAACTGGCAGCTGCCGGGGACCAGGAGGGGTTTGCGACACAATGGACGGTCGTGCGCCAGACCTGCAGTACCTGCCATGACACCTATCGCAAGAAACGGGATTGATCAGATATGACCATCTCCCGCTCATAGGCTTATTTCGTTCAGATAACTCCAACCTTTCCTGAACATAACAGGTCAGTTCAGCAGACTGACAGGGTTAACAGACTATGACTTGTGCCACTGATGCGGCAAATGGAGTCGCCAGAAACCGGAACGGGGACAAGGACCAGAATCCGGGAACGGGACAAGGAGTAGTGCCATGCGTATTTTTTTCATTACCGGCCTGATGGCGGCCACCATGCTGACGCCCGCAACGGCTTCCGCCGCAGATATCGCACCAAAGATCAACAACGGTGCCAGCATGCTGGCAGTGGACCTGACCGGCAGCGCGGCATTGCAGCGAGACAGCCGTTCCGAGCGACGAGCCAATCGCCAGGGCAATCGCGGTGAGCGCCGCGCCAACCGGCAAGGCAATCGCAGCGAGCGTCGCGCAAACCGTCAGGACAACAGGAGTGAACGCCGGGCAAACCGCCAGGGCAACCGCGTGGATCGTCGCGCGAACGAGGGCCGTCGCCTGTCACATGGTGAGCGCCTCGAGCGTCAGAATATTCGGCGCGCCGCGGATCGGCGAGCCGAAAGACGCGGGGATCGCCGCGCATACCGTCAGGCGGACCGCCGCGCTGACCGCCGTTCGCAACGTCGTGCCAACGCCCGCGGTGACCGCAACCGCGATGGCCGGGTAGACCGGCGTTTCGACCGCAATCGTGACGGACGCATTGACCGCCGTTTCGACCGCAACAATAACGGCCGCGTGGATCGCCGGGTGGATCGCAACCGTGATGGCCGTATTGATCGTCGCTATCGCGAAGCACGACGGGACCGGTATCGGGATAACCGACGCTATAATGATCGCCGCGACCGGTATCGCGACAACCGCCGCGCCTATCGGCAGGGATATCGCGAAGCGCGCCGGGATTACCGGCGGTGGAACCGCAGCTGGCGCAATGACCGGCGCTATAACTGGAAGCGGTACCGGAAATATAACCGCGGTTACTACCGGGTCGGACGCTATTACGCGCCCTATCGCGGCCACAATTATCGCCGCTGGAATATCGGGATCTATCTGGGCTCGGCCTTTTACGGATCGCGCTACTGGATCAACGATCCCTGGCGCTACCGGCTGCCACCGGCCTATGGAGGATATCGCTGGATCCGTTACTATGACGATGTACTCCTGATTGACACCTATGATGGCCGTGTGGTCGACGTGATCTACGACTTCTTCTACTGAAGCCCATAATCGTCACAGAAAGACCCGTTGCCCGGAAAGGCAGCGGGTCTTTTCTATTGCAACTATCGCCGGCTGGTCGCACAATCGATCCCATCAATTTTTTGGGGGATGATGTGTTTCGACTGATTGCATTTCTGGTTTCACTTTCTCTGTCGACGGCGGCGCTGGCGCAGGATCAGGTCATTCTCGCGGGCAATCTGATTGCCGATCCCGAACAGGGGGCAACCGGACCGGCCACGATCCGTGTGCGCGATGGCCAGATTGTTTCGGTCACCTCCGGCATTGACCGCACCAATGTTACGGATGCCGAGATTGTGGACCTGTCCGACAAGACCATATTGCCCGGACTGATTGACCTGCATGTGCATCTGACTGGTGATCCTGGCGGAGACTTCTGGAAACAGGCCACCGAACCGACGGAATGGGGCGTGGTGGTTGGTGCCAAAAATGCGCTGCTGACGGCGAGGGCCGGATTCACGACCGTTCGCGAAGCGGGATCCGCACAATATACAGCCTTCTCCCTGCGCCGGGGCACTGCGGAAGGTACCATCGCCGGCCCGCGCATCATCGCGGCCGGGCCAGCACTGGCCATCGTCGGTGGCCACGGAGATACGACGGGCTTCACCGAATCGATCAACGATCAGCTGGCCAGCGGCTATAGTTGTACCGGACCGGTGGAATGTGCGGAAAAGGTGCGCAAAGCCTCTCGCGCCGGATCCGACATCATCAAGATCACCGCCACGGGCGGAGTGTTGTCGCAGCAGGGTCGCGGGCTGGAAGCACATTTTTCTGACGCGGAAATGCGGTCCATTGCTGACACGGCCCATTCGCTCGGACTGAAGGTCATGGCGCATGCCCATGGGGCCCGGGGAATCGAAGCGGCCGCCCGTGCGGGGATCGACACGATTGACCATGGCACATTTGCCGACGAAGCCGCACTCAGGGTCATGAAATCCAATGGTACCGTGCTCGTCCCGACGTTGATGGCCTTCAAGGGCGTGGGTGAAGGGCTCGGCAAGGGGATTTACACGCCCGTTGTCGAGAACAAGATCCGAATGACGCTCGGGGAAGTTGGCAAGGCCGTAACCCGGGCGCGCGACATGGGCGTCCCGGTGGCCTTTGGCACCGATGCGGGCGTGTTTGACCATGGCCGCAATGCCGAGGAATTTCAGCTGATGGTCAATGCCGGTCTCACCCACCAGGAAGCGGTGGTCAGCGCGACGACCCTGGCAGCGAAAGTGCTCGGAATGGAAAACCGGATCGGGCGCATTGCCACCGGGTACTCGGCCGACATGATCGCCGTCACCGGCAACCCGCTGGAAGACGTGACCCGACTGGAATCGGTGCACTGGGTGATGGTTCGGGGGCGGACAATCGACTGAAGACGCCCTGATGACCAGCCAGCTTTCGAAACAGGAAAACCTGAAATATGCCAATCCGAAAAAACTGGCCGAGCTCGGCCGGTCTGTCGCGGACCGGCTGAACGTCCACCCCCAGGTACAATGGCTCGAGAGCCCGCATGTCCAGTTTTTCGTGCATCAGAATTTTCTGTCCGATTCCGATTGTGCGATGCTGATCGACATGATCGAGGCCAATTCCCAACCGTCAAACCTCTACAAGGGCACCGAACGGGAAGGCTATCGGACCAGTGACAGCTGCAATGTCGATATTGCTGATCCCGATATCCGGCGGATCGATGACTCCATCTGCGATCTGATGGGTTTGCCGAACACCCATAGCGAGATCCTGCAGGGGCAGCGCTACAAGGCCGGACAGGAATTCAAGGATCATCACGATTTTTTCCACGAGAGCGAGCCCTATTGGAAGTTCGAGGCAACCAATGGCGGACAGCGCACCTGGACCGCCATGGTCTATCTGAACGAGCCGGAAGAAGGCGGGGCCACCGCCTTCCCGCAGCTGGAATATCAGGTCGAACCGCGCAAGGGCATGCTGCTCACCTGGAACAATATGGGCCTGGACGGTCGGCCCAATCTGAATACGCTCCACGCGGGAACGCCGGTCATCAAGGGCACAAAATATATCATCACCAAGTGGTTCCGCTTCAATCGCTGGAAAGGCCGCTGGTTCGACTAGCCCTTTCCCCGATGACCAACGGTCGACAGGCTTCGACCAACAACATCGGGGATCGTTGCAGGTGAAACCAGACCGTGTTAGCGAGCCACAACAGTCAGAAATTCGGGAACAGACCATGCTCAGAAAATCACTCCTTCTTCTCGCCGGGACCAGCCTGATTGTCACTGGATGCGCCAGTGTATCCAACAATCGTGAAACAGCGACTACGTCTAATCAAACCGTGGCTAATGCCCAGGAGATGACGGAAGGCGAAAAGCTGAAGGCCCTGTTCACGGCCAGCGACGAAGACAATCTGAAGCGCAATCCGATTTCCGGCATTTTCCGGGGAGACCTGCGCTATGCCGATCAGTTCGGTGATTATATCACCGATGAATATATTGCCGGCGAAAAGGCCGCACAGGAGAAGGAGCTTGCCGAACTGCGCAAGATTGATCGCAGCAAGCTGAGTGCCACCGACAAGATCGCCTATGACGTTTTTGAATATAACAAGAAGCGCGCGCTGATTGGTTATTCCGACGAGATTCTGGCGCTGAGCAATCCGCGTCCGGTCAACCATTTCAGCGGCTTTCACACGTTCTATCCGAATTTTGCATCCGGCAAGGGTGGTGCGCCGTTCAAGACCGTGGCCGATTACGAGAATAACCTCAAACGGCATGCAGGGTATATCCTGCTTGGCGACCGGGCGATCGAACGATTTCGTGAAGGCATCCAGAGCGGAGTATTCGAAACCCGGCTGACGATCGAGAATGTGATTGAACAGCTGGCCACCCAAAATGAACTGGGTCTGGAGAAAACCCCGTTCATGGGTCCTGTGCGCAATTTTCCGGAAGACTTCTCCGACGCAGACAAGACTCGGCTGACGGCGGAATATGAGGAGATGACGAAGAAGCTGTTTGCCGGCAATCAGCGCATGCACGACTTTCTCAAGAACGAATATCTGCCCTATGCCCGGACTGAGACCGGGCTCAACGCGATGAAGGGCGGCGAGCTATATTATGACTATCTGATCGAAGGCACGACGACCTTGCCGCTCAAGGCTGGCGAAATCCATGAGCTCGGTCTGAAAGAAGTTGCCCGGATCAAGACCGAGATGGAAGCGATCAAGGACGAAGTCGGCTTCTCCGGCACCTTGTCCGACTTTTTTGAGCATTTCCGGACTGATCCGAAATTCCATCCGGAATCGCGTGAGGCGCTGACTCAGGGATATTATGATCTCGGCAAGAAGGTCGACGAAAAGATCAGCACACAGTTCAAGGTGCTGCCGAAATCACCGCTGGAAATCCGGCCCTATGACAAGTCGATCGAGAAGTTTCAGGCTGGTGGCTCTTATCAGAGCGGCACGCCGGATGGTTCCCGCGCCGGTGTCTTCTATTTCAACGCCTACGACCTGCCGTCCCGCAACACATCGGGCATGACCACCCTGTATCTGCACGAAGGCGCACCAGGGCACCATTTCCAGATATCACTGGCACAGGAAAATACCGCTCTGCCCAATTTCATGCGTTTCGGCGGCAACACCGCCTATGTTGAAGGCTGGGCGCTGTATTCCGAAAAACTCGGTTTCCCGATGGGCCTGTATGATGACCCCTATCAGCGCTTTGGCCATCTGGATGATGAAATGCTCCGCGCGATGCGGCTGGTTGTTGACACCGGCCTGCACAGCAAGGGCTGGAGCCGGGAAAAGGCGATCAAATATATGCTCGACAACAGCAGCATGGGCGAAACCGACGCGACCGCCGAAGTCGAGCGCTATATTGCCATCCCGTCACAGGCGCTCGCTTACAAGATCGGCGCACTTACCATCCAGCGCCTGAAGGACCAGGCCGAGACGGAACTGGGCACGAGATTCGACCCGCGCGAGTTCCACGATCAGGTGCTGAATACGGGGGCCTTGCCGATGACCGTACTCGAAAAGAAAATCAGCGACTGGATCGCGGCTTCGAAATAGGGCTGACCCCGTCAGAGCGGTTTCAGTCCCGCAAATTGTCGAGCAAAGTCCGTACCCGCGTCAGATCAGGCAATAGTCCGCTCCACAGCGAAGCCGGGATCTTGTCCCGCACCAGATCCGCCACCGGTGCAACCTGTGCCACGGCGGCCTGACGGGCGGCTGCGCCCCTGGCCGTCACCTGCACCCGGCGGACCCGGCGATCCTTTGGGTCATGAACCAGCTCGACCAGTCCCCGGTCTTCCAGTTTCCGGACGGTGGATGACATGGTTGGCTGGGTGACCTGCATGTTGCGCGCCAGTTCGCTGATCGTCTCCTGCCGGTCGAGGCGCAGCAAATGGTTCAGCACCCCGAATTGTGCCGCTGTCATGTCCTTTGGCAGATATTTGCGGAACAGATTCTCCGCCAGCTGATTGATGATACCGATTTCGGTCATCACCTGGAACTCAATCGGATCTCCGGGGAGCCCGGCCTCTTTGGGAGCATCTGTCATCGACCTGCTTTAAGCATCAACGAGTCGGGATTCCAAGGGCCAGCGGGGAGAAGGCGGTGCTACAGGACCATATCCGAGGCGAAACAGTCCCTGCACCCGGGCGGGTTCTTCAACGGCGACCCGGGCATGAAACTCGCGATAGAGATCCGCCATCTCGGGAAATTCCTGCAGGATCTGGCTGACCGGATGCATTGCCAGACCCAGCTTCGTGGCGGCCTGATTGATCCGCACCCAGTTCATGCCGGACATCAGCTGATCCGTCCGGCTGTTGCCCGCCGAAACCAGCCAGCCATAATTGCGGGTCTGTTCGAGGATTTCGCGATACATGTCGATCCCGCTATTATAGACAGTGCTGCCTTTCTCCGAGAGCTTCTCCCGCGAGATGATCCCGCCCAGATACATGGCTTCCATCATCGGTCCGCTCATGTCGATCCCGTCCGGGCTGGCGTTGATCTCCCCGGCTCCGATACGCATCAGGTCGACACTTTCCCTGTGTGTACGGGGCACATCATATTCGACTTGCCATGCCCGCCAGGTCAGGTTGCGCAGGCTGTCCACCATTTCGCTTTCACCCGATGTCAGGAAAGACTGTCCGCTCCCGTCGTTCCCGGTCCCGGCCAGTTCCAGCAATTGGGACAAGGTCTGATCATCGATTGCTCGCGCGGCATAGGCTTCCTTGATGCTGCGCCGCTCCAGCGTTGTTGCAAAGAGCGGGTCGGGCCGGGTCGCCGGATCAGCAACGAGACTGACATGCGCGACGGGACGGTCATCCAGCACCGGCTGGGGTTCTCCATCCGGAAATGGCGTGATGTCGGCCCGGAACCCCTTCTCCGCTGCTGCCTGCCGGAAGAGTTCAAGAAATGCGCCCAGGCCAATCGTGATCTGGCGGTTGGGCGGATCCGTTTCCGGCAATCGTTTGTCGAGATCGCAAAACAGGCTGAAACTGTCCTCTGCCTCCAGCCGCACCAGCCAGGGCTGACGATTGTGCGGATTGGGTGCGAGAATCGCATAGGCCAGTGCATCAAGCCGCGGATCGCCAAAACTCTGGCCGGCCCGCTGCCACGGCTCCTGCGCCCGGGCAATCGACCGGGTCCCGACATATCCGCCCAGACCGGACCCGAGAAGCAACAGGGACGCACCGCCCGTCATCAGGATTTTTCTTCTGGTTGGCATCGCAAATCTCCAAGCAATCTAATATATAGATATCTATGTATACTGAAAAGGGAAGTCAATGGATCGGGCGTCCAATCTGTCCAGATCCCGGAATTTGGGGCGTAACACGGCCCGTTCCGGCGCTGTTTGAGTCAATTCGTCTTAACGATGGGGCGGCATATCCGTCTCCGCTATACGGATCACGATAAAGCCAACTATAGGATTTACACCGCCTCAGGCACAGTTTTCTGGGGTTTTTTGCGAAGCGGAATGCCGAATTCAGGGGTCGGCCAGCCGGATGCAACACCGAAACGTTAACTCTTTTTTAACTTTCTCGGTTAATAAAGGTTAACGAAATCAAAGCGAGTGGGGCATACTTAATTTGATCTGGTCTGCGATAGAAAATGACTTGTGCTTACTCCCCCGAAGCCGCCCTGTCCTCAGCAGAACGCTGTGTTCTGGGAACACTTAACCAGGCTTGGCCATCGGCCGCAACGATGACGCCCGACGTGATCCGGTCCTGCGAGACAGGTGAAGATCAGACGGCATTTGTGGATATGGTTCAGAACCTCAGCGATAACGGCATGATCCTGTATGAGGCGTTCCTGACCGGCGCGTCTTCCGAACCGCGTTTTCTTGACAGCATGATCACGGCACGCGGCAAGGCGGCCCTGCAATCCAGCGAAGACTGATTTTACCTGCTCAATTGTGACTGACGGCAGATGCCAGCGCGGCGATATGCTTCAGGGATTCGAGTTGCTCCGCACTCAGTTCACGGTCATCATCATCCGCGCACGCAATCATCCCGATGGTTGATCCGTCGCCGTTGCGCATCGGTACAGCTGCGTAGAGGCCCAGGTGCTGGGCAACCGCGGTACGCGGACTGCCTAGCTGGCTGATATCGACATCCTGATTTGCGGCCTGCCATGCCTTGTCAAGCGCGGTTGCGTTGTGCGCAATGGTCTGAACATCGCCGTCATCGGCACAATCGCGATCATATATGGTGATCGTCGCAACGGGCGTTGCGGTCAGACGGGCTGCCAGTCGCGCCAGCATATCCAGGTTTTCGGCGATGGAGTCTTGCTTGTTCATATACTCGTGAACCCTTTGGCCAATGTGACCATTACACCAAAGTCTTAAACATCTCGTTAACCATAAGTTCATATTCCCCTAGCCAGAAACCTGCGAAGTTCCAACTATTGCGTTGTAACCAGACGTAACGCGCTTGATTCCAAATGCTTTTTTTCGGCCATTTGCTTTTTACTGGCGCGACTCTATGGCGTTAATATGACAAAAACGCTCCAAAACAGGGCTTTGGCGATTCTCGAGTCGCTTATTGCCTTCGACACGACGTCGCGAAACAGCAATCTCGAGCTGATCCGCTGGGTTGAGGCCTGGCTTGCCGATCAGGGCATCACTGCGCACCGGGTCCTGAATGCCGATGGCTCCAAGGCCAATCTCCATGCGACGATCGGTCCGATGGTCGAGGGCGGCGTAATTTTGTCCGGTCACAGTGATGTCGTGCCCGTCGACGGCCAGGACTGGTCGAGCGATCCATTTGTCCTGACGGAGCGCGACGGGAAGCTGTTCGGGCGCGGGACGTCGGACATGAAGGCCTTTATCGCCCTGGCGCTGGCGGCGATCCCCGAATTTCAAAATGCCCGGCGGCCGGTGCATCTCGCGATCAGTTATGACGAAGAAGTCGGCTGCCTTGGCGCCCCCGACCTGATCGCCGATATCGCGGCCAAATTGCCCAAACCTGCTCTGGCAATTGTCGGTGAGCCAACGATGATGAAGGTTGTCACCGGCCACAAGGGTATCACGGTGCACTCGGTCGAAGTCCTTGGCCATGAGGCACATAGCAGCCTTACCCATCTCGGGCTTTCCGCGAACATGGTCGCCGTAGATCTCATGCATGATCTGGCAAATCTCGCAAGAGAGCTCTGGCAAAAAGCCGATCCCGATTCTCCTTTCGTCCCGCCACATGCGACATTGACCATTGGAACGATGGAAGGTGGCACGGCCGCCAACATCCTCGCGCGGCGAGCCAGTTTCATGTTTGATCTGCGCTGTCCCCCGGGCATTGATCCTGAACAGGTGCTGGCGCCGTTCAAGGAGAATATCCGGTTGCTCGACCGCGACATGCGAGAAGCCTATCCGGGTACCGGGATCACGATCACTCAGCTGGCCAGCGCCCCGCCGCTTGCCCCGCGAGATACGGATGCCGAGGCTTTTGTCCGCAAGCTGACCGGAGACAATAGCGCCGCCGGTGCTGTCGCCTATGCGGCGGAAGCCGGTCAGTTTCAGCAAGCCGGCTTTCCTACCGTCATCTGTGGTCCGGGCTCGATCGAGCAGGCCCATCAGCCGGATGAGTTCATCAGTCTCGACCAGATCAGCCGGGGTGCGGCATTCATGACGCGGCTTGCCGAGGAGTTGCGGCATGGCTGAGTGGACAGACTATCGGGGCCGGACTGCCATCGTGACCGGCGCGGGCGATGGTATCGGAAAGATGCTGGCCATGCATCTCGCCGCAAACGGCATGACAGTGGGCGTGCAGGATATTCGCGAAGAGGCGGCCCATATGGTTGCCGAGGAGATCGGACCAAAGGCCTTCCCGATGGTCTTTGATATCAGCGACCGTGAAGCGACAGCAGCGGCGGCTGAACATTTTGCGGCACAGGATCAGGATCTCGCCATGCTGTGGATCAACGCGGGCGTCGGCGTCGGAGCCTCGCTGCTCGAAGGCAAGCCGGAACAGGTGCGCTGGGCCTGGGAAGTCAATGTACTGGGTCCGATCTGGACCGCGCAATGCTTCGTTCCGCTGATGTCAGCCCGCCCCGCCCATGTCGGAATCACCGCCTCGACGGCAGCTTTGCGTCCGCCGGAAGGCCAGTTTCCGCTCTATGCGGCCACCAAACATGGTACCATGGTGATAGCCGAAGCGCTGCGAGGGGAACTGGCGGCCCGAGACATCGAATCCACCATCCTTTGTCCCGGCCTGCTCAACACCGAAATCTGGGATGGGGCAAAAGCCCGGCCCGAGCGCTTTGGCGGCGAACGGCGAATGGACCCGGAAATTGCGGGCATGTGGCGGGATGCAAAAGGCCCGGACGTGATGTGGCCGGATATCGACCGCATGATACGAAACGGCGGGGGAACGCTGGTATGCGCGACCGATCAGGGTGACACGCGCCAGGCGATGCAGGAACGGATTGACGGGATTGCCAGCGGTCTGGTGGAATTATAGTCCGCTGCCTCAGGCGGCGTCTTCGGTGAGGACCAGCTCGTGGGAAATCAGACCCTGACGCTGCATGCTTTCGGCGAGAATCGTCTCGATCAGTTCGTCATGGCTCCAGCCGACTTCCTTTGCCGCGCGACCATAGATTTTCTCTGACCAGAGATTGCAGTTGAGATTGGTTTCCAGAAAAATCAGCTCGCCGCTGTCGGGGTTGATCCGGAACTCGAACCGGCCATAGTCGAATGGGTGGAATACCTCGCACATGGCTTGGGTGTAGCGTGTGATCCGCGGTTCCCATTCGGGATCGTCAAACAGCACCGTCTCATATTTGCCTTCGCGCACATCCAGATCGCGCTTCTCGGCATAGGTCCGCAGATGGTCCGGATCGGCCTGCTGGAACATCAGCATCGGGAACAGGGCGGGCGCGTTGCCGGACAGGATGGCCGGCACCTCGATATCATGGCCGGCCAGAAACGGCTCGACAATGGCATCATGGCCTTCTTCCTGGATTTCCTCGACTGCGTGCCGGACACCGGTCCAGTCGGATGCATCGCGAACGCCCCAGCTGGCCGAGGAGGCATTGGGTTTGATGACCATGCGCTCGGCCATCGGACAACCCGCTTCGGTTACCGGTGCGCCATGCCGGTAGATCGTCCAGGGTGCCGTCGGAATGCCGCGCGCTGCGGCTTCCAGTTTCGTCAAATGCTTGTCATCTGACAATCCGCGCAATATCGGCGATGCGCCCAGAAAAGGAATATCCAGCCGGGTACAAAGTAGCGGCAGCAGCATTTCGGAGTTCAGAAAACCTGCCCGGTTAAGCAGCGGGAAGACAAAATCCACTCCCGGATCGTTGAACAGGATGTCATAATTGTCGGCGAGCGTCAGCCGGGTTCCCATGCGTTCCAGAACCGACCGGATCTCCCGGTGATAGATAGCGTGATTACCATCTTCGGCATGCAGGGTGTTTTCGGAGAATACATGCTTTGCCACAAGCAAAACGTGGATATTGGCGCGGATATCATCGGGGATGGTGGAACGACGCAATGCTCCAATCTCGCAAACCGGCTGTTCCATCACTTATCCCTCACAATTCCGTACACCAAGAACTTCTCACCGACCCGGATGGGGCATAACCGAAGCAATTTTTGAGAAATAATTCCAGTTTTGCGACCCGCTTTTGACGGTTGCTAGGGCCTATAGATCGCAATTGCGACTGGAATATGGCAGAGAAAAGCGATCGCGACGGAGCGGGTCCGCCATGCCGTAACGTCAGCCGCCAAACTTGGAGATTCGCCCGAAACCGGCTATATTCAGCCATGAAAGAGGAACACCATGCCTGCTGTAAAAGCCGCCAGACCACTGGATATTTTCAACCGCGATGACTGGGAGCGGCTGACAAAGGTGTCAAACTGGCGTGGGATCTGGCTGATGCTCCATGCCTGGGCAATGGTGGCGCTGGTCTGTGGTGGCACCGCCCTGATCTGGAAATGGCACTGGCTTGCCGGACTCATCGCAACCCCGTTTGCCATCGCGCTGATCGGCGGGCGGCAGCTGGGCCTCTCTATCCTCATGCACGAAGGTGCGCACGGGCTGCTGCACCCCAATCGCAAGATCAACAATTTCGTCGGACAATGGCTGACTGGCGCGGCGACCGGCAGCGACCTGCACAGCTATCGGGCCTATCACCTCACGCATCACAAATTTACCCAGCAGCCCGAAGATCCCGATCTGGGCCTCTCGAAACCCTTTCCGACAACGCGGGCGAGTATGAGACGCAAGGTCATCCGTGATCTGACCGGCCAGACCTTTTTCAAGCAACGAAGCAATCAGTTTGCTGTCGCCTGGAAAGGTCTGAAGGCGATGTGGAGCGAACGACAGGATGACGAGTTGCAGTCGCCGAAACGCGATACTTCTGCGGGAACGCCTTTCAACCGCAACGGTGCAGCCGGTGTCGCCGCGCCGGTGACCAATCTCGATGGGGCGAAGCGGACAACCCGGACTGTGGGCCGGTTTTTGCTGATCCAGTTTGCGGTTCTCGCGATCAGTCTTGCCACGCTCGGTATCGGGCCCTTCCTGGTCTGGATCGTGGCACTGGCGACGGGTTTTCAACTGTTTCTGCGGATCCGCAATATCGCAGAGCATGCCTGCACCAGAACCGGCGGGGATGATCCGTTTACCCACGCCCGCACCACCTATGCGAATTTTGTCGAACGGCTGACCGTGGCGCCCTATTGGGTGAATTATCACAGTGAGCATCACCTGTTCATGGGGTTGCCCTGCTACAGCCTCGCAGAAGCGCATGAATTGCTCAAGACTGGTGGTATGGAACGCCGGATGACCATTTCTCCAGGATATCTGGATATCCTGAGAACGGTGACCTCGCCCGTCAGCGACTAGGTTGCAAACCGCCCCAGTTTTTCGGGGACAAGATGGCCAGACTTGGTCCACGCCAGACACCCGTTCTCGCTATAGGGTGCGTGCGTCCATCCGGGCGGTGTCCGCTCCCAGCTTCCTGCGGGATAATGGCCATGTTCGTCGGTCAGACTGCCTTCGAGGATGAAAGTCTCGCTGCCACGTTCATGAACATGAGACGGAAACCGGCTGCCCGCCGCCCAGCGCACGATCTTGACTTCTTCGCCTTCAAATTCGTGGAGCCACGCAAATTCGACACCGGGCTCTCCGCTTTCCTCAAAATCCAGATCGTCGATCTGCAGGGAAAACTGGCGTGCATCGGCCGGGTCAAACTGGTGGAGTTTGACGAGGATTGTACAACCGCTTTCGCTATGGGGTTTGTGGCTCGTCCCGATCGGGTTGCGTACATAGGTGCCGGCAGGAAAATCCCCATGTTCATCGGAGAACACGCCGTCGATCACCAGGAACTCTTCACCTCCGCTGTGCACATGGGGATCGAAATAGCTGCCCGGAGCATAGCGAACGAGAGAAGTCGCACGAGCCACTTCTCCGCCGACGCGGTCCAGCATGCGACGATCCACCCCGGGCAGAGGTGACGGCACCCATTCCATTTCGTCCGGAGTGATCAGGACCCGCTGGTCAAATTCGGCGTGAATTCTCATGATTCCTGTTCCTCTTCAGCTGGCGATACTGGGACGTTCGGCCATGCGCGTTCGCCATTCCATCAGGTTTGTGCATGTTTCCGGGATAGTCACTCCGGCAAAATCTGCAAAGCCAAGTCCGGCATAGGCGGTGATGTCGGCAACAGAGAAGTCGGTCCCCGCCAGATAATCCTGATCCGCCAGAACATCGTCAAGATAGTGCATGGTCTCCACGGCCCGGTCGCGCTGATACTGACCCCAGTCCGGACATTGCCAGGTCTCGATATCCGGTCCCAGCCCCGGCGTCGCGTGATGAAAATAGGCCCCGACCGCATCCAGCAATCCGGCCTCTGCCCGGCGCTGCATCATCGCAACAACCGCCCGCTCCTTCGGCGTTTTTCCGGTCAGCTCCGGCTCGCCGGTCCGGCTGTCCAGATATTCGGTAATGGCGGTACATTCCGATATGGCCGTCCCGTCTTCCAGCTCCAGCACGGGAACGGTTGCCGCCGGATTTTTGGCCCGGAACGCCGCCGTCCGGTGCTCTCCCCCGGGGACGTTGATCGCTACAAATTCTACATCCTCAAACAGACCCTTTTCCTTCAGAGCGATGCGTACACGCGCGGGATTGGGGAATCCCTCAAAGTCATAAATCTTCATTCCGTTGTCCTTTCTACGAATCTATCTAGTGATAGGTAGGTAACACTGGAATCAGACTTGTGCAACACCTATCTTGTGATAGGCAGAATTGCAGGAGACAGAAAATCAGCAATACCCGCGAACAGATACTGGACATTGCCGAAACCGGTTACCGGCAAGGCGGATTTGACGGGCTGAGCTTTCGGGATATCGCGGATGAGCTCGGAATTAAAAGCGCATCCGTGCATTATCATTTCCGGCACAAGGAAGATCTCGGCTCCGCGGTGGTCCAGCGCTATGCTGAGGAATTGCTCGCGCGGCTGGGGGAACCCGACAACCCGGCCGAAACGTCGGGCGATCGGCTCGAACGTCTCATAAATGCCTATAAAGCGGCTTATGCAGAGGGGAAAAGCAGTTGTCTTTGCGCGGTGCTTGGTTCGGTCAATCCTCACCTCCCGCCCGCCGTACAAAAGGCGATCCGACAGTTTTTCTCAAGACTGCTGCTATGGGCTGAACAGGGGAAAATCCGCAATCCGGCCCAGATTGTATCGGCCCTGCAGGGCGCGATGATCCTGTCGGTTGCCACGGGTGATGCCGGCCATCTTGATCGGGTAGCACAAGACCTGGCTGGAGCGACCTGAATGTCGGCATTCTATGTCGTTCCCCTCGCCTTCATCCTGGGGTTTGCGCTCGGGCGAGCCGCCACCTGCACCGTCGCCGCAACCCAGCGCTGGATCGTGGATGGCAAGACCGACTGGCTGTTCGGCTTGCTGATTGTCGCCAGCTGGGCCGCACTGGTGCTGTTCGTCCTGGTTGAATTTACCGGCAGAGCACATATTCCGCTCGATATCGAAATCACTGGCCAGTTGTTTTTTGGGGCGGCGCTGATGGGACTGGGCGCGATGATCAACCGGGGCTGCTTTGTCGGAACGGTGGGCTATATCGGGACCGGAAAATTCAGCTATATCCTGAGCTTTGTCGGCCTCGCCATCGCACTCTGGCTGGCCCGGTCCGATGTCCTGAACCTGTTCGGTCCGGTAGAATTCCTGCCCCGGACACCGGTCTCCGAAAGCGTTACCAAGCAGGTTGCATTAGGCCTATTTGGCCTGTTTTGTCTGGTCAGCCTCTGGATGGTTTTTGTGAAACGCCAGAAAGTCTATCTCGCGCTGATTGCCATCGGAATAAGTGCTGCGACCATTTACGGAACCCGCCCCGAATGGGCCTATACGGCACAGCTGAACAGCTTCCTGCAGGGTCAGGGCCTGTCGGTTGGCAAGACAATCGAACTGGCCGTCATCGCCCTTTTCGCTGGCGCGATCTTCTCCAGCTGGCTCAAGGACAGGTTCCGGCCGGAACTGGGCAGCTGGAAATTTGCGCTCGCCAATCTGAGCGGGGGGTTCCTGATGGGTATTGGCGCCAGTGCGGTTCCCGGCGGAAATGACATATTGCTCATGTGGACGATCCCCGGCCTGACCCTTTACGGCGTGGTCGCCTATCTGGTGATGATAACGGCCATCGCGCTGGCAATGCTGTTCGGGAAGCATGTCATGCCCAAAATCAGCGGCCGGTTTCAGCCCGCATCGGGTGGCGCGAATATTTCCTGAAAAGTAAAGGCCTTGGTCTTCGGACCATATTTCTCGAGAAAGCGGACACGGGCGATCGCCTCTGCCGGATCCGGCCGGTGGCCCTCTGGAATCCACCACAGCGCCATGCGGGACACTGTGCTGTCGAACCATTCTTCCCGGCGCTTCAAAACCGCCACATGATCCATCTGTCGATAGACAAAGTTCCGGAGGGACTCGACATCCTTCCAGACCGACAGATTCACGACAAGATTGGGGTCGACGCTGGAACCCGCGGGGATATCCAGCGCGTTGCCGTTTTCTCCCTGCAGCCGCCACACAAACCCGGGAGCGGCATCGGCCGCCGCATTGACCTTTTCAAGTGCATCGACGAAGTCCTTGTTGACCGGATCATCCTTGGGCCGTCGAAAGTTGGCAACATTGACCTGGGCCAGATGATATCCGCTCATTCCAGGGCTTCGGCGATCAACCGGCGCGTGTTTTCAATGCCGTAAAGCGCAATGAAACTTCCCATGCGCGGTCCCTGGGCGCTACCCAGCAGGGTCTCGTACAGGGCCTTGAACCAGTCCCGCAGATTGTCAAAACCGCCTTCCTTGCCTATCGTGTAGACGATGGTCTGGATATCCTCGGCCGGTGTATCAGGTGCCAGATCAGCCAATTGACCGTCCAGTCGTTCCAGTGCGGCGACTTCGACGCCTTGGGGTTTGCGGCGGTTCAGCGACGGCGCAATGAAATCCCGGTGATAGGCCATGGCATTGCCGATCAGCTCGTCCAGATCCGGATATTTGTCCGGCGTGGCGTCTGGTGCATATTGGCGGAGATAGCCCCAGATCTGCTCGCGATCCGCATCGCCCATTACGCCAACCAGATTCAGCAGCAGGCCAAAGGTCACGGGAATCGTGTCCTCGGGCACATCCCCATTGTGCACATGATGCACCGCATTACCGAGCCGCTTGTCCGGCGCCTGGTCATGCCAGTTGGCGCGGAACTGGAAATATTCGTCCACTGCCTTGGGAATCACGCCCATATGCAGCTGCTTGGCCGATTTCGGTTCGCGGTAAATGTAGAAAGCGAGGCTGGTCTCGGATCCGTAACGCAACCATTCCTCGAGACTCAGGCCATTGCCCTTGGACTTCGAGATCTTCTCTCCCTTTTCATCGAGGAACATCTCGTAGATCAGGCCTTCCGGTTTGCGCGCGCCCAGCACCTTGGCGATCTTGCCTGACTGGATGCCGCTGTCGGTCAAATCCTTGCCATACATTTCATAGTCCACACCAAGCGCGGTCCAGCGCATCGCCCAGTCGACTTTCCATTGCAGTTTGGCGCCACCTGAAAAGATACTGTGCTCGATCAACTCGCCATCATCCTCGAACCTTACCAGTCCGCTTTCAGGGTCGACGACTTCTACGGGCACCTGCAACACATGGCCTGTCTTCGGGCTGATCGGCAATACCGGCGAATAGGTCGCCTGGCGTTCCTTGCCGAGTGTTGGCAGCATGATGTCCATGATCTGCTGATAGCGGGCCAGCACCAGCTTCAGCGTCTCGTCAAACGCGCCACTTTGATATTGTTCTGTCGACGACATGAATTCATAGTCAAAGCCATATTGGTCCAGAAACTCGCGGAGCATGGCGTTGTTGTGCGCTGCAAAGCTGTCATATTTTCCGAACGGGTCCGGTACCTGTGTCAGCGGTTTGTCCAAATGCTCAGCCAGCATGTCCTGATGGGGTACGTTAGTCGGGACCTTTCGGAACCCGTCCATGTCGTCCGAAAAGGCAATGAGCCGGGTCGGATTGCCGGTCAGCGTTTCATAGGCATGCCGCACCATGGTGGTGCGCAGCACCTCGTTGAATGTGCCGATATGCGGCAGGCCCGACGGCCCGTAGCCGGTCTCGAACAGCATCGGTTCTCCGCCCGGTTTGGGAGCGGGCGCACCGCGCTCGCCGCGGTAGCGTTTCAACAGCTTGCGGGCTTCCTCGAACGGCCAGGCCTTGGATTTTTGTGCTGCGTCTCGATAGTCCGTCATTTTTGTCCCGCGATTATCTGGGTGGCGATTGAATAAGTTGGCAATGCGCCAATAAACGCCTTAGCCTGTATAGCAAGTTGCAACAGGACAAAAACTGGAGATTTGGAATGGGCATGTTGATCGCCGGAGTGCTTCTGTGGAGCATTGTGCATTTGATGAAATCCGTAACGCCGGGCGTGCGGGGCAGTATCCGGGGCGCGATTGGCGATGGCTCGCATCAGGGCCTGGTTGCCCTCCTCATTTTGACGTCGGTTGGCCTGATGGTTTTCGGATGGCGATCGGTGCCCGCTGAATTTGTCTATGACGCACCACTTTGGGGTCGCCATCTCAACATGCTGCTGATGTTGGTGGCGCTTTATCTCATTGCCGTGGCACAAGGCAAATCGCGGGTCAAACAGTGGATCAGACACCCCATGCTGACAGGCGTGCTGATCTGGGCCGCCGGTCATCTGGTTGCCAATGGCGACAACAAATCTCTGGTCCTGTTTGGCGGTCTCGGGCTCTGGGCGCTGATTTCAATCTTCACGGTGTCCCGCAACGAAGGCCCCTGGGTCAAGCCCGAAGAAGTTGCCACCGTCGGTCGCGAGGTTTTGAGCGTGGTTGTTGTTCTGGTTCTCTACACCATCTTGTTCGGGGCCCATCGTTTCCTGTCCGGCGTTGCTCTGGTCGGACCCAACGCACCCTGAACCGACTGATCGACCCTTGACCAGGAAACGCCTTCCCTATCCCGCACTCCACGCCAGTCACAGCGGAATCTGGATTTGCGACACAGAAGGCCGTGCACAGGCAATCAGCAAGGGAGAAGCAATCGGACGGGTGGCAGAAACGCCACATGTTTTCCTGAACGCCCCGCTGGTCGGCCAGAGACTGGGTTATCCGGATCTGTCCGGCCTCGACCTGCTGGAGCTTTTTGCGTTCATCCACCCCGCCAGGTTCACCGTGCCAACGCCGGCGGGCCTGGCGAAGACACTCGAAATGGAACTTCCGAATGATGAGTCGGAAACGGCCGCTTTCTATCAGCAAGCGGCCGTCCGGTTGCTGGCCATACTTTCGGATTCGGACTGGGCTGAGAGAGAGGGGGCGTGGAGCAGCGCACAGGCACTGCACCGATTGCGATGGCCGTGGGCGGCGGAAGTATCCCGGCAAATTGAAAAACCGGTGGGCCCGGAACGCTGGCTCTTCTCGAAACTGGCGGAATGGGAAGAAATGTCGCCCCGGCCAGCTCCCAAGGCCGTCCATCTGGAAGAACAGGAGACGCTGGATCAGCTGAACGCACTTACCGGCACCGGATCGGAAGATCGCAAAGGACAGAAAAACTACGCCGCTGCGGTTGCGCAAATTTTTGAGCCTCGAAGGATTCGCGGCGCACCGAATATGTTGCTCGCCGAAGCCGGCACCGGCATCGGCAAGACTCTGGGTTATCTTGCACCAGCTTCCTTGTGGTCAGCGAAGGCCGGTGGTGCAGTCTGGGTTTCCACTTTCACGAAAGCCCTGCAACGACAGCTCGATCGGGAAACACGGCGCATTTATCCGGATGAAAGCGTGTTCCGCGAAAAAGTCGTCGTCCGGAAGGGCCGCGAAAACTATCTCTGCCTGCTGAATCTGGAAGATGCGTTGCAAGGAGGATTTGCGGGCCGGGCAGCAATCCTGGCACATCTTGTGGCACGCTGGGCGGCCTATTCCAAAGATGGCGACATGGTGGGGGGCGATCTGCCAGGCTGGCTCACAACCCTCTTCCGCCGCAACGGCTCCACGGCTCTGACCGATCGGCGAGGCGAATGTGTCTATGCCGGGTGCCCGCACTACAGAAAATGCTTCATTGAGAAGGCCAGCAGGGCCAGCCAGCAGGCAGATATCGTTATTGCCAACCACGCGCTGGTCATGGTGAATGCCGCCCGCGGAAGGGAAAAACAATCTGCGCCAACCCGACTGATTTTCGACGAAGGCCATCATCTTTTTGATGCGGCAGACTCAATGTTTGCGGCCCGGCTCAGCGGGCAGGAGGCGATCGAGATTCGGCGCTGGGTCATCGGACCGGAAAGCCGCAATCGCGGTCGCCGCCGCGGTCTGGCAGCGCGTCTGGGCGATGTGGCCTCCTATGATGAAGAGGGCGGCCGCGCGATCGAAAGCGCCCGTCACGCCGCAGAGGCCTTTCCGGGGGACGGCTGGCTGGCCCGGGTCAACGAAGGCGAGCCTTTCGGGCCGATAGAAGCCCTTTTGGGAGAAGTCCGCAGCATGGTGTTTTCGCGAGATGAGAGCAACAGTGCGGACGCTGGCTATGGCCTTGAAACCGAACTCAGCGATGTTGCAGGCCCGCTCGTCGAGGCAGTGGCCAGCGCGGCAGAATCTATTGATGCTCTGTTACGGCCGTTGATCCAGCTTGGTCAGCGTATGGAGCATCTCATCGAAGAAGGCCCCGACTGGATGGATGCGCCGGCCCGGGCGCGCATGGAGGGGGCCCTGTCCAGTCTGGGGTGGCGCTGCGATACACTGTCAGGATGGCTCGCCCTGCTCTCGCGAATCGGCGGACCCGCAGATCCGGATTTTGTCGACTGGCTAATGGTCGACCGGTTCGAGGGACGCGAATATGACATCGGTATTTGCAGGCACTGGCTGGACCCGACCATACCGGTGACCGAAACCGTCACCAAACCGGCCCATGGCGTAATGATTACTTCCGCCACATTGCGCGGAGGAGGTGACTGGGATACCGCCCGTGCCCGCAGCGGTACCGTACATCTGGAGCATGCGGCGAGCGAATTCGCGGTTGCCAGTCCTTTCAATTATCCGGAACAGGCCAAGGTCATCATTGTGACTGACGTAAAACGGGGAGACATGCCAGGACTGGCAGGGGCCTATGCCCAGCTGATCGAGGCCTCCGGTGGTGGAACTCTGGGACTGTTCACTGCCATCCGTCGCTTGCGGGCAGTCTACGCCCGGATTGCCGATCGCATGGCCCGCAGCGGATTGCCGGTCTATGCCCAGCATGTCGATCCAATCGATACGGGTACATTGGTAGATATTTTCCGCGATGACCCTCGTGCCAGTCTGCTCGGCACCGATGCCCTGCGAGACGGCGTCGATGTTCCGGGAAACAGCTTGCGGCTGGTCGTAATGGAGTCGGTTCCCTGGCCCCGTCCTGACATTCTCCATCGCGCCCGCAGACTGGCTGGGGGAGGAAGCGCCTATGATGACCGGATCATCCGGGCGCGCCTGGCCCAGGCCTTTGGCCGCATCATCCGGCGGGCAGATGACCGCGGACATTTCGTGATATTGTCGCCGGCATTTCCCTCACGCCTGTTCAGTGCCTTTCCGGACGGAACACCAATTGAGCGCATGTCACTCCACCAGGCGCTTGAGGAAATCCGGTCAACAAATCCACATTCCGGACAATCCGGCCTTTCCCGTGACATATCTTTCGGGCATGAAACCGGAATATGAAAAAGCTCTTTCTATTGCGGCATGCCAAATCCAGCTGGGACGATCAGGTCGCCCGGGATTTTGATCGCCCCCTGAACGACAAGGGGAAACGTGCAGCCGCCACCATTGGCACATTTGTAAAACGCGAAAATCTCACTTTTGATCTTGTTCTCGCTTCCCCGGCGGTCAGAGTGATTGAAACGCTGGAGCATTTTGAAGAAGCGTGCGGGCTCGCAATCGAACCACAATGGGATCGCCGGATTTACCTCGCATCGTCAGTAACCCTCATTGATGTTTTGCGCGGTGCAAATGACGAAGCAGAATCGGTGCTAATGGTTGGCCACAATCCCGGCCTGGAAGATCTGGTGTTCGATCTTGTCCCTGATGACGGATCATCTGCAGCCAGGGACGAAGTGGAAACCAAATATCCCACTGCAGCTTTTGCCGAGCTGAGTTTGGCAGTCGAAAAGTGGGAAGATGTTGCCGACAATTGCGGTTCGCTGGACCGGTTCACCCGGCCGCGCGATCTGGACCCTTCGCTCGGCCCCAAATATAACTGAGCAATCAGGCTTCGCTGAGAGCCCGGGACATCCGGTTACGGATATTTTTCAGCTCGGCAACAATCAATCCGCTGTCCTCCTGAACCGCCGGTGCCATCGGGATGGCGGCCGGTTCTGCAGGACGGCGTGATTTTCGCGATGTCAGATATTTGCGCGCACCCTTGATGGTGTAGCCTTCCTCGTTGAGCAGACGGTTTATGGTTTTAACCATCTCGACATCTTCCGGTCTGTAGTGGCGCCGGGCACCGGCCCGTTTCAGTGGCTGTAACATCGCAAACTGGTCTTCCCAGTAGCGGAGGATGTGAGCCTTGATTCCCAGCTCCCTGGAAAGTTCGCCAATTGTCCGGAACGCCCCTTTGTCTTTTGCAATATCACTCATGTTACACTCTCAGGAACTGGTAATTTAGCCCGCGGCTATGATGCGGTCACGCATCGTCTGGCTGGCGCGGAAGGTCAGCACGCGACGCGGTGCGATAGGGACTTCCACTCCGGTTTTGGGGTTTCTGCCAGTCCGCTCACCCTTGTCGCGCAGCACAAATGTACCAAAGCCGGAAATCTTGACATTCTCGCCACTGACCAGCGCCTCGATCATGAAGTCAAGAATGGATTCCACCATGACGGCGCTATCTGCACGCGAAAGACCAACCTGCCGATTCATTGTATCGGCGAGATCTGCGCGGGTAAGTGTGCTGCTGAAGTTCATGTAAATATCTCCCAGTAAGAGATTGAAAATCTTGCTCTTGATATAGGGCAGACTCTCAAATTTGTAAATCTTAACAGTGGATTTTGCCCTTTTTGCGGGATAAGCGGTGACGATGACTGCATCTACAGCCCCCGATTCCGAATCCGCTACTGTTCCGGACATTTCGCTCGCCCAGTTGCTCCAGCAATGCGGAGCAGGCGGGGAGAGCAATCCTGTGCAATTGCCTCAGGGCTGGACGCAAGGGCGTACCGCTTTCGGCGGCCTGTCAACCACATTAGCCTACCATGCTGCCAGCCACATTGAACCTGATCTGCCGCCTTTGCGCTCCTGCCAAGTGTCATTTACCGGCCCGTTGTCAGGAGAACTCACGGCAAAGACGGAAATGCTCAGAAGAGGCCGCAACACGGCGTTTGTGCAGGCAGATCTTTACGGTGAAAAGGGACTCGGCCTGCACTGCAACTTCATCTTTGCGGCACCCCGCACCACCAGCATCACGGCTTTTGAAATGGAGAAGCCCGAATTCCCGCCAATTCCTTCTGCGACAGAGCTTCACAGTGGGCCGGCGCAATTTTTTACTTCGAAGATGGAGTTTGTTGGCAAGCGGATTGACACAAGCATCAAAACCCATCGCCTGACGCGCTGGATGCGGTTGAAAGACCGAAAGGGTCTGGATCCGGTAGCCGAAATCCTTTGCATGGGGGACAGTTTGCCGCCTTCGATCATGGGCAT
Organism: Parasphingorhabdus marina DSM 22363; assembly: GCF_900128895.1. Classification (GTDB taxonomy): domain Bacteria; phylum Pseudomonadota; class Alphaproteobacteria; order Sphingomonadales; family Sphingomonadaceae; genus Parasphingorhabdus; species Parasphingorhabdus marina. Next base: position 936,005 of record NZ_FSQW01000001.1, on the reverse strand, counting down.
GCTCGACAAAAACGCGATGGTCAGTTCGATGAACTGGCAAGTCAATATTGTCGCGGAAAAGATCGCCACGCAGGACGGCTGGTGGCTGATTGATTCCCGCACCCACCATGCCGATCATGGCGCGTCCAGCCAATATATGTCCATCTGGAACAGCGAGCAGGAACTCATGGCCACCGGGATGCAGAGCGTCGCCTACTACGCCTGATTTTCGGGCCGGATTTTCGCGCATTTCAAAAAAATCCTGCCATTTGCCATTTCGCAACAAGCGACATCGCGATTCGACCTAGACAGTTCTGGCCGCAACAAGCGGCAGATAACAGGGCCTCTTACCCCCCTTTCCTGAATGATCGGGAATCGAGATGCCTTTGATTTAAGGAGAATGACGATGAAAATGACGAAGATACTGGCAGCCTCTGCTGCTGTAGCTGCTCTGTCCATTGGCGCCCCCGCCATGGCTCAGCAAGCACAGGACAATGACAACAACACGACAGGCGCTGCTGGCAACAACAGCGACACGATCGTGGTCAATGACCTGCTTGATGTGTATCTGCAGGCGCAGGACAACTCGCAGGACAATGACTCGCTCACTGTCGGTGATGTGAACAGCAACAACACGGCCAACACCATTACGGCCACGCAATTGCTGCTCGCTGTCAACACCAACTCCAACATGCAGGAAGTTGTTGACATGAACACCACTGGTGGCGGCAACAACAACCACAATAGCGGCGACAACTATGTCAATGGCAGCGCATTTGCAGCCTTTGCCGGTATTCTGGATGCGTCATTCAGCAGTGGCACAAACTCCAATGCCCAGTCGGGCAGCAACATTGCTGCGCAAGGTACAATTACCTTCTGACTGTAAATGGTCGGGCCGGAGCGAACCGCATGCCCCGGCCCGATCACCCTTCGTGATCGGGAGCGAGAACAATGAAAAATTATCTATTGGCACTGATGATTGGTGCTGTCGCATCGAGCGCTACCAACGCTGCAGCGCAATCGGCTACGGAACTGACCGCGCCGGAACTGACCGCTGCGGCACGAACCACGATAGTGCAGCCCGAATCCAGCGCCGAGAATGATGATGTAGTGACACCCGCAGCATCCGATCTGCTTTCCTCCGTCCTGTCGCCTGAAGAGTTGAACAGAATGAGCAGCGGAAACCAGATCGCGATCAACAATCAGGCATTTATTGCCGAGAATACCGGCAACACAATCGATGGCGACTATACTGCAGGCGACGTCAATTTTTCCGACGACGCTTTCTCCAGCTTTAACGGCCTGGGCAATATTGTTGTCAATACCGGTGCCCAGTCTTCCTTGCAGGCTGGCATGAGCATAACGATCAACGTTAACGAGTAGGCCGGAACAATGTCCCGCCAATCTGCATATGCAAAATCGCCCCCGTCACTTGGAAGGCTTCTGAAGCGCAGCACACTCGCTCTTTGCGGCCTGGCTGTTGCTTATAGCGGTACCGCCAGCGCTGAAGTACGCTTGGGTCGGGAAGCGACGGGTGGCGATTTTTCGATTGGTGTGATGACCTGGTGGGACATTCCCTTTCGATCAGTTGTCCGCCAGCGCTATGATTTCAGCTGCGGGTCGGCAGCAGTGGCAACCCTTCTTACTTATCACTATGATCGCCCGACCGACGAACGGGCTCCGTTCCGGGCGATGTGGGCTCTCGGGGACAAGGAAACCATCCGCAAAGTGGGTTTTTCCATGCTCGACATGCGCAATTACCTGCAATCGATCGGCTATCGCGCGGAGGGATTCAATCTGAAACCCGAACAGCTTTATCAAGTGAAGCGGCCGGTAATAGTCCTGCTCGACCTCGACGGCTTCAAGCATTTTGTCGTAGTCAAGGGCCAGACCAAGGATCAGGTTCTTGTCGGCGACTCCATCCTGGGTCTCAGCAAATACTCACTAGAGGATTTCAGCAAATACTGGAACGGAGTCGCGCTGGCGATCGTGGACGGACCGATCAAGAAGCGACCTGTCTACAATCTCGCGGGCGACTGGAACCCCTGGTCGCGTGCTCCACTGGATCAGGTATCCGCCACCGCCGAGGTCGGAGACCTCACCACCCATCTTCCCCCCTTGTATCAACTGACTCCCGAGTTTTTGCTCGATGTCCGGGTTGGTACTGTCAGATGAGAGACGAACAATGCAATATTCTGCCAAAATAGCTTTTTCCCTGGCTCTGGCTTCCATGATTTGCCCCCAGGCCGCTGATGCTGCCCCCCCAGCTGCGGCCGATCTGCCCGCACTTGTTTCAGATGAGGATCTGGACAAGCTGCGTGGCGGATTCGTCTGGTCAGGCCTCAACATTAATTTCGGGGCCGATATCCGGACCTATGTCGACGGCAATCTGCTTTTGCACACCGTCCTTAACTGGACGGAGGCCGGAGCAGAAACAGTCCAGACTGCAGCTCCAGGCCTGACGGCTGCCGATGCGGACTCGTTGCAGAACGGAGTTCTTGCCAACGGCAATATTCGCATGAAAGTCGGAGATTCGCCGGTTTTTCTCATCAATGACGGAAAAACCGCGATCCAGCATGACACATCCGGCGGGATCCGGAACATGCTGATCAACACCGCCAATGGCTTTAACAGCGTCCAGGAAGTGGAAGCCCGTCTTGATCTGTCGGGTTATGAAGGTTTCAACGCCAGCATGGCACTGGACAGGATCAAGGGCGCTCTTGATGTTGCGAGTGACCAGGCCGCTATTGGCGCATTGCTGAATTGAACAAGCTCTCTGTCCCGGACCATTCCCCGGACAAAGATGCCGCTGCAAACGTCGGAGTTTGCAGCGGCCTTTTTTTGGATTCTACAGAGCTATCAGAAGCGGAAGGGGATGCGCATCGTGATCCCGACATCCGGGGCATCTTCGGTGACGCCAAACTGGAACCCCAGATTAAGAGACTGTCGCCGGCTCAACCGGTAAGACATGCCGAAGTTGAATGATCCCACCTGGATATCATTGCTGTTCTGGACCGTGTCCCCAAGCTCGGTGCGGGTAGAAAAGATGTAATTATGACGGTAGCCCAGCGAAAAAGAAAACCTGGGGTTGAGCGCAAACCCGAAGCCGACGCTGGCATTGATCGCATCGCCCGGGTCGACATTTCCGACGAGGACATCGCCGACAATACGGTCAATGTCGCGCTCGATGTTCCAGAGATATCCGAGACCACCATAAATGACTACCGGATCAGAGGGCAGCAGGAAACTGATGCTGGGCTGGATTCCCCAGAAGCCGGAACCGGTAGCGAGACCGGTGGCAACGCCAAATTCGTCAAACGGCACTTCGTAGGGGCTCACACCGGTATCCGTTTTTACGCGCAAGCCTGCCACCCAAATCGGGTTTTGTGCTTTTGGCGTATTGAGCTGGTACCGGAGCGAGAACTCAGCGTCTCCGATATCTGTGGCATTCAGGCCGATTTCCCGGACAATCTGGTCTTCTCGCTGCTGGACGACCTGGATGCGATCCTTGCGATACAGCAAGGGAATGCGGCCCTCGATTTCCAGCCGGCGGGTCAGGCCGTAACGCATCGCAAATGTTCCGATCACGGTATCCCGGTCCGCATCGCTTGCTTCGATAGCCCCGATCTGAATCCCGGGAATCAATTCGATCCCGCGGAATACCAGCCTGTTGGTCGATGATCGGGTATATTCAATCGATGGATCCAGAACAAACTGACCCTGGGGTGTCAGGACGCCCTGGCCTTCCGGGACAGCTTCCACTTTCTGTTCGATATTGGTCGCCTGGGGCGGTGCTTCCCCAACCGGGCTCTCCGGCAAAGGGACATCCGCATCGGGACCCGGTCCTGACTGTACGGCCGCTTCAGCCAGCAAGTCCTGCTGAATTCCTGCGCCGCGCATGCGGGAAAGCCTGAACGGTGACTCGACCGACGGTGCTGCGGCGCGAATCAGATCGTCGCGCAGTTCCAGCTGCCGGATCTTGCTGTTCTGGGTCTGAATCAGGGCACGCTGATCCGCAATCAGCTTCTTCTGCTCCGCCAGTTCTGCACGGATGGCGGTCAGTGCCCCGAGAATATCGGCATTGTCTGTTCCGACGTCCCTGACTTCCGGTTGCGGAGTGGGACGACGGCTATCGGCTGCAACTGGACGCGCCGATTGTTTTGGTTCCTCCTGTCGTTTGGCTTGGGGTTTCAATGCCTGAAGCCTGGCCATGATTCTTGCGGTTTCGGCTTTGGCTTCATCTGGGCTGAGGTCTTTTGAAACCGGCACGGGATCCGGAGCCGTAACCGTTGTTGCAGCTTCGGCATCGATTGCGGTTCCTGCAATAACAATGGCAGGTATCGTGACAAGACAGGATTTCGGTAACGGGGGTATAAATGTCATTGGGGTTCTCCCTTCATGGCTACAGGGACTAAGTCCTCAAGCAGCAGTTCGGTCGCCGAGGCATTGATCGGCGCGGGGGTGAATTTCGGCACAGCCGACAGGGGCGGTGCTGTCCTGATATTCTCCTGCAAGGCGGCAAAGTCCGGAATAGTTGGCAATGGCGACAGAATGCCGGCCATTGACCTTGATCAGTCCCTGGCGGGCGAGTTCGCTGAAGGTCCGGCTGATGGTATGGATCGTAAGTCCGAGAAAATCGGCAATATCGCTACGCGACATCGGCAAACGAATATTCTGGTCATCCAGCGCCTGTTGTTGAAGGCACAAAAGAAAAGCCGCCAGCTTTTCGGAAGCCGTTCTGTGTCCCATGATGAAGAGATACCTTTGCGCTGTCGACATGGCGCGGAACAGCATCGAGACGGTTTCGTCGAGCTGCGGTCCGGGTTGGCGGCCGGAAATGATATCCCCGACGCGGTAGCAACGAACCGTGACTTCGGTGACGGCCTCTGCGGCCGTGCCATAATATCCGTAGTCTGCGCCGAAAACGTCTCCACTGAAGAAAAAACCCGTCAGATGCCGGTTTCCGTCCATATGAAAACGACAGGTACGCACGGTACCACGAACCACTTCATACCAACGCGTGGCTTTTTGCCCTTCGTCAAATATGAGCTGGCCTGGCCGAAACCTGAGTGCGGTTGTTCGCAAGTGTGATTTCGCCCCGTGATTGCTGCGGGGCGGCAAAAGTGTAGATTGCATTCGTGCTGTCTCCTCTCAAGACCTCAGCACGACCCTGAATTTTCGCTGCAGCGGACAGGCTTTGTCCTTGCTGCATCCTCATACGCATCTGTGTTTTTGATGAAGCAATTGTACGGCAGCCGCCCGGCTCCGGTCTATCCTGCGATTCCCCTGTCCAGAATGACAGGCAATTTCCTGTGGCAGTATTTGCTTAGTAGAATCCCCAGCAATTTTCGCCAAAATATGTAAAATGCTGTAAAATCAGATGCTTGATCGGGGCCATTTTATCCTATCCGATGGGCCAGCAGGCAAGTTAAAACGCTAACAATTGTTGCGCAGAAATGTTATTGTCCGATTTCGTCTCGCGACCGTATCTGTGGAGGGAACCACCGTTCATCGCAACAGTCTGGCCAGTTTGGTCGAGAAATTTCACGAGTAATTCCCGGCTCTTTCGAGGCGTCACTGCGTCTTGAACTTTGAGCGAGCGGGGATCTGATCCGGGGGCACATAAGATTGGCACGAGCAATCGTGCGTTTCGCTGCTTCAGGAGGTGAACCAGTTGATGTTACAACATGGAAATTTCAGCAACGGCCCGGTTCTCACATTGCGGGAATCGGAAATATTGGAGTTTGTCGCGCAGGGACTGTCGACCAAGGAAGTCGCACTCCTGGTCGGGATCGCCCCCCGGACAGTGGATCGACATGTTGAAAATGTCCGTCTGAAACTCCGGGCGAAAAACCGGACCCACATGATCGCCTGTGCGGTTATGGAAGGTTTGCTCGATGTCGACAGAAATCCGCCGGAGGAAGCCGTGAACGGCTGAAAGCCTGATATCACTCAATCAGCGCGGCCACCAGTCAAGGCCGCACCAGGACACAGTATCTCAAATTTCGATGTGCCGGCAATGGTGGACAGGATAGGATTCGAACCTATGTACGCTTGCGCGGGCAGATTTACAGTCTGCTGCCTTTAACCACTCGGCCACCTGTCCCCAAAACATCGAGACTTTCAAATGCCTCGATGATTGCGAATTGCCCTGATCGGGCAAGTGCGGCTCAATGACGAAACCGCGCCTGCCTGTCAATGCCCTGTCTCACAATATCAGCCACAAAAACCGGTTATGCCCTGAAAAAAGTGCTGTTCGGACCGGCTGGAGCAGCTAGAGAGAAGCGATGGCACGAAAAAACAGATCGGTGAAGAAAACCGGTGGGGGACTCAAATTCTGGGGCCGTCACGCAATCGCTGCCGCGCTGGCCAACCCATCGCGCAACATCAAGAAAATTTCGGGAACCCGCGATGCCGTGGCTTCTCTCAATCTGCCTGCGGACATTTCCGTCGTGTATTGCGACGTTGCCGATCTCGGCCGGATGATCCCCCGGGATGCTCCGCATCAGGGGCTGGTGGCTGATCTGGATCCCCTGCCCGATATCTGGTTGGGCGACATGCTTGACCAGGCCGCTGAAACGGGACGCCCGATACTGGTTCTTGACCAGGTGACAGATCCGCACAATGTCGGAGCAATATTGCGGTCTGCCGCGGCATTTGACGCCGCCGCGATCGTGACTCAGGACAGGCACGCACCGCCGGAATCGGGAACCGTGGCAAAGGCTGCCTCCGGTGCACTGGAAATTGTACCCTGGGTCCGCGTGGTCAACCTGTCTCGGGCGCTCGATGAAATCGCTGATGCCAGTTACTGGCGAATCGGGCTGGACGGCGAAGGTGACCAGTTCCTTTCCACAGCGATGGGCAACAGCAAGCTGGCTCTGGTCATGGGCGCAGAAGGCGAAGGATTGCGTCAAAATGTCGCGGCCCATTGCGATACCATCGCCCGTTTGCCGATGAGTGAGCAGATGGAAAGCCTCAACGTCTCCAATGCCGCTGCGATCGCCTTATATGCCGAATATACAAGAAAACAGGAGAATTAGATGAAACATTTTGTCCGGATCATTGCGGCAGCCAGCGCGCCGCTGCTCCTCTCAGGTTGCTTTCTGCTGCCGGGAAAATTCGATGCGAATCTGAAAATCCTCGATGGCGATCGCTATGAGTTTTCCTATGCTGGTGAGATTCAGATTACCTTGCCGGATGAAGGCAAAGCGAAAAAACCGTCCAGCGAACCTTTTGATCCAGACAAGCTGAAATGCCGGGATCGGGTCTACAAGAGCAACGGAGAAGTGGACCCCACCCGCCCGGTCTATGGCAATGACTATGACCAATATGCCGATGAAGTGACCGACACAGGTGACGCGGAAAGCGAGAGCAGTTCCAATCGCTTATATGATGTTGTCGCCCGCGAATGCACTGCCGATGAAATTGCGGATCGCAAGAGCCAGTATGACGCTGACCAGGCCCGCAAACAGAAGCGCTACGACGAAGAAGCTGCAATGGCCGGCGCGCTCTTTGGCGGGCCGATCCCGGGTGATGAAGAGAGCCTGAAGGCATTTGCCGCCCAGCTGGGCAAATATGCCGGTTGGGAAAAAGTCGAACATGCCGGAGGCAATATTTTCAATGTCGAATTCCGTGAGACTGGAACAATTGGAAACTACTTCAGCTTTCCCGTTCTGCCCGATGCCCAGATGCAATATCCGTTCTTTCAGCTAATGCGCCGCAATGACGGCGCCATTGAGCTCCTGACTCCCAGCATTGCGGGCCAGGGTGGACTGTTCAACATGATGATGATGAAAGAAGGCGGCGGAAAGGGAGCACCCGAGATTTCTGAGATTGATGGAACATTGACTGTCGAAACCAACGGAACAGTAGCATCCAACAACAGTGCAGACGGATTCGTGGAATCGGGCGGCATGAAAGTGATGCAATGGAAGATCGGCAAAAACGCCGAATCGGAGGATGGCCCCAGAGTTTTAATACGGTTCTGACCCGCTTCTGACGAAAAAAAGGGGAGCTCAGCGGCTCCCCTTTTTTACATCAGCAAGATGATGGCCTCAGTCTTCTTCGGCAATTTTGACCTTGAGCCCGTCCAGCTCATCGGTCACCTCAATCTGGCAGCTCAGCCGGCTGTGCTCGTCACGATGGTCGCTGCTTTCCAGCAAATCATCTTCATCTTCGCTCATGGCCGGCAACTTGTCTTTCCATTCGGGGTCGACATGCACATGGCAGGTCGCACAGGAACAGCATCCGCCACACAGGGCCAGCAGTTCATCAAAGCCGTTGTCGCGGATCGCTTCCATGACATTGATGCCACTGTCCACCGTCACCGCTTTTTCTTCTCCGGACCGGCCGGTTACCATAATCGTTGGCATAGATACCCCTTGAGCTGACTGTTAATTCAAAATCCGGCACGCTATGTCCGTTGCGAACAAAAGAATCAAGGCCCGAGACGGCCAATATCAACGGGAAAAGCGGTCCATGGGCCTATCAAAAGAGACGATATGCATCGGCCTGGATGCCGTCGCCGCACGCGAACCACGCTTCGCCAGCGCCCTGGCTCGGGCCGGCTACCCGGAACCGCGGATCAATCCACCTGGATATCAGACACTGCTCCGGACCATTGTCGGGCAGCAGGTGAGCGTAGCCTCTGCGAAATCTGTCTGGAACAAGCTGGAACAGAAACTGGGGCAGAATTGTCCGGCGGAAGCGCTCGTTACAGCCAGTTTTGACGAGCTGCGCGCCTGTGGCCTGTCCCGCCAGAAACAGGGCTATGCCCGTAGTCTGGCCGAGCTGATTCTGTCCGGGCAGCTCGACCTCGACAGCTTGCCCGCAGATGATGAGGAAGCCATTGCCGTACTTACCCGCGTGAAAGGTATTGGCCGGTGGTCAGCTGAAATCTACCTTCTTTTCGCGCTCGGCCGGGAGGATGTCTGGCCGGCCGGAGATCTCGCAATCCGGGTGGGGGTGGGCTCGATCATGGGACATGACGAGCGTCCTTCAGAACAGGACGTCCGGGATATTTCCGCGCCCTGGTCTCCCCATCGAGGGTCGGTCGCGATCTTCATCTGGCATCACTATAATACCATGGTGATGTAGGCCGGCACGATTCTCGTTACCCGCCCTGGCTACTCAGATATTGAGATTGAGCGGATGGTTCCACCAGGCAATATCGGAAAAGGCCCGCATATCCAGTTCAAACGTCCAGGCGGACCGGTGCTGGTGGGCGATATGGTAATATGTGTCCGCAATCGCGGACGGTTCCATCAGCCCGTCCTTGCCCCGGCCCTTCGCGTCGAGCAATTTCTCGAAATTCTCTTCCCCCATCATTTTCCCAAGCGTGTCCGGCGCGTTAACCCCGCTGTCGATCAGAATATGCGCGACATGGATGTTTTTGGCGGCAAATTCCGCATTGAGCGACTGGCACAACATGCGCCGACCGCCCATGGCTGCGGCATGAGAATGCTGACCGGCATTGCCGCGAACGGCAGATGTCGCCGATGTGACCAGCATTGTCCCGCCGCCGCGCTGTTCCATCAGGGGAAACAGGGTCGATGCGATGCGAAACACGCCTTGGGTCCCCATGCGCCAGCCACGTTCAAACACCTTGAGGCCGGTATCAGACAGGGCACGGTTTCCGATCTGGGCTCCGAGATTATAGACCACGGTCTTGATCGGGCCGATATGGGTTTCAACATCCGCAATCAGCTCTTCCAGCGCATTTTCCGCAATGGCATTGACCAGATGTCCGGAAGCCGAACCACCCTTTTCCTCGATCTCCGCCACCATCCGGTCGAGGCCGTCCTGATCACTGCGCCGGCACAGGGCTGCATGATATCCGTCTGCGGCAAACCGCTTTCCGACATGGCCGCCGATACCGGCACCAGCGCCTATTACCAGACAAACGTCTCCCATGGTCTTCTCCTCTATTTGCTCAAGCCCGGATTCAGTCCGAGCACTTCGATCATGAACGACTTGGGCTTTTTCCAGTTCTTCGTCTTGCTGTTGAACCGAAATCCCAGCGCCGCAATCGCCTCACTCGCAAAATGGACGCAATTGCGTTTGTTGAGATGGTAGCTTTTCTGGGGCATGTCGCGCCACTTTGTCACAACCGACATGAGCCGACGATATCCCTCGTCACCCACAACCACGGTAAAATGCGGATTGCTCTGCTCGATATATTTGGGCTTAGGCGTTTCCACCTTGCCTTTGACCGATCCCCACAGGATTCCCGGTGAGATATTGACGGCGGTGAAGCCATAGCTGGTATCGACCTTTTCTCCGCTATCCAGTTCGCCCTTCATCACAAAAAAGGCATGCGGAAAATTCTTGCCAAAATCATGGGAATAAAAGGTCACTGCAATATCTGCCCGAGCAGGGGATATCGCCACAAACAGCGCGATGATCACAAGCCAGAGGCGCAGTGTCAGTTTCGAAAAACTTCGTCTCGTCACTATTGTCCGTCTCCCTTTCTGATAATGTCATCGAGCCAGCTTGCCGCCTGTGCCGGGGACTGTTTGTCTGTTTCCCGGTCGACTTTGTAGTTGGCTTCCCGCATGTTTTCCACAGTGATCCGCCCGACGAGAGGTTTCAGCGCCGAACGGAGTTTTTGATCCGTCCCGCGATCCGGCGCGAGCAAGACAATGGCCTCATAGGAAGGAATCGCGCCTTTGTTATCTTCCAGAACGACGAAACCATTGGCCGCAATTCTCCCGTCAGAAGAAAAGGCCGAGATCACGTCCACCTCGCCGCTCGAGAGCGCGGGGTACATGAAGGTTGGATTGAATGAGCGGGCCTCTCTGAATGCCAGCGGATAGGCTTGCCTGACCGTCGCCCATTCCGGCCGTTCAAGGAATTCGAGATCAGTCCCGAAAACGAATTCGGAAGAGATCAAAGCCAGATCATCCAGAGTTCGCAAAGACCGGCCTTCGGCATCTTCCGGTCGCACGGCAAACGCATAGGTGTTTTCAAACCCGAGCGCACCAAGCGTTGTCACGCCATGCTGCTGCTCACTCCAGGAAGAAATCTCTTCGATCATCTGCTCCGAAACAATTCGATCATCCCGTTTCATCTGATTGGTCCAGATCGTACCCGAATAGTCGACATAGACGTCGATATCGCCTGCCGCGACAGCCTGAAACACTACCGCGGAACCCAGTGCATCGCGATATCTCACCTGATAGCCGGCGGCCTCCAGACGGGATCCGATCAGACGGGCGAGAATGAATTGTTCGGAAAAGCCCTTCGCCCCGATGACCACGACATCATCTTCGGAGGACTGAAGAGACGGCAAAAGCGCAAAAAGCAGACCGGCGGCAATCGCGGCAGTCCCCGACCAGGCAACCATTTTGCGCCGGTCCCGGATCGCGCGTTCGATCACTCCCAGAATGATGTCGACGACGATTGCCAGGCCAGCTGACGCGAGGCAGCCAGTGAGCACCAGCGTCCAGTTCTGGGTTTGCAGGCCCGCGAAAATAAGATCGCCCAGGCTGGCCTGTCCCACCGTCGTAGAGAGTGTGGCCGCGCCGATGGTCCAGACCGCTGCCGTCCGGATTCCGGCCATGATGGTCGGGGCAGCCAGAGGCGCTTCGACCAGGCGCAATTTTTGGGATGCCGTCATTCCCAGGCCATCTGCAGCCTGACGGGCAGCGGGCGACACACCTGTCAGACCCGTTACCGCATTGCGCAAAATCGGCAGCAAGGCATAGAGCGTCAGCGCCATCAGCGCTGGCAAAAAGCCGAGCGCGGATATCCCGCCACCCAATAGCGCAGAGAGCCCCAGCAACACCGGATAAAACAAGGCCAGCAGCGCCAGCGCCGGAATGGTCTGGATCAGGCTCGCAAACCCAAGGATCACGCCCGCGACCCTGGTGTTGCGCGTGGCCCAGATCGCCAGCGGGAAACAGATGACCATCGCGAGGAGCAGAGCGGAGAAGCTCAGCTGGACATGTGCTGCCAGCAATTCCGGAACCCGGCGGAACGCGTCCTGCCATGCCGTCATGTTCATGACTTGCCCAGCTCACTCAAATGTGCCGCCTGCGCCCGCGGGATGGCCACCAGGGCTTCGGCTTCCGGTCCGACCTGCCCCGACAAAAGCTGTTTCGGTGAGGCATCAGCCTTGATCTGCCCGGCTTCGAGTACAATGATCCGATCCGCCAGATACAGGGCTTCAGCCATGTCATGCGTTACTATGATCGTGGTCAGTCCCAGTCGCTCGTGAAGCGATTTATACTCTCCGGCAAGACTGTCCCGGGTGACCGGGTCCAGCGCACCAAAGGGTTCGTCCATCAGCATCAGTCCGGGCCGCGTGGCCAGTGCCCTGGCCACACCCACGCGCTGCTGCTGACCGCCGCTGAGTTGATGCGGCAGCCGATCGGCCATGTCTTGCGGCAGCTCGACCAGATCCAGCAGCTCCGACACTCGCTCGGCATGACCAGTTTTCTCGCCCGCCAGTTCCAGGCCGATGGCGATGTTGCGCGCGATGCTCATATGGGGAAACAGGCCGATATTCTGGAAAACATAGCCGATCCGGCGACGCAAAACATGCGGGTCCACTGCGTCCACCAATTCCCCGTTGATCAGAATGCGACCGGATGTCGGTTCTACCAGCCGATTGATCATTTTCAGCAAGGTGGATTTGCCGGAGCCCGACAAACCGACCAGCGCGATCATCGCACCTGCCGCGATATCGAGCGTGACATTTTCAACCGCTTTGACGTCCTCATAGTACCTGCTGACATTTTGCAGGCTGAGCGCAGGTCCGGTTATGGCTGGGGCAATCGACATTGCGACGTCTTGTGACGCGGATTGGCACTTATGTCCAATGCCACTTGACGGTGGCTGCAAAAACGTCTGCAATGAACATCATTGTAAATAGGATCGGGAGAGGGTTCATGGCCTATAGTGAAGGGCAGAAGTGCATGTTTGTCACCGGCGGTGCGTCGGGACTGGGCCGTGAGGTTGCGCGCTATTTTGCCAGCAAGGGCTGGTATATCGGTATTGCCGACATCGATGAAGCCGGAATGGCGGAAACTGCATCCATGCTGCCCGAAGGTCAGAGCAGCACCCATGTTCTCGATGTCACCAATCGTGCGCAATGGGCGTCAACCGTGGCCGAATTCACTGCCGCCACCAAGGGGCGGATGGACGTATTGTTCAACAATGCCGGGATTGGCAGCGGCGGTCCGATCGAGGAAATGACCGACGAAGATATTGACCTGATGATCGCGATCAACTTTACCGGCGTCATCAGCGGGACCCGAGCCTGTTTCGAAGCGCTGAAAAATACCGAAGACAGCTGTGTTCTCTACACCGCGTCCGCAGCCGGCATATATGGCGTTGCGGATTTGAGCGTCTACAGTGCCACCAAATTTGCGGTGCGGGGACTCGCCGAATCGCATGATATCGAGTTCCAGAAACACGGCATCCGGTCGCGGTCCCTGATGCCCGGTTTTATTGACACCAATATCATTTCCGAAGTGGCGGAGGGAACCAATCAGACTGGCAAGGAACGGCTCGAAGAGGCAGGAGTGCTCGTCAGCCCTGTCGCGATCATCGGGCCGGCGGCATGGGAAGCCGTGCACGGCAACAAGGTCCACACGCCTGTCAACAAGATGGCGAAACAGCTCGCCTTTGCCGCGCGCTGGATGCCGGGCAGATTGCGCAAGCAGCAGACTCAGCTGGCCGATGTCGGCGAAGTGCTAGGGCCGGCGGAAAAAACAGACGCCTAGAGAAACGTCTCTATCGTGGTGGCGAGATCAATATCCCGCTGGGAAAGGCCGCCATTTTCGCCGGCATCATGGGTGGTCAGCGTGATGTCGACACGATTATAGACGTTGAACCATTCCGGATGATGGTCGGCCTTTTCGGCGTGAAGGGCCACACGGCTCATAAAGGCATAGGCCTGGGTGAAGTCCGCAAAACGAAAGGACCGGCTGATCGCATCTCGCTTCTCGTCATATTCCCAGTCGGGCAATTGTGCGAGCGCGGCCTCGCGTTCGGACTGATTGAGCTGTGCGACCATGTTTCAAACTCCTGAATGCCGATCTGCTCCCGAAACCCAATATACTTGGCAGAGCAGTCATTTCATGGCTTAAGTCTCGCGCATGAACTCCGGGGCGTCAACCGAAATTGGAAAAGGCAGCAATATCACGCTGTCGGCAACAGGATTGTCCTGTGTCCGTGGCGGGAATCTGCTGTTCCGTAATCTCGACCTGGAGCTCCGCTCGGGACAGGCGGGCATGTTGACCGGACCCAATGGCGTCGGCAAATCCAGCCTGCTGCGCCTCATCGCCGGACTATTGCCGGCCTTTGCCGGCGAGATCCAGGTGACAGGATCGGTGGCGCTGTGTGATAACAAGCTGGCACTGGATGAGCATTTGCCGCTTGAGGCCGCGCTACAGTTCTGGGCCCGAATGGATGGCCGAAATACTGAAGATGTCGGGCAAGCCATGACCGCCGCTGGTCTGGCGCATCTGGCGGAAGTGCCGGTCCGCTATTTCTCCACCGGGCAGCGGCAACGCGCCCGGCTTGCCCGGACCTTTCTGGGCGGCGCAGATATCTGGCTGCTCGACGAACCGGTCAACGGCCTCGACAGGGACTCGGTGGACCAGCTGGGCGATGTGCTGCAAGCCCATTTGCAGCGTGGCGGGATCATATTGGCGGCGAGCCATATTCCGCTTCCGATTCCTGCGGATCTGGCAATCGATCTGCAGCCGCTGGAGCAGGAACTGGAACAACTGGACGCCTGTTTGTGATGTCGGCACTTTCCAACATGATCTGGCGCGATGTGCGGCAAAGCTATGCCAGCGGCGGGACCTGGTTGCCGGTAATATTCTATCTTTCTGCCGCAACATTATTTCCCTTTGCGGTCGGGCCCGATCGCGAATTGCTGCTGGAAACGGGCGGCGGAATTCTCTGGATTGCGGCCCTGCTGGCAACCTTGCTGCCACTCGACCGGCTGGTCCAGCCCGATCTAGACAATGGCCTGCACGACCAGCTGATCGTCCGCGGCATTACCGACGAGCTGATCGCTTTTGGCCGGCTGATCTCGCACTGGCTGGCCTTTGGACCACCGCTCCTCTTTGCGGCGTTCCTCGCCAGCGGCCTGATGGGTCTCGAAGGTCCGCCGCTGGTCACCTTGCTGGTCAGTCTCGCTATCGCGACACCGGCGCTGGCCGGGCTGGCGGTGATGATCGCGGCTCTGACGTCGGGGCTGAAAGGTGCTGGCGCACTGGGCGGTTTGCTGCTGGTCCCGCTCGCCATCCCGCTGCTGATTTTCGGTGCCGGCAGCCTGTCCGACCAAAGTGGCAGCGCCCTGCTTTTTCTCGGTGCGGTTTCGTTGCTGCTGGTTGCGGTCACTCCGTTCGCAGCTGGTGCGGCCCTGAAAGCGGCACGGGAATGATGAAGCAACCGGTTCGGGGGAGTTTATGAAACGTTTGGGCAAAATCCTTATCACGCTGGTTCTGCTGGTCAGTCTTGGTCTCGCCATCACCTGGGCGACTGCACCCGACCCCAAATTCAATCCGGCCAGTTTCGAGGATGAACCCCTGGTGGAAGGCATTGCACCGCTCGATACAGCGGTTACGCTGGCACAATATCGCGATGAGGCCGGCAATATCCGGACCATTCAGGTTCATGGTTTTTCCGGCGAAACGGTCGTCGGAACAGATCTGGCGGAAATGGGTGCCACATCGGGCGACGACCCGTTCGCAGCACTGGCATCAGCCGGTTCCACCCCCTTCGACGCGGAAGCTCTGCAGGCCTTGCCCCGGATGGAAGTCGCGATGTCGCGCCTGCTGCCCTCCGGCAGCTCCGGTGACCGGCATATCGGTACCGGCACCAATTTTCCGGAACATGCGGAAGAAGCCAATAGCGGTTCGGTCTTCAGTTTTCCCAAATTCGGCCGCGCCACTCCGGCGCGCACGACGGTGAAGACCAGGCCCGGCATATTGCTGGATTATGAGGTCGAACTGTGCATTCGCTTCGACCGGGACATTGCCTCCACCGCTGATTTTGACGCAGCGATGAAGGGAGTTTTCCTGTGCGGGGATTTTACTGACCGCAATGCCATTGTCGAACTGGTGGACCCCGACAATCTCGATTCCGGGTCCGGATTCAGCGATGCAAAAAGCGGACCGGATTTCTTCCCGACCGGTCCGTTTCTGGTGATCCCGAACGACTGGTCAGCCTTTGTCGCCGATTTGCGCATGACCACCAGCGTCAACGGCGAAGCCCGCCAGGATGCGCGGGGCCGAGAAATGACGCTGGACTTTCGGCAACTGGTCGACAAGTCATTGGCCGACATGTCCGAACGCCGGTTTCTGTACAGGGACGGCCATGAATATCTGTCGCCGGGCAACAGGATCAGCCGGGAAAGTACATTGATGTCGGGAACGTCCGAAGGGGTGATCATGGGACAACCCACCCGGGGCGACATTATCGAGGGTCTGACTGACTATCTGCTGGCCGGCGGACCGGTATCGGGAAGCGGTCTGATCGACACCGTCAAACAGACCTTCATTCGCAACGAGCTGGAGTCCGGCTATTATCTGCAACCCGGAGATACCGTCCGCTATGGATCGTCCTGGCTCGGAAATATCCAGGTGACGGTTGTCGACTAAATTCCGCCGTCGGTCACTTCGTAACCCGCCTCTTCCAGCCCGGCTTTCAGGGCCACACGGCAGGTTTCCAGCTCATGGGCATCGGTGGACCGCACGACAAAATTGGCGCCGACCGTCCCGTTGCGGAAGAAGGGATAACTGCCGATCTGACATCCCTCATGTGCCTTTTCCGCGGCGCGCAGAACATCGGCAATTTCACTTTCCGGAGCCCAGGCACCCAGTGTTGATGACAGCAAGGGAGCGCCGCCTTCGAGTGTGCCCGTCAACGCATCGAGCATACCGGCGGTGATGTGCGGAACACCCGCCATCAGATAGAGATTGCCGATCCGGATCCCCGGCGCACCGGACATGCGGTTTTCGATCAGTTCTGCGCCATCGGGTACCC
This sequence comes from Parasphingorhabdus marina DSM 22363, assembly GCF_900128895.1. GTDB lineage: Bacteria > Pseudomonadota > Alphaproteobacteria > Sphingomonadales > Sphingomonadaceae > Parasphingorhabdus > Parasphingorhabdus marina. The sequence continues at coordinate 919,022 of NZ_FSQW01000001.1, read as the reverse complement.
GCGCCATGCGCAGGCGGCCTTCATTGACGCCGCCCTTGTCGGCATAGTATTTTTCAAGAATCGCGCGGGCCGTCGGGTGGATGATGACATCCACGTCCAGCGCTTTCGAGACGGCATCGACGGTTATGTCGTCATGGGTGGGCCCGATGCCGCCGGTGGTGAACAGATAGTCATTGCGCTCGCGCAAAATGTTCACCGCTTCGGCAATGGCGTCCATGTCATCGGCAATCACCCGCACCTCTCCCAGCCGGATCCCCTGGACATTCAGCCATTTGGCAATCTGGGAAATATTCTTGTCCTGGGTGCGTCCGGAGAGAATCTCGTCTCCGATGACGATCAGGGCAGCGGTGTAGATACGAGAATTGCTCATCGCGCCGGATATAGAGCAGTTGGCAGATTCATCAATGATTTCGTCGCTTGATGTCAGCGCCCGTCCGGGCCTCCGGAACCCGCATGATCGGACACGGGCGGGCGGGCGATCTCGCCAAGCGGCACATGCCGCCAGACCGGATCGCGTCCCAGCCGGGCATTATACCGGATATTGAAGGTGAAGGGATCAGGGTCGGATGCGAGGAGATCCGGTCCGTAAAGCGGACGAACCGCGTCCCGCTCATATCCCATCAGGCCCAGCAGTGTCGGGAATATGCGGTAGTGACTGGTCCGGTCATGATGCTCCTGTGCGGCGTCGCGCCATGGTGATCCACCGCCAATGACCACCAGCGGGACCACCGCTTCCTCGATTTCGGGATCGGCCGTGCAATGGGTGGCGGTCCCGTCGTCTGGCTCTTCATGCAGATGCTGACCATGATCGGCGGTGTAGACAAGCCTGTTGTTGTCCATCGACGCCTGAGCGAAAAGACGATCAAAGAACCCGCCGACCTGCCAGGTCAGACTGTTGCGATAGCTGTTGCGATAACGGACCCAGTTGCTCGCCCGTCCGTCGAGCTCGTCGCGCGATGCCATGTCGGTAACATTGGCAAATTGCCCGCGTTCCAGCATCGGCCGGTAATGGGCATGGCTGTCCGGAAACTTGTCGTTGACCGGGAAATGGGCGCCGACCTTGTTGATCAGGATGAACTGCGCGTGGTTATCGCTCAGAAACCCGGCCAGTTTGTCGGCCACCGCATGGTCGCGGTCGCGCACCGGTACATCCCCCAGCTGAATCCACTGGTCGATTTCCCGGCTTTCAGTTTCCGTCATCTGATTCTGCCGGGTCCCTCCGGTCCGCTGGGCATCGATATAGATGGTTTCCCGGCCCGCAGCGGCAGCAAAGGCCCATATTGAGGGGCCCCGTTCTGCCCGGTTCTGATAATTGTCTCTGGTGCCGCCATAACGCAGCGAAAGATTGCTTCCGACACTGCAATGGGTGATCGAGACGGCGAGACCGAAATTGTGGATGGCGCTCCTCTCATCCGTGCGATCGAGCCCGGAATAGACGCCATGCTTGTCATTGATGTCCAGATAGGCGCCGGCGATGCTTTCGTCGACGATCAGCACGATGTCGCCCGCAGGTTGCTGCTGGACCGGTTTCCATGTGACGGTTTCGCGCGGCGCGCCGGATCGGGTGAGCGTTTCATATCCCTGCAAGGCTCCGAAGCTCAACCCGAAATGGGAGGATGGCAGGCCACTGCCCCCTTCCCCGCCGCGCAAGAACAGAAGGATCGTCAGCATCAAAAGGATCGGCAGCGCCAGCCACGCCGCGATCCTTTTCCACCAGACGATGGACGTGCCCGGCTGCAAGCCCGTGCCGACGAGAAGCAGACCAGCCTTGACCGCTGCCAGTGCCATGACGCCGGCCTGTTGCTGGAAGGCACTGGTCAGGTCCCCGGCGCTCTGCACCATGGTGACAAAGGCATCATAGGTCATGAAATCGCCGACTGCCCACTGATATCCGTCAACCAGCCAGGACCCACTGGCCAGCAATATAGCCAGCGTCCATCGCACCCCGCTCTGGCGGATGAACGCCGCGCCAATCGCGCTGGTCAGACATAAAACGAACAATATGAGATAGGCCGTCAGCCCGACAATCTGCAGAGACGGCGTGGTCAGCATGTCGATACGGCGAAGGACCTCCTGCCCGCCGAGCAGCAGGGACAGAAGAATCAGCAGGATTTTCCAGCGGTTGCGCATGCGGTCCCTGATCGGCGGTTGAAACGCGGCAACCTATCTGAACAGGGTTAATTTTCGCCGAATGAGAGCCGCAGCCAAGGAACGCAATCGGGTATCGCCAAATCCGGTGCCAATCGCTATATGACAGCCATGACTGATTATCTGACCGTAGAAGAAGAAACCCCGCAAAGCCGCACCGGTGCCATCAAGCTGCACGGGCCGGAAGGGTTCGAGGGCATGCGCAAGGCCGGCCGGCTTGCCGCCGAAATACTGGATGCCCTCGTGCCGCATGTCGTGCCCGGCGTCACCACCGGCGCGCTGGACGACATGGTTCGCGAACATGCCTTTCGCGAAAATGCCGTGCCCGCCACCCTCGGATACCGCGGTTTCACCCACAGTTGCTGCACCTCGATCAACCATGTTGTCTGTCACGGCATTCCCGGCGAGAAGAAGCTGAAAGAAGGCGATATCGTCAATATCGACGTGACGGTGATTGTCGACGGCTGGCATGGCGACACCAGCCGGATGTTCCTGATCGGAAAAACACCGGTCAAGGCCAGTCGCCTGGTGCAAACCACCTATGAATGCCTGATGCTCGGCATCGAACAGGCGAAACCGGGCAATCACATGGGCGACATTTCGCATGCGATCCAGACCCATGCCGAAGCCAATCGCTACAGCGTGGTGCGCGATTTTTGCGGACATGGTCTCGGCCAGATGTTCCATGACGCACCGGAAGTCGTGCATGCCGGACGCCCCGGCACCGGTCCCGAACTGCGTCCGGGCATGTTCTTCACCATCGAACCGATGATCAATGTCGGCAAATATGCGGTCAAAATGCTCGAAGACGGCTGGACCGCAGTGACCCGCGACAGGTCGCTGTCCGCCCAGTTTGAACATAGTATCGGCATCACCGAGAGCGGTTGCGAGATTTTCACCAAAAGCCCGGCCGGACTGGATTGCCCGCCCTATAGCTGACGGTCTGCCGCTTTCTCTCCCCCGCACTTGACCTGTGGCCCCCTGTTTAGCTAGTCGATTAAAAACGGCAGAGATTATAGGATCCGCCGGGTGGGAGAGACATGATGCGCAAGTTCGGACTATTACTGGCACCGCTGTTTCTGGCAGCGTGTGGAAGCCAGGCGGACAACGAGACAGCGGCAGCAGATCCCGATGTGCCGACCGAATGGTCAAGCATCGGCTTTGATGCAAAAGAACAGCGCCACAGCCCGCTGACCCAGATCAACACGGATAATGTCAGTGAACTGGGCATAGCCTGGTTCAAGGATCTGCCCGATGCCAGGGGCCAGGAAGCCACGCCGATTGTGGTGGATGACAAACTCTATATCTCGACCGCCTGGTCCAAGGTCTTTGCCTATGATGCGAAGACAGGCAAGGAACTGTGGTCTTATGATCCCGAAGTGCCAGGCGACAAGGCCGTCGATGCCTGCTGCGACGTGGTGAACCGGGGCGTTGCGATCTCCAAGGGAAAATTGTTCTTCGGGACGATTGACGGCCGGCTGATCGCACTGGATGCCAATACCGGGGCGCGGCTCTGGGAGACCCAGACCACCGACAACAGCAAGCCTTATACGATTACCGGCGCACCGCGGGTGGTGAAGAACATGGTGATCATCGGCAATGGCGGGGCCGAGTTTGGCGTGCGCGGATATCTGTCCGCCTATAATGTCAGTGACGGAGCGATGAAGTGGCGCTTCTACACGGTACCCAATCCCGAAGGGAAACCGGATGGTGCGGCGAGCGACGAGATTTTCGCGAAAGCCGCCAACAAGACCTGGGGCGAAGGTGGCAACTGGCGCGAGTCTGGCGGTGGCGGCACGGTTTGGGACAGCATCGTCTATGACGAGGAACTGGACCAGCTCTATTTCGGCGTGGGCAACGGCAATCCCTGGAATCACAGCGTCCGCTCGGGCGGCGAAGGCGACAATCTGTTCCTGTCCTCAATCGTTGCGGTTAACCCGGATACCGGCCAATATATCTGGCACTATCAGGAAACACCGGCGGAAAACTGGGACTATACCGCGACCCAGCATATCATCCAGGCGGATCTCGAGATTGACGGCAAGCTCCGCAAGGTCATCTATCATGCGCCGAAAAACGGCTTTTTCTTTGTCATCGACCGGATCGACGGGACACTGATCAGCGCAGAACCCTTTGTCGATGGCATCAACTGGGCGACCGGCTATGATCTCAAAACGGGTCGTCCGATCGAAACAGCGGAAGCGCGGTATAACAAGACCGGCGAGCCATTTGTTGCGATCCCCGGCGCGCTGGGTGCGCATAACTGGCATCCGATGAGCTATAATCCGGCGACCGGACTGGTTTACATTCCCGCCCAGCAAATCCCGCAGGGCTATGAAAATCCCCAGACCGAACTCGAGAAGCGTCGCCAGCGGCTCGGCTTCAATGTCGGCATCGGCTGGGCGATTGGCCAGCTCCCGGATGACAAGGATGTCTACAAGGCCGCCATCGCGGCCACGACCGGCAAACTGGTTGCCTTTGACCCGAAGGCCGGCAAGGTGGCCTGGTCGATCGACCATCCGGCCGCCTGGAATGGCGGGACCATGACCACGGCCGGCAATCTTGTGTTCCAGGGCACAAGCGTCGGACAGTTCAAGGCTTTTGCTGCTGACAGCGGCGAGGAACTGCTCAGTCTCGACATGCAATCCGGGATCGTCAGTGCGCCATCGACTTATATCGTGGATGGCGAGCAATATGTCGCGTTTCTGACCAGCAAGGGCGGTGCATTTCCGCTGGTTGCCGGTGTCGCCGGCGGGGCATCGCGCCAGGTCCCCAACATTCCGCGTCTGGTCGTCATGAAACTCGGCGGCACGACCAAATTTCCGGATCTGCCAGAGGCGACCGAGGTTGTCTGGAACCCGCCCGAACTGACGGGCACGCCGGAACAGGTTGCGATGGGCAAGGCACTCTACGGACGCAATTGTCTGGTGTGTCACGGAGACAGCGCGATCGGCAACGGCTTCACCCCGGATCTGCGGGTCTCGGGCGTATTGCCTGATCCGGACGGCTGGGCATCGATCGTCATGGGCGGTGCGCTCAAGCAGCACGGCATGGTCGGCTTTGCATCACAGATCAGCACCGAAGAGGTCGAGGCCTTGCGCCATTATGTGGTCGAACGGTCCAACTGGACCAAGGCCAATGTCGCCGACATCAGTGCTCCGGTCCCGCGCTGATCGCCGCCCGATCAGTGCCTAATTTTTAGGCGAATCGTGCAAAGCCTGCCTGTTTTTTGGGCGGCATTGAAACTGCCCTGAATAGGCTCTAGCCTGCGTTTCAGCGATTCCCGGGCCGATTCTCTTTTGGCACGGGATTTGAATATGTCCGGGCGATTGCGCCCGGCTCCGGCACCATATTTGCACGCCGGAAAACAAGGGACACGGGGACGAATATTCAATGAAAAAGATCGAAGCGATCATCAAGCCTTTCAAACTCGACGAAGTGAAGGAAGCACTGCACGAAGTCGGTGTGTCCGGTATCACCGTGACCGAGGCCAAAGGCTTTGGTCGGCAGAAAGGCCACACCGAACTCTATCGCGGCGCCGAATATGTGGTCGACTTTCTGCCGAAGGTAAAACTGGAAGTCGTTGTCGACGACACGCTGGCAGAACGCGTGGTCGAGGCCATTTCGGCTGCGGCCCAGACCGGACGGATTGGCGACGGCAAGATTTTCGTCATTCCTGTCGAATCCGCGCTGCGCATTCGCACCGGCGAAAAAGACAGCGACGCGATCTGATTTTCACCAGAAACTATCCATCAAAACCATAATCAAGGGACTATATAATGGGCAATACACCTGCAGATATCATGAAGATGATCAAGGAAAACGAAGTCGAATGGGTCGACGTGCGTTTCACCGATCCACGCGGCAAATGGCAGCATCTTTCCATGTGTGCCGACGTCATCGACGAAGACGTTCTGGAAGAAGGCTTCATGTTTGACGGATCGTCCATCGAAGGCTGGAAAGCGATCAATGAATCCGACATGATCCTGCGCCCCGATCTCGACGCGGTCTATATGGATCCGTTCTCCGCCACATCGATGATGATCCTCGTCTGCAACATTGTCGAGCCCGGCGACGGATCGCTCTATGGCCGCGATCCGCGTTCGACCGCCGTTCGCGCCGAGGCCTATCTGAAGTCCACCGGCATTGGCGACACAGTCTATGTCGGACCCGAGCCCGAATTCTTCATGTTCGACGATGTGAAGTTCGAAGACGGCTACGACCGAAGCGGTTTCAAGATTGATGATGTCGAACTGCCGACCAATACCGGCCGGGATTACGAGATCGGCAATATGGGACACCGTCCGCGGGCCAAAGGCGGATATTTCCCTGTCGCACCGGTCGACAGCGCCATGGATATTCGCGGCGAGATGGTTGCCACGATGATGGAAATGGGCCTGCCGATGGACAAGCACCATCACGAAGTGGCTGCAGCGCAGCACGAGCTCGGTATCACCTTTGGCACTCTGACCGAAACCGCCGACCGCACCCAGGTTTACAAATATGTCGTGCAACAGGTCGCCCATGCCTATGGCAAGACTGCGACCTTCATGCCCAAGCCGATCAAGGAAGATAACGGGTCCGGCATGCACACCCACATGTCGATCTGGAAAGACGGCAAGCCACTGTTCGCTGGCAATGAATATGCCGGTCTTTCGGAAACCTGCCTCTATTATATCGGCGGTGTGATCAAGCATGCCAAGGCTTGCAACGCGTTCACCAACGCCACCACCAACAGCTACAAACGTCTGGTGCCCGGCTTCGAAGCACCGGTTCTGCTGGCCTATTCGAGCCGCAACCGCTCGGCTTCCTGCCGGATCCCGTACGGCGCCGGTGACAAGGCCAAGCGCGTGGAATTCCGTTTCCCTGATGCGCTCGCCAACCCCTATCTCTCGGCCGCTGCGCTGCTGATGGCGGGTCTCGACGGCATCGAGAACAAGATCCACCCCGGTGAAGCCATGGACAAGAATCTCTATGACCTGCCGCCGGCGGAACTGGAAGCTGTCCCAACGGTGTGCGGTTCGCTGCGCGAAGCGCTGGAAGCGCTGGAAGCCGATCACGAGTTCCTGTTGAAAGGCGACGTGTTCAGCAAGGACCAGATCGAGGGCTATTGCGAACTCAAATGGGAAGAAGTCAGCCGTCTGGAAACGACGCCGGCTCCCGTCGAGTTCGACATGTACTATTCCGCCTGACGAACAGTCAGATCAGAAAAAGAGGCCTGGAGCAGGACACTGCTTCGGGCCTTTTTCTTTGCGCCTTGCAATTTTGGAAGCTCAACCGTCGGCAGCGAAACAGAGCAGCTTGCCGGTGCGGGCCGCGATATCTTTCTTGTCCAGATCCGGTCCAAAAGCCTCTTCGGTATCGGGCTGTTTGTTCCGGAGATCTCGCGTCGTCTGGTCAGACAGGATCACGACAATGTCGGTGTCCGGCTCAAGCGCAAAGGGAAATTCATGCCATGTTCCGACATGCATCAGGAAGCCTGCCGACCCGTCAAAGCGCAGCGCGCACGCCTTTGACAGATCCGGAAGATCTTCTGTGCCCGGTGGTGCCATGACCACCACAAACGACTTTCCGGCAAATGAGATGAAGGCCTGAGTATGCTGAAAATGGCGCTCCATGTAGCGCACTTCGGGCGCGCGCGGATCGACCGAGGCCAGGGACAATTCCACCGGATGCTCGCTGGAAAAGGGCGCTGGCCGACTGACCCGCACAGCGCCCTTGTAATAGTCCAGCGGCATCAGTTCCGCGCCGGACGCGGAACCGATCAGATGGCCGAACGGCGCGACATTTTCCGGCGTGGCCTCTGCGACCGGGAGCAGAATTTTGTCCGTCATGATTTTGCGGCTCCGGGCAGTTTGATTCAGGATAGATGCGCCAGCATGCCGGGCAAGTTCCGGTAATGCAACGGTTGGATCGATGCGTCTGACCCTTGCGAGGCTTGCCGGGCCTTCCCGGATCGTCCATGACCGGCAGATGACCCGGATATCTCTCGCGCTTTTCGCAATACCTGCCCTCCCATTCCTGCTCGCCGCCTGCACCCAGGTGCCGCCGGCAACGGCCAGCTCGGCCTCCGCGGCGCCCAGCCCGGCCGAGACATCCCCCGCGGCCAGCACGCTGCCTGGTCGCTATTTCCTTCGCGGCGTCATGGAAACTGCCGCCGGACTGGAGCTTTTCCCGGATGGAACATTTCGCTGGTATCTTATCGTCGGCGCGCTGGATGTGGTGGGCAATGGCAGCTGGAATCTCGAAGGCGACCGCGTACGCCTGATGTACGAGGATGTGCAAACCAACGGCAAGATTCCCGAACTGACCGAAACCGTCCTGATCCGAACCGGCGACAATCTGAAACCGGCCGATGGATCGCGCGGCATCTATGTCCGGGCGAAACCTCCGATACCCAAATCCGGTCCGCCTGATCAGTAGTCGCGGCTTACCTGTATATTCGCGCTCTGCCGGCCGAGCGTCGAAATGCTCGACAGGATCGACAACCATCTGGTGATCTGGAACTCCAGCCGGGTGGCGCTATAGCCCTTGCCATCGGTGATCAGTTCAACATAGGCCCGGCGCGTAATATATTTGCCGGCAGCAATCGACGTCCCTGACCCGGTATCGGTATCCGAGGGCAATATGCGCAACCGGTCCAGCCCGACAGCCTTGCGCAACTGATTGATCGGATCCAGCCCGCCGCCGCTGTTGAGCGATGCCACCGCAGCCGCCAGCTGCACCGCCTCTGGCGCGGACAAGTCGGATATCGACGCGCCAAAGAGAATACGGGACAGCAGCTCGTCTTCCGGAAGCGCGGGCACGCTGGCAAAGGCAATCTCCGGCCGGTTTCCTGTACCCGTTACATTGATCGTGGCATTGAGCCCGGTCAGGTTCGCTTCCGCCTCGATGTCCAGTATCGGATTGGGGGGCTGGTTGCCGACAAAGCGGATCCGTCCCCGCTGCAACTGGAAGCGCCGACCGGCAAAGGTATAATTCCCGCGCACGAGATTGGCGCTGCCGGTCAGGGCAAAATTGTCGACGGGCCCCGACACCCGCAAATCGGCCCGCCATTCGCTGCTCAGACCGAGGCCTTCAACCTGCAGGCGATTGGGGGCATTGGCATTGATCGCAAATCGCCAGGGCCGGCTGCGCGAGCGCCGTGGGCGTTCATCCGCCCGCCGGTTGATCTCGGTCACCCGAATATCCGGCAGCGCGACGGTTTCCGATGCCCGGCCGAATTGAAAGAAGCTGCGATTCAGGACCACGTCCCCGGAAATCTGACCACCCTCAGCCGAGCTGCGGATCTTGATTGGTCCGCTCACCGTGGCAGCAAAATCATCGCGCGCAATCAACGCCGCACGCTCGGCATTCACATCAAAAGTGATTCCGATATTGTCATTATCGGCAACAGCGAAATCGAAACTGCCGCTGCCGCTGACGGTTCCGCCACCCCGAGTTTGTCCCGAAACGGCCGGCAATATGAGACGCGACCCATCAAACTGGCCGGATGCCTTTATCCCGGAGATCACCGTGCCGGTCAGCGGGCTTTCCAGCCTCGCACTGGTGGTCCGCAACTGTCCCTCGATTTCCGGACTGGCGAGGGTTCCGCCGATATCGGCACTCATGGCCACTGGCCCGGTCAGGTCAAAAGTCTCCACCCCGGTCAGACGCCACAGGCTTTCCGCTGCGCCGTTGAACCGGGCCTGCGCAAAAAGCGGGCGGTTGCGCAGCTCGTCCTGCCAGCGCCCGTTACCCAGTCCGGTCACCCGTCCCTGGAATCGCCCGATGGTTTTCCCCGCCTGTGACTTGATGACTCCGCGCGCCGCAGCATTACGCCGGGAAACCGCCACATTGAGCCCGAGGTCGACTGGCGTGGACGTGAGAATCAGGCCGGAGCGGGTGAGGTTGCGGATTTTCAGACTGGCATCTCCCACCGGCAACCGTGATCCGCTTTGCGTTAGCCTGATCGAGCCGCTGGCCTCGCCACCCAGCTCGAGGTCATCATAGACGATATCCAGCAGCGACAGGGGCAGGCGCGTCAGTTGCAGATCCAGTCGCGAATCGTCATCACCCCATTTTCCGGACAACCGGGCGGTGCCATTCCCGTACCGCAGAACCGTCGGCGATGCGGCCCAGCCGTCGCCGGCTCGACGCAACTCCAGAGGACGGGCAAAGCGCAGACTGCGCCCTTCAAAGACACCATTTCCGGTCATGACATAGCGATCCGGCGTGATATCTGCCTTCGCCTGGAAATCAAAACTGCTGCCCCGTGTCCCGGCAATCGAGAAAGTCGCCTGTCCGGTGCCGTTGGTCAGCGTGGCGTTTCCGGCGATACGGCCAATCATCACCTCGCCCCGGCTGATACCCTGGGCCCTGACCGTTGCCGTGATGTCGGACTGCCCCTCGACCAGCAGAATATCGGCATCCAGCGACCCGGCCCGGATCAGTATCGGCGGCTCGCCATCAAAGCGGGCATTGCTGGCTTCCAGTTGCGCACGGATCAGCTGCCGGTTTGCGGCATCTGCGCTGGTACCGGGCTCAAACATCACGCTGCCCTCGACCCCGCCACCAGTCACATTCAGATTACCGGCCAGTCCCAGGCTGGTCGGACGGATATTGCCGGATGCCACGGTGTCGGACACCAGCAGCCGGTTGATCCGCACAACGGTTTGTTCTCCGGCGACCAGCACGATCCGCCCATCCCCTTCAAACGGTCCCAGCGTCGAGCCGCCGGCAGTGGTAAAGGCAAAGCCGCTATCGACCGGTTCCAGATCGAGCCGGACCCGGGACAGACCCGCAGCCGGGAGCGGGCTATCCAGCAGCAAGGCAATATCCGGACGCGCAAGACGGCCGTCCAGTTCCAGATCAAAGCTGCCATACTGGCTGTGGTCACCGCGCCCGGAAAAGGAAAACTCTGCGGCGGTCCGCTGTATCCCCTGCCCCTGAAACCGAAGATCCGGGGAATCAATTTTCAGATTGCTGAATCGCAACCGATTGTCCGGCCCCAGGCCGAGCCCGGTTTCCAGAACGGGCAAACCGCCGGCCAGTCCACCCAGAAACCCATTGTCCATCCGGCGCATGCGCGTGGTCGCATCACCGCTCAGCTCCAGCCCGGTACTGCCGGTTCCAACCGAGATATCAGCCGCAATATCGGCGAGGCCCACGCCGCGAACCAGGAATCCCGGAGCGCGGGCATTCAGACCGATGGCCAGCTCTCCGCTGTCCAGCAGTGCCTCGAGATCCGCCACCGCGGTGACACTTCTTGTTGTCAGGCCGATATCCGACGCAAACAGCCGCGCGCCTTCCAGCCGCAAAACGCCCTGCCCGTTCAGATCCGAAGCGAGTTGCTGCAGCAATTCACCATTGCCGACCAATGTGCCGGATCGAAACTCCAGCGGAAAACTCCAGCCATCCGGATCCCGTTTGCCGGCCCCTTCCACCCGGACTCCCGTCATCAGGGACTTGCCCAACGCGAGTTGGGGGGCGGTCAGCAGATACTGGTATCGCAGCTCCGGCAAACACCCGTTGAGCAGTGCGCGAAACTGCAGGTCCTGGGCACGGAGCGATGGCGAGAGTGCAGAAGGGTTGCGCACGCGCATGTCGAGGCGCATCGCGTCGAACGAACTGGCGCGGGTGTTGAAGCCCCCATTGGCCGTCAATGTCGCCGCGACCGAGCGCAGTTGTGCATCCAGCCCGACCCGGCCATCGTCCACCGTTGCGGTGCCATTCACGACCAGTTGCGGCGCGGCAATGGTTCTGGCCAGGCCCGCCGGAAGGAATGTGGCGGCGATATTGCCATCATAGCCGAACAGGCCATCTCGCGCGGTCAGCTCAAGCTCGGCCAGTGTGCGCTCGCCGCTGGTGGCAGCAAAATTTCCATCCCATTTCTGCCAGTCGCCTTCACCTGCCACCACAATGCTGCTGTCATTTTGCAGACCCAGAAAGGCGGCAATCACGCCGCCGGCAGGGGCGGTGATGTCGGCATTGAGATCCAGCTTCTGGTTTTCCGGCTCGGCATTGAGATTGAGAACCAGCTTGTCGCCGCTCCCGGTTGTTGCGGCATCCAGGTTCACCATCGCCCGGCCCGCGCGAACGTCTATCGCTCCGGCAATATTGGCCTGTTGTGCCGATCCGGTAACGGCCGCCGCCAGTTCCAGTTCTGCCGCCTGGAATTCGGCGATATAGATATCAAAATCCGGCAGCAACGGCCGATCTGTACCGGTGTCGACAAGTTCAGGGACACGTTCCAGTCGTGCCTGTTCGACCACCGCGCTGGAGATATTGAGCTCGTTGAAGATCCATGCAGTGGGGCGCCAGTCAATGCGGGTGGATCCGGCCCGGAAAAACGGCCCCCTGGGATCGCGCAATTCCAGATCGACAATCCGCATCTTGCCGTAGATCGAACCCTCAATCGCCCCGATCCCGATCTCCAGACCATCCTCGCGCTCCAGCCCTTCAATCTGGGCAATGACAAATTCATGCCCTTTCCGGGAATCGAGCCAGATTATGGTTCCAGCCATCACCGCCAGAAACAGAAGCATCATCCCGACAAGTGCGATCAAAACCGGTCGCCGTTTCAAAAATGGCCGCTTGTCTGTGCTGGTCGTTTCTTCGGCCATCAGAATGCCTGACCCAGTGACACATAGACTGCGATGCGGGAATCTCCCGGCTGCCGGTTGAGCGGCGTGCCGACATCAACCCGGATCGGCCCGAAGTCGCTATAATAGCGAACTCCGAGGCCGGCACCGTAACGCAGTCCGGAAAAATCCGGGAGGGAATCGGTGTAGACATTGCCCGCATCGATAAAGGGGACAACGCCGAAATTGCCGAAACGAACGCGGGCTTCCAGAGAGAATTCGACCAGCGAGCGGCCGCCGACCGGGTCATTGCCCGCATCCCGCGGTCCTATTCTCTGAAACCCGTAACCGCGAACCGAACCTCCCCCGCCCGAATAGAGCCGACGGGAAGGCGCGATCCGGTTATTGCCCGCCCCGGCAATCGATCCCAGCCGGACCCGACCAGCGAGAACCACCCGATCAGACGCCGGAAAATAGGCGCTGCCGTCAATCTGGCTGCGGACGTAGAAGAAACTGCCGGACTGCAACGACGCCTCCGGGGCGACCCGGGCACCGAGCCGAAAGCCGCTTGTCGGATCCAGCAGGTCGTCACTTCCGTCATAGGTCAGCGAAACAGGCAACGAACCGATGAAGAAAGTGTCCCGGGATTCGGCGAGATTGTTCGCGGTAATATCGCGTTCCTGTGAGGCAATCAGCTCGACACCGGCCGACCAGTTCCACTTCTTCTGAAAGATCAGATTGCTCTGCCGCTCCAGATTGGCGCCCACCGAAAAGGTGCGCGCTTCAAACGCCGCACGGTCAATATTGCTCAGCGCGACGCGCCCGTTCAGGACATTGTCACGACGACGGTAATTGTTGCGGCGATAGGTGATGCTGCCGGACTGCTCCTGGGTGGCGAGCACGCCGGTCAGCCGGATCAGCCCCTCGGGAGGGAACAGGTTGCGATGTTCCCAGCTGACTTCCGCTCTGGCGCCCTCGCCCGTTCCGTACCCAAGCGCGCCCGAAATCGTCCGCAGCGGTGCCGGTGTCAGTCCGACGGCGATATCCACCTGCCCGGGATCTTCCGATTTCACCGGTTCCATCCGGATCGTCGACACCAGGCCAGTAGCGATCAGCGCCCGGCGCAAGTCTTCCAGTTCCGATTGCTGAAACCGGTCTCCCTGTTCAAACCGCGCGATCAACTGGACATGCTCCGCGTCGAACAATTGTTCGTCCTCCATCACGATGGAACCGAAATCATAGCGGTCACCCGGTGTGACAATGATTGACAGGTCGCCTTCCCGTTCCGCATGATCGATAATCAGCTCGGGCTGCGATGTTTCAGCAAATGGATAGCCACTTTCCGCAAAGGCCGTATCCAGGTCATTCCGTTCAGCCACAATCCGGTCGCTGTTGACAATATCGCCGGGCTGAATTTCAAACGCATTGCGAAGCGTTTCCGGATCATCGCCAGTGGCTGTTTCCAGACCCTTGAGGTCGACCGTTGCCAGCCGATATTGCGGACCGGGGACAGTATGAATGGTGATGATCACGTCATTGGGGTCGGCGGTATTGTCAGCGGCAGCAAACCGCGTAGCGACAACCGCATCGAAATAGCCCTCGAAGCGGAGTAACCGATTAAATGCCTCGGCATCGGCCTCTGCCCGGCGTTTGATCTGGGCGAAATTCGCTTCGTCCCCCTTATACTCCACCAGCGCCGACAGGCTCTCAAAGCGTCTGATGAATTCGGATCCCAGTCCGGAAGGAAGCCCCGAATAGCGCAGCTTGTAACTGCTGTCCGCCAGGACATCTTCGGGCTGAAAATTGCCGGATGCCAGAGGAGGTGCCTGTTCTGTGTTCTCATCCAGTACCGGACCGTCGGCGATGTCCGGACTGCCCTGTTCACCGGGCGATTCTTGCGTCTCCGGAAGAGTGGCGGGATTGTCCTCAGCCTCGTCAAGATCCGGCCACTCCACGCCAAAATCCGGAAAATCTGCCAGTGGCTGGTCCGGGTCAAGAGGTGGCAGCGTCTGATTTTCGGCCGGATCAGGAATTTGTGGATCCGGATTTTGGGCCAAAACCGCGGAAGCGGAAAAAAACGCCAGACTCGTCAGGCCGCTTCCACACAGCAACAGCAAGAGGCGGCAACGATACGCAGTCAGGCCCATGGCCCGTCCTTAGCTGTTCACCGCACCGGAAGCCAATAAAATAGCTGACGGCCGGGCCAGAGCCAATTCGGTACGCGACCAATGCTGACATGGATGCTGCGGATGCCCTGTCACGTATTTTTAACCGGTCGTTAACCATAATATCGCATATCCTGCTCCAACAACCGAATGCCGGACGCCGTGCGGCAGATAACGAAATGGAAGACGCAAATGTCGACAATACGCACAGTCATGCTTGAAGCCACTTTTGTTGTCGCAGTGCTGGCAACTGGATTGACCGCCGCCGAGGCCGCCCGGGCAGCACCGGTCGCTGCCACGGTTCAGGCCGCCGCCGACCCGAGGGCCGACGTCAAGATTGAGAGCCGTGTGCAAGTGGAACGGGTCGAACAGGACGCCGCTGGCCAGCCGGTGAAGAAGCTCTATGCACCGGCTGACATAAAAGTCATCCCGGGCGATCTGCTTGTAATCACCAATGTCTTCCGCAACACCGGCTCCCGGCCTGTTACCGGATTTGTCATCAACAATCCGGTGCACCCCGCGGTGGATTTCATTTCGGTGGCCGAGGACTGGGCACGGGTATCAGTGGACGGCGGCAAGACCTTCGGAAAGCTCACCGAGCTGACGGTCATCAGCACCGACAGCGCTGCGAATGAAGGCGAAAACCAGACCACCGTCCCGTCAGTATCCCGTGCGGCCCAGCCGGCCGATGTCACACATGTCCGCTGGACATTCCCGGAAGCGATTGCGGCCGGAGAATCCGGAGAACTGAGCTTTCGCGGTTCTGTCAAATAGGCAGATACCGCGCTTTTTCGGGCAATTCGGACAAATCAGACAGCCGTCGTCTCGACATGCGCCACGGGCTTGTCCCGGCGGGTCGCCAGGATACAGCCTGCCACAATCAGAATCGTGCCGCCGACCGTTGTCAGCGTGAGCGGTTCGCTGAAGAATATCCATCCAAATATCGCTGCCCAGATGAACGCGCTATATTCCAGATTGATCAGATTCTGCGCCTCCGCCCGGGCATAGCCCCAGGCGATGAACACGGCCGACACAATGGACAGGATTGCCGCGCCGCCAATCAGCGGGACAAAGGTGACATCAGGCACTACGGCCAGATACGGCGCGAAAAGCAAAAACACCGTGCCCACGATCAGGTTTTGCGAAAAACTGATTTCAATCGGGTCGGCGAGCAGCGCCTGGCGCCGCTGAATCACCAGATTTCCGGCATAGAGCAGGGCCGACAGCAGGATGGCGCCGATACCCAGCAGGGAATCCTCACTATATCCGCCTTGTGCCCGGCCCACAGCAATGACGATGACGCCAATAAATCCGAGCAGCGATGCCCAGATTGCACTGCGCTGGATGGCCTCACCCAGAAACACCGCCGCGAGATACAGCGCGATAATCGGTGCGATGAAGGACAGGGCTATGGCTTCCGCCAGCGGCACCCGGGCCAGACCCCAGAAGAAGAGATAGGACATGAACACGACGATTATGCCGCGCTGGAGGTGAATTTTGCGAGCGGCCGGACTCGGCATGCGAGGACGACGGGCAAAGAAAATCACCGACACCATGACCAGCGAGGCCAGCACCCGCCAAAGGATGGCATTGTAAGCTCCCAGGTCCATGCTGAGGCTTTTCATCGCCACATCCATCATCGAGAAGGTCAGCAGGCCGAGAAGGACGGATCCCATCGGCAGAAGCGGTGCACTGTGCTGTTCGGAGGACGCAGGCGAGGACATGGCCATCGCTATTGCCGGACGCTCCCGCTTTGTCCAGCGGGTTCAGCACCGCGAACTAGATTGCGATGGCCTCCAGCGCATTCCGGAGCGGGCCAGGCAATGGCACGGGGCGGCGTGTTTCACGATTGACATATACATGGGTGAAACTTCCCGCGGCCGAGGCCGTCTGTTCCTCTCCGCGGAACAGGCCGACGCCATAGGTCACGCTGCTATTCCCCAGCCGGTCCACCCGAATCCGCGCGGTCACGTCATCCGGGAAGGCGATGGGGGCAAAATATTCGCATCCGGTCTGTACCACCAGTCCGATCGTGTCGCCGCCGACTATATCGAGGACATCCTGCTCGACCAGATAGCGGTTGACCGCCGTGTCGAACCAGAAATAATAGATGGCATTATTGACATGGCCATAGGGGTCATTGTCATTCCAGCGCGTGGTGATGCGCGACCCCGAGCGATAATCTGCGCGGACGGGAAGCACGCGATCCTGTTTTTTACCAGGCATCGGCGTAGATTTTCCGGGCGTCCTCGCGCTCCAGTTCACGGGGATTGTTGACCAGCAACCGGGTTTGCAACATTGCGGCCTCCGCCAGTTCGTCTACCGCCTCCTCGGCGATGCCGACGTCTCTCAATTTGCGCGGGGCCTTTACCGTCACCGCCAGATCTTCCAGATAGTCGACGAAGGCCTCCGCCCGGGCTTCGGCGCTGTTCGACGGTCCCTGCGGAATATCGAGAGCATCCGCCAGTTCGGCGTACAGGCCGGCCGCCGCGGATACGTTGAAGCGCATGACATGCGGCATGACCAGGGCATTCGAAAGACCATGTGGTATGTGGTAGATCCCGCCCAGCGGATAGGCCAGCGCATGGATCGCACCGACCGGACTGTTGGCAAATGCCTGACCCGCAAGCATTGATCCTCTGAGCATCGCTTCGCGCGCCTGCATGTCGGTGCCATTGCTGCAAGCGGTCACGATATTGCCCGTCAGCAGTTTGAGCGCCTCGATCGCCAGCATGTCGGATATCGGGTTTTTGGCATGACGACCGGTATAGGCTTCAATAGCATGGACCATCGCGTCTATACCTGTGGCAGCCGTTACATCCGCTGGAAGACCGGCGGTCAGGACAGGATCAAGCAGGGCGGCATCAGCGAACAAATGCGGAGAAACGATGCCGGCCTTGGTGGTCTCTCCGGTTGTCAGAATGGAAATTGCGGTCACTTCCGACCCGGTACCCGATGTTGTCGGGATGAGAATGGTTGGCAATCCCCGCGCCGCCAGCAAGCCCACACCATAGATTTCCGAAAGGGTCTGGGCGCCGTCTACTGCCAGTGCGGCCACCACCTTGGCCGTATCCAGCGAACTGCCTCCACCGAGGCCGATGACGATGTCCGCACCCATATCCTGTGCCTTGCCGATCGCGTCGAGCACGATCGATTCCGGCGGATCTGCAATGACAGCATCAAAGACAGATGCCGGGATTCCAGCCTCTGCCAGCGCAGCTTCCACCGGGGCGATCAGCCCGGCAGCAACAATCCCGCGATCGGTGACGATCAGCGGGCGAGTACCACCCAGCGCGGTGACCTGCTCCGCCAGCAATGCCAGGCAACCCTCGCCAAAATGCAGTACGGGCACGGTCTGAAAACTGTAATTGTTCATAAGCGCGTTTTTGCATCCCCGCGCCAGAACCGCAACCGGCCCGTTGCACAAAAACCATGTGGCGAAAAAAAGGGGCCGGAAAACCGGCCCCTTCTTCTGGGTGACGAAATGCCCCCGAAAATTGTGCGGATCAGAACTTGCCGCGCAAGGTCACGCCGTAGCTCCGCGGTTGCTGGATGAATGCTGACCGCGAACCGGACCGCAGGGTCGTGCTGAATGTCACGCCCCGGGTAATCTCGTTGGTCAGGTTCGTGACAAAGGCTTCCAGTGCCCAGCTGTCATCCTGTGCCCCGATTCCGGCGCGCAGGTTGATTTTGATATTCGAATCCTGAACATCAAAAGGCAGCAGCGGCGTGTTGCCGAGTGCAGCAGCCGTTGTCGGCGGCGTGCTTGGCTGGGTCGAGGTCCGGCGATCATCTTCAAAACGCAGTTGGCCGTTCAGGAAGAAGTCGAGCGAGTCGCCAATTTCCCGCTCATAGGTCGCACCCGCAATCGCGACGATATCCGGCGCGTTGGTCAGAGGCGCACCGCACAGGTTCTGGACCCGCAGCGGATCAGCGGCCGTTGCGCAATCACCCGGATAGCTGGCATCGATGATCGTGACAGCGCCGTTAAAGGTGAAATTGTCGCTCGGACGGATGACCGTTTCAATTTCCACACCCTTCGATTCCGCTTTGGGAACGTTGAAGGTCTGGAACTGGGCTCCGGTGAATTCGAGAACCTGGAAGTTGCTGAATTCCTCGAGGAACGCAGCAATGTTCAAGGTCACCGCATCATCGATGAACTTGCCTTTCAGACCGACTTCATAGGCGTCGACTTCTTCCGAATCGAACCGTGGATCGGTGCCGCCAATGGCTGCTGTCGTATCGAGGTTGAAACCCCCGGACTTGTAGCCATGCGTGAACCCGCCATAGACCGTAATCGGCGCAGTCGGGAACTCGTAGGACAGCTTCGCGGTATAGATCAGCTCTTCATCCGAGAAGGATCCGACATTGCTGAGCGGCCCAGGGAAGGTCCGTGGCAGTGGCAGGGCCGCTGCCGCTGCCAGATCGGCCGGAGCGACAAACGGGAAACAGCCAAGAACGAGAGCGGTTCCAGCAAATCCCGCGAGCGGATTTGCTGGGCCTCCCGGAGGGTTTGAAATTGAAGGTGCTCCGTTGACCGGTACTCCCGAGGCATTGGAAACAATATTGAGGCAGGCACCGGGATTAGACGCCAGCTGCTGATATCCGCCATCCTTGCTTTCGTCCGAATAGCGCAGGCCCAGTGTCAGTTTCAGTCCGTCGGTGACTTCAAAGACATTATGCGTAAAGACCGACCAACTCTGACTGCTCTGCGTATACTGGTTGATCGAGCTCGTACCAGCCGGGCTGACACCGCCTGCCAGCAGTGACAAAGGTGTTGCACCAAGGAAAATCGGGCTGGCGGGGTTCAGCGTAGCACCACCGGTTGCACCGGCGAACAAGGCTCCGGCAAACTGGTCGTAATCCGCTCCGAGCGACGCATCGACGGTCGAGACAATATCTTCATCCGAATAATAACCGCCGATCAGCCACTGCAGACGGCCGTCAAAGGCTTCGCCCTGCAGCCGCAGTTCGTGAGTCATGGTTTCAATGTCGACATTCAATGCGTCGATGTCGAAAAGATCCAGACCGGTGAAGTCAGAGTCATAATTTTCGAACGAACTGAAGTCCCGATAAGATCCGATATAGATCAGGTCAGCACTGTCGCTGACCGGCACTTCGACTTCCAGCGTTACACCCCACTGATCGACATCGGCGATCGGGGCGAAGTTGGAGGTTGCGATACGGTCTTCCCGCGCCTGCTCGGCCGCGTTCGTGTCAAATGGCGTGGTCGCGACATTGGGCTGCGCCTGACCGCCACGCAGTCCAAGGCCAACGGCAGCAAACAGTCCGGCGGGTTCCAGTCCGGACTGCAGTTGCTCGATGGCCGAACAACAGCCAGCGGTGCTCTTGGAATAATCTGCAATGAGCCGGCCGGAAATGCCGCCATCGGTTTCAAAGCCGAGCTGGCCACGGATCAGATACTGGTCCTGGCCATTGGATTCGCCAACACGGTTGCCGCCGCCATCAACAACCGTCACATAGCCGTCACGCTCGGTATAGGCACCGGTCAGACGGAATGCGAGGGTGTCCTGCACGATCGGCACGTTCACCGCGCCCTGGAGATTGATCCAGTCGCGATTGCCATATGTGGCATTCGCAAAGCCGCCAAATTCGCTCAGATCGGGGCGAACATTGGTGATGTTCAGCGCACCGGCCGAGGTATTGCGGCCAAACAGCGTACCCTGCGGTCCGCGAAGGACTTCGACGCGTTCCACGTCAACAAATTCGGACAGGGCCACGCCGGGACGCGACTGATAAGCACCATCCACGAAAATACCGACGGCAGATTCAAAGCCGATATTGTTGGAGGTCGTACCGACACCGCGAATACGCAGCACCACCGAACCGGAAGCGACCTGCGCGTTGGATGTCGAGAAACTTGGCGAGACCTGCGTGATGTTCTGGACATCGACCACACCCTGGCGCTCGAGCTGGGTCGGGCTGACAGCGGTCACCGCGATCGGAATGTCCTGGACATCTTCTGCGCGGCGCGTGGCGGTCACGATGATGATATTGTCATCAGCGGCTTCTTCGGCGCCCTGGTCCTGGGCATCCTGGGCAAAGGCCGGGGTGGCCAATGCGGTGCTGCACATGGCAGCCATAACTATTTTGTTGAGGGTTTTCATGACTCTCTTCTCCCGTTGAACAATTGCCGACACCGGTATTTTTCCTGGATTTGGGGAAGGAAAATACTCTTTTTTCGGCTGTAACCCTTGCACAAGTCGTTCAACCGGCTCATGAAATCAAGTTGCGAAGCGCAATTGATGCACGAAAACAAAAAAGCGTTGTAAAAATGATACAAGTGCAAATCGCGGGGAAAGCATTGATTTTCGATGCAAAAGGTTGAGGAGGAACCTGAAAATGACACGCAATCTGTTGGGACTGATGACCCTGGCCACATTGCTGGCGGGCTGCGCCGGCGGCAGCGACAGCACGGATAACTCCAGTGATAGCGCCGAATTGCTGGCCCCCGGGGAAACCGCCGGAGAGGCCGCCAATCCCAACCGCAATGTCTATTTCGGTGATCTCCATATCCATACCCGCAACAGCTTTGACGCCTATATTTTCAACGTCCGTGCCACACCGGAGGATGCCTATAAATTCGGACTTGGCGAAACGGTCAAGCATCCGGCGGGTTACGACCTCAAGCTCGAGGGACCCGCGCTCGACTTCATGGCGGTAACAGACCATGCCGCCTATCTGGGCCATTTGCCGGCTATGGATACAGAGGGCACCGAGATTTCCAAGCTCGATATTGCCAGGGACATGTTCAGCACCGATCCCGACAAGATCATCGCAGCCTTCCAGCTGATCGGCGGTGCCGTCCGTGACGGCCGGAAAATGGAAGGCGTGTTTGATCCGAAAATTGTCGGAGATGTCTGGAAGCAAACAATTGCTGCGGCCGACAAATATTATGACCCCGGAAAATTCACGACTTTCACCGCCTATGAATATACTGCCGTCCGGGTGACCCGCGGCGAAGGCGGCGGCTTTGCCGGCGGGAATCTGCACCGCAATGTCGTGTTCCGCGGCAGCGCGCCGGACATGCCGTTCGCCACCGTCGATTCCACCAATCCGGAAGACCTGTGGACCTGGATGGACGACCAGCGGGACGCCGGTCATGACGCCCTCTCCATTCCGCACAACAGCAATGTCTCGGATGGCGAGATGTTCAAGATGGAAACCTATCGCGGTGCACCGCTCACCAAAGCCTATGCCGACCAGCGCATGCGCAATGAACCGATTGTGGAAATCACTCAGGTCAAGGGCACGTCCGAAACCCATCCGTCGCTGTCACCCAATGACGAATGGGCGGACTTCGGCATTTACGAATATCTGCTGTCATCGGAAGTGAAATCCAAAACCGCGACCGGCGACTATGTCCGGCAAGCCTATGGCAACGGCCTGCTGTTGCAGGACAGGATCGGCGCCAACCCGTTTCACTTTGGCCTGATCGGATCGAGCGACACCCATGTCGTGGGCGGGTCGTTTGACGAAAAGAATTTCTGGTCCAAGATAGGAGTTGTTGATGGGACACCGGAATCGCGTGGATCGGTTCCGCCGGAAGGCAAGAAAAGCTGGGATGGTGTCACGGTAGATCCGCGCGCCGCGAACTGGTTTTCGCGCTGGGGCGCCTCTGGTTATGCCGCGGTCTGGGCTGAGGAAAATACACGGGAAGCAATATTCGACGCCATGCGCCGCAAGGAAACCTACGCGACCACCGGAACGCGGATGAAATTGCGCTTTTTTGGCGGCTTTGGTTATGACGAGAGCATGCTCGACGATCCGGACATGGTCAGCAAGGCCTATGCCGGTGGCGTGCCGATGGGCGGTGACCTGATCGGCCAGGGCGACGCGCCCGGCTTCATTATCTGGGCAATGCGGGACGCGCTCAGTGCGCCGCTGCAACGGGTGCAGGTGGTCAAGGTCTGGACCAGCGGCGGGGAAGTGATGGAAAAAGTCTTCGATGTTGCCTGCAGTGATGGCGGGACTGTCGACGCGAATTTCCGGTGCCCCGACAATGGTGCAACGGTGAACCTGACCGACTGCTCGATTTCGGATGACAAGGGCGCGCCGGAATTGAAGACCTTCTGGCGCGATCCGGAGTTCGAGACGGCACAGCGCGCATCCTATTATGTGCGGGTGCTGGAAAATCCGGTTTGCCGCTGGTCGACCTGGGATGCGCTCCGGGCGGGGGTTGAGCCCAATCCTGCGCTGCAAAAAACCATCCAGGAGCGCGCCTGGTCGTCACCGATCTGGTATGTGCCTGCGACTTGAATCCCGGATAGCGACACGTGAAAATATTTCGTGATCCGATCACGCATTTCCTCCTGATCGGACTGGTTCTGGTTGCGATCAACTCCATCTGGACTGCTTGGCAGGGCGAGCGCGGTCGAACGATCCATGTCAGCACCGAGGAAATGGCCCGGCTTGAAAAGCTCTGGGCAAATACCGCGGGACGTTTGCCCACCGGTGAAGACCGACAGATGATTATTGACCAGTATGTCCAGGACGAAGTGCTGATGCGCGAAGCAGAACGGCTTGGGCTGGGCGATGATGACACGATCATTCGCCGGCGGCTGGCACAGAAAATGGACTTTCTGATCAGTGACAATGCGCTCGCAGAACCGGACGAGGCCGAATTGCGCCAGTGGTTTGAGAATAACCGGGACCGGTTCGCGGCCAGCGAGCGGCGCAGTTTTGTCCATGTCTATCTCAGTCCCGAGCGCCATGGCGCGCAGGTCGATGCGGTCGCACAGGATGCCCGCCGCCGGCTCGATGCGGGCGCGGACTGGCAAACGCTTGGCGACCCGTTCATCCAGAAACGCAGCTATGCCGCTCTTCCGCAAAGCGAGATCACCCGGTTGTTCGGCACCGCATTTGCGGAACGCCTGTTTGCGCTGGAACGCGGACAATGGAGTGAGCCGATCGGATCGGCTTATGGTCTGCATCTGGTCCGGGTCGAAACCATCGACAGCGCTGCTGATGCCGAGTTTGAGCCGATCCGCGCCGAGGTGCAGGCGGCATGGCAGGAGCAACAGGCGATTGAGGCCCGGCAACAGGCCATTCAGGATCTGGTGGCCGATTATACTGTTATCGTGGAAGAGGCGGACAGTGAAACCGGGGACAACGGAAATTGATCGCACCGCGCTGCCTGTTGCTGATCATCCTGCTCGCACTGTTCTTTCCTTTCGAATCCGTCAGCGCCCATGAAATCCGGCCAGCCGCCTTGCAACTCACCGAAACGGCAGACGGAATGGTCGAGGTCGAGTGGAAGCAGCCGGTGCTGTCTGGCCGCAAACTGAAAATGCGGCCCGTTCTGCCGGACCAGTGCCCGGTACCGGAGACAAGCCGGCAGGTGCTGACCGGCCAGGCTGTCGTCGAGACATGGTCCGTGCCCTGCCGTCTGGACAAAGGCATCTTGAAAATCGAAGGGCTCGATCAGACGCTGACCGATGTTTTTGTCCGCATCACCCGGGCCGACGGCACCGAACGCACCGATCTGCTGCGCCCGGCCAGTGCCGCGTTGCAGCTGGGAGAAGCCGGTGGCTCGCCAGCAGCCAGTTATCTGCTGATCGGGGCGGAGCATATGCTGTTCGGCTGGGATCATTTGCTGTTCGTGCTCGGTTTGCTGCTGCTCACCCCGGTGCGCCAGCTGCTTTGGGTGATTACGGCCTTCACCGTCGGTCACAGCGTGACGCTTGCAATTGTCGCGCTCGGACTGTTCACTCTGCCCGGAGAACCGGTCGAGCTGCTGATCGCATTGTCTATCCTGTTCCTTGCCATCGAGGTCGTCCGCAAATGGCAGGGGAAAACCAGTCTTACGATCCGCCGGCCCTGGCTGATCGCCCTCGCCTTCGGGCTGCTGCATGGCCTCGGTTTTGCCGGTGCCTTGTCCGAAATCGGCCTGCCTGCAGGCACCGAGCTGCTGGCGCTGCTGCTGTTCAATATGGGAGTCGAGCTGGGCCAGATCCTGTTTGTCGGCCTCATCCTTGCGGCAATGTGGCTGCTCCGCACATTGTCTGTCGACCAGCGGAAATGGATCGAGATCCCGGCCGTCTATCTGGTCGGCGGCCTCGGCGCCTTTTACACGATGAGCCGGATCATCACCTGAGTTCCTGCTTGGCGGCTCCGGCGATCATCGCTAGAGAAATCCGGGAATCGCAATAACAGGACAAATCATGCCGCAACTCATTCTCCTCCGCCACGGCCAGTCGCAATGGAATCTGGAAAACCGTTTCACCGGCTGGTGGGATGTCGATGTCACCGACAAGGGCGTGCAGGAAGCGCGCGAAGCCGGGCGTCTGATGAAGGAAAAGGGCATCCATCCCGAACTGTGCTTCACCAGCCTGCAAACCCGGGCCATCAAGACACTCAATCTCGCGCTGGAAGAGATGGACAGACTGTGGCTGCCGGTGGAAAAGAACTACCGTCTCAATGAACGCCATTATGGCGGACTGACGGGTCTCAACAAGCAGGAAACCAGGGAAAAGCATGGCGACGAACAGGTGCATATCTGGCGCCGCAGCTTTGATACCCCGCCCCCGCCAATGGCCGCCGACAGCGAGTATCAGATGACCACGGACCCACGCTATGCCGGCATTGAAGTCCCGGCTACCGAAAGCCTGAAGGACACGATCGCCCGGGTGCTGCCTTACTGGAAAAGCCGGATTGCACCCGAATTGCAGAATGGCAAGCGCGTGCTGATTTCCGCACATGGCAACAGCCTGCGAGCCCTCGTCAAACATCTGTCCGGCATTTCAGACGACGAGATTACCGGCCTCGAGATTCCAACGGGTCAGCCAATTATCTACGAACTGGATGACAGTCTGAAAGAGATTGAGCGCTATTATCTTTCCGAGAAATAGGCGGGCGGTAGTAGGGTACAGGAGTCAGGTCCCGGCGTCTTTCTTCGCATACATGGCGGCATCAGCCCGCGACAGCAATTCCGTTACCGTATCCCGCGGTCCGACAAAACAATAGCCGATCGCCACACGCAGGCTGAGGGCCGTTTCCTGGTACTGAATTTCGGATTTGCTGATTCTGTCCAGCAGAATTGAAATTTTTCGTTCCACTTCATCCCCGTCGAGATTGTCGAGCAAGATCCCGAATTCATCGCCACCGATTCGGGCAACGAAATCCGATTGCCGGACATGAGTGGACAGCAATTGGCCCAGATGAGACAGCGCCAGATCTCCGGCACCGTGACCGTGGTTATCGTTGATTTTCTTCAGATTGTTCACGTCGAGAAACAGCAATGCGCTGTTGTCGCCATAACGCAGGCAGCGCGCCACCCTGTTTTCGAGGCTTTTGATGAAGTACCGGCGATTGGGCAAACCGGTCAGAACGTCATGATGGGCCAGGCGTTCCATTTCCTGCAGGCGTGCCTGCAGACCCTGCATTTGCTGCTGCAGGTCCTCACATTTGCTGCACTCATTTTGATCGCCGGACTGGCGCGACTCGTCATCGCTCACAATGCGTATCCTTTGGAGATATCCATTATTACTATTATATGCTGCGACGCTGTTTTGTTGTTGGTGGACGTCTACAGTCAAAAAAACGTAACGCAAGCCCTGTCTACTTTTGTCAATTCTGAGATTACTTGCTTTTGTTGTGTGAAATTGCCATCTGACCGGGCTATTTCATGTTGGTCATTCTGCATTGCACCGCGTTCGATTCGAGGCTAGACGAATGTGCTTCCGGCAGAAATTTCAGGTGGGTGCATGACCGAAGCAAATCCCCAGATAGGTATCATCATGGGCAGTCAGTCCGACTGGGCCACCATGAGTCTCGGCGCACAGATCCTCGATGAGCTGCAAGTGCCGCATGAGGTGCGGATCGTCTCTGCACATCGCACACCGGACCGACTGGTCGAATATGCCAAATCTGCTGCGGAGCGCGGTCTGAAAGCGGTCGTTGCCGGGGCTGGCGGCGCCGCGCATCTGCCCGGGATGGTGGCGTCGATGACACGGGTGCCGGTGCTGGGCGTACCGATCCAGTCGCGAGCGCTCAATGGCATGGACAGTCTGCTGTCCATTGCCCAGATGCCGGCCGGCATTCCAGTCGGCACATTGGCTATCGGCGAAGCCGGAGCCAAAAACGCGGCCTTGCTGGCAGCGGCCATTGTCGCCAATGAAGACACCGCCCTCGCTGGACGTCTCGATGCGTGGCGCCAGGCACAAAGTGATGCCGTTGCAGAAACGCCGGCGTAAATGAAACCGCTCGCACCCGGATCCACCATCGGTATTTTGGGTGGCGGCCAGCTTGGCCGGATGCTGGCGGTCGCTGCTGCACAGCTCGGCTATCGCTGCCACATTTATGCGCCGGATACAGACAGCGTCGCGGCCGATGTTTCGGCAGCGTTTACCTGCGCGAAAGATGATGATCTGGACGCGCTGGGCCAGTTTGCCGACAGCTGCGACGTGGTGACCTTTGAATTCGAGAATGTCCCGGTGGGGCCACTCCATGCGATCGAGAATCGTGCACCGCTGCATCCCCCGATTGGCGCGCTCGATATTGCCCAGAATCGGGTGGCCGAAAAAACCTATGCCCGCGACCAGGGCGGGACCACAGCGCCCTTTGCCGAAGTGACCGACCTGGCTTCGCTTGAGCAGGCCCTGGACGAAACCGGCTGCCCGGCTATCCTGAAAACTGTCCGGATGGGCTATGACGGCAAGGGTCAGGCGCGGATCAAATCGGCGGACAATCTGGCGAAGCACTGGGATACGGTGGGCCAGCAACACAGTATTGCCGAAGGCTTTGTCACATTCAGCCATGAATTTTCGGTGATTCTGGTGCGCGGACAGGACGGCGAAATCCGGTTCTGGGATACGCCTCATAATGTGCACGAAAACGGCATACTCGCCCACTCGCTGGCCCCGGCACCTCCGGAAATTCTTGCCCAGGAAGCACCGGCCCGGGAGCTGGCCGCCAGAATGGCCGAAGCCATGCAATATGTCGGTGTGCTGACCTGCGAATTTTTCGCCACTGCCGACGGTCCGATATTCAACGAAATGGCGCCGCGTGTGCACAATAGCGGCCACTGGACCATCGAAGGTGCGGTCACCAGCCAGTTTGAAAACCACATCCGCGCGATTTGCGGCCTGCCGCTGGGCGACACCGGACTGGCCGCCACCCGTGTCGAGATGCACAACCTGATCGGCAAACAGGCAGATGACTGGTCCGGCCTGCTTGCCGATCCGGCCAATCACCTGCACCTGTATGGCAAGGGCGAGACCCGGCCCGGACGCAAGATGGGCCATGTCACCAAGCTGCATTTCTGATCCGTTCGAGCTGGAGATCGACACAGCATGACCGATCCTGAAATCATCCTGATCTTTGCCCGGGCCGATAATGGCGTGATCGGTCAGGATGGCGGCCTGCCCTGGCATCTCCCCGCGGACCTTCGCCGGTTCAAGGCGCTGACCCAGGGCAAGCCGCTGATCATGGGTCGCAAGACGTTTGACAGTCTCCCCGGTCTGCTGCCCGGCAGGCGACATATCGTCCTCACGCGCGATACTGAATGGCAGGCCGAAGGCGCCGAAACCGCCCATCAGCTACAGGATGCCATCGCTCTCGCCAATACGCCGGAAGCCATTGTCATTGGCGGCGCGGAAATCTATCGTCAGTTTCTGCCACTGGCCAAACGGATCGAAATGACCGAAGTCCATTTTGCGGCAGAGGGGGACACATATATGGATGATCTGGATCTGTCGGACTTTGCCGAGACTTTTCGCGAAGAGCACCAGCCCGAAAACGGCCGACCCGGCTATGCCTTTGTGACGCTCGAACGGACAGCATCATGAAAAAAGCTCTCCTGTCCCTCACGGGACTGATCGTCATCGCCGCCATCGCCTGGTTCACTCTGTCGCCGAGCATTTTCGAAAAACAGACCAACATGATCGACGGCAAGCCGCTTCCCGGGATCCGGGCCGAGGCACAGGAACTGCATGACAGCCTGTTCATCGTCGACCTGCACAGCGACACGCTGCTGTGGAAGCGCAAGATCACCGACAGTGTCGATTATGGTCATGTCGACATGAAACGGCTGCAACAAGGCAATGTCGGCCTGCAGATTTTCTCCAGCGTGACCAAGACGCCCAAGGGTCAGAATTACGACAGCAACAGCGCCGAGACCGACAATATCACGCTGCTCGCGATATCGCAGCTGCAGCCCTTCCGCACCTGGTTCTCGCTGTTCGAGCGGCAGATGTGGCACATGACCAAACTGGACCGCGCCGTGGCGGATTCGGAAGGCCAGCTTGCCGCGATGGCGGTGTCGGACAATGTCACGGCACTGCGGTCCCTGCGCCAGTCGGAACGCGAGCAGGGCACGCAGCCCCGCACGATCGGCGTCATGTTCTCCGCCGAAGGCCTGCAGACCCTGGAAGGCAACCGCGAAAATCTCGAGAAATTCTATAATGCCGGCATGCGGATGGCCGGACTGGTGCATTTTTTCGACAATGAGCTGGCCGGTTCGATGCATGGCGAGGAAAAAGGCGGGCTGACCGAATTCGGGCGCGAGATTGTCCGCGACATGGAAGAAATGGGGATGATCGTCGATATCGCGCATTGCAGCCATGCCTGTGTGGCCGACATCCTCGCCATGGCCCGGCGCCCGGTGGTGTCCAGCCATGGCGGGGTGCAGGCGGTATGCGGCGTCAACCGCAACCTCAGCGATGAGGAAATCCGCGGTGTCGCCGCCACAGGCGGGATTATCGGACTGGGCTACTGGGACGGCGCCATGTGCGACACTGACCCGAAAAGCGTCGCGAAAGCGGTGCTCCATGTCCGCGATCTGGTCGGGATCGAGCATGCCGCGCTCGGCAGCGACTTTGACGGGGCGGTCACCACCCGATTCGACACCAGCGGCATCGTCCATGTCACCCAGGCCCTGATGGACGCCGGATTGAGCGAAGAGGAAATCCGCGCGGTGATGGGCGGCAATGCGCTCAGGGTGCTGGAACAGGGCCTGATTCCGTTGCTCCAGCTGCCGGAAGAAAATCCGGAGCTTGATCAATCCGGGGAATCTGGCCAATAGCCCCGGCATGACAAGGCTCAGTGGAAATGACCGGATCGAGGGCGACCTGCGTGGCGCGATCATCGCGCTGGGCAATTTTGACGGCTTTCATCTCGGGCATCAGGCGGTTGCGCAAGTCGCACTGGACTGGGCAAAGGCGGAAGGCCGCCCCGCAATCATCGCGACATTCGATCCGCATCCGGTGCGCCATTTTCAACCCGACACGCCGCCCTTTCGGCTGACCACGCTCGACCAGCGCGAACGGTTGTTCGGCGAGGCCGGGGCAGCGGCCATGCTGGTGTTCGAATTTGGGGCCGCTCTGGCCAGCACGACGGCCGAGGACTTTGTTGCCCGCCTGCTGGTCGCGCGATTTGGTGCCGCCGGGATCGTCACGGGCGAAGATTTCACTTTCGGCAAGGGACGAGGCGGCAATGTCGAGGTGATGCGAACTGTCGGCGCACCGCTGGGCCTGACCACAAAGATTGTCGGCCCGGTCAGCGACGGCGTTGCGGTGATCTCGTCCAGCCGGATTCGCGATGCCCTGAAGGCAGGCGACTGCGCAACCGCCAACAGCCTGCTGACCCGGCCGTTTGCAATTGAAGGCACGGTCATCCACGGCGACAAGAATGGCCGCAAGCTCGGTTACCCTACCGCCAATATCGACATGGGCCAGTATCTCCGGCCGAAATACGGGATTTATGCGGTCCGCGGGCGCCTGCCCGACGGGCGTGTTGTCAATGGTGCTGCCAATCTCGGTATCCGCCCGACATTCGATCCGCCCAAGGAACTGCTCGAACCCTATTTCTTTGATTTTGCTGAAGATCTCTATGGCCAGACCATCGAGGTGGAATTGCACCACTTCCTCCGCGGCGAGCAGAAATTTGATGGCCTCGATGAACTGAAGGCGCAAATGGAGAAAGACTGCGACCGGGCGCGGGACCTGCTTGCATGATGCGCAAACTGCTCTGGGGTCTCGGCGGCCTCTGGATGCTGATCCTGGTCATCTTGTTGCTCAACAGCTCGCGCTGGGCCCCGCCGCCATCAGGAAAAATGCAAATGATCGCCCATCGCGGCGTGCATCACATTTACGACCCGACCGGAGTCGGCCGGGATGACTGCACCGCGATCCGGATGTTGCCGGGTCAGGAAGATCTGGAGATTTTCGAAAACACGATCCACTCGATCCGGGCCGCGGTCAGTGCGGGCGCCGACATGGTCGAAGTCGATGTCGCCCCGACCAGCGACGGGCATATGGTCCTCTTCCATGACTGGACCGTTGATTGCCGCACCGAAGGCAAAGGTGAAACGCGCAGCCTGACGCTCGCCCAGTTGCAGGCGCTCGACATCGGCCATGGCTATTCGGCGGACGGCGGCGCGACGTTCCCGCTGCGCGGCAAGGGGGTTGGCAAGATCCCCACGGTCGAACAGGCCATTGCCTCGGAAACCTTCAAGCCGTTCCTGTTCAATTTCAAAAACAATGACCCGGCCGAGGCCGATCAACTGTTCGCCATTCTCCGGAAAGCCGGCCGCGATCCGCTGGCAGAAGGCGACGGCTTTTACGGCGCCGAGGTACCGGTACAGCGGATGCGGGAGCTGATGCCCGGGGTCTGGACCTGGTCGAAATCGGGCGTGAAAGCCTGTACCCGGGACTATGCCTGGATGGGCTGGCTGGGGATCACGCCCGAAAGCTGCCGGGACGGCACTTTGGTGGTTCCGCTCGACTATCAATGGCTGATCGCCGGATGGCCCAACCGCACGCAGGCGCGCATGGATGCGGTCGGCGCACATATTCTGCTGATCGGTCCGATGAATGACCGCGAATCCACGCGCGGACTGACCCGGGGGGAGCAGCTGACCGACATCCCGGCCAGCTTCGCCGGCCATGTCATGGTCGAGGATATCCGCAAGGTCGGGCCGGCGCTGGTTCGCTAGCTGTCGGGACGGGGAACACCGGCGTGAAATCCCGCTTGCACCAGCGCCTTGCCTCGCCTAATCCCCGCCAATCATGACTGACAGCCCATCTGACACCAAACCCGATTACAAGGACACGGTTTTCCTGCCGAAAACCGGATTCCCGATGAAGGCCGGCCTTGCCAACAAGGAACCGGGTATTCTCGAACGCTGGGAAAAGATGGATCTGTATGGCCGGCTCCGCGCCGCGCGCGACGGGCAGGAAAAGTTCATTTTCCATGACGGC
This sequence comes from Parasphingorhabdus marina DSM 22363, assembly GCF_900128895.1. Lineage (GTDB taxonomy): Bacteria > Pseudomonadota > Alphaproteobacteria > Sphingomonadales > Sphingomonadaceae > Parasphingorhabdus > Parasphingorhabdus marina. Next base: position 886,928 of record NZ_FSQW01000001.1, on the reverse strand, counting down.
CCGCCCTATGCCAATGGCAACATCCATATCGGCCACAGCCTCAACAAGACATTGAAGGACATTGCCGTCCGCTCGCAGAACCTGCTCGGCAAGGACGCGCCGTTCGTGCCCGGCTGGGATTGTCACGGCCTGCCGATCGAGTGGAAGATCGAGGAGCAATATCGCAAGAAAAAACGCAACAAGGACGAGGTTCCCGCCAGCGAATTCCGCGCCGAATGCCGCGAATATGCCGACAAATGGGTCAATGTCCAGCGCGAGGAATTCAAGCGGCTGGGCGTGCTCGCCGAATGGGACAAGCCCTATCTGACGATGGACTATGACGCGGAAGCCGCGATTGTCGCGGAACTGCTGAAATTCGCGGAAGCCGGGCAGCTGTATCGCGGTGCGAAACCGGTGATGTGGTCGCCGGTCGAAAAGACCGCGCTGGCCGAAGCCGAAGTCGAATATGAGGATATCACTTCGACCCAGATCGATGTGGCGTTTGAAATTGTCGAAGCGCCGAATGCACCCCGTATAGAAGAAATTATTTCTGGCGGAGACAAGGTTTTCGCAGCTATTTGGACGACCACGCCATGGACGATTCCGGTCAATCAAGCGTTGGCATACGGAACGGACGTCGAGTATGTGTTGCTGCAACCATGGGTAGCCTTTCCCAATGTAGACGAAGATCAGGTCAAAGGCGCACAACAACGTCTTGAAGAGCTCAACCTACATCCTGGCCCCAAGGGATATTTCTTGGTCGCCAAAGAACTGGTGGAGCAGTTTAATGCACGGCTGACTTCGACTTTACAGAAGGTTGATCTTTCCGAATTCGGTGTCGACGAAATTGAGTTTGATCCAGAATTGGATTTTTCGATCAATGAAGACGGGACCACACCGGATAGATTGATAGTCGGCTCCCAACTCGCCGGTGCCGTCGCGAAGCACCCGATGGCGGACAAATTCCCGAGCAGTGATTTCTTCACCAAACCGCGCCCCTTCCTCGACGGTTCAAGCTTCGTTACTACCGAAGCGGGCACCGGGCTTGTCCATATGGCGCCCGATCATGGCGAGGATGATTTCGAGTTGTGCAAGGCCAACGGCCTGAACCCGGTCTTCGCCGTTGATGCCGACGGCGTGTACAAGGAAGACTGGGCCTGGCTGCCGCGCACCGACGAGCGGGCGGGCAATGTCATCAACAAGAAATTCAACGCCCCCGACGGGCCGATCTGCAGCGACCTGCGCGACGCCGGGGCGCTGCTTTCGGCCAGCGCCGATTTCGCGCACAGCTATCCGCACAGCTGGCGCTCGAAGGCGAAAATCATCTATCGCTGCACGCCGCAATGGTTTGTGCCGATGGACACCGACCTGACCCATCTGCCGGCCAAGCATCTGCACGAAAAAAGCTGGGAAGATGAAGGCGGCGCGGTCGACATGAAGGACGAGACTTTGTGCGGCTCGCCCAGTCTGCGCCAGATCGCGCTGACCGAAATCGACAGGACCCGCTTCGTTCCCGAACGCGGCCACCGCCGGCTGCAGTCTATGCTGGAGGGGCGCCCCGACTGGGTGCTGTCGCGCCAGCGCGCCTGGGGCGTGCCGATTGCGCTTTATGTCGATCGCAAGACTGGCGACTATCTCAACGATCCCGACGTGAATGCACGGATTGTCGAAGCCTTCAAAAAAGGCGGTGCCGATGCCTGGTTTGATGCCGATCATCAGGAGTTTCTGGGCAATGCCTACAGTCTTGATGACTATGAAGTGATCACCGACATTCTCGATGTCTGGTTTGACAGCGGCTGTACCCATGCCTTTGTGCTGGAAAGCGGCAAATGGCCCGATCACCAGAGCCCGGCCGATCTCTATCTTGAAGGCAGCGACCAGCATCGCGGCTGGTTCCAGTCGAGCCTGCTCGAATCCTGCGGCACCCGCGGCCGTGCGCCTTACAAGACCGTGCTGACCCACGGGATGACGCTCGACAAGAACGGCAAGAAGATGTCTAAGTCGCTCGGCAACACGCTCGATCCGCAAAAGATCATCAACGTCAATGGCGCGGATATCCTGCGCCTCTGGGCGGCGAGTGTCGACTTTACCGAAGACCACCGGATCGGTGATGAAATCCTCAAAGGCGTGACCGACAGCTATCGCAAGCTGCGCAACACCTTCCGCTACATGCTGGGCGGTCTCAGCGATTTTGCCGAAAGCGAGCGGGTCGCGGTGGCAGACATGCCGGAACTGGAACGCTATATCCTGCACCGCCTCGCCGAGGTCGATCGCGAACTCGAACAGCATCTGAACAATTTTGCCTTCGGTCCCTATATGCGCACGCTGACCGCGTTCGCGCAGGACGATCTCAGCGCGTTTTTCTTCGATATCCGCAAGGACTGTCTCTATTGCGATGCGCCGGATGATCCCAAGCGCATGGCCTACCGGACAGTGATGGATAAATTGTTCCACGCGCTGACCCGCTATATTGCGCCGGTTCTGGTCTTCACTGCCGAAGAAATCTGGCAGAGCCGGTTCCCGGACGAGGAGGACAGCATCCACCTCAAGACCTGGCCCGAAGTCGACAATCGCTGGGAAGATGCCGCGCTGGCCGAAAAATGGCAGCAGATCCGCAGCGCCCGGATGAATGTGACCGAAGCCATCGAGCCGTTGCGGCGCGAAAAGACGATCCGGTCCAGCCTCGAGGCAGAAGTGGTCTATCCGCTGGCCGACGTGCCGGTAACCGCCGAGGAATTTGCCGAACTGTGCATTGTCGCCGAAGTGCAGGATGGTGCGGAGATTGCCGTTACCAAGACCGGCCATGACAAATGCGGCCGCTGCTGGCGCCTGCTCCCGGATGTGCCGGAAGACGGCGCACTGTGCGGACGCTGTGACAAGGTGCTGAACGGATGACTGACGACAAAGCTGTCCGCCGGTACAGAATGACCGGGCTGATCATCGCATTCCTGATTTTCGCTGCCGACCAGTTCACCAAATATATGGTGATGCATCCTCTTGATCTGAAAGCGAAGGGCCAGATCGTCCTGCTGCCCTTTTTCAACCTGACCTGGGCGGAAAATTACGGCGTTTCCATGGGCTTTCTGACCGCTTCCACGGATTTTCAGCGCTGGGCTCTGGTCGCCCTGACGGGACTGATCGGCTTCGCCGTGCTGATCTGGATGTGGCGCGAACAGGCGAAATGGGATATTTTTGCGCTGTCTCTGGTTCTGGGCGGGGCGATGGGCAATATTCTCGACCGCGCCCGGCTCGGTTATGTCGCCGACTTTGCCGACCTGCATATCAATGGCTTTCGCCCGTTTCTGATCTTCAACGTGGCCGATGCCTGTATCAGTATCGGCGTGGTCATCCTGCTCGGACGCGCACTGTTGTTGCGTGACCGGACTCCAGAGGCTAATGACTGACGGCAAGATATTCAGCTTGGCGAAAGTCAGGCTGTGGCACTGGGGCTGCGAATGGCCCCGTAGAGTTTTTGAGGGAATGGAATATGCGTAAATCACTTGTTGGTCTCAGCCTGTTGTCGCTGGCCGGATTGTCCGCATGCGGTTCGAGCGGCCTGTTTGACCGGGACCGCCCGGATGAATTCGCCGTATCCCGACAGCCGCCACTGGTCATTCCCCCCGATTTCACCCTGACTCCGCCCAAACCGGGTCAGCCGCGTCCGCAGACCGGCAACACCCAGCAGCAAACCCTGCAGGCCATGTTCGGTGGCAGCCAGCCACGCAGTGTCACGGAAAATGCCATTGTCGGTCAGGCCGGCGATGCCGATGCCGGGATCCGCTCCTCCGTGGGTGACCCGGAAACCAATACGGTCGACAAGGGCAGCGTAACGCGCGACATTATCGCCGCGCCCGAAGGCGACGGCCAGAACGCCCAGGCCGCGACACCCGAGTAATTCTGCCAGGCAGTATGATGCAACCCGCTATTCGGTATTGTTGACCGGATCGGTGGCGCCCAGCTGGGCTTCGACCAGACCCCGAACATCGATCCGCACCTTGAGCCGCGCCGCAAGCAGGGCCATGCCGCTGATCTTGCGCTGCACGAACAGCAGGTCCGTCGGGGGAATATGCCAGGCCTGCCGATCCGCCGCGATATCCATGCCTTCTTCGCTCAGCGCTGCGACATATTGGCGATCGCTGAAATCAAATAATCCCGGACGGTTCAGCTCGCCGATGATGACATCAATCATCTTGTCGATCCGGGTGCGGTGGCGGCTAATAGCTGCTTCGCCGACAAAACCCGCGATCAGTGCCTGTTCGCGCACCATGTCCCGATCGCCGTTCAGCGCGGCAAAGATCAGCTGGCGATATCCGTCCGCAACGGTCTTGCCGACCGGTCTGGTCGCACCAAAGTCGAGCAGCACCAGTGTGCCGCTGTCGGGCTGATAGCGGTAATTGGCGAAATTGGGATCAGACTGGATCACGCCAAACTCGAATATCTCGCGCAATACCAGCCGGAACAGCTTGTGCATGCTGTCGTCCCGCACCTCCTGCGGCGCGTCTTCCAGCTGTTCAATCGCCTTGCCTTCAACAAAGGACATGGCCAGCACCTGACTGGTGGTGAATTCGGTGTCGAGCGAGGGAACAACATAGTCGGGCGAATCCGCCAGCAGCTGGCCGAAGCGCGCCAGATATTCGCCTTCGCGCACATAGTCGGCTTCTTCATGCAACTGCAATTTGGCTTCGGCCAGCAGCGAAGAAATATCGAGTTCCGCCGGCAGGAGGCGGGACAGGCGGAGCAAGGTCGCGACATTGTCGACATCCGCATCAATGCTTTCCCGTACGCCAGGATATTGTACCTTGATCGCGAGATCCCGGCCGTCATGGGTCGTCGCCCGATGAACCTGCCCGATCGATGCCGCCGCGATCGGCCCGGGCCCGAACCGTTTGAACCGCCGGCGCCAGTCCCTGCCCCATTGCTCGGCGAGCACCTTTTGCAGCTGCTGCGGGGGCATCCGGTGGGCATTGTCACGCAGCCGCGCCATGATCTCCGCAAGTTCCGGAGGCAGCATGTCCCCGGCGTCCATCGAGATCATCTGACCCAGTTTCATGGCGGCCCCGCGCAGGTGAGACAGCCGTTCAGCCACCCGGGTCACATTGCGCGGCGTCAGCATCATGTCGCGCATGTCCGGTCGTTCACCGTCGGCGAGACGCCGGGCCCCTTCAGCAATCATCCCGCCGGCGACACCACTTGCGAGGCGCCCGAACTGGCCCAGCCGGGACAATCTGCCACTGGGAACGGCGCGATCCTTTGGATTATTTGTGTCCCTGGCCATGTCCTACCAGCCCCGGCTTCCCGGAATGCCCTTGAACGGCCCCGCCAGGTCGGAGGTAATCCATCCGCCGTAAAAGTCTCCAGGCTGAGCTGTGGCGGTTTCGCCATCTACATTGCACCGGTCAAACGGGCCGCAGTAAAAGGCAATATGATCGCGCAATATGGCAAAATCCGGAGATGGGCTGGGGTAACTCCAGCCGACACGGGGCAAGACCGTGTCGCCGACAACCACATCCCAATAGGCAGCCGCGCCTTTCCACTCACAGTAGGAGCTGCCTTCGGCCCGGCGCAACATACCTGGCGCGATATCATCCGGAGGGATATAGTAGCTCGGCGGGTGGCTTGTCTCCAGCGTGCGGATGCTTGCGTTGGTATCGGCGACGATCACACCCTGATGCTCGATGACAATATGGGACGAACAGGGGTCCGCGATCGCAGGCCGGGGAAAGTCCCAGACACTTTCCTGACCGGGTTGCACCGGTTCGGGTTGCGGTCTGAAGAAACGGGCATTCATAATCGGAGCTACTCCTTGCACGCCCTTATGGACATGTTGTCTGCACAAGCCTCGTGGCAGAAAGCATTGGGGTCCTGTTCCAGTCCGGCCTATTCTCCAATATGGGGATCGCGCGCCGAAAACCATATGTCCGAAAGACCCTGTTATGAGAATTGCCATTATCGGCTCCGGATTATCCGGCCTTGCAGCTGCCGAACGCCTGGTCTCGGGCGGCCACGAGGTCGAGCTGTTTGACAAGGCCCGCGGACCGGGCGGCCGCATGTCGACCCGCCGTGTGGATATTGAGGGCAAACCGGTCGGCTTTGACCATGGCGCGCAATATTTTACGGCACGAAATCCGGCGTTTCGGAAGATTGTGGCGGGCTGGGAGGCCGAAAACACTGTACAGCCCTGGCCGGCAGCAGGGACCGACGCATGGGTGGGCAGTCCGGCGATGAATACACCGGTCAAGAAACTGGCCAGCAATCATCAGATCAACTGGTCGACCCGGATCACCGGGCTGGCACGCACAGAAAACCGCTGGCAGCTGCAATGTCCAGAAGATTCCCTGCAAACCTGGTTTGATGCGGTCGTTATCGCCATACCCGCGGAACAAGCCGCGGACCTGTTGGCACCCTGGCATGCGGAATTTGCCGGACTGGCCCGGTCGACACCATCGGCTCCCTGCTGGACCGTCATGATTGCGTTCGACCGGTCGCTGGAAACGGAACAGGTCACGTTTCGTGATGATCCGGTCCTTGGCTGGGCCGCCCGCAACTCGGACAAGCCCGGGCGGGCCGAAACCGAAAGCTGGGTTCTGCAGGCATCGCCCGCCTGGTCGGCGGACCATCTGGAGGATGAGACGGCCGACGTGACCGCGAGGCTAGTTAAACGCTTTGAAGAGCTGTCCGGCACATCGCTGCCAAGACCTGTCTTCCAAACCGCCCATCGCTGGCGTTTTGCCCGGTCGGGCGGCACTGAGTTTACGGGACTATATGACCCCAGACTCCGGCTTGGCGTCTGCGGCGACTGGCTGATCGGACCGCGCGTCGAATGTGCCTGGCTGTCCGGAAACGCGCTGGGCGAAATGGTGATCGCAGAGGATTTCCGGATCAGTGCCGGAAGTGACGCCTTCCGGTAAACAGCATGGCGAGGCCGGCCTCGTCCGCTGCTGCAATGACTTCATCATCCCGGATCGAACCACCCGGCTGAATCACCGCCGTCGCTCCGGCTTCCACCGCAGCCATCAGGCCGTCGGCAAAAGGGAAAAAAGCATCTGAAGCCACGGCCGACCCGATAGTGCGCGGCTCCGGCCAGTCGGCCTTCTCAGCGGCATCTTTCGCTTTCCATGCCGCGATCCGCGCCGATTCCAGGCGGTTCATCTGACCGGCTCCCACGCCAGCCGTCGCGCCATCCTTTGCGTAGACAATGGCATTGGATTTGACATGCTTGGCAACGGTCCAGGCGAACAGGCAGTCCGCTTCTTCCTGCTCGGTCGGCTGGCGCTTCGTGACGCATTTCAGATCTCCCGGTGCAATCTGGCCATTGTCGCGAGATTGCAGAAGAAAACCACCAGCGATGGATTTGAAGGCCATGCCGCCGCGCGCCGGATCAGGCAGTTCACCGGTCAAGAGCAGCCGCAGATTTTTCTTTTTGGCAAATATTTCACGGGCCCCGGCATCGGCATCGGGCGCACAGACCACTTCTGTAAATATGCCGGTCATCGCTTCGGCTGCCGCGGCGTCCAGCGGCCGGTTGACGGCGATAATGCCGCCGAAGGCCGACACGCTGTCGCAGGCCAGCGCAGCCTTGTACGCGTCAAGAACCGTGTCCGCACTGGCCACGCCACAGGGATTCGCATGTTTGACAATCACCACGGTCGGCGGCCCGTCCCGAAACTCGCTGACCAGTTCCAGCGCCGCGTCGGCGTCATTGTAATTATTGTAGCTCAACGCCTTGCCCTGCAGCTGTTCGGCCTGCGCGATGCCGGAAGCCGATGGGCCAGCAGGCATATAAAGCGCGGCCTTCTGGTGCGGGTTTTCCCCATAGCGCAATTCGGTCGGCTGGTTCATCGTCAGCGGCAATGTGTCGGGGAACATCAGTCCCTGATCAGCAAAGCCGAACCACTGCGCAATCATGCTGTCATAGCTGGCCGTTGCTGCGAAAGCCTTGGCCGCCATTTTCTTGCGGAAGTCGAGACTGGTTGCGCCGTCACCAGACTGGAGTTCGATCACCAGTGTCGCATAGTCTGACGGGTCGGTGATGATCGTGACAAAGTCGTGATTCTTGGCCGCGCTGCGCACCATGCTCGGGCCACCAATATCGATATTCTCGATAATCTCGTCACGCCCGGCACCTTTCGCCACAGTCTGGGCAAAAGGATAGAGGTTGACCACCACGAGGTCGATTCCCGCAATGTCGTGTTCCTGCATCGATGCAACATGCCCGTCATCATCCCGCCGTGCGAGCAGGCCGCCATGGACCTTCGGGTGAAGCGTTTTGACCCGCCCGTCCATCATCTCGGGAAATTCGGTGACTTCGGAAATGTCCGCGACGTCCAGTCCCGCTTCGCGCAGAGCGGCCGCCGTGCCACCGGTGGATATCAGGGCCACGCCCATCGCCGCCAGTTCCTTGCCCAGTTCGGCGAGGCCGGTCTTGTCCGATACCGACAGCAAGGCCCGCTTGATCGCAATATTTTCCGTCATAATCTTTCGTCTATCCCATATGTTTGAGCAGCCAGCCGGTCGCGCCGCCGCCGCTGCCAACTGATCCCGTAATCACCATTTGCTGCACTTCGTGCGGTATGCCCATGCCGTCGACCCAGATGCTGTCTTCCAGTTCAATCTGTCCGCCGGTGGAACGGAACTGCCACAAATTTCCGTCTTTCAGCCGCAGCAGCACACCCTTGCCTTCGGAAATCAGGTCGCTTTCGATATCCGGGCCAAGATGAAAGCGCAGCGCAAATTCGACATCATCCTTGCGCCGACGCCGCTTCTTGCCATCGGGTATCAACATATCCTCACCGCGCAGTTCGAGTCCGTCGGACCGCAGCAACAGCAGGCGTTTGTGGATCAGCCCGAAGCGCCGGCCATAGCCGTCATGACTGGCTTCGAGCCGCGTGGCATTTTCGACATCGCGGCGGAACAGCTCCACTTCATTGACCCCGCGACCGAGCTTGCCATCCGGCAAAACCGAGGTGCTGTTGCTGTTGTTGATGCACAGGGTGCTGTGCGCCGCAGTCGTGCGCAAACCCCGGGCCAGCGAGGCGGGAATGGTCGCGCCAACCAGCCCGGCCCCGCCGCAATTGGAGATGATCCGGTTGTCGCCATTGGAAAATTCAAAGGCCAGGGTCGAGGCGCAGCCGGCGACGGCCATTCTGGCAATCGGTGGCGGAGCGGCATCCAGGATCAGCACCGACCGTCCCGAGGACACGCGCTGATAGCCCCAGTCCCGTGCCTGACGCAGCGGGCGAGCACGAATGCCGCTGGCGTCGACTATCTGGTCAATCGTTTCCACCGAGGTGGCGCCACTGCCCTGCCAGTTGCCCATGCTGCCGTCATAGTGGGTCAGGCCGGTGAGCGGCGGGACCGCCATGGCCAGCGCGTTGGCGACAAATTCGGGAGGATCTTCACCGCGGGCGATATAGACCTGGCTGAGCATCGAGAGAAGGATGACCGCATCCATCTGGTTAAGCGGGGATCGCGAGACCGATCCGCCATCAGCGAAGAAAAACTCGCTCATGGATTTTTCCAGCCCCGCCTCACCGACGATCCGGCGCACTCGGCCCTCGGGAATCAGGAGCGAAGCCGCGACGACGCCGCTCCAGGCCACGAGCCGCCCCAGACTGGAGGTCGCCTTGTCCGCCGTCCGGTCGAGATGCCGTGCGGTACGGGCGATATTGTTGAGAACCCTGGATCGGTAGACCAGATCATTGGAAGACAGGATCAGGGGGGCGTGACTGGCCCAGATCAGCAACCGCCAGCCGCAATTGTCCGGCCGCCAGGCTGGTTGCCGGACCCGGGCGCCATTGGCTTCCAGCCACTGGTCCATCAGCCGTTCCGCGACGGGTACGGCCTGGTCCCGGGACGCGGCGGTATCGAGATCCCGGAGCCACTGGAACCGGTGGACATAATCCTCAAAAGCCGGCGGAAGTTTCAGATCGGCGAAATCCACCTTGTCGAGTTTCTTCTTCAGGCCGCGAAACAGGAAATGTCCGGCGCGCACCGCCATGCCTTGCACCCGGTTGCCTTCCACTGGATCAACCGGAACCGCGAGCAGTCGCAGCGGCAATTTGCCAGATAGTCGCAAGCGGTGAAGCGGCATCCGCCAGGTCATGCGGTAGTAGAGCAGCGCGGCCTGTTCAGCGAGCGACTGGCCTCGGTCACCGCTGTGGCGCAGGGTCAGACTCCGCCCCTCGGGAGCCTCTGTCGCTTCCCCGGCATAGCGATCCCGTTCCGGCTTCACCTCTTCATCCTCGCGGGGATTTTTGTCAGGCCAGTCCTGAATCATCCACCCCTCAGGCCCCGGATATTGGCGGCATAGTGATCCGCCCCCCCGCGAAATGTCGCGGTCCCTGCGACCAGCGTGTCCGCACCGGCGGCTATGGCCTTCGGGGCCGTGGTCTGGTCAATCCCGCCATCAACTTCCAGACGGATATCCTTGCCGGTCGCTTCGATGCGCTGGCGGATCGCTTCGATCTTGCGCAACTGGGTGTCAATGAAGCTCTGACCGCCAAAACCGGGATTCACGCTCATCACCAGTATGAGGTCCAGATCATCGATCAGGTAATCGAGGCAGTCCAGCGATGTTGCCGGATTCAGCACCAGACCAGCCTGTTTGCCGAGGGCATGGATGGTCTGCACCGTCCGGTGCGGATGTGCCCCGGCTTCGGGATGGAAGGAAATAATATCGGCACCGGCGGCAGCGAAATCTTCCAGATACTGATCCACGGGTGCGATCATCAGGTGCACGTCAAACGGCTTCTCGCTGTGCGGTCTCAGCGCTTTGACCACGCCCGGCCCGATCGTGATATTGGGAACAAAATGCCCGTCCATGACGTCGATATGGACCCAGTCGCATCCGGCCTCGTCAATCGCGCGAACCTCTTCTCCCAGGCGTGCGAAGTCCGCAGACAGGATGGATGGAGCAATACGGATCGGGCTGGTCATGACAGTTCCTTTGCGCCCAGCCTCTAGGATTTTTGAACCGCCGCTGCAAGCCGTGAAACCCCCGAAAACCCAATGGCCTGTGGACAAATTGGGGACAGGCCGGATTTTTCTGCAGGATCAGCTTTTCCGGCGCATCCGGGCAATAAAAAACCCGTCGAGAGTGCCCTGTTCTTCGAGCATGCCGGGAAGAGTACGAACAGTGCCGTCCGCCGTTGGCGCAATCCCCTCCGGCAACTCCGACGATGCGACAGGATCGATCACATAATCGCTATTTTCTGCGAGAAATTCCGTGACCTGGTCTTCGCCTTCTTCCGGCTCGAGCGAGCAGACGGCATAGACCAGCAACCCGCCCGGTTTGACCCAGGCAGCGGCGCGGCGCAGCAATCCGGTCTGCACTTCCGCGCGGTCGGCGATCTGGCGCGCACCGATACAATGCAGCACATCCGGATGCCGGCGAAAAATGCCGGTCGCACTGCAGGGTGCATCCAGCAGCACGGCATCGGCCAGTTCGGGCGACTCCCAGCGCATCAGATCGGCAATGACGGTTTCGCTTTCGAGCCCGGTGCGTGTCATATTCTCGTGATAGCGGATCATGCGCTTTTCGGAGCTGTCGACAGAGACAACCCGCCAGCCTGACGCCGCCAGCTGCATCGATTTGCCGCCAGGCGCGGCGCACAGATCGAGAACCGTTCGCCCCTCGCCATGCCCCAGGAGACGCGCCGGAAGCGAAGCCGCCAGATCCTGGACCCAGAAGTCCCCCTCTGCAAATCCCGGAAGTTCGGTGACAGGAGCCGGGTCCGTCAGGCGCAAATGCCGGGATGCCAGCGACAGGCCTTGCAGAGCGGGAGCGGTTTGTTCCTCACGGAAAGACAGGTCAACCGGCGGAGGAACAGCCCAGGCGCGACAGGCGGCTGCAGCGGTGTCTTCGCCCCAGTTATGCGTCCACCGATCCAGTGTCTCACCCGGAATTTCGGGATATTCTGGTATTTTCAACTTGCCGTTGTCGATGCCGCGCATGACTGTGGAGAAGACCCCATGGACCAGCCGCCTTGGGCCGCCATGCACCAGTGGCAAGGCGGTGGCGATGGCAGCATGTTGCGGGGTTTCGAGAATCAGGACCTGCGCCAGAGCAATCCGCAAGGCCATGCGGGCCTTGGCATCATCAGCCAGCCGGTTGCGGGTGGCACTGTCGATCATGGCGTCGAGCGCCGTCATCCAGCGCAGCACATTGGCCGCAATATTGTGAGCGAGCGCCTTGTCGGACGGATTGGACAGCCGTCCGGTCGCGGCGGGCATGGCCTGATCCAGAGTCTCGCCACGCCGGCAGACGGCATCGAGCAGACGCAGGGCAGCCTGGCGCGCGGGAAGTCCGGGGACCTTCCGGTCTGGTCGGGAATTGTTCATTGCGGGCGCTTCCCACAATTGCCGCCAAAAGGCCAGATCAACAATCGGTCAATGCAGGATTTGCGGTGGTCAAGACTTCTGCGCGTCTAGCGCGAACGGGTCGGATCCAGCGCGCTGCGCCGGGCTTTCAGACGGCCCATGTCTCCAATCTCGTCCGATCGTCCGGACCAGCCATCGGCGCCGCCGCCACTGGCCATGTCCTGCAGCGCCGCAATGCGATCTTCGGTGGCGGGATGGGTCGAAAACATCTGCCGGACTCCGGCGGGCACGATATAGAGCTGGGCGGCGGCGGGATTGCGCTCGGCCACCGGATTGGGAATGCGCTGGGCCTTTCCCGAAATTTTGGCGAGCGCAGAGGCCAGCGCCAGCGGCTTGCCGCTGATTTCTGCAGCCGAGCGATCGGCGCCAAATTCGCGAGTCCGGCTGATCGCCATCTGGACAATCATCGCAGCAAAGGGGGCGATAAAAATCGCCATGATCCCCGCAATGCCGCGATTGCTGCGAAAGAACATGCCGAAATTGGCCAGCATCGAAACCGCACCTGCAATCGTCGCCACCATCGTCATGATCAGTGTATCGCGATTTTTCACATGTCCGAGCTCGTGCGCCATCACGCCTTCCACTTCTTCGTGGCTGAGCACTTTGAGCAGACCCGTTGTCGCCGCCACTGCAGAGTTTTCGGGATTGCGCCCGGTTGCAAAAGCATTGGGCTGGTCCTGATCAACGATATAGACTTTCGGCATGGGAAGGTCCGCCCGCTGGGCGAGGCGCTGGACCATCGCATAAAATTCCGGATGGCTCCGGGCATCCACCTCGACCGCCTTGTGCATTTTCAGGACGATTTTGTCGGCATTCCAGTAGGTAAACAGGTTCATGCCGGCGGCCACGATCAGCGCGAGAACCGCTCCGCGGCCACCGCCAAGAGAAAAGCCCATGACCATGAACAGAGCCGTCAATGCCGCCAGAAGCATGGTAGTCTTGAGAAAATTCATTGCTGTCACTCGCTTGATATACTTGCCTGTACGTTCAATATAGGAAGAGAGGCGGGATTTTCAATTTTGCGAAAGAGCGCAGTCATGTCGGAAAAAGAGGGGAAAACCCCGAGAACAGAAAAGCGAAAGCCGGGCGAACGGCCCGCACATATCCGGCCACCGGCCCATCTGTCCAAGAGCCCGCCAGTTCCCCAGCCCGACCCGATCGATGGGGAGGACGCAGCGAAAGACAAAAAGGGTCCGACCCGTTACGGTGACTGGGTGCACAAGGGCATTGCCATCGATTTTTGACTCCGTTGCCAGATTCAGCACATGCGAGGGAGGGCTGGCATGAAATATCTTTTCGGTGCCGCGGCGCTGATCGCCATATTGGCGGTCATCGGTTATAGCCTCTGGATGCCGCTTCCCGACACGCCTGCTCGTGACGCCGTCGGTACAGCCAAAATGCTGGAGCGGGATGATCGCACGCTGGGCTATCATGTCACCGGAAAAGGGCCGCCCGTCCTGTTGCTCGCGAGCGCCGGACGCGAAGCCAGCGACTTCAATGAACTGGCGCTCGCGCTGGGTCTGGCCGGGTATCGCACCATCGCCTTTGATGCCCACGGGATTGGTAGCACGACGCTGCCCGCCGGTCCCTTTACCTTGTTCGACATGGCCGACGACGTCCATGCGATTGTCGACGCTGAGACGGAATCGGGTGAAAAAGTGACCGTCATTGGCCATGCCTTTGGCAATCGCCTCGCCCGCGCCTTTGCCAGCCGGCATGACAATCATATGCAGTCGGTCATTCTGATTGCATCGGGCGGAGCCAGGCCCATTCCCCCCAAAGCGGATACCGCGCTGCGGGCGGTCTTTGACCCGCGCCGGACCGTCGCGCAGCGGACCGCGGATATAGACTATGCGTTTTTCGCCGACGGCAATGAGATTCCCGACTACTGGCTGGTTGGATGGCATCGCCATACCGCTATTCTGCAGGGCAAGGCCAAGGGCACGGACAGTTATGACCAGTGGGGCGCTGGCGGGACTACACCGATGCTGGTGCTACAGGCCGCGGAGGACACCATCGCCCCGCCGGAAGATGCCGGCATCCCGCTCGCCGCCCAATATCCGGACCGGGTTGAACTGGTTATGATCGCCGGCGCCGGGCATGCCCTGCTTCCCGAACAGCCAGACGCTATCGCCCGGGCAATTCTTGATTTCATGGAAAAGCAAAATGACAGTTAGTGCAGAAATTGCCGCCCTGATTGGCGCCCTCATCGGTGCCGGCGCCTCCATTCTTACCGCCTGGCTCGCCTGGTGGCTGGCGCAACGGCGCGAGAACCGGCTGGATGACAAACGCAAGCAGCGCCTGCTGCTTTTGCTGAGCGGGGAAAAGTACAAATGGCGATCGATAGACACGCTCTCATCCGCCGTCGGGGCCGACGAGATCAAGACCAAGGAACTGCTGCTCGAAATCGACGCCCGCCAGAGCCTCTCCAACAACAGCAGCTGGGGGCTGATTTCACGCAATCCCTATCCCGAGGATATTCAGCCAAAGGACTGAGGCCTATTCCTCCGGGACGGCATAAAAATCGCGATAGGAAACAAGCAACCCGTCGCGCACCTTGTAGAGACCAACGCCTTCCACGTCCCCGTCCGGACGTTTCCACAACCAGCGCGACCAGGCGACCGTCTCGTCTCCGGCAATTTCGAGCACTTCGAAATGCATTTTCTTGTCGGCCAGCTCCTTCGTCAGCTGATGCAGCAACTGCGTGATCGCTTCCTTGCCTTCCACCCGGCCAATGGCCGGATCCTCAAACACCGCGTCATCGGCGAAAAGCGGGATCAGTCTGGAATAGTCATGGCCATCCTGAATCTCCCAGAATGTTTCGATCACCTGCTTTGCGTTCTTCATTTTTCAGCCCCTTTCTGTTTCGCCAATGCTCGCTCAAAAGCCTTTTCCAGCCCGGCCATCAGCCTGGGAAAAGCGTCCTGGTCGACAAAGGCGTTGCTGTCTCCGGCGGTCTGTGCGGCGCGTTTCGCCTGAAGGCCGAAAAATTCGGGATGATTGGCGAGCAGGATATCCGGTTGCCAGTCCCGGGTCAGAGCAAATGTCCGGCGGTAATCGGCAACGATGCCTGCATATTGCGGCGGTCCGACCAGCCGGTTGGCGGCAACCGTCGCCGAACAAAAGAACAGCACCTGCAGTGATTTTCCTTCATGCGGCAGATCCATCATCCAGCTGGTGCAGCCCCGTGTATGGCCCGGCGTTATCCGGGCGGTGAGCGTAATCCCGCCAAGACCAACCTGCTCGCCATCGGCAATGATCCTGTCTACCTCGACGGGCGGGGCATTGAGGGCGCTGTCCTCTTCCGAGCCAAGATAGAATCCGTCCTCGAGAGCCGAACGGTCGCCTTCGCTGGCCACCATTTGTGCACCGCTGAGTTGCTTCAATTCCGCCAGACCGCCACTATGATCGAGATGCGCATGGCTGTTCAGCAGGATTTTGATGTCTGCCGGATCAAAGCCGAGCGTGCGGATGGCATCGGCAACATATTTCCCCTGCCCCGGCATCCCGCCGTCCAGCACGATATGCCCGTCCGGTGTGGGAATGAAATACATGCCGAGACCAGCGGTGCCGACATAATAGACCCCGCCCATTTCCGGTCCGGCGACACGAAAAGGGGGTACAGCAGCAAACCAGGAGGGAAAGGTTTTTTCCCAGTCAAAGCTCTCGGGAATTTCGCCTTCTGCAATTTTTGATATTGTCGCTATCGGATCATCATCTCCCGCTGGCGGAGCTTTGTCCGCCTCTGGCTGGACCGGCGCACAGGCGGCCAATGCCACGATTATCGATGCACAAACCGCTTTTCGCATCGCTGGATAATTTCCGCAAAAGCCCATCTTCTTCTCCCTGCCATGCCGGTGCTACCGGGCGAGAGATGAACAGGCAATGTCTTATCCCGCGTGACGGGAATCTTATCTTTGCGCAAAGAAGCGCCGGGTATCGTCGTCCATCGGGAACATCATTTCGATGCGGGTTTCCCCTGCCCGCGTGTCCTGCACCGAACCGAACTGGGCGATGGTCGAGAACAGCGACAGCCGGTTTTCTCCGACCCGGAAAATGGTCGGGATCACAGCCTGGTTGAAGTTGATCGCAGCGACATCAATCTGCTTGACCCGGTCAAGATCCGACAGCCTTTTCGCTAGCGCCGACAGCTTCTCGTCGCCGCCCAGTTCGAGTATCTCGGTTCGCAGCCGGGACAGCGACAGCACCGCCACTTCGTCCCAGTTTTCAATCAGGTCGAGATTGGCGCTGTTGATCAGGATATCCATCAGATTGGCCCCCCCGTTCGGGCTGGCCAGGCCCAGCATCATCGCCGCGCCCTGATTGGACTGCACCACATTCCAGTGCCGGTCGACAGCAATGCCAGGAAACGGATCATGATGGCGCAACATGGTGGCAATCGCCTCGTTCACCGGTGCCAGCTCGGGCGCATCCTGCGGCAGATTCGGATAGACCGGCGCAAACCCCGCAGCATGCAGGACCTGATTGGCGGCAGGCTTGGGCAGTTGCAGCGCGTCCGACAGACGCAGCACCATCGCCCGGCTGGGATTGGCGCGCCCGGATTCCAGAAAACTGAGATGGCGCGCCGACATGTCGGCTTCCAGCGACAGGTCCAGCTGGCTGAAGCGACGAATGCTCCGCCACTGTTTCAGCATCGCTCCAAATTCCGTCTGCATGTCCGGTTCCTTTCCTTCACTGCGGCCTGTCATGACATCTTGTAGCAGGGCTCGCACTTACCTGACAGGTAATTGCCCTGATTATGCGGCCATGCTTTGACCGGGAAACCATCAATCAAGGAGATTTTCCATGTCACCTCAGGCTGCTGCCCGGACCATGCGTATCATCGGCTGGATATCGATACCTGTCGCCCTGTTCTTTGCCTGGGGCAGCGTGTCCGATGTCACCGGTGCGAACAATCTGTTCTTTCAATATGCCGCTTCCGGCGACGAGGGCATTGCCGGGATCGCGACGCAGCAGGCCAAGCTGGCGCTGGCCATTGGCGGCGGGCTTTTTGGCGGTCTTATGGGTTATTACGTTTTCATTTCCGCACCCGGAATAGCGGAAGGCAATGCGTTGATCCGGCGCGGGACAATCTATGCCTTCCTGACCTGGTTCGTCATCGACAGCAGTGCATCGATCGGCACGGGCAACGCGTTCAATGCCGTGATCAATGTCGCCATACTTGCGCTGTATCTGGCACCCGTCCTGCTGGCGCGGACCGAAGCCTCAGCGCAGCAGGCCTGAGCATATCCGATTCAGCTGACGTTGTGTACGTCTTTGATCCAGGGGCCAAAGGGCGAATTGCCGAGCATTGCAACCTGCGTCTTTGCGCTCACCTCATTGATCGCAAGCGCAGGTTTGCGGCCCGGGTGCACTGGCAAACGTAGCGGTCGCTTGCCCGGCGCCATGGCGATGACATCCGCAATGGCCCGGGGGACATCCATCGGATCGGTGGAACCGCCGATATCGCGCAAGGCCCCGGCGACCAGTTCCGGATAGGCGGCTTTCTGCGCATCCGAGGCCCGTTCGAGCATCGGCGCCGTGAGTTTGCTGCCGTTAGTCCAGATTTTCGTCGGGAAGCCGCCGGGCTGGACGACCGTGACATCCACGCCGTGCGGCACCAGTTCATAGGCCATTTGCTCGCTCATCGATTCCAGTGCGAATTTGGTAGAGCTGTACAGCCCCATGCCCGGAATCATCACCCGTCCCAGCTGCGACGAGACGTTCATGATCAAACCCGATTTCTTCGCCCGCATGGCCGGCAGCACCGCACGCGCGACGCGTTGCGGCCCCATGACATTGGTGTCGAACAACAGCTGCATTGCTTCCATATCCTGAAGTTCGACCGGTGCTCCGGTACCGATACCGGCATTGTTGATCACGACTTCCAGCGCACCGCCATTCTGCTTTTCCGCTTCGGCGATCGCCTTGCTTACCGAATCATCCGACAGTACATCCAGTTCGAGAATCGTGACATCGCCCTCTCCCGCATCGGCTTTCAGGCTATCTGCCTCGGCTCGCGGGAGGTTACGCATGGTGGCAAAGACCTTCGCGCCCATTGCCGCATAGTGCAGTGCCCCGAGATAGCCGAAGCCAGAGGAACAGCCCGTAATCAGCACCGACTTGCCCTTGAGGCTGGCACTGCCTTCGGTGGCAGCAACCGACTGGCAGGCGGTCAGCGCGACACCGGTGGCAGCAGTTGCCGCGAGCAGCTGGCGGCGGTTGATCGTCTTGTCGGTCATGATTTGTCTCCTGATGGGGTTTCGGCTCTCAACATTGCACAATAATGCGGTATAGCTCGACGGATAACAAGAGTCGGGAGGAGTGATGCATGAAAATTTCCAACGCAAGCGTAGCTGTTGGTGGACTGGTGGAGGATGTAGATCTTGCCCATGTGACCGATGACCAATTTGCCGAACTGCGCGATGCCTTTCACCAGCATGGCGCCTTGTTCTTTCGCAACCAGTCGCTGACACCGGAACAGCATATTGCCTTTGCCGAGCGCTGGGGGGACATCGATATCAACCGCTTTTTCACGCCGGTTGAAGGCTACCCCCAGATCGCGAAGGTTCTCAAGGAACCCGATCAGCAGATGAATATCGGAGGCGGCTGGCATACCGATCACAGCTATGATGAAATCCCTGCCATGGGCTCGGTACTATACGCACTGGAAATTCCGCCCACGGGCGGCGACACCCTGTTTGCCGGCATGGCCGCAGCCTATGATGCGCTCGATGACGAGATGAAAGAGCGCGTTGACGGACTGAACGCGCGTCACGGCAATGCGCATATTTTCGGCAAGGATAGCGATTATCAGAAAAAATTCGGCGGTCGGTTCGGCAATACGGAATCGGCGGTGCAGGAAGCCGTGCATCCCGTGGTCCTCGAGCATCCGGAAACCGGGGTCAAAGGGCTATATGTCAATCCCGGCTTCACGCTGGGCATCGAAGGCATGGCGCCGGAGGAAAGCGGCGAACTGCTGGCGACGCTCTATGCCCATATCATGCAACCGCAATTTCATTTCCGTTTCCAGTGGAGCGAGGGCGCGCTGGCCATGTGGGACAATCGTTCCACTTGGCATTACGCGCTGAATGATTATCAGGGGCACCGGCGCTATCTCAACCGGATCACGGTTGCCGGTGTGCCGCTTCACTGATTTCGAAGGATTGCACAATATCATGGATTTGGTCGGCCCGGCTTCGCACAGCTATTTCTCCCAGCGCCTCAAACTGCATTATGCCGACTGGGGCAATGCGGACAAACCGCCGCTGATATTGCTGCATGGCGGCAAGGATCATTGCCGCAACTGGGACTGGGTCGCGCAGGAAATGCGCAGCGACTGGCATATCATCGCCCCCGACGTCCGTGGTCATGGCGACAGCCAGTGGAGCACCGACGGCAATTATGCGACCATGGCAATGGTCACGGACCTCGCCCAGCTGATCCATCAGCTCGACCTGTCACCGGTCACCATCGTCGCGCACAGCATGGGCGGAAACATCGCCTTGCGATACACTGGCCTGTACCCCGAAACCGTCCGCAAACTGGTGGCCATCGAGGGGCTCGGCCCGTCGCCGGAAATGCTCGCTGAACGCGAGAAGATCGGCCAGCTGCAGCGGGTGCGCAATTCGATCGAGGAAAAACGGCGGTCCGCTGGGCGGCAGGTCAAACGCTATGCAAGCTTCGACGCCGCTCTGAAACGCATGCAGGAAGCCAATGGGCATCTGTCCGATGATCAGGCCCGGCATCTCACCACCCATGCTGTCATCCGCAACGAAGACGGGAGCTACAGCTGGAAATTTGACCCTTATGTGCAGCACTGGGACAGCATCGACCTGCAGCAATCCGACATCCAGGAATTGTGGCGCAATATTACCTGCCCGACCCAGCTCCATTATGGTGCGGACAGCTGGGCCAGCAATCCGGAAAAAGATGGGCGGATGCAATATTTCGGAGACAATGTGGAGGTGAAGGAGTTTGCCGATGCCGGACACTGGTTGCATCATGACCAGTTTGATGCCTTCGTGTCAGAATTGCGCGCCTTTCTTTGAACCGCGGTCCCGATTGTGATCCCGTGCATCGCTGGCGAGCTTCGGGCGGTTTTCGCCATTTCCCTGCTCGCGCACGGATTTCAATTCTTCCAGTGCTTCGTTGATCCGGATCGCGGCAATGCGCAACTTCAGACCATCCGCTGTCTCCAGGCATTGCCGGAGGTCATGCTCAAGCTGCATGAGTTCACGCTCCTCGTTTGTCAACGCGGGTTCCTGTTTCAGGTTTCTGGCCTAACTATTGGGACAGGTTGTGCCAGATGCCCAACCCTGTCTTCTCAAAATGTGAAATTTTCCATTTTGCAAGAAATGAGAAGTGCAACGCCCCGCTAGCCAGACACCTGTCTGGCGGCACCAGGCTGCTGGTTTTCGGCTCGGTATTCCGACGGCGATACCCCGAATTCAGCCTTGAAGACGCGGTTGAAAGACGGGATCGAATTGAACCCGGCATCGAGCGCGATTGTGGTGATCGGCACGGTTTCAAATTCGGGACGGGACAGATGAGCCTGCACTTCCCGCAACCGGTAGCTGTTCAAAAATTCCCGGAAGTTTCGGTACCCCATCTCCTGGTTGATCAGCGCACGCAGCTGATATTCATGGATGCCGGTCTTTTGGCAAAGCTGGTTCAACGTCAGATCATGCTCCCGGAAGAGCCCGGTTTCCATCACCTCCCGCAGCTGCCGGATCTTTTCGTCATGCGATACCGGATCGCTGCCCGACGGGCGTTTTGAAACTTTTCCGGCCTGGGCGCGGACATAATCAAGGCCGCAGACGGCAAACAGCGTGATCGCCATCATCAGGGTTATGAACGACAGCACCAGATTCAAAACCGAATAATAGACCGAGCCCCGATATTCCGAATTGAGCAGTTCGCCTTCCACAGCCAGCACAGCCGCCGGCCGGACCACAAACTGGATCGCCATCAGGATGAAGAGAATGAACAGCCAGTAGTCAAGCCGATGGCTGTTGCGATTATGCCAGAGATTTCCGGCAGCGAGCAGCACAATGGCGGCATAGGAGGCATTGGCCACGATGATCCGGAGATTGGCGAGTCCGCTGACCGAATGAATCCAGATCAGGACAGGTGTTATGCCTGCCAAAATGACCAGCGCCAGCAGAGTGCCGGATTGATGACCCGCCCTTTCGCTCACCCCCCGGAAAAGCAGTAAGGCCGAAATGGAGTAGAATAAATGGGTTCCGAAAACATGCCAGCTACTCTCGGCACCAATCGCCACGTTCGACACGAATATCCCCGCACCAAAGGCCAGATAGGCCCCGGCAAAAGCCAGTATGTAGCGCTTGTCTTTCTGGACCAGCCAGAAAGCAAAAAAGGTCAGGCTGAAGGTCACCGCCAGCAACGGGTTTAACAGACCAATAATCTGTTGGCTCATAGAGGAATCCAGCACCTCATTAGAATTTACCCGCATGTCCTGCCTAAGAGCAAAAGGCCTTTTCGGCAAGCCGTTTGCACCTGTCACGGCTCCGGAGCGAAAGCACCTGACCGAACAGGGCCCCACATCACATCCTGTCACTTTTGATGTGATCAGCCTATGGACATATCACATTACAGTGTGATAGGCGGCCCGCATGAGCAAGATTTTGATAGAGCAACTGATCGAATTGATCGAATCCGGAACCGAAACACGCGCCGGCCTCGCCCGGGCTGCCGGCCTGCATGCCAACAGCTTGCGGCGGCTGGGGGAAGACGACTGGAACCCGACCGCGGAAACGCTGGGCAAGCTGGAGACCTGGCTGGCACGGGGCGGCAGTGATGTCATGGCCAGCGCCGAGGAAATCATCAACGAGGCGCGCAATGGCCGCATGTATATCCTCGTCGATGACGAGGATCGTGAAAATGAAGGCGATCTGATCATCCCGGCGCAGATGGCCACACCGGACGCGATAAATTTCATGGCCAAATATGGTCGCGGCCTGATCTGTCTCGCGCTCGACAAGGAACGGGTCGAGGAGCTGGGTCTCGACATGATGAGCCAGAATAATCGCACCCAGCACGAGACCGCCTTCACCATTTCGATCGAAGCGCGCGACGGCGTAACCACCGGCATCAGTGCTGCCGACCGGGCGCGGACCGTGGCTGTGGCGATTGACGGGACCAAGAACAAGGACGAGATTGTCACCCCCGGCCATGTCTTTCCGCTGCAGGCGCGCAATGGCGGCGTGCTGGTGCGCGCAGGGCATACCGAGGCGGCCGTTGATGTGTCCCGGCTCGCCGGGCTCAATCCTTCGGGCGTGATTTGCGAGATCATGAAAGATGACGGCGAAATGGCCCGGCTCGATGACCTGATCGAATTCGCCCAGCATCACGGCATGAAAATCGGAACCATCCGGGATCTCATCGCTTACCGTCTGCGCAACGATCACCTCGCGGAAAAACGCAGCGAGGCCCGGTTCCAGAGCCAGTGGGGCGGCGAGTGGAATGCCATCGCCTTTTACAACAAGGCGACGGAAACCGAACAGATCGTGCTCCAGAAAGGTCATGTCGATCCCGACCAGCCCACTCTGGTCCGGATGCATGCCTTCAACATATTCGGTGACATTTTCGGCAAGGACGGCGCCGGCGATCAGATCCTTCGGCGTTCCATGGAAATAATCGGAGAGGAAGGCGCAGGTGTCATCGTCATGATCCCGCGGTCCGACAGCCGCTTTCTGTCCAATCAGGTGCGCAAGCTCAATGGTGAGCCCATGCCCCCCATGGATCAGCTTCGGGACTATGGCGTCGGCGCACAGATCCTGACCGAGCTGGGTGTCAGTGATATGGAATTGCTGTCCAATGCCAGTCATGAGCTGGTGGGTCTGGATGCCTATGGGCTGCGCATCGTCGGGCAACGGGCCGTTCCCGCCACCAGATCCATCAAAGAAGCGGAGATTGCCTGATGGCCAAATTCCTGATCGTTGAAGCGCGCTTTTACGAGCATTTGAATGACATGCTGCTGGACGGTGCGCGCGGTGCACTGGAAGCCGCTGGCCATGAACATGAAACGCTCACCGTACCCGGTGCCCTCGAAATTCCGGGCGCGATTTCGCTGGCGATCGACAGCGGGGAATATGACGGATATGTCGCGATCGGCGTCGTGATCCGGGGCGAGACCTATCATTTCGAAATTGTCGCGGGCGAGAGCGCACGCGGGATCATGGCACTGACCATGGATGGCGCGGCGATCGGCAATGGCATTATCACCACTGAAGACGAGGAACAGGCTCTGGCCCGTGCGGACAAAACCCGCAAGAACAAGGGCGGAGAAGCCGCTGCAGCGGCCATCGCCATGTATGATCTGGGTCAGAAGTTCGCCGGTTAACGAGCGCCGTCTGCAAGACAGCGCTCGCATATCGGTCTTCCGCTTTACTGAACGCTTGCGACAGCCTGCTTGAACTGGTCAGCGGTCATGGCAATCGCAATGCCTTCGCCCTGCATCATGAAGGACGCAACCGGGAGCTGAACCTCCTGCCCTTCGCCATGCGCGACAGTGACATATTGCTCGTCGCGATCACTGATCGTCCCGATGATCGCCGTGCCGTTGATGCTTTTCACTTCCGTGCCAGGGGTCAGACTTGCCAGCAATTTCGCCTGCGCATCTGCTGCTGCCTTTTCCACGGCGGCGTCCAGATCTGCCTTGGTCATGGAAATAGACAGGCCAGAATCTGTCTTGGCAAAGGCACTGGTCGGCAGAGCGGCCTTGTTCTTGCCGGTGTCCACAACGACAACGCCGTTGCTGACGGATTCGACCAAACCAACATCACCACCTTGTGGTCCGGAAACTTTCATGCCGGGTGTCGCCTGAACGGCATCTTGGGCCAGTGACGGCGTAGCGGACAACAAAGCTGCGCCCGTAGCCAGCGCCAGAAGATTCTTCATCTATTACTCCTTGAATATAGAAAAACGGCGGATAACCGCCGAAGGCGTCTGGCTAAAAAATCAGCGCAGCGATTGTTAAGAATGTTGAGGTGAAAGGAGCCTCAGCTGCGACGGATGCACAGCCATTTCGGGCATTGCAGCTCAGTAGCGGGAAGTTTGCAGAGGCTTGTCCGCTTCCTTCCAGGCCAGTGCCAGACGCTTTTCGATCTCGGCCGCGACTGATGCATTATTCTGCGCCTTCAGACTCTGATGCAGGCCGAACAGGGCATAGCCATTATTCGGATTGCGGCGCAGATCTTCCCAGTAGACCGTCTCTGCCTCGGCCGGGAGACCGGCCTCCAGCAATACTGCTCCGAGCATATGCCGGGTCGGCATGTACCAGTCGGTGGGTTCATTGTAGCGCAGGCTGTCCTCCAGTCGCACCGCCCGTTCGAGATGGGCGATGGCGCGGGGGAAATCTTTCTCTTTCGCCAGTATTTCACCGGTCAGCAATTCCTCGGCGATGGTGAGCAGGTCACCCGCCACGGCAAATCCCGTATAATAGTCGGTGTCGGCAGCGGTCCTCTCCCGGAAGCTGATCAGCGCGGCCAGTTCCTTTTTGGCCTCATCGAGCCGGCCCTGATGGGCATGTGCGAGGCCCCGCCCATAGTGCCACACCCCGTTCATGAAACGCATGCGGTCAATCGGCTGCGGCTCGTTCAGCATCGCCTCCCACTGACCAAAGCGCATCATCACAAACATGGGCTGAGACCGGAACAGTTCGTTGAGCGCCCAGGTATCATCCTTGAGGTCAACGGGTATCTTGTCCTTTACCTGCCGGGCCGCAGCCATGGCCGCATCGGCCCGCCCCTGAAACATCGCTGACCAGACCATGAAATGGATATTGTGCGGATAATAGGTCACAGGATACATGCCCTGCGCCCGGCACTGGACGATATAGGCATTGTCCGCCTTTGCCGCACTGGCATTGGCCGCATAGGAATCCGCATAGCGTCCGACGCGCATGTAAATATGGGACGGCATGTGTACGAGATGACCGGCACCCGGCATGAGATCACCGAGCTGGTCAGCGCTGGCAACACCGAGCTCGGGCCGGAAGGCTTCGACTGCGTGGATCAGATAATGGTGTGCACCGGCATGATCCGGATGTTTGGTCACCACTTTCTGCAATGTTGACAGAATCGTTTCCGTGGATCCCTTCGGGGTCCCGTCACGATACCAATAGTCCCACGGATTGGTGTTCATGATCGCCGCAGCGTAGAGAGTGGCGGCGTCCGGATCGTCGGGATAGCGCGCCTGGAGCGCTGCCATGCTGTCGACATAGGCGGCATCCAGCGGCGCGCGATCCGCCTTCGGATCATCGGTGTAACGCACCGCGAGCGCCTCGATAAAGGCGCGCTCTTTTTCTGACACGCTGTCCTTCAGCGCGACTGCTCTTTGCATCGCCTGATAGGCGGGGGCGACGACATTTTCCTGCATCGGCAAATTCAGATTTGGCCCGAGCACCAGCGCCACGCCCCACCAGGCCATGGCATTGTCAGGATCGAGGCGTATGGCTTCCTTGAACGAACGCAGCGCCTCGCTGTGATTGAAGCCGAGAGTCAGGCGAAAGCCCTGATCGAAAAAATACTGCGACTCCGGATTGTCCGTCGTCACCGGGATATGGTGCTTGCCCAGGCCGGTCAGCCGTGGTGCAATCGCGCTGGTGGCTGTCGCCGGGTCGGCTTGCAGCGCGCGGGGATCATGAATTTGGGCAGCTGCCGGCAGGGAAAAAGCCATTGCCAGCGCCGCTATCATCAGGCGAATCGTCATTTTCAGGGCCTCCACTCTGCCCGGTTAATAACCGAAAAACCCTGTTTTGTCACATGGTTCGCAAGCAAGTGAAGACGGACGCATCACCGGAAACAGATTGAATCGGTCTGGTGCATCAGGTGTTCTGCAAATCAAATATTCTGGCAAAGTCCCGGCGGTTCCTGCTGATGTCGGCCAGCGTAAACTTGTCCAAATGGCTCAGAAAAGCCTCTACTGCATCAGCCAGCACTGGTTTCAGTCCGCAAACCGGGGTGAGAATACAGCTATTGTCTGAACGCATCTGACATTCGACAAATTGATCAGTGGTTTCCATTGCCCGCACGACGGCCCCGACATTGATCTCTCCGGGATCCCTGGCCAGAGTGAGGCCGCCGCCCCGCCCGCGCTGACTGACAACAAATCCGGCACTCACCAGGCGCTGCGCCACCTTCATCAGATGGTTTTTCGAAATCCCATAGGTCCGCGCGATGTTATCGATTTTCTGACTGCCTTCCTGCGTTGTCAGGAACATCAGCATGCGCAGGGCATAGTCGGTCTGAGCCGTCAATTTCATTAAACATGCATATTTTATATTGCTTTTATAATCAAGCGTTGTACAAAGAGGTATATTATATACATGTTTAAGTGAGTCGCACCGATGACCCATCCCCAAACGATTGCTGCAAGAGAGGAAAAAGCCGTCCAGGCGGCCGCCCTGGGCATCACGGAAGACCGGATTTCTGATCTGGTTGAAGCCTTTTACATTCGCGTCCGTAGCGACGAGATACTTGGCCCCATTTTCAATAACCGGATTACGGAATGGCCTCCACATCTTGCCCGGATGAAGGATTTCTGGATTTCCATCGCCATTGAAGCGGGCCGCTTTCATGGCAACCCGATGGTCAAGCATCTGGCAATCCCGGACATCGACCAGTCGCATTTCACCCGCTGGCTGTTGCTCTTCGACGAAACCTTGCCCGAAGTCATGCCCAATGCTGCCGCCTGCCGCTTCTTTTCCGAACGGGCAGCACGCATCGCGGACAGCCTGCTCACCGGCATTGCCATCCACCGCGATGGCCTTCCTGACATTCCCCAGAACAAGGAGAAGCACAATGTTGCTCGATGAAACCAGTCTTGCCGTTCAAGGTGACATATTCTCTGGCGAACCGACCACGGCCTGCTCAGCACCCGGCCCCGCACCGGTCCAGCCGGAAGCCGGGACCTTTGGAATACCACCGGTGATCTGGGGCGTCATGGCGGCCAGCTATGGCTTGTTTTTCGGAGGCCTGATCCTCGGCACGGGTCATGACGGGCGGGCGATGTTCATGATCGTCATCAGCATCCTCTACACATTGATGTATTTTGGTACGGCTTTCGCGCTCAACAGTTTGCGGCGTGGGAGTTCGCGGGAGAAAAGCCAGTGGATCAAAGGGCGCTTCGACACCCTTACCGGTCCCATGAGCTTCGGTTCCGTCTTTGGCCAGATGCTGATTGTCCCGATGATGTTCGCGGCGTTCGGGCTCGCCATCGCGGTCATCCGCTTCACGGTGATGTAACTGTCATGCCGGATCCACAGGAGCCCTATTCCTCTACCCCCGTTTTTGACGAGACCAGCCTGCCCAAGGCGTTGCAGAAGGCGCATGACACCAAGGCCGGAACCTGGGGCGTGCTCGAACTGATGGCTGGTGAACTGGTCTATGTGGTGGAGGGCACAGGCTGTCGCCGGGTCATGCAAGCCGGAGATTGCCAGTTGATCGAACCACAGCAATTGCATCATGTCGAGCTGATCGGACCGATGCAGATGCAGGTCCATTTTTACCGGCAACCGCCAGAGCTTTAGAAAGGCCGGCGACTAGAGCCTGGCTTTCAGTTCCGTCATCTCTTTTCTGAGGCCGCGGATTTCCTCCAGTATCTCGTCACGCTGCGCGGTCTGTTCCTCATCGGCTTCCTCGTGCATCGCATTGACGATGATCGCGATGAACAGGTTCAGCACCACAAAGGACGTGACCAGCACAAAGGGCACGAAAAACGCCCAGGCCCAGGGGTGAACCTCCATGATCGGGCGGACGATGCCCATCGACCAGCTTTCGAGTGTCATGATCTGGAACAGCGAATAGAGCGAGGCGCCGATCGAGCCGAACCATTGCGGGAATTCGGATCCGAACAATTTGGTCGCCATGACCGCGGCAATATAGAAGACCAGCCCGAGCAGCAGGATCACCGTACCCATGGACGGGATGGCGGCAAACAGCCCCTGCACCACCTTGCGCATTTTCGGCATGGCGGAAACCAGCCGCAGGGCGCGCAGGATGCGGAGCGCACGCAGCACCGACAGCGCACCGCCAGTCGGCATCAGCGCCACGGCGACAATCACGAAATCAAAAACATTCCAGCCGTTTTTGAAAAAGCTCAGCCGGTAGACCAGCAGCTTCAACAGGATCTCGATCACGAAAATCACAATCGCGATCTGGTCGAGCCCGATCAGGACCGGGCCGAACCGGTCCATCAGAGCCGGTGATGTTTCCATCCCGATGACAATCGCATTGAGCACGATCACCGCCATGATCGCATTTTGAAAACGCGATGATTCTATCAGATTTCGGATTTTCTCGATCACGAACGCACGACTCCCTGAGGATCTTTGGTCCATTTGGAAGTTCATGCGCTGCTAATCAAGCCGCGATACTGTTATTCCCGCGATTATTGATCCTTGCCCGGTTTCGGTTTGGTCAGCTTGAGCACGAAGCGATCGGTTTTGCCGCGCAGATCCGGTCCGAAAACATTGCCTGTATGATCATCCTGCGGATTGGCGAGCATGGTCCCCTGCTCGACCATGAAGCCGGCTGCTTCGGCGGCCCTGACCGCCAGCGCCGGATCCATCCGGTGCAGAGGCGTGTTATCCGCACCGGGTTTGCCGACATGATCAATCACGCCAAAGACGCCGCCCGGTTTCAGCGTCGCCTTGACTGCGGTGAGAAAACCGATCGTCGCCTGTTCTCCGAAACTGTTATAGACATCGTGCAGGTTGAGGCCGGTGATCGCGACATCGACGCTGTTCGGTGGAATCGACAGCGCGGTCATTTCCTCGTCCAGCCGGACCACATTGGGCAGACGGTTGTCGGCCAGCCGGGCGGTCAGCGCCTTGTCATTCGCACCATCGCGCATTTGCAGAAGCACGGCCGGATTCTGGGCATAAACCTTGCCCTCGGGTCCGACCGCAATGGACAGGGCTTCGCTGTACCAGCCGCCGGAAGCCAGAACGTCAAACGCCGTGTCGCCCGGTTTCAGTCCCAGAAAGTGCAGCACTTCCGACGGTTTGCGTCCCGCATCGCGTTCCTTGTCTGCATCAGACCGGCCCGGTGCACTGGCCAGAGCCGCGCGGGTCTGGGCGATATCCACAGCTGCGCTCGCCTTCTCATGATGCGCCGCCTGAGCCGGCCCCGACATGATCATCGCCCCGGCAAGTACGGGCCCCATTCCCAGGACAGCCGTTTTCCATGCAACGGATTTCAGTGGATTTGTCTTCATGGCATTTCTCCTCCCGCGCAAGGAGACACCCGGTTTGCCGACCGGTCAAGTTCTGTTCGACCAAAAGCCTTTGCAGACATTGTTCACCCGCATTTGATGCAGGTGGCTTGACCAGAGCGACATGTTCCTTACACTGGAACAAACCATGAACATACCCGATTCGAAATCTCGGCTGAGCGAACCGCTTTTGCCCGCAGGACAGACATCTGTGAACAGGAGAGCCGCGCTCAGGGCCCGGCTGGCGCGCATTCTTTCCGCCTCGCCCGCTGGCAAGACGGAACCAGCCGACCAACGGCCAACCCATTTCACCTTTGGGGTCGATGCGCTTGATCAGGCGCTGCGCGGCCATGGTGGTCAACCGGGCATGCCCTGTGCCGCCCTGCACGAAATTCATGGCGCTGGCCGGGATGATCTGACCAGCGCCGCCGCGATGAGCCTGCTGCTGGCCGAGCGCTGCCGGGATGCAGACAAAGTCCCGGATCGCCCGGTGCTGTGGGTGTCGGAAAGCGCAGAAGCGCGGCGACAGGGCCGGCTCTATCCACCGGGACTGGCGGAACTGGGTGTGGATCCTGCACACATCATCCATGTCGAGGCAGCAGACAGCATCGCGGCGTTGCGGGCTGCGGCAGAAGGCACACGCTCGCCTGCCATGGCGGCGGTCATTATCGCGCTGTCCGGCCGCAAACCCAGGGGTCTGAACCTCACCGCAACCCGGCGGCTGTCGCTCTCGGCCCGCGAGTCGGGCGTCCTGACCCTGCTGCTCCGTTCGGGCAGCGACAAGGACGATCCGATGCCGAGCGCTGCCTGGAGCCGCTGGCAGGTGGCCGCCGCCCCATCGGCACCACTCGCCGCCAATGCCCCGGGCCATCCGGCTTTTGATATCAGTCTGCTGCGCCATCGCAGCGGACTCTACGGGCTCAACGCCCGACTGGAGTGGAATCGTGAACACCGTATCTTCCGCGCTCTGCCGGCCGGACAGGACACGCCGGACACTGGCGCTGTTCCTGCCCTTCCTGTCGTCCGAGCGGATCATCCGGCAGCACAGGTCGCCTGATCCGGCACCGGACCCTGCCACCGCCCTGCCATTTGTCCTGACCGAAAAACAGCGCGGCGCGGTGGTGATCGCGGCTGCCGACCGGCAGGCCGTGGCGCTGGGGCTCGGTCCCGGCATGAAACTCGCCGATGCCCGGGCCCGGGTCCCCGAGCTGCAGGCCCGCGAACATGAACCGCTTGCCGATGCCGTACGGCTCGCCCGGCTCGCGGAGGCCTGCGAGCGCTATACGCCAATGGTCGCGATCGATGCGCCGGACAGCCTGATTCTCGACATTGGCGGCGCGACCCATTTTTATCCGTCCGAAACCGCACTCGCGCAGGACGCCGAGGACCGGCTCGATGCCGCCGGTCATGCCGTGCAATGGGCACTGGCCGGCACGCCGGATGCCGCGCTGGCCCTCGCCCGGCATGGCCTGAAGGAGGGTGCCGAAGCGCAGCTTCCGGTCAGTGCGCTACAGATGGACAGCAAGACTCATCAGGCACTGGAACGCGCCGGGCTCTATCTTGTCGGAGACCTTGCCGAGCGGCCGCGTCCGGCACTGGCTGCGCGTTTCGGCATGGAGCTAACCCTGCGGCTCGACCGGCTGCTTGGTGTGGAGGACCGCCCGATCGACCCGCTGCGCAGTCTAGGCAATGTCGTGACCGAACGCCGCTTTGCCGAACCGCTGACGCATATCGATGCTGCGCTCGACATTCTTGGCGAGCTGTTCGGGGAGGCGGCAGAACAGCTCGCCGAACGGGGCCAGGGCGCGCGAATGATCCGGATGCTGCTGTTTCGCTGTGATGGCGATGTTGCGCGACTGGGGATCGAGACCGGCCAGCCGACACGGGACAGCGCCCTGTTCAAACGGCTGCTGCGAGAGCGGATCGACGCGCTCAATGACGAACTCAATCCCGGTTTTGGCTATGATCTCATCCGCCTCACCATTGTTGCGGCCGAGCCGCTCGCCGCAAAGCAGCTGCGTCTCGCTGGTGGGGAAGACCGGGAGGGAGACCAGGCCGCCCTGATCAGCCAGCTCAGCACCCGTCTGGGCCGTGATGCCGTCCAGCATTTCGCCCCGGCGGACAGCCATATCCCCGAACAGGGCCTGCTCGCCCTGCCGGCACTTGATGTTCCCGCGCCTGCCCCGTGGAAAATTCCCGAAAGCGACCATTCCCCGCCGCGTCCGCTGCACATGTTTGACCCGCCGCAGCGTGTGCAGGTCATCGCCGAAGTCCCGGACGGTCCGCCCTGGCGCTTCACCTGGCGGCGCAAGACCCATCAGGTGCTGCGCTATGAAGGGCCGGAACGGATCGCCTCCGAATGGTGGACCCGGCGCGATGGCCAGCAGCCCGGCAAAGGCGGGCTGACCCGTGACTATTACCGCGTCGAGGACGCGCGGGGCCGGCGCTACTGGCTGTTTCGTCACGGGCTTTATGGCGACGAAAAGGCCCGTCCCGACTGGTATATTCACGGCCTGTTTGCATGACCCTCTTCGCCGAACTCTGCGCCGCCAGCCATTACAGTTTCCTGCGCGGCGCCTCGTCTCCGGCGGACATGGTGATGCAGGCCATGGCGCTTGGCATGACCGGGATCGGGATTGCCGATCGCAACAGTGTCGCCGGGGTCGTGCGCGCGCATGTCGCGCTGCGGACAGCCCGCGAGGATGCCGAGGAGGAAGGCCTCGCCCTGCCAGATTTCAAACTGGTCGTCGGATCACGGCTGGTCTTTGCTGACGCGACACCCGACATCATCGCCTATCCGCTGAACCGGCGCGGCTGGGGACGGCTGACCCGGCTGCTATCAACCGGCAATCTGCGCGCAGAGAAGGGGGATTGCTTTCTCCATGCCGCCGACCTGCTGCACTGGGCCGAGGACATGGCGCTGATCATCCTCCCGCCACCCGACATATGTCCAGACGACGAACTCATCACAGAGCTCCGTACCCGCGCACCCCATCTCTGGCTGGCGGCGACCATGCCGCGCCGCGGACCGGACCGGCGACACCTGGAGGAGCTGGCCGCACGGGCGGCGGGCTGGAATATCCCGCTTATCGCCACCAACGATGCGCTCTATGCCGATCCCGACAAGCGACCGCTGCACGATATCCTGACCTGTATCGCCGAGAAGACAACGATCACCAAAGCCGGCCGGCTGCTTGCCGCCAATGCCGAACGGCACCTCAAGAGCCCGGCGGAAATGGCGCGGCTGTTCCGGGACTGGCCGGAGGCGATTGCCGAAACGCAAAAGCTGCTCGGCATGATCGATTTCACACTGGACGAGCTCAGCTATCATTATCCCGACGAGCCGGTCCCCAGGGGCTGGACACCGCAGGACTGGCTCGAACATCTCGCCTGGTCGGCCGCGCACGAACAGCATGGCGAGACCCTGCCCGAACGGCTGCGCGACAAGGTCGAGGACGAATTGCGGCTGATCGCGCGCATGGAATATGCCCCCTATTTCCTGACCGTCCACGATATTGTCAAACATGCACGCAGCCTTGGCATATTGTGCCAGGGGCGGGGCAGTGCGGCGAACAGTGCGGTCTGCTATCTGCTCGGGATCACCTCGGTCGATCCGATGGAGCATGACCTGCTCTTCTCGCGGTTCATTTCCGAAGAGCGCCGCGAGCCGCCCGATATCGACGTCGATTTCGAGCATGAACGGCGCGAGGAAGTCATCCAGTATATTTACGAACGTTATGGCCGGCACCGCGCCAGCATTGCCGCAACGGTCGTCCATTACCGTTCGCGCAGCGCGATCCGAGAAGTCGGCAAGGCGCTCGACCTGTCGGAAGATATCACCTCGCGCCTGTCGAGTACGGTCTGGGGCAGCTATTCCAGCAGCGCGCCGGACAAGAGATTTCAGGAAACCGGACTCGATCCCGACAGTCCGGAAATCCGCCGACTCGGTGATCTGGTGAACGAGATCCTGCAATTCCCCCGTCATCTGTCGCAGCATGTCGGCGGCTTTGTCCTGACCCAGGACCGGCTCGACGAGACCGTGCCGATCCACAATGCCGCGATGGAAGACCGCACGTTTATCGAGTGGGACAAGGACGATATTGATGCGCTCGGCCTGATGAAAGTCGATATACTTGCGCTGGGCATGCTGACCTGCATCCGCAAGGCCTTTGACATGATCAACGATCTGCAGCTCCAGCCGGCTACGCTCGCTGGTGATGCGCTGACACTCCACAATATCCCGCATGAGGATCCGGCGACCTATGACATGCTGTGCGAGGGCGACAGCATCGGCGTGTTCCAGGTCGAGAGCCGCGCACAGATGAACATGCTGCCACGCTTGCGTCCGCGCGAATTTTACGATCTTGTCATCCAGGTGGCGATTGTCAGGCCCGGGCCGATTGAGGGCGATATGGTTCACCCCTATTTGCGGCGGCGCTCGGGAGTCGAGAAAGTCACCCTGCCCTCGCCCAAACCGCCCCATGACCCGGACGAGCTCAAGTCGGTGCTCGGCAAGACCTTTGGCGTGCCGCTGTTCCAGGAACAGGCGATGAAACTGGCGATTGTCGCCGCCGAATTCTCACCCTCCGATGCCAACAAGCTGCGCCGCGCCATGGCGACATTCCGCAATGTCGGGACGATCCATCATTTCGAGCAGAAGATGATCGAGGGGATGACCGCCAAGGGCTATGACCGCGACTTTGCCGAGCGCTGTTACAAACAGATCCAGGGTTTTGGCAGTTATGGTTTTCCCGAAAGTCACGCGATCAGCTTTGGCCGACTGGTCTATGTGTCGAGCTGGATCAAATGCCATCATCCGGCAATCTTTGCCGCGGCGCTGCTCAATTCCCAGCCGATGGGATTCTATGCCCCCGCGCAGATCGTCCGGGATGCCCGCGAACACGGGGTCGCGGTGCGCGAGGTGGACGTGAACCACAGCGACTGGGACAACCGGGTGGAGTCACAATCCCCCTCCCGCTTGCGGGAGGGGTTAGGGGAGGGATTGAACATATCGGCAGGCCCTCCCCCGACCCCTCCCGCAAGCGGGAGGGGAGAAGAGATCGCGCTGCGCATCGGGTTCCGCCAGATTGACGGGTTCCGTGAAGCCTGGGCGGAGCAGATCATGGCAGCCCGGCCGTTTCGCAGCATCGAGGAGCTGGCCCGCAAGGCCGATCTGCCGTCCCGCGCCCTTCGCTTGCTCGCTGACGCCGATGCCTGCCGCTCGCTCGGCCTCGACCGGCGACAGGCGCTGTGGGAAGTCCGCCGGACTCCGGTCAGCACATTGCCCCTGTTCGAGGCGGCGCAGGCGCGCGAACTGGGTCAGGAGGAGGATTCCCGATTGCCTGCCATGACCAAGGGCGAGCATGTCGTCACCGATTATCAGAGCATCCGGCTGTCACTCAAAGGCCATCCGATGGAATTTCTGCGCGAGGACCTGCGCCAGCATGGCATTCTCAGTTGCGCGGAACTGGCACAGGCCAGGAACGGGTCGTTCCAGCGCGTCGCTGGTGTTGTCCTGATCCGCCAGCGGCCCGGCAAGGGCAATGCGATATTCATCACGCTGGAGGACGAAACCGGCGTGGCCAACCTGCTGCTCTGGGCCAGCCGGTTCGAAAAGATGCGCCGCCCGGTCATGGCTGCGCGCCTGATGATCGCCAGCGGCGAGGTGCAGAAAAGCCGCGAGGGCGTGATTCACCTGATGGTCAGCCGGATCGAGGACGCGACAGCCATGCTGGACCATATCGGCGTGCGGAACCGGCCCGCCATTCCCGCTGCGCATGTCGATGCCGCCCGGAGCGGCGGTGATCCGCGCACCAGAACGCCGGTCGCCATGGCCCGGGCCGATGAAGTCAACCGCCCGGTCTATCGCAATGAGGACAAGCAGGCCGCGCTCCGCGAGCCAGCCGTCCCGCAGCCCGTCTATCCCCGCCACGGTCACCCGCGCAATGTCCGCATATTGCCCAAGTCCCGGGATTTTCATTGACCTGCGCCGCGGAACGACAATGGTGGACTTCCGGTTAACAGCCAAAGGATGATCCGTGACACAAAACCCCTCCATCTGGAGCTGGACCCTGACCGATGCCCCGGAACCGCTGTTCCGGAAACTGGTCTCTGCGTCCGACGAGGAATTCGAGTCGGAGGCCGCCACCGCGATGCTGGCCGCGGCGCCTGCTTTCGACGACAGTTTCGACGAAGCACTGGCCGAATCTGAGGCCGCCGAGTTTGCGGATGACGAAGACTGGGAAGAGGATTGGGATGGGGATGGCGAAGATGAAAATCTTGCCCCCCAGACCGATATTGCACTGTGCACCTCTCACATGTTTTTTGACGATCCCTGGGCATCGATGGAATATGAGGAGATCGACCGGCAGGTCGAGCAGCGCCTCGCATCCTACCGGGCCGCCATCAGCCAGGCAGTCGGCCATGAAGGCCAGCGATTCACCGATTTCATCGGCGCAGATCCCGCCACAATGGATGACGAAAAGGCGTTCACGCTGTATGAAATGGACGAATGGGCAGATCATGACCGGGTCTGGGAAAAAGGCGGGCATATCTACTTTCTGAACGTCCATCACGAGGACAAGGAACTGCCCATCGATATCGGTTTCGGGCGGACAACGGCAGACCGCTTCCGGAAACTCCGGGAAGTCGCCGCCCGGCTGACCTGAGGAGCGCCACCTCACCCGCCCGACGGCACCACAAACGATCCCGATGAATAAAAGCCTTGCCCGGGATATTGCCAAAGCTGGTCAAGGCGATATGCTGATTTCAGGGAGAGCCTATGGGGCAGGAAATCGAGACCACCAGTTTCACGGATGCTGATTCCCGCGAATTTGCGGAACATCTGCGAAAAGAAACCGACCTGCTCATGGCCTGGGAGAAGGAAGGCCGGATATCCGGTTCGCCGCGCACGGCAGGCTTCGAACTGGAATGCTGGCTGGTCGACCAGGACATGCAACCAGTTGCCCGCAACGAGGAATTTATCGCCGCGCTGGACAACGACCTGGTCGTGCCGGAGCTGTCCCGATTCAATCTGGAGTTTAACGGCGATCCGGAAATCCTGTCCGGAACCGGCATATCGGAGCTGCACAAAAATCTCGAGAAATTGTGGCGCGACGCGCGCGATACTGCAGCGCAGATGGATCTGCGGCTGGCGATGATCGGCATCCTGCCGACCGTGACCAGCGCGCATCTTTGCGAAGAGAACATGTCCGACGCCCGGCGCTACAAGGCGATCAACAACCAGATTTTCCGCCTGCGCAAGGGCCAGCCGATCCTGCTTGACATAGACGGTATCGAGCATCTGCAAAGCGAGCATATGGACGTGATGCTTGAAGCCGGAGCCACCTCGTTCCAGATCCATCTCAAGATTCCGGAAGGCGGCGGCACGGATTATTACAATGCCTCGAAATTGGCGTCAGCCCCGCTGATGGCGGTTTCGGCCAATTCGCCCTATCTGTTTGGCCGGGACCTTTGGGCCGAAAGCCGTATTCCCCTGTTCGAGCAGGCGGTGTCGGTCGGAAACTGGGACTATGCCGAGCGGGTCACATTTGGCGTCCGCTTTATCGAGGAGGGTTTTGGCGACATATTCTGCGCCAATCGCCAGCGCTATCCCGTGCTGCTGCCGCAATGCTCGGACCGGCCGCCGGAAAAAATGGACCATCTCCGCCTCCAGAACGGGACGATCTGGCGCTGGAATCGCCCGATTGTCGGCTGGGATGAGGACGGGACACCGCACTTCCGCATGGAACAACGCGTGGTACCGGCGGGCCCGACGATCGTCGATTCCATGGCCAACGCGGCCTTCTACTACGGTCTTGTCACCTGGTTTGCCGAGAATGAGGTCAGGCCGCATGCGCAATGCCAGTATCATACCGCGCGCGACAATTTTTATCTCGCAGCACATGATGGCCTAGACGCCAGAATCCGCTGGCAGCAGATTGACGACCGTCCGATTGACGAGCTGATCCTCGACCTGTTCCTGCCCATGGCCCATGCCGGACTGGAACAGCTGGACATTGCAAAAGCCGACCGCGAACTCTATCTCGGCATTATTGAACAGCGCGCC
Organism: Parasphingorhabdus marina DSM 22363; assembly: GCF_900128895.1. Classification (GTDB taxonomy): domain Bacteria; phylum Pseudomonadota; class Alphaproteobacteria; order Sphingomonadales; family Sphingomonadaceae; genus Parasphingorhabdus; species Parasphingorhabdus marina. The sequence goes on along the minus strand of NZ_FSQW01000001.1, from coordinate 849,265 downwards.
CGCACCGGGCAGACCGGTGCCGTCTGGCAGCGCCAATTTGTAAAGGAACATGGCGGCGACATGGCGCAGCTGCTCAAAAGCTACCTGCATTATCAGGATCTGGGCGAACCGGTGCACAGCTGGCCGCTGGACCCGTCGGAATAAACCGCTCACCATCATGCAACTTGCCCGTCCCGAACGCCTGCCGGATGCCTTTCTGACCTGCTCGCCCGCCGAGCTGCATGGCCTGCTTGACGGCCCGACTCTGGTATATCTGAAAGGCCGTCGCGATCCGCCGCTTTTTCTGACCATCCTGCAACATGGCAATGAACCGGTCGGCTTTCATGCCGTGCAGCGGATATTGCGCAAATATCAGGACAGCGAACTGCCGCGCTCGGTCTGGCTGTTCATCAGCAATGTGGAGGCAGCGGAACAGGGCGCACGGGTGCTGGGGCACCAGCAGGATTTCAACCGGGTCTGGCCGGGAACCGAATTGCCACCATGTCCCGAAAGCCGGATCATGCAGGAGGTGGTCGAAACCGTTACCGCCCGGCCACTTTTTCTCAGTATTGACCTGCACAACAATACCGGGCGCAATCCCCATTACGGATGCATCAACCGGCTCGATCCGGAATTTCTCCAGCTGGCGAGCCTTTTCGGGCGCACCGCCGTCTATTTTCGTCAGCCGGTAGGTGTCCAGTCACTGGCCATGTCGGAACATTGTCCGGCGATCACGATCGAATGCGGCAAGCCCGATGATCAGAGCGGCGTCGACGATGCGACCCGCTTTATCGACGACTGCCTGCACATGCATCATCTGCCCGACCATGATCCGGCCAGCGGCGACCTGATCCTGCTTCGGACGCACGCGAGGGTAAAGATCCGCCCGGAGCGGGATTTCAGTTTCGACAATAGCGGCAATGATGTCCGGTTCCGACCGGATATCGACCAGTTTAATTTCGGCCTTTTCCGGAAGGGCGAAACCCTTGCCGAGCTGGAAGCAGACGGTGACCTGCCGCTGACCGCGACGCTCGACAATGGGCAGGATATCGGATCAGAGCTGTTCGACATCCATGATGGCAAGCTGATCGCCAAAACCGATATCATCCCGTCCATGGCCACCACCGACGCGTTTGTGGCCCGACAGGACTGCCTGTTCTACGTCATGGAGCCGATGGACTCAGTGTGAGGTGGCGGGCTGTGATGTCTCAGGTGTGAACTGCCGCTCGCCGCTGCCGAACAGCAGATAGAACAGCAATCCGAAGGCTGATACAGCGGCCGCGACCTGAAAGACCAGCGCCCAGGACCCGGTACTGTCCAGTATCCAGCCGCTGACCATCACACCGACAATCCCGGGAATGGTGCCCGCCGTGTTGGTGATGCCCATCAACGTGCCGGCATGTTCCGGCGCGATGTCCATGTGGTTGACGAAAAAGCCGCTGACCGCAAATCCGCCAATGGCGCTGCCAACCGTCATGATGGCAATGGCGCCAACAGCGGATTCCACCTGCCCGACCAGCAGCAGGGCAATGATGCTGCCGCCAAAGCCGATGATCATCATCAGCTTGCGGACATGGGTGATGGTCATGCCCCGGCCAATCAGCCGGTCCGCGACCAGACCCGAAATGTTCATGCACAGAAACAGCGCGATGTGCGGCATCATCGCGAACAGGCCGACAGAGGCGTAATCCACGCCCAGCCCCTGTGTGACAAAGGTCGGTAGCCAGGCCAGCAGGACATAGAACCACCAGTTATTGCAGAAATGGGCGACAATGATGGCCCAGACCGGCATGTTGCCCAGCAAGGCGCCCCACGGTGTTGCCGTGGCCGGCGCCTCGGCGATCGTGTCGGCGGAAATCCGGTCGAGCTCGCTCTGGCTGATCCCGCTTTGCCGGGACGGGGTCGGAGCGATGGCATAGTACCAGATCACGCACCAGATAAAGCCGACGCCGCCGAACAGGTAAAACACCCATTCCCAGCCCCATTGCGCGACGATTATCGGCGTGGCGAGCAAGGCAAATACGGTGCCGAGCGGTATGCCGCTGTTCGAGAAACCGGCCGAGCGTGAGCGTTCCTTGACCGGGATCCAGCGGGCATAGAGTGCATAAATGGCAGGAAAGGTGACGGCCTCCCCCATGCCCATCAGAATCCGCGCAACGATCAGAACCGTGATGCCGAGCGCGGCTGCCGGCGGCGCGACCAGCGTGAACAGCGACCAGATGAACACACCGAAGCCGAGCACGACCTTGCCGCCATAACGGTCGGCCAGTTTGCCACCGACAACCTGGGTCAGCAGATAGCCGATGAAGAAACTGGAGAGCACCAGACCCTGAGTCGACAGGTCCCAGCCATAAGTCTCGACCATCGGGATGATCGCCACCGATATGGCGACCCGGTCCATGTAACAGATAAAGATGGCGAGAAACGCCATGAGCACCAGTTGATGGCGTTTTTGCATATGCTGACTTCCCCTGTTTTCGTCCCGATTCTTCTGTGATTTGCCGGGTGGCTATTTTCTTGCATATCTGGTGCGAATCCCCTATAGTTTCATTTGTAACTAAATTCTGCTTCCCTGAAACTATCTGTCCCAAGGAACAATCATGGCTGATCTGTTTGAAAATCCCGCTGGCCTGGACGGCTTTGAATTTGTTGAATTTTGTGCACCTGAAAAGGGTGTTCTGGAGCCTGTGTTCGAGGTGATGGGATTCTCCAAAATCGCCGAGCACCGGTCCAAGGACGTGCATCTGTGGCGCCAGGGCGGGATCAATCTGATCATCAATTACGAACCCAAATCTGCCGCCTGGTATTTCGCCCGCGAACATGGGCCTTCCGCTTGCGGCATGGCCTTCCGGGTACGCGATGCGCGCAAGGCTTGGGAACATCTGATCGCCAACGGGGCGGAACCGGTGCAGGTCGAAACCGGCCCGATGGAATTGCACATCCCGGCCATTCGCGGCATTGGGGGTGCGATTCTCTATCTGGTCGACCGCTATGACGGCGGTGAGCGCGGCGAGAATCTCAGCATATATGACATTGATTTCGAATATCTGCCCGGTGTTGATCGCCACCCGGTCGGTGCCGGTTTCAACATTATCGATCACCTGACCCATAATGTTTATGGCGGGCGGATGAAATACTGGGCGGACTATTACGAAACCCTGTTCAACTTCCGCGAAATCCGCTTCTTTGACATCAAGGGCGAATATACCGGCCTGACATCCAAGGCGCTGACCGCGCCGGATGGCAAGATCCGCATACCGCTCAATGAGGAAGGCGAAGGCGGCAAGGGCCAGATCGAGGAATTCCTGCGCGAGTTCAACGGTGAAGGCATCCAGCATATCGCGCTGATCTGTGACGATCTTGTGGCCTGCTGGGACCGGCTGAAGAAACTGGGCGTGCCGTTCATGACTGCGCCGCCGGCCACCTATTATGAAATGCTTGCGGAACGCCTTCCCGGCCATGGCGAAGACCCGGCAGCGCTCCAGACCCGGGGCATCCTGCTGGACGGAACCACAGAAGGTGGCGAACCGCGCCTGTTGCTGCAGATTTTCGCCGAACCGCAAATCGGCCCGGTCTTCTTCGAATTCATCCAGCGCAAGGGCGATGACGGTTTTGGCGAAGGCAATTTCAAGGCGCTGTTCGAAAGCATCGAACGCGATCAGGTTGCACGCGGTGTCCTCGACGTGAAGGAACCCGCCGAATGAGCGCGCCCAACCTTTCCGGCATCCACCATGTTGCCTATCGCTGCCGTGATGCGAAGGAAACGACCGAGTTTTACCAGCGCGTGATGGGCATGGATTTTGATATCGCCTTTGCCGAAAATGAAGTCCCTTCGACCGGCGAGCATGATCCCTATATGCATATTTTCCTGAATGCTGGGGGCGGTAATATTCTCGCCTTTTTCGAGCTGCCCGAACAGCCGGACATGGGCAAGGATCCCAACACGCCGGAATGGGTGCAGCATATTGCGTTCAAGGTCGAGACGCTCGACGAATTGCTCGCGGCCAAGGCCAATGCCGAGGCCGAAGGACTGGAAGTGCTCGGCCCGACCCATCACGGAATTTTCAAGTCCATCTATTTCTTCGATCCCAACGGGCATCGCCTCGAAATCGCCTGCGATATTGGTACGGATGAGGAAATGGCCGAATTGCGCCGCGTGGCTCCGGAGATGCTCGAGGAATGGAGCCAGACCAGGAAGGCACCCCAGCATGCCGCCTGGCTGCACGAAAAAGCCCGCGACGAGCATTGATCTCTCTCTTGATGCCCACCGATCATGCCGAGCTTGTCGAAGCATGAATTGCAGTGCATTGTCCCGTCATCTCTGCGTTCATCCTTCGACAAGCTCAGGATGAGCGGATCTGGAAAACCGCCGAAGGAAAAAGATGAAACTCGCCACGCTGAAAAATGATACGCGCGACGGCCGACTGGTTGTCGTATCCAGGGACCTGACGCGCTGTTGCGAAGCCGGTAATATTGCGCCGACGCTGCAGGCGGCGCTGGATGACTGGGAACAATGCGCGCCGAAACTGGAAGCGCTCTATCGCGATGTCGAGCATCAGGCGGTGCCCTGTGAGCGGTTTCACGAGAATGATGCCCACTCACCACTGCCCCGTGCCTATCAGTGGGCCGATGGCAGCGCCTATATCAATCATGTCGAACTGGTCCGAAAGGCGCGCGGTGCCGAGGTTCCGGAAAGTTTCTACCATGATCCGCTAATGTATCAGGGCGGCTCCGACGCGTTTCTGGGGCCCCGCGATGATATCCCGCTCGGTGATCCGGCCTGGGGCTGCGACATGGAAGGCGAAGTCGCGGTCATCACCGACGACGTGCCGATGGGCGCCAGCGATGCAGATGCCGCGGATCACATCAAGCTGGTGATGCTGTGCAACGACGTCTCGCTGCGCGGCCTGATCCCGGGTGAACTGGCCAAGGGCTTCGGCTTTTTCCAGTCCAAGCCGCCCTCGGCCTTTTCTCCGGTGGCGGTGACCCCGGACGAACTGGGCGATGCCTGGAAGGATTCCGTTGTCCATCTGCCGCTGCAGGTCGATTATAATCGCGAGCCCTTCGGCCGCGCCAATGCCGGGGTCGACGCGACCTTCAGCCTTGCCCAGCTCGTGGCGCATGCGGCAAAAACCCGCCCGCTCTGCGCCGGAACAATTATCGGTTCTGGCACGGTCTCCAATCAGGATGCCGATGGCGGGCCCGGCAAGCCGGTGTCCGAAGGCGGATTGGGATACAGCTGTATCGCCGAAATCCGGATGATCGAGACGATCAATGAGGGCGAAGCGAAAACCCCGTTCATGCGCCCAGGCGACACTGTCAAAGTCCAGATGCTGGATGCCGACGGACATTCGATCTTTGGTGCCATCCGGCAGGAAGTTGTGGCGGTTTGAGGGAGAGTTTATTTTGTTCCCTCAAGCGCCGGATTCTTTTTCTAACCTCAAGCGCCGGGCGCGGGAAGATTTTTTATTTGAACCTCAAGCGCCGGGCGCAGGCATCCGCCCGCTTGGCTACGCGCCATAAGGCGCGGCGGCCAGTCGGCCTTGCCTCCGCTTCGCGTCGGATTGGTGCCCTCTCGATAGATCGGTGAACCGAGCGCAGCGAGGCAAGCGCGACCGCGCGCCCGAGCTTATGCGAGGAAAGCCAAGGGCACGGATGTGCCCGCCCGGCGCTTGAGGGAAAAAATAGAGACTCAAGAGTCGCACGCGGAAACTTCTGTTTCCAGCCCGTTACACCGGCACCGCGGTTTCATATTTGATCCGCTCCATCGCAAAGCTGGCCGAGACGTCCGACAAAGGCACCGCCTTGATCAGCTTTTTGTAGACCCGGTCATAGTCCGCCATGTCGCGGACCAGCAGCTTCAGCATGTAGTCGACCTCGCCGGCCATGCGGTAAAATTCGACGACCTCATCAATCCCGGAGGCCGCGGCCGCGAATTTTTTCAGCCACTGGTCGCTATGGTCATTTGTCCGCACCGCAACAAAGGCGGTCATGCCGAGCCCGACCGCTTCCGGTTCGACAATGGCAACCCGCCGGGCGATAATACCGTCAGCCTCCATCCGCTTGATCCGGCGCCAGCAGGCATTGGTTGACAGGCTGAGCTGCGCCGCAAGATTTTCGAGGGACAGGCTCGCATCCTGTTGCAGCGCCTTCAATATGTTGCGGTCATTCTGGTCCAGTTTTTTGATTTCATTTGCCATTCGGTGAAAATATCACCGGAAATGGCAAATATACAGAAATATTTTCCGCTATCCCGTCAATGTTGCAACGTTACGATTGTCGTCGGTCCGCACGTCGACCGTCATGCCGATGAGATCGGTATCCTCCGGCGCGTCCGGCAGTACGCCGATCGCGGGCAACCCCTGTTCATCTTCCAGCCACAGGCTCGCGGCGCCGCGGCTTTTCTTGCCATAGGGCATGGCGTAGCTTTTGATCACGGCCTTGCCGTCAAAATAATATTCCTCCCGGATATGGTCGGTCTTCCCGATCCGGTGCGGAGCGGCAATCCGGTCTGGTGACCATCCGCCCTCCACCGGATGTGCGGCATAAATACCGACTGATTCCTTGTTGATCACGCCGCCATTGGCCGAGATCAGGCCGGGCCTGCTGCCGTCCCTGCGCAGTGCCTGGGTCAGGGCGACAATCCCGTGCGTGCTGTAGCTGTTGCCCGGCCCGCCGAAGAAACTGAGGCCACCGGTCAGCGTGTAGGAGCCCGGCGCCCGGTCGGGTGAGCCGAGCGCGTCGATGGCGAGCGACACCGCCACGGGGAAACAGCTGTAGATATCCATCGGGCCGATATCTTTCGCCTGCAGACCAGCGAGATCCATTGCGGTCGGGAAGGCATGTTCCATCGCGGAAGACACCGAAAGGTCCGGGCGCAGGCTCATCAGCGGTTCGCTCGCATCGGCCCCGCTGTGGAGGTAGATCATCTGGTCTTCGGCAATCCCGAGTTCCGCGGCATGACCCGCCGTCGTCATGATTACCGCAGCCCCCAGCTCCACCGCATCCTGTGCGACCATCCACCGGCGATAGGGATCGTTGAGGCGGTAATTGCCGTGCGCCTCTTCAAGCAGCTCTTCCGGAGTCCAGTGGCGTGCAAACTGGGCATGTTCGCGGGTCATCGAGACTTCAGAGAAGGCCGACCAGAGGCGGGCCATGTCCTGGGCATAGCTGTCCCGGTCCAAGCCCAGCCGGTCCCGTCGCGCATTTTCGACCATCGCATAAGCCATCGGCATATCGATAATCGCCTGCCGCCATTCATAAGGCGTGAGCATCTTGTCATCGTCCGTGCGCAGGTCGGTCATCTCGCGCGTGGCCGCCTGGTTCCAGTCCAGCGCCTTCTCGCTGCGCCGGGCCCGTTTGACCGTGCCGGTATTTTCCGCACTGGCAATGACAACCGCGGTATATTTGCCCGCATACAGGTCACAGGCCAGCTGGTTGACATGCTTTTGCGGACTCTGCCCGCCGACATCGCCATAAAGCAGTGTCGCAGGATCCAGCCCGGACGCGATGGCCACTGCTTCGGGATGGTTTTCCGGCGAGCCAAAAGGATGCGGCAATCCGCTGTCATGAAACAGGCGCGTGGACAGCAGACAATCAACGGAAGCGGCCAGTTTCTCCGCCGCTCCGCTGTCCGCCAGCGCGACCTTGACCGCAGCAGAAGCCAGCTCTGCCGTCGATGGCCACTCGGTGCCCTGCGCCGCTTTCAGAGCTTTTCCGCTCGATTCACCAACCCCGACCAGGACCGGCGCTTTCGGATCTGACATATTCAAAACAACATCCCTCAAATAAACAGTTCATCAATCGATTAAAACTGATAACAGACAGCCATATTCATGCACCTGTTAAATTGAGGATAGTGTCGATGAGCGGATGGCCCGAACTGGAATGGGACGAAGAACCAACGGGGCCGCTAAAGGGCCTCAAGATTGTCGACATGTCGACGGTGGTGCTCGGGCCCTTCGCCACCCTGAACTTCGCCGACATGGGCGCCGACGTGATCAAGATCGAAAATGGTCAGGGCAAAATGGCCGGTGACATGATGCGTCATGCCGGGGACAATCCCACCGGCGATCTCGGCCCGATTTTCACCGCGCTCAACCGCAACAAGAAATCGGTCACACTCAACGGCAAGGATGCGGCCGACAAGGCGGTCATTCTCGAACTGCTCAAACATGCCGATGTGTTTTTTCACAATGTCCGCCTCGCCGGCATGGAACGGCTCGGGCTGGACTATGAGAGCGTCAAGGCCGTGAATCCGGGTATTGTTTACGTCCATTGCGCCGGATTCGGTCAGGGCGGGGATTATTCGCATCGCCAGGCCTATGATGACCTGATCCAATGCGTGTCCGGCTTTGCCTCGCTTTTCGAAATGCGCGGTGACAGCGGCCGGCCGCTCTATGCCCCGTCTCTGATCGCCGACAAGACCATCGGGCTGTTCGCAGTCAATGCGACGCTGGCGGCCATGTATCACAAGGAAAAGACCGGCGAGGGACAGTTTGTCCAGGTGCCAATGTTCGAGGCCTTCACCTGGTTCAACATGGTCGAGAACCTGTGGGGGGAAACCTTCATCCCGGGCAATGGCCGGCTCGCCTATACCCGCTCGATCAACGCCAATCGCAAGCCCTATCCGACCAGGGACGGCTATATCGGACTGGTGCCTTACAATGACGCCCAGTGGCGAAAGTTTTTTGAACTCGGCGGTCGGCCGGGTGTGTTCGACGAACCGCGCTTCGCTACTTATTCGGAGCGGACAAAGAATATCACCGCACTCTATGGCATTATCGAGGAAATCGCCTCGACCAAGACATCCGAAGAATGGCTGGCACTGCTCGACGAACATAATATCCCGGCGATGCGCTACAACAAAATCGGTGATGTTCTGGAAGATCCCCATCTCGAGCAGGTCGGCTTCTGGCAGGAGCGCGAGGGCGAGAAAATCGGCAAATATCGCACCATCACCCACCCGGTCCACTATTCCGCAACCCCGGCCAATATCTATGCCGACCCGCCGACTCTCGGCGCGGACAATGACGAAGTTCGCGGCGCGCTTGGCATGCCGAAAGAGGAGAATGCAACATGAGCGACGCAGCGCCGGTCCACGTCATGGCGAACTTCACCGTACATGATGCGGCGAAATACCGGGTCTATGAAAAGGGCTTTTTCCCGATCCTCAAAAAACATGGCGGGACGTTCATCACCTTTGACGACGCATCCACCACGTTCGAAGGCAGTCATCCGCCGGAAGGCCGGGTGGTATTGTTCAAATTCCCCAGTGCCGAGGCTGCGACCGCCTGGTATAATGACCCCGACTATCAGGCCCTGTCCGAGCACCGCCGGGCCGGAACGGAGCTCAGGTTCCTGACCATGTTGCACGGCCTGCCACCCCGGGACTAGGCCCGGCATGGCGGCGCTTTATGACAGAATCGGCTCCGGTTATTCCCGTCTCCGCCAGCCCGATCCGCGCATTGCAAAGGTCATACATGCAGCGCTTGGTGACGCGCAATCGGTCCTCAATGTCGGTGCCGGTGCGGGGTCCTATGAGCCGGCGGATCGCACGGTAACGGCGCTGGAACCTTCCGCCGAAATGATCAGCCAGCGCCCACCGGATGCCGGCAAGGTCTTTCAGGGCGCCGCCGAGGCGCTGCCGTTCGAGGACCGGTCCTTTGACGCGGCCATGGCCATTTTGACGGTTCATCACTGGACCGATCTGGAAGCCGGTCTCCGCGAGATGCGACGCGTGGCAAAAGGGCCGCTGGTGATCCTCACCTTCGATCCCCACGCCCCCTATTTCTGGCTCGCCGACTATATCCCGGAGATCGTCGAACTGGACCAGCCGATCATGCCGGTTATGCCGGAATATGGACGGATTCTGGGTGATGTGGAAATCGCACCGGTTCCCATCCCTCATGATTGTACCGACGGCTTCCTCGGTGCCTACTGGCGACGACCGCATGCCTATCTCGATGCCGATGTCCGGTCGGCGATTTCCACCTTTGCCAAGCTGGATGATATCACCGCACCCTTGCAAAAGCTGGACGAAGACCTGGGCTCCGGTCTGTGGGAAGACCGCTATGGTGATCTGATGGAACGAGGCGCGCTCGATATCGGCTATCGGCTGGTGGTCACCAGCTAGTCCCGCGTCAGGCTGGCATGGACCCGGCTCAGGAAGCTGGGCACCATCATCGGATTGGCCTGGAACTCCTCATCGAAATCTGCCGTCGGTTTGGCTGCAACAATGTCATCCAGGCTTTTGCCTTCATCAATCAGTGCCTGCACCCGGTCGCGGACGATGGTCAGAACTGCGATATAGCGGGCCAGCTTCGCTCGCGTGGTGACAGGGCCGTGCCCGGGAACGACCTTGGTTTCGTCGTCAATCGCATCATGCACGGCCTGGCAAAAAGCAATCATGCCATCCATGTCCCCGCCATTGTCGGCGTCGATGAAGGGATAACCGGCATTGTTGAACACATCGCCCATATGCACCGCATTGACGCCGCGGAAAATCACCGCTGCGTCACCCGTCGTGTGCGCCGGTCCGACATGAACCAGCTCGATTTTCTGGTCGTTGATGTGGAACTGCATGGTCTTGTCAAAAGTGATGTCGGACAGGGCATGTTCCGGATAAGCCTTTTGCTCGGTTGCAAAGGGTCCGAAATTGATGACATGATCATTCAGCATCTTGTCACGGCTGTTGGATTGCGAGACGATCCAGCTGCCTTCCCTGCCCAGCGTCAGGTTTCCGTCGGCATGATCAAAATGCCAATGGGTATTGATCACGAAATCGACTTTCTCGCTGCCCAGTTCGGCCAGCGCGGCCTTGATCTTGGGCATCAGCTGCGGGAACTGGTCGTCCACGATCAGCGTGCCGTCCTTGCCCACCGAAACCGCGATATTGCCGCCCAGCCCGAACAGGACATGGAAGCCTTCGGCCAGCGTCTCGGTCCGGATTTCGGTTTTATCAAAGTCCCAGCCAAACAGCTTGAGCATCTGATCCATCGGCATGACCTCGACCGCCGGTGTGGTCCGGGCATGCGGATCTTGCGCGCCATGTGCGAGCGCAATCTGGCTCGCGCCCAAAGTCATCAGCGCGGCGGCATATCCGGCCAGTTTTTGCATTTTCATTCCCCTGAAAGGTCTATTTCGCCAATATTCCCGCCATGATCAGATCCACAGTCTGTTCCCGATAGGCATCGCGCATGCGTTCATCGAAATCCTCGCGGCCATAGCAATATTTCCAGACCAGCTTTCCGGTGAAAAACCGGTCCGCTGCACCGGTGACCGCCGAATAGAACAGATCCGGATTCATGTCGCGAAACACGCCGGATTTAATCCCCTCGCCAACAAAGATGTTATAGGCCTCGGACAGGGGTTTCAGATATTTGTCGGCAATATTGCGAGCCCCTTCCGGCGGAACATCGCGGATCAGCCGCATGGTCAAACGGTTGAGATAGGGAAATTCATAATAAGTATCGATCACCGCACCAATATGATGCCGCAGCTTGTCCTCGGGCGGCCAGTCCTTCTCGATGAGCAGGCCAATCTGCTCGAGGATATTGTCCATGTCGCGTTCGAGGATCGCCTCCATCAGGCCATCCTTGTTGCCAAAATAATATTTGACCAAAGCGCTGTTCAGGCCCGACCGCACCGACAGTTCGCTGAAGGAAATGTCGATCGTGTCACCTTCGCGCATGATCTGGCTGGCCGTTTCGATCAGCTTCTCGCGCGCGCCTTCGTCATTTGCCTTTGTCGCCAGTTTTTCGACACTCATGCTCTTCCCCCACGCAATACAGGTTACTTATAAACAGGTTCGTCCCACCAAGGGAAGGTGTCCGGCATGTCGGATGACACTTTGTCCGGATATTCCGGTGCGCGTTTCTCAAGAAAACTTGCCACGCCCTCGGCGGCATCGGCAGACTTGGCGCGATTGTAAATGAGCCGGCTGTCGACCCGGTGGGTATCCATCGGATGCGCGCCCTGGGGCAGTTGCCAGAGCATCTGGCGCGTCAGGGCTATCGAAACCGGCGCCGTGTTCTCGACAATTTCCCGGGCAATGGCATAGGCCGCCTCGAGCAGCTCTTCCCGCTTGTGCAGCGAACGCACCAAACCGCCCTTGAGCGCTTCGTCGGCATCGAACACGCGGCCGGTCATGCACCATTCGAGGGCCAGCGGACGCCCGACAATATGCGGCAGGAACCAGCTCGCCGCGGCATCGGGCGCAATGCCCCGCCGGGCAAAAACAAATCCGAAGCGCGCGGTATCCGCAGCAAGACGGATATCCATTGGCAGCTGCATTGTTGCACCAACGCCCACTGCAACGCCGTTGACCGCTGCGATTACCGGTTTGAGGCACTGAAAAATCCGCAAGGTCAGTTTGCCGCCGCCATCGCGCACGCGCAAGTCCGAATAATCCTCGACCGGGTCCTCGCTGGCGAAGGGCTTGCCGCCGCCTTCTGGCGTCAAGTCGGCGCCTGCACAAAAGGCGCGATCTCCAGCTCCTGTTACCACCACCGCACGGACATCATCATCCGCATCGATGCGATCAAAGGCATCGATCATTTCCTTCAGCATGACATTGGTGAAGGCATTCATCTTGTCCGGGCGATTGATCGTGATCGTCGCGATATTGTCGGCGACATCATAAAGGATCTGGGTATAGTCGGTCATCAGCTTCTCCTGCAGATACAAAAAGGGCCGCGAGTTTTTCGCAGCCCCCTTGTTCCAGTCTGTCTAGCGCGGGGCCATTCGGATACCGCCGTCAAGCCGGACATCCTCGCCGTTGAAATATCCGGTCTCGATCATGCACAGCGCCAGCTTCGCATATTCGTCCGGCACGCCCAGACGCGGCGGATGCGGCACCATGGCGCCCAGCGCATCGCGGACATTTTGCGGTGCACCGGCGAGCAGCGGTGTATCAAAAATACCAGGCAGGATGGTGTTGACGCGGATACCTTCGCGCGACAGATCGCGGGCGATCGGCAATGTCATGCCGACCACGCCGCCCTTGGACGCGGAATAGGCCGCCTGGCCGATCTGGCCATCTTCTGCCGCCACCGAAGCGGTGTTGACCATCGCTCCGCGATCGCCGTCAGCCAGCGGATCGAGCGTGAGCATGCCGGCCGCCGATTTGGCGATACAGCGGAAGGTGCCCACCAGATTGACCTGAATGACGAAATTGAAGGCATCCATCGGGAAATGCTTGATCGACCCGTCTTCCTTGGACCGGCTGGCGGTCTTGATCGCATTGCCGATCCCGGCACAGTTCACCAGGATGCGCTCCTGTCCGACTGCAGCGCGGGCTTTTTCAAAGCCGGCGTCGACGCTTTCGTCTTCGGTGACATTGACCTTGCAGAAGACCCCGCCCAGTTCCGAAGCGAGCGCTTCGCCCTTTTCCTCATTGAGATCGAACAGCGCGACCTTCACGCCTTTTTCCGCAAGACGCCGCGCCGTGGCCGCGCCAAGTCCGGAAGCACCGCCAGTGATCACGGCGGAGATATTTTCATTGAGTTCCATTATTGTGTCTTTCTTCTGTCTGTCGTCAGTTCAATCGTTCGATAATCGTGACATTGGCCTGGCCGCCGCCTTCGCACATGGTCTGCAGGCCGGTCTTCGCGCCTTTCTGCTCCATCGCGTTGAGCAAGGTTGCCATCAGCTTGGTGCCCGACGCGCCGAGCGGGTGACCCAGCGCAATGGCGCCGCCATGGACATTGATCTTGCTGCGGTCGGCACCGGTATGCTTGAGCCAGGCCAAAGGCACCGGGGCAAAGGCTTCATTGACTTCATACATGTCGATATCATCAATCTTCATGCCCGCCCGTTCCAGTGCGCGATCGGTTGCGAACAACGGTTCTTCGAGCATGATCACCGGATCACCCGCGGTGACCGTCAGATTGAGGATCTTCGCCCGCGGCGTCAGTCCATGGTCTTTCAAAGCCTGTTCCGAGCAGACCAATACAGCACTGGATCCGTCACAGATCTGGCTGGCATTGGCCGCGGTAATCGCGCCGCCTTCCTGCAGCACTTTCACGCCGCTGATGCTTTCCATCGAGGCGTCAAAGCGGATACCTTCATCGACCTTGTGCATTTCCTCACCTTCCGGGGTTTCGACTTTCATCGCGACAATCTCGTTGGCAAAGGCCCCGGATTCAGTCGCGGCAATCGCCTTCTGGTGGCTTTCCAGCGCAAACTGGTCCAGGTCGGACCGGTCAAAACCATGCTTTTTCACCAGCATTTCGGCGCCCATGAATTGGCTGAACTGAACGCCAGGATAGGCTTCTTCGAGCCGCTCGGACTTGTTGGTGCCGAGGCCGGCATCCTTAAACAGTTTGAAGGTTGATCCCATCGGTACACGGGTCATGCTTTCAATGCCATGCGCGAGGACCATATCCTGGGTGCCGGACATGATGCCTTGGGCCGCGAACTGGATCGACTGTTGCGAGGAACCGCACTGGCGGTCGATAGAAACCGACGGGATGCTGTCCGGCAGCTTCGATGCGAGAACCGCGTTGCGGCCAACATCGCCCGACTGCTCTCCGCCCTGCATCACACAGCCGGTGATCACGTCTTCGATCGCAGAGGGGTCAAAGTCATTGCGGTCGGCAATCGCATCAAGCGTTGCCGCGCCAAGATCTACCGGGTGAACACCGGCGAGACGGCCACCGCGGCGTCCTCCTGCGGTACGTACTGCGTCTACAATATAGGCTTCTGCCATGTTCCTGCTCCTTTGAGATATGTAATGGGATTCGAAATTTAACTGACCGATTAAACCGCCGACGCTCTAGCGTCAAATGAAAAAGCCGGTCATCACAATAGTGATAACCGGCCTGTTACTCCCCTTCCGCAAGCGGGAGGGGCTGGGGGAGGGATTGGTGAGAATGCTACCTCATGCCCTCCCAGTTTGCCGGCAGCTTCGTCCCCCGGACGAAGCCGGGAGCCGTCAAGCTCACCTCCCGTAAACGGGAGGGGGATTATTCAGGCAGGGACATTGTCTTTCTTGACCGTGATCACCTGCGGATAGGTGAACTCAAGCAGGCCTTCCTTGCCATATTCGGCGCCAAAGCCGGACTGCTTGTGTCCGCCAAAGGGGGCAAAGGGTGACAGGTGAAGGAATTCATTCACCCACACCGTACCGGTTTCCAGCTGCTCGGCAATTTCCACGCCCTTGTCGGGATCGGCGGTCCAGACCGCACCGGCAAGGCCATATTCGCTGTCATTCGCGCGGCTGATGGCTTCCTCTTCCGAACTGAACTTCATCAGCGGCATGACCGGGCCAAATTGTTCTTCCGCAACAATCCGCGCATCTTCGGGCGGGTTGTCGAGAATCGTGATCGGCATATAATAGCCCGGCACGTCCGGATCATGGTCGCCGCCGACCAGGAACTTGTAGCCATTGTCCTTGGCGTCCTGGACCAGCTCAATCACCCGCTCATATTGCTTCTTGTTCTGGATCGGGCCCACGGCAGTACCCTGCTGGGAGCCGTCACCGACTTTCACATGTTTCGCATATTCGGCGATCGCGGCGCTCAGCTCGTCATAGATATCCTCGTGGATATAGATGCGCTTGGCAGCCACACAGATCTGGCCGGCATTGGTGAAACTCGACCAGAACAGCTGCTCCGCGACCTTTTCCACATTGGCGTCCGGCAGGACGATCGACGCATCATTACCGCCCAGCTCCAGCGTGATCCGCTTGAGGTCCTGCGATGCGCCTTCCATGATCTTCTTGCCAGTCGCGGTCGAGCCGGTGAAGGTGATCTTGTCAATATCGGGATGTGCCGTGATCAGCGGCCCGAGGCTGTCTTCCCCGGTGATGATGTTCACGGTCCCGGCCGGCGCCACATCTTTGATCAGCTCTGCCAGACGCAGTGTCGTGAGCGGCGTGAAAGGCGACGGCTTGAGCACGATGGTGCAGCCTGACAACAGCGCTGGCGCAATTTTCTGCACCGCCATCATGACCGGGAAATTCCACGGCACGATGCCGCCGACAACACCGACCGGCACCCGGCGGGTGCGGCTCAGCCGTTCCTCGGTATCTTCGTTGATCTCGTCTTCCAGCTCCAGCGTTGCCTGGGATCCCGCCATATAGGCCGCGCCCATGATCTCGCCCTGGGCCTGCTGATGCGGCTTGCCCTGCTCGGTGGTCAGCAAACGGAACAGCTCGTCACTATTGTCGTTGATCACGCCGGCAATTGCCTGGACCACGGCGCGCCGTTCGTCGATGGGCTTTTTCGACCAGGTCTTGAACGCGGCCCGTGCAGCGGCCACCGCCTGATTAAGCTCATCTTCGCCGCACGCCGGAACCTGGCCGATAACCTCTTCATTGGCCGGATTGACGACGTCCAGCATGTCGCTGGTACTGATCAGCTCTCCGTTGATCAAATTCTTGTACTGGGTAACCATGTTGCTCTCCTTTGGGAATTTTGCCTGAATTCTGTTTCTATTTGAGTCGCTTGTAGCGCATTACAAGGGCGGCGACGCCTCTCATTTTGATAGAGTATATCTAACGGGGAGCGTCTTGAGCCCGCCAACAAAAGTGGAACGGGCGCGTTTCGGTTCTCCGGCAAGCTCGATCGTCTCGATCCGGTCGAGCAGCTCGTTGAACAGGATTCGCATTTCCAGCCGGGCAAGGTGCAGCCCGAGGCACTGATGCGCACCGGCACCAAAGGCCGCATGGCGATTGGGAGACCGCGCCGCGTCAAATTTGCGGGGATTTTCAAACTGGGCAGGATCATGATTGGCGGCGACATAGTTGATCATCAGCCAGTCATCCTTGGCGATCTTCTGACCGGCAATTTCCGTGTCCTCGGCCGCTGTGCGCATGAAATGCTGTACCGGGGTGGTCCAGCGAATCGCCTCCTCGACAATGCCGGGGAGCAGGTCGCGATCCGCCTTGACCCGCGCAAATTGTTCGGGATCCTGCGCCAGAGCCATCATCGCACCCGCGGTCGAGGCCGAGGTGGTGTCATGCCCGGCACTGGCGACGATGATATAATATCCGGCCATGTCCCGGTCATTCAGTGGTTCTCCGTCAACGGTGGCATTGGCAATTACACTCGCCACATCGTCGGTCGGATTGGCCCGGCGATCCGCCGCCATTTTTGCAAAATAGGCCTCAAAATCGGCCACTGCGCCGGCCACGATCTGGGTGATCTGCTCCGGTGTCATGTCCTTCATGCCGGAGCCCGACAGGTCTTCATCCTGCCCGCCGAACATCTGCTGGGTCAGGAACAGCATGCGCTGCTCATCCTCTTCCGGCACGCCGAGAATCTGCATCACCACATGGAGCGGATAGGGCGCCGACACCAGCGGCACAAAATCCGCCTCCCCGCCCGCTTCGGCCAGCCGGTCCACCGTGGCTTTCGCGATCGCTCCAATCTCTTCTTCCATCTTGCGGAGGTTTTTCGGCATGAACCAGTCCTGCGTCAGCCGGCGATATTTGGGATGTATCGGTGCATCGAACACGACCAGCGAGTCGACCAGCATCTTGCTGCCCGTCACTTTCAACGAGAATTCGATGGCCTCCCGGGTTGACAGGACCACGGGTCGCGGATTGTTCAGAAAGGTCGCATTGTCCTTCGAGATGCGCATCACATCTTCATAGCGCGTGACCAGCCAGAAGGGATCGAAACCGCCGTCGGCCAGGTCGACCCGGGCCACGGGCATGGTGTCCCGGATATGGTCGAACGTGTCGAGCAGGCCGTTCCATTCGGCATAACTGCCCGGATCGATGACGGCGGTCGCCAATTGCGGCGACAGGGTTGGCGTATCGCTTTCTGCTGTCTCGTTCATTTCACCTCTCTCCATGGTCTTTCTGTCGGGTCGCGCCTGCGGCAAAGCCTTCCGTCGGCAGGTCACTCATGTAGATCACGATCTTTTCGATCTGCCCGGCCGCATCGCAATGGAAGAAATTGCAATTGTGCATGTCGGTTCTGCTGCCATCGGCGACGCTGGTCAGCGCGATATGAAATCTGACGGCGACAGTGCCGTTCTCCGGATCCGCTGTCGTCTGGAAATCATCAATATCGATCGGCGCATAGCTCTCCAGAAATTCCTGAAAATGCGCCGCTATTGCCTCTTTTCCTTTAAAGGCAATGGCCAGTGGCGGAATGGCCATGGTCGCATCCGGGCTGATATTGCCCATTAGTCCATCCATGTCCCGCGCCACGACTCGCCCGAAATATCCGTCCACCGCCAGCTTGCGCAACGCTTCGGAAGACAGGCCGGGGTTCATCAGACGATCCGGCTGCCGGTCTTGCCCCAATATTCATCGCGGAGCAGCCGCTTGTACAATTTGCCCGTCGCCTCGCGCGGCAGTTCGGCGCGGAAATCGATCTGGCGTGGCACCTTGACGCCTGAGAGGCTTTCGCGCAGCCACGCTTCCAGTTCCTGCGCGAAATCTGCACCGGCATCGGCCATGTCCATCGGCTGCACCACCGCGACCACCTTTTCGCCCATATCCTCATCCGGCGCGCCAATCACGGCGGCATCGGATATTTTCGGATGTGTCACCAGCAGATTCTCGATCTCCTGTGGATAGATATTCACCCCGCCGGAAATGATCATGAAGCTCTTGCGATCGGTCAGATAGAGAAAACCGTCGGCATCGACTTTCCCGACATCACCCAGTGAAGTCCAGCCGTGGCTATTGGCCGCTGCTTTCGTTTTTTCCGGATCATTGTGATAGGAAAAGGGGCTGCCGCCCTCGAAATAGATCTGTCCTTCCTCGCCGGTCGGCACCTCATTGTCATTTTCGTCACAAATGCGGACCGTGCCCAGCAGAGCCTTGCCCACAGAGCCCTTGTGTTCGAGCCAGTCAGCGGAGTTGATAAAGGTAAAGCCGTTGCCTTCGGAACCGGCATAATATTCCATGATCACCGGTCCCCACCATTCGATCATCTTTTCCTTCACCGGAACCGGGCAAGGCGCTGCCGCATGGACTGCGCTCTTCAGCGACGACACGTCATATTTCTGGCGCACCTCGTCGGGAAGCTTGAGCATGCGGTTGAAATGGGTTGGCACCCACTGGCTGACATCGACCTGATATTTTTCGATCAGCGCCAGCGCCTGCTCGGGATCGAATTTTTCCATGATGATCGTGGTGCCGCCCAGTCTGTGCACGGTCATGCACCAGCGCAGCGGCGCCGCATGATAAAGTGGAGCAGGTGAAAGATAGGTACATCCCGGCGCAAATCCGAACGCGCCCTGCGCGATCGCGACGAGCGCATTGGGCTGGGCAATATCTTCGTTCTCGGGAAACGGTATACGCACCCCTTTCGGTCGGCCGGTGGTGCCGGAGGAGTAGAGCATGTCCATCCCGTGCCGTTCATCCGCAATCGGCGTATCCGGCTGCGCCGCCAGTGCAGGCACGACAGCACGTTCGTCATCCACGCCATAGGCATATTGCTTCACACCGGGATTGAGGTCTCGGAGCTCGTCAATGACGGCCAGTTTGGCCGCGGAACTGATCAGCATGTCGGCCGCACTGTCCTGCAGGATGTAGCTGACCTCTGCTGCGGTCAGCCGGCTGGGAATGGCGACATAATACAGCCCCGCACGCTGGGCGCCCCAGACGATCGAAAAATAATCCGGGTCATTGTCGAGAAAGACAGCAACCGTGTCGCCAATCTTCAGGCCTTCCGCACGATAGAGATGCGCATAGCGATTGCTGGCCCGGTCCAGCTCTGCATAGCTGCGGGTTTCACCGGAACCGGCCATGATGATTGCGGGTTTGTCAGGATGTTCTTGCGCATGCAGACTGGGATGCATTTTGTATTTCTCTCCATCAGGGCAGGATTCACCTCTCGGCGGGTGATTCGCTCAGCCTTATCATGTTTTAATTGTGTGATTAAATCAATCTGTATGTATGGCCATGTCGACCCGGATCATACCGGTGTGCGAAATGCGATCATCGTCAATTCTGCCTGGATGAATCATGCTTGCACCCGGAAAATCACTGCCTCCGTCCGCCCTGTGGCTGGGTCTGGCCGGACTGTTGCCGCAAACTCTCTGCCTGGTTCTGGTCTTTGATGACCAGCACCGCTTCTCGGCGCTGGCGGCTGGCTGGCTCTACGCCGCGCTGATCTTCAGTTTTCTGGGCGGGGTCTGGTGGGGTCTCGGCGTTGCAGATGAGCGGCCACCCGCCTGGTTGTTCCCGATAGCCGTCTTGCCCAGCCTGATCGCTTTTGCCAGCGGCATTCCCTGGATGATCGGCACGACCTGGCCGGGGCCCTCCATGCTCCTTCTCGGCGCGGGTCTGATCCTCGCGCTGTTCGTCGATCGTGCGCTGTTTCGGCGACAGATCATGTCCGCAGCGATGTTCCGGCTGCGCATTCTCCTGTCCGCCGGACTGGGATCCCTGACTCTGGCGCTCGGACTTCTGGCGTGACGACCGCGCCCAAATCCGGGAAACAGGTGAAGGTCTGGTATGACGGTGCCTGCCCGTTATGCATTCGCGAGATCCGCATCATGCAGCGGCTGGACCGGCATGACCGGATTGCTTTCATTGATATCTCTCCGGCAGAGGCGGCCTGCCCGCTCGACCGGCAACTGATGCTCGAACGGTTTCATGCGGAGGAGGGCGGGCAACTCCTGTCGGGCGCCGCGGCATTTGCCGCGATGTGGCGTGCCTTGCCGGCGATGCGCCCACTCGGTCAGATCGCCCGCAACCGGATTGTCCTGAAAATCCTCGAAGCTGGATACAGGTTGTTTTTGCACATCCGGCCGCGGCTCCAGAAACTGGTCCCCGCCCCGAAGACGGACAGCTGACCCGGTTTTTGTGCTTTTCGGAAATCGCGCGGATCGCTATGACCGGATTGTTCGCGACTGGCGAGACAGGATGGATCACCATCGGGGAGCGAACATCATTGCGTGCCGTTCGCCTGGGCAGTTCCATCACAAGGAGACATGCTCATGACCGACAATCCTGCCCCCTTTCATATCGTTTTCCTGTTGTTCGACGAGATCACCCAGCTGGATTTCACGGGACCGGCCCAATTTCTCGCGCGGCTCCCGGGAGCCGTCCTGCACAGTGCAGCCAAAACCGTACAACCGATCCAGACCGACAGCGGCTTTGCCATGCTGCCCACCACGAATTTTGCCGACTGCCCGCAAGCCGACCTGCTGTGCGTGCCGGGCGGGTTCGGGACACGGCAGGTTATCCAGGATGAAGACACTCTCGCATTTCTGCGCAATCAGGGCGCGGGCGCCAGATATGTCACCTCGGTCTGCACCGGCTCGCTGGCGCTGGGTGCTGCCGGGCTGCTCCAGGGCAAGCGTGCCACCACGCACTGGGCCTATACTTCGCTGCTCGAGAAATTCGGTGCGCAACATGAGAAATCCCGCGTTGTGCAGGACGGCAACGTCATCACCGCCGGGGGTGTGACCTCGGGAATCGACTTTGGCCTGACCATCCTGGCCGAAGTCGCCGGCCCGGAATTTGCGCAAATGATGCAGCTTTCGCTCGAATATGATCCCCACCCGCCGTTCGACAGCGGCCATCCGGACCGGGCTGATCCGAAACTGGTGCAACTGCTGCATGACCGGGTCTATGGCAAGGTGCTCGACAATCTCGATCAGATCATCGACGCTCCCTAAAAGAACAGAGGACGTTGCCCGCGTGTCTTGGCATGGGTGCTGTCTTCCGTGACTGAAAGTTTCCAACCTGTCTCAAACCGATCTCTCGACCAGGACCGCGCCGCGCCGGATCAGCGAGCTGAAGCTGTTCCTGTTTTCCGCCGCCTGCGCCGCCTCGGTCGCACACGGCTATTACATCCATCCGCTGATCGCGCCGGTTGGCGCGGAATTCGGCGTCAGCGGAACCTGGCTGGGACTGGTGCCGGCGTTCAACCAGATCGCGCTGGCGCTCGGTATCCTGCTGCTGCTCCCGCTCGGCGACAGGGTCAATAACCGCAAGCTGCTGACATATTTTGCCGCTGGGCAGCTCATCGCCCTGCTGGCCATGGCGCTGGCCGCCGATTTCCGGATCTTCGTCATCGCCTCATCGTTGCTCGGTTTTGCCACGATCGCACCCTATCTGGTTCCCGCCTATGTCACCAGGCGCGTCAAGCCGGAACGCGTCGGCCATGTCACGGGCATATTGACGGCCGGGATCACCGCCGGGCTGCTCGCCAGTCGCGGTGGCGCCGGCGTGCTGGGCCACTATTTCGGCTGGCGCGCGGCCTATTGGGTGGGCGCGGCACTGGCGCTGGCGGTGCTCGTCATCGTGCCGCTGATCATGGAGAAGGACGAGAAATTGCGTGATGACGACGCGCCGCGGGAAAGCTATGGCGCGCTGATCGCCTCGCTCTGGCCGATCATCCGGACCATGCCGGACGTCCTGCTCGCCGGTATTCTCCAGGCCCTGTCTTTCGGCTTTTTCCTCGCCCTGTGGCTGGGCATTGGTCTCCATCTGACCAGCGCGCAAATGGGATATGGTGTCGACGTGGTCGGCTATCTGGCATTGCTTGCCGCCAGCAACATTCTGGTCGCGCCCTGGTCCGGGCGCCTCGCCGACCGGATTGGTGCGGAAAAGGTACGGGTGCTGTTCGCGGTCATCCAGTGGATTGGTGCCATCCTGCTGTTCGTGGCCGGCACCAGTATCTGGATCCTGATCGTGCCGATCATCTTAAGCAATTTTGGCGGCGCCTCGATGGATGTGGCCAACCGCACCATTTTGTTTGGCCGGGCGCCGGAGATCCGCACGCGGCTGATGACCGTCTATATTGTCACCATGTTTCTGGGCGGAGGCTTGTCGAGCTGGCTCGGCACCGCGGCCTATGCCTGGGGCGGTTGGAACGCCATTGCTGGCATGTCACTAATATTCGCCACGCTGATCCTCGGCCTCGCCCTGTGGGGCCAGCATCGTCACAACACTTGACGGCCAGGCCAACCCGGTCGAAACTGGGCGAGGAGAACAGGGGAGGAAAATCATGACACGGTGGATGCTGGTATTAATGGCATTTTTGATGCCTGTGGCGGTTTCAGCAGAAACACCGCCACCTCCACCTGATCATCAGGTGCTGGTGGAAAAATATACCGCTGCGTTCAACGCGCAGGATGTCACCGCCATGAGCAACCTGATGCATTCGGAGATTCAGTGGATCATGATCAGCGGCGCCAAATCGGAAGTCGCCACCGACGGCAAGGATAACATGGTCCGCGACATGACATCCTATTTCCAGGGGCCCACCAAGGTCAGCAGCAGTCTCAGCGGCTGGTCGGTCAATGGCGACTATGTCACGGTGATCGAAACCGCATCGTGGCAGAACAGCAAGGGCGAGCGGCAGGCGCAGAGTGCAACCGCAGTCTATCAGATCATGGACCGGCTGATCCGCCGGGTCTGGTACTTTCCGGAACAGAAAGCCAAATAGCGCTCAGATTTTGACCAGCACCTTGCCGATATTGCCGCCGGTGAACAGCTTTTCATAGGCGGTCAGCACATTCCCGATACCGTCCGTCACATCAAAGGGCGTGTCGATCAGCCCCTGGTCATGCCATTTGGCCAGCTGGATCGTGAGCTCTGCGCCCTGATCCATGAAGTCGGGGGAGAAAAAGCCCTCGATACGCAGCCGCTTCATCAGGATCTGGTCAAAATGTTCGGGGCCGCGACCACGGCCGTCCCCCTGATATTGAGCAAGCAGACCACAGAGCGCGATCCGCCCGTGCATCGCCATATTGGGCAGTACCGCATCCAGTATCGGTCCGCCGACATTGTCGAAATAGGCATCAATGCCGCCATCCACCTTTGCCAGTTCAGCAGCGACGTCCGCATTCTTGTAGTCGATTGCCCGGGTGATGCCGAGTTCCTGTTCCAGCCACCGGCACTTGTCGGGGCCGCCGGCCAGCCCATGGACATTTGCGCCCAGGATTTTGGCAACCTGACAAGCGAGCAAGCCGGTCGACCCGGCCGCGGCCGACACCAGCACATTGTCGCCGGCTTTTACCGCCGCCGTCTCGCGGATGCCCCAGAGCGCGGTCCACCCGTTAAAGCCGAGCACTCCGAAATGCTGGCGGATGTCGGGGATTTGATCGTCCACTTTCATCAGACCTGCCAGTTCCGGCTGGACCACGGCATATTCCGCCCACTGGCCGAACCCGCGCACCAGATCGCCCTCGGCAAATTGCGGGTCGTTCGACCGGGCGACATGACCGAGCACCAGCCCAACCATTCTGGTGCCCAGTTCGAGGGGTGGCTGATAGCCGTCCTCGCGTTCGGTCATCCACATCCGGGTGCCCGCATCCATCGACAGCCAGGCGCATTTCACCAGCACTTCCCCGGCGCCAATATCCGGGACGGCTTCGGTTTCGAGCGACAAGGCGCCCGAGACATCACTGCCTTCCGGACGCCTGTTCAATTGCCAAAAGCGGTTGGACGTCATCTGCTCTCTCCCATCATGGAGCAGGCAGTCTAAAGAAGTTGGTCCTGATCGATACTGTTCTTATTGGCGGGCAGGCTGAACAGCATGCCGTCGCGCCCCAGCACGATTTCGCCGTCAAAGGCCTCCGCCGTGCCTTTCAGATAATAGCTTTCCAGATAGGTCAGCGGCACCGCCGGTACGATGTGGCTTAACACCAGCATGCGGGTTTCCGCCTCGCCGGCGATTTCCGCCACCTCAACCGGTGTCGCGTGATAGGAAGGGATGTCCGCCATGATCTTGGCCACCCGCGCATTGCCCGCCTGCTTCGCCGCGGCCTGCATCTTGCCCACCATCTCGGCGTTCAGCACTTCGTGCACCAGCAGGTCACAACCTGTGCAGATCCCGGCAATCCGCGGGTCTTTCGCTGTGTCGCCACTGAGCACGACCGAACGGCCCTTGTAATCGAAACGGTATCCGAAAGCCGGTTCCACCGGTTCATGATTCACCCGAAAAGCGGTGATCTTCAGGCCCTCTCGATTGTAGACAACCGCTTGCTCCTGGCCTTCCGGCAGCGCAAATGGCTGCGCGATACCGCCCGCACCAGAGGGCGGCATGGTGGCTGCGCCATGATGCGCGATGCGATATTGCACGTCAGCGGCATAGGCGCCGTTCAGGCCATCCACGATAGCTTCCACACCTTCCGCGCCATATACCGGCAGCGGACTGTCATGACCGCCGCCCGCCCAGCGCTGGAGCAGCAATTCGCCCATGCCGTCAATATGATCGCTGTGGAAATGTGTCAGCAGCAAAGCCTCGACATTCGCCATGGGCAGTCCCATTTGCCCGAGATTGCGGACCGCGCCGCCACCGATATCGACAATGAATATCCGCTCGCCCGCGATCACCGCCGTGCATGGCCCTGCGCGTGAAGGGTCAGAGAGCGGCGAGCCACTACCGCACAGCACGACATGCAGACCGTCAGGCAGATTGCCGATCAGGTCGCGGGCAAAAGCCTGTTCGACAGCCCGCGCAAACAGCCGTTCGCCAATCTGTTTCTGGAATATCCATCCGGCGGAACCGGCAAGCACCAGGATCAGGATTAGTCCGGTCAGCAGTTTTCTCATGATTCCTGTTCCCCTCAGCATTCAACCAGATTCACGGCAAGTCCGCCCTGCGATGTCTCCTTGTAGCGTTCCGACATGTCGAGACCGGTCTTGCGCATCGTTTCGATGACCTCGTCCAGACTGACCCGGTGCGTTCCGTCACCCAGAATGGCGAGGCGCGCTGCTTCGATCGCTTTCACCGCGCCGACCGCATTGCGCTCGATACAGGGCACCTGGACCAGTCCGGCAACCGGATCACAGGTCAGCCCGAGATTATGCTCCATCCCGATCTCGGCAGCATTTTCGACCTGCAGCGGCGTCCCGCCCCAGGCAGCGGTCAATCCGGCTGCGGCCATCGAACAGGCCACGCCGACCTCGCCCTGACAACCCACTTCCGCGCCCGAAATCGAGGCATTTTCCTTGAACAGTGATCCAATCGCTGCAGCGGTCAGCAGGAATGTCTCAACTCCCGCGGCATCGGCCTTGGGCGAAAAACGCTCATAGAAACGTAGCACCGACGGCACGATCCCGGCAGCACCATTGGTTGGTGCGGTCACTACCTTGCCACCCGCGGCATTTTCCTCGTTGACCGCCAGCGCCCAGAGATTGACCCAGTCCAAAATGGTCAGCGGATCCGAAAGTGCGCGTTCCTGACGCTCCATCAGCTGGCTGTAGATCAGCGGTGCCCGGCGTTTCACTTTCAGGCCGCCAGGAAGAATGCCTTCGCTGCGAATCCCCCGATCAATGCAGGCGGACATGGCATCGGCAATCGCGCGAATGTCGCGGCTGATCTCGGGGTCTTTTTTGCCGGTCTGCTCATTGCGGCGCATGATGTCGGCAATCGACAATGATTCCCGTTCTGTGATCTCAAGCAGGTCTGCGCCCGAACAAAAGGGAAAGGGCACATCCCACAGGCCCGCGTCCGGATCATTGCTGCCAATCTGGTCCTCATCGAGAATCGCACCGCCGCCGACCGAATAATAGACCCGGCTGGCGATCATCTCCTCACCCGAAAAAGCGCTGAGCCGCATGGCATTGCTGTGAAAATCCAGCCGTTTCTTTTGATCAAAAATCACATCCCGCACTTCGTCAAAGGGGATTTCGTGCGTGCCGTTCAGGCTAATTTTTGCGCTGTTGCGGATGTCCTCCACCTGACGATCTGCCGCATCAGGTTCGATCATGTCGGGACGCTGACCGGACAGGCCCAGCAATATCGCGCGGTCGGTAGCATGTCCCTTGCCGGTGAGCGCCAGCGATCCGAAAAGGCGGGTTTCCAGCCGGTTCACATTCTGCAGAATGCCGGAGTCCGAAAGACGCGCGACGAACAGCGCCGCTGCCAGCATCGGGCCCATGGTGTGCGAACTGGACGGCCCGACACCGATCTTGAACAGGTCAAAAGTACTCGCGACCATGGCTGGATTCTCTCCCCTTACACCCGCACGCTTTAGCCTGCCAGATCAGGCCTGGGCCAATGAAATAATCGCATCTGCTTCGGCTCCATGCTCATTGACCACCCGTTCCGAACAGAATAACTGTCCGGTCAGCCGCTTTGATCTGCGCCCTGAGAAACGGTTTTGGGGCCGTAACAATGGTGATTCCGATTCCCAGTGCGTCATAGATTTTCTGCAGGTCTTCCGGTGCAGGGTGACCGACTTCCCAGCTGATCAGCTGCGGACCGCCGACCGATGTTGCGGAAGGATGCGGGGTCCCGCCCCAATCGATGAAAAAGGGCACCAGAAAATCATGGGCAGGGTCGATGACGGACATCGTGCGCCACTGCAGCATCGTGCCATCCGGCGTCTTTCTCGATCCGGCCCGGATTTCACCTGTGGTCATTCCGGCGGCCTTTGCCGCTTCGCGGACGGCTTCGATATTGCGGGTCTGAACCGCAAATCCGATCAGCTCGGGATGGGTCAGTTTTGCCAGACGTTCGGCAAATCCGCCGCGATTATCGCGGCTCGCCGGACCGATAATTTCCAGATAGATCCCCTCGCCCAGTCCGACGAGGCTATTGGCGGTTCCGAGGTCAGGATGCTCGCCGCCCGGAGTGGGTTCCACGGAGAGCATCTCGCCCAAGTCCGCAGAACCGGACGCCAGGTCGGGGACGGCAAGAAGAATATGGTCAACCGGATGGTCAGCCATGGTTCCGGTTCCTGGACTTTGGGCCTCGACCCGATCTGCCAGCAACGTGGCGGCGACCAGCCCGGAGAGCAGAAAGCGCAGAATGATCTGATGCATGGCCGGATGCTCCGCTGTGAGGATGGAAGATCAGGATGATTTCATCTCTGCGATCCACTGGTCTACCTGTTTCTCCAATATGCTGAGCGGCACCGAACCGCCGCCGAGCACAGTGTCATGGAAGCCGCGAATGTCGAAATCCTCGCCCAGCTCCTTTTCGGCCTTTGCGCGCAAATCCTGGATCTTGATCATGCCTATCTTGTAACTGGTCGCCTGCGCCGGCATCACCAGATAGCGCCGGACCTCGCTGCGCACCGCGGTTTCCGGGATCGGGGAGTTGGCGAGGAAATAGGCGACCGCTTTCTCCTCGCTCCAGCCTTTGGTGTGCAAACCGGTATCAACAACCAGCCGGATCGCGCGCCAGATCTCGGTCGTCAGCCGGCCAAAATCCGAATAGGGATTTTCATAGGCGCCCATTTCCTTGGCGAGCAGTTCGGAGTAGAGCGCCCAGCCTTCCCCGAATGCCGGAATATAGGCACCCTGCGCCCGAAATTGCGGCACGCCTTCCAGCTCCTGGGCAATCGAGGATTGCATGTGATGCCCCGGATTGCCTTCATGATAGGCAATCACCTCAAGGCTGTGGATCGGCATCGCCCGCATGTCGGACAGATGCGCATAATAGGTGCCGGGCCGTGACCCGTCCGGTGTTCCCGAACGGTAATGCTGGGCCGCACCATCCTGCTCGCGGAACGGTTCCACCCGCTTCACCACCAGATCGGCCTTGGGCAATGTCCCGAAGAAATCCGACAGGCGCGTCTTGATGAAAGCCAGGTGTTTTTCGGCGGCGTCAATATAGTCCTGCGCGCCCTTGTCATCATTGGAGAAATAAAACTGGTCATCCTCGCGCAGGAACGTGAAAAAGGCCTGGAGATCACCCTCGAAATTGACACTCTCCCGGATCGCTTCCATCTCGCTGCGGATCCGCGCCACTTCGCTCAGCCCGATATTGTGGATCTGGTCGGCGGTCAGGTCCGTGGTCGTCTGGTTGGCGAGCCGGTAGGTGTAAAAGGCCGTTCCGTTGGGCAGTTCGGAGACGCCAAAAGACTCGGCCCTGGTATTCGGCAGGTCGGCCTCGAACCAGCTGATGATGCGGCGATAGGCCGGCTGCAGGCTGTCGGTCAGCGCCACACGGGCCTGGTCTTTCAGCGCATCCGCCCGTGCTGTGCCGATCTTGCCGTCTTTCACCAGCGCAGCGAGCTTGTTTTCCGTCGCTTGCCAAAGCGCCGAGGCCCCGCCGTTGTCAAAGGGCGCGCCTGTGGTGATTTTCTGCGACTGCTCAATCACCCCTTCATAGGCAAAACGCGGCGGCCGTGTGCCTGCAGCAGCATTGGCCTGGGACCGCGCGAGCAGCTGGTCCAGTGCTCGCGCACTGCCCTTGAGCCGGGCGATAAAGGCAAGCATGTCGGTCTCGCTTTCCACCCGGTGCTGATTGATCAGGAAGGTCGGGAAGAAGGACTGCTGTCCGTTAAACTGGTGCAGGACATAGGCATTGTTGCGAAACGGCACGCCCGATTCGGCTTCGGCGAGGCGGAATTTCCACATGTCCCAGGATATTTTCGCATCGGGCGAGAGCTTGTCATAATCAAATGACCGCTCCATCTCCGCGGTCGCGTCCTGCATCCATTTGAGCTGGCGGTCCGCAGCCGCAATCGAGAAATCATCGATCTGGTCATAGGCGGTGCGGCGTCCGAGAAATGTCTGGGTAATCGGGCTGAACGCCAGCTGTTCTTCGAACTTTGCATCAAACCAGGCGTTCAGGCGGTCCGTTTCCGATTGCTCCGGGGCTGGCGCAGATGTTTCGGAAGCGCTGGCCGCTGCTCCCGTGTTACCTGTTGTGGCACTGCATGCCGCCAAAGCTGTTGTTGCCAGCAAGATTGCGAAGATTCTTGTCATTATGCCCGGTCCTCACCCAATTGGTTTCCTGTGAAACGGCATGGCACAGATGACGGCGGCGGTAAATCGGAACCGGACGGCGGGACCTTTCTAGCGGCGGGCCAGCACTCCCAGGGCAAGACCGAATGCCGCTATCAGACCGGCGACGATCAGCAGCATCATGTCGGGAGACCGGACATTGCCCTTGACCCGCATGCCGACGGACTGAAGCTCGACATTTTCCCCCGGCCGAACGTCGACGGATATCCGCCAGGCCCCGGCCGGACGGTCGTTCAGTTTCACCGGGAAATATGTGTGAAAATAGTTGGCCTGACTCGAATTGGCCTTCGCCCGCGGACGGAATATATGCTCAACCGGTGGCAGCCCGTCACCAAAATGCAGGGTCATCGGAACCGCGCGATCCGCGCTTCCATGCGTCACTCCACGCCGGACACCTTCGGCATCGAGAATGATCCGCACCGGCCGGTCTTCCGGTCGGACAACTGCGATAATCGTCTCTGACGGTGCCCCCTGCTGATATACTGGACCTTCCGCAATAGTGGATCCGGAGAACATCATCGCCAGCACAAATTCTCCGGCCGCGACAAGCACGCCGCCCGCAAAAATCAGCCATCCGGCAATCGACAGGTTCACAAAGTCTCTCCGGCCAAAATTCAGCAAAAATCGATGGAAAGAAACCTTAGAGGCAACTGGTTAGAATTTCCTGACCATGGATGGAATGAACAAAAAAGGGCCGGAGGTTTCCCTCCAGCCCTTTCTGATTTCAGACTGTGCTGAACAGCGGGGCCTAGAAGCCCATGCCGCCGCCCATGCCGCCCATGCCGCCCATGTCGGGCATGGCCGGAGCCGCAGACTTGTCTTCCGGCAGTTCGGCAACCGCCGCTTCGGTGGTGATCAGCAGACCGGCCACGGAAGACGCATCCTGCAAAGCCGCGCGGACAACCTTGGTCGGATCGATCACGCCAGACTTGACCAGATCTTCGTATTTGTCGCTGAACGCGTTAAATCCGAAATTCTTGTCTTTCTGGTCGAGCAGCTTGCCAGCGACAACCGCGCCGTCAAATCCGGCATTTTCAGCGATCTGACGAACCGGAGCCTGCAGCGCCTTGCGGACAATGTCGACGCCGCGGGTCTGGTCTTCATTTTCGCCTTCCAGGCCCTTGAGCGCCGCCGTGGCGTAGAGAAGCGCGGTACCGCCGCCAGGGACAATGCCTTCTTCGACAGCAGCACGGGTGGCGTGCAGCGCGTCATCGACGCGGTCTTTCTTCTCTTTCACTTCGACTTCGGTGGCTCCACCGACCTTGATCACGGCAACACCGCCAGCGAGCTTCGCGAGACGCTCCTGCAGCTTTTCCTTGTCATAGTCAGACGTGGTGGTTTCGATCTGCGCACGGATCGCTTCGACACGGGCCTTGATTTCGCCCTTCTTGCCGCCACCGTCAACGATGGTGGTGTTGTCCTTGTCGATCGTCACCGACTTGGCCTGACCCAGCATGTTCAGTGTGACGCTTTCCAGCTTGATGCCGAGATCTTCGCTGATCATTTCACCCTTGGTGAGGATCGCGATATCTTCGAGCATGGCTTTCCGGCGATCACCGAAACCAGGGGCCTTCACGGCAGCAATTTTCAGGCCGCCACGCAGCTTGTTGACAACCAGGGTCGCCAGCGCTTCGCCTTCAATGTCTTCAGCAATAATCAGCAGCGGACGTCCGGCCTGCACAACAGCTTCCAGAATCGGCAGCATCGGCTGCAGGTTGGTCAGCTTTTTCTCGTGGATCAGGATGTAGGGATTTTCGAGTTCCGCGAGCATCTTGTCCGGATTGGTGATGAAGTAGGGCGACAGGTAACCGCGGTCAAACTGCATGCCTTCAACAACGTCCAGTTCAAAGTCGAGACCTTTGGCTTCTTCCACCGTGATCACGCCTTCCTTGCCGACCTTGTCCATCGCTTCTGCGATTTTCTGGCCCACTTCCTTGTCGCCATTGGCGGAGATCACGCCGACCTGGGCAACTTCTTCGCTGCTCTTCACGTTCTTCGAACGCTTCTGCAGCGAGGCAACGACGGCAGCGGCGGCCTGGTCGATGCCGCGCTTCAGATCCATCGGGTTCATGCCGGCGGACACGGATTTCATGCCTTCGGTCACGATCGACTGAGCCAGAACCGTTGCGGTGGTGGTGCCGTCGCCAGCCACGTCATTGGTTTTCGATGCGACTTCACGGAGCATCTGCGCGCCCATGTTTTCGTACTTGTCCTTCAGTTCGATTTCCTTGGCAACCGAAACACCATCCTTGGTGATGCGCGGCGCGCCGAAAGACTTGTCGAGAACAACGTTGCGGCCTTTGGGGCCGAGAGTGACTTTTACGGCGTCGGCCAGCGTGTTCACACCGGTCAGGATGCGTTCGCGGGCGTCACGGCCAAATTTTACGTCTTTTGCAGCCATGTTGATTTCCTCTGCTTACAAATGTGATGATTGGTGCTGGAAAGTCTTACTTCTCGATGATGCCGAGAATATCGCTTTCCTTCATGATGATCAGGTCTTCACCTTCCACGGTGACTTCCGTGCCGGACCATTTGCCGAACAGGATGCTGTCGCCTTTTTTCACGTCGAGCGCGGTGACCTTGCCATTGTCATCCTTGAGACCGCCGCCAACTGCGACAACCTTGCCTTCGGACGGCTTTTCCTGCGCGCTGTCCGGAATGATGATCCCGCCAGCAGTTTTCGCGTCCGCCTCTACCCGGCGCACCAGTACACGGTCATGTAATGGACGAAATTTCATATGTTTCCCTTTCTTGTCCAAATCTGCATTTCAGCGGCCGGCTCCTTTTGCCCGGGCCATCAGAAACGCCTGTGATGAGGATTAGCACTCACATGTGACGAGTGCTAACGACGCCCATATGGGCGCTTGCGCCGCTGGGTCAAGCTTATTTCGATTCTTTTTTGTCGCTTTTTCCGGCTGGTTTTTCGGGACTTGAACCCGGCACACCCGAACCCGCAAAAAAATTTGTAACCGCACAAGCCGAAGCAGCGAATGCCAGATTGAGCCAGCGTCAGCGGGCTCGTTCATATCCCCCCATTCCCAAGAGAGGAAAAACCATGTCCAATTCACTGATCAAGGCCACTGCCGCTGCTGCTGCCCTGGCTGCTGCCGCCACCATTGCCGTGTCCCCCACGACCGCCCAGGCTGCCGGCGCCAAGGAAAAATGTTTCGGCATAGCGCTCAAAGGCAAAAATGACTGCGCCGCAGGACCGGGCACCAGCTGCGCCGGAACCTCCACTGCCGACTATCAGGGCAATGCCTGGAAATATGTTGCCAAGGGCTCCTGCGTCAAAGCCGGTGGTTCACTGACCGCCAAAAAAGGCAACAAGAAGCCGGTTCCCCAGCGCGGCTAAGCTGCCTGGTCAGTTCCTGACCTCTGGCAAAACTCTGGTACAGCACCGGGTTTTGCGATAGGTTTTGCGGATGTTTCCCAACGCCCAGCCTCAATTTTCGGTCTGTTTGCTATGCTAGCACCCATGTTGCCCTCCCTCCCTCCATCAGGCGGCATTGGTCTGAAATCGGTACATTTCCAAGACGTGCTGAATGAAGAAGACGGAGCGAAACACCCCGGATGGGTCGAGGTACATCCGCAAAACTACTTCGGGGATGGTGGTCCGCTGCATCGCTGGCTGACCGCCATCTCCGGAGTTTACCCGCTCAGCCTGCACAGCGTCGGGCTGTCGCTGGGTTCCGCCGAAGGGCTCAACGCGCATGATCTGGAAAAGATCGCGGATCTCTGCGAACGCTATCAGCCGGCCATGGTTTCGGACCATCTCAGCTGGAGCGGCAATGCCCATGACCGCTATCCCGATCTTCTTCCCATTCCCTATACACAGGAATCGCTGGACCATTTCAGCGCCCAGATTGCCCGCGTCCAGGACCGGCTGCAACGGCCGATCCTGATTGAAAATCCCTCCCGCTATCTCAGCTACCGGGATGACGAGATGGGCGAAACCGATTTCATTTCCGCGCTGTGTCGTCAGGCCGGATGCGGATTGCTGTTCGATATCAATAATGTCGAAGTCACCGCCACCAATGTCGGACTCGACATGGAAGCCTATGTCGATGCGATCGATCCCGAAATTGTCGGGGAAATGCATCTGGCCGGCCATGCCCGTGAAGATCATGAATCCGGACCCCTGCTGATCGATGACCACGGATCGATTGTCAGCGATGTGACCTGGAAACTCTATCAGCGGTTTATCGAGCGCGCCGGTCCGAAACCGACCCTGATCGAATGGGACACGGACATTCCGGAATATGACGTGCTGATGACCGAGGTCGACAAGGTCGAAGCCATTTTGTCTGCGCATTCCGGAGAGGAAGAGCCACATGCCCTCGCTGGCTGACGGCCAGAACCGGTTCATGGCCTGCCTGCAAAAGGGTCCGGGCCATTTCCCGGCAGACCTGTTTTCCGAAACTGATGACCGCGCCCTGCTCGGTCTCCGCGCACATGCCAACACCGTGTCCCATGCCCGGCTGGTGGCGCTGGAAAACGCCTATCCCAAATTGCACGCCCATATGGGGCACGAGCCATTTCACAAGATCTCCCGCGACTATATCGAGCAGGATCATATCCTGACCTGCGACATGAACAACATCGCCCGCGACTTTCCGGAATTTCTGCACCAAAACGGGCTGGGTGCCAGCGAGATCGATCTCGCCCGGGCCGAGTGGGGCTGGATCGAGAGTTACAACAGCGCCGAAGCGCCGCCGCTGGTGCTCGAAGATATCGCTGCACTTGCAGAAGATCAGCTGCTCGCCTTCCCGGTCGCCGCCCATCCCGCTGCCCGCCTCATCCGGATGGCCGGCCCGCTGTCTCCCGAGCTGTCAGAACTGGGTGAAGAAACCCCTGCCGGACTGATTATTGCCCGTCCCGAAGCCGAGGTCCTGTTCCATCCTGTAGACGCCACAAGTGCGGATATTGCGGAAAAAATTGCAAATATTTCAACTATGGGTAACCTTTTGTCGCTGGCCATCGAACTGGGTGATGAAACCAGTGCCATGGACCGGATCGTTCACCTGATCCGGGCAGGCACAATGACCAAAAGAAAACAGGACCAAGACAATGATGAAACTGATTAACAAAGCCATTGATATGGTCAGCGGGTCCGTCCCCGAGGCCATTGCCCTGCTCTTCACCCGCGTCGCACTTGCCGGCATTTTCTGGCGTTCGGCCCGCACGAAGGTCGAGGAAGGCACCTGGCTGCAAATGAGCGACACCACGGTTTTTCTGTTTCAGGAAGAATATGGCATGCCATTTCCCGAGATTACCGGCCTGATCGCGACTTATGCGGAACATTTTCTGCCCATTCTCGTGGTGCTCGGACTGTTCACCCGCGTCGGCGCTGCCGGATTGCTGGTCATGACCCTGGTTATCCAGTTCTTCGTCTATCCCGATGCCTGGTGGGTCACGCACATCGTCTGGGTTGCACTGGCCAGTATCCTGATCGTTCGTGGCGGCGGCCTGCTCTCCGTCGATCGGTTGCTCGGACACAAGTTCGGGTAAGATCGCGAGAGATAATTTAGCCGGGGCCGGAGAGATCTGATGATAGCCAACGAAGAAACATTGCGCCACCTGATGGTCAAGGCCCAGGCCGGCGACAAGCAATGCTATTCGAGCCTGCTGGTGGAATCCGAAAAATGGCTCCGGCGCTATTTTGCGCGCAAGATCAACCCGGCCGCGATCGATGACCTTGTTCAGGAAACCCTGATCTCGCTCCACCGCAAGCGGGCCAGTTATGATCCGACCAAGGCATTTCTGCCCTGGCTTGCGGCGATTGGCCGGTACCGCTGGATCGATAGCCTGCGCAAGATCTATCGCCACGAACATGGCGAACTCAACGAGGAGCTGGTGGCCGATCCGCAGGACGAAACCGTATCGGCCAAGGTCAGCCTCGAACGCTTGCTGGGGATGATCCCGGAACGTCAGGCAGAAGTGATCGCCAAAGTCAAAATCGAAGGTTTCAGCATCGCCGAAACCGCTGCCATGACCGGGCAGTCTGAATCGCTGGTCAAAGTCAATATCCATCGGGGGCTCAAGAAGATGAGCGCCCTAATCGAGAGTGAATGAAATGAGTAATGTAGCCAACAGCCTGATAGATGATCTGGTCGACGACCTGTCTCCGGTGCGCTCGCTGAAGCCGTCCGGCGGCATGGCGGTCGCTGCCGCTTTGACCATGCTGGCCTGTGGATCGGTCGCCTGGTTCCTCGGCGTGCGCAATGACCTGGCCATGGGCATGGCCGACGAGATGTTCTTCCTGCGCAGCGGGGTTCTGCTGATGCTGGGCATTGCGACGGCCTATTCGGCGGTCAACCTGGCCCGGCCCGGCGTGGGCAATCTCAACCGGGGCTGGATCTGGGCTCTGGTCACCGCGGCTCTGTTCCCGCTGACTGCGGCAATCATGAGCATGATTAACACCCCGCCTGTCGAAGCGCTGCGTCCGTCCGAAGGCCTGCGCTGCCTGACGGTCAGCGGCATGTCGGCCTTTGTCATCGGTTCCGGTCTCACCCTGTGGCTGCGCCAGGGCGCTCCCACCTCGCCGGAACGCGCCGGCTGGCTGGTCGGAATTGCCTCCGGTGCACTCGGCGCGGCGGCCTATAATATTTTCTGCCCGTTTAATGACATTTATTATATCGGCCTGTGGTTCACGCTGCCGGTCCTTGCCAGCGCCATTGTCGGCCGGATTGTCATTCCGCGGCTTATCCGCTGGTAATTCGCCACAATCCTACCCATATTGAATGCGGCCGGCCGGAAACGGTCTGCCGCATTTTTTATGGAGAATGTTGACGATGCAATTTGCCCGGGCTGCATGGAAATTTCTGGTGGCGATCAAGGACGGTCTGGTTCTGATCGCAATGTTGCTGTTTTTCGCCGCGCTCTACGGCGCCCTTTCTGCCCGGCCCAATGTCGCGGCGGTCAGCGAAGGGGCATTGCTGCTCGACCTCAATGGTGTCATCGTCGAAGAACCCGCCCGACCCGATTTTGCAAGCTTTCTGTCCGGAAGCCAGAATGACATTACCGAATATCGCTTGCGCGACGTGGTGCGTGCGATCGACGCCTCCGCAGGTGATGACCGGGTCAAGGCGGTGGTTCTGGACCTCAGCCTGTTCATGGGCGGCGGCCAGACCAGCCTGACCAGCATCGGCGAAGCGCTGGCTCGCGTCAAAGAGGCAGGCAAGCCCATCTACGCCTTCGCAAATTTCTACAGCGACGACGCCTATCAGCTTGCGGCGCATGCGGACGAGATCTGGATGGATCCGATGGGCGGAATCATTTTTGCCGGACCTGGCGGCAACCGGCTCTACTACAAGAATCTGATCGACCAGCTCGGCATCACGGCACATGTCTATCGTGTCGGCACCTACAAGAGCGCCGTCGAACCCTATTTGCGCAGTGACCAGTCTCCCGAAGCGAAAGAAGCTTCGGCCGCGCTCTATGCGGTACTATGGGACAGCTGGGTCGGCGAAATCAAAAAGGCCCGCCCGGACGCCAATGTCGAAGCCTTTGCCCGGGACCCGGCCGCGATGATCCAGGCCGCCGGGGGCGATTATGCGGAACTGGCCATGGCCCAGAATCTGGTCGACAAGATTGGTGACCGGGTCGCATTCGGACGCTTTGTTGCCGAAAAGGTCGGGACCGACCAGACGCCGTCTCCGGATGATTTCAAGGCCATCGCCTATGATAATTATGTCGCCGCAAACCCCTTGCCAACCAGTGGTGACGCGATCGGCGTGGTCACCGTGGCCGGAGAGATTGTCAGCGGTGACGGGGGGCCTGGCATCGGTGCCAGCGGCCGGATTTCGGAACAGATCTACAAGGCGCTGGAAGCGGATGACATCAAGGCGCTGGTGGTCCGGGTCAATTCGCCCGGCGGCTCGGCTTTCGCCAGTGAGGAAATCCGTCTCGCCATCGAGGATTTCCGGAAAAAGGACATTCCGGTGGTCATCTCGATGGGCGATGTCGCCGCCAGTGGCGGCTACTGGATCGCTGCGGCGGGCGATCATATCATGGCCGAACCCGATACCATTACCGGCTCGATCGGGGTGTTTGCGGTACTGCCCAGTTTTGAAAAAGCGCTCGGAAAATGGGGTGTGACCGCCGACGGTGTGCAAACCACACCGCTGTCCGGTGAGCCCAATTTCGTCGGTGGCTTCAGCGAAGATCTCCACACCGTGCTGCAATCCGGTGTCGAAAACAGCTATGGCGATTTCCTCGGACTGGTCGCCAAGGCGCGTGACAAGACCCCGGGGCAGATCGATGAAATCGGCCAGGGCCGGGTCTGGGATGGCGGCACCGCCCGCCAGCTCGGGCTGGTCGACAGCTTTGGTGGCCTCGACGACGCCCTGAAAGAGGCGGCCAAACGGGCCGGACTGGAAGACGGCGGCTATCACGCCAAATATCTCGAAGAGCCTCTGGGCTTCGGCTGGTGGGCACTGGATGGCCTGCCCTTTGCGGAGGATCGGGAACGGGCACCGGTCAACGGCATTTTCGGCTGGGTGGCACAGGAACAGCAGCGCCTGTTCTTCCAGGCGCTGAATACCGCGCAGGGACTGATGGCGCGGCAGGATGTGCAGGCGCTGTGCCTCGAATGCGGTGCCGTCAATCCGGTCGCCGGATTCCGTCAGGATATCCGTCTGTTTGACTTGCTGAGAAGCTACTCGTCTTCCGCCGCGCCCCGGTAAACGGGCAGCGCCAGCCCCTTGACGATCGCCAGCGCGCGCAAGGCAAAACCGGCGGCAAAGGCAATAGCCGCCGCGACAATGCCATCCATCCCGGTTTGCATCAGCGCGACAAAGGAAAAGGCCGACA
The DNA here is from genome assembly GCF_900128895.1 of Parasphingorhabdus marina DSM 22363. Taxonomy (GTDB): domain Bacteria; phylum Pseudomonadota; class Alphaproteobacteria; order Sphingomonadales; family Sphingomonadaceae; genus Parasphingorhabdus; species Parasphingorhabdus marina. The sequence continues at coordinate 810,849 of NZ_FSQW01000001.1, read as the reverse complement.
GCGCTCCCGCCGTGACGTAAAGTTCCGGGCGGATGATGATCGACGGCTCTCCCGCAAGCAGATCGCGGATCACCCCGCCGACACAGGCAGTGATGATGCCCATGATCGCCGCCGGCACCGGATCAATGCCGAGCTGCATGGCCTTCGCCGCACCGAATACCGAATAGGCCGCCAGCCCCATGGCATCGAACCAGTCGACGGCGCCGGCCCGCCAGATCCTGACCGGCGTGACCCAGATGATCAGCGCAATGGCAAGACACAGGATCGGCACCCGGCTGTCCTGTACCCAGAACACCGGTGCGCCGATCAGCAAATCGCGCACTGTCCCGCCGCCAACGCCGGTGACCAGCGCAAAAAAGGCAAAGGTGACAAGCGTCTGCCCCTTGCGCGCCGCGGCCAGGGCGCCGGACGTAGCGAACACCGCGATCCCGAAAAGGTCGAGCCAGCCCAGCAGACCAAAGAGAAAGGCGCTGTTCAAGCCGCTGACCCGTCTGTCGCAGACCGGCGTTTCCGGCGACGTGTAAACAGCATCACAAACCCGAGAATTGAGCTGAGCAGGGCGAGGGCCGCCGACCCGATCAATATCGGATGGCTGGTATCCTCCCGCGTCTGCAGGTCCATGATGTGGAGACCCCACATGAAATCAAACGTCCGCCAGAAGCGGGTTCGCACCGCCAGCGTTTCACCGGTCTCCGCATGCACATATATGTTCGTTCCGTCGGCAAATCGCACCTGCCATGCGGGCACCTCCCGTCGCAAATCGACAGGCGGCGCGCTGGCTGTAAACAGCCGGGTCGACAGGACATCCTCTTCGGGAAGATACAGCCGTTCCGCCGCGAGACGCGCGCTGTCACGGGTAACCGGCGGCAGGGCCGCACCAGATGTGGCGCTGTAACGTGCTGTCGCGCCGCTGGCATAGGTCACGATCCAGACCGGCTCGTCGCCTTGCCGGACCAGTTTCGCCCCGGTCACGTCATTGCCATTATCGGCAAACAGCACGATATTCTCGTAGGACAGGATCAGGTTTTCGGCCGGGGCGCGCAAATGCGTCCCGCGGACCTCTTCAATCGGCCGGGACACCATGAACAGCCCGCTCGCTGTCCACAATATCAGCGGCACACCGATCAGCCAGCCCAGCCAGATATGCCATTTGAAAAACAGTCGATGTTTCATGAGAGTCCCGCGCGTTGCTGTTCGCAAACCGCGATAGCGGTTCATGCGCGCAGATTCATCTCTTTCTTTGCTCTTCCTTCCGAGGCCGGGCCTTTCGGTCGCTGCCGCAATCAATTCCCGCCGGAGGATTCCATCAGCGCGATCAGGGCACTGTAATAGCGCACCAGGGGCAGGTCCGGGTCAACAGCCGCGATAATCTCGAGCCCGTGCCGGAAAGCATTGCCGCCGGTCATGAAGAGAACCATCCCGTTTCCGCTCTCGGTGTCAAACCACACCTGGGCATGTTCGGCAAAATCATTGCCCCCATGGTTGAGAATGACCTGCCCTTCATGTTCGAATACAGCCCAGCCGAGTCCATAGCCGAACCGGTCCGGGCAGAAACCGATATTGGGCGGACAGTCGTAACCCATGTCGCGCTTTGACCCCGAGGACAGCATGTGCCTTCTCTCGGTGGCCAACCGTTCCGGCAGGTTCCGGTTGGCGATGATCGCCGACAGCAACGCCGCATATCCCGGTACCGTCGCGTACATATTGTCCGCTGCGCTATAGTCGGAGCGTTCGATGATCGAACCGCCCTGGGATCGCCGGAACGCATCCTGCCACTCGCCGTCCTTGTTGATGCCGCGCGTGACTGCGACCTCGACATCCGCGCTGCGGCCGACACGGACCCCCTTGATGCCCAGCGGTGCCAGCAATTCGGCGTCGACCAGCTCCGGATAGGTCTTGCCGAAGCGTTGTTCGAGATAGCGCATCAGAATCTCGACGCCTGCGCCGGAATAGCTGATCTGGCCATCGCCGGGCTCGCCCTGAAAAGCCAGCTGGCCGTCTTCATAATTGTTCGGCCAGTTTTTGAGCGTCGTCTGGTGCGACAGGATGATGCGGGGCGTCAGAAGCGCATAGCGCGGATCGTCGGCGAGGTCGGGATGGCGATAATGTTCGGCAACGGGATCATCCAGACCCATGGCATCGCGCGCCACCAGCCGCAAAACGGTTTCGGCAATCAGTGTCTTGGCGACCGATGCGGTGTTGAACCAGTGTTTCTGGCTGACCGGGACACCCGGTTCGGCTTCGCCTGCATAGAGCGTGTGAACCAGGTCCCCGTCCCGGATGATAGCCATGCCAATGCCGCCCACATTGGCCTTGTCCGCCACTTTGTCCATCGTCGCCTGCAAGCCCACCACATTGACAGGGGCCGGTTCAGAATTGTCTTTTGCCAGCGCCGTCGGGGCGGCGAGGGACAGACTCCCTGACAAAATCAGGGCGGCGGCGGTTTTCAGCATTTTCACAAGAATCTCCATCTTGGTGACTTACTGTAATAAAACACTAAGATGGTCACAGGTCAAGGCCTGTTTCCCGGGTCAGCCGGTCAGCAGCGCTCCAATTTGCCGGGCGGCTTCGATGGTCTGAAAGTCCTCCAGCTTGTCACCGATCACCTGCATACCGACCGGCATGTCATCCACCTGCCCGACCGGCAATACCGTCGACGGCAGGCCCGGGAAGGTCACAATGCCGGCCCAGGCCAGTTGCGGGGCAGCCGGCAGGCTTTCACCATCCACGGCAATGTCACTCTGGAAAATCTGTCCGTCATGATGCGGAAAGGCCGGAGTAGAGCTGACCGGAGCCAGGACAAAGTCAAATTTACCGAACAGATCCCGCCACTGGCGTGTGATCCGCGCCTGAATGTCGCACAGGTCGAACCAGTCCCGCACCGTCGCCTGGGTGCCATCGGGCGCCGGTAGTCCTCCGGCCATCGCGATATTGAGCATTTTGAGATAGCTCGCATGCGACTGTTCCAGATCCGGCAGCAATTCGCTGCGCCGCTCCACCTGTCCGCCCGCATCTTCGATCTTCCCCGCAACCCGGTCGAGCTCGGCGCGATAGGCCCTGGCGCATCCGGTCATCGGCTGTTCGTCGATCAGCAGGAATTTTGCGCCCTGAATCCGCACCTCGCGCCGCGCCAGCGGATGATCCAGCGTGACCTCCAGCAAGGTCGCCAGATCTTCCGCCGAGCGGGCCAGCGGGCCACAGACCGACAAGGCCGGGCGCGCGGAATCCGTACCCGGATAGCTGTGCCCTTCCAGGCTGATCACATCAAAAGTCGGCTTGTGCCCCCAGATGCCACAATAATGAGCCGGGACACGGATCGACCCGCCAATATCGCTGCCATATTCGCACGGTACCATCCCGGCGGCTACCGCTGCCGCCCCGCCACCCGACGATCCGCCCGGAGACCGGCCGGGATCATGCGGGTTATTGGTCCGGCCATAGACCGGATTGTTCGATTGCCAGTCGGCCAGTTCGGGCGGGACATTGGTCTTGCCGATAATCACCGCGCCCGCCCGCTTGAGACGCTGCACAACCACGGCATCGGCCTCCGCGAAATTGTTGCGGGCATGCTCCAGACCCCATGTCGATGGCGTGCCTGTCAGATGGAAGCTTTCCTTCACCGTCATCGGTACGCCAAAAAGCGGCTGATTTTCGCCGGGACCGGCCGCGTCCAGCTGTTTCGCCGACTCCCGCGCCTTCTCAAAGTCCCGCACAACGACGGCATTTATCGGCTCGTTCAAATTGCCGATCCGGGCGATAGCAGCTTCGGTCGCATCCCGGACCGTCATTTGGCCCGCGCGGATTTGGGCCGCAAGCTCCGTCGCCGTCAATTCGTCCGTCACCTGAGTCATTACACTTCCCCGCTTCCCGTTCTTTCGTTGCCGTTCACCCTCTCTTATAGGCGGGTAACCGGAGATTGAAATGGATGGCTGCCCCGCGCAGCGCGAATCCGGCCAGCGCGCCGATCAGCCCGGCAAGCGACAGGGGGACACCCGATATGGTGAGAATGATGAATGAGGCGGCGGCCAGAAATGCCGCCGAGATATAGATATTTTCGCCCATCACGAGCGCCGTTTCCCCGACAATGACATCGCGCAATATACCGCCCGCCACGGCCGCAATACAGCCGATCAGCACGGCCGGTGCCGGATCGACGCCAAATTCCAGCGCCTTGGCCGCCCCATAGACTGCGTAGGCCGCCAGTCCGACGGCATCAAACCAGTCAATCATGTTTTCCCGCCACCAACTCGCAGGCACGAACCAGACCAATATCGAGGCCAGGATGGCGATGATCGGCAGTGCATTGGAATGGATCCAGAACAGCGGCGCGTCGATCATGATGTCGCGCACCGTGACCCCGCCCATCCCGACCACCAGGCCGAGAAAGACAAAGGTGACGATCGTCTGGTTTTTCCGTGCCGCCGCCAGCGCGCCCGTTGCCGCAAAAAAGGCAATGGCAATATAGTTCAGGGCGCCCAATACGGGCTCAAGGGACAGATCGACGGTCATCGCGGCATTGGGCGATCGCGAAGCATCAGATGTGGATCGGTTTGCCCTGCACTGCCATCGCCGCTTCCTTCACCGCTTCCGAATGGGTCGGGTGGGCGTGGCAGGTATAGGCGATGTCCTCGCTGGTGGTGCCGAATTCCATCGCCTGCGTGACCTGAGCGATAAGTGTGCCGGCCAGCGACGAGATAATGTGTGCGCCAAGTACGCGATCGCTTTCGGCATCGGCAATGACCTTCACATAGCCATCCGTATCACGATTGGTCTTCGCCCGGCTGTTGCCCATGAACGGGAATTTGCCGACCTTGTATTTGATGCCCGCTTCCTTGACCTCTTCCTCGGTCTTGCCAATTGAGGCGATTTCGGGATGGGTATAGACCACGCCGGGAATCAGGTCGTGATTCACGATTCCCTGCTGGCCGGCGACAAATTCGGCCGCGGCAATGCCCTCATCTTCGGCCTTGTGCGCGAGCATCGGGCCGGGCGTCACATCGCCAATCGCATAGACACCGGGCACGCTGGTCTGGAAATCATGTCCGACTTCGATCTGGCCGCGATCATTGGTACTGAGCCCCGCCTTGTCGAGCGCCAGGCCCTCGGTATTGGGCTTGCGGCCAATGGCGACCAGCACGACATCGGCTTCCAGCGTTTCCGCATCTCCGCCCTTCGCCGGTTCGATGGTGAGCGTGGCTTTCTTGCCCTTGACGCTGGCGCCGGTGACCTTTGTCGAGGTCTTGATGTCGAAACCCTGTTTCTTGAAGATGCGCGCAGCATCCTTGCGGATATCGCCGTCCATGCCGGGCAGAATCTTGTCGAGATATTCGACCACCGTCACCTTGGCACCAAGCCGCAGCCAGACCGATCCGAGCTCAAGTCCGATCACTCCGCCACCGATCACCACCATGTGGCCCGGCACCTTGGGCAAGTCGAGCGCGCCAGTGCTGTCGACGATGACATGCTTGCTATTGTCAATGTCGACGCCGGGCAGCGGTGTGACCGAGGAGCCGGTAGCGATCATGATGTTTTTCGCGGTCACGGTCTTCTTGCCGACCTTCACGCTGTTCGCGCTTTCAAACGCGGCATGGCCCTTGATCCAGTCGACCTTGTTCTTCTTGAACAGAAACGCGATCCCGCCGGTCAGCTCTTCCACCGCCTTCGACTTTTCCGCATGCATCTGTTTGAGATCCAGTTTTGTACCGGTCAGCTTGATGCCGAATTTCTCGAGCGCCCCCGAATGGGCTTCATGATAGATTTCCGAGGCATGCAGCATCGCCTTGGACGGAATGCAGCCGACATTGAGGCAGGTTCCGCCGAGCGTCTCGCGGCTTTCGACACAGGCGGTTTTCAGTCCCAGCTGCGCGGCGCGAATGGCCGCCACATAGCCGCCCGGGCCGGAACCGATTACGAGAAGATCATAGTCAAAATTGTCGGTCATTCTTTTAGCTCCTTTGTGCTCCGGGCGAAGACCCGGAGCCCAGGGTGGATCAGAACAGTGTCTCGAAAAGATCTTTCCATTGCGGATTGTCTTTTTCGATCAGTTCCAGCTTCCATCCCCTTTTCCACTTCTTCATCTGCAATTCTCTGCGCCGCGCTTCCTGAATATCGTCAAACGCTTCGAACCACACCAGCTTCACACATCCATGTTCCTTTGAGAATCCCTCCATCAAGCCTTCGCGATGCTGCCAGGCCCGTTGTTCCAGCCGACTGGTTACACCCAGATAGAGCGTACCGTTTCGCTTGTTGGCCATCAGGTACACAAAACCAGGCTTCGTTTCGGGTCTCCTTTCGTTTTTTGTCACTCTGGGCTCCTGCTTTCGCAGGAGCACTATTCCTTACAAATCAATCAGCAGTCGTGTCGGATCCTCGATCGCTTCCTTGATCCGGACGAGGAAGGTCACGGCTTCCCGGCCGTCGATCAGGCGGTGGTCATAGCTCAGTGCGAGATACATCATCGGGCGCGCCTGGATCGACCCGTCGGGCATGACGACCGGGCGTTTCTCAATCCGGTGCAGGCCGAGCACCGCCGACTGCGGCGGGTTGATGATCGGTGTCGACATCAGCGATCCGAACACGCCGCCATTGGAAATGGTGAAAGTCCCGCCCTTCATGTCCGCCATGGTCAACGTGCCGTCTTTCGCACGCTTGCCGAAATCGCCGATCGTATTCTCGACATCGGCAAAGCTCATCGCCTCGGCATTGCGGATGACCGGAACGACCAGACCATTGGGTGCGCTGACCGCGACCGAGATGTCGACATAGTCGTGATAGACAATTTCCTCGCCATCAATCTGCGCATTGACCGCCGGTACGTCTTTCAGCGCGAGGCAGGCCGCCTTCGCGAAAAAGCCCATGAAGCCCAGCTTCACGCCATGTTTCCTGGCGAACAGCTCCTTGTACTTGCTGCGCGTTTCCATCACCGCGGTCATGTCGACATCGTTGAAGGTGGTGAGCAGAGCTGCCGTGTCCTGCGCGTCCTTGAGCCGCTTGGCCACGGTCTGGCGCAGTCGGGTCATCCGCACGCGTTCCTCATTGCGGTTGCCGCCAGCAGCAGCCGGCGTCGCGGCCGGCGCTTCGGCACCGGTAGCCGCGCCTTTCTCGACCAACGGCGCCGAGGTGCCGGATTTCACATATTTCTCGACATCATCCTTGGTCAGCCGGCCATCCTTGCCGGTTCCGGAAATCTTGCTCGGATCGACGCCATGCTCCAGTACGAGGCGGCGGACCGCCGGGGACAGGGTCATCGACGCCGCCGGTTCTTCCGATGCAGCGGGAGCCGGCGCGGCCTCCGCCTTGGCCGCGGGCGCCGCTTTCGCAGCAGATCCGTTGCCCGCCTCGATGGTCGCAATCACGGCACCGACTTCGACCGTATCACCCACTTCGACCTGCAGCGGGCCGAGGACACCGGCTTCCGGCGCGGGAACTTCCAGCGCGACCTTGTCGGTTTCCAGGCTCGCAATCGGCTCGTCCGCTTCCACGGCATCGCCGGGCTGCTTCAGCCATTCGCCCAATGTGGCTTCGGTAATGGATTCGCCCAGAACCGGAACTTTTACATCTGTTGCCATAATCTCATGCTCACTTTCATCGGCGGATCACTCCGCTCCAATTTCAAACCTAGTTTGCGTGCCCCAATGCTTCCGCGACCAGTTTTTCCTGCTGCTCCTTGTGCCGCGATGCCAGTCCGGTCGCCGGTGACGCAGACGCCACCCGGCCGGCATAGACCGGTTCCACCGGACCCACCCCGGCCTGCTCCAGACAGTCCTCCAGATAGGGCCGGACAAAATGCCAGCTGCCATTGTTGCGCGGCTCTTCCTGTGCCCAGACCAAAGTCTCGAGATTTTTCATCCGCTTCAGACGCACCACCAGCGGTTCCGACGGGAAGGGGTAGAGCTGTTCGATACGGACGATGGACGTATTCTTGTCCCTGGCCGCGTCGCGTGCCTCGATCAGGTCATAGGCAACCTTGCCCGAACACAGCACCAGCCGCCTGATATCCTTGTCCGCGGGCGGACTGGTATCCGACTTGATCCGCATGAAATGATGGTCGCCCTGGAATTCCTCGGCCGTGGACACCGCCATCTTGTGACGCAGCAGCGATTTCGGTGTCATGATCACCAGCAGCTTGCGGAAGCTGCGCAGCATCTGCCGGCGCAGCACGTGGAAATAATTGGCCGGTGTGGTGATGTTCGCAACCTGGATATTGTCCTGCGCACAGAGCTGCAGGAATCGCTCAAGCCGCGCCGAACTGTGCTCCGGTCCCTGCCCTTCATAGCCATGCGGCAACAGCATCACGAGACCGTTGGCACGCAGCCATTTGGCTTCGCCCGAGGCGACAAACTGGTCGATCATGATCTGCGCGCCATTGGCAAAATCGCCAAATTGCGCTTCCCAAAGGACCAGCGTTTTCGGATCCGCACCGGCATAGCCATATTCAAAACCCAGCACGCCATATTCGCTCAGCGGGCTGTCGAGCACCTCAAACCGGCCATGTGGTACGGTGTCGAGCGGAATATGTTTGGCTTCCGTGTTCTGGTCGACCCAGACAGCATGGCGCTGCGAAAAGGTGCCGCGGCCACTGTCCTGGCCGGACAGGCGAACGCCATACCCTTCCGAGACCAGCGATCCGAAGGCCAGCGCTTCGCCGGTCGCCCAGTCGAAATTCTCGCCGCTGTCGAACATCTTCTTTTTCGCATCGAGCACCCGGCCCAGAGTCTTGTGGATCTGGTGACCATCGGGAACCGTGGTCAGGGTGCGGCCGAGGCTGTCGAACAATTTTCCGTCAATCGCGGTATCGACATTGCGCCGCGCGGTTTCCGGATCAGCCGGTGCATGCAACCCCTGCCAGCGTCCGCCAAACCAGTCGGCCTTGTCGGGTTCATAATCCGATGCGGCCTTGAACTCGCCTTCGAGATGTTCGGCAAAGGCCTTGCGTGTCGCCGATCCCCAGTCCGCATCAATTACGCCTTCCTCGATCAGGCGCTGCTCGTAAAGCTTGCTGACCTTGGGATGTTTCTTGATCGCGGCATACATGATCGGCTGGGTGAAGCCCGGCTCGTCGCCTTCATTATGACCGAAGCGGCGATAGCACCACATGTCGATCACAATATCACGGCCAAAACGCTGACGGAACTCGATCGCGATCTTGCAGGCAAAGGTCACCGCTTCGGGATCATCGCCATTGACGTGAAAAATCGGCGCCTGAACACCCTTGGCCACATCCGACGGATAGGGCGAAGACCGCGCAAATTGCGGGCTGGTCGTGAAGCCGATCTGGTTGTTGATCACAAAGTGGATGCATCCGCCGGTATTATATCCGCGGATGCCGGAAAAGCCGAGACATTCCCAGACGATACCCTGGCCGGCAAAGGCCGCATCGCCGTGGATCAGAACCGGGAGCACCTGCTCGTGCTTGGAAAGGTCATCGCGCGCCACCTGCTGGGCCCGGGCCTTGCCGAGCACCACCGGATCCACGGCTTCGAGATGCGAGGGATTGGGCACCAGCGACATGTGCACGTTGATCCCGTCGAATTCGCGGTCGCTCGACGTGCCGAGATGATATTTGACATCGCCCGAACCGCCGACATCTTCGGGATTGGCGGACCCGCCGTGAAATTCGTGAAAGATCACCTTGTAGGGCTTGGCCATCACGTTCGCGAGAATGTTCAGCCGGCCGCGATGGGCCATGCCGTAGACAATGTCGCGTACGCCGGACTGGCCGCCATATTTGATAATGTTTTCCAGCGCCGGCAGCATCGACTCCCCGCCATCGAGGCCAAAGCGCTTGGTGCCGACATATTTGCGACCGAGAAACGCTTCATATTCCTCGCCCTCGATCACCTTGTTGAGGATCGCCTTCTTGCCTTCCGGAGTAAACTGGATGGCGGCGTCCTTGCCCTCCATCCGGTCCTGCAGAAAGCGCCGTTCCTCGGTATCGGCGATATGCATATATTCGAGCCCCACCGACCCGCAATAATTGGCGCGCAGAACCGCTTCGATCTCGCGAATGCTGGCATGCTGAAAACCCAGTACGCCACCGAGATAAACCGGCTTGTCCATCTCGTCGGCCTTGAAGCCGTGAAATTCGGGAGTCAGGTCAGCCGGTTCTTCGAGCTTGGACAGACCCAGCGGATCGAGATTGGCGCCGAGATGTCCGCGCACCCGATAGGTGCGGATCAGCATCATCGCCCGGATCGATTTTTCCGCTGCCAGTTCCACCTCGGAATCGGACATCGCCGTGCCGGCTTTCGCCGCCGCAGTCTTGATCTCGATACCCATGGCCGTCGGATCGAGCGCGCTGTTCAGCTCGTCCGCATCATCGATCGGCCAGTGCTTCTTCTGCCAGCTGGGACCGGGTTCCTTTTCGGTACCTACGCCGAATTCCTGATTTTCAATGCCCATATCTAGTTCCGATCATCGTGCCCCGCCGAAGGGCGGGGTCCAGAAAAGTCCTGTGCAATCGCCTGGACCCTGCCCTTCGGCAGGGAACCAATCATCTTGCAATTTCATCCCACAAATCCCGCCACTCCGGGTTCATCCGTTCAATGCGTTTCAACTTCCACTGGCGGTTCCAGTTTTTCATGCGCAATTCTGCGGCCCGAGCCTCTTCCAAGTCGTCATATTGTTCAAACCAGACCAGCATTTTGCATCCATATTTTTGGGTAAATCCCTCGATCAAACCGTTCCTGTGTTCATAAATGCGCTTTGGCAGATCGCTTGCAACACCCAGATAAATTGTTCCGTTTCTCTTGTTGGCCATGATGTAAACATAGCCAGGTTTTGTCACTGCAATTTTCCGCACCGAAGGGCGGGCCCCAGTCTGGCAGATGCGCACATTCTGGACCCCGGCCTGCGCCGGGGAACAGAGTAATCATGATGCACTAAACCATCTCCTTCAGCATGGCGTCGAGTGTCGTGCCCAGCTCACTCGGCGAAGGCGAGACTCGGATGCCGGCGGCTTCCATGGCCGCGATCTTGTCTTCTGCGCCGCCCTTGCCGCCGGAAACGATCGCGCCGGCATGGCCCATGCGGCGTCCCGGAGGGGCGGTCAGGCCGGCGATGAAGCCAACGGTCGGCTTGCTGCGGCCCTTTTTCGCTTCGTCGGCGAGGAACTGCGCGGCTTCTTCTTCCGCGCTGCCGCCAATTTCGCCGATCATGATCATCGACTTGGTCTCGTCATCGGCAAGGAACAGTTCCAGCACGTCGATGAAATTGGTGCCGTTGACCGGGTCACCGCCAATGCCCACCGCGGTGGTCTGACCGAGGCCAACCGCCGTGGTCTGATGGACCGCTTCATAAGTCAGCGTCCCGGACCGGGAAACCACGCCAACCGAGCCTTTCTGGAAGATGCTGCCCGGCATGATGCCGATCTTGCATTCATCAGGTGTCAATACACCGGGGCAATTGGGACCGATCAGGCGCGACTTGCTGCCCTGCAGCGCGCGCTTGACGCGAACCATGTCGAGCACCGGCACGCCTTCGGTAATCGCGACGATCAGTTCGATCTCGGCATCAATCGCTTCAAGGATGGAGTCCGCGGCAAATGGCGGCGGGACATAGACCACCGACGCCGTTGCGCCGGTCGCTTCCTTGGCTTCGTGGACCGTATCATAATTGGGCAGGCCAAGATGTTCGGTACCGCCCTTGCCCGGCGTCACGCCAGCGACCATCTGGGTCCCGTAGGCCAGTGCCTGTTCGGTGTGGAACGTGCCGGTATTGCCGGTCATCCCCTGGGTGATGACCTTGGTGTTCTTGTCGATGAGTATGCTCATTTTTCGGTTTCTCCAACAAAATCTGCTTTCAGTGCGATGCCGTGAAATTGCGTCAGGGCAATAACCGGGCTGCCTTCCGGCACGTAAAAAATCTCGAAACTGTCATGGCTGGTGTCATAGCCCGGCGACCAGTTGGTCAGCGAGATTTCCTCCCGCTCGACGCTCCGGTTTGCTGCACGGTCGATCCATTTCGCGCCGTCTTCCGGACTGATCTTCCGGGTCTCGTCAACATCATAGAGCCGACAGCCATTGACCATCGTCCCCTCGGATTCGACCTGCGACAGGATGATATCGAGCCGTTCGCCGCTAACGGTCTTCGTAAACACGCTGGTGTCGGACATCCGGTCATCGGGACCGTCGAGAACCTGCTCCGCCTGCGCACGGCCAATCGCGAGCAGCTTGCCGAGCGGGCTGTCAGCCGGCGGTATTTCGGCGGCCCAGCCCTGATCGACGAGGTCTGTCTCGACCTGCGCGATATCCTGAATGTTCCGGCAGGCGTCGCCAAAGGCATCCAGCACCGATGCCGCCGGATATGGCGCTGGTGCGGGAGTGGCTGTGGCCGCCTGGGCGAGGAAGAGGAGCGCAAGGGTCATGATCTGGTTGGCGATGATTGCTTTAGATTGGACAAAATCGCATTTCCCGTCATTCCATGGGTGTGAGCCTCGTTGCTCCTATCAAAGAATATGCTCATTTCCGCTCCCTCGAAGGATTCAATACAATTTTGATTGTGACCGATGATACAGTGCGATTGCCGTACCTGTACCGCCAAGGACAACAAAAAACGCGCCGAGAAACATCAGTCCTAACCCCTCATAATCGCCGGTGGCCAGGTTTTGGATTGGGCGGAGGAAAGCTAACATCCCCAACAACGCGAGCGTCAGTCCAGCAATGGCCGGCATAAATGTCTTTCGCCAAGTTTTGATCAAAATTGCGAAAAGCCAGAAAATGGCAATCAAGCAACCGACCGCAAGAAAAACTAGGGTTATCACGCCAGGCTCGAGTCCAGCCCCTTGCACGCTTCCAGCAATTCCTTCACCGCATCGACCGACACGTTGAAATTGCCTTGGGCTTCGTCGCTCAGTTCGATCTCGATCACCTTCTCGACGCCATCCTTGCCGATGATCACCGGCACGCCGACATAAAGGTCATCAACCCCGTACTGCCCGGTCAGGTGGGCCGCGGCCGGGAGCACCCGGCGTTTGTCCTTGAGATAGCTTTCGGCCATCATGATCGCGCTGGTCGCCGGGGCGTAATAGGCGCTGCCATTGCCGAGCAAGGCGACAATCTCGCCGCCGCCGCCGCGGGTCCGCTTGACGATCGCGTCGATATTTTCCTGCGTGGTCCAGCCCATCTTGATGAGATCGGGGATCGGGATGCCGGCAATCGTCGAATAGGCCGGAACCGGAACCATGGTGTCGCCATGGCCACCCAGCACGAAGGCGGTGACGTCCTCGACCGACACGTTGAACTCTTCGGCAAGGAAGTGGCGGAAGCGCGCGCTGTCGAGCACGCCCGCCATGCCGACGACCTTGTTGTGCGGCAGTCCGGAAAATTCGCGCAGCGCCCAGACCATCGCATCCAATGGGTTGGTGATGCAGATGACAAAGGCGTCAGGCGCATGTTCCTTGATGCCGTCGCCGACCGCTTTCATCACCTTCAGGTTGATGCCGAGCAGGTCATCGCGGCTCATGCCGGGCTTGCGCGGCACGCCGGCGGTGACGATGATCACGTCCGCGCCAGCAATATCGGCATAGTCGCCGGTACCCTTGAGATTGCTGTCAAATCCGTCCACCGGCGCCGCCTGCGCGAGATCGAGTGCCTTGCCGGCCGGCATGCCTTCCGCAATGTCGAACAGGACAACATCGCCCATTTCCTTGGAAGCTGCGAGATGAGCAAGGGTGCCGCCGATCATGCCGGCGCCGATCAGCGCGATTTTGTTACGGGCCATGTGGGAATTTCTCCTGAAAACAGAGTCGTGAAAAGGTTCTCCGCGGGATTAGGCTTATCCACAGGCAATTTCAACCGCCTAAAGCCCGGATTCCCGACCTATCTTTGCTAATAGTTTGCAGTAGCAATTATGGTGCTGCTGATATCTCTGTTCTAGCGTCCAGCCGGTCCAATCTTTTGCTTTGCAATGGCTTTTTCGGGCAGGCATGATGCCGCAAAACACAAGGCGAGAGGATTACCGGCATGCTGACAAAGGGCGATGACTATCCGCTGCACCAGACCCCCGAACCCATGGCGGTTTCCGGGGACAACCGGAACTTTTACGACCGCTATTTCTTCAATGGCTACAGCGCGGACGGCAGCCTGTTTTTCGCCGCAGCCCTCGGCGTCTACCCCCAGCTCAACATCATGGATGCGGCCTTTTGCGTGTCGATCGGCGACAAACAGTATAATCTGCGCGCATCGAAGCGGATGGGCAGCGAGCGACTCGACCTCGAAGTCGGTCCGATCCGGCTAGAGATTGTCGAACCATTGCAGAGCCTGCGGCTGGTCATCAGCGACAATGACAGTCCGCTCCGCGCCGATATCCGGTTTCAGGCGCGCCATCATCCGATCGAGGAACCCCGCTTCATCCGCCGCGACGGGCCGCGCATGCTGATGGATTATACCCGTCTGACCCAGAATGGCGGTTGGTCCGGCACCCTCTCCGTCGATGGCGAGTCCTTGTCTCTCGACCCCGCCAGTCATCGCGGCACCCGCGATCGCAGCTGGGGCATAAGACCGGTTGGCGCGCCCGAATCCCAGCCTCCGCCGATGGGATCACTGCCGCAATTCTGGTGGCTTTGGACGCCGCTGAATTTCGATGACCATGCCTGTTTCTTCCACAGCAATGACGACGGCGAGGGCCTGCCCTGGAACCGGCGCGGCGTGGTTGATGCCATCGGATCCGGAGCGCGGGAATTTGAGCCGCCGGAGATTGATCTCGACTATCATGCCGGCACCCGACGGATCCGGAATGTGCGCCTCGATACCGGAAACGGGTCGCTGTCGATCACGCCCCGCACCGGCGATGCCGCGCGGACCTTCTACATGTCCGGCCTCGGCTACATGCATCCGGAATGGGGGCACGGCATGGACCATGGCGATCTTGCAACCGCCCATGACGTGATTGATCTCGGTCATGTGCCGGACCCGGACATGCTCTACCTCCATATTCAGGCACTCAGCGATGCCGTGCTCACCACCGATACGGGTGAGTTTCAGGGGGTTGGCATTGTCGAGCAATTGTTCGTTGGCCCGCACAAGTCGAGCGGTTTGCAAGGCGTCCTGGATCCCGCATCATGAGCCGGAACTTTCCCCTTCGTCCCGAAGAATTTGAAAAAGGCTTTGTCGAACAGGTGTTCGGTCAGTCTCTCGGATCGTTGCGGACCCTGGATCACGAGCCGGTCGGGACCGGTCAGGTCTGCGACAGCTACCGTTTCACCTGCAGCTGGGCCGAAGGTCCGGACGAGGCCAGCCGCCCCGAAACCTTCATCGCCAAATGCCCCAGCGCCGATCCGGTCAGCCGCAACGCCGCCGCAATCTTCCACCTCTATGATATGGAAACCGGCTGGTACCGGGACGCCGCGAACAGTGCGGGCGTAGCCTGCCCGCGATGCTATCATGCGGATATTGCCGGCAATGAGCAGGAATTTGTCCTGATGCTGGAGGATATGGCGCCGGCCAGTCAGGGCGATCAACTGGCGGGAGCGTCGCTAACCCAGGTCGAAACCACACTCGAACAGGCCGCGGCCCTGCACAGCTACCGCCCGGAAGCCGGATTTGCAGATCTGAGCTGGCTGCATCATGCGCAAGCGAACGGGGAGTTTTCAAAGAATACGCTGATCAACGGATATCCCGTTTTTCGCGAACGGTTCAGTCAGCTGTTGTCGGCCGAGGTGCTCGATCTTGGGCAAGAGCTGGTGGACCATATGGGGAGCTACATTGCCCGCGAGCCGCTGGAACAGACAATCACCCACGGCGACATGCGGCTCGACAACATCCTGTTCCATGCTGACGGGAAGCTGGCGGCGCTGGTTGACTGGCAGACCTGTACCCTGGGCAACCCGGCCAATGATGTCGCCTATATGATCGGGACCAGTTTTGCCGATCCGGCACAACGCCGGGAACATGAGGAACGGCTGGTGCAGGATTATCTGGCCCGCCGCTCTGCCAGTGCGGCACCCGCACCAGATTTCGAACCCTTCTGGGCCGAATACCGCCGCCATGCCTTTTCCGGCTTTGTCATGGCGATCAATGCGTCGCTGCATGTCGAACAGACTGACCGCGGGGATGCGATGTTCGCGGCGATGGCTGAGCGACCGGCGCAGATGGCGATGGATCTCGACAGTCTCAGTCTGCTCTAGCAGGCTCCATCGATCCGTGCCCCAGTGCCAGATAGTCATCCGACTGCATCTCGATCAGCCGGGAAGCCGTCCGTTCAAATTCAAAAGACCCGTCACCCTCGACATATAGCGCATCGGGTTCGGCATCCGCGCTGGCCAGCAGTTTGACCCGATATTCGTACAACGCATCGATCAGCGTGACAAAACGCGCCGCCTCGTTGCGATATTCTTTCGACAATTGCGGAATGCCGACAACAAATACCGTGTGATAATGACGGGCGATCGACAGATAATCCGGCGCGCCCCGGGCATCTGCACAGAGTCGCTTGAACGAAAAGACCGCCACGCCCTTGAGCGCTTTCGGCACATGCATGGTCCGGCCGCCCACAATATCCAGCTCTTCCGACGGCACATGTTCCGCATCATCCGGCGAATAGTCGGTGAGCCGGAAAAAGGCATCACGCAAGGCCGCAGTCGCCACCTCGCCATTTGGGACATGCCACAGATCAACACCGCCCAGCCGTTCCCGGCGATAGTCGGTCGGCCCGTTGAGCGAGATGACATCCAGCCGCTCCTTGACCAGATCAATGAAGGGCAGGAACAATTCCCGGTTGAGGCCATCCTTGTAGAGCTCATCGGGGTGACGGTTGGATGTCGTGACGATGGTGACGCCCTGATCCATCAGGGAGGTAAAAAGCCGTGACATGATCGCCGCGTCCGCCATGTTGTTGACGACCATTTCGTCGAAACAGAAACAGCGCCCCTCCTGCGCCAGGTCGCGCGCCACCTTTGGAATCGGGTCCCCGGGATCCTTGTCGCGCCAGGCCCGCATCATGTCGTGCACCCGCAGCATGAACTCGTGAAAATGGGCCCGCGTCTTGTGATTGATCTCGAGATTTTCGTAGAACAGGTCCATGAGCATCGACTTGCCCCGGCCAACCCCGCCCCACATGTAGACGCCCTTGGGCGAGGGCGCCTTTTTCCGCAGGGCGCGCCACAAGATGCTGCCCCGCGGCGGTACCGCTTCCAGTTCTTCCTGCAACTGCGCCAGCCGCTGCGCACAACCATCCTGATCGGCATCCGGTTTCAGTTCGCCCTGCGCAATCAGCTCCTGATAACGCTGATAGAATCTGCTCATTTGGTCTGGGGGGCTTTTTTGACGATCGCTGTCCACGAGGCGACATTGCTGTCCCCCTTTTTCCCCTGGACAACCAGCCCGCGCATGAACAGGAACTTGCGGGTTTCCCGGGCAATTTCCACCTGCGCCTCAAGCGGCTGGTCCATGCGGGCCGCACCAATAAAGTGCGTCTGCAGCTCCATGGTCACGGCCGGACCGGACGGCCCCAGTTCAAGCACCCGCATCGCGGCGAACAGCGCGCAATCGATAAATCCCATCATCGTCCCGCCATGAACAACATCGCCGAGATTCCGGTGCCGGCGCTCGGGGAACATCCGGACGCGCCCGATATCCTCGCCGAGCCCGTCGCCGCCTCGACGAATGATCATCGGGCCGAGGAAGCTGTTGTAACAATCAGGATCGTTGAGCACCCACTGATACCAGCCCGGATGGTCCGGGTCGGGGTTGCTCGTAAAAAATTCGTGTTCTTCGTCCGCCACGAGTCGGTCCGGACCAGATCAGATTTCGCGCGCGGCGGTCATCTTCTTGATCTCGGCAATCGCCTTGGCCGGCGACAGACCTTTCGGGCAGGCATTGGCGCAGTTCATGATCGTGTGACAACGGTAGAGACGGAACGGATCTTCCAGCTCGTCAAGGCGCTCGCCGGTCATTTCGTCCCGGCTGTCGGCCAGCCAGCGATAGGCTTGCAACAGGATCGCGGGGCCCAGGAACTTGTCGCTGTTCCACCAGTAGCTCGGGCAACTGGTCTGGCAGCAGGCGCACAGGATGCACTCGTACAATCCGTCCAGCTTCGCCCGGTCTTCCGGAGATTGCAGCCGTTCCTTGCCGGAAGGCGTCGGCGTCACGGTTTTCAACCAGGGCTGGATGGATGCATATTGCGCATAGAAATGCGTGAAGTCCGGCACCAGATCTTTCACAACCTCCATATGTGGCAGCGGCGTGATCTTCACTTCCTTGCCGCAATCTTCAATCGCCGTGGTGCAGGCGAGGCCATTTTTCCCGTCAATGTTCATCGCACAGGAACCGCAAATGCCTTCGCGACAGGACCGGCGGAAGGTCAGGGTCGCGTCCTGTTCCGACTTCATCTTGATCAGCGCATCCAGCACCATCGGTCCACAATCTTCGGTATCTATCTTGAACGTGTCGTAGCGCGGGTTCTCTCCGCTGTCGGGATCATAGCGATAGACCTTGAACGACCGTGTCTTGCCGCCGGTCAGCGCTTCGTGCACTTCTCCGGTCTTGCGGATCTTGCTGTTCTTCGGGAGCGTGAAAGTTGCCATGTGCCTGTCTCTTGTTTTGACCCGCGCGCCGGAATCGGCGGAAAATTGCTTGAATTCAGTCTTTCATAGCCGGTTTTGCAGTGATTTCAATGCCTGAATACTAGTGCTTTTGGCCGTACCGGCCCGGAAATTGGGGGATTGTCAGTCCTCTATAACGAGGCTGTCAACATTACCGTTCAGGACCGCTTCGACGATCCGGTAGGTGCGGTCATTATCGACATCAATCGCCTGTGTACCATCGGTCAATGGCACCCGGCGCATGGTGATACCGAACCGTTTTGACATGCGCCTGAACGCTCCGTCTATCGTGACCAGCCGGAACCGCATGAGCAAGATGTTGAACAGGCCAAAGGCGTTGATCAGCCGTTTCGGATTTTTCATGAACTGGCCCCCCTCCCGAAATATCTCTGCAGCCTTCAAAGCATGCATCCCGGCGATCCCGTACATGTTGCAATTGGCATAGCCATGATCGCGAAATTCATAATATCCGCCCTGCGCCTTCGGATGAATCGCGCGAATATCATTCCGGTTCGCCAGCCCTGCGACGGCATCTGCGCCGCCATTCAGCGCCGCCAACACCTTGTCGAATGTCTCATGCTTGACGAGCACATTGTCGGCAGTGGTGACAATGAATGGTGCGGTGCCGTTCTGACAGCCCAGAATGACACTTTCCGCAATGCTGGAGTCGGATGCGATAAAATGGATCGGCAAGTCTTCCCGCGCATATTTCATGGCCACGGGTTCCACCGATTCCCGTCCGTCCGGTTCGATCAATATATGGACCGCCCGGCATCCCGGATGGGAGGTGACGGTTTTCAGCGTCCGGGAAATGAGCTGTTCACCAGCAATCGGGATCAGGCATTTGTGGCTCACGCCATGAGCGACCGCCAGCGGATTGACCACACCGGTCCGTTGCGCCGCCAGCAATATGACATCGAATTTCTCTTGCATTTCAGTTCCTTTCGCCAGGTCCGGGAAAAGATCAACCCTGATTGCGATCGCAACCGGAAAATTTCCCGTCAGCGGAATATGATTGCCATAGCACTGGTTGCCGGTTAGCCAAATCCCCGATGTCCGAAGCAACAGAAAAGCGGGGTTGAACCGGGGTTTGGCCAGAAATTTCCTGAACAGCTGGAAAACAAGCGAAGACTCGCTGGTCCGCGTTTTCCGCAACAGCGCCTGGCTCTTTTCCAGCAAGGGCGTCAGCGCCATTCTGAGCCTGTTCTATCTCGCCGTCGTCACGCGGTCACTTGGCGTTGCGGGGTTCGGGACCTTCATTCTGATCGTCAGCACCGGCCAGATCGTTGCCGCCTTTTTCCGGGTCCAGACCTGGCAGGCGATCGTGCAATTTGGCACGCCTTTGCTGATCGGGGGCGACCGCAACGGGTTTCGGCGCATTGCCAGACGCGGGTTCTTTGTGGAAGCCGGTGGCGGACTTCTCGCCTGCGTCCTGATGTGGTTCCTGCTGCCGCCGCTAGCCAGGCAGTTCGGACTGGAGCCGGATATCCAGTCCGGGCTGTTAACTTATACGCTGATCCTTCTGTTCGCGGTTCGCTCAACCCCGACCGGAATATTGCGGGCGCAAGACCGTTTCCGGGATGGAGCGATTGGCGATGTTGCGATCCCTGTCGTGCGCATGGCGGGGGCCATTGTGCTGGTTTTGACTGCGCCGACGATGATGGGATTTCTGATCGTATGGGGCGTATCCGAGCTTGTCTGTGCTCTGATCCTGTGGCTGCTGGTCTGGCGCAGGGGCAGCAATCCGGACGGACACCTCCCGGCACAATTGTCACAACAGCCAGCGGCGGAGATGCCAACCCGGTCGCTGTTCTTCCGGTTTCTCCTCGCAACCAATCTTTCCCATTTGCTCAATGTGATCCGGGAGCGATTCGTCGTCATCATTGTCGGCCTGTTCGTCGGTGCCGTCGCGGCCGGGCTGTTCAGGCTCGCCGATCAGCTGGCAAACAGTATCAATCGCCTCACCGAGATTTTCGCCAGACCGATATTTGCCGAACTGTCCCGGCTATATGGCCAGAAAAATTTTGATGATCTTTCCCGGCTGTTTTTCAGGTCTCTTCGGATTTCGGCCATCGCCGGAATCAGCATGTTTCTGGTGCTTGTGCTGCTGGGACAGCCGCTCATCCATCTGATGTCGGGATCAGAATATCTGGCTGCCTACCCGCTGCTCCTGCTGCTCGCAGCCGCGACGATCATCAATCTGGTCGGCGTTGGCCTCGAGCCCCTGATCCAGGCATCCGATCGCGCAGGTGCGGCCTTTCTGCTCCGCCTGTTCTCGCTGCTGGTTTTGCTCGGTTTGCTGGCCGTCCTGCTCCCAGGCTATGCCGCCACCGGCGCGGCCGTTGCCATGCTCCTGTCCTCAGCGCTGGGTGCGGCAATGCTGCTTTGGACGAGCTGGACGCTTCTCAAGGAAATCCGGCCGGGTCAATCCGCCTGAGCCGCAGCCTGCAATTGCGCCGCGCGGCTGTCGAAAAATGCCACCATATCGTCCAGAACCGGGCCCTTGTATCGAAACGGCTTGGCGACAGCCATCATGATTTCGAGATGTCCCATGTCCGGATATTCGACATATTCCGCGTCACCTCCGGCTTCGAGCATCCGGTCATGCAATATCCGGCTGTTGCGCGGACGAACCTGGGTATCAGCCGTGCCGGTTGAAAGCCACAGGGGCGGGGCATCGGGTCGGACAAAATTCACTGGCTGGGTCATGTCGGGCTTGTGATAGTCGCCGAAACTGTTCTTCGTCGAGTTCGAGTCAAACGGATAAAAATCATAAGGCCCGGCGAGAGCGGCCACACCCTTGATGATATCTGTCTGCTTGCCCAGCCGGCCGAGCCACTGGCGGTCGAGCGCCAGCATCATCACATTATACGCGCCCGCCGATTGACCGGACAGGAAGATGGTCTCGGGATCACCTCCGAACCGTGCGATATTGTCATGCACCCAGGAAACGGCCCTGGCGCTGTCCTCCACAAAACCGGGGAACCGGGCGTCGGGAAACAGCCGATAGTCTGCCAGTACTGTCAGAAATCCGCGATGGGCCAGAGCCCGTCCGGCAAAGGCATAATGATCCTTGGACCCGGCATGCCATCCCCCGCCGTAGATGAAGACCACAACTGGCAGACGCTGGGACGCTCCGGATCTGGGCGCCCAGATATCGAGTCCGAGACCCTGGTCTTCATCATAAATCTGGTCGCTGACCAGCAGACGCGCGTTGCCATCTCCGGGGATCAGATTATTCGCAATGTCCAGCTGGCGTGGCCCCGGTTGCGACAGGAGCCAGTACAGCACACCGCCCAGCACGAGGCCGACCACAATCAATACCAGGATCCATTTCATGCCCCGACGGTAACCGCGCTAGCTGGTGCTGGCAATGGCGCCCCAGTCAATCGGCTGATGCCGGTCGAGCGACGCGGCAGCGGGTGGCATCGGATATTTCAGGCCATTGCCACAGTTGAACAATACCGCCCGGTCTGACTTGCTGATCAATCCCTGATCCAGCGCGGCCTGGTAACCGGCGACCGTTGCTGCGCCTTCGGGACAGAGCAACAGGCCTTCCTCGCGGCCGACCTGCTGCTGCGCAGCCATGATCGCGTCATCATCCACGGCGATTGCGAAGCCACCGGACTCCTTGAGCGCGCGCAATATCAGGAAGTCCCCAAGGGCAACGGGAACGCGAATTCCCGCGGCCGCCGTCGAGGCATTCTCCCAGATTTCCGCCTCCTCCTTGCCCGCTTTCCAGGCCCGGACGATCGGCGCACATCCTTCGGACTGGACCGCGACCATTCGCGGCCGTTCCGGACCGATAAAACCAATCGCCTCCAGCTCGTCAAAAGCCTTCCACATCCCGATCAGGCCGGTACCGCCTCCGGTCGGATAGAATATCAGGTCCGGAACCTGCCAGCCCAGCTGTTCGGCCAGTTCGATACCCATCGTCTTTTTGCCTTCGACGCGATAGGGTTCCTTCAACGTTGCCACGTTGAACCATCCCATCTCTTTTTCGCCTTCGCCGACAATATGGCCGCAATCATTGATCAGTCCGTTGACCCGCCAGACATGCGCGCCCTGGAGGGCGGTCTCCTTCACATTGACATCGGGCGTGTCATCCGGACAGAAAACAAAGGCCTCCATTCCGGCCCGGCTGGCATAGGCCGACAGCGCGGCGCCGGCATTGCCATTGGTCGGTATCGCCAGTTTTTTCAGGCCGAGCTCCTTGGCCATGGATACGGCCATGCCCAGTCCCCGCGCCTTGAAGGAACCTGTCGGCAGGCGACTCTCGTCCTTCACCATCACCTGGCCTCCGAGACTGCCGGCAAGCGGTACCAGGGGTGTGAATTGCTCGCCTAACGACACGATATTCGCGGGATCCGAAACGGGAAGGAGCTCCCGGTAACGCCAGAAATTCAGGTCTCTTCCGGTGAGCTTTTCCCTGGTCATTGCCGATCGCACGGCATCCAGATCATATTGCACCAGGATCGGCGCTCCGGCAGGAGACAGGTTCTGCACCTCACCGGCCGGGAGCTTTTCTCCTGTCCGGGAACAGATATGATGGCTGACAAAACTCCGGTCCTGCAATGATCGGTTCTCCTTATCCTCGACCGGCATCTAGCAGCCTGCATGCCCCATCCCAATAAAAAAGGCGACCATCTGGCCGCCTTTTTGAAACATATTCCTGCTGAAACCTAGCGCTTGGAGAACTGGAAGCTCTTGCGCGCCTTGGCCTTGCCGTATTTTTTCCGCTCTACTTTACGGCTGTCGCGGGTCAGGAAGCCGGCCGCCTTGACGGTCGACCGCAAAGCCGGCTCATATTTGGTCAGCGCCTGCGAGATCCCGTGCTTGACCGCACCGGCCTGGCCGGAAAGTCCGCCACCCTTGACGGTGACGTCGACATCATACTGGCCTTCGCGTTCGGTAATGGCGAACACCTGGTTGAGCACCAGACGCAAGGTCGGGCGAGCGAAATAGGTTTCCTGATCCCGGCCATTGACCGTGATCTTGCCCTTGCCCGGCTTCAGCCAGACACGCGCAACTGCGTCCTTGCGGCGGCCGGTGGCATAAGCACGGCCATATTGGTCCAGCTCCTGCTCGCGCAGCGGCATGGTTTCGACCGGAGGGGCAGCTTCTGCTGCGGCATCACCAGCTGGTGCTTCCGCCGCGTTGTCACCAGCGATATCCTTGAGATCGGCGAGATCTGTTTTTACGTCCGACATTATGCGCTCACCTTGTTTTTGCGATTCATGGATGCCACGTCCAGCGGCTGCGGGTTCTGGCCATCATAAGGATGTTCGGTACCATTGAAGAGATGCAGGTTGCGCATCTGGGCAAAACCGAGTGGTCCTTTGGGGATCATGCGTTCAACGGCTTTCTCCAGAACGCGTTCCGGAAACTGGCCTTCGAGAACCTTTTCCGCGGTACGCTCCTTGAGACCACCGGGATATCCGGTGTGCTTGTAATAAACCTTCTTGCTGGTCTTGTTGCCGGTGAACTTCACCTTGCCGGCATTGATCACGATGACATGGTCACCGCAATCGACATGCGGGGTGTAGCTTGGCTTGTGCTTGCCGCGCAAAATATTGGCGATGATCGAGGCCACGCGGCCGACGACCAGATCGGTGGCATCAATAATGTGCCATTTCTTTTCGACATCGGCCGGTTTGACCGACTGAGTCTGCTTGCTGATAGCCTTCATGGCCATACTCCTGTGGAAGCTCCATTGGGGAGCGATGAATCAAAAATAGCAAAAGCGGGACGCCAGCGCCCCGCCAAGTGCCGCGCTAATGGCGCTGTTTTTCTTTGAAGTCAAGAGAAAGGGCGGCTTTCCCGACGGGTATTTTAATACCTTGGCTATTCGAGTGAAAAGTTTGGCCCTTGATTCGACCGACCCAGAACATGGACACCCCAGACCGTTGCCACAACCACAAGTGCGCCCACGGCCTGATGCAAAACGGCCAGTGTGATGTCCATGCCGGTCATCACCGTGGCGATGCCGAGCAGGATCTGCACGCCAAAGGCCGTATGTATGGCCACCGATGCCGGGCGTACCTCTTTGCGGACCCTGCGGGCGAGGACAACCAGAAACCCGACCACAACCCATGCCCACCAGCGATGGATGAAATGAGTCAGATAGGGATCGCTGTGCAGCGCAGCGAAAATTCCGGCGGTATAATCAATGCCGCCGGGGACAAAATAGTCATTCATCAAAGGCCATGTGTTCGACACATATCCGGCGTTGAGGCCGGCCACCCAGGCACCAAACAGCAACTGGATGAACAGCACCACCAGCACCGTCGCTCCGAAACCGGTCAGTCGGGCAGGATGGACATGGCCGCTGGCAAGGCGCCGTATATCCAGCGCAGTCCACACAAGACAGCCCAGTATAAACAGCGCCAGCAGCAAATGGGTCGCAAGGCGAAAATGGCTGACATCGGTGCGTTCGGATAGTCCGGAGCTGACCATCCACCAGCCAATCGCTCCCTGCAAACCGCCAAGCAACAGCAATCCGGTCAGCTTCCAGCCATAGCCTGCGGGAATCGCTTTCCGAACGGCAAAAAACAGCAGCGGCAGCGCAAAAGCCAGGCCGATCAGCCGACCCAGCAATCGGTGCACCCATTCCCAGAAATAGATGAATTTGAAGTCCGAGAGTGTCATGCCAGCGGGGCCGGTAATCTCGATATATTCCGGAATTTGCTTGTATTTCTCGAATTCTGCCAGCCAGTCCGCTTCATTGAGCGGCGGTATCGCTCCCATGATCGGTTTCCATTCGGTGATCGACAGTCCAGACTCGGTCAGCCGGGTGATTCCCCCGACAATAACCATGATGAACACCAGAAAGGCGACCGATAAAAGCCAGTTGGAGATGGCGATCGGCCGTGCGCCAGGTGCATCATGACCGGGCTTCATGGTTTGCGCGATGCGGTTCATAGGGCGCTATGTGATGACAAAAGGGAATTCTGACAAGCCTGATGTGCCAAAATCGGAGTCAATAGCGGAAATGATATGTTGTATCTTAACACCTTGGGACCTATATTCTGCGCATTGCAGCAACATGACGGAAAGCTGATTCGTGTTTAAGACTTCGAATCTCTGGAACAAACACGGCCTTTTGGGCAAAGACGGACTTTGGGACCGCATCGCGGTGCTGGTGTCCGGCCTGTGTCTGGTCCATTGCATTTCGACGATGGTCTTCGTCGCATTGCTGTCTTCCGCTGCTGGCGTGCTGCTCGATCCGATCGTCCATGAAATCGGTATCGGCATCGCGATTGCGCTTGGCCTGTTCACACTTGGCCGGGGCGTGCTTGATCATGGCTATGTCATGCCAGCCGCTGTCGGCGGTCTTGGTCTGGGGATCATGATGGGCGCCATCACGATCGGCCATCAGGGAGATCATGGCGCCGGAGAAATTCTCTACACCATGCTCGGCGTGGCGATACTCGCGCTGGGGCATGATCTCAATTACCGCGCAACGCACTGATATTTTTCCCTCAAGCGCCGGGCGGCGACATCCGTCGCCTTGGCTACGCGCCAATAAGGCGCGGCGGACGCCAGAAGATTTTGGCGCCCTTGCCTCGCTGCGCTCGGTTCGGTGCCCCGACGACAAGTCACCAATCCGACGCGCAGCGTCGGCAAGCGCGACCGCGCGCCCGAGCTACTGCGAGGAAAGCCAAGCGGGCGGATGCCCGCGCCCGGCGCTTGAGGTCAAAACAAAGACTCATCCCGGCACCTGAAGGACCAAACAAACAGTTCAAAACCCCTCTCTTGCCCAAAGCCCGCAACATCCCTAAATTGCAGTCATGGGAAAACATGATCATCACGAGCATCACGGCGAGTCACTGGCGGAAGCCGCGCAACAGAATCTCGAGGCCGCCGGCGAAAAGTGGACCGAAACCCGGGCCGCGATATTCGAAGCCCTGGCAGGATTTTCCCGCCCGGCTTCGGCCTATGACATAGCCGAGCTGGTTTCTGCTGCCCGTGGCAAAAGAGTGGCGCCGAACAGTGTTTACCGGATTCTTGACCTGTTTGTGGCGAAAAATCTCGCCATGCGGGTTGAAAGCGCCAATGCCTATATCGCCAACAGCCATCCGGGATGCGAGCATGATTGCATGTTCCTCGTCTGTGACTCCTGTGGCGAAGCGACGCATATCGATGATGACGCCCTGTCTTCGCAGGTCCGGGGCGTCGCGCAGCAAGAGGGATTCAACTCCATCCGCCCCGTGATTGAAGTCCGGGGTGTGTGCCAGAAATGCAACTAGGAGTCCGATTGTCCGGCATCGCAGGTCAGCCTGTGTTCATGCCTGCGCTGCACAATGTTCGACATCGCCTGCCATTGGCGCTAACGTCCGATGAAACAGGGAGCAAATATGTCAGGGCCTGATACACCATTACTGGACAAGGTTACCTACCCCGCCGATCTCAGAAAACTGAAGCCCGAACAGCTCACGCAATTTGCGGATGAGCTGCGCAGTGAAGTGATCGATGCCGTTTCCGTCACTGGCGGCCATCTTGGCGCGGGACTGGGTGTGGTCGAACTGACAGCAGCTATTCACTATGTGTTTGACACGCCCAATGACCGTCTGGTCTGGGATGTGGGTCATCAATGCTATCCGCACAAGATCATCACCGGTCGCCGCGACCGGATCCGCACGCTGCGCAAGGGCGGCGGCCTCTCGGGATTCACCAAACGGTCCGAAAGCGAATATGATCCCTTTGGTGCGGCGCACAGCTCGACGTCGATCAGCGCTGCGCTCGGCTTCGCCATTGCCAACAAGCTGAACGACCGTCCGGGTCGCGGCATTGCCGTGATCGGCGATGGCGCGATGAGCGCGGGCATGGCCTATGAGGCGATGAACAATGCCGAAGCGGCCGGAAACCGGCTGGTCGTGATCCTCAATGACAATGACATGTCCATCGCACCCCCCGTCGGCGGCCTCTCTGCCTATCTGGCCCGCATCGTCTCTTCCCGCGAATTTCTGGGCATCCGGCAACTGGCCCGCCGGGTAGCGAGCAAATTGCCCAAGGCACTCTATGATGCCGCGCGCAAGACCGATGAATATGCCCGCGGCATGACCATGGGCGGGACGTTGTTCGAGGAGCTGGGCTTTTACTATGTTGGCCCCATTGACGGCCACAATATGGAGCATCTGATCCCGGTGCTCGAAAATGTGCGCGATGCGGCCGAAGGGCCCTGCCTTGTCCATGTCGTTACCGAAAAGGGCAAGGGCTATAAATATGCCGAAGAGGCAGCCGACAAATATCACGGCGTTGCCAAATTCGATGTCGTGTCCGGCAAGCAGGACAAGGGGCCGGGCGGCGGCCCGCCAGCCTATCAGAATGTCTTCGGCGAGACGCTGGCCAGACTGGCCAATGACGACTCCCGGATTTGCGCGATCACGGCGGCGATGCCGTCTGGCACAGGTGTCGACAAATTTGCCAGGGCACATCCCGACAAGGCCTTTGACGTCGGCATTGCCGAACAGCATGGCGTAACATTTGCGGCCGGCCTCGCAGCCCAGGGCATGCGGCCATTTTGCGCAATCTACTCGACCTTCCTGCAGCGTGCCTATGATCAGGTCGTCCATGATGTCGCCATTCAGAATCTGCCGGTACGCTTTGCCATAGACCGTGCCGGACTGGTCGGCGCCGATGGCAGCACTCATGCCGGCAGTTTCGACCTGACCTATCTCGCCACCCTGCCCAATTTTGTGGTTATGGCCCCGAGTGACGAAGCCGAGCTGGCACACATGACGCTGACCGCCGCGCAGCATGACAGCGGCCCGATCGCCTTCCGCTATCCCCGCGGCAGCGGCACCGGTATACCGATCCCGGGCCGGCTGGAAGCACTGGAAATCGGCAAGGGCCGGATCGTCAAGCAAGGCAGCAAGGTTGCGATCCTGTCACTGGGTGCGCGGCTCACCGAAGCCATGAAAGCCGCCGACCGGCTCGAAGCCAAAGGCCTCAGCACCACGGTTGTCGATTTGCGCTTCGTCAAGCCGCTGGACGAAGAGCTGATTCGCAGGACGCTCACCTCGCACGAGGTCGCAGTGACCATTGAGGAAGCGGCAGTAGGCGGTCTCGGCGCGCATGTCCTGACTCTGGCCTCCGATCTCGGACTGACTGACGCCGGCCTGAAAATCCGGACGATGCGCCTGCCCGATCGCTTTCAGGACCAGGACAAGCCCGAACTGCAATATGCCGAAGCGGGACTCGATGCGGATGGCATAGTGGATACCGTGCTCAAGGCCCTGCGGCACAACAGCGCCAGCGTGGACAGCAATATCGAGGAAGGCGCGCGCGCCTGAATCAGAATTTCAGGTGAAAGCGGACCGCCCCGCCGAAATCGTCGCCCACTGATTCAAAATGCCCCGGCTCCTGCCGCCAGAACAGGTTTGTGTTGAGATATCCGCCCCATAATGGCGTCGCATAGACCATCTCGCTGACCAGTTCCCGGCCGGCCGGTGCCAGGTTCAGCGTGCGCTGTCCAAACTCCGTCTGCAGCGTCTGGTAGCTGTAGCCGACGGGCAGGAACAGATTGAGGCCGCCATTGCTGACACGGAGCGGCTGGGCAAACCGGAAAGCCAGCTGATCTGCACCCTGAAACAGGCCGGATTTTGTCAGATCGATCGCGAAGCTGGAACTTTGGAGGGTGCCACCGGTCACCAGACTGGCCGATTCAGCTCGGGTCCAGCCCTGGCGCCAGCTGGCGGAGCTATGCCATCCGGCGCCCAGAAGGGCGGAAAGATCGAAGTCCGCCCGGCCATCTGCAAACAGGCTTTGTGCGCCTTGCGCTCCAAGCGTTTCGGAAAAACGCGAACCCAGTATCGTGGCATTCTCATCCATCATGCTGGCGGCAAAACTCAGTGTGGCCGGCCCGATTTTCCGGTCAACGCTCAGGCCGATGGTGGCGAAATTGCGGATGTCGCGAACCGGATTCTGTGCCAGTTCGAGATAACTGGACGCACTGGACACCGGATTGGCACTCCCGCTCTCGGCACTGAGCGTGAGGCCGAAATTGTCAAGTCTCTGGCGCAACGCGAAGGCTGTCCGGGCCTGTCCGGTAAAGCCGCGTTCCCGGCCCGGCGACGGCGCCACCAGGAAAGCCGCGCTGCGCTGGTCCTGCACTTGAGCCACCAGACCGCTGGAGCCGCGGCGGAAACCGACAGCGAGCTCGAGATCCGGCGCGACGCGGGTCATGACCGAAGCGGCCAGCAGCCGGGCCTCCCGGGCATTGTCCCAGGACATTCGAAAATCGTTGAGGCCGATGCCCCGCGTTTCATCCCGGTCGATACTGACCGCAATCTGCAGGCCGTCACTGGCCGCGCTCATGTTGCGCCGGTCGCCTTGCAACGAAGAGGTCAGCCGATATTGCGGTGTGGCGACACTGAGTCCGTGCGCCAGATCCAGGGCAAAGGCGCGATCAAATCCGTCCAGAATGATCGCTCCGACATTTTGCGGCTGCAACGCCGCGTCGCCCATGGCAGCAGATGTCTGTCCCGGGTCAGATGCGATATCAACGGCCACCGACGAACCGGCGAAGCTGGTCTGTCCCTGCGGCTGGAAGGCTTCAGCGATATCGAGAATGCCTCTGCCATATATGCTGTCTGTCCCGGCATCACCCGCATCCCGGGCGCTCTGAAACAACAGGTCGACTATCTGGGACCCGGATAGATTGGGAAAGGCCTGGGCCAGCAAGGCGACAGCGCCCGAAATCTGGGGCGCGGAGAAGGAAGTGCCGCTCCACAGGAAAGCCGTACCTTCATGGTCATCGGCCCGCACCCGCTCCCCGAGTGCCGTGAGATAGCTGGCGGCCTCCGAGCCGGCCCGGTTGCTGAAAGAAGATATGCTCCCGCTGGTACCGACCGAGCCAGCGACAATCACATGTCCGTTGCCGCGCGCAGCGATACCGGCGGCAAATCCGTCCGGTGTGGATTCCCCGTCATTGCCGGCGGAAACGACCACGACCACACCCGCCGCAGCGGCGTCGGATACGGCATTTTGGACGACCCGCGAAATATCCGGTCCGCCAAGTGAAATATTGATCACCCGTGCGCCGGTTGTCCGGGCCTGATTGATCGCCGCAGCAATCGCACCACTGCTGTGACTGCAGCCGTCATCCGGATCATCCGGATCGTCCTCCTGGCAGCTTCCGGGCGTATCCGTCCGCAGCACCAGAATATCACTGTCAAAGGCGATACCATGCGTGGCGTTGTTGTTTTTACCCCCGGCAGCGACCGATGCGACAGCCGAACCGTGACCGCTCTCGTCGGCAATTCCGCGATTACCGGCGAAGTCCGCACTGTCGGGATGGATGCGGCCGACAAATTCGGCACTGGACGCGTTGATCCCGCCGTCAATGACACCCAGAGTCACACCAAATCCGGTGGAACCGCCGTCATAGGCAGTGATCGCCCCGTGCTGCGACGGGCCATCGGACCCGCGATATTCCGCTGTATTGTAAGGGCCAGGCGTCGGTGAAGGCCCAGGAGCGGGGGTGGGAGCAGGGGTCGGCGTTGGCGTTGGTGTAGGCGTGGGAGTTGGTGTCGGTGTGGGGGTTGGGGTTGGAGTCGGGGTCGGCGGGGGTGCAGGAGTGGAACTGGGCGAAGATCCGCCGCATGCGGACAGAAACAGCATCGCCGTCAGCGAACTTCCCCACAATAACTGCTTGCCATGCCGCCTGTTACTCATCTGACGCTTCCCCTAAAACCACGCATATATACATAATATCCCGTTACCGGGACCTTAACAAAGATCAGGGCTTGCCCGACACTCAGGGAGTGACTAGTCGCAATCGACCATGACGCCAGACCACTCGCATATCAACCACTGGATTTTTGATCTTGATAATGTGCTGTATCCGGCGGAATGCGACCTTTTCGCGCTGATTGACGTGAAAATGGGCGAATATGTCGCCCGGTTACTGGACGTGGACCGGGACCAGGCCAGGATTGTCCAGAAACGCTATTTCCATGACCATGGCACGACGCTGGCAGGCCTGATGTATCATCACGGCACCGACCCGCATGATTTTCTCCACAAGGTCCATGATATCGATATGAGCCGGCTGACACCTGCTCCCCGGCTGCGACAGGCGATTTCCGACCTGCCAGGCGAAAAACTGGTCTTTACCAACGGTGACAGGGACTATGCCGAACGGGTGCTGAAACACCGCGGTCTCGACGGCTTGTTTGACCAGATTCACGACGTACTCGCCTGTGATCTGGTCCCCAAGCCGGAACGTGCCGCCTACCAAAGTCTGGTGGAAACAACTGGCATTAACCCCGAACAGTCGCTTTTTGTTGAAGACATGGCGCGCAATTTGCGTCCGGCGAAAGAATTGGGCATGACCACGGTCTGGGTGAATACCGGGTCGGAATGGGGTGCGCGGGATCACGCACCGGACTTTATCGATCACGAAATAAACGATCTGGAACGCTGGATGACCGGCCCGGACATAAACAAGGGAACAGGACCGACATGACGAAAGACCTGATGAATGCGATTGATGCGGCATGGGAGAAACGGGAGTCCCTGTCGATCACGAGCCAGGGAGCGGAGCGGGAAGCCGTCGATGCCGCACTGGCGATGCTCGACAACGGGACCGCGCGTGTGGCGGAGAAATCCGGCGACAGCTGGACGGTCAATCAATGGCTGAAAAAAGCGGTGCTGCTGTCCTTCCGGCTCAATGACAATCAGGTGATTGAAGGCCCGGGCGGTGCCAATCACTGGGACAAGGTGCCTTCCAAATTTGCTGGCTGGGGCGAGAACCGGTTTCGCGAGGCAGGTTTCCGGGCTGTCCCCGGGGCGGTTGTCCGCCACGGGTCGCATATCGGTCGCAACACGGTTCTGATGCCGAGTTTTGTGAATATCGGTGCCTTTGTCGATGAAGGCACCATGGTCGACACCTGGGCCACTGTCGGGAGCTGTGCCCAGATCGGAAAAAATGTCCATATTTCCGGCGGTGCCGGCATCGGCGGAGTGCTGGAACCATTGCAGGCCGGTCCGGTGATCATCGAAGACGGCGCCTTTATCGGCGCCCGGTCGGAAGTGGCCGAAGGTGTTCGTGTGGGAGAAGGCGCCGTGCTTTCCATGGGGGTCTATCTCGGAGCATCGACCAAGATTGTCGACCGGATCACCGGCAAGGTGTGGATGGGCGAAGTGCCGCCCTATGCGGTTGTGGTGCCCGGCAGCCTGCCACCCAAAGTCAATATTGACGGGGCGCCGGGGCCATCGCTGTATTGCGCGGTGATCGTGAAAACCGTCGATGCCCAGACCCGGTCTAAGACCGGCATCAATGACTTGCTGCGGGACTGACGGTGATGCAGCTGGCGGTTTCTCTGGCGTTGTTCGCGGCGACACAGGGCACCGTCATTGGCGAATATGACCCGGGGGCTTACGCAAGGGCAATCACGGAATGCGATCGCCAAATGGCGCATCCGGATGATCCCCATCGCATCACGCCCGGTGTGACCCGCAAGGACGCCAATCTGCCAGCTGCGGTCAAGGCCTGCAAAGCGGCCATTGCGGCAGATCCGGACAATCCCCGGCTCCACTATCAGCTGGCCCGGGCGTACGGGTATAGCGGTCTCGGCAAAAAAGCGCTGCCGTGGCGTGCCAGATCAGTTGCGGCCGGCTATCCGCAGTCGCTTTTTGTGGTCGGGTACATTACCCTGCTCGGCCTCAATGAACAGCCGCAGGATACATGTGAAGGCGGACGCCTGATCCGGGCGTCGGCAAAGGCCGGACGTCTCGCCGGACAGATCGCCTTTCCGGACCATTATCTGGAAGGGCGGTTTGCGGAGTGCGGCTTTGACGTGACCCGGATGGAGTTACTGTCCTATCTCGAAGCCGCTCAGGAAAATCCCGGAGGCGACTTTTATCGGGCCATTTTAATAAGAAGGCTTGCAGATGACGTCCGGTCGGAAGAAAGTCTCGCCGAATGACATGGCAATTGATCAAGGAGCCCGCGCATGACCGTTGTTGAACGGATCAAAACGACACTTCCCGAAAACGACCATCCCTATCGCAACGGGGCATGGACACCCAATTTCGAGGAAGTTGTTGCGGAAGACATGGAAGTGATCGGGACGATTCCCAATGATATTGACGGTCTCTATGTCCGCAATACCGAGAACCCGGTGCATGATTCCATTGGCCGCTATCATCCTTTTGACGGCGACGGCATGATCCACACGATGCGGATCCGGGACGGCAAGGCCGTCTATCGCAACCGCTTTGTCCGGACCACCGGATTTGAGGCCGAGCAGGAAGAAGGCGGACCGCTCTGGGTCGGGATCATGGGTCGGCCATCCGATTCCCGGCGTCCGGGCTGGGGCGCGCATGGCAGCGTCAAGGACAGCAGCTCAACCGATGTTGTGGTGCACGCGGGCACCATATTGTCGACCTTTTACCAGTGCGGCGAAGGATACCGGCTGGATCCGGACACGCTGGAGACGCTGGGGACCGAGAAATGGGTGCCGGAGGACGGCATCTCTGCCCATCCCAAAGTCGATGAAAAGACCGGTGAATTGCTGTTTTTCAACTATTCGACCAAGGCACCCTTTCTCCACTATGGCGTGGTCGGTGCGGACAATGTGCTGAAGCACTATATCCCCGTCGAGCTCCCCGGTGCAAGGTTGCCGCACGACATGGCTTTTTCAGAAAATTACGCGATTTTCAATGATTGTCCGATGTTCTGGAAACCGGAGCTGATCGAACAGAATCTGTATATCCCGACCTATAATCCCGACATGCCGACACGCTTTGGGGTGATCCCGCGCCGGGGTCAGCCGGAAGACATCCGGTGGTTCGAGGCCGAACCAACCTATGTGCTGCACTGGGCCAACGCTTTTGAGGACGGCGACGATCTGGTGCTTGATGGCTATTTCCAGAATCAGCCGGTCCCGGCCCCGCTCACCGACTTCCCCGCCGGCTATGAAAGCATGGGCGCGAGCATCGATCTGCACAGCTTCCTGCCCGAACTGCGCCGCTGGCGGTTCAATCTGAAAACCGGCGCCACCAGCGAGGAGACGCTGTTCGACGACTATCCGGTGGAATTCGGGATGTTCAACCAGCAGGTCGCCGGCGAGCCCTATCGCTACGTCTACAGCGTTACCGGCGAGCCGGGCTGGTTCCTGTTCAACGGCCTGGTCAAGCATGATCTGGAAACCGGAACCGCCGAACGCCTCGACTTTGGCGAGCAGCGCTATGGATCGGAAGCCCCGTTCATTCCGCGCAAGAATGCGCAGTCTGAAGATGACGGTTATCTGATCAGCTTCATCACCGACATGGCGCAGGACCGCAGCGAGTGCATCATCGTCGATGCCAAAGACCTGTCAGCCGGCCCTGTCTGCACCATCATCCTGCCCCACCGGATCAGCAGCGGGACCCACGCCACCTGGGCGAGTGCGGAACAGCTTGGCGGCTAGTCGAACAGGTTTCCATCCGATGGCTTGCTCGCCGGCGGTGTCAGGCCAAGATGCTGCCAGCCGCGATCATTGAGCGCCCGGCCTCGCGCCGTGCGGGCGATCAGGCCGAGCTGGATCAAATAGGGCTCGATCACTTCCTCGATTGTGTCGCGCGGTTCGCTGAGCCCCGCGGCCAGCGTTTCGACGCCGACCGGACCGCCCTTGTAGATGTCGGCGATCATGTGGAGATAGCGCCGGTCCATGGCATCGAGACCAATCGAATCCACTTCCAGCCGGGTCAGTGATGCATCGGCAATTTTCGCATCCACCGTCGCCGCGCCCTCGACCCCGGCGAAATCGCGCACCCGGCGGAGCAGCCGGCCAGCGATACGCGGCGTCCCGCGCGCGCGGCGGGCAACTTCGGTCGCGCCATCCGGGGCAATGGACAGATCAAGCAGTGTCGCGGCCCGGTGCACGACCTGCTCCAGCTCTGCGGTGGAATAGAAATTGAGCCGCACCGGAATCCCGAAGCGGTCGCGCAACGGCGTAGTCAGCAGCCCCTGCCGCGTGGTCGCGCCGATCAGGGTGAACGGCGGCAGGTCGATGCGCACCGAGCGCGCCGACGGTCCCTCGCCGATGATCAGATCGAGCGCGCGATCTTCCATCGCCGGATAGAGCACTTCCTCGACCACCGGATTGAGCCGGTGGATCTCGTCGATGAACAGCACATCGCCTTCCTCAAGGTTTGTCAGCAGCGCCGCCAGATCACCGGATTTGGCAATGACTGGCCCCGAGGTGGCACGAAAGCCAACACCCAGCTCGCGCGCGATAATCTGCGCCAATGTCGTCTTGCCCAGCCCCGGCGGGCCGAAGAACAGCACATGATCGAGCGCCTCGCTGCGCTTCTTCGCCGCCTCGATAAACACCCGCAAATTCGACCGCGCCGCCTCCTGCCCGACAAATTCGTCGAGCGTCTTGGGGCGTAGCGCGGCGTCGATGTCTTCGACCTTGCGTTCCGCATTGATAAGGCGTTCGTCATCAGTCATGCCTGATGCTCTACCCACTTCGTCATTCCAGCGAAAGCTGGAATCTCCAGTTTGATGTCGCTGTGTTGAGAGGATTCACGCGAAGACGCAAAGACGCGAAAGGAGATGCACAGCCTCTTTGCGCCTTCGCGGCTTCGCGTGAGATCCAAACGAACCAAAAAGTGAGTTCTGTCATTCATTTCGAGGGATCGACTGGAGGGCGATTTAGATAACCCGCGAAATTTTCTATTCATAGGGTGCTCACTTTACTCATCGACCAGCCGGTTCCAAAAATATTGGACAACATAATGCACCAAAAGCAAAATTGCCGCAGGCACAGATTGATGAAGCGGAAAGAAAGCAAATATGAGACCCGAAGTTGAGCGTACACCCGGCCCGAACATCGCTTCCGCATAGATATTTAGGCCATAGAGAGCGAGGCAGAGGCTTGCGATCGTAACCAGCCAGGACTTTGGCGCGACAATCATCGGGATGTAAATCGGCGCAACGCACCAGGCGAAGAATAGCGGCGTTGCCACCCACCAAAAAAGCGATGCGGGATTTGCACCGGGAAAAAACATTATCAGAAGTGCCGCTCCATAGCCGAACATCACCAGCAGGTTCGGGATGCCCAGATATTTCGCGACCCTCAACGCGCCGCCTTCTTCAACGCCAGCCTCACCAGCGCATCGAGTGTTGCTCCCTCCCCGGCTTCCGCATCGGCGGCGGCCACCGCGGCACTCGCATCCGCCGGTTTGAAGCCGAGGTTGAGCAGCGCGCTGATCGCGTCGGCGCTGTTGCTGGACGGAGCATGGCCAGCATCGCTGCCGCTGCCCGCAATCGGATCCGTTGCGATGCCGCCGACCTTGTCTTTCAGCTCGTTGACAATCCTGAGCGCCAGTTTCGGGCCGACGCCATTGGCCCGCGCAACCATTGCCTTGTCGCCGGTGGCCACCGCACGGCTAATCTCGCCGGGCTCGAGCGCGGAAAGGATCGCCAGCGCGACCTTGCCGCCCACGCCCTGGACCGAGATCAGCAGCCGGAACCAGTCGCGTTCCGAGCCGCTGGCGAAGCCCATCAGCCGCATGTCATTTTCACTGACCTGCATCTCGGTATAAATGGTCGCGCCATCGCCGATCCCGCCAATCGCGCTGATCGTCCGGGACGAGGCGAAGACCAGATAGCCGACCCCGCGCACGTCGAGCACAATATTGTCGGTGCCGACTTCGTCGATGGTCCCGGTGAGTTTTGCGATCATGCCGCCTTCTTAGCCCAAAAATATTCCCGTGCCATCTTTCTTTCAAGTCATCCTCGCGCAGGCGGAGGTCCATGCTGCAATTCAGAGATTGCCGGAGCACATGACACTATCATTTGGCCATTTTCGGGATCAGGAAACCGCATCCGCTTTGGGCGTTCGGGAGCAATCCAGTTTCGCTTTTGGCACGTACTGATTTTGTGCAAAACAATCGAGCGAAGTATGACATGTTCCCTGTACCAACAGTAGCAGCAAGGTTGTTCGCAGGTGCCGCCCTGTCCGCCTCAATGCGAGATAAGATAGCATTTTCAAAAAGCGGGACTTGAGGATGAAAGAAGGCCAAGACAACATACTTTCCGCATCCAGTCCACGCATGGGCAATCGATTCACGCGATGGCTTGGACGCCTTGTATTGCGGTCTATGGGTTGGCAAATGGTTGGAAAGCTACCGGCGGAAAAAAAGCTGATCATCGTCGGCATGCCGCATACATCCAACTGGGATTTCATACTTGCAATGGCATGCTTGCAATCTGTCGGGCTCAAAGTTTCGTTCATGATGAAAAGAGAGGCGTTCGTCTGGCCGCTGAGTACCTTGTTCAGATATTTGGGTGGAGTGCCGATTGACCGTTCTGCGCAAGGAAATGTGACATCTCAAATGGTGAATTGGTTCGATCGCAACGAAAATGTCTGGTTAGGACTGACGCCGGAAGGAACGCGCAGCAAAGTGAGCGAATACAAAAAGGGATATTTGCGTATCTCCAAGGCTGCGGGAGTCCCGATCGCACTGATTGGAATTGACGCTCGGTCAAAAGAGGTCGTCCTGCACGAAAAAAAATGTGAATATACGGGCGCGAATAATGATGAAGACAACGCAGCTATAAAGAGTTTTGTAGATGCAAATTTCTTTGGAATTAATCCGGAAAATCAATGACAAGGGTTGAGACACAGGCTGGCGGCCATAAACGCCAGCGTCCGCTTTGGGCGCAAAAGCGGACATTGCTATTGGCAAAATGATACCCTACTCCCCGCAGGTAGAGGAGAATTGATCGTCGATGAACCAGAAGTCTTTCGACAAGCTTGTTATCGAACATATCTGGCCAATACTTAAGGAACATGGGTTCCAACGTGACGGCGAAAATGCCGATATCTTCTTTCGGAAAGCGAACGAGGATGTTTATCATTTCGTCGGCCTACACCGTTTGCGCAGCGGTGATCGTTACTATGCGATGGCCTATTTTTCGTCACCGGTAATCATTGAGGACTTTCACAAAAGATTTCCAGAGAGCATTCCCATGGCGAACGCCAATAGGCACTACATCAGTCCTGAGGACGGTGTTGAGGACTATCAAAAGATGTATTTTTGCCGATATGAGGATTCTTTCCTGACAAGTTTTGAGCGTGATTTTAAGCCCGCTTTGCTTAAACATGGTCTTCCTTATCTCGACAAT
Organism: Parasphingorhabdus marina DSM 22363; assembly: GCF_900128895.1. Lineage (GTDB taxonomy): Bacteria > Pseudomonadota > Alphaproteobacteria > Sphingomonadales > Sphingomonadaceae > Parasphingorhabdus > Parasphingorhabdus marina. The sequence continues at coordinate 772,186 of NZ_FSQW01000001.1, read as the reverse complement.
ATCCAGAGTGTGGAAGATATGATCCCATTTCTAAGGAGCGACCGTTTTAGGGGTCCGGCTTTGCTCTACGCTGGTCGAAAGGACGAAGCCAGAACTTGCATTGAGCGTCAGATCGAGAAAATCTCCAATATTCCTCTCGATGAAGATGGTCGCGTTGCAAGCGCTCTAGCTTTTCAGAAAGGCCTGTTGGGGATACGGTGACAGTCAGCTGAATGAGAACCGCTCAATGTCGGCTTTCGGGATTTTGCAGCCACTTGATCTTTCCCGAGCATCCCCACGAGACTATACTAAACCCTTTCACCCCCGATGATGCGCATGGGTGATCGCCACGGCCAGCGCGTCGGCGGCATCGGCGCCCGCGATCTCCGCACCGGGCAGCAGGATCCGGATCATCGCCTGCACCTGATCCTTGTCCGCCTTGCCGACACCGACCACGGATTTCTTCACCGCCCGCGCCGCATATTCGCCGACTTCCACCCCGCCGCGCGAGGCGCCGAGCAGGACCACGCCGCGCGCCTGGCCCAGCTTCAATGTGCTTTGCGGATTGGCATTGACGAACACTTCCTCGACCGCCGCGGCATCCGGTTTGAATTCCTTTATGAGATCCGCCAGCTCGAGATCGAGTTGGAGCAGCCGGCTGGCCAGCGCCATTTTGGGATCAGTCTTTATCTGGCCATTGGCGACATGGGAAAGCCGGTTGCCCTCCGTCAGGATGACTCCCCAGCCGGTGGTACCGAGGCCGGGATCAAGACCGAGAATGATCACATAATCCTCCCTGTGCGCAACACGGCGAGGAGGACAGCGTCACCCCAGTTTCTCCATGATCTCGTCGGATACATCATAATTGCCCCAGACGGTCTGGACATCATCATCCTCTTCCAGCGCGTCGATCAGGCCCAATAATGTTTCGGCCTGCGCGGCATCCACTTCGACCTGCACCGTCGGGCGCCAGGCCAGTTTGACAGATTCAGCCTCGCCGAGGGATTTTTCCAGCGCGCCGGCCACTTCGTGCAAATCTTCCATCGCGGTCCAGATTTCATGGCCGTCGCTGTCTGATGCAATGTCTTCCGCACCGGCTTCCATGGCCGCTTCCAGCACCGTGTCTTCGTCTCCGGTACTCGACGGGTACTGGATATAGCCGACCCGGTCGAACCCGTGGGACACCGACCCGCTTTCGCCCATATTGCCGCCATTGCGCGAAAAAATCGTGCGGACATTGGTCACCGTGCGATTGGTATTGTCGGTCAGTGTCTCGACGATCAGAGAGACGCCGCCCGGGCCGAAACCTTCGTAGCGGACTTCGCTGTAATCATCGCCCTCATTGGCGGTCGCCTTGTCGATCGCCCGCTGGATATTGTCCTTGGGCATGGATTGCGCCTTGGCATTGTTGACGGCCAGACGCAGCCGCGGATTCATGTCGGGATCGGGCATCCCCGATTTCGCCGCCACGGTGATTTCGCGGCTGAGCTTGGAGAACATTGCTGAGCGTTTCTTGTCCTGCGCGCCTTTACGATGCTTGATATTGTTGAATTTACTGTGGCCTGCCATAGGAGTCGTCCATCATTTGCAAGAGGATTAGTGTTGTGGGCTCTTTGCCGGATGTTTGAACCCAACTCAACCATTGGATGGCCAGTCGGCCGATTGCGGGAAAGTGCCGCCGGGCTGGTCCGGTTTGTTCGCGCTCCGGTGCTGCATTCACCCGACTGGAAAACACAGGGCCCGGCAAGCGATCTGATCTGGCTTTTTGCGGTCAACTGCCTGATCGTTGTCTGTCTGGCGGCGATCCTTTTTCCGGCCCTGCTGGCATTTGATGTCGAAATGTCTGGCGACATGACCAGCCTGTTCGACCGTCCCGTCTGGCAGATTCTGGCGATCGTCGTGGTTGTCGGCCCGATCATCGAGGAGCTGGTCTTTCGCTCGTGGATCACCGGCCAGCCCCGCTTGCTGATTCCGCTGGGCGGGGTGGCACTGGCCATTGCCGGGGGGCAGCTGATCGGTTTCAGCAACGCCAATCAGCTGATCATCGTGGCGGCCGGCGCCTTGCTGATGCTGGTCACGCTCTTTGCGATGATCCGGTTCTGGAACCGGCCGGTGCCCGGATGGTATGCCCGGATTTTTCCGCTGGTCTTCTGGACCCAGGCCCTGCTGTTCGGCTTTGTCCATATATTCAACTATGCCGGGGACAATCCGGCAGCGCTGTTGCCATTTGTGCTGCCGCAACTGGTCGGCGGACTGGTCTGGGGCTATGCCCGCATCCGCTATGGCTGGTGGTCGAACATCATCATGCACATGGCCTATAACCTGATCGCCACCAGCGGATTGCTGTTCATGCTGCTGGCCGGGCCGCGGCCCGCCTAGTCGGTCACCACTGCGGTGCCGGAAGCCGACACCATCAGCATCGAGCCCTTTTCTCCCACCACTTCATAGTCGAGATCGACCCCGACCACCGCATTGGCACCCAACTTCGCCGCTTCCGCCTGCATCTCGAGCAGGGCCTCGTCCCGCGCCCGTTTCAGGACATTTTCATATTTGCCCGAGCGGCCGCCGACAATGTCCGTGATGCTCGCAAACAGGTCGCGGAACAGATTGGCTCCGACGATGACCTCGCCGATCACAATGCCGCGATAATCCCGGATGGCCCTGTTTTCGAGTGTGTTGGTGGTGCTCACGATCATCCCGCTTCTCCTCTTGCTGAAAGAGCGAAGCTAGCTGATCCGTCAGGCCAGACCAAGCGCCGACTTGTAGGTGTCGAGAATGGCTTCCATTTCCTGGCGGTCATGGGTTTCCATTTTGCGCAGGCGGACAATCTGCCGCATGATCTTGGCGTCATAGCCCTGGCTTTTGGCTTCGCTGTAAACATCACGAATATCGTCCGCGATACCCTTTTTCTCTTCTTCCAGCCGCTCGATACGCTCGATAAACAGACGCAGCTGATCTGCGGCAACATTGCCTTCGCTCATTCTCTTTTCCTTGTGAAACAGGTTATTCGGATTCGGACCGATGCTTTAATCTGCGGGCGCGTTCTTGGCTACGCTTTCCTTCATTCTTTTCAGCCGCTCTGGCGTCGCCTCGGTCTGGAACTTCTTTTTCCATTCCGACGCGGGCATGCCGTGGATCGCTTCGCGCGCTTCCTCCTTGGTCATCGAGCCACCGGCTTCATTGGTCGCTTCCATGATCCAGTCGGCAAGGCAATTACGGCAGAAACCGGCCAGTCCCATCAGATCGATATTCTCGGCATCATGGCGGTGCTGCAAATGGGTGACGAGACGGCGAAAGGCAGCCGCGGCGGCGGCATCAGAAATTTGATCGGTCATAACAGGCTTCCGTTGCTTTTTGTTTTTATCCTGTCATGAAATGGCGTTAGGCGGCATCAAATTAAAGTGGCCGTGAACAGAAATTTACAGGAATTTTCCGATGGCATCGCACATGTTCTCCCGCGACCGCAAGGTAAAGGTGCTGGCAACACTGGGCCCGGCCAGTGGCAGTCCGGCGATGATCGAGAAAATGTACAAGGCGGGCGTCGATGCGTTTCGCATGAACATGAGCCATGGCGAGCACAAGGCTCATGCCGGCAATGTGAAGTCGATCCGTGCGCTCGAAAAGAAAGTCGGCCGGCCGATCACCATTCTGGCAGACCTGCAGGGTCCGAAACTCCGCATCGGCAGCTTTGCCAGGGCCCCGGTGACGCTCAGGGAGGGCGCGAAATTCACGCTCGACCTGCAGCGCAAAAAGGGGGATGCCAGGCGCGTCAACCTGCCGCACCGGGAGATTATCGAGACACTCGAACCCGGACACACGCTGCTGCTCGACGATGGCAAGATCCGGCTGGAAGTGACAAAGACCGACGGCAAAAGCGTTGAGACCAAAGTCATTGTCGGCGGACCGCTGTCGGACCGCAAGGGTGTCAACGTGCCCGAAGTGGTCCTGCCGGTCAGTTCGCTGACCGAAAAGGATCGCAAGGACCTGACTTTCGCGCTCGAGCAGAATGTCGACTGGATCGCGCTCAGCTTTGTCCAGCGCCCGGAAGATGTTGCCGAAGCCCGGCGCCTGATCGGAGGCAAGGCAGCCTTGCTCGCGAAAATCGAAAAGCCGGCGGCGATTGACCGGCTTGAGGAAATTCTCGAACTGTCAGACGCGGTGATGGTGGCACGCGGCGATCTCGGTGTCGAACTGCTCCCGGAACAGGTGCCGCCGCTACAGAAGAAAATCGTCGCCGCCGCCCGCAAGCTCGGGCGACCGGTTGTGGTGGCAACGCAAATGCTGGAATCGATGATCAAGTCTCCGACACCCACGCGCGCGGAAGTGTCCGATGTCGCAACCGCCATCTATGACGGCGCGGACGCGATCATGCTGTCAGCGGAATCAGCGGTTGGCGACTGGCCGATTGAGTCCGCGACAATGATGGACCGGATCGCGGAGCAAGTCGAAAGCGACGCCTCCTACGCCGAACGCGTACATTTCACGGAGACGGTGCCGGATGAGACGACGGCAGATGCACTTGCTGCAGCCAGCTACAATATTGCCCGGACCGTCAAGACGTCGGCGATCGTCTGTTTCACCACGTCCGGCTCCACCGCCCGCCGGATGGCGCGCGAACGGCCCTCGGTCCCGCTTCTGGTGCTGACGCCGAACCGCAACACGGCCCGGCGCGTCGGCCTGCTCTGGGGCGCGCATGCCGTCGTCACGCGCGACGTCAAGAGTTTCGAGGAAATGATCGCCAAAGCCAAGCGGATGGCGCTGCGCCACAAGCTCGGCAAGGCGGGATCGCGGCTGATTGTTTGCGCCGGCGTGCCATTCGGGACCCCCGGCTCGACCAACCTGCTGCACGTCGTGCGGCTGAGCGGAGACGAGCTCAAGCGCAGCTAGCGTAAAGGATGATCAGCTGCGCAAGCTGTCCCAGGGTCCGGTAATCGCATAGGTCATGCCCGGCTGCTGGACATTGACGAACATGGTGCTGCCATCTGGCGAGAAACAGGCCCCGCAGAATTCCGCTTCATCCTGGTGGGCATTGCGGGCGAAATCATAGACTGTCCCGTCGGGTGTCAGGCCGCGCAGATACTGGCTGCCGAGACCGTCCTCGCAAATGATCAGATCGCCAGAAGGCGCGAGGGCGAGATTGTCACACAGGTCCAGTTCGTCGGAACTGGGTGATTCATAAATCATCGTCAGTTTGCCGGTCTCACCCGGCGTATAGCGCCAGACCTGACCGGCCCGCACCGCACCGCCCTGGGTACAGTTGAAGAAAATCTCTCCGGTATTGCTTCCCGGCCGGAGACCGTAAGCCATGCCTTCACCACGGCAGAAATAGGCGGCACCTGCGGCATGCCCGCGAGCGGCAAGGTCGGCATTGGGAGACTCGACATCGTCCAGATCAATCCATGATACCTCAAATTCCTGACCGGCCTTGACCCGGCCCGGACCACCACCGCCCCAGTCTACCGGCCAGTTGTTGGTATTGGCCGATTTCCAGTCATTGATCACCAGCGCCTGCAGCTTTCCGCCTTTCTCCAGTTGCCCGCGTTTGCGCGGTATGAAGCGGTAGAAGAGGCCATTGCGATTGTCTTCGGTCAGATAGACAATGCCGGTTTCGGGATCGACAGCCGCTGCCTCATGCGCGAACCGACCCATTGCCGTGAGCGGGACGGGCTTGATCAGGCCGGTGGCGGAAGATGGCGTTTCAAAAACAAAGCCGTGATGTTTTCCCGGTCCTTCCTCGGGCTTCAGCATTTCTTCCTCGCAAGTCAGCCACGACCCCCAGGGTGTCGCACCGCCAGCGCAATTGGCTGCGGTTCCGGTCAGGACCAGATATTGCGATTCCAGCTGACCTGTGGACTGGTCATAAATCATCTTGCTGACGCCGCCGAAAAACGGACGACCGTCTTTCTTGCGATCATAAAGCTTCCCACGGCCAACCCGGTCGAGCAGCTCGTCATTTTTCCCAAACGGACTGCCATCCTCAACATTGAGCCAGTTTTCGTGATTGCACATCAGGATGCTTTTGCTGGCCGATTCCGGATGCGGAAAACAGGCCATGCCATCAGGGCGCCCGGGGCGATAGAAACCGTCCGACATGACGGTGCCGGTTTCGGCGATCTTGCGGTAGGTGAAGCCCTCTGGCAAGTCGAGCAGGCCGTCCGGATCCGGGATCAGCTTGATGCCCTTGTTGCGGCTATATGCCAGCGCACCGGATGATGCGGAAAAGGCAGCAAAATATAGCCCGACCATCTGTGCTTTGCGGATAAAATCCCGGCGACCAATCTCCATTTCATGCTCCTCGCATCATCCCCTGAAGCCGACAGGATAGAATATGCGCGTGCGCAGACAAAAGAGATTTTCTGCGAACGACATCTGCTCGTCGACGTCAGCGGATGAAATCCAGACTCTCCTGGCGGCTGGCGTCATTCGCCGTGCGGACCGATTCGAGCAGCTGGTCGAGCCGGGTGCGAACAAGGACATGGCCATTAACAAAAACCGTTTCGATGGACCGGGTTGCCGCGATATCGGCGAGCGGGTTTTCCCGCAGCAGCACCAGATTGGCGGCATAACCTGTCCGAATTTGGCCCGCCTTCCAGTTCATCCATGTCGCAGGAATGGTGGTGGCCGACGCCAGTACTTCGGCAGTGGTCATGCCGGCTTCCTGCATCGCCTGCATTTCTCCATGCAGGGAAAAGCCTGGAACCATGACGGGAACGTTAGCATCCGTGCCCGCCATCATTCGCACACCGGCATTCCGGAGCGCTTCAAACAATATCTGCTGGGCCTCGGCATAGGCCGCCCAATAGGCGCCCTGGCGGTCTTTCCATCCCGTGGTCTTGTATTGGTCGGCGAGCCGGTAGCGGTTGGTTTCCGGCAGCCAGCCCATCGCCTGACCTTCGGCCAGCCCGGGATTGACATATTCCAGCTCCACGCCAGCGAGGGTCGGCTTCAGATCCATTTGCTGCGCGCTGAAGCTCTGGATAATGGACAGGGTCGATGTGACGGCGATGTTTCTATCGGCTACGCGTCGCGCAACTTCTGCACTTTTCTCTCGAACAAATGCCAGAAAGTCTTCAGTGGAATCATGTCGGTAGCCGCCAAACTCGCGGTCGAGCGCTTTGACGAATTCCTCGACATGCGCCACTTCGCCCTGATCCGAAGCCCAGAGATCTTCGAGCGACGCGTCCAGGGGAATATGCCCCGTCAGGGGAATTTGCTGTTCCTCCGATTGTTCGCTGGCCCATTGATATCCGGGGAGGCTCAGGAAACTGCTTGCCTTGATCGCATCATATCTTTTCGATTTCAGGGTTGCGACTGCGCTCTGCACATCATTTTGCGATCGTACGACATTGCGTTCTGCAGTCAGCTCTATCCACAGGCCTTCGAAAAAATCATAGGTCGCGAGCTGAGCGGCCACAACGAATAGATCGGGGCCGAGTCGCCCCTGCTCGATTTCCGACCGCCATCTCAGATGCCGCTCGGTCCCGTGCATTTCCCGTATCTGGGTGACACCATTGGCGACATAGAGCAGCAGATCATTTTCACTTCGCCACAAATGAACATGCGAGTCGGTGAATCCCGGCACCAGGTACTTGCCACGGCCATCAATCACCTGTGCGTCTTTCGGAATCGGCGCATCAGCACCGACAAAGGTGATTTTTTCATCTTTGATGCCAACGGTCTGTTGTTCCAGAAACATATCCGCCGCTGGCGCAAGAACATGCACATTGGTGATGAACACAGGCCCCGCATCTGCCGCCCGAGGAAGCGGCTCAGCAATCTGGGTGTTTCCGCCAAACATTTCGACAACGGCGCGCTTGACGAAAACATAGGTGCCAATGCCGCTGACCAGAGTGAGAACAAGCATTCCCAGCAAAATCCGTTTCGCCCATTTACCCATTTCGCGTCACCCTTCCCGGTCGTTTTCCATGTCCAGTGCCCTGTTCAGTGGGCAACTAGACACTGTCTAGCTGCCTCCTATGCGATGTATCTAGACAGTGTCAAGCAAAATGCTAGAATGGCCAGGAAAGGATCGGAGGACCGCCTTGATGACGGAGAGCGAATTTCGACACGAAGGCCTTGCAGCAACTCTGCTCGAGGCGGCTGAGACCGAGCTGTCACAAAGTGGAATAGAACGGATTTCGTTGCGCGCCGTCGCCAAGCGCGCGGGGGTCAGTCATGGCGCGCCCGCCCACCATTTCGGGGACGCCCGAGGTCTCCTGACCGCGCTGGCCGCCAAGGGATATCAGCGCCTGTTGCACTATCAGACAAGCCGCGAGGAGACAGCTGGGCCAGAACCGCTCGCCCGGATTATCGCCTCAGGTTTGGGTTATATCGAATTTGCGGTTGCTTTTCCGGAGCTCTTTGCCCTGATGTTCAATTCGGCCGTGCCCGATCGTTCCGACACGCGCTTTTTCAACGTCGCCCTGTCCGTTTTCGAGCGGCTGGTAGAAAATACCCAGGCTCATAACGGGCGAAATCCTTACACCGATCCGGACAGCATGAAGGATCTGATGGCGTCCTGGTCGGTGGTTCACGGGCTGGCGGAACTGATCATCTCTGGCCGGGCGGAGCGCACTCTGGGACTGGATCAAATGACGGAGGCGCAGCGCGAAGAGACGTTGACGGCAATCCTTCTCCGGGTGAACCGCACCGGGTCATGATCATCGGGTTCGCACCCAAAACCGCCGACCATTCCCTTCTTGTCAGTCCGGCGGATTATGAGTGAGCAGAAAGTTCTCAATGGACTGCAGCAGCGCCATGCGGTCCGCTTCGCGCGTGAAATAGTGATCGGCTTTCTCCAGTGACACAAAGTCGACCGCCTTGCCGGCCTTCTTCATCGCCTTGTACATTTTGGAAGACTGGCCATGATCAACCGTGACATCCTTTTTCCCGTGAACCAGCAGAAGTGGCGCCTTGATCCGGTCAATTGCATAGAGCGGTGAGACGGCCCTGAAATCGGGGGTCATCCGCCGCCATTGCTTGCGGTACAGATTCTCGCGGATCGAACCGCCAAAATCGTTCACTTCCCGGCGCAGCGCCGCAACGCCGGAAATGGCGATGGCACAGCGATACTGGTCGGGATCTTTTGCGATACCCCACATGGCCGCATAGCCGCCATAGGATGCGCCCATGATACAGACGCGATCCGGATTGGCGATGCCTTGATCAACTGCCCATCTGACTCCATCGCTAATGTCATCCTGCATCGCAAAGCCCATCTGACCCTGCCCCTTTTTGACGAAAGCCTGACCATAGCCGGTGGAACCCCGGAAATTGGGCTGGAGAACGGCATAGCCCATATTCGCCAGAAACTGCGCCCAATAGTCATAGCTGAGGCTGTCATGGGACCAGGGCCCGCCATGCGGCAAGACGATGAACGGAAGATCCTTCGCCACCCGCCCGCGCGGCAGGGTCAACACACCTTCAATTTCCAGACCGTCGCGCGCCTCGTATTGCACATATTTGGCCCGGGCCAGCCGGCGGTCACCGATAGCTTCGTTCACTGACGCAAGTTTGGAAAGATTCCCTTTCGCATGGTCATAAAAATAGATCAGACCGGGATTGTCGGCCGTACCGATGCGGACCAGCATTTTCGTCTGATCCCGACTGAGACTCACGATTCTGGCATTGGCATTGGTGGCCGCTTCATCCAGCACTTCCTGGGCCTGCTTGACCTTTGGGTCGAGCCATTCAAAGTCATTATCCTTGGCGTTCAGCCGCACGCCCAACAGCTTTGACCGATCGTGGGACATTTTAACTCTGATGACATCACTGTCGGGATTCTCATAAACCGTCCGGACATCTTCACCGGTCGCGATATTATGCTCCATGATGACTGACTTGCCTTCGGCATTGTCCCGGATCATCCAGCCATTATCGGTACCTGGAACGAAATAAAACGGTACGTCGAGCGATTCTTCCTCGCCCAGATCGGCCTTGTCGACAGTCCGGAAGGCTCGACTGCCTTCCTTGGCATATAACAGCCGGGAGGTTTGGTTGCGATCATTGTAGCCGAGGCCGAACCGGACATTGCCGGAGCCATCCGCGCCCCAGCGCGTGACATATTGCTTACCCTTCAAGACCCGTTTCTGTTTTCCGGTTTCGACATTGACCCGGAACACGCCGGGCCAGAATTCGTCTTCATCACTGTAAATGGACCCTTGTCCGGCAGCGAGGATTTCCGCTGAACCATCGGACGGTGTCCAGATCACCTGGGCGGCATTTTGACCCGTCTGGCGCGTCAGAAGCTTGGTAAATTCACCGGTTTTGCGATTCACGCCGAAAATCCGGGAGATATACCACCGATCGTCGAACACGCGGGTCAGGCCGTACATGCTGATCAGGATATTGTCGTCATTGATCCAGCGGATCCGGCTGATCTCTGTTTCGTCCGGAATCGGAAGCATTTTGATTTTTGTCCGGTCAAAATTGAGCGGAGAAATCAGGATACGCTGCTCACCCTTGACGCCAAAAACGCCAGCGAAATACTGACCATTGGGCGACAGTTCGATCATTTCGATAAAAGGCAGCTTGGCGAAAGCCTCAAGCGGGAGCTTTTCAGCAGAAAGCTGGGATTTGGAAGCCGTTCTGGCACCTTCCGTCGGTGCCGGTTTTTCGACCGTCCGGGCAGGGATTTCCTGACTTTGAGTCGATGTCACGAATAGAATTGATGCCAATAACGGTCCAATCAATGCGATGCCCCTGCTGATTTACTTTGCAAACAACAAGACTAACGAACCCCTTTTTTTGCGCAATAGTCAATGTGCATGGAAACAGGTCCTTTCCGTTCAGACTGTTCTGCCTTCCAGCAGCGCGAAAAAGCCAGTCACATGATTGTCCAGACTGTTGATCAGCTCTTCGTCCGCTTCAACATGCTTGTCATCAGCCCATTTGCGAATAACGGCCGAAACTGCTCCGCCCAAAAAGATCAGGTCGCGATCGGACAATTGGTTCGACAATGTGGAGTTTCGTGTTTCTTCCAGCATCATGTTGGCAATCATCTGGCGAGTCCGATGGGCCATTGCGATACCAGACTCATTATGCTGCTGCCGCCGGAAAATTTGTCTTCTTGCTCTGAGAATGGCGATCAGTCCGGGCAAAAAACCAAACTGCCCGCTCACATCCAGTCCCCGGTTTTCAGGTGCATTGGCTATCAAATCCTGTTCCACCCAGAGGAACATCTGCTCGAGCAATTCGGCCTTCGTGGCGAAATGCGCATAGAAGGTTGAACGAGAGATTCCGGCCTGATCACACAACGTCGAAACCGAAATATCTCTCCAGGCGTATTTCTCCATCAGTAGATTCGCCGCGTCAGCGAGGGATTTTTGCGTTTTTGAAACCCGGATATCCACGATTCTCAGCTCCGCGACCCGTTCCGGACCGCATTGATGCTATCGCAATCTGGAGGCTCAGGGCTCTCGGGCACTGGCGCTGAAGCGCAGACCATCATCGTCCTCCCCCTGCTGGATATTGGCGGCTTCCACCAGTTCAATGGCTTCACAAATCTTGATCGCAACCAGCTTCAGCGCCAGCGAGTCGGCGCTTTTGACGCAAGATTTCAGCAAGTGGGTCAGATAAATACGTTCATCAACGGAATCAGGCATGGTTTGTTTGTGTCCTGGCAGATTGTCCGGCGAGAGCCGATGTTTGATCGCTTGCGGAATGGGAAGCTTTTAGCAATCGCGCTTGTAAAAGCTGCGCAAAGGCATTTTTCGTTGCGAAATCCTGACCATGCAGTTCAAACCTGTGCTCAACCGCCGGCAAACGGACTACCAGGATATAGTGGTAGCTGTTTTCTAAATGAGACGAGACGCTCCGGATGCTTTTCAGCCTTATCGAGCGAGACTGCTGCCCAATCCGGCTGCTGCGCAAGAACAATAGCCGCATATTGGTCAGTATCAGCGAACCGGGAAAAGGATTGCCCTCATTGAGACAACCGATGCTGCCAAAAACCTTTTCTCCGCTCAAACGACAATTTGTGTCGAAATAGCCGAGATCAGAATGCATGCCGGAATGCTCCGGGTGTGCCGCCGCCTGGCCAGGAAATGCAGGAGTCCATTCTGTACCTGGGGGGCAGGGATGCAATGAACTCCTGCAAACTGTGATGTTCGGGAAAAACAGACCCCCCAATGCCCGCCGGGCACCGCGATTGCCTGAAATCTGCATGTAACAAATGAATGATGACCTCCGTTGAGAACTCCTCCAACGGCTAAGTCAAAAGGCGGGCTTTCGACAACGTGGCATCTGTAAAATCGTGAAAAATCACAAAGTTACCGAACAATCATGGCGATTGTGTACGGCCAGTTTCCTACAGATTCGCAAAACACCGCCCCATGTGTCCGGGGTATCCTGGCAATGCTGGCAGCTGATCAGATCAGCTGCAGCGACTCCAACTCCCGCTCGAGATCCTTCGCATCGCCAAAACAATGGCCGCGGATTCCCAGGGCCTGTCCGGCAGCAATATTTTCAGGCCGGTCGTCAACAAACAGGCATTGCTCCGGTGCAACTTCAAATCGCTCAAGGGCCAGGTGGTAAATGGCGGGATCGGGCTTTGCCAGTTTCTCCTCACCCGACACCAGCACATCACGGAAATGATTGAAAATCGGAGCCGTCGGGCGGAACATCTGCCAGAAGTCGGCGGCGAAATTTGTCAGACCGTAGAGCGTCACGCCGCTGTTCGCCAACCGCCGGGCGAGATCGTGAGTCGCATCTATCGGACCGGGAATGGATTCGATGAAGCGCTCCGCATAGGCGCGGATATGTTTTTCATATCGCGGAAACTCGGAAATCCGCTCAGGCACCATTTCCGCCAGCGGCCGTCCGGCGTCATGCTGAAAGTGCCAATCCGGGGTCACCACATGGGCCAGGAACCAGTCCAGTTCTTCCGGATCGTCAATCAGTTTTTCATAGAGATAGCGCAGGTCCCAGCGATAGAGAACCTGACCGACATCAAAGATGACGGTGTCAATGAGGGATTCGGTTCTGGAATTGCCAGTCATGCGACCGACGGGAAGTCGATCAGCCCTGACGCGCCTTGAACCGGCGATTCGTCTTGTTGATCACATAGGTGCGGCCACGACGACGGATCACGCGGCAGTCCCGATGACGGTTTTTGAGCGACTTCAGAGAGTTGCGGATCTTCATTTTGGTACCACGCCTTGCAGAATTGAAATGTTGTGAATCGGCCGGAGCCGCGAACAGACGGTGCAGTTAAGGTTGTCCCGGCCCAAAGTCAAGCGCTCAGGCGTCGTTACCCGGCTGAATATCTCCCAGTTTTCGCTCCCAGGCGAGGGCATGACGGACAATCTGGTCAAGATCGGCATGTTTGGGCTGCCACGGGAAGCGGTCCATGATCGCGCGATTGTCCGAAATCAGCGAATCGGGATCACCCGCCCGGCGCCCTTCGATTTTCCGGTCGATCCGGAGGTTGGTGACCCGGTCCACGGCATCCAGCACTTCCAGTACCGAGAATCCCCGGCCATAGCCGCAGTTCAGAAAATGGCTGGTTTCGGGATCCGCAATCAGCGCTTCCAGCGCCAGAACATGGGCCGCAGCCAGATCGGAAACATGAATATAGTCGCGCACACCGGTGCCATCCGGCGTGTCATAATCGGTGCCGAACACGGCGACTCCATCGCGTTTGCCCAGCGCGGCTTCAACCGCAACCTTGAGCAAATGGGTGGCGCCGATGGTCGACTGGCCGCTGCGCGCCTGGGGATCGGCTCCAGCCACGTTGAAATAGCGCAGGGCGCAGAAATTCATGTCATGGGCGGCGGCCACATCGCGCAGCATATGCTCGGTCATCAACTTGGACATGCCATAGGGATTGATCGGCACCTGCGGCGTGTCTTCCCGCACCGGGCTGGTTTCCGGAATGCCGTAGGTCGCCGCGGTCGAGGAGAAAATGAAATGCTTCACACCATTTGCGACGACGGATTCGATCATGCTGCGGCTGCGCGCGGAATTATTGTCATAATATTTGAGCGGATTCTCCACCGATTCCGGCACAACGACCGACCCGGCAAAATGCATGACCGCGCCGACATTCTCGTCCGCGATAATTTTGGCGACCAGGTCAGCGTCTGATATGTCGCCTTCATAAAAGGGGACATCCTCCGGCACCGCCCAGCGAAATCCGGTGACCAGATTGTCGATCACCGCGACGGACCAGCCCGCATCCCGCAGCGCCAGCACTGCATGGCTGCCGATATAGCCTGCTCCACCGGTAACCAGGACTGTAAAACGTTCGGGCATCTTCATCTCTCGCAATCTGCTGGACTTGAGCAGCCCCGGTTATCGCACAAACATCTCCTTCCGGTTAACCACAGGTCCATCCCGATGCAATTATTTACCAACGGAAAGGGAAATATCGGCTAATATAAGCGCAAATCGCCAAAGAGGATAGATTCTCATGAGGATTCAAAGACTTGCAATCGCGACAGGAATGTCCATCGCACTGGCAGCATGCGCCACGACCACTCCGCCCGTCAGTGTCACACGTTTTCACAATGCCGAAACCATGGCGATCGGCACAGGAACCGTCACCATCGCCCCCGCAGTGGATGGCGAAGAAGGCGGCAGCCTGGAAAAACGCACCTATGATGTGGCGGTCCTGAGGGAGTTGCAGCGCGTCGGCTTCCAGGAGTCTCTTGATCCATCTGAGGCCAGTGAATATCTGGTCCGCGTCCTTGTGGATCAGAGCGTGCTGACCGCTGGCGGACAGCGTTCACCGGTATCCGTTGGCGTTGGCGGCCGCACCGGTGGCTATCGCTCGGGCGTGGGTCTGGGCATTGGAATCAATCTGGGCGGCAAGCCCAAAGACAAGATTGTCACGGAACTGTCGGTCCGGATCAGTCGCCAGTCTGATGGCAATGTCGTCTGGGAAGGTCGCTCGTCCATCGAAGCGAAGCAGGGCTCTCCGGCGTCGCAACCCGGACTTGCCGCATCCCGTCTGGCAGAAGCCCTATTCAGGGACTTCCCCGGACAGTCCGGAAGCACTATCAGGGTGCCATGAGCATAGACATCACCGCTGCGTTCGATTCCGGCAATATCGTTGTTGAAGAGATCAATGACACCTCCGCAACACTGTCGATCCGCAAGGACAAGGACAGTGATTTTTTCCAGTGGTTCCATTTTCGGGTCAGTTGCGCGATTGGCGACGAGCTGACGCTCGCGATCAGGGGGCTAAAGGATTCGGCCTATCCGCAAGGCTGGCCGGGCTATCAGGCATGCGTCAGTGAAGACCGCGATTACTGGGGCCGGACTGAATCGTCCTATGATGACAAAAGCGGGACGCTCACGATACGCTATATCGCGTCCAGCAACATCGTCTGGTTTGCCTATTTTGCGCCCTACGGCATGGAGCGCCACCATGATCTGATCGCCGAAATGGCGGCGGTGGAGGGCGTGACGTGCCGGACACTGGGCTACAGCCTCGAAGGCCAGCCGATTGATTGTCTGGAGATGGGCAGTGGTGACAAACAGGTCTGGCTCTACGCCCGCCAGCATCCTGGCGAAACCATGGCCGAGTGGTGGATCGACGGTGCGCTCGACATGCTCACCGACCCGTCGCATCCGCAGGCGCGCCTGTTGCTGCAGAAATGCCGTCTCCACATTGTGCCCAACATGAACCCCGACGGGTCACGCCGCGGGCATTTGCGGACCAATTTCGCGGGGATCAATCTTAACCGCGAATGGCATGAGCCGAGCGCAGAAAAAAGCCCGGAGGTCCTGTGTGTCCGCAATGCCATGGATGAAAGCGGTGTCGATTTCGCCATCGATGTGCATGGCGATGAAGCCATTCCGGCCGTTTTCATTGCGGGTTTTGAAGGCATCCCCAGCTGGACCGACGAGATGGGCCGCAAATATCACGCCTATCGCGACCGGCTGGCCGAACGCACACCCGATTTCCAGACAGAGCTCGGCTATCCGGTGGCGGCAAAGGGCAAGGCCAATCTCTCGATGTCCACCAATCAGGTCGCCGAACGTTTCGGTGCCATCGCCATGACGCTGGAAATGCCGTTCAAGGATAATCGCGACCTGCCCGACCCGGAACAGGGCTGGTCACCAGAACGCTGTCAGCTGCTTGCCGAGGATTGCCTGGCAACTCTGGCCGAACAGATTGACGATATCTGACAAAATGCCTGGAGCTTATTTCTCAGCCAGTTCCGGCCAGCCCCCGCCAAGCGCCTTGTATGCCGCAATCAGGTTGCGGAAGGCTTCACCGCGCAAAGCGGCATGCCGTTCCTCGGCAATGGCCTGTTCGATCTGCGCATCCAGCCAGGCCAGTTTGGTGACCTCCCCGCTTTTGTAGAGCTCTGCCGACAGCCCGGCATTTTGTGCTGCCCGGGCCACGGATTTTTCTGCGAGATCGGCGGCTTCCTTCGACCGCGCATAGCGAGTCAACGCAGATTCACTTTCGGTAAGCGCAGTCAACACGGCCTGTTCATAGGTGCTGGCCGCGGCATCGACCTTCGCATCCGCGCCGCGGATCTGTGCGCGGATCGTGCCCATCTCGAACAAGGGCCAGGAAAAGGATGGCCCGATCGAATAGCGCCCGCTGCCACCGGAAGTGATCCCGTCAATATCCCGCTCCTGCCGACCGAGGCTGCCGAGCAGGAAAAAGCGCGGAAACAGGTCTGCGCGAGCCACTTTCAATCGCTGCCGCTCGGCATCAAAGCGGAACGCCGCAGCCGCCACGTCCGGCCGGCGCGTCAGCATGTCTGAGGGCAGGCCGGCGAATATCGCATCCGGAAGTGCCGGCAGGCTGCCGGTACCGTCCAGCCGGTCGACCAGTTCCGCCGGTTGTTTGCCGGTGAGCAGGGCGAGCTGAAACATGGCGACCCGGATCCGGCCCTGCAACGGCGGCAGTTCGGCCGCGAGCGCATCCAGCTCACCGGCCGCGGCAATGCTTTCGCTGAGCGGGGCTTCGCCAAATTTGGTCCGCAATTCGGCAAGCCGCAACTTTTCCTTGGCGCTGGCAAGCCGGCTGGTCATCGCCTTTTCCTGCAATTCCAGACTGCGCAGCTCACCGTAGGTCCGTGCCGTCTCTGCCATCACCGTCAGCAATGTCGCCCGGCGCGTCTGCACCGCAGCTTCGGCATCCGCCAGCCGCGCGCGGACGGTGTTGCCTTTGCGCCCCCAGATATCCAGTTCGTAGCTGACATCAAAACCGATATCATAGAGCGAATAGGTCCGGTCAAAACCGGGGACGTTGCCGACCGGAATGAAGCCATTTTCGCTCAGCTGATTGCGGTTCGCGGACCCGCCCAGCCCACCCTGTGGAAACTGACGGCCATTGGCCGCCTCCGCCATCGCCCGGGCCTGACGCACAAGTGCGGTTGAACGGGCGACATCAAAATTGCCGGAAGCAGCTTCGCGGACAAGAGTCGATAGGAGCGGGTCATCCATCCCGTCCAGCCAGTTCGCCGGCAAGGCACCGGGCTCGGTGCCGGACGCAAATTCCGCTGGCGGGTCCTGCACTGCCAGTTCACGATTCGCATCGATCCCGGTCATGCAGGCAGAGAGGCCGGGCAGCAGCATAATCAGGCAGAAATTTCGTGTCATGTTCACTCCATCCTCCGACGAAACAGCCAGGCGGCCGAGGTCAGCGAAATGGCCGCGATCACCATGAGCGGAAATACGCTGGCCAGGATCTGTTGAAAAGACGTGTCTTTCAAAAACACACCATGCGCGATCGTCGTCATGTGGCGCACCGGATTGGCCATGGACAGGCGCTCCATCCAGAAGGGGGTATTGTCAATCGGACTGGCATAGCCGGACAGCAGCACGGCCGGGGTCAGGAAAATGAAGGTGCCCAAAAACGCCTGCTGCTGGGTCGTTGACAGCGAAGAAATGAGCAGTCCCACGCCAACCACCGCGAGCACGAAGAACGTCAGCGCAAAATAGAGCGTGAAAATGGATCCCTGCAGCGGCACGTCGAACAGCCAGATGGTCGCCACGACAAACAGGGTGGCATTGGCTAGCCCCACGAATATCGCCGGTACGGCCTTTCCGATGAGGATCTCGTGCAGTTTCAGAGGTGTCACCAGCAATTGTTCGAACGTACCCAGTTCCCGTTCCCGCGCCACCGACTGGGCCGAAATTGACAAGGTCGTCATGCAGGCGAGAATCCCCAGCAGGCTGGGCAAAACATGCCAGAATTCCTCGAGATTGGGATTATAGGCATGGATGATCGCAACATCTTCACGCGCGGTTTCGGAACCGCCGCGATTTTCAACGGTCAGCGTGATTGCGGCATTCTGCGCGATACGCACCAGATATCCGTTGAAAATCTGCGCAGCATTGGATTTGCGTCCATCGAGCACCACCCGGATTTCGGCGGTCTCGCCAGCGGCAACCCGGCTGGAGAAATCTTCCGAGAACTTGATCCCTGCAAGGGCATCCTGGGCGCGAATGGCCTGCTCGATCTGGTATTCCGCCTGGACCTGGGTCACGTCCGCGACATTCTTGCTGCCCTGAATCTGGCGAATAATCTCTGTCGACGCCGCGCCCTGGTCCTGATTGAGCACCACGATCCGGGCGTGATTGACGTCCAGCGTGGATGCGAAACTGAACAGCAGCAGCTGGATGATCGGCGGCGCGATCAGCATCAGTCGCGCGCGGCGGTCACGCAGCACCGCCAGCGCCTCCTTGATGATCAGCGGTCCGATCCGTCCGCTCATGTCTGTCGCCTCTCACACATTTTTCCTGGTCACCCGCATCGTCATGCCAAAGAAAAACACCCCGAACAGGAACAAGATAGTCATGTTCGGGATGAGCAGCGACCAGACATCGCCGGTCAGGAATATGCTCTGCAGCGGCGGAATCATGTACCGGCCGGGAAACAGATAGGTGATGAACTGGACCCAGCGCGGCATCGAGGAAATCTCGAAAATGAAGCCCGACAACAGGAAGGATGGCAGAAAGGCCAGGATCACGGCCACTTGCGATGCAACAAACTGGCTCTTGGTCAGTGCCGAGAGCAGCAGTCCCTGTGCCAGGCACGGGATGAGAAATACCAGCAGCAACAGCACCAGCATGACGAACGATCCGCGGAATGGCAGACCGAAAACCGCCAGCGCCAGAAAAATGCAGATCGCTGACGCAATCAGGCCGAGCACGACATAGGGAATGAGCTTGGACACGATCAGCTCGGCCACCGTAACCGGCGTCGAAATCAACGTCTCCATCGTGCCGCGCTCCCATTCCCGCGCGATCAGCAGCGAGGTCAGCAGACTGCCGACCATGGTGAGGATCATCGCAATCGACCCGGGGATCAGGAAGAAGCGGCTCGCCAGTTGCTCGTTATAGAGATATTGTGCGCTGACCGACACCGGCGGCGCGACATCGACACCCCGTTCGGCGAGCATCTGCTGTTTCCAGTTTTCATACACGCCCTGGCTGTATCCCGCGAAAAACTGGGCGCTGTTGGGATTGCTGGCATCGGTGATGATCTGGATCAGCGGATCCGGGCCGGTCTTGTGCACATCCCGGTCAAATTGCGATGGAATAACCACGATTCCCCAGATGTGACCGGCCGCCATCTCATCCGAAAATTCCTGGACGGTCTGGCCTGGCTGCACGTCAAAATACGGCGAGTTGACATAATCGGATGCGAGTGCCTGCGAATAGCTCCCCGTGCCCTGCTGGACCAGTCCCATCTTCATCCGGTTGGGATCGAGCGAGACACCATATCCGAACAGGAACAGCATTAGCAGCGGCATGAAAAAGGCGACGATCAGACTGGACGGGTCGCGCAGGATCTGCAGCGTTTCCTTGACCATCAAAGCGGTCAACCGGCGCGGGGCGAACCGGCCGGCCATCAGCTTTCCGCCTCCTGCAAACTGACTGCGCCGGAACTGTCTGGCCTGTCCTCTGACTGATGATTCTGGATCAGTGTGACGAAGGCGCCTTCCATGGTCGGTGGTGTCTCCGGATCTTTTTGCTGCGCGAGCTGCTTCAGGTCGTCCGGCGTGCCAAGTGCAATGGCTTCGCCATGGTGGATCAGAACCAGACGATCGCAATATTCGGCTTCGTCCATGAAATGCGTGGTGACCAGCACGGTGACGCCCTTTTGCACCAGATCATTGATGATCTGCCAGAACTCGCGCCGGGTGCGGGGATCGACGCCGGATGTTGGCTCATCCAGAAACAGCACCGGCGGTTCGTGGATCACTGCACAGGCAAAGGCGAGCCGCTGCTGAAAACCGAGCGGAATGCCGGAGCTGTTCTGGTGAAGTACAGAGTCGAGATCAAACGCTTCGATCATGTCCTGAATCCGCTCCGTGGCCCTGGCCCCCGAAAGGCCATAAACGCCTGCGAAAAACTCCAGATTCTGCCGTACCGACAGGTCACCATAGAGCGAGAATTTCTGCGCCATATAACCCAGCGCCCCGCGGGCTTCACTGCGCGAAGTCCTGAGGTCATGCCCGGCGACACTTCCGGCCCCGGCGGTCGGAGACAACAGGCCGCAGAGCATTTTGAACGTCGTGGACTTGCCGGCACCATTTGGCCCGAGCAGCCCGAAAATTTCTCCGCGGCCAATGTCAAAACTGATCGACCGCACGGCCGGAAAGTCGCCAAAGCTCTTGGCCATGCCATCGGCAATGATCTGTGAGCCGGAAACGTCGCCAATTTCCCGATATCGCTCAGCAACCAGATCGAACCGGTTTTCATCCGGCCCCAATATATCGAAAAAGCCATCTTCCAGTCGCGGGCGCGCAGGAACCAGGCTGCCGGTTTGCCCGCTCCGGATATCTGCCATTGTTGCCGGCTCCCGGTCAGCCAGCAGCAGTCGGATCGCACGGCCCTGGATCGACACATCAAGAATGGCAGGATTATCCTGCAGGCGGTCGACTGTGTCCCGGCGATGCTCCGGCTCGCAATCGAGCAAAAAAACGCGCCCCTCGACCCGACTGACCAGTTCCGCCGGTGGCCCCCGGAAAACCGCCTCGCCCTCGTTGAGCAGCAGGATCCGTTCAAAACTCTCGACCTCGTCCATATAGGCGCTGGACCAGAGGATCGCGTGCCCCTCTTCAGCCAGCGCGTCGACCATTTTTTTGAGTTCGATGCGCGAGATCGGGTCGACCCCGACGCCGGGCTCGTCGAGCAGCAGCACCTTCGGCCGGTTGATCAGGGTACAGGCCAGCGCGAGCTTCTGTTTCATGCCGCCGGACAATTTGCCTGTCGGCCGGGACGTGAAGGCGGTCAGATCGGCAAAGCCGAGCAACCGGTCAAAGCTTTCTTCCCGCTCTCCGGCCGACAGTCCGCGCAGATCGGCATAGAGACGAAGGTTCTCGAGCACGGTAAGGTCCTGATAGAGCCCGAACCGTTGTGGCATGTAGCCGATGCTCTGCTGTGCGAGAGCGGGATCGGCATACAAATTGTCGCCAGCCAGCATGACTTCGCCGGCCGATGGCTGCATCAGTCCGGCGAGGATGCGAACCAGAGTGGTCTTGCCGGCCCCATCCGGTCCCGCAAGACCGACAATCTCGCCGGGCAGCAATCCGAGATCGATCTCCTGCAGCGCGGGACGATCAGCTTCTGCAAAATCCATGGCCAGGCCCCTGGCTTCGATCAGGGGGCTTTGCCGGTCCATCAGCTCCCGCTTTTTTCGTCGGCTTCACCTGAAGCGAGCCGGACCGTAACTGGCTGCCCCTGACGCAATCCACCATCGGGATTGTCCACGACCACACGGAAGCGGTAAACCAGATCCGTCCGCATGTCCTGCGTCTGCACGGTTTTCGGCGTGAACTCGGCCTTGGGTGATACATAACCAATTTTGCCGGACCAGCTCTTGTCGGTGCCGTCGGCGTGAACGGAAACCTTTGTTCCCGGCTTGAGATAGCTCAGCGCGGTCTCGGCGGCATAGGCGCGGACATGAACCGGCCGGTCGATGGTCAGCCGGTAGATCGGCGCACCGGCGCCGGCAATCGCACCAGGCTCCTCGATCCGGGAGGTCACCACACCATCTGAAGGCGCGGTCAACTGCGATTTGCCCAGCCGGGTCCGGGCTTCTGCCAGTTCCGCGCGGGCGGTGGATGCCGACGCTTCGGACAGCCGGATATCTTCCTGACGGCTTCCTGACCGCAGCAGTTTGAGATTTTGTCGCCCGGCTTCCAGATCGGCTTTCGCCTGATCAAAGCGCCGCCGCGAAGCATCAAAATCGGCGCGCGAGACGGCGCCACTTTCGACCAGTTTCCGGCGGCGGTCATATTCCCGTGCGGCCTCAGTGAGGGCACTCTGCCGTCGCTGCACATCCGACCGGGCAATTGCGATTTCTTCCGGGCGATTGCCGTTTTTGACCCGGGACATCTCCGCCTGTGCCGCTTCCATACCGGCCGTAGCCGAGCGAATCCGGTCCTCGAGCAGCGCGGTGTCGAGCGTCGCCATCAGGTCGCCCTTGCGCACCCGATCGCCTTCGTCAAAATTCATCGCAGCGATCCGGCCCTGGAGCTCGAAGCCCAGCTCGACTTCGCGCACATCAATATTGCCGAGAAATTCGGTTTGCCGGTCTCCGGCAGGATCACGAAACAGGAAATACAGCGCGACCGCTGCCAGAATGACCAGAACCACAATCGCGATCCGGGCCGAACTCCTCCTCTTTTCCATCACTTCATCCTTCGGTCTGGCGCCAAGGCTTAGCGGTAACTAACCAGAAAAAGCGACCTTGTCGAATTTTTTGGCTTCGGCGAATCAGCAAAAAGCACATGAGACTCAAGGGTTTGATAGGACAGCGCTTTTGCTGGAAGGTCCAGGTCAGGCAAAATGGCGTTGCCGGTAAAAGGGACCATGTCCCTGTGTTCATTGGGCCACACTATGCATGGGCGTGGCGGGGGTTCGATGTGCGGAAACCACCTGGAGCGGCAGGGAGCACAGCTTGAGGCCGGGTTTCACCTGTCATCATGTCCGCCAGGATCTCGCCAAATGGCCAGAATGTCGCGAAATTCTTTGATCGCTGTTCTGCAAAAAAAATCTCCCCGCCAGGGGGGACTGGCGGGGAGATGCTGAGGCACTCTGGGGGAGGAAAGTGCTGTTTATCCGCGACGGGATGTTGATTATGAACGCCGTTACACTGCGAGAATTGTCAGAGGCGACGCTGAGAGAGCAAGCGAAAAGCTTGTCACAGAAGCCAGAAGTGCACTTGCGAATGCGGCTGGATAGAATTTGGTCATCATGTTTCTCCACTCTTTGGATTTCGATTTAGGCGGTGGACCATTCCATCGTCTTGAACTTTAGATACATCGATGCGGATCGTTGCGCTAACACCAGTATTGCAAATATGTTATGCAAAAACGCATAACTCGGATTTCATCAGGAGAATCAGCAATGTTGGACTGGAATGACCTGCGATATTTTCTCGCCGTCGCCCGGACAGGCAGTACGCTGGCTGCTTCGAAACAACTCAAAGTGAGCCAGTCGACCGTATCCCGCCGGGTGACCGCACTTGAGGAGATGATCGGGGTAAAACTGTTTATCCGGAAGTCTTCCGGATATAGCCTGACACCCCGCGGGGAATCCGTTCTCCCTTCCGCTGAATCGGTTGAAGCGGCCGTTCTGTCATTCTCTGACAGCATCGCCGCAGAGGCCCGCCGGATTGCCGGCACGGTGCGACTGACCACCGTGGAATCCGCGGCCAATGCCTGGATCGTCCCGGCATTAGGCTTGCTCCGCGCACGCTATCCAGACCTCCGGGTGGAGATAATAACGTCAGACCAGAATCTCGATCTTGCGCGTGGAGAAGCAGATATTGCGATCAGGTTTGGTCCCAAACCGACGCAAGAAACGCTGATCGTTCGCCACCTGATTGACATGCAGGAAAGCTTTTATGCCAGTGAGCAGCTGGTTTCTGAACTGGGGATGCCTGAAGATCTGTCCGAAATGATCCGTTATCCGCTTGTCACGTCGGTGGACCGCGAAAGCAGCATCAACAAATGGTTGGCCGAGAATGTGCAGGAGGCGGAGGTCGCGCATCGGCTGAACTCGCTTTCGAGCATCATCACGAGTGTACGATCCGGGATTGGCGCTTCTGTTCTACCCTGCCTCATGGGCGATGACATACGCGGTCTCGTCAGGCTGTTGCCCCCGATTCCCGAACTCACAACACCCGGCTGGATGGTAACGACCGATGAAGCGCGCCGACAGCCCCATATCCGTGCCGTGATTGACTTTGTCGTTGAGCAGATACAGCTTTCGATCGCCCGGCGACCTCCCCATCTTTCCGTGGTCCACG
Organism: Parasphingorhabdus marina DSM 22363; assembly: GCF_900128895.1. GTDB lineage: Bacteria > Pseudomonadota > Alphaproteobacteria > Sphingomonadales > Sphingomonadaceae > Parasphingorhabdus > Parasphingorhabdus marina. Next base: position 747,975 of record NZ_FSQW01000001.1, on the reverse strand, counting down.
CCGCTTAAGTGAAAACACCCCGCTATGGGCCGCCATAACCCGTGGCAACGTCGGCGGTTCATCGCTGTCGAATATCCGGTACTTTACGGATGTGCATGTCCACCGGGACAAGGCAGAGACGCAATTGCACGGATGACAGGGATGCAGGAGCCCGGGATTTGACGGTATTCGCGATTGAAACAGCAACCAGACAGATTGAGGGCTTTGATCGTTCCAGGATGGTCATTCGCACCTTTTTCGATGAGGCCACCTTTACCGCCAGTCATGTCGTGCACGATCCGGCCAGCCGGTTGGCGGCGATTATCGACCCTGTGCTCGACTATGATCCGTCTTCGGGGCGAACGTCGCACGGTTCTGCGGACGCGGTTGTTGACCATATACGGAACAACGATCTGACAGTCGACTGGCTGCTCGAGACCCATGCTCATGCCGACCACCTGACTGCTGCCCCCTATTTGCAGGAGAAGGTCGGTGGCAAAATCGCCATTGGCCATTTGATCACCACGGTGCAGGGCGTGTTTGCGAAACTGTTCAACACGGGGGATGATTTCCGTCATGACGGGTCGCAGTTCGACCGGCTTTTCGAGGATGGTGACCAGTTTAACATCGGCTCTGTACCGGTCATAGCGTTGCACGTTCCGGGCCATACACCGGCAGATCTCGCCTATGTCGTCGGCGATTCAGTGTTTGTGGGGGATACGCTGTTCATGCCGGACTATGGTACGGCGCGCTGCGACTTCCCGGGCGGCGATGCCCAGGCGCTCTATCAGTCAGTCCGGCGAATCTTGTCTTTGCCAGACCATACCAGATTGTTCATGTGCCATGACTATATGGCGGAAGGGCGGGATTACTATGCATGGGAATCGACGGTGGCGGAAGAGCGCGAGCACAACATTCATGTCCATCAGGGCGTCACGGAGAAGGAGTTTGTGGCCATGCGGACAACGCGAGACAGGACGCTGGACATGCCCAGGCTGATCCTTCCGTCAGTGCAGGTCAACATGCGTGCCGGCTTTTTTCCGGAAGCAGAAGATAACGGGACGCGATATCTCAAGATTCCGCTGGACGTGCTGTGACGCTCGATCCCGACCTGACAATCCTGCCTGCGGACGTCTGGCTGCGGGGCTATATCGGCGGAACGATGATCGGAATCGCCGCAGCAATCATGCTGCTTGGACTGGGCCGCATTGCTGGTGTCAGCGGTTTGCTGGCGCGAACAATGGCCATTTCACAGAGTGGCATGCGCAAGCGGGTGGCGGCGGCTTTTATCGTGGGATTGCCCCTCGGCGGGCTCCTGTTTGAGCTGGCCTTCGGCCCAGTGCTGACTCGCTATCCGCCCTCTATGCTGATGCTGGTGGTCGGCGGGACGGTGGTTGGCTTTGGCACGCGTCTCGGCAGCGGTTGTACCAGCGGACACGGAGTGTGCGGGGTATCACGGCTGTCCCCGCGTTCCTTGCTGGCAACAGCGACCTTTATCGGGTCGGGCATGCTCACCGTGATCCTGATGAAATACTGGGAGCTCGGCTGGTGACGCGCGATATTGCCATTGGCCTGTTCGCCGGGATCCTATTCGGTGCCGGACTGGCCCTATCGGGCATGGCAGATCCGACACGGGTCCGGGATTTTCTGGACATACTGGGAAACTGGGATCCGACCCTGTTGTTCGTCATGGGCGGAGCGATAGTTCCCATGGCGATTGCCTGGTTTGTCCGGATGCAGCTGGAAAAACCGCTGGCCGCATCGCGTTTCGCATTGCCTGATACCAATCCGATTGACGCCAGGCTGTTGCTGGGAGCGGTGCTGTTCGGAATCGGCTGGGGCATCAGCGGCCTGTGTCCCGGACCCGCACTTGTCGGGATCGCCCTGGTGCCGGGCAGTGCACTGATTTTTGTGGTGTTCATGATCTTTGGAATGCTGATGGCGCGACTGGTTGCCAGGAAAGAGGATTCCTAATCAGCGCAGTATCCCTGCAACTACGCAATATTGCGTATCGCGCAGCCAGGACGAGACAGGCAAGCATGCGGCATGACCTGGAAGACCATCCGCCTCGAACTGGCCCGCACTTCTGATTATCCCAACGGGTCTGCAGCCCATGCCTATGTCTTTCGCGTGCCGCTCGATGAAGCCGGATATATTGAACCCGAGGCCTTGAAAGAGGCGGAAAAACGACCGGAGGTCCGGCGTTTCTGGCGCGGGGAACCGGATCAGAAAGGCGTTGTCATTGCTTCGGCAAAAGGCTGGGCCTTTTCCTACCGGGCTGGGGACGATGATGATGAAACGATTTTCCGTCTCAAGGATCATCCGCTCCAGGTCGGCGAATATCTGACAATTACCGAGACCGATGGCAGCGAACTGCCATTCAAGGTGGTGAGCTGTCACGATTGAGCGCTTTGGAAAAAGGGAGAATGACATGATCGGCAAATTCATCATCCGGCCTTTGCTGGCCGCAGCAGCGCTGGTCGGCATTGCTTCCGTTCCGGCAGCTGCGCAGTGCGTGGTCGGAAAAGACCAGATGATCGATCCGCTGAAATTCGACAGCAGCAGCTATGAGATCGTGCACAAGGACAGCGGCTTTGCATTCCCGTCTCTCGTGGCCGGATTTCGGCGCGAATGCGAGATGACGGCCGACTTCAGCGGCAACAATTTCGAGATCGGTTATGTTAAAGAGATTGAGGGCCAAATTGTCGATATCAAGATTGCCGTGGTGCATCTGGAAGATCTCGACGCGAAAAATCACTATCTTATCGTCAAGCCGGATCTGCTCTCGCACTATTCCAGCGCGTCCATCATGTCCGAGGGAGACTATTTCGTCTCCGGCCGACCGGACCTCGAAGCCTTTCAGGGCATTTTTGACGGAGAGAAGGACAAGACACCCTGGCATTTCAGCCTGACCGCAATTGACTATGGCTATTGGGATGCGCGGCTGATCGCATCATATCCGCAGCATATTGATGAACCGGCACAGGAAGCCCTGATGGAGCTGATCAAGGCCTTTCAGTGGCAGACCCCCACAGACAAGCCAACCGAAGATGGCGAGCCATGAAGTCGCGTAACGACAGGGGTGTCAGCTTCTTTGCCAGGCCTACCTGGTAAATACTCGACTGACCAATCGGCTCCGTAACATCCCTGATACACCGCGAATATGTCGCCGCCTAGATTTTCCCCAGTGACTGTTTCCGGTGTCCGGAATCTGCCCGAAAAGGAGAATGATGATGAAGTCGGTGCTGCTCCATATCAACGATGATCCCGGCCTTGAGGCCCGATTGCAGGCGGCGCTGGATCTGACCCGTGCCGTGGATGGTCATCTCCACTGCCTGCGTTCCAACCCCTATCACCCGCAGATGGCTTTTGACGGCGTCACCGGAATGTCGGTCATGTATGACATTGCGAAGATGACTTACAAGGCGGACGAAGAGCTGTGGAAGCGGATCGAGAAACGTCTCGCGGATGAAGATGTTTCCTGGGACTATTCCGAAGAAAATGCCGATGCATCGCGCGGATTGACCAGATGCTCGGCGCTGATGGACATCATTGTTCTCAGCTCGGCCAGCGGTGACTGGGACAGTGCCATTCCGCTGGGGATTTTGGGTGAAGTGCTGTTTGATACGCGTGTGCCTTTGCTGGTTCAGCCGGATACCGTGAAAAAATTCAATGTCGCCGGACCCGCGGTTGTCGCCTGGAACGGCAGTTTCGAGGCCGGCAACGCGTTGCGATCGGCGATCCCGCTGCTGAAACTGTCCAGTGATGTCCACATTGTCACGATTGCGGAAGACAAGGATCATGACCTGCCGCCGCTCGACGCATGCGAATATCTCTCGCGTCACGGCATCAAGTCGGAAGTGCACGAGCAGCAAGCCGAAAAATCTTCCGTTGATACGGCGCTGTTGTCGACGGTTGAAACTCTTGGCGCAGGATACCTGGTGATGGGGGCCTATGGCCACGGCCGCGCTCGCCAGTTCCTGTTCGGCGGCGTGACGAGAAGCATGTTCAAGGACAGTCCTGTCCCGTTGATCGTATCGCATTAGTCAGGAGCAGTTGACCCGCGGGAGAAGTGTGAATGGGTGGAGTAACAATCGCATTTCACGGGGCAGCAGGAACCGTCACCGGATCCTGCTTTGAAATTCGCGGTGCTGGCAAAACCATTCTTGTCGATTGCGGCATGTTTCAGGGTACCCGTTCCCTCGAGAAACTCAACTACGAGCGACTCCCGTTTGATCCGCGGGAACTGGATGCCATCATTCTCACCCATGCCCATCTCGATCACAGCGGACGGCTGCCGAAGCTTTACGCCGAGCGGTGCAAGGCGCCTTGCTTTTGCACCCGGGCGACGGCGGACATACTCAAACCCCTGCTCCAGGATTCCGCCAAGCTCCAGGCGGCCTCGGCAGAACGGCGAAATCGCCGGGCTGACCGGGCGGGACTGCCCAGATTTTCGCCACTTTACGGCGGGCCAGACATTACGGCACTGTACAGGAAAATCCGGACAGCCGAATATTGTGAGCAAATGGATCTCGGCAATCGAGTCTCGATACGCTTTTGGGACGCCCGCCACATTGTGGGTTCCGCCTCCGCCGAAATCACGGTCGCGGGGCAGCGAATACTGGTTTCCGGTGACATTGGATCGGGTGCATCCGTGCCTTGTCCGGATGTCGAACTTGGCGGGTATGACCATATTATTTGCGAGTCTACCTATGGCGACCGTGACCGCGAGGACATTCTGATAAGCGACCGACGCGAAGCCCTGGCGCGCTATGTTGAGGAAACCATCAGCAATGGCGGGAATCTTCTGATCCCTGCTTTCGCTGTTGAACGCACCCAGGTCATACTCGAGGATCTCTCGGCGCTTTTTGACTCCCGGCGGCTATCACCGGTGAACGTCTTTCTCGATGCGCCTCTGGCCCAGAAAGTGACAGAGGCGATTTTGCATTATCGCAACAGCGGACTGGACGTCATGAAGCGTCGCAATATCCGCTTCATTCAGTCGGTCAACGAGTCCAAAAGACTGAACCGGATGACAGGCATAGTCATTGTCGCAGGTTCGGGAATGTGTGAAGGCGGCCGCATCCGGCACCATCTTGTTCGCAATTTGCCAGACCGGCGCGCGCGCATATTGTTTACCGGCTTTCAGGCTGCCGGTACCCTCGGATCGGTATTGCGTGATGGGGCCGAGGCCGTCCGGATTTCCGGCAATGATGTTGTTGTGAATGCAAGGATTACGAGCCTCGACGGCTATTCCAACCATGCCGACCGCAGCGGATTGCTCCACTGGGTCCGGGATCGCAGTCCCGTGACCGGAACCCTCTTCCTGGTCCATGGCGAGGCGAGCAGCCTGAAATCGCTGGCCGGCGAAATGTCGGCGGCGGGAATTGCTCCGGATGTGGCCATCCCTGCACTGGGCGAAACATGGAATCTCGAACCCGCCAGAGCGGCCAGCCGGTTGCGTTCCGCCCGGCCGGATGCGGAGAAGCTTGTCGCATCCCGGGACTGGACTTCGCGGCTCGCGGCCTTGCGTGCGTCAATGGAACACCGGATCAGATCACTGGAATCCGATCGTGACAGGGAGAAAATGCTGGAAGCGCTCAAACGCGCACTGGACGAACGTGTCTGACCTATTGGCGGACCACAAGTACATCCTGCCTGATCCAGCCCAATACAATCCGGGCATTGCTGCCAACACTGGTTTGCAGGGTACCGGTTTTTCCGATCGCACCGAGCACAACCAGATCCGCTTCAGATTCCGCAATCCTGTTCCTGAGTATTTCAGCCAGTTCACCTTGCTCTGTTGTCGAGGTCAAGCGTTCAAATGTCTCGTTACTGATCGTGGTCTGAGCCAGGAAGCGCTCCATGGACTTTCCTGTTTCCCTGACGGCGTCCTTTTCCCCGGACCCGGATTTCAGCCAGCCGGAATAAGGAGGGCGATAGGCATGAACAAGATGCAGCGCAGAATCCGGAAATAGCCGCGCGGCGCAGTTGAGGGCCTTGAGCGAGCAATCCGAGAAATCTGTCGCGATCAATATATTGGCATAGGGCCGGAGTGGCCTGCGCTTGACGAGCAGTACGGGCATGGGTGCACTGCGCAGCAAATGATCCACAGGCGTGCCAAGAAAAATATCCCGGAGTCCGTCATAATGCGCAACGCCGGTAACGATTAGCCTGCACTTTTCCTGCTTTGCCACTTTCAGGATTTCGTCACAGATGTCACCCATCTGGACACTGATCCGGACATCCACGCCGGTTTCCGGAAGTTCGGCCCGGATCCGGCTGGAAATGTCCCTGGGAACCAGTCCCTTCTTTTCGGAATCTTTCGGTTCGATGACATGAACAATATGAAGCGGGCAATTCCAATGGCTCGCCAAAAGAAGTGCCCGGTCCAGCGGACGGTCGCATCTTGCGGTCAAATCAGTAGCCAGAAGGACGGGTTGATGCTGCATTCTGTCCTCCTGGATTACCGAGTCTTTTGCCATTGGCTCTCTGATCGCCAGCAAGAGCTACAGACCGCCATCCTTTCGTCACGCGGGGGAATCGGGGCGTTTGGGGGGTGAAAGGACGGCGGCCTGCGCACCTGCTCAACCCGCCATTCAGGCAGTGTTGATAGGGATCTTGCGTTCCTTCTGAATCGCTTCGGCACTTTTCGGAATGTGCACTGTCAGCAAGCCATCCCTGGCGTCGGCGCTGATTTTCTTGTGATCGACGCCGTTTGGCAATTTGATTGCCCGTTCAAAACTGCCATAATGCCGCTCGGAAAACATGAAGCTTTCGCCTTCTTCTTCGTGGCTTTCGGATTTCTCGCCTTTCAGCCGCAACACCCCGTCGCTGAGCTTGATCTCAATATCATCGCTGCTCATGCCCGGAACCTCGGCTACCAGTTCATATTCGTCCTTCTTGTCGCGCAGTTCGACAGCTGGATCTGCACTATCGTACAATTTCTGCATCATCCGGGAGCCGAAAGCATTGCCGGGAATGTCATCAAACATCCGGTCAAACTCTTCGCGCATTCGGGAAAATGGTTGCCAGACATTTCCGGTCGCCGAGACGGGTATATCGAGCCGGCTGGCGGATCCGGCTGCAGCCGGCAGTTTGGATTTTTTCTTTGCCATTTTGCTTTCCTCATTCATATCGAATCTTCTTGCCCCTGTGTCGGCAATATTACCCCCGCCCGCCGCACAAAATCCGCTCTGTTCCCTAAGGGAAACTACGTATTTCCGGTTTTCCCATCGGCGCCTCTTGTGGAATTGCAGGGCCGGGTTTTGGACTTCTGCCGATTTGCGATATGTTTGCCGGGCTTCGGGAGAGACTCTGACATGAAGGAAAGCGCGGTACTCGAGAAAACCGGCATCACGGCCGACAGGCAATCCTATCTCGAAGCCGTGCTTGCAACATTACCCGAATGTGTCGCGGTCATCGATCGGGATCACTGTCTGATAGATCTGAATCAGGCGGGCCTGGATCTGATCGGTGTCAGCCGTTTCGAAGACTTGCCTGAGGGAGCGCCCTTGTGCCTGATTCACGAACAATATCACGAGGAATATCTGAAAGATCTGGACCAGGTTTTTCGATGTAACAAACAGACAAATTTCCGGCCGATTCACTTTGAAATGACCTCCCTGAACGGTTCTGTCCATTTGATGGAGTGCCGGTTGGCCCCGTTGTTTGACAGGAACGGCGATACCGAAGCGGTTGTCAGCACCTGCCGCGACATCACGGATTGGCGGGCGGCGCTGGACAGGTCCGAGCGATCCGGTTCCATTGTGCAATCTATCCTGGATACGGTGCCCGATGCGATGGTGGTCGCCGACGAGCAAGGTTTGATAACGTCATTCAGCAAGGCGGCGCAAACGTTGTTCGGATATGCCGAACAAGAGGTTGTCGGTCAAAACGTCCGGATCCTTATGCCGGAATATCATGCTGCAAACCATGACCGGTTCATGCAGCGGTATCTGGAAACCGGGACCAAGCGGATCATTGGAAAAGGGCGAGAGGTCGAGGGACTCAAAAAGGACGGTACCGTCTTTCCGATGCGCCTTGACGTCGGCGAGGCCATTGCCGGAGATGATCGGCTGTTTACCGGCTTCATTGTCGACCTGACTGACAAAAAAGCGACGGAAGGAGAGCTTCAGGCGCTCCAGGCCGAACTGCTGCACGCGTCCCGATTGAGCGCCGTAGGCACATTGGCGTCGGCGCTGGCGCACGAAATCAATCAGCCGCTCACCGCCATTGCCAACTATCTTTCCGCAGCCAGAGACCTGGTTGACGAAGGCGATCATATCAACAGGGAATTTCTGGGTGAAGCCTTGCAGGAGAGCGTCTCGGAAAGTCTCCGCGCCGGAAAAATCATCCGTCGGTTGCGCGAATTTGTTTCGAAGGGCGAGATGAAGCGGCAGCAATTGTCGATAGCGCAGCTGGTCGAAGATGCGACCACGCTGGGGCTGGTCGGAGCTTATGACAAGGGCGTGGAAAGTACCGTCCGGATTGCGCCCGATACCAACCATGTTTTTGTCGACCGGGTCCAGATCCAGCAGGTCATGGTCAATCTGATGCGCAATGCGATCGAAGCGATGGCTGACAGCTCGGTCAAAAAACTGACGATCACCGTCAATTCGATCCCCGAGAATGCGGTACAGATCAGCGTCTCTGATACGGGGAGCGGAATTGATCCCGAAGTTGGCGAAAGGATTTTCGATCCTTTTGCCAGTACGAAAAGAGGTGGAATGGGACTGGGCCTTTCCATCTGTCGCACAATTATCGAGGCCCATGAAGGAAAAATCACCGTTGAACCCAATCCTGAGGGCGGAACGATTTTTCGGGTTACCCTGCCCAAAACCGAGGAGGAACTGGATGATGAATGATCGCCTGGTCTATGTTGTCGATGATGATGATGCGGTACGCCGGTCTGCCGCCTTCATGCTGCGCCATGCCGGTTTCAAGGTCCGTCCCGTAGAGTCGGGTGTCGCTTTTCTCAAGATCGCAAAAAACGCCGAGCGCGGCTGCGTGCTGCTGGATATTCGGATGCCGGAAATGAATGGACTCGAAGTCCAGCAGGCAATGGTCAAACAGGGCATTGACATGCCGGTTGTGATCCTGACCGGTCACGGAGATGTCGAGATAGCTGTTCAGGCCATGCGTGCCGGAGCGATAAATTTCCTCGAAAAACCCTATGAGAAAGAAGCCTTGCTGGCGGCCATGGAAGAAGCTTTCCAGCGTCTGGAGAACAGAGATCTGAAGGAAATCGCTGCCTCGGAAGCCAAAGTGCGGCTGGCTTGCCTCACCGGGCGTGAACGGGACGTGCTCGATGGGCTGATGACCGGATATCCCAACAAGACCATCGCCTATGATCTGGGAATATCTCCCCGTACGGTGGAAATCTACCGCGCGAACATGATGGAAAAACTGCGCGTCCGCAGTCTCGCCGAAGCCTTGCGCCTGGGGTTCGCGGCGGAAGAAGCCGAGGCTGCCAGACCGCGTCCTGTAGCGGGCTGAACTCAGGATTCCGATGACTGCAGCCAATTTTTCAGACGGTCCCGGCGGTTTGCCGGGCCCGCTGTTTTTTCCTGCCGGTCGTGGTCAGGGTCGAGCGCCGCTCTGCGACCAAAGCGCCAGAGCGCCGAGTGCCAGTCCGGCGCTGGCGGCACCAAGGACGCTGGCAAAAGGATGGCGTCTCACTTCGTCAGCTGCGCGATTTTTGCCGCGTTCGCCAGCTTCCCGCAGCGTTTCGCCTTTTTCCTTCATCTTTTCGCTGGCAAATTCCGAAAATTGTTTCACCCGTTCACCGGCATCCTCGACAAGTTCATCGCCGAGTTTCGCGACGTCATCCTGAAGTTGCTCAAAATCGCGGCGGAGGGCCGCGATCTGGCTTTCATAGTCATGCTCTTGCAGTGGGCGAGCAATCGTTGCTTCCTTGTTCATGGGGGACTCCTTGGTTGATGTTGCGGCAGAACTAGGATGACAGGTCTTGTCCGTCATTACGTAAATCCCACGAGGCCGGATCAGGTTTCTGATGCTGTTTCCTGTTCAAGCTCGGCCATCAACCGGATGATTTCACTGTCCGCGGTCTGTCTGAAATCGCGGTAGAAATTCCCCACAGCACCGAAATTTGCGGGGGACACCAGGCAGATCATGTCATCACACAATACCGCCAGTTCGTTGAGCGTTGACGGCGGCGCCACCGGGACAGCCATGGTGATATGGCGGGGGCCTTGCTTGCGCACGCACTCCAGTGCCGCCCGCATCGTTCCACCCGTCGCAATCCCGTCATCGACCACGATGATGTTTCTGTCCGTCAGTCCAAGTGGCTTTCGCTCACCCAGATAAATGAGACGCCGGCGTTTGATTTCCTTCAGCTGTCGGCGCATTTCGGCCCGGATATAATTGGGGTTTGGCGCGAGTTCGCGGACAATGCCCTCGTTGAGAACCAGATGCGGGCCGTCCCCGTCGATCACCGCGCCAAGCCCATATTCCTGCCATCCTTCTGCTCCGATTTTCCGGACCATCAGCAGATCGAGAGGGGCATGGAGGGCCTTCGCCACTTCATAGGCCACCGGAACACCCCCGCGCGGCAGGGCAAGAATGACGGGTTCGCCGGAGTTTTTACCGACAAATCGCGCAGCCAGCTTTCTTCCGGCATCGCGTCGGCTGGAAAAGGGAGCAGGTCCCTTCACGTCAGGAACTTTCTTCCGGCCGTTTTATTCGCGGTTCAAGGTCAGCAATGACCTGGCGGGCATCAAAGCTCCGTTCGGCGTCATCGTCGATCGGATAATCGTGCATGACGATGACAGCGTCGGCTTCGAACCGTTCGACTGTCCGGACATCGATATCGTCGTACCAGAACGGATCGCCTCCATAGGGATGCCAGATGGTCCAGCGACCACCGCGATAGTAGCGCCAGTGTGGCCGCCAGTAGCCATAGCCATACCAGGGCCGATACCGTGGCCGCCGGTCCACATAGGTGCGACGATCTCGTTCGGTGGTATGATCGACCATCCGGAACCAGTCCTTGTCATTTTGCAAGGTCAGTTCTGCCGCCCGGTACAGCAAATAGCCCTCGACCGTCTCACGCGAGGTCAGAAAATTTCCCGAAAAATGGACGCGATAGCTATCGTCCGCGATCCTGGTATCCGAATAGCCGCCGGAAACACGCTGGCCGGCAATCTCCGGTTGATAAGGTGTCGCGGTGGCACAGCCGAATAACAGCAGGGTCAGCATCAATGCTGCGATGCCTGACGGCATGTCCTTTGATGGCGTTTTCCATGCCATGTCGTGTCTCCGAATTGTCGAACAGATCAACCTCGCAATGTTCATTGTCCGGACGCTGCTGTCTCTACGTAATTGTTCGGATTGGTTCTTCGCCGGATGTGCTTCAGGGTTCCGGTCCCATATAATGGTCGAGGCAGAAATGACGGAGTTACCGCGAAAATATCACGCGATGGTTATCGATGGTCCGGGAAAACCGCTGCGAGCGACAGAGCGTCCAATAGCAAATCACGGTCCCCGGGAAATTCTGCTGGAAGTCCTGGCCTGCGGCGTGTGCCGGACCGATTTGCATATCCTCGACGGCGAGATTCCTGTGGCAAGATATCCGGTTGTGCCCGGCCACGAAATTGTCGGCCGGGTCCTGGCCTGCGGCGATGAGGTGCAAGGTATCGCTGTTGGCGACAGGATTGGCGTCCCCTGGTTGGGCCACACCTGCGGGCATTGCTCCTATTGTCAGCTGGGTGCGGAAAATCTTTGTGACGAACCGGTCTTTACCGGCTGTACGCGCGATGGCGGATATGCCAGCCATGTCATCGCCGACGCACAATTTTGTTTTCCTTTACCGGCGCGTTTTTCCGATGTTGAGGCTGCACCGCTGTTGTGCGCCGGACTGATCGGCTGGCGGGCCTTGCGCATGGCTGGCGACAGCAGGAAGATCGGTTTTTACGGCTTTGGGGCGGCGGCGCATCTCCTGGCGCAAATTTCTGTCTGGCAAGACCGGAAAGTTTATGCCTTCACAAAAGCCGGGGATGAGAATGGGCAGTCCTTTGCCAGAACACTGGGCTGTGTCTGGACCGGAGGTTCCGATTGCAAGCCGCCCGAGATCCTGGATGCCGCGATTATCTTTGCACCAGTAGGGGGTCTCGTACCCGCGGCGCTGAAGGCCGTGCGAAAAGGCGGTCTGGTCATTTGCGCCGGCATACACATGAGCGATATCCCTGCTTTTCCCTACGAAGACCTGTGGGGCGAGCGAACGCTCATGTCGGTTGCCAATCTGACACGGGAAGATGGAACGACATTTCTCGCTGCCGCCGACAGATCAGGAATTGTTCCTGCGACTACGACATTCCCTCTCTCGCAAGCAAATGACGCGTTGCTGGCGGTGCGCGAGGGCCGATTGAACGGAGCGGCCGTTCTGGTGCCCTGATATCGGGATATCCGTATAAATACCTATCGCTGAACGCAGCGGCAATAATCTAGCTTCAACCATCACTGCTTGCTCCAGAATCCGCGTGTTCGACACGTGGCCAGGGCAAGCCAACAGGCCGGGCCTGTTCATGCTGGATGGAGACACACATGCTGGTGCGAAAAGGCACGAAAATCATCGCCGTGGACGGTGGGAAGCTCTCGGTTTTTCGCAATGTCGGGGAAGCATTTGATCCTGTACTTGAGTTGATCGAGGAAGAACGAAACCCGGTTCCGCGGACATCCGAACTGGGGGATGACAAGCCCGGGCGAAGTTTCAAGAGCAGGAGCCCGCGACGCGGCGCCCATGAACAGACCGATTTGCATCAGAAGGAAGAGGACAGGTTCGCCGTGCAAGCCGCGGACCGGATCAAGGCCATGCTCGGAGAGCAGGATGACGGTGTCATTCTGGTCTCCGCACCCCGCATGCTGGGAATGGTGCGGAAAAACCTGCCACCGGACACCCTGTCGCAGCTGTTGGCCGAGATCCCGAAAACCTTTGGTTCAGGCGATGCTGAACCGCTGGCGCGATTGCTGAAACAGCACCAGAGCTGATGCGCCGGGCCGCCTCTGTTCGCGCCGATCCGCCGGAGGATCTGTATTCCATTCGCGGACTGACCAAGGTCTATGGGGAAGGGCCGACCGCAGTTCACGCCCTGCGCGGCATTGATCTCGACCTTCCCCGGTCCGCGATGGTGGTGCTGCTGGGCGCCAGCGGTTCGGGAAAGTCGACCTTTCTCAATATTGTCGGCGGCCTGGATGATGCGACCGACGGGCAGGTCTGGTTCGAAGGGCAGGAGCTAACCGCCCTCGGACCAGCCGAGCTGACCGAGTATCGCCGCAATTCGGTGAGTTTTGTGTTCCAGTTCTACAATCTTGTCGCCTCGCTCACTGCCCGGGAAAATGTCGCACTGATAACCGAGATCGCCGAAGACCCCATGACACCGGAGGATGCACTGTCGCTGGTCGGGCTGGAAAACCGGATTGATCATTTTCCGTCCCAGCTCTCGGGCGGGGAACAGCAGCGGGTCGCGATAGCCCGGGCGATTGCCAAGCGGCCCAAGGTGATGTTCTGCGACGAGCCAACCGGCGCCCTGGACAGCCAGACCGGTGTGATCGTGCTCGATGCGCTGGACCAGGTGAACCGGGAACTCGGCACCACCACCTTGTTGATCACCCATAATGTGGTCATCGCCGAAATGGCCGACCGGCTGTTGCGCTTTGCCGATGGTGCACTGGTGGAAGACCGCGACAATGCCGACCGGAAATCACCATCGGAACTGCAGTGGTGAGCCTGCCGCAATGGATGGGGGCGCTCGATCGCAAATTGTTGCGGGATATCTGGCGCCTGCGATCACAGGCCCTGGCCATCGCCCTTGTGATCGCTGCGGGAATCGGAATGGTGGTGATGTCCTTCGGCATGATGCGCTCGCTCGAGGCCACTCGCGATGCTTATTATGACCGTTACCGGTTCGCCGATATCTTCGCTTCTGCGAAACGGTTTCCCGAAAGCCTGATCGGCGATGTTCGGGCAATCGATGGCGTCAGCATTGTAGAAGGCCGGCTGACAACGGCTGCCACGCTCGATGTTCCGGGCATGGCCGAACCGGTCACCGCGATTATCCATTCACTCCCTGCCACCGGAATGCCGCGCGTCAATGCACTGGTGCTGCGCAGCGGACGGATGCCCGATCCCCGCCAGCCTGACGAAGTGCTGGCCAGTGAAAAATTTGCTGATGCCGCCCGTATCGCTCCGGGCGATATGATTGAAGCGCTGGTCTATGGCAAGAAGCAAAATTTGCGTGTGGTGGGGACGGTATTGTCTCCCGAATATGTCTACGCCATCGGGCCGGGGCAGATTTTCCCGGACAACAGACGGTTCGGCATATTGTGGATGGGCGAGGAACATCTGGCCGCCGCACTCAACTCGACCAACGCCTATAACGAAGCGCTGATCCGCCTTGAACGGGGGGCTGCCGAGCAGGATGTAATCGACCGGGTCGATGTCCTGCTCGAACGTTATGGCGGGCGTGGCGCGATCCCGCGGAGAGACCAGATTTCCGACCGGTTTCTGGCAAATGAGATGGTCCAGCTGAATAGCATGACTGCGATCCTGCCACCGATTTTCCTGGGTGTTGCTGCTTTTCTGATTAACATGGTGCTGTCGCGCCTGGTTGAATCCGAGCGAGAGATTATCGGGCTTTTGACAGCTTTTGGCTATCGCAGCAGAACGATCATGGCCCATTATGCAAAGCTGGCGCTGGTCCTTTCGCTGCCCGGACTGGTGATGGGAATGATGCTCGGCAACTGGATGGGGCGCGGGCTGGCCGGCATGTTCCAGAAATATTACGTGTTTCCCTTCCTGAACTATCGTGCGGGATTTGACGTGTATTTTGTCTCCTGCCTCGTCGCGATACTGGTCGTACTGATCGGTGCGGCACAAACCGTCCGGAAGATTGGCAAGCTGACAGCGGCCGAAGCCATGCGTCCACCGGTTCCGCCAAATTATTCCGGTGGATTTGCCCGGCTGATCGGGAAGATCAAAAGACTGGACGAACCGACCCGCATCATTTTGCGCGGTCTGGTCCGGCGTCCGGTCCGTACGCTGCTGGGGGCATTTGGTGTCGCCGCGGCATTGGGTCTCTACGTCACATCGGCCGGTTCAATGGACAATGTGGACCTGATGACGGACATGCTGTTCAACCAGGCCAATCGGGCGGATGTCAACGTGACCTTTGCCGAACCGCGAGACGAGCGCGTCCTGTTTGAGCTTGCCCGACTGCCTGGCGTGATGCGTGTCGAACCCGTGCGATCGGTATCCGCGACTTTTCGTGCCGGCCACCGGTCGCGGACGGAAAGCCTGACGGGAATCGAGCCGGCCGGGGATCTCAACCGGCTGATCGACATGGACGATGGCCTGACCCAGCCACCGGTTCGCGGCCTGATGCTGTCGAGCATATTGTCCGGCCAGCTTGGGGTGGAGATTGGCGACAAGGTCCAGGTCGAAATCACCGACGGACGCAGGCCGCATTTGACGATGCCGGTTGCCGATATCCTGAAAAGTCCGGTTGCCAATCCGGCTATTGTGAAATTTGACCAGCTCGGGCCGATCATGCGTGAAACGCCTCTGGCTTCGGGCGCCTATCTCAGCATCGATCCGAACCATGCGGAAACCATCTACCGGCAACTCAAGGACATGCCGATCATCGCAGGGTTTTCGCGTCGCGCCGCTGCCCTGACCGGAATCGAGGAAACCATCGGCGAGACAATGGGGGTTGTCAGTCTGTTCAACACCGGTTTTGCCGCGCTGATCGTCTTCGGTGTGGTGTACAACAATGCGCGTATCAGCCTGGCCGAACGCGCCCGCGATCTGGTGTCTCTCCGCGTGCTTGGTTACCGGCGTCCGGAAGTGTCCTATATCCTGCTCGGCGAACTGGCCCTGATCGTGATCGCGGGACTGCCGCTGGGTATCGTTTTCGGATATTATCTGTCCAGATATCTGACGGCCTCGATGAGCGGGGACCTGTTCATTCTCCCCTTTGCGCTGTCCGCCGAAACCGTGGCTGTAGCCGTTCTGGTCGTCCTCGTAACCGCTGCCATTTCCGCACTGTTCGTCCGCAGCCGGCTGGACAGGCTGGATCTGGTCACTGTGCTCAAGACAAGGGAGTGAGCCGATGATTGGCAAACATTTTTCCCGACCGGGACCCAGGGTGATGATCGCCCTGATCGCCATTGTACTCCTGATTGCGGTCTTTTTCGCTGTTCGTGCTCCGGCGATCGATGTCGATACGGCCGAGGCGGTCCGGGCCCCGCTGCTGGTGACGGTTGATGATGAAGGGGAGACCCGGGTGCGGGACATGTATGTGGTCGCTGCCCCAATCAGCGGAGAATTGCAGCGGGTCCGGCTGGAAGCCGGAGACCCGGTCATCGCGGGGCAAACGATCGTCGCGCGCATCAAGCCCGCCCGCCCCGATTTTCTGGACCCGCGCAGCGAGAGCGAAGTGCGCGCCCAAATCGGTGCTGCGCAGGGCGGCATCCGGTCGGCTTCGGCCCGGATCAGTCAGGCCCGGGCGGACCGGAAACTGGCGGCTGCCGATTTTGAACGGATCGACGCGCTGTATGAACGGGGATTTGCCACCCGGACTGCGCACGATGCGGCCCGAGCGGCAAGGGACAACAGCATCGCGAGGCAGGCGGAGGCCAATGCTGCGCTTGCCACCGCACAATCCGAACTGGCGGCAGCGAGAGCAAGACTCATAACCCCTTCCGGGTCCAACACCGGCGGCGGGGCGCTGGACGTCCGCTCACCGGAAAACGGAGCCGTACTGCGGGTGGTTCAGGAGAGCGAAGCGACGATCACTGTCGGTACCCCCATTATTGAACTCGGCAATCCCGCAGATATCGAAATCGTCACTGACCTGCTGTCCAGTGATGCCGTCCGGGTCAGGTCAGGCAGCGAAGTCCTCATCGACAATTGGGGCGGAGACAAGCCGCTGAAGGGAAAAGTCCGGCTTGTCGAACCGTTCGGTTTCACCAAGATATCGGCGCTGGGTGTTGAGGAGCAGCGGGTGAATGTCATCATCGATTTTGTCGACCCGCAAAAGGCGCGCCAGCGGCTGGGTCATGGCTATCGCGTGATCGTGCAGATTGTGGATTGGTCCGGTGACGATGTTCTGCAGGTTCCGATCAGCGCCCTGTTTCGCGACAAGGGACAATGGTCGGTATTCGCCAATCGCAATGGCAAGGCACAACTGCTCGCGGTCAAGGTGGGCAGGATGAACAACGAGCACGCACAGATCCTGGACGGGCTGGACGCTGGAACAGATGTTATCCTTCATCCCAGCGAGAAAATTGACGACGGCCGGTCGGTCAGGCTGCGGGACTGACTTTCGTCAGATCGAATTCCAGTTGAATCAACGTGGTATCACCCGGACAGCTTCTGGCCGAAAAACCCATTTCCTTTTCCAGTTCAATGGCATCATGATTTTCGCGATCTTCAACCGACTTGAGCATCCGGATTCCGCTCCGCCGGGCTTCGTCGATAACATATTCCAGGAAGGTCCAGCTCATGCCGCGATGCTTGTAGTCCTTGCGCACGACAATCGCGACTTCCGCTTCCGACCTGTCTTCGTTCGCCCCGGTCATCGCGCTGGCGATGATCGTCTTGTCGTCAATATCGAGGGCGACGTAATCCTCCTTGTGATCGTGGTCGACACTGACCAGCAGGTCGAGCATGGAGTCGCCGACTTCCGGTATCGGGGACAGGAAGCGGAAGCGCAGGTCATCGCGCGAAACATGCGTGAAAAATTCCCGCAGTGCCTGGCGATCAGAGGGTTTGACGGGACGGACGTGAAATTCAAATCCCGATCGCGCCTTGAGCGGAACACCGGTGCTGACGATCAGGTCATGCGCTTCTTCATGCAGCGGTTCGGCGAGTTTCTCGCCGGGCGGTTTCTGTCTGGTGTCGCTCATTTCCGGGGGATCCTTCTGACTCGATTTCAGAGGCAGAAGAGATGGAACTGCGGTGTCAGTGGCGCAATCCGTAATGGTCCTTATCGCTCCACCACGGCAGAGTCGATTTCGAGCTCGGCCCAGATCGGCAAATGGTCTGACGCCTTGCGCGCTGACGGGCTGTCGAGGACTCCGGAACGGGTAACGCGAATGCTGCGACAGTGCATGATGCGGTCGAGTTCGGCAATGAGCCCCCGTGAGTGGAAACTCCGTCCGCACGGGGCAAACTGATAGCTGCGGCCAAAATCTTTCAGGCAGCCGCCGGACCGGCGCCACTCGTTGAGATCACCCATCAGGACAGTCGGCACATCCTGACCATGTTCCCTCGCAAGTTTCTCGATCGCCGAGGCCTGCCGCCGGCGCCAGAGACCGGATATGTCGAGATGCATGCCCCAGATGGCCAGTGTCATCCCGCCGGTTTCAATCCGCGCCATGATTGCCCCGCGCGGTTCCAGACACGGGATATGGACGATATCATGCGTGATGATCCGGGCCGACTTGCGAACGAGCAGGGCATTGCCATGCCATCCCATCGAGTCGGTCTGTACGTCGAGCGGAACTGCCTGATAGTCGCTGTTCATCTCGAGCAACAGAGGCGGGATGGCGGCGGCCCGTCCACCAAACCGCCTGTCTGCTTCCTGCAAGGCGATGATATCGGCATCCATCTCATTGAGAACATCAATTGTCCTGTCCGGATTTCTCCGGCGATCAGTGCCGATGCATTTGCGGATATTATAGCTTGCGACTTTCAGCATTGTCCTTGAGCCCTATTGATTTCCTGCAAGCCGGGCAAGCCACATGCCTTGCGTCTCGCGCCCTTTTCGACGTTCTGCCACTGTCTCCGGATGGTCTGACTTACGTAATCTCCCGGATATGGTAGTCGGGCTGCATTCTCTAAGTTTTCTCCGGAAATATCGAACGGGGTTCGGCTGGTGGGCAAAGACGTGATTTCGGAACCGGGAACGATGTCATCCGCCTGGGACAGTGCCGGCAAAATCCTCTCTGTTGCCTCTATCGAAAAAGCATTCGGCCGACGACAGGTCTTGCATGGTGTTTCACTCGACGCAGACCGCGGGGAAACGGTGGGCTTGCTGGGACCCGATGGGGCCGGAAAGACGGTCACATTCTTTTCCATTCTCGGACTGGTGAAAATCAATGCGGGCAAGGTGCTGCTCGGCGGTGAGGATGTATCGCGCATGCCACTTGATCGCCGGGCGCGTCGCGGACTGGGTTATCTTCCGCAAGAGGCGTCGATCTTCAGCACAATGACTGTTGAAGAGAATATCCTCACCGTGCTCGAGCTTTTCGAACCCGACAGGGATGTCCGGATGCAAAAGCTGGATGAATTGCTTGAGGATTTTCACATTACCTATGTCCGCCGGGTGCAGGGCAGGTCCCTGTCCGGTGGGGAACGGCGGCGCTGCGAAATTGCCCGGGCCATGGCGGCCAATCCGGCGATCATGCTGCTCGACGAGCCTTTCGCCGGAATCGATCCGCTTTCGGTACGGGATATCAAAGTCATGATCCGGAAGCTGAAAGAGCGGAATGTCGGCGTTCTGATTACCGACCAGAACGTTCTGGAGCTGGTTGATCTGCTCGACCGGGTATTCGTCATCCACGAAGGGCACATCATTTTCGAGGGTGCGCCGGACGCCATGCTGGAAGATCATGTCGTTCGAGACGTTTATCTCGGGGAGGAATTCGAGCATCTGGATAGCCGCGGTTCGCCGCCGGTACGTAATACCCACTATGTAAAATCCACGAGTGGGCGCCGCCGCTGATTGTCGATATCTCCGGTCTTTGCTGCGGAGTGGAAACGGGATGTTCTGGAACATGTTCGCCCGGGCTCTGGCTGCGCGGGCCCCCTGATCACAGATTGCTGGAGGAACTTGTCATGACCGTAAAGCACGGGATTTTCTGGAAATTCATAATGTTGGCGGTTTTCATAATTGTCGTTTTGTTTGCAGCCGGCAAGCTGTCCTCGCAGATTGTTGCAGAAAGCGGTGACCTGGTCTCTGCCGGATCGGAGACAGCAGAGATGGCGTTTTTCTCCGGGGACCGGGTCAATCTGAGCGTTACGTCTACCGACGACATATTTGCAGCAGGCGAAACCATCATGTCGGATAGCGTTTCTGCCGATCATCTGGTCATGGCTGGCGGAACCATCACCGTCAAAAATGCGAATATCGAGGATCTTGTCATCGCCGGAGGCGAATTGCGTCTGGCGAGCGGGAAGCTGAACGATGACCTGCTTGCGGCCGGCGGCGATGTCCGGATTCAGTCCG
This sequence comes from Parasphingorhabdus marina DSM 22363, assembly GCF_900128895.1. Taxonomy (GTDB): domain Bacteria; phylum Pseudomonadota; class Alphaproteobacteria; order Sphingomonadales; family Sphingomonadaceae; genus Parasphingorhabdus; species Parasphingorhabdus marina. The sequence continues at coordinate 727,747 of NZ_FSQW01000001.1, read as the reverse complement.
GTTTCGATATTGGCGGATCGGCTATTGTGTCCGGCAGTGACGTGCGCATCGAAGCTCCGGTCAGGGCTGAGCTCAGGGCTGCCGCCGGGAAGCTGTATCTCAATTCGGCCGTCGGCGGGGATGCCAAACTGATGGGAGACACCATCGAACTGGGCCCAAAGGCCCGTATCTCCGGTGATCTGCAATACCGGACAGACAGCATGACGATTTCACCCAGCGCCGTTATTTCCGGAACGCAATCCGTGCTGCCCCCGCAAGAACATGAAGAGTTCGAGCGATGGGGCAAAGGGGGTGCCGCGCTGGCCGCAATCTTCTCCACGGCATTCATTTTTGGCGTCGCCCTGCTGGTTGTCGTCGTCGCCATCACCTTGCCCGGCCTGATGTCCGGTGCGGCCAGATCCATCAAGGAGCAGCCGCTGCGAACATTTGGCATCGGCTTCTTGCTGGCGATATTGGCTCCATTTGCGCTGGCCATGCTGTTTGCAACGGTCATAGGCATTCCCCTGGCCCTGCTCATTGCGGCGATTTATCTGGCCGCCACACCTCTGGCCATTGCTGCGACGGTCTATTTCGCCGGAATGCAGGGACGCCGGATGGTCGGCAAGAAAACGAATGATCAGGCCCCGGGTATCCGGGATCGCCTGATCTGGCCGCTGGCGGCGGTTGTGGTGATCGTGCTGCTCGGCATGCTCCCCTATATTGGCGGCGTCATCTGGCTGTTGGCCCTCATACTCGGGCTGGGTGCAATCCTGCCGCGAGGTGGTCAGGCATTGGCAAGAAACGCATCGTAGGAGTTTGCTGCGTCAATGTTTCGGACAGGAGCATTGGAGCTGCGATTATCCTTCATCCCCTGATCTGTTTGAATACCCGAGGATCGACACTTGCCGCCGACAGCATACCGCCAATCAGGGCTCCCGGAAGGCCCGGACTCGTCACATCCTGACCGGCCAGGTGAAGGCCCTGAACCGGCGTCTTCGCGCGAAGGGCATCGCAAACAACACGCTGGGGTGTCACATCGAGGCCATAGAAAGCGCCCTTGCCATGGCCGGTGAATGTGACAGTGGACAGCGGCGTCGCCAGTTCACGATATACAACCAGCTTGGCGAGATCAGGGAAGTAGCGTTTGAACTGGGCCATCAGCGTTTCTTCAACCCTGCGTTTGAAATCCGCATAATCTTTGCCACGGCTGCCGAGAGGCTTGTCCGCCCATTGTTCGACGGCAGTCCAGTCGGCCCAGGCCAGAAACTGCCCCATATGCTTTTGTTGCGGCCCGGGATCGTGCTCGGGATTTTTGAGCGAGCCAAATGATGCGGTCATATGCGGAGGCACACCGTCCGGAGCCGTCTCCCAGACAACATCCACTTCTCCGGTCGGGTAAATCCAGTGGTTCGCTTTCGTCGCGCCAGCGGCTTCAATATCCCCTTCAAACCCTAGAAAGAGGGTATAGTGCGCGATGCTGGAGGGCAGGTCGCGAATTTCTGCTTTCCAGTCTTCGGGCCCGCATTCCTCAGGCAAAAGCGTATCAATGGTTTCCCGCGCCCCGATATTGGAAATGACAATATCTGCCCGAATTTCCTCGCCATCACCGGTCCGCACACCGACAACGCGATCGTCCTCGATCATCAGGCTATCAACATGCACGCCGGCCCGGGTTTCGCCGCCATGTTTGGAAATGGTCGGAATGATATGTTCCGCAAAGGCCGCGCTGCCACCGACAGGATACCAGGATCCGCTGGTCAGGTAGGATGCGGAAATCAGGGCATGCATCGCGAAACTGGCCTTGCTCGGGCGTCCGCCATGATCGCCCCATTGCGCCGCCATGGCTGCGGCCAGTTCCGGATTGTCCGTGAGGCTGTCGATCACGTCCTTGGTCGTCCGGCCGCACCATTTCGCGATGGCTTTGCGGTTCCACCAGTCGAGCATGTCGCCCGCGAATTCCGGCATCGCGCGTGTGGGGAAGATTTTGTAAATCGCCTCGCGGCCTTCTCGCAACGCCCGGGTCCAGCCCTCAATGGCCTCCGCCTCTTCGGGAAAGCGGTCTTTCAGGTCTCGTTCCTGCGCTTCATAAGGCCGCGAGAGCGCGAGCGGCTCGGCTGATCCAATATGGAGATGGTCATAAACCGATCCCAGCGATACGAAATCGATTGGCGTATCGGATATCCAATCGAGCAGCTCCCGCATGGGGTCTCCCGGTGCCACCAAACTCAAGTAATGGATGCCGACATCCCAGGTGAACCCGTTGCGGGAGAAACTGTGCGTCAAACCGCCAAGCGTATGATGCTGCTCGAGCAACAGTACCCGGTGTCCAAGCCTGGACAGCGAGGCAGCGGCGGCCATGCCGCCAATTCCGGAACCTATCACAATGACGTCCCACTTTTCCGTTTCTGCATTTGTCATCATTTCTTCCTCCGCGATTTTCAACAAGTTATGAGCTCCGGGATATCGCCCCTTGTGCATCAGAATCTTGCGATGCTGCTTTGGCCGGAACATGCGTAATGCGATCAGTTTCGATGATGCGGAACTCCCTGATCTTTCAAAAAATCAGGATTCGAATCCTCTGGCGCCTGGAGAAAGCCAAGAATGTTCCGGACGACCCATTCCGGGTTCACCAGAAAAATGTAATGGTCGGTATTCGGTGCAATTTCTGCTTTGATCCCGGGTGCTTGCCGGTGCAGTCGGCGAACGGCACGATTGGCTGGGTAAGTCCTGTCATTCTCTCCAACCAGAAAGAGCATTGGTACCCGCAATTCTCTCCAGTTTGTATCGGTCAGTCGCGTTGGAGAGACGAACTTTCTTCGCTTGAAGCATCGCCGCGCCAGCAGGTCTTCATCCACCATCTCGTCAAGCCGCAAGCGGGTCCGCTCATTCTTCACCGCATCGGGCCCATACCAATAGAAGAAATTTTTGGCGACGAACCGGAACGGCAGAAAATGATAGAGAATGGCCCTTGTCAGGATCACGGGGCCTGGCGAAAGCACCGTGGCAGACGGTGCCAGCAGGACCAATTTTGCAACCCGGGAGGGATGGGCCAGCGAATAGAGGGCGGCCTGCCAGCCGCCATATGAATACCCAACCAGATGGATCCGGTCCAAATCGAGCAAATCAAAGAGTTCGTCGAGCCAAACAACGAAATCCTTCGGGCGAGTCATCTGTTTCGAGTAGATGCTCCGCCCATTGTCGTAGACGTGATCGATGGCAATAGTTCTGAAGCTCTGTGAAAGCGCTTCAATCACCGGCAGCCATGAGAGCGAAGTTTCCGTATCGCCAGGCAAGAGCACCAAAGGTGCGCCGTCGCATGGTCCCTGGATACGGACGAAGGTCCGGCCGAAGGAAGTGTCAACCAGCCGCGTTTCTGATGGCGCTGGCCATTGCTGGGCCAGATGGTCATAGCAGCGGAGATATTCTCGCTTCGCCTCCGGGGATCGAAAGGGGTGATGGGCTTTGGTTGGGACCGCAGGGCTCTTGTCCTTGATATTCATTGTTCAAGTTGCTCTCCACAGGCGCAGAAATTTCCAGCGCCGTGCAGTTGAACCCGCGTTTCTCTTTGGAAAATATCCGTAATGTTCCTGATTTATCAACTGAGGAACATGTTCGAAATTCCGTCGGCCTGGAGAATCGGAGGAGACATCATGACATGGACACGGCGCGAGTTCCTGGCGGCAAGCGGGGTGATGTCGACCTATCCTTTGCTTGGTGGTTGCGGCGATAGTGGCATGACCAGATATGAGGAAGCCGTTGCAGCGCTAAGGGAGGAACTGCCAGCCGAGCCAGCGCTCAGGGATTTCGTGAGATATGCGACACTGGCTCCCAATTCGCATAATACGCAGCCGTGGGAATTCCGGCTGGGTGCCGACAGGGTTGAAATTCTGCCCGATCTTGCCCGTAACTGCCCGGTGGTCGATCCGGATGATCATCATGTATTTGTCTCGCTGGGCTGTGCTGCCGAAAATTTGCTTGTCGCAGCCAATGCACGAAACCGGGCCGGTGAAGCTGTCGTAAACCTTGATGGCACAAGTGCAACCGCCAGGATAACACTGGGTAACGGAGCAGGGATCGATCGCGAGCTCTGCGACGCGATCCCACGGCGTCAATCCACACGTTCCGAATATGATGGCCAGCCTGTCTCGCGGGAGGAACTGGCAGCGCTGGAAAGTGCCGCTACGATGCCCGGCGTCAACACGTTTTTCATCACTGATCGCGGGAAAATGGACGGTGTGCTGGATTATGTCATCGAAGGCAATAGTGCGCAGATTGATGATCCGGCTTTTGTGGAGGAACTGAAAAACTGGATCAGGTTCAATCCAGAAGCGGCTGTTGAGACCAATGACGGCCTGTTTGCCGCCTGTTCAGGTAATCCTACATTACCCACCTGGCTGGGCCGTTTCATGTTTGATCGCTTTTTCACCAGGGATGCCGAGAATGACAAATATGCGAAGCAGGTCCGCTCTTCTGCCGGCATCGTCATATTTGTCGCGGAGAAGGAGGACCAGGAGGGCTGGATCAATGTCGGACGCAGCTTCCAGCGCTTTGCATTGCAGGCGACTGCGCTCGAGATCCGCCATGCCCACCTCAACATGCCCATCGAGGTTGCGCATATCCGCCCCGAATTTGCCCGCTGGATGGGAATTCCCGGTCGCCGGCCAGATTTGATCATTCGTTTTGGAAAAGCTCCGCCCCTGCCCATGTCATTGCGACGACCGGTCAAAGAAGTGATTGCACCAATAGAAGATGTGATCACAGCCTGAACCAGATGTTAGGAGGAAGCACCAATGGCTGCGACAAACAAGGCTGAACTCCTGCAGATCAGCCAGATCGAATTTCAAAAACTGAGCAGACTGATTGCGCCGATCACAACGGAGCAGGCTCTGAAAAAGGATGATGAATCCACATCAATCAAGGATGTGGTTTCCCATCGCGCACACTGGATTACCCTGTTTCTGGGCTGGTATGCGGACGGTCTTGCAGGGAAAACTGTCTATTTCCCGGCAAAAGGCTACAAATGGAATGACCTGAAACGCTATAATTCTGACCTGCGACTGGCGCATAAGGACGTGAGCTGGAGCGAGGCGCGCAAAATGCTGGCCGAAAGCGACGAAAAACTTGCTGATTTCATTCAAACTCACACAGATTCGGAGTTATATGGCGGTCCCATGGCAGGGGCGCACAATAACTGGACTCCAGGCCGTTGGGCAGAAGCGGCAGGACCGAGTCATTACCGGTCTGCAGGAAAATATATCCGTTCCAGACTCAAATCCCTGTAGCAGATATTTGGCTGTCGCCATTCATTCAACAAGATGACGCTTGCCCGGTTGATTTGGGTGTTTCCGCATTCGGGATAAACCGGACACCGGGAACAACCCATTTTGGATTTATCCGGAAAGACCAGAAATCAGAAAAATGGCGGACACGGAGGGATTCGAACCCTCGAAGGACCGTGAGGCCCTTGCCTCCTTAGCAGGGAGGTGGTTTCAGCCGCTCACCCACGTGTCCGCACGACTGGCTGGCCAGGTTGAAGCGCTATAACGAGGCATGGCGCGCGCTGCAACGGGTAAAGTGCGGCAACACAAAGCGCCGGTTTGGCCGATATTGACCGGATTCGCCGAGCAAAAGGCGTTCGCGGCACGATCCGGAACAGAATCCCCCGTTCTCACTCAACAGATCGCAAATATGACTCGGGTCGTCGTCCGTTCATTGCGCAGTCATCAGCAAAAGCCGACACGGAAATCGGCTGGTATGGGAAGGAGTTACCCATGACTAAGTCGTGCCCGAAAGAAATGTCTGTCAATCACCCCATCAAAAAGCGCTGGGGTCAGCAACTGCTTGGCCTGTTTGCTGCCATGATGCTGTCCACCGGGGCGGCGCTGTCGCCGGCCGCTGCGCAAGTGGAAACGATTGACCCCAATGATGCGATTGACGCCGATCTGGCGACACCCGACTATGATGGTGTCCTCGCCACACCGGCCGCAGAGTCCCAGACAACAGTGGGCACGACTGTGGACGCACCAATTGACGAAGACCTCAATGCCGATCTGGTCACTCCCGGCACGGAAACGTCTGAGGCCTATGCTGATACCACCACGGAAACCGACCCTGCCCTGCCGGCAGAGAACGGCACGGCCGTGGCCAATGTTGATGATGCCACCACCTATCAGGATGATGACCTGATCGGAGCGGCCGAAGGCGTTTTCGGCAAGGGCGCCAAGGGTCTGGCAAAAGTCATCGAGGATATTTTGAAGAAGCAGGGACGGCCCAATGCCTATATTGCGGGTCGCGAAGCCAGCGGCGCCTTTGTGGTCGGCCTGCGTTACGGCTCGGGCAAGCTCTACCACAAGATTGAAGGCGAGCGCCCGGTTTACTGGACCGGACCTTCGATCGGATTTGATGTCGGCGGCAATGCAGCCAACAGCTTCGTCCTGGTCTATAATCTGTACGACACCGAAGACCTGTACCAGCGCTTCCCGGCGGGCGAAGGCGCGGCCTATTTTGTCGGCGGTTTCCATGTCAGTTATCTGCGCAGCGGCGACAAGGTGCTGATCCCCGTACGTCTCGGCGCGGGGCTCCGGCTCGGTGCAAATGTCGGATATATGAAGTTCAGCAAGAAGCAGCGCTGGCTGCCCTTCTGATTGCCCGTTTTTATCGCGTAGTTGTTTTTGCGTAGTTCAGAGTTACCGGTCGGCGTTTAGCGGGTCATGCCGCCGACCGGACCTTTTCCATCCGCGACAGATATCGCGCGAGAATGTCGATCTCCAGATTGACTTCCGACCCCGTTTCGAGGTCTGCAAAGGTCGTGACCTTCGCGGTATGGGGGATGATGTTGAGCCCGAAAATCGTGCTGCCATCCGCCTGGTCCTCAACCGTGTTGACCGTCAGCGACACGCCATCCACCGTGACCGATCCCTTGGCCGCGAGATAGGCGGCGATGGATTGCGGCGCCTGAATCCGGACCGGCCGGGAATCCCCTTCGCTCTCGATTCCGACAACCGTACCGACCGCATCGACATGACCGGTGACAATATGCCCGCCCAGTTCGTCGCCAACCTTGAGCGCCCGTTCGAGATTGAGCCGGCGTCCCTCGGTCCACATGCCGGTAGCGGTTTTGCTGATGCTTTCGGCGGATATGTCCACGGCGAACCAGTCGTCGCCCTTGTCCACGACCGTCAGGCACGCCCCGGAACAGGCGATCGACGCCCCGATATCAACGCTGCCCATGTCATAGCCACAGGCTATTTTCACACGGAGATCGCCGCGCTCTTCGACCGCGCTGATCCGTCCAATATCGGTTACAATGCCTGTGAACATGTTTTTTCCTGTTTGTCTGAAGCGGAGGCAGCCTAGGCGGCGCGCTCATATATCTCAAGTCTGTCCTCGCCGAGATCGCGCGTGTCCTCGCGTCGCCAGTGACCATGTGCGCTGTCGAGACTTTCCAGACCATAATCAGCAATACCAGGCAGGCCGCCCCCGATGATGATCGGTGCCCGGTAGAGCAGGAGGCGATCAACCATGTCCGCCCTGAGGAAGGAGGCTGCGGTCTGCGCCCCGCCTTCCACCAGCAGCCAGTTGGTATCTGCCAGACCCGAAATTTCTTCCGGAAATGAAATCTGCACCCAGTTTTCGGGCGGTTCCGCTTCGCCCAGCACCACCGGTTGTGGCGACCGGTTTTCGAGTCCCGGCAGACGGACATCCAGTCCGGGCTGATCCTGTTCCAGCGTGCCGGACCCGACAAGAATCGCATCACAACGCGCCCGTTCGAGATGGGCATGACGCCGTGCCACTGCGCCGGTAATCCATTTGCTGGTGCCGTCGGCCCGGGCAATGCATCCGTCCAGCGACAGAGCCAGTTTCAATGTCACATGCGGCCGCCCATGCTCCATCCGCGTGAAAAAGCCGGCCATCGCCCGGTGCGCTTCCTGCTCAAGAATACCCACCGAAACCGAAATGCCGGCTTCTCCGAGACGGTCAATACCATGGCGGCGTGTCCGCGAATCCACATCAAGTGTGGCGATAATCACCCGGGCCGGGCGGGCCTCGATCACCAGCCGGGAGCAGGTCGGGCCACGCTCGCTATCATGGTCACAGGGCTCCATTGTCACATAGATGTCCGCACCGCGAGCCGCTTTGCCCGCATCCGCCAGCGCCATCGCTTCGGCATGGGGCCGGCCTCCCGGCTGAGTCCAGCCGCGCCCGACAATCACGCCCTTTTTGACGATCACGCAACCGACATTGGGATTGGTTCCGGTGCGCCCGCGGCCCCTTTGCGACAGGGCAATAGCCGCGGCCATGTACCGCGCGTCGTCTGCGCTGCTCAGCATAGCAGGCCGGCTGGTCGTGCCACTTCCACTTCGCCGCGGGCCTTGCGGGCCGCTTCGGCTTCGCGTTCGATTTCCTCCGGGTCCATCCCCGACATCCGCGCCAGTTCCTTCATCGATTCCTTGCGTTTGGCGGCCCATTTGTCCTTTTGGCACTGGATCTGCCAGCGATCTGCCAGGATTTCCTCATCCGTCCGGTCCAGCGACCAGCTTTCGAAGTAGATGACTTTTGGGCCGGGCGGCGGCGCGGTGTTGACCCAAGGGTCAATTACGAACAGCGCGAGTATGAAAGACGTTACGGATATCGCGAGTATTCCGGGGATCACCCGTTCGCGCGGACTCTGACGAACAAAGGCGATAAAGTCCTTGATCCCGCCAACTATGGAGACATCCTTGATAAAGCTCATCGCATCCAGATAGGGTCTTTGACGGGGGTTGACCAGCCCTGCTTTTGGACAGGGCTGGCACATTTTCGGATTTTTCTAGCCGGTTATTTCAAACCGGACCTTCAGATCAATCCAGCTTTCAAACGGCACTCCGTCGCGCATCGCCGGGGTGAATCGCCATTTTTTGAGGGCGTGCCGGCGTGTCGCGGTCCAGAAATCGGGATGCGGCGTGTCGACCAGCTCGATCTGCTTCACCCGGCCATCGGTACCGACCAGAACGCGGACGCTGACCAGCCCTTCGGTCTCGAGACGCAGCAGGCCTGACGGATAGGGTGGCTGGAAACCCGCACTGTAGCGGCTGTTGAGCCTGGCCTGCGCAATGACTGGTTCCGGAACGGCCGGAAGGATGTCGACGGGGAGCCGGTCGGACAGGCCGGTGCCGGTAGTGATTTCCGCGCCGAGATCAACATATCGCGAGTCGACCGGATCGACAGGCAGGGGCCGCTCGACCAGCGGAGCGATATCGGTTGGTTTGGGCGTCGGTTGGGGAATATCGATAACCGGCTTGTCGGGTTCGGGCACCGGATCCACCGGAATGGGGTCCGGTTTCACGTTGTAAAACTCCACAACGTTGGCCGGGGGTCCAGGGAGATCAATGCCCGGCATCGCCAATACTGCCGCTACAATCAGGGCGTGCACACCGATCGCTATACCTATGCCCTTCGCATCTGGCGGCTTGTTTGTGTACGTGGAAACATAACTCATGAGACTTTCCTTTCATCCTTCTCCTCGGATGACGGTACAGCCCCGCAATTTTGGCGCTGTCATGCTGCACCGCCAAATGACATGTTATACTATTACATTTGATAGCGCAAATTTGCCACAGTCTGCTGACGACCGGCGCTTCTGAAGCCTCTCAGGAAATGCTGGTTTTCAGCCGTTCAATCGCCGCATCTCGTCCGATCAGGGGCAGCAGGGCGCTCATGTCCGGACCATGGTCGAGCCCGGTCAGGGCCTGACGCAAGGGCATGAACAGCTTCTTTCCCTTGCGGCCGGTCGATTCCTTCAAAACAAGCGTCCAGTCTTTCCAGATAGTGTCTGACCAGCTCAAGTCCTCCAGCGCCGATAGCGCCTGTCGCAGATAATCACTGTCATCCGCATCCAGGTCCGGTCCGCTGACCGGACCGGTAACGACCTGCCACCAGCCATCCACTTCGCCGAGATGGTGGAGATTGGGCCGGATCACATCCCATGCTGCGGCCGACATGCCCTCGGGCAGCCGGTCCCTGACCGCTTCATGGTCCAGCATGTGAACGATTTTCTGATTGAGCTGCGCCAGCTCTTCCTCGTCAAAACGGGCCGGTGCGCGACCAAAGCGGGCGAAGTCGAATGCCTCTGCCAGGGTCTCGACTTGCGTCACCGGCTCCACCGGATCACTGGTTCCGATCCGGGCGAGCAGCGCGACAATCGCCTGTGGCTCGACATGACGTTCGCGAAACCCGCTGACCCCGAGCGATCCCAGCCGCTTCGACAATTTGCCCTCGGTCCCGACCAGCAGCGCTTCATGGGCAAATTCCGGAACCGGGGCGTCAAAGGCCTCGAACATCTGGATCTGGACGGCCGTGTTGGCGACATGGTCTTCCCCGCGCACGACATGGGTGATTCCCATGTCCATATCGTCAATCGTCGAAGGCAGCATGTAAAGCCAGCTGCCGTCCTCGCGGCGAATTACCGGATCGGACAGGAGCGATGGATCAAATTTCTGCTCGCCCCGGATCAGGTCATTCCAGACAATCGGCCCGTCATGATCCAGCCGAAACCGCCAGTGCGGGGTCCGGCCTTCGGCTTCATAGGCGGCGATCTCGTCATCACTGACATCCAGAGCGGCGCGATCATAAATGGGTGGCTTGCCGCGACCCAGCTGGATCTTGCGTTTCAGATCCAGTTCCTGCGCGGTTTCCCAGGCCGGATAGACCCGGCCGCTCGCCTTGAGCTCGGCGAACTTTTCCTCGTAGCGGGCGGATCGTGCAGACTGGCGTTCCTCGCTGTCGGGGTGCATGCCCAGCCAGGCCAGATCCGCGCGGATCGCGCTGACATATTCTTCCTTCGACCGCTCGGTGTCGGTGTCGTCCAGACGCAGCAGGAACGTGCCGCCATGCTTGCGCGCAAACATCCAGTTGTGCAGCGCGGTGCGGATATTGCCGACATGGAGATGACCTGTCGGCGAGGGAGCAAATCGGGTTTTGACGGTCATGGTGTCCTGAAAGCATTGGTAATGGGATAGCGCCGGTCGCGGCCAAAATTCCGGGTGCCGAGCTTGACGCCGGGAGGTGCCTGGCGACGTTTATATTCGGCAATATAGAGCAACCGCTCGATCCGGACGACCAGATCGCGGTCAAAACCGCGCGCGACCAGATCGGATACGGACAGCTCCTCTTCCACCAGCCCGTGCAGCAGCGGATCGAGGATTTCATAATCCGGGAGGCTGTCGCTGTCTTTCTGGTCCGGGCGCAATTCCGCGCTGGGCGGTTTGGTGATCACCGTGTCGGGCATGACCGGGCCATCCGGGCCCATGCCGAGACTGGGCTTGTTCCGGTTGCGCCATTCCGACAAGCGAAAGACGGTCAGTTTGTAGGCATCCTTGAGCACCGAATAGCCGCCGGCCATGTCGCCATAGATAGTGGCATAGCCGACGCTCATTTCGCTCTTGTTGCCGGTGGTAAGCAGCATGTGACCGAATTTGTTGCTGAGCGCCATCAGGGTGACGCCGCGGATTCGCGACTGGATATTCTCCTCGGTAATGTCCACTTCCTTGTCCGCGAAGCTGCCTTCCAGCATGGCGTCAAAGCCTTCGACCGCAGGATTGATCGGGATCGAATCCAGCCGCGTGCCCAGCATTTCCGCGCAACCCGCCGCATCATCCAGGCTTTCCTGCGAAGTGAAGCGCGACGGCATCATCACGCACCAGACCCGGTCCGCACCCAGCGCATCCACGGCCACTGCAGCAGAGAGCGCACTGTCAATGCCGCCGGACAGCCCCAGGATCACGCCGGGGAACCGGTTGGCATTTACATAGTCGCGCAATCCGACAATCATCGCATTGTAAATGTCGGCCGGATGGTCATCCAGCTGATGGATTTCTCCGGGCGCGCAGGACCAGCGGTCCTGGTCCTGCGTCCAGACAGTGTCGACTATCGCTTCGTCCCAGTCCGGCAGCTGGTGCGTCAATTGTACTTCCTTGTCGAGCACGAAGCTGGCGCCATCAAACACCACTTCATCCTGGCCGCCGACCCGGTTGAGGAAGATCAGGGGGATACCGGTTTCGCGCACGCGTTTCGTTGCGACCTGTCCGAGGCGCCGGTCATCCTTTTCGATCTCGTAGGGGCTCCCATGGACCGAGATGAACAGCTGCGCGCCACGGTCTTTCAGATGCTGGCAAACGGTCGGGAACCAGACATCTTCGCAAATCGGCAGTCCGATCCGGCAGCCGCGAAAGTCGATCGGCTCGGGCAGCGGACCGGATGTGAACAGCCGCTTCTCGTCAAATGTGCCGTAATTGGGCAGCTCGACCTTGTACCGGACCTCGGCAATCTGACCATTCTCGAGCAGGGCAATACCATTATACAGCCGGTCGTCTTCCCGGAAGATTGACCCCACCAGCATCGCACCATTCCGTCCGGCGGTGGCTTCAGCCAGGCGCTGCATCTCCGCTTCCGCGCGTTCGGCTACCGCCGGTTTGAGGACCAGATCCTCGGGCGGATACCCGATCAGCTGCAGCTCCGGAAAGACCACAAGGTCGCTGCCCGGATGATCTCCATATACGGCCAGCATCGCATCGGCATTGCCGCGCAGATCGCCGACCGACTGGGTCAGCTGGGCCATGGTGATGGTGAGTTTGTCCGTCATGGCGCTCTGATAGAAAGCGCCAGCGACAACGGCAAACAAATTATCCGAAAACTGCGGTCCCGAGAATGCGGCCGGGAATGAAGGAAAACAGTCCGGCGACAATCAGTCCGATATACATGCCCTGCATTGCGCGCTGGTGACCGGCATAATCTCCGACGCGCAGCGCCCAGACACCCATCGGGACCGACACCAGAACCAGCACCGAGAAGATGTGGATGAAGCTCAGGCCTGAACCGGCGATGCCTGTGCCGGGCTCTCCGATCCAGAAACTGGAAATGGCGGTAATGATCATCAGCATTCCCCAGATCCGCCCGAGAATCTTGTGCAACGCATCACCCTTCTTGCGCCACAGCACCCATGCGCCCAGAGGAACAGCAGGCAAAACCGTGGCCAGATGGATGATGATCGGAACGTTCAGACCTTCCTGTTCGGCAATCGTATTCTCGTCCGCGACGAAACCGCCGGTCATGCTGCTCAGCGCCATCAGCGCAAATGTCATCAGGATGATTGCCCCGCCAAGCAGTATCGCGGTCTGGAGAGTGTATCCGCCGGTACGGGAAGGCTGCTGTGTCGTCATGTTTTCATCCTTATGGTGTGTGGATCTGCAATTTCATCTTTATGTTCACGTGCCACCGCGATATTCCACGACAGATGCGCCGAATGATCAGTTTCTTCGTGAAAACCGCCCTGCCGGACCACTTGCCCGTTCACGAAGCGCGAACGGGATGACCGGGGAACCATCCCTTGCGCAGCGCCTCAGCGTTGAGCTGCTCGTCATTGCCGGAATCGGCCTCATTCTTGGCCTGCTCGGGCCATTCGGCACCTATCCCATGCCCCTGCCGCTGCGGCTGCTGTACTGGGTCGGGTTCATTCTGGTCGGCTATGCGATATTCCGGCCGATCACCCGCGCTGCAGGATGGCTCCACGAACAGAGCCGCATCCCCCTGCCCGTTGCCATAGCCATCGCCGTCGCCGTAGCGGCCCTGCCGCTGACGATCCTGATCGGTTTCGCGATCAGCGGCATGCGCTGGGGCACCTATCTCACGGGCTCCGCATTCGGCCTGCTCTATCTGCAGTGCGCCGGGGTCGGCGTCGGGATCTTCCTTCTGATGCGATTGATTTTTCCGGCTGATGACGCGCGGACAGCGACGGCACCGGTACCGGCTTCGGGTGCCGTCACGAACGACATGCCGGCCAGCTCAAAGATGCCCAGGACCAGGCTGCTCGACCGGCTACCAGCCGGATTTCCCGAATCGATTCTCGCACTCGGCGTCGAGGATCATTATGTCCGGGTCCACAGCGCTGATCGCAGCGAAATGCTGCTCATGCGCCTGTCGGATGCGATAGCCGAGATGGAGGGTGTGACGGGTGCGCAGACCCACCGCAGCTGGTGGGTGGCTGAGGACGCCGTCAAAACGATCCGGCGGGACGGCCGAAACCTGCGTCTGGTGCTGCAGAACGGACTGGAAGTCCCGGTTTCCCGAACCAGTGTCGCCAAACTGAAACAATTGGGCTGGATTTGAGCAAAAGGCACTTTTGATTCTGCCGGCATCTGTCTAACAAGGGTCCGAATCAGTCATTCGGGTCCGGCACTCCTCACAGGGGTTCCCGTTCCCGCTCTCGGGGGGAAGCCAATCAATGAAACTCATGTCCGGCAACAGCAATCTGCCACTCGCTCAGGCAGTCGCTGACTATCTCGACATTCCGCTCTGCGATGCCAGTGTCAAACGCTTTGCCGATGACGAGATTTTTGTCGAGATCCACGAGAATGTCCGGGGCGAGGATGTCTTCATCCTGCAGTCAACCAGCTTCCCGGCCAATGACAATCTGATGGAACTGCTGATCGGCATCGATGCCCTGCGCCGCGCCTCGGCCAAACGCATCACCGCCGTCATCCCCTATTTCGGCTATGCCCGTCAGGACCGGAAGCCCGGCCCGCGGACGCCGATATCGGCCAAGCTGGTGGCCAATCTGATCACCGAAGCCGGTGCCGACCGGGTCCTGTCGGTCGACCTCCACGCCGGTCAGATTCAGGGCTTTTTCGATATCCCGACGGACAATCTCTATGGCGCTCCGGTGATGTCAGCGGACATCCAGGCCCGTTTCGGCGCACATGAGCTGATGGTCGTTTCGCCCGATGTCGGCGGCGTGGTTCGCGCACGAGCACTGGCCAAGCGGCTCGACAACGCCCCGCTCGCCATTGTCGACAAACGCCGCGAGCGGGCCGGCGAGTCCGAAGTGATGAACATTATCGGCGATGTCTCCGGGCGTTTTTGCATCCTGATCGATGACATTGTCGATTCCGGCGGCACCCTGTGCAACGCCGCCCAGGCGTTGAAGGACAAGGGCGCGACCGAAGTTGTCGCCTATATCACCCATGGCGTCTTGTCCGGCGGGGCTGTCGCGCGGGTCGATGACAGCGGCTTGAAAGAGCTGGTGATCACCGATTCCATCGGCGCCACCGAGGCGGTGAAGGATTCGCAAAAGATTCGCCATCTCACCATCGCCCCCTTGCTTGGCGAAGCGATCAAGCGGATTGCCGACGAAAGTTCGGTTTCCAGCCTGTTTGACTGATCATTTCGCGGTTGGGGAAGTCTCCCGGTTTTGGTAAGTCATTGGCTCATAACAGGATAGTGACTCGTGACACCCAAGGACATTTCCCTCGCAGAACAGCTGGCAGAAGCCGCCGGAGAGGCCATCCGGCCGTTTTTTCGCGCCAAATTTGATCAGGAAGCCAAAAGCGATTCGACCTTTGTTACCGAAGCCGATCGTGCGGCCGAAGCAGCCATGCGGAAAATCATCGAAGCCGAATGTCCGGAGGATGGCATTGTCGGTGAGGAATATGGCAGCATCAACGAAGGTGCATCGCGGCAGTGGATTCTCGATCCGATTGACGGCACCACAAGTTTCATCGCCGGACGTCCGATATTCGGCACCTTGATTGCGCTGATGCAGGATGGCTGGCCGGTGCTGGGCATTATCGACCAGCCGATTGCCCGCGAACGCTGGCTGGGTGTCGTCGGACGCCCGACGCTGTTCAATGGCGAACCTGCAAAAACATCCCGCTGCCGGGATCTGAAAGACGCCGTGCTCGCGACAACCACACCGCATCAGTTCGACGAACATGATGCTGAACATTTCATGAGCCTCGCTGGCAAGGTGGCGCCGCGGAAAATCATCTATGGTGGTGATTGTTATAATTACGGTCTCGTCGCGAGTGGCCATGTCGACGTGGTTTGCGAGGCCGGACTGATGCTGCATGATTTCGCCGCCCTGGCACCAATCGTCGATGGCGCCGGAGGAATGATGTGCGACTGGAACGGCGAGCCGCTGCACGCCGAAGCGGATGGTCACGTCCTCGCCATCGGGGATCAGGCGCGGGTCGATGACGTGCTGGAGGCGATGGCTTGTCATCACTAAACCAGTCCGATGTCAAAATCCGTTTCTTTGCGCCGGCTGATCCGCTGAAACCCTATGTCAGCACGCTCTATCTGACCGAAGTGCAGAGCAGCGACGGCAAGCCGATCAGCGATTATCTGCATCCGGAATGGGCCAATTTGCGGTTCATCACCGGCGATCTGCCCACCGGCGCGATCGGGGATGGCCCGATGGAGGAAGCGCCGCATTTCTTTGTGGCCGGGCCGACCAGCCGGGCCACCCGGTTCCGGGCCACAAACATGCGGTCCTGGGGGATCGGCCTGCTGCCTGGAGGATGGGTCAAGCTGGTCGGGGCGTCCGCCGAAGATTATGCGGACAAAAGCACCGATGGCGACTCAGATCCGGTTTTCGACAAGTTCGCCAGCTTGCACCAAACCATCTATGACGATCCTGCGCCAGCCGCCGAAGAAGCGGCGCGGATCAACAGCTTTCTTCTCGACCTGCTGAAACAGGCGCCGGAGGATAATGAGCTGGTTCAGCAAGCCCATGTCATTCTCGTCGATCCGGAACTCGGCACAGTCCAGGAAATGGCGGACCGGCTGGGGATCGGCGGACGGTCGCTCGACCGGTTGAGTCGCAAGGCCTTTGGTTTCGCACCGAAATTGCTGCTCCGCCGCCAGCGGTTTCTGCGCAGCCTCGCGGAGAATATGCTCAACCCGGAACAGAACTGGATCTCGACGATCGACCCGCAATATTATGACCAGGCCCATTTCGGCCGCGACTTCCAGCGTTTCATGGGCATGAGCGCCAGCGCCTACAAGGCCCTGCCCCACCCCTTCATGAACGCCGCGGTACACGGCCGGATGGCGGCAGCCGGGGCCGGCATGCAGGTGCTGCATGATCCTTCAAGCAAATAGATCCTGTTCAATTTCTTGGTTTCGCCAGGTCAGTCTGAGTCATCATCCACCATGGTCCTCGATACCAGAACGCCTCTTAGAAGCAATAACCAGGCAATCCAGAGCAGTGAGTTTATCTCTAGGATATAGTCATACCAAGGATGTATCTGAATGATGCTGTTCAAGAAGGAAAGAAACAACAGAATGGCGGGGCCGCCAAAAACCACCGATATTATTGCCGTGAGAATCGGCCGATCAGAATTCCAGGCGAACAATTTTGCCGAACGCCCGGAATAGAAGATCATCACAATGGAAGTGACCACCAACACGAAAATCGCGAGCGGTACTGCTACCATCAAGCTACCGTACATGGGAATTGCTATTGTATCGGCATGGGGGTCGAGGGTTCCCGACTTGCCCAGCAGGGGATAGTAGATAAACGCAGTCCCGACTAAAACGAAGGGTATGGAAATTGCGGTCAGCCAAATTGGCCATGGTTTTGTTGGTAAAGGTATCTGGAGCAATCTCACACTTCCCAATTATCGCAGATATTGCGCATCGTCAACGAGGCCACTCTTTGCTTGCAATCCTGCCGAATCCTGCTACTGCGCCCTTTCCGATGTGACGTTCTGGCCAGTGTGGGCTGCCATGTTCGTCCGTAACGGACTCAAGACAAGGAGACCAAAATGCCCAAGTTGAAGACCAAAAGCGGTGTGAAGAAACGCTTCAAGATCACCGCAAACGGCAAGGTAAAGCACGGCGTAGCCGGCAAACGCCACCGTTTGATCAGCCATAACAGCAAATATATCCGTCAAAATCGCGGCACCAAGAAATTGTGTGATGCGGATGCGCGGACAGTGAAAAAATGGGCGCCATACGGGCTGTAAGAGCTCTCGCGACATTTCAGAATTCAAGGATATATAGAAAATGGCACGTGTAAAACGGGGTACGACCACTCGTACAAAGCATAAGAGATTACTGGATCAGGCAAAAGGCTATTATGGCCGCCGCAAGAACACGATCCGCATCGCTCGGCAGGCTGTCGAGAAAGCCGGGCAATATGCCTATCGCGACCGCAAGGTCAAAAAGCGGGCATTCCGCGCGATCTGGATCCAGCGAATCAACGCCGCTGTCCGCCAGGAAGGCATGACCTACGGCAATTTCATCCACGGCACCAAGCTGGCCGGCATCGAGCTCGACCGCAAGGTCATGGCCGATCTGGCGATGAACGAACCGGAAGTGTTTAAAGGCGTCATCAAACAGGCGCAGGACGCACTGGCGAAAGCCTGAGCGTTTTCATTATTTGAAAAAAGCGCCGGAGAGCAATCTCTCGGCGCTTTTTTGTTTTGGGGAAAGGAAACATGCGATCACTTGTCACCCTGAACTTGCTTCAGGGTCCATTTCTCCTTGATAGGAGGCTGCAAGCGGCTAGATGGATGCTGAAACAGGTTCAGCATGACGATGATGCGACGGGGTTGGGTGAATCATGAGTGATATTGAAACAATCAAGGATACATATCTGACGCAGGTCGCAGCCGCGGCAGATGGCGATGCGCTGGAAGCCGTCCGCGTGGCGGCACTCGGCAAGAAGGGGGAGATTTCGCTACTCCTGAAAACTCTGGGCAAGATGACACCGGAAGAACGGCAGAGCGAGGGTCCCAAAATCAATGGCGCACGGCAGGCGGTCGCCGACGCGATTGCCGCCCGCAAAGACGCGATCGAAAGCGAAGCGCTCAATGCGAAACTGGCCACCGAAACGCTCGACCTGACCTTGCCGCCTCCGGCCAGGCCGGCAGGCAGCGTGCATCCGGTCAGCCAGGTGATGGACGAACTGGCGGAAATCTTCGCCGATCTGGGCTTCTCGGTCGCCACGGGCCCCGAGATCGAAGATGACTGGCACAATTTCACCGCGCTGAACATTCCGGACACCCATCCGGCGCGTGCGATGCATGACACATTTTATTTCCCGCAGACGGATGACAAGGGCATGCCGAAGCTGCTGCGCACCCACACATCGCCAGTGCAGATCCGGACAATGATGGATGTTGCCGAGCGGACCGGCGGCGATGGCGAGCCGATCTACATCATCGCGCCTGGCCGGACCTACCGGTCAGACAGCGATGCCACGCACACGCCGATGTTTCATCAGGTCGAGGGTCTGGTCATCGACCGGAACATTCACATGGGGCATCTGAAATGGACGCTGGAAACCTTCGTCCGCGCCTTTTTCGAACGGGATGATATCGAACTGCGGCTGCGGCCCAGCTATTTCCCGTTCACCGAGCCATCCGCCGAAGTGGATGTGGGCTTCTCGGTGGAACAGGGCCGGCGCATCATCGGCGGTGACGCGCGCAGCAATGAAGGCGGATGGATGGAGATTTTGGGCTCCGGCATGGTCCACCCGAATGTTATCCGCAATTGCGGACTGGATCCGGATGTCTGGCAGGGGTTCGCCTTTGGCTGCGGGATCGACCGGCTGGCCATGCTGAAATATGGCATGGACGACCTGCGCGCCTTTTTCGATGGCGACCTGCGCTGGATCGAACATTATGGATTTGATGCGCTTGATGTCCCGACGCTGAGCGGGGGAGTAGGCGCATGAAATTCTCTTTGAGCTGGCTCAAGGCGCATCTCGAGACGGACGCGAGCCTCACCGAAATTACCGAAAAACTGACCGATATCGGCCTGGAACTCGAAGGGCTCGAGAATCCGGCAGACGCGCTGCGCCCGTTCCGCGTCGCGAAGGTCATCGAAGCCGGGCCGCATCCCAATGCCGACAAGCTGCAACTGCTCAAGGTTGACGATGGCAGCGATGAACCGTGGCAGGTGGTGTGCGGCGCGCCCAATGCGAAAAAGGACATGGTCGGCGTATTCGGACCGCCGGGCACCTATATCCCCGGCAGTGATTTCACGCTGAAACCGGCGAAGATCCGGGATGTCGAAAGTTTCGGCATGATGTGCAGTGCGCGCGAACTGGAGCTGGGTGATGATCATGACGGGATTATCGAGCTCGACGCCACGGCGGCGGACGCCGTTGGCCAGAGCTATGCGGATTATGCGAATCTCGATGATCCGGTGATTGATATCGCGATCACGCCCAACCGGCAGGACTGCATGGGTGTGCGCGGCGTGGCGCGCGATCTGGCGGCTGCAGGTCTGGGCAAACTCATTCCGCTGGACGGCACTGCCCCGGAACGATCCGGTGCGGGTCCGGACGTCAGGACTGAAGATCCCGACGGCTGTCCCGCCTTCTATGGTTGCACGGTCAGCGGTCTGACCAATGGCGCCTCGCCCGACTGGATGCAGGCCCGGCTGAAATCGGCAGGCCAGAAACCGATCAACGCCCTGGTCGACATTACCAATTATGTCATGCTCGACCATGGCCGGCCGCTGCATGTCTATGACGTCAGCAAGCTGAACGGCGGTCTCGTTGCCCGCAAAGCTGTCGATGGCGAAAAGCTGGTTGCGCTCAACGACAAGGAATATGTCCTCGACCAGACCATGACCGTGATTGCCGACGCGAGTGGTGCGCATGATATTGGCGGCATCATGGGCGGCGCCGAAACCGGTTCGGAAGAATCCACGACCGAAGTGCTGATAGAATGTGCCTATTTCACGCCCGAGAATATTGCGCGGACCGGCCAGAAACTAATGCTGACCAGCGACGCCCGTCAGCGCTTTGAGCGCGGCGTTGATCCGGCCTTTCTCGACGACGGGATCGATATTGCCACGCGGCTCGTGCTCGACCTTTGCGGCGGCAGTGCCAGCGAGGTTACGCGCGCCGGTACGCCGCCGACCAGTCAGCGCAGCATCGCTTATGATCCCGCAAAATGCCTCTTGCTCGGCGGCGTTGATGTGACCGAAGACCGGCAGAAAGAGATTCTGGAAGCACTTGGATTCAGCGTCGATGGTACCTGGCAGGTCACGGTGCCGACATGGCGCCGGGATGTGCATGGCTGGCAGGATCTGGTCGAGGAAGTGATCCGGATCGAAGGTCTGGATGCGATTCCCTCGACACCTTTGCCGCGCCAGGCCGGTGTCGCCAAACCGACTGCCTCACCCGAACAGCTGGCCGAACGCAAAGCTCGCCGGGCTGCAGCCGCCAGCGGGCTCAACGAGACCGTGACCTGGAGCTTCATTTCGGAGAAGGAAGCCGCACCCTTTGGCGGCGGGACATGGTCGCTGGCCAATCCGATTTCGGAAGACCTGAAGGTCATGCGTCCATCGCTACTGCCCGGCCTGATCGCCGCGGCTCAGCGCAATGCCGATCGCGGCGCGTCGTCGATTCGCCTGTTTGAAGTCGGTCGCCGCTATCTGGAATCGACCGAACATCCGACCATCGGCCTGATCCTCGCCGGAGCCGGCCAGCCGCGTAGCTGGCAAAATGGGGCCGCAACGAAATTCGATGCCTATGATGCCAAGGCCCATGTGCTCGAGATTCTGCTGGCCGCCGGCGCACCGGTGGGCAAGCTGATGGATTTCGGGGAGGCTGGGGACCATTACCATCCCGGTCAGTCTGCCACACTGCGTCTGGGGCCCAAGAAGATCCTGGCGGCCTATGGTGCCCTTCACCCGAATGTCACGAAGGCGCTGGGATTGAAAGGCGGTGCCGTGGCGGCTGAAATCTTCCTGGATGCGATTCCGGTCAAAAAGAAATCCGGTCATATGCGCGACGCGTTCGCCCCGCCGGCCTTGCAAGCCGTCAGCCGCGACTTCGCTTTCATCGTCGACGCGGATCTGGCAGCCAATGATCTGGTCCGGGCCGTGAAGGGTGCAGACAAAAAACTGATCACCGATGCGCGGGTTTTCGACCTGTTCGAGGGTGAATCGCTCGGCGAAGGCAAGAAATCGCTCGCGGTGGACGTGACCCTGCAGCCGACGGAAGCGACGCTGACGGAAGAGGATCTGAAAGCTCTGACGGACAAAGTTGTCGCGAGCGCGTCCAAGCTGGGAGCGGAATTGCGTGGGTGACGGTCCGGTCCCGCCGGATCTCGTCAGCATAGCATCGGACGGCCTTCGGGCTGCGATCCATCCGCTGGGGGCCGAGCTCTGGTCTTTGCGCGACATGCAGGATCGCGAGCTGATGACCGATGCTGATCCGGCTTACTGGACCGGCCGGGCGCCTTTGCTATTCCCGATTGTCGGACGGCTGCGCCATGATCGTTACCGGCTAGAGGGCCGGGAATATGCGATGGAGAAACATGGCTTTGCCCGGCGACAGCAATTTGAACTGACCCAAAGCGCGGACGGCAGGGCGACGTTTTCCCTGTGCGCCAATGCGACAACACGCGCCCAATATCCTTTCGAATTCCGGCTCGACATGGCCTTTGAACTGAAGGGCGCAGAATTGCGGAAAACCGCAACGGTGGCCAACCAGGACGACCGGGACATGCCGTTCAGCTTCGGTTTTCATCCCGCCTTTGCCTGGCCCCTCCCCTTTGGCGGCGCGGCAGGGGAACATGAGATCCATTTTGAGAAAGCCGAACCGGCACCGATCCGGCGAATTGGGGTGGAGCCCGGACTGATCGCCCCGGCTCCGCGGCCCTCGCCTGTGAGGGGCCGGACGCTGCGTCCGGAATATGCCCTTTTCGAGGAAGACGCGATCATCTGGGATGATCTGGCCAGCCGCCAGCTGACCTGGGGGGTGCCGGGGCAGACCCGGCTCGACATCGCCTTTCCCGATACGCCCTGGCTGGGTATCTGGCAGATTCCCGGCGCCCGCTATCTGTGTATCGAGCCCTGGGCCGGGATGGCAGATCCGGCCGGTTATGACGGGGATTTTACCGACAAGCCGGGGATGATGACACTGGCGCCGGGCGAGTCCCGCTCGTTCCACATGTACGTCGGGCTGCGGGAAAATGGAAAGCCGGGTTGATCTCCCGCCCGTTTTCCCTATTGCCGGGTTCCAGTCATGACCGATAATTCCAGAAACCCCCGCCGCACCTTTGCCATCATCTCCCACCCGGATGCCGGTAAAACGACGCTGACCGAAAAACTGTTGCTCAAAGGCGGTGCGATCCATCTCGCCGGCGAGGTCAAGGCGCGCGGCGACAACCGGCGGGCGCGGTCTGACTGGATGAAGATCGAGCAGCAGCGCGGCATTTCGGTGACCAGCTCGGTGATGACCTTTGAGCGGAACGGCATAACCTTCAATCTGCTCGACACGCCGGGCCATGAAGATTTTTCGGAAGACACCTATCGCACGCTGACTGCCGTCGACAGTGCGATCATGGTGATTGATGCGGCAAGCGGGATCGAGTCCCAGACGCTCAAGCTTTTCGAAGTCTGTCGCCTGCGCAGCGTGCCGATCATCACCTTCGTCAACAAGGTCGACCGCGAAGGCCGCGATCCTTTCGAATTGCTCGATGAGGTCGCCGACAAGCTCGCCCTCGACGTCTGTCCGATGAGCTGGCCGACCGGCATGGGCGGGCAGTTTGAAGGCATTTACGACCTCACTCGCAACCAGCTGCACCAGCCGGAAGGCGACAGCAAAAATTATGACGGCAAGGCACAGCAATTTACCGGGCTCGACGATCCGAAACTGGAGGAAGTTTTGAGCCCGGAAGCGCTGACCCGGCTGACCGAAGAGGGCGAACTGGCGCAAGGTGGCTATGCCAGCTTCGATCTCGAAGCCTATCGCAACGGTGACCTGACTCCGGTCTTTTTCGGATCAGCGCTGAAACAATTTGGCGTCGAGGAACTGATCGAGGCGATCGCCGAACATGCGCCGCCACCCCGACCACAGCCCGCCGAGCCCGACCCGATACAGCCGGACAGCAGCGATGTGACCGGTTTTGTGTTCAAGATCCAGGCGAACATGGATCCCCAGCACCGCGACCGCATTGCCTTCATGCGGCTGTGCTCGGGAGAATTCAAACGCGGCATGAAACTGATCCCGTCGGCACTGGGCAAACCGATCGCCATTCATTCTCCCATCCTGTTTTTCGCACAGGACCGGGAAATTGCCGACACCGCCCTGCCCGGTGACATTATCGGTATTCCCAATCACGGGACGCTGCGCGTTGGCGATACGCTGTCCGAAAAAAATCAGGTGCGAATTACCGGGTTACCCAATTTCGCACCGGAGATTCTGCGGCGCGTGATCCTGAAGGATCCGACCCAGACGAAGAAATTGCGCAAGGCGCTCGACGACCTCAGCGAAGAGGGCGTGGTGCAGGTCTTCTATCCGGAAATTGGTGCCAACTGGATTATCGGCGTCGTCGGCCAGCTGCAGCTCGACGTGCTGATCTCCCGCCTGTCCGCCGAATACAAGGTCGAGGCATCGCTCGAAGCCGCGCCATTCGAGACTGCACGCTGGATCAATGGCAGCGACGAAATCCTGAATGCTTTTGCCAATATCAACCAGACCAGCCTCGCCCGCGACCGGGATGACAATCTGGTCTTTCTCGCCAAATCGGCCTGGGATGTCGGTTATCAGGAAGAACGCAATCCCGAAATCACCTTCAGCGCAACGCGCGAACGATAGGAGACATCAGCATGCCCGATATCTGGTCCGTTTATCTTTCGGGAGAAATCCACACCAACTGGCGTCAGGAAATTGCCGAAGGCGCGGCCGCAAAAGGCCTGCCGGTCCGCTTCTCTGCACCGGTGACAGACCATCCCGCCTCTGATGATTGCGGGGTCACCATATTGGGCGCCGAGGATCAAAAATTCTGGCATGATCGCAAGGGTGCCCAGCTAAATGCGATCCGGACATCCACCTTGCTCAAGGAAGCGGATATTGTCGTGGTTCGCTTCGGCGACAAGTACAAACAGTGGAACGCTGCCTTTGATGCCGGCTATGCTGCCGCCCTCGGCAAACCGCTGATCATTAATCACGGACCGGATATCGTGCACCCGCTCAAGGAGGTCGATGCCGCAGCTCTGGCGGTTGCTGAAACCCCCGCGCAGATTGTCGAGATACTTGATTATGTAATCAATGGACGACTGGCCGGTTACACAGATCAGGCCTGAGGCTTCCCCGGATCAAAAGACATAATGGATCGCCAGGCAAGCAGCCAGCCCGACACCAATGTTGAGCGGCAGGCCGATCCACACGAAATCGGAGAAGCGATAGCCACCTGACGTGTAGACAAGCGTGTTGGTCTGATAGCCAACAGGTGTTGCAAAGCTCGCCGATGCACCGAACATGACCGCCACCAGCAGACTCCGGACATCCACGCCGGTCTGCTCGGCGATACCGATGACCAGCGGCGTCATGATCACGGCTACCGCGTTATTGGTCGCCGTCTCGGTCAGCAGGGAAGTCAGCGAATAGACCGCGATGATCAGCAACAGCGGCGGCATCATGTTCAGCAGCGGCAGGATGGTGTCGACGATCAGCTGCACCGTGCCGGCATTTTCCAGCCCCTTTCCGACCGCCAGCATGGCGAAAATCAGCACCAGCACATTGCCGTCCAGTGCGCCCCACGCCTCCTCGCTGTCGATGCACTTGGTGACCAGGACCACCGCCACGCCGATCATGGCCAGAGCAGCAATGGGAATCACACCCAGTGTCGCTGCGATGATGATGATCGCCAGTGTCGCGATCGCGATCGGCGCCCGGTGGCGACGATAGGCGCGCGCGTCGGGTTCCTGCAGGTGCACCAGATCGGCATTTTCCTGCAAGGTCGCGATCGAGATATCATCCGTCTGAACCAGCAGGCTGTCGCCATGTCGAATACGCGCCGACGACAGCAGCGGGCCGGCAATATGGCGCGGCCGGGACAGCCCCAGAACGCGCGCGGGCACCCGTGACAGGAACGGCAGATTGGGAAGCGACTTGCCAACCGACCGGTGTGACGGGCCAATCACCAGTTCGACCAGCCGCGTATGCTCATCCTCGAGCGGCGTATCCGGCTGTTTCACACCCGCATATCCAATCTTCAATCCCGGCGTCTTGGCGAGCGACAGCAATTCTTCCTGGGTGACCGAAGCGACCAGCGTGTCACCGCCTGACAGGACATGATCAGTCATGTCGGAACGATCGACGACATTTCCCAGCTTGCGTCCCAGGACCGTGGCGCCGGATGGAGCGAAAAGCCTGGTCGCCGATACTGTTTTGCCCAGTAAACTGCTTTCGTCCTCAAACCGGATATCTGTCAGATAGCGGGTTTCGACCTGCCCGTCGGCGAGCCCCCCGCTTTTCCGGTCCGGCAGCAGAAAAGGTCCCAATATACCGATCATCACAATCCCGGTCGCGGCGGCAATCAGGCCGACCGTGGTGATTTCGAACAGGCCGAAAGGAGCCTGGCCATTTTGCTGCGCCACACCGTCAACAAGCAGGTTGGTGGATGTTCCCAAGAGAGTGAGACTGCCGCCGAGAATGGAAATATAGGATAGCGGGATCAGCAGCTTGCTCGCGGCGATACCGGCGACGGCGGCGATTTTCTTCATGATCGGAATCAGGATGATCACCACCGGTGTATTGTTGATAAAGGCGGATGCGCCGAAGGTCCCGCCCAGAAATCCGCCTATCGCGAGTTTCGGCCGGTCTTCCGCATGCCGGGCTGCGAATCCTGCCAGCGCCTCGATCACGCCCGTCCGCATCAACGCCCCGGAGAGAATGAACATCGCTCCGATCGTCAGCGGCGCCGGATTGGAAAAGACCCCGAAAAGGTCATCGCTGCTGAGCAGCCCCAGCACCAGCATCATCGCTGCCGCGACGACCGCAGTAACCGCCGGCCCCTGCTTCTCGGTGACAAAGGCCCAGAACAGGGCGACAAGAATCGCCAGTCCGACATAGGGTTGTGCCAGTTCCCAGGTGGATGCCCAGTCCAAATTCCGCTCCTTCGGCCAACAGCCCGATGTTCAAGCCTGTCAGAATACAGGGTTATAATGTGCTGAACAGGGGGATTCAGTTATTCCTTCGCGACTTCCAATCTCGCAATCAGATTAGAACTGGCGTCGAATCCCTCAATATAGCAGATTCGTACTTTCGCACCCCCTGTGATCGATCCACCATGAGACCTGGTGTTGTTATATCCCCCAGTTATAACGTAATCGGAAAATGCGAAATCAACCTCTTCGACCGTGAATGTCTCACGAGCATGACCGCTTTTCGGCATTGGAACAAAATTTTCAACTTCTCCTTCAACCACCGTGCAACGATTGTGTTCGGATGCATCTGCAACTCGCGTGTTATCGGTCCAAGTGATGATTCCAGCTGTCATTGTCCAGAAAATGGCGAAGAGAAAAATCAGCCAGTAATACCAGTTTCCAAAGAACCTATTTTGAATTTTTCCAAAATACTGGCGAAGGTTGGGAAAAAACAAAAGGGTTCCTGAAACCGCCGTGATCACCAATCCGATTCCGACAAACATCCAGCCTGAAAATCCTGCAGTAGCGGCATCATAGACGAGCTCATATTCCACCCGATCACCCCCGCAGCAAAAACACCGCATGTTCGGCCATCAGATTGGCCAGACCGCGGCCGGTTTGTGTGTCCCCGCTGAGAAACCACTGGCCTTCCTGTTGCAACTGTTCTTCCCGCACCAGCGAGCGGAAATCGTCAATCGTGACATGGTGGATATTGGGTGTGTCATACCAGCGTTCAGGCAACAGCCGGGTGACCGGCATGCGGCCGCCGATAAGGAGCGACAGACGGACGCGCCAATGGGCAAAATTGGGGAAACTGACAAAGCCCTGCTGCCCGATGCGCAAAAGCTGCTCCACGATCATGTCGGGGCGCATGGTTGTCTGCAAGGTCTGGCTGAGCACGGCATAGTCGAAACTGCCATCGGGATAGGCCGTCAGGTCGGTGTCGGCATCGCCCTGGACCACGCTGAGCCCCTTGGCCACCGCTGCGGCGACATTGGCGGGATCGATTTCCAGCCCGCGCGCATCGCAGCCCTTGTCATCGCGCAGTGCGGCCATCAGGGCGCCATCACCGCAACCGATATCGAGCACCCGGCTGCCGGGGGTGATATTGTCGGCAATGATCTGGAGGTCCGGACGGAGCAGAGTCATTTCCCATCCCCCGACTTGAGAAACCCGCCGACAATCCGGTCCATCTCGGCATTTTCGAGCAGGAAGCTGTCATGGCCAAAGGGGGCGGACAGTTCAACAAAACTGGCTTCGGCTCCTGCCGCGTTCAGGGCATGGACGATCGCCCGTGATTCCGCAGTCGGATATAGCCAGTCGCTGTCAAAACTTATCAGACAAAAGCGCGCCTTTGATCCGGTGAAGGCGGTGGCCAGCGATCCGCCATGGTCTTCGGCGAGATCAAAATAGTCCATCGCCCGGGTGATGTAGAGATAGCTGTTGGCATCAAAGCGGTCGGTAAAAGTGCTGCCCTGATGGCGGAGATAGCTCTCGACCTGAAAATCGGCGTCGAACCCGAAAGTCTTTGCATCCCGGTCCTGCAGCCGCCGCCCGAATTTCTCGGTCAGACCTTCTTCGGACAAATAGGTGATATGCGCTGCCATCCGGGCCACAGCCAGGCCGCTGACCGGCGGATCTTCATCGGCATAATAGGCCCCGCCCCGCCAGCGCGGGTCGGCCATAATCGCCTGGCGCCCGACTTCGTGAAAAGCGATATTCTGGGCGCTGTGCTTGGCGGTCGAGGCAATGATTACCGCCGATTTCACACGCTCCGGATAGAGCGCTGTCCAGCTGATACCCTGCATCCCGCCCATCGAACCGCCGACCACGCTGTGGAGGCGTTCGATGCCAAGATGATCCAGCAGCATCGCCTGGGCCCGCACCATGTCGGCTATGGTGAGCACCGGAAACTCCATCGCCCAGGCCTCGTTCGTTGCCGGATTGACGGTGGCCGGCCCGCTGCTCCCGAGGCAGCTGCCAATCACATTGGCACAGATGACAAAATAGCGATCGGTATCAATCGGCTTGCCGGGCCCCACCATGCGAACCCACCAGCCATCCTTGCCGGTAACGGGATGGGTGGAAGCAACATATTGATCGCCAGTCAGTGCGTGACAGATGAGGATCGCATTGCCGGCATCGGCATCGAGCGTGCCATAGGTCTCATAGGCAATATCGACAGGCGCCAGCGTGGCCCCGCTGTCCAGAGCCAGCGGACCGGGCAGCTGGACAGCCCTGTCCAGTCCAAAGCGCAGATCGTCATTCATGGATTGCAGGGGCTAAGGCGCTAAAACCGGGGCGTCAATTGATATTGCAGTTGACACAAGACCGCTTGTGACTAGTCGAGAGCCAATATTTCGCGAGCGGGACCATTCCATGACCGGACAAAGCAAAACCGACAAAGCAAAGGCCTTTTATGATCTGATGTTCAATCAGTGCAAGGCAGCGGAGGCGGTTGAGCGCTATGTCGGTGCGGATTATGTCCAGCACAATCCGGAGGTGGGTGACGGCAAGCAGGCTTTTATCGACTATTTTGACCGGATGACTCGCGACTATCCCGGCAAGTCGGTGGAATTTGTCCGCTCTGTCGAGGAGGGCAAACTGGTAGTGCTGCACTGTCATCAGAAATGGCCTGGCGATGAAGATTATGCGGGGATGGATATCTTCCGGTTTGATGACAACGACAAGATAGTGGAACATTGGGACGTATTGCAGGTGATCCCGAAACGGTCGAAGAATGACAATGGCATGTTCTGATGGGAATTGATGTTATGAGCAAACCACAACCGAAAGACTGGATCATGGGCATTGCGCCCTATGTGCCGGGCAAGTCGAGCAGCGACAGCGGGCAGAAACTGGTCAAGCTGTCGGCCAATGAAAATCCCCTCGGGTGCAGCCCGGCGGCGAAACAGGCACTGTCCGATGCCTCGGGCGAGGTCCCGCGCTATCCCGATCCCGGGTCCACAAAGTTGCGGGAAGCAATTGCGGCAAAGCATGATCTCGATCCGGCCCGGATCATCTGCGGCACCGGCTCGGATGATATCCTGCACCTGGCCGCCAATGCTTTCAGTGGACCGGGCGACGAGATTATCTATGTCCGATATGGCTTTGCCGTCTATGATATTGCCGCGCGTCGCTATGGCGGGACACCGGTCATCGCGGACGATGTCAATTATGGCACCGATGTCGATGCGATCCTTGCCAAGGTGACCGATCGCACCCGGGTGGTTTTCATCGCCAATCCCAACAACCCCACCGGCACCCTGTCGAGCGCCGAAGAGATCCGCCGGTTGCAGGCAGCCCTGCCTGCCCATGTCCTGCTCGTGCTGGACGGTGCCTATGCGGAATATCTCGAAGCAGACGAGGATGATCAGGCGCTGGAAATGGCGGCGACGCTACCCAATGTGCTGGTCACCCGGACCTTCTCCAAAATCCACGGACTGGCTGCCGAACGGATTGGCTGGGGATATGGGCCGGAGGAGATTATCGGCGCCATGAACCGGATCCGTCTGCCGTTCAATGTCACTACCGCCGGCCAGGAAGCCGCGCTGGCAGCCTTGGCGTCGGAAGATTTTGTCGCATCCAGCCGGGAACATAACCGCCGCTGGCGCCAGTGGCTGTCCGATGAATTGACGGGGATGGGCAATCACGGCCTGCGGGTCATCCCGAGCCATACCAATTTCCTGCTTGTTCTGCTCGAAGGCAAAGTCACCGCAGAACAGGCCAATAATGCGCTGATGGAAAAAGGCTATGCGGTGCGCTGGCTGCCCGGACAGGGACTGGTCAATGGCCTGCGGATCACCATCGGGACCGAAGAGGAAACGCGCGGCGTGGCAGCGGCCCTGCGTGCAATTCTGGAAGCCGCCTGATGCTCCCTTTTGCCAATATTGCGATCATCGGACTGGGACTGATCGGATCGTCTATTGCCCATGCCACGCGCGCGCAGATGCCAGGTGCCCGGATCACCGGCTTTGATCAGGATCCCGCCGTCCGCGCCCGTGCCACCGAGCTCGGTTTTTGTGATGATATCAGCGACAGCGCCGGCGCGGCCGTCATTGATGCCGATCTGGTGATGCTCTGTGTTCCGGTGGGCGCCATGGCTTCCACCGCGGCGGACATAGGTGCCGATCTGCCCGCCGACGCTGTAATCAGTGATGTCGGCTCCTCCAAGGCGAGCGTGATCGCCGCACTCACCGAAGTGCTGCCCGAAGCGCGGATCATTCCCGCCCATCCGGTGGCCGGGACCGAGCATAGCGGCCCGGATGCCGGCTTCGCCACCCTGTTCCAGGATCGCTGGTGCATCCTCACTCCACCGGAAACTGCGGTGAAAGCCGATATCGAAAAGGTTCGTGCCTTCTGGGAGAAGCTGGGTGCCAATATCGAGATCATGGACGCAAAGCATCATGACCTCGTACTCGCCGTGACCAGCCATCTGCCGCATCTGATTGCCTATACGATCGTGGGAACCGCATCAGATCTCGAAGATGTGACGCGCAGCGAAGTGATCAAATATTCGGCCGGCGGTTTCCGCGACTTCACCCGGATTGCCGCTTCCGACCCCACCATGTGGCGCGATGTCTTCATGTCCAACAAGGACGCCGTGCTCGAAATGCTGCAGCGCTTTTCCGAAGATCTGACCGCCCTGCAGCGAGCCATTCGCTGGGACAAGGGCGATGAACTGTTCGACCTTTTCACAAAGACCCGGGCCATCCGCCGCCGGATCATCGAAGAAGGTCAGGACGACGCCGCGCCGGATTTCGGCCGGCATCACGAATAAAGCCGTCCGTCCGGACCCGGTCAGTCGTTCAGCGCATTGATCGCGGCATGTACCCGGTCGCGGATCTCGTCGCGTCCGAGGCCCGGTTCAATCTCGTCCTGCACCTCGTAAGTGATCACGCCACTGCGCTGCACGAACGTATCGCGCGGGGAGATGATTCCGCTGTTCAGGGCCACGGGAACGAGCGGCAGTCCAAGCAACTTGTAGATGCCGGCAAAGCCGGTCTGGAGCTCCGGTCGCTGGCCGTGATGCGCCCGGCTGCCTTCGGCAAATATGACAATCGGCCGCCCTTCATCAATCGCCCGCCGCGCCTGCTTGATAATCTGCCGCATCGCGGCGCCGCCACCATTGCGGTCAATCCCGAGCAATCCATGCTTGCGGGCAATCCATCCCCATAAGGGGATGACCAGCAGTTCCTTTTTCGCAATCACTACCGGCTTTTCGAAAATTCTGAGAAGATCGATGGTTTCAAACATGCTTTCATGTTTGAACACATAAAGGAGAGGCTCGTTGCGCAGCTCCCCCTTGATTTCCACACGTATGCCCAGAATGACCCGCGCGCACAGATAATGATAGCGGCTCCACCAGCGCGCCATGGCATGGGTGCCGCGAACGGAGAACAGAGCGACCAAAAAGGCCACGATGATGATCGGCGTCGAGCCGCCGTAGAAAACGGGAATGAACAGAAGCGAACGGATGCCAGAAATCAGTTTCATATGCCCACCAGCGCCGCGAGATATCGCGTGAGAAACTTGTTATATTCCTTGAAGAGCGTGCCCAGCGACGGCGCGGTGGATACGGCATCTTCGGTGATGGAAATCTCCGGCGGCAAGGCGCGCTCCAGTTCCAGCCGGGCGCGCCGCATGTGCCAGTCCGAAGTCACAAGGCGAATCGAGCGATCCTCGCGCCGCGCCGCCCATCGCGCGGTCTCCAGCGCATTGGACCGGGTGTCGACCGCCTGAAAGCCCAGATCAATGCAACACTCAAACAGGCTTTCCGGCCGCTCATACTGGGCCGCCAGTTCGTTGGGTTTCACATTCCGGTCGACACCGGACACCAGTAACCGTTCCGCCTTTTCGCCTTCGACCAGGCGCAGCGCATGCTCGATCCGGCCCGGTCCACCGGTCAGGACGACGGCGGAATCCGTTTCGACATCCGATCCCGCCGGACGCGGCAGATCGATGGTAAACCAGGCAAAACCGATCATCCAGATGAGGAACAGAAAACTGAAAAGGCGCAATAGCATAAGCGAAACTACAAGATCTTTTTCAACGCGCCCATGATGGTCATGCGGGCGGTCATCATCGCGAGGAGCATTCCCATTATCGGAATGGCAGCGATAATCAACATGCTCTGCCACGAAAGCCCCAGTGACTGGACCAGGCCGGACCCCAGAGCGGAGAGCTGCATGCCGAGCAACCAGATGATCGCGGCGCCGCCCACCAGCCCGATTATGCCCCCAAGCAAGGCGTCCAGTGCTATGCGGCGCTGAAACAGCTTGCTGATCTGACGATCCGTTCCGCCCAGCAAATGGATGATCCCGATTGTCTCGTCATGGGTATTGAGAGCAGCCCGGGCCGAAATGATGACAGCGGCAGCGGTGGCGGCAGCAAGCAGAAACACGAGTCCCAAAGCAATCCACTGGAGTGACCGCACCAGATCGATAACCGGCTCGATAAGACCGCTGCTGGGTTCGACCCGCGCGGCAGAGGACAGCTGAGCGGCGGCAGATTGCAGCTCTTCCAGCTCTGCCGGACCTGCCTTCCGGGCCAGAGTGACGTCAATCAGTGCCGGCAGGGGGATGTCTTCGCCGATATCCTGCGTGCCCAGCCAGGGTTCGATCAGTTCTCGAATTTCTCCTTCCGGCAGCACCCGGACCTGCGCCACAATGTCCAGTCCGCGCAGACTGGCCGCCACATCCTCGCTTTGCCGGTTCCTGACATCCGCATTCGCTTCAACAATCTGCACGGTCACACGGCTGGACAGGTCATCAGAAACACTTCGCGCGGCCTCGGAAAAGGCGAGGCCCGCCGCCGTCGCCAGCACCATCAGGAAAATCATGATCGCAATAACCCAGGGCATGGGTCCAGACAATCGGCCTTCCGGGATCAGTCTGCGGTCATGGCCGGGTATGAAGAAAAACTGGAGCATCCGTTCGCCGAATCAAACCGTTGTATCTTGCGGTATCGGCGGATGGCGCAGCGAGCCTGTCGGATCCGACAGGCTACCCTTTTCCAGCTTCATCATCTGGGCGCCGGGAACCTTGCTGAGCAGATGGATGTCATGGGTCGCCACCACAATAGTGGTACCCAAAGTGTTCAGGGCTTCGAACAGTTGCAGCAGGCGGACGGCCATGTCGGGGTCCACATTTCCGGTTGGCTCGTCCGCCACCAGAATCTCCGGACGTCCGATAACAGCACGCGCAATAGCCACCCGTTGCTGTTCTCCACCAGACAAGGTCGCAGGGCGAGCTGATGCCCGGTCACCAAGCCCGACCCAGTCGAGCATTTCCGCGACCGGCGTTTCGAGATCCTTCTCCCGTACGCCGGCCACCCGCAAAGGCAGTGCAATATTGTCAAAGGCCGACAAATGCGGAACCAGGCGAAAATCCTGGAACACCACGCCAATCCGGCGGCGAAATCCGGGCAATCGGGCACGCGGCATGGTCACCGCATCCTCTCCAAAAAGCCGAATGACACCCCGGCTGGGACGCTGCGACAGATAGAGCAGCTTGAGCAGCGACGTCTTGCCCGCTCCGGAGGCGCCGGTCAGGAAGTAGAAACTGCCCGGATATAGCGTAAAACTGAGATCCGACAGCGTTTCGGCACCGGCCCCATAGCGCAATCCGACATTTTCAAACTGAACAATTTCATTCATTCGGACAATCGATCCACCTGTGTCGGCACCTTGCTTGCGGGCCGCCCTGTCCAATAGTCCTTTCGCAGGCGGGAAATCAACTGGCAGATCACCGGCTTTGCCTTTTGACGCGTTCGAAACGCAGAATTTCCGGTCCTTGTCTCAAAACCATGCACCGCGGGCTTGCAGTTTCGTGTTACGGCGTGTTTAGAGTGACGTCATGATATTGAATTGCCCGGCATGTAAGACGCGATATCTTGTTCCGGACAGTGCTATCGGCCCGACCGGCCGATCCGTGCGCTGTGCGTCATGCCGTCACAGCTGGTTTCAGGAAGGTGGAATCACCGAACCTCCCCCGGCCCCCGCGCCGACCCCGCCTATCCCTGAAACGGCGCCAAAACCGGCTCCGCCCAAGGCCGTTGTTCCGGAAGAAACATCGCTGGCAGCCCATGCCGCACAGGCAGGACCGGTTCCCGATATTCCTTCCTACGCCACGGACGAAAGCAGCTTCGCCCACGAACCGCCGTTCAAGCCGCGGCGCAATCCGGCCAAATTGTGGACAGCGGCAGCGATCGCTTTTGCGCTTGCCGTTTCGGTCATCGGCGGCGCGCTGTACATATTCGGTGCGCCCAACTGGTTTGAAAGCTATCGTTTCGCCTCGGTCGACCAGACCCCGTTGCTCATCGAACTCTCAGCCAATCAGGATCGCCGGACGTTGCCGGACGGGACGGAATATTTCGCCGCCAGCGGCACAGTGATCAATCCTTCCGATACCGAACAGCCGGTTCCGCCGATGCTCGTGATGCTCCGCGATGCCAGCGGACGGATCGTCTATAGCTGGCAAATGAAGCCTCCGGTGAAGACACTGGCGCCTGGCGGCAAGGTCAATTTCAATGAAGCCAAGCTGGATGTCCCGCGGGCGGCTACCGATCTTGAAATCGGCTGGGCCGACATATCCACGCCTACTGAATAAAGTCGAACCAAACCCAAAATAACCGCCTGGAATCGTTCAATAGAATTCGATCAGGATCTGCTGCGTTTCGCCGCCAATATTTGCCGACTTGCGATCACGGGCTTTTGGCAGCACCAGGCTGTTGCTATCGCTGCCGATAGGCAGAGAACGGGCACGGGGATCCGGCGCTTCAAAGCGCACGGACTCTCCGCGAATGATCCGGGCCGATACGGATGCCCTGGCCCCGGCTCGCGGCCCGTTCGACCGGCTGACCGGCAATTCTGCCGTCGCCGAGCCGGCCAGCAGAACCAGGGGGGCAAATATCAAGTCCATCGACAACAAAAGAGCGGGCATGGGGACCATCCGGCAAGGTAAATAAAAGGTTAACGGGCCGATATGTGGGCCTGAACCTCTGAAAACGGACGCGATGCGGAAAACTGTACTGCAAAGGGACAGATATCCGGCCAGACTGTCATGATCAGTCGGCCGAAATGCACCAAGAATATCTGTTGCGGGACTCCGGACCCTTTGCTAATGGCACCCGCCTACCTCGGGGCGATACGCCCCTTCTCCAGATGACATGTGCGGTCGTGGCGGAATTGGTAGACGCGCAGCGTTGAGGTCGCTGTGGGATTAATCTCCCGTGGAAGTTCGAGTCTTCTCGACCGCACCAGTCATCCGGCTCAAGACATATTGCTGGTCAATCAGACGCCGGTTTGGGACCAAGGCGCCGGCTTCTTCGTCCCTTTCGCGACATCGCCGGAATTTTTCCCGAACGTCCGCTTTCGCTGATTTTCTTGCGTTCCAGGATCGCTGCGCGCTTCTCGGCCTTGCGTTGCAATATCAGACCACCAAGGATCCCCAGATTTATGGCGATCATATATTGCACCGACGCGGTCACCAGAACCCACTCGTAGAGACAGTGGAGCGACACGATGAACATGGCGACACCGATTCCCAATGCCAGATCCCCTCTCGGATCTCCCCGATTTTGCCAGGCAAAACGCAATGCGGCAAATATCGGGACAAAAAGGAAAAGCATGAAACAAACGAGCCCCAAATAGCCGGTCTCTGCGGCAACCAGCAAATAGGCATTATGGACCTTTGCAGAACGACTGGCATAGTTCCAGATCACACCGGCCTCTTCCGAATATCCACGGGTGTTCGCAACCACAACATACTGGTTGGCGCCAACGCCCATCGGATTGTCGGCCAGGATCATCGCCGCGGCCCGTTCAAATGCCTGGCGCTCCTCGGAGCTGCCCTCGGCCGAACTGATCGCGAAGCGTTGTTCCAGTGATGCCAGGGCAACCGGGGTCGCGATGGCAAGCACCAAAAGTCCGGCAATTGCCGCACGGGTTTTGCGTGCACTCGGTTTGCGGATCATCGAAAGGCCGATGAGCAATACAACCCCGATTCCCGCAAATCCGATTGTCGCTCTGGATGCACCGGAAGCCACCACGATCAGGGCGGAAGCGACACCCAGCAAGGGCAGTTTGCTCTTGTTCGATGCAAGCAGCAAAGCCAGCGACGGATAGAGGACAAAATGGGTGACCATGCCCAGCAGGTTCTGGTGCCCGAGCGTTCCGCTTGCCTGTACCACACCTGACAATTTCTGGCTGGTCGCGACACCGGCCTGCAATGCAATCCCGCACACCAGTCCGGCAATGATCAGCCGCGGCGCGGCTTCATTCCGGCACACGGTGGCCACTGCCATAAAGACCAGCAACACTGTGCCCAGTTGCCAGACATAGAAAAACGCAGCTTGCGGGTTATCGGCAAAGAAAATGGACAAGGCCGCGGACAGCAAATAGGCTAGGATAATGCCGACAAAGGGGTAGGTGAACACCCGTGCCCGCGACGCAAGAATGATCCCGAGCGCCATTGCGTCGAGAAGGGAAATGATCACGCCCTTGGTTTGGCCCGGCCAGGCGGCCCAGCTGATAAATGCGGCATCAAGATTCCAGCCCGCAATAAGAAACGGCATAAATCCCAGTGCAAAATACATGTAGCGCCGGTATCTGGCGTTTTGGCGATACAGCGTCATGAACACTGGTATCGACAGCATGATCACGACAAGGGCAACGAACCTCATGCGCCTATCTCCATGCTGTCATGATCCGTCATGTGCCACTCAACCTCTTGCACCCGTCTGTTAGACCTTTCCGACTCAAAAATCATCCCGCATCTGCACTTTTTGGTGCCGCCAGGTAAGGATTGGACCAAAAATTCCGGTGCTGGTCCAGCAAGCAAGGCGGTTAACGCCGTCCCGTTGTGGGACAGCGGCGGCGGGGGCATTTTGGCTTATTGAGAATCATTCTCTTTCGCTCCAGAAAAACGGCCAAAATCCGGGCCTTTTTCCCGCCTAAAAATCGTGGAAAAATGAGATTTTATCTCATTTTCTCCTGCTTTTTTTGTCCGGGCAGCTATGCTCGTTGACTCTTTTTGCGGCTTCGAATTAACTCTTTGTTAAGCCTATTCTGGCGAAGTTGAGGGGAAAATCATGAATAAATCCAAATTGTTAATGGCTAGCGCTGCGCTTGTAGCGCTGCCGCTGGCGACTGTGCCTGCCAACGCTCTGACGATTGTGCTGAACAATCTCGGCGGTGTGGAAGAAGGCACGGGAGCCTTTAACGCATTCAGTGCTGCCGCACGCTTCTGGGAAAGCGTGTTTACCAACGATGCAACGATCAATCTGGACGTCGGCTTTTCCCAGCTCGATCCCGGCGTTCTTGGCGGGGCAACCAGCAATCGTGACCTGATTGCGGTTGGCGAATATACCAGCCGGCTTGCAGCGACCGGTACGACGGCGCTGGATGCGGCTGTGGTACTTCCAAACACCACACCATCGGCAATTATTCCGGGCGATTCGGTGGGTGCCATTCTGTCACGACCCGGCGCTAATCCTGGAGAGTTTACACGCGAAATCGATAATGACGGCGGGGTGAACAATTCGGTGCTGGCCCTCAATTCGGCGGTATCGAAAGCCCTCGGCGATTTTGCCGTCGACGTGAATGGCGATGCGCTTGACGCGAACCGCACCGATGGCACGGTTCAGTTCAGCACGGAATTTGCATTCGATTTCAATCCGACCGACGGTATCGATGCCGGTGCGTTCGACTTTGTCGGCATAGCCATTCATGAAATCGGCCATGCGCTGGGATTTGTGAGCGGTGTAGACACCTATGATTTCTTTGACGGAAACCCGGTTCTCGATGACTTTGTGATCTTTTCCGGACTGGACCTGTTCCGGTATAGCCAGGAAAGCGCCGCAGCCGGTGTTCTCGACTGGGCCTTTGGCGGACATGAAGACCCCAATACCGCATCCTATTTCTCGATTGATGGCGGCGTGACCAATTTTGGCGGTGATGCCTTTTTCTCGACCGGCGATTTTAATGGCGACGGACGCCAGGCCAGTCACTGGAGAGATGTCGGATTTGGCGAGGAACAACGGGGAATCATGGACCCGACCTTCGGGCGTAATCAGGAAGGGATTATCACCAACCTCGATCTGGCGGCTTTTGATGCCTTTGGCTGGAACCTGAACTACAATGCTCTTGTCGAACTGGACCGAGAGTTCCGGACGAGCGAACTTGAAGTTTCGGCTGTTCCGGAACCGGCAAGCTGGGCGATGATGATCGGCGGCTTTGGCCTGATTGGCGGTGCAATGCGTCGTCGTCGCAAGATGACCACAAAGATCAGCTACGCCTGATCTGACTCAGGCAAGTTATCGAAAAACCCGCTGGCGAAAGCTGGCGGGTTTTTTGATTCATCTATTCAGATGGTTAAGTCAATTTTCAGCAATTACGGCTATGCAGACAGCTTCTTTGTACGGCGCAACGAAATAGGCTACAGCGTCTGCATCATGTTCGATCCGGCGAGACCATTGCAATGACAATTTTTTCCCGCCGCATGATGTCCCAGCTGACCTGGGTGGCCGGATCCTACGGTGCGGCGCAGGTCCTGCGCCTTGTCACCAATGTCATTCTTGCGCGCCTGCTGGCACCCCAGCTGTTCGGGATGATGGTTATCGTCAATACGCTGCGGACCGGAATCGAACTGCTTTCCGACATCGGCATCGGTCAGAATATCGTCAGCAACCGCCAGGGTGACAAACCCGATTTTTATAACAGCGCGTGGACGATCCAGATCATTCGCGGGATATTGCTTTTCGGCATTGCACTGCTGCTGGCGAGTCCGATTGCCGGCTTCTACGAAAGCCGTGAGCTTGTTGAAATCATTCCGGTCGTCGCCATCGTTTTCCTGCTGACGGGATTCCAGTCGCCCTCCCGCTATATCTTGCAAAAACGCCAGGAAGTGAAAACCCTGGCCTATTTCGATGTCTTTACCGGCGTGGTCACGGCGGTGGTCCATATCGCACTGGCGCTATATTCGCCAACCATCTGGGCGCTGGTGGTCGGCCTCGTCCTGTCCACAGCCATTTGTTCCGCGGCCAGCTTTTTCCTGATCGACTATCGCACGCACCGCATTGCCATTCACAAGGAACATGTGAAGGCGATCATCTCGTTCGGCAAATGGGTGTTCGCCTCGTCCATCGTCTTTTTCCTCGCGATGAATTTTGATCGCCTCTATTTCGCCAAGGAAATACCCTTTGCCCTGCTCGGCATATACGGCATCGCGCGGACGTTTTCGGACATGATCGCCCTGCTCGCACAGCGCGTCGGCAACATGATGGTCTTTCCGAAAGTCGCCGGCTTCGCCAAAGATCGCTCAGAGCTCCGGCCAGCGATTTCAGGCCTCCGGAAGAAGGCTCTGCTGGCTGCCGCACTTGGCCTGTCCCTTGTTGTGGCGATTTCGGACGTGATCATCGTCCTGCTCTATGATGATCGCTATCTTGCCGCCGCCTTTTTCCTGCCGATCCTGATGGCCGGGACATGGTTCTCGATTCTCTCGACCATCGGCGAATCCTGCATGCTCGGAATCGGCAAGTCGGTGCACACCGCCCAGGCAAATCTCGCGAAACTTGTCTGGCTGGTTATCGCCGTACCGCTGGCATTGACCTATTCGGGTTTTGTCGCGGCCTTGTGCGTCATCGCGATCGCCGATCTGTTCCGCTATATCTCGCTTGCGATATCCCAGTGGATGGAAGGCCTCTCCTTCCTGCGGCAGGATATTGTGCTGCTGACGCTGTTCCTGCTGCTGATTGCGGGATGGCGGCTGTTGCTGGTCCAGCTCGGCCTGGTCGCAGATTTTGAAACCTGGTTCGGATATTACGGGAATACGAGCCATGTCTGATCCTCGAACGGCAATCAACCAGGCCGGTTCCGGTGATGCGAAGACCGGGATAGTGATCATTGGCCGGAACGAGGGAGAGCGACTTGTCCGCTGCCTCGAATCGCTCGCGACATCACGCGCGCCAATAGTCTATGTCGATTCCGCGTCCACGGATGGCAGTCCGGAAGCGGCCAGGGCGCGCGGCGCCCTCGTCCATGATCTCGACCTGGACAGGCCCTTCACGGCGGCCCGGGCGCGCAATGAAGGGCTGGAAAAACTCCGCCAGCTCACCCCGGATCCGGAATTTGTTCTGTTTGTGGACGGTGACTGCGAAGTCGAGCCCGGCTGGATGGAAGCCGCCACCCGGTTTCTCGACGATCACCCCGAAGTCGCCGCGGTTTGCGGTCGCCGCCGCGAACGCTATCCGGATGCGTCCGTCTATAACCAGCTGTGCGACCGCGAATGGAATACGGCGATCGGGGAGGCTGCGGCATGTGGCGGCGATGCCCTGATGCGCGGCGAGGCTCTCGCGATAACGGGGGGGTTCT
The DNA here is from genome assembly GCF_900128895.1 of Parasphingorhabdus marina DSM 22363. Taxonomy (GTDB): domain Bacteria; phylum Pseudomonadota; class Alphaproteobacteria; order Sphingomonadales; family Sphingomonadaceae; genus Parasphingorhabdus; species Parasphingorhabdus marina. Next base: position 686,685 of record NZ_FSQW01000001.1, on the reverse strand, counting down.
TCGCCGGCCATGATTGCCGGCGAAGAACCCGAACTATGCCACAGATTGCGCGCGGCAGGCCTGAAAATCTGGCGGCTCGACGCGCCGATGACCATCCATGACGCAGACATGCATCACTTCCGCCAATGGTGGCTGCGCGCGATCCGCAGCGGCTTCGGTTATGCGCAGGTCTGGGACACCACCCGCAAGCGCGGCAATCCGCTTTATGGCCGGGAAATTTTCCGCGCCCTGTTCTGGGCTCTGGTCTTGCCAGTCGTTTTCCTCATTGCCGGATGGTTCCAGCCGATATTCTGGGCGGGACTGCCACTCGCCTATGCGTTGCAAATCATGCGCATGGCGGTTCGTGACGGCGTGGCCCGGAAATTCTCCTGGCAGCAGGCGGGCCTCACCATGATCGGAAAATTTGCTGAACTGGCCGGCATCGTGCGATATGCCAAAAGAAAGTTGCTGGGGCGTCAGGGAGGCACGATTTTCTACAAATGACCGGAAAGCTTGAACAGGAAAACGGTCAAAAGACCGGAGGCCGGGAACCGCTTCACGCCGGTACGATCGGCTATCTGACCAGCCAGTATCCGGCCGCTTCCCACACCTTCATTCGCCGCGAGATCGAACAGCTGCGATCGGGCGGACTGCCCATCAAAACCTATAGCATCCGGCGGCCCGAAACTGACCTGGCAAGTGCCGCCGATCAGCGGATGCGTGAGGAAACATATTATGTGCTGAACGCGGGGATTGGGGCCTATGTGGTCAGCCATCTGAGAGCGCTGTTCACCCGCCCGCTGCGCTATTTGTCCTGTTTCACCCGAGCCATGCGCCACCGGGTGCCGGGACTCAGGGCCCTGATCTGGGCGCTTTTCCATTTTGCCGAAAGCATCGTCCTTGCCCGGCAACTGGAAAAGGACGGTGTCGGCCACCTCCACAACCATTTCGCCAACAGCGCGGCAACCGTCGGCATGCTCGCGTCACGGTTCAACAAGATCCCCTGGAGCCTGACCCTGCACGGCATTTCCGAAACCGACTATCCGGCCGGCTTGCTGCTCGCCGACAAGATTGCCGAAGCCCGGTTTGTGGCTTGCGTATCGTGGTTTGGACGGGCGCAGGCGATGCGGATTGTTCCGGTCCGCGTCTGGGACAAGTTTCACATCGTGCGCTGTGGCATCACGCTGGATGAACTCCCCCGGCGGTCGGAGCCGAATGGAGAGCGAACCCGCAAGCAGATTATTTGCGTGGCGCGACTGTCCAGCGAAAAAGGCCATCCGGGGCTGCTTCAGGCCTTTGCCGGTCTCGTGCGGGAGGGGCATGACGTCGAGCTTCTGCTGGTCGGCGATGGCCCGGCTCAGGCGGAAATCCAGGCGCAGTGCGATGAGCTGGCGATCAGCGACCGTGTGAAAATGGCCGGGCGTCTGTCTGAACAGGATACGCTGGCGGCCATTGCCGGTTCGGACATTCTTGTCCTGCCGAGCTTCATGGAGGGTCTGCCTGTTGTTCTGATGGAGGGCATGGCGCTGGGCAAGCCAGTTGTCGCCAGCCGCATCGCTGGCGTTCCCGAACTGATTGACGATGAACATAACGGCTTGCTGTTCCATCCCGCGGACTGGGATGGTCTGCGGCGAGCGCTGGACCGGACATTGTCGGATGCAGCCGGCGCCAGCAAAAGAGCCGAGAGGGCCCGCGTGAAAATATCGGAAGAATTTGACGTAAAAATTGCGGTTTCTCCTTTACCCGAACTCTTTGCCAATGCGAAGCAGGCCGGTGCGCCGCTTCCGCGAGGGGAACAACCATGATTTTTGACCAGTTCGACAGCATCCGGATCATCAATCTGCCCCACCGCACGGACCGGCGGGCGGAAATGGAAGGCGAACTGAAACGCCTCGGTCTGCTCGACGACCCGCGCGTGGCCTTTTTCCAGGCTTTTCAGTTTGATGAAGCCGGACCGTTCAGCTCGCCCGGCGCGCGCGGCGTATATCAAAGTCACCTCGCAATTCTGGAGGAGGCAGCAGAAAACGGGCATCGGGTGCTGATACTGGAAGACGATTGCGACTTTGTTCCCGACGCCGCGCTCTATGCGCCGCCGGACGACTGGTCTGTCTTCTATGGCGGATATGAGGCGTCTGATCCGGATGACCTGCCGGCGAGCAATATCATCGGGGCGCACATGATGGGCTTTGCTCCCGATACTGCAATCCATCTTTCCAACTATTTGAAAACATTGGAATATGAGGGAATTCACCCGCCCATTGACGGAGCTTATGTCTGGTACCGGCGTGCCTTTCCCGATACCAAAACCCTGTTTGCCGAACCGGTCATCGGATATCAGCGGCCGTCTCGAACCGATATTGCGGATCTGAAGTTTTTTGACAGAGTCCCGGTTATTCGCACCGCCGTTGCCGCCGCACGCAAGCTGAAACGCCTGCTGGTCCGCTAGGCCTGCGTCCTACCAGGACGTATCGATATCGTGCTTGCGGCAGACCAGATCAATATAAGATCCGGGTGCCGGCGGCTTGTCAAACAGTCCGACAAGGCGGCTGTGCCACATGTGTACCGCCCGCGTATCTTCTGCCAGCATGCCTTCAACCACCGCTGCCGGTTCATAGAGCGTCCGCGCATCTTTCCATCGCACCGGATAGAAAACGGTCGGCGGCTTCGCATGGTTTTCGATGTTGTTCTTCTTGATCACATGCGTAACCAGCCCCGACGCGTAGGTGCCCCAGGGCATCTCATCCAGTCCGATCGGGCCCTTTGTCAGGCGCTGCCAGTAGAAGGCCAGCGACCGTTTGGGGCCAAACCAGGGGGGGCGCTGATTGGGTTGCGGAATGGTGTTGAGATCATGGACCATCGCGGAACCTGCCGGCGCCAATAGCACGGCGTTGTTGACCCAGCCTTCATATTCCCAGCCGAATACATGATCTTCGGCAAAATCGAGCGGGCGGAGAAAATAGAAGTCCATGTCCACCCAGTAACCGAGGTCTTTGGCGAGCAGCTCATAGCGCCAGAAATTGGCACCCAGTGCGACCGATCCAGTATCGGCATAGGTCAGCAACCGCTCGCGGGGCATCACCTCCGCAGCATCTCGCAATTCCACACCATCAGGCACCCCTTCCAGCTTGTCGGGTTCATAGGACCAAAGTGTGAATTCGTGGCCCGTGGCCAGCCCGGACACCAGGCAAAGGCGTTCCAGATAACTGAGTTTGTTGCCGACCCAGAGTGAATTGAGCTTTTGCAATGCCAAGGGAGACTCCGCCAATCTTGTGCGCGACCGGACGCCTATTTGCACAACCGGCAGCCCCTGTCGATCAGCTTTACCATATTGTTAAGGACATTCCTGCTAATCGGGATGGCGCGATGGCTTGACGAGACATCGGGCGAGTGCAAAACATGCACGCAGAAATCCTATCCTCGTGATTATGCAAGGGAATTTCCGGAAATGTCGAAACTTCCTCAATCATTTCAGGATATGCGCGCCCTGGGCAGAGCGATGCGTCTCAAATGGTCCGGCATCCGCAGCGGAATCACCATCTCCGACCAACCGGCATTTGATCCGGATTTTGAGGCCCTGTTCCGCGAACAGATTCAAAATGTGCAATTTTATCTCGAATTTGGCTCGGGGGCTTCGACCCTGATCGCAGCACGAGCAGGCGTTGAAACCATCTGTGTCGAAAGCGACCGCAAATTCGCGCAAGCCGTGAGCGATGCCGTCGGCAAGGATGCACCTGTCACGATCATTCACAGCGACATCGGGATGACGGAAGACTGGGGCTATCCCGTCTTTACGCGCCCGACAGCAAAGCATCATCAGCGCTGGCGGAACTATACCGAAAAAGCGTTTGCTCAGGTGGCTTCGACGGGACGATTCCCCGATCTGATTCTGGTCGATGGCCGGTTTCGCAGAGCCTGCGCGCTGGCATCTGCCTACGAAGCGGTGCAGGCCGGTGCAGAGACCGTGATTCATGTCGACGATTATGTCGGGCGGGATCATTATGCCGCAGTCGAGGACTATCTCGGCACACCGGAAATCACTGGACGAACGGCCTGCTTTCGCATTTCAGCCGATACGCTCCGGCAAGATATTACGCCGGAGATCCTCCACAAAGTCCATGAAGATATCCGCTGACTGAGCGGGTCGCGCCGCTCTGCCAGCACGGGATCAGCAAGCGTCTGGCTTTCCGGCCGGTCTAGTCCGCGTAATATTTGGAATAGGCGCCCGACCCGTACCCATAGCCATAAGGGTCCACCAGGCCGCCGACATAGCGGTTGAGAACCGTTCCCAGGCAAGGCGTCGGTTTGAGCAGTGACACGGTATTGTTCATCTGCTTTTTGGTTGTGATTCCCTGTTCGATTACCAGCATGTAGGCATCGAGAAACTGTGCGATCATCAGCGTGTCGTCATTGGCAAAAGCCGGTGGGAGATCGCAAATGACAATCGCGTCATCAGGTAGCCGCGCAATGGCTTCCATAAGCTGTTCAAATCGCTTGCCCGCAAGCATCTCGGCGGAATTGGTCTTGACCCGATAGCAGGGGAAAAACGCCAGATTACTGTCATTTATGCGGTGACCAACGGCCTTCAGGTCGTCGGTTTTCCCCTCAAGAAACTCGCCCAGGCCAAGCTTGCCGTGGATTCCCAGAGCTTCGGCAAGCGAACCTCGTCGCAGATCAAAATCGAAAAGATATACCGTCTGATCAGCAAGGCGCGACAGGGCCGCCGCCAGATTGAGGGACAGAAACGACTTGCCGGCCGCCGGTGTCGCAGATGTCATGCCCAGAATTTTCCATTCCTGGGCGTCCAGTTCCTTCACAACCTGCGAGCGCAGGAGGTTGAAGGGGCGTGAACGGATGTCATTGCCCCGGAAGCCGACGACATGGTTCTCCTCCAGCGTCTCTTCATCAGGAAGAAGCGCTTCGAGCTCCGCAGGTGTTGGAATCACCAGGGGCGGGGAAAAATCTGAGGATTCAGTAAAGGTGTCGGACACGAGTGGGTTCCACGGAAATTTGAGAGAAGAATGAAGGTGCTAAATGGCTTCGGCAGTTTTTCGTCGGAATGGCCAGAAACTCCGGGCAGGCTTTTCCTGCCCTTGCTCCCGGATTGTCGGGACGACAACCATGGGCGGCGCGCCCAGCACGTTTGATATGGTCTTGGGGTCACGGATCGGCTGCATGAACAGCTCGGTTCCAAACACCAGCAATAATCCCAGTGCTATCCCGCCGCCGAACCCGGCTGCAGACAATAGCATCCAGTCGGGCGATGATGGCTTGTCCGGGATCACCGGCGGATCAATAACCGAAAGCCGTTCGCCCATTTGCTCGTTTTCTGCCTTCACCCCGGCCTGAGCGGCGAGCAGTCTGCGGGATACGGTCTGATACTGCTCATTGAGTCCGTTAAGCCGCAGCTGCAGGGACTCAATCTGCTGCAACACCAGCGGCGCCCTCGACTGCGCAGACAGGGCTGCACTCATCCGCGCAGTGTCAGCGGCTTTTGCCGACCGCAGCGCAGAAATCTGTGTGTTATTAAATGCGATTTGCTGGTCGATACTGTCTACGGGTATCTTTGTCACATTCTGGTCCGCCAGTTGCTTGGCTTCGGCCAGGCGCTGTTTGGCAATAATGACATCGGGATGATCATCGGAATAAACCGCTCTGGCACCGGCAAGCTGTTGCTCTGCCGACGTTACAACGGGATCGCGATTTGAAGATTTGAGCAATTCTTCGCGCTGGGTGACGAGCTGCGAATTTTCGCGCTGCAGGGCGCCGATTTGCACATCATAGCTGCCGCCGCCGCCAAACATGGGGACGCCGCTATTGGCCAGCACGGCTCCGTTTTGCGCCTTGATCGTCGCAATCTGGTTTTCCAGGGTCTGGATTTGCACCTCCAGACCTGCGGCCTGGTCGGTCAGAAACTCTTCGGTACTGCTCGCCTGCTGTGAATTGACCGAGGAGTCGAGCTGCAAAACCTGTTCGGTCAGGTCCTGGGCAACGCTCTGCGCTTTGACGGGATCGGAATATTCATAGGCGAGCATGAAAGCTATGGTCGCATTCTGCCCGGTACCAAGGCGCGAGACTTCCGCTGTCATTGGCGCGATTTCGATCGAGTCACGCATGCTTTCGACAATTTCCGACAATGGCGTGCTGCCGCGGTCGGACTGGTACAGCTCATATCTGTTGATGAGTTCGATCAGTCCCGGGCGGCTCAATACCTGCTGGCGAATACGCAAGATCCGGCGATCGGCAATTTCATTGGTACCGTCTCCCGCAATTTCCTCGGGAAGCTGAGCAGACTGCACCAGCAGGATCGCCTGCGACCGGTAAACTGTCGGAAGAACAAAATAGGTGATTGCACTGGCGATGATGCACAGAATGAAGGGAATAATGAAAAGCCACTTGCGCTGCCACATAATGACAGGGATCTGGGACAGCAGATTGCCGGCTTCAAATTCCTGATCATCCAGACTGTCAATGCTCATTGATCGTTCCCAAATCTGACCCTGATTCCGATGCTGGCCTGGGTATTGGCCTCGCGGCTAATGCTCCGCTGATAGGTATCGGAATATCCGACGGATATGAATCCTGTGATACGGTCCTGGAATCGATGATTGAATGTCGCCGATCCGCGGACATATTCCAGGGTTTCGGTGGCGATCTGAGTGGGTCCCAGTACCGGGTTGGACGACCGGGAATAGCCCGCATTTATACTCAGATCATTCTTGCGCGAGAGCTTTTGGGTATAACCCAGCCCCACACTGGTCTGCGAGCGCACGCCATCAAAGGCCGAAGGCAATGTCTGGCGACTGCCACTCAGGCAGAAATTATTGGTTTGACCCTGTCGGCAAAGGGTAAAGGACCCGGAAAAGTCTGTCGAATTTGTTTTCCCGAGAGGTCCGTTGTCGACCCGGGCAAAGGACACCCCGACGGCTCCGGAAAGCTCGAAATCAGGACCAATTTGCTGGTCAAAGGTGATCGAGGGAGAAATGATATTTGAATCACCCTGATCCTGATTCAGATAATTCACCTGACTCAGGCCTACAGATGCACCAATGGAAGTGGTTTCCGACAATACGCGGGAATAGCCGACATTCTGGGTAAAGAAATTATACTCGTCCTGAATGACGGAGTCGCCAAAGCGGACGGCAGTCGCCGATACATCCAGACTGATGCTGTCAACCTCGCTGATATTGTGGCTTATTCCAACCCCACCCTGAAACGAGGTGCGGCGCTGATTGGTGCCGTTCAGCCCGATATCGTCAGCAACAGGGGGAAGGAAATTCTCGTTTATGACGTCTGGTGGATTGAAAAAGCCGCTGTTGACGCCAACAATCGATCCGTCAAATCCTGCCTGTGCCCGAAGTTGCGTGCGCTCCGACAGGCTGTGGGCAACGCTGGCGCTCAGACCATAGGCGGTATTGGTACGGAGATCTTCGTCAAATTCCTCGATCCGTGCGAGGCCGCGCAAATCAAATGTCGTGACATCCTCGGTCAGGACCAAACGCGGGATAACCGTCACCGATCCGCTGATCGTCGATTCCTGTGGTCCGTTCTGGAGATACGGGTTACTCGACCATCCGGCGCCCAGCGACACATCGGTATAAAATTGCGTCTCGGCAAACGCGGGAGCCGAGAGAATCATGCTGCCGCCTGCCAGTGCAAATGGTGCGGCGGATTTCAATATTCTGGTCAAAGTCTATCCCTCCCTAAGGAACATTTATCAGGGCACGATTACCGTGTCGCCTGACTGGATGTCTGGTATCGCGCGTCGCGTTACCGCGTCAACGGCCCCGCGCCGTTTCAACAGACCTCCGAGCCGTGCCCGGATTGTAGTGAGGCCCTGCGATGTCTTGCGAATGATGGTTATGCCGTCGAGATCGGCAAACTGACTCGGCCCGCCCGCCAGACTGAGCGCTTCGAGAAGGTTCACATATCGCCCAGGCGTGAAGCGGCCGGGCGAATTGACCTTGCCCATGATGGAAAACTGAAATCCAGCTGGTGATTGAACAGAAACCGTCACTTGCGGCACCTGCCCGCGATACTGGTTTTCCAGCCCCTTGCTGATCACGGCTTCGACTTCGTAGGGCAACTTGCCGATCGCCTCTACCCGGCCAACGAGGGGAAAGGAAAACGTACCGTCTGGCAAAATCGTGATCGTACGTTGCAGCCGCTCTTCACCCCAGACATAAACCTCGATGCTGTCGCCGGCGTTTATCCGGTAGGCCGCCTGACCGGATGCGGGCGCAGCCGCATTTGCTGGCGCGGCTGGCGTGGTTTGCGCATTGGCGGAAATCGGTAAAATCGCCAGAATCAAAGCCAGAAGCAAATTTCTCATGGGTATACTCATCCCTCATCTGAACTATACCGGTTGTGCTATAGTCGCAAAAAACCGGGCTTGCCACTGCAAAACACCGAGATTCTTGCAGAAACGCGCTGCATTGCGGCAAATTTGTTCATTATTTAGGGTTAAAGGCGTTACAAAGTGAGACTCTATAACTGGCAGGGCAGAAGATATTGTTAATGTTCGATCCGATTCGAAAACTGTGGCTTGTATTGGCCCTTGGCTTGTCCATGCCAATGCTCAACAGCTGCAGCTCTTATCTCGAGGAAGCCGCCGAAGCCGGGCTGCGCGCCCAGCAACTGCTCGACGCCAAGGATCTCTATGGCGCCAAAGAAGCCATCACAGAAGCACTGGCGGCTCGTGATGATGATCCGGATCTCCATATTCTAAAGGGGCGGATTGACCTGGCATCCGGTCGTCCACGCGACGCATTCCAGGCCTATTCCGACGCTCTGTCGCTGGAAGCGACCAATCCGGAGGCTCTTCAGGCCGTGTCCCAGCTGGGACTGCAAACCGGATTTTTGCGGGAAGCGGAGAGTGCCGCTGATACGATTTTATCCTTCTCTCCGGATCAGCCCGATGCCTTGCTGACCAAGGGCCTGATTGCGCTGGTCAAAAAGAAATATGACGACGCACAGCGATATTCCGAGCGAATTCTCGCTGTCAGACCGGGGAGCGAGGCAGGCTTGATCATTCAGGCCCGCACGCTTGCCCTGTCAGGCGAGACCGAACAGGGCCGGGACCTGTTGCTCGATGCGACGTCGGAAGTGGGTTTTACCGAAGGGATCGACCTTACTCTGATCGAATTGTACCGGGAATTGCGCGACCTCCCCGCCATGCTGGCGACTTTCGAGCGCCTGCGCCGGAAGCGGCCCGACGATCATTCCCTTTCGATCGATTACATCAACACTCTTTACAAATCCGGTGACCCTGAAAAGGCGCGGCGGGCGACCGACCGGCTACTCCGTGCCGATGTAAAAAACACCGAGACACTGAAAGCGCTGACAAACCTTTGGCTGGAATATGATGCGCAACCCTTCAATGCGGTCACGCGGGATTTTCTGGCCAAAGATGGGTCGCTTGAAGCCCGGGTCGCCATTGCACGCTACTTGCTGGCATTGGATCGCCCGGAAGACGCGCGGCGTATTCTTGTTTCGGTTGCCAGCGGTTTCTGGCCCGAAACGCGCGCATTATATGCTCGCGCGATTTACCAGCTCGGCGATACCGCGGAGGGTGTAAAGATTGCCAACGAGTTGCTCGAAGAAGATACCACCAATGGTGATGCACTGCTGGTCCGCATTCAGGAATCGATCCGCGAGCAGGATTATGTTCAGGCCAAGAACGACGCGCAGCTGGTCGTGCGGGACAATCCGCTTCTGCGGGCAGGATATTTCGCCCTCATCGACGTTTATCTCGCCGCCGACAACGAAGCAGGCGCGCAACGGATTTTCCGTGATGCGGCACAGAAATTGCCGCAGGATCTCATCCTTTTTCGGAGATATGGCGATTTCCTCATGTCCAGGGGAGAATCCGTGCGGGCAATTCTCGCGACGCGCCGGTTTGCCCGGGATACATCCGCATCGCTCAGTGCCTGGGAGCTGCTTACAGACATGTGCAAAAGGGCAGACAATCAGGTCTGTATTAAACAGGCGGGCCAGATGGCGGAAGATGCGCAGACCATTTATGCCATCGATCCACCGCCCGGAACCCCGCCAACGCGTGGCCTTTTCGGGCGCCTCGGCTAGTGGCTGACAAGCGGATGAAGGAGCGATCGGAAGACGCGGTTGCAACGGTGCGCTTTCTGGACGTCGATATCCTGCCCATTGATTTGACTGCTGCTCTCGACCGGATCGGCAAAATGGCAAGCGCGGACCGATTCAGCTATGTTGTGACGCCCAATGTTGACCACATGGTCAATCTGCATCCCAAGGAGCCGGGGCCGCATCTGGACTCATATCGGGAGGCCTATGACTCCGCCGATCTGACCCTTTGTGACAGCCGGATATTGAAGGCGCTGGCGCGCTTTTCCGGCCTGAAACTGACACTTGTCCCCGGCAGTGATCTGACCGCCGCACTGTTCCGGCATCGGCTTGGCAAGGGCGACAAGGTAGCGATTGTCGGCGGGGACGAGGAATTGCTGGAAAAGCTGCGCCAGCTCCATCCCCGTCCCTCTTACAGCCAGCATGTTCCGCCGATGGGCGTGCTCCGCAACCCTGGAGCAATGGCTGATATCTGTCGTTTTGTCGAAGCCAGCAACGCCAGCCATATTCTTTTCGCGATCGGCTCTCCGCAAAGCGAGATCATCGCCCGGCAATGTCAGCAAGCCGGAACCTGCCGCGGCGTCGGTCTTTGTATCGGCGCATCACTGGAGTTTATCACTTCCGCCAAGCGGCGCGCGCCACAATGGATGCAGTCTGCAGGCCTGGAATGGGCGTTTCGCCTGCTCAGCGAACCACGCAGATTGTGGCGGCGATATCTTGTTGATGACATGCGCATATTTCCGATCTACTTGCGTGACAGATTCGGATCAAAGTCGATGTGAATAGCATCTGGATCAGGGGTCAGGTGCCTCTTCGCCGGCCCGGCGGGTCCGGATCCAGCGCGTTTCCCGCCCCGTCAGCAGCTTCAGATAAACCGGGATTTTCCAGAGGACATAGAAGGGCACGCGGAGCAGCGCACCGCCCGCCAGCACGTCACGTCCATGAAACAGCCAGGCGAACAAAGTCATGGTCGCGGCAACAGCAATGCCGACAAGCGTGACCAGAGCCGGGAGCGGTTCCCCCGTCACCAGTCCGGCCAATATGACCAGCAGCAGGGCGGCAATCCCCAGCGCAAACAGCAACGCCAGTGGCGGGACCAGCAAATGGAGCCCCAGAAAGAGCCGGGAAGGCGAAAATTTTGCCAGTCCCGACACAATAAGCGGAAGTGCGTAGCGCCGGGCTGTCGAAACAAAGCCATGCTCCCAGCGTGTCCGCTGGACGAGCGTGTCTTCCCGCGCCGCGGCATCACTGGTCACGCGAGCCGCTTCCACAAATCGCGGTACCTGCCCCTGCCTGGTCAGGGTTACTCCCAGTGCCAGATCCTCCGCCAGCTCGGCACTGGCCAGCGGAGCGGACGCAAATAATGGCCAGGGAAAAGCCATGCCCGTTCCGGTCAGCAATGCCGCCCCGCCCATCCGGGTCATTCCCCGCTGGCGCAGCAGGTTTTTCACCAGCATCGCGAAATTGGAGATTTGAACCATCGGAGGCGCCGCTCCCGCAGCTTCCACCAGATTGGTAGCCTGAGCCGGGACGCCATGTTCCAGAGCATGGCTGGCGAGCAATTCGGCACTGCCGCGTGCAAGCATGCAGTCCGCGTCCATGACGATCACGCAATCAGGTGGGTCCGTCTTGAGCCAGTCGCGGCCGTGCGCCAGGGCATAGGCCTTTCCGCGCCGGTCGTCATCTTGCCGCTCCAGCACCGTTGCTCCGGCGGCTCGCGCCAGTTCAGCCGTCTTGTCGGTACAATTGTCCGCCACCACAAGGATCGAGACCGGATCCTGGATGCGCCGCTGCAATTCTGAAACGGTGTCAGCGATAATCCCCTCTTCGTTGTGAGCGGGAATGAGGATCACGGTCCGACCGCCAGGCTCGCCGGACAAGCGTTTTGCGACAGGCCCGCTGCCGCCAAACAGGCCCGCGAATGTCTCGATACTGTAGATGGCGAACAGCAGGCCAAATATTGTCGCAAGCCCCCAGCTTGCGGCCAGCAGGCCCCAATCGACCAATGTCATGATTTCTGTTTGCCCCGCTTTTCTGTGGCAACACCATGCCGGCGATGTTCCTCCACGGCCTGACCTTGCGGATGCGGCGGAACGTCGACTATCCGCGGTTTGCCGTCAAACTTGTACCCATGGGTCAGCTTCATCTGCCTGCCATTGCCCAGATCTCCGCCGGAACAACTCAGCAACCGGTCAATGCAATGCTCGGTCCAGATTGCCAGCACCTCGTCATCCCACGCCCCCAACCAGTCCGTATGGAATGTGCTTCCAGGCCGGGCCGGCTTCATCCCGGGCATGATATCTGAAGACAGGTGCCAGCCCGGATTTTCAGGATCCCATTTCCCCGATCGATTCATCGTTTCATCGGTGTCATACCAGGCGGACAGTGTGAAGGTGGGAATGCGATAAGGATGGCTCTTCGGACACCGTGCCTTTCCACCCCCTTTCCGGGTACGATAGGCGACATGGCTACGATGATCCTCGCTGTCGAGATTCTTCCCGTCCCAGCAATTTGGGGCCGCAATAATGGCTCCCAGCTGATTACCGTCAGGGCAGTTTTTTGCCGCCGCAAGAATGTCGGGATACACTCCGGGCCGGGCTGTCGGACCCTTGCAATTATAATATCCACCGCCGGTTTTTTCGCCTTTCATGTTCACCATGTCATAGCCGAAAATAAACCGGAGACCGCGCGGAAGGGTGACGCATTTCATCGCGGGCTCATCACCTGTCCCAACACAATCAGGCGAGGAAGACGGGATCCGTTTATAATAAATGCTGACGAAATTCGGTTTGATCACCTGGCCCTGTCCATTAAGCATCGCAGGCATCCAGTAGGCGGAGCGGTTCAGGCGGTTATTGCACGTGCTGTCCCCTGATCTGCGCAAGCTGGCATAAGTGCTGTGGGCATCTGCCTCCAGATTCCCGAAAAACTGGTGCAGATGCGACTTGCCTGGCTCGCCCGGGTAAACAATGGGATCGTCATAAAGCAGCTGGCCCGGGGAACACAGAAAGCGGAAAGCGCCAACAACGTCCGGCGCAGCACTGGACGGAATATCGCCCACGCCCCAGGATGCCTGCAATTCGCTGGCGACATCAAATTCGCTGGCAATAACGGGCAGTTCGACATCATCGGCAGGAGTGCCCAGTGCGGAAGCTGCCCAAATGGCACCAATTGCCGCCAAGGCTCCGCCTGCTGTCAAGATTCTGGCTGAAATCCTGGTCATGTTGCGAAACTACCAAATCCCGACTGCCAGGTCACCCCGTTATTCCTTCCGCCCGGCATGTCAAATATGCTGTCCAGCCTGTTAATCTTAAGAAAATCAACACCCTTGCCCGTTAGAGAAGCTGTGGCTATCGGGTTGTGCACGGTTTTGCTGGAGATGTCGGAATGAGCCGCAAATATTTTGCCCAGAAACGGGTTTTGGTCACAGGCGGTTGCGGATTTCTCGGATCGCACCTGATCGATCGGCTGATTGAGCAGGGCCATGAAGTACTGTGTGTCGACAACCTGTTTACCGGCTCCAAAAGCAATATCGCACATCTCCTGCAGCATCCGCGGTTCGAGTTCATGCGCCATGATGTTTGCCTGCCGCTATTTGTCGAAGTCGACGAAATATATAATCTCGCCTGCCCGGCCTCTCCGATCCACTACCAGCATGACCCGGTGCAAACGACCAAGGTCTCCGTGCACGGTGCGATTAACATGCTCGGCCTCGCCAAGCGATTAAAATGTCCGATTTTGCAGGCATCGACCAGCGAGGTCTATGGCGATCCCACGGTTCATCCCCAGACTGAGGACTATTGGGGCAACGTGAATCCGATCGGCATCCGTTCCTGTTATGACGAGGGCAAGCGGTGTGCCGAAACCCTGTTTTTCGATTATCACCGTCAACATGGCATCCAGATCAAGGTGGCCCGCATTTTCAACACCTACGGCCCCCGCATGCATCCATCTGACGGACGGGTTGTGTCCAATTTCATCATGCAGGCGCTCAGCGGTGAAGATATTACAATTTTCGGTGACGGCAGCCAGACACGCAGCTTCTGCTATGTCGATGACCTGGTCGATGGACTGATCAAGCTCATGAACAGCAGGGAAGGTTTCACCGGCCCGGTCAATATCGGGAATCCCCATGAATTTTCCATCCGCGAGCTCGCCGAACAGGTCGTGGCAATGACGGATTCTGGATCGAAGGTTGTCGATCTGCCGCTGCCCCAGGATGATCCGCAGCAACGCAAGCCGGACATTTCCCTGGCGCGCTCGGAACTGGGTTGGGAACCAACCATCGAGCTCCGCGAAGGGCTGGAAAAAACCATCGCCTATTTTGACGCTCTGGCGAAAGAATCGACGTCAGTCTGACGGCCTGTCTTTTGGCAAGCCGCCAATAAAGCCCCGATATTGTTCGGCAATGCGGGTCCAGGAAAAATCGGCCACTCGGGATGACACCTGACGCGCCGGATTGTCTGCCGCAGCCAATGCATCGGTCAGTGCTTGGCCAATTTGCACCGAATCTTCCGTGTCTGTCAAAAACTCTTCGTTGCCCACGATCCAGCGCAAGCGCGGCGTGTCATGGCCAACGATCGGCAAACCGCAGGCCATGGCCTCGGGAAAGACATTACCGAAGGATTCCAGAAGCGACATGTGCAGGAAGACATCGGCAGACTGGTAAAGCTCCGGCATCTCGTTTGGAGAAACCGTCAGCTGTGTAAAACGGCCAGGCAAAATCTCGGCCGCGAGAGCCTTGACCTCATCCCGCAATGGCCCATCACCCGCGACTACGAAATGCGTATCGCCTAATGGCGCTACAGCTCGCATGCCATCCATCACGCGCTTGGTCGCAATCAGAGCGCTGGCCATGAGCACAATCTTCCGATCCTGCGGGAAACCGAATTTTTCCCGGTTGCCGGGACCCGGCTGGAAACGATCCAGTGAAATACCATTCGGAATCGTGGTACAGTTCCATCTGTCCTTGTTGTTTTCATAATAGTCGGGGTTGGTGCAGACCAGTCCATCGCAGGAAAAGAACCGGTATTCCGCATCATTGGAAACCGCTGGCCATTCCCCGTTCTGAGTCACAAAAATGTTCAGCGGTTTCGGGCCACCAGCCATCGGTCTGCGGAGCACCATGTTGGTGAACGGGTAGGAGCATGTCAGAACCGCATCAAAATCGGCTGGCCTGTATTTTCGTGCGAGGGCAGCGGCAAATGTGGCCTCTTCATAAACTGTTTCACTGCGAAAGGGCGGAATGAAAGGGAATTTTTCAAAATTCTCGCGACGGATGGACCCTGCATGCAGGAAACGATAGGGGTCATCTGGTCCGGCATCTCCCGAACCGATGACGGTCACGTCATCGCCAGTGCGTGCCAATTCGGAGGCCACCGACAAGAGCGCAACCTCTGCTCCGCGCTCGTAGCGATGAAAACCCGGCAATGCGAATAATAGTCTCATCAGTTTCCGTCTTTGCCCTGCGCAAATCCCTGAACCGGAAATGGTCAGGACATTTTGAAATTGCGTTACCGAAATCTGGGAAGGATGCAAATCCGTTAACCGTCAATCCGCCTTTGTCTCGCCGTGATCGGGCTGTTGTGGAGCCGCTGCCCGTCCCTGAAAAATGGCCGAAATGGCTGTGACGCCAGCCAGTACGATCCAGCTCCAGCCGACGCGCATCAGTCCTCCTGTTGTCTGATACAACAGAGCGTCGATGGCGTGCAGCGACAGCAATTCCACAACAAAGAGGAGCAACAGTATCAAGGTGGCGATCCCGGCCGTTTTCGCTGCGCGCGAGCTTTTCCTCCACAGGCCGCTTTGCGCCACCTGATACAGGACGGCCAGCACCAGGATGGTGAGCAGCCCGGCTATCGCCAATTGATATCCGGTACGGTCGGCATAAAGGCCTCCCCGCTGCATCACGTCATTGACCAGCAGGCGGAGTCCGTGCCGGGTTTCCACCATCATTTCGATCGCCAGGGCGAGGTAGATAGCCGCAAGCCATGACCACGCTCCTCTTCGGCCGGGGATCAGACAGCAGCCAAATGCGATGAGAAAAGCCAAGAGCCCGGCTGCCTGTGTGGAATTATCAAATAGCAACATATGCCTTTTCTGCCCTATAACAGGAAGACGAACCGAATTTATCGCGCAGGGGGCTGTTTGAAGACATGAATGTCATGGCGATGATCTACATGGCTTTTCTGTTTCTCGCCATAGCCGCTTCTTCCAGAATGCGACCGGTTCAGGCCGTCACACTGGTGTATCTGGCGGGTATCGTTTTTCTCCCGGTATCGCCCCCAGTGGACAATCTTCCGTCACTGGAATCCGCCGGAGCGTCACCATATTGGGTGATGCCAGCCGCTCTGCCGGCTGACATATTCTTCACCAAGGCAGCCATCGCATCTCTCGCTGCCCTGCTTGTCGCCCTTTTATTTGGCCGAAGCAGGTTGAACGGATTTCGATTCCACTGGGCAGACTTGCCGATACTGGCCTGGTGCCTGTGGCCATTGCTGCAATCGCTCTGGGTTGATGCCAGTCCCGCTGGCTGGCATTCCAGTCTCTATCTGTTCTGTGTCTGGGGCATTCCCTGGTTTCTCGGGCGGATCTATCTGGCAAACCGCAACGATCAGCTCATCTTTGTCAGGCATTTTGTCGGCTTGTCCCTCCTCCTCTTGCCGATCATCCTGTTCGAGACTGTTTCCGAGGTGCGTCTTCACGAATTGGTTTACGGGCCGCACCCTTTTGCCGATGTCGGGGCCCAACGTTATTTTGGCTATCGTCCGCTCGCCTTTTTCGAAGATGGCAATCAATATGGTCTGTGGATCGCCAGTGCCGCCCTTCTCGCAATCTGGCGCGCAAAGCACGCAGCGGCGGCAGGCAGAAGCCGATCGCAACTGGCTGTTGCGCTCCTTCTGCTTGTCATGGCTATCGCTTCGCAATCTGCCGGAGCGCTGATCCTGCTTTTTGCTGGCCTGATGCTGATGCTGTTTCCGCCTGCATTTCGATTGCTGCGAAAGGCCGCCGTACCGGCCCTGGTGCTTTTTGGAGCTTTGATGGCTGTTTATCTCAGTGGAGCGCTACCTCTCCGGACCATTGCAAAGGAAACGACGGCAGGTCAAATAGTTTGGAGCACCTTGCGCGCTTCCGGACGCGGATCACTTGCGTGGCGAATCGGTCAGGATCAGAAAACCTTACCGGCGATAAAGGAGCATATCGTGGCCGGATCGGGTCAGTGGGACTGGTGGCGGGAGCTGGGGAAGCGGCCTTGGGGTCTGCCGTTGTTGATGATCGGACAGTTCGGATTGATAGGGTTTGGGCTGGCGGCCGCAATCGCATTGCGGGCCCTCTGGATCCAGATTTCCAGCAGAGTTGAGGAAGAAGTCAGTGGATCCCGGACCCGAAACCCCGCTGCGGTGCTGGCAATCTTGCTGGTCATGGCGCTGATCGACGCGATGCTCAACGCGTTCCTGATCATGCCTGCGATTATGGCCGCCGGCGCTATTTCGGTTGTCCGGTCTCGCCGAAGATCAGAATGACCGATCCAGATATGGAAGCCAGGCCGTGGCGACAATCCGGTCAAACCGTTTGCCGGAAATAGATCTTTGTGTAACAACTACTTACCGATCCACCGACTGTTTTTCGGGAGCAACGCGCCTTGGTCAACCTTCAAACCGTGAAGGCATTGTGGAATTCACTCTGGGGCACAGGCCTTGCAACACAGGTTCGGCTGGCAGCTATTTCCCACGCCAAGGCCCATGACGGTACCTGCCCTTGTTGTGGATACAAGGGAAAATTCCGCCCCTTCGGCATGCCGGTGCGGACAGGGGCCATGTGTCCAGCCTGTCACAGTCTGGAGCGACATCGGCTCGTTGCGCTGGCTGCGGCGCACGACTTCATCGATGTAAAAGATCGGCGAGTACTTCATTTTGCAGCAGAATTGTCTGTCATGAACATCATAAAAAGCCTCGAACCAGCCACTTATCATACCTCCAGCTATCCGGATTCAAGCGCGGACTATCGGCTCGACATACATGCCATTGATTTGCCTGACGAAAGTGTCGATGTCGTCATTTGCTCCCATATTCTCGAGCATGTGAACGACGATCTGGCCCTGGCCGAAATCGCGAGGATCCTGAGTTCTGGTGGCCAATTGATCGCCATGGTTCCGCTCATCGAGGGCTGGGATCACACCTATGAGAACCCGGACGTCGTTGATGATCGGGCGCGGGAACTGCATTTCGGACAGCATGACCATATCCGCTATTACGGCCGGGATTTTCGCGAGAAAATCACGCAAACCGGAATGGGCCTGGCAGAGTTTACCGCAAACGGCCATCAATCCGTGGAATATCGGCTTCTGCGCGGGGAAAAGATCTTTCTGGGATCCAAACCCACAAGCTGACCCTGTCCCGTTCCGGTTTGGGAGGCCATCACTGTCCAAGGCTGGTTGGCGGCCGGTTCAGCCGGTGGGCGCGTCCACCGTTTCCGCCGGTGCATCATCAATGGCTTCGGTCACTGCCGGACTTGGCGCATCACCAGAATCTTTAGGTGGCTCGAAACCGGCCTGATAAGTGATCTCCGCCTTGGCTTTTGCATCGCCAAGCCGTTTCTTCATAATTTCCGCCATTTCTTCGTTGCGTATCGCTTTCACAGCAACCGGACCAGACTGGTCCGCATTGAAAGGCACTTTCTGCTGGGCCTTTATGACACTGGCGGTCACCGTGGTCCCCGTTGGAATCACGAACGGTTCTCCTGGCGCCAGGGAGACAATCTGCGCCATCATCGCGGGCGGCACCTGGGCGGAATCCATTTGCGCCGATTTCGACTGGAAGGGAATGCCCATCTCGGTCAGCGTGGCACCAACCTGATCGAGTGTTTGCGCGGATTCAAGTGCCTTCAGATCTTCCAGATTTTCGGGCGCCGGAAAAACCAGCTGATCAACGGCATAGACGGTCCGGTTGGCAAATGCGAACGGATGCTTCTCTGTATAGTTGTCAATCGCAGCCTGATCCGGCACCTTGAGTGTCGTTCCCGCTTTTTGTGCGTACATCTGGACCAGCAGGGCTTCACTGAGCTGCCGTTCCCGGATCAAATAGGCCGGATCCTGATCAATACCGCTTTCCCGGGCGGCCTGAGCGAGCAGCCGGCGATCAACAATCTGTTGCAGCGCGCGCTGCTGCAGCACTTTCTTGTCAACACCTTCCGGAGTATTTGCTTGCGCCAGGGTAGCATTGATTTCCTGCAAGGTGATCTCCTCGCCATTGACCACGGCAGCCACTTGCCCCTCAGCTGCCTTTTCGCAGCCACTCAGCGCGAGGGCACCGGCCGCCACAATGATCATTGCCAGAGGCCTTGAGGATAATGTCGTCTTCACAGTTACTTCTCCCGATATTTTGTCCTGTAAAAAGACAAAACGAATCATGGGCTTGTTACCGGCCCGGTTAAAATATACACAGCATGCTATAGCGACGGGAGGCTAGTTTGGAAACCATTTACGATTGGCTAACAGTAGCCATATTTGGCGGCTTGATCGTGCTGTTCCTCGATCGCTCCATGGAGGATGATCCCCCGGACCATCTCTGGCAGTATCTCGTCGCCTCCGTGGGCTGTGCCGGTGCCAATTATCTGGGCAATGAAGGCTATCAGCTGGCGGCTGTTGCCGTCATTGCCACGGTCGTGACCTATATCGTGATGGTATTGAAACCGTTCGACAAGTTCAATCGCCCGGAAGAATGATCAGCGGGAACAGTGATCAGGCAGGGATCCCGCTGAGCAAGGCGCGACCCTGCGCGTTCATGTTCTGGTTGAGCTGAGCGGCAAATTTGCTCATCAGCGGCAAGGCTTCATCCATTTCCGGCACAATGGTGGAAATGCGCACCAGAACGCCATCCGGAATGACGCCGCGCAAATTGGCACGAATAACCGCCAGTCTCTGGTCGCTCCAGGCCAGCGGAAAATAATCACCGATCCGGGTCCAGTATAGAACATGCTCGGTTCTCCCGCGACTGGACGCCGTGAAAATATTGGCGTCAATTGTTCCGCCAACTCCATTGTCGATTTTTGTCGCCTGCGTCGGGGTCAATTCATAGCCACCAGCCGGGTAGCATATTTCCGGACGGTGAACCTGCAGCACTCCGTCCTGCGTGTTGCTGTAGGCCGTCAAAAACATCATCAGCGGATTCTGCTCGGAGGAATAAGTCCGGGTGACCAGATTGTCATAGAGCCGGTCGGACAGGGCGTCAGGCGGAGGCAGCACCAGTCCGCTGGACGTTTCAAATTCCCAGGCGCCGACGGTTTTCGGAATCAGCTTTTCAAACGCCGGTTTTTCGATCACCGGTGCAACGGGTTGCGGCAATCTCGCATAAGCGAGGCCGGACGCCAGGCAGAACGCGCCGCCCATCAGCAAATGTCTCCGGTTTACCGCTGAGTCAGGCACAGATCCGGTGCCGGATGCAGAAATATCGTCGGTCATGATTCGGTCCCTGACTTGTTGATGCGACGCCAGATGGGTTCCAATATGCTATCAATTGCGAAAATTGTCAGCACCGCTGCAAGGAACATCGTGATTCCCGCAAAATCGTGCAGAAAACTCTGCGCAGCTGCCTCGCCCAAATGATAGGTCAGCAAAATCAGGATCAGCACGCGGATAAAATTCGCGATGACCGCCACAGGAATGATCATGAATCCCAGCAACAGGGCGTAACGCCAGTTGGCCTGATGGCGAATGTAAATATAGAACAGGGAAATGGCCGAAAGCGAAACCAGCGAGTTCAGGCCCGAACAGGCGGCAGCAACCAGCAATTGGTACTGGCCAATCTGGATCATCACTCCGGCACCCCCGATGGGATAGCCGAGCAGGTGCAGAAATCCAATTGCCGCCTGGGAAATGAAAATCTTGAGCGGCTGTGTAATCAAAGCGATCAATGTATCCGGCGGAGGAAATACGAACAGCATGTAGAACAGCGGGAACCACATCAGTTTCATCGCCTTGAAGCCGACCACACTGTAAAGACAAATCAGAACAAGGGCGTACATCAGATACCCCTCGATTTCGACAATCTGGGTGACTCGCGAGAACAGATAGAGCGGCAATATGATGGCCGTAAGCAGGGCGACCGGCAAGGTCGGAGCCGGCTCCATTTCCGACCGGACGGCCAGCCACCGTCGGCGCAACAGCCACAGCCCCGTAAACAATACAATGGGGCCGTGGGCTCCGGTTTCCTGAGACCAGCTTTCGCGCCCGACGAACATCATTGTGGGGACAATGACTGCAATAATGCCAATGACGAACAATATCGTCGCAGCCGAGAGGGTGGGCAGCGGGCGGGGAGCAGCTATTTCGGTCATGCGCAGAGCTCCTGATCAGGGGTCAGGACAGGCCGGCCGCTGTCGCCGGAAAAGCCTCCCGCAAATGCGGGCTGGCACATATCATCAATGTTCGAAAAAGGCGGAATTCCGCAAGGTTGCCTCAAAATACCAGTATCCCTGTATAATCGCCACCGGACGTATCACATTGCTCTGGCACTATCCAGCCCGCACGGCGCAATTCTGCGGACTTTCGGGCCACTGTATTGAATCGACACAACCCGGATGCAAAAAGTTTACGCCTGACCAGAATTTACCTCTCGCGATGGTTAAGCACCTTTCACTTGGGCGTCCGCTGGTTTAATCTGGCGTGGAGTCGCCGGAAATAAAATCTGTTTCCGAATCAGGACATGCAACTGATTTGGTGGCGATTTTTGCGAAATATTCAGAGTTATGAAATTGAAAGACCTGCCCCCTCCCAGCCCGGTTGACGCTTTGCAGCGGCCATTGCGATCCCGCAGACACCTCGTGGTCGCCGCGGTCCTGGCCCTGTGTATTTTGCTGGGGGCGATGGCGGTGGTCACGAGCAGCTCGCTGTTTGGCGGTTCTTCCGTCAATGTCCAGGACAGGGTAGCGCTGCCCCGGGACGCAGCGGGCCATGATAGTGTTCCAGCTCTTCCCGGCCTCCCGGATGATGCGGCGGACGCGGCGGAAAATCAGAACCTGAAGCTGTCCCGCGAAGAAGCCGAGCGCGCCAACAGCGCGATTCCGGCGTCTCCCGAGAAAATCATTCCGGCCCGTCCCTTTTCCATTCCCGGAACGGGGGCTCTGGCCTTGTCACGGCAACCGGCGCTGAACTGTCTGACATCGGCGATCTACTACGAAGCCGCCATCGAGTCCGACCAGGGCCAGAGGGCGGTTGCCCAGGTTGTTCTCAACCGGATGCGGCATCCGGCCTATCCCAACAATATCTGTGATGTAGTGTTCCAGGGTTCGGAACGGTCGACAGGATGCCAGTTCACGTTCACCTGTGACGGGTCCCTGGCTCGCGCTCCTGGTCCGGCTTCCTGGGAACGTGCCCGCAAAATCGCCGTTGCCGCCCTGGCCGGCGCGGTGGAGCCCGGTGTCGGAACAGCCACGCACTATCACACCAATTATGTCCTGCCCTATTGGGCAAAAAGTCTCGTCAAGGTGAACACCATCGGCACCCATATCTTCTACCGCTGGTCCGGATTTTGGGGCAAGCGGGCGGCCTTTACCAGCGCATATGCCGGTGAAAACCTGTCGGCCACCGATGACGGTGACGCCGGCGAAAATGTCGAACTGGCCATTGATCCCGATCTCGACAACAGCGAAGAAACCGTTACTTTCGTTCCGGAAATTGACCCGATACTGGCGCCAAAATTCCAGGCAGCGCCTGATAACGCGGCTGCCGAACAGGCCGAAGTGATTGCAGCAGACCAGATTCCCAGTCCCCTTGCAGCCGACCGGAACAAAGGGACATTAATTCTGGATTAAGCCGGAATTTTCCACCCTGCCACCGATAGACGCAGCCTGGTGGAAAATATCGGAAAACCAGAGACTTCGGTAGCTAACCGGAGGCTCAGGCAAACGTAAATTGAAGTAAGTCTCCAGCAATTCACTGGACACGCGTACAAACCGCAGATATCGGCGGCATACAGAAGGGGTCGTTATGGTTGACAAGGCGCAGAAGGGGATAGTTGCATCGATCCGTCGCAACATCGTGCCGGTCACGGTGACATTTGCCATTGTCATATTTCTTCTGCTGTTGCCCCAGTCCGTCTTTTACCGTGGTCTGGTTTCCATTTTGGCGGAATGGCAATTCATCTGGTTCGGCCGCTATTTTCCGATACTGACCATGGCCTTGCCGATCATTTTGCTTTCATTGCTGCTTTTGTTGATCCTCTGGCTGGTCTTGCGGCGCAAACGCAGTGACGATGAAGATCAGCCGGAACTCAGTCTTGCCGAACAACTCGCCCTGTCAGTCACCCGGACCCGCCTCGCGATGCGAAGCTTTTTCGTTCTTGCCGGTCTCGGTTTGCTTGGTGCGGTGGTTTCCCTGATCCTGATGGCAAGATTGCCGGATGATAGCGGTGACCGACAGGAAATTGCCGTCGGCGCGCTTCCTTTCGCCGTCCCCCGGGAAGGACCAGCGCGCCTCACCGGAACACTGGACTGGCAAAAACTGGCAACCATTGACCGAAATCTCGTGCTCGCCAATCAGCGCACCTATTTTATCCCGATCGTCAGCCGGATCGCCGAACGGAAGTCCACGCGCTATTTTGTGCAGGTGTTCCGGCCGGAATTTGTCCTTCCCGCCAACCGGCTGCCGGGCATCGTTCCGGAGAAAGACAAGCTTCTCGAAGACGGACGGATCGTTCCCACAAAAGACGGACCTGGCAACAGTGTCACCGGGACCTTGCGACAGGATGGCCTGCCCGACGAGATCGTCCGTCTTTATGAGAAAACCGGGCTGGAGGTTCATCCGGACCATTATGTGCTGTATCGCAAGACGGCAGATTTGAGATGGCCCTACTGGGTGGCGGCCCTGGAATTTTTGCTACTCGCACTGGGAGCGGGAATTCTGGCCTTTTTCCAGCGTCGGCAGCTGCGGCGTCTGCTGGGGGCAGAGACAACGGGCCCAGCCTGAGCGGGTGGCGACTTAACATCCTTTAACACCCGTTAACGATCATTTACCGCGTTGCTGAACGGTTCTCGAACACGCGTTCGCTAACAACGTCGCATGCCGATACAACCTGTAACCTGGATTTTGAGCGGTTTCGCGATGAGCGGTCTGGCCCTGGCCGGTGTGCAGGTTTCGCTCTTCTCTTCGGCACCGACCACAGCGGCCATGACGGCGACGCCGGACAACCGGATGATATCCGCGAACACCGATGTCCTTGACGACCCGCTCCAGATTGGTCGGTCGGCCAATGGCCTGTTTCATGTCAACGGCGCTGTAAACGGTATTCCCGTGCGATTTGCGGTGGATACCGGTGCATCGGTCGTTGTGCTGAATGCGGCCGATGCCAATCGAATTGGCCTTGCTCAGCCCAAAAATGCCAATACGCGCATCCGGACCGCAGCCGGATTTAGCCGGATGCACTGGCAAAGGGGACAGAATGTGGCGGTCGAAGGAAAAGATCTCGGCCCAATCGATATCGCGGTCATGCCCGACGGTCCCGAAACCTCGCTGTTGGGACTTAACGCTCTCGCCAAGCTGGAATCAGTTACACTTGCGCGAGATACGCTGACGATCAAGTAACTGGCAATTGCCGAAAGCAGGCAAATCAGGTTTTCAGGCAGACACCAAGTGACGACGGCGTGACCGCATCGCCAGGCCAATCAGGCCGAATCCCAGGATGAACATTGCCCAGGTCATTGGCTCGGGCACGGGAGAAAGGACCGGCGGATCATCCGGAATGGGGTCCACAGGATCATTGGGATCAGGATCGACAGGCACAATTGTCCCGGGCCCACCGCCTGGACCGCCGCCGCCCGGACCGCCAGTAGTCGGTCCGCCCGGCACTGGGCCGCCACCTACAGGTGTTCCGGCTCCTGGGTTGAGTGGTCCGCCAGGGACCGGGCCGGCGTCTGCCAGCTCTGTCGGCAATTCGCCAAACTGTGGAACAACTGCCTCAGGTATATTGCCACGGGCCGCACCAGCAGGCCCGAGAATCGGATCAATTTGAGCTGGATCCAGCGGTGCAAAGCGGGACCGGCCTTTGGGACCGCCCCGACCGAGGCCCACGAACCGCTGCAAAAGTGCGTCTGCGGAGTCTATCGACAGATAAACGACCGGAAGCTTCTCCGGCACAGCGGAAAATACAAACGGCGTCTCTTCCGGAACCCACATGGCCCGGTCATTTCGCGGAAACAGCGCGGCAATTCCCACAGCGACAACAAATATCGCAATTGCGATCCGCCGTCGGCGGTCAGCTGATGCGACCAGGGCATTTACATCATTCGACAAGATTACAGTCCTTACCAGCGCGCCACAGGGACGGGCGCTTATATATGCTCTTCCCGCGTTATATGCCGGAAATCGCCAATGGTTGCAATGTCGTTTACCATCAGGTCGCGCGCGAGAAGAAAGACTGTGTGTTGTTGTCAATACGCCAGATTTCTGCGGGTTCTGGATGGCCCGCACTGATTGGTCCCAATATCGGATCAACCGTATCGTCAGCAAGATACAAGAATATACAGGTTCATGTCCGGTTCATTTGAGTCGCTGCGCAAAATCCGGGATTTCGACAAGCTCGCCTGTCTTTCGAACCAAATCCGCAAGTGCCGGGATTCTGTGCCAAATATGGACAGTCGTGTAAAATCCCAGTTTTCCAGCCGGAAAAGGTAAATAAAAGGTTTACGATTTCGGCCAGTCAGCGTAAAAACAAAGGCGGTCGCACAGTTTGCCGATTCGCTTTGCGTTTCGGATGTATTTCAGGGGTATTTAAATGTCGCTTTCTAATATTGCTAAGGCCGCAGGTATGGCAGCACTGATGTGCTCGGCCTCCGCTAACGCGGCAATCATACTTTCCGCTGCTCCAGGCAATGCTGTTTACAGCGGCCCGGCTCCGACAACGGATTTCGAATCGCCCACCCCCGGCTTTTCCGGTGGTTCAATCGTAACGGGCACAACTCCTATTCACACCACACCCTTGGGCAGCACCGGTTTTTACGGTTCAGTCAGCCCGACCAACGGGACCCCGGGTTTTCTTAACCTGCCCGGCGGAACGGAAACGATCAGTTTCATCTGGGGTTCGGTGGATACGGAAAATATCCTGACTGTACTGGATGCCGCAGACAATGTTCTGTTCTCCGCCAATGGTTCGGATATTGTGTCCTTGCTGGGCGGCCCGACCCCGGGCCTTCGCTTTGACGAAGATCCCAACCTCAACCCGATTGTTACCCTGCAGTTTACCGATGCGGACATTGGTACGGCAGCACGTCTGAAGTTCGAAAGCACCAAAGAAGCGTTCGAATTTGACAATTTCTCGGTAGCAGCGGTTCCTGAGCCAGCGACATGGGCGTTCATGATCCTCGGCTTTGGTGCCATTGGTGGTGCAATGCGCCGTCAGCGCAAGGCGAACGTGAAAGTCAGCTACGCCTGAACATAACGTTTGACAAAAAGCGGCCGGTCCTTCGGGGCCGGCCTTTTTTGTGCCTGGCTGCTATCTTCGCGCACAGTCCGCATTCGAAAGAAGCCTTGCCAGGCTCAGGATATGCGATCCTGCCATTAACCAGTTGATAACCAGTTCGCGCGCAATATGTTGTTCGGAGAAACGATATGCACGCGCGCAAGCCCCGCTATGATGAATCTTTTGTCGACACGCAGCCGGTCACCAGACAGCCCGCCGGAGACAGCGAGATCAAGATTATTGGTGCAGGCGCGGCTGAATACGCCCCTTCCCCGGCACGGGAACTGCAAAAGGAAATCCGGGGACGGCTGCAAAATGTCGGGATCACACCGCCATCCACACACTATTCCGGACGTACAAATATCCTGATTATCAGCAGTTTCAGTCTGCTGCTCTGGGCCGCTATTCTGGGTGCCGGATGGCTTGTTGCGGGCTAGGCCCGAAACCCTTTTCTCATTGAAGCCTTCCCGTTCCGCCCTGTCGCGGAAGACCTTTCCCGCTATGGTGCAGCGCGACATGCAGCGAATCGATTGCAAAAAAATGTAAAAATTAATTGCATC
The DNA here is from genome assembly GCF_900128895.1 of Parasphingorhabdus marina DSM 22363. Lineage (GTDB taxonomy): Bacteria > Pseudomonadota > Alphaproteobacteria > Sphingomonadales > Sphingomonadaceae > Parasphingorhabdus > Parasphingorhabdus marina. The sequence goes on along the minus strand of NZ_FSQW01000001.1, from coordinate 659,600 downwards.
TTGTGTCACTTTTATACAAAAAAGGTCCGAAGCAGGACTGATTTGCCTTGTCCTGCTACCTATCGGACCGGTGTTCCCGACTGAACGGGTAAAGTATAAAGTTCAGACAATCCAATCTTCACCGGCCGTCAAAGCGAGGGGTCGTGCAGGTTATGGCAAATACATCGCAATTGAATCACAATGATTCTCGAGAGATTCCAACGGTTTCACAGCGTGTTTCGCAAACGGAAGTCATGTTGATGGCCGTATCCCGATATGGCGGCTATTCCGCCCTGCTGGCTGTGGTCTCCGTTCTTCTGTGGCTTTTGTTCAGATAAATCCTGGTCTGGTAACCGATCTCGTTCATCCAGGTTAACAAAATATTAGTTTGTGGATTTTCCTCTCGCATTTGTCTATTCAGGACTCCGGGGCGCACAATTGAGTATTGTACAGAAAAATGGTGCGTTAGTTGGACGAAAGCTACTCCTTTCCCAGACAAGAATTGAATAGCGAGGCGGCAGAGCGCTGGTCCCTTGGACGCGTTCGGATTGTCCTGTATTCCTTGCTGCAGCTGCTGGATGTTGCCGCGATAGTAGCAGGCTTCATGATGGCAAGCTTCCTGCGCGATGATCAGTGGCTTTCGCCGCAAGGCTATCATATCGTGCTTCTCGTCGTACCGATTTTCCTGATGTTTGCCTTTACCCGGGACTCGTACTCGATTGACTCCCTGCGCAGTCTTTCGGAAAGCGTGAGACGGCCATTTTCTGCGCTTTTTGCAACCGCCCTTGTCGTCCTGATGTTTACCTTTTTCTCGCAAACCGGCACCGATATCTCCCGTCTGGCCTTTGCTTTCGCCTTCGCATCCAGTGCCGCCTTGCTGGCCGTCGGGCGCTTCATTGTCCATCAGATCATCTGGATCAGGTTTCACGGGATGGTCGTTGATCAGCTGCTGATTCTTGACGGCGTTCCGCCCGTACCATTCGAACGAGGCGTGCATTGTGTCGATGCACAAGCAGCCAAGCTTTATCCCGACCCGATGGATCCTCACATGCTGTCGCATCTGTCCGAGCTGGTAAAAGGCTATGACCGAATCATCGTGTCCTGCACCCGGGAACGACGTGCCGACTGGGCGCTTTTTCTCAAAGGCTCAGACGTCGCCGGAGAGCTGATTGTCAGCGGAGCCAACAATATTGGAGCCATTGGTCTGGGAGATTTCGGGGATAGTGATACGCTGATCGTTTCCAGAGGCACGCTGAGCCTGGTGAATCGGCTGAAAAAACGGATATTCGATCTGGCCATCACGATCCCGCTGCTGATCTTTCTGGCACCACTGCTGATCGTGGTCGCAATCGCGATCAAGCTGGATAGTCCAGGCCCAATATTCTTCCGTCAGCCCAGAGTCGGTCAGGGAAATCGCATTTTCAGCATCTACAAGTTTCGCAGCATGCGGTCCGACGCGGGCGATACCAATGGCGATCAGTCCACACAGGTCAATGACCAGCGCATTACCCGGGTGGGCAACTTCATCCGCAAGACCAGCATTGACGAGCTCCCGCAGCTGATCAACGTCCTGCGCAGCGAAATGAGCGTTGTCGGACCGCGGCCCCATGCTCTGGGTTCACTGGCTGGTGACAAGCTGTTCTGGGAGATCAACCAGCGCTACTGGCTGCGCCATGCACTGAAGCCTGGCATTACCGGGCTGGCACAAATCCGTGGGTTCCGCGGCGCGACCGACCATCAGGAAGATCTTGAGGCCCGGCTGCAGTCAGATCTTGAATATCTCGAAGGCTGGCGTCTGTGGCGGGACATCACGATATTGTTCGGCACCATCAAGGTCATTGTTCACCCGAACGCCTACTGACTTTCAGACGCGCTTTGACCAGGTGGTCAGTCGTGCCGTCATCGGCGCTTCGACCTGCAGGTGGAACCAGTGCGAGAACAGCACGCAGATGACCGTAAATACCGCCGTCATCAGCAATATTGGCAGCATGGTCAACTGGACCACCTGTGCCAAAGCAATCAAAATGGTGATCAACAGGATATGTGCCAGATAGAGCGTGTAGGAACTGTCACCGAGCGGCGATAGCTGTGTCACAAATGCCGGTTGAACATGGCGCTCCAGCACGACTGCGCCGAAAACCAGCATCGCACTGGGCACACCCCAAATCAACGCGCTGGGCAAAGACTCATATCCGATGACAATACCGCCGGCGTACAGAATTACCGAACCCGCAACTGAGAGATATCCCAGCCAGCCAGGAAATTTGACCCGGAGTGTCACCCAGGCGATCCATGCCCCAATCAGAAATTCCGCCAGCAAACTGTTGGTCATCAGCCCCGTAAATGCGTTTTCCGGTCGCACGAACAGGCCCAGTGCCATGGATATGGTGAAAAACAGCGAGAGCAGGATCAGACCGCGCAGGAGGCCAAAGATCATCGCGATCCCGAAGATGAGGTAGAAATACATTTCATATGCCAAAGTCCAGGCAGGCCCGATGATCAGCGGGGCATTGTCCGGCAGCAGCAGCAGCGAGGACAGTAGCTCATAGGCAGTGAATTCATAGGGCGAGCCCATCACCGTGTTGATCACCAGATACAGGGCCGCAATCAGCCAGTATATCGGATAGATCCGGATCAGGCGCTTCTTGTAGAATTGCCTGGCGCTGAACGGACGATCCGGTCGCGAGTTGGTCAGCACCATGATATAGCCGCTGATAACAAAGAAGATATGGACACCGACAGCGCCAAACCCGAAAAGATACAGGTCCGCATCAATCGCCGATTCCGGCGACAAACTGGTGGAGATCGCCAGATGCGCGTGAAACAGGACGACCAATGTCGCAGCCACAAAGCGCAAGAATTGTATTGACTGAATCTTGCTGCCCTGAACCGCCATCAACACCCCCGCCATCGCGCCGGCAACTTGCCTGTCCCCGCCGTGCGTACCCGTCAGAAACCCCTAGTCGCATTTTGCCAGGACCTGCAAGCCTTGCCTGAACAACGTATCATTAGGGGAATGTTCATTGCGCGACCATCCCGGCCCGGAGACGTTACCGCGACCTATGCCGACATTTCCCGGCTTCATGACCTCACCGGATATCAGCCGAAAGTAATGCTGAAAGAGGGTCTGGAAAAATTTATTGGCCAGTATCGGAACTATTATGGCAACTTGCTGCCGGACCAGACCTGATCAGGAAAATTCCCGGCGGTGGGAGCCGCGCATCACCTGTTGCGCAACGAGGTGCAGCTGTTCGTTGACCATGTCGTCCGCACAGACACCATCCCGGAAAATGCCGCCGGATGCGTTGATGCCCACGCCCAGAGGCGTCGGCCAGCCGCGCAGCGCATGGACGATGGAGCGCATCGCCGCGAGCGTCGACCCGGTCGCCTGCCAGCCATAGGCGGTCACGATAAGCCCGACCGGAAGGCCATCCAGATAGACGCGGTCGTCTCCCGCGGTTTCTTCGATATAATCCACCGCATTTTTCACGAGACCCGAAATCGTCCCGTGATAGCCCGGGCTCGCCAGCAGGATTCCGTCGGCCCGCCGGACCGATTCCACCAGTGCCCGTCCGGTGTCGTTCAGGCCAGCCGGGTCCGACAGGTAATGCGGCAGATCGCACAGCCGCTTCGATCCGAACAATTCGGTCTCGGCTCCGGCATCGGCCGCCGCCTGCAGAGAAATGGCCAGCGCCTGCTCGGTAGACGAGGCCGGATTGGTTGTCCCGCCCAGTCCGAGGATGAATGGTCTGTCGTTGGTATTTGCCATAACTGTCCATAGCGGCGCTTCAAAATGAATTGCAATGACCAAGATGTTCCGCATCATGACGTCACGATAGAACTTGTCCGGGCACGGCCTTTCGGACAGCATGACTCCCGGGCTATCAGATGTTTTAATTGACCGGTTAAAGCCGGAAGGCTATCCGCACGAAGCAGAGATATTCAGGACAAGACCCGCAATTCAAGGACGATCCCCATGCGCAAATTTACCGAAGAACAGCATATGTTTCGCGATGCCTATCGCAAGTTCCTGGCCGACGAGGTTGCGCCGCGCATGGATGAATTTCGCGAAGCCGGTATCGTCGATCGGGAAATCTTCAAAAAGGCCGGGGATCAGGGCTTTTTGATGATCTGGCCCGACGAAAAATATGGCGGCATGGGCGACAATGATTTCCGCTATGAGCAGATCATTATCGAAGAAACCACCCGGGCCGGATGCGCCGAATGGTACAACACCCTGCACAGCAGGCTGGTCGGCCCCTATTTCAAGAATATTGGCAATGAGGAACAGCGCGAACGGTTCCTCCCGAAATGCGTCAGCGGTGAAACCATACTCGCCGTGGCGATGACCGAGCCGGGTGCCGGCAGCGATCTTTCAGGCATGAAAACCACCGCTACCGACAAGGGTGACCATTGGGAGCTGAACGGGTCAAAGACCTATATTTCTAATGGCATCAACGCGGACGTCATCATCGTCGCGGCAAAGATTGCCGGGGTGGAGGACAAGCACGCGATGGTGTTGCTCATCGTCGAGCGCGGCATGGAGGGGTTTGACCGCGGCAAGAATCTCGAGAAAATCGGCCTGCACGCCCAGGATACGGCAGAGCTGTTTTTCAACAATGTGAAAATCCCGAAGGAAAACACGCTGGGCACGCCAGGCAAGGGCTTCATTCACCTGATGGAAGGGCTGGCCGAGGAGCGGCTGATTGGCATGGTCGGCTATGGCGCGTCCGCCCGTCGTGCCTTTGACGTCACGCGCGAATTTGCGATGGAGCGCAATGTCTTCGGCAAAAAATTGTCCGACATGCAAAACACCCAGTTCAAAATGGCCGAAATGGACGCCAAGATCGACATGTTGCAGGTCTATATCGACCATTGTGTCGAGGTGCATAACCAGGGTGGTCTCAACGCCAATATCGCCGCCAAGGGCAAGATGCTCGGCAGCGAAATCGAATGGGAAATGGCCGATCTCGGACTGCAGCTGCATGGCGGCGCCGGCTATATGAAGGAATATGAGATCAGCCGGATCTTCACCGATGCACGGATGAGCCGGATCTACGCTGGCAGCAGCGAGATCATGCGCTACATTGTCGGCCGCGACGTGTTCAGCCAGAAATATCAAAGCATCCTCGAATAGCGTATAAGACTCCGGTCCCCCGCTGGAAGCGATTCGCTGCCGGCAGACATGTGACCATCGCTATTTACGTTTACGTAAACTGCTTGACTATGCTGCAACGCAACATTAATCAGGCGGTTAATCACCCTGACTCCACGACTATGAGGAACATCGCATGACCGAAGCCTTTATTTACGACGCTGTTCGCAGCCCGCGCGGCAAGGGCCGCAGCGACGGCAGCCTGCACGAAATTACCGCTCTTGACCTTGCTGCACAGGTGCTCGGATCGATCAATGATCGCAATGAACTGGACGGCCATGAAGTCGAAGACATTGCCTATGGCTGTGTCTCGCCAGTCGGTGAACAGGGCGCCGTGATCAGTCGCATGGCGGCTTTGAAAGCCGGCTTTGCCGACACCACATCCGCAATCCAGGTCAACCGGTTCTGCGGTTCCGGTCTGGAAGCGGTCAATATCGCAGCGGGCAAGGTCAAGTCCGGCGAAGCGGATCTCGCCATTGGCGGCGGCGTCGAATCGATGAGCCGCGTGCCGATGGGCAGCGACGGACTCGGCGGCATGGCTGACCCAAGCCTCGTGTTTCAGGAATATTTTGTGCCGCAGGGTATTTCCGCCGACCTGATCGCGACCAAATATGGCTATAGCCGCGACGATGTCGACGCCTATGCCGTCGAAAGCCAGAAGCGCGCTGCGAAAAGCTGGGAAGAAAAGCGGTTTGAAAAATCCATTCTGCCGATCAAGGACGTGATCGGCGAGACCGTGCTCGATCATGACGAACTGATGCGCCCCGAAACCGACATGCAGTCGCTCGGCGCCCTCGGCCCGTCCTTCCAGATGATGGGCGAGCAGATGCCCGGCTTCAACGATGTCGCGATCCTCAAGCATCCCGATGTCGAAAAGATCAATCACGTCCACCATGCCGGCAACAGCTCGGGTATTGTTGACGGGGCCGCTGCCGTGTTGATCGGTAACGAAGAAGCGGGCACCAAATATGGACTGAAGCCGCGGGCGCGGATCGTGTCCATGGCCTCGATCGGTTCCGAACCGACAATCATGCTGACCGGTCCGGAATTTGCCGCGCAAAAAGCGCTGCAGCGCGCCGGCATGGACAAGAGCGACATTGACGTGTGGGAACTGAACGAAGCCTTTGCCGCCGTGGTCCTGCGCTTCATGGATGCCATGGATGTCGATCACAGCGAGATCAACGTGAATGGCGGCGCCATCGCGATGGGCCATCCGCTGGGCGCAACCGGCGCAATGATCCTTGGCACGGTCGTTGACGAGCTGGAACGCTCGAACAAGCAGACCGCCTTGTCGACGCTGTGCATCGGTGGTGGCATGGGCATCGCCACGATTATCGAGCGTGTGAACTGAACGCCGCAGCGGCTTCACTCACAATCTCTATCTATTTTTAGCAGGACAGAAACATGACCTACGAAACTTTCTCTCTCGATATTGACAGCGACGGCATTGCGCTGGTCACCATCGATCTTCCCGGCCAGTCGATGAACGTCTGGAACGAAGCCCTGATCACCGACTTCAAGGCTTTTGTCGAAGAACTGATCAGCAATGACGATATCAAGGGTGCCGTGATTACATCCGGCAAGAAATCCGGTTTCCTCGCGGGTGCCGATCTCAACATGCTTGGCGCATCCGAAGCAAACAGCATGGCGGAAGCCTTTGAAAGCGCCTGGGAACTGAACGGCATGCTGCGTCGTATGGAAACCGGCGGACATACGGCCAAGGAATTGCTCAAGGGCACCGCGCATGCCAAGCCAGTGGCCTGTGCGCTCAACGGTCTCGCACTGGGTGGCGGCCTCGAACTCGCCCTTGCCTGCCACTACCGCATCTGCGCCGACAACCCGAAGATCCAGCTCGGTGTTCCGGAGGTTCAGGTTGGTCTGCTGCCGGGTGGCGGCGGAACCCAGCGTCTGCCCCGTCTCGCAGGTCTGCAGGGCGCCGGCATGATGATCATGATGGGTCAGCCCACCAATCCCCAGGCAGCCAAGGCACAGAATATCATCGACGAGATCGTGCCCGCCGATGAAGTCGTTGCGAAAGCGAAGGAATGGGTCAAGGCCAATCCGAAAGCCTCCGCGCCCTGGGACAAGAAAGGCTGGAAGTTCCCAGGTGGCGCCGGATCGATGGATCCGCGCGCAGTACCGCTCTATCTCGGATCGTCCGCGATGGCGCTGAAACAGAGCAAGGGCAATTACGAAGCGGTCAAGGCGATCCTGTCGTGCCTCTATGAAGGATCGATGCTGCCGATGGACACCGCGCTGAAGGTGGAAAGCAAATATTTCACCAAGCTGCTGTCCGGTCCGCAGGCCAAGAACATGATCCGCACCCTGTTCATCAACAAGCAGGCGGCTGAAAAAGGCGCCGCCCGTCCGAAGGACGTGCCGCCGACCGATATCCAGACCGTGGGTGTTCTCGGTGCCGGTCTGATGGGTTCGGGCATTACCCATGTCACTGCCAAGGGCGGCATGAATGTCATCGTCCTCGACCGCAATATGGAAGAGGCGCAAAAGGCCATCGATTACAGCCAGAAGATTGTCGACAAGGGCGTCAAGCGCGGCAAGATGACCCAGGAAAAAGCCGATGCCTTCATGGCGCGGATCACACCGACCGACAATTATGACGATCTCAAGGATGTCGACCTGATCATCGAGGCGGTCTTTGAACGTCCGGATGTGAAAGCCGATGTGATCAAGAAAACCGAAGCGGTGATCGGCAAGGATGTGGTCTTCGCATCCAACACCTCAACGCTGCCAATCACAGGTCTCGCCAAAAACAGCGAGCGCCCGGACCAGTTTATCGGCATGCACTTTTTCTCGCCGGTCGAGAAAATGCCGCTCCTGGAAATCATTCCGGGCGAGGGCACCGGCGACAAGGCGCTGGCCGTGGCTTTTGATTACAACACCAGGATCCGCAAGACCCCGATCGTCGTCAAGGACGTGCGCGGCTTCTATACCAACCGCGTCTTCCCGCCCTACGCCAATGAAGCAGCCTTGATGGTCACCGAAGGTGTCAGCATGGCGCTGATCGAGAATGCGGCGATATCGATGGGCATGCCGATCGGACCGCTGGCGGTCGTTGACGAAACCACATTACAGCTCGGCTATGATGTCATGCAGTCGACCAAGCAGGAACTCGGTGACGACTACAAGCCGACCGGTCTGGAAGACTTTTTCGAGCTGATGGTCAAGAAGATCGACCGGCGCGGACGGCGTTTCGGTGGCGGCTTCTATGACTATGACGAGACTGGCAAGAAGAAAGGCCTGTGGAAAGGCATGACGGATCACTATCCGCTCGCCGAAGAGCAGCCGGATGTCGAGGACGTCAAGCAGCGGCTGATGTTCATTCAGCTGATTGCCACCGCACAGTGCTTTGACGAAGAAGTCATCACCGATCCGCAATCTGCGGACCTGGGCGCGATCTTCGGTTGGGGCTTCGCGCCCTGGACCGGCGGACCGATGAGCCATATCGACACGATGGGTGTCGAGAATTTCGTGCGGATTGCCGACAATCTCGCGCAGAAATATGGCGAACGGTTCAAACCGCCGATGAGCTTCCGCGAAAAGGCAGATGCCGGCGAGAGTTTCTACAAAGCCGCGTGATTTTCAACGGACGTCAGGCATTTTCCTGACGTTGCAGCAGATTGTGCCCCCGCGAAGGCGGGGGCCCATCTCCTTGCGGTCCGACTGAAACAATTGGCAGGAAATGAGTTCCAGCCTTCTCGGGAATACAGGATTCGTTTCTTTTTACGGCAACCGTTTTTCGAGCGCGGCCAGCTGATCCGACAGCTGATCCAGTTTCCGCTCGACACGGTTCGCCGCATGGCTTTCGGTCCGCGCTGTCGCCCGATCGATTGCATAATGGGCCCGGAACAGCGCCACCATCTGATCCACCACCGGTTGCTGCTCGCGATCGGGACGGGGTGAGTCCATCGTCACCTCTATTGATCGCGCACTATATTCCAGCGCCCCGTAAAAGACATCACGCGCTTGCCAGAGCACGGCATCCTGGCGCAGTTCTCCGCGATCCTGGCCCCGCAGAAACAGCCGGTCAAATACCGCCACATATTGGCGCAGATGATCGCGTGACACGCTGACCTCACTGTTGGTCCGACGCAGGGCAAAAGTCAGGTTGATAAAGTCGGCATTGCGAATGACGGTGGCCAGATGATAGCGCGCCAGCGCTTCCAGGCGGACAAGGAAATCAGGGGCTTCGACTGACGCCATGACAGCCTCGGCTTCCCGGGTGAGCCCGTCCCAGAATTGCTGCAGCACCGCCAGCATCAGCTCCGCCTTGGATTCATAATAGCTGTAGATTGTGCCCTCGCCGATTTCGGCGCGGCGGGCAATTTCGGACATGCGGGCACCGTCAAAACCGGCCGTCACAAAGACACTGCGCGCCGCTTCCAGGATCAGCGCTTCCTTGCGCTCCAGCCGCGCCCGGCGGGTTTCCGAAAAGGCGGGTTTTGAGGCCAATATCCGTCCTTATTGAGCTTGACTCGAAAATACCGAGTGCTATTCAAATACCCTCGGGAGACTCGCAATGTCAAATGCCAAAATTGTCCGGATCGGCGGCGCCAGCGGTTTCTGGGGCGAATCCGACATGGCGGTTCCCCAGTTCCTGAACGCCGCGGACACCGGCCTTCAGCTCGACTATATCGTTTTCGATTATCTCGCCGAAATCACCATGTCGATCATGGCGCGGGCCCGCGCGAAAAACCCGGATCTGGGCTATGCGGTAGATTTTGTCAGCGCCGTCATCAAACCGCATATCGCGGAAATTGCGCGCCAGGGAATCAAGTTGATTTCCAATGCCGGCGGCACCAACCCGCGAGCCTGCGCCGAAGCGGTGCGCGCCGCAATTGCCGAAGCGGGGCTGGATCTGACAGTCGCTGTGGTCACCGGAGATGATCTGACCCAACGCGCTGCAGAATTTGCGGGTCGCACGGAAATGTTCTCCGATCAGCCTTTTCCCGAACCGGACAGCATTGCCAGCATCAACGCCTATCTCGGCGCCTTCCCGATTGCCGAAGCGCTGAATCAGGGCGCGGATATCGTCATTACCGGCCGCTGCGTCGACAGCGCGGTGACTCTGGGCGCCTGTATCCACGAGTTTGGCTGGTCGCGCGACGATCTCGACCAACTGGCCGGAGCAAGTCTCGCCGGCCATATCCTCGAATGCGGACCACAGGCCACCGGTGGAAATTTCACTGATTGGGAAAGTGTCGCCGACGGCATGGACAATGCCGGCTATCCGGTCGCGGAAATTGCCGCGGACGGCAGCTTCATTGCCACCAAGCCGGATAATACCGGAGGCATTGTCAATATCGGCACGATCGGCGAACAGATGCTCTACGAAATCGGCGATCCGCAAGCCTATATGCTGCCGGATGTGGTGTGCGATTTCAGTGCCGTGACCCTGGAACAAACGGGCCCCGATCGCGTCGCGGTGGCAGGCACCACAGGATATCCGGCACCTGACAGCTACAAGACCTGCGCCACCTGGTCGGACGGCTGGAAGCTGGTCGCGCCGTTTTTCTTCATCGGCGAGGATGCCAGCCGGAAGGCGCGAAGTTTCGCCGACAACGCTCTCAAACGCTCCCGGAAAAAGCTGCGCGCATCCAATGCCGGAGATTTTGACGAGATCCTGATCGAGACATTGGGCGATGACAGCCATTTCGGGGATTTTGGTGACGGGTCTGCCGCACGCGAGGTCGCACTGAAGATCGGCGTCAAGCATCGCGACCCTAAAGCGACACTGCTGATGCTCAAGGAAGCCACCGGCATGGGCCTCGCAACGCCGCCGGGTCTTTCGCTGTTTTCCGGCGGACGCCCGAAACCCTCTCCCGTCGTCCGGCTGTTCTCGTTGCTGATTCCCAAAACAGAAGTCGCCGTTTCGGTTGCCCCATCAGAGGACAGCCCGCCATTCGCAGAACCGGCAGGTACGCCATTCGACAGCAACCTGATCAACCGTCCATCGGTTCCAGCATTGCCGGCCGGCGATGACGCCATGGCCGAAGTGCCACTGATCAAACTGGCCTGGGGCCGGTCCGGCGACAAAGGGGACAAATCCAATATCGGCATTATCCCGCGCGACCTCTCCCATGCGCCCTGGATCTGGGCCGCGCTTGATGAAAACATGGTGCGCGCTCGCTTTGCCCATTTCCTCGATGCCCCGGACGATCCGGCCAGCGTCGAGCGGTTTTTCCTGCCCGGCACCGGTGCGATCAACTTTCTGCTGCACGACATATTGGGTGGCGGCGGGGTTGCATCGCTGCGCAATGACCCGCAGGGTAAGAGCTATGCCCAGATCCTGCTCGCTGCGCCGATATCCATTCCCCAGTCTATCGCGGAGGCTCTCTAGACATGCCCCAGTTTAAATCGAAGATCGCGGCCGGCTCGGAGAGCTTTGCCCAGAACCGCAAGGACATGCTGACGCTCATCGAGCATTTGCGATCGCTGGAACAGCGCGCCGTCGACGCTTCCGAAAAGCGGCGGCCGACATTTGAAAAGCGCGGTCAGCTGACGCCGCATGAGCGGCTCAACCGGCTGCTCGATCCGGGCATGCCGTTCCTGCGGCTCTACAACATGGCCAATTATCTGCTCGAGGATCCCGATCCGGAGACCAGCATTCCGGGTGGCAGCGTCATTCTCGGCATTGGCTTCGTCAAGGGCGTGCGCTGCATGATCTGGGTCGATGACAGCGGTATCCGGGCGGGTGCCGCCACCGCCGGTGGCTGGGATGCCAGCAAGGGTGCCCAGAAAATGGCGCAGGATCTGAAGCTGCCCTTCATCCATCTGGTTGAAAGCGCGGGCGCGAATCTGATGGAATATAAGGTCGAGCTCTGGGCGCATGGCGGGATGCTGTTCCGTAACCTCGCCTGGCTCAGCGCCGCAGGTGTGCCCACCATGGTGGTCCTACACGGGCCGTCGACAGCTGGCGGAGCCTATATGCCCGGTATGTCGGATTATGTCATCGGCGTACGCGACAATGGCATGGCGGCCCTGGGCGGCGCAGCACTTGTCCATGCGGCGACAGGAGAAGTGGCCAATGATCGCGATCTTGGCGGCTCCGAAATGCATGCCTCCACCACAGGCACGGTGGAGTATCTGGCCGATGACGATGCCCACGGCATAGCGATTGCGCGTGACACGATCGGCCGGATCGACTGGAACAAGAACACGGCACCTATCCGGCAGAACAGCTATGAAGAGCCGGTCTACGACATTGACGAACTCGCAGGCATTGTCCCGACCGACTACACCATCCCCTATGACGTCCGCGAGGTCGCGGCACGGATTGTCGATGGTTCCGACTTCGAGGAATTCAAAAGCCGATACGGCCCCGGCACGGTGTGCATGCAGGCCAGCATCATGGGGCATTCGGTCGGAATGATCGGCAATAATGGCCCGTTCGATCCCGAAGCCGCCGCCAAGGCCACCCATTTCTTTCAGCTCTGTGACCAGTCGGAGCTACCGATCATCTTCCTCAACAATACCACCGGATATATCGTCGGCACCGAGTCCGAGCAGAAGGGCATGATCAAGCTGGGCTCGAAAATGATCCAGGCGGTCTCCAATGTCCGGGTACCAAAACTCGCTCTCTATATCGGCGCCAGTTTCGGGGCGGGCAATTACGGCATGAGCGGTGTCGCCTTTGAACCCGACTTCCTGTTCAGCTGGCCCAACGCCAAAACCGGCGTGATGGCGGGGGCCTCCGCGGCAAATACCATGAGCCATGTCGCCCGGGTCCAGGCCCAGCGCAAGGGCGTCGAGCCGGACGAGGCGGCGATTGCCAAACAGGAACAGCGGATCAAGGATATTTTCGAAGCGCAGGAAAGCGCTTTCTTCACTTCGGGGCGCGTACTGGACCACGGCGTGATTGATCCGCGGGATACGCGCAAGGTTCTGGGCTTTGCCCTGGAAACAATATTCGAGGCGCAAAACCGTACGCTCCACCCCAATGCTTTCGGAGTGGCTCGCATATGACCGAACTGCCAAAAACGGAAACGCTGGAACTGGAACTTCAAAACGGCTGGCTCACCATCTGGTTCAACCAGCCGGACAACCGCAACGCGCTGAGTGACGCTTTGGTGTCGGAATTAGCCTTTGTTTTAAAAGGCGTTCGTGAGGATCGCGCCGTCCGGGGGATCACCTTGCGCGGGCGCGGCGGCGTGTTTTGCGCCGGAGCAGATCTCAAGAATTTCAAGGAGAATTTCCAGGCAAGCGGCGATCGGGAAGCGACCATCACCATGTCGATGGGAGCCGCGGAAATATTCGACCTCGTCAATACCGCCCCGCAGGTGGTGATTGTGCTGATCGAAGGGGCAGCGATGGCCGGCGGCTTTGGTCTGTCCTGCTGCGCCGATGTAGTGATCTGCGAAAGCGGCGCGCGCTTTGCGATGACCGAGACAGCGATCGGTGTGACTCCGGCCCAAATCTCCCCCTTTGTCATCCAGAAACTGGGCTATGCTACCGGGCGCCGCCTGATGCTGACAGCGGCCCGCTTTGATGGCACCCAGGCGCATGATCTTGGCTTTGCCGATTTCATCGCGGACGATGTTGCCGGACTCGAAGCCATTGAAATGCAATTGCGCAAGCAAGTGCTGGGCGCCGCGCCCGGCGCGGTTGCAGCAACCAAGGAGCTGCTCGGCCAGATCGCCGGCAAACCGCGCGACGAAGTCATTCGCCTCGCCGCGGAAAATTTCGCGGACCGGATGGTCAGCGACGAAGCCAGGGAAGGTGTGGCCAGTTTCTTCGAAAAACGCAAACCCAGCTGGGTGGTGAAACCATGACAAAACAAATCTCCACACTTCTTGTTGCCAATCGCGGCGAAATTGCCTGCCGGGTCATGCGCACGGCGCGGGCCATGGGCATCCGTACCGTCGCGGTCTATTCGGATGCCGATGCTGAGGCACCCCATGTACAAATGGCGGATGACGCCGTTCGTATCGGTCCCGCGCCGGTGAACGAATCCTATCTGCAGATCGAGACCATTATTGCAGCGGCGAAAGAAACCGGCGCGGATGCCATCCATCCCGGCTATGGTTTCCTGTCGGAAAATGCCGCCTTCTCGCAAGCCTGTGCCGCCGCCGACATCATCTTTGTCGGCCCGCCGGAACAGGCGATTGACGTGATGGGTGACAAAGCGCGATCCAAGCGCGCCATGATCGCCGCCGGTGTGCCCTGTGTGCCCGGCTATCAGGATGATGATCAATCCGACGCAACCCTCATCGCCGAAGCGAAAACAATCGGCGTGCCGCTGATGGTCAAGGCCGCAGCGGGTGGCGGCGGTCGCGGCATGCGACTGGTCCATGATCAGGCGGATGTTGCCAATGCGATCAAGCTCGCGCGATCCGAGGCAGAAAACGCCTTCGGAAATGGCGAGCTGATCCTGGAAAAAGCGATCATCAAACCCCGCCATGTCGAGCTGCAGGTCTTTGCCGACAGTCACGGCAACACCATCCATCTCGGCGAACGGGACTGTTCGGTACAGCGACGGCACCAGAAAGTCATCGAGGAAGCCCCCTGCCCGGTCATGACACCCGAATTGCGGGTGGAAATGGGCGCAGCAGCTGTCGAAGCTGCGCGTGCGGTCGATTATCGCGGCGCCGGCACCGTCGAATTTTTGCTCGATCCATCGGGAGAATTCTATTTTCTCGAGATGAACACCCGGCTGCAGGTCGAGCATCCCGTCACCGAGGAAATCACCGGTCTTGATCTGGTCGCTCTCCAGCTGAAAGTTGCGCAAGGCGACTCTCTCGGTCTTGCGCAGGAAGATGTGACACTGACCGGCCACGCGATGGAAGTGCGGCTCTATGCCGAAGATCCGGCCGACGATTTTCTCCCGAGCACCGGGCATGTCGATCTGTGGCACCCTTCGGACATTGCCCGGGTGGACGACGGTATTGCCACCGGCGGCGAGGTCTCGCCTTTCTACGACAGCATGGTTGCCAAGATTATCACCCACGGCGCCACCCGCGAAGATGCGCGGCGCAAAATGGTTCGCGCTCTGGCCGAGACCGCGCTGTTCGGTCCAAAGACCAATCGCGACTTTCTGATCGACGCGCTGGGCAAGCCGGACTTTTGCAGTGGCCAGGCGACAACAGCTTTCATTGCGGAAAATTATGGCGAGGGCGGCGTCGATCTCGGCGCGCATGATTTCGGGACTTTTGCAGTGGCCGCAGCCTTGCAGCACAAATTGCGCCAACAGGCGGCCCACGATCTCGCGCTCAACGTGAATCCGGAGATGCTCGACTGGTCCACGACCGGCAGCTTGCACAGTGTCATGCAATATGAAGGGCTTGCGGCGGCTTGCGGTGGCGACGGGCTGATCCATCTGCATGTCGAGGCACCAGAACGCTATCGTGTCGAAGCTGGCGAGAACAGAGCTCAGGTCGAATTGCTCGAACTCGGCGACACCACAGCCAGATTGCGTGTCGACGGGCACGGGACAACGGCCATCTATCACAGCCACCACCGGGATCTGCATGTGGCCCTGCCCACCCGATCCGTTTCCGTAACCGACCAGACCGGACTCAGCGCCATGGAAGATGCCGGCGGTGGCGGTACTGTGGTTGCCCCGATGCACGGGCTGCTGCTGGAAATTCTGGTCGAGAGCGGTGCAACCGTCAGCAAAGGCGACAAGCTGGCGGTGCTGGAAGCGATGAAGATGCAACACGAAATTCTCGCAGAGATTGACGGGGTTGTGGAAACGATCGCCGCCAGCGCCGGCAACCAGATCGCCGCCGATGACCTGATCCTGGAAATCACCCCGAACGCAGAAGAAGAAGAGGCATGATGAAAAACCCGATTTGCGAGATGCTGGGCATCGAATTCCCGCTGGTAGCCTTTTCCCATTGCCGCGATGTCGTGGCGGCGGTGTCTCGCGCCGGGGGCATGGGCGTATTTGGCGGTGTCAACTGCACGCCGGAAACGCTCGAGGAAGAGCTCAGCTGGATCGATGATCATGTCGATGGCAAGCCCTATGGGCTGGATATCATTGTACCGAACAAGGTCGAAGGCAAAGGCGAGCAGATTGATATTGATACGACCCTGGCGATGATCCCGGAAGAACATAAGCGCTTTTCCAGTGACATCATGGCGCGTCATGGCGTCGATCCGGGGGATCTGGAACCGATGCGCCGCGAACAGGCGGCCGGAACAGACAATTTGCGCGGTGGTACCGCCGGGGCTCTGCTAGAGGTCGCATTCCGCCATCCGATCAAGTTGATCGCCAATGCGCTGGGCATTCCGCCGCAGGTAATGACGGAGCTCGGTGCGAAGCATAATGTTCCGGTGGCCGCTCTGGTCGGGACGAAGGAACATGCCCTGTTACAGGTCGCGGCCGGCGTGGACATCATCATTGCTGTCGGCGGGGAAGCCGGTGGTCATACCGGTGATGTGGCCACCATGGTCCTGATCCCGGAAGTCTGCAACGCGCTCCGCGAGATGGGCGATGATACACCGGTGCTGGCTGCCGGCGGCATTGCCACCGGTTCCCAGATGGCCGCTGCCATGGCGATGGGGGCTGCCGGCGTCTGGTGCGGCTCGGTCTGGCTGACGACGGCAGAGGCGGAAACCAACCCGGTAGTGAAAGAGAAAATGCTGCAGGCCAGTTCGCGAGATACGGTGCGCGCCAGATCACGGACCGGCAAGCCGTCGCGTCAGCTGCGGTCACCCTGGACCGATGCCTGGGAAGCCGAAGGCGCGCCGGAGCCGCTTGCCATGCCCCTACAATCGCTAGTTGCCGAACCGCCGCTTCGCACTATCGACAAGTTGAGTCAGGGCGATAATCAGGGCGCGAAAGATCTCGCCACCTATTGGGTCGGCCAGGGTGTCGGGCTGATGAACCAGCAGATGACGACCGGTCAGGTGGTACAGGAGTTCAAGGAAGATTTTCTGGCCGCCTATGAACGGCTGGCCGCCAATCTCGAGGAATAGCCGAAGGAAGAACATGGCCGAAACAACCGCTCAGCAACCGCTCGCCGGGATCAAGGTCGTCGAATTTTCCACCATGATCACGGCCTCTCTGGCCACGATGATGTTCGCGCAACAAGGGGCGGATGTCATCAAGGTCGAGCCACCCGGCATGGGTGATCCAATGCGCTGGCTGGGTAGCCGCAAGGACAGCATTTCCGGCCTGTTCAACAATTGCAACCGCGCCAAGCGTTCAATCACGCTCGATCTCAAGTCCGATGATGGTGTCGCAGCCGCCCGCAAGCTGTGCCTTGAAGCGGATGTCGTCATTCACAACTACCGCACCGGGGTCATGGACCGGCTGGGCCTCGGCAGCGCCGCATTGCGCGCGGAACGGCCCGAACTCATCTATTGCGCCATTACCGGTTTCGGGCACCAGGGGCCATTGTCTGACCGGCCGGCCTATGATCATGTCATGCAGGCGATGACCGGTTTCATGTCGCTGCAGGGACATCCCGAAAGTTTCGCCTATGTCAAAACCCTGCTGTGCGACAAGCTGACCGCATACACTGCGGCTCAGGCGATAACCGCTGCGCTGTTTGCCCGCGAGCGCATGGGTGAAGGCCAGCATATCGACCTGTCCATGCTCGCCAGCTGCGTCGCGTTTCTCTGGCCGGATGGCGGGATGCACCTGACGCTCAAGGGAGATGATGTCATTCACGGCGTGCCCTTTGCCGATTATTATCAGCTGCCGCTGCGCACAACGGACGGGGCCATAGCCTATGCGGCCATGTCGGACGATCACTGGGAAGCCGTCTTCGATATGATCGGACGGGAAGACCTCAAGGCAGAGGAAAAATACAAGGGCATCGAAAACCGCAGCCTGCGCATGGGAGAACTGGCCAGCCTGGTTGCCAGTGAACCGCCGCGGATGAACACCACCGATCTCGTCGCCGGACTGGCTGAACGAGACGTGCCGGCTGCCCCCTGCATGTCACTGGAGGAAATCCAGAACCATGAACAATTTGTCGCCATGGGCGTTTTCGAAGATCAGGATCACCCGTTACTCGGTCCTCTGAAAAATGCGGGTTCGCCGGTCCATTTTGCCGGGCAGAAACTCCCGCCTTGCGGACCCAGCCCGGCACTCGGGCAGCATACGGATGACATATTGGCGGAAATCGGAATGAAAGGTGCATGATCAGATGATGCAACAGGCGCAGGATTTTCTCGACGAAAGCGAAGCCATATATGCGCTGGTCAGTGATCTGTCCGATGCCCGGATGGAACAGGAGACCGGCTTCAAAAGCTGGACGATCAACGCGATATTGCGCCATCTGCATATCTGGAACATGGCGGCCTACTGGTCGCTCACAGAACCGGAGCGATTCCACGCCTTTTTCCGCGAAGCCATGGGCGGCATGAAGGGTCAGACATCCATGCGGTTTTTTGAATCCGATTATTTGGGCGGCCTTTCGGGAGCAGAACTGGTAAAGACATGGCGCGATTTTTATCAGAAAATGGCGCCGGAATTCGGCGCAGCGGATCCGTCAATGCGGGTCGAATGGGCAGGCCCTTCGATGAGCGTCCGTTCCTCGATCACGGCTCGTCTGATGGAAAACTGGTCCCATGCCCAGGCTATTTATGATGTGCTCGGACTCAGCCGCGAAAATACCGACCGGATTCGCAATATCGTCATGATCGGCCTCAACACCTATGGCTGGACTTTCAAGGTCAATGGCGAAGAAGCCCCGGAGCCCGTCCCGTTCCTCAAGCTCACCACCCCGTCCGGAGCGGTCTGGGAACTTGGTGACGACAACACGGCAGAACGCATTGAAGGGCTGGCCGAGGAGTTCTGCCAGGTCGTCACCCAGACCCGCAATATTGCGGATACCGGTCTGCACGTCACCGGGCCCAACGCGACCCGTTGGATGGAAATTGCCCAATGCTTCGCCGGTGGAGCGGAAAAGCCCCCGGCACCGGGCACCCGCTCTATCAAGTCTGGGTAATATTATCTATCAATTGCGCCTATTGCTGCATCCGTGAATCCGGCTATGTTCCAAAGAAAAAGGAGAGATTCGGATGCGTTGGCAGATGGCAGATATCTGGGAAAATATTGCCCAGGCAATTCCCGACAAACCGGCAATAATTGACGGCGAAAAACGGTATGACTGGGCAGAATACGAGAACCGTGCCGCCCGCATTGCGCAGGTCCTCGCTGATCATGGTCTTTCGGCCGGTACCAAGCTTTCCATCTACGCCAATAATTGCGCGGAATATATGGAATCGCAGTTTGGTGCGTTCAAAGCGCGGATCTGCCCGGTCAATGTCAATTATCGGTATCTCGAGGCCGAGCTGACCCATGTCATCACCAACAGTGACAGCGAGGCGCTGATCTATCAGGCCCGGTTTGCACCAAGGGTTGCTGCCATTCGGGACAAGCTGCCGGAAGTGAAGCTTTTTCTGGAAATCGCCGATGGTTCCGGCGAACATATGGACGGTGCCGTCGATTATGAAACCGCCCTGCAAGGCGCGTCACCGATGCCGGTGATCGAACGGTCCAACCAGGATCTGTATATGCTCTATACCGGCGGAACGACCGGTATGCCTAAGGGCGTGATGTATGATCACGAGACATTTGCCAGCAATCTTTTCACCAAGGGTTTCGAGATGCGGGAAATGACGTTGCCTGATGGCGCGGACGGTTTCGGCCCGCTGACCCAGGCACTGCACGCCGCCGGGGCCGCGACACGATCCATCCCTGCCTGTCCGCTGATGCATGGAACCGGCATGTGGATCGGAGCAATGATCCCGCATTCGCTGGGTGGCTGTGTCATCCTGTTCGACAATCAGCATTTTGACCCGCACGCCTTGTGGCAGCTGGCGCAGGACGAGAAAGTCACGGACCTGACCATCGTCGGCGACGTGTTTGCGAAGCCGATGCTCCAGGCGTTGAATGATGCGCGTGACGAAGGCCGGGCCTATGATCTGGAATCGATCCAGATGATCGGTTCTTCCGGTGTGATGTGGTCATCCGAAGTGAAGAAAGGCCTGCTCGAGCATATCGAAATGGTCATTGTCGACAGCATGGGATCGACCGAAGGCAGCATGGGCGCGTCGGTCACCACACGCGAAACCACCGAAACCGACAAGACCGCCAGCTTCGAAATGGCGGAGACAACCAAGATCCTGACCGAAGAAGGCAAGCCGGTGGAGCCGGGGTCTGACGAGATCGGCCTGATCTGCAATGGCGGGATGGTGCCGCTGGGCTATTACAAGGATGAAGAAAAAAGCGCGGCCACGTTCAAGACCTTTGATGGCGTCCGCTATTCCATACCCGGCGACTATGCCAGGGTCGAAGCCGATGGCACGGTCACTCTGCTCGGCCGCGGGTCTATCTGCATCAACAGCGGCGGCGAAAAGATCTTCCCCGAGGAGGTCGAGGAAGTGCTCAAGACCCATGACAGCGTCTATGATTGCCTGGTTGTCGGGGTGCCCGATGACCGGTTCGGCGAGAAGATCACCGCTGTCCTGTCCGTGAGCAGCGGCGCGCAATTTGACGAATCCGCGCTGAATGACCATGTCCGGTCGCATCTCGCGGCCTACAAGGCGCCGCGGGCTTTTATCACGGTCGACGATGTCCCGCGCGCCGCCAATGGCAAGGCGGGTTACAAGAAGGCGAAGGAAATCGCCCTTGATGCACTCGATATGGCCGTCGCCTGACCCCGCCGCCTCAGGGCTGCCAGTCAAACTGCTTGTGATATCTCGGAATGAACAGCTTCCGGCCCTTGATGGCTGATGTCAGCAACGGGCCGGTCACGCCGAATGGCAAGGCACTGGCGCCCTTGTCTTCGCCCAGCGGCAGAAGGATCAGCGGTTTGGGCCAGGGCTTGTAAGGTCTGGCGCGGTCCAGCGGCTTGCCCCCAATCACAGCCTTGAGCGTTTTGGTCAGCCATTCAACCTGTCGCGTGAGACCGACAATGGTCATCGTATCACTGGTGGATGCGATATCGCCGATAGCAAACAGGTTATTGTGCGGTACCGGTCGCAGCCACTTGTCGACGATGACCCGGCCATCTTCCGCAAAATCAACGCCTTCGACCGACTTCATGATATCCGTAACCGGCAGGGTGCCAATGGCGGGAATGACCAGATCGACATTGATCGGGAAGCCGTCAGACAGCAGCAGTTTGCCAGTTGCCGGTTTATAGGGCTGATCGCTTTTCTCCAGTTTGGCAATCCGTTCCCCCAGCCGCAGCTTGACTCCCAGCTCGCCAAGTTGCCGGGCGATCGAACGTCCCAGCTTTTTCGGATAGTCGGGGAATAGTCCGTTATCTGCCGTGACCAGCGTGATCTGTTTCTCCGGCCGTACTGCGGCAATCTCGCCAGCCAGCTCGACACCCACCGCACCGGCGCCGACAATAGCAATGGAACCGGCCTTGTCGATCCGGGTCATGGTCTTGCGGACATTTTTGAGAAATGCCGCACTGTCATCCCCCTGCATCTTGAAGGGCGCGGCATATTGTGATCCCGTCGCCACCACCACAATGTCCCCGGAAATTTCCTCGCCATTTTCCAGGATTGTCGTGGTGTCCCGGAAAGACTTCGCCCGGGCCAGCACCATCCGGCCATTTTGCAGCAATCCGTCATAGGGCATGATGATCTGGTCCAGCAGATCCGGTTGCGCCATTGCGCGGATCATTGCGACATTATGTACCCATTTGTCGCGTGGCTCGATCAACGTCACGTCCGCGCGATTATCAAGCGCCTTGGCGAGCATCGTTCCGGCATAGCCGCCGCCGACAATGGTGATCCGTTTGGTCATGGGCACCCTTCCCTGTTTTGTTTTACCTTAGCTGGTTAAATCGTTGACGGCAGCTGCAAATTGTCGCCATGTTCCGACAGCATGAAGGTGCAGCTGATCCACAATCCCGCTTCGGGGACTCATCACGAATTGCGGCTGAACATGCTGGCGCAAGCCTTTGCCGCATGTGGGGCTTCCGTCACGTCAGGCACAACCCGGCTTGACGGAGACACAGAAATACATCCCGACAGTGATCTGCTTTGCATTTCGGGGGGAGATGGCACTTTGGGCCTGGTCATATCCGCCTTGTTAAACCAGGGCGCGAACATCCCGGTTTGCGTTTTTCCGGCGGGCACAGTCAATCTCGTAGCACGGGAACTGGGCTATGCCAGCGATCCCGAACTGTTTGCCCGGGAAGTGATGGCAGGATTTCTCGCGGGACCGGCAGGTCGCCTCGCAGAGCCGGTTCTGGTTACGGACCATGCTCCTGTGATTGCCTGTTTCAGCGCCGGTCCGGATGGCGTGGCCGTGGCCCGTCATTCTCCGGGGCTGAAAAAACGTGTCGGCAAAATCGCCTATGCCTTATCCTTCCTGCAGCTGTTCCTGCGCTGGCCCCGCCACCGCTTCGATCTGCAAGTGCGGCGGACAAATGGCGAGATCTCCGCTCTCTCCTGCGAGGCATTCTATATTGCCAAAGGCCGGTTTTTTGCGGGCCCGTGGTCGCTGTCACCTGACGCATCTCTTGGACGGAAAAGCTTTGAACTAGTTGCGCTCAACCGCGCTGGACGCCGGGGATTCTTGCGTTTCATCTGGTCCGTGGCCCGCGGCAGGAATCCGGGTAATCTTCCGCATGTTGAAAGCATGACCGCGCAGTCGGTGGAGTTGCAGGCCGATACCCTTGCCAGCCTCGCGGCAGCATTTCAGGTTGACGGTGATCCGGTGAGCGCAGTTCCGTCTGCCATCAAAATGAGCGAAAGCCGGATCGAATATTGCCTGCCCCGGGCGGGTTAGGCGGCCCGGCAATGTCCGGCGATCAATTCGACCATATGCGGCAATTTGCTGGGCGGAAGGTCGTGGCCCATGCCGTCGACCAGCCGGAATGACGCGTCATCGACATTGGCCGCGATATCCGCGCCGCAAGGGTGGGGAATCAGCGGATCGTCGGCACCGTGGATCACCATGGTCGGTACCGAAATTTTCCGCGTTTGGGGCCGCAGATTGCCGGTCTGGATGATTGCAGCCATCTGCCGCCTGGTACCTGGCGGATAAAAACAGCGATCAATCGCCTGTTGCAGCAATTCCTTGCGTTCCTCGGTCCGCTTGCGGCCCTCTTCCGAGGCGATGATGGTCGAAAAGGCAATGCCGTTTTCCAGGGCTTCTTCGGGATTTCTGGCCCTCGCTCTTGCGGCACGGAACAGAACCTTGCGCACTTCCGGATTGGCGCCCGGCAGATCAGGTGCATTGGTCGAAGACATGATCGGCGTGAAGCTGTGCACCCGTTCGGCATGGTTGGCCGCCACCAGCTGACCGATCATCCCGCCCATGGATGCGCCCACGATATGCGCGCGTTCAATCTCCAGCGCGTCGAGTACACCAACCGCATCCTCCGCCATATCGTGCAGGTCATAGGGCGCGAGATTTCTGCCCGGGAAGAATTTTTTCGCCAGGAGCTGACGGATCGGGCCAGGCGCGCGCATACCGTCAAATTTATGCGACAGCCCGACGTCCCGGTTGTCGAAACGGATCACCCGGAATCCGGAATCCACCAGGCCGTGGACAAGATCCAGCGGCCAGTAAACCAGCTGGGCAGAAAAGCCCATGATCAGCAGAATTGCCGGATCGTCGGGATTCCCGTAATCCTCTACTTCAATATTGATGCCATTGGCGGTAACCTGCATGCTGTGGTCCTGATCGAAACTTGTTGAAAATATCAGCAAAACCGTAGCACAAGTGCCACATTGCACAAGAACCGATCAGGGCGGGTCCAATGATCCGGTGCCGCTGGCAATAATCGTGACAGGTCCGGCCTGCACCACGCCCAGTCGGGCAATCTGGTTATCATCGTCGACCACAGCCTGGGCACCCAGCTGTGCGGATACCTTGACCGCCTGGGCAGCCAGTTTTTCAATCCGGACGCGATAGGTTCCGTACGGCACGCCTTCGAACAGGAAGAATCCGTCAAATTCCGTAAGTGTCGAACGTACCAGCCGGCCTTCGCCATCCACCAGCTCCAGACTGACTCCGGCCAGCACCCCGCCACCTTTGCGGCGAAGGGTTCCTTCGACCTCTCCGGCACTGACAAGAGGCAATTCCACTGTTGAAGCCACACCGGGTCTTGGCGTTACAACGACACCCGGCAAGGCCGGCTGGACATAGGGGTCACTCAGACTGCTGGTGTCGATGCCGATCAGTACCGGCCGGAACGGCTGCAGATTGTCGATCACGGCCCGCCCGTTGGCATCGGTCGGCGTCAGTGCCGTGGTCTGGCCTGCCGTCAGTTCGACATTTTCTACCAGTTTTTCATGAGCTTGCCGGACACCATCGCCATTTTTGTCGCGATAGACAATTGCCAGCGCCTGGCCATTGCTGGCGAGCTTGTTGCTGGAAAAGCGGAATTTGCCGTTGCGCGGGTCCGGGCCCAGACTGAATGCGAGATTGAGACCCGCCGCCACCGAGCCGTCCGAAGCGGCTTCCGCGCTGGCAGTGAGCGAGAATTTGTCAAATCGCCGGATGATCCCGATTCCTGCGCGCGCGCGATCGAGCCCGGCATCATAGCCCAGCTCTGCGCGCCAGTCAGCGCGTTCACCCGCGCGCCATTCGCCGGTGAAATTCACCCGTTCGAAACGTTTTTCCGGAGCTACCCGGTATATTGCCTCGCCGCGCAACCGGACACGACCGATTCGGCCGTTCGCCAGCATCCGGGCTTCAACAATATCCGGTGGATCGGGTCCAAATGCGCTGAACTGCTTTTCCCAGGCAACCTCTCCGGTCAGCGAAAAACGGCGCAAATTCAGGGATGCGCGGCCGACAAAGTCCAGTGAAGCCGCTCCGTCTGTTTTCGTTTCATACTGGGCGTCAATGTGGAAGGGCACAATCTTGTTGCCGATCTTGAAATTGTGATCCAGCGCGACGCGATGTCTTCCGTTCACGTTTTGATCTATCCGGTCAGAGACAAACCCGCCCTGCGCCCAGATGGTTTCGGCAGTGATGAAGGTTTCTCCGAGCTCTCCGAGCAACTGGCCGCGGAAAGCGGTACCGCTCTCCAGATCCGAAGAGGCCGACAGCTCGACCAGTGTCGGGCCCACGGCCCGCCGGACAGAACCTTCGAGATAATTGCGCCGTGTGCCGTCAATTTGCAGGCTGAACAGCGATGCCGCAACAGATGTCTTGGTGTTGATTCCGCGTTCCAGGCCAAAACCGCCGCGCCAGCCGGACTGGCGGATCGGCAATTTGCTGCCGAGACGGATCAGGTCTTCGCCCGCATCCTGAACCCCGGCCCAATACCAGGTCTTGCGCGGAGGAATGGAGTCGAGACCCACTGGAACCGTCTGGGTTTCCCGCCGGACCTGGCCTTGCGGACCATATAGGACCACTTCGAACCGGTTTTGGCCGTACAGCAACGGCACATCGACAAATTCATAGCGGCCGTCGGCTCGGTTTTCGGCAAAAGCCAGCAACTGGCCATTGCGATAGAGTTCCGCATCCCATCCCGCAGGCAATTCGCCCCGGAAACTGGTCCGGTCAAAGGCGTCGGGGCGATCCACCGGCCGATTGGTGACCAGGGCTCCCCTTCCCACCGTGCTCTGGGACACCAGCGCGGTCGATGCCGTGGCGACATCGCCCAGGGCAAAATGGGTTGCCTTCAGCGGGCCAAGCAATTCACCCTTGGGATCCGTGCGATAGGCACGCACCCGGAGATTTTCGGGGACGCCATTGTCGTCCGACGACAACCGGGCGTCAAAGGAGGCTTTCCCGACCTCTCCGGACGCAAACAGTTCGTATCGGACGTCCAGATCCTGACCTGACCGCCTATCGCGCAAGCCGCCGGCAGATGCCACGACATCCACCGAAGGTGTACGCCAGATCTTGTAGGACTCCGTGGATTGCGGCAGGCTCGCGAGATCGAAAGTCCGTCGCGGGCGGATCTTTGCGGCCCGTTCCTTGCGCTCCATGGCGCGCTGAAATGGCAGTTTTCTGTCAGTTTCAAGGATCAACAGTGCATTGGACAGGTCCGGGCGGAATGTCACGCCGGTCCAGCTTGACAGGGTTTTGACATTCACGCACCAGCCCTCTGGCGTGTCAAAAATATCGCCAGCGGACAGTTTTGTTTGCGTGTTCACCTTTTGTACCGTAGCACTGTCGCGCTCGATGGTCAGTGTTTCGCGTTCCGCGAACACCCAGCCAGTTGCGCGGCGCGACTTTTTATCGAGCCGGATGGGCAAATCCATCGCCATGATGACATCGGCAAAGTCGACACACACGCTGTTGCTGGTCTGATAGCCCCTGATGCCGTCGCCAAGGCTGTATCGGCCCGAGCGCAGGTCAAACAGCAGCGCATCATCGTCATGCGGTGTCCATCCGCCATTGGCCAGGGATGGCGACGCAGAAAACAGCAAAGCCGCCGAGACCAGAGCGGTCCCCGCGGCAGTTATCAGCGACCTGGCTCGCTGACGGAATATGTTCATTCGCTGTTTCATCACGTCACAAAGCCGGGCGTCTTGCCGTATTGCAGTCAGCCCAGGTCTTTGAAAAACAGACCTATCTCAGGACCAGCTGCGTCTTTGTGATCAGACCGCCCCCGGTATTGGCCGGCTCGTAATATTCAACAGACACTGGTCCCTTCAACCTGGACGCCACTTCCGCCGGCACCGGCAGTGCCACGGTCCGGTGATTGACTTCCGGATAGACGGCAATGCCGCGGGCAACCAATAGAGGCTCGCTTTCGCCCTGTTTGACCACCCGGATCTCTCCGTAGGTCGAGCGATCGCCGGTCCGGCTCAGATCAAAGGCAAATGCATGCCCGTTTTCACGTTTTTCAACGCGGGCATTGGCGATTCCGGCCGTAGCCTCGAGATTGCCCTGACGAATGATCACCGGGATGGTCACGCCATAAATAGGTGTCAGTGAAATCGAAAACCCTTCGGTGACCGGCGTCTTGGCCGTTACGCTGCGGGTTTTGGGAATGGCCCGAAAAAGCAGATGCGCGCGATATTCGCCATCGGCCAGTCCTTCGGGCGGACGCACGCCCAGGCGGATAGCCTGTGGCTGGTTGGGTGGCAGTGTCACGCGGCGCGGCGCATATCGGATCATGCTCTTCGCAGCCTGTTCGATCTCATTGGCTTCTTCCGGCGTGACATCTTCCAGCCGGCCTTCCGACGTCATCCGGCGCAGCTCGAGAGAGATGCGGTAAGTTGCTGTCTCAGAACCAATATTGTTCAGGATGACTTCGGTGCCTCGCTGCCCGTCAAGAACGATACGGGTTGGCGCCACCAAAAGATCCCCGCCTGCCTGGGCTGGACTGACGGCTGTCAGGCCCGCACAAATGGCCAGGGTCAAGCCCCCACAGGCTTTGCCCAGTCGTTTCAGACTGCTGATTTTCATAATATTCTCCGGTTTCTGGTCCTGTTCCGGATAAAGCGGCCAGACGGCGCTCATCCCCACATGGCCGACTATGGCAAAAGAGGGTTACCAAAGCGCTAACCATGGCGGCGAATGAGGCAGAAAACCGGTTTTCCCGCGCGCCATCAGTCTGCCCCAAAAGCAAAACCCGCCCCGGACGAACCAGGACGGGCTTGCTTTGATCATGCGCTGGTTTCAGCCCATGAATTCAATGACTTGTCCCGATTCAGGGATAGTCGGCAGTTACGGTGAAGGTACCGGTATAGGCACCATCCGGCTGGCTGCCGCCAACTGCCAGCGAACCGCCGACCGAGAAAGCTGCTGCGCCGGCACCGTCCAGAGCAACTGCGCCCCCGGTGACCGTCGAGGTCAGCGTAGCGGTCATGTTGTCGGTTCCGTTCGACAGGATAACGTTGGCCGGAATGGAGACGTTCACCGTTTCCAGAGCCGTTCCGCCAACCGTGAAGTCTGCGGCATCGGTCGAACCGGAACACACCAGTGCGCCGCCACAGCTGCTGAGGTTGCCGGCATTGTCGACAACAACGGCACCGCCCGTGCCATCTACAACGATCGTACCGAAGTCGAGAGCTGTACCGGCATCGTTGGTCAGCGTTACTTCGGCAAGGATGTTGGCACGCGCATCAGCAGATGCGGTTGCAGCCTGAGCTGCACCGGCACCCATGACGGAGGCGGCAAGAACGGAAGAAGCCAAAGCGGCTTTGATAAATTTAGACATAAATCTGGTCCCTATTTTCACTACTGTACAAATGCCTGGCGCCTACGGTGCATTCAGCCAAACCCACTGGCCGAACGTCGCTATACGCCAACATTCAGCGATGCTTATGGGGATCAAAGGATAATGTTTTGCTCTTAGCCATGGTTAAAATTGGCTTAACCTGTGTCACATCGCGCAACATTTCTGTTCAGCACAGGCAAATGCCCAAATTTTCCGAAACGTTGCCGGTTCAGATATGTTCGCCGGTCAGTCGCTGGCAAATCAGGTCGAGCTGATCGAGATTGCTATAGGAAATGGTCATCGCACCGGCACCACCGTCGCCTTTGGACTGGATGCTGACCTTTAGCCCCAGCAAGTCACCAAGATGATTTTCAACGGCGCGAATATCGGCATCATTTTCACTGTTCGAAGCGGATGTCCGGGATGTCTTGCGCCGTGATCCACCCAGCGCCTTGCGCACAAGTCGTTCGGTATCGCGAACTGAAAGTCCTTTTTTAACAATGGTTTGAGCAATTTCCGTGGCATCCGGTGCGTTGACCAGAGCCCGCGCATGCCCCATGCTCAATTTGTCTTCGGCAACCAGCTCGCGCACCGGTTCGGGCAATTCCAGCAGCCGGATCAGATTGGCGATATGGCTGCGCGACTTGCCAACAATTTCCGCCAGCTTCGCCTGGCTGTGACCATAATCTTCCTTGAGCCGTGCGTAAGCTTCAGCCTCTTCCAGCGCATTGAGATCTCGCCGCTGGACATTCTCAACAATGGCGATTTCCAGCGTTTCGGCATCATTTAACTGCCGCACGATGGCGGGAATATGATGCAGTCTGGCGCGCTGGGCGGCGCGCCAGCGCCGTTCGCCAGCGACAATCTGGTAATGCTTGCCGTGAGTCCGGACGACAATCGGTTGAATGACTCCGCGCTCCCGCATGCTGTCAGACAATTCGTCGAGCGCCGCATCGTCAAAACGTTGCCGGGGCTGGTCAGGATTGGGCCGGATTTCCGAAATGGAAATCATGCGCAGGCCATCGGTGCGCTCCGCCGCACCGGCATCACTTGCGGCAACACCTTCAGGACCTATTGCAAGCGGCTCTTCGCGCTGCATTTCCCCGAACAGGGCATTGAGCCCCCTGCCCAGACCCGTTGCCTTTTTGGCCGGTTTTTTGCGATCCTGTGCATTTTCGTCATTTTTTGCCATCACGCCGCCACCTTCCGTTCCGGCAGTCGTGAAATCAGTTCGCGGGCCAGATTGATATAGGC
Organism: Parasphingorhabdus marina DSM 22363; assembly: GCF_900128895.1. Classification (GTDB taxonomy): domain Bacteria; phylum Pseudomonadota; class Alphaproteobacteria; order Sphingomonadales; family Sphingomonadaceae; genus Parasphingorhabdus; species Parasphingorhabdus marina. The sequence goes on along the minus strand of NZ_FSQW01000001.1, from coordinate 630,143 downwards.
CTCGGATCCCATACATTTATGATCATAGATCAGCGCCGGCAAGCCATGGCTCGGGGCCTCCGAAAGCCTCACATTTCTGGGAATAACCGTATCAAAGACGACATTTCCCAAACAAGCCCGAACGTCGTCGGACACCTGCTCCGTGAGCTTGTTGCGGCGGTCATACATGGTCAAAACCACGCCCATGACCGACAGACCGCGATTGAACCGCGCGCGGATCCGCTCGACCGTTTGCAGCAGCTGACTCAGCCCTTCGAGCGCGAAAAACTCGCATTGCAGCGGAACCAGCAAGGATTCCACCGCCACCATGGCATTGAGCGTCAACAACCCGAGCGATGGCGGACAATCGATCAGGCAAATGTCCCACTGGTCAATATCAGCGCCATCCAGGGCTTTTTTCAGCCGGTGCGTGCGCTCCTCAAACTCCACCAGCTCCACTTCCGCCCCCGACAAGTCCACAGTGGCCGGAACGACATCCAGCCCCGGAACCCGTGTAGGGGTGACACATTCCTCAAGCGAAATATCGGAAACCAGCAAGTCATAGCTGCTATTGACCCGGTCGTTCTGGTTGAGACCCAGACCGGTGGAGGCATTGCCCTGAGGATCCAGGTCGATCAAAAGGACTTTCCATCCCGTCGCCGCCAAAGCCGTTGCCATATTGATGGCCGTGGTCGTCTTGCCGACACCGCCTTTTTGATTGGCAATTGCTATACGGACCATGTCTTTACCTCACTATCCGGCTGGAAACCGCAGTTTTCAGCCAGTTCCGACAAGAATACCTGCCTCAGCATCGGTTACACTCTGTTCCACGTGGAACATTTTTCGACGCCTGGGCGAAAGTTCCTGCAATTCCCTTACCGCATTTTTGCCTTTTGGTAAGAGCCAAAGCGTCTTTTCTGTGGAAAACCGGTGCGAAAGTGAAAGCAATTTGCCTAGTGGGGCAAAAGCTCTCGCACTGATGACATCCACTGGAAAACTCTCCATCACTTCCAGCCGGCTCCCCTGCACTGTTGCTTGACCGCCTATATCAATCGCGTCGACCACATGCTGCAAAAAGGCGATACGCCGTGCCCGGGATTCTACCATTTGCACGTGGAACCCGCCCAATATGGCGATAATGATTCCGGGAAAGCCGGCTCCGGTCCCGAGGTCCAGCCATGTTCCAGAGCTGATCTGTTCGGGGACGTACAGCAGCAACTGGGCACTGTCGACGACATGACGTGCCCAGACATGCTCTGCACTGGCTTTGGAAATCAAATTCTGGTGCGCCATTTCCTGTCGCAAAATCTCGAGAAATTGCTCCAGCTTCTGCCATTGCCGATCGCCTATCTCAAAATTATCTCGCAGCCAGGCCTGCGCCTCTGCTTCGTTCATGCAGCTTTCCGGGCATTTTTCCGCCGGGTATGCACCAATATGGCGGCAAGAGCAGCAGGGGTGACACCCCGCACCCGGGAGGCGGCCGCCAGTGTATCCGGCCGGGCGGCTTTCAGTCGTTCGACCATTTCATTCGAAAGCCCGGCAATTGCGCCATAATCCATGGCGGGATCCAGAGTGATTTGCTCGTTCGCGCGCAAGTCCCTGAGTTCGGCTTCCTGCCGCTCCAGATAGGGCGCATAGCGCGCATCCTCTTCAATCTCCGCCTGGAGCCGGGAACAGGACACCGAGAGATCCGGTTCAATCTGGCTCAACAGATCAAGCGCGACATCCGGAAAACGCAGCCACGCAAACAGGGACTGCCTGGTCCCGTCGCGGCGCACCTCAAGGCCGGCAGATGCCAGATCTTCGGAGCCATAGTCCTTTTCCAGAATCCGCAGGATCTCCGCACGTTCGCGCGAGCGGTTGACAAACCATGCAGTCCGTTCCGGACCCAGGCAACCCAGCTCCCTGGCGACCGGGCTCAGTCGGGTGGTCGCATTGTCGGCACGCAACCGCAGGCGATATTCGGCCCGTGCCGTCAACATCCGGTAAGGTTCGGTCACACCCTGAAGGACCAGATCATCAATCATGACCGCCATATAGCTGGTGCTGCGATCCAGTTCGAGCGCAGCCTTGCCTTGCACGACACATGCCGCGCCGATACCGGCAATCAATCCCTGCGCAGCGGCCTCTTCATATCCTGTTGTGCCATTAATCTGTCCGGCACAATACAGGCCTTCCAGATCGCGGACTTTCAATGAACGGTCCAGCGCCCGGGGATCAATATGGTCATATTCGACGGCATAGCCCGGGACGACAATTTCCGCCTGCTCGAGACCTGACATGGTCCGCACAAAGGCTTCCTGGACATCAGGCGGCAGCGAGGTGCTGATCCCGTTGGGATAGACGAGATGCGTGTCCAGTCCTTCCGGTTCCAGGAATACCTGATGCGAATCCCGATCGGCAAAGCGGTGAATCTTGTCTTCGATTGACGGACAGTAGCGCGGTCCCTGCGCGTCGATAGCACCACTGAACAACGGCGATCTGTCCAGAGATTCACGAATAATATCATGGGTTTGCTTGTTCGTCCGGCTAACCGCACAAAAGACCTGGGGTACCGTCCGGCTTTTGGTCACTGGCGACATCGTCCAGTCTTCGCCGTCCGAAGGCTGTTCCGGCAATTCGGCCCAGTTGACCGTGCGCCCGTCGATTCGGGGGGGCGTGCCGGTCTTGAGCCGCGCGATCGGCAATCCGGCGCCGCGGATCTGTTCTCCCAGAGACAGGGAAGCCGCCTCCCCCGTCCGGCCACCAGCCACGCTTTCCTCGCCGCGAAACAGTTTGCCATTGAGGAATGTGCCCGTTGCCAGAATCACCGCCTGGGCCATCAGTTTCGTGCCGTCGGCCATCACAATACCATCTACCCGGTATCCGCTCAGGATCAGAGAAGACACCTCGCCTTCGACTATTGACAAACCGTCCAGCTCGTCCAGCATCCGGTGTATGGCCCGCCGGTAGAGGGTGCGATCCGCTTGTACCCGGGGTCCCTGCACAGCAGCTCCCTTCGACAGGTTGAGCATCCGGTAATGGATAGCGGCCTCATCCGCAGCGCGCCCGATCAGGCCGTCAAATGCGTCGACTTCGCGCACCAGATGTCCTTTGCCCAGGCCGCCGATGGCGGGATTGCAGGACATCGCCCCGATGCCGTCCCGGGTAAAGCTCACCAGCGCCACACGCACGCCCATGCGCGCAGCTACTGCCGCTGCTTCACAGCCGGCGTGCCCGCCACCAACAACAATGACATCAAAGTCCTGATTCATGCTGCCGCCCATAGCTCAAGCGGGGTTGGAGGTCAAAATGATCTGCGTTCCAATCGTCCTGTTCCACGTGGAACAGTGCAGATCATTTTCCGATGCAGAAATTTCCGAACAGGCTGTCCAGCATGTGCTCGGTGCTGGCGCGACCGGTCAGGGCATCCAGTTCCTGTCGCGCGAGCCGCAGATTTTCCGCAATGATCAGAAAATCTGATTCCGTACCGATGTCCGAGACATGATCGTGAACCGCAGCCAGATGTCCGGCCTGCCGCTCGTTGACACTGAGCTGCTGGTCTGCCGGCAGCAGGTCTGCCGCCTTTTCAATCAACAGGTCCACCAGATCATTCATGCCTTCCCCCGTGATCGGTGAAAGCGCCAGGACTCCGGATGACTTCTTGCGATGTTCCGGATGATCCTTGCGGGCAGCCAGTTCAATCAACGCCATGGAATCCGGACCTTGCCCTTCCTCTCCCAGCCAGAGGATCACATCCGCCTGATCGAATTGCTTGTGCGCCCGTTCAATGCCAATTTGCTCAATTTCCTCGCCCGCTTCGTCCCGCAATCCGGCCGTATCAACAAACAGGAACGGAATTCCGCCCAGCGCCACTGGCACTTCGATAACGTCGCGTGTTGTGCCAGCGATATCCGAAACAATCGCCGCTTCCCGGTCCACAAGCGCGTTGAGCAATGTCGACTTTCCGCTATTGGGCGGACCACCCAGGACCACGCGAATTCCCTCGCGCAATTTTTCTGTTCGAGGCCGTTTCAGGATATCACCAATCGTGGTTGCCAGTGTTCCCGTAGACTGTCGGATTTTTTCCAGCTGGGCCGGAACAACATCATCTTCGTCGGAAAAATCCAGCTCCGCTTCGACCTGCGCCGAAAGTGCCAGCAACATTTTTTGCCATTCTTCCACCTGGCGAGAGAGACTTCCACCCGCCATTTGCATGGCGGAACGGCGCTGAATTTCGGTTTCCGCAAACAGCAGATCCGACAGGCCTTCCGCTTCGGCGAGGTCCATCCGGCCATTGGCGAACGCCCGCCGGGTAAATTCTCCCGGCTCGGCCTTCCGAAGACCGGTTTGTTTTGAGAGGACAGACTCTATCGCGCGAACCACGGCCCGGCCGCCATGACAATGCAGTTCGGCCAGGTCTTCACCAGTTGCGGTGTGCGGGCCGGGAAACCAGAGCGCGAGTGCCATATCAAGCAAATCATCGCTGTCCGGATCGCGGACCTGGACCAGCGAAGCGCGCCGTTCATCAGGCACTGACCCGGTCAGGTTGCATAGCACATCCCTTGCCCGGTCACCGGAAACGCGCAGCACCGCAATCGCCGCCGGAGGCTGTCCGCTCGACAGGGCAAAAATCGTATCTTCAGCGGACATTTATTATATCTATTTGATATTTAATCTTTTTTCTTGGATGTCGATGGCTTCTTGCCGTTGGAAGAACCGCCCATGGCGCCGCCCAGGAAAGAGGAAAACATCTTGATCCCCGCCTCGCCCATCGGGGCAATGATCTTGGTGAAATTCTGCAGCTGTTCCACCGAACTCGCACCTTGCAGGAATTTGGACATTTCCTTCACATAGGTTTCGTTGAGCTTGCCGACGTCCGGCAAACCCATCAGCCGACGAGCCTCTTCGGGTGTGCAATCCAGTTCCACGGTTACTTTCATTTGAACTTCCTCCGGTTTTTGTTGAAGCGAAGTCCCATCCCCACCGCAACAGATGCTGTTCCACCTTGCCTGAACAGGATATGGGGATATTGTGCAGCAATAATCAAGTCATGATGCAAAGGAAGCGGACAATGGGCAATATGCAGGCAATCTCAACCCTCAGCGGAGACGGCGAATTTCCCTGCTACGTGGCAGCGCCGGACGGGACACCAACCGCCGCAATTATTGTCATTCAGGAAATTTTCGGCGTGAATGCCGGAATCCGGGCGAAATGTGATGAATGGGCCGCCGCCGGATATCTCGCCGTTGCCCCCGATCTGTTCTGGCGGATCAATGACGGCACCGATCTGGATGCCGATATTCAGGCAGAATTTGAAACCGCTCTCGACCTGATGGGCAAGTTTGACCAGGATCAGGGTATTCGCGACATTGAGGCCGCCATTCACTTTGCACGGGACAGCGTAAATGGCGGAAAAGTCGGCTGTGTCGGCTATTGCCTCGGAGGCCGGCTTGCCTTCATGACGGCAGCGAGAACCGACATTAACGCCTCGGTCGGCTATTATGGTGTGGGGATTGACGGTTTGCTGGGTGAGAAAAATGCCATTGCCCATGAAGTTATGCTGCATATCCCCACGGCTGACGGATTTGTGCCCGCTGATGCCCAGGCTGCCATGCATGCCGGACTGGATGATCACCCCAAAGTTGCGCTGCACGACTATGAAGGGCTTGATCACGGTTTCGCCGCCCAGTTTGGCCAGCGCCGCGATGAAGCGGCAGCGAACCTGGCCGACAGCCGCACCGCAGCCTTTTTCAAGGAGCATCTTGCATGAGCACACGCGAAAATCTGAAAGTCTGGCATGACCGGATGGCCGACAAGAGCCGGGAAGCACTTGATGCGCAGCTCGCGGAGGATGCCGTTTTTCACTCGCCAGTCGTCCACACGCCCCAGGAAGGCAAACCCGTCGTCATGGCCTATCTGACCGCGGCGGACACAGTTCTGGGTAATGACAGCTTTCGCTACGTTCGCGAAATCGTTGACGACGAGAAGAACATGGCGATGCTCGAATTCCAGCTCGAGCTGGATGATATCCATGTCAACGGCGTCGACATCATTTCCTGGAATGATGACGGCCTGATTCAGGATTTCAAAGTGATGGTCCGCCCGCTGCAAGCGATCAACAAGGTCTGGGACGAAATGGGCAAGATGCTGGAAAAAATGAAGGGTTGATTACCCAAACAGCGTCATCACGCCCAGTGTCGGGTCGAGGATCCCGTCATAGATCATTTTCAGCGCGACATAAACGATAACGGCGAGACCGATATAGGCGATCCACTTGTAGCGCTCGATATATTTGGCGATGAAATTGGCGGCCACGCCCATTAGCGCGACCGCGATGATCAGGCCGACGATCAGGATTCCGGGATGTTCGCGGGCTGCGCCGGCCACCGCCAGGACATTGTCGAGGCTCATGCTGACATCCGCTATCGCGACCGCCCAGGCGGCCGCGGCGAAGCTTTTGCCGGGACGTATGCCGCTATGTTCATCGCCGGTAATTTCCGGTGAGCCCGGATTTTCCGGAATCTCGCGGATTTCGCGCCACATCCGCCAGGCCACCCAGAGCAGCAGGACACCGCCGGCCAGGATCAGACCGATCACACCGAGCAGGAAGCTCACCGTCAATGCAAAGACAATGCGGAGGACCAGCGCGGCACCAATACCGATCATGATCACCTTGCGGCGCTGATCCGCCGGGAGACCGGCCGCCAGCGCGCCCACGGCAATGGCATTGTCCCCGGCAAGCACCAGATCAATCAGCAGAACCTGACCAAAGGCCAGCATCGCGCCGGGCTCGGTGATATTCGAAAAATCGTGAACGATTGCTGCCCAGATTTCCGCCGGGGACCCCAGTCCAGGAGCGGCAACAGTCAAAATGGCGAGCAGGTCAGTCATAAAAAATACATTGTCCGTAATAGGTTACGACCGGCATAGGGTCATAAAATTGATGAAGCAAGTCACGCCATTCAGGATATTCGGCGGACTGGCGAAAACCGTCGCGATGCGCGGAGATGCTGTCCCAGCAGACGAGCAGGAGATAACGATCTTCCCGGTCACAATCCGGACGGACCTCGATCGACTGAAAGCCCGGTTGTCGCGAAATCAGGCCCCTCGCTTGCTGCATGGCCTTCGCAAACGCCTGCGACTGGCCGGGCCTGATCTCGAGCAAGGCCTGTTCAACAATCATGATCCCGAGACGTCGGTCTTACTGGTTCATGCTGTCGAAGAAATCGTCATTGTCCTTGGAATCCTTCATCTTGTCGAGCAGGAATTCCATCGCGTCGATCGTGCCCATCTGCATGAGGATCCGCCGCAGGACCCACATTTTCTTGAGTTTGTCTTCCTCGACCAGCAGCTCTTCTTTCCGGGTACCGGACTTGCCGACATCCAGAGACGGGAAGATCCGCTTGTCGGCAACCTTGCGGTCCAGCACGATTTCGGAGTTGCCGGTGCCCTTGAATTCTTCGAAGATCACTTCGTCCATGCGGCTGCCGGTATCGATCAGGGCGGTTGCGATGATCGAAAGGCTGCCGCCTTCCTCGATATTCCGCGCCGCACCAAAAAAGCGTTTCGGCCGTTGCAGGGCATTGGCATCGACACCGCCGGTCAGCACCTTGCCGGAACTCGGAACCACGGTGTTGTAGGCGCGGCCAAGACGCGTGATCGAGTCGAGCAGAATAACGACATCATGCTTGTGCTCGACCAGACGTTTGGCTTTTTCAATAACCATTTCAGCAACTTGCACGTGGCGAGTGGCCGGTTCATCGAAAGTCGAACTGATCACTTCGCCCTTCACCGAGCGCTGCATGTCGGTCACTTCTTCCGGCCGTTCATCGATCAGCAGGACAAGAAGATAGACTTCCGGATGATTGTCGGTAATCGCCTTGGCGATATTCTGCAGCAGTACGGTTTTACCGGTCCGTGGCGGTGCCACGATCAGCGCACGCTGGCCCTTGCCCTGGGGCGAGATGATATCGATCACCCGGGCCGACTTGTCTTTCACCGTTGGATCAAGACTGTCGAGCTTGAGCTTTTCGTCCGGATAGAGCGGCGTCAGATTGTCGAAATTGACCCGGTGGCGAACCGCTTCCGGCTCGTCAAAGTTGATCGCCGTCAATTTGGTCAGCGCAAAATAGCGTTCGCCGTCACGCGGCGCGCGAATTTCGCCTTCCACCGTGTCGCCAGTGCGCAGACCGAATTTGCGTACCTGGTTGGGCGACACGTAAATGTCATCGGGTCCGGCCAGATAATTGGCTTCGGGCGAGCGCAGGAACCCGAATCCGTCAGGCAGCACTTCAATAGTGCCGAGGCCCATGATCTGTTCGTCATTATCGGCCAGTTCCTTGAGGATCGCGAACATCAGATCCTGTTTGCGCAAGGTCGAAGCGCCCTCGACGCCGAGCTCTTCGGCCATCGAGACCAGATCAGCAGGCGATTTTTCTTTTAATTCTTTCAAATGCATGGATTTTATCCAGATAATATAGGCAGTTATGTTGTTTTTGCATGTGCGCGGCGTATCGCCGTCATCATTTCACATGGAAGCTTGCCCGGACGGGCTTTGCGCTCCAATTACGCCTTTGCCCGAAGGGTGTCAACAAAAGCCGGGGCCGGAAAATCAAAAGGGTTTGACGATCACCAGGATGACGATCAGCGCCGCGGCAATTCCGGGCACTTCATTGACCAGTCGCAGCCTTTTGTCGCTCATTGTCCGCTCGCCGCGCGCCAGTTTTTTCACATAGCCCATCATCCACATATGATAGGCGGAAAGCAGAATGACGGCGAGCAGTTTCGCGTGAAACCAGCCCTGGGTGAAAGCATCAATCTGGTAGGCCAGAACCAGTCCGAGGATCCAGACGATGATCAGCGAGGGGTTGAGAATGATCTTGCGCAATTTGCCTTCGCGCTCGATCCATTTGCCATCTTCAGCCGATCCGACCGGGCTTTCCTGGTGATAGACAAAGAAGCGTGGCATCATGAACAGCCCCGCCATCCAGAAAATGACGAATATCAGATGTGCAGATTTGAGCCAGAGGTACAACATGGACAGATATTCGCTCATTGCCTGACAAGTGTAAGAAGCTTTTCGACATGTTCAATGGGCGTATCGGGCAAAATGCCATGTCCCAGATTGAAAACATGCGGTCGATCTTCAAAAACCGAGAGGATGTGGCGCACCGACTTTTCCAGCGCATTCCCGCCAGCAATCAGGGCCAGCGGATCAAGATTCCCCTGCACCGGAATCCCGGCGGGAAGATGCTTGTTGGCAATGACCGGGTCCACCGTTTCATCCAGACCAATGGCATCCGCCCCGGTTTCCCGCGCATAGGCAGCGAGCTTGTCGCCGGCGCCTTTGGGAAAGCCGATTACGGGAAGATCGGGATGAACCGCCTTGATGCGCGAAATGATCTCGGCATTGGGTGCAATCACCCATTTCTCGAATTGCGCCGGAGACAGCGACCCGGCCCAGCTGTCAAAAAGCTGTACCGCGTCAACCCCGGCTTCGATCTGGCCAAGCAGATAGGTCACGGTATTTTCGATGATCGCAGCGATCAGCTCGGAAAAGGCCATTTCATCCTGATAGGCATAGCGCCGCGTCACGCCCTGGTCTTTGCTGCCCTGCCCGTGCGTCATGTAGGTCGACACCGTCCAGGGGCTTCCGGCAAAACCCATGAAGGTGGTTTTGTCATCCAGTTGCGAAGCGACCGCCCGGACGGTGGCATATATGGCTTCAAAATGGGCAGGAACGGCTTCCAGAGACGACAAAGCCGCCTCGACGAGCCTTGGTTGCAGCCGGGGTCCTTCTCCGGCCTCAAACCAGAGTTTCTGTCCCATGGCGTGGGGCACGATCAAAATATCTGAAAACAGGATCGCACCATCAAATCCAAACCGCCGGATCGGCTGCATGGTAACCTCCGCGGCCGCTTCGGAATCATAACAGAGTTCCAGAAAACCACCTTTTTGGGCCCGCAACTCCCGATATTCGGGCAAATAGCGACCCGCCTGCCGCATCAGCCATACCGGTGTCTGTTCGGACTTGCTGCCGCGCAAGGTCTGGAGCAGGAGTTTCGGAGATGTATCGGGTTCAGGCATGGAGAGAGGGCCTCTACAATAATATATTATTATATTTATAGAATCTTGATGTTGATGATAGGCAGTTGATAACAGCGGTAACGGGGCTTTGCCCGGTTTACAAACAGATTGACAAGAGGACGTTAACGAAAAATTTACCGATTCCCGAATCTGATCCCCGTTATCCACAATATGTGGATGAGTTTCGCAAAACTTGATGGCCTGTGGATGAAATGACTCCTGTCGGGCATGAAATGGAGGCTTGCAAATATCCCCTTATTCATCCCTTGCTTTATCCCCGGTGAAATCACAGGGTTGACGTCATGAACCGCCTGCATCTGCATATGTTGTCAGACTCCACCGGAGAGACGCTGGAAAATATCGCGAAAGCTGCATTGGCGCAATTTGATGGTGTCGAAATCATCAAGCATTTCTGGCCCATGGTCCGCTCGGAAGTACATCTGAACCGGATTTTGGCCGAAGTTGCCGAAAATCCCGGGCTGGTGATATTTACGCTGGTCAACCGGGATATCCGCACCCGGCTGGAGCGGGAATGCCGGCATCTGGGCCTCCCTGTAGTTCCGGCTCTGGATGCGGTCACTGACGCGTTGTCCAATATGCTGGGGCAGGAAGCCAAAGCCCGGCCAGGCCGGCAGCATATTCTCGATGCCGCCTATTTTGCCCGGGTGGAGGCTATTCAGTTCACAATTGCCCATGATGATGGTGTGGGATGGGAGAACTGGGAAGAGGCGGATATTGTTCTTGCCGGCGTGTCGCGCACGTCCAAGACGCCGACGTCGATTTATCTGGCCAATCGTGGCTACAAGACAGCGAATATCCCGATTGTTCCGGAATCTCCGCCCCCGGATGCACTTTTTCATCTGAAAAATCCGCTGGTTGTGGGTTTGATCACGGGTGCCAGCCGGCTGGTTCAGGTACGCCGAAACCGCCTGCTGTCGCTCAACCAGGCGCCGGAAACCGATTATGTCGATGAAGAGAAGGTCAAGGAAGAAACCCTGTATGCCCGGCGGATGTTTGCTGACAACGGCTGGCCGGTAATCGACGTCACACGCCGGTCGATCGAGGAATCTGCAGCTGCGATTATCAACTTTCACAATGAGCGGCATCTCGAAACGCGAGTTGACAGCGCGGACAAGTCGTCATGACAGATCCGATACTGGTACTCGCCTCGCGGAGCCAGGCGCGAAGGGCCATGCTCGATGCGGCCGGAGTGGCTTTTGAGGCCCTGTCTCCCAATGTCGATGAAGACACCCTGAAAGAAGGTCTCAAGGCGGAGGGAATTACTGCACGAAACCTGGCCGATGCGCTGGCGGAGGCCAAGGCCGTCCGCCTGTCGTCCCGGACGGGCGGTGCGTGGGTGCTGGGAGCCGATCAGGTGCTGGCGCTCGATGACGGAACCATATTGGACAAACCGGTTGATGTATCCGAGGCCAAAGCGCACCTGCGCCTGATGTCGGGGAGAAAGCACAAATTGTCCAGCGCCGCAGTGATTGCCGAGCAAGGGAAACCGATATGGCGACATGTGGATATCGCCACCTTGTCGGTCCGCTCGCTGTCTGAGGCGTTTATCGACAGCTATGTGGAGAGCGAATGGGAGCAGATTCGCCATTGTGTCGGCTGCTATGAGATCGAGGGCAAGGGGGCACAACTGTTTTCTGCCATAACCGGGAGTCACTTTACCATCATGGGCCTGCCCCTGTTACATTTGCTTGATTTTTTACGGGTCAGAGGCGTCATGCCGTCATGAGCAAAATAATGCCCTATGCCGAAGTTATTGGCGATCCGATCGCCCAGAGCAAGTCGCCGATCATCCACAAATTCTGGCTGGAAAAGCTGGGAATATCGGCGGATTATCGCGCTTGCCATGTCAAACCGGAAGACCTGGAAGATTATCTGGCAGACCGTCGGAAAGACGATGCCTGGCAGGGATGCAATGTCACCCTTCCGCACAAGCTGGCCGTGATGGATCATGTGGAGGATCCCGGCGGGCTGAAACAAAGCATTGGTGCCATGAACACGATCGCCCGGACACCGGATGGTGCCCTGTTCGGAACAAATACCGATGCTGGAGGGTTTTTCGCGCCGATCGCCGATTTTCCGCTGAAAGGAAAAGATGTCGTGGTTATCGGTGCCGGCGGTGCGGCGCGCGCGGTATTGTTTGCGCTTTCAAAGGCAGAAGCGGGCACGGTGACCATCGTCAACCGCAATGTCCTCAAAGCGTCGTCGCTGCTGATGCACTTTGGCCTGAAAGGCCGGGCCATCGGCCATGGCGAGCCGTTGCCCTCGGCCGCCTTGCTCGTCAATTCCAGCTCGCTTGGCATGGCGGGACAGGAACCACTGGCGATTGATCTGGCAAGCTTGCCAGAAGATGCACTGGTTTACGATCTGGTCTATGCACCGCTGGAAACCGGACTGCTGAAAACGGCGAGAGCACGCGGTCTTGAGACAATGGACGGTCTCTCGATGCTGATCGGCCAGGCTGCTTTGGCCTTCGAGATATTTTTCGATGCCGTCCCGCCGCTGGAACATGACGAAGAACTCAGAAAGCTGTTGCTCGCATGACGGAAGAGAATAACCGCCGCCCCCTGATCATAGGATTGACGGGTTCGATTGGCATGGGGAAGTCGACGGTGGCGGAGATGTTTGCCGATGAAGGCGTGCCGGTATTTGATGCTGATGCGGCGGTTCACATACTCCAGGGACCCGGCGGTGCACTGGTGGAAGAAATCGAATCCCTGTTCCCCGGAACAACGGGACCGGAGGGAGTCGACCGTCAGAAACTCGGCGCCGCGGTCCTGGGCAACCGGGAAGCCCTCAGCCGGCTGGAACAGATTATCCACCCCGCCGTTGGACAAATGCGGCTGGATTTTCTGTCCGCCAATAGCGATGCACCGCTGATCCTGTTCGATATTCCGCTCCTGTTCGAAAAAACCGGGGCTGATGGTGTTGATCATATTGTTGTGGTGTCCGCGTCCGAAGCGGATCAGGAAGAACGCGTACTCGCGCGCCCGAACATGACCCGGGAGAAGTTCGAGAAGATAAAATCCCTGCAAATGCCCGATGCGGAAAAGCGCAAACGGGCGGATTCAGTGATCGACACTTCGGTGCCGCTCGCCGAAACAAGGCAACAGGTGCAAAATTGTGTGCAAAAACTGAAAGCAAGCCTTGCCTAAAGGCAAGTTCCGTCCGATATTGGACTCATGCGCGAAATAATATTCGACACGGAAACTACCGGTTTCGATCCTCAAACAGGCGACCGGATGGTGGAAATCGGCTGCGTCGAAATGATCGACAGGATCGAGACCGGCGAGACCTTTCACCGCTACTATAATCCCGAACGCCCGATGCCGAAGTCCGCAGAAGAGATTCACGGGCTGAGTGACATTTTCCTGTCCGACAAGAAACTGTTCGCGGATGGTGCTGATGAGCTGCTGGAATTCCTGGGCGAAGCGAATCTCGTGGCGCATAATGCCCAGTTTGACTTCAATTTTCTCAATGCCGAGCTGGAGCGCTGTGGTCGCAAGGCGATTTCGCAATTCCGGATGATCGACACGCTGGCTATCGCCAAGGTCAAACATCCCGGCGCCAAATTGTCGCTGGATGCCCTGTGCAGCCGCTACGGGATTGATCGCAGCCACCGTGTCAAACATGGCGCGTTGCTCGACGCGGAATTGCTCACCCAGCTTTATATCGAACTTACGGGCGGGCGGCAGATCGGTCTGGGGCTCGCAGAAGACAAACCGGAAAAGACGGCTACAGCCCCGGTTTCCAGGCGAAAAAACCTCGAAAATCGCGAGTTTATTGCCCCTCGCCCCCATGTAGCGACCGAAGAAGAACTGGAACGCCATGCGGCGTTTCTGAAAGACATAAAGGACCCGCTTTGGGCCCGAATTTGAGAATCCTGCCGGGAATCACCGGACGGGACCGATTAGACGGAGAATGACTATGGAAGTGCGTGTTTCAGGGCATCAGGTGGATACCGGGGATGCTTTGCAGACCCATGTTGAAGACAGAATGAACGCGATTGCTGACAAATATTTCCCCAAGGCAATTTCGGCGCATGCAACATTCGGCAAGGCACCGCACGGTCATTTTCAATGCGACATCGTGTCCCAGATCATGAAGGGACTCATGCTGAAATCCGAAGCGAGGGCTGGTGATGCGCATCAGGCGTTTGAACAGGCGGCGGACAAGATCGAGAAACAGCTGCGACGCTATATGCGCCGGTTGAACGACCATCATGTTCAGGCCCAATATGCCGCGAAACAGGATGAAGCCGCCTATCGGGTTTTCGAGGTCGATGAGGAAAGCGAACCGGACGAAGTCTCCGACGCACCGCCAATTGTCGCCGAGACCAGCACCGATATTCCCGAAGCCAGCGTCTCCAACGCGGTCATGATGATGGATTTGCGCAATACCAGTGCACTTCTTTTCAAAAATGCTGGCACTGGCGCCCATAATATGGTTTATCGCCGGTCCGACGGCACGATCGGCTGGGTTGAACCCCACGGCTGACAGGCATCGGTGCCGGATTTCCGGGCTTTTTTGCTGACCGGAATCGGAATAGAAGAAGTTTGATCTGACGGGAATCGCAGCTCCCCCCATGGCTGTCGCACCTCCTGTGTTGAAGGAAATATAATGAGTTTGTCTACTGTTCGGCTGGAGTCTCAGGCTGTTACCCTTGGTCAACACCTGCCTTCCAGAGAGGCCCTGTTCACCCGGCTCGCAGAAATAGCTGCCGAATCCTACGGACTGGACTCGAAGTCCGTCGTGGAGGGACTGCTGCAGCGAGAAACTCTGGGTTCGACCGGATTCGGACATGGCGTGGCAATCCCGCACACCAAGATTGCGGACCTGAAAGAATGTGTGGGTCTGTTCATGCGGCTGGAAGAGCCGCTGTCATTTGCGGCACATGACGGACAGCCGGTTGATCTCGTATTCGGATTGCTCTCTCCCCTCCAGGGCGGAGTTGATCACCTCAAGGCGCTGGCCGAGATTTCCCGTTTTCTTCGGGATGCCGATACTGTTGCGAAATTGCGCGGTGCCGATAGCGCCGATGCCCTTTACGTGCTGCTGACCGGACTGCGCGAGCAACAGGCAGCCTGAGGACCGACATGGCGAAAAGCCCTACAAGATCTGACGAAACGGCGGATGGCGAGAATGGGCCGAAAGAACATTTTCGGGCACTGGAACGGCTCTATCGCGCGGCCCCGATCAACCAGATATTTTCGTCGGAACTCACCATCGTGGAGCGCGGTGCCGCCCGGATCACTTTCGAGATAGACGAACGCTATTATCACGCCGCCGGAGCGGCTCATGGCACCAGTTATTTCAAAATGCTGGATGACGCGGCATTCTACGCCGCCAACAGCCTGGTTTCCGACCGGTTTCTTCTGACCACGGCATTCAACCTGTTGTTCACGCGACCCGTCAAAACCGGGCTGGTGACCGCAGAAGGCCGCTGGGTGAGTGGAAAACGCCGGGTTTTCGTGGCTGATTCCCGTCTGATTGATGCCGAAGGCGAAGAGATTGCCCGTGGTACCGGGACATTCATGCGGTCCCATATTCCCCTCGCCAGCCTTCCCGGTTACCAGACCGACAAATGATCGAGCCACGGCTCTCGGCCGAGATGACGGTTCAGTCGCTGATTCGCAAAATCGGACAGGAAGGGGGCTTCGGAACGGTCATTCAGCGCGGCGACCGGATCTCTGGCGCAATATTGATTCTCTGTGTCGAAAATGGCACAAACCTTAAGGTTCTGGAAAAAATGCCGACCCTGGACGGGTCTTCCCAATGGCAGCAGATATGGCCCCAAGATACTGAAAAAGAAGAAGAAATAGAAGAATATCTGGCGCGCAGAAGGCGCTATGATCCGGACTTGTGGTTAATTGAACTGGACATCCCGGAAGCCGAACGGCTGGTCGCTGAAATGACCTCAGGGGGTTGACTTTGTTGCAGTGCAATATAAATCGCGGACAACTTTGAAGCGAAGGTTGTCTTGAGGGGCATTGTCCACCGAACAGATAAACACGCAGACAGGGGGAACAGGGGCAGGCCATATATGTTGTGGTTTTTTCAGGTCTGCTTGGATTGATCGAGAGGTCGATACTGGTCTCACTGCCTAAATTAACAGGTTTATGAGCAAGATTTTTAAAGCTGCAAGCGTTGCATCGCTTGCATTGACCACTGTCGCGGCACTGTCCGTTACAGATGTATCATTCGCGCTTGAAGCGACGAATGAAGGGGAAAACGTTCCGGAAGCCCCGATCGTTGTGGATCCCGAGCTGATTGAAGATGAATCCGTGGCTCCGGTGATTTTCGGCGAGATCAAAGAAGTTACCGCCGAAATTCCTGCAGATGTCGTTGAAGCCGATCGTATTGCCAATGAACGTCAGGAAGCCCTTGGCGGGTTTAACAGCGCAGAAGCCGGCTCCCTGCGCGCCCTCGTTGATCAGCAGTCCATTGGCGGTGAGCTGTCCGAGGAAATGCAGTGCCTGGCAGGCACCGTCTATTTCGAATCCAAGGGCGAATCTCTGGCCGGACAGCTGGCAGTGGCCCGTGTCGTGATGGCGCGTGCCGAATCGCCCAGGTTCCCAAACAGCATTTGCGGCGTTGTATATCAGCGCAAACAGTTCTCTTTCATCCGTAACGGCCGTATGCCGCGGATCAACAAGAGCCATTTTCACTGGCG
The DNA here is from genome assembly GCF_900128895.1 of Parasphingorhabdus marina DSM 22363. Lineage (GTDB taxonomy): Bacteria > Pseudomonadota > Alphaproteobacteria > Sphingomonadales > Sphingomonadaceae > Parasphingorhabdus > Parasphingorhabdus marina. Next base: position 613,405 of record NZ_FSQW01000001.1, on the reverse strand, counting down.
CAATGCGGTGGCCATTTCCAAAATTGCCATGAATGATGCGTGGAAAAGTCCGGTTGAAGGCGCCTTGTTCTTTCACGCCCGCTATGTTTCGCCCGGCTGGCGACTGAAACGGATGGCAACCATCGACAATCATATTTTTTACCGGTAACTTCGGCATAAATCGAAAAAGGCAGGGCTCCCGCTTGGGGGCCTTTTCTTTGTTCTGTATATGTTCTATTCCCTTGCCAATGGACCAGCAGGATAATGATTCGCAAATAATGGCAGAGCTCGCGCTGCTGGAATCGGATGCTCAGCCGCTAGACGGTGCCCGGGCGGTCGCACGTGGCGTGGCACGACTGTTTCTGAGACATGACATTCTCGTGCTGTCGGAAGTCAGTTTGCGCAATCGCCGCCGTGCCGATCTGATGGGTATCGATGCCAAGGGACAGATCGTGATCGTGGAAATCAAGGTCGCGCGAGGCGATCTGCTCGGTGACAGCAAATGGACCGAGTATCTCGACTATTGTGACCGGTTCTATTGGGCCGTACCGGCCGATTTCGATCATTCGCCACTCGATCGCCCGGAATTTCTGCCCGAGCGGGCGGGTCTGGTCGTAGCCGATGCCTATGATGCGGAAATCATTCGGCCTGCGGCCACGCATAGTCTCGCGTCTGCCAGGCGCAAGACGGAAACCTTGCGGATCGCACGCCGAGCCATGGGTCGGCTGGCGATTGCCAATGACTGGATTGACCCGTCATTGCACGATCATGGCTGAATCGTCGTACGCCAACAATTCCCGCAATATGCTTTAGCCTTCCGGTCCGAAAAACCTGTCGTTCGACGCCGGTTTCTTTTTCGCGTCAGCCTTTTCAATTTCGCTCAGGACGGCCGCTGCCCGGCGGTCGCGCGTAGCATAATCCCGGGCGGACAGACCGGCCAGGGTGTCGACCCGGTCGGGGTCCGCACCCTTTTGGAGGAGGACCCGCACCATTTCCGTATCCCTTAATTGAACCGCACGGATCAGAGCGGTTTCACCCTGATTGTTCGACTGATTCACATCAGCTTTTTTGGCGAGGAGCAGGCGAGCGCCATCAACAAAGCGCAGCTGGGTGGCCAGCATCAGGGGCGTGGTTCCGCTTTTGTCGCGAATATTGGGATTGGCCCCTTTTTGCAGCAGGAAGGCGAGCCAGGTGGAGTCCCGACGCGCCACCACAATATGCAAGGCGGTCTCGCCCGTGCTGCGATCCCGGGTGTTGACGATGACAGTTCCGGGCCGGTTGAGGAATTTCGAAGCCTCTTCTCCATCCCGATCCTTGACCGCTTTCAAAAAATTGTAGCTTTCGGAAAACTGGGCCTGGGCTGATGCCGGAATGGAAAGCGCCAATAATCCGAACAATGCCAGAAGGATAGCATGCCAGATGGACCTGCTGTCCCGATGCCTGATTGCGTCTTGCGAAATTGCGATATTGCCCCGGTTCATCTTTTGCCCTGTTCTGTCCATCGCATCGGTCAGCAACCGCGCGTTTGCCACGTCCGATTCCAGTTGAAATTCTGTTCATAGCAGACCATGTCTGGCTTCATGATGAACATGAAATTTCCCCTGTTCCGGCCTCTGGCTGGTGTCTTTGTCGCCTCGCTTTTACTCGCCCCGCTGGCTGCCTGCAACCCGGGTTCGTCAGATGGTCAGACAGCGCAAAATGCCGAACCGCCGCTTGCAGGTGCCAAGATCGGCGGCAGCTTTACGCTGACCAATCAGGACGGCGGCCAGACGTCCGACACGGATTTCGCTGGTCAGTACCGGCTCATGTATTTCGGCTATAGCTACTGCCCCGACGTATGCCCCGTGGATCTCCAGAAACTGATGCAGGGACTGGCGCTGGCCGAAAAACAGGATCCCGGGATCACCACCAAGGTCCAGCCGCTGTTCATCACGGTTGATCCCGAGCGTGATCAGCCGGAACAACTGAAGCAATATGTATCGGCCTTCCACCCGCGCCTCATCGGGCTCACCGGAACGACCGACGAAATCGCTGAAGTCGCGGGAAAATATCTGATTATTTATGACAAGCGGGATGATGCCGGGACAACCGAATATCTGGTCGATCACAGCCGTCAGGCCTATTTGTTCGGCAAGAATGGCGAGCCCGTCGCCCTGCTCCCCTATGATGGCACGCCGCAGGAAATTGCCGACGAGATCAAGCGGTGGACGACGTAAAACACTCCGGCAATTTTTGGGATCAGCCACTTGAAACGCTGGATCGCGCGCAGTGGGAAGCGCTGTGCGACGGTTGCGGAAAATGCTGTCTGATCAAGGCCGAAGATGAGGATGACGGCAAGATCTACATGACAAATATTGCCTGCAAACTGCTCGACATCGAACAGGCCCGGTGCAGCGACTATCGCCGGCGACGTTTTTATGTCCCCGATTGCGTACGGCTGACCCGGACGAAGCTGGACCAGTTTGACTGGTTGCCTGAATCCTGCTCGTACCGGATGCGCGCCAGAAACGAACCCCTGCCAGACTGGCATTATCTGGTGTCCGGCAGCAGGGAGACAATTCATGCAGCAGGGCAATCCATTCGTGGCAAGGTGGTAACGGAGGTGGAAGCTGGGCCGATTGAACAGCATATTATCCAGGAATAAGCCGCAGCCGGCACCTGTGGAAGAGTATGAGATGGCGCTGAATGGCCGTTTCTACCCGGTGCGGATCAACCGGTCGAATCGGGCCCGCTCGGTGATTGTGTCGGCAGACACCGTCAGGGAGGAGGTGCGGCTGACGGTGCCTCGGCACAGCAGCATGGCTTTCGCCATCCGGTTCGCCCAGTCGAAAACAGACTGGCTGGCCGAACGATTTGCCGAAGCACCGCCGGTGGTGCCAATTGTCAGCGGTGCCGAGATCGCCCTGTTCGGGGAATCCCGTAAAATTTGCTGGTCCCGGGACTTTGCCCGAAAACCGGAAGTGGTCGGAAACGAGATTCGGGTTGGGGGCCCCGAAGACCGCCTGGCGGATCGTATTGTCACCTGGTTGCGGGAACTGGCGCGGGAAGTGTGTGCAGAGGATCTGGCCGAATATTGTGCGCGCGCTTCGCTACCCGTGCCCCGGCTATCCATCGGAGATGCGCGCAGGCGGTGGGGCAGCTGTTCGGGGCGCAAATCGATTCGTCTGAGCTGGCGGCTGGTGATGGCGCCGGAAATGGTGCGCCGCTCCGTCGTGGCCCATGAAGTTGCGCATTTGCAGCACATGAATCACGGACCGGATTTTTACCGGCTCCTTGACCGGATCTTCGAAGGCGATCGCAAAAATGCCGATTCCTGGCTCAAACGCCATGGCGGCAACCTGCACCTGATCGGTGCCTGAAAATTCGTCTTATTCTTCTGACCGGGAAGGCAGAACGCCCGCTTCCGGCTCATCACGGTCGTCAGGTGCGGGGGCGGGTGTGTCCTCTTCCGGTTCCTCACCCCGGCCGAGCACTGAATCTATCCAGTCCTGATCGAGCTGTTCCGGTGCATCTGGCGGACCATCGGCGGCCTGACCACCTTCCATGTCATATTCCAGACCGCGTCCGGTTTCGATCGGCATGCCATTTTCATCGACATAAAGCCCGTCTTCCGGTGCACCGAAAAGCTCCTCTTCATCCGGTTCCAGCTGCCATTCGGGGAGCATCAGTTCGGTATCGAATTTCTCGACCTTGCGGCTCGCGACGGCGGTTTTCATGAAGGACGCAAAGGCGGCAGCCGGCGCCCGCCCGCCTTGCAGCCCGCGGACCGGCCGGGCATCATCGCGTCCCATCCAGACTCCGGTGGTCAGCCCGCTGGAAAAGCCAAGGAACCAGCCGTCCTTGTTGCTGCTGGTCGTGCCCGTCTTGCCGGCAACCGGGCGGCCGATATTGGCAGCGCGGCCAGTCCCGGCCTGGACGGCGGTCTGCATCAGGTCGGTGATGCCCGCCGCAACCCAGGGGTCAACGAGGACCCGGCTGCCGTCAAATTTGCTCTGATAAAGAAGATCACCGTCCATGGTGGTCACTTTGGTGATTCCGAACGGGGTGATCGCGATCCCCTTGGCGCCGATCGAGGCAAAGGCGCGCGTCATGTCGAGCAAGCGGACGTCCGAGGTTCCCAGGACCATTGACGGATTGACGTCAATCGGCGTGTTGATTCCGAACCGCCGGGCCATGTTGGCCACGGAAGATGTCCCGATATCATTACCGATCGCCGCTGCGACCGTGTTCTTGGAATAGGCGAATGCAGTCCGCAGGCTGATGTCTCCGGCATAGCGGTCACCGCTGTTCCGGGGCGCCCAGTTCCCGATCTGGATCGGCTGGTCGGTGACTATGTCATTGGGCGTATAGCCCGCTTCCAGCGCGGCCATGTAGACAAAGACTTTCCAGGCCGACCCGGGCTGGCGCTGGGCCTGGGTGGCGCGATTGTAATTGGAAGTGACATAGTCCGTTCCGCCCACCATGGCGCGGACGGCTCCGTCCCGGTCAATCGCGACCAGTGCGCCCTGCGCTCCGGCTGGCGCCCCCGACTGGATCGCAGCAGTGGCGGCGCGCTGCATCCCGAGATCGAGTGTTGTCCAGACTTCGATCGGCTCGACTGTCTCGTCGATCAGCAAATCGAGTTGTGGCAGCGCCCAGTCGGTAAAATAGCGGACACTATTCTGCCGGGGTTCGGGTGCCATATCGACTTCTGCCGGCTTCGTACCCGCTGCCTGGCTTGCGGTAATCGCACCGGCATCCTGCATGACTTCGAGGACAACCGTGGCCCGGCCGATCGCCGCCTTGGCATCGGCGGTAGGTGAATAGCGGGACGGAGCCTTGACGAGACCAGCAATAATCGCCGCTTCGCCGAGGCTCAGATCCTTGGCGCTATGCGCGAAAAATCGCCGGGACGCCGCATCAATTCCATAGGCGCCGCCGCCATAATAGACCTTGTTGAGATAGAGCTCGAGGATCTGCTCCTTGGTAAATTTGCGTTCCATCGCCAGCGCGAGAAGCATTTCCCGGCCCTTCCGCGCGAAAGTCCGGCTATTGTTCAGGAAAATGTTGCGGGCGAGCTGCTGGGTGATGGTTGATCCACCCTGAACCCAGCGCCCACGCTGATAGCGGACATAGACCGAGCGTGCGATACCGATCGGATCGACGCCGAGATGACTTTCGTAGCGGCGATCCTCGACAGCAATCATCGCGTCTTTCATGACCTGGGGAATTTCGTCATATTCCAGCCATTGCCCATAGCTTGGGCCCATGGAAAACAGTTCTTTGCCGCTGACATCGAGGACCCGGATCATCTGGCCGTTCGGCGAGGATTTCAGGTCTTCATAGCCCGGCAGCGAGGAGCGCGCGACATAGACGGCAATGACCAGCGCCATGACTGCGAGCAGCGTGACAAAGGCTCCGGCCTTGAACAGCCGGAAGAACCATTTGCGGACTGGTCCTGCCTTTTTTCCTGATTTTTTGCCCCGCGCCATAATGTCCCACTCACTCTACGCTCTTTGTCGGCGTTTTAAGCGTGTTATCGCCTTACTGCAGGCTGAACGGTAATGAAATGGGCAAACTGCCAAATACTCATTCGGTCTCGGGCTGAAATCCCATGGCTGCGCTGTTCATGCAGTAGCGCAGTCCGTTGGGGCCCGGCCCGTCCGGAAAAACATGGCCCAGATGTCCGTCACAGGTGCTGCAACGGACTTCAATACGCCGCATTCCGTGGCTGAGATCTTCGACTTCGGTGACCGCATCGGTTTCGGACGGCTCGGTGAAGCTGGGCCAGCCGCAACCGCTTTCAAATTTCGCTGTGGAATCAAACAGTTTTGTTCCGCATCCGGCGCAGACAAATTCGCCATCCCGCTTTTCGGCATTCAGTTCGCCGGTAAAGGCGCGTTCGGTTCCCGCCTGTCGCAGCACATGATATTGTTCGGGAGACAGCCGCTGCCGCCATTCTTCGTCGCTCAACACTATTTTTTCCATGTCCCCAAACTGGGGAAGGCGGCCGATGTCGTCAAGGGGCAGCCATCCGCATTGGTCTGAACGAAAGCAAGCGGTCCGAAATCCCGGCGCAACAGTTTGTTAACCAGATTTTCAGGCCTTTGCGCCATTTTGTCGCTGTGGTGGACCAGATTTTGAAACCCCGACCGATCTTTCGGTTGCTGGCAGTTATTGCCGTGCTTCAGCCCGGCATGCTGTCCGAGGCTGCTGTGGCGCAATGCCGATTGTGCGCGACCCAGCCCGGAAATCCGTCATCGGGCAGCAATCCGGCAGAGCGGGAAACACCGCTGCGCATTGAAATCACGGCCAATCTCGATTTCTCCCGTCTGGCGGTGCTCAACCGGAGCGGTGGGGAGATCCATCTCGATCCGCAATCCCGACAACGGAGAATAAGCGGCGGATTGCGCGACCTGGGCGGGCTTTCGCTGCACGGCGAAGGACGTCTGACCGGCGATCCCGGTCGGCAGGTCCGGGTGCAGCTTCCCGAACGGATCACGCTCAGCGCGCCCAATGGAACCACCGCCGAACTGGTCAGGCTCGACACCGATCTGCCCGCACAACCCCGCCTCGACCGGGAGGGCCGACTCACCTTTGCCTTTGGCGGGCGACTGCGGGTCAACGGCAATGCCAGCGGACAGTTTCGCGGGCGTATCGCGATCACCGCCGAATATGAATGATGCTATTGCCCGGCGCGGGTTCTAGCGCAATTTTGCTGCCTTGCGGGTGATCGTCAGTAATTCTTCCTGCACCAGCACGCTTTCCGGCTGACCGCTGCTTTTCAGGGCAATTTCGAGCGCCAGGATACGCTCGATCAGCCGCGCCACGTGCGCCGAAGACCAGATATTGAGTTGCCGGGCAAAATTGTCGCGGTCTTTCCAGAAGATGGCGGGACTGTTGACCAGCCGGGCGACGGCGTTTCCCTGATCCACCTTGCTGCGCAAATCGGCCAATTTGGTCAGATGGCGCAGCATCAGCCGGATCAGCCCGACTTCGCTGAAACCGGCTGGTGCGACAGCGGCCAGTTCGCGGGTGAGCGTCCGGGCATCTCCATTGAGCGCCGCGTTGATCAACAGGCCGAGATCTTCTTCGTCATTTTCGGCACCCAGCACGGCGAGTATCGCGGCATCGGTTTCCTGTGGCTGGTCGGGCGACGCATCGAGATAGAGCGCGATTTTTTCGATCTCCAGTCGCGCCAAAACCAGGTCATTGCTGGTCAGTGCGGCGATGGCGGTAGCGGTATCGGATGAGATCCGGACGCCTTCTTCGCGCGCCATCTGGGTGATCGCGGCAACCGCATCGCGCTGCGATGTCTCGTAACAGGTGGCGATCAGCGCATCCGGAGCCGCAGCGATTTTTTTGGCCAGCGCCGTCTTGTCCGCCATGCCTGGTGCCACAATGAAAACCGGGTCTCCGGACATGTCCGAGGCCAGCAGGTTTTCGATGGCTGCAGTCGCCCGGACGGCTTCACCGCTGTTCAAACGCACCATGATGAATCGCTTGTCCCCGAATAGCGAAGCCGAGCTGGCCTCGTCGCTGAGCCTGGCGGGGCTTTCGGTGAGATCGGCGATGGTGAGGTCAATTCGTTCAGCGCTGGCAGAAAGCGGGCTCACAATCTGGTCGACCAGTGCCTGACAGCGTGTGGCATTGGGGCCGCACAGGAGCGTCAGGCGCCAGGCATCGGGTTGAGACTGAAACTTGCGGACAATTTCGCCGTCCTTGACCTTCATGCCGTCGCGATCCGCATGCCGGTCATGATCCGTCCTGTTCGAGTGCGAACAGGGACAGTCGCTTGACGATCTGGTCTGCTACGCGCGTCGTCAGGTTTTCCAGTGCCGTGTCCTCGGCCGCCACGGTCGCAAATTCGGATGACACGACGTCAATACCGGCGTCCGATCCTGCGGTCGCATCAATGACCACAGCGCTATCCGACAGCCGGACCAGCTGATAGCGCGCCCGCAATGTCCGGCGTTCGCGGGTGATCCGGTCATTGCTGCGCACGCCGAAGCCGGCAATCTTGTCATCCAGCTCGATAACCAGGCGATATTTGGTCTCGGAGCCCTGAAAAGTCCCCAGCTGATCATTGAGCGCATTGCGCATCAGCCACCCGGCCTTGCCGGCAATCGGCTCGACCTGCACATTGCCCAACTGGCTGGCGACCACGCCATTGGTGCCGCCGGAATAAAGCGGCTGAAGGCCGCAGGAGGCGAGCAGAAAACTGCTGCCGGCCAGCACAAGCAGGCGGGAGAGCGCTTCCCTCATATAACGATATTGACCAGTCGGTCGGGCACCACGATGACCTTTCGAATTTCCGCACCGTCAACTGTACGCTGGACTTTCTCGGACGCAAGCGCAAGTTGCTCAAGCGTTTCCCGGTCGCTGCCTTTTGCGGCCACCAATGTGTCCCGTAACTTGCCCCGCACCTGGACCGCAATCGTTACCTCATCCTCGACCAGCAGGCTTTCATCCACCTCCGGCCAGGGTGCGTTGGCGATCAGGTCCTCATGCTCGAACAGGGCCCAGGCCTCTTCCGCGAGATGCGGGACCATCGGGGCCGCGATCCGGGCCAGAGTGCGGATCGCTTCGTTGCGATCCTGTGAATCCGCTGATTTCTCGATCTGGTTGACCAGCTCAAAGATCTTGGCCACGGCTTTGTTGAAGGACAGATTCTCGATATCCTCGGCGACGCCGGCAATGGTCTGGTGCAGCTTGCGTTGCAGGTCCTTGTCGGCTTCGTCCGGCGCCTGATCATTGTTCGCCGCAGCAATGAACAGTCGCCACAGGCGCTGCACAAAACGCCAGCTGCCCTCAATACCGGCTTCGGACCAGGGCAGGTCGCGTTCGGGAGGGCTATCGGACAGCATGAAGAAGCGCACCGCGTCAGCGCCATATTGGTCGACAATCTCGTCCGGATCGACGACATTTTTCTTTGTTTTGGACATTTTGATGACGCGGCCAATCTCGACCGGCTGACCATCGGCAATCAAGATCGCGCTGTCTCCATCACGCTTTACCTCGACTGGATTGTAGAAAGTATCGCCCTTCCCCTTTCCTCGCGAACGCGAATAGGTTTCGTGGGTCACCATGCCCTGGGTGAACAGACAGGCAAAAGGCTCGGCCACATCAACCTTGCCCAGCGATTTGAGGGCGCGAGTCCAGAAGCGGGCATAAAGCAGATGCAGGATCGCATGTTCGATCCCGCCAATATATTGCGCAACCGGCAGCCATTTGGCGAGCACGTCCTTGTCAAAGGGCTGATCCTCCGGCTGGCTGGCAAAACGCAGGAAATACCAACTGGAATTGATGAACGTATCGAGCGTATCGGTTTCACGCAGCGCCTGGGCACCACATTTGGGACAATCGACATGCTTCCAGCTGGCGTGTCGCTCGAGCGGATTGCCGGGCTTGTCAAAACTGACATCCTCGGGGAGCTCAACCGGCAACTGGTCCTTCGGAACCGGCACCGCGCCGCAGCTTTCGCAATGAATGATCGGGATCGGTGTCCCCCAGTAACGTTGCCGGGAAACCCCCCAGTCGCGCAGGCGATAAACGGTCGATCCCGTGCCCCAGCCTTCGGTCTCCGCCCGGTCAATCACCGCCTGTTTGGCGGCCTCGACTTCCATGCCGTCGAGGAATCGCGAATTGATGATCTGACCCGGGCCGGTATAGGCTTCGTCCGCAATCGGGCTATCATCCTGACCAGATTCGGCAACGACCCGAGTGACGGGCAGCGCATATTTGCGGGCAAAATCGAGATCCCGCTGGTCATGTGCCGGCACACCGAACACTGCACCCGATCCATAGTCCATCAGCACAAAATTGGCGACAAAGACCGGCAGTTTCCACTCAGGGTCCAGCGGATGGGTGACGGTCAGACCGGTATCATATCCCTTCTTCTCCTGGGTCTCGATATCGGCGGCGGCAGTACCGGTCTTGCGGCAGTCATCGGCAAATTCCGCCAGCGCCTTGTCATTTTCGGCCAATGCCAGGGCCAGCGGATGGTCTGCGGCGATGGCACAGAAACTGGCGCCGAAAATCGTGTCAGGACGGGTTGAGAAGACTTCGATATCGCCAAATTCACCAACCGGCTGATCCAGCTGGAACCGGAATGTCAGGCCTTGCGACCGGCCGATCCAGTTTTCCTGCATCATGCGGACCTTTTCCGGCCAGCCGTCCAGTCCGTCCAGTCCTTCGATCAGTTCGTCGGCAAAATCCGTGATCTTCAGGAACCATTGCGACAGTTTGCGTTTTTCGACCTCGGCACCGCTGCGCCAGCCCTTGCCGTCAATCACCTGCTCGTTTGCGAGCACGGTCATGTCGACCGGGTCCCAGTTGACGGCGCTTTCCTTGCGATACACCAGTCCGCCCTCAAACATGTCGAGGAACAGGGCCTGTTCGTGCCCATAATATTCCGCATCACAGGTGGCGAATTCCCGTGACCAGTCGAGTGCAAAGCCGAGCCGCTTGAGCTGTGCCTTCATCGCGTCGATATTGGCATGGGTCCATCCGGAGGGGTGCACGCCCTTTTCGATGGCGGCATTTTCCGCCGGCATGCCAAAGGCGTCCCATCCCATCGGATGCAACACTTCATGCCCGGTCATCCGCCGGAAGCGGGCGAGAACATCGCCCATGGTGTAATTGCGGACATGTCCGATATGGATCCGGCCCGATGGATAGGGAAACATTTCCAGCACGTAACTGCGTGGCCGGCTGCTGTTGTCGTCGGCTTCAAATACGCGGGTTTCGGCCCATCGCTTCTGCCAGCGGCTGTCGGCCGATAAAGGATTGAATCGCTGATCGGTCATAGTCGTCCTGTCTGGAAATTCTGGCGGTCAGGCTATCTGCCCCGGTTCCGCTGGTCCCGTCAGTTGGTAATGGCACCGCGGCGCAGGTCACGCGCCTTGGTCAGGATGATCTGCTCCAGTTTCTGGGTGGTGGCTGCCTGGACCGGCGCATCAACCCAGGCGTTGCCGCTGCGCACTTGCCGCGATGCCGCAACCCGGAGCGCATCCGCGCGCAGATCCTGGTCAAGAATCGACACGTTGAGCTTCATCCGCTCGGATGGGTTTTGCGGATTCACATACCAGTCGGTCAAAATCACGCCGCCATTGCTGTCGGTCTGGGTCAGCGGCATGAACGACAGGCTGTCCAGCGTCGCACGCCACAAATAGCTGTTTACGCCGATTGTTGTGACCTGCGAAGCTGCGAGATCGGCCTCGGGCCGGTCGTTGCTGGCGCATGCCGAAAGGAGGGTCACTGCCATCAGGCCGGAAAGTGCCGGACGCAGGGTGCGGACGGATACGGATAGACGGGACATGCAAACACTCCTCAATATTCCTGAATTGCCCGGTGAATTGCGATTTCGCAACGGAAGTCCGGAACAACTTCTGATACTCTGCGCCCTCTATAATTGCTTTGCCGCAAGGGGCAAGCAGAAGCGCAACAAATCGCTCTTGTCGAAAAGGCCGTGAACGGCAGTTGAATGGCTCCATGCGGCAAAGCCTGCCGATGATCAGCTGATGTTCAGCTTTGGCCATCTAAACACCAGCCAAGGAGTAATTGTGTTCAAAAGCGTATCCCATGTGCAACATATTGGGACAAAGTGGAAAAAATCGGACGAAACCAGTCCGTTGACTCGTGTCATCGGCAATATTTTGCTATGGATAGAGTCGAACAAGGGGATTATGGCGTCATCATGACCAAAAAAGCCAGTCATATGGGATGGTTAGCAGCGGGACTCGCTGTGTCCGGTCTCGCCATGACTCCGGCGATTGCGCGTGTGATTGCTGACAATAGCGAAGGCGTTTCGCTGAGATCCCTCGGCTCGATTGGTTCATTCACAACGGCCGGTGCTGATCCCAAGCTTGCGGCACAGTTCAAGCTGAAAGCGCTCAAGGGCAACACGAAATTCAAATTTACACCGGCCGGCGCGGCAAAGGCGCGTGACCGTGCAGTCACGGTTGTCGTCAGGCAGCCGGAAACGGCAGAAGCCGTTTCCATTCGAGAAAACCTCACCAGTGCGCAACCTGGTGCCGGTCTTCTCGCTTCCACCAAGATCACACCGACATCCTACAGCCTCGGCTCTGCCAAAGGCCTGAAGAGCTTCGCTATCCCGGTGAAAAAGCTGGGTGACAATCTGCCCGATCTTTCGGAAATCGGCATTGGCGATCCAACAGAAGACAAGGGCAAGAATGGCAAGCGCAGCCGGTTCAGTCCGCGCATGTCGCTGGATGCCAACACACCGGTTGATGCCGCACCGCGCGCGCTGAGTGCGAGTGAAAAAGACTATTCGCTGGACGTTGGCGGCAGTTATTCGCTGACACGCAACCTCGCAGTGACTGCTGGTGTCCGCTATAATGAACGCGACCGCATGGCACCCCTGACAGACAGCCGGCAGGACAGCCAGGCCGTCTATGTTGGAACCCAGTTCCGCTTCTGATCGGCAATCCGGTCGCTATTTAACGCATCAACGAATCAATTGCCGCCCATCCGTGCGCGCCAACGTGGCGCATGTGCCGGAATCTGGCCGCCGACATTCCTCCGAGGAGGATGACCGGACCGTTACAGAGAGCGGCGAGTTTTCGGGTTTGCACGTTTGGCAGACCGGCCGCTGCAGGATGGGAGCGTGTCGGGAAAACCGGAGACAGAAAGAACAGATCTGCCTGGTTCCGCTTGGCGTCGGTGATTTCCTGGCGGTTATGGACAGGCGCACTCTGGATCAGATCGCTGTTTCTGGCGGATAGCCATTGGCGCCCGTGAATCCCGTCTGCGCCCCAGCGCCGCGCGCGCCCGGCCCGGTCCGCCAGCAGCAGCAAATGCCGTTTCTTTCTGGCCAGCCGGCGAATGGTCATGAACCGTTCCCGCCGCGCGTTGTTGCCCAGATGATAGTGGCGGAATATGATCCCTGACCCAGCAGGCAGCCTGAAGATGACGGATTCCAGGCATTGATCATTGCGGGCATCGGTCATCAGCCAGGTTCGCGGCAAGGATTCGGACGACAGGATTGACGGTGTCGGGGGGTGGCGCATTCCCGCCTCCTGCCATATAGCCCGGCCACAACCAACCGGGAAAAATGATGGCAGAAACTGACAAAAGAGATTCCGCGCTCGACGACATTACCACGCATATTGCCAAGGCAGCGGCGATCGCAGAACGATCGGCATCGGATATCGAACTTGTGGCCATTTCCAAGACTCGCAGCGCATCTGAAATCCGGGTCTTGCTGGAGCGGGGGCACCGTGTTTTCGGAGAAAACCGAGTCCAGGAAGCGGCAGCCAAATGGCCGGAACTGCGCGCCGACTATCCGGATGTCTCCCTGCATCTTGTCGGTCAGCTGCAATCCAACAAGGCTGATGATGCCGTGGCACTTTTTGATGTGATCCATTCTCTCGATCGCATGTCCCTCGTCCGGGCGCTCGGGAAGGCGATGCAAAAACAGGATCGGGACATTCCCTGCTTCGTGCAGGTGAACATTGGCGAAGAATCACAAAAAGGTGGATGTGCAATTGCCGAGACCGGTGACCTGATTGCCGCCGCGCGCGATGCCGGAATACCGATTTGCGGATTGATGTGTGTCCCCCCGTCCGGCGTCAATGCGGCACCCTATTTCGCATTATTGGCGAAACTGGCGGCGGACCATGAGCTGTCCGGCCTCAGCATGGGCATGTCGGGGGACTTCGAAACCGCGATCAAACTGGGCGCCACCCACATCCGGGTTGGCACCGCTCTGTTTGGCCCCCGCGACGCCACAGCCTGAACATTTATTCCAGTCCTTTTTCGAGGTCTTTGGCTTCGCGTTCGGCCTTGCGCTCTTCCGGGGTGTCCGGGGCAACGAAGCTGATCACCACGTCACCTGTTTCGATCACTGGACGGGCCTCGGTGGCAAAGAACAGCAGCCGCCCGTCTTCTTTCAGCACAGCCAGCGGTTCTTCGCCTTCGCCAAGATTGCGACGATATTCCTCTTCGGAAAATACGGGCGTAATATTGGTTTTGCTAAATCGCCATCCGGCGCGCTCACGATCGAGCAGGCTGGTAAAATCGGCACCGGACTCAAACAGAATCCGTCCATAGCCAACCTTGCTCTTGCCGCGGCTGTCATTGGACAGACGGGTGATCTGGTCAAAGCCCATTTCCGGACCGAGGTCAGCGGTGATCAACTGATTGTGGCTGTCATCATCGGTCGCCACGATCAGATGCTGAAACTCACCAAGGTCGACATTGTCATTATGGGCCTCGTCGAGAATGTCGCCCTGATGAATACGCAATTCTTCCTGTTTGGCCCGTCGCAACGCGAAGCGGCTGGTATCCGCGATCATCACGTCGACATCCATTTTCTTGAGCAGCTTGCCGAGTGCCACGGACCAGCGGGTGGCGCCGACGATCAACACGCCTTCGCCCTTGCCTTCGGCAATGCCCAGCTTTTCGGCGACCCAGGCCGCGGAAAAGCCATGGGCAAAAATGGTTGCGATCACGACCGCGAAACTGAGCGGCACAAGCGCCTCTGCTCCGGGCATGCCATATTCCGTCAGTCGCAGGGCAAACAGGCCGGTAATCGCCACCGCCACAATCCCGCGCGGCGCGATCCAGGCGATGAACAGTCGTTCGCGCCAAGGCACCGATGTAAACAGCAACGCGACCAGAACCGAAATCGGCCGCACCAGAAACAGCAGCAAAATCAGGAAGACAATGAAACGGAACTGGAACTGCTGGACCGTTTCCCAGTCCAGTGTAGCGGACAAAATGATGAAGACTCCTGAAATCAGCAGAACCGCCAGGTCTTCCTTGAACCGGTGCAGGGCCTGGCTGGAATAGATATGCCGGTTGGCCATGACCACGCCCATGACGGTTACCGTGATAAGTCCGGTTTCATGCTTGATCAGATCGGCAATGACAAAGCCTGCAATGACCGTGATTAGCAGGAATGGCGCTTTCAGGTATTCCGGAACATGGCCTCGCGGGAACAGCCAGGTTATGGCAAACCCCAGTGCGGCGCCCAGCAGGCCGGCGATGAAGCTGGCCGCCAGCACATCCATGCTGATCACGGCAATATTCGCATCCGGACCTTCATAGGTGATGTAGGCGTAGATACCGACTGCCAGCAGCGCGCCGATCGGGTCGTTCACAATGCCTTCCCATTTCAGGATATTGCGAACCCGGGCGGGCACCCGGAGCGTCCGCAGCATCGGGCCGATCACGGTCGGACCGGTCACAATCATGATCCCGCCAAGCAGCGCCGAAATTTCCCAGGACAGACCGGCACCATAATGCGCGGCCGCGGTTCCAAGAATCCAGGCAATCGGTCCGGCGATCAGGACCATCATTGTCACGGCACCACCTGCCTGGCGCAGTTCGCGGAAATTGAGACTTAAGCCGCCTTCGAACAGGATCACCGCCACCGCTAGCTTGATGATGGGCTCCTGCAGTGCACCAAAGTCGCGCTCGGGATCGATAATTCCCAATACCGGTCCGGCGATAATCCCGACAATCAGCATCAGTGCGATGGCCGGCCGGCCGGTGCGCCAGGCTACCCATTGCGCGCCGATGCCGAGCAGGCCGATCAGCGCGATCTTGACCATGAGTGAATCTACTATTTCCATTCCCGACCCATGCAAGTTTTTCTGGTGTTATGCAAAGTCGATAATCCGCTCAACACGGCGGAATAATCAAAAATGGTCTATCGCCTCTTCAATAACGGAATAGACCTGATCCAGTTCCTCCGGGCGAATACAATATGGCGGCATCACATAGACGGTATTTCCAAGCGGCCGGAGAAGCACATTGCGTTCCCGGAAAAAGCGCAGCAGCTCGGGGCCAAGGCTCGACATGTAATCGCCGGAACTGTCATCAATCTCGAACGCCAAAATGGTGCCGCATTGCCGGACCGCAGAGATATTGGACCGGTTGTGCAATCTCGCGGCAAAGGCTTCATGCCGGGCGATGATGGCATCGATTCGCTCTTGCACAGGCTCTTCCCGCCAGATCTTGAGGTTGGCACCGGCCGCGGCACAGGCAACGGGATTGGCGGTGAAGCTGCTGGAATGAAAGAACATTTTAGAACGGTCTTGCGAATAATGGGCATCGTAAATCGGCTTTGTAGCGGCGGTCACAGCCAGCGGGATCACCCCGCCGGTCAGTCCCTTGGCCATGCACAGGATGTCTGGGCTGATTCCCGCTTGTTCGCACGCGAAGACTGTGCCCGTCCGGCCCCATCCGGTCATGACTTCATCGGCAATGAACAGCACGTCATGCTCGTAACAAATGTCATGAAGCTGGCGCAGCAATTCGGGAGAGTAGATTTTCATGCCCCCTGCCCCGAGCACCAGCGGTTCCACTATCAGCGCAGCGGGCGGGTTGTCGCTGTCCTGGCAAAAAGCCCGAAGCGCAGCAGCCATATCCTCTTCCTTGCTGGCTTCGGGGAAGGGGATCGTACCGACGTCGAAAAGCAGCGGAGCATAAGCCTGGTTGAACACTCCGCGGGCGCCGATCGACATCGCGCCGATAGTGTCGCCATGATAACTATGTTCCATCACCAGAATCCGCCGGCGGGCGATATTCTGATTGTGCCAGAATCCCAGCGCCATTTTGAGCGCGACTTCAACGGCCGTCGATCCGCTGTCCGAAAAGAAAATATGGTCGAGCGAATCCGGCAGGAATTCGCCAAGCCCTTCCGCCAGATGCTGCGCCGGACCATGGGTCCAGCCGGCAAAGATCATCTGGTCCAGCTCAGCACTTTGCGCCTGAATCGCGGCGACAATATCCGGATGGCAATGGCCGTGTGTCTGGACCCACCAGCTCGAAATGGCGTCGATAATCGGCGTACCGTCGGTTTTGTAAAGAACGGCCCCCTCGGCACGGGCGATCTCGGGAATCGGCTCGCCCAGTCCGTGCTGGGTGAAAGGATGCCAGATTCGCGTTGTCATGCCGCAAATCGCTCCAGGTCAAAATGTTCTGCAAATGCGGTAGCCAGCGCACTCGCCGAGAGGTCAGAAAGCATCGGAAGGCGCCCCAGTTCCGGCACCTTGCCGATCGCACAGATGGTATTCTGGCTATCGGGCACGGCCTCACCGACAAAGGCCATGCCGAGAATCGGGACGGCACGGGCGCGCAGGGCCTCGATGGTCAGCAGACTGTGGTTGATGGTTCCAAGGCGCGTTGATGCCACGATGATCGCCGGGATTTTCCAGCGTGCAAACAGGTCAGCGTAGAGGAAGTTTTCATTGATCGGGACCAGCGCCCCGCCCGCGCCCTCGATCACCAGCGGCCGGCTGGATTCAGGCACTTGCAGATCGTCCGCGGAAATCCTGAGGCCTTCCTGTGCTGCCGAATAATGGGGCGAAGCCGGGATTTTCAGGCGATAGGCCTCCGGCAAAACATGCTTTGCCGGCAAACCGGACAACCGCAATATGGTCTCACTATCGGTTCCGTCTTCCAGCCCGGCTTGCACCGGCTTCCAGTAACTGGCTTGCAGGGCGCCGGTCAAAGCGGCCGCAAAGACGGTCTTGCCGATATCGGTATCGGTCCCGGTGACGACCCACTGTCTGTTCATGCGGCTTCCTCCAATTGCAAAGCGTGTTCCAGCGCTTCGGCCAGATCCTGAATATCCTGTTCACTGACATTCAGGGTCAGGGAGATTCGCAATCGGGCGGTCCCGGCCGGGACCGTTGGCGGGCGAATGGCACGGACGTCAAAGCCCTGCTGCTGCAACTGGCTGGCTATCGCGACAGCTTTCCGGTCGTCTCCCAGGATCACCGGAAATATCTGGCTGCCGGTCCCACTGGCCGCAGCATGTCCGGACAGGAGCTCTCTGGTCAGGGCGATATGTGCATGCAGCTGCTGCTGCAACACGGGTGTCTCGTCCACATGGCGAATCGCCCGCTCGACCAGATGCGCGGTCAGCGGACTCGGAGCGGTCGAGAAAATGAAGGCCCGTGCCCGGTTCACAAAGAAATCCCGCAACAGCACCGGCATGGTGATCAGGCCGCCTTCAACACCCAGCGCCTTGCCGCAGGTCCGCAGCGAGAGAATATTTTCGCGCCGGCCCAGATCAGCCGAAAGGCCCCTGCCCCCCGTGCCGAACACGCCCGTGGCATGGGCTTCATCGATCACGAGCATGGCGTCATGACGATCGGCCAGTTGCAACAGGTCCGCCAGCGGGGCGGTGTCACCGTCCATGCTGAACAGGCTTTCGGTGGCGACCCAGATTGTGCCGGTTCCGCCGGACGCCCGAAACTGCCGGATCCGGCTCTCAAGATCGTTGCAGTCATTATGTGCAAACATTTGTGTATCGGCGCGGCCCAGCTTCATGCCGTCATGCGCGCTCGCGTGAACCAGGCTGTCATACAGCACCAGATCGCCCTGCTGCGGCACAGTCGAGAAAAGAGCCAGATTGGCCGTATATCCGGAGCTGAAAAACAGCGCGGAATCAGCATCATAATGCGCCGCGGCATAGGTTTCGAGTGACTCATGTTCCGGATGATTGCCGCCAAGCAGTCGCGAGCCGCCCGATCCGTGCGCCATGCCACCGTCCAGGGCCTCTTTCGCAGCCTCGCGCAGAAATGTGCTGCGCGCCAGACCAAGATAGTCGTTCGAAGAAAAGTCCCGGCCCTCGGGAATGATCAGAGACCGGCGTCTTCCCGCCTGTGCGAGCGCTTCCAGCTGATTTTCATAGGGCGTGATTCGCGGCATGGATTGCTGTTAGCAGTCAGTCGCGCACCAATGCCAGAGGCAGTTGCGGCTGGTCGGTTGTAATCGCCGGGCGCGCTGCAAATCCCAGCGGGAATGAAAGCAGCTTGCCGTGCACGTGAATCAGGGCTTCGGCTGGACCCCCGACCGCATCCTCAAGCACTTCGCTTGCCGCATCCAGACCGCCGGTCAGCGACCCGAAGGCCGGCATGATCAGATGCTGCGACGTTCGCACGAAGCAGCGTCGCGACACATGGCGGCCTCTTGTCTGCACCCGGAATTTCGGATGATAATGCCCGGATATCTCCGGCGATCGCGGCTCCGCCGTGGCTTCATGGCGGAGACTGATTCCGCTTCCCGTCCATTCCGGCATCACTTTCCCGCCCCAAAGGCCCGTCACGTCGCGGTCATGGTTGCCGCTGATCCATATCCATTCGAGCCGGTTGGTCAGGTCTCGCAGAAGTGCAGCGGCGCCACCTTCCAGTCGGGCCTCCCCGGCATCATCATGATAATTGTCACCCAGGCAGAAGACCCGGCGTGCGGCCGTCTGCCGGACCAGCCCGGCCAGTTCATCCAGTGTCGCACGGCTGTCATATGGCGGGAGCATCTGCCCCTGGCGCGCATAAAAGCTTGCCTTTTCCAGATGCAGATCCGCCACCAGCAGCGCTTCATATTGCGGCCAGAACAGAGCGGCGGGGGCAACCACCTCAAATTTGTGATTTGCGAACGAAAGGGGAACCATGGCCCTGATATGCGATGATCGATCTTCCGGCGCAAGCCCGAAGGGTTGGATAATTCGGGCGAGTGCACCTATATGCGGCGACATGACCGAAGCACCATCCGTTTCCGGCGACGAAATCCGCGTGGCCGCGCTCTATCACTTTGCCGTGGTTGACGATCCGGCGATGCTCCAGGCGCCGATTCTCGAACGATGCGAGGCACTGGGCCTGAAGGGCACTATTCTGCTGGCCAGCGAAGGTATGAACGGGACCATTGCGGGGTCGGCCGAAGCTATCACGGATGTGATGTCCTATCTGCGATCCCTGCCCGGCTTTGACCGTCTGGAAGTCAAATATTCCAGCGCGGCCGAAATGCCGTTTCTCCGCATGAAAGTGCGGCTGAAAAAGGAAATCGTCAGCATGGGCGTGGAAGGCATTGATGCGGCGCGCGCCAAAGGGGAGTATGTCGATCCGGCGGACTGGAATGCCATGATCAGCGACCCGGATACGGTCGTGATCGATACCCGCAATGGCTATGAAGTGGCGATTGGCAGCTTTGAGGGGGCAATTAATCCCGAAACAGAGACATTTCGCGATTTTCCGGCCTGGTTTGATAATTTTGCCAAAGAGATCCGTCAGCAAACCGACAAATCGCCGCGAATTGCCATGTTCTGCACCGGTGGCATCCGCTGTGAGAAGGCCACCGCTTATGTGAAAGCGCAGGGATTTGATGATGTCCACCATCTCAAGGGCGGCATTCTCAAATATCTCGAAAATATTCCGGAAGAGCAAAGTTCCTGGGAAGGCGACTGTTTTCTGTTCGACCAACGCGTGGCCGTGGGGCACGGATTGAAGCAGAGCGACTATGGCCAATGCCATGCCTGCCGAATGCCGCTCAGCCCAGAAGACCGGCAGTCTGACACATATGTTCCCGGCGAATCCTGCCCCTATTGTCACGAGACACGGACCGAAGAACAGCGCCGGCGATATCGCGAGCGACAACGCCAGGTTGAAAAGGCTGCGCAGGAAGGCCGTGCGCATCTCGCGCAAAAGCTGGACAAGACCCCCGGGGGCGGCTTCGAGCCGGACACGGGCTGGGACAAGGATATCAACTGGAAATGACGGCTCTGCCAGTCCTCTACAGTTTTCGGCGCTGCCCATATGCGATGCGGGCACGAATGGCGCTCCATGTCAGTGGCCAGGCGGTGCGCTTGCGAGAGGTGGTCCTGCGCGACAAACCGCCAGAAATGATCGCAATCTCCCCCAAGGCGACCGTGCCCGTGCTGCAACTGGAAGATGGTCAGGTTCTGGAGGAAAGCTTAGAGATCATGTTGTGGGCTCTGGCGCAAAATGATCCGCAGGACTGGCTGGAGCATCGTGATGACGCCAGGAAGCTTGCGGAACAGACCGAAACGGAATTCAAACACCATCTGGACCGCTACAAATATCCGACGCGCTATGAAAATGTCGATCCGCTGGAACATCGCGCAAGCGGCCTGCAATTTCTCCGGCAACTGGACGGCCGAATAGCGGAAAACCGCCAGATACTGGGCAAAAACCCCGGACTTGCAGATTTTGCAATTTTTCCGTTCGTCCGTCAATTTGCCAATACCGACCGCAACTGGTTTGACGCGCAAAAGCTCCCTGCCCTACTTCCGTGGCTTCAGGGACACTTGGCTTCGGATATTTTTGCCGCAATCATGGCAAAATATCCCCAGTGGAAAACCGGAGACGAGGAGCCGCGTTTCGGGCCCTGAATATTCAGGGGAATTTTGGGGGCACGTAACGTGACTGAAATTCAGGAGACCTGAATCATGAAAATCGCCCTAATTGCCGCCCTTCCCGTTCTGTTGGCCGTTTCTGCCTGTTCCGAAGAAGCCGTGGATCAGGCAACCGAAGAGCCGCTGTCTGATACACAAATGCCGGAAGAGCCGGTCCTGACCGAACCCATGCCGGATGGCGTGGTCCAGGACAGCGATGGCAATGCCGTAACGGATGAGACGCTGCCGGACGCTGGTACGGATGAAATGGATGCGAGTGAATCCACAACAGACAGTGCGATGGAATCCGACGCGGATGCGGAAGAAACAACCGACAGCATGGCGGAGGACAGCGATACGGCTGATCCGACGGAATAACAGCCTGATTCGCGCAAAATAGCCGGCGACCGCTATCCGCTGGTCGCCGGTTTCAATGCCGGTTCCGGTGCTTCGGGCGGACTAGTTTTTAATCCGGCTATTGGTATATCGGTTGCGCTCGACCCGGGTTCCGGCGCTGCGCGGCGGCAGGAAGTGGATTTTCCGCTTCGCAAAGTCAATTGCCACGCGGTCGAAACGCCGCAATACGTCCATGCCCAGCAGCAAGGCCGGCTTGTCGGCCATACCGAAGCGTTCAAATGGCGGGGCATCGGCAAAGGCGAGATTCAGATTTGCGAAACGAGCCCGCCCGATCCGAAAATCCCTGGCGCGGGCAAATTCGACTCCCACCATATCGCCGGTTACGGCAATCAGCATCTCTTCATCACCGGATTCGCGGGCGCGTTTCAGCAGGCGGTTCTTCAGCGTGGAATTGGCAATGGACACTTGCGCACCGGTATCGACAATGACATTGACCCGAACCCCGGAAACCGAGGCTTCGGTGAAGATCAGCTGGCCGGAAAGCCGTTTTGCCGTGACCACGATTTCGCGCCGTGACCGGTTTTTTCTGGCCGTGGAGGCATCTTCGACATTCAGTTCATTGCGGGCAAAATCAAAGAGGATGCGCTGATCCTGCAGGCTGTCGAGACCCAGCATGCCCTCGGCCCCGATATTCTCTTCCAGCAAGACCGGGGAGACCAGTCCGCCATAGCTTTTCGAACCCATGGTGAGGGTGGGGACATAGACCATGTCCACCGTGCTGCTGCCCGCAATGCTCATCAGCCGGGCCTGTGGCTCGGCCTCCAGCTCAAGGCTCTCTGCAAGCTTTCTCGACAATACCGTTCTTTCCGCGCCGGTATCGATGACAAAGGAAAACGGTCCCTGGCCTTCGATGCTGACCGGGACGGTCATCCTGCGCGCGCGATCCTGATCAATCGCCACTGTTTCCGCGGTGGACGGCTTGTCCGAACCGGGATCGGCGGTCTGGCCGATTGGAACCGGATAGGCCATGGCCAGTGCAGATCCAACCATGGTGGGCAAAACCAGAGCAATTGAAACAGGCATCATCTCTCCTTTGCGATAACTCTCGCCGGTTGATCATAGCCGAAAAACAGTTGAACAGCCAAATCCGCGTTGATCAGCAGCTGACGGGCTTCGACGAACGGGAGCCTCAGACCCCCTTGGGCAGCAGAAAATAGATTTTCCGGTTGGCAAAATCGATCGCAACCCGGTCAAACTTGCGCAACGCATCCATGCCGAGGAACATCGCGGGCTTGTTTTTCAGTTTCAGCGCTTCAAATGGCGCGATGTCGGCAAAGGCAATGGGAATGACACCGAAGCGCGCCCGACCGATATGTAATTCCCGGGCTACGCCGTAGTCCGCAGATACCGACCGGCCCGTGACATCGACCAGGCTCGTTTTCTCCAGCGCCGAGGACCGCATCCGGAGCTTGCGCTGCAATGCCTTGTTGCCAATTGACAGCTCGCCACCGGTATCGATGATGACGCTGGTCTTGACGCCGGATATCGTCGCATTGGTGAAAATCAGCTGGCCCGAGCGCCGCCGCGCGGTCACAACAATTTCCCGGCGCGAGCGCGACTTGCGCTTGACGCTGGTATCTTCGACCGAAATCTTGCGGTCGAGAAAGTCGAACAGAATGCGCTGCCCCTGCAGGCTATCGAGGCCGAGAACTCCGTCTGCACCGATATTGTTGGAGCGGAAGGTCGGAGAAATCAGCCCGCCATAACTTCGCGAGCCCAGTGTCAGTTCGGGGACATATACGGTCTGCACCGTCGTCGTGCCGGCAAGGGCAACGATATTGACGACATCCTCGATTTCCAGCGTCAGGCTGCCGGCGATCTCCTTGGAAAGGATGGTGCGCTGGGAGGCGGTGTCGATGATAAATTCGAACGGGCCGCTGCCCTCGATATTGACCGGCACGGTCATCCGCGCAACGAAATCCTCGGCAATTGCGATCTGTTCGGCATCCGGGCGAATAAACTGGTCCGGCAACTTGTCCGCCAGAATGGCTTCCGGCTCCGGTTCTGGTTGCGGTCCGGTCGGAGCCGGCGGGTTTGCACTCATCGCCGCGGCAAAGGGGAGCAGAAAAAGTGATGCAAATGGGGACATGGCAGGCAGAATAGCGAAAACAGGCGGGCAGCACAAACTTCCTGCGATCAATCGCCGCGCATCGCTGCTTCGATCAGTCCTTCGGCTTCGATCAGCAGGGCGTCGTCAGTCGCGCCCTGCGCGACATGTTCCCGCCCGATCATCACCAGTACCGGTACCGCCAGCGGGCTGACCCGGTCGAGATCGACATGGACCATGGAATCCGCCGCCCGGTCGAGCAGTTTGCCCAGCCGGTCGACATCGGTCATTCGCGCCCGGGCGTCCGCCCAGGCCGCCTCCATCAGCAGATGATCGGGTTCATATTTGCGCAGCACGTCAAAAATCAAATCGGTCGAGAAAGTCACCTGTTTCCCGGTTTTGCGTTTGCCCGGGTGCTGCCGGTCGACCAGTCCGCTGATTACCGCAACCTCACGAAAGGCGCGCTTCAGCAGATGTGACCCGGCGACCCAGTCCAGAAACTCGTCCTCCAGTATGTCGGAACTGAACAGGCTGGCGGGATCGGTGACCGGTTCGACGCTGTAGCAGGCGAAACTGTAATCATTGGCGACAAATCCGATAGGCTTGAGCCCCTGACTTTCCATCCGCCGGGTGAGCAGCATGCCAAGCGACTGATGCGCGTTCCAGCCCTCGAAACTGTAGGTCACCATATAATGGAGATGCTTGTGCGGGAAAGTTTCGACCAGCAGTTGCCCCGGCTCCGGCATGGTCGACCGATAGTCCTGCATCTCCAGCCATTCGCGCACATCGTCCGGAAAACGCGCCCAGCCGGGCCGGTCGGTGAGAAAATGGCGGACCCGGTCTGACAGATGCGTGGTGAGAGGCAGGCGGGCACCCATATAACTCGGAATCATCGCCGCTTTCTTGCTAGCGCGGACGATGACATCGGCCGTGTCCATCCGGATCATCTCGAGGCTCATGCCGGCAAAGAAAAATGTGTCCCCGACGCTCAGCATGGCGGCGAAGCTCTCTTCGACCTTGCCCAGCGTCCGGCCGTTGCGGAAACGGACCGTCATCATCGCGGCGTCGACAATGATCCCGGCATTCATCCGGTGCTGGGTTGCGAAGCGCGGATGAACGAGATGCCAGACACCATCGGCATCGCGGCGCAAACGCTTGAACTTGTCATAGGCCTGCAGCGCATAGCCCCCGTCGCGGGTGAAACCGAGGACACGCTCGAACGCCGGCTTGTCGAGCTTGCTATAGGGCAGGGCGGACTGCAGCTCGGCAAGCAAATCGTCTTCCTGAAACGGCGCGGCACAGGCGCAGGACATGACATGTTGCGCGAGGACGTCGAGCCCCCCTTCGCGAAAGGGTTCGCCATCCCGCCGGCCTTCCTCGACTGCGTCCAGCGCCGCCTGCGCTTCGAGATATTCGAAACGGTTGCCAGGAACCAGCAAAGCGCGCGACGGCTGGTCGAGCCGGTGATTGGCACGGCCGATCCGCTGAAGCAGCCGCGACGAGCCCTTGGGCGCACCCATTTGGATGACACAGTCAATATCACCCCAGTCGACTCCCAGGTCGAGCGATGCCGTACAGACCAGCGCCCGCATTTTGCCTTCGGCCATGGCCAGTTCAATCTTGCGCCGCGCTTCGCGGGACAGGCTGCCATGATGGATGCCGATCGGGAGAACGTCCTCGTTGATGTCCCACAATTTCTGGAACGTGAGCTCCGCCAGAAAGCGCGTATTGGTGAAGACCAAAGTCATCCGGTTGGCTTTGATCTGCTCCATCACCTGGGGAATCGCATAGGCACCGGCATGACCCGACCAGGGCACGCGAATGCTTTCACCTTCCGGCGCTTCCGGGACCATGATTTCGATATCAGCGGGCGCGCCTTCGTCCCCGAGAACATGCGTCACCGATTCGATATCGCCCCAAGGCGCCAGCCATGCGCGATAGTCATCGGGATCGGCCACTGTGGCGGACAGGGCTGCCCGGCGCATGTCCGGTGCAATATGCCGCAAACGGGCGAGGGACAGTGCCAGCAAATCGCCGCGCTTGCCGGTGGCAAAGGCGTGCACTTCGTCGATGATGACTCGCTTCAGTCCGGAAAACAGCGTGAAGCTGTCTTCCTGGCTGAGCAGCAAATTGAGAGATTCCGGTGTGGTCAGCAATATCTGTGGCGGTTTCACGCGCTGCCGCGCTTTGCGGTTGGCCGGCGTATCTCCGCTGCGCGTTTCCACAGAGATCGGCAGGGCCATGTCTGCAATGGGCTTCAGCAGATTGCGCTGGACATCGACCGCTAGTGCCTTGAGCGGAGAAATATACAGCGTGTGCAGGCCGGTGCTGTCGGGCGTCTCGATGAGGTCCACCAGGCTGGGGAGAAATCCAGCCAATGTCTTGCCGGCGCCGGTGGGCGCGGTCAGCAGTGCATGGTTTCCGGCGCGGGCGGCTTCCAGCATTTCGCGCTGATGCCGCCGGACCTGCCAGCCGCGGGATTCAAACCAGCCAGTGATTTTGGAAGGAAGCGCGCTGCTGCTCATCGCCCGGATATAGCAAGACTCCCGGATAGTTCGACAGATGAATCCGTCCGGGAAACCGGCGACGCTTCAATAGGATCCGATAGCGGCTTCGATTTCGTCAATGGTGCCCTGATGCAGCTTGCGCTTGTTGGCGGCATAGGCCGCTCCTGGCAACGCAGCCAGTCGTGCCGCCGCTTCGAGCGCCATGGGCACAACCGCCTCCTGTGCGACCAGCCGGTCCACATAACCGATCGCGAGCGCGTCTTCCGGTGCGAACAATTCGGCCTGGATAATGGCCGATACCAGGCGGCGATTGTCAAGCCGCGCGCGGGGCAGGGCGATACCAAAAGCCGGCAGGATCATGTTGTTGACGGTTTCATTGGCTCCGAAGCGAAAGTCTCCGGTCGCAGCTATCCGCGTGTCGCAGGCGAGCAGCAGGAAAGCGCCCATGGCGATGGCATGCCCGGTGCAGGCTGCTACCACAGGTTTCGGGCCGCCATAGATCCTGACCAGCAGCCGGCTCGCCTGATCGAGCAATTCGCCGGATTTCTCCAGACCGTTGGTCGCAAGCCATTTCAGATCAAAGCCACCGGAAAAGATCCCGTGGCGTCCGGCCAGCACGATGGCGCCAGCCCGGCCTTCCGCTTCATCCAGAGCAGCCGTCAATTCGGTCATCCAGTCCGGATTGATCGCGTTGGCCTTGCCATCGTCAAAGGTGATCTGCGCCACTTTTTCATGAAAATCCAGCGAAATGGCCATGATATAGTTCCTCCCCCAAATGTTTAATCAACCAGTTAATGAAATATCTGCGCCTCCGGTTCAACCGGTCATAATGATAGCGACGACCGGTCCGGAACGGGGCAGGGGCGCTAGCGCAATTCTGCCATCAGCCCGAACAGCGCCGTCACGTCCGGCGGTGATGTATCGCCGGCATATTCGCGGTATAGCGTCGACACATTGACGGCGATCCGCTCACTGTCACCCCAGCTTGAAAAGTCCCCGAGACGGATATCATGCGCGGCATCGCGGACCGACAGGCCGGCATCATATCGTTGCCGCGCCTCCCGGTCGATGAAATGCAGATAATCCTGCACCCGGCGGACACCGGCGGCATCTGTCACCGGACCATGTCCGGGGACAATCGTCTTCGGTTCCAGGTCGATAATCCGGTCGCAGGCCGCGATCCAGTTGGCCACCGGCCCGGCCCACATGATCGGCGTGCCTTCGATGAACAGGATATCCCCGGTGAAAACCGTCCGGTCTCCAGCCACATGGACCAGCACATCCCCGGCGGTATGCGCCGGACCGACTTCGATCAGATCGACCTGCTTGTCGCCAACCTGCACACTATACTCGCCGCTGAAGGTCTGGGTCGGGTGCTTCTCGGCGACGTCGGTGAAATCAAAGCTGCCGAATATGTCGAGCAGATATTGTCCGGTTGGTCCAAGTCCTTTGGCCTGGGCCATGATCGCCGCAAGGGCAGGGGCCGGAAGTTCAGCCATTTCGGCGGCACTGGCTTCGGAGGCGATGACTTCGGCATGCCGGCACAGGCCATTGCCGTGGCAATGATCGCCATTGGCATGGGTGTTGACGATGGTGCCGATATCATCCGCACCAACACCGGCAGCATCGGACATGATATTCAGCATGTCGCGGGTCAGGCTCGCATCGAACAGCGTGTCGACCAGAAGGGATTGACCACAGTCCGTGATCAGACCGGCATTGGACCAGCCCCATCCGCCATCCGGCTGAAGATAGGCGAAGAGACCGTCGCCAGTTTCATAAAGGCCTTTTTCAAACGGATAGTCAGGCATTTCCCACTCCTCTTTCAACCGCGCCGGGCTTCATCCGCCATCGCCATGATCGACCGGGCATGGCGCATGGCAACTGCCTTGTGATCCTGACCATAACCGCCGCCCAGCGCGCTGGCGACCGGAATATCGCGGTCATGCGCCTTGCGGATCACCATGCGATCCCGTTGCTCGAGGCCATTGTCGCTGAGCGCCAGTCGCCCGAGCCGGTCATCCGCATGCGGATCGACGCCCGCCTGATACAACAGCATGTCCGGGGCAAAATCCGACAGCACTTTGTCGAGCGTACGGTCCACTATGCCGAGATATTCCTCGTCAGCGGTCCCGTCTTCCAGCGCAATGTCGAGGCTGGACCGGGCCTTGCGCACCGGGAAATTCCGGGCGCTGTGCACGGACAGGGTGAAGATGTCTTCCCGCCCGGCCAGCAGCGAAGCCGTGCCATCTCCCTGATGGACATCAAGATCGACGATCAGGATCCTGCGCGCATCGCCTTCCGCGCTCAGGCGATTGGCGGTAACTGCGAGATCGTTGAACACACAATAGCCGGCCCCGGTATCGGCCAGCGCGTGATGGCTGCCGCCGGCACTGTTGGCGGCATAACCATGTTCACGAGCCAGCTGTGCCGCCAGCCAGGTTCCGCCGGACGTATATTGCACACGGCTCGCAATTTTCTCCGAAACCGGAAATCCGATCCGCCGCTCCTTGTCGGCCGGGACTGCGGCGTTCAGCACTTCATCGACATAATCGGGATCATGCACCGCCTCCAGCCATTGGCGATCCATCGGCCTGGGCCGGTGCATCCGGTGATCAGGCAGGATCTCCCGCACCGCTTCCATCACCAGATAATATTTGTCGAATGCAAAGCTGCCGCGCGATGGCGGCGGCGCGACATAGTCGGGATGGTGGACAATCTCGAGCATCAGGGATGCGACAGTAGATTGGTCTGTCGGGGCGGTCAAAGCCCGGTTGCCTATTTCAGATGGCAGGTCAGGGCGAGGGCGATACAGTGCCGGACCGCATCAACCGGAAGCTCCTCGTCCACCCGGAAAATGATGGCGCGATTGCCATCAATGTCCAGGATATCTCCGTAGAGTTGCCGATAGCGGTCGGCCAGATCGGTCTGGCAGTGGACATAGAGCGCATACAGATCCTCCTGCCCCTTGTGCTGGTTGATCCGGATGGTGGTGCCGGATTTGGTGGCGGAGGGCAGAAAGGCAGGTTCACCCCATTTCAGCGTTTCCTCTAGCGGCCCGACAGCCGCATTTTCGGATGCGGTATCCAGAATCAGGTGGCGGAGTTCTGTCAGCCGTTCAGCGAGGTTTTCGGGCAGCGCCGCAAAGACCTTTGCAGTCTGTGCTGGCAGCCTGCTGGTCAATGTCCGACCGTCTCGCCACGCTTCAGGCCCGACAGGCCGAGCTGCTCGTCAATCTGGGCCATCAGCCGTTCAAGCCCGGCTTCGGATTTGGCTTCCGCCCGGGCCACCAGCACGTCCTGTGTGTTGGAAGCGCGCAGCAGCCACCAGCCATCCTCCGTGTTGACGCGGGCGCCATCGGTGCTGTTGACATCGGCGCCGGCCGCGGACAGGCGTTCGAGCACTTCGTCGATGACCGGGAATTTGCGGCTTTCATCGACCTGAAAGCGCATTTCCGGCGTGTTGATCATTTCTACCATATCGCTGCGCAACTGGCTCACGCTCTTGCCAATATTGGTGGCGGCCTGGATCAGGCGAATGGCGGCATAGGGCGCATCGTCAAAGCCGTAATAGTCATGCTTGAAAAACACATGCCCGCTCATTTCCCCGGCCAGCGGGGACCCGGTTTCCTTCATCTTGGACTTGATCAGGCTGTGTCCGGTTTTCCACATCAGCGGTTTCCCGCCCAGTTCGGCAATCCGGTCATACAGCGCCTGCGAAGCCTTCACATCGGCGATGATCGTCGCGCCGGGGACTGACTTCAGGACATCTTCGGCATAAATCGAGAGCAGCTGGTCGCCCCAGATGACACGGCCTTCGCCGTCAATCGCGCCGATCCGGTCGCCGTCTCCGTCAAAGGCCACGCCGAAATCCAGGCCTTTTTCCGCGACAATGGCTTTCAGATCTTCGAGATTCTTTTCCTCGGTCGGGTCGGGATGATGGTTGGGAAAATTCCCATCCACATCCGTGTAGAGCAGATGATGCTCACCAGGCAGCTGCGCCGTCAGCTTTTCGATGACCGGTCCAGCCGCACCATTGCCGCAGTCCCAGGCCATTTTGCAGGGCGCACCCGAGAAATTCTGCAACAAGCGGGCGACATACTGGTCCTCCATATCGATGCGAGTGACCCCGGCGCCGGATTCTGCCGCATTGTCCCAGTCGCCGCTGGCCGCCATCTTGCCGAGGCCCTGAATGTCATCGCCAAAAAAGGGACGGCCCTGGAACACCATTTTGAAGCCGTTATAATTGGCCGGATTATGACTGCCGGTGATCATGATCCCGCCCTGGACGTCGTCCAGCACGCACTCGGCATAGTAGAGCATGGGTGTTGGACCCATTCCTACAGACACGGCGCTGATGCCGCTGTCGTTCAGTCCGCGGACAAGCGCTTCTTCAAGGACCGGTGAGCTGATTCGGCCGTCATATCCGGTCGCCACTGTGGTGCCGCCATCGCGAGCAATCAGCGTCCCGAAGCCGCGACCGATAGCATAGGCATCGTCTTCGCCGAGAGTTTCGCCGATAATCCCGCGAATGTCATATTCACGCAGCGAAGTGGGATGGAACTCGTGATGGGTTTTTGCGGTCATTCTCTTCTTCGTCTCTTGATGTCAGTTTTGAGGAGGGGAGGCAGGTCAATAGCTTCCGTCTGTTGCCAAATTATGATGAAACGCACAATCGCGGTTTTCCGAGGGTAATCAACCGTCCAGTTCGTCCAGTAAAATGTCCCGGGCGCGGTTGATCATCCGTGCCATCTCTTCATCTCCTCCGCGGTCGGGATGATGTTCGGCCAAACGGTCGCGCCAGGCGTTGTTGATTGCCGTCCGGTCCGCCTTGTCATCGACGCCGAGCAGCGAGCGTGCGCGATCGAGTTCAAAATTGCGGGGTTTGCGCTTTTTTTCCGGCTCGTCCCGTGCCGGAATCAGAATCCGCCAGCCGCTCAGAAAGGCCGCGCCGCCGATTAGCGCCGTCCCGATTATCCAGCTTCCGCCGCGCAGGAAGTTCACGCCCAGCAGCGCCACCGCGAGGGCAAACCACTGATTGGCTGTCATGTTTCTGGCCTTGCCCGACAAAACCAGCGCACCGATGATCGCGGCGGTGATGATCAGCATGGTCGTCATGGGTCAGGCAACCAGCTGCGGCTTGCCAAAGCTGGGCCGGTCGGCATGGGGCTGGGGCAGGGCGAGATGCTTGATCAGTTCGCGCAGTTCCTGCCGCGCGGCGATATGACTGGTCGCCAGCCGCCCCAGATGCTCCTTGTCGAGCATGGTCAGTCCGGCGGGAAACAGCTCACGGTAAATGACCCGTTCGCTGAGCCCGGGGATGATCCGGAAGCCGACGCGCTGCGACAACTCGGCCAGAGCGGAGATGATGCGCTTCATGTTATGCGCTTCGACATATTGGGTGCGATTGCGCAACACGACCCAGTCGATCGTTGTTCCATCTGCCTTGGCCCGGGCCTTGCGGGCTTCCCAGATCAATTCGGCATAAAAGCTCAGCTTGCGGACCTTGAAGGTTTCCGGATCAACCTGCCCGATCAGATCGAAATCCACAAAACTGTCGTTGATCGGTGTGACCAGGCTATTTGCCCGGGTTGCGACAAAGCGCGCAAATTTGTCGTCTCGTCCGGGTGTATCATAGAGCAGATAGTCCACACCATGTGCCATGCGTTCGGTCAGCTGCTCGAGCCGGGCCAGTGAGTCATGCTCGAACACTTCGAAAAAGGGCTGGGGAATGTCGATGTTCAGCCGCTGCATCGTCGCCGCGCGGTTCTCGAGATAGCGATAGGAGGTGCGCTGGCGAGGATCGAGATCAATTATCGCGACCTTGTGACCCTGATAAGCGAGTGCAACAGCCACATGCACGGCGGTGGTAGACTTGCCCGTGCCGCCTTTCTCGTTCGCAAAAACGATATGATGTGTTCCGGAGCTGCTCACTTGTCTGATCTGTCCCCCTTCGGACGCGCACGGCCCATGGTGGCGTCTCTCGTGCCCCACGCAGGAAATGCTCTTGCGGTGGGTGAACCATCCCCGCATAGTTCGCAAGGTTGTTAACGTAAAATTTAGGACAATTGAGGGTTTCATGCAAATCATTAGGCAGCTTGCCCCACTCCGGGACGCTTTGAATGAGCTGCGGAAACGCAATAAGCGTATCGGTCTGGTGCCGACCATGGGCGCTTTGCATGCCGGGCATATGTCCCTCGTCGAGGCGGCCAGCGAGCAATGCGATGCCGTCATAGCTTCCATTTTTGTCAACCCGACCCAGTTTGGTGAAGGTGAAGATCTCGATGCCTATCCACGCCAGGAATCTGCCGATGCGGCCCTCCTCGAAGAGGCGAATGTTGCAATCCTTTGGGTGCCGACCGTCGAGCAGATGTATCCCGATGGCTATGCCACAAATGTCAGCGTTAGCGGTGTCAGCAACGGATTATGCGGCGGATCGCGACCCGGTCATTTTGATGGCGTAGCTACGGTGGTCGCCAAATTGTTCAACCAGGTCCGTCCGGATGCAGCCTTTTTTGGCGAGAAAGACTACCAGCAACTGGCGGTTATCC
Organism: Parasphingorhabdus marina DSM 22363; assembly: GCF_900128895.1. Taxonomy (GTDB): domain Bacteria; phylum Pseudomonadota; class Alphaproteobacteria; order Sphingomonadales; family Sphingomonadaceae; genus Parasphingorhabdus; species Parasphingorhabdus marina. Next base: position 580,763 of record NZ_FSQW01000001.1, on the reverse strand, counting down.
GGCGCATGGCGCGGGATCTGGACTTTGCTCACGATATTGTTGGCGTTCCCACCGTTCGTGATCCGGATGGCCTCGCGCTCTCCTCCCGCAACGCCTATCTCGACTCGAAGCAGCGGGCGCAGGCCGTGGCCTTGCCGGACGTCATGCGGGACGCGGCTGCCGCCATAGTCGCTGGCGGCGATCTGGATCAGATCTTGAAGGAGGCGACCTGCAAATTGCTGTCCTCCGGCTTTCAAAATGTGGACTATTTCGAGCTGAGAAATGCCGAAACACTGGAAATCATGAACAAATATCAAGAACCGGCAAGACTTTTGGCGGCTGCGCATATCGGGTCGACGCGGCTGATCGACAATATCGCCGTAACGCCCGGCTGAGGCGGCCTGCATTAACCTTGCAAAAACGTGTAAATTGTTTGTTTTCCAGTCTTTTTGGAAGGCGAAATCCGGGTTTTGACGAATCGCGTTAACCATTCTTTTAAGAAATTGCTGTGAAAGTCGTTCTGTCACCTGAGGTGGCAAAACAGGAACAGGGACTTGAAATATGGCTAACAGCATGAAAAGCGCAGCCTTCCTAATCGAAAGTCGGCTCGCAGAAGCGGCAAAAGGCAGCAGCAGTGCTTATTACGAACTCGGGGTGATTTACTCGACCGGATCCGAAGGGGTCGACGTGGATCTTGTCGAAGCCCACAAATGGTTCAATCTGGCTTCTTTGTCAGGCCATGATGAAAGCAAGGTGTGCCGTGCAGAAATTTCGCTCGAAATGACCGCCCGGGAAATTGCTGAAGCCCAGCGTGAAGCCCGCAACTGGTTGGACCTGACCACCCGTCGCGCTGCCTGAGCCGGCTCAACCTCCCTTCTTGAACGGCCCCATTTCGGCCAGAAACTCCATGTCGGCAGCAACTGCCTGCCGCTCGCGATCCAGATAGTCAGCAATGGCCGTACGAAATCCGGGATCGACGATATAATGCGCAGACCAGGTCGAAACCGGCTGATAGCCTCGCGCCAGCTTGTGACTGCCTTGCGCCCCGGCCTCAACGGTCTTCAGATTGCGTTCAATCGCGGCATCAATCGCCTGATAATAGCAAATCTCGAAATGCAGGAACGGAATGTCCCGGGTGCAGCCCCAGTAGCGACCATAAAGTGTTTCGGTGCCGATGACGTTGAGTGCTCCCGCAACGGGGATTTCATCCTGAAAAGCCAGAATAAGGAGCAGCTGGTCTCCCATTTTTTGTTGCAAAAGATCGAAGGCCGTCCGCGTGAGATAGGGAGTGCCCCATTTGCGGGCGCCGGTATCCTGATAGAATTCCCAGAAACAGTCCCAATATTCCGAAGTGATGGAGTCACCTGAAAACTGCCTGATCTCCACTTCCGCCCGCGCTTTTTTGCGCTCGCGCCGGATGGCCTTGCGTTTGCGCGAGGACAAGGTGGTCAGAAAGTCATCAAAACTGTCATAACCCTCGTTGCGCCAGTGAAACTGACTGTCCGCCCGGATCAACCAGCCCGCTTCGCGAAAATGATCGAGCTGATCTTCGGCTACGAAGGTTGCATGGACGGACGAAATGCCATTTTGCTCCGCCAGTTGTTCGGCCGCCCGCAAAAGCGGCCCAGCCATTCCCGTATCGCGCAACAACAGTCGTGGTCCCGGAACAGGCGAAAAGGGGGAGGCGATCTGGATCTTCGGATAATATTGTCCGCCCGCATTTTCAAAGGCATGGGCCCATTGCTGATCAAAGATATATTCGCCCTGGCTGTGGGATTTCAGATAACTCGGCAAACAGGCGCGGATTTCACCGCTGCTGTCTTCGATAATGATCGGCAGGGATTTCCAGCCCGTGCCAGGTCCGACGCTGCCTGACTCTTCCATTGCCGAGAGAAAGGCGTGAGAAACAAAAGGATTGTCCGGCCCGGCGCAGGCATCCCACTGTTTTGCGGGAAGAGAGGCAATGTCTGGTGCCGCGCGGGCAATGATTTCCAGGCTCTCGGCAAAATCCGGATTTTCGGGAGGGGCGTCAGAATCAGGCATGTTTTGCAGATGCTATCAGGTCTGCGGCATCTCATAAACCGGTTCATCGGCGTGCAGTGCCGCAATTTTTTCCTGCTCGGCTGACCGCACGGTCCAGGTCAAGACCGGCATGCCGCGTGCGCGACAGGAAGCTGCGAATCCGGAGGGCAGATCGCGGATGTCATAGGCGAGAAAATCCGGCTTGGCAGTCCACAGCGCCTGATGGCGTACAATGCGACCTTTGAGGTTTTTGCGGCCTTCCTCGGTGATCACCAGTCCGCGAACAATATGGGCTGCATTCTTGCGGAACCAGGCGGAAACCAGCGGGTTGAAAGACATGATTGCCGCCTTGCCGCCATAACCCTCCAGCGCCCGGCGGACGGACAGGCACAGCGGACCAACCCGGCGATTCCGGGACTTTAATTCTATCAGTATCGGCACGCGTCCGCCCACCTGATCGAGCATTTCCCGGAGGCGCGGAATCTTGCCATGACCATCTTTCAGTTGCACGCGATCGATTTCTTCGGCCCGCATATGTGCGAGTAGGCCGGACTGCCCGGTCAGCCGGCCCAGTTCAAAATCGTGAAAGACAAAGGCCCTGCCGTCTTCTGCCGCCTGCACATCGCATTCAATGCCGTGCCCCTGACGGATCGCAGCGTCAAAAGCTGCCGGACTATTTTCCAGGATTCCGTTGCCATGCAGCCCGCGATGGGCATAGGGCTGACCTTTCAGAAATGCGACGCGTTCAGGCTGCGGCGCCGGAGCAAACAGCCCGTCAAGCCGGTTTGAGAGCGACAATCGCGTCCACCTCGACAGCTACTCCGAGTGGCAATGCCGCGACACCGACGGCGCTGCGGGCATGTTTGCCGGCTGCGCCGAAAATGACCTCGATCATGTCCGAGCAGCCATTGGCCACTTTCGGATGATCGGTATAGTCCGCCGTGCTGTTGACGAACACGCCGAGCTTGACGATCCGGTCGACCCGATCGAGTGACCCCGTCGCCAGCTTGATCTGCGCAGCGATCATCAGAGCGCAAGCCCTGGCCGCTTCCTGGCCCTGCTCGAGCGACAGGTCATCACCAAGCCGACCGGTGATCAGCTGGCCATCGGCCATCGAGACCTGACCGCTGATATGCAGCAGGCCATTGATCTCCACAGCCGGCACATAGGAAGCGACCGGGGCTGCGGCCTTGGGAAGACTGATGCCCTTTGCTTCAAGGGCGGTTTCGATATGATCTGTCATAGTCCCGGTCAATCATGCCTGCGCATTCGGGTCAAGCGCTTCTGCAAGTTCCTCTGTCGCTGGCGCTGCTTCTCCGGACGCGAACTTTTCGCTGATCCAAGGCAACGCTTCCGTCCAGCCATCTATACGGGCATGTGCGGCCGGGTTGGTTTTGATATGTTTGGCGAGGATGGGTTCGCCCACCATTTGCAGCCGCCAGACATGTGGAGCGGTCTTGGCAACACTGCTGTGCTGATGGCCCAGATCGTCGACAAATACCGCAACCGGAGGGTCAAAATCCGCGACAATCTTCGCCAGGGCTTCGCCCTTGCCACCCTGATTGCAATAGACCGGAAAGTCGATTCCCACCGCGCGCAACTGTTCAGCCCTTGCCTCTCGCCGATCATCGAGCAGATTGGTCAGGATAACGATATCTGCCTGTCCGGAGAGCTGGTTGATTGCGTCAACCGCGCCGTCAATCGCACCCTGCCTGTGCATCTCCCCGTCGAAAAATTCCTTCAGCATCGGCCAGACTTCCTCCCGGGCAACCAGCGTGCCGTCATGCTTGTGGCGCAAGGCATCAACAAAGTCCCCCGACTCCAGATCAAAGTGGATATGCTTGTCCGAATCGAGCCATTCTTGAAAAGGCACAACCATGTGCAGCAGAACCTCATCGCAGTCGCTAATCAGCAGGGGTTTGCGGCTCATGAAAAGTCTCCGGTACGATTGAGATATCCGGCAGCGGCGGCCAGTTGCTCGGGTGGAACATCAATCGCTTCCGCACATGCCAGCAGATCCGGCTCATGATTGGCGAGGAAGCCGAGCAGCGAGGACAGCAGCGCAGGGTCCTCGAGTCCCGAGCGCAATTGCCGGGGATCCAGTCCGGTCAGGGCGAGCAGGCGGCTGGCCCGATCTTCGTCCTCCAGCACCCAGCTTAGAGCCTGTAATGCGAGCAGTTCGGTCTGTTCTTCCATATTGTGATTTGTTTCCATTTACGGATTCGCCTAAAGCGTCAGCAGCAAGTTTGGAAGGGGCAATTGCGCTGTGGCCAAAAGAGTTCTGGTTGTCGAAGACAATGAACTGAATCTGAAACTGTTCTGTGACCTTTTGAGGGCACATGGATTCGTGGTGGAACCCGTGCGAGATGGACGGGAAGTGGTTGACAAAGCCCGGAATTTTGTCCCCAATCTGATCATCATGGACATTCAGCTCCCGCATGTGAGCGGGCTGGAACTGATCGAACAGATCAAGCAGGATGGTCAGCTGAAGATCATTCCGATCATGGCCGTTACGGCTTATGCGGGCAAAGGAGATGAGGATCGCATCCTGACAGCAGGTGCGGAAGCCTATGTGTCCAAGCCAATTTCCGTTGGCAGATTTGTCGAATCAGTGCAGTCGGTGTTGCAGCGATAACCTAATCGCGAGCCCGCTTATTTGATCTTGGCTTCCTTGAACTCGACATGCTTGCGCGCAATCGGATCATATTTGCGCTGCACCATTTTTTCAGTCAGATTCCGCGGATTTTTGCGGGTTACGTAGAAAAACCCGGTATCCGCCGTGCTGACGAGCTTGATCTTTACATTGGCAGGTTTCGCCATGGTGCGTTCCTTAAAAGCATATGCTGAAAGTCAAAGGCGCCGCGCTGCGTCGCCGTGATTGAGCGCGCTAATGCTGAAAGGCGCCGTGAATGTCAAGAAAAAGCGATGAAATCTCACCCGCCCGCGGCAGGAGATGATCGCACTCCGCCTTTACGGCAATTTAACCATATTTTTGCACAGTCACCCAAAAGGCAGGGCAGATATATGGAACAAGATCGAAATCTACTCATTCAGGCAGAGATGCTGGCACTTGTCGAAGGGATCACCCCTTCGCTTGTGGAAGAGCATCCGGTCCAGTTCCTGCTGCATCTGGATCAGATCCGCCAAAAGGCGGAGCAGCACAAGCTTACCGCGCTGCATGATCTGAGCTGCGCCTTTGAGTCCGCTCTCCAGCAGGCTTTTAAACATGGCCGCGGGACGGTGACGGCCCAGGCCTATCTGGAAAGCATGAAAGACGCCCTGTCCTGTGAACCTTCCGATCGCCGGATGACGGAGGCAGTGATGGCGAATGTCGCTCTTCGTCTGGGTGGCCAGCCCTGATCTGTCGCCCTCGTGGACGCATTTCTTACATCCCTGTTTGCCCTGGCTATTGCGGAATTTGGCGATCGTCCGCAAATTTTGTGCGCGGCGCTCGTCATCCGCTTCGGGCGCGTTCAGCCGGTCGTCTGGGGGCTTGCTCTGGCCACTCTGGTGAACTGTCTTTTATCTGCCTGGGCCGGCTCGCAAGTGAATCAGTGGATTAGTGAAGAACCGGTGCGATTATTCTATGCCTTGTCACTTTTGTTGGCCGGGGTTGCCATGCTGGCATGGCGGCGGCCGGTGGATCTTCTGGAAAACTGGTCAACGGGAGCGTTCTGGACATCTTTTCTGGGCCTGTTCATTCTGCAGTTTGGGGACAAGGGCCAATTCATCCTTGCGGCCACGGCCGCACGTACCGACGCCTGGATTTTTGCCGCTATTGGCGGATGGATCGGTGTGATGCTCGCCTGTTTGCCTGCAATAATCCTGCAAGAACGACTGGCGCAGGCAGTGCCAGTTGTGGCGATGCGAAAAACTGGCGGGACTGTCTTGGTCGCTATCGGGATCATTCTCGCCATGAGTGCCTGGGGCGTTTTATAATCAATATAGTCGATTAACGACCAGGCATTTATCGATTCAACAAATCAGACAGACCCAGGAATTGCGTTGGCACACTCCGGAAAACCGACCTATTAAAGAATCAACAGGTAGTTGATGGAGAATTATGATGACCACAGGAGACAACGCAAAGAAAGCTGTTGCCGAAGCACTGAATGCCATTCTGGCGGACACATTTGCACTGTATCTGAAGACGAAAAACTTTCACTGGCACGTGTCCGGACCGCATTTCCGGGACTATCATCTGATGTTTGATGAACATGCGGCCGAAATTTTGGCCACAACCGATCTAATCGCCGAAAGGGTTCGGAAAAACGGCCACCGCACCCTGACGTCCATCGGCGACATTTCCGGCCGACAAAGCCTGAGCGACAACGATTCTGTCAAAGTCAGCGCGGACGACATGCTGAGCGAATTGCGCAACGACAATCTGCGGCTGGTTGAGCAGTATCGGTCTGCGAAGGAGCTCGCTGGTGAAGCAGGCGACAATGCCACGGACGGTATGCTTGACGACTGGACTGATCAGGCAGAGCAACGCGCCTGGTTCCTGCTCGAAAGTGCGCAGAGCGCCTGATTGAAACAGCGAAGAACCAAAAATAGCGGGTCAGTGCCCGCTATTTTTGATTTGTTTTTGGTCTCAGCCTATTTGGCGATCAGATTGACCGCAGCAGTTTTGCCGCGCCGGTCGACTTCCAGCTCAAATTCCAGCTTGTCGCCCTCTTCCAGCCCGCTCATCCCAGCTCGTTCGACTGCAGAAATATGCACAAATGCGTCTGGCTGACCATCATCACGCTGGATGAATCCGAAACCTTTCATGCTGTTGAAGAACTTGACGGTTCCACTGGCTTTTTCTCCGGTCAGTTCCCGCTGTGGCGGTCCACCGCGATCGACGACTTCGATCAGGTCGCCTTCAATCTGAATGTCGGAAGCGGAAACCTTGCCGCCCCGATCCACAAGAGAAAAGCGCAAGCCCTGACCTTCGGCCAGCCCCTTGAGCCCAGCCCGTTCAACCTGGCTGATATGAACGAAAACATCGTCGCCACCCGTATCCTGGACAATGAATCCAAACCCTTTTTGGGCATTGAAAAACTTAACTTTTCCGGTGCTTTCGCCAACCACCTGATCTGGCATGCCGCCGCCGCGATGACCGCCACCACCGCCGCCAAAACCGCTGTCGGGGCGGGTGTATCGTTCTACTGGGGGAGCACTGTCACCTTGATATCCGTCAAAATTTTCATCGCCGAAGCTGTCGCGCTTATCCCGGCCTCTACCACGCCGGTTCCTGTCAAAACCCATTCCTGAATCGTCTTTCACTTCGCCCAAAAAGTATCATCCAATGTCAGAACGGACGATGTTCTGATCATTATCCCGCGCGAATCCCTATGTCCTGCGCTGCGCAACCATATAGAAAAACCACGGGTTATGCGAACAAAATTCCGCAACTGGCGAAATTCGCGTTAACCAGGAACAGAATCCTGACTCCTCAGGACATCAAATTTCGCGATCTCAGAAAAGCAGGGTTTTCGGATCTGCCATGGGTTCCTGCTTCTGGGCCTTCAGCAAAGCCATGATCGAACGGACCAGAACCCAGACCGCAAGAGCAAACAACAGCGGGATTCCAATGAGTACGAAAGACAATATTACGCCAACCACTCCCACGATGATACCGACAATGAAGGTCATGATGTGATATTGCAGGTGACTTTCTTCCCAGGTTCCGGCGACTTCGTCTTTCCAGACAAATGCCAGTATTCCTCCGATAAGCCCGGTGATACCCACCACAAAACTGGCGATATACAGAAGTGATATGATGGTTGACTTGTTCATGTCGAAATTGCTGTCCGACGAAGGCGATTTCTGGTCTGTCATGTTTTTCCCCAACTTTTGAAGACGGCCATTCGGGTCGCTGGCGAACGGCAATCTAGGTCTTGCTGTTTTTGTGGCGCTACGGCACATAGCATATTCATGGACGCCATGATGTCAATTTGTGCTGCTCGGCCGAAAGATCTGAAAAACATGTCTTTTTGCCCGATCCGGGATGGATGGTCCCAGGCCGCCATTGAGTTGCATGTCATGGACTGTCAAAACCAGATAAGAGAAGCGTAATGTCCGTATATTTTCACGAAGAAGACTTGCCGAAGGACGTTCTGGCAGACGGACCAGTCGCTGTAGACACCGAGACCATGGGTCTTCAGACTTTGCGCGATCGCCTCTGCCTGCTTCAGATCTCCGATGGCGGTGGAGACGAGCATCTTGTCCGGTTTGGAGTCAACAGTGATTATTCCGCCCCCAATCTCAGGGCGATTCTCGCCGATCCCGGCCGTGTGAAACTATATCATTTTGCCCGCTTCGATCTTGCCGCTATCCAGCATTATATGGGGGTGATGGCAGAGCCCGTGTTTTGCACCAAAATCGCATCTCGACTGGTACGCACCTACACGGATCGCCATGGTCTCAAGGAGCTGGTCCGTGAATTGCTGGCGCAGGATATTTCCAAACAGCAGCAGTCCAGTGACTGGGGCGGGCCGGAACTCAGCGAAGCGCAACAGGATTATGCGGCATCCGACGTCCGGTTTCTTCATCGTCTGAGGGACGAGCTGAAAGTCCGGCTTGAACGGGAAGGGCGAATGGAACTGGCTCAGGCCTGCTTCGATTTTCTTCCCCATCGGGCGCGGCTGGACATCGCCGGATGGCCGGACGTGGATATATTTGCGCATGCCTGACGGGATTGGTAGGTGGTACGCATTGCCCGTATTCAGGCCCGATAAACGCCGCCTCGTGTGAAAAAGCATCAATATGTCGACTGAGACCAACAAAGCCAAAAGCAAGCGACAGGAGTTCGCCGCTCCGGGTGGCAGCCATGATCGCAACATCCGTTTCTTGCGGATTCTCCTGCCGGTATTTGTTGGGGCCCTGGGTGCTGTTTTGGCGCTTGCGCCCTTTACCATGGCGGGTGAGCTGAGTTTTGTTCTGGACAAAAACAGTGTGGAAGTCGCGAAAGAACGCATGCGGGTCACGGAAGCGCTGTATCGTGGAGAAGATAGTCAGGGCCGACCATTTTCCCTGAAAGCGGGTTCCGCCGTTCAAAAAAGCTCGGAAGAGGCGATAGTCGAGCTGAGCAATCTGTCCGCTCGTATCCTGCTGGAAGACGGACCCGCGCAGATTCGGGCGCAACAAGGGCGCTATGATATGGATCTGGAAAATGTCAGTGTTCCAGGACCCGTTCAGGTGGAATCCGCCGGCGGGTACCGCCTCACTACCAACAATGTGACCGTAGATCTGAAGAGCCGGACCCTGGAAAGTGACCAGGCCGTTGAAGGCCGGACCAATATCGGGACTTTCCGGGCTGATCAACTGAAGGCAGACATGAATGCGCGTACGGTGACACTTGATGGCAATGCAAAATTGCGCATCGTGCAAAACGGACTGAGGGGCGGATAAATGAAAAGACAGACCAAGGCCGGAATGCTTGCGGGCACCTTGCTGATTGCAGCGGGCATGACAGTTTTTGCCGGAGCGGCGCCTGCGCAGGTTTTTGGCGGCCATAATGCCAACGCACCTGTCAATTTTGACGCCGGACGGATCGAAGTGCAGGATCGTGCCGATCGCGTAGTGCTTTCCGGTGCCGTCCGTGTCGAACAGGCGGGTCTGGTTCTGAACTCGGCGAGAATGACCGTGGCCTACCGCAATACCGGCGGGATTGAAGTGGACCGAATAGATGCTTCGGGCGGCGTGCGAATAGTCAAGAATGGCGATACAGCCAGCGGTAACGCCGCCATATATGATCTGAATCGCCGGTTGATTACCGTTGTCGGTAATGTGCAGTTGACCCAGGGCACCAATCGGCTCTCGGGAGGGCGGCTGATAATCGATCTGGCTTCCGGGCAATCCACGATAGATGGTCAGGCCGCTGGCAGGGGTGCATCGGGAGTCAGAAATTCTGGCGGACGCGTGTCCGGCACATTCACTGTGCCCCAGCGGGATCCGCAATAGCGATATTTTCTGTCGTCAAAACAGATATTTGCCTCTTCCATGCACAAAGCTTGCCAAAATCCATTGGATTGGGGCAATATTAACCCTTAGACAAGAAATCAGGGCGCAGAACCGCGGCCAGGGACAAGAATTTTATGAACGATATCGCTGCTGTTGATCAAAGCACCGCATCTGCACCGGGCTCTGCCATGGCAAGCGACGCCATGGAACATGGCCTGGCGGTTGTTTCGATTGCCAAAAGCTATGACAAGCGCAGCGTTTTGTCGGATGTGTCGCTTTCGGTGGCGCGCGGGGAGGTTGTTGGCCTTTTGGGCCCCAACGGAGCTGGCAAGACCACCTGCTTCTATTCTGTCATGGGTCTTGTCCGGCCCGATGCCGGCCGGATCATGCTCGATGGCGAGGATATTACATCGCTTCCCATGTACCGCCGGGCGATTCTGGGCCTCGGGTACCTGCCGCAAGAAACGTCAATTTTCCGCGGCATGACCGTGGAGCAGAATATTTCTGCCGTGCTGGAAATGGTAGAAAGCGACAAGGAAGTCCGCGCGGAAACACTTGACCGCCTGCTCGATGAATTCGGCCTGACAGCGCTGCGCTCGTCCCCTGCCATGGCTCTTTCAGGAGGCGAACGTCGTCGCTGCGAGATTGCGCGTGCACTGGCCGCCAACCCCTCGATCATCCTGCTGGACGAACCTTTTGCAGGTATCGATCCGATTTCGATTTCGGATATTCGCGATCTTGTCGTCCAGCTCCGCGAGCGCGGAATCGGTGTGCTGATCACTGACCATAATGTCCGTGAAACGCTCGATATCGTGAACCGGGCCTGCATTATTTATGATGGTCAGGTGCTGTTTGCCGGAAGTCCCGAAGACCTGGTCGCCGACGAAAATGTCCGGCGCCTGTACCTTGGCGAAGGCTTTGCACTGTGAAGATCGCTGGTAACTATCGGCGCGGAGAAGGGATCCGGCGAAGATAATGGCACTGGGTCCACGCCTCGACCTGCGACAGAGCCAGTCACTGGTGATGACCCCGCAGCTGCAGCAGGCAATCAAGCTGCTGGCCTTGTCCAACCTGGAGCTGGAAACCTACATATCGGATGAGCTCGAGCGAAATCCGTTGCTCGAAACCGGAGAGCTCACCGCGGAAAATACCGGTGATGGCGACGGCGCGGATGTCGATGCGGAGCCAGCGGTCCAGGGCAGCGATGAAATATTAACTTCCGGGCCGGCTGAAGCGGAATCGACACTGGACATTGACGTTTCGGGCGAGCAGTTTTCGAGCAACAGCCTGTCCGAGAGCGACGGACAGCCTGCAGGTGCGCTTGATGGGACATTGGGATTGAATGGCGCAACGGCTTCTTCCAGTGGTTCCGGTGGCGAGGCTCCCGATTTTGAGAATATGCTGGTGGCCGAAACCACTCTGGCCGAACATTTGATGAAACAGGCAGGCGCTATTCTGTCTGGCGCGGAGTTGTTCATAGCCCAGCATATCATCGATCAGATTGATGAATGCGGCTATCTGCAGTGCGACCTGCTCGAGTTGTCGCATCGGCTCGGAGTGGGCCTGGAAGAAGTGAAACATGTCCTGACCGCTGTGCAAAGTCTGGAACCGGTGGGGGTCGGCGCGCGGGACCTGTCGGAATGTCTGATGCTGCAGGCGAAGGACGCTGATCGTTATGATCCCGCCATGGCCTGCCTGCTCGACAATCTGGACCTGCTCGCCAAAGGCGCGTTGCCGCAACTCAAGCGCATCTGCAATGTCGACGACGAAGATATTATGGATATGGTATCCGAAATCCGTGATTATGATCCGAAACCGGGCCTGCGGATCGGCGGCGGCGATGTTCAGGCGGTAGTCCCCGACATTTTCGTAGCGGAGCGTCGCGGCAAGTGGATCATTGAAATCAACAGTGCGACCTTGCCCAGAGTGCTGGTCAACCGCACCTATTATAGCGAGCTGGAAGACGGCGCGCAGGACAAGGCGTCGAAAGAATGGCTGAACGATTGCCTCGCCGATGCGAGCTGGCTGGTCAAGGCGCTTGACCAGCGGCAGCGCACGATCACCAAGGTCGCTACCGAGATCGTGAAGCAGCAGGAGAATTTCTTCCGCGAAGGTGTCGCCCATCTCCGGCCGCTGACGCTGAAGAATGTTGCCGATGCGATTGAAATGCACGAATCCACCGTCAGCCGGGTGACGTCGAACAAATATCTGTCCTGCGCACGTGGCACGTTTGAGCTCAAATATTTCTTCACCAGCGGTATCCAGTCTTCTACCGGTGGCGAAGCGGCGTCAGCGGAAGCCGTGAAGAGCCATATCAAGTCCCTGATCGACAATGAGGATCCGAAAAAGATCCTGTCCGACGACAAGCTGGTCAAGCTGCTCAAGGAGGAAGGCTTCGACATTGCCCGGCGAACCGTCGCCAAATATCGCGAAGCTCTGGGGCTTGGCAGTTCGGTTCAACGCCGCCGCCAAAAAGCATTGCAGGGCAAGGCGGCCTAAGCCAGTCGCACAGCTTCGGCTTCGATCGACAATTCGCTTACCAGTATGCCTGTCACGACGACACGTTTCTCGACCGCATCAACGGGCGTCCGCAATAATTCCAGGCGATAGCTGTTCCCGTCATCGGCCTGCAGCACAAAGCCGCCTGCATCGCGGACCAGCATTCCTGCATATTCGGCCTCCGGTCGGACGGGATCCTTCATCGAAGATCAGGCCTCGGCGAGCAGTTCTTCGCTGATATCCCAGAGCCGTTCCGCGCCCTCCTCATCGGCAATATGCGGGGCGCAATGGAGATAAGGCGGCGAATCTGCGCTCATCAGCTGCGCCACATCACAATCCTCGCAATAGAGCCCGTGCTTGTCATCGAGCAGCGAAGAAGTGGCAGCCCAGAGGGTCGTTGTGCAACCTTGTTCCGGGGTTTTGAAAATCGCTTTTGCGCCTTCACTGACTTCGCCATCCGGGCCGAGCCAGCCCAGTTCAATCTGTTCTTCCTTGGGAAGGTGCCGCTGCAGGGGTGTGAAGATTCCGCCGGGATGTACCGAAAATGCCCGGCCGTCAAAATCCGCCATCCGCCGGCTTAGCGCATTGGCGAAGAGCGCATTGGCACTTTTCGCCTGCGCATAGGCCACCCATTTGTGATATTCGCTTTTCTCGAACTGGATGTCGTCCCACAGGATTCCGCCGCGTTTGTGGGCGATCGAGGACAAGGCAACAACGCGCGGCGCATCGGCCTTTTCGATAAGAGGCAAGAGCGCCTTGGTCAGGGCAAAATGGCCCATATGATTGACCCCGAACTGGCTTTCCCAACCCGGTCCGACCCGCTCCAGCGGACAGGCCATGATGCCCGCATTGTTGATCAGGAGGTCGAGGGCATCGACGCTGTCATATACGGAGGACGCGAAACCGCGCACCGAATCCAGGTCGGCAAGATCCACTTTTGCCGAAGACACATCACCAGTGACCGTCGCCAGATTTTCCTCGGCCTTGGCGGGATCACGCACGGGGACAATGACCGTCGCGCCCTTGCTGGCCAGTGCCCGGGTGGTTTCCAGACCAATGCCCGAATAGCCGCCGGTAACGATGGCGGTCTTCCCGGTCAGATCGATGCCGGCCAGCACGTCCTGCGGTTCGCTCTTGGCCGGAAATCCGGAGCCAAGAGGTGTCTGGTCTGCTGCTGCCATATGATCTGATCCTTTTGTTACGTGGTCTTCGTTCCCACTATTTCCGAAACCGGCATATAATCATAGCCCAGATCGTCAGCGACAGCCTGATAGGTGACGTGCCCGTTCCACACATTCAGGCCTTCGGCGAGATGGGCGTCATCACGCAGGGCGGCTTCCCACCCCTTGTTCGCGATCTGCAGAGCATGGGGCAGGGTGACATTGTTGAGCGCATAGGTGGACGTCCGGGACACGGCGCCGGGCATGTTCGCGACGCAATAATGGACAATGTCATCGACGACATAGGTCGGATCCTGATGGGTAGTCGCCTTGGATGTTTCGAAACAGCCGCCCTGGTCAATCGCGACGTCGACCAGAACAGAACCGGGGCGCATGGTGGAGAGCATTTCACGGCTGACCAGTTTCGGCGCTTCCGCACCGGGGATCAGGACAGCGCCGATGACCAGATCGGCATCTGCCACACATTCCGCCAGATTGGCCTTGTTGGAAAAACGGGTTTTGGCCCGGGCTTCAAAATAATGACCGAGCGATTCCAGCACATCCGGGTTGCGATCGAGTATCGTCACATCGGCGCCAAGGCCGGCCGCCATCTGGGCCGCGTTGAAACCAACCACACCGCCGCCGATGACGGTGACCTTGCCGGGAGACACGCCGGGCACACCGCCGAGCAGGATGCCGCGTCCGCCATGGGCTTTTTCCAGCGCTGTCGCACCGGCCTGGATCGACATCCGCCCCGCGACCTGGCTCATCGGTTTGAGCAGCGGCAGGCCACCGGTGCCTGTCACGGTTTCATAGGCAATGCATGTCGCTTTGGATTGGACCAGATCAGCGGTCTGTTCTGGATCGGGTGCCAGGTGCAGATAGGTGAACAGGATCTGGCCTTCGCGGAGCATCGCCCGTTCAACCGCCTGCGGTTCCTTGACCTTGACCACCATGTCGCATTTTTCGAAAATCTCGGCCGCGGTCTCGGCGATGGTTGCACCGGCAGCAACATATTCGGCATCATCGGCGCCAATGCCGAGGCCCGCCCCGGACTGGACCAGCACGTCATGGCCGTGGGCGGAGAGTTCGCGCACCGATTCCGGGGTGAGGCCGACGCGATATTCATGATTCTTGATTTCCGTAGGGGTACCGACGCGCATGGGAGGCTCCTGTTTCCTGACCGAGTCTGAACTCCGGCTGTTACCAGTTCATGACAGAAGTTGCGAGCGGGAATTGTAATATAATTACCTTATTCCGCAACTTTTCTTATTGGCACCGGCACGGTGCAAATATTGCCATAGCCGCCATGGGCATCAATATATTTCAGCAGCGACGGGCTGTAGCTTGCCAGATATTCATAGCGCGGCTGATCGGCGACCGGCAATTCGCTGGCGAGGCGGATCGATTGAATGGGCACATGCTGGCTCTTGTCGGCGTAAAATCCCCCGCCTTCGGTTCCCAGCGGCAGATTGACGAGATGTTCCAGCCCCGCAATCACTCGGCCGATATTGCCAAATTTTGTATCCAGCCCGCGCGCCTGTTCGCCGGTGATGACGGACAGCTCCGACCCGGTACCGGTATCGGGCGGATCATAATGGGCTGGCGACAGTGAGCCGCGGCAGAGCAGGGGATAGCTGCCCTTGTCGGTGATTCCGACCGGCCAGCCCGCACCAAAGCCGACTTTGGCACCGAAATTCTCATAGATGATTTTCATCAGCGGCCGGATCTCGGTGCCCTGATATGTGTTGCTGTAATCAACCGCCGCTTTCAGCGCCGCCATGTCGCGATTGCGGCGTTCGCCAATGGCGGCGTTATAATATTCGCTTTCGGGCACCGTCTCGAGATTTTTGGGCATCGGCTTGGACAGCGGCGTCCCGCCAAATTGGGTCACGAAGCCTTTCGAGACACGGTAGATCACCGTGCCATCCCACCAGCGCGCCCGGGCGAATGTGCGGATATTGCGGACATGGCCGCCGGACAGTCTGGCGGGCAACAGCTGGATCACCGCCTGCCGGGAGTTACCCTCGGCATCGTCGGGCAGGGTCATGACGAGCAGGTCGTTCACCGGTATCGGCAGCCAGTGTTCGGCCGGCGCGGCGGCCAGCACCTCTTCAGGTGTCGGGGCTTTATCCGCGTCTTCCTCTTCCGGCGCAGCGTCCTGTGCCTGGGCGGGCGAAGCGGGTGACAGATTGGCGGTCAGAAAGAGAAACGGCACCGCCAGCAAAATTTTGGTGTGTCTTTTCATGATCTTGGCTCCGGCCGGTGGGTGACAAAGGTTACACCGTGTAACCCTGCGCGTTTAGCGAGAATATGTCTGATGACGTCCATGGCCAGAGCATAATCGCGACCTGCCAATTAGGAAAGTGTCCGGATGCCGCTGATGTGATCGGCACACACGGTCGGCAACACGAGTTTCCTCGTACTCCTGCGAAGGCAGGAGTCCATCTCCGGTGTTTTCCATAAAGAGCGGCGTCAGAAGATGGTCACCTGCCTGCGCAGGTGCACTGGACCGCTAGTCTGCCGTCACTCGCCGGACCGGCACCGGGATATTGCAGATATCGGCGCCACCGGCCGGTTTGATAAAAAACGGATCCCGGCGGTTGGCCCGAGCCTCGGCATAGCGGGCGAAGCTGTTGCTCTCTGTATCCAAATACCGAAATTCCGGCTGGTCCTTTGCTGGAAGGTCGCTGGCCAGACGGACAGCCGTGATCGGCACACGCTTCTCCGGATCGGCATAGAAGCCCAGCTGCCCCTTGCCGCGCGGCAGGCTGGAGAGATGTTCCATACCTTCGACGATCCGGCCGACCAGGGCAATATTGCGATCCAGATGGCGCGGGGCGTGGCCGATCACGGTGTAGAGTTCCGCGCCGGTGCCCGTGTCAGGGGACAGGTTTCGACCTACGCCCACCATGCCGTAGCAGTGGACGGGCCAGACTGGTGAGTCCCATTCTGCTCCTCCGAAGCCAAAAGGAAAGCCCCCGACAAATGAAGTGCGGGCCGCATAGGCATCTCGCATCAGCATGTGGACGATATTGCGATTGGCGGCGACACCTCCGTCTGCATATGCTTCTTCAGCCGTTCGCTTCAAATCATCGGTACTGTCTGTGCCAAGGAGCTCACGGATAATATTTGAAGCGGGCTGACTGTACTCATTCTCGCCAGTCACCTCCAGACCTTCCGGCAATGCCTTCTGTTCAGTCTCTCCGGATTCCGGATTGTCATACCCCGCATCGCCCCACTGCACGACATAATTGTCCTGCACGCGGTTGATGCTGGTGCCGTCCCAGAATTTCGCCGCGGCCAGCTT
Source organism: Parasphingorhabdus marina DSM 22363 (assembly GCF_900128895.1). Lineage (GTDB taxonomy): Bacteria > Pseudomonadota > Alphaproteobacteria > Sphingomonadales > Sphingomonadaceae > Parasphingorhabdus > Parasphingorhabdus marina. The sequence continues at coordinate 563,843 of NZ_FSQW01000001.1, read as the reverse complement.
GCGGATATTGCGGATCCAGCCCTGCGAGAAGGGCGGCGGCATCAGCTGGATGATCACCCGGCGTTCTTCGCCCTTTGCATCGGGTGCCAGATCCATCACCAGCAGGTCCGACGCGGCAATGGGCTGCCATTCTGTCGCCGCCGCTGCCGCAACGATGGCATTGGGGCTGGGAAATTCTTTCGGCGCCTCTTCCTGGGCGGTGGCGGGAGCGGCACACAGCAGCGCTGCGAGCGGAGCAAACAGGAGGTTTTTTCTCATGCGCAAACCTTAACCGCAACCAATGACTTGCGAAAGTGCGATTCCCGCACTAGGGGAAGCGGCGCTGTCCGGTTATCGACCATTGCACGGATCGGGTGGCATATGCGGAGTCGTGGCAGAGTGGTCGATCGCGCACGCTTGGAAAGCGTGTATAGGGCAACCTATCGAGGGTTCGAATCCCTCCGACTCCGCCATTTTTTGTGGTTCTGCGGCTGCGCGCAATCTGTCAGTCTTCTTATCTTCCGCCAATGCGGCTACGCTCTTTGATGAAAGAGCGGTCGCAAAAGCGTTCGGATTTCGGAGAAGCTGTTATGAAGTGCATGGTGACGATATTGTCCCTCCTGTTGCTGTCATCTTGCGGTGCGGATCGTTCCTACAAGGGGATCATAGTCTATGATGATAGGAATGAACTGTTTCAACAAGCGAAGGAGATGCTGAGGAATGATTCGCCGGAATTTTTTGAGGCACTGGATAGCTCACAATTAATCGGATTTGCCGTTTTCGGGAAAGAGGTTGAATGCGTGTTCATTTCGCACACTACAAATTTGACCGTTCATGTTGATGTGCCACTATATTGTTTTGACTATGCTACCAGGGAATTCGTTACAAAGCTGTAGCTTGCCATGCTGCACCTCGCTCCCGTTTGTGTTGCCGACTGAAATGTTCCTCTGGGACTTTCTTGGCACGGATAGCATTCCGAGCCCCGTTCTGATCTGGCAATTCATTACGGCGTGAAAATCGGACGTTTGGCCGCCAATATGGCCGCTACTGTCAAATCTGGCGCAATTGCTACGGAGTCCGGATGGCCATATAAAATGTCCTGCAAACAGTGCTCCTGTTTCTTGTGTCGGGAGAGCTTGGCAAGGGGGTTGGCTGCGCGCTGGACGGAAGGTCTCGCCGGTCGGATTATGGGAGTAAACATGCCTCGCGATCTATTGAGAACACCAGCGCGCCTGATGAGGAAATTTCCGGATATGCAGGGACAGGGGCGGGATGCCCGAGGGGCCTTTCCCGGGGGGCGTCGGCTATCCTGATGTCTGCCACCATGCCCGTTCATCTGCCCGCGCAAGCACCGGCGCAACATCCGCAACAGGTCGCCGCCAGCCAGGCGGGCCCGGCTCAGCCGAAAGTCGAATATTCGCTGTCGGGCGGACTGCTCGCCCGGCTGGCGAAACTGAAAGTGTCGCTATCCTTCACCTCCTACCAGTCGGGCTTTCTCTATATGCTGGGCGCGGGTCCCAGAGGCGGGGCGCAGCTGCACCAGTCGGGCATGCCGAAGCCGATGGGATTATGTGCGGATGGCCCTGGAAGACTGGTGCTGTCCGCAGGCGCGCAGCTGATCCGTCTGGAAAACATTCTCGAGGCGGACCAGCGGATCAACCAGCTCTATGATGCCTGTTTCATGCCGCGGACACAGAATGTCACCGGGCAGCTCGACGCGCATGATGTCGGTGTCGACGCCGACGGCCGGATCCTGTTCGTCAACACGCGATATAACTGCCTCGCCACCGTGTCGGAGCGCCATTCGTTCGAGGAGGTCTGGCGGCCGTCCTTCATTTCCGAACTGGTCGACGAGGATCGCTGTCATCTCAATGGCCTTGCGATGCGCGACGGCAAGCCGGCCTTTGTCACTGCAGTATCGAAATCCGATACGATTGACGGCTGGCGCGACCGCCGCGCCGATGGCGGTGTGGTGATCGATGTCGAAAGCGGCGCCATTGTCTGCGAGGGGCTGTCCATGCCGCATTCGCCGCGCTGGCATGACGGCAAGCTGTGGGTGCTGAATTCGGGCACGGGGGAACTCGGCTATGTCGAATTTCCTGACGACGCACCAAAGTCGGCCGCGAAAGCCGGGTCAAAGGCTGGCGCCAAATCGGCAGCGAAATCCTCCCCCAAATCGCCATCCAGAGCATCCACCAAGTCCGGAGAGAAACCCGCAGAGCCATCGAATGTGAACACGCCGGTCATGGGCACGTTCAAGCCGGTGGCCTTCTGTCCCGGCTTCCTGCGCGGGCTGACGTTCAAGAATGGCTATGCGTTCGTCGGCCTGTCGCGGCCGCGCTACAAGCGGTTTGAAGGACTGGCGCTCGACCAGCGGCTGCGCAATGCCGACAGCGAGCCCTGGTGCGGCGTGCAGGTGATTGACCTCGCCAAGGGCAGCTGCGTCGACTGGTTCCGGATCGATGGCGCGATTGGCGAGCTCTACGATGTCGAGCTGATCGAGGGCTTCGGCTGTCCGATGACGGTCTCGCCCAATTCGCCGGATGCAGCCACGCTGGTCACCTTTGCCGGGAAACCGGAGTGAGGACGAAATTTTGAATCGCCAAGTTGTTGAGGAGACACTGATGGAAAAGGAATCTCGCTAGGGTCTGTTCACGCGTGAATGGAGGCAACCACTACCCGAACAGATCTGACAGGCTGGGATCATCCTTCCGCTCCACCTCTGGTGGGGTTTTGGGGACAGGATTTGAGCAAGGACACGGACGGGCAGAAAAGCCGGGGCAATGACGGAAACCGCAACGCGGCTTCACGCATTGAGGACCATGCACGCCGGCATTTGAAGCCGCTGCTGCACGCGATGCTGCGCGGCGGCCGGATCACCAAATATCACGGTGTGGTCGCGAGCTATGCGCCGCAGCTGGGTCTGGTCGAGCCGGTCGGCGAGTCCTCGCCTTCTGCGCCGTTTTCCCCGTTCCGCCGCATCCGGGGTCTGTTGCGCTGGAGCGCTGCCCCTGCAGCCCTGCTCGCGCTCGCCAGCACCGCCCCGGTGCAGGCTCAGGATGCCTGTATCGAAATTTCAACCGGCAATTTCACCTGCCAGGATCTCGGCGCGCCGGCGACCACGACGCAGGAGATGGATGGCAGGACTCTCGACATCCGGATCGAGGACGGCTTTGCGGTTGATACCAGCGCGACGTCGGGCAATGCACTCACCGTCACGTCTGATGGCTCTGCCGGTGAAGATGCCCCGGTTGCGATCACCCAGATTGACGGCACCAGCACGCTGACCGGCTCTGCTGACGGCATCAATGTCTATAATAGCGGCGGCGGGGTGACGATCACCACCGGAGGTGCCGTGACCGGCGATAACGGGCGGGGCATCTATGTCGCCGCCGATGTTTTCGGAAACGCTGTGGGCGGTTCGAGCGTAATCAACACGAGCGCCGGCACGGTGACCGGCGGCACGCGCGGTATTGAAATTATCGACTCCGGCGACGATCCACTGACACTGACGGTCGATGACGTGATTGGTGAAGCGGCCGAAGCTATTCGGGTCTTGACCGACGATGCCGCGGCCGACATCACCGTTCAGAGCGTGTCGGGCGAGATTACCGGCGCGACCAGCGGGATGATCCTGACCACCGACGGAGCCGATATCACAGTCGACGGATTCGCGAGCGTCACCGGCCTGGCCGGCCACGGGATCAATGCGGACGTCGGCGACGCCTACGGCAACTACGGCAAAATCACCATCACCGATGTGGCGAACATCACCGGCTATGGTGATACAGTCACCGCCGGCCCACAGGGGCACGGTATCCTCGCGGACGCCCGCTACGGCGACATTTCCATTCAGCGCGTCGGCGTCGGGGACGGCAATCTGGTTGAGGGCCGGGACGGCGACGGGATCAACGTATATGCCTACGCCGGTGAGATCAGTATCGGCGGCGAAACCGACAGCGCGACCGGTGCGGTGATCGGCGCGATCGGCAATGTCACGGCCAGCCGTAACGGAATCATTGCGATCAATGACATTAGCGCTGGCGATATAACGATCAATACAAGCGCGGGTGCCGTGACCGGCGGCTACCGCGGAATCGATGCCAGGCAATATGGTAATGGCGACGTTTCGATTACCGCGCATGACGTCACCGTGCTTGCCGGCGGCAAAGAAGCCATCCTGGTGCAATCTGACAGTTCCGAATCGGACGTGACAGTGACGACGACCGGTACCGTGCAGGGCGCCACGGACGGGATTTATGTCGACAAGACTCAAAATGGCTCGGTCATCATCACGACCGCCGATGTTACTGGTGCGAGCGGTCACGCCATTCGGATTCACCAGAGCGACGACGGCAATGGCTCCATCTATATCGATAGCTCCGCCGGCACGCTGACCGGTTCTGTCGACGGCCTGTTCGTGGAGCAGCTCGATGACGATGAAGGGCACGTCACGATAAAGGTCGACGATGTCGCCGGCGGTCAGGCCGGTATCAGGGCGATTGCGCAGACCGGCGCGACGGAAATCACGCTGACTTCGACGGCAGAAGTCGAAGGGGATGGCGGTGCTGGTATCGACGCGCAGTCGACCGGCGGCGCGATCACGGTCCAGGGGTCATCCGGCGAAATCACCGGCGCGACGGACGGCGTGTACATGCGAACCGGCGGCGGCGTGCTTACCGTGCAGAATCTTGACTCGATCACCGGTGAGGCCGGCGACGGGATCGACGCGGATTCCGATGGCGGCAATATCCTGATCAGCAATATCGACAAGATCACCGGTACGGATGGCCACGGCATCCGCGCCATCAGCGACAATGGCAATGTCTCGATCCAGGGCGTTGGTCTGAACGGCGGCGTGACCGGGACGGGGACGGCTTATGACGGGATTTACGTCTCTTCCGGGACCGGCTCCATCGATATCGGTGGGACCACCGCGATCGGTGATATTACGGGCGGCCGGCACGGTATCGAAGCCTATGTCGAAGCCGATGGCGGCGCACTGACCATCGACAGCAGCGCCGGCTCCGTCGCCGGCGGGACGGACGGTGTTCAGGTGCTCAACAACGGCACTGGCGCAACCAGCATCACCACGGCCGGCGTGACCGGTACCACGGGATATGGTGTATTTGTGGGCCATAGTGGGGCGTCGCTTTCCATCGACACCAGTGCGGGCACGGTCACCGGCGGCAGGGCCGGGATTGCCGCGACGAATAGCGGCACGGGCGACCTGTCGGTCACCACCGCCAATGTCACCAGCACCGGCGCGAACGCCGACGCCATACGCGCGGCCAACGCCTCCAGCGACGGGCGGCTGATCATCGATACCAGTGCCGGCATCGTCAAGGGCACGCGGACCGGCATCAATGCGGACAATTTCGGCAGCGGAGCGACCGTCATCACCGTCAATGACGTGACCGGTTATGGCGCCGAGGGGATATCGGCCAGCAGCACCCAGTCGACCGCCGACATCACCGTGCAGGGCTCGTCGGGCGAGATTACCGGCGCAACCGACGGAATCAACATCTCGACCAGCGGTGCCGACATTGTGGTCGACAATCTCGACAGCGTGACCGGCGAGGCGGGCGATGGTATCGATGCTTCATCCGGCGGCGGGGCGATCACGATCAGCGATATCGGCACGATCCTGGGCACCGGCGGCAACGGCATTCTCGCCGACAGTGACGACGGCGATATCTCGATCCAGGGTGTCGGGCTGGTTGGCGGGGTGACCGGGACGGGCGATACTGATGACGGGATCAGCGCCTATGCCGGGACCGGTTCCATCGATATTGGCGGAACGACGGCAATCGGCAATGTCACGGGCGATGCCTATGGCATCGATGCCCGGGTAGCGCTGGGCGGCGGCGATATCACCATCGACAGCTCTTCGGGCACAGTCACTGGCGAAGACATTGGCATCCATGTCCAGAATGCGGGTGCCGGGGCGGTATCCATCACATCCGCCGCCGTGAACGGCGATGACGTTTATGGCATCTACGCCTATGCCGCGGGCACCAACCTCAGCATCGACAGCAGCGCCGGCGCGGTCACCGGTGGGCAATTCGGTATTTATGCGCGCAATCTGGGCAGCGGCGCCACATCGATCACTGCCGCGGACACAACCAGCTACGAATATGTCGGCATTTCGGCCTATACCGCTTCCACGGCGACCACGCTGGAGATTGACAGCAGCGCCGGGACCGTGACCGGGAGCACGATTGGGATTGAGGCCAGTCACCTCGGCTCCGGCGATGTCACGATCACGGTCGATGATGTCACTGGCGAGGGCGCGCAGGGGATATTGGCGAGCGGCGCCCAGTCGACAGCCGACATCACCGTGAAGGGCTCCTCCGGCGATGTCGAGGGGGCGACAGACGGAATCAAGATCACGACGGTCGGGGCCGATATTGTGGTCGACAATTTTTACAGCGTGACCGGTCAGGCTGGCGACGGTATCGACATTGAATCGGCGGGCGGTGATGTGACCATCACCAATATCACAAATGTCGGCGGTGACAGCATCACCACAACCCCCGGAAACGGAATCGCCATAGACAGCAGCGGTGGAAATATCTCCATCCAGAATGTGGGTGTCGGGACCGGCAATCTGGTTGAGGGGGGAGACGGCGCGGGAATATATGCCGACACCAATACACTGGGTGCGGCTTCGATCGATATTGGCGGTGTCGCGGCCGTGGGCAATATCAAGGGCAGCACCTACGGCATATATGCATCAAATAGCGGCATCGGAGACATCACGGTCAACGCGAGAGCCGGTTCGGTTACGGGTGAAGATGTCGGTGTCGATGTCAATCACAGCGGCACCGGAAACATTTCCGTCACGACTGCGAATGTGACGAGTTCCAATGGGCACGGACTGGATGCCTATGGCGAGGAGAACGTCACCGGGATCTCGATCAACACGGTGGCCGGCTATGTGAAAGGTGGCGATGCTGGGGTCTCCGTATCGAACGAAGGATCGGGAGCGCTTTCGGTTGTTACCGGGGATGTCACCGGATTGTCCGGCTATGGCATCACTGTCCAAAATGCTGCCACCAGCACATCTTTGACCATTGATTCCAGCGCGGGCGAGGTGCGCGGATCGACCAGAGGCATCCATGCGGCCCATAATGGCAGCGGCGATGTGATCATCACCGTCAATGACGTGACCGGATATGCCGATGCAGCCATTCACGCCGTCACGACGCAGGGCACGTCCAGCATCACGGTCCAGGGGTCCTCCGGCGTTATCGAGGGGGCGGCCGACGGCATCTATGTGCGAACTGCCGGTGACGAAATCGCGATCAGAAATCTCGACAGCGTGACCGGCAATGCCGGCGACGGGCTGGATCTGGCCTCGGCCGGCGGGGCGATCACCATCAGCAATATCGGCACGATCCTGGGCACCGGTGGTCACGGCGTTCTGGCTGACAGCGATGGCGGCGATATTTCCATCCAGGGCAGCGGTTTTACTGGCGGAATTGAGGGCACCGGCGGCCACGGCATTTCTGCTGACGCCCGCGGCGGCACCGGGGGTGATATTGCTATCGGCACCGAGGACGCCATCGGTGACGTTGCCGGGATATATGACGGTATCTACGCACGGACGAACGGGTCGGGTAGCGTAGCCATCGTCGCCGACGGCGATGTCTCGGGCGAAATATCCGGGGTATCGGTCAACAATGAAGGCGCTGGCGCCGTTTCCGTAGCCGTTTCGGGAACAACCTATGCTGGCCTCACCGGAATTGAGATCGACAACAGCAATGGCGGTTCTGTGACACTGGAAACGGGCGGGGTCCAGAGCCGGTTTTACAGCGCGATCGAAATCAGCAACGACGCGGGCACCACGACCACGGTCACCGTCAATGACGATATCACCAGCGGCAGTGTCATCTCTGCCGGGATCGATGTCCGGAATGACAATGGCGGCGACATTGCGGTTACCGCCTATGGCGACATCACCACCCGGGGGGACAATTACGGCCGCGGCGATGCGATCCTGGCGCAGACAAGCACCGGCGATATTGCGGTCGAGGTGAGCGGCAACATCCGTACCGGTACGGATAGCTCAAAGGCCGATTCCGATGGAATCAACTTGCAGACCAGTACAGGTGACATTTCCATCACCTCGACCGGTGACATTGTGGCCACAGGGTCCGGCGCGGACGCGGTTGTGGCCGAGGTCACAACATCCGGCACGATCGACATCAACCTGTCTGGCGACAGTGTTTCCGGCGCGATCGGTATTGACAGCGATGCCACGACCGGCGCGACAGAAATCACCATCGGGTCCGATACCGATGTGCAGGGCACAACCGGCCACGGCATCGACAGCCGCGCAACCACCGGAGCCATCACGGTGCAAGGCTCGTCCGGCACAATCACCGGCGCGCTGGATGGCATTAATTCGCTCACTATGGGCGGCAATATCCAGATCACCAGTCTCGACAGCGTCACCGGCCAGGCCGGCGATGGTATCGACACCTCATCCGGCAGCGGGGCGATCACGATCAGCAATATCGGCACGATCGTTGGAACTGGCGGCAACGGCATCCAGGCCGAAAGCTCCGGCGGCGACATTTCGATCCAGGCTGTCGGACTGGTCGGCGGGGTGACCGGCACGGGCGTTTTTGATGACGGGATCAGCGCTCGTGCCAATGACGGAGGATCCATTCTGATCGGCTCCGTGACCGCGGTCGGCAATGTCACCGGTGAAAAATATGGTATCACAGCCTATGCAGCCGATACCGCAGTCAGCGGCGACATCATCATTGACAGCTCTTCGGGCACCGTTGCTGGCGGTGATACGGGCATCCTGGCTCAGAATCTGGGGGCCGGAGCGGTATCCATCACATCCGCCGCCGTGAAAGGCGATGCTGCCTATGGCATTTACGCTTTTGCCGAGGGCACCAATCTCACCATCGACAGCAGCGCCGGCGCGGTCACCGGTGGGGAATTCGCTATTTGGGCACGCAATCTGGGCAGCGGTGCCACATCGATCACTGTCGCGAACGCAACCGGTGACCTCTACGCCGGCGTGCGTGCCACTACCGGTTCCGCAACAACGACGCTGCAGATTGACAGCGCCGCCGGGACCGTCACCGGGAATACAGTCGGGATTGAGGCCAGTCACCTCGGCTCCGGCGATGTCACGATTACGGTTGATGATGTCACCGGCAAGGGCGCGGAGGGGATTTTGGCGAGCAGCGCCCAGTCGGACGCCAATATTACCGTGCAGGGCTCTTCTGGCGAAATTGTCGGCGCAACCGACGGAATCAAGATCACGACGGCGGGGGCCGACATTGTGGTCAACAATCTCGACAGCGTGACCGGCCAGGCGGGCGACGGGCTCGATCTGAGTTCTTCCGGCGGTGCCATCAGCGTCTCCGATATCGATACCATTCGGGGTGCCGCGCGCCACGGCATTGTCGCCTATAGCGATAGCGGCAGCATTTCGGTGCAGGGCAGCGGCCTCGTCGGTGGCATCACCGGCGTCGGCGGGGCCGGAATACTGGCCTATGCGGCCGGAACCAGCGGAACCGCCAGCGATGGTAATATTGATATCGGCGGCACCACTGCGATCGGCGATGTGACCGGAGCCGTCTGGGGCATTCGCGCCACCACACGGATCGGCAGTATCATGATCGACAGTTCGGAGGGATCCGTGACCGGCAGCACAGCCGGCATATGGGTCCAATCCCTATCTCAGCGCGGCGTGTCGATCACCACCGCCGATGTCACGAGCAGCACCTTTGGGGCCGGTGTGACCGCAAGCAGCCGCGGCGGCGGCGTGACGATCGACAGCTCGGCCGGAACAGTGACGGGCGGATCTTTCGGCATCAATGCGAGTGATTCCGGTGCGGGAGACCTCGCTCTCACCGTGGACGACGTCTATGGGCGCGGCGCCGCGGCGATCATGACCAGCGCTGCGTCCGGAACCACGGTCATCACACTGACCTCTACGGCCGATGTGACCAGCTTGGCGGCTGCCGGGATATCGGCAATTTCAACCGGATCCGATGCGGATATCACGATTCAGGGCAGCTCAGGATCCGTCACGGGCAATACCGACGGCATCACCACGCGGACTTTGGGTGCGGATATTGTCGTCCGAAATCTCGACAGCGTGACCGGCAATGGCGGCAGCGGGATCGATGCCGCATCTTCCGGCGGCGACATCACTATTGCCAACATCACCAATATCATCGGCTATGGCGCAGCGACGACCACCGGAGCGACCGGGTTCGGGATCCTGGCCAATGCCGACGCCGGCAATATCTCCATCCAGAATGTTGGCGTGGGAACCGAAGGTCTGGTGGGCGGCGGCGACGGCTCGGGAATCCAGGCAACCAGCAGCGGCGGTGACATCAATATTGGCGGTGTGACGGCGATCGGCAATGTGTCGGGCAGCGACCACGGCATCAACGCGGAAATCAGCGCGGGTACTGGCACGATCACGATCGATACGAGCAGCGGTCTTGTCCGGAGCGGGGGTCTGGACGGCATTGCGGCACGCAATCTGGGCATGGGCAATGTCTATGTGGCAGCCGGAAGTGTCTATGCCGGCAATAACGGCATTCAAACCTATACGACAATCGGGACCACCGAAATCACCATAAGCGCCGGCGCCGCGATCGACGGCGGCAGCGCGGCTGGCGTTGCCGCTTCCTCTGTGGGCGGGGATCTGGTTTTGCAAGGACTGTCCGGCAGCACCATCAGCGGCCAGGACCAGGGCGTCCACATGGATTCGGATGGCGGCGAAATCATGATTGCCGGACTGGAAAGCATCACCGGAAACATGGGCAACGCCATAGATGCGACCTCCACAGGCGATGCGATCACCATCAGCGGTGTCGGGACCGTCAACGGGTTTAACGCCAGCGGAATTGATGTCACTTCCGGCGGCGGCGCGATATCGATCCAGGGAACCGGCCTGATCGGCGGTATTTCGGGCGGCAACGGCTCCGGCATCCTCGCTGATGCGACCGGCGGTGCGGGCGGTGACGTCAATATTGGCGGCACCACGGCCAATGGCCGCATTTCCGCTGCCGGCGGCGCTGGCGTGGCCGCGCAGGCGGATGGCGAGGGCGATGTCACCGTTGCGGTGTCCGCAGTGACAACAACCGGCAACAATGCCATCGGTATTTCCGCAGCCAACGTAAATGGCGATATCCGGGTCGAATCTTCCGGCGCGATTTCCACCAGTGGAGCCGCTTCAGAGGGCGTCGATGCGCAGAGCACGTCCGGCGCCGTCAGCGTGTCGGTGGCAGGCATCACCACCAAAGGTTTTGATTCCGAAGGCGTCGATGCCAGCAGCGATTCCGGGACAGTGACGGTAACCGCAACCGGCCTGATATCGACCGAAGGCGAAGAGTCGGACGGGGTCGAAGCCGAAAACCTGACCGGCGATATCATCGTCAACGTCGCGGCGATCTCGACGACAGGCGACTATGCCGCCGGTGTCCAGGCGGAGAACAATACGGGCGCCATCCGCATTACAGCAACCGGCGCCATCTCGACGACGGGCCTGGACAGCAATGGAGTCAATGCCGGCACCTATGCGGGCGAAATTGAAATCAGCGTCGCGGACGTAACCACGACCACCAGCGGATCTTCGGGCATTTTGGCCACAAGCTATGCCGGCGATGTCAGTGTCGAATCAAGCGGCACGATTGCGGTGTCCGGCGAAGGCGCGACAGGTGTGCTGGCCGACAGCTATAACGGCAATGTCACTGTCGACGTCAACAATGTGGAAGCGACCGGAGTTCCGACCAATACCGGAGTTTTCGGTTTTGCTGGCGGAATATTCGCCTTTGCGCCCGAAGGAGAAGTGGCGGTGACGGCGACCGGTACGGTTGCGACTGATGCCGACTTTGCCCAGGGCGTGATCGCGGCTGGGGCAGCGAATGCCGTCGTTGAAGTCAACAATGTCGCAACCGAAGGCAATTTTGCATCCGCCCTGCTCGTCACCACAAGAGACGGTCCGATCGAGATTACCGCCAATGGCAATATCACGACCGAAGGCATCAGCTCCACCGGGATCAATGCCGACGGCTATGGCGCGGTGACGGTCGAGGCGGTGAATATTGCGACACTGGGCGCCAATTCCAACGCCATCTATGCGACCAGCTATGGAAATTATGTCAAGGTGGCTACGACCGGTACCATCTCCACCGCTGGCGCGGATTCGGATGGAATTGAAGTCTATGCCTATAGCGGCAACGCCACGATCACCAGTTCCGGCGCTGTCACCACACAGGGCAATGGATCCGATGCCATCCTGGTGGTCTCGGTTGATGGCAATATCGACATCACCAGCACCGGCCCGGTCTCGACCGCAGGCACGGCGGCCACCGGAATCTATGCCGGAACCGGTGATGCGGGGACGATAGATCTCACGATCGACGATGTGACGGCGACGAACAGCACCGCCGTTCTGACGCGAGCGCAAAATGGCCGGATGCTGATCACGCTGCGTTCCACGGCTGATGTCACCGGCGGCACTGGCGCCGGGATCGATGCCGCATCGAGCGGTTCCTATGGCGACATCATCATACAGGGTTCGTCCGGCAATGTGACCGGCGGAACCGACGGCATTCGGACCCTGACACGGGGTGCCGATATCACGGTGCAGGATCTCGACAGCGTCATTGGCAATGGCGGCAGCGGACTCGATCTGACCTCGAATGGCGGCGACATCACGATCTCCAATATCGGTACCATCTATGGCCAGCGTGCCATCGATTCCGCCGGTATCAGGGCATTGAGCGACGGCGGCACCATCTCGATACAGGGTTCCGGCCTTGTCGGCGGGATCGGCAGCGCCAACATGCAGGGCATCTATGTCCGCTCGGGCACGGGCGATATCCATATCGGCGATGAAACGGCGCTGGGTGATATTGCGGGTTTCGGCTTCGGCATCGACGCCCAGAACGCGGTCGGCGGCGGCGCCATCATCATTGATACAAGCGGTGGGACAACAGGTTCGGACACGACCGGTATCTATGCGATAAACCGGGGTACGGGGGTGCTGGACATCACCGCCGCCGATATTGCTGCATCGTCTCTGGATGGCATTGATGCCCGGCATCTGGGCACCGGCGCAATCCGCATTACGACCGAAAATATTATCGCCGGATTCGACGGGATCAGTGTCAGTGGCGGCGTCAGTTCGGGCGCCATCACTGTCGACACCTCGGCCGGGACTGTCCTTGGCGGCCAGACAAACACGGTGGGCTCCGGTGGCTCAGGCATTGTCGTCACCGGCAACGGCACCGGTGAAATTTCGGTCACGACCGCGGATGTGACCACAAATGGATTTGCCGGCATCGCGATTACCAGCAATGGTGGCGCTTCGCCGGTCGTCGTGGACAGCACCGCCGGAGCGGTAAGCGGCAGGTTCGGTATCATTGTCACGCAAAGAATCGACGAAGCGGTCACCATCACCACCGGCGATGTCACGGGGACCTATGCCGACGGCATTGCCGTCGAGTTGACTGGCAATGGTGACAATAGCAGTGACACTATCGTCGATTCCCGTGCAGGAAGCGTGACCGCTGCCGGTACCGGTATCTCTGTGAATTCCCAGGGAACCGGAAAAGTCGAAGTCAGATCTGATGATGTGACCGGGAATGTTGGGATCGTCGTCACGGCGGCTGAGGGAACAACCGACATCACTCTGACCTCGACCGCGCTTGTCCGCGGGACGGATGGACCGGGTATCGTGGCAATGTCGACGGGCCGATATGCGGATATCGCCATAACGGGTTCTTCGGGCGACGTGATCGGGGCGTCCGATGGCATGTACAGCCGCACGGCCGGCGCGGACATTTCTGTCACCAATCTCACCAGCGTTACCGGCCAGGCGGGAGACGGTATTGATGCCGCATCCGCAGGCGGAGCGATTAGCATCACCAACATCGACACCATTGCGGGCACGGGCGGAACCGGCCTCCTCGCGGACAGCGACGGTGGCGCGATCTCGGTGCAGGGCGTGGGCCGGACCGATGGTGTCACCGGCACAGCAGGTGCCGGTATTTTTGCGGATGCATCGGGCGGTGCCGGCGGGTCCATTGCCATCGGTACGGATCTGGCGGTCGGCAATGTCAGCGGGGCAACCGAAGGGATTCGTGCGGTCACCGATGGATCAGGATCGATCGCGATCGACACCAGCACCGGAAGCGTAAGTGGGGATAGCCAGGGAATCAGCACGCGTGTTGCGGGCACGGGTAATACGACCATCACCACCGCGGATGTCAGCGGCGGTGATTTCGATGGCATCTATGCCTATGTGGCCAGCACCGCGACCGGCCTGACAATCGACACGAGCGCGGGCACCGTCACCGGGGGCGACGTCGATGGTCGCGGCATAACGGCACTCAATTTCGGTGCTGGCGCAACCGCGATCACTGCGGCGGATGTCACCGGATATGCCGGAGACGGCATATTCGCGCTCGGAAATGGCTCGACACTGACTGTGGACAGCAGTGCCGGTACGGTGACGGGCGCCGATCAGGGCATTGAAGTGTCAAGCAGCGGCACCGGCCCGGTGCAGATCACCGTCGGTGATGTAACCGGACAAGGCGCAGAAGCGATCCGCGCGGTCAGCACGCAGGCGACAGCGAATATCTCCATTCAGGGTCCATCTGCCGATATTGTCGGCGCAACGGACGGCATTTACAGCCGCACGGCCGGAGCGGACATTTCTGTCAGCAATATGGCCAGCGTCATCGGCCAGGCGGGCTCCGGGCTTGATCTGGATACGACCGACGGCGGCGCGTCCGGTGCGGCGATCACGGTCAGCAATATCACCGGCGCGATCGAAGGCCGCAACGCGGTTGATGCCGATGGCATCCATGCGCGGAGCGGCACCGGGGATATCACCATCCGGAATATCGGCAGCATCACCGGCGCGAACGATGGCCTCGATCTCGCCACAACAGGCGGAGCGATCACGGTCAACGCTATCGGCAGCGTGACTGGCCAGACCGGGGATGCCCTCCATCTGGTTTCGTCCGGCGGCAGCATAACGGTGACCGAGATCGGCACGATCAACGGCTATGGCAACGGGATATTTGCAGATGCCGGCAGCGGGTCGATTTCGATCCAGGATGTGGGCCTGGTCGGTGGTATCACCGCAAGTAATGGCGCCGGGATCGCGGCCTATGCCGACAATGGCGGGAGCATCAATATCGGCACCTCCGGAGCGATCGGGCTGATCAATGGCACGACCTATGGGGTGACCGGCGGTACCAATGGTGGCGGCAATATCATTATCGATGTGCGGGACTTCCCGGTCACTGGCGCCAATGGCGTTGCGGCGGAGAATGTCGGCACCGGCTATACGGCGATTTTCACGGCTGCTGTCACCGGCACGGCCGGCAATGGCATCGAAGCCACCAATAATGGCACGACATTGGCCATCAATGCATTCGGCGCAGTCGCGGGGGCAAATGACGGCATCAGAGCAGCCAATAATGGCACCGGAACGACGGCAATCACAACCGCTGCCGTTACCGGCACTGCCGGAACGGGTGTCCATGCCCATGGTTCGGCGGCAAGCTCTGGCCTGACGATCAACAGTCTGTCCGGCGCGGTCTCCGGCTACACCAATGGCATGGAAGTCTATCATGCGGGATCCGGAGCTCTCCGGCTCGATAGCGCGAATGTAACCGGCGCCACGCAGACCGGTATTTCCGCTACTGCTGCCAGCAACAGCGACGGATTGTTCATTGACACCACAGACGGAACGGTGACCGGCGCGACCCATGGGATCATTGCAGATAATCAGGGCACCGGGGCCACGGTGATAGAGAGCGCAAATGTTTCCGGCACGGCGGGAGATGGGCTTACTGTCCTCCATTCCGGAACCAGCCTGACCATTGATACAACCGGTTCGGTATCGGGCGCGAATGGCGGGATTTCTGCCACCAATAATGGCTCCGGAATAACCCGGATCAGTGCCACCGGAACGGTCACCGGCACGGCTGGCAATGGCATTGCAGTCACAGGGGGCGGAACCGGCAGCGCAGTCACACTGAACACGGCAGCAGCCGTAGCGGGCGGGGAAAATGGCATCTTTGTCGATGCCGGAACGGGCGACCTGACTCTCGAAATTGGCGGCGATGTCACCGGAGGCGAAAACGGGATCCACACCTATGCCGAAAACGGGACGCGGCTGACTTTGGCTGTCGGGCAGACGATTTCTGGCGATGATTTTGGCGTAGCAACCATGACCCGTACCGGAAGCAGCATGTCGAATGATGTGCTGGTTGTTGCCGGCACGGTCAATGGCGACATTGGCACATTTGAAGGTGATGACAGCGTGAGCATTGCCGCCACCGGAACCGTGAGCGGGGAAATCGCTCTGGGAAGCGGAGACGATCGTCTCGATCTGGATGGAAATGCCTTTGTTTCGTTGCTGGGCGGAGAAGGGAATGACATCCTGAACTTCAATGCGACTGGCACGCTGATCAGCAGCGGCGGAACGGGTGCAGACAATGTTGCCGGTTTTGAAATCTATAATTTCAACAATGGCGGCTACCGTTTGGCCGGTAGTCACACCGGCCTGATGGAAACCAGCTTCAACGCCGGTGAAAATATCTGGCTGGGCGCGCTGGATTCGACCCGTGTGACGATCAGCAGCGGCGCTGTGGTCCAGGTCGCTCAGGGTGCCAGTCTGACCGGTAATCTCGTCAACAGTGGCACCGTGGGAATCAACGCAACCGGGGCCGGGGCGTTCAATATCACCGGCGACTTCACCCAGGGTGCAGATGCCATTCTTGCATTGAACGTGGTCAACACCGCGAACTTTGATCAGTTGGTCGTATCCGGAAATGTTGTTCTGGATGGAACGCTGGCACTGACACAAACCGCCTTTGGATCGGGCGAACTGCGACTGATTGACGGGGGTACGGCACTGGATGGCGTGTTTGCCAATGTCACCGGCCTCGGCGGTGCCCTGGTGTCCCAGGAAATCGTCTACGACTCCGACAATTTTGATGTATTGCTCGTGTCCACGATCAACGAAATCGGAACAACCGGACTGGTTGATGGCGATGACATTTCCGTGGCGACCGACATTTCGTCTGGTTTGTCCGACGGGACGTTGAACGCGGACCTGGAATCTCTGGTACTGGGCATTGGTCTGATCGACAGCGTGCCCGTGCTGGAAAATGCGCTGCGCGAACTGCGGCCAGAGGTTTCTGTTGCCGGACTTGAAGTGTTTCGCAGTTCGCAGAATCTTTTCCTCGACCGTCTGGCGGCGGGTTCGGTGACCGCTCCGACGCAGCCGGTGGAAACGGCCGCTCTGGATGGCCGTCTCTATGCCCCGGTGCCGAAGTCGGGCGGCAAACATATCTGGGGCAATGTCCAATACGTCCGGCATGTTCAGGACGGGACATTGTCCAATCCGGATTATGCAGCCGACAGCTTTGAGCTGGCCGCGGGTGTCTCCGGAATAGAATTGGGCGATGTCACATTCGGGTTTGCTTTGGGCTATTCCGATATTGACACAAAAGAGCAGCTGGCTGCCCCGGACCGTTCGCAGATCGAGGTTTTCCGGGCTGGTGCGATTGCCAGTGCGCCGATGAACACATCGGGCAAGGGCCTCAACGCGCATGTCGACGGCATGCTTTCCTTTGCCGCCGGTACCAACACGGTGAACATGAATGTTGCAATACCCGCTGTCGGCTACGCCGCCGCCCAGTCGGGAGAAGGCGATATTCACTATATCGGTGCAGGGCTGCGCGTCACTCTTGACGGATTTGGTGACAAGGACTGGCTGGTCAAGCCGCATCTCATGGTGGCCTGGGACAACGTCTACCAGGGCAGCATGACCATTGGCGAGGGCGCCACCGCTCTTGTGACAGGAAAGGGTGATTTTGATCGCACGACGTTCGGATATGGTCTGTCGATGAACCATCAGTGGACCGGGAAAACGCGTCTCCATGCGAGCCTGACCGGCTATCATTTTGTTGGCGACACGCAGATTGGGTTCGGCTCTTCCTTCGCTAACAACAGTGCGGCGACAAGCTTTGTCACGACGGGAGAAGATGTCCGCCATCAATATGTCGTTGAAAGCGGTGTAGAGCATGATTTCGGCCGGGGCTGGTCCCTCTCCGCCGATGCCTTTGCCGAATTTGGTGATCTGCAAGCCTATGGGGGAATGTTCAAGCTGACCAAGCGGTTCTGACGACGTGATTTCTGACGGATGGCCGGGTCGGCATGCTGCCGGACCCGAATTCCCGGGAGACATTTGCCAATAGCTGCAATTGGTCTAGAAGCGCTGCATATTTTGCCCTTCAACAGGAAATGGACCCCATGGATCTGAAAAACAAAGTCATCGTCATCACCGGCGGTGCGAGCGGTATCGGCGCGGCACTGGCCCGGCGCTTTGCCGCTGAACAGCCAAAGCATATTGTCTGTGCGGACCGAGACATCGCCGGTGCGCAATCCGTGGCAGCCGAGGTCGGCGGCACGGCGGTGGAGACCGATGTGGCGAAAGAGGCGGATATTGCGGCCCTGATTGACGGGGTCGAAGCGGATATCGGCCCGATCGACCTGTTCGTGTCCAATGCGGGTATCATCATGGACGGCGGCGTCGGCACTTCCGATGAGGACTGGCAGCGGATCTGGGATATCAATGTCCAGGCGCATATCCGGGCCGCCCGGCTGCTCGTTCCGCGGATGCTGGCGCGGGGCGGGGGCTATATTCTCAGCACGGCGTCCGCCGCCGGACTGCTGGCGCAGATCGGTTCCGCTCCCTATTCGGTCACCAAGCATGCCGCGGTCAGTTTTGCCGAATGGCTCGCCATTACCCATGGCCGCGAAGGTCTGAAGGTGTCCGTCCTCTGTCCCCAGGGCGTCGACACGCCGCTGATTGCCGATCTCGATACGTCAACCGTGGACAAGGATGGCCTGTTATCGGCCGAAGCTGTGGCCGAGACCACACTGGAAGCGATATCGGAGGAGCGCTTTCTGATATTGCCGCATCCGGAAGTCGCCGACTATCTCCGCCAGAAAGGCGCCGATCCCGAAAGGTGGATTGGCGGGATGCAGCGCTGGCAGGCGCGCCTCAATGGAGAGGATGTCTGAACGGCCGCCATGGCCAATGAGCTCCTATCACTTGTGGCCTGACAAAAACGCGCATTGGGCCGTTCGCCTCCAGCCGCTAGCTTCCCTCGCTCACAAGGAGGAGGATGTATCATGTCACTGGTATCGGTAGTGGGTTCGACAGGCAGGCAAGGACTGGCCCAAATCAGACAGCTGGCCGCGTCCGGTCGCAAGGTGCGCGCCCTGTCCCGCAGCGAAACACCGGATCTCGGCGGCAGCAATGCGGCAGACGAAGCCCGGGTTTTTGATCTTTATGACGAAGCGACCTGGGTTCCCGCTTTTGAAGGATCGGATGCCGTTTTCTACACCCATCCCCTGCAGGCGCGCGAGGATCGCGCAACCCTGACCGGGCGCGTGGCCGCTGCCGCCAAGGAAGCCGGTGTCGAGCGCTTTGTCTGGAACACCTCCAGCTGGATCCCCAACCGGCCAGGCGAACCCTTCACCTATGGCAACAACACCACGGCGATAAACAGCATTTTCCGGTCGGGCATTCCCGCAACGATTTTCGGATCGGTGCTGTTCATGGACAATCTGCTGACCAACTGGGCGCGGCCGTTCATTGTACATGAGAACCGCTATGTCTATGCGCATAAGCCGCATTTGCAGGCGAACTGGATCAGTCTCGATGATGTCGGCAAGTGCATGACGGCGGCGCTGGACCGGCCGGACATGGAAGGCACCTGGATGAATATCGGTGGTCCCGAGCGGCTCAAGCCGACAGATGTCACCGCCATCCTGTCCCGCGTGTTCGGGCGCGAGATCAAATATGATCCCTGCACGCCCGAAGAATTCGGGGACCTGCTGGTCGAAGCCCTGGGGGATTCGATGCCGGCGGAAGCGCGCAAGGATTTTTCGGCCGGCATCGCCGCCTTCTACCACTATAACAATGATTCCCCGACCCGGCCGTTCGAGGTCAATTTTGAATATCAGCAGGAATGCCTGCCCGAAGTCGAGTTCGAGACCATGGAAGAATGGGCCGCCCGGCAGGACTGGTCGGATGAGGCCCATCGCCCCTCTGCCGGTTAGGCCGGGCGCTTGAGCAGGCTCACCGGCAAGATCGCCCTGGTGACGGGGGGCGCATCCCGTCCGGGCATCGGCGCGGCCATAGGCGAGCGTTTGGCGGAAGAAGGCGCGACCGTCATTCTGAGCGACATCGATTTCGATGGCGCCGCAGAAACCGCGTCTCTCATCCGGTCAGAAGGTGGCACGGCAGAAGCGGTCCGGCATGACGTGTCATCCGAACAGGACTGGAGCGATGTCATGGCGGCGCTGCTGTCAAAACATGGCCGCCTTGATATCCTGGTCAACAATGCCGGCATCCTCGACGTTGCCGGTATCACCAGTGACACGGCGCTGGACGGATTGCGCCGGCAGGTTGACGTCAACCTTGTCGGGAGCTTCATCGGTACGCAGCAGGCGGTGAAAGCGATGCGCCAGGGCGGCGGCGGGTCGATCATCAACCTGTCATCTGTCGCCGGTCTGGTCGGCTTCCGGGGCAGTGCGGCCTATACCGCCAGCAAGGGCGCGGTAAAAATGTTCAGCAAATCTGTGGCGCTCGAAACAGCGGCAGACAATATCCGGGTCAATACGGTCCACCCCGGCATTATCCGCACAAACATGCAAAGCGCTGGCGCCGAAGATAATGCCGACAATTATGAAGCGATTGCCGCGGCCATCCCGATCGGCCGGATCGGCGAGCCCCGCGACATAGCCAATTGCGTACTTTTTCTTGCTTCGGATGAGTCTGCCTATGTGACTGGTGCGGAGTTTGTTGTCGACGGCGGGTATACCGCGCAATAAATTTTGGGAACACTTGAACCTTTTTGCTCCTCGCTGCGACTATAGTAGCAAAGGAACAGGAGGTCTGTGTGCGTTACAGCGATACCGAACGCATATTCGATGAATTGCTGCTGACCCGCATTCAGGCCGGGGATCGCCGGGCCGGCGAACGGCTGGCGGCCCGCTGGCAACCGCGTTTGATGCGCACGGCCTACCGTCTGTTGCGGGATGAAGACCAGGCCCGGATCGCGGTTCAGGAAGCCTGGACCGGCATTTGCAAGGGCTGGCGCGGGTTGCGTGGACCGAACCGGTTTCCGGCCTGGGCCTATACGATCTTGCACCGGCGCTGTGCCGACCGGGTCCGGGCGGCCCAGCGCCAGCGGAAGATGTTTTCCGAAGCGGATGCGAGCGTGGAAGAGGCGATCGGTCCGCGCGCGGAAGATAAGGTGACGATCGACCAGGCCTTTGACAGGTTGAGCCCGGATCACCGGATCGCGGCCATTCTCTATTTCAGCGAAGGGCTGACCGCGCGGGAAATTGCTGCCGTAACCGCTGTGCCCCTGGGCACCGCCAAAACCCGAATTTTTCATGCCCGCAAGCAATTGCAGGCGGAGCTTGATGATAACCCCGTCCCGGAAGGAGTGATGACATGACCAAATTTGACAATGATCTCGGCGCAGCCCTGGCTGCCGAGGACCGCGAATTTCTTGAGGATCTGGAAAATGGCCGCGGGCTTTTTGACCAGCTCGGCGCGACCCTGCAGGGCCCGATGCGCTTCTGGTCCTACCTCATAACCGTGGTGACCTTTCTCTGGTTCTGCGTCGCCATATACGCCGGCTGGCGGGCGCTGGAAGCGGTGGAACTGCGCGAGACCGTGCTGTGGGCGGCGGGATTTCTGCTGTCGTTCCAGGCTGTCGGCCTCATGAAGATGTGGATGTTTGACCGCATGAACCTGCTGTCCCTGCTGGCGGAAATGAAACGTATCGAGCTCCGGGTGGCACAGCTGTCCGAGCGGCAGGGCTGATCCGGGTCAGGCGATCAGGCGTTCGAGGAACCAGTAGGTGGATATCGTTCCGATGCCATAGGCTGCGACCAGTTTCGCCGGTCGCAGCCATTCGCCGGACAATCGCCGGATCAGTGCGAGCACCAGCAAGCCGCCGGCCACGATGAGCAGCTGGCCGATTTCCACGCCGAGGTTGAAGGTGAAAAGCGCCAGCGGCACATCGTCCTGCGGCAATCCGATCTCGGCCAGCGCCCCGGCAAAACCGAATCCGTGCAGCAGGCCAAACAGAAAGGCGACGATCCAGGGAAAGCGTTCCGACAGCCGGCTTTCACCGGGCTGTGCCTTGACGATTTCCACCGCCAGAAAGACGATCGACAGCGCGATGACAATTTCTACCGGCTGTTGCGGCAGGGACAGATAGCCCAGCGTCGTTCCGACCAGTGTCAGACTGTGGGCTATGGTGAAGGCCGTGACGGTCTGGACCACTAGCCATCCGCCCTTGAGCAACAGCACCAGGGCAAGAACGAACAGCAGGTGATCGAAGCCCTCCAGAATATGTTCGATGCCCAGCACCGTATAGGCCGCTGCGACATTGCCGATCCGTGTTTCACCGTCCGCCGAAGGGATGACGACGCTGGGGGCGTCAGGTGTGAGGCGCAGTGTCTGCAATGACCCGTCCGATGACGAAATCCGCACCAGGGCATCGGTATTGGACAATTCCAGCCCGCTCAGCCCGATCGTCTGCCCCTCAATCGAACCGGAACATGCAAGATCCCGGAAGGTGAGGATATTGTCGGCGGCAAACTGTCTGTCCGGTTCGCCATTGGCTCGGCAGTTTTCCGGGATAATGACCGCACCAGTCTGGCCAAGTCGGGAGCGGGCAGAGGCTTTCCAGGTCAGTCGCCAATTGTCACCGCTGACCTGATTCAGTTCGATATAGGCGGGCCGGAGTTCATCGGCCTGACTCATGACCGACCAGTTCAGCCCGGACACAATTATGACCAGCCAGACAATCCAGCGCATCAGTCTTGCCCGGCAATCCGGATGTCATATTGTCCGCGCAATTTCTGATATTCCCCTTCTTCCGCCTTTTGCGTTTCGGCCGCCCGCCAGTCATTGCGCACCTGCTGGCGCACATCATCGAGCACAGGGATGGTGCCGGCTTTGCGGTTCGCAATTTTGACCAGATGCAGACCGAAGCCTGAGAGAACCGGGCCTTCCCAGCTTCCCACCGGCAATTCGCCGAGTGCTCTGGCAAAACCTTCTCCGAACAGGCGTGCGACGGTTTCTGTTTCTGTTGCCTGCAGGCTCTCCGGCAATGATATCGCCTTGCCGGCGTTTTCCTTCTGTCCGGCGTTCAGCCGGTCCCGCAATTGCGCAATGCGATTCTCGTCCATCTCGCCGGCCTGGCCGAGATAGACCTGCTCCAGATCAAACTGGCCTGTACCCCCATATTTTTCCGGGTTCTCCTCCAGCCATTGCTGCAGGACCGCATCTGCCGGTTCGAGATCTGCCTCGGCATTGCGCAGAAAACGCATCTTGGTGAAAAGCCGCCGCCGGATTACCGGATCGTTTCGGTCGAGGCCAAGCCGCAGGGCTTCGCGATAATAGATTTCCTCGCGAATTTCCTGATCGATCAGACCGTCCAATTCGGTCGCCGTGGGTTCCCGGCGAAAATTGCGAATCCAGCCTGCGCGCAACCTGTCAATGTCCGTTGCGTCCACAGCAATGGCATAGTCCGCCGGATCACGGTCACTGCCTGTCGCCCAGAAAAAACCGAAGACCAGCAGTGCGCCGCCAAGAAAGTGGACCAGCGGTTCTTTCAGCAGCTTTTTCAGCCGCGGTGTTTCTGCCATTTTTATGCCTTGGGGGTATACCAGATCGGCGAGGTGTAGGCGCGCTCCTGCTGGATCTTGATCACCTCGTCCGGCAGGGTCAGGTTGAATTTCAGCGCATCATATACCGGCCATGTGGGTGTCGGAATTTCCAGCACCCGGACATAATAGAAGGCATGCTGATCGGCCTCGAAATCCGGATCCTGCCACCAGGTTGCCAGCTCCGGTGCTCCCGTCGCATTGTCCCAGGTGCCTTTGGTCAGGTCGACCGTGTTGGGCACGGCTCCGATCTTGCCATCTGCATCGGCCTTGCGGTTGTCGGCGTCACTCCAGCTGACATTGTAGATTTTTTCCTGCGAGTTGCCATCCGCATCGATCCAGCCTTTGACAACCTGAACGCGGTCAAGACTTGCGCTTTCAGGGTCCATCAATGCGCTGATCAGGAAGCTGGGTGCAGTGCCGTCTCCGCCGGTGAGATCGCCGCCCATTGGCACGCCCTTTTCATATCCGGCCTTGACCAGATCAGCCATGTCGTCCGCGGTAAATCCGAAGCCGCCGAAGAATCGCACGGTCATCCGCGGGCCCGTCGTGGCATAGACTTCGCGGCGCATGAAGGCATCGAAAATGGCCTCGCGCGTGTTGCTGGTTGCCCAGGCAGCGGCATAGCCGCTGGACAGATAGTGCCAACCGAACCGGCCTTCGCGAGTCCCGAGATTTTGCGGTTGCAGCGCGCGGTCCCTGGCATTGGCTTCATTGGCGCTGTGCTTGCCGAAGAAATTGTCCTCGTCCGCGGTCGCCAGTGACGTGTGGCTGTCGGTGGAGCCGATCACCCCGAATTTGAACGGGTTTGCACCGATCCTGTGCACCAGTTCCAGCCCGCGTTTCAGCGCCTCGCGAGTATAGCTTCCGGCATAGCTTTCCGGGGCCATTTTGCGCGTGCAGCTGAGATTGCATTGGTCCCAGCCCGCGTCACCAAAGCCGGCAAATTCGTCATTGGGAGACAGGAAGGGATGGGCTTCGCTGTCGCCCTTGATCTGAGTGACTTCGACCACCGGCTCGCGCAAGGCCCGTGTTTTGGCATAGGCCGCATCAATCGGGCTGCCGTCATATTTCTGCATTTCGAACATGCGCCCGTTGGACACATTGCTGTTGTGCGGAATCGCCAGCATCTGACCGCCGGTATCTTTCTCATAGGCCGCCATATGCTCCCACAGATTCTCCGGATTTCCGGCAAATCCCTGCGACGAATAGGGCAGGACGGTGGTTGCCTTGTCGGCCCCATCCCGGAACATCACCACGCGGTGGAGATTGTCGCCCTGCGGCATCGGCGTATATTCATAGCCCATGAAGGCCGTAAACTTGCCGGGTTCATTATATTCATCGACCGTTTCGCCATGCGCGTTCCACAATTCGGTTGTGCGTTCGGCCTGTTCTTCGGGATCAGTAAGCTCTTCGGGAAGTGTGCCTTTGGCTGCACCGTCAATCAGCTCCGCTGTGACCTGCAGGGCGCCTTCTTCGCTTTCGTTGAGCATGTCATGCCAGCGCAGCAGGAACTCGTTGCCGAGCAGCGCGATCCGCGGTGCTTCGGCAATCGCCTTGGTCGCACCCATGGCGTCGCTATGATCGGCAATGACGAGAAAATCGAGCGGGCGGGAGAGTTTCGCTTTTTCACCCTTGGTCGCCGTGACTTCTTCGCCGCGGGCAAAACGCAGCGCTTGTTCGGCGTTCAGCCGGTTGCCAAAGCCATAGGCGTCGACGCTGTTATCGGTGTGCAAATGGGTGTCGCCCCAATATACCTGCTCCGGATATTCCGTGTTGGTGACTTCCACTTCGGCATCGTCCGAACCGGTCAGTCCGCCGCAACCCGAAAGTGCCAACGCGGTGGCACCGCTCGCCAGTAACAGAATCTTGCGCATGTTTTCTCCCTCTCCTTGGTGCTGAAACTATCCTTTAGCTGACATCAATGCAAGTTGGCGCTCTTGGCGAAGCATGCCGTAGCGTCACCTCAAAAACCGTTGCCAGAGCGGGCGGTTGGCAAGAATGGCTTGCGCCGCATTATGGCCGGGAGCACCAGTGACTCCGCCGCCCGGATGGGTTCCCGATCCGCACATCCACAGCCCCTCTATCGGGCCGCGATAATTACCTGAGCCGACAACCGGCCGCGCCGCCCATAACTGGTCGAGGGACATGCGGCCATGGAATATGTCGCCGCCGACCAGTCCGAACCTCCGTTCCAGATCGAGCGGGGACAGCGCCATCTGGCCCAGAATCAGCTTGCGAAATCCCGGTGCGTGATCCTCGACGACGTCCAGTATGGCTTGTACTGCGGCATCCCGCTCGGTGTCCCAGCTGCGCTCACCCGGAAGATTCGGGGCGAATTGCTGGCAGAACAGGCTGGCGACATGTTTGCCGGGCGGGGCGAGATTGTCATCGACCAGACTGGGGATGAGCATTTCGACCACCGGCTTTCGCGACCAGCCAAAATCCTTCGCATCCCGCCAGGCCTGATCCATATAGTCGAGGGATGGCGCCATGATGATGCCGGATTTCAGATGGTCCCCTTCACCGGGCAAATCCGAAAATCCGGGCAGGCCGTCCAGCGCCAGGTTCATCCGGAAACTGCCGGACCCGCACTTGTAGCCGGCCATCATTTGGCGAAAGTCATCCGGCAGATCGTCCGGTGCGCAGAGCCGATCATAAAGCAGCTTCGGACCGACATTGGCGATGACGAGGTCCGCCTGCATCTGCTCGCCGTCCGCCAGCTGTACGCCCGCAGCCTTGCGCTCATGGACCAGCACCTGCTCCACAGGGCTTTCGGTGCGGATGTCCACTCCGGCTTCATCGCACGCATCTGCCATCAGCTCGGTGATCCGCCCCATGCCGCCATCGACATGACCCCACTGCCCCTGCTCCCCGTTGACCTCACCGAAGACGTGGTGGAGCAGAACATAGGCGCTGCCCGGCATATCCGGGCTGGCAAAATTGCCGACGATCGCATCAAAACCGAAGGCTGCCTTGATCGGCGCGCTCTCAAACCATAGGTCGAGCAATTCCCGCGCGCTGAGGGTGAACAGCTGGACGATCTGGTGCTGCTGCAGCGCGGACAGTTTCAGAAATTGCCGGCCCTGGCGGATGACCTGCAGAAGAGTGGCCGCGCCGCTGCCCGCGCCCGGCGGGATTTTGTGCGCCATGTCCCGTAGCAAACCCGCTGCGACTTCCAGCATGGCATAATATTCGGGCAATCGGGCGGCATCCTTTTCGGAGAACCGCGAAACCTCCGCCTGGGTAGCGGCCAGCCCTCCGCCGAGTTTCAGAAAATGACCACCGCCGAGTGGCAGAAAATTGCTCAGCGGGCGCAGCGAGACCCGATATCCGCGCTTTGCCAGTTTCATGTCGGCGATGATTTTCGGCTGGAGCAGGGACACGGTATAGCTGGCGGTAGAGTTGCGAAATCCGGGATGGAATTCCTCGGTGACCGCCGCCCCGCCAACGACATGGCGCGCTTCGAGCACCCGCACTTTCATGCCGGCACGCGCCAGATAGAAGGCGCAGACCAGACCATTATGCCCGCCGCCAATGATCAGCGCGTCGATTTTCTGGTCCATGTCAGGCAAAGGCTTCAGGCGGATGCATCAAAATAGGGCCGGTCGCCGGCAATCGTTGCGCGCTCCATGACCCGGCGCTGCGGAAAATAGTCCGAAGCGGCAAAATGCTGGGATGCGCGATTGTCCCAAAACGCCACTGCACCCTCCGCCCAGCGGAAGCGGCACTGGATTTCCGGATCGGACGCCGTGGCATATAGCCGGGCAAGCAGTGCATCACTCTCGGCGCGGTCCATGCCGACAATATGGCTGGTAAAGGCATTGTTGACATAGATGGCGCGCAAGCCGGTTTCGGGATGCGTGCGGATGACCGGATGTTCCTGCGGCGGATATTTGTCGTGGAGATCTTCCGGCGACTTGCCCAGCCGCTTGGCAAAGACGCGCGCGATATCGTGAACCGCTGTCAGGCCGGTAACGCGCTCGCGCAGGTCTTTCGGCAATTTCTCATAGGCCAGATTCATGTTCGCAAACAGCGTGTCGCCCCCGACCGGAGGGATTTCCACGGCGCTCAGCACCGACCCGAGCGACGGTTCCGGCCGCCAGGTGACATCACTGTGCCACATGTTTTCCTTGCCCCTGCTGTCCGGGCCATGGGCGATGCGGAGCACTTCCGGGAACGGCTGGTCCCTGGGCGTGGCGGGGTGGATTTCCAGTTCGCCGAACCGTCGGGCAAAAGCCAGAAGCTGCTCCTGCGACAGATGCTGATCCCGAAAAAAGATCACCTTGTGGGTCAGCAAGGCCTGACGCACTGCAGAGATTACCGTTTCGTCCAGCGGGTCTGCCAGCGATATGCCGGAAATTTCTGCCCCGATACCGGGTGTCATCTGCCGGATTTCCAGTCCGCATTCTGCCTGTGGCGCGGATGTTGCCGTTGCCATGCTTTTCTCCTCTCGACTGGCCAAGGCTAGCATGACTCGACGTCCCTCTGCCATCGGGATTTTGGGCCGGCCATTGCAGATCCCCAAAAAGAGCATTTGCGGGAAGACCTGCGATGGCTAGAAAAGGGTGAAGCCGTCAAAGGAGAGAATCAGATGGGCGATCGCATCACACCGGGCCCGGGGGCCACGGACAACACTCATTGCTCGCTGGCCGATTATGATCGTCTCTATGCGCAGAGCCTTTCCGATCCGGACGCATTCTGGCGAGACCAGTCGCGGCGCATTGAATGGGAAGTCGCGCCGTCGGCCATTGCCAACTGGTCCTATGATCCGGTGGACATCCGGTGGTTTGAAGACGGGGTTCTGAACATCTGCCACAATGCCGTGGACCGGCATGTTGCCAGCGGCAGAGGCGACGATGTGGCCCTGATATTTGAGCCGGACGATCCGGATGAGGAAGGACGCAAGCTCAGCTATGCGGAGTTGCTTGCAGAAGTGATCCGAATGGCGAACAGCCTGAAGGCCATGGGCGTGAAAAAGGGGGACCGGGTAACCATTTACATGCCGATGATCCCGGAAGGGGCGATTGCCATGCTCGCCTGCGCGCGAATCGGGACAATACATTCCGTTGTGTTTGGCGGCTTTTCTCCGGATGCGCTGGCCGGGCGGATCTCGGACTGCGAGAGCCGGTTCGTGATCTGTGCGGATGCGGGCAGGAGGGGAGGCAAGCCGGTTCCGCTCAAGGCTAATGTCGATGCCGCCCTGTCGAAGGACGGCGTCGAGGTCGATGCTGTTCTTGTTGTGAATCACACGGGCGCGAACATTGCGATGACGACCGGTCGCGACCACTGGTATCACGAAATCAGCGCGGATGTTCCGGCAGAATGCCTGTGCGAGCCGATGAAGGCAGAAGATCCGCTGTTCATTCTCTACACGTCCGGATCCACCGGCAAGCCGAAGGGCGTGCTGCACACGACCGGCGGTTATGCGGTCTGGACGGCCACGACATTCCACTATGTGTTCGACTATAAACCGGGTGAAATCTTCTGGTGCTCGGCCGATATCGGCTGGGTGACCGGGCACAGCTATATCGTCTATGGTCCGCTGATCAACGGGGCGAGTCAGGTGATTTTCGAAGGTGTGCCCAACTATCCCGACCATGGCCGCTTCTGGCAGGTCATCGCCAAACATAGGGTCAATGTTTTCTACACGGCACCGACCGCGATCCGGGCGCTGATGCGCGAGGGGGAAGACCCCGTGAAGAAGCATGATCGCAGTTCGCTGCGCCTGCTCGGAACTGTCGGCGAGCCGATCAATCCGGAAGCTTGGCGCTGGTATCATGAAGTGGTCGGGGACGGCGCTTCGCCGATTGTCGATACCTGGTGGCAGACCGAGACCGGAGGGATCATGATCACGACATTGCCGGGTGCCCATGACATGAAACCGGGCAGTGCGGGCAAGCCGTTCTTCGGCATCCGCCCGCAACTGGTCGACAATGACGGTGGCGTTCTGGAGGGTGCGACCGACGGCAATTTGTGCATCACCCATAGCTGGCCGGGTCAGGCGCGCAGTGTCTACGGAGACCACGAACGCTTCATCCAGACCTATTTTTCCACCTACAAGGGCAAATATTTTACCGGCGACGGCTGTCGGCGAGATGCTGATGACTATTACTGGATCACAGGCCGGGTCGATGACGTGATCAACGTCTCGGGCCACCGGATGGGCACAGCGGAAGTGGAAAGTGCACTTGTCGCCCATCCGAAAGTCGCCGAAGCAGCGGTGGTCGGATATCCGCACGATATCAAGGGGCAGGGGATCTATTGCTATGTGACCCTCAATGCCGGCGAGCAGGACAGTGCCGAACTGGTGGCTGAGCTGCGCGGGCATGTCCGCACGGAAATCGGACCCATTGCCACGCCAGATCATCTCCACCTCACCCCGGCACTTCCCAAGACACGCTCGGGCAAAATCATGCGCCGCATCTTGCGCAAGATAGCGGAGAATGACTATGCCAGCCTTGGTGATACATCTACTCTCGCAGATCCCGGTGTCGTGGACAGCCTGATCAGCGGGCGACTCAACCGGTAGTTTTGCAATTTTGATACAAGGGTTCTCAATCATGAAAAAAGCCGCATTTCTGGCCTCGACGATATTTCTGGCTGCCTGTTCTCCGGGCTATGGCGGCGTGGACAGCGCCAGCGCGCAATCCGCAGCAGCGACGGCCCCGGATGTTGATCCGGACGCAGCGCTCAACACCTTTTTTGAGGACTATGATCGCGAAGAACTGGCGAACTCGCCGCTGTCGAAATCCTTTCGCGGAATCCGGGATGCCGATTATGGCAAGCTGGATGACCCTTCCGAGGCGGCGGCGATAGCCGACTATGAGCGCGGACAGGCCGCGCTGACCGAAATGGAACGGCGGTTTGACAAGGACTCGCTGTCACCGGCAGGCCAACTCAGCTATCGGCTGTTCCAGGCCCGGGCCGAACGGTCGCGTGCGGCTTTTCCCTTCCGGCGCAACGGCTATATTTTCGACCAGATGCGCGGGGCGCAGAGCCAGATTCCGGCGTTCATGATCAACATCCATCAGGTCACGAACAAGGAGGATGCCGAAGCCTATGTCAGTCGCCTGTCCGCGGTCGGACCGTTTATCGAAACGCTGGTTGCACAGGCAGCCGAGCGGGCAAATGACGGGATCATGGTGCCGGACTGGGTCTTTCCCTATGTCATCAGTGACGCCCGAAACGTAATCAGCGGCGGCCCGTTCGAAGAGGGAGAACCGTCTCCGCTGTTCGCTGACCTCCAGAAGAAGGTCAACGCACTCGATCTGCCGGCTGCCGAAAAGCGGGACCTGATTGCCCGTGGCGAGGAAGCGCTGCTGGGCAGTCTGGCCCCCGCCTATCGCAAGCTTATCGCGGAAATGGAACGACAGCAGGCGACGGCCGGTGACGGCGATGGCGTCTGGCGCTTCAAGGACGGGGCTGCCTATTATGCGGAACGGCTGAAAAATTACACCACCACCGACCTGACCGCAGACCAGATTCATCAGATCGGCCTCGACAATGTCGCCCGCATCCACGGCGAGATGCGCAAGATCATGCAACAGGTCGGCTTTGAGGGCAGCTTGCAGGAATTTTTTGTCCATCTGCGGACCGGCGATCAGTATTTCCACACCAGTCGCGAGGACTATCTGGCCGAGGCCAATGCGAAACTGGCGGAAATGGAGAAAAAACTGCCGGAATTTTTCAACACCCTGCCCAAGGCGCCCTTTGTCATCAAACCGGTGGAAGCGTTTCGCGAGAAATCGGCAGGCAAGGCCTTTTATCAGCGGCCGGCTCCCGACGGATCCCGTCCCGGCACCTATTATGTCAATCTGTACGACCTGAAGAGCATGTCCAAAACCGAGCTCGAGGCGCTGGCCTATCATGAGGCGTTGCCCGGGCATCACCTGCAACTGGCCATTCAGACCGAACTGGGCGAATTGCCCGCATTCCGGAAATTCGGCGGAATCACTGCCTATTCGGAGGGCTGGGGGCTCTATACCGAGGAGCTGGGCAAGGACATGGGATTCTATACTGATCCCTATTCGGACTTCGGGCGACTGGGCATGGAGCTGTGGCGCGCGTGCCGCCTGGTGGTTGATACCGGGATTCACGACAAGCGCTGGAGCCGGGAAAAGGCGATTGCGTACCTGACCGAGAATACCCCCAATCCGGACGGGGATATCCGCAAGGCGATCGAGCGTTATATCGTGTTCCCCGGGCAGGCGACGGCCTACATGATCGGCAAACTGAAGATTCTGGAGTTGCGGGAACGCGCGCAGACTCGGCTTGGCGACAAATTCACCATGGGAGATTTCCATGACGTGATTCTCAGAAGCGGGCCGGTTCCGCTCAACATCATGGAAGAGCGCATCGACAGCTGGATCGCCGGAGCGCGCTGACGGGAGAGATAGGCCCAAAATGGGTCTATCTCACGGGCAAAGCGGGAAAAACGTCGTTTTTGTCCAATGAGAAACGGACCATTCTGGTGCATGCCTTGGGTGCGACCCAAAGGGCTTTGGTCTCGGTTTTTCCGGGACAAAGAGTTCTTTTCCTTATTGGCCTGACCGGTTTTCTGGTCAGGCCAGTTTTTTTTCCTATATTTTTCAGCTATAAGCGCGCAACCATCGGTCATCTGATATGTTACATGTCAGGTAAAAAGGGGTTCGCATTGGTCAGTCTGAAATATTTTGTGCCTGCGGAAGATGTCCGCGATCTGGTTTCGGTCTACTATCTGTTCGATGTCGACCAGCCGAAATTTGCCGACAATGAGCGGGCCGCGATCGCACAGTTGCGGTTTCTGCTTGAAGGCACTGCAGATCTGAGCTTCGCCAATGGGGAGACCTCCTATGGGGCGAAGGACAGCATGCTGGTGGGCCCCTCAACCGGTGCGATGCATTTTGATGTCAAAGGCCCGTTTCGGATGTTCGGAGTCGGCTTGCTGCCAACGGGCTGGGCGGCGCTGACCAAGAAATCTGCGGCGGATTTTACCGACAAGGCGGTACCGGCCAACAAGATATTCACCGACGAGATCGACAAGAGCCTGGAGCTGCTGCGCAATTGCCAGAGTGCCGAGGAAATGACCGCCTGGGCCGACCGGATATTCCGGGACCTGCGGCACCGGGTGAAGCCCGAAGTCGAGGCCTTCACCCGAATGGTCGACGAATGGCTGTCTTCCGAGCCGTCCCCGCCGGTCAGTGCGCTGATGGCGCGCTCCGAGCAGAGTTCGCGTCAGGTTCTCAGGATGGTCAACAAGCTTTACGGCATGCCGCCCAAATATCTCGCGCGCAAATACCGGGCGCTGCGCGCGGCCCGCGCCTATGCCGAGCATAATGAGGAAGAACTGCTCGAACTGGTCGATGCCTTTTACGACCAGTCGCACATGATACGCGAAGTGAAATTCTTTGCCGGCACCACGCCGACCAAATTGCGTGTCGCTGAAGGCGAGACAGCGCGCCTGATTGATCAGCGCAGCGATCTCAAGGGCAAAATCGCTCCACTGACTTCCGACACATAGAATTGGCCGGTCCGGCTGGACCAACTGGACGCCTGTTTTTCCCATTGATCCGCGCTTTTGACGCCAATGGCTGTTGCAATGCCGGATAAATGAGACTAAATAAGTCTTATTTAGAGAATCACCCCGGTTTCGAGAAAGAATATGCGGCTTTCCAGCCTTGCCGACTATGCAGTTGTCCTGATGTCCGCCGCCGCGCGACATTGCGGCGCTGCGCTTCTCGCCGAAGGCAAACTCAACGCCACAAAGCTGTCGGCCGAGACCGGCGTGCCTCTGCCCACCGCCAAAAAGCTGGTCAGTCGCCTCACGGCTGCCGGCCTGATCGAATCAACCCGCGGTGTCGGCGGCGGCATCCGTCTTGCCCGGCCCCCGGCCTCGATCAGCCTCGCGGATATTGTCGAGGCCGTCGAAGGTCCGCTGGCCATTACCAGTTGCGTGATTGACGGCAATCATGACTGCAAGCTCGAAGACGGCTGTACGGTCAAGCCCCATTGGGGTGTCGTCAACCGGACGATTCGCGAAGCGCTGGATAATGTCAGTCTGGCGAGCCTGTCGGAACTGCCCGGCGCAGCATCACATAAAATAATGGAACACTCATGAGCGACAATCTCAAACTCCAGGACCGCGACGAAGAGCGGGCCGAAATGAATGCCGAAGCCCAGGCGGCCGTCGACAGTGCCAGCAATTACGAGTTTGGCTGGTCGTCCGACATCGAGCAGGATTTCGCGCCCAAAGGCCTGAACGAGGGCACGGTGCGTTTCATTTCCGACAAGAAGGGCGAGCCGGAATGGATGCTCGAATGGCGGCTGAAGGCGTTCCGGATGTGGCAGGACATGGAATCGCCGGACTGGGCGAAGCTCGACATCCCGATGATTGATTATCAGGATGCCTATTATTACGCCGAGCCGAAGAAGAAGCCCGAGCTGGAATCGCTCGACGAGCTCGATCCGGTGATTCGCGAAACATATGAAAAGCTGGGCATCCCGATTGCCGAACAGGAAGTGCTCGCCGGGGTCAAGGGCGCACGCAAGGTCGCCGTCGATGCGGTGTTTGATAGCGTATCTGTGGCGACAACCTTCCGTGAGGAGCTGGAAAGCGCGGGTGTGATCTTCATGTCAATTTCGGAAGCGATCAAGGAGCATCCGGAACTGGTGAAGAAATATCTCGGCAAGGTCGTGCCGATGCGCGACAATTATTTCGCGACGCTCAATTGCGCGGTCTTTTCCGACGGCACCTTTGTCTACATCCCCAAGGGCGTGCGCTGTCCGATGGAGCTCAGCACCTATTTCCGGATCAATGCCGAGAATACGGGACAGTTTGAACGGACCCTGATCGTCGCCGATGAAGGCAGCTATGTCTCCTATCTCGAAGGCTGCACCGCGCCGCAGCGCGACGAGAACCAGCTCCATGCCGCGGTGGTCGAACTGGTCGCGATGGATGATGCGGAGATCAAGTACAGCACGGTCCAGAACTGGTATCCGGGTGACGAGGAAGGCAAGGGCGGAATCTATAATTTCGTGACCAAGCGCGGATTATGTCAGGGGAAGAACAGCAAGATCAGCTGGACCCAGGTCGAGACCGGTTCTGCGATCACCTGGAAATATCCGAGCTGTGTGCTCAACGGCGAGAACAGCGTCGGCGAATTCTATTCGGTCGCGCTGACCAACAATTATCAGCAGGCCGATACCGGCACCAAGATGATCCACAATGGCAGGAACACACGTTCGACGATCATCTCCAAGGGCATCAGCGCTGGCAAGTCGGACAACAGCTATCGCGGTCTGGTCCGGGTCGGGGCGAATGCGGAAAATGTCCGCAACTTCACGCAATGTGACAGCCTGCTGCTCGGCGACCAGTGTGGTGCGCACACCGTGCCCTATATCGAGGTCAAAAACCCGACCGCGACGATCGAGCATGAGGCGACGACCTCGAAGATTTCCGACGACCAGATGTTCTACGCTCAACAGCGCGGGCTGGACGAGGAAGAAGCGGTGAGCCTGATCGTCAATGGCTTTGCCAAGGAAGTGCTTAAGGAACTGCCGATGGAATTCGCGGTCGAAGCGCAGAAGCTGCTGGCGATCAGTCTGGAAGGAAGTGTCGGATGATCACCACGCTGTCCTCCAACCGTCATTCCCGCGAATGCGGGAACCCACTTCCCGGCCCCGCCACCCCGGATCCCCGCCTGCGCGGGGATGACAAAGTTGGTGACCTTCTTCGCGCCTTCGCGCCTTCGCGTGAGAAATTTCTGTCTTTCGGTCTCACGCGAAGCCGCGAAGACACGGAGACCAATTCCCGCGCAGGAGTCGAAATATGATTTTTCCCCGTTGGTACAAGATCATGTTTCCATTCTGGGCAATACTGGCGCCCTCCTTCTGGTGGTTCGCGACAACCTTTAACGGAGAGTCGTTCTTTTCCCTGCCCCAACTCGCTTCCGCATCAGAAGGTGCGGGCTGGCAGCTCAGTTTGGCGCTGCAAATGATCATTATTGCGGTACTTCTTGCACCGCTAAGCCTGCTTCCGCTCGTTCTCATAAATCAGCGAAAGCTGAAAAAACTGAATCATGAAAAGGCAAACAATGCTGAAAATTGAAAACCTCCACGCCACTGTTGGCGACACCGAAATCCTCAAGGGCCTCTCGCTCGAGATCCAGGCGGGTGAAATCCATGCGATCATGGGCCCCAATGGCGCGGGCAAGTCGACGCTGGCCTATGCGCTCGGCGGGCGGCCTGGTTATGAAGTGACCGCGGGTTCGGTCAGCTTCAACGGCACCGATCTGCTCGACATGGACCCGCATGAGCGCGCGGCGGCGGGAATGTTTCTCGGCTTTCAATATCCGGTCGAAATTCCCGGTGTCAGCAATCTGCAATTCCTGCGCGAAAGCCTCAACAGCCAGCGGGGGGAGCGCGGCGAAGAGGCGCTGTCCGGTGGCGAATTCATCAAGCTCGCCAAGGAAAAGGCGGCGCTGCTCAAGATGGACATGGACATGCTCAAGCGGGCGGTAAATGTCGGCTTTTCCGGTGGCGAAAAGAAGCGCAACGAGATGGTCCAGATGGGCATTCTCGACCCCACACTGGCGATCCTTGACGAGACCGACAGTGGCCTTGACATCGATGCGCTGCGCACGGTCGGAAGCGGCATTAACGCGATCATGCGTCAACCTGACAAGGCGGTGCTGCTGATCACCCATTATCAGCGCCTGCTCGACGAAGTGCAGCCGGATTATGTCCATGTGCTGGCGGGTGGCCGGATCGTCAAAACCGGCGGACCGGAACTGGCGCAGCAGCTCGAAAATGAGGGCTATGAAGCCATAGCGGAGGCCGCATGATCCTGAGCGCGCTCCTATTGGCCGCAGCACCAGCCGCCGAGCCGCCAATGACGGTGGACGAGGAAATTGTCGTGATCGGCAAGCGGCTCGAGGGCATTTCCGTCCTTGTCGGGCGGACACCCGAAGGCAAGCTGACCTGTTCGGTCGACCGGACTTCGGGCAGCACCCGGCTGGACAAGCGCCTGTGCAAGACCGCCGCGAAATGCGTGCGGGACAATAGCGACAATCCCGTGGACGCGGTGATCAAGTCGTGCATTGACCAGAAGAAGCCGAAGCTGCTCGCTCAGCTGCGCAAGGAAATGCGGAAGGAACGCCGATGACTCTGGCCCAGCCTCTCCCCACGCAAAAAGACGAAGCCTGGCGCTATGCCGACCTGAAGGCGGTCGAGACGATCTGGCAGGCCGTGGATGCGCCAGAACCGATCATTGTTGATGCCGGACAGTCGGCGCAGCAGCTGCTGGTTCTGGAATCAGGCGACGCGCGCATGCGTCAGCTCCATGTCGTGCTCGAAGAAGGCGCACGGATGGATCTGGCCTGCCTGGCATTCGCACCTGCCTATGGCCGGATAGAGATTGACATTGATGTGGCCAGCGGCGCCCATTTCGAAATGGGTGGCGCGATTGTCGGGTCCGGCGAACAGACGCTCGAGATTGTCACCCGGGTCAATCATCACGCACCCGATGCAACCAGTCACCAGACCGTGCGCAGCGTCCTCGCAGAAAAGGCGACCGGCAGTTTCCTTGGCAAGATCACCATCGCGCGTGACGCCCAGCGGATCGACGCCGAGCAGTCGGTCAAGTCGATGCTGCTCGACCGCGGCGCGACGGCCAATGCCAAGCCGGAACTCGAAATCTATGCCGATGACGTGAAATGCGCCCATGGCGCGACCGTCGGCGAACTCGACAAGCAGGCCCTGTTCTACATGGCCTCGCGCGGCCTCGATCCGCAGGCGGCCAAGCGGCTGATGCTGCATGCGTTCGTGGCAGAGGCCTTTGTCGATGTGGCAGCCGATACCGATGGCGTGGAAGAACAGGCACTGGCCGCACTGGAGGCGTTGTTGTGAGTGAAGGTTTGAATGTTTCTCCCCTCCCGCTTGCGGGAGGGGCGGGGGGAGGGCCTGAGACCGGCACGGGCAATCCCTCCCCTAACCCCTCCCGCAGGCGGGAGGGGGACTACCGCGCCGACTTCCCCGGTCTTGGCGATAGCTGGCACTATCTCGATACCGCAGCGACGGCGCAGAAGCCGCAGGTGGTGCTCGATGCGATCGCCCGGGCCTATGGGCCCGACTATGCAACTGTCCATCGCGGTGTCTATGAGCGCAGTGCGAACATGACCCTCGCCTATGAAGCCTCGCGGCGGCGGGTGGCCGGATTGCTCAATGCGGCCAGCGAGAACGAAATCGTCCTGACCAGCGGCGCGACGGACAGCATCAATCTGGTCGCCGAAAGCTGGGGCAATGCCAATCTGGGCGCGGGCGACCGGATCATGCTGAGCCAGCTGGAGCATCACAGCAATATCGTTCCCTGGCAATTGCTCGCGGAACGCGTAGGCGCACAGATCGATGTCGCACCGCTGACTGCAGACGGCCAGATCGATCTCGACTGGATTGAGGAAAATATCACCGAACAGCACAAGCTGGTCGCACTCGCTCATGTTTCCAATGTGCTCGGTTCGCTCCTCGATGCGAAACGGGCCGCGACAATTGCCCATGACGTGGGCGCGAAGCTGCTTCTTGACGGCTGCCAGGCAGCCCCGCGCGTGCCGGTCGATGTCCAGGATCTCGGATGTGATTTCTACGTCTTCTCCGGGCACAAGATTTACGGCCCGACAGGGATCGGGGCGCTCTGGGCGCCTTATGAAACCCTCGATGCGATGCCGCCCTGGAAAGGTGGCGGGTCGATGATCGACCGGGTGAGTTTTGACGGCACTACCTTCGCGCCGCCGCCCGGCAAGTTTGAAGCGGGCACCCCGCATATTGCCGGAGCGGTCGGACTGGATGCCGCAATCCAATATGTCGAGGCGATCGGGCTCGACACGATTTCCGCCCATGAAAATGCGACCCTGGCGCAGGCCCGGGAAGCACTGTCGGGTATCAACAGCGTGCGCGTCTTTGGTCCGGACCAGAGCATGGGTATTTTGAGTTTTGCGGTCGGCGATGTCCATCCGCATGATGTCGCGACCATTCTCGACGAGGGAGGCGTGGCGATCCGCGCCGGACATCATTGCGCCCAGCCACTGATGGACTATCTCGGTGTTCCGGCGACGGCACGCGCGAGTTTTGGGATTTACAGCGATGAACGCGATGTCGCGGCTCTGGTCGACGGGATCGAGCGCGTCAGGAAGATTTTCGGGTAAGGAAACGTCATGAACGAAGAACGGAAAATCATGGTGGAAGAAGTAGACAGCGTCGAAAAGCCGCCCAAGGCGAAGGTCGATGATGCGGTTGAGCCGGTCATGGCCCCCTCGCCTTATGAGGCGGAAAGCGATGCGGCAAAGCTCAATCGCAAGCGCGATTATCTCGAAGGGTTTCTCGCGCAGCAGCCAGCGGAAGATGCTGCAGGAGAGCCGGGCGGCGATCTTTACGAAGCGGTCGTCGGCACGCTCAAGGAAATTTATGATCCGGAGATTCCGGTGAACATTTACGATCTCGGCCTGATCTACGGCGTCGAAATCACGCCGGACAATCATGCCATTGTGACCATGACCCTGACAACGCCGCATTGCCCGGTCGCGGAATCGATGCCGGGCGAAATCGAGCTGCAGGTCGGCAGCGTGCCGGGCGTGGGCCATGCCGAAGTCAATCTGGTCTGGGACCCGCCATGGGATCCAGGCAAGATGAGTGATGAAGCGAAACTCGAACTGGGGATGCTGTGACGGATTTGCTGACCCTGACCATTGTGCGCGCAGACTATGCGAATCCGGCGCATGCGCGGGATATCGTTAAGATGTTGCGCAGCTATGCGATGGATCCGATGGGTGGCGGTGAAGATCTGTCGCCGCAGGTGCAGGCCAACCTTGTACCGGGTCTCGCGGCCTCGCCGGCCGCATCGTCGCTGCTTGCCTATGTCGGTGAAGAAGTGGCCGGACTGGCGAATCTGATGACGACTTTTTCCTCTTTTGCCGCAAGGCCGCTGGTGAACATTCATGATATTGTCGTCGCCAAGAACCATCGTGGCACCGGCATTGGCCGCAAGCTGTTTGCCGAGATCGAAAACCATGCGCAGGAAATGGACGCCTGCAAGGTGACTCTGGAAGTGCTGGAAGGCAATAACGCCGCCCGCAAATTATATGCGTCACTGGGCTATGGCGACTATCAACTGGACCCGGCCATGGGAAAAGCGCTGTTCTGGCAGAAAAGGCTTGAGAGATGACTGACACAACCACAAAAACCCGGGAAATTCCGGCCGCGATCATTCTCACGCCGGCGGCGGAAGAACGTATCGCCAATCTGATGGCGAAAGCGCCTGACGATGCGATTGGCGTCAAGCTCTCGACCCCCCGCCGGGGCTGTTCGGGCCTCGCCTATTCGGTCGACTATGTGACCGAGGAAGTGGCGCTCGATGAAAAGATCGTCACCCCCGGCGGTGTCTTCTATGTCGACGGGGCCAGCGTGCTCTATCTGATCGGCAGCACGATGGACTGGCAGGAGGACGACTTCACCGCCGGCTTCGTGTTCGACAACCCAAATGCCAAGGGCGCCTGCGGTTGCGGAGAAAGCTTTACGGTTTGAGCGGTCGTTATCGGGGTATCTGAAACCGGACCGAACTGCGCCAAAACGACGCAATGGGATTGCCGTCAGAATCCAGCGCTGGATGGAACTTGCTGCGCTTCATCAGGGACTTGCAGACAGCATCGTCAAACTCCTGAGGCCGGGTGGACTGCTGTATGTGGCACTGCGTGGCCTTGCCTTCCGTGTCGACACTCAGCCGAAATTCCACAATTCCTTGCCGCCCCTGCCACAGCATCTTCATCGGATAGTCTTTTGGCCGGACCCACCTTGCCGGCGTGTCAACTGGCTGGACCCATCTGCTGAGGTTCCTGTGTTTGTCGACATCGATTCCCCAATGAGTCAGCAACTCGTCGATACATTTGGAAAAGGCCGCGAAGGGTTTGCCTAGCGCTCCGGTTTGCAAATAAACCGGAGCCTTGTGAGGGTGGTCGACCAGCAGATATTCTGCTGCCGCGTAACGCCGGGATTCGATATTCCCGTAGATGACCGGTTTGTTGCCCGGCTTCCACTTGTCGAGCGCTTCCTGCTCCTCCGCTGTGGGTGCAGCGATCCGGATCCTGTCGAGAATGATCAGGGCGGGCATGTCGGACATGGTTCCGGACATATATCGAATTTTTTGCAGGCCTTCATGTGCACCGAACCGGATCTTGATGTCCCGGCGGTTTCGGCTGACCTTCACCGGCTCACCAGCCAGTGTCAGGCGGAATTCCTCCCCGGGGCCATAGCGGGACATGACCACCACGACCTTGTCCCTGTCCTTGCCAAAGGAGCGGATCAGTTTGCAGCTGTCATCCTCATATCGCAGAACCCATTGTGAAGATGGTTCCAGATAAATCGGCTCCCTGACCGCGCTGGCCGGTTGCGACCAGAGCAGCATGGCGAGAGCGGCAAGGATCAGTTTTCGGAAATATATGCCCATCCCGATATCATAGTTGAGTCATCTATTCGCGCAAGCGATCAGGCCGTATTTGTCTGGCGGAAAGGGATTTGTGGTCTGAATGAACCATTTGGACCTGCCACCCGACTATGGTCATAGAGCCAAGCAAGAGGTGCCGATATGACGGTCCACAAATTTGATCTTCAGAGCGCGGACTACATGCGCAATCCGTTTCCGACGCTTGCGGCGATGCGCGCGGCGGGTCCGGTGATCCGGCTCAAGGTGCCGCTGATGGGCAAGGTCTGGTGTGCAACCACCCATGAAGCAGTCGGTAATTTTCTCAAGGCTGCCGACAGGTTTGCCAGCGATGGCCGCAATGTCGAGGGCAATCACAGCGCCATTCCGCGCTGGATGCCGAAAAACATGAAATTGCTCGCCGAGAACATGCTGCTGTTGGATGATCCCGATCACCGGCGGTTGCGCAAACTGGTCGATGCGCCATTTCTTGCTCGCAATATCGACGCCTGGCGTCCGGATGTGGCGCGAATTGCCGATGAACTGCTGGATCAGATGGAGCGAGACGGAAATCCGGATATTGTCAGCGGATTTGCCCGAGCTCTGCCCCTGCGGGTCATTTCCGAGTTACTTGGGCTCGCCGGCGGTGATCAGCGCGAACAGTTTCTCACCTGGACCGACAAGATGACCCGTTCCTTGGGCATCTGGATGATCATTCAGACGATTCCTGCGCTCGGAAAGATGATGCGCTACATCCGCGGCGAAA
Source organism: Parasphingorhabdus marina DSM 22363 (assembly GCF_900128895.1). Classification (GTDB taxonomy): domain Bacteria; phylum Pseudomonadota; class Alphaproteobacteria; order Sphingomonadales; family Sphingomonadaceae; genus Parasphingorhabdus; species Parasphingorhabdus marina. Next base: position 521,880 of record NZ_FSQW01000001.1, on the reverse strand, counting down.
TTGCCGCGGCGCGGGCTGGTGAGCGGGAAGGACTGCTGGTGGACCTGGTGCGTGCGGAAGCAGACGGCATGCAGATGACCGAGGACGAACTGGTCGCGATGGTGGCCATCCTGTTTGTCGCCGGGCACGAAACCACAACTCACTTGATCTCGACCGGCCTCGCCACGCTGCTGGACTGTCCGGACCAGCTCGCAATACTCAAAACCGACGGGTCGCTCATGCCACAGGCGGTAGAGGAATTGCACCGGCTCAACTGTCCGGTGCAGATGACGAAACCCCGGGTGGTGCGCCATGACATGGACTATTTCGGACAGCCTCTGAAACGTGGTGACCGGATCATCGCCAGCCTTGCGGCGGCCAATGCCGATCCGGTGATGTTCCCGGAGCCCGAGCGGTTCGATATCCACCGCGACAATGCCGCCCGCCACGCCGGTTTCGGCGGCGGCATACATCTCTGCCTGGGGTTGCACCTCGCGCGCGCCGAGGGCCAGATCGCGCTGGAAAGGCTATTCGCGCGCTGGCCGGATCTGCAGATCACGCAGGCCTATAATGACCGCGAGTGGATCAGGCGGATCGGCATCCATGGCTATCGCCGGTTGCCAGTGGATTTCGGTCTGCAGCATAAGAGGGCGGCTTAGGTTTTCGGCCAGCGACCAGGCCGAATTTGTCTGCTGTGCGCACTGTCGGGGCGGACCCGCAATCAGAATACCGATGATCCACAGGAAATGTGTCGCGGGGCCGACCGGATCTCCATGCGGCCGTGTCGCTGGTCCATTCCGATGGTCAGACCGCGGCGGCACCCCCGGTCTGTCATGATCAGCCGTGCAGAAATGTTGGCCCGGGCAGCGACCCGATTGCCCGCATGGTCAACCCGGGGAATCCAGAAGGCATGGGACAGGAGCTGATCGCACAGCAGCGTTGCGAATTCGTCAGGCACGCTGTCGCCGCGGGTGGAGCAGGAATGGGTCCGGCCATGTTCCGAGATTTCCAGTTCGATTCGGAAGTCTGTTTCCCCCGTGTCGAAACCATTCAGGGTCCGGATCTCGCTATTGTGAATCCAGCCGTCCATATTAATCGGCATTGTCCCGCCAAAATCTGACAGATAGTCTTGCGAAGAGCGTTTGGGCCAGGCCAGTTTGATTGACTGTTTGCGGACCAGTTTGTGCTGGTCTCGCCGCAAATCCTGTTGCCAGCTGATGGCCAGTTGCAATCGGCTGCACATTTCCGCACCGATGGCAGAATCCCTTTTCTGAAAGCGCGGCGTGCAACTTTCCACTGCGCCGGCTTCGTCGAGTGACAGCTTGAACAGCGCCTCGCGTCTTGGCGGCTCTGCAAGCCCAAGGCTTTCAACCGTTTGCATGTCGACAACCACGTTATGCATGGTTCCGCTCTGGGAGGGATGGTCATCCTGATGCGCGACGGCCGCCATATGCCATGCAAACAAAAGAGACAAAATGCCGGATCGAATGTACATGAGATCAGCTTAGCCAGCCGACCGGGCTTGTCAAAACCCTCCGCTTCAAAAGTCCGTTTCCGTCAAATAACCGGTATAGAAATCATTGTCCGCGCGGAAATTGATGAAGGACATGCCGATGGTCAGATCCAGCCCGACCACATAGTGCCACCAGCCCACCGGGAGGAACAGCGCTTCGCCCGGCCCGAGATCGCATTCCCACAATTTCGGGGCCTGTTCGCCCAGCATCGCCAGTTCGTCGGGGCTCGTCCACTGGCTGTAGCAATGCTTGTGGTTGCGCATCCAGGCGCTGTCATAGGGCGCGATCATCGTCACCCGCTTGCGGCCGACAATCTGGAGCAGCAAATTGTTGGTGAGGTCATGGTGAAAGGGTGTGATCGTACCCTTTGGCCCCATCCAGAAAAAGCCGTCATTGGCGCCGGTCGGTTTCAGCAGGCTGATCTCGCCGACATCATCCCATAACGGCGCCAGTGCCTGTTTGTTGACCGTGTCATTATTGGCGGTGATGTAGAAATCATTGCTGCTGTCGGTGCGGCGCAGCGCGGCGACAAAATCCGCGAAAGTCACATTGCGCTTCAGTTCGTTGCTGGCAATTTCATAGTCCGCGCGGGACTGGCGCTGCCCCTGCAGCTCGATCATCGTACTGCCCATCTTGCCGGCGAGAAAATCCAGCGACCATTTCTCCATCGCTGGCCAGTGATCGACCAGACCTGTGAGTTTGACCGGCATGTTGCGATGATAATATTTCGCAAAAAATTCCTCGGGATCGATTGTGTCGACCACCGGAATCTCGGTCGCATCCCCGGCTTCCGAACGGCGCAGCCGACGATAGATGTCGAGTGTCCAGTCGCGCTTCTTCACCTGATTGCCGAGCCGCTTGCCGGCGGCGAACAGCGGATCCTTCATCGCCCGCGCCGCTTCGTAGCTGGCGGCTTTCTCACTATATCCGGCGGCAACAAACCGGGCGGCCAGCTGATCCAGCGGGCACCCTTCCATCAGCGCCTGCGCCAGCACCTCGCGCTTGCCGGGTTTGGCATTGGGTTTCGTTTTGGCGGTCATGGACCTGTCGTATCAGGGAGAGGTTGCAGAATAAAGAACAGAGCAAGGTGGCCTGGCAACCTGGCAAATGCAAAAGGGCGCAGGGATTTCTCCCCGCGCCCTCCTTTTTATCCGGCCGTCAGGACGGTGACCTAGTCACCGGACAGTTTGACGAGATCGTTCATCAAGCCTTCGGTACCGTTGGTCACCGTCAGCTTGTCGACCTTGCCGGCGATGCTTTCCAGAGCTTCGAGCTCCTTCAGCCGCAACATGACCGGGTTGTCGGCCATCACCTTCGCGGTGTTCAGAAGCGAGCGCGTCGCGTTCGTTTCTTCCCGCCGCTTGATGACGTTCGCCTCTGCCGCCTTCTGGGCAGAAACAACCTGGTTCAGGATGTCCCGCATTTCGCCCGGCAGGATCACGTCCTTGAGCGTAATGTCGGTGACTTCCAGACCAATGGCCGCCATGTCGGACCGCACCTTCGTTGCGGCTTCGGCATCGACCGTCACTTGGCTTTCAAGGATTTGGTCAAGCGTCATCGCGCCCAGCGTCTTCCGGAACGCATATTGCAGCGCCCGGTACAGCGCATCGGTGAAGTCCTTCACTTCGGTCACAGCCTTGACCGGATCGACGACCCGGTATTCGGCTGCGACGTTGATCCGCAGCGTGACCCGGTCCCTGGTCAAAAGCTCCTGGCCGGTCACGTCAAGCGGCTGCCGCGTCAGATCCACGATCTTCACGGCGACCTTCTGACCGACCATCCAGTAGCCAGTGACACCCGGCGTCAGCTCACCGGTCATCCGGCCATCGACCGTCACCAGACCAACCTGACCCTTGTCGACTTCGACAATCCGGACCTGGCTGAGCAGGCTGGCGACACCGGCTTTCATCAGCCGCTGCAGCAAGGCCGGTGCGATCACCGGATCCTGTTCCAGCGCGATGACGTCCGCCTTCCACGGTCCGGCATCGGTCCAGACGGTGAGCTTGCTATCCGGTGAGAGGACAGAATGAATCCGTCCGTCGCATTCGATGACAGCAATCTCGTCGCTTCCGGTCCGATACTGGGTCAGCTGCGCTTCGGCCTGATCCGCCGCTTTTTCAAAAAGCGCCTTTTCATAGACCGAGACAAAAGCTGCGCTGTTCAGCGCTATCCGCTCGATCCGCACCTGGTTCCGGCGGTTCGGCAGAACATGCTCGCCCGCTCCCAGGATACCGCGCACCTCGCCCTTGTAGAACCAGATCGCCCGTTCGTTTTCATTGATGGTCACGCGGGTGCGGCCCATCAGCTTGTCAATCAAATACAACATCATACTCACCTTCAAGTATCAGCTCACGCCAATCTCCTTTCATTTGTCCCGCACCGGAATTGGTGCAGGTTGTTCCCCGTCACGGGGTTCCCGCGATCAAAAAGATCCGGGGACCGGTGGCATGCCGCCTGGCGGACCCGGCAAGAGCGGACATGGCAGGCCCCGCGGCGGATCCGACGGGTCCGAAAACCCGTCTTTCTCGGCCACGGTCCGGCGTTGTCTTCAGGACAAATCGAACCAGTTGGCATGGTGGCGGGTGCTTTGCCCCCGGCGTTTGGAAATCCGAAGACTCCCGCCTGCCGCAGACGCCGCGCCGTTCACATGCCGGTCCCCGAACCCGGTATTTTCTCAAACAGCATTATGAGTGCTGGGTTGGTTTTTGAGGCCAACGTTGGAGCAGGAATCGAACCTGCGACATCAAGATTAACAGTCTTGTGCTCTACCAATTGAGCTATCCATGGTGGTCAGACGGGGATCGAACCCGCTACCTCCGGGCGTGATGCCCGGCGCTCTCCCAATGAGCTACAAACCCTGTGGTACCAAACCAAAGACAAAGCAGCATCCGTACATGCCGGTATCAGAGACACCGCATGCGGGCGGGTTTCATGAAACCCAAACCGTTGACGTCCGCCCCATCCATCGATCGGGGAGGCGGGCCATTGGTGACTCGCTTCCGGTTTGGCAATGGGGAGGGGCGGTGTTTGCGATGAAGCGGGGGATGTGAGCGGCAGGTGGTTTCATTTGATACTATTTGGCGGCGTCGGAACACCGGGCGTGAGCGGGTGGCTACACCGAGATGGCCTCCGACGCATTGCCCAAAAAATGGTGAGCCATGGCTGGCGCGACGCGCAAGGCTTTGAAGAGGTCAGACAGATAGTTATGTTTCGGAAGGCTTTGCGAAACGAATACTTTGTGATTTAATCAAATTAGTAGTATCGGAAAAATTGTTTTAATATAAGCCCTTACAGTCGGCTTTGCAAAATATCGGAGGCAAGATCTAATCTTATCATTAAACGAATCACCAAATCACCGGATATTAGAACAATAGAATTCTCAGTTGAAGTAGATACAAATACAGAATTAGTTGACTATTTTTCCGACCCGTGTGAATACAATTTAACCAAAAGGGGGGGCGAAAATGAAACCTGTACATGGGCTGTCTTTATTTGTGTTGCCACTTACCAGCGCATGTTCCACGTTAAGTTTTGCGCCCCCATCGGTTGAATCACACTACCGAACGACTGCTTCCGGCGTCGATTGTGCCCCTCGCCTAATCAAGACCATCGGAAAAAAGCCTGGGCAGAAAGCCAACCAAGCGACTAGCACTGAAAATCATATTCCTATTCCGCAAGACACCGTCGACGGTGCTCGACAACTAACCGATAACTTCATTTTTGCTTATCGCTGTGCAGCAAAAGGTGCCGCAAATGGACGCCAGTCATTTGAATTTCCGGCTTTGATAGCCGCTATAGGTGCTCCGGCAGTCGCTGCACTCGATGGCAACCCAGACGCAACGGTGGCGGCGGGAATCACAAGCGCTGCCCTGTCTGCTGGCAACGGATATTATGGACCTCAACAAAAAGCCAATATACTTTTGAGTGGTGTTGATGCCCTAACATGCATCAAAACTGTAGCAGTTGGTATCGATCCATTGTCGGTCAAAGTAGGTGAAATGCTGACGGGTAATGGCAACTCTGAGGCGCAGAACACCAAATTGCTCAATGATTCTGCTAATGGCAAATCAACGATTGAGATCCCTTACTCAGTTCAATATTTTGATTTGATTTATTCTGCGTTGTTGAACGTAGATCGCGTTGTTGCACATCGGCTAAATAATGAAATTGTTTACGATGCTGCAGGTGTTATTGCACAAGTGAAGGAGCTCAAAAGGGAAGAACAAGAGGGTGCGTCTGATGGCGAAGAAATCGCCGGTGAGATGGACGAAACCAAATTTATGCTTTCCGGAACTCAGACTGTTACCAAAACTCAACTTAAGCGTGCAGTCATCAAGATAAATTCATTGCCAACCAAACTTCAAGAATGTGTGGTTCGCGCGAAAATATAGGTCACGTATTAGCAAGCCAGAAGTGAGCAGCTTGATCGGTCCATTCAATAGAGGGTCGACGCATTCATCGACGACCCCCTACCTGTCCTTAGGCTTGCGAAATTTAAATGCTATACCTTCCCGGTCAGTTCCGGAACCGCGTCGAACAGATCCGCGACCAGGCCGATATCGGCGATCTGGAAGATCGGGGCGTCTTCGTCCTTGTTGATCGCGACGATCGTCTTGGAGTCCTTCATGCCCGCGAGATGCTGGATCGCGCCGGAGATGCCGATGGCGATATAGACTTCGGGTGCGACGATCTTGCCGGTCTGGCCGACCTGATAGTCGTTCGGGACATAGCCTGCGTCGACGGCGGCACGCGAAGCACCGATGCCGGCACCGAGCTTGTCGGCGAGCGGGGTGATGACTTCCTCGAACTTTTCGCTGGAACCCAGAGCACGGCCACCGGAAACGATGATCTTGGCGCTGGTCAGTTCGGGCCGTTCGGACTTGGCAATTTCCTCGCTGACGAAGGTCGACAGTCCGGATTCGCCGGCGCCGGTGACGCCTTCGACCGCCGCGCTGCCGCCTTCGGCTGCGGCCTTGTCAAATGCGGTGCCGCGGACGGTGATGACCTTCTTCGCATCGCTTGACTGTACCGTGGCAATCGCGTTGCCGGCATAGATCGGGCGCGTGAAGGTATTTTCATCTTCAACCGAAAGAATGTCGCTGATCTGCATCACGTCGAGCAGGGCGGCGACGCGCGGGGCGATGTTCTTGCCGGTGGTGGTGGCGGGCGCGAGGAATGCGTCATGGCTTTCCATCAGGCTGGCAACCAGCGGCGCGACATTTTCAGCCAGCTGGTTGGCGAGCGATGCGTCATCGGCGAGATGCACGGTGCTGACGCCGTCAACCTTCGCGGCCTGGTCCGCCACGGCTGCACAGCCGGAACCACAGACCAGCGCGTGGACTTCACCCAGTTTCGATGCCGCCGTGACAACCGCCAGCGTGGCATCTTTCATTTCGGCATTGTCATGTTCTACATATACGAGCGTTTTCATTTAGATAGCTCCTGCTGCTTTGAGTTTTGCGACCAGCGCATCGACGTCCTCGACCTTTTCCCCGGCCTGGCGAACCGGCGGTTCGCTGACATTGGTGGTGGTCAGGCGCGGCGCGGTGTCGACGCCATAATCGGCAGGTGTCTTTTCATCGAGCGGCTTTTTCTTCGCTTTCATGATGTTGGGCAGCGACGCATAGCGCGGTTCATTGAGCCGCAGGTCGGTGGTGACCACGGCGGGCAGGCTGAGCTTGACCGTCTGCAGGCCACCGTCAATTTCGCGTTTCACTTCAATGGCATCGCCATCGACATCCACGGTATTGGCAAATGTGCCCTGGCCCCAGCCGAGGAGCGCGGCAGTCATCTGTCCGGTCTGGTTGCTGTCGTCATCAATCGCCTGCTTGCCGGTGATGATCAGTTTCGGGGCTTCTTCCTCGGCGATCTTCGCAAGGATCTTGGCGACGGCCAGCGGCTCGACTTCGTCATCGGTCTGGACGAGGATTGCGCGGTCGGCGCCCATGGCGAGGGCAGTCCGCAAGGTTTCCTGCGCCTTGGCCGGGCCAACCGACACGGCGACAATTTCTTCCGCCTTGCCGGCTTCCTTCAGCCGAATCGCTTCTTCGACAGCGATTTCGTCAAAGGGGTTCATCGACATTTTGACATTGGCGAGATCGACGCCACTGCCGTCGGATTTGACCCGCGGTTTCACATTATAGTCAATCACCCGCTTGACGGGCACCAGGATTTTCATTGCTGTTTCCTTTTTTTGATTCTCAATCCTGTTAGCTTACGCTAACGTAAACGTCAATATTTTGTGCTGCGGTGCAGCATTATTGATCTTGATAGTGTCATGCCAGCATTCGCTGGAGTGACGGTAAAACTATGCCGCCTCTTTCACCTGCGCCACGATCTTGCGTGCGGCGTCACCCAGATCATCGGCGGGAACGATCGGCAGGCCGCTATTGGCGAGGATTTCCTTGCCCTTCGCGACATTCGTGCCTTCCAGCCGGACGACCAGCGGAACGTCGAGTTCAACTTCCTTCGCAGCAATCACAATGCCCTCGGCAATCACGTCACATTTCATGATTCCGCCAAAGATATTCACCAAAATGCCTTCGACCGCGTCATCCGCCAGGATGATCTTGAAAGCAGCCGTGACTTTTTCCGTTGTCGCGCCACCGCCGACATCCAGGAAGTTGGCCGGGAAGGCGCCATTGAGCTTGATGATGTCCATCGTCGCCATGGCGAGGCCGGCACCGTTGACCATACAGCCGATATTGCCGTCCAGCTTGATATAGGCGAGATCATGCTTGCTGGCTTCGACTTCGGCCGGATCTTCTTCGGTTTCGTCGCGCAGGGCGGCGAGGTCCGGGTGACGCATCAGCGCATTGCCGTCAAAGCTCATCTTGGTGTCGAGCACCAGCAGTTGCTCATCTTTGGTGACAACCAGCGGATTGATTTCGAGCATTTCGCAATCCATCGCCATGAAAGCCTCGTACAATTTCTTGCCGAGCTTCTGGGCCTGCTTGTTGAGATCACCGGTCAGCTGCAGGGCGAAGGCGACCGAGCGTCCATGGTGCGGCATGAAGCCCTGGGCCGGGTCGATCGTGATCGTGCGGATCTTTTCCGGCGCGCTGTGGGCGACTTCCTCGATATCCATGCCGCCTTCGGTCGACACGACCATCGCCACGCGGCCCGACGCGCGGTCGACCAGCATGGAGAGATAGAATTCCTTGTCGATGTCGACGCCGTCGGTGACATAGAGCCGGTTGACCTGCTTGCCGGCATCACCGGTCTGGATCGTGACCAGCGTATTGCCGAGCATTTCTTCCGCATTGGCGCGGACTTCCTCGACCGACTGGGCGAGACGCACACCGCCCTTGGCGTCCGGGCCGAGCTCGGCGAATTTTCCCTTGCCGCGGCCGCCAGCATGAATCTGGGCTTTCACTACGTAAAGCGGTCCGGGGAGTTTTTCGGCGGCGGCGACCGCCTCTTCCACGGAGAGAGCGGCATGGCCGGCGGGTACGGCAATGCCGTGTTTGGCAAGCAGATCCTTGCCCTGATATTCATGGATGTTCATGAGAGAGAGGCGCAGCCTTTCATTGGGTTTGAAGTGAGTCTCTTTGCGACGGCTAAAGCACAGTCAGATACCTATTTCCACCCCGATTTGAGATAATTCTTGCCTATATACACCGCTCTGCAATGCTGGTTTCCCGTTCACGGCACAGATCGCTGCCAGCATGGAGGAGATTATATCATGTCACCGGCAAAGCGCCCTGCCCTGCTGGCGGTGCTTCTCCTCTTCGCATCGGCCAGCGCGCCGGCCCTTGCGGCGGAGGAGAAAGTCATCGACCAGTTAGAAACCTTTGGTCAATTTCTGGCAGATTTCCGCAAGGAAAAGTCCATTCGGGCGCTCACCGCTGTCATTGTGAAAGACGGCAAAATCCGCTGGGAACAGGCGCTCGGCACCTCTGATGACGAGGGCGATATTCCGGCGACCATGGATACCACGTTCAGCATTGCGTCGGTCACCAAACCGATCGCCGCCACCGCGATCATCCGGGAATCGCTTGCGGACCGCGTGTCGCGGGACCTGCCTTTGTCGGCTCATGCGGGATGGGAAGGTTTTTGCGCCTGGTTCGCCGGTTCGGGAATTCCCTTTGGCGGCGGAGGTGTCGACAGCGACAGTACCCCGATCGCATCGGTTCGCTGTGACCCCGCACCGCGGCTGAGCGAGATTCTCAACATGCGCGCCAATGGGGATCCGGATGGCAATTTTGTCTACAACCCGATGGCCTATGCGCGGATAGACCGCGCGATTACGGCCGGTGGCGGCAGGGCACTGCGCGATATCCTGCGCGACAATGTCCTGACGCCGGCGGGCATGAGCGATGTCGCGCTGGGCTGGCAGGATCCCGAAGGCGGCTCCGCGCTGCGCCTGCTCGCCCCGCCCTTTACGGTTCGCGAGGACGGGTCCGATGAAAAGGCCTCTTTTGCCGATGACGACCTGCGCGCCGCCGCCGGCATTATCGCGAGTGCGCGCCATGTCGCGCAATTTGACATGGCGCTGGATCGCGGAGACCTGTTGCCGGAAGCCTGGACGAACCGGATCACCAAGGGCGCTCTGCCGCCTGCGAAGGGCGATTATCGCTGGGGCTGGTTTGTGCAAGACTGGAACGGTCACCGTCTGGTCTGGCATTCGGGTTGGGAGCCCGAGCGCTATTCCGCCATCTATCTGAAGGTTCCAGGGAAGCGGTTGTCGCTGATTGTTCTGGCCAATAATGAAAATCTCTGGTGGAGCAATCCGCTGACCGGTGCGGCTGTTGAAGGCAGCCCGGTCGCCGCCAGATTTCTCGAACTGTTTGTCGGCGAAGACTGAGACCGGGAAAGCGCGCCGTCAGAGTCGTTTGCGCATCGCGCAGCGCCGGTCGATCGGCAACCCTTCCGCAGCCTCCCGCTCCAGCACCTGCTGCAATCGCGGCGAAATTTCGTCCGCATGGAGCGTCTGATAGCCGAGCCTGTGATAAAATTGTTCGTTGAACACGACGTCGCGAAATGTGGTGAGCGTGAGGTCCCGCAAGCCGGCTTCCCGGGCATGGGCTTCCGCCACTTCCATCAGTCGCCGTCCGAGCCCGTGCCCCTGCTCGGCATGGTGGACCGACACTTCCCAGACATGCAGCGTATCTCCGAAAACTTCCGTGATCAGGAACGCCACCGGCCGGTTGCGGCTTTCCGCCGCTACCCAGACCAGCCCCTTTTCCATCCAGTCGAGATGTTCTTCTGCCGACCAGACCTCGTCATCCGCCACCCATTCGAGGTCCTGTTGCGTGCGAAAGGCGGCACCAGCCGATATTTCGATATCGGGGAGAAGGGGGGCGTCCTCTTCGCTCGCACGCCGGATGATCCATTCTTCGGCCATGGCCTGGCTCCGCTCCTTTCGCCCTGGCAAGGCGGGTGGCTATTCCTTCGAACGAGCCAGTTCGATGGCGTCCAATATCACCTGCCGGGCCTCTTCGGCATCACCCCATTTGCCGACCCGCACCCATTTTTCCGCCTCGAGATCCTTGTAATGGGTGAAGAAATGCTCGATCTGCTGCATCACGATTTCGGGCAGGTCATTGCCCTCGCCGATTTTCCGGTAATAGGGAAAGGTCGCATCAATCGGGACGCAGAGCAGCTTTTCGTCGCCGCCATGCTCATCCTCGAGGTTCAATACCGCGATCGGCCGGCAGCGGACGACACAGCCTGGCATGAACGGCGAGCGAGCGACGACCAGCGCATCCAGTGGATCACCGTCGGGGGACAGGGTGTGGGGCACGAAGCCATAATTGGCGGGATAGCGCATCGGCGTGTGCAGGATGCGGTCGACGAACAGCGCGCCGCTGTCCTTGTCAAATTCATATTTTACCGGTTCCCCGCCGACCGGGACCTCGATGATGACGTTGAGGCTTTCCGGCGGATTATCGCCAATAGCAATCTTGCTGATGTCCATGGTTGAACCTGTCCTTATCTGGTTTTTGGCTTGAGCAGCCGGTCTATTCCCCCTTCAGTCCTGTCATCCTGTCCCGGTATTTTTTGCAGATGCGGATAGCGAAGCCCTCCGGAATAATCGACCAGAAAATTGCTGTACTGGTCATCATATTTCGCAAATATCTCGATCGGGCCCGGTTTGTCGCGGTTTTCCTCGACCGCGAGGCGCAGCGCCTCGGCACTGTAGGCCTTGCCGTTGACGGCGGATATGCTCAGTCCCGCCTTGAGTCCCGCGCGAAAGGCCGGGCTGTTCCAGATCACCGACGTGACGACGCCCTTGTTGCTGACAACCAGTCCGATCGAGTGGCTGAGATCCATCTGTTTGCGGCGCTTGTCATTGGCCGCAATATAGGGCGTCTGCTGGTCGGTATAGACCAGCTGATAGCCACCGAGTGTCAGCCCTTCCTTGGGCGCCTCGTTGCTCACCGCGTAAACCCGCTCGCGAACAAAGCTTTCCCAGTCCCAGGGTTGAACCTCCTGCAGCGCGGCGATCACGTCCGCTTCGGTATAGGTGACAACGCCATAATCGCCATTGCGGCCCTTGAAAAACTGCCGTGCGAAATCGTCGAGAGATTTTGTGCCGTCCGATTCACGGCGAATAATGCCGTCCGCCTCCAGCCAGATCAGCAGGCCCTCGTTATAATAGTCCTCCGACCGCTGCCAGCTGGACCAGGGTTTGGGCTTCCGGGCGGCGATGATCGGATCATGAGTGGTATCGATCAGCGGGCGCCATTCGCGGCCGACCCGCCGGTCCATATTGGCGGCAATCGCGGCAAAGGCATCGAGCGTGTCCTGTTTCGAATACATGCCCGACCGCGCGCCGAGCACATAGCCCCAGAACTGGGTCTGGCCTTCATAGACCCAGAGCAGGCTGTCCCGCATGGGTTGCCGGAAATCGGGTGTCCACATGGCGGCGGGCCGCCGGAATTTGCCATTCCAGCTGTGAACGACCTCATGCGGCAGCAGGTTGCGGCGTCCCGGTCCCTTGTCCCATTCGGTGAAATATTCGCGGTTCACCGCATTTTCGGACGACCGGTGATGTTCGATCCCGATGCCGCCCATTTCCTCGGTCAAAGCCAGCAGGAAATCATAGCGGTCGAAGGGGCGGCTGCCGAACAGCGCCTGCGCCTCACGGACCAGTTTTGTATGGGCGGCGAGATGGGATCGCTTGACCCGCAGGAACTTGCCCGCATCCGCCACGACATTGAGATGCGTCCGCCGGGTCAGCCGGAACGTGCGGAAATGCGCGCCCGCAAAAACCGGGCTGTCAATCAGCGTGTCATAGTCGGTCTTGCGGTAGACGACATATCCGTCTTCCTTTTCACCATTGGGCCGCATGGCGCTGGCCGCTTGCCACCCGTCCGGATATTTGGCGCGCGCCTCCACCGCAATCTGGCGGACATAATGACCAGCAGGATAGAGCGAGACCTGATGCCAGCGCAGGTTCAGCATCGAGGGCGCCATGACGATCCGGCCATGGCTCGGGCTGGTAGCAGAGACAAACTGGAACCGGGCGGTGATTTCCGACACGCCCTCCGGCACGGTTACATGAAAGGCATAGACATCGACATCATCGCGAATCCACTCAAGCGTTTGCCCGTTTGCCGCGAATTCGAGCCCGGCCAGTTTTTCAATTTCCCCGCGTGGCGCGTGGTTTCCGGGCAGCCATTCCGGATAAAGCAATGTCAGCCGCCCCGCTTTTGCAACAGGAATCACCTGTTCGACGCGGAATATGCCCTGTTTGTTGTCGGTTGCGTCGACACTCAGGCGCATCGTACCGGGATAGGGCACATCCTGTGGCGCCGGGATCGTCGAATCCGGGGCAGCCCAGACCGGTTTGCTGAGATTGTCCGGCATCGCCGGTTCGGCATGGACCGCATCAGGGCTGGATATGGAAGACAGAAAGAGCAGGCCCGCGGCAAGGCCCAGTGGTGCGATCACGCGCATTTGCAGACAATCCCCTGATAACATGCGGCTCCCCGGATAGGTAAGCCGCTCTCGTGAATGGCGGTTTTTCCCCGCTGCGTCCAGAGCGATGCGACAAAATAAGCCCACTTCCGCTTTTGGCATTCAGCCGCTAAAGCGCCCGAAGGACAAAGGATATTATGGCAAAAGTGCAAACCCCGCAGCCGGTGCGCGGCACCCAGGACATATTTGGCGAGGACCAGGAACGGTTTCGCCATGTTGTCGACACGTTCGAACGCGTGCGGCGGCTTTATGGATTCAAGGGCGTGGAAATGCCGGTTTTCGAACCGACGGCGGTGTTCGCCCGATCGCTCGGCGAGACCACAGATGTGGTGTCGAAGGAGATGTACAGTTTCGAGGATCGCGGCGGGGACAGCCTGACCCTGCGCCCGGAATTTACCGCCGGTCTTTCGCGCGCGTTTCTGACCAATGGCTGGCAGCAACATGTCCCGCTGAAATTGTCGACCCACGGTCCGCTGTTCCGTTACGAACGCCCGCAAAAGGGGCGATACCGCCAGTTTCACCAGCTCGATGCCGAGATTATCGGGGCAGGGGAAGCCTCTGCGGATGTCGAACTGCTCTGCTTTGCCGATCAGCTGCTCCGGCAGCTGGGCATAGATGATGGCGTGACTTTGCAACTCAATACGCTTGGCGATGCCGAAAGCCGGGACGCCTGGCGTGATGCGCTGGTCGAGCATTTCCGGGCGCACGAAAAAGAGCTTTCCGAAGACAGCCGGGACCGGCTCGAACGCAATCCTCTGCGCATTCTCGACAGCAAGGAACGCCAGGACCGACCGATTGCTGACAGCGCGCCGGATATCGATGCTTATCTGTCGGGCGAGGCGAAAGAGTTTTTTGCGCAAGTCACCGAAGGCCTCGATGCTTGCGGGGTGAAATGGGAACGCAACAGCCGGCTGGTGCGCGGGCTCGACTATTATCGCCATACCGCATTTGAATTTGTCACCGACCGGCTGGGCGCGCAGGGGACGGTGCTGGCCGGTGGCCGCTATGACGGTCTGATCGAGGCGCTGGGCGGCAATGCGATGCCGGCCGTCGGATGGGCCGCGGGGATCGAGCGGCTGGCCATGCTGGTTGAAGGCGTCGAGCCGGACCGGCCGGAGCTGGCAGTTCTGCCAATGGGCGATGAGGCCATGACAAAGGCGCTTTCGGTTGCCAGCGAGTTGCGCGGCGCCCAGTTTTCCGCGGAAATTTTCGGCAGCGGAAAGTTCAGGAAGCGCATGACCCGGGCTAATCAGGCCGGGGCGCTGGCTGTGGTCATCATCGGCGAAGACGAGCTGGCTTCGGGCAAGGTGCAGTTCAAGAATCTGGCGACCGGGGAGCAATCCGCGCTGGATATCGCCGAAGTGATCGAAAACATGTGGGATCTGCGTTTTTCCGAAGATCTCGGCGCACTGGGTTCGGACATTGAAGCGCTCGAACAGGATGTGGCGAAACTGGGAGAGAGTGAGTGACGGCCTCCTCTCTCGATTGTCATTCCCGCGCAAGCGGGAATCCATTTCCTCCGCTTGCCGCCAGAGGATTCACGCGAAGACGCGAAGATGCCAAGACTGAGCATAACTTCTTCGTGCCTTCGCGTCTTCGCGTGAGTCACCGGAAATGGATCCCCGCTTGCGCGGGAATGACGGCGGCGGGTAAGGTTCGATGACCACCATCACTCCTGAGCGGATTGCCCAGATCGAGGCGCGCTTTGCCGAATTGCAGGCGATGATGGCGTCTGGCGAACTGGACGGGGACCGGTTTGTCGAGATCTCCAAGGAATATGCCGAGATCGAGCCAGTCGCTGCGGCCGCCGCGACAGTCCAGAGCCTGCGTGACGAACAGGCCGGACTGGACGAGATGCTGGCCGGAGACGATGCCGAAATGAAGGCGATGGCGGCGGATGAAGTGGATGGCGTGAAAAAGGCGCTGGAGGAAGCGGAGCGCGCGCTGGCGCTGAAACTGTTGCCGCGCGATTCGGCGGATGACCGGCCGGCTATGCTCGAAATCCGCGCCGGAACCGGCGGCGACGAAGCGGCGCTTTTTGCCGGTGACCTCTACCGCATGTACACGCGCTATGCCGAATTGCAGGGGTGGAAAGTCGAGATGATCTCGGCCAATTCTTCCGAAGTCGGCGGGTTCAAGGAAGTGGTTGCCAATATCAGCGGCAAGGGCGTGTTCGCAAAATTCAAGTTCGAATCCGGTGTCCACCGGGTGCAGCGCGTGCCGGAGACCGAAAGCGGCGGCCGCATCCATACCTCCGCCGCCACAGTGGCGATTCTGCCCGAACCGGAAGAGGTCGATATCGATATCCGCACCGAGGATCTGCGCATCGATACCTATCGCGCCAGCGGCGCCGGCGGGCAGCATGTCAACAAGACCGACAGTGCGATTCGCATCACCCATCTGCCGACCGGGCTGGTCGTCCAGTGTCAGGACGGCAAGTCCCAGCACAAGAACAAGGCGCAGGCGCTCAAGGTTCTGGGTGCGCGGCTGTACGAACGCGAACGCGAACTGGTCGCGGGCGAGGAAGCCGAAGCGCGCAAGTCGATGGTCGGATCCGGCGATCGTTCCGAACGCATCCGCACATATAATTATCCGCAAGGGCGGGTAACCGATCACCGGATCAACCTGACGCTGCACAAGCTGCCGGAAATTGTCGAAGGCGGAGCCCTTGGCGAATTGATAGACGCGCTGATTGCCGAGGATGAGGCCAGCCGACTGGCCAATCTGGATGGCTGACGCCGCGTCCGGTTTGCGCGCTGCAGCGCAGGCGCTGGAGGACCTGTCTGACACGCCGCGCCTCGATGCGGAACTGCTCATGGCCCATGCCCTCGGCATCACGCGGGAGGCGCTGCTGCTCGATCTTCCGTGCCTCCCCGAACCGGACGGTTTTGCCACCCTGCTCGAACGCCGGATCGCACGAGAGCCGGTGGCGCATATCATCGGGGAAAAGGAATTCTGGGGCCTGTCTTTTCGCGTATCCGGCGATGTGCTTATCCCGCGTCCCGACAGCGAATTGCTCATCGAAGCGGCAGTCCGCATCGGTGCGCAGCGCCCGCCCGCGCAAATTCTGGACCTGGGCACCGGCAGCGGCGCGCTGTTGCTGTCTGCGCTGTCGGAATTTCCGGATGCGCGGGGTGTGGGCGTGGACGCGAGCGCAGCGGCGCTGGGCGTCGCGCACAGTAACGCTGATCATCTGGGACTGTCGAACCGGGTGCAGTTTCAGCTGCTCGACTGGACCGAACCCGGCTGGCAGGACCCGTTGCCGGCACCGTTTGACCTGATTCTCGCCAATCCGCCCTATGTGTCCACCGCAGCGGAGCTGTCGGCGGAAGTTCAGGAATTTGAGCCGCATGAGGCACTGTTTGCGGGGCCGGAAGGGCTGGATGATTACCGGATTCTGTTGCCTGGCCTTGGCAATCTGCTGGGCCCGGATGGTCACATATTGCTGGAAATTGGCTATGATCAGGCAGACAAGCTTTCCCAACTCGCTGAATCACATGGGTTTTTGGCGGAATGTCTCCAGGATCTGGGTGGAAATGACCGGTTGCTGATACTGACACTTGCCTCCGGCTGACAAAATTTGCTTGGAATTGCCTTTTGAAGCGGCTAAGCATGGCGAAGGCCCAGATGATTTCTGGCACATTCCCAAAATCTCTGGCCCGCTCCCATATTGATAATATTGCTGATGTCCGGCAAAATTTGTCTCTCCATGGGTGGCTGCGGATCATCTGTTCCGCAGCGGGGAATCCGCGTGTTGCGGACCAGGAACAGGAAGACCGAGTATTTTAACGGTAAAAGGACACCCAGGATTTGATGAATAATCGTCAGGCTGGCCGCCGTCGTGGCCGGAACAACAACAATAACCGCAACAACAACCGGGGCGGTGGCGGAATCGACCGGGAAAACCGGATCGACAACCGGGCGCGTGGCAATGCGGCGCAGATGCTCGACAAATACAAGAAGATGGCCCAGGACGCCCAGGTCAATGGCGACCGCGTCAACGCGGAATATTATCATCAGTTTGCCGACCACTATTTCCGGGTCAATGCGGACAGTCAGGCGCGCCGGGAAGAGCAGCGCCTCGCCCGCGAAGAAGCCCGCGGCAACAACGCGGATCGCAAGGATTCCGGAGATGAGGACGATCAGGATCGCCGTCAGTCCCGTGGTCGCTCGCAACGCGATAACCGCAAGCCGGAAGGCCAGAAAGAGGATGTAACAGCCTCCGAAGAACCGGCCGAAGAGAAAAAACCGGTGCGCAGCCGCCGGCCGCGCAAGGCTGCCAATGGTGACGCGTCGGAAGGCAATGGCGAAGCCAATGGACTGGACGCCAGTGCCTTGCCGCCCGCAATTTCCGTGGACAGCGATGATTCTGACGCCGCCGAAGCGGTGGAAGAAGAGCCGGCCGAAAAGCCGGTGCGCAAGCGCCGGGCGGTCAAGCCGAAGGCGGAAGAGGGCGACGCCGCCTGACCAGGTCGTCAGGCGATTTCTATAACGCTTGTTGCAGCCAGTCCGGCAGATCCAGATCTGCCAGATCGTCAATCCGCCGATGCTCGACCGACAGGCCGAGCTCGGGCCAGGCTTTGCGCTGACGTTTTGTGTCGGCCTTCTCGAGTGGCACCACCACGATCCGCCGATTGATTTTCTGCCGGTAATTCATCCGTGCGGTATTTTCCTGGCCAACATAGCAGCCCTTTTCGAAACTGACGCCGTTCAGTTCCGCGGCATTGCATTCCAGCCACAGCGTTTTTTCGCTGCCCAGTTCAGCTTCACCCTCGGCCACGCCGAGAGACAGCCGATGGCGCCGCCAGTCAGCATCCGCACCTGTTTCCGGATCAGTGGCACTGGCTTCCAGCCAGCGATGGCCAAGTGCATCGAGCCGGGGATCATGCGGCTTGTCGGGCGCGTCCAACGCCCAGTGCACGGCCAGATTGTCTTCCGCCGCAATAGTGATCTTGCGGCGCAGGCGATAGAGCTTCAGCCGCTTGATCAGCGAGTCCCTTGCCGAAGCCTCGCAATCGATCAAAATGTCCTCGCCATCGGCCCAGAGGAGGAAATCGAACAGCAGCTTTCCCTGCGCGGACAGCAGGGCGGACCATTGCGGAGCATCTGCCCGGACCGCCGCCACGTCCTGCGTGACCAGCCCCTGGAGAAACTCCCGCATATCCTCTTCCGGATCATCGGTGGACAAACGGATCAGCGCGCGGTCAATAAGTCTGGTCTCGGTCATGGGGTTTAGGTAGGGATGATCGGGCAAAATACCAAGCTGAATGAGAATGACGTGAGCACAGCCGACAATCTGACCATCCGCCGCCCCGATGACTGGCATGTCCATTTGCGTGATGGCGACATGTTGCAGGCCGTCGCGCAATATACCGCGCGCCAGTTTGCCCGGGCGATTGTCATGCCCAATCTGTCACCGCCGGTGATCACCGCGGCGGCGGGCGCCGCCTATCGCGACCGGATCATGGCGGCGCTGCCCGAGGGCTGTGATTTCGAACCGCTGATGACCAGTTATCTGACCGACACGACTGATGCTGATGATCTGGCGCAGGGGTTTGCGGACGGGATCTTCACGGCGGCCAAGCTCTATCCGGCCAATGCCACGACCAACAGCGCGCATGGCGTGACCGACGTTGCGAATCTGCATGCCGTTCTGGAGCGGATGCAAAAGATCGGCATGCCGCTGCTCGTCCACGGCGAAGTCACCGATAGCGAAATCGACATTTTCGACCGCGAGGCGGTCTTCATCGAGAGGATATTGTCGGGTCTCGCGCGGGATCTGCCGGAGCTGAAAATCGTGTTCGAGCATATCACCACATCGGACGCCGTGGATTTTGTGATGGCATCCGGCCCCCATGTCGCGGCGACGATCACGCCGCAGCATCTGCATATCAATCGCAACGCGATTTTTGCCGGCGGGATCCGTCCGCATGCCTATTGTCTGCCGGTGGCGAAGCGGGAGCAGCACCGGCTGGCGCTGCGCCGTGCAGCGACCTCCGGTTCGCCGAAATTTTTCCTCGGTACCGACACCGCCCCGCACGAAGTGGCCGCCAAGGAGACCGCTTGCGGTTGTGCGGGTATTTTCAACGCGCCCTATGCGCTGGAAAGCTATGCGACGGTGTTTGAAGAGGAAGACGCGCTCGACCGGCTGGAGGGCTTTGCGTCGGAACATGGTCCGGACTTCTACGGCCTGCCCCGCAATGAGGGCACGGTCACGCTCGAGCGTCAGCCGGTTGACGTTCCGGAAAATATTGCGGCAGGCGGTACGGGAATCGTGCCTTTTCATGCCGGCGAACAGCTCGGCTGGCGCTTTGCTGGCTGATCAGACGGTTGCAGCTGGCTTGCGGCCGGGGGCATTGCGCCAGGCATCGGCGGAAAAAATCGCGAGGCTGATCCAGATCAGGCCAAAGCAGATCATGTGCGATGTTGTCAGCGGTTCGTTGTAGACAAATACCCCAATCAGGAACTGCATGATCGGTGCGACATATTGCAGCAGGCCCATGGTGGTCAGGCTGACCGTCCGGACGGCCGCCGCGAACAACAACAAGGGGATTGCCGTGACCGCTGCACCGCCGATCAGCAACAGATCGATCGGCCAGGACTGGCCAAAGCCGATTCCTTCCGGGCTCATCGACAGCCAGATCAGCCAGGCCAGGAACAGCGGAAAGAGCAACCCGGTTTCCACCGTCAGACCGACCATCGGGCCGACAGGCGTCACCTTGCGGATCAGGCCGTAAAGTCCCCAGGATCCGGCGAGCAGGAGACTGATCCACAATGTCTGCCAGGCCTCGACGGCCAGCACTGATACGCCAGCAGCGGCAACCGCGACGGCGATCCACTGATTGCGGGTGAGTTTCTCCTTGAGCACGAGGCTGCCGAGGAACACGATCAGCAGCGGACTGATGAAATAGCCGAGACTGGCCGCAAGGACATGGTCCTCCTGCACCGCCCAGACATAGATGGACCAGTTGGCCGCTATGAAAAAGGCGCTCAGGAACAGATATCCGAGAATTTTGGGGTCTGCGAGGGCGGCCTTGAGTCCGGAGATGTTTTTCCTGAACCAGAGAATCAGCAACAGCAGCGGCACCAGCCAGATGGCACGGTGGGCGACGACTTCGAGCGGCGGAATGACCTGCAGCAATTTGAAATAGATGGGCATGACACCCCAGAAGGTGCAGGCAATCAAGGCCTGGACGAGGCCCAGAGGGCTGTCGCTTTGCTGTTGTGTCATGCCAACGCGATTAGGCCTGCGCTGCGGCCGGGGCAATGATTAACTGCCGTTCGGGCAGCAACCGATTCTTTTGCCGGAAACAGCCAGTCTATCGCGCGGTCCGCTTGTGGCGCGGCCCGCGCCAAAAGTCAGATGATACCGCCGCCGATCCACAGCCGGAATGCACAGATGCCCATCACGATGATGCAGAAATACATGCCGCTGGACTTGCTGGAAATGAGGCCGAACAACGCGCCAACGCCCGCAATGGGCAGGATTAGCCAGTTGGTCCAGCCCAGCAGGGGAACCAGTCCGACAAAAGCCAGAACAAGCGCGATGCCGCCGATGAGTATGGATATAATATTCGCCATAACTGTATTATAGGCATAGAGCAGTGTGATTTCAAGTCTTTATGCACGGACCCTCTGTCGCTATGCCACTGGTTTGAAGGGAAATTCACATGCCTGACATTGCAGATATCCGGCTGGAAACAGAACGGCTGATCTTGCGTCCGCCCAGCGCGGAGGATTTTGACGCATGGGCGGCGTTTCAGTCGGATGCGGACACCATGACCTATATTGGCGGAGCCAAGAGCCGGTCCGCTTCCTGGCGGGACCTGTGCGGCATGGTCGGCGCCTGGCATGTTCGGGGCTTTGCGATGTTTTCGCTGATTCTCAAGGATAGCGGCCAATGGATTGGCCGGATCGGTCCGTGGCAGCCGGAAGGCTGGCCGGGCACCGAAGTCGGCTGGGGTGTGGCGCCCTCTCATGCCGGAAAGGGCTATGCGCTCGAGGCGGCGGTGGCCTCGATGAACTATGTCGTCGACGAGCTCGGCTGGAGCGATATCTGCCATACGATTGATCCGGCGAACACGGCTTCGATCCGCCTCGCCGAGAGACTGGGTTCAACCAATCGGGGTCCCACCCGGTTACCCGATCCTTATCAGGATGCGAGGGTTGACGACTGGGGACAGTCGCGCGAACAGTGGATGGAGAACCGCAGGAAATTTGGACGGGGGAGCTGATCATGACGGATGCCACAGGCGGAGAGCAGGACGGAAAACTGTTTCTCGATCCGACACGGGAGAGTTTCGACGCGTTCAAGGCCCTGCCCCGGGACGTGCCGATCAACATGCTCAACCTGCTGCGCTTCCACGAACAGGCGCAATATCCCGAGGATCATCCCAATGCCGACCACGGCTGGAGCGGGGAACGGGCCTATGCCGAATATGGCAAGACCAGCGGCCCGATTTTCCAGCGGGTCGGCGGCACCATCATCTGGCGCGGAAAAATGGAAGCCATGGTGATTGGACCGCAGGAAAAATTCTGGGACAGTTCATTTATCGCGCGCTACCCGAATAGCGCGGCATTCATGGAGATGATCAGCGATCCGGATTATAAAAAAGCCGTGGTCAACCGCCAGGCAGCGGTTCTGACATCGCGGCTGATAAGGTTCGGAGAACTGGAAGGTGCGGACGGCTTTGGCTGAGAATCCCGATCTGGCACAGCCGGTTAACAAAATCTCTCCGGTTTAACCATATTCCCTAACGGATTATTAACGGTTTACGGGCCATTTACCTCCTGAAATCAGGAGTTATATCCATGTCAAAATCCACTCGCTCGCTATTGCTCGCTGCTGCGGCACTGACGCTGCCGATGACATTGGCTGCGTGCGGCAGCAATGAAGACAATGCCGCCGAACTGGCCGAGCTGGACGATAATCTGACGGCGGATCCGGCGATGAATGATGCGCTGGAAGATTCCATCCTGGTGGATCCCGATCTGGCCGATCAGTCCAACAGCAATGCGGTCCGCAGCGCCAATGGTGCCATTGACGGCGCCGTGCCGCCCGCTGCGGGTACCGCTGGCTCTGCCGTTACCGGCAAATTGCTCAGCGCACCCAAGCCGCGCAATATGACGTCGGACGATGAATGCACCAGCTGCGGGGGATCCGGACAGGGCATGACTCTCGGCGCCAAGGCGGAGCAGCAGTCGGCGCAGCGCGGCAAGGGAACCTGCGACCAGAAGCTCAGCTATGACATGGGCTGGGCCAACCGCATGCCACCCGAATTCCCGGTTTATCCGCGAGCCAATGTGAAAGAAGCGGCTGGTGTCGAAGGCGGCCTGTGCGATATTCGCGTCGTCAGCTTTTCGACCGCATCTTCGATCAAGAATGTCGTGGACTATTATTACACCCAGGCCAAAAATAGCGGCTACAGTGCGGAATATCTGCTGCGCGGTGCCGAACATGTCCTGGGCGGAACCCGCAGCAGTGATGACGGCGCCTTTGTGATCACGCTGAACAAGCGCGCCGGTGGCGGTTCGGTTGTCGATATCGTGGCCAGCAACGGCCGCTGATCGGGGCACAGAACATGTCCGGACTTCGCATTTCATAAAATCCGGACCGGGGCAGTTTCGGCTGCCCCTTTTTTGCATTTTTGCTGTGGTCGAACCCTATTCCCGGTAGCTGCCGCCGCCGTCGACGGTGATGTCATTGGCGGTCGTGAAGCTGCTCGCATCGCTGGCCAGCCAGAGCATCGCATTGGCGACCTCCACGGCCTGCCCGACCCGGTTGATCGGATGATTGCGGTTGAACACTTCGACCGCCTCGTCATGCGGTCCGGGATAGGCCGCGAGGTAGCGCTGGTACATCGGCGTGTCGATCGCGCCGGGATGGACCGTGTTGACGCGTACGGGATATTTTTCTGCCGCGCAGTGCAGCGCCAGGGACTTGCTGAGAGAGGTGACCGCTGCCTTGCTGGCGCAATAGGCGGCAAATTGCGCCCCGGGACGCATCGCCAGCATCGAGCCGATATTGACAATCGCGCCGTCTTCCCCGCTCTCGATGATCGCCGGCAGACCCACCCGGCAGCCGTAAAATGTGCCCTGCAAATTGATGTCGATGGTCCGGTTCCAGCTGTCGAGATCAACCTCGTCCGCCGACCCCGGCTCGGAAATGCCGGCGACGTTGAACAATGTCGTCATCTTGCCGAATTTCGCCTTTGTGGCGTCGACCGCGGCCTGCCACTGATCCAGATCGCGGACATCCAGTTCGACCGCGGCGGCGCGTTCGCCCAGCGCTTCGGCATGCGCCTTCGCCTTGTCAATCTGGATATCGGCCAGCATTACCGAGCCGCCCTCTTCGACGAACCGCTGTCCGGCGGTCCCGCCAATACCTTCCGCGCCGCCTGAAATCAGTGCGACTTTTCCGTCCATCATGCCCATATGTCAGTCCTGTCTTTTGTCAAAGGTGAGCGGCAAATTGGTCAGCCCGCGCAGCATCATGTTGGGCGGATAGGTGAGCTCCGCACCTTCCTTGATCCGGATATTGTCGATACGTTTGGCAAATTGCTGGAACGACACGGTCATTTCCTTGCGCGAGAGCATGTTGCCGACGCACATGTGGATGCCTTTGCCAAAGGCGAGATGCGTGCGGGCATTCTTGCGGTCGACCTGGAACTCGTTCGGGTTCTCGAACTGTTTCGGATCGCGATTGGCCGCGTGATAGCGCATCATCACCATTGCGCCCTTGGGCAGCATCACGCCGCCCAGTTCCGCATCGCGGTGCATAACCCGCCAGATGCCCGACGATCCGCTTGACATGCGCAGCACCTCCTCCACCGCATTGGGGATTAGCGAGGGATCATCCTGGATCTTTTTATACTGATCCGGATTGGTCGCAAACAGCCGCAATCCTTCGGCGAGGGCGGCCGTGGTGGTCTCGTTGCCCGCGACCATCAGCTGCTGAACAATGGAAAGCGATTCGGCATCGTCCAGCGGCCGTTCGCCATCAACCCGGGCATTGACCAGGTCCGAGAGAATGTCCTCCTGTGCCTGCTTGCGCCGCTCGTCCATATTGGCTTTCAGCGCATGCTGATATTCCACGACTTCACGCTCGGTCTCGAGCTGGCGTTCGCGGGTCATCATGCCCGACAGCCGGTCGACAAAGGCATTGGTCCAGCGCTTGATCGTATCGGCATCCGCGACATCCAGACCGAGCTGCCCGGCAATGGTCTTCACTGGCATCGGGATCGCATATTCGCTGACGAACTCGCATTCGCCCTTGTCGATGAAACCGTCGATCAGCTCATTGGACATGGCCCGAATGCTGTCTTCGAGCTTGTTCACCTTCGGCATGGAAAAGGCCAGATTGACCAGCTTGCGAAAGCGTGTGTGACGCGGCTGGTCGGCGGTGAGCAACGTGTCGACCTGCGGCCAGCCTTTCGACTGGATCGCCTGCAGCTCTTCGTCATTGTCGAGTTCTTCCTTTGATTTCCCACCCGAAAGAAGCGCATTGAAATTGTTGGAAAAATCATCGAGCCGCCCGACCGCTTCGGAGATCAGGTCATAATCAAGCACGATATAGGTGCCACTGGCTTCGTCGAAGAAGACCGGATTGTCCTTGCGCTGCTCTTCATAAAACTCAAATGGATCAACAAGGATATCTGGCTGAAAGAGCGATTTGCTGGCGACTTCGTTCATGGTTCTGTTCCCGGGATTTCAGTCAAAGGCCGGTGTGGGCATGCCCTGGTCATTATAGACCGGGCCTTCTGCATCCACGCGATATTTGGCGCTGACCGCATTGGTCAGCCCGAATTTCCCGATATGATCGCGCATGCTGGCATAATGCACATCCTGGAAATGCTGGGCGAGCGCTTCTTCGCTGGTCCATTCCTCGAACACCTCGATCCGCGCGGGGTTGTTGAGGTCGGCGCACCAGCTGTAGCACAGGCAGCCTTCCTGCGTCAGCGCGCCGTCGATATAGGGCTGCCCGGTTTTCAGGCATTCCTCGCGTTGTGCGGGATCCACATCGATATGGGCCGCGATCAGTATTTTTGCCATAAAGGCATCCCTCCTAAAGCTTTTGTCCGCCCAGCTGGGCGACAACATTGAATATGCGTTTGCTGTACAGCCACTGGCCGTCAATCTTGACGAACTCGTCGTCATAGCGTCCGCCGGCAATACGCGGTTCGCCTTTCTCGACCAGGATCTCGTGGGTCTGGTAGCGGCCCGAAGCCGTGTCTCCGGTCACCTCAAGGCTCCCGGGAATCCCGAGAAAGCTGACCGCATCAAAGGCACTCATCGCCCCGTTCCACAAATTGACGATATTCTCGCGTCCGACCACTTCGGTGCCCATCAGCGACCAGACTGCATCTTCGGTCCACAAGGCCCCCCAGTCATCCGGGTCGTTGCGCAGCACGGCATCGCAATAGCTGTCATGCAGTTCCCGGATTGCCAGCCGGTCTTCAATTGGTCCAGAAAACATCTGTCCATCCTCTCCTTTTTGTGGAGCGGATTACACGGCAAAAGCCGCGTGCTGGCAAGCTGCCATAAGTGCTAGCCTTTAAGTACTCCTGCGCAGGCAGGAGTCCATCTCCTGTTCCTTTTGGGTGCGCGAAGACATCCGTCTTCGCTTGGCTGGTACCGTAGCTGGCCCGGATGGGTCAGCGCAGCGAGCGTGAGCGAGCAAAAAAGCCGCTTCAATCGCCGCTGATTCGCTCAATGTCCGCACCGACGGCTGCGAGCTTTTCCTCGAACCGTTCATAGCCGCGGTCGAGATGGTAGATCCGCTGCAGCCGGGTTTCCCCTTCGGCGGCCAGTCCGGCAATCGCGAGGCTCATCGAGGCGCGCAGGTCTGTCGCCATGACCGGGGCACCGGTCAGCTTTTCAACACCGCGTACCACGGCCGTCCGGCCTTTGGTTTCGATGTCCGCGCCCATGCGGTTGAGTTCCGGCACGTGCATGTAGCGGTTCTCGAAAATGGTTTCGGTCAATACAGACGCGCCGTCGGCAAGACAGAGCATCGCCATCAGCTGGGCCTGCATATCGGTGGCGAGACCGGGATAGGGGGCGGTCGAAAGGGTCAGTGGCTGAAGCTTGCCATTGGCAGCGACCTTGATCCCCTTGGCATGCGGCTCGACATGCAGACCGGCCTGGCGCAGGGCATCGAGCGTGGCTTCCATCTCATCCGCTTTCGCCGCCAGCAGATCCACTTCACCGCCGGCAATTCCCACGGCACAGGCATAGCTGCCTGCCTCGATCCGGTCCGACATGACGCGGTAGGTGCAGCCATGCAGCCGGTCCACGCCGTGGATGACCAATGTGGACGAGCCGATACCTTCGATCTCTGCCCCCATCGCGACGAGCATCTGGCACAGGTCGACAATTTCCGGCTCCCGCGCGGCATTTTTGAGGGTGCTGGTGCCCTTGGCCAGAACCGCCGCCATCAGCGCATTTTCGGTGGCGCCCACGGACACGACGGGGAAGGTGAACTCGCCGCCCGTCAGCCCGCCATCCGGCTGCCGCGCGGTCACATATCCGCTGGTGGTTTCCAGTTCCGCGCCCAGCGCTTCAATCGCCTTGAGGTGGAGGTCAATCGGCCGGTTGCCGATCGCGCAACCGCCCGGCAGCGACACGCGGCATTCACCGGCCCGGGCGAGCAGCGGTCCCAGAACCAGGATTGACGCGCGCATCTTGCGGACAATGTCATAGGGGGCTTCGGTCGAGGTGATCTTGCCGGCTTTGAGCGTCATCACCCGCCCGAAATCCTCCGGCCGCGCGCCTTCGATGGTGGTTGAGACACCGAGCTGGTTGAGCAAGTGCCCGAAACTGTCGACATCGGCGAGCCGCGGCAAGTTGCGCAGCGTGACCGGCTCGTCGGTCAGGAGCGCGCAAGGCAGCAGGGTCAGGGCGCTGTTTTTGGCCCCGGAAATCGGAATGGTGCCGGACAGCGTCTTGCCACCGCGTATCGAGATAATATCCATCGCGCCGGTTTAGCGAAAAGCGGCCGCTGCGCAAGTCCGGTCGGTGGAGGCGAACCCACAAAAAACCCCGCCGCCATATTCTGGCAGCGGGGGTCTTGGTGACGAAGAGGTTTTTCCGCTGAGCCTTAAAAGGATCCGCTGACCGTGAGGCCGAACTGGCGTCGTTCCGGTGGCGTGATCGCAAAAGCACGAGGCCGTTGTCCATTGATCTGCGGTGCTGCAAAATCCACATAGCGCAAGATGCCACGCGGGGTGTCATCCTGGAACGCATTCTTGACCCAAAAGCGAACGGTCAGATTATCGTTCCGGAACCCTGCCGCGAAATTGGCCTTGGTCGAGTCTCCCGTTTCCGCAAGGTTGTGAATCTGCGCGAAAAAGGAAGAACGATAGATCAGGTCGCCGCGCGCGAAGAAGCGCCATTCGCTGTCGCCCAAGGGAATATCCAGCGCCGTGCTGAAGGTTGCCTGATGCTTCGACACCAGTGGTGGTGTCTGGCCGGCAAGATCGGCAAATGGCGCACAGGGCGTCGGTCCGGTTGTCAGTGATCCATCGCCCAAAGTCTGGCCGGCATCGAGTGTTGTCGCGGGATTTGCGCAACCACCTGTGGTGACGATTGTACCGCCGGGGTTGTTCGGATCAGGAGCCGTCCCGGTACCGGTTGATCCGCCAAGCAGCAAGGCCTGATCGGCGCTGGAGCCGTTGACAATTTCCGCGTCGATATAAGCGTAGGTGCCAGAGAATGTCAGCCAGTCATTGACTTGCCAGACCGCATCGAGTTCCAGACCCCAGATCTCCGTGTCACCAACATTGTCGCTGAAGGAGTTTACGCCCCCTGCCCCGGTGGTGAAGGTGCTTGTCAGCACCTGATCGGAATAGTCGATATAGAAACCGGCGGCGTTGAATATCAGACCATCGACCGGCGAAGACTTCAATCCGACTTCATAGTTTTTCAGTCGCTCCTCATCAAAGGTTGTGGACGGAGCATCAAGGGAGTTGAACCCGCCTGGCGAGTTGCCTTCCGAATATTTGGCATAGACCAGGGTCTGATCATCAATCTGATAATCCACTGTGATGCGCGGCAGAACGGAATTGAACACCGCGTTGCGCACGGCACCGTCACCGGCAATGATCCGGTCGGGATTGGTCGCACCTGGGAACAGGTCGCCCAAGCGGTAAGAAGCGCCGGGACGGGTCCCAATCTCATCGCGCGCAACTCGCAGTTCACCACCAATTGTCAGCTGATCGGTTACATCAAATTCGACCAGTCCGAAAAGCGCGAGGTTGGTGGTGACGTCGGTTTCGGCGACATTGTCGAAACCAAATTCCGTCTGTTTGCGGCCATAGGTTGTGCCATTGCTAGTGTCGTCGAAGAAAAATCCGCCAATTTCCGCCCGGATCCGTTTGTCTTGCGGGGAAGCGAAGCGCAGTTCGGCAGAAATTGCCTCACGTTCGACTTCGGAATCTGTGTTGAACGGGGAAGCGCCGAAAAGGCAGTCGGGGATGAAATTGGCACAGACGAATGGCGATGTGATGAACAAGGCAGTCTGATCATTAAACGTCTGGTCGGTGCCTGTCCGTTCCGTGATGTCGGTGTATCCGAACAATGCTGTCGCGGTGAAGCCCGAATCACCCAACTCTGCCGTTGCCGTCGCAATGAAGCGGTTCGCTTTGCGATTGAGGCCGGGCTCAATGAGCTCGTCGGTATTCAGACCGATGGGTTCGCGCAACTCCACTTCGCCCTGGAAATAGCCACGACTGCCGGCTGTAAACACGTTGTTGAAAGTCGCGTCCTGGAGGCCGATGGGGTAGTGATCGTCGTCATCTTCGGTGCGCAGGTAGATGACGTTGGCTTCAAAACCGTCAGCCTCATAGGTGAGACCGGCAGAAATTGTCAGCGTTTCCTGTCCCAGATCATTACCGGTGACGGCATTGGTGTAATCACCTCCGAAGCTCGCATATTTTCCTGAAATGAAACCGCTCAGTCCATCTGCAATCGGTCCGGAAACCCGGCCGAATACTTCATAGTCTTCGTGGGTTGCGGCGGTCACTTCAAAATCCACGCCCCACTCGTCATTTGGACGCTTGGAAACGTAGTTGACGGCCCCGGACAAGGTTCCCCGGCCAAAAACAGCACTCTGGGGTCCCTTGATTACTTCCACGCGCTGATAGTTTTCGAGGTCGAGTGCGGTCGATGCACCGATAAAGGGCACACCATCGATAAAGAAACCGACCTTGCCTTCCGAGATCAGAATATTGGAAGCACCGCGAATAACCGGCCGGTCCGCATCCCGGCCAAAAGCGGATTGCAACTGGAACCCGGGTGTGAAATCAGACAGCTCTTCCAGTCCGGCAATATTGGCATCATCAATCAGCTGCTCGCCAAAAACGCTGACAGCCACCGGGATGTTCTGCAGGTTTTCTTCTTTCTTCCGTGCCGTGACGATAATGACATTGTCGTCGGACGCACCCTCGGCCGTATCCTGTGCATAGACTGGGCCGCTGGCCAATATGGTAGCGCCTAAAAGCGATGCCTTGAGCAAAATTTTCATTGTTGATGTCTCCCTCGATGGGCACAACTTCTGCCCATGTTCCTACAACTGGTTCTCAATATTCGCAGAATTTGTCCAGACAAATTTTGTTGTCCAGACAAATGGTTGGAAATATGTTGCAATGATGTCACATGGGATTGACTTGCGGGCGATGTCTGACCCCAAAAAGAAAGCCGCCAGAACGGCGGCTTTCCTGCGGTTATCGGGAGTGTGCTTCTAGCGGAACGTGAAGTTCGCCCGGACACCGAACTGGCGCTTGTCGCGCAGGCCGACCCTTGCGCCCTCGCGTGTGAAATCGAAGAACCCGCCCGGCAATGTTCGCGTTCCGAAGCTGGTGTCGGCGAAATTCTGGGCCGTTGTTGGCGCATCTTCGTTGAACAGGTTGGTCACGAAAAACTCGAGACCATAATTGTCACCGCGCAGTCCGAGCCGGACATTCACGTCGGTCGCTTCCTCCACCTGGGCCACATTGGCGTTACTGATGAAATATTCACCGGTAAAGAACACGTCCGTCCGCAAGAACCAGCTGTCGAACCCGGGTATCGCGTCGAAGCTGTCTTCATAGGTTGCGCCCAGAGACCAGGTGATTGGCGGGAAGCGCGGGGCTTCCTGCCCGGTGACATCGGCCGCCGGGCCGAAAATGTCGCCAAAGTCTCCGGTTCCGCCATTTTCCGGGAAGGAGTCGATGGTGGAATTGATATAGGCAAAGGACCCTTGTACCGACAGATTCTCGCTGACATTGAACACGGCATCAATCTCTACGCCGTAGATGTTGGTGCTGGCACCGTTGGAGGTGAAATTAACCGTACGTTCCGGATTGGGCGCATTCGGGCTGGTATCGACCACCGTTTCAATGGAAGTGAAAATCTCGTCGCTGCGTTTCATGTAAAAGGCCGCGACATTGAAGGCAAAAATGCCGTCCGGATGCTGCTGTTTCCAGCCCAGCTCGTAATTGGTCAGCTGTTCCTCGCCGAAAATGGTATTGGCCTCCGGTGCCTTGGCCGCGAGTTCCGCCAGCTGGACCGCATCAAGCTCCGCAATTTGCGGGTTGAATCCGCCGGGCAGGTTGCCCTCACTGTAGGTGGCATAGATGGTGGTGTAGTCCGTCGGCTGATAGCGCAGCGTGGCACGGGGCAGAAAGCTGTCAATCTTCGCAGGGGATATCGGAGTGGCAAGACCGGCATTGACGTCGCCAGCGCTGATTTCATCTTCCTGATATCGGCCCTCAAGTGTGATCGAGAGCTGATCCGTGAACTGATAATCGATGGAGCCGAAAAAGCCGAGCGTCTGGGCACCGGATGTAAACGGGTCGGACCGGAAAATATCGCCGAAGAAAATCGGTGCTCCGAAAAAGTTCGCCACACCGCCCAGCTCCGCAATGTCGATATCGACATAGCTCGCCCCGACGGAGACATTCAGACTGTCATCGAGAAAGGAACCGGAAAGGCGGCCCTCAATCGTATAATCCTCGGTTTCACGGGCAGTGAAGCCGGTGAACGAGACATCGGGTGTGGTGTCAAAATCGGCGAAGAAACCGAAATTTTCCTTGTTATAGCCCCCGAGGAAACTGAACTGGATATTGTCTGTCAGGTCCACGCTACCCGCAGCGCTCAAGCGCAGGGCATCGAGATTCAGGCCAAAACTGTCGACCGTGGTCGGGTTATATTTGAAGTCGAATATGGCATCGGTGGGATCAGAGCGCCCGTCATTCAGGAACCCGAGAAAGGCCTGGATATCCGCAGCCGAGGAGTTGAGGCCAATTTCGGCCGCCGTCGGCATGGTGATCCGCCCGCGGAAAACCGATTCCGTCCGGGTGCCGTCACGCGGCGCCGGCTGAACCCCGTCGTTCAGGTCAACCGTCCCGTCCGGATTGAGCAGGAATCCGCCAAAATTGTGGAAGGCGGTACCAAAAGAGGCCACCGCGGCCGCCGGGCCGTCATCAATTTCCTGATAGGAGCCGCGCAGTTTCAGGCGGAAGCCGTCACTCGGTTCGATCAGCACCGATCCGCTGATCGTCCACTGCTGCTCATCACCCAGTCGCTGGCCGGGCACGGCCACATTGGCGAAATGCCCCTGTTTGTCGCTGTAATTGCCGCTCAGGCGGAAGGACAGGCCATCCGTGATCGGACCTTCAATACCCGCAGCCACCCGATATTCATCGCGTGTCGCCACCGTTGCATCCAGATCCACGCGAAACTCGTCGCTCGGATCCTTGGTCACATAATTGATTGCACCGGCAAATGTGTTCCGGCCAAAGAGTGCGGATTGCGGACCCTTGATCACCTCGACCCGCTGCAATTCGTTCACGCCAATGGTTTCAATACCGCCGCTGAGATAGACCCCGTCAAGGAACACCGTTGCGGTCTGCTGCAGCGGGTTGCCGCTAAGCACCGAGATGCCGCGAAACCGCGGCGTGCTGTTGATACGGGCAAAGCCGTTGGTATTCTGACCGCCTGCCTCGACAAAGGCGCCCGGCGTCACTTTTGTCACTTCGGTAATGTCTGTAAAGCCGCCCTGTTGCAGCTCCGCCTCCCCGACAACCGAAACCGCGAGCGGGGCATCGAGAAGCGTTTCTTCCTTCTTTCGGGCTGTCACGATGATCACGTTGGAGTCGTCATTTTCCGCGCCGCTGGCGTCGTCCTGGGCCAGAGCAGGCATGCTGGTCATGACCGTGGCCGACATCAGCATAAGTTTCAGCGTGGATCTCATTTTATTCTCCCTGAAGAAATTTGTCCGGACATTTGTGCAAACAATTCTCATCAGCAAAGGAATTTGTCCAGACAAATTATTTTATTGTGCGAGATCGGGGGCGGACTGTTACCAAAATACAACTATTGTGGACGGCAGGCGCAATAAGTTGCACCGTGCGGCAGGCGCACGGCAGGCATTGGTCTATTATAGTGGTTGTGTTGCCCTATCAGTCGCGCAGCAGGCCAAGGGCAGCGTAGGCGGCATCCGTCGTCGGTTGTGCCAGGGTCCGGGCCCGTTCTGCCCCGTCGCGCAATATCGCGTCGATAGCCGAGGGATCCTGGCGCAGCGCATCAAACCGGTCACGGATCGGCGCCAGCTTCGACACTGCAAGGTCGGCCAGGGCCGGTTTGAAGTCTCCGAATCCCTTGCCGGCAAATTCTGCCAGGACCTTTTCTCCGCTACTGTCGGCCAGTGCGGCATAGATTCCGACCAGGTTGCTCGCCTCCGAACGGCCGTCCAGTTCGTCCAGCGTTTCGGGCAAAGGCTCCGGATCGGTCCGCGCTTTGCGAACTTTTTTCGCGATGGTGTCATCATCGTCAGTCATGTTGATCCGGCTGAGGTCCGACGGGTCGGATTTCGACATTTTGGCATTGCCGTCCCGCAGCGACATGACCCGGGCGGCGGTTTCGCCAATAAACGGCTCCGGTGGCGTGAAGACGTCCTTGCCGGTGTCATTGTTGAATTTCGCGGCAATGTCGCGGGCCAGTTCGAGATGCTGCTTTTGATCTTCGCCGACGGGCACATGGGTTGCCTGGTAAATCAGGACATCGGCAGCCTGCAGGACCGGATAGCCATAGAGGCCCAGCGAGCTGCGCTGCTTGTGCTTGCCTGATTTCTCCTTGAACTGGGTCATCCGGTCGAGCCAGCCCATCGGCGTGTTGCAGATCAGCAGCCAGGCCAGCTCGGCATGCTGCGGAACGCGGGCCTGGTTGAACAATATGGACTTTTCCGGATCGACTCCGGCTGCGACCAGTGCGGCCACCATTTCGCGACAATTGGCCGACAGTTCTGCCGGATCATTGTAGACGGTAATGGCATGCAGGTCGGCCAGGAAAAACAGGCATTCGCTCTGCTCCTGCAGCTTCACCCAGTTCTTGATGGCTCCCAGATAATTGCCGAGGTGGAGATTTCCCGTGGGCTGAATGCCCGAAACCGTGCGCATGTTCATTGTTCCTCTGTTGCCGCTTTTTCGGCTGCCTTCTTTTTGGTGAGCATCATGATTTTTTCGCGATCGACCGCGCCGGTGATCCACGCGAGAGCCGCATAGACCAGTCCGCCGGCGCTGACCAGAGCGGCGATCGACCCGACCCTTTGCCAGATATTGCCACCATAGAGATGGTCACCGAGCGGCTGGCCGTAATAGAGCACTGCCGCCATGCCGACAGCCGACAGGGTGATCCGGACAATCCGGCCCAAAAGGACCAGTTCCAGATGATAATGTCCGCGCGTGTGCAGCATGAAATAGAGCATCGCACAATTACACCAGGCCGCTACGGCGCCCGCAAAGGCCAGCCCGACAATGCCGAACCGGGGGATCAGAAGCAGGTTGAGGCTGATGTTGATAAGCAACGAAATGCCTGCGGTGTAAACGGGAGTGCGCGTATCCTTGCGCGCGAAAAAGCCGGGGATCAGAACCTTGACCAGCACATAGGCGGGCAGTCCGACGACCAGAGCGGCGACTACTTGTGCGGTGGTCTGGCCATCAGCCGCCTCGAAATTCCCGCCCACGTAAAAGGCGGTGACCAGCGGACCGGCGGCGAAGAACAGCGCGAGGGCGGCCGGGATGGTGAGCAGCATGGCGAGCTCAATCGCATTGCTCTGAATGCGCTGGGCTCCGGCCTGGTCATCCCGCGCAATGAACCGGGACAGGGCCGGCAATATGGCGGTGCCCAGAGCGATGCCGATAATCCCCAGCGGCAACTGGTTCAACCGGTCCGCCATGGCCAGATAGACGAAGCTGCCTTCGGGCAGGCGCCCGAGAAAGAACAGGTCGACAAAGCGGCTGATCTGGTAGATTCCGGCACCAAATACCGCCGGGAGAATGAGAATGCCGAGTTCCTTGATGTCGGTCGTGATTTTCGGCTTGCGAACCGCAAAGGCAAATCCGGCCTTGCGCGCCCAGTAGTAGAGCCACAGCAGTTGCAGCAGACCGGCCGAAGCGACACCGACGGCCAGGAAATAGGCCGCTTGCCGCGTGTCAGATCCGCCGCTCATCCCGTAGGAGATCAGTAGCGCCGTGATCATGCAGACGTTCAGCATGATCGGTGCGGCGGCAGCGGCAGCAAAGCGGCTGACCGAATTCAGAATGGCGGCGAACAGGGTCGTCAGGCTGATCAGCGCGAGATAGGGAAAGGTGATACGCGCCAGCGATATCGTGAAGGGTGTTGTCCGCCCGCCCTCGCCAAAATCGTCGATCAGCCAGATGATCCCCGGCATGGCGAGCATCATGATGGCGGAAAAGACCAGCAATATCGGCACGAACACCGACAGCACGTCGATCGCAAAATTCTGAGCCGCCGAGCGCTGCTCGTCCTCTTCCATCTTGCGGTTGAACAGCGGCACGAATGCGGCCGAAAAGGCGCCTTCGGCAAACAGCCGCCGGAAAATATTGGGAAGCTGGAACGCCAATTGCCAGGAATCGGCAGCTGCACCCGCGCCGAGCACGCGAGCGAGTATGATATCCCGGACAAATCCGAATATCCGGCTGACCATCGTCAGCCCTGCTATGGTTCCTGTGGACTTGAGCAGATTCATGCTCTCATCCTGCCCGGGCCTGTCAGGCGTTCCCGACCGGCTGCTCACCCGTTTGCTGCGCCGCCATCTGCTCGCGCTGCTGCATGTAGAGGGCGGTGAAATCAATCGGCTCCAGCATCAGCGGCTGGAAGCCGGCATCGCGGACGGCATCAGCAATGACCGCCCGCGCAAACGGGAAAAGCAGTCGTGGGGCTTCGGCGAACAGGAACGGATGGGCCTGGTCATCGGGAACGTTGCGCAAGCCAAACAGGCCGCAATATTGCAGCTCGATCTGAAACGCGATGCCAGCGTCGGCCTTGGCCACAACCTCGATCTTCAGTTCGACTTCCTGTACTTCATCGGTGACCTTGTTGGCACCGATATTGAACTGGACATCGATCTGCGGTTGCTCTTCCCACTGATACACGTCGGGGGCGTTCGGGTTTTCCACCGAAAGATCTTTCACATATTGTGAGATGACACCAATCTGGGGGCCGCTGTCGGCGCCATTGGTTGCCGGATCAGGGGTAGTAACATTGCCGTTTTCATCAACCATCAATCTGGTCCTTTCGGAATAAACACGATCTTGAACAAAGCGCGAAATGCCGCGCTGTTTGCAGCGCGCCTAGCAGGGGATTATCCGAAGGGCAATGATGGATGTCAGCGGGCGAAGATGCCGGATCCGGCGCAAGAGACGCGGCCAATTTCGTCATCGGGGGTTCACAATGGAAAACCTAAACAGGCAAAAAACGGTGAACCGGCGCGTATGGAACGCGAAAGGCATTTGAAACCGGGCCATTTCCTGCCTATGTAGGGGGAAATAAAGATATTGGAGTTATCGTGACTATTGAAATAGTTCTTCTGGCGATGGTTGCGGCCTTTCTGGGCCTGCGTCTCTATTCCGTTCTGGGAAAACGCACCGGCCATGAGCAGGAGCATACGCCGCGAAACATAGAGAACAGCTTGGATAAGCGCCCACAGGACAGCATTGGCACGGACCGGCGGGAAACCCCTGTTCCCGATATCGGACCGGCCCCTAACACTCCCGTCCCGGCCCCGACCATGATTTACGATGCTGCTGCCGAATCGGGCATGCGGGCCATCCTCTCCGCCGACCGCAATTTTGATGCGGGCCGGTTCATGGAAGGTGCCCGGGCTGCCTATGGCATGATCCTGGAAGCCTTCTGGAAGGGCGACCGCGAAGAGCTCAAGGAACTGTGCGACGAAGATGTGTTCGAAAGCTTCGAGGCCGCCATCGATGCCCGCGAGGCCAATGGCGAAGTTCTCGACAACCGGCTCGTCCGGATTGAGGACGCCCGGATCGTCGATGCATCCTATGACCGGCCTGTCGCCCGGATCACTGTCCGTTTTGACGCGGACATTGCCGCTGTCGTGAAAGACAAGGACGGCAAGCTGATCGGTGGCTCGCTGTCAGACGCCGTCGATACGCATGATGTCTGGACCTTCATGCGCGACCTTTCCAGCGCCAGCCCAGCCTGGGTTCTTGACGAAACCGATGAAGCCTGAGTCCCGCGGGACCGGCGTTCATATCCTTTCTTCAACCCGGCCGATGACACGGTTGGCGGCCATGGCTGGCGGACTGCTGCTATTGTCGGCCTGTTCGGTATCGATCATACCCGAAGGCGCGCAACGCGCACCGGATCCGCCGCAAACCAGCGCACCGCAAAGATCAGAAGATCCGCCCACGCCTGCACCGACCGCTCAACCTCCTGCCAGAACACCGCAGGTTCCCCAGACAGCGGGCACCATCGAGCCGGTTCCCGAAACGGCAACCGCGCCTGATGCGGCCAAGGCTGATCGCGCAATTCTTGCCGGTTTTTCCGCCGGACCGGATATCCGCTCGCTCCGGATCCAGCCGATCAAGGCCGGTCCGGCGCTGCAGTCTTTCCGCACCAGCTGTCCGTCGCTCGTCCGTCGCACCGACAATAGCGGTCTGACCCGGGGAGAGGACTGGAAGCCCGCCTGTGACGCTGCGCGGGACTGGTCCGAAAATGATGCCGTGCGGTTTTTTGAAACACAGTTCGAAGCGGTTCGCATCGCCGATGGCAGGGCCTATGCGACCGGCTATTTCGAACCCCAGATTGCCGGATCCCGGGAGCGGGTAACCGGTTATGAAGTACCGGTCTACAAACGGCCACCCGATCTGCTCGACGTGGATCTGGGCCTGTTTTCGGATACGCTGAAAGACAAGCGCATTCGCGGCAAGATCGATGGCACCAAACTGGTTCCCTTTGCTGACCGCGGCGAAATTGACGACGGCGCGCTCGAAGGCCAGGGCCTCGAGATTGCGTGGGCGGCGGACTATATCGAGTTTTTCTTCCTGCAAATTCAGGGCTCCGGTCGCCTCGCCCTGCCTGACGGGTCGGTCATGCGGATCGGCTATGCCGGGCAGAACGGGCGGGATTATACCGGGATCGGCCGGGTGATGCGCGAGCGGGGCCTTCTCGCGGACGGCAAGACCAACATGCAGGGCATTGTCGAATGGCTGCGGGCCAATCCCGGAGAGGGCATGAAAATCATGCGCGAAAACCGCAGCTATATTTTCTTTCGTGAACTGACCGGGCCGGGACCGCTCGGCGCGATGGGACATCCCGTGGTCGGCCGGACGTCGGTGGCGGCGGACCGGCTGTTTGTTCCGCTCGGTGCGCCGGTATTTCTCGATCTGGAGCATAATATCGCCGATGGTCTCTGGATCGCGCAGGATACCGGCGGCGCAATCAAGGGCGCGAACCGGTTTGATACATTCTGGGGTGCCGGCAGCGAGGCGCGCGAAATTGCGGGCGGCATGTCATCCCGCGGACAGGCGCTGATATTCCTGCCGCGCGGTTCGCTGGCCCGCTTGCAGGCAGCATCCGGCACACCGGGCAACTGAGCGATGTCCGACCGGCCCCTGACCGCCGGAGAGAAGGCGTTGTGGCAAAAACTGGTGGAAACGGTGGAGCCGCTCGATCAGAAGCGGGTGCGCCGGCTGGATTCCCTGCCGGTTGCGAAGAAACTGCGCGAGGTCAAAGGCCCGATTACCGCAGCGACATTTGGCGGTGCCCCCCACCGGGCCATTTCGCTGAAAGACCTGGTGGCAATTCCGGAAAAGGCCGGGCTGGACGGCCACTGGGACCGTCGCCTGAGCAAGGGTGTGGTTCAGCCGGACGTCACCATTGATCTGCACGGACACACGCTGTCTTCTGCCCATGGCCGCCTCGACAGCGCACTGGAGCTCAGCATTTCGGCGGGCCACCGTGCCCTGTTGCTGATTACCGGCAAGTCGCGCAGCAGCGAGGAACGGCACCGCGAAGGCGGCCGCGGCGCGATCCGGGCGGCCGTGTCCGACTGGCTGGCCGCGTCCCGCCACGCGCCCTATATCGCAACCGTGCGACGCGCCCATCCACGCCATGGCGGAGCCGGCGCGCTCTACATCATTCTCCGCCGCCGGCGATAGATTTCGGGGCTCAGCCCAGCGCGCGCCGCACAATCAGGGCATAGATTTCAGCCAGCTGGTCGAGATCGGCAATGGCCACGGCTTCGTCCAGCTTGTGCATGGTCGCATTGCACAGCCCGAATTCCACAACCGGCACGATTTTGGAGAGGAAACGGGCATCGGATGTGCCGCCGCTGGTTGACAACTCGGGTTCGACACCGGTGACGTCGGTGATCGCCGTGGCGACCAGTTCCGATAATTCTCCCGGGGGTGTCAAGAAGGGCTCGCCCGAGATGACCGGTCTCAGTTTGCCGCCATGTTTTTCGACAATTTCGCGGATCATCTGGCTCAGCGAATCTCCGCTATGCTGGTCATTGAACCGGATCGACAGGCGGCCCTCGGCCCGGGCCGGGATGACATTATGGGCGGGATTGCCGACATGGAGATCGGTAAATTCGATATTGCTCGCCTGAAACCAGTCGGTGCCGCCATCGAGGTGCAGTTCGTCGATCTCGCTCAGGATTTTGCCCAGCCGCGTGATCGGATTGTCGGCGAGATGAGGATAGGCGACATGGCCCTGGGTGCCGTTGACCGTCACCCACATATTCACCGAACCACGGCGGCCGATCTTGACCATGTCGCCGAGACGATGGACAGATGTCGGCTCGCCGACCACGCACAGATCGGGCCGGATATTGCGCTCCGCCATCCAGTCCATCAGCGCGACCGTGCCAAAACGCGCCGGGCCTTCCTCGTCTCCGGTGATGATCAGGCTGATCGTGCCCAGATCCCGGGGCAGCTGGTGCAACGCGCTGACAAAGGCCGCGATGCTGCCCTTCATGTCAACAGCGCCCCGTCCGTAGAGCAGATCGCCGCGAATCTCCGGCGCGAAGGGATCGCTGTGCCAGCCTTCACCCGGCGGCACGACATCAAGATGTCCGGCAAAGGCAAAGTGCCGGCTGTCATCCGCGCCGCGCCGGATCGCGAACAGATTTTCCACCGCTCCGCCAAGATCCGCCTGTTCCGGCGCGTCGCCGGCGACAAATCGCGAGACTTCGAATCCCAGCGGCTCGAGCATCGATTCACATGTTTCGAAAACCGAACCGGTGGCCGGTGTGATGCTGGGACAGGCAATCAGGCTTTTCGCCAGTTTGACCGGGCTGGTGTCAGTCATGGCTCGGGTTCAACCCTTTGCCGTTTCGGGCTGTTCCAGCCGCTCAATCACCCAGGGTTCCTCCTCCGCTGCCTCCATCCACTGCACCATCCAGTCATGCTGGAGCATGGTGTCCATGTAGGTGGCGGCAAAGCTGGGCACCTGGAGCCCGTAGGTCTGGAAACGTGACACGACCGGCGCATACATGATGTCGACCGCGCCATAGGTGCCGAACAGAAACGGGCCACCTCCGCCAAAGCGGGCCCGCGCCTGCGCCCAGAGCTCCATGATGCGGGCGGCATCCTGCAACACTTCCGGTGTAAATTGCAGGCCTTCGTAGCGTTTGCGTGTGTTCATCGGACATTGCTTGCGCAGCGCCATGAAGCTGGAATGCATCTCGGCGGCCATCGACCGCGCCATGCCGCGCGCGCTTTCATCCTTGGGCCAGAAGCGGTCGCGATGGGTCTTGTCGGCCAGCCAGTCGATAATCGCGAGACTGTCCCAGATCACCGTTTCCCCGTCCCACAGGATCGGAACCTTGCCACCCGAGGGGGCAAAATTTTCGCTTTCGCGCACTTCGTCCCAGTCCTCGCCAAACAGGGGAACGGTCAGCTCTTCGAATGACAGGCCGGACTGTTTGCAGGCCAGCCATCCGCGCATCGACCAGCTGGAATAGGCTTTGTTTCCGATTATCAGTTTCATGGATTCGATCCTAACTCACTCAACAGCCCGGCGAAAGGCGGAACTTGTTGAACACCGGTTCGCAGTCCGGTCCGGTCCGGTTACGACTGGACCGATTCCAGTACCGCCAACCGGAGGTCCTCAATGCCCTGTTTCTTCTCCGAAGAGGTAATCAGCAGTTCGGGATGCGCCGCGGGATGCTTCCGTGCTTCGGCTTCCACCTGCTCCGCCATCTTGGCGAGCGCGTCTGATTTGACCTTGTCGGCCTTGGTCATCACAATCCGGTAGCTTACCGCCGCCTTGTCGAGCATGTCGAGCACGTCCTTGTCGGTGTCCTTGATGCCATGCCGGCTGTCGATCAGCACGAATGTCCGCTGCAGCACCTGACGGCCGCGGAGATAGTCGTTGATCAGGTAGCGCCACTTCTTGACGGTTTTCGGCGGTGCCTTCGCAAAGCCATAGCCCGGCATGTCGCAAATCCGGAAGATCAGCGGATCGCCGACATCAAAAAAGTTGAGCTCCTGTGTCCGGCCCGGCGTATTGGACGTGCGCGCGAGCCCGTTGCGGTTGGTCAGCGCATTGATCAGCGAGGACTTGCCGACATTGGAGCGGCCCGCAAAGGCGATTTCCGGGACCGAAGGATCGGGCAGGAACTGCAGCTGCGGCGCCGATTTCAGGAAAGATATCGGTCCGGAAAAGATTTTCGGATGGAGCGGTTCCACTCGCTATCCCTTGGCCTCGGCTTCTTTCCGGGCCTTCTCTTCGGCTTCCTTCGCCATCATTTCCTTGAGCTGCGGATGGCGCGAATAGAGCCATTTCTGCTGGATGATGGTGAGAATGTTGGAAACCGTCCAGTAGAGCTGCAGACCGGCGGCAAATGGCGCCATGATGAACACGAGGATCCAGGGCATGAAGCTGAAGATCTGCTGCTGGATCGGATCCATCTGCTGCGGATTGAGCTTGAACTGGAAATGCATGGTGATGCCCATCAGGATCGGCAATATGCCGACCGCCAGGAAACTGGGTGGATCGAACGGGATCAGACCGAACAGGTTGACGGGCGTCAGCGGGTCGGGAGCCGACAGATCCTTGATCCAAAGCATGAACGGCTGGTGCCGCATTTCAATTGACAGCATCAGCACCTTGTATAGCGCAAAGAATATCGGAATCTGCAGGAAGATGGGCAGGCAGCCGGCGAGCGGATTGACCTTCTCGTCCTTGTACAGCTTCATGATTTCCTGTTGCTGCTTCTGCTTGTCGTCCTTGTGTTTTTCCTGGATTTTTTTCATTTTCGGCTGCACCGCGCGCATCTGCGCCATGCTGGCGAATTGTTTCTGGGCAATCGGGAACATGATCCCGCGAACGACGAAGGTCATCAGGATGATCGCGACGCCGAAATTGCCGACCATTTCGAACAGCCAGTTGAGCAGATAGAAAAGCGGCTTTTCAAACCAGTAGAACCAGCCCCAGTCGATCGCCCGGTCGAGCAGGGTGATGTTATACTGCTCCTTGTAGGTGTCGAGCAGCGCGGTTTCCTTGGCACCAGCAAACAGTCTTGTGGTGGTTGTGAGAACCTTTCCGGGAGCGACAATCTGCGCATTCTGGCGGGAGATCTGGGCCTGATAGACATCTCCGCTGCCGGCGCGGAACTTGCCGTCAATTTTGGTGTCGGTCACCGGAATGAGCGCGCCGAGCCAGTATTTGTCGGTAAAGCCGATCCAGCCATTGGTGACATTTGCCGATACGCCGCTGGCACCGGCTTCCTCGACATCCTCATAATCGGTATCGAAATTGGCGGTTTCCTCGAACACGCCCATCGGACCGATATGGATGGTCCAGCTGTCCTGTTCGACGGAGGGAATGGTGTTCGGATTGCGGACCCGGCTGAGCAGACCGAAGGGATTGACTGCGATATCGGCCTCGCCGCGATTGGTGACGCTCTGTTCGGCGGTGACAAGATAATTTTCGTCGATCGACAGGGTGATCGCAAAGGACTGACCAGTGTCATTGTTCCAGCTCAGTGTCACCGGCGTTTCCGGCGTCAGCTTGCTCTGATCGGCGGACCAGACGGTCTTGTCACCGGGCAGCGCAATGTCTTTGCCGGCCCAGCCAAATCGGCTGAAATAGGCATTTTCGGTTCCCGATGGCGAGAATAGCCGGACCGGGTCACTGTCCTTGTCGAGGGCGACGCGGTAATCAGTGAGCGTCAGGTCATCGAAGCGCGCGCCCTGCAGATTGATGGAGCCCTTGAGCCGCGGCGTATCGATCAGGACGCGGGGATTTTCCCTGAGCACTGCGGCCAGCGGCCGGATCGTGCCGGCGACAGCGTCAGCGGCGATGTCATTCGCCCCCGTATCGGTGGAAACAGCGGGAGCCAGACCATCGGCACTTGCCGGATCAGCAGCCGGACTGGCGGCCTGTTCCGTGGCTTCGTTCTGGTTCACCATTTCGGGGAAGAACTGTTCCATCACCAGTGGCCAGCCAAACAGAATGATGCCGGTCAGCAGAACCGCCATGATGATATTGCGCTTGTCGTCCACTTTGATTCCTAAATGTCTCGTGATCTCATCAGATATGCCCGCCGCCCGGGATGTTCAAGGAACCGGGTCGTAGCCCGACCCGCCCCAAGGGTGACAGCGCAATAGCCGCTTCATTCCCAGCCAGCTACCCCTAATCGCACCATATTTCCCTATCGCTTCGATGGCATAGGCCGAACAGGTCGGACTGTACCGGCAAGTGGGGGGCAGAATCCGCGACGGACCCCATTGCCAGCAGCGAACCAGAAAGATGAAAACCGCCTTCAGCATCACTTGCCGACTTTCCGGGCAAGATGGGCCAAGCCTTTGACAAGATCGGATTTCATGTCGGCAAACTGCGGTTCACCTGCCTGTTTGCGCCCGATCATGATATGGTCGGCGCCGGCCAGTCCATGTTCCGGCAGCGTTTCTGCCATGAGTGCACGGAAGCAGCGCTTCATCCGGTTGCGGGTCACGGCATTGCCGATTTTTTTGGTCACCGTGATCCCGAAGCGCTTCAGGTCGGGATGGACGGGATGGGATTCCGGTCGCGGGTGGCACAGCAGGACGAATCCGGGCGCGACGAATCGCTTGCCGCGATTGGCGGCGAGAAAATCCGATCTTTTGCGAATCACCTCGATTGTCGTTCCGGTCGTCCGGGAACGGATATCTCGGCTTTCAATATTGTCCGGGGTCGGCGGCACGCCGGACGCGCCGTCAGCGGATTTGTTCGGCTCAGGCAGAAAGCTTCTTGCGGCCACGCGCGCGGCGGGCGGCCAGCACTTTGCGGCCTCCAACGGTGGCTTTGCGGGCACGGAAACCATGGCGCCGTTTGCGGACCAGTCGGCTCGGTTGAAAAGTGCGCTTCATCGCGATTGTCCTGTCACTCGAATTTCGATAAAAAAGGCCGCCAGTTGCCTGCGGCCGTGTTCTGGAGAGTGCGGATAAGAGCGCAGGCGCAGAAAGTCAAGCGTCAGCGGCTATGTTTCTCGCTGTTCTGATCCGGTTTTGACCTTGCCGAAGACCGGCAACTCGAAATCATCGGGCAATTCCTTGTGGCGCGGCCGCCGCATCGCCCAGTCCGTCCATTTCCCATATTGCGGAAACCGGCGTTTGAAGTCGA
The DNA here is from genome assembly GCF_900128895.1 of Parasphingorhabdus marina DSM 22363. Lineage (GTDB taxonomy): Bacteria > Pseudomonadota > Alphaproteobacteria > Sphingomonadales > Sphingomonadaceae > Parasphingorhabdus > Parasphingorhabdus marina. Next base: position 477,547 of record NZ_FSQW01000001.1, on the reverse strand, counting down.
CATAGCGCTTTTTGGCCCAGCGCGAGTTTTGCAGGACGAGGGCCAACCCGATCGGGAACAGGATGACAAAGCCGGGCCCCGGTATGGCGCCGACAATCGGCGATATCAGAATCAGGAAGAACCCGAGAATCGAAAGCACGAAACGGTAGCCGGACGTATATCGCCACCGCTTCTTCTCCAGCCGGTATTCTGCCTCTGTTTTCATACGTCCAATGTGGTGCATCGCGGGTCCGGCCGCAAGCACCTCCCTCAATCATTCCATGTGTCGCGACCATTATGAGCGGCCAAAATGGATATCAGGTGAACGAAAAGCTATTTTGTGACAAAGGCTTGCCGGTGTCAGTGCAAAAGCTGGTACCGGGCGAGATCGCTGCTGGTCAGTTTGAGCTGTTCTGCAAATGGCACGCTGTTGGTCAGATCGTAAAAGGCGCGGGCCTTGTCGCGCGGAACGCCCATTTCGGCATAATAGTCGAGATATTCGGCGTGCACCGGATCATTGGCGGGGTATTCGCTCGCTTCCACGCCGTCCTCGTCAATCCAGCTGTGAACCACAAATTCCGCGCCGGGATCGGCAGTATGGCGGATCCCCGACAGAAAAAGTTCAACCGCACCGGAACGTACCGAACCGTGCGCGGGAACATGTGTATTGATACCGGCCTGGCGGATTTGCCGGGCCAGCCGGAGATTTGCGTCTTCGTCGATCGATCCGCTGCAATCAATCATCTCGATTTGCCGGATCCCGGGATATTGCCGCATCATTGCCGCAAACTGGCCGGGTGAATCGCTGTCCACGGTCCCGCGCATGTGTACAAGATAGGGCGAGATGACTTCAAACGGGCCAAACTGGTCAAGAGCGGGTGAATCCGGAGCAGTCCCCGATCCCGGTTCGACCAGATCATAGGAAATTGTTTCGACAATTTCCTGCACGACGTAGGAATCGCTCTCCGCTGCGGCGGGTTTGTGCGGCATGATCAGCGCGAACGCGGCGAACAGGATGATCCATAGCAGGCCGCCAAAGCCGCTATTCTGATCGGTTTCGTTCTGCTGATCCCGTTCCATGAGACCTCTCTAGGCTTGCTGCCGTTGCCAAAGCGTAGAAACGGATGGTTGAGATCCTCTTAACGTATTAGCGGGGAGATCGGCGGAACTGGCGAAAATCTGCCGGTATTGACCCTTCCGGCCAAGAAGCTGTTCCGCCTCGACTCCCCCTCCTTGCCTCGTCAAAGGTCTGTTCAAGCGAAACGGGCGGCGGGGAGGTGCAAACGGACATGGTAGCGCTGGTATCAACCGTGGCCTATCTTGGCCTCGAAGCCCGCCCGGTCGAAGTTCAGTGCCAGCTGGCACCGGGCGTTCCGGCATTCAACGTGGTGGGCCTCCCTGACAAGGCGGTTGCGGAAAGCCGGGAACGCGTCCGGGCGGCGATTTCCGCGCTGGGTCTGTCCCTGCCGCCCAAGCGGATCACGATCAACCTGTCACCGGCCGATCTGCCCAAGGAAGGCTCCCATTATGACCTGCCGATCGCTTTGGCGCTGCTTGGGGCGATGGCGGTCATCGATGCCGAAACCCTGGCGGGATATGTGGTCGTCGGGGAATTGTCGCTGGACGGGCGGCTCGCGGCGACCCCCGGTGTCCTGCTCGCGGCATTGCACGCCTCGGAGGAAAAGCGCGGCCTTGTCTGTCCGGCCAGCCAGGGACCGGAAGCGGCCTGGGCCGGGGAGATCGAAATACTGGCCCCGCCTGACCTGCTGACCCTGCTCAACCATTTCAAGGGACAATCGGTCTTGTCACCACCCGAAACCGGCGAGGCGCCGGATCCGGAATATGGCACCGACCTCAGCAACGTGAAGGGGCAGGAGACAGCAAAGCGGGCGCTCGAGATCGCCGCAGCCGGGGGACATAACCTGCTGATGAGTGGTCCGCCGGGATCGGGCAAGTCGCTTTTGGCTTCCTGTCTTCCGGGCATATTGCCGCCCCTGTCGGCGAGTGAAGCCCTGCAGGTTTCGATGGTGGCCAGCGTCGCCGGCACACTGGATGGCGGGCAGATGAGCCGCAGCCGGCCGTTTCGGTCTCCCCATCATTCGGCCTCGATGGCCTCCCTGGCCGGCGGCGGTCTGAAAGTCCGCCCCGGGGAAATCAGCCTGGCCCATCTGGGCGTATTGTTTCTGGACGAGCTGCCGGAATTTCAGCGACCGGTTCTGGATTCCCTGCGTCAGCCGCTGGAGACCGGAGAGATCAGCATTGCCCGGGCGAATGCCCATGTCACTTTCCCGGCCCGGTTCCAGCTGGTTGCGGCGATGAACCCCTGTCGCTGCGGCCATTTGGGAGATGCCAGCCTCGCCTGTTCCCGCGCGCCGCGATGCGCCGCCGATTATCAGGCCAGGATTTCCGGTCCGCTGCTCGACCGCATCGACCTGCATGTCGAAGTGGCGGCATTGTCTGCATCCGATCTCACCGTGCCGCCACCGGCGGAAGGATCAGAGCGGGTGGCAGAGAGAGTTCGGCGGGCGCGCCAGGTCCAGCGGGAACGGAACGCAAAAGACGATGGCGCCATCAATTGCCTGCTGGAGGGGGAGCAACTGAAAGCCTTTGCCACGCCCGACGCGCCGGGAGAACGCCTGTTGACCGACGCAGCCGAAATGATGCGGCTGTCGGCGCGGGGATATACGAGAATCCTGCGAGTGGCGCGCACCATAGCGGATCTCGCCGGCGCGCCGGATATTGGAAGGATCCATATTGCCGAAGCGCTCAGTTACCGGCGGCAGATGCCCCGAAACTAGTCAATCGGTATGCAGGTGGCCCCGAAATCAGGCAGCCTTGTCGCCCTCGGTCAGTTCCAGAGGCGGCGACTTGCTGGCGACATCGACGGTCGATTTCGCCAGATTGGGAGACCGGCTGCTCTTGTGCTTGAACTTGCCGTCGACATGACCGCCTTGCTCTATGGTGACATTTTCATAGGTCACGTCGCCGCCAATGCGGGCGCTCGCGAGGATCATCAGGTCGCCGGCATCAATTGATCCTTCAACTGCGCCCGACAGGCTGGCATTCTGCGCCGTAATGGCACCCTGGATCTTGCTTGACGGGCCCTGGACGAGCGACAGGCACTTGATGTCGCCAATCACTTCCCCGTCGATATGAAGATCGACTTTTGCGTCAATATTGCCGGTGATGGTGATGCCGTCACCGATAATCGAAAAACTCGGACCGCCGGTTGAATTGTTTCTAGCCACGGGTGCTTCCTTCTTCTTCGGAGCGCTGCTCTGAGGCATTGGCGCGTTGTCTTGCGACGGCTTGGACTTTGAGAACATCTGTATTCGCCTCCAAAAATGGCCGGGGGTTGATGGCTTTTCCATTCAGACGCACCTCGAAATGCAAGTGCGTGCCGGTCGACCGTCCGGTACTTCCCATTGCCCCCAGTTTGTTTCCTTGCGCGACTGTCTCACCGGTGCGGACACCGATTCGCGAAAGATGAGCATAGCGGGTCATCAGCCCATTTCCATGGGTAATTTCCACGGTCTTGCCATAGCCCGACTTCCAGCCTGCATGCGTTACCTTGCCGCGGGCGGCGGCGAGGATGGGCTCTCCATGCGGTCCCTTGAAATCAATACCGTTATGCATGGCGCCCCGACCGGTAAATGGATCACGCCGATAGCCATAACCGCTCGACATCATCGAGATGTCTGCCGGCATGGCAGACGGAATGGTGAGCAATGTGCTTTCCAGTTGCTCCATCCGCGCCAGAGCGATATTCAGCCGCTCGAGCGTGGGATGCAGATTGTCATCATCGCTGCTGAAAAACGGGATGAACGGGCCGCCCATTGCGCCGCTGAGGTTCTTCGCCAGCACATCCGGGTTGAGACCGAATTTGCGGATCGCCGCTTCCGCATCAGCGGTGCGTTTCTGAGCCGCCCGGGTCAGGCGATGGGCAAAGGCAATCTGACGGGCTTCCAGCCGGGCCAGTGCCGCAGCGGCGGGAAAGGCGGCGCTGATTTTTTGCGCATTTTCGGAGAGCTTCTCGTCTTCCGCCGCATTCAGTTCCTCGCCGGTAAACTGCTCCGTCATTTGTTCCAGAACGGTTTGTCGCTCCTTGAGCTCCGCGGCCACGCCGTCAATCGATTCGCGATAATCCGCAATCCGGTTCTCTGCGCTGTTCACGGCAGCTTCTTTCTCTGCGAGCGAGACCTGATCGCGGAAGACTGATATCTGATTGACCGTCATCGCGAGCGTAATAATCAGCCACAGGCCAAGAACCAGCGCAACGCCAGCCGCGATACGCTTTTGCAGTTTTGCCGTGATGGTAAGAAACCGGACCTGTCCGTGCGATCGCATGAAAAATTCGCGATCGGTAAACATGTGATCCAGACGCGCGAACACACGCGATTTGAGGTTACTGTCTTGCATGACCCGCCGTTATATTTTTATCCCCACCAGCCCGCTAGCAGAGCCAATCGGGGCGGGCGAATCCCGGATGAAGGACTCGTGACGAGTCGAACGAGTCATGCGGTGAGTTGCTGAATTAATGTAAAATTAACCGACATATTCGCTTTTTCGCGAGTCGTTCCGGGAGTTTTGGTGCTTCCGAAAAGGGACTTTATGACGTCGACCGCAAGATTGTGGCTTAAACAGAACGGGACGTCATGCTAGCAGGCCCCGAATGACGGATCATGCAAAACTGATAACCGATATGGGCCACAGGGCACGTGCTGCTTTTGCGCAGGTTTCCCAGATGTCCGATGCCCGGAAGGCGGAAGCATTGCGCGCAGCAGCCACCGCCTTGCGGGACAGGCGTCAGTCCATCCTCGACGCCAATGCGGCCGACATGTCGGCGGGCCGGGAGCGCGAGCTGAGCAGTGCCATGCTCGACCGGCTGATGATCGATGAGGACCGGCTGGAAGCCGTTGCCCGGGCCGTCGAGAATATTGCGGATCTGCCGGACCCGGTGGGGCAGGTGATCGATCGTAATACGCAGCCCAATGGCCTGGTGATGGAGCGGGTGAGAGTGCCCCTGGGCGTGATTGGTATCATTTATGAAAGCCGTCCCAATGTCACAGCCGACGCGGCGGCACTGGGTCTGCGTTCTGGCAATGCCGTGATTTTGCGCGGCGGATCAGAAGCGATTGAAAGCAACCGGGCCATTCATGACGCCATGCAGGATGGCGTCATGGCAGCAGGCCTGCCCGGTGACGCCATCCAGCTCGTCCAGACGACGGACCGGGCGGCTGTCGGCGCCATGCTCACTGCCAGCGGGCTGGTGGACATCATCATCCCGCGCGGCGGAAAATCGCTGGTGGCAAGAGTACAGGAAGAAGCGCGCGTGCCGGTTCTCGCGCATCTCGACGGGATCTGTCACACCTATATCGGCAAGCATGCGGATCAGGACAAGGCGATCGCCATCGCGGTCAATGCCAAGATGCGCCGGACCGGCATCTGCGGCGCGATGGAAACCCTGCTGATTGACCAGGACTATCCGGCACCTGGCCCGCTGATACGGGCGCTGATCGACGCCGGCTGCGAGATTCGCGGCGATGATGCGGTGATGGAGCTGGATCCCCGGACGGTCGCGGCCAGCGATGCCGACTGGGATACGGAATATCTCGAAACGGTGCTGTCTGTCCGAATGGTAGAAGGGGTAGAAGACGCCTTGCAGCATATCGCCTCCCATGGTTCTCACCATACCGATGCCGTGGTGACGGAAGACGAAGCGGTCGCCGACCGGTTCATTCGCGGAGCAGACAGCGCGATTGTCATGCACAATGCATCGACCCAGTTTGCGGACGGTGGGGAATTTGGTCTGGGTGCGGAAATCGGCATTTCGACCGGCCGCTTGCACGCCCGCGGACCCGTCGCTCTCGAAGGCCTCACCACCTACAAGTGGGTGGTGCGCGGAACCGGGCAAATCAGACCATGACACAAGTGACCACCTTGTGGCGCCCTGTCGGACCGGAAGAGTTGAAACTGATCGAAGTGGCGGAAATGGAAGCGTTCCCGCCACGGCTTCCGGAGCAACCGATTTTCTATCCGGTGACAACCGAGTCCTATGCTGTGAAGATTGCCCGTGATTGGAACGTGCCGGCCTCCGGAAGTGGATATGTCACTGAATTTGAAGTCGATACCACCTTCCTCTCCAGGTACGATATACAGGAAGCCGGAGGCCGGGAGCATTTGGAATATTGGATTCCCGCCGAGGATCTGGACGATTTCAACAGGAATATCGTCGGGAAAATCCGGATTGTCAGAACATTTCCGGAATGAAAACCACCGGACTTCTCGGCGGATCGTTCAACCCGGCCCATGGCGCACATCGCTCGATCAGCCTGTTTGCGATGCAGGAGCTGGCGCTCGACGAATTGTGGTGGCTGGTTTCTCCGGGAAATCCGCTGAAAGAAGGCGCGCGGGATATGGCGCCACTTCATGCCCGTCTGGCATCGGCGCAGGCCATGGCCCGCCGGACCACCATTCAACCAACCGCGATTGAGCAGGTTCTGGGCACCCGATACACCCATGATACCTTGCGTGCGCTGGTCCGGCGCTATCCGAAAAGGCAATTTGTGTGGATCATGGGAGCGGACAATCTGGCCCAGTTTCACCGCTGGAAAGACTGGCGAAAAATCGCCCGTCTTTTGCCGATTGCAGTTATTTCGCGTCCCGGCTATGATGATGATGCCTTTGCGGCACCCGCAATGGCCTGGCTCCGGCGTTCCGTCCGGCCCGCGAGCCGGCGTTTGAACTGGACAAACTGGAGTACGCCAGCGCTGACATTTTTGCGCTATCGTCCCGACCCCCGCTCGGCCACCGCGATCCGGATGGCCCGACCCCATTGGCACCAGGAATATGCGGATCGCTGCGTGCGCGACGCCGTCACGCGCCGCCTGGTCTGCCCCAAAGACTGACAGGAGATGTTTTGACCAAATCGAAAAGCAAAGCGCTGACACCCGCTTCCTCCAAAGAGGGGAAAGCCGAATCTCGTGCGCTCTATGACCTGATCATGCAATCGCTGGACGATGATCAGGCGCAGGACATCGTGTCCATCCCGCTCGAAGGCAAGAGCAATATCGCGGACCATATGGTGATCGCTGAAGGACGGTCGACCCGTCAGGTAGCCGCCATTGCCCAGAAACTCGCCGAACGCGTCAAGCAGGCGGGCGGGGAAGCGCGGATCGAAGGTCTAGCCAATGCAGACTGGGTCCTGATCGACACCGGTGATGTCGTCGTCCACCTGTTCCGGCCGGAAGTCCGCAGCTTTTACAATCTCGAGCGGATGTGGGCGGTCGGTGAAGACGCCGAACCCGAGGCTGCCGAAGCCTGAGCCCGGTCGCACGTGAGACTGCATATCGTCGCGCGCGGAAAAATCGGCCGCTCTCCGGAGCAGGAGCTGGTGGACCGCTATGCCAAGCGCATTGCGTGGGATGTGCGGATCAGTGAATTGCCCGAATCCGGGGGCAAGACCCCCAAAATGGAAGGGCAGACACGGATCATCGCCATGGACGAGACCGGTCAGAACTGGACTTCCCGGAAATTTGCAGAAATCCTTGGCAACTGGCGCGATGACGGTGTGCGCGAGGCGCGTTTTCTGATTGGTGCCGCCGATGGATTGACTCGTGAGGACGTGACGAGCGCGGACCATCTGTTTTCGTTCGGCAAGGCGACCTGGCCGCATCTGCTTGCCCGGGCCATGCTGGCGGAACAGCTGTTTCGCGCCACGTCGATCCTGGCCGGCCATCCTTATCACCGGGAGGGATGAATGGATGTGAAGCGGCTCTTCCTGCTGTTGCCCGTCGCCGCTGCAGGCGGCCTGTTTGCGGTCGCGATCCCCGCCCAGAATAGTGCGCCGGCCCTGTCCGAGCAGCAGCGCGCGCTGGTTTCGGCCCGGGAACAGGCCGAACAGGCGCGCCAGCGCAGCGAGGCATTGCGGCGTCAGGCCCAGACAGCAACCAGCGACGCGGATCGCCTCAATCGCGAGGCCGCGGCGCTGGCGGCCCGTATCCAGGCGGCTGAGTCGGATATTCGTGCGGCCCGGGTGCGGATCGATATTGTCGGCCGGTTGCAGGAGTTCCAGCGGGCCAGGCTCGCGCGCAAGCAACAGCCGACTGTGCGCCTGACCGCGGCCTTGCAAATGATGACACGCAAGCCGACCGCTCTGACACTGGTTGAACCGCGGTCGCTGGACGAGCTGATCTACATGCGATCGATCATGTCTGCCGTGCTGCCGGAAATTGAACGGCGCACCGCCAGCCTGCGGCAGGAAGTGGCACAGGGCGAAAAGCTTCGGGCGCAGGCGGCGCGGGCCGCCCGGTCGCTGTCGGATAGCCAGGAACGTCTGGCTGAACGCCGCCGCCAGCTGGCGGTGCTGGAGGCCAGTGGCCGGGTCGAGGCACTGCAATTTGCCGATGATGCGGGATTTGAGCAGGATCGCGCGCTTGCGCTGGGCGAGGAAGCCCGGGATATTCTCGATCTGATGGACCAGATCCGGGAAAGTGGTGAAGTGCGCGAAGCTCTGGCTGCCCTCGACGGCCCGCTTCTGCGGCCTTCCCAGGGCGCGGATGATACAGGCGCTGTGGCTGGCAACAGCGCAACGGAAGAGAGGACGGTGACGGATGCCTATCGCTTGCCGGTGATCGGGGATATCGTGACCGGACTGGGCGAAATTTCCGAGAGTGGATATCGTTCAAGGGGACTGACCATCGCCGTGCAGCCCGATGCCCAGATCGTGGCGCCAGCGGCAGGGCGAGTGGCCTATTCCGGCCTCTATCGCGGCTATGGGAATATTCTCATCATTGAACATGAAGGCGGCTGGACGAGCCTGATTACCAATATGGCTCGGACATCAGTGGATGTCGGTGACACGGTTGTGCAGGGCGCACCGGTCGGCCGGTCGGGCAGCGAGGATCCGAATGTTACCGTGGAATTGCGGCGCAATGGCCGACCGATCGATATTGCCGCGCTGATTGGCTGAAATTGCGGCTTTTGCTGCTGTTTGTCGATAATCCTCGTCATTGTTGGTTAAGGTGCTTGGCATTAGACCGAGTCCCGGCCTATATTTAATTTTCCATTAGACAAACAGGACTGTCCAGATGAAGAAGCCCATCGTTCAAGCAACTGCACTGGTTTTGACCGTCGCCCTGCTGCCTGCTGCCACATCCGCCATTTCGGCCGTGGATGCGAGCACCTATCGCGAGATGGAGCAGTTTATGAGCGTGTTTGACCGTGTCCGGACGGACTATGTCGACCAGGTCGACGACTCGGTGCTGATCAAGGGCGCGATCAACGGCATGCTGAGCAGCCTCGACCCGCACAGCAGTTTCCTGGATGCGCGGGACTTTGACAATCTGCGAACACAGACAGACGGCAATTACGGTGGTCTCGGCCTTTCGGTGACGATGGAAGACGGTGCTGTGAAAGTCATTGCCCCGTTCAAGGACACTCCGGCAGATGGTGCCGGCGTCAAGGCGGGCGATTATATTACCCATATTGACGGCGAATTGATCTACGGCGGCACGCTTGATGAAGCGGTGGAAGAAATGCGCGGCAAGCCGGGTACGCCGATCAGTCTGACCATCGTGCGCCCCGGTCGCGACAAGCCTTTTGACGTTTCCATGAAGCGCGCGATCATTGACCTGAAACCGGTTACCTGGGAAGTCAAAGACGATATCGGTGTGATCAGCCTGAACAGCTTCTCTGCTGATGTGGGCGCGGACGTCAAGGCGGCGATCGGCAGCATCGACAAGTCGCTTGGCAAGAAGCCGCTGGGCTATGTCCTCGACATGCGGTCCAATCCCGGTGGCCTGCTCGACGAAGCTGTAGCGGTTTCCGATGTATTCCTGTCGCGCGGCGAGATTGTGTCGCAGCGCGGTCGCAGCAAATCCGACATTGAGCGCTATTTCGCCAAAACCGGTGATGCGGCGCAAGGCCTGCCGGTCATCGTCCTGATCGACGCCGGTTCGGCTTCCGCCTCGGAGATTGTTGCCGGTGCCTTGCAGGACCATCATCGCGGTCTGGTCATGGGCGAGCGCAGCTTCGGCAAGGGGTCGGTGCAGACTCTCCTGCCGCTGTCCAATACGTCGGCCCTGCGCCTGACCACTGCTCGCTATTACACGCCGTCGGGCAAGTCGGTGCAGGAGGGTGGCATCGAGCCCGATATCATTGTCCCGCAGCTTTCCGATCCGGATTACAAGACCCGGCCGCGTTTCCGCGAAGCGGATCTGCGCCGGCATCTGATCAACGAGGTCAAACTGGACGATGCGGTGCTGGAAGAAGATACCGCTGATGATCCGCGCTTTGTTCAGACGACGGAAGAGCTGAAAGAACAGGGCATTGACGACTTCCAGCTGCACTATGCCCTGGAAACCATCGGACGCCTCGGACCGAAAGGCATGCAGACAGCGCTCAACCGCGCGGCCGTGAAGAAGCCGGGCAAGGCCGCTGTCGTCAGAAAATAGGACATAATAATGGGTTCAGAGCGCATGGCCGGATGGCTGGCCTTTCTTGTTCCGGCCGGACTTCTGGGTGGCGCCCTGGTGAGCCAGTATGGCTTTGGCCTGTATCCCTGTGAAATGTGCATCTGGCAGAGATGGCCGCATCTGGCTGCGATCCTTCTGGCTGTCCCGGCGCTGTTCCGACCCGGAAAAAGCGGATCCGGCCTGCTCGTTGCTGCAGCGGCCCTGGCGATTTTCGTCAGCGGCGCGATTGGTGCCTTTCATGCCGGTGTCGAATATGGCTGGTGGGAAGGTCTGACATCCTGTGCCACCACCGGAGCCGTCAGCCTCGACTCGATCCTGGACGCACCGCTGGTGCGCTGCGACGTTGCTCCCTGGTCGCTCTTGGGCATTTCGCTGGCCGGATATAATTTCCTCTTGTCAGCTGGCGGCGCGATCCTCATCTTGGTTCTGATGGCAAAAGGCCGGAAGGGCGCATGATGAGTGACATTCGAAATGACCGCGAACCGGGCGCAAATATCGGGAGGTCTGCGGCCGATATTGCTTCGATGATTCGCGTCAATCAGGCCGGAGAATATGGCGCGAAGCAGATTTATCGCGGACAGCTGGCAGTGATGGGCGATGATGCACCGGACAGCAGCGCGATCCGCCACATGGCCGATCAGGAACAGCGGCATCTCGACGCTTTCGACCGGATGATTGTGGAACGCAACGTGCGGCCCACCCTGCTGCAACCATTATGGAAAGTCGCAGGCTATGCCCTGGGTGCCGGAACCGCGGCGCTGGGCCCTCGGGCTGCCATGGCCTGTACGGCTGCGGTAGAGACGGAGATTGACCGTCATTATCAGGAACAGCTGGAACAGCTTGAATCGGAGAATGAACCCGAACTGGCCGGGATGATCGCCGATTTCCGGGCCGAGGAGCTGGAGCACAAGGAAACGGCCATCGCCTCGGGAGCCGAGGAAACGCCGGGCTATCCCGTTCTGAGCGCGGCCATCCGGCTGGGTTGCCGGGTTGCCATAGGTGTGGCGAAACGGATATAGACGTTCCGGACCTGCTGGCGCTTCAGCGCGGGTTCATTCCGGTTTCTGCAAGGAGGATCCCATGAAAAAGACAGCCAGTTTTGCCGCATGTGCAATGATTTTGACCGGATTCCATGCCGTGCCCGCCTTGTCGCAAGATGCCGCCGGCGACCGGGTCAACCAGCTGATTGTCTATGGCGATGACCCCTGCCCGCCAAGTACCGAGGGCGAAATTGTTGTCTGTGCCCGCAAGGACGAGGGCGAGCGGTACCGTATTCCCGAAACGCTGCGAGACAATCCGAGAGACCGGCAGAACGAAGCCTGGACGCAGCGTGTGAAATCCTATGAATATGTCGGCGCATCGGGCACCAACAGCTGTTCGCCAACCGGACTCGGCGGTGCCACCGGATGTACACAGCAGCTGCTGCGCGCTGCCTATGCCGAAAAGGCACAGGACGATACCGTCAACTGGGGCCAGCTGATCGAGGAAGAACGGCAGAAGCGCCTGTCCCGGATCGATGAGGAAGCGGAAGCCGTGGAAGAACGTCTGCGCGAAATCGAAGCCCAGCGCGAGGCAAGAGAAGCCGCAGCGGCTGCTGCCCGTGAACGTCTCGAAGCAAAGGACGCGGAAGAACTCGGCGCACGCAATCCGGACAATGACCTCGCCGTTCCGCCGGCAGCGGAAGAAGTGCCACCGGCAGAACCTGTCATCGACGAAAACTGATTCGCGTTAGCTGTCGCTTTCCCGTGCGATCCAGCGATTGACCTGCGCCTCCAATATGTCCAGGGGCACGGCGCCCTGACCGAGAACCACGTCATGAAATTCGCGCAGATCGAACCGGTCGCCCAGTTCCGTCGTCGCCTTCTGCCGTAGCTCCCGGATTTTCAGTTCACCCATTTTGTAGGCGAGCGCCTGTCCCGGCCAGCTGATATAGCGATTGACTTCGGCTTCGATATTGGCCGGGCTGAGCGCTGTATTGTCCGTCATGTAATCAATGGCTTGCTGCTTGGTCCAGCCTTTCGCATGCAGTCCGGTGTCAACTACCAGCCGGCAGGCGCGCCACATTTCGTAGGACAGCCGGCCCATGTCCTTGGCCGGTGTGTCATAGAGATTCATTTCAATGCCCAGGCGTTCCGAGTAAAGCCCCCATCCCTCGACAAAGGCCGTGAAAAAGGCGCCATATTTGCGGAAATCCGGCATGTCGAGTTCCTGCTGCAGCGCGATTTGCATATGATGCCCCGGTACCGCCTCATGGACACTCAATGCCGGAATTTCCCAAAAGGGGCGCTGGTCCAGCTTGGACGTGTTGACATAATAAAAGCCGGCAATGCCGACGTCTGGAGAGCCGGGATTATAATAGGCCGTGGTGGTACCCTCTGCGGTTTCGGCCGGGATTTCCTTCAGACCATAGGGCAGCCGGGCCAGCTTGCCGATAATCTCCGGCATCTTGCCGTCGATGATTTTGGTAATCCGCGCGACTTTCTCCATCAGTTCTTCCGGCGTCTTCGCATAGTATTGCGGATCGGTGCGGAGATGCTCGATAAAGGCTTCCCGGCTGTCATAACCGGCGGATTTGGCGACTTCGACCATTTCCGACCGGATTCTGGCGACTTCGGACAGGCCGATATTGTGGATTTCATCCGCGGTCTTGTCGGTCGTCGTCATCTGGCGGATGCGGAAGGCATAATAGGCATCGCCGCCCGGCTGGGCCGACACGCCAGGGTCTTTTGCGCAATTGGGCACATAGCGGGATTCATACCAGTTCAGATGCTCCTCCAGTTCCGGCCGGATCACGGTGGAAATCACTGTTTCTGCTTCTCCGGCCAGCCGCTCGAATGTCGCGCGGTCCATCATGTCGGGTTTGGGGCGCTTGAACGGCTGATAGAATCGGCTGTCCTCAGGCTCATCGGTGATCAAACCGGAAATGCTGGTTTCATAGCCGACCATAGAGACGCAGGGCAGGACATAGCCGCCGGCAATGGCCTGGTTGGCAACGGCGATGGATTGCCGGTTGATCTCAGGATATTGCTTCAGCCGCGCGATATAGGATTTATAGTCGCCCTCGGTCCGGAACGGCAGATTGTTCTGCATGCTGGCAAAGCTTTGATGCCAGCCACTGCGATTGGTGAAATTGATTGTCCGCTGGCCATAGCTGTTGGCTTCAACCGATTCGGCCAGGCTGCGATAGAGAACGCCGAAATTGGTCTTGTCATTTTCCGACAGGGCGTCCTGATCGATCGCATCCAGCTCTTTGAGCCAGCCCTTTGCCGTCTCCACCCTTTTATCTGCCGCCTCGAGACTGACATCGCTGACTTGATCCGCATATTCATCCACGCCGAGCGACGAAGCCAAGACCGGAGACTGTTCCAGACTATAAGCCCAATAGGCATCAATGATCCGGTGCAGCTCCTGCGATTTTTGCGCTGTCCCTTCCTGCGCCAGGGCCGGGGTCTGAAACGCGACCAGGCTGGCGAGGGTCAAAAGGCTGTTCCGCAATGTGGTTTTCGGCATCATGTTCTCCAGATTTCAGCCTGCATACTGGGGAATATTCAACGCGCGAAGTCAAGCACCTTGAAGGGCAGGACGGATCAGATCAGCCGGGCGCGCAGGGCTTGTGCCATCGTCACCGGGATCGCTTGGACTTTCAGCGGAGCAATCGACGAGCCGCCAGCAACGCCGATGGTGACATCAGCCAGATCCAGAGGATGGTCGAGCGGGGACTGGCTGATGTCGACGGTTTGCACCCGGCGTACCGGCAGGATCGTCAATCGCCGGCGCCACCAGCCCGATCGCACAAACAACTGCTCCTCTGTCAGCGCATATTGGTGTTTCCGCCAGTTAAGGAACGTCAGCGTGATGACGGGAAAGGCGAGCAGAAGGATCGCATAGAAGCCAGGGTGGACAAACAGTCCGTTGCCAATCGCTACCGCCAGTATCAGCGCTGACGCGAGAAGGGCATTGCGCCACCAGAACGCCGGATTCACTTTTTGGAACTCGAGATCCGGTGGAAGATCGACAATCGGTGTTTCCTCCAGAATGCTGGCCATCTCTTCGGGCCGGGCGCAAGGCGCGGCGCTGTGATCGGTTTCGCCGCTGGGATCTCCGGCCAGCGACTGGAATTTCAGGTGATACCAGCCGAATTTCTCCCGGATCGGGCCGGTTCGGATGATCGCGGCCTGCACGCGATGGATCGGCATGACCATGTCGGTCAGCGTGAACAGCCCCCGCCGCCGCCGGAAGCCGCGGGTGCCGGTATCGGCCAGGTCGAGCCGGAAGCCATATTCGCGGACATATGTCCGGACGATTCCGCTGACAAAACCAACAGCGATGAGGGAGAAGATCGCCGCGACCACACCGCCAACCCGGGCCGCCATGCTGAGGCCGTTTATGGCTTCCTGTTCGGTCAGAGTTTCGATCCAGTTTCGCGGGTCGAAAAACCCTTCCGGGATCAGAAAGTCGAGATTTTGCGCGATCGTGCCCAGGATGGCGAGAAGGATGAAGGAGAAATTGAACAGCCCGGCAATCAGGATCCGGCGGTTGTCCATGGCAAAAAGCGGCGGGCGTTCCAGGTCCGGCACCGGTGCCGTTTCCGCGGTCGTCTCCCGGACCTGTCCGGAGTTATAGTCCCGGATGATGTCGCGGATCGCTTCGCCATCTGCCAGCTTCAGGGCATTGAGTTCGCCATCCTCTCCACCACCGGACCCTGTTTCGAAGCGCACTGTCGTGAGGCCGAGCAGGCGACTGACAAGCTTTTGTTCGAGACTGACATCCTGAATCCGGTCGAACGGAATGGAGCGGTTGTTGCGGTTGAGCAGACCGCTTTTGATCCGGACTTCCTTGTTGCTGATCTGCCAGGTGAAGCGGGACCAGACCAGCGCTGTCATCCCGACAATGATGGCCAGAATGACCAGTGTGGCCAGCGCGGTATACCCGATGTTCCGGTCGAACAGACTGAAATAGAGGATACCGATCAGGACGATGTTGCGGCCGATCGTCGAAAGCGATTTCAGAACGATGCTGAGCGGATGCAGATACTCGAATGGAGCAGTGCTCCCGGCCTCTGCGGCGTCCCGGTTGTCCCCGGTCACCTCGTCCGGACCGGTCATATCATGTCCTGGCGGATATGCTGCTTGATCGTGTCGCGCATCTCCTCGGCGGTGGCGGTGGCGAGGCCGGGCAGCACCACGATGCTGTTATGCGTGCCGGCGGTATGCACGATCAGGGTCGACAGGCCGAAAAACCGCTGCAGCGGACCCTGCGCGACATCGATATGCTGGATCCGGTTGAACGGGACAATGGTGTCCGTTCGCCACAAAAAACCGCGTAGCACGCGCAATTGCTCTTCGCCCATGTCATAGCCCCAGCGGCGATATATGCGGTTGGGTAACACCAGGATCATCAGTCCCGCGAGCACCAGCGCCGTTCCCGCCAGATATCCGCCCGGGACCCCCAACCGGTCCTGCGCGAAAAAGTCCGCGACAAGCGCCGCGATGACCAGAAAAAACGCCCGGATCGTCATGCGCACCCGGATCAGAGACTTGTGTGGTGGATGCAGCGGAGTCAGACCCTGATTATAGCTCACCGCCGGTTCGGATTCGGTGATCGGCAAGGGCGGATCGATGGACGGACTGGACGGTTGTCGGGCGGTATCTGTCATATCCGGAATATGGTCATGTCCTGCGGGGTCTGCAAGCCAGAGGGCCGCTTAACGGGAGAGGGCGACGATGGCCTCTTCTGTCAAAGACTTGATAATTTCGGCCACGCTTTCCTCGGTCTTGACCATGCCGACCGACTGACCCGCCATGACTGATCCGTTTTCAACATCGCCGTCAATCACCGCCTTGCGCAATGCACCGGCCCAGAAATGCTCGATCTGCAGCTGCGCCTCGCCCATTTCAATCTCGCCGGCATCGAGCAATTTGGCGACCTCGATTTGCTTGCGGGTAAATTCTTCGGTGCCCTTGTTTTTGAGCGCGCGAACCGGAATCACCGGCAGTCGCGGATCGACCTGCACACTGGTTACGGCATCGCGCGCATTGCCGCGAATGAAGGCCTTTTTGAAGTCCGGATGGGCAATCGATTCATGCGCACAGACAAAACGCGTGCCCAGCTGCACGCCACTCGCGCCCATTTCGAGATAGGCCGCAATCATTTCGCCTGTGCCGATCCCGCCAGCGACAAATACCGGCACCTGGTCCGCGATCTGCGGCAGGATTTCTTGCGCCAGTACCGAAGTTGCCACCGGGCCGATATGACCGCCGGCTTCCATGCCTTCGATCACAATCGCATCGACGCCGGAGCGGATGAATTTCTTGGCCAGGGCCATGGCGGGCGCAAAGCAGATGACCTTTGCCCCGGTTTCCTTGATCGCCTCGAGGCTGCCCTTGGGCGGCAGGCCACCGGCGAGAACCACATGGCTGACCTGATGTTTGCCGCAGATCGCGATCAGCTCCATCAGATCGGGATGCATGGTGATCAGGTTGACGCCGAAAGGCCGCGTGGTGCGTTTCTTCGTTTCCAGAATTTCGGTGTCGAGCAGATCAGGTGTCATTGCGCCACAGGCGATCACGCCAAAGCCGCCGGCATTGCTGATCGCGCTGACCAGATTGCGCTCGGAAACCCAGGACATGGCGCCGCACATGATCGCGGTTTCGCTGCCCAGCAGGTCGGTGCCGCGCTGCATCAATTGGGAAAGTTTTTCATTCGCTTGCATGGAAATATCCGTTTGTCCTGCGCCTGTCGAAAGGCGATGGCCACACATGCTTCGACAGGTTCAGCATGTGCGCGTTGTTGCCAATCGCTCTAGGCCGCGTCTTCGGCATCCAGCCCATAGGCCGTATGCAGGACACGCAGTGCGAGCTCGGTATAGTCTTCCTCGATCAGCACGCTGACCTTGATTTCCGACGTGGTGATCGCCTGGATGTTGACGCCACGGTCGGCGAGCGCCTTGAACATGGTCGAGGCGACACCGGCATGGCTTTTCATGCCGACACCGACCACCGAAATCTTGGCGACATTGCTGTCGGAAATCAGCCGGTTATAGCCGATATCCGCCCTGGCCTCGTCGAGCACCTGCATGGTCCGGTCGAGATCATTGGTTGGCACCGTAAAGGTGACGTCGGTCTCACCTTTCTCGCGGCCGACATTCTGAATGATCATGTCGACATTGATCGCCGCTTCAGCGAGCGGTTCGAAAATATTCGCCACCGCACCTGGTTTGTCGGGCACGCGGGTCAGCGTGATTTTTGATTCGTTCTTGTCGTGCGCAATGCCGGTGATCAGCTGGCGTTCCATATCGCTTTCCTCCATTTCATCTTCGCTGATGATCATCGTTCCGGGCAGGTCGTCAGCAGTATAGTTGACACCCTCTTCGGTAAAGGATGACAGCACCTGAATTTTGACATTTTCCTTCATCGC
Source organism: Parasphingorhabdus marina DSM 22363 (assembly GCF_900128895.1). Lineage (GTDB taxonomy): Bacteria > Pseudomonadota > Alphaproteobacteria > Sphingomonadales > Sphingomonadaceae > Parasphingorhabdus > Parasphingorhabdus marina. The sequence goes on along the minus strand of NZ_FSQW01000001.1, from coordinate 459,677 downwards.
CAGCCCGACAGACCGTGTCTGCAGGACCTTGGCTCCGACGCTGGCGAGTTCGAGCATTTCCTCGAAGGTCACGGTTTTCAGCTTGCGCGCCCTGGTCACGATCCGCGGGTCAGTGGTGTAGACGCCATCGACATCGGTATAGATATCGCAGCGATCCGCCTTGACCGCAGCGGCGATGGCCACGGCACTGGTGTCGGAGCCGCCCCGGCCGAGGGTCGTGATCCGGCCATCCTGGCTGATGCCCTGAAAACCCGGAATGATGGCGATCTCACCCGACTTCATGGCTTCGGTCAGCGCGCCGGCGTCGATGGTCTCGATCCGCGCCTTGCTGTGCGCCTCGATCGTCCGGATCGGCATCTGCCAGCCAAGCCAGCTGCGCGCCTTTGCGCCCAGCGACTGCAGCGCAATCGACAGCAGGCCAGACGTCACCTGTTCGCCGGACGCCACCACCACGTCATATTCCGCCGCATCGTAGAGCGAGCTCGCTTCCCGGCAGAAATTGACGAGGCGGTCGGTATCACCGGCCATGGCCGACACCACCACCGCAACCTCATGACCGGCATCGGCCTGCTGTTTGACAATTTTGGCTACCCGGCGGATCCGTTCGATCCCCGCCATGGACGTGCCGCCAAATTTCATCACTATCCGGGCCATGATGTCGTCGCTTGTGCTTTCTGTTGAAAAAGGGTCTGAACCAGACGCGCGCTGTGATAGAGAGCCGTTATGACAAAGGCAAGCATCACCCCATCATCTGCCTCGGCAACGGGCAAATCGGCCGGAACCATCAATCCCGACGAAGCCGCGCATTTCGGGGCTCTCGCCGACGACTGGTGGGATCCGCACGGGTCCTCGGCCATGCTACACCGGCTCAACCCGGTTCGCCTGCGCTATATCCGGGAGGCGGTCGACATCCGGTTTGACATTGATTCCCGCACCCTGAAGCCACTGGCAGGTCGCAAGGCGCTGGATGTCGGATGCGGCGCAGGCCTGCTGTGCGAACCGCTGGCCCGGCTGGGAGCGACCGTGACCGGGCTGGATGCCGCACCAGAGAATGTTGCCGCGGCGCAGGCCCATGCGGCGGGACAAGGACTGGCAATCGACTATCGCAACCAGGCAATTGAGGATTTCGGAGTTCCGGGCTTTGATCTGGTCGCCTCGCTGGAAGTGATCGAACATGTCGAGGACCCCGCCCGGTTCGTGGCGGGCCTGGCGAAGGCCCTGTCCGATGACGGTCTGCTGATCATGTCGACACCGAACCGGACAACCATGTCGAAAGTCCTGCTGGTCGAACTGGCCGAACGCACCGGCCGGATCCCGCGCGGAACCCATCATCACGATCAGTTTCTGACGCCGGAAGAACTGACGCAATTGCTCGAAGCTGCGGGACTGGCAGTGACGGATGTGACAGGGATCAGCTATGGCCCGGCCCACGGGTTTTCGCTGTCGGACAATCTGTCGCTCAATTATCTGGTCACGGCTGTGCGCGCATGACTCCCGTCATCCGGACCTATCGCGGGAAAGACAAGGCCGATTGCCTTGCGCTTTTCGACAGCAATGTGCCGGACTTTTTCGACGCCAGCGAACGCGACATGTTTGCCGGTTTCCTCGACGCGCCGCAGGGCGAATATTTCGTGATTGAACAGGATGGCCGGATCTGTGGTTGCGGCGGCATTGCGCGCGAGGACCGGGGACAGGCCCGCTTCACATGGGGCATGGTCGACAATAGTCTTCACGGGGCCGGCCTCGGCCGGTTGCTCGCCGAACACCGGTTGCAGGTGATCGAGCAGTCGGGAGACTATAGCGAAGCCGAGCTGTTCACCACGCATCGGGTGGCCCCCTTCTTTGCGAAATTCGGATTTGAAATCCGGGGCGTGGAAAAAGACGGCTTCGCCCCCGGCATGGACAAGGTGCAGATGATCCGGCCCGTGGCCGGCTGAGGATCAGAAATCGACCTTTTCGTAATGCGCTGGCGGGGCGATGACCTCCATGCGCTCGGACAATAGCGGGCGGAAGCTCGGGCGGGATTTGAACATGCTGTACCAGGCCCTGGTCTGCTCATGTCCGGCCCAATCGATCCCGCCGAGATAATCGGCGACCGAAATCTGTGCGGCGGCAGAGAGATCGGCCAGACTCATGGTTGCTCCGGCGAGCCAGCTGCGATGGTCGATCAGATAGTCAATATAGTCGAGATGGACATTGGCCCGCCGCATTGCCTCGCGCAGGAGCTTGGCATCAGGCGGGGCACGGTGAATCAGTCGCTTGTGCATCCGCTCGAACAACAGGGGTGCGGTCACATCCCCGTAAAACTGCTCATCAAACCAGGCGGTGAGCCGCCGGATCTCGGCGCGGTTGGTCGCGGTGCCGTTGATCATCGGGGACTTTTCAACCGTCTCCTCGATATATTCGCAAATCGCGTTGCTGTCGGCGAGCGAGACGTCGCGCTGGCTGTGGCGCAGGACCGGTGTCCGCCCGGCCGGGTTCATGTCGAGAAACTCGTCGCGCTGCTCCCAGGGCGACTCGCGCACCAGTTCATAACCGACCGATTTCTCGCCCATGAGCAGGCGCACCTTGCGCGAAAACGGACATAAGGGAAACTGGTACAACTGCCACATGGCTATGCTGTTAATCGCGATTGGCTCGCGGGGGAAGAGGCTTGATGCCGGAATCGGCAATCAGGATGGCGAGGCGGAAGGGAAACGGTCCGAATAAAGCCTATTGCTGCTCTTCCATCCGCCGTTTCATGCGCTCGCTCATCGCTTTCAGCTGTGGCAGCAGTGCGCCGATTTCGGACGCCAATATCCCGGCCATGGCAGATCCTTTGCGCAGCTTGCCCTGCATGTCCTGTTCGAAGTCCGGATTGTCCCCGCTTGCGAGGTCACCGATCGTCATGTCGGGATCAATGCGGGACAGTTTTCCGTCCCGGTCGACCTTGTCCTCCAGTCCCTCGGGAATGGCCTGTTGTGCAGCTGTGGCAAACTGGCCTATCGGAATATCGAGGATGACGGTCAGGAACCCGCCGAGCATGCCGGCCATCTGTTCCTGGAATTCCGGATCGGCGACTCGCTCGGCCCATTCGGTTTCCGGTGCCATCTCCTGGGCCGAAACCGGTGCGGCGACAATCAGCGATGTGGCCATTAGCGGGGCGAGAATATGGGAACGCATGAGAACCTCCAGACCGTTGTTGTGCCTTTCTTGTCACAATCCGACTGACCGCAAGCTGAACTGCATCCGCAAAGTCCCGCCGGGCAGTGTAAACAAATGTATCTTTCCGCGGCACCCCGATCGAGTGGATCATTCCGGCTGGAAAATGGCGAAGCGATTGCCGGAGGGATCCTCGCATTCGAAGCGCCGGCCACCCGGATAGGCAAAGATCTCCTGCACAATCGGCGCGCCGGCCGCTGTCACGCGCGACAGGGCGGATTCGAGATCATCCGTCTCGAACGCCGGCATTGGCGCAACCGGCTGCTCGCCGGCCGCAAGGCCGATCTGTACCGGGCCGCCCTCGACAGCGGCATATTCCGGGCCATAGTCGGTAAAGACAAAATCCAGCGCTTTCTCATAGAAGGCCTTGCTGGCCTTCAGGTCGGCGGCTTTCATTTCGATATAATTGGGGGTGATGGTGGTCATGCTGTTCTCCCGCGAGTCGCTGTCCCCCAACTATAGGCCGACGGGGGATCAAAACAAGAACAAACGAGTTCAGTTAAACCGCTCGGATGTGCTGCGTCGTTCCATTTCGATCACGTCGCGCCACTGGCCCGCCATCGGGCCGAAGGACATTTTCCCGAGCCGCTCGCGCGTGCCGACGATCCGGAAGCCTGCTTTTTCGTGCAGCGCGATGCTGGCGGTGTTTTCGGTCAATATCCCGGCCGTCAGCGTCCAGATTCCTGCTTCCTCCGAGGCTGCAACGAGCGCTTCCAGCAACATCAGCCCGACCCCCTGCCCGGCATGATCTGTGCCGACATAGATGCTGATTTCCGCCACACCGGCATAGACACAGCGCGACGATGTTGCACTGAGCGCCGCCCAGCCAGCGAGTTCCTCACCGGCAAAGGCGCCCAGGCGCGGGGCCGCGAGATGCGAGTCATCCCACTCCTGCCAGCTGCCCGCATCCGCCTGGAATGTGGCGTGGCCGGTATCGATTCCGTGCTGATAAATATCCAGAACAGCCGCGGCATAGCGATCTTCGAGAGGGGCGATTGTGATTGATTCCGGGGTTGAATGAGGCATTAGTTGGTCTCCGTCCGACAGTCCTGAGATCCCAGCCTGTACCATTTACGATTGGAATCGCTGGTCAGGATTATGATCTGAATTCGGTCGCCGAGCTTGCAGTTCATCGCACTCAACTTTTTGGTGCTGAACATGATATCCTGCTCCTCCCCAAGATTTGCCCACACAATGAATGTCGGTTGAGTTGCATCTTCGTCTCGGGTTTCGGTTCTGATCGACAGGACTTTACCATATACCAGTTGCTGCGGATTCTCCTGGGCACTCCATACCCCGTTGGACTGCACCTGAAAAATACCATAGAAAAGCAAAGCCAGAAACAGGAACAAGCCTGCTGTCTTCCATTCCCGGAAAAGCACGTAGCGCCAATATTTCAAACGCTGCCGGAAATTCACCTATTCCGCGGCCTCGATTGCTGCGCTGTCGGACAGCGGATGGGCGATGCGCTCGACCATTTCCTTCGGACAGACCTGCCAGAACCGTTCCCGCCAGCGGTCCCAGTCACGCAAGATGGTCTCGGACCATTTGCTGTCGGTCGCTTCGTGATGTGCTTCGATCAGGCCTTTCAAATGGGCCTCCCAGTGCGCGCTGTCGAGACGCTGCCAGATGATCGATTCCGGATTGGCCTGCTTGTCAAACTTGCGATCGGTGTCGAGAATGAAGGCCATGCCGCCGGTCATGCCGGCGCCAAAATTGCTGCCCACGGGACCCAGGATCACGGCATTGCCGCCGGTCATATATTCGCAGCCATTGGCGCCGCAGCCTTCGACCACGACATCGGCGCCGGAATTGCGAACGGCGAAGCGCTCGCCCGCCTGACCGGCCGCGAACAGGTGACCGGATGTCGCGCCATAAAGCACGGTGTTACCGATGATCGTGTTGGATTTGGAATCGAGCGGCGAGCTGACCATCGGGCGGACAATGATCTTGCCGCCGCACAGGCCCTTGCCGACATAGTCATTGGCATCCCCGAATATCTCCAGGGTAATGCCCTGGCACAGGAATGCGCCGAGCGACTGCCCCGCCGAGCCGCGCAGGCGGACATGGACATGATCTTCGGCGAGAGCATTCTGCCCGTATTTTGCTGTCACTTCGGCCGAAAAGCGCGTGCCGACAGCGCGGTGCGTGTTGCGCACCGTATAGGTCAGCTGCATCTTTTCGCGGCGTTCGAACACCGGTTTCGCATCCGCAATCATCTGCGCATCAAGGCTGTCGGGCACCTCGTTGCGATGCGTCGGCAGGTTGAAGCTGCGCTCGGTATCCGGCGCATCGACCTTGGCCAGAATCGGGTTGAGATCGAGATCGTCGAGATGTTCGGCACCGCGGCTGACCTGACGCAACAACTCGGTGCGGCCGATAATCTCGTTGAGTGACCGGTAGCCGAGCCGCGCGAGAATCTCGCGCACTTCCTCGGCCATATAGGTCATCAGATTGATCACCTTTTCCGGTGTGCCAGTGAATTTCTCGCGCAGTTTCTCGTCTTGTACGCAGACCCCGACCGGACAGGTGTTGCTGTGGCACTGCCGCACCATGATGCAGCCCATCGCGACGAGGCTGAGCGTACCCAGCCCGAATTCCTCGGCACCGAGTATCGCGGCAATCACGATGTCCCGACCGGTCTTCAGCCCGCCATCGGTGCGCAGCTTGACCCGGTGGCGCAGGCCATTGAGCGTCAGTACCTGATTGGCTTCGGTCAGCCCCATTTCCCAGGGCGTGCCGGCAAATTTGATCGATGTTTGCGGCGATGCGCCGGTGCCGCCGGTATTGCCAGAGATCAGGATGACATCCGCATGGGCCTTGGCGACGCCAGCGGCGATCGTGCCGATACCGGCCGAGGAAACCAGTTTCACGCAGACCCGCGCTTTCGGATTGATTTGCTTCAGGTCATAAATGAGCTGGGCCAGATCCTCGATCGAGTAGATATCGTGATGCGGTGGCGGCGAAATCAGGGTGACGCCGGGTGTCGAGTGGCGCAGCTTGGCGATGAACTCTGTCACCTTGAAACCGGGGAGCTGCCCGCCTTCACCGGGCTTGGCGCCCTGCGCGACCTTGATTTCGATTTCTTCACAGGCACCGAGATATTCGGCGGTCACCCCGAAACGGCCGGACGCGACCTGCTTGATCGGGCTGCTCGCATTGTCGCCATTTTCAAAGGGCGTGTAGCGCCGCTTTTCCTCGCCGCCTTCGCCGGACACCGATTTGGCACCAATCCGGTTCATCGCGATGGCCAGCGTCTCGTGCGCTTCCGGGCTCAGCGCGCCGAGCGACATGCCCGGCGTGTTGAAACGCTTGCGGATCTCGGTAATCGCCTCGACCTCATCAATCGGGATCGGTTCCGGGGCATAGTTGAATTCCATCAGATCGCGCAGATAGACGGGCTCCAGTTCGCGGACACCTTGCGAAAATTGCAGGTAGGAGGAATAGCTGTCATGCGCGACCGCATTTTGAAGCAAATGCATGAGATGCGCCGAATAGGCATGCGGCTCGCCGCCATCGCGCTGCTTGTAGAATCCGCCGACCGGCAGCCGGACAATCGCCGGCTCAAAGGCAGCCAGATGCTTGTCCTGTGCATTGATGAACAGCGACGCATAGCCTTCGCCGGAAATTTTCGTCGGCATACCCGGGAACAGGTCATTGCACAGCGCGCGTGACAGCCCGACGGCTTCGAAATTATAGCCGCCGCGATAGCTGGAAATCACCGCGATGCCCATTTTCGACATGATCTTCAGCAGCCCTTCGTCGACCGCCTTCTTGTGACGCGCGATACAGCTATCGAGATCAAGCTCGCCGAACAGACCGCGTTCATGGCGATCGACAATCGCCGCTTCCGCCAGATAGGCATTGACCGTGGTCGCGCCGACACCGATCAGCACCGCATAGCAATGCGTGTCGAGACATTCGGCAGCCCGGACATTGACCGAGGCATAGGCCCTCAGTCCCTGACGCACCAGATGGGTGTGCACGGCGGCGGTGGCGATGACCATGCTGATCGCCATCCGGTCTTCGTCAATATCTTCGTCGGTCAGAAAGATCTCGGTCTTGCCCTGCCGGACGGCCTTTTCGGCTTCGCTGCGGATCCGGGCGAGGGCGTCGCGCAATTCGATGGCCCCGCCGGTCGATGTCATTGTGCAGTCAATCACCGCAACCGCATCACCGAAACTGCCTTTCAGCCGTTCCCAGGCCGCGCAGCTCAGCACCGGGCTGTCGAGCACCAGCACATTCTCGTTCTGGCTGTCTTTTTCCAGGATATTGGCGAGATTGGAAAAGCGCGTGCGCAGGCTCATCACATGCCGTTCGCGCAGCGAATCGATCGGCGGATTGGTCACCTGGCTGAAATTCTGGCGGAAGAAATGGCTGACCTGGCGCGGCTTGAGACTGATCACCGCAAGCGGTGTGTCATCGCCCATCGAGCCAATCGCTTCCTTGGCATCCTCGACCATCGGGGCGAGGATCATCTCCATGTCTTCCAGCGTATGACCGGCCGCGGTCTGTCGCCGGATCAGTTCGGCGCGGGAATAGTCCATGCCGGACTTGGCCGGTGCGGGCGGCAGGTCGTCCAGCGTCCGGAATCCCTTGACCAGTTCGGGATAGGGTTCCTCGGCCGCGATCTTGTCCTTGATCTGCTGATCACTGAACATCATGCCTTCATCGAGATCGACGGCGATCATTTCGCCCGGGCCGAGACGGCCCTTTTCGACAATCTGGCTTTCCGGCACCACAACCATGCCGGTTTCCGAACCGATGATCAGCAGATTGTCGGAGGTCAGCGAATAGCGCAGCGGCCGCAAGGCATTGCGATCGACACCGGCAACCGCCCAGCGTCCGTCGGTCATGGCCAGTGCCGCAGGACCGTCCCACGGCTCCATCACGCTCGCCATATATTCGTACATTGCCTTGTGCGACGCGTTGATGTCGGGATTATTCTGCCAGGCCTCGGGTACCAGCATCAGTTTTGCCGTCGGACCGTCACGTCCGGACCGGCAGATGGTTTCGAACACCGCATCGAGCGCAGCCGTGTCCGACGCACCCGCCGGGATAACCGGCTTGATATCCTCGCTGTGATCGCCAAAGGCGAGGCTTGCCATCTTGATCTCGTGGCTTTTCATCCAGTTCTTGTTGCCCCGGATGGTGTTCACCTCGCCATTATGCGCAAGGCAACGGAATGGTTGCGCCAGCCACCACTGGGGAAATGTGTTGGTCGAATAGCGCTGATGAAATATCGCGATCCGGCTTTCAAACCGGTCGTCATTGAGGTCGGGATAAAAAACCGACAGCGACTCCGCGAGGAACAGGCCCTTGTAGATGATCGAGCGGCAGGACAGGCTACAGATATAGAAATCGTTGATCTGCGCGGCGATGACCTTCTTTTCGATCCGGCGGCGGATCAGATAGAGATTCTTTTCGAACTCCTCGACGCTCTGCCGGTCTGGCAGCGGACCGGCAATCATGATCTGTTCGATTTCCGGGCGCGTATTCTGGGCCTTGACGCCGATCACCGACACATCGACCGGCACCTGCCGCCAGCCATAGATGGTGTATCCGGATTCGATAATTTCCGCCTCGACAATGGTGCGGCAGGTTTCCTGCGCACTGAGGTCGGTCCGCGGCAGGAAGATCATGCCCACGGCCAGCCGGTTCGGACGCACCTTGTGGCCACTGTCGGCAATGGCATCGTCAAAGAAGCGCACGGGCAGATCCACATGCAGGCCGGCTCCGTCCCCCGTCATGCCATCCGCATCGACAGCACCTCGGTGCCACACGGCTTTCAGCGCATCAATCGCTGAAGACACCACGCGCCGGGACGGCTTGCCATCGGCCGCAGCAACCAGGCCAACACCACAGGCATCGGATTCAAATTCGGGGCGATACATGCCCTGTTCGGCAAGCCGCTGATGTTCGGGGGTGGGATAGTGGTGGGTCATGATTATTCGTTTCAGTTTTTCTGGAGCCGGGCTTTCGCATTTTGCTGCGCGGTTTCGAGGGCTTCGAAATATTTTTCGAATGCGACGTCGGATTCATTGCTCAGCCGGTTGACCAGCTCCTGATCTTCCTTTGACCAGTTTTCCGGATCTTCCCAGGAGCTGTCATCTTCGGTGATGTCGGTGTCCTCATCCGACGTATTGTTGTCGTCAAAACCGTCTGTGCCTGGCAGTTTGACCGGCGGCAAATGGGCCGTGGCGTCCTGCACCTTTTTCATGATGTCGGGCATGGCCTGCATCATCTCCGGCACCATGCTCATCATCGACTGCATCATTTCCGGGTCGACAAACACCATCATGTAATCGCGGGCAAAGGCCGAGCCGGTATCTGTTGCAAAGAAGCGGTTCATTTCGTCGAGCTGTCCGACCGTGAATTTGCGCGCATAAATGTTGACCAGCGTGTCGCGGATGGCGGGTTCCATGGCGGTCATCAGCGTGACCATCTCGTCCATCATCACACGTGTCGTGATCTGCATCCGTTCTTCAAAATGCGGATCGGCCTCGCGCGAGATTTCGGCCAGCGTGCGGTCGCCCTCGCCTTCGGGAATATCTTCACCTGCGACACCCGATGCGCCGGCCAGATCGCCGATCCGCATGGTCCCGAGGCTGCCCAGCATCGAGTCGATGAGCTGATCCATCGTGCCGCGCATCATCCGTTCATAGGTGCCAAGCGGGAAGAGATAGTCGACGGTTTTCTTGGCTGCTTCGAGGCGAGCAGGATCGATGGCGGTTGCTTCGGCAGATGCTGTGGCGGGAGCAGCGCTTTCCTGGGCGAGCGAAGGTGAAGATAGTGCCAGCAATGAGATAGCCGGAATCAAAAATTTGCCAAAATTCATCTGCTATTCCTTCTATTCGGTTTCGCCATCTCGGTTTTCGCCGCTGGCGGCTCTCAGTTCGGAGACCAGACGTTCGATTTCCGACGGCATGTCCGCCATGCTTTCCTGCATGGAATTTCGTTGCCATGCGGCCACGTCGGGATCGCTCATCAGTGAAACGGATTTGACGACATAAATCTGTCCCGTCGGCGTGGCGAAGAAATCCTGCATGTCGGTGAGCTGTGAAAGGGTGAAGGCGCGGGCATAGGCACGGCTCATGGCTTCGACGAGCCCGGGCAGGCTTGCCTCCATCTGTGATTCTGTTTTCTGGCGCTGTCGCTCCACAAAATCCGCAAAAACGGAAGCCATTTCCGGCTGCTCATTGAGCGTCGACCGCAATGTCGGATCAGCCAATATGCCGTCCGTCATGTTCTTCAGCATTGCTCCTACCATGGTGTTGACCATGTCTATTCTCTGCGACGGCGGCAGGATCAGGTCGATGAGCTGCTTTGCGGCGGCAAGCTGTTCAGCGTTCGGTTCTGCGACTGGCGCGGACTCTGTTGCCGGGGTATGAGATTGTGCCTGCGCAACGGAACCCAGAGCGATTGTCGCGAGCAAGACAAATGGCGAGCCGAAGTTTTTTGCCTTTCTCACGCCGCCACCTTCTCGGCCCGGGCCTTTTCGCGGAGATAGCGGTGCATGTGCTCGGTCACGTCGCGGCCGTCGCGGATGCCCCAGACGACGAGGCTGGCGCCGCGGACAATGTCGCCGGCCGCGAACACGCCGTCGAGATTGGTCATCATCGACTTGTGATCGACGCGCAGCGTGCCCCAGCGGGTGACGCTGAGGTCGGGGCAGTCGAACAGCTGTGGCAGATCTTCGGCATCAAAGCCCAGCGCCTTGATCACCAGATCGGCGTCGAGCGTGAAATCGCTATCCGGCTCGGGTTCCGGGGCGCGGCGACCGCTGGCATCGGGAGCGCCGAGCCGCATGCGGGTGGCCTTGACCGCGGTGGCCTGATCGGTCCCTTCGACCGCCTTGGGCGCGGACAGCCAGACAAATTCGACGCCCTCTTCCTCGGCATTTTTCACTTCATTCTGCGATCCCGGCATATTCGCGCGGTCGCGGCGATAGAGGCATTTGACCGACTTGGCGCCCTGGCGCACCGAAGTGCGGACGCAGTCCATCGCGGTGTCGCCGCCGCCGATGACCACCACATTCTTGCCCTTGGCATCGAACCGGCCATTGTCGAAATCGGGCACATCATCCCCAAAGCTCTTGCGGTTGGAGGCGATCAGGAAGTCGAGCGCTTCTTCGACACCCGGGGCACCGACGCCCGGCATCTTGATCGCGCGCGCCTTGTAGACACCGGTCGCAATCAGGATCGCGTCATGCTTGTTGCGCAGCTCTTCCAGTGTGGCATCACGGCCGACCTCGAAATTCTCGTGAAACACGATGCCGCCCTCGCGCAGCCGGTCGACGCGGCGCATGATCACCGGCTTTTCCAGCTTGAAGCCGGGAATACCATAGGTCAGCAGTCCACCCGGCCGGTCATGCCGGTCATAGACATGGACATCATAGCCGGCGACGCGGAGATATTCCGCTGCGGTCAGCCCGGCGGGGCCAGCGCCAATTACGCCAACCGACTGGCCGCGGGACTTGCCCGGCTCGAGCGGCTCGACCCAGCCTTCTTCCCAGGCGGTGTCGGTGATATATTTTTCAACCGCGCCAATCGTGACCGCGCCATGGCCGGAAAACTCGATGACACAATTGCCTTCGCAGAGCCGGTCCTGCGGGCAGATCCGGCCGCAAATCTCGGGCATGGTCGAGGTCAGGTTGGACATCTCATAGGCTTCGCGCACCCGGCCCTCGGCGGTCAGGCGCAGCCAGTCGGGAATATGATTGTGCAGTGGGCAGTGGGTCGAGCAATAGGGGACCCCGCATTGCGAGCAGCGGGCGGCCTGTTCAGCCGCCTTTTTCGGCGCATAGCGGTCGGCAATTTCCTGAAAATCCTCGGTCCGGAGCTCGGGTTCGCGCTTTTCGGGATAGGTTTGTCCCGTGTTCACAAATTTCAACATGTCCAGTTTTTGCGGGCCATTTGCCATGCCGGTCGCTCGATTCCTGTAATATTTGGCTGTATATCCGGCCGCGCGGAGCGCGACCTCTGCCGGGCTGATAGGCGAACTTCCGGTAGAAGTCACCCGAAAATGCGCATTTAGGACAACAATACTTACTTATATGGTAGAAAATGAGAGTTTTCCGTTAGCGAAAACCTTCAATTCCGCGATAAAAGTATCAAACCGGACCTATATTCGTCAAGGACAAATCCCGAATCAGCGCCTATAACGCGTTCTCGTTTTTCATTCGGGCGTTTTCCTTTCGGGTTTCATCATGACATTCATTCAAATGCTGCTTCTCGCGGTCGTGCAGGGCGTTACCGAATTTTTGCCGATTTCCTCGTCCGGCCACCTGATCCTGCTGCCTGTCTTCACCGGCTATGCCGACCAGGGGCCGATGATCGACATTGCCGTGCATGTCGGCTCGCTGCTCGCGATCATGACCTATTTTTTCAAGGACGTGATCGCGCTCGGCCGGGGCGGCTTCGCGACCATCGGCATCGGCCAGGCGGAAAAGGAAAAGCGCCTGCTGTGGTGGATCATCATCGGCACCATTCCGGCGGTCATCGTCGGCCTGTTCCTCAAGACCGGCGGCTATCTCGAGGGCTTTCGCAGCACCACCCTGGTCGGCATCAACCTGATCATCTACGGGATATTGCTCGGCATTGCCGACCGCATCGGCAAGCAGGTCAAATCGTTCGAGGACATGACGCTGAAAGACGGCATCCTCGTCGGCCTCGCCCAGGCGCTGGCGCTGATCCCCGGGACCAGCCGTTCGGGCGTCACCATGACCGCCGCACGCTTCCTCGGCTATAGCCGGGTCGAGGCGGCGCGCTTTTCCTTCCTGCTCAGCATCCCGGCGGTCGCCGGCGCAGGGATCCTGATCATCCCCGACCTGATGGACGCGAGCAGCGACCTGTTGATGGAAGCGCTGATCACCGGCGCGCTGACCTTCCTCGCGGCGCTCGCGACTATGGCCTTCCTCATGCAGTTCCTGCGCAAGGCGTCGATGATGGTGTTCGTGATCTACCGCGTCGCCATGGGCGCGGCGCTATTGGCGTTCTTCTGAAGCTGGCGCCCCTTTAGCCGAGAAACCTAGCCCGCCTTGGCCCGCGCGCCAAAGCGGCCAGCCACCGTATATTGCTCCATCCACCCGCGCGCGACCGCCGCCATCGGTGTCGGTGCGACGCCAAAGCTGTCCAGCCCCTTGGCCTTTTTCGCCACCACATTGTCGACCTGCAGCATCAGATACTGGTCCTTGGTAATCGGCGCCAGCGGCAGGAAGCCGGTCATCGTCGCCATCGCCCTGGCGACAAAATCGGGCAGCTCGATGAAGCCGCGATCCCGGTTGGTCATCTCGGCAATCCGCCGGTTGAGATCGCCCATGCTGATCTGCTCCGGCCCGCCCAGCTCGAACGTCTGCCCGGCAAAGCTGTCGGCATCGGCCAGCGCCGCCGCGACCGCATCGGCGACATCGCCGACAAAGACCGGCTGAAACTTCGTCGCGCTGCCAATGACAGGCACAATCGGCAGCATCGTGATCATCTGCGCAAAGCGGTTGATAAACTGATCCTCGCGGCCAAAGACGATCGACGGGCGCAGGATGATCGCGCCGGGAAAAGCCTCGCGCACCGCCTGCTCGCCCTCGCCCTTGCTGCGGCCATAGGCGGACGGCGAATCGACATCCGCACCGATCGCCGACATCTGCACCATCGCACCGCAGCCCTCTGCCGCCGCGGCCTCCGCGACATGGCGCGCGCCCTCGACATGGACGCGCTCAAAATCGCCCTTCAAAATGCCGACCAGATTGATCACCGCGTCACAGCCATGCACGGCCCGCGCGACGCTATCCTTTTTCGTGATATCGGCGCTGGCGAATTGCGTCTGGCCCAGACCGCCCAGCGGCTTGATATGCAGCGCGTCCCGGACGCCGCGCTCGGCAATCCGCACCCGCGCGCCCCCGCTCAGCAGTTTCTGCGCAATATAGCGCCCCAGAAACCCGCCACCGCCAAAAATGCAAATCAGTTGTCCGTCGAGCGCCATGTCATCTTTCCGTCATTCCCGGCCCCGGCTGGCAGGACCGGCTGTTCCAAAGCCGAGCCCCGCCTTTGCCGCAACCGGCGCGCGCGCGCAATATCCAAATGGGCGATGATGCGCCGGGCGGGGTGCAAGGGAGTATAGCATGGATTGGGGGTGAGGGGGTGGGGAGCAGGATGACGATCGGTTATGAAAATCCATAGATTCACTTTTTGTTCTTGTTTTATGTGTCGATTATTGTCACTGTGCCAAAAATTGACACAGAGGAACGAAGATGCGCCCAAGTCTTACATTTTCCGAGCTGAGGCAATCAGCAGGCTTGACCGTCGAAGATGCGGCGCAGGAGTTGGGTTATTCCCCCAGCACTGTTTACAGGTGGGAGCGCGGTGAGCTGGAACCCAAAGTAGCTGTTTACCGGGCGTTGGAAATGATAGCCAAAATATCGGCGGGCAAACCAAGCTTGAATGACGACAAGATAGCCTTCCGGTTTATTGATCTTTTTGCCGGAATAGGCGGGCTCAGGATCGGTTTTCAGAATATCGGGGGACATTGCAGTTTCACGTCTGAATGGGACAGGTTTTCCCAAGAGACATACAGAAACAACTTTAGAGACAACCATCCTGTTCATGGAGACATCAGGGAATTTTCCGAGGATCCCGAAAAAATTCCTGAGCATGACGTTCTTTTGGCAGGATTTCCCTGTCAGCCTTTCTCGATCGCCGGAGTCTCCAAAAAGAATGCGCTTGGTCGGCCCCACGGTTTTCTTTGCGATACACAGGGCACGTTGTTTTTTGATACCGCTAAGATCATTGCGCATCATCGCCCGGCGGCCTTTGTTCTGGAAAATGTCAAAAATCTGGAGCGTCATGATGGTGGCCGCACTTTCAAAACGATCATAAACGTACTCGAAAATGAACTCGGTTATCATGTGCAGCATCGTGTGATCAGCGCCGCTGCTTGGGTACCCCAAAAACGCGAACGTGTATTCATTGTGGGTTTCAAAGATCAAACAACGTTTGATTTGGCTAGCCTGGAACTTCCACCAATCGCATCGGGCCCAAAACTGAGTAGCATTCTGGACCGAAATGAGGACGTCGATCCCAAATATACTCTCACACCGAAACTCTGGCAGTATTTGCAAGACTATAAGGCCAAGCACGCCGCGAAAGGCAATGGCTTTGGGTTTGGTTTATGTGGACCGGACGACATCGCCCGCACCCTGTCTGCAAGATATTACAAAGACGGTTCGGAAATTTTGGTTGCGCAGCCGGGAAACCGACCCAGACGCCTGACGCCAAAGGAATGTGCAAGGCTGATGGGCTTTGAGCGAAGTGACCGGGAGTGGCATATTCCTGTTTCCGACACTCAAGCGTACAGGCAATTCGGCAATGCGGTTGTGGTCCCGGTTGTTGAGTTTCTGGCCAATGCCATGAAACCACATATTTCCCAGGCTGTGATGAGGAGTCAGCCCCGCCACCAAAACCAAACATCTGCAACAGGCAAAGAAAAAGAGATTGTGGAATTGGCACTTGGCTGATATTGTTTCAACCGAAGTCCGCCGTCGGATGATGAGCGGGATCAGGTCAAAAAATACCAAGCCTGAAATGATAGTCCGTAAAGGCCTGCACAGGCTCGGATTCCGTTTCAGGCTCCATGACAAGCAATTGCCAGGGAAGCCAGATTTGGTATTCCCCAAACATGATTCAGTGATTTTTGTGCATGGGTGTTTTTGGCATGGACATGGCTGCCATCTGTTCAAATGGCCAAAAACACGCCCTGAATTTTGGCGAAAGAAAATCGAAAACAACAAACTGAGAGATCAAAGAGCCATCGACGCTCTATCCCAAGCTGGTTGGAAATGCCTCACATTTTGGGAGTGCGCCACAAAAAACCAGCCGGAAGAGCAGATTTCTATTGAACTTGAAAAGGTCAAGAGGTGGCTACTGAATGCTGATAGAAATGAAGAGATCCCGGCCCGATGAAGAAAGGCTACCTTTCGGAATATTTTGAAGGTGTTGCAGTTAAAACACTTAGCAAAGTTGACGCTGACTGCTCGTCATCCAATCAACATGAAATTGGTACAACCAAGGCAATGCGGGAGTTTTTGGAGGAGGAGCATCAGAAGAAATTTCATACGACTTACTTGTGGTTCGGGGGCGAGCAGGAGGGGTTCTCGGTCGATGATTACTCCACGCATTATGATACAAGAATTGGGAAAGAGGATCGCCCACCGGAATGGCGATTGTATTATCGTAATAACCCTGTGACAGACTGCATGAACCAAGGAGATACGTTGTTCCTTGCCAAGAGGCGAAATGATCATTTGCTTTTTGTGGTTGCGCCAGCTGGCTCCAGTATTGAAAGTCAGTTGCTTTGGCTATTCGGTTATTCCAACCAACCAGAGTTGAAGTTCTCCGCTCGCTCCTATTCCGCAGACGAGGGAGCAGAAATAGATTTCACAGCGCGCTTCCTGCTGGATGAGTTGGGAATTGAATTTGAGGATCCCAATGCCAACTCCATAGACACAATCATTGATCGTTTTGGATTTCAGTTTCCCAAGACCAGGGAATTTTCAGATTTGGCACGTCTGACTCTACCAGAAGTCGATGTTTCGGAAGACCCCGATTTGGCGATTATAGCTTGGCTGGATCATGAAGAAGCAATGTTTCGGCGCTTGGAACGTCGGATAGTTTCGGCTCGGATTGAAGAGGGGTTTGTCGATCAAGGTGAAGTGGATGTCGATGGGTTTTTGTCTTTTTCATTGAGCGTACAAAACAGGCGCAAGTCTAGAATGGGTTTGTCTTTTGAGCATCATTTGGCGGCAGTTTTTGATGCTTGGAGTATTGAGTACACAAAAGGAGCCAAGACAGAGCGCAATAACACGCCAGACTTTCTGTTTCCCGGAGAGACGGCTTATTTTCAGGACGATTTTCCGAACGATCATCTTTCGATGCTTGGCGCGAAATCGGTATGTAAAGAACGTTGGCGTCAAATATTGCCCGAAGCAGATAGAATTGAGGCAAAGCATCTTGTTACACTGGAGCCGGCCATCTCTGCTGCTCAGACTGATCAAATGGCGGCTCATCTTGTCCAGCTCGTTGTGCCAAATTCGATTCAATCCAGTTACACAGTTGAACAGCGGAATTGGCTTTGGTCGCTCCGAGACTTTGTGGATCATGTCAAACGATTGGAGAGATTGCCCTGATGAATCCCCGTCATGCTTAACCGATTCGCTTCTTTAACCATTCCCGTTTAAGCTGTTTCCCTTACGACTCACGGAACCGATCCACCGGTCGGGGCCGCAAGATAACGGGGATGACGCCATGAAACAGCTCAGCGCACTGGATGCGATGTTTGCCTATACGGAAACGGCCAACACGCCGATGCATATCGGGCAGCTGCTGATCTATGATCCCTCGACGGCGCCGGGCGGGCATGTCGGGTTCAAGGATATCCTGCGCTATATCGAGGGGCGGCTCGACGGGGCGCGGATCTTTCGGCAGAAGCTGGTGCGCGTGCCGCTGGATCTCGACCATCCCTACTGGGTCGAGGACAAGGATTTCGATATCGAGTTTCACGTCCGCCATATCGCACTGCCGAAGCCGGGCGACTGGCGGCAATTGTGTATTCAGGCGGCGCGCATCTATGCCCGGCCGCTCGACATGACCAAGCCTTTGTGGGAGTTCACGGTGATTGAAGGCCTCGACAATGTCGAGGGCGTGCCGAAGGGCAGCTTCGCGCTGGTCCACAAGATGCACCATGCGGCAATTGACGGCAAATCAGGCCTGGAAATGACGCTGGCGCTGCATGACACGGATGCCGAGATGAAACCGCGCGACTTCGGCCGCAACTGGCAGGCGGAGGACGAGCCCAATGCGCTCGGCCTGCTCGCCAAGGCGCAGTTCAACAATGTCGCCAATCCCGTGCGGGGGCTGCAGAATATCCAGAAGCTGGTGCCGATGCCGAAGCGTTTGCTCGACGTGCGCCGGGAATTTGCCCAGCGCGCGGATGCGAAGACCAGCATTCCCAAGACCAGATTTAACAAAAAACTCAGCCCGCACCGCGTGTTTGACGGGCGCGAATTTGCGCTGTCCGACATCAAGACGATCCGCGAGGCGTTTCCGGGCGCAACCGTCAATGACGTGATGATCGCGGTGACCAGCGGGTCGCTGCGCGGCTATTTGCTGTCCAAGGACGACCTGCCCGAGCAGACACTGAAAATCGGCGCGCCGGTCTCGGTCCGTTCGGATGACGAGAAGAGCAGCGCCGGCAATCAGGTGACGATGATGACCGTCGGGGTCGGAACCCATCTGGCGGATGCCGGCGACCGGCTGAAATTCATCATGGACGAGACCCAGCGGTCCAAGGCGATGACCGAAGCGATCGGGGCGAAGACGCTGATGGAAGTGTCCGGCGCGATGCCGGCCGGGCTGACCGCGGCGGGGACCAAGATGATGGTCCGCATGGGGCTGGTCGAACGGTTCAACCCGGCGATCAACACGGTGGTCTCCAACGTGCCGGGACCGATGGTGCCGATGTATTTTGCCGGCGCCGAGATGGTGAAGGGCTTTGGCATGGGCATTCTCGCCGAGGGGCAGGGGATATTCCATGTCGTGACCAGCTATAATGGCAAGGTCATCCTCTCCTTCCTCGCCGATCGCGAACAGCTGCCCGATCCGGACAATTATGCCAAGGCAATTTCGCGCAGCTTTGCCGACCTGATGGCGGCAGCGAAAAAGGAATCGGCGAAGCAGAAAAAGAAAAAGGCCAAAACCAAAAAGGCCACCGCCAAAAAAAGCGCGGCGAAAAAGCCCAAGAAGCGCGTGCGGACCTCTGCCGCTACGGCAGGCAGGGCGGGGCGCAAGGCGGCGACCAGATAATCCCGGCCTGATCTCGCGCTGATTGCCTTTGGCTGGGCGCGAAAACCGACCCGCTGGCTTGACTCCGATGCAATGATTGCCCATCCCTCGGCGCAATCAATTCATCAACCAGTTAAACCATCGAAGAGGTCTGTCCCATGAGCACAGTAGAATTTAATGATCGCGTCGCCATCGTCACCGGAGCCGGCGCAGGTCTGGGCCGCGAACATGCGCTGGAGCTGGCGCGCCGCGGGGTGAAGGTTGTCGTCAATGATTTCGGCGGCGCCCGTGATGGCAGCGGCGGATCCGCTGGCCCCGCTGAAGACGTGGTCAACGAGATCAAGGCCGAGGGCGGCACCGCCATGCCCGCTGCATGCAGCGTCACCGACTATGAAGCGGTCCAGAAGATGGTCGCCGACGCGATTGCCGAATGGGGCCATGTCGACATTGTCGTGAACAATGCCGGCGTGCTGCGCGACAAGAGCTTCCACAAGATGGAGCTGGCCGACTTTGACTTTGTCATGGATGTTCACCTGATGGGCAGCGTCAACTGCACCAAGGCGGTCTGGGATCACATGCGCGAGCGGCAATATGGCCGGCTGGTGATGACCACCTCGTCCACCGGTCTCTATGGCAATTTCGGCCAGGCCAATTATGGCGCCGCGAAACTGGCGCTGGTCGGGTTCATGAACACGCTGCACCAGGAAGGCGCGGGCAAGGGCATTCACACCAACTGCATCTCGCCGGTCGCCGCGACCCGGATGACCGAAGACATCATGCCGGAAGAAGCGCTCAAGGCGCTGGTTCCCGAAGCAGTGACCCCGGCTGTCGTCTATCTGTGCAGCGACGGCGCGCCGTCGAAAACCATCCTGACGGCGGGTGCTGGCGGCTATGCGGCTGCGAAAATCCTTGAAACCGAAGGCATCTGGCTCCCCGAAGCCGAGCGCAACGCCGAAGCGATTGCCGCGAATATCGACCAGATTCTGGATGAAACCGGGATGCAGGAATATGCCAATGGCGGCGGCCAGGGCGGCAAGTTTTTCCGCCGGATGCAGGAAGTGATGAAAGGCTGAAACCAGCCAGCAAGAGGAGAAAGAACATGCCGATAGTAAAACCCGAGGAACTGGAAAGCTGGAAAGGCAAGGAAGTCGGCGTGTCCGACTGGTTCGAAGCCAGCCAGGACCGGATCAACAAATTTGCCGACTGTACCGAGGATCACCAGTTCATCCATGTCGATGAAGAGGCCGCGGCCAAGACACCTTTCGGTGGCACCATTGCCCACGGCCTGCTGACGCTCTCGCTGATGCCGGCCATGTCTTATGGCGTCACGCTCGGCCTGGAAGGCACGGTGATGGGCATCAACTACGGCTATGACAAGGTCCGCTTCCTCAACCCGGTGCGGGCCGGATCGAAGGTTCGTGCGCGCCATGTGCTGGTCGATGCACAGGAAAAACAGCCGGGCCGCTGGCTGCTCAGCTATGACGTGACGGTGGAGATCGAGGGCATCGAAACCCCCGCCCTGATCGCGCGTTCGCTGGTCATGGTGGTGGTCGGTTAAAACCGGACCTCACGAAATTTTGACAGGGCTCCGGTGCGATTCCGGAGCCCTTTTTGTGCCCTGTCGCTGCCGTGAACCGGTTGTTGGGCGGCAGGATGTGGTTTACAATGCGCATCCGATCACCCCGGCACAGGAGACAGTGAATGAAACAGTGGATAGCAGGCCTCGCGGCATTTTTCATGCTGACCGGAACCGCGGCGGCCGAAGAAACCCGCATTGCGGTGC
This sequence comes from Parasphingorhabdus marina DSM 22363, assembly GCF_900128895.1. GTDB lineage: Bacteria > Pseudomonadota > Alphaproteobacteria > Sphingomonadales > Sphingomonadaceae > Parasphingorhabdus > Parasphingorhabdus marina. The sequence goes on along the minus strand of NZ_FSQW01000001.1, from coordinate 438,863 downwards.
GCGCCCTGTCCGTCGATGCGAAATTTATCGGCAGCGGCATGTCCGGCATGAATGTGGTGATTGCGGATGCCGATACCGGCGAGATACTCGATACTGGCGTGACGCGCGGCAAGACCGGCAATACCGACCGTATCGTCCGGACGCCGAAGCCGCGCTATGGAACTTTGTCGGAAGAGGGCGATGCCGTTTATGTTGCCACGCTCGACATTGACCGGCCGCGCCGGGTCCGGGTGACAGTCAGCGGGCCGAACGCCCAGCCCCAGACCGGAGCGGAAGCCTCGTCAACGCGCTGGGTTTTGCCAGGAAAGCACCTCGATAGCGGCGATGGCTGGCTGATCCGGGTGCCGGGGTTCGCCGTCGATATTCTCGCTCCCGCTGCCCACAGCTATGTCGAGAATAATCCGCAGGCGATGACGATCCGTGCCAATGTCGTCATGATATGCGGTTGTCCCACTTCGCCTGGCGGGACCTGGGATTCGGATGCCATCGAAATTACCGCAGAAGTTCATCACAACGGCACGCGACGTTCACCAAAAGCGATGACCTTCACCGGGCAGACGAGCCAATATGCGGTGGACGTTTCGACGGCAGAAAAAGGCACCTATGAAATTCTGGTGACGGCCTATGATCCCCGCACGGGCAACACAGGGGTGGACCGCACGAGTTTCATTTTGCGGTAAATCTCTGACCGGCGGGTGCCAGGGTCATCGGCGATTTCCGGCGCTGCCCTTGCCATTGGTTGAGAGGAATTCACGGACATGGGCTACAAACAGCTCTGAGCTCTGCTCGCGCCCGAGCAGCAGATGATTGTCGGTTGGCAGTGTGACAAATTCTGCGCCGCGGATGCTGCCGGCCAGTTCCGTGCCTTTTTCGACCGGAACCCGCTGATCACCGCGGGCATGCATGACCAGTGTCGGGCACTGGATGGCATCGAGGCGGTGCCGGACATCAATATCGGCAAAGGTTTCGAGATACCGGGCGGCATTGGCGGCCGACACGGTCTTTCTCTGGAATTCGTCAAACGCATCCCGCTCCGCCATTGTCGCTCCGGGAATGAGCGCCCGCGAAAAGAGGTTGCGATAGCTGGAATCATCTCGCCCCCAGCCTTTGGACACCAGAGTGATCAACGCTTCCCGCTCGGCGCGTGATTGCGTGTCATGACTGTCATCGACGCGCCAGCCCGCCGCATAACCACCCCACAGTACAAGATGACTGACCCGCTCGGGATTTCGCGCGGCATATTCAATAGCCACCGCTGCACCCTGGGATATCCCCAGCAAAGGGAAATGTTCGGCCCCGCTTTTGGCCACCACGGTTTCCAGATCCGTGACAAAGGCATCAAATCCCAGATCGGGTGCATCCCAGTCGGACATGCCGTTGCCCCGTTCGTCATAACGAATGAGGGTGTGATCCCGCGCCAGTTCCTGAAACAGGGGCGACCAGACCTCGCTGTCCCAGTCCAGTTCCAGATGATTGAGCCAGTTGGCCGCCTTGATGAGTGGCGGACCGGAACCAATCCGCGCCCAGGCGATCCGGGTGCCATCTTTGACTTGGGCAAAGCCGATTTTCTGGCGCTGCAGCAATCGCTGGCTTTGCGGTTCCATGGGGTTGCCTGTCCGCGTACCAAGATCGGGCAGCAGGCGTGTGCGGAGCGATTCCGATTCCTCGCGCATTGCTGTCAGCCAGGCCTGGTAGAGCGCGTGGTCCGGCAAATCGAGGCCGGTCAACAACGGTTGATCCAGGGCTGCGCGAATTTCGGCATATTGCTCCCGGTCCGGCAAGATGCCCCGTTTTGCCAGGTCGGTCAGCCTGGCGAAGTCGATCCGGACCGCGACCGGTTCGAACCGCACCCATTCGCGGGTGGCGACGATGCGTTCGGCTCCCGGTTCGTTGATCAGCCGGCGCAACTTCCAGAGGGCTGACCGCAAGGCTCCCCGCGGATCGTCAGGCCCTTCCCAGAACAGGTCACACAGGCGTTCGCGATGCTGCGGCTTGCCGGTGAGCAGAAGATAGGCCAGCATGGCTCGCGCCTTGCGCGATGCGGGCAGTTTCAGGATGCTCCCGTTTCGACGCACCGACAGCCCGCCGAGCACGTCAATTTCCAGATCGTTCATAACCACCTTGCTCACATGCCCCGCGAGTTGCGTGTCATTTACCCTCAGCATCTGATCCGCACCAGCCCTCCCCGCAATCCATCCGGGATTTCTTGTGGCAACGGCAAAATACAACGCAATTAACATGCCTGCGGACATGCTGGATGACACGCAAGGCTATCATGGGATGGCCGCTCGCTCGAAGCGATTTACCCCCTTTGGAAAATAGAAGGAATGCATGATGAACCATATCCCCCTGTCGTCCGGCGTCGCAGGACATCGAACGGCAGGATAGACTGAAATACCCTTCGCGACCCTCGCGATCCTCGCATCCGGAGCTGGATTAAACATATTTGGTTTTCTCCCGCCCTCCCCCTGGGGCCGCACGCGAGTGTGGCCCCGTTTTTTCTCCTATCTGCGATGCCATGTATCGCAGGTTTCCGATAAAAGGTGTCCCCCCATGCTATTGTCGTCATTGTCTCGCAACGAACCCGTGCTCACTTCCCGGGAAAAGGAAGTCCTCGAATATGTCATTCTCGGCCTCTCGGCCAAAGAAGTGGCCCGCTATCTGGAAATATCTCCGCGCACCGTCGATCGCCATGTCGAGAATGTCCGGCTGAAACTGCGTGCCAGAAACCGGACCCATATGGTGGCATGCGCCATTCAGGCCGGATTTCTCGATTTCAAAGGCGGCATGGTCCGAAGGATCGGCCGGGCGACGGCAAATGCCGGCGCTGCCTGAAAACAGCAGCTTGCACGATACCGAAACCACGGCAAACCGGATTAGTGAGTATCTCCCAGTTTCCGGACGAATTCTGCTACCGGTCCGGAAATCTGCCCGGCATCGACCGCTTTTTGGGAGATGTTCAGCCGGGCTTCCAGTTTTCCGGGCAGCAGGTCTGACAGGAATTCTTCTGCCTTTTCCGGCGGGGAATGTCCACCAAATGTCAGGAACAGGGACATATGGTCCGGCAGGTCCGGCTTGCCCGAGAGAAACGCGCGCATCGGCAGCGCGGGGTAGCTTGTCCAGATTGGAGTACCCAGAATGATGCGGTCAAAGCTCCGGAAATCCAGATCCGGAACTTCAATCTTCGGAAGGCGTCCCTTCACGCTGTCATATCCGGCCAGAAGATAACGGAACCAGCCGCCATCATATTTTCGGCAGGATATTCTGGCGACTGTCGCATCCAGCTCCGCCGCCAGCGCGTCGGCGACCGTTTCGGTCGTGCCCGTGCGCGAATAGAAAAGGATCAGTGTTTTCATAATGACGTGACCCTTAAACCATCGGCACGGGCCGTTCATTGATACGGATCAAGTCACCCCGTCAGCGCTGATTCTTCGATCAGGGCGTGCCAGCGATCCGGATACACTGACCGGTCACCCATTCCGACGCCGGGGCGCACAGATAGAGTGTCAGGGCGCCAATGTCCTGCGGGGTACCGAGCCGGCCGGCCGGGAGCCCCAGCGTGTCTTCAAAGCCGATAAAATCCTCGTCCTTCATGCTCAGCGCTTCCTTCACCGTCTCGGTTGGGACAAAGCCCGGCAGGATCGCGTTGACGCGGGTTTTGGGGCCGAGTTCATGCGCGAGCGTTTTGGTCAGCATCAGCACCCCGGCTTTGGCGGCGCTGTAATGGCCGCTGCCGGGGAACGGATCCTGCCCCGCCATCGAACTGGTATTGACGATCCGGCTGCCCTCTCCGAAATGTTTGCAGGCGGCGCGGACACCATGAAAGACGGAGGTGAGGTTGACCGCCATTGTCTTGTCCCATTCCGCTTCGTCGAGCTCGGTGAGCGGCGCGGAGATCAGCGAACCACCGGCATTGTTGACCCAGATGTCGAGCCGGCCAAACTCGTCGACCGCACGCTGGGCGAGGGCTTCCATATCCTCGCGGCTGGTGACATCGGTAGCCTGGGCAATCGCCCGCCCGCCACTGTTGCTGGCGTTGATTTCATCCGCCACGGACTGGATCTGGTCGACGCTGCGCGCGGCGCAGACGACATGGCATCCGGCGTCGGCGAGGGTTTTGGCCATGCCTTCGCCAATGCCGCGACCCGCGCCGGTAATGACGGCGACTTCGCCTGTGAGATCGAAAAGCGGATTGGTCATTCGGCTGCCTCCAGCGATTGTTCCTGTTTTGCCCGCACGCGGATCGGGATGCTGCTCATCAGCGGAATACCCGTCCGCCGGTCAAAATCGCGGTCATTGAACGAGAGCCGCCCGGTATTGCCGCCTTCACCCAGCGGGTCTTCCTTTTCGTCCGGGTTGGTGCCCCAGCTGTGCGGCAGCGAGACGCAGCCCGGCTTGACCGTCTTGTCCGCCTTGGCGACGCAGCTGATGAAGGCGCGGGCGGATTCCACTTCCACCGGCTGGTCCTCGGCAAGGCCCAGGCGCTCCATGTCCACGGGATTCATGAAGGCAGGGTGATGCGGGACGCGCTTGCGCTGGACCGGATCCTCATGCCAGTTCGAATTGTGGATCTCGGTCATCCGCCGTCCGATCATCCGCATCGGGAAGGCGGTTTCCTCGACAGGCTGGCCCAGGCGCGTTGCATATGCGCCCAGCTCCTCCATCATCGCCGCATTGCCGACCGACAGCTTGCCTTCCCAGTCGGCGGGCTTGGGCTGGACCATCAGCGCCTGGGCATCGATGATCTTGCCTTTCTGCGCTTCCGGATCGGCGTAGACATCCGCCACCGGGACGGGTGAGCCGTTCAATGCCGCGCTCCACGCGGTGATCGGATCGGGTGTTTTGCCTGGTTCAAAGACCGTGGCCTTTTCTTCCCGCTCATCGGGATGGGACACCAGCGCCCAGGACTTGATCTTGAGCGGTTTGTCCATCTCGCTGGCGAGCGTGTGGAGAAATTCATATTCCTCGCACAGGTCCGATCCCTCCGGCGAGTCCATGATCGGCAGGCTTGCCTGGGCATAATTATTCTCGAACCCCCAGCCGGCACCAAAACCGCCATAGAGTTCCGGTGCAGCGGTGTTGCCGTGGACTTCATAATGCAATTTGGGTGCGATGACATAATCCGCCAGTTCTGCAGTCTTCGACATGCGCGGGTCGAGGCAGACGAGTAGATCGAGCGCTTTCATCGCCTCGAACGTCTTGAGCTGGTCGGGCCAGGCGAGCATTGGATTGCCGCCCAGACAGATGAGCGCTTTCACCTGCTTGTCCCCGGGGGTCAGGATTTCATCGGGCAGCGCGGCGGTCGGCATGCCGGAAATGCTCTGTTCGAGATCACGGCTGTGCAGTTTGCGGCCGAAGCCCCAGGCGGGGATCGGACCGGGCGAGGCGGCCACTGGTGGCGCGGGCTTCATGAACACGCCGCTGCGCCTGTTGATGTCACCTTCGCGGAGCCAGTGGCCCATGATCGAAGTCAGCGACAGGTTGAGATATTCGGTGATATTACCGCCACCGGCCATGTTCGGGCCGGTGCCGACGCTAATACTTCCCTTTTTCCAGCTGCCATACATGCGGGCTGCCTGGACGATTTCCTCCGCCGCCACATCGGCGCGCTGCGCGGCCAGCGCCGGATCGAATGGCGCGACAGCTTTTTTCAGTGCCTCGAATCCGTCAACATCGTTGGCGACGAAATCCTTGTCATAAAGACCCTCCTCGATCACCACCTTGGCAATTGCACCGAGGATGACCGGGTCTTCGCCCGGACGGCATTGCAGATGGAGATCGGCGCGTTTGGCGCTGTCAGTCACGCGCGGGTCGATGACGATCAACTGCATGCCGCGCTTCTTCGCATCATGCAGTTTCTTTGCCGGGTTCATGCCCAGACCACCGTTCATTGAGACCACCGGGTTGGTCCCGACCAGCATCAGCCCGTCCCAGTCGCCAACCCTTGGCGCTCCGGCGAGCCATGGTCCGACCAGCGCACGGGCGATGCCCTTGCCCGGCTGGTCGATGGTCACGCTGTCATAGACCGAAGTCGACCCGATTGCCTCCATCAGCGCCAGCATGAAAGCATGACCGTTGAGATTGTTATAGCCAAATGTCCCGACATAGGAGGCAATGCTGTCGGGGCCATGTTCCGCAACAATCGCTTCAATTCGCTCCGCGATTTCGCTCGCCGCCGTGCGCCAGTGGATCGCTTCCTTCTGGCCGTGTTTCATGCCCTTGTAGCTGGTCAGCAGCCGGGTGTCGAAGCTGTGATAATTGGCGAGCTGACGCCCCTTGATGCAGCTATATCCTTCGAATTCGGGATTGTCCTTGTCGCCATGGGTGCGCACTGGAACACCATTTTCAAAGTCTACAATCAACCCGCAATGGGCGTGACAGGCGCGGCACATCACATGTTTTTGTTCGGTGACTGTTTCGGCAGGCATTTCTCTCTCCGGACTGATATTTCCGACCATTGCTTTTTCATTTTTAATCGTTCAATTAACAGGTCGTTGATTCCCAGATTAGGGAAGCGTGGCGCCAGCTGCCACTGGCCCTATTGATAAGAGATTTTCAGGAGCGAGATCATGGCCGAGAAACCGAGTGCAGCCGAGCTGAAGGAATATGGCGAAGCCGCCGATGCCTGGTTCCGCGAGAATACGGTCCAGGATCCCGGGTTCATGCTGCCGCTTACCTTCATGGAAGTGTCGACTGACCAGCAGTTTGATTTCCTCCGCGACTGGCAGCGCAAGGTTTATGAAGCCGGCTATCTCGGCGCGAGCTGGCCAAAGGAATATGGCGGCGGCGGCATGCACATGGATTTCCAGCGCGTGGCCACCCGCATGATGAAGAAACATGACGCGCCGATCATGATCAACGCCATCGGCAATGGCTGGGCCGGACCGCTGATCCTCGATCTGGGTACCGAAGAGCAAAAACAGAAATTCATCAAGCCAATGCTCAGCGCCGAGGATATCTGGTGCCAGGGTTTCTCCGAACCGGAGCATGGCAGTGACCTCGGCAATGCCCAGCTCAAGGCCGTCCGAGACGGGGACGAGTATGTCCTCAACGGCTCGAAAATCTGGACCTCTTTGGGCGACCGGGCGAAATACATGATCCTGCTCGCGCGGACCGATTTCGATGCGCCGAACAAATATGCTGGTCTCAGCTTCTTCCTGAACCCGATGAAGGTGGACGGCATTACCACCAGCCGGATCAAGAAGCTGACTGGCGAATATGGTTTCGTTCAGTGCTTCTTCACCGATGCGCGCATCTCTGCCGACTGCCTGTTTGGCGAGGAAGGCGAAGGCTGGAAAATGGCGATGAAGACGCTGGAATATGAGCGCGGCGCGAAGGTCAAGCCGGTTGGCGGTTATTTCGTCAAAGAACTGGACGTGATGCAGATTGTCGAGCTCGCGAAAAACTCGATGCGCAATGGCAAACCGCTGCTCGATGATCCGGTCATGCGTGACAAGATGACGCAATATATGATCGATATCCAGGCGCTCAATCTCAACAATACCCGTCGCCGGATGCCGCAGCTGATGCAGGACAAGCCGATGGGTCTGCCGCTGATGAACAAGCTGGCACGCACCGAGCTGATCCGCGAACTGACCGAATTCTCCCTGGGCTTCCAGGGGACGAAGGCCGGCTATTATGTCGGGGATAAAAATGCCGTGGATGACGGCTACTGGCACCGCTCCTATCTCAACAGTTTCTCCGCCACAATCGGCGGCGGAACGTCCGAGATCCAGCGCAATATCGTGGCCGAACATGCGCTTGGCCTGCCCAAGACTCGCTGATCAGAAAGACAAATCATGGACAATCTCGGCACTATCGGCACGACCGAAGAACAAATTGAACTGCTGGACGTCGCGACGAATTTCTGTCGCGACAAGAGCCCGATCGAAAAGGTGCGGGCGCTGATTGAGGAAGATCTCGGCTATGATCCCGCGGTTTGGCAGGAGATCGGCGAACTCGGCTGGCTGGCCATTGCCATTCCGGAAGCGCATGGCGGGGTTGGCCTGTCGATGGCCGAAGTGGTGCCGATTGCCGAGCAGATGGGCCGCAATCTGATGAACACGCCGTTCGGCACAACAACGCTCGCGGCGCAGGCATTGCTCGCCGGCGGCAATGAAGCGCAGCAGGCGGCATGGCTGCCGAAAATTGCCGAAGGCGCAGCAGCCACGCTGGCGCTGCGGGAAGATAATGGCGACTGGGATCTGACCAATATCGCCTGTACGGGTGTGGTCGACGGGGACCAGATCAAGCTGTCGGGCAAGAAACAGCTGGTCCTCTGGGCGGATAGCGCCGCAGTGATCATCGCCAGCGTCAAGGTGGACGATGCCGTGCGTTTCGTCCTCATCGAACGGTCTGCTGTGGGCGATAATGCGCTGCGCCGCGAAGAAATTATCGACGAAACGGCACGCAGCTTTGAACTGACTCTGGATGGAATATCCGTGCCCGCGGATGCGCTGCTCGATGGTTCCCGCACCCGCGAAACGGTCGAAAAGATCGAGCTGGCTGCGGGGCTGATCCACGCGGCGGAAATGACCGGCGGAACACAGGCGGTGATCGATTACACGCTGGAATATCTGAAAACCCGCAAGCAGTTCGACAAGATCATCGGCAGCTATCAGGCGCTCAAGCATCCGACGGTCGACAATTATGTCGAATATGAAAAGGCGCGCACGCATCTCTACAGCGCGGCGCACAGTTTCAGCGAGCAAGGACGCGGTGAAGTGGCCGTACGGATGGCGGCGGCGCAGGCGCACAGCAGCTATGCGCAGGCCGCCGATCGCGGCATCCAGTTCCACGGTGCCTTTGGTTTCACCCATGACTGCGATGCCCAGCTGTATCGGCGACAGGCGATATTCAAGGGCGCGCTGATCGGTGATGCCGCCTATCAGCGGTCCAAGCTGGCCGGATTGCTGTTTGATTGATGCACCTGTCCTACTTCATCATAGGTGGCCATAAAGGCGGCCGAAGAAGTTACAGACGGGGCTGGAAAAACGGATTGCAACCTGTCACCCGCCGACGAGGCCATGAAAAACGTTTTAAGTCAGGTGGATAGAATGAAAATCAAAGGGTGACAGGGTGTCAACTTTGTAACCCTCTTAAAAGGAGAAGACCATGTCAGAAGTACTCACCGATATTCAGGACGGTTTCATCATCGTCACCATTAACCGGCCCGAGGCCAAGAACGCGATGACCAAGGCTGCCGCCGAAGGCATTCGTGCGGCGATGGAACAGCTCGACAATGACAACAGTCTCAACGCGGGGATCCTGACCGGCGCTGGCGGGACCTTCTGTTCGGGCATGGATCTGAAGGGTTTTTTGCGCGGCGAAACGCCTTCGGTAAAGGGCTATGGATTTGGTGGCATCACCGAGAAGGGTCCGGAAAAACCCTTGATTGCGGCGGTGGAAGGCTATGCGTTGGCTGGCGGAATGGAACTGGCTCTGGCCTGTGATCTCTGCGTCGCCAATGACAAGGCGAAATTCGGTATTCCCGAAGTGAAGCGCAGCCTTGTGGCGGCTGCGGGCGGTGTGATCAAATTGCAGCAACTGGTCGGCAAGCGAGTCGCGATGGAGCTGGCGCTGACCGGAGAGTTTTTCTCCGCCCAGCGGGCCTATGATGTTGGCTTTGTCAACCGCCTGACCGATGGTCCGGCGCTGGACGCGGCGGTGGAGCTGGCAGCGACCGTGGCCGCCAATGGTCCGCTGGCGCTGAAAGCGACCAAGAAGATTATCAATGAAAGCTACGACTGGACCAGTGAAGAAGCCTGGAAGAAGCAGGCAGAGATCATGGGACCTCTGTTCACATCGGAAGATGCACGCGAAGGTTCTCTTGCCTTTGCCGAGAAACGCAAACCGAACTGGAAAGGCAAATAGCCATGGCGGAGATCGAACGGATCAATCCCGACACGCTGCCGGATGCCGGGGCCATGGGCTATTCCCAGGTTACCACCTGCACGCCGGGCAAGATGATCTTCATCTCTGGCCAGGTCGCCTGGACGCCGGGTGGAGACCCGCCACCTGACAATATTGCGGAGCAGGCCAGGCTGGCGAGTGCCAATCTCGGGAAAGCGCTGGAATCAGCGGGGGCCGGCCCGGAAAATATCGTCTCCGCTCGCGCTTTTGTGGTCGATTACACGGAGGAGAAAGGGAACGCGGCGTTCGGTCCCATCCTTGAGTTTCTGGGAGGCAACCAGGTCGCCTTTACCCTGATCGGCTGTTCGGCACTGGCTGCCCCTGATCTGATGATCGAAATCGAGGCGATAGCGGTTGTCTGATACAATGCCGTCGGGCAGCACCGATATTGTTGATCAATGGGCGGCTGGACATGAGCTCCCCGAGTGGTTCATCAAGGCGATGGCTGTGCCGCGCAAGGAAGATTTTGTCGAGGTCAACGGCCACAAGGTCCATTATTTCCGATGGGGAACGCGCGGCAAGCCGCCCCTGCTGCTGACCCACGGCTTTCTCGCCCATGCTCGCTGCTTCGCTTTTATCGCGCCATTTCTGGCTGAGGACCATGATATCATCGCCTATGATCTGGCCGGCATGGGGGAAAGCGAGATCGGCGCCGAATATGAGGGCGCGCAGCGCGCCGCAGACATGGTGGCGCTGGCCGAGGCGCTGGATCTTTTCTCGGGTCCGGAAAAACCCAAGATCATCGCACACAGTTTTGGATCGGGTGTGGCCCTCACGGCCATGGAGCTGGCCGGGGAACGATTTGGCGGTCTGATCATCTGCGATCTGATGATCATGCGTCCGGAAAAACTGATGGCCCATTTCAAGGGCGGCGGTGGGCCTCCCGGTTCCGGCAAATCGGACAAGCCGAACAATATCTATCCGGATTATGAAACCGCGCGCGGGCGATTTGTGCTGGCGCCAAAACAGGATGTGCAGACCCCGTTTCTGATGGAATATATGGCCTGGCACTCGATGCGCCGGGTGGACGATGGCGACCAGAGGGGATGGACCTGGAAGTTCGATCCCAAAGTCTTTTATCGCAGCGAGAATGATCAGGCGAAATGGCTGGAAGCACCAAAACGGATTGTCGATCTGCCACACCGGCTGGCGATTGTTTATGGCGAAAACAGCAAATTGTTTGATTCCGACAGTGCTGCCTATCTGCGTGAGCTGGGTGGCGGTCGTATCCCGATGATCCCGGTGCCCGAAGCGGAACACCACCTGATGCTGGATCAGCCGCTGGCCTTCGTCACCGCGCTGCGATCCGTGCTGGCCCTCTGGAACTGATCTTCAGGAGGCAACGGCTTTCTGACGCGCCAGCCTGAGCAGGTACAGCCCGGGCAGGGTCGATGCGCAGGAGATGACGACAATTGCGACGGCATAACTGGCCAGACTTCCGGGTTCGTCCGGCAGGTCGGGTCCGAAGAAATTGTTCAGGTCGCCCATCGCGTTGATAAAGGCATGGACGCCCATGACCGGCCAGATACTGCCGGCATAGGCTGCGATTCCGGCGAAACCGATGCCGAGCAGGGTGGCGTAGATGACCTGCGGGACGACATCGCCAGCCGGGACGGATTGCAGGTTGGACAGATGGGCAAGACCGAAGATCAATGCCTGGGCGATGGCCGCCATCAGCAGGCCGTTTTTCCGTTCCTGCCAGCACCGGTAGAGATAGTAGAAGCAGAATCCGCGCAGCAGGATTTCCTCGAAAAAGCCGGTCGACAGGCTGTTATAGATCCACCCGCCGAACCGGACGGAATCAAATTGCAACTGGCTCCATTCGACAGACAACAGGTTGATCAGGCCGATCATTGCCATCGGAATCACCGCGAGCGGCCAGCGCCGGGGCCACTCGTGGACGGGCCTGAGAAGACCGGTCTGCGCGAACAGGCCGAATGCTTTCAGCAGCCACAAAACGCCAAAGCCCAGCAGGAATTGCAGGGTGCTGTGAATCATGTCGCCAGCAAAGGGGGATTCCACGGGCAACAGTTTTTCGATCCGGAAAAGCAATAGTGTCGCCGTGATCAGCAAAATGGGCAGCAGCAGCGGCCAGCGCTGCATTGGCATGGGTGTCGCGGTGGTCATCAAGCCGAACTAGGCGAAAAAACCGGGTCACGGCACCTGTTTCGACGAGTGAGCCACTGGCTTCGGCCTGTGATCACCGGGGAAAGTCAGTCGAAGGAAAAGACCATCGTCTCGCGGCCGTCTTTTGCCATCGCAGACTGATAGGACGGCGTGGCTTCCATCTGTTCAAGCCAGCGCATGCAGCCGGGTCGGCTGTCATTGACAAAACCCCGCTGTTTTGCCGAAGCCATGCAATAGCTCATCGTGATATCCGCTGCTGTCAGCTGGTCACCCGCGAGCCATTTGTGGCGGGCCAGATCATGCTCCAGACGATCGAGTATCGTTGTCATCCGCGGCTGCACCAGCAACTTCTGTGCCTGTCCAAGCACGGCACTGATCACCGGCCGGAGGAAAAAGGGTGAGCGTTTCTGCAGCACGGTGAAAATCCCGTCCATGAACTGCATCGGCATCATGCTGCCGATTGAGGCATGGAACCAGAACAGATAGTCGGCGCGTTCCGGGCTCCCCCCGGCCGGGCGCAACGGGCTGTCCGGGTGCTGGTCGAGAATATAATCGATCACCGCATTGCTCTCGGCGAGAACCAGCCCGTTTTCATCGGTGATGACCGGCGCGGTACCGAGCGGCGAGAGCGCCTTGTACGCATCGGGGGCGAGATTGTTGTCGGCATTGCGATTATAGAGCTTCAGCTCATATTCCGTGCCCAGTTCCTCGAGCAGCCAGAGAATGCGGAAAGATTGCGAATATTCGAGATGGTGGAGGGTAATCATGTGGCAATCTCCTTCAAGACGATGGGCGGGCAGTCAGGCATTTTTGATGGTCAGTCCGCCGTCCACCGGGATGACGGCGCCGGTCAGGAACGCGGCTGACGGCAATACACAGGACAGGGTCATGTGTGCGACTTCTTCCGGGATGGCATAGCGGCGCAGCGGCACCCGCCGCTTGGCATAGATGGTTTTATGTTCTTCCGGAATGGCATCGGTAATGCCGGTGCGGATCGGACCCGGGCAGATGCAATTGACGGTTATGCCCTCGCGGCCCAGATCGACGGCAAGTCCGCGGGTCAGGCCGATGACGCCATGTTTCGCCGCGACATAGGGACTGTTGCCGGGTGAAGCGCCGAGGCCCTCTGTCGACGCAACATTGACAATCCGGGGATGCTCGGCCTCGCGCAGGTGCGGCAAGGCGGCGCGGATCATGCGCTGATGGGCGGAAAGCATAACCTCGAGGGTCGGCGACCAGGCTTTCTCGTAGCTCTCTTCGGCGACATCGGCCGGAATCGCGAACCCGGCATTGTTGACGAGAATGTCGATCCCGCCAAAGGCCTGCGCAATATCGCCGACAACCGCGGTGATGACATCCGGATTGCTGACGTCCAGCGCCCAGGCATCCGCCGAACCGTCATAACCGGCATCCGCGATCTCCTGTACCACGGCATCGCATTTGCCCTGATCCAGATCCGTCACCGCCACCTGTGCACCTTCGGAGGCGAACAAATGGGCGGTGGCCCGTCCCATGCCGCTGGCTGCGCCGGTGACAATGGCTTTCTTGCCTGCAATCGAACGGCTCAGCGGCTGATAGGGTTCCATGATCAGGCGGCCTGGAAGCCTTTCAGGCGGTCATTGATGATCTTGTCGGCATCGGCCATGATCCCGTCGATCAGCTCCTTGCAGGTCGGGATGTCGTTGATCAGGCCTGCGACCATGCCGCAGCTCCACGCACCCTTGTCCATGTCGCCTTCCATCATGATGCTGGGATAGACGCCAGCCACTTCTTCCATGATGTCCTGGAACTGGATGCTGTCGCCCAGTTCCTTTTCCTTGGCGAGCAGCTTCTCGACTGCGGCATTGTTGAGCACGCGCTCGGTATTGCGCAGCGGACGCATGACGAGCCGGGTGTCCAGCTCGCTGGCGGCGACAATCGCATCCTTCACATTCTGGTGCACCGGGGCTTCCTTGGTCGCAATGAACCGCGTGCCCATGTTCATGCCTTCTGCGCCCATCGCAAGCGAGGCGACCAGCGAGCGGGCATCAGCCTGTCCGCCCGAGGAAACGAACGGAATGTCCAGCTCATCCGCGGCACGGGGCAACAGGATCATGTTCGGAATATCGTCCTCGCCGGGATGGCCGCCACATTCGAAACCGTCGACCGATACGGCGTCACAGCCAATTTTCTGGGCCTTGAGCGCATGACGCACGGCGGTGCACTTGTGGATCACCTTGACGCCATTTTCCTTGAGCTTCGGGAGATATTGCTGGGGATTATTGCCTGCGGTTTCGACTGCCTTGATGCCGTTGCCGACAATCGCGTCGATATAGCCGGGATAGTCCGGCGCGGTGGTAATTGGCAGGAAGGTGAGGTTGACCCCAATCGGCTTGTCGGTCAGCTCCTTCGCCTTCTTGATTTCCTTGTCAAGATCTTCCGGCGTCTTCTGGGTCAGTCCGGTAATGATCCCCAATCCGCCGGCTTCGGACACGGCGGCTGCGAGTTCCGCAAATCCGACATAATGCATGCCGCCCTGGATGATCGGATGCTCGATGCCAAATAATTCGGTGATACGTGTTTTCATGAGATTTGCTCCTCGCTTTCCGGACCGCTCGTGGCCGGGCTGTTCATGGAACGACTGGACGCTTGCAAGCCCCGGCCGGGAATCAGTTTAATCGCGCGATTAACTAGCAATCCACTCGCCCGTTGTCACGCCTTTCCAGATCTGGTCGGGTGACGCTACGGCAAGCTCCGCGCCCAGCAGCCGGGACCAGTGATGTTCATTACCGAGCGCGTCGCGCCACGCCCAGAGACGCCTTGTATAGTGGTGCAGGTCATATTCCTGGGTATATCCCATCGCGCCATGCACCTGATGGAAGGGCACGGTGACGGCTTCGACGCTGTGGCTGATCTGGACCTTGGCGATGACCGCTTCGTGCCAGGCCTTTGCCGGATCATTCCCATTCCGGGCGCAGGCGCTGGCGGCCTGGGTTGCAGCCATGGTTGCGGCGGCGCTTTCGGAAGCGGCAACGGCCAGTTGATGCTGGATGGCCTGAAATTTTGACAATGGCCGGCCAAATTGTTCGCGTTCGGAGACATGGGCGATGGACAGGTTGAGCGCGGCTTCGATCGCGGAAGCCATCTGGACCGCCCGCACCGTCAGGATGAGTGCCTCGAACGCGCGGCCTGTGAAATTGGTCTTCGCGCTTGCAAGCGCCGCCTTGCCGGCAGGATCAAACCGGGTTGCACCATCGGGAGACAGCGAATCGACATGCCTTCGCTCATCAGCCGGATTGTCGAACAGGCTGATAGTCCCCTGTTTTGCATCGAACAGCACGATCTGCTCCACCTGCCCGCCGAACGGGATATCTGCTCCGGAAAAAGCGAAACTGGCGCTGCCACTGGCGGGTGCCAGTCCGGCCTGATCGAGCATGTGGTTGGCGAGCAGCGTTTCCGCAAAGGGTACCGGAGATGCGGCCTGTACCGACGCCCAGATCGCGCCGAATATTTCATCCGGCTCGGCGGCGAATCCGCCATTGTCCTCGCTGACCCATGCCAGGAGCAGGCCGTTCTCGACCAGCGCATCCCACAGCTCTTGCGGATAGGCGCCGGCTTCTGCCTGATGCGGGATTTCGCGCCCGCACAGGTCGGTGAAAATCTTTGCCGCGGTTTCCGCGACCATGCCTTCGGTGTTGATCATCCGCCGCTCCTATCTCAGACCCAGCTGGCGGGCGGTGATGCCGCGCATGACTTCGGTGGTCCCGCCGCGCAGCGTGTTGGGCGGTGATCGCAGGACACCGATATTGATAATCCGCCGCATCTCGTCGCTCCACTCCTCCGCCGGCAGATCATTGAGCATCGCACGGACTTGCTGGGTGAGGTCATTCTCGAGCCGGTTGCCGAGATCCTTGACCAGCGCCGCTTCGGTTTCCGGTGAAATCCCCTGGTGGAGCAGATTGGCAATGCCCCAGGACATGCCCTTGAGTGTGCGCAGACTGGCGACCAGTTTCCCCAGCCGGGCCTGGCTGTCGGAACCCAGCTTGCCCTGCAACTGGTAGAGCGCGGTTTCGAGCGTGATGTAGCTCGACAGGAATCGCTCGGGACCGGAGCGTTCCATGGCCAGTTCCCCGGTGACCTGTTTCCAGCCGCCGCCTTCTTCGCCAAGCAGACAATCGTCCGGGACGATGACATCCTCGAAATAGACCTCGTTGAAATGGGCGTCGCCGGACAGATCGGTGATTGGCCGGATCGTGACACCGGGCAGACTGAGGTCGATCATGATCTGCGACAGGCCGACATGACGGTTGCGGCCATCGGCTGGCGAGGTGCGGAGCAAGGCGACCATATAGTGCGACATATGCGCGCCAGAGGACCAGATTTTCTGGCCATTGATTTTCCAGCCGTCGGCGACTTTCTCGGCCCGGGTTTTCACATTGGCGAGATCGGACCCGGCCCCCGGTTCGCTCAGACCGATCGCGAAATAACATTCACCTGCAGCAATGCGTGGAAGGATATCCAGCTTCTGTTCCTCGGTGCCATGTTCGAGCAGCATCGGCGCATGCTGACGATCGGCAATCCAGTGCGCCCCCACCGGCGCACCTGCCCGCAGCGTTTCCTCGGTGACGATATAGCGCTCGAGCGCCGATTTTCCCTGGCCACCATATTGTTTGGACCAGGTCAGGCCGATCCAGCCCCGTGTGCCCATTTTCTTTGAAAATTCCGGATCGGCCGAAGCCATCCAGCACTCCGGTTCAGGACGGAAATTTCCGGCATTCAACTCTTCACGCAAAAAGCCCTGCAATTCCGCGCGGAGGTCTTCCAGTGCGGGATCTGGCTGGACTACGGGAAAACTGAAACGCTGCATCATTCAGGTCTTTCTTGCCGGTATCTCGTGTCTGTTCATGGCGTCACAATATCAAATTGCGGATCAACAGGATCCAGCGCGCCGAACATCTGGGCCATCAGAATGACATTGCCGAGCACCCGCATTTCACCGGACACGATCAGATCAGAGGGCTGCACTTCCTGCATCAGCATGCGCGTGAAATTGGTCCGACTGACGGTGACCTGGGTGGAAGAGAGCTCGCGCGTTCCGTCACGCGGGAACATGACGCTGCTGCCCAGATCCACGCTCACGGCTTCGTTGCGGTCAGGAAATGTGAATTGAATGACGCCGCCGGCTCCGCGCATTTTTGCCGGATTGAACCGCGCTGCCATCGCATCGAAAAGATCAATTGCCGGAATCGAGTTGAGGACACGGGCATTGGTGGTCGCAACATTCTCGCCGCGGACATTGCCTTCGCGCAACTCCTTCGCGCCGGTCAGATAGATGTTGCGCCAGGTGCCCGCCTCGGCCTGAAAGCCCAGCTGCTCATAGGTGGAAGCCAGCCACTGTTTTGCGACAATATCTCCGGGATTGGCAAAGACGAGATGATTGAACACCGTGGCGGCCCAGCGGAAGTCTCCGGAATTGAACGCGGTCTGGCCGACATTCAGTGCTTTGACCGGTCCGCCCATGGCCGCGACATATTTGCGCGATTCCTCGGCCGGGGGCAGCTGGTGATAATGGGCCGGTACGCCATCCCACCAGCCAAAATAACGCTGGTAGACCGCCTTGCTGTTGTGATTGAACGTGCCGTAATAACCGCGCACACCGAAGTCGGTGGCCGCAAAATCCGGCTCGCCAATATTCTCCGCAATCTCATGCATCGTGGCGCCCTGATTGGCCTGACGCAGGGTCTGGTCATGGACATAGCGATACAGATCGCGCTGATTTTTCAGCGCCGTTTCGACATTTACCGCACCCCATGTCGGCCAGTGGTGCGACGCCACCAGCACATCCGACTTGTCGCCATAGCGCGCCAGCATGTCGTCGATCACCTTGCTCCATTTGAGCGTGTCGCGAACCAGTGCCCCGCGGGGAGTCAGGACGTTGTGGAAATTGCGGGTGACCACCTCTGCAGTGTGCAGGGCCCTGAACGACGGCAGGTAAAAGACCAGTTCCGCAGGGGCTTCCGTCTCGCCCGCATCCATGAACTCGAATTGGATTCCGTCAATTTCCATGGTCTCGCCGTCCTTGGAGATTGTTCGGGTCGGAGGATAGAGAGACAGATCGCCCTGAGAGAGCACCTGCCCCAGACCGGTGCCGACATGTCCGGCCGGACCTGCTGGCAAATTCGTTCCGAACTGAAATTGCACGCGCCGGTTCATGGCGGTCCCGGCAAGCACATTTTCGCCAATCGATTCGCGCAGGAAGCCATGCGGCGCAATGATTGGCACATTGCGCAACCGCTGGTCAGCCGGGTCCAGGACACCGCTGACACCGCCAAAATGGTCGCCGTGGCTATGGGTGAAAATCACGGCCTGGACCGGCCGCGCGCCGAGCGTGGCATTGGCCAGTGCCAGTCCGGCTCTGGCCGGGGCAGGGGTGGTCAGCGGGTCAATCACGATCCAGCCGGTCGTGCCCTTGATCAGGGTCATCTGGGCCAGGTCATAGCCGCGAATCTGGTAGATGCCTTCGGTGACTTCGAACAGGCCGTGAATGCTGTTGAGCTTGCTCTGGCGCCAGAGCGAAGGATTGACAGTGTCCGGTGCGGCGTCCTTGACAAAATCAAACTGGCCCACTTCCCACGCCACGCTGCCGTCCTCGTTGAGGATCTGCGGTTCTTCGATTTTGGCCAGAAAACCGCGATTGGCATTATTGAAATCGCTCTGGTTATCAATCGGGAGCCTGGCTGCGACTTCGGCATTGGCCGCCCGGGTGGCCGGCATGGCGATGCCGGATGGCGGCTGATAACCCGAAGGTTCCGCTACTGGCGGAGGCGCTGGCTGAACAGTTGCTGCGGGTTGCGCGGTGGCGGCTTCGCTGGCCGGAATGTCAATGGCCTCGGGACCTGTTGCGGTTTCCTGGCCAGTTTGCTCTTGCGCGGCGGCCAGTATCAGCGGCGTTGCGGCAAGGAGCATGCCGGCTGACAACAGTCTGGCATTGGGCAGTCGTTTCGTCATGTTCATTTCCCCCTGAACACCGGTTTGCGTTTTTCCAGGATGGCATCAATCGCTTCCTGATGGTCTTCGAGCTGCTGCAGCACACCCTGGAACAGGGCAGCCTGATCCAGATTTTCCTTCAGCGTTACACTTTGTGCGGTCCGCACCAGTTCCTTGGTCTTGCGGATCGCCAGCGGCGGCAGGCCGACCACCATCCCGGCCAGTTCGCGGGCCCGCTCCAGCAGCTTGTCACCGGGCAGGACTTCCGACACCAGGCCATAGTCCAGCGCCTTGTGGGCATCGATAAATTCGCCCGTGAACAGCATCTGGTTGGCGCGGGCCTGTCCGATGAGACGGGGCAGCAACCAGGCTCCGCCGTCACCCGGGATGATTCCGACGCGCAGAAAGCTTTCGGCAAAAATTGCATCTTCGCCGGCAATGCGCATGTCGCACATGGTGGCGAGATCATTGCCGGCACCAATGGCGTGGCCGTTGACGGCGGCAATAACCGGGACCGAGATGTCTGCCATGGCGAGCGGGATCTGCTGAATGCCGGTCTTGTACCATTGCTCGATCTGCAGAGGTGTCATGTTCTGCTCTGCTGTCATCGCCTTGATTTCATGGAGATTGCCACCCGAGGAAAAGCTTTTGCCGCTGGCGGCGAGGATCACGCAGCTCACCCCCACATCGTCATCGGCTTTTCGGACCGCGCTGACCAGTGCCTCGCACAAATCCTTGGACAGGGCATTGCGCGTTTCCGGCTTGTTGAGAGTGATCGTGACGATCCGGTCCTGTTTATCGTAAAGGACGACTTCGCTCATTGTGGAATCTCCGCATCAACTATGATCACCGGCATGCCCCGGGACTCGTGAAAAGTGTCATTGCAGGCCCGCCGCGGTTCTGCAAGAGAGGGATGGGGACGACAGGAATTTGATCACATGATTTCCGTATCCGGACAACATGTCGAAAATGACAGGCCCGGGAACAACAGACCGGGGAAAAACGGGGAAACCGGTTTCACGCTGGTGGAACTGATGATCGTCCTGTTCATCATCGGGCTGACCGCGTCGCTGGTGGTGCTGACGGTTTCGAGTGGCGGCAATGCTCTCGAAGAAGATGCGCAGCGATTTGCTGCCCGGACCGCAGCGCTCCGGGACAATGCGATCCTCCAGTCTCGTCCGATGGCGGTTCAGGTCACCTCCTCCGGCTACAGTTTCCTGGAACGGCGCAAGGGCAGCTGGTCGGTGCTCGAAGACAAGCCCTTTGTCTCGACCAACTGGGCCAGCGGCATCACGCCCGCGCTGGGCGATCGCGGATCCCTGCTGATCAGTTTTGAAAGCACCGGATTGCCGGGAGATCCGGGAGAAATCATTCTGACCCGTGAGGATCAGGAACGGCGCATCATCATCGCACCGATGGGGGATGTCCGGCTCGATGGCCGGCCCGACGGTCCGGCGGATGGCAACGACCAATGACAGGGCTGCGCAACATCCTGCATCGCCGGCCTTCCGAACGCGGTTTCACCCTGATCGAAATGCTCGTCGCCCTGTCGGTCTTCAGTCTCGCCGCACTGGCGCTGATCCGGTTGCAGGCCTTTACCACACGCAACGCGGCCGAGCTGGAATTGCGGGTCACTGCCCAGTCCGTTGTCCGCAACCGGGCGGTCGAGATCTTTACCGATCCGCGGCCGCCGGCTCTGGGAGACTCCCGGGGACAGGCGGAAAATGGCGGACTGACCTGGCAATGGACACAGAGCGCGAAGCTGACCGAAGATGGCCGGTTCATTCAGGTGGATATCGGTGCCGTCAATCCGGAGTCGGGGGCACCCGCATCGCTGACCATATTGCGGCCGGCCGGTCTGGTGCTTGATGTCCAGCCGCCGCCGGGGACGCCGCCGGAATCCTGATGTCGTCAGAAGAACTGATTGGCGAAATTGGTCGCATTATGGGCGATGATCGGCATAACGATACTGCCCGTGCGTAGCCGGATCCACATCAGGGCCGCGCCGAGCAGGCCGGTGATCACCATGGCCACCACGTCCGCCTGCACCGCGCCGTCGACAATGAAGACACTGTGTCCCCAGGCGAAGAACAATGTCGCAACGATCGCTCCCCAGTGAACAGTTGCGCCCTTGATGGTCCATGTCTGACCGGTGACCGCGAGCGACAGGGTCAGCAGCAATAGCCCCCGAAACATCAGTTCCTCATCCAGCCCCGGAATCGTGGCCTGATAGATCAGCGTTTCAGCATTCAGATTTGTGCCGTCATTGACCAGCAGCTGCAGCCCAATGATGAATCCGATCATCAGTGCCGTGACCACCAGCGCTGGCCCGATCGATCCTGCATTTTGTTTCCATGTCACGCCAGCGTCGGCGAAGGTCAGTTTTGGTGAAGTCCGGATCAGGGCGACCAGAAGAATGATACTGGTCGAAATGGCCAGTATCTTGCCCGACCAGTTATATCTCTGGTCGACGAACATGTTCTCGACTCCGGGTATTTTGATGCCGGAAAAGACCATCATGGCATAGGCGGCATAAATGCCGATCGATGCCAGCAGCCAGACAGGAGACAGGTCGACCTTTCCGGCAGCCTTGAGCAATCCGACAATCAGCAGAATCGGAACCCACCATATCAGCATCGTCAAAAACAGATCGCTCGTCATTCGCCCCTCCCGACTGAACCACTGTATTATTACAGCATGACAGAATTGTCGGTCGGGGTCAAACCGGGGATGGCGGATTTCCGTGACGGTCGGGCCCGTTCCACGAACCCGCCGCCCGATCGGGACGGGATTTCCTCTTGTACTCAACGGTCCAGCGACTAGAAGCCGGGAAAGCACAGCAACGGAAAGACTTATGAGCGATACCGAATCCTGGGACATGGACGATCTGCCGGAAGGCGAAGATTCACAGCTCGAATGGTGGGATTTTGATGATCCGGCAGAGCTGGTTGAAGCGGTCACCGGCGATATCAAATTCATCATCGAAAGCGCCCTCGATGCGCGGGGCGAGGCCCTGCTGGCGTTGCCGGTCAGCGACGAAGCGATGCCGGTACTCGAGGCATTGGCCGAACAGCAGGTCAAGTGGAAACATGTCACCATCATCCCGACCCATGACTATCTGGTGCCGGTCGATGACCCGCGCAGCCATGTGAAGGCCCTGGCGCAGCTGTTCCTGACGCGCGGTGCCCGGGTCCTTCCGATCGCGACGGAAAATGACGACTATCATCTGGCTGGTTCAGCCGCCGATGCCCGGCTGCAGGATGTCAAATGGCCGCCCGATCTGGTCTGGCTCGGCCTGGGTGAAGAAGGCAGCACGGCCGGGATCATGCAAAGCGCCGACATGGAAGAGGCGCTCGACGGACCCAGGGAAAAACGCGCGGTCGGGATCATGCCCGACGATGGCGATGCCCCGCTGGTGACGATCACCAAGGCGGCGATTTGCGAGGCCCGTACGGTATTGCTGGTCCTGCGGGGTGCGGCTGCGCAGTCCGCGCTTGAAATGGAGATCGACCAGGGTGCAACCAGCATGGCCCCGATCGGGCGGGTCTTTGCGGATTTGACGGTGCCGGTGGATATCTACGTCGAGAACTAGAGCCGGGAGAACCGGCAACCGGGAGAGTCGGGGGCAGGCTGCTCAGCCTGCCGAACGCCGGGGTGTCACGCTGTTCCGGCGATAGCTTGCCGGCGTCTCGCCGGACCAGTTCCGGAATGCCCGGGCAAAGGATGATCTGTTCGCATAGTCCAGCTGTGATGCGATTTCCCGATCATCTTTCCCCTGATCCATCAAGGTCAGGGCGAAACGATATTTCCAGGTCTCTACAATCTGTTTTGTCGACGTGGCTTCCGTCCGCAATCGCCGGGAGAGCATCTTCTGGGACATGCCGAGATCATCGGCAATGGCATTGGCATGCCAGCCCGCCGGTCCGGATTCAGCCAGATATTGTTCGACCAGCCCTTTCATTGTCGGTCGCATGCGTGCGAGTTGTTCACGGCATGCGGCCTCGATCTTGAGGAATGCATCGGGATTGTGCGTCCTGACGGGATGCGCGAGCACACCGGCAGACAGAATCGCGGCCACCCGGGATTGCCCAAACCGGATGGTTACTTCGGGGAACAGTTCGTGATACAGAGTCCCGTGGCGCGGTTCCGGATAGTCGAGGTGGATTTCCTCCAGAAACCCCTCCAGTCCGGGAATCGCAATGGCGGCTCCCTTCCATACCGCGAGATTCTCTTCAGCGACCAGGCGATGGGCTGCTGGTGACAATAATATCTTGTCCCGGGTGCCCAGATACACCCGGTTGCCTTGCTTTTGCATGTGATAGGCTACCATGGCGCCCACGACATCGGCATATTGTTCGAGTTTGTGGAATGCATCTCCGACAGTCGGCGCGAGGACCATCAACGCCCCCATCATGCCCTGATCGGGGAAATTCTGTGCCGAAGGAGAGCGAAATCCTGTGCCAGCCATGGTCGAGACTTTGGCGATGCGCTCATAGAACCGCACTTGCTGGTCAAATGTGACTGCGGAGCCGGTATCCCTCAATATCTTGGGGGAAATTCCGGTTCCACGCAAAATGGCGGAGGGCGAGCGGTCTTCTTCGCGGGCTACCAGTTCCATCAGCGGTTTCAAAAAACGCACCGGCACATAGGCCATGCCCCGATTTTGTCCCCGATTGTATCCGATGCTGTCTATCATTGTATTTCAGCCGCCCATTATGCTTACGATCCGGGAGGCTGAAAGACAATGCGGATATGCCGGGTGATTTTGGAAATGACGGGCTTGCCAGGATGACTGTTCGGGGACGAAGTGCGATTCTCCCGGCCGCGGCGGCAAGCCTGGTTCTGATCGCCTGCGATCCGGTAACGGACATGACCCGGTCGCAATCCCGGATGGTTGTCCAAGGTCCGCTGACCGTCCTTGCCTCCGGTTCTGCACTGGATGCAATCGAAGCCAATCCCGATGTGATGCCGACCGTAACCTACACGGCGATGATCGAATATGCACCCGGTCGCAAGGCAGTGATATATCGCTCAGCACGGACGGAATATGTCAACGTCGGGGACGACCGGGTGCCGCTCGCCTATTTCCCGCGGGGGACATACCGTATTGAAGGCCGGGAAGTGCCACCCGCGGATGCCGGAAAATCCGGAACGGGACCAGTGCTGGTCTCGCGCCCGGCCGGTGTGGACAAATGGATCGAAGCCTCGCGCATGGAGCTGGTTGAAAAAGCAGAAAATTCCTCTCGGGACTGATCCAGTGCAGGCATTTTTCCGTTCGTGGGGACCTGACAGGGAGCGATAAACAATGGCGGAACGGTTGATAGAAAAAGGCGTATGGGGCGTGACCCTGATCCTGCTGGCACTCGGCATGATACTGGCCTTGCCGGGTTGCAGCAACGATCAGTCAGTTTTTTCCGGCGCAGATAAGAACGAGTGGGAAGGGCGCCTGAAATTTGTCTTTGTCGAACGGTCCATCGTCGTTCCGTTCTTCCTCACCGATTCCGGAGCCCTCCTGCTGCGTCCTTCGCAGGACACCGAATATGACGGTATCGGTCCGCTGGTCGAGGGTGACGGGATAAATGTCGCCGATCGCATGTTTCATTCCGGGGCTACCTACCGTTTCCAGGGGGAAATCTCGGATGAGGCCGTCGATGAGGTTCAGCTGCTTTCGATTCCCACAAAGATCGTGGATGTTGAATCGATTGCGCTGGTCAAAAAGGGGGATGGCGAGTGCACGGCCTATATTGGGCGGATCGTTCCGCCAAGGCCGGGCAGAGGCGGCTTTGTTCCGGTTCTCCCGGAATATGCGGAAGGGAAAAAGGGCATGTTCATTCATGATGGCCGGGCGAAATGCACCATCGTTCCGCGCGGCAAGGAGATGATGAGCTCAATCACAAGTGTGGGCAGCATCAACACGAACGAAGAGGTTGACTGGGCGCGACCGGGTCCGGGCACAACATCTTCGTTCGGTAACTAGCTGACAGGGGAGGAACAGAATGAAGCATCTTCTGAAAACCGGAATCGCAACTGTGGGAATCTGCGGTGGATCTGTGGCTCTGCCGGCAAGCGCCGGCATTGTTGATGACTATTGCAAGGCATTTCCGCAGAACTACAAATATTGCATGGAACGGCAGGAAGATGATGCCGTTCTGGCATTGTCTTCCGAGGCGCGCCGCGACCTGTTCCTGGATATCAACGCGCGGCGAAAAGCGGGTCTGGAAAGCGGCAGGATCAAGCGCACGCCGGTTCCGGTTTGCGCCGAGGTCAGGGACTATGGAAGACTGCCGAAAGCCCCGGGCGTCTGGGCCATCAAATGCGATGATGCCCAGATGTATGGCGTCCAGTTTGATCAGGACTCGGTGTTCAGCGGCATGAGCTGTGCCTTTCTGGCGACCATGCTCGGCTCGCCCTGCTCTGGTGCCGTCTGGATGCGGGAAAATGACGGGAAACCGGAATCGGCAGAACCTGCTGAAAGTGACACGACCGGGACGTAAGAGTTTGGGGCAGGTTTTCGAGAAGTTGCCAGGAATATGCACGCGTTGGTGGTGCCGCTTAGAGGACTCGAACCTCTGACCCCATCATTACGAATGATGTGCTCTACCACCTGAGCTAAAGCGGCTGATCGCTGGACAGGCGGTGCGGGGCACTGCCGGTTAACGGTCGCCGGGCCTTTAACAGTCGCTGTGATCTCTGACAAGTCTGCTCGTCCGGATTCGCTGAATCGGCTCGAACAGCCGTTTATCCCCGCAAAATCCGGAAATATTTACCAGATATTTACCATAGTGATGGCACAACGGCCTCTGTCCACAGGAACAACGGCAGAACGAGGCATGGAAAATCTTCGCAACAATGACGGAAATGACGAGCTGCACAGCAACTCGCCGTCAGATTATATCGCCTATGACGATGATGCGTCGGCAGACGATCCGCCGCCAGCTATCGGTCAGGACGAGCGCCGGATGCATGTCCGGGCCTATAATTTCTGGGCCGGGCTGCTTGGCGACCGCCAGTTTCCTTCGGTCGAGGACCTGAATCCGGAAACGGACGAGGATTTCGGACCGAATAGCGTGCTGCTGGATTTTACCAGCGGTGTGGAAAACCCGACAATCCAGTTCCTTGGCCAGGCACTGCGCGTGGAATGCGAGCTGGACGAAGGGATTACCAATATTGAAGATGTCCCCGCCCGCTCGCTGCTGTCGCGGATTACCGACCATTATCTCCAGATCATCGCCAACCAGGCGCCCATTGGTTTCGAAGCCGAATTCGTCAACCAGCGCGGTGTTTCGATCATGTATCGCGGTATTTTGCTGCCATTCTCGACCGACGATGACACGATTGATTTCATCTACGGCGTGATCAACTGGAAAGAAGTGGCTGCCGACGACATGGCGGTCGAACTGGAACAGCAGGTGGCGGAAGCCATGCGGGCAGCGCCATTGACGGCGGAAACCGGTCCGGTATGGGCCGATGCGCCAGATGCGGAACCCATCGGGGCAGAAGAAGTGGAACAGGACCCTGCGGATCAGGCCGATCTCGGCGAGGAAGACGAAACCCTCGAGCTGACGGCGGAAGACATTGATCCGTCTTATGAGTCAGCCGATGCGATCCCGTCGCAGCCGGCACAAACCGACGCACCGGAGCCGGCTGTTCTCGATATTGATGAGCTTGGTGCCGCCGATCTTGATGACAGTGCCAGTCTCGCAGACTGGCTCTCCGCCGCACGCAGCAGTGCAGATGACGCGGCCCATTGCGAGCAGCGCAGCCGGGCGGCGTTGTATGCCGCCATCGGTCGGGCCTATGATTTTTACCTGATGACCGAAGCGTATCCGGAAGATTATCAGGCGCTGCTTGAAGATTCCGGTCTGACGGCACAGGAACGGGCGCCGATGACGCCGATCGTGAAACTGGTCTTCGGAACCAATTATGACAAGACACGGCTGACAGAATATGCCTCGGCTCTGCGGTTCGCGGATAGCAACGGCATCGGCAAGGGGGAATTTGCCGCTTTTCTGGAGAAGCATGAAGGTGGCCTGAAGGCAGTTGTTCAGGCCGAGCGCGACACGCGCAAACCGAAAACCGTGCGGTCAGATGACGAATCCCGCCATGATGCGATGCTGGACCGGCTGCGGTCGGCACCGGCTCGTGACCTCAGCGAGATTGAAACCGGTGATGCGGAATTTGTCGTACTGGTGGCGCGCCGGGATGACGACGGCAAGCTAGCCATTGTTGGCCCGGTCACGGGGGACGAGAAGCTGACCGACAAGGTTCTGTCCAAAACCCGGGTCTGACAGGCCAGATACCCAACCGGTTGCATATGTAACCAAAATATCACGCTTGATGACCGATTGGCTGGCGCATGGCAGTGCGGGTGCAATCGTCTATTGAGCAAATGATCGAACAGGCCCATAGACGAATCATCTGGACGGGCTCAACCATCCGCATTGTTCTGTTGGGGAACTGTAATGGCTAGCGGCAAACGATCTGGCGGCCGGAAATCCGCCGCCAGAAAGCACAGTAATCTGGAAATCAGCCTCGCGACCGCATTTCGGGACAGCGCACTGCCCGGAGAAAATATCGGCTTTGATGACGAGGCCTGCATGGAGGCTGTGCGTTTCGTCCTCGAGGCCGGCTCCCGGCGCGAGGGTTCAGAACCCAATCTGTTGCTGGAGAGCATCGCAACCTCCCAGGAAAACCGGCATTTGCGTCTTGCCATCATCAATGATGACATGCCTTTTCTGGTCGATTCCGTTTGTGCCACGATTGCCGGATTTGGCCTCGGGATCGAGCGTCTGATCCACCCGGTTGTCGGCGTGAAGCGTGACGCGAAGGGCCAGCTGACCGATATTCTCGCGACCAGCACCAAGGCGGACAAGCGGGAATCGGTTATTTATATTGAGCTCGAGCGGACCGATGCCAAAACCCGCCGCGCGCTGCAATCTGCGCTGAATGACAATCTCAAGGATGTCGCGGCCGCGGTATCGGACTGGCTGAAGTTGCAGATCGTCCTTGGCGACAATGCGGACAGCCTGCCAGACAGCGAAGGCACAACATTGCTGCGCTGGTTCCTCGACCGGAATCTTACCCTGCTGGGTCACGAAATTATTGACCAGAAAGGCAAACGTGCGGCCCGGCTGGGTCTGGCGCGCATGCGCTCCAAACCTTCGCTTTCCCGCGAAAGCCAAAAGCGCGCCTTTCGCTGGTTCGAACAGGGCGGCAACACGCCGCTGGTGGTCAAGTCGAACCAGCTCTCCACGGTGCACCGGCAGGTTCTGATGGACCTGATCATCGTGCCGGTGCGGGAAAAGGGGAAAATCACCGGCCTGTCGATTCTCGCCGGTCTGTGGACGAGCGCTGCACTGGCGGCTTCCCCCGACAATGTACCGGTGCTGCGTTCGCAAATGATCCAGCTGTTTGACAAATTCGGCTTTGCCGAAGCGGGCCATGCCGGCAAATCGCTGACCCACGCGCTGACCAGCCTGCCTCACGATTTACTCATCACATTCCCGCAGAAAGATATCGAAAAGCTCGCGCTGATCATGATGTCGCTGCTCGATCGCCCGCGTCCGAAACTGCACAGCATCCAGTCACCGCTGGCCCGGCATCTTTTTGTCTTTGTCTGGCTGCCGCGCGAACAGCTGTCGACAGAACGACGGCGCAATGTGGAGAATATGCTGACCGAAGCCACGGGAGCGAAAATCCTGGGCTGGTCCAATTCGCTGGAAGAAGGCGGAGTGTCCGCCTTGCGCTACACGCTGGACATGGGCCGGGACGGGCGCATTCCCGACCCCCGGGAACTGGACCGGCAGCTGGAAAACATGGTTCGCGGGTGGCGACCAAAGGTCGAGCATGTCCTGCGCGAGCTGGGGCAGGAAAATCGCTCGGTCATATTGGCACAGCGTTATGCCGACTGCTTCCCGGGGGCGTATCAGAATACCTATGGTGCGAGTGAGGCGGCGAAAGACATATTGCGTCTGTTCAGCCTCGAATGGGGACAGCAGAAATCGACGCGGCTGTACCGGCTGGAAAATGACCCGGATCAGCAGCTGCGATTGAAAATCTATTATATCGGTGGCGCATTGCCGCTTTCCGATGCTGTGCCTGTTCTGGAAAATTTCGGCTTTTCCGTCCTCGACGGCGTCCCGACACCTCTCGACGAAGGCCGGCTGGGCTATATTCATGATTTCAAACTGGAAATGCGCGGCAATGCAGATCTCGATGACCTGATCGAACGGGCCGAGGAAATCGAACGTGCGATCACAAGCGTGCTTGAAGGCGAAGCGGAGAATGATGCGTTCAACCAGCTGATCACCACGGTCGGCATGGATGCCAGCGCCACCGTGTGGATACGCGCCTGGTTCCGCTATTTGCGGCAGATCGGCATCAGCTATGGTCTCGTCACAATTGTCGAGGCGCTGGTCGAGGCGCCTGATGTGACCCGGGGCATGATTGTCCTGTTCCGCAGTCTGCATGATCCGCACTTTGACGGCGATCGTGAAGCGGCAGCGAAAAAGGCGGCGAAAGCGGTCGATAGTGCTCTGGTGCGAGTCCAGAGTATTGACGATGACAGAATCCTGCGGCTTTTCCGTTCGGTTATCGTGGCGATTTTGCGGACCAACGCCTTTGCCAGCTTGCCCGGTGAAGCGCTGGTGTTCAAGATCGAGAGCGCGCAGATCGCGGAATTGCCAAATCCCGTGCCGTGGCGCGAAATGTTCGTTTACAGTCCGCGGGTGGAAGGCATTCATCTGCGTGCGGGACCGGTGGCACGGGGCGGCCTGCGCTGGTCCGATCGTCGCGATGATTTCCGCACCGAAATCCTGGGCCTGATGAAAGCCCAGCGGGTCAAAAATGCGGTCATCGTGCCGACCGGCGCCAAGGGAGGATTTTACGCGAAACAACTGCCGTCCGGTGATGACCGCGATGCCTGGCTGGCGGAAGGGGTCGCCGCCTACAAGATTTTCATCAGCGCATTGCTCTCGGTCACTGACAATATTGTCGAAGGGAAAATCGTCCCACCTGAAAATGTTGTCCGGCGGGATGCCGATGATCCCTATTTTGTCGTCGCCGCTGACAAGGGGACCGCGACCTTTTCCGACATTGCCAACCAGATCGCGATCGACCGCAATTTCTGGCTGGGCGATGCTTTCGCCAGCGGCGGCAGCAACGGATATGATCACAAGGTCATGGGGATCACGGCCCGCGGGGCCTGGGTGTCCGTGCAGCGACATTTTGCCGAAATGGGCATTGATGTGCAGAGCGAGCCGGTAAATGTTGTCGGCGTTGGCGACATGTCGGGTGACGTATTCGGTAACGGCATGCTGCTTTCCAAATCGCTGCGTCTGCAGGCGGCCTTTGATCACCGCCATATTTTCATCGATCCCGATCCCGATCCGGCGACCAGCTGGAAAGAACGCAAACGGTTGTTCGACCAGCCGCGATCGAGCTGGGAAGATTATGACTCTTCGCTGATTTCCAAGGGGGGCGGGGTTTTCTCCCGGCACAGCAAGACCATCAAGATTTCCAAGGAAATCGGCGCGTTGCTGGGTCTGGATCCGGCCGCTGAAACCACGCCGTCCAGATTGATGACCGCGATTCTGTCCTGCGATGCCGATCTGCTCTGGTTTGGCGGTATCGGCACCTATGTGAAGGCGGCTTCTGAAAACCATGTTGAAGTGGGCGATCCGTCCAATGACATGATCCGGGTCAATGCCGAACAGCTGCAGGTGAAAGTGGTTGGTGAAGGCGCCAATCTCGGCATCACCCAGGCGGCCCGTATCCGTTTTGCCAAACAGGGCGGGCGGATCAATACCGACTTTATTGACAACAGCGCCGGCGTCGACTGTTCGGACAACGAGGTCAATATCAAGATTGCGCTCAACGCGGAACTGGCTGCCGGGGTGCTCAAGCCGGAGGCGCGCAACACACTTCTCGAGGCGATGACGGACGAAGTTGGCGCGCTCGTGCTGGAAGACAACCGGCTGCAGGCGCTGGGATTGTCAGTAGCGGAAAAGGGTGGCCGGAAAACGCTGCCGTCCTATGTCCGGCTGATTGACCAGTTCGAGGAACAGGGTCAATTGAACCGCGAGGTCGAAGGTCTGGCAAGCAACGAAGACCTGATTCGGCGCGGCGAGGAAAAGCGCGGGCTGTACCGGCCGGAACTGGCAGTATTGTTCTCCACCGCAAAACTCGCGTTGCAGGCGGCCATCGAAGACGATGATCTGGCGACGGATCCCGGACTCGACAATGAACTGATGCAGGCTTTCCCGTCGGCAATGCAGAAAAAGCACGCCAGGGCGATATTGAATCACCAGTTGCGCAAGGAAATCATTGCCACCAAGCTGGCCAACCGGATGATCAACCGGATGGGATTGATCGACCCGTTTGAACTGGCGGAGGAAGAAGGCTGTTCACTGGGCGAAGTGGCGCGCGCCTTTGTCATGGCAGAGCGTCTGTTCGATGCCGAAAGTCTCTGGACCATGCTCGAACAGGCCGACATCGGCGAGGATATCCGCCTGCTCCTGTTCGACCGGCTGGCCTATGTATTGCGCACCCATATGGCGGATCTGATGCGACTTGGCCTGTCGGACGATGCCATTGACGAAACCGTTGCCATGCTCTCGCCGGGCATCGCTGCGCTGGACGCGGCGGTGGACAAGCTGATTTCCGATGAGGGCCGGGCGCAGGCGGTGAAACATACGGCAGCCTTGATTGAATCCGGGGCCACACCCGAAATTGCTGGAATAATGGCCAATATTTACAAGAATGACGGCGCGACCGGCATTGCCTATCTGGCGCATCAGCGGGAAATTGATGCAGTCCCGGTGGCGGCGGCTTTCACCCGGCTGGGTAGCCTGCTCGGGCTCGACTGGGCCCAGATGACCGCGACGCGGATCAATCCGTCCGATCCGTGGGACCGTTTGCTGGTTTCCGGACTTGCCCGGGATTACCAGCAGATGCGTCTCGACTTCCTGCGCCGCGCGCGGAGCAAGGACATGGACCAGTTTGTGGACAGCTGGGCAGAGAAAAATGGCGAGCGGGTGGAACAGTTCCGCAGGATTATCGATCGCGCCCAGCTCATGGCCCGACCGTCCATTGCGATGCTGGCACAGATCGCCAGTCAGGCGCGAATTTTGCTCACACGCTAGCGGGGGTTGTAGAATTCAGATCCAGTAGCCGAGCGTGTGCAGCGAAACACCGACCAGGCCGCCGACCAGCGTGCCGTTTACCCGGATATACTGGAGATCCCGGCCAACCGCATTTTCGACCCGATCGGTGATCGTCTGGGCATCCCAGCCATGGATCGTTTCCGACACCAGCTTGACGATATTGTCACCATAGCTCGCCACCACGCCGGCCACAGCGCGCCGGGCAAAGCGATTGAGCTGGCGATTGAGGATCGGGTCCTTTTGCAGGCTGCTGCCCAGTTGCATCAGCGCATCGCCGAAATGGCCGGCCATGGCGGCATCGGGGTCGCGTGACGCCTTGAGCAGGGCATTGCGACCATTTTCCCAGATTCCGTCAATCCAGTCGGCTATGGCCGGATTCTCGATCATCTCCAGCTTCCACTGCTCGATCCGCTCCCGCAATGCCGGATCGGTCTTCAGTTCGACGGCAAGCTGGGCAAGCGCTTCTTCGGACTTGGTGCGGACCGGATGCTCCGGATCGGAAGCCATGTCCGCCAGCAATTTGTAAAGGCCATCCACAACTTCGTTGGCCAGCCGGTCGTCCAGCCCGGTCCAGCGCATCACGGTATTGGCGCGGTCGAACACAATAGCCCGGATCACATATTCGTTGGCATCAAGCGTCCGGTAGGCCCATTTGATCGTGGAATCGATCAGCGGACCGTGCCGGTTTTCCTTCATCACGACTTCGAGAATCTGACCCAGCGGCGTGGCCAGATCAAGATCTCGTGCCTGGGACTTGACCGCGCCCTTGAACATGCTGCCAAGACGGTCCTGGTCGAGCGAGGCGATAATATCGCCGATCAGCCGCGATGCCCCCATTTTGAGGCGCCCTTCGCCGCCGCTCGGCGATTTCAGGAAGCGTCCGACACCGCCAGCCAGGTCAACGCCGTGCATGCGCTGGGCGACAATCCGGGTGATCAGGAAATTGCTTTTCAGAAAATTGGCCAGCGTATTGCCGATCCGGTCCTTGTTGCGAGGGATGATCGCCGTATGGGGAATCGGAATGCCCATCGGGTGCCGGAACAGGGCGGTGACCGCGAACCAGTCGGCCAGTCCGCCGACCATGGCGGCCTCGGCAAAGGCCCGGACAAAGCCCAGAGCCGGATGGACCTCCTCGTAGGATTTGGACGTGAAATAGACAATCGCCATCAGGACGAGCAACCCGGTCGCGATGATTTTCATGTCGCGACCGGCATTGTTCGTTTCCAGACCGGTCTGGCCTGCAGCGCCGCCGTTACCGGGCGCCAATGTCGATGATAACGGCTTCACTCGGCTGGCTGGACCTCGCCATCTGGGCGATCATGCCGGTCGTCACCCGGCTTGTAGGTTAGCATTCTCTTGCGCAGCCATGGGCCCGCGCGCCGCTCAAAACCATCCGCGAGGCTGAAGCCCGCCGGCACGATGACCAGGGTCAGAACCGTGGACACGATCAGACCGCCGATCACCACCGTACCCATGGGTGCGCGCCACGCGCCATCGCCGGATCCGACAACTCCCGCCATTGCGGTGGGGACCATTCCGGCCGTCATTGCCACTGTCGTCATGACGATCGGCTGCGCACGCTTGTGCCCGGCATCCATGATCGCCTGGAACTTGGGAACACCTTTCTGCATTTCCTCGATTGCAAAGTCGATCAGCAGGATCGAGTTTTTACTGACGATGCCGAGCAGCATCAGGACGCCGATCAGCACGGGCATCGAGACTGGCTGACCGAAGGCCCAGACCAGCAGAATCCCGCCGAGCGGTGCGAGAGCCAGAGAACCCATGTTCACCAGCGGCGACATGAGACGCTTGTAAAGTAGCACCAGCGTAGCAAATACCAGCAGTACCCCCGCGATAAGTGCGATGACGAAATTGACCGCCAGTTCCTGCTGCCATTCGTCTTCGCCGAAGGCTTCGTTGGAAACGCCGGTGGGCAGATCTTTCATCACTTCCGTATCAAAAATCGCCTGCATCGCATCGCTCTTGACGACGCCGGGCGCCAGGTCCGCACCGACAAATGTCCGGCGATTCTGGTTATAGCGCTGAATCGCAGTGGGACCGGATCCGAAGCTGACCTTGGCGACCCGGCTGAGCGGGACCGTACCGCCGGAGGCGATCGGGATCGGCAGATTTTCCAGTGTCGTCAGATCCGTGCGCGACTCTTCCGGCAACATGACCCGGATGGGGATCTGGCGATCCGACAACGAGAATTTCGCAGCATTCTGATCGATTTCGCCCAGTGTCGCGATGCGAATGGTCTGACTCAGGGACGCCGTGGTGACACCCAGCTTGGAAGCCAGGTCCATATAGGGCGTGATAATGATCTCGGGCCGGCTGAGATCGGCTGCGATACGCGGCGCGCGAACCAGATCAATTGCCTTCATTTCCTCAACAAGCCGGGCGGCGGTGCCGTCGAGCAGAACCGGATCCGAACCGGTGAGCATTATCGAAATGTCTCGACCGGTTCCGCCACCCCCGCTTTGGGACTGGAAGGAGATTCGGGCATCGGGAATTTTCTGCAATTCCGGCAGCATACTCTGTTCGAACTGGATCGATGTCTTGTCGCGTTCGTCCTTGTAGTTGACGAACACGGTGGCATTGGTCTCGCGAACACGCGTTAGCGCACGCTCGACTTCCGGCTGGGCATACATCAGCTCGGAAACCTGATCAGCGATCTTTTCGGTTTGCTCCAGAGTGGTGCCGGGCACCACCTCGATCTGGACGCGGCTGCTGTCTTCATTGATCGTCGGCTGGAACTGGGCTGGTGTGATGGCGAACAGGATTACGGTGACGATGAACGACAGCAATCCGATCGCCAGAACCCAGATTCTGTGGTCATGGGTGCGAGCCCGGAATCGGCCGGTACGATAGGCATACCAGGCTGCAAACTGTCCGCCAAAGGCGTTGACCAGCAGCCGGATGCCATAGGTCAGCACGCCAGCGAAAACGAGTGCGACGCCAAGTCCGATGACCATCGCGACCATCGCTACGAAAAACTCGCTCGGCACCCACTCGATCACGAGGGAATAGAATTGCATTCCGACAAACACAGCCACGCCGCAGAATATCGCTACGATCAGCGTGAACACGACCATGCCCAGGAGATATTGCCACCAAGCGGCTTTCGCCGGTGTCAGCTGTTCGCGATATTTCTCGGCATCCGACCGGTCCAGCGACCAGTCCAGCAGCTTGAGGTAGCGATCCATCCACTTGCCTTCGCCATGTTCGGCATGTCCCTTGGCCTCGAGAAAATAGGCCGCGACCATGGGCGTTATCATGCGGGCGACGGCAAGACTCATCAGCACCGAAATCACAACCGTGATCCCGAAATTCTTGAAAAACTGACCGGAGATGCCTGGCATCAGGCCAACCGGCAGGAACACTGCGACAATACAGAAAGAGGTTGCAACCACGGCGAGACCGATTTCGTCGGCCGCATCAATCGATGCCTGATAGGCGGATTTTCCCATACGCATATGCCGGACGATATTCTCGATCTCCACAATCGCGTCATCGACCAGCACGCCCGCGACAAGCCCCAGGGCCAGTAGCGACAGGAAATTGAGGTTGAACCCAAGCAAGTCCATGAACCAGAAGGTCGGAATCGCTGACAGCGGGATGGCAATTGCGGAAATCACCGTGGCGCGCCAGTCGCGCAGGAAAAGGAACACGACCACCACCGCCAGCAGCGCACCCTCGATCATCGCCAGCATCGAGCTTTTATACTGGTTCTTGGTGTAATCGACGCTCGTACCCAGCTGGATGAATTCGATGCCCGGATTTTCTTTCTCGATCTTGTCCATGATCTCGACCGCTTCGTCATAGATCGTGACGTCGGACGAATTGCGCGCGCGCGTCATCGAGAAGTTCACGACCTCGACGCCCCGGACCTTGCTGATCGAGCTGCGTTCGCCGAATGAGTCGCTGACATCGGCAACATCGGCCAGCTTGATTGTCTGGCCATTGCGCA
Source organism: Parasphingorhabdus marina DSM 22363 (assembly GCF_900128895.1). GTDB lineage: Bacteria > Pseudomonadota > Alphaproteobacteria > Sphingomonadales > Sphingomonadaceae > Parasphingorhabdus > Parasphingorhabdus marina. The sequence continues at coordinate 402,725 of NZ_FSQW01000001.1, read as the reverse complement.
GCGAAATCTGTGTCTGGGAAAGCTCATAAGCATCATCGGCATTGCCGAGTACCCGCACCGACTGGCGCGTGCCACCGACCTCGGCCCGCCCGCCCGCGGCGTTGACGTTCACCTGACGCAGGGTGCGGTTGATTTCGTTGGCGGTCACTCCCAGGGCCTGCATCCGGTCCGGGCGCAGGATGACCCGGATTTCGCGGTCGACACCGCCGAACCGGTCTACCTCGGCCATGCCGTTGACGGTCAGCAACCGTTTGGCCACCGTGTCATCGACAAACCAGCTGAGCTGCTCGACCGTCATGTCGTCGGCCTTGACTGCAAAATAGGCGATCGGGCCGCCCGCGACGTCAACCTTGGCGATCTGTGGCTCAAGAATGCCGTCGGGCAGCGAACCTCTGGCCTGGTCAACCGCATTCTTGACTTCGTTCACAGCGACATTGGGATCCTCGCCAATCTCGAATTCGACAAAGGTCCGGCTGCTGCCCTCGCTGGCCGTCGAACTGATATTCTTGACGCCGCTGATTGCGCGCACCGCGGCTTCGATCCGCTGCGTGATCTGGTTCTCGATCTCGGTCGGTGCCGCACCCGGCTGGGCAATGGTCACGCGCACGGCCGGGAATTCCACATCCGGGTTGTTCACCACATCCATGCGGTTGAAGCTCAATATACCGGCAAAAAGCAGGCCGGCGAACAGAACCAGCGGCACAACCGGATTGCGGGTTGACCAGGCAGAAATATTGCGAAGGTTCATGGATATTGCCTCATGTAATCAATCGCGAACTGACCCGAAACCGGTCAATTGCTGGCGCTTTCCTCTTGCAGCTTGGGTGTGATCGTTTCGCCAGGACTCAGGAAGCCACCGGCGCGCAATACCACGCGTTCGGTTCCGTTCAGTCCGGAAGTGATGGACAGGCCTGCACTGGAAACCGAACCGACTTCGACATCCCGGCGTTCTGCTTTGTTGTCTGTGCCGACAATATAGACAAATGCACCGTTGCTGTCGTTCAGGACGGCAGATTCCGGTAAAACAGCTGCTTCGCCGGACCCGCTGCGAATACGGGCACTGGCAAAGCCGCCCGGCCGGAGAGCGGGGTCATAGCCCAGGGAAATCCGAGCCGTGCCCTGACGCGATTGCGGATCAATAACCGGCGAAACCTGCCAGATCTGGCCTTCAAGAACCTTGCTGGTCCCGACCGGGGTCACCTCGGTTGCCGTTCCGACACTGACATTGGCCAGATCCGACTCGCCGAGTTGTGCCTGCAATTCCATTTCGCCATTCTGGGCGAGACGGAACAGCATGCCGCTGCCCTGCGTGACGGTCTGTCCGGGTTCCACATTGCGTTCCAGAACAAAACCGCCCTTTGGCGCGACGATATTGAGCCGGCTGTTTCGTGCCTGGGTTTCGTTCAATTGCGCCTGGGCGACACGAAGTCGTGCTGCAGCCGCGTCGCGAGTCGCGGTCAGGCGATCGATATCCGCTTTCGAGATAAAGCCGCGTTCCACCAGTTTGGCTGCCCGGTCGAGATTGGACTGGGCAAGATCAAGATCGGCGCGTGCAACACCAACAGATGCCGCCAGACCGGCGGCCTGCTGACTCTGCACGGACCGGTCGATGCTGGCCATGATCTGACCAGGCCTGACCCAGTCTCCGGCGTCCACGTAGACATTGGTCACGCGACCGCCTTCGCCGACGACTCCAACCGGAATTTCGCGGCGTGCAGCCAGCGTACCGGTCGCATTGATTGTCCGGACGACAGATTTCTTGCCGGGCACGGCCACGGTTACGACCGGTGCCTGTGTCGCACTGGCATCGGTTTCGGCTGCGCTGCCTCCAAACATGGACCAGAGGCCGAGCCCGACTGCGATGACCAGAATGGCGACGCCTGCTATTATCAGCAGCCGACGGTTGCGATCGGCATTTTCCGGTTCGCCTATTGTCGAACCCGTCATGTCTTCGCTGGGGATGGATGATTCATAGTTCATGTTTGTTCTCTTGGCTGGGCTCTTACCGTGTTTTTGCCTGGCGATATAGTCAGGAATCAATAAAAACACGGGGATTGCCCGATATTTCTGGCAGCTGTATTAGATCAATAAATCACCGACGACAAGCCTCATCATTTTTTGCACGCTGAATTTCCGGACAATTTGCGGTTCCACCTCATGAATGAAGCAGTTTTCGTGCCAGTTCCAAGCATATCGCAAAAGAAAAAGGCCGGCTTTTCTGCCGACCTTTTCCGCTGTTCGACAAACAGCTTCGATTGCCGGGTTTTAGCGGATTTTTCCCCGCTTGATCAGATTGACAATGCCGAGCAATACGACCGCACCACCAAAGGCGACCGCCAGGGTGACCGGGTTGAATGGCGCGTCGCGCAAATTCTGGGTGCCGCCGGTAAAAAAGCTGAACAGCCAGCCGCCGAGCATTGACCCGATACAACCGACGATGACATTCGCGAAAATCCCCATCGATGCATCACGGCCCATCACCATGCTGGCCAGCCAGCCGATAATTCCGCCCATGACCAGGGCAATGATAAAGGTAATCATGTAGTTCCTCCACTCTCAAACGGCATGTTTGCCATGCCCGATTTGGTGCAACTAGCACAGTGGAACGGGTCATGGAACCAGACAAAAAAAGACCCCGGGGATCAGCCGGGGTCTCTGAAAACTCTGTGAATCCACAAAAGACTGCGGATTTCGATATCCTAGTATTTCTGCTGGCGCTCGTAGAGATCGCGATAATGCTGGATACGCGTGACGCGCAGCCCGGGCATGCCAGACCGGTCGACGGCACGCTGCCAGGACGCGAATTCTTCGAGGGACAGATTATAGCGGTCACAGACTTCATCTACCGTCAGCAGTCCGCCATTCACTGCGGCGACCACTTCGGCCTTGCGACGGACCACCCAGCGTGTCGTTCCCGCAGCCGGCAAGTCGTCAATCGTCAGCGGTTCGCCCAGCGGGCCGACAACTTGTGCTGGTTTAATCTTCTGGTTCTCAATCATACTGTCCTCAATCATGCCTTTCAGCATTTGCTCTCTGTCCGACTGATACGCAGCCTAGACGCGGAGCTTTTCAATCTACTAAACTACCAAGGTAAACAGCCTGTTCACAATTATCCCCTCCGTAATTGTGACCGCTTTTTCACCCTGCCGAATCTCCGTCCACCAGGTCAGGTCTGAAGTGACCGGTGGCGAAAATTCTGTCCCCGTCTTCTTTGGCACCCTGCCTGTGGCTTTCACCGGCAAAGAACCGGATACGCATTTCCCTCTGGTCTTCCGTGACATCGGTCCGGATCACCACTGCCGGATCAGATCCTGTTGCCAGCGCCCGGGCGGTGATCGAATCCGACTGTCGCCGGACCGCACATGCAATCAGTGTTTCAAGATCACTGACGAGATCGGCTTCGGCGTCTTTCGTCGCCAGACCCAGATCCTTGTGAGGGAAATTCATATCCATGAACCACTGTCTAGCAGCCAAGGTATAAACTTGCGTAAAAGCGATGTTCACGGGCTCTTAGGACTGGTTAAGCAAAGGTTCCTTGCAAAGACCCGTTCCGTCCCAATATGAACCAGTATCAGCGTTTTCCGCAGAAATTTGCGCAAAGGTAGCGCAAAATGCGGATCGTCGCTAAGGCACAGCGGAATATGGAAGACCGAATCAACACGAATTTTCAGCTGGGTGATGATCTCAGCGGCAAGCGCATCGTCGTGGCAATGTCTGGCGGCGTGGATTCGAGCGTCGTTGCGGCGCTGGCCGCGCGGACGGGTGCCGAGACCATCGGCATCACCCTGCAGCTATATGATCATGGCGAAGCGGTCGGCCGCGCGGGCAGCTGCTGTGCCGGACAGGATATCCGCGACGCCCGGGCCGTAGCCGAGAAACTCGGCATAGCGCATTATGTTTTCGACCATGCCAGCCGGTTCCAGGAATCGGTCATGGATGTCTTTGCCGACGAATATATGGCGGGTCGGACACCGATCCCCTGTGTCCAGTGCAACATGGGCGTGAAATTTACTGACCTGCTTAATCTGTCCAGGGAACTGGGAGCCGACTGTCTGGCAACAGGCCACTATGTCCGGCGCGTGATGGGAGATGACGGAGCCGAACTGCACCGGGCGATGGATCCGGCGCGGGACCAGAGCTATTTTCTCTTTGCCACCACCCAGGAACAGCTCGACTATCTCCGCTTTCCGCTCGGCGACCTGCCCAAAGCGCAGGTCCGGGAAATTGCTGAAGAGATGGGTCTCGCGGTTGCCTTCAAACCGGACAGCCAGGACATTTGCTTCGTCCCGGACGGGGATTATGCCAGCGTCGTACGCAAATTGCGCCCGGAAGCGGACGACGATGGAGAAATTGTCCATGTCGATGGTCAGGTCATGGGCCGGCACAAGGGCCTGATCCATTATACCGTGGGGCAGCGCAAAGGTCTCGAGATTGGCGGACAGGCCGAGCCATTATATGTCGTCAGGCTGGAACCGGAAACCCGGCGCGTCATTGTCGGACCGAAACAGGCACTGGCGGTCGCATCGGCGACCTTGCGGGATATCAACTGGATCGGCGGCGACTTTGCCGGACCGATGCAGGTCAAGGTGCGCTCGATGGCGAAGCCGACGCATGCCCGTCTGGAAAATGGCAAACTGCAGTTCCACAATCCGGAATTTGGTGTCGCACCCGGACAGGCGGCGGTCTTCTATAACAAGGATCGGGTTCTGGGCGGCGGCTGGATTGAAAGCACCGGGGCGATGTCCCAGCAATGGCTGGCCGCAGCGACGGGCTGAACCGGCTAGTCGACGTCGAGTTTGACCGTATCGGTCATTATGCAGCCCCAGCCTTCGCGAAATTCTGCCGTTGCCGATGAAAGCAGCGGGACCGAGGCGGTGACCTGCCGGTTGTCGTCATCGACCGACAATCCGATCAGCTCCATGCCGGGTTCGAAATCCTTGCGGCAATCGCCAATGTCTCGTCCCCCGATATAATGGCAAGAGCAGGCGACGCGAGCGCCATATGCCGTACCAACCGCCAGCTGCCCCTTGATGAAATTATAGTTCCACGCAAAAACCGCTCCCAGAATCACGAGAAACAGGATCAAGATGTAGCCTGCCACGCGCAGCTTGCTGGTTGGTGCCGGGGAATCGTTTTTTGCTGTTGCCATCGGTGTCCCTATTGGTGCAACCACCGGCCATGTACAAGATGAAATTGTCAGCTTTCGCCGCCCTGTCCCTGCTGCTCGCCGGATGCGGCGCCAGTGATGCCGGAGAGATCCCGCCGGAGAAAACCGCTGAAGAACTGGCCTATATTTCAGACGCCAGCCCGGTGGACAAGGCGGAGCTGGATCGCGCGATTTCACCCCTGTTCGAAGATCCCGCCATGGCCGAAACCCGGGCATTTCTGATCATGCACCGCGGCGAAATCCTCGCTGAACGCTATGGCGAGGGATATGATGAGGATACCCGGTTCATCAGCTGGTCGATGGCGAAATCGATCACCGGCGCCCTGCTCGGGTTCATGGTCAGCGACGGGCGACTGGTTCTGGACGATCCGGCGCCGGTGCCGGCCTGGCAACGGCCGGGGGATCCGCGCGGAGAAATCACCCTGCGGCATCTGATCCATATGTCCTCCGGACTCGATCACACCGAAGTTGGTCCGGAAGGCGGCAAGACCCTGTTCGAAGCCGACACTCAGCGCATGCTGTTTCTGGATGGTGCCGAGGACATGGCCGCTTATGCCGAGGCACGAACTCTCGAAGCGCAACCCGGCGAGAAGTTCGAATATAGCACTGCGACCAGCGTGATCCTGTCCGACATTATCACGCGCACACTGACCGAAAGCACCGATCCCAAGGTGCGACGAGACGCCACGATGCGGTTCGTGCGCGGCCGTCTACTGGAACCACTGGGGATGGAGAGCACCTTCGTCGAATTTGACGCCCATGGCACGATGGTGGGGGGCAGCATCATCCAGGCGACAGCCCGGGACTATGCCAAATTCGGCGAGTTTCTGCGCCATAACGGGGCGAAGAAAGGGTCACAGCATCTGCCCGTCAGCTGGGTGCAGTTCATGAAGACTTCGTCACCCAATGATCCGGCCTATGGCGGCCATATCTGGCTCAACAAGATACGCCCTGAAGGTCGCAATCAGGTGCTGTTCCCGGACAAGGGCCCCGATACGATATTCGGCGCATTGGGTCATCTGGGGCAGCAGATCATTGTGTCGCCCGAGCAGAAGCTGACGGTGGTCCGGCTGGGCAAGACGCAGGATGATGTGCTGCGTCCGATGACCGACCAGATGGGCGACATCATGGCGCTCTTCCCGATCGAGAACTAAAGCCGGAACAGCCCCTCGACAACCGTCACGCATTTGCCGCCCAGCCAGGCCTTGTCGCCATCGAGGCGGCAACGGACATGGCCCCCGCGCTGGCTCGCCTGAAAAGCGGTAAATTCCTCGAGGCCAAGCCGTTTGGCCCAGAATGGCGTGAGCACCGCATGCGCCGATCCGGTCACGCTGTCTTCGTCCACACCGGCACCCGGCACGAATACGCGGCTGAGCACATCCGTGTCTTTCCCGGGAGCGGTGCAAATATATTGCTCGTTGCCGCGACCGGCCAGTTCCTTGAGGTCCGGTTTCAACTCCAGAACTTCATCCGCGGTTCCATAACACAGGACATTGTAGCGGCCCTCGTGGAACTGGGTTTCCACCGGCTCTCCGCCAACCAGTGCCACAATGTCGGGCATGTCTTTCGGGGCCGGAGCATAAGAAGGGAGTTCCAGTGCATAGACATCGCCATGGCGGGTCATCGTCAAAATGCCCGCCTGTCGGGTTCTGAACGTGACTCGATCCCGGTCCGGATCCTGAGACAGGATAACATGCCCACTAGCCAGGGTAGCGTGGCCGCACAGGGCGATTTCCAATGTTGGCGTGAACCAGCGCAGTTCATAATCCGCCTGACCAGATTCGTCAGGGAGATAGAAGGCGGTCTCGGCGAAATTATTTTCCTCGCCAATCGCCTGCAGGGTCTCATCATCTAGCCAGCTTTCCAGCGGCATCACCGCAGCCTGATTGCCCGAAAACGGCCGCTCGGCAAACGCATCGACATGATAATAGGGAATCGTGCGACTTGTGGTCATGGGTAAAGCAATCCTTCCGCCCACTGGCCATTCTCGCGCACAAATACCCGCCTTTCATGCAGGCGATGCTCGCGGTCCTGCCAGAATTCGAACCGGTGCGGTTCCAGTCTGTATCCCGACCAGTGTGGCGGGCGCGGAACATCACCGCCAGCAAATTTCTCTTTCATCGCCTCAAATCTGCCTTCGAAGGTTTCGCGGCGATCGAGGGGCTGCGACTGGTCCGACGCCCAGGCCCCCAGTTGTGAATCCCGGCTGCGGGTGGCGAAATAGGCATCGGCGACATCATCTGTTACCGAAGACAGAGATCCCTCGATACGGATCTGACGGCGCAGGCTCTTCCAGTGAAACAGGATGGCGGCCCTGGGGTTTTGCGCAATGTCACTGGCTTTGCGGCTTTGCTGGTTGGTATAGAAAACAAAGCCATCCGGGCCATGTCCCTTGAGCAGCACCATGCGCGCGGCAGGCTGACCATTGGCATCGGCGGTGGCAATGGTCATGGCATTGCTGTCATTCAGCTCGGTTTCCCGCGCTTGTGTGAACCAGCGCTCGAAAAGGGTAAAGGGATCTGTCATGGGGGCCGATCTATCAGGGACATCGGGTGCGGAAAAGCGGTTTCCGGGCCGCGCGACCAAATACCTAAAAAATCTCTGAAATTTGCCGTTTTGAAACGCGAGAGCAGGCCAATTATCGAGTCAAGATCCCGATGCGTCACAGAGTTCGAACAAATGACCTGAAACTGGGCATGTTTTTGCATTCCCTGGAAGGATCATGGCTGGAGCATCCGTTCTGGCGATCCCGTTTTCTTCTGGAGAACCAGGATCAGCTGGAACAAATCCGGTCGAGCGGCATCGCCTGGGCCGTGATAGATGACCGAAAAGGCAAGGGGCCTCCCGAATCCGCACCGGTGGCTGCTTCGGACCAACCCGGGGATGTTCCGGGAAAAAGGACTGCCGTCCGCCGGGATCCACCACCGGTCATTCCGCGTCGCAGTAATATCATGCCTGCGCCCCGGCCGGAACTTCGCCGGTTGTCCGGTCGTGAACGGGCCAGTGCCGTGCGCAAGGCATCCACGGTGATCAAGCATTCGCGCACGGCCGTCATGGGCCTTTTCGAGGATGCGCGTCTGGGGAATTCGGTCAAGTCCAGCAAGATGGCTCCGCTGGTCGACAGGATCGCCGATTCCGTGGATATCGACCCGACGATCATCCTCAACATGGCGCGCCTGAAAACCAAGGATGAATATACCTATCTGCACAGCGTGGCGGTGTCGGCGCTGATGATCAATCTGGCACGCAAGCTCAATGTGCCCGAAGACCAGATTCACGATATCGGCATGGCGGGCCTGCTTCATGATGTCGGGAAAACCGCAATTCCGGATGATATTCTCCTGAAACCCGGCAAACTGGATGACAAGGAATGGACAACCGTCCGCAATCATCCCGAACGCGGCCACCAGATTCTTTCGGCATCCGAAGGTGTCTGTGACATTGCACTGGAAGTCTGTTTGCGTCATCACGAAAAAATGGACGGGACCGGATATCCGGGACGGCTGTCTGCGGACAATCTCAGTCTGGTTACCCGGATGTCATCGGTATGCGATGTCTATGACGCACTGACCTCCCAGCGGTCCTACAACAAACCCCTGTCCGCCTCACATGCGCTCGCCAAGATGCAGAGCTGGTCGGGACATTTTGATCAGCTTGTCCTGCGCGATTTCGTTGACAGTCTGGGCATTTTGCCTGCGGGCACGCTGGTCCGGATGGATGAAGACGAACTGGCTGTCGTGATCGGGGAGTCACCGAGCGATTATTCGGCGCCGATCGTGCGCTGTTTCCATTCCCTCCACACAGACAAGGCGATCCGGCCGAAGGTCATTGATACCGGCCGCAAGCGGGCGCGGTCGGTGCTGGCAGTGGAGGACCCGGAAGATTTCGGATTTGTCGACTGGACCACCATGTCCCGGAATCTGCTGGCGATGTGAACACCAAGGCTAATGGCCAGTAACAGGCCGTGGCGGCCCGATCCGTTTCCTGCTAGTCCTTTGCCCGACCATAGCTGGGGGAAGAGCGATGAACTGGGATCTGATTTTTTCGATAACCAATAGCTGGGCGCTGCTGATGTGGCTGATTCTGGCTTTTGCACCGCGGCGCGAAATCATCATGAAGAGTGTGTTTTACGGTGGGGCAGGCTTGCTGTCGCTGACCTATGCCGTGATCATCATACCGTTGATGACCGGAATGATTGATGGTGGAAGCGGTGGCACACCGGATTTCAGCACCCTGCAGGGCGTGCAACAGCTCCTGTCGAGTGACGGTGGCGCGACGATCGGCTGGATCCATTATCTGGCCTTTGACCTGTTTGTGGGAATCTGGGTGGCGCAAAATGCCGATCGCTACGGATTTTCGCGCCTGGTGCAGATCCCGGTGCTGTTTTTCACGTTGATGCTCGGGCCATTTGGTTTGACGCTCTATTTGCTGCTGAGGGCGACTCGGCACAATGTAGTTGCGGATGCCGTAGTACCTCAGTAAAACACCTGATCGGAACCAAAAGTTGATTCCGGCGGGCACAATTCCAATCTTTAGGGATAAGGAGTTGAAAAAGGGCAGATAATGGCGGATCCATATCAGGCACTGGGCGTAGCCAAGGGCGCGAGCGAGAAAGAGATCAAGAGTGCCTATCGCAAGCTGGCCAAGGAACTGCATCCGGATCGCAACAAGGACAATCCGGCGGCAACCGAACGCTTTTCGGAAGTGACCAAGGCCTATGACCTGTTGCTCGACAAGGACAAGCGAGCGCAGTTTGATCGCGGTGAAATCGATGCGGATGGCAATCCCACTGCGCCTTTCGGTTTTGGCGGCGGTGCCGGCGGATATGGTGGCGGCGCCGGAAGCCAGCAATTTGACTTCGGCAATAGCGGGGCGGATTTCGGCGACATATTTGAAGGGCTGTTCGGGGGCGGCGGCCGGTCATCGCCGTTCGGATCACGGCCGCGCAACGCACCACCGCCAAAGGGTGCCAATGTATCCTACCGGCTGAAGGTCGAATTTGTCGCAGCTGCCACGCTCGACAAGCAGCGTATCACGCTCGAAGATGGCAAGACCATCGATCTCAGTCTGCCCAAGGGCGTCGAGGAAGGCACGCAAATGCGTCTCGCTGGCAAGGGTCGTTCGGGGCCGGGCGGCAATGGCGATGCGCTGGTAACGATCCATATCAATCCACACCCGTTTTTTGAACGCGACGGCAACAATGTCACGCTCGAACTGCCGATCAGTCTGGCGGAGGCTGTCAATGGCGGCAAGATCAAGGTTCCGACGGTGGACGGCCCGGTCATGTTGTCCATTCCGGCAGGTGCCAGTTCCGGAAAAACCTTGCGGCTCAAGAACAAGGGTTTTCACACAAAGACGGGTGGTCGCGGAGATCAGCTGGTGACTCTGATGATCGCCTTGCCCGAGGATGATGCAAAGCTGAAGGAATTTGTTTCAACCTGGGAAAACGCAGATAATCCGCGTTCCTTCATGGGCGTTTAGAATTGACTGCCGCGGCGCATGAGTGAAGGTTCGCGTCTTTCGCCGGAAGCCCGACGCAACCAGCTGAAACGCTCGGAAGAAATCGGCGGCGCTGACCGGGCGGCCGATCGGCTGGCGGACGAAAACTGGCCCCGGAAAATGATGACCGTTGCGGAACGGACCGCGGTCGGCGTCTATACCGACGGGTTTACCTTCGCCGGGAATTTTGCCTATCTTTCGCTTCTGGCGGTCTTTTCCTTCTTCATTGTCGCGGCCGCAATTGCCGGCAGTATCGGTCAGACAGCCGCTGGTGAGGACTTTGTCGCGGCTTTTCTGCAAACGGTTCCGCCCTCGGTTGCCGACGCTCTGCGCGAACCAATAGGCGATGCGATGCACGCACGAACCGGCCCGCTGCTCTGGCTGAGCGCAGGCGTTGGTCTGTGGACGACGGCCAGCCTGATCGAGACAATCCGTGAGATATTGCACCGGGCCTACGGCGTCGAGGCACAGCGGGCATTCTGGGAATATCGGCTGACCTCGGTCGGTCTGATCATTCTCTCGGTATTCTTCGCGATGCTGGCGCTGAGTACGCAATTTGCCTTTTCCGCGCTGATCGAGTTTTTCGGAGCCTATCTGCCGCTGGAGCAGATTGATTCGACCTGGTTTTCCTTGTCCAGTGCGTTGCCGTTCCTGATCCTGTTCATCACGCTCTATCTGCTGTTCCGCCTGCTGACGCCCCGGCAATATCGGCACCGCATTTATCCCAAATGGCCCGGTGCTGTGTTCATCAGCAGCTGGTGGCTGACCATTTCCGGCCTGTTGCCGCTGTTCCTCAAATATGCGGCCAATTACCAGCTGACCTATGGCAGCCTGGCGGGCGTGATGATCACGCTGATTTTCTTCTACCTGATCGGGCTGGGCATGGTTATCGGGTCGGAGCTCAACGCAGCGCTGGCCGACAGGCCGGAGAATCGCCAGTCTGCGGACTGATCTTCCGGCATCATCATTTTCTGGAAAATCAGCCGATTAGTCGCTATCAGAACGGCATATCGAAACGGTCAGAAATCTGGTGTGAAGGAATTGGCGATGAATGATCTGATGAAGGGCAAGCGCGGCCTGATCATGGGGCTGGCGAACAACAAGTCCCTGGCCTGGGGTATCGCGAAGCAGCTGTCGGAAGCCGGTGCGGAACTGGCCTTTTCCTATCAGGGGGACGCGCTGGCCAAGCGTGTCCGTCCGCTGGCTGCGGAGCTCGGTTCGGACTTTCTGATCGATTGTGATGTGTCGGACATGTCGGCGCTCGACAGCGCTTTTGAGACGTTGCAGTCGCGCTGGGACACAATCGATTTTGTCGTCCACGCCATCGGCTTTTCCGACAAGAGCGAGCTGCGCGGCAAATATGTCGATACCAGCCTGGACAATTTCCTGATGACGATGAACATTTCGGCGTACAGCCTGGTTGCCGTTTCGCAACGCGCGGCCCGGATGATGCCGAACGGCGGCAGCATCGTGACGCTGACCTATTATGGTGCCGAGAAAGTGATCCCGCATTATAACGTGATGGGTGTTGCCAAGGCCGCGCTGGAAACATCGGTGCAATATCTGGCCAATGACCTGGGTCCCGACAATATCCGGGTGAATGCCATTTCCGCCGGTCCGATCAAGACGCTGGCGGCCAGCGGGATCGGAGACTTTCGCTATATCCTCAAGTGGAACGAGTATAACTCGCCACTCCGGCGGAATGTGACGATCGAGGATGTTGGTGGCGCTGGCCTGTATTTCTGTTCCGAGCTGTCCTCCGGCGTGACCGGCGAAACCCATCATGTCGACAGCGGCTATCATGTGGTCGGCATGAAACAGGAAGATGCGCCGGATATAGCGCTGGATTGAAGACAGTCGGGGTTTCCCGGAGACGGTCCGTGCGGAAAAAGGGGCTGAATTTCCCGGAGGTGCTTTGGCTTGACGAATCCCTGCGGAAGCCGCAGTCAGAACCATCGGAGAATGTGCCCCTTATGGCGCGTTGGGGGATGAATGAGTTTTAACAGCTTTGGTCACATGTTTCGCTTCTCGACATGGGGAGAGAGCCACGGTCCCGCGCTCGGCGCGGTGGTCGACGGGTGCCCGCCGGGTATCTTACTGAGCGAAGCCGATATTCAACCGTTTCTGGACGCCCGGCGTCCGGGCCAGTCCAAATATACCACCCAGCGCAAGGAGCCGGATCAGGTCCGGATATTGTCCGGTGTTTTCGAAGGCCGGACCACCGGTACGCCGATTTCGCTGATGATCGAAAATGTCGACCAGCGTTCGAAAGATTATAGCGAGGTTGCCAAAGCCTATCGCCCTGGCCACGCGGATTATGCCTATGACCGGAAATATGGCTTTCGCGATTATCGTGGCGGAGGCCGGTCCAGCGCCCGGGAAACTGCAGCACGGGTGGCCGCCGGTGCGATCGCCCGCAAGGTGATTGGCGAAGTCGAAGTTCATGCCTGGGTGGCGGAAATCGGCGGCGATGCGATTGATCCGTCCCGGTTCGACCCGGAACAGGTCCTGCAAAACCCGTTTTTCTGTCCGGATGCAGAAGCCGCCCGGCGCTGGGAAACACTGGTGGATCGCGCGCGCAAGGATGGCAGCAGTCTCGGCGCGATCATCGCCTGTCAGGCGACCGGTGTACCGGCCGGCTGGGGCGCTCCGGTCTATGCCAAGCTCGACAGCGAAATTGCGACAGCGATGATGACGATCAATGCCACAAAGGGCGTGGAGATCGGAGACGGCTTCGCGGCGGCACGCCTGCGCGGGGAAGAAAATGCCGATCCGATGCTGCCAGGAGACGACGGACCCGAATTTGGTGCCAATCATGCAGGCGGAACGGCGGGCGGCATTTCGACCGGCCAGCCGGTCTTTTGCCGGGTGGCATTCAAACCGACCAGTTCCATCCTGACTCCAGTCGACACGATCACCCGCGATGGCGAAGCCACCGAGATCGTGACCAAAGGCCGCCATGATCCCTGTGTGGGTATCCGCGGTGTCCCGGTGGTCGAGGCAATGATGGCGCTGGTGCTTGCGGACCAGAAACTGATGCATCGGGCCCAATGCGGCGATGACGGCGGAGGCCCCGACTGATGCGCCGTTTCGGCCTGATCCTTGCGCTGCTGCTTGCGTCCTGTACACCGGGCGGGCCGTCGGGAGAGGAAGCCGAAGGCGAGGATCCGAACACAGCTGCCAGTGAGCCGGAAAGTAATGTTCTGATTGCCTACCCCGACCGGTTTGGACCGTTTCGGATTGGCAGTAGCTACCAACAGCTCGCCGGAGAACATGATCTGAAACTGGAATATTCTTCGGAAGTGGAAGACTGGGACAATCCGCAGCCGACCGGCAAGGGGTGCGAGTCCTTCAGCCTTTCGGAGGACTGGCCTTTTGCCGGACTGATGTTCGAGGATGGGATCCTCACCCGGGTCGATTTCTACCGCCCATTCCGTGATGCCCAGCCGCGCAAAAAATCGGCGATAACCGAGCAGAATATCGGCCTGGGGAGCAGGATCGAAGCCGCAAAACAGGCCTATGGCGATGCGCTGACCCAGACGCCGCATCCCTATCTTGAAGACCAGGGATCCTACCTCACATGGGACGCCAATAGTGCCGGTGACGGGCCGAAACATGGCATTGTCTTTGAGACGGACGAGCACACGGTGACCAGCTTCCGTATCGGGGACTCCCGCAGCATCCAGTATATTGAAGGCTGTTTGTAGCGCGATGATTGAGCTGATTCTCCATGTCGCCAACGACTATATCCAGGCGAACAAGGCGATCATCGGCCTCGTCATCCTGGCCTTTCTGTTCACCGGCTTTTTCATGGAGCGCTTCCCTGCCGCGGTGGTCGCGGTGCTGGGCGCCTGCATGTTCCTGTTCCTGGGAATCATCGATTCCGATGGTTTGTTTTCGGTCTTTTCGAACACCGCTCCGATCACCATTGCCGCCATGTTCATATTATCCGGGGCCCTGCTGCGAACCGGCACAATCGATGCGATTGCCGGCTTCATCATTGCGCGCGCGCGCAAACATCCCAAGCTTGCCGTGGTCGAAATGTTTCTCGGCGCATTTGTGGCTTCGGCCTTCATGAACAATACGCCGGTGGTGCTGGTTCTGATCCCGATCATCATCCGCCTGTCGCGCGCGACAGGGATTTCGTCCAAGAAACTTCTCATCCCCCTGAGTTTTGTTTGTATCCTCGGGGGAACCACGACGCTGATCGGGACATCGACCAACCTGATTGTCGACGCCGTCGCGCGCGATACCGGGATGACCGGATTCGGGATATTTGAGATAACGCCCTATGGCCTGGTCGCTGCCGTTGCCGGAATGATCATGATGGCGCTGTTCAGCAGCTGGCTGCTGCCCAGTGGTCAGGTCAGCGGCGAATTTGCCAGCAATGATGAAAGCGCCTTTCTGACCGAACTGACCGTCCGCAACCGGTCGGAAGCCAATGGAAAGCGGATCGCCGATGTACCGGTGTTTCGTCGGGCCGGGATCAAGGTCACCGCGGTCAGCCGCAACAGCAATTACATCCGGCATGACCTGGAACATTTCGTGCTCGAGCCGGGTGACCGTGTGGCGGTGCAGCTTGATCTGGCCGAACTGATTTCGCTGCGGGAGTCTCAGGATTTCAAGATCGGCATCATTCGCTCCGGTGATGTCGGACCGCTCGGCGAAGAGCTGGTCGAAGCGACGGTCGCTCCCAGTCATCCCAGCATCGGTAACCGGTTGTTTGATATCCCGTTTCTGTCGCAACTGAATGTCCGCATTCTCGGCATGACCCGGTTCCGCAACCTGCCGCGTTCCGACCTGACCAATGCCCGGATCCACGCCGCTGACCGGCTGCTGGTCACCGGATCCAGTGAAGATATTGCCCGGATGTATGAAAACCCGAACCTGTTTGGCGTGGGTCAGACCAAGATTCGGGCGTTTCGGCGGGATCGTGCGCCGATTGCCATCGGTGCGCTGGTGGCGGTGGTGGTCCTCGCGGCGCTCAATGTCATTCCGCTTGCGGTCGCGGCAATTCTGGCGGTGGGTGCCATTCTGCTCGCGCGCTGCATCGATGCCGAAGAGGCCTGGGGATCGATTGACGGCAACGTACTGGTGCTGATCTTCGGCATGCTGGCGGTCGGTCTCGGTCTTCAGCAGGCGGGAAGTGTTGATCTGATCGTCAATGTGCTTACGCCCTATTTGCGGGATATCCCGCCCTGGGGGCTGGTTTTCGCGATCTATATTCTGTCGGTGATCATGACCGAGATCGTGACCAACAACGCGGTGGCCATCATCATCACGCCGATTGCCATAGCCCTCGGGCAGGACCTCGGCGTCGATCCCCGGCCGCTGGTTATTGCCGTCATGTTCGCCGCATCCGCCAGTTTCGCGACACCCATCGGATATCAGACGAATACGCTGGTCTATGCGGCCGGCAATTACCGGTTCACCGACTTCTTCAAGGCGGGCATTCCCCTGACCATCGGGGTCGGTCTGGCGACCTGCCTGGCCATCAGTTTCTGGGTCTGAGACGAAATGCGCATGATCTGATGCAGATATCGCGCTTGCTCCGGATCGCGGGCGGCGATAGGTTCGGCAAAAATCAACACGGGGAAAAGTGCAATGCTGTCAGTCTGGTTCAGGATACCGCTTTGGCAGCGGGTTGTCGGTGCGCTGATTCTGGGTGTCGCCGTTGGCCTGTTCTGGGGCCCGGATGCGGAATCGATCAAATGGATCGGGGATTTCTTCATCAAGGCGATCAAGATGCTGGTCGTGCCGCTGATCTTTTTCAGTCTGGTGGCTGGTGTCGCCGCTATTGGCGACCTGCGCAAGCTCGGGGCGGTCGGCGGCCGCGCGGTCATCCTGTTCGTCGTGAGCGGCCAGATCGCGGTGTGGCTGGGCCTCGCGCTCGGCACGGGTGCCATTAATCTCGGCCTGTTCCCGAGCAAGGAAGAACTCGGCACACCTGAAGTCCCGACGCCGGCACCGAACGAGACGACCGCCGTCGACATGATCCTGTCGATTGTGCCGGAAAGCCCGGTGCAGGTCATGGCGGATGTCGCCGTTTTGCCGCTGATCGTATTTTCGCTGCTGATCGGGATCGGCATCCTGATGGCGAAGGAGGACGGCGAGCCGGTCCAGAAGATTTTCGACAGCGGCGCTATTGTCATGCAGAAAGTGACGATGATCGTCATGGAACTGACCCCGTTCGGTGTCTTTGCGCTGATGGCATGGGTTGCCGGTACGCTGGGGATTGACGCGCTCAAGGCGCTGAGCTGGCTGGTTGTCCTGAACTATGCCGGTTGCCTGCTGATCATCGGAGTGATGTATTCGGCGATGATCAAGCTTATCGCCAGGCTGCCCGTGCGGGATTTCTTTCGCGGGATCGTCGATGCGATCGCGGTCAGTTATTCTACGGCGAGCTCCAATGCCACGCTGCCCGTGACCTTGCGCTGTGCCCGCCGCAATCTCGGCGTGAGCAATTCGGTTGCCAGTTTCGTCATCTCGCTCGGTGCGACGATCAACATGAACGGCACCGCGATGTATCTCGGCCTCGCTACCCTGTTCGGCGCGTCAATCTTCGGGGTTGATCTGACCTGGGGGCAATATTTTCTGATCTCGATCCTGGCGACGCTGGGGGCCATTGGTGCGGCGGGTATTCCGGGTGCTGGCCTGATCATGATGGCGCTGGTGTTCGGAGCGGTCGGCGTCCCGCTGGAAACGATCGCCTTTGTCGCGGGTGTCGACCGGATCATGGACATGATGCGGACAACCACCAATGTCAGTGGCGATGCGGCCGTTGCCACGACGGTGGCCAGCATGACCAACGAAATCGATGTTGAGGAAATGATTTCGGCCGACGACGTTTAGCAGCGGAACGGCCTGCCCGGCTCCTCAGGTCTCAGACCGCCTGTGGGCCGGACTGGCTGACCGAACGCCGGTACAGGTGCCAGGTGGCATGACCCAGCACCGGCAGCACGATAAACAGGCCCAGGAAAAAGGGCAGCATCGCGACAAACAGGGTGGTGGCGATTGCCGCCGCCCAGATCAGCATGACCCGCTTGTTGGACCGGACCGTCGCCAGGCTGACGATGATGGCCGTGATGAAATCGACTTCGCGATCCACCAGCATCGGCAGGCTGGCCACGGTGATGGCATAGAAGGCGAGGGCGATCAGGGCTCCGAAAAAGCTGCCGACCACCAGCATCGCGATCCCGGCGGGGGTGCGGAACAATTCCATGGATTCTGAGGCCAGCCCGGATTCAGCGAGGAATATCGCGAAAATTCCATGCGCGATCATCAGCCAGAAGCCGAACGCGACGAACAGGATAACGCCCATGCTGATGATTTGCTCGTCACCATGTCCGCGCAGCGCGCCGAGCACTGCTCGCCAGCTCATTGGCATGCCCGCTTCGCGGCGGCGGCTGACTTCATACAGGCCCACGGCGACAAACGGCGCGAGCAGCGGAAAGCCCGCCGCTGCCGGGACCAGCCAAAATATTTCGCCGCGGACAAATAGCGCAAAGTAGAGAAAAATACCCGCTCCGACATAGATGGCGGCAAAAAACAGTCCGAAAGCGGGATGGGCTTTGAAATCCCCCCACCCGGCTGCAAGAGCTGCTGTGAGGTCACTGACCTTCAGATTTTTTGCCACCGAAACCGGAGCAGCGGGAGCCTGTTCTGCTGTGCTCATGACATCCCCTCCTGAGGAGATATTGTGCCTCAAAATCGGCATTTCATCAAGTTTGGACCGGGAGCCGCCTTGTCCGCAAACGGATCGGTCAGCAGAATCCGGCTAGTGCGCGACGGTGATATCCACCTCTCCATGCAGGTTTACAGGGATCGCCGGACCAATTGTAAATTCTGCCTCCAGAACCGCCTCAGGGCGGGAACAGCCTTGTTGGACGTCATCCGGCATGATAGCGCTGCGCATATCATTTGGCACCGTCTTTCCTGGACGCAGTCCAAACAGAATTGATGGAGCAAATATGAAAAAAGTTCTTCTGGCTTCGGCGGGTTTGCTGATCGCAACTCCGGCCAGTGCTGCGACCTTTGTTGTTGATGCTTTCGACAACAGTGTGTCCGGCGGGACCGGATTGAGCACGATTTCGCTGACGGCCGGACAGATTTTTACAGTCACGTCCAGCACCGATGATCTGTGGAGCGCGGGCGCACTTCCGCGCTTCTCGGATGCTGACGGACTTGTCGCCGATCGTTTCGCCTCGGCGATGGATGATTCCGGTCAGGCTGTTGGAACCCAGATCGGTCGGGACTTCGGCAATTTCAACGCCTTTGGTCTCTCCGCAGCATTTGGCTCGCTGGTGGGCAATATCAACGGCACCTATCAGGTTATCGGCGCAAATTTCTCTGGAGCGGCATGGGATACCGGCACGCTGGAACTGTTTTACTGGGACAGTAATCAACGGGACAATTTCGGGGAAATCAGCTTTGACGTGAATGCGGTGCCCGAACCTGCGACATGGGCGTTCATGATCCTCGGATTCGGAGCCATTGGCGGTGCCATGCGTCGCCACAAGGCAAAAGTCACGAACGTCACTTACGCCTGATCAGACAAATTCCTGCTGAATCGCAGGACATTCCAAAAGGCCTCGCAAGATATCAACTGCGGGGCCTTTTTTGTGCCCGCCGGCTGCTCCGCGGATACTCTTTGATGCTGACGCCGGCCTAGTCCGCGAACGGATCGGTCACCAGTATCGTATCGTCGCGCTCGGGTGATGTGGAGACCAGGGCAACCGGACACTGGATCAGTTCTTCGACCCGCTTGATATATTTGATCGCCTGGGCCGGGAGGTCAGCCCAGCTGCGGGCGCCGGCTGTGGACTCGCTCCAGCCCGGCATCGTCTCGTAAATCGGCTTCACACCTTCCTGGTCCTGATGATGCGGCGGCAGATAGTCATAGGTCACACCGTCCAGGTCATAGCCGATGCAGATTTTCAGTTCCTCAAACCCGTCGAGCACGTCCAGTTTGGTGAGAGCAATCCCGGCGACACCCGACACGGCCAGTGCCTGGCGGACCAGCACGGCATCAAACCAGCCGCAGCGACGCTGGCGGCCGGTATTGGTCCCGAATTCATGTCCGCGCTCACCCAGTCGCTGCCCGATATCGTCGTCGAGCTCGGTCGGGAACGGACCGGAGCCGACCCGGGTGGTGTAGGCCTTGACGATTCCCAGCACATAGCCGGTGCCGGATGGCCCGAGGCCGGATCCGCCTGCTGCCGTGCCGGAGATGGTGTTGGAGCTGGTGACGAAGGGATAGGTCCCGTGATCGACGTCGAGCAGAACGCCCTGTGCGCCTTCGAACAAAATGCGGTCGCCGCGCTTGCGTGCTTCGTTGAGCCGTTTCCAGACCGGCTGCGCATATTGCAGGACCGAGTCCGCAATTTCGCGCAGATCGGCGAGCAGACGGTCCCGGTCGACCGGCGGTTCGCCGAATCCCGCCCGCAGGGCGTCGTGATGCGCACAGAGCCGGTCCAGTTGCGGGCCGAGATCGTCGAGATGCGCGAGGTCGCACACGCGGATCGAACGGCGCCCGACCTTGTCTTCATAGGCCGGGCCGATGCCGCGCCTCGTTGTTCCGATCTTGCCCTTGCCACTGGCATCTTCGCGCATCGCGTCGAGATCGCGGTGAATCGGCAGGATCAGCGGACAGTTTTCGGCAATCCCGAAATTGTCCGCATTGATGGCCACACCCTGATTCGACAATTTCGCGATTTCATCCCGTAAGTGCCAGGGATCGAGAACCACGCCATTGCCGATGATTGACAGGGCGCCGCGGACAATGCCGCTGGGCAGCAGTGAGAGTTTGTAGACTTCGCCGTCGACAACCAGCGTATGACCGGCATTGTGACCGCCCTGGAAACGCACGACGACATCCGCGCGTTCGGACAGCCAGTCGACAATCTTGCCCTTGCCTTCATCGCCCCACTGGGCACCGATAACGGTTACATTGGCCATGGTGTACGGGTCTTCCTGTTGATCATGTTTCGGTCGGTTCGCTGCCATTCAGTATATGGCTGCATCCGAGAATTTGCGCGCTGTCAGCTTCGGTCAATGCCGCTACTGTTCGCCATCCTTCGGCCCGGAGTGCCGCTGCGCGGTCGCGGTCATGTCCGAGCGGCAGGAATAGCGTTTTGCGATCTTTTCCGCCACTACTGCCCGTGCCGACCAGCGGACCCGGATAGAGCGAAAATCCCACGGCCGGTTCGGTGCTGCCATCCGGCCGGGCTATTTCGTAGCTGCCGCCCCGCCCCATGGCACCGACAAAACCGTCCGCGAACAGGGTGAAGCCGAACCAGTTCTGATATTCAAACCCGTGCCGTTCGGTCGGATCAAGCGTGAGATCCGCCTTGTCGCGGATCGTGTCAGCGATTGCCGCGATGCCGTCGAGCCGGGACGAGAGCAGGGCATCGGTATCGAAGGCCCGCATTTTGGCCATGGCATCGTCAAATGGCCCGGTGGCCTCGATCAGCGGCAGATATCCGGTCGCGCCCAGCTCGGCCAGGCCGCCGGCATCTTTCATGTCCAGCTCCCGGCGCACTTCCTTGGCCTGCGCGCTGCTCAGCGGCAATGGGCCGCCCGACAGGATGTCGATCAGGTCCGGCATGGTGAAATCCATGGTGATGCCGGTCAGTCCGGCCCGTTCCAGCGCTTCGATGGCGACCGAAACAACCTCGCTGGCAGCTGCCACACTGTCGACCCCGATCAGTTCTGCGCCGATTTGCAACCGGCTGCGTTCGGGGCGCAGCTGACCCGAGCGCAGTTTCAGCACGGTTCCGGAGTAGCTGAGCCGCAACGGCCGCGGTACGTCCGCCATGCTGGTTGAAGCGATTCGCCCGATCTGCATGGTGACATCCGGCCGCAGCGCCAGCGTCCGCTGGGAGATCGGATCGACCAGCCGCATCAGGTCGCTTTTGGACGAACCGGTCATCCGGCTGGTCAGCACATCCTCATATTCCGCCAGCGGCGGCGACACGCGGGCATAGCCGTGACTGGCCAGTGTATCGAGAATATCGCGTTCCATGCGCGACGCTGCTTCCGCGTGCGGCGGCAGTGCATCGTGGAAGCCTTCGGGCAGCAAGTTGGACCGCTTTTGCATGATCTCTGCTCCATAGCCCAAGCCTCGGCTCAGGCCATCGCTTTTTTTTGGTTCACCGGCCTTTATTCGAAGCGCAGCGCCTTGACGGTTTTCACGCCTTCCAGCTGGCAGACGCTCCACAGGACCGGTTCCTCGACCGGCGAGTCGATGGACAGCAGCAATACCGCTTCCCCGCCCGGCACGTCAGAGCGACGTCCCAGATGGAACGTACCGATATTGACGTCGGCCTGACCCAGTGTGGATCCGACGCTGCCGATAAACCCGGGCTGATCTTCGTTGACAATATACAGCATGTCGCCCTCGAGATCGGCCTCGACCTTGATACCGAACATTTCCACCAGGCGCGGGCCGGAGCTGCCGAACAGTGTACCTGCCACGGATTTGTCGCCTTCGCTGGTGGATACGGAAACACGCACCAGCGTATGATAGTCGCCTTCCCGCTCATGCCGGACTTCGCGCACGTCGAGACCGCGTTCCTTGGCAAGATAGGGCGCATTGACCATGTTCACGGTGTCGCTGTAAGCGCGCATCAGCCCGGCGAGGACGGCCGCCGTGATCGGCTTCTGGTCCAGTTCGGCTGCCGCACCTTCGACTTCCACGGACACGCCGCGTATCTGGTCACCGGCCAGCTGACCGACCAGCGATCCGAGCTGGGTGGCCAGCGCCATATAGGGCTTTAGCTTCGGGGCCTGCTCGGCCGACAGGCTGGGCATGTTGAGGGCATTGGTGACACCGCCATTGACCAGATAATCGGCCATCTGCTCAGCGACCTGAATCGCGACATTGACCTGGGCCTCACTGGTCGATGCGCCGAGATGCGGGGTGCAGATCAGATTGGGTGTACCGAACAGCGGATTTTCCTTTGCCGGTTCCTCCGCGTAGACGTCGAGGGCGGCACCCGCGACATGTCCGGATTCAAGCGCGTCCTTGAGCGCTGTTTCATCGATCAGGCCACCGCGCGCACAGTTGATGATGCGGACTCCGGGCCGGGTTTTCGCGAGAGCTTCTGCCGACAGGATATTGCGGGTCTGGTCGGTGAGCGGCGTGTGCATGGTGATAAAGTCTGCGCGGCCAAGCAGGTCATCCAGTGCCACTTTCTCGACACCGATTTCCACGGCCCGATCTTCGGTCAGGAACGGATCATAGGCAATCACTTTCATGCGAAGCCCGATCGCCCGTTCCGCCACGATCGAACCGATATTGCCGGCGCCGATCAGGCCGAGCGTCTTGCTGGTCAGCTCGACACCCATATATTTGGATTTTTCCCATTTGCCGGCCTGGGTCGACGCATCGGCAGAGGGCAGCTGGCGGGCGAGCGCGAACATCATGGCAATGGCATGTTCGGCGGTGGTGATACTGTTGCCAAAGGGCGTGTTCATCACGACCACGCCTTTCGCCGAGGCAGCGGGAATGTCCACATTGTCGACCCCGATCCCGGCGCGGCCAACCACTTTCAGGTTGGTTGCCGCGTCCAGAATTTCGGGTGTCACCTTGGTCGAGGAGCGGATGGCGAGGCCGTCATAGTCACCGATGATCTTGAGCAATTCTTCCGGTGTCTGACCGGTAATCTCGTCAACTTCGACACCGCGATCACGGAAGATCTCAGCGGCTTTGGGGTCCATTTTGTCGGAAATAAGTACTTTGGGCATGATAGTTTCTCTTTGCATATTGCTGTATCCCGGAGCGGATCGGGAATCCCTCTGCAATCAGTTTGATTATGCGAGAGATTCCAGCCCGCGCCGGAACGCGGCAGCTTAATCAGGAAAGTTCGGCCTTCACCTGGGCATAGGCCCATTCGATCCAGGGCAGCAGACGACGGACGTCTTCTTCCTCGACCGTGGAGCCGCACCAGATGCGCAGGCTCGGCGGAGCATCGCGATAGCCGTTGAAGTCGTAGCCAATGCCCATTTCGTCGAGCATGCCGGCGATTTTCTTCGGCACGGCGGCCTGGCTGTCCGCGTCGAGCCCGTCATACCAGTCGCCCTGGAAGACCATGCAGATGCCGGTGTTGGTCCATTTCGCCGGATCGCTGACCATGTTGCGGAGCCATGGAGTGGCTTCGATCCAGTCATGTACGATCTGGGCATTGCGGTCCGCGCGGGCATGCAGTTCCGGCAGGCCGCCGATGGATTTCGCCCATTCAAGCGAGGCAATATAGTCTTCGGTGGCGAGCAGCGACGGCGTATTGATGGTCGCCCCCTCGAAGATCGCGCGGTTGAGCTTGTCGCCCTTTTTCACGCGAAAGATTTTCGGCAGCGGCCAGTCGGGATTGTGGCTTTCAATCCGTTCGACAGCCCGCGGGCTGAGAATCAGCATGCCGTGGCCCGCTTCCGATCCCATCACCTTTTGCCAGCTGTAAGTCGTTGCATCGAGCTTTGGCCAGTCCATCGGCTGGGCGAAAACCGCGCTGGTTGCATCATTGATGGTGACGCCGTCGCGGTCATCAGCGATCCAGTCCGTATCCGGAATCTTCGCACCCGAGGTGGTGCCGTTCCAGGTGAAGACAATATCATCCCCCTTGTCGATCTGCGTGAGATCCGGGATCTCGCCATAATCGGCTTCAAGTGTGGTCAGATTGGCTGGCTTGAGCTGTTTCACCGCGTCCTGGATCCAGACATTGCCGAAGCTTTCCCAGGCGGCCACGGTGACCGGGCGGGCGCCGAGCATGTTCCACATCGCCAGTTCGACAGCTCCGGTATCGGAGGCCGGAACAATGCCGATCAGATAGTCATCGGGGATGCCGAGCAGCTCGCGCGACAGGTCGATGGCATATTTCAGCCGACCCTTGCCAGTAGCCGAACGATGGGACCGGCCCATGGCGATGGTGTTGATTTTGTCGAGAGACCAGCCGGGAAATTTGGCTGTGGGCCCCGAGGAAAAATTGGGGCAGTCCGGACGCAACTCGGGCGTCGGTATTGTCGTATCAGTCATTTAATGCTTCTCCTTGCAGAGAGCTCGCGCGGCGTTGGGACCGCGTGGCCCGACGCCGCAATGTCTGCTGCAGCGCAACATGTCAAGAAGCAAATCCGGCGGCGCGCAAAATAAAAATGCGCGGGCAGACTATTTTTTATACAGAACTTTTCCGCGGCGGAGCACCAGCAGTTTTTCCATCGATACGGGGTGGAAATAGGCTTCAACCCGGTCGCCTTCGGGGGTGGTGCCATAGACTTCGTAGCAGCCACCATCGACCTTGGACTTTTTCACTTTCCAGCCTTTTTTCACCAGATCGGCTTCGAGCGTATCGCGGCTGACCCAGCCGGACTGCGGTCCCGCTTCGCACTTCATCTTGCCGGTTGCATGCGCGGGCGAAGACAGGCCCACAGTCATGATCGCGGAAGCGAGGGCTGCGGTAAGGACAGGATATTTCATGTTTTAGACTCCAACTGGAAACGCCCGGCGGGCAGGGGATTATTCGGTCAGCGGCGAATCATCGCGCGCCATCATCTTTTTCCTTCTGCCATAGATGATAATCATTCGCAATAACTGTAACAGCCCCAGCGGAATAAAATGTACGAGCGCTCCGGTAACGCCATCATGGATCAGCAGCCAGTGCGCCAGTGTCAGCAGCGCTGCAACATAAACCAGCCGCTGCAAGAGCTTCCAGTTGCGTCCAAGCCAGCGCATCGCCGCATTGTGGCTGGTGAGGGCCAGCGGTAAGAACAGCAGCATGGCAGCCCAGCCGGTCCAGATTCCCGGAGCCCAGAATTCGGCCAAAATGGGTTCCAGCTCTTCCATGTCGATCAGATAGAAAATCAGGTGCAATAGCGCATAACCAAATGCCGCCAGACCAAGCGCCCGGCGCCGCCGGACCAGCCAGGCAATCCAGGGCTTGTTGCCAAACAAAGTCTGCAGGGGGGAAATGACCATGGCGGCAATCATGAAGCGGGCAGAAAACTCGCCGGTCGGGTGGAGCATTTCCATCGCGATCAGCTGACCCGTATAATAGGCGTGGAGCATCGGGATGGCGGGCAGGGCAAGAAGCAGCCAGAATACCGGCAGGCTATTGAGGGTCCGCAGCAAATTCGTCATGCCCGCTCTTTGGCCAGTGTGGTGGCGGACGTCCAGCAGATTATTGTGTCAGTTTGTCGCAAAACTGCCGTTTTGGGGCTGCCGTTAACCCTTTTTTAACCATGTTCGGCCAGCACAAGAGGATGGACAGTAACCGATCTTCCAGGCCACAGGCGCGCGGGATTGCTCTGACTATTGTCGGGGCCCTGCTGCTGGGTGCCTGCGGTGCCATTCCCGGAGGCGACGGCCAGTCGGCCAAACGACCGCAATCCTCGGCCGGTCTCGGCAACTTCAACCCGTCACCTGCCGCCCGGCAGTGCTTCAGCAACCTGGGCAAGGCCAATGTCCGCTTTTCGCCCCTGCCCAACCGGAATTTCGCCGGTGGTTGCACGCAGATTGACAGCATCAAGCTGCTCGATGTCGGAGCCGAAGTCACCAATCTCGGACCGGTGCGATGTGAACTCGCCAGCAGATTTGCTGCCTGGACCGAATATGCGGTGAAACGGGCGGCGCGCAAATATCTCGGCAGTGAACTGGAACGGATTGAGACGATGGGCAGCTATAGCTGCCGGAACATTTCGGGATCGCGACGCCTGTCGCAACATGCGCATGCCAATGCGATAGACGTGTCCGGCTTCGTTCTGGCCGATGGCCGCCGGATTACGCTGACCGGAGACTGGAATGGGGGCCGGCGCGAGAAACAGTTCCTCACTGCCATCCACCAGAGTGCCTGCAAGCGCTTTGGCACGGTTCTCAGCCCCGATTACAACGCAGCGCACCGCGACCATTTCCATTTCGACATGAGCGGCAACGGTTATTGCCGGTGACCGCCATCCATCCGGACCACAGAAATTCGATGAACGTCATTGGCAAGGCCCCGGTCTTTGCCTAGGGCAGAATCATGACAAACAAAGATTTGCACGACCGCCGCTTCTACCGTGCCAAACAGGAAGCGGATTTCGCCAGACAGGTGGAACCCCGTACACCGCAAACCGAAGACCCGGCCTACACGCTGGCCTTTCAGGATACCGAATTCCTGCTCCGCGAAGAATTGCGGCCGGTGCGTTTTCAGCTCGAACTGCTCAAGCCGGAAATGCTGCTCGATGAGGCGGGGATCGGTTCCACGCTGGTCATGTACGGTTCCGCCCGGATACCGGAACCGGAAAAGGCTGACGCGCTGATCGAGGCTGCCACTGATGACGCCGCGCTGATCACCGCCAGGCGGCTCAAGGAAAAAGCAAAATATTATGACGAAGCCCGCGAACTGGCGCGCAAGGCGAGCAGTTGCGGCATCGAGGAAAACGGCAAGCGCGACTTTGTCGTCTGTTCGGGCGGCGGTCCGTCAATCATGGAGGCCGCCAATCGCGGCGCGGCCGATGTGGGCAAGGAGTCCATCGGTCTCAACATCGTTCTGCCGCATGAGCAGGCACCCAATGAATATGTCACACCGTCCCTGAGTTTCCAGTTCCACTATTTCGCTTTGCGAAAAATGCATTTCCTCCTGCGGGCGCGGGCGGTTGCGGTATTTCCGGGCGGGTTTGGAACGTTTGACGAGTTTTTTGAACTGCTGACCCTGATCCAGACCGGCAAGATGGAACCGCTCCCGATCATGCTGTTCGGCCATGACTTCTGGCACCGGGTCATCGATTTCGACGCGCTGGCCGAGGAAGGCACGATCAGCCGGAAAGATCTCGACCTGTTCCAGTTTGTCGAAACAGCAGACGAAGCCTGGAAAATCATCCAGGACTTTTACGACCTCGACTGCGGCTGACACCCGATCTTCGTAAAGGTTGAAAGCAGCCTTTCGATAGCAGGCATGACCCCGAAGATCATGACCGGAACCATGATCGCGCTCGTCACCAGAGTACGGGCGGCCAGCGGCCATGGTTGCAACAGCGGCGTGAGGATGAAGGACAAGCCCGTAAGGACAGGCCACACCCCCAGCCAGCTGGCAAGGGCGAGGCGAAATTTGCCGGGGTTTCCGCCAGCTGCCTCCGCCTTGCCGGACTTCTGCCGCGTTTTCACAGCTGACCCCAAACTGCGATATTCTCTTCCAGATGTGCGATCCTGGTCGTCCCCGGGATCACGATGATATTGGGAGATCGTTTCAGCAACCAGGCGAGCGCGTCCTGCGGATCAAGCCCGGCACCCTTTTGCATGGGATTGGCCCCAAGCGGCCCGTAGGGGATGAAAGCGATTCCCCTGGCGGCGGTGTAATCCACCAGATCATCCTCTCCCGCTTCTGCCATATTGTAGCGATTTTGAACTGAGGCGATCGGAGCGACCGCCAGTGCCCGGTCCAGTTGCTTCCGCGTGACATTTGACAGTCCGATATGCCGAATGCGTCCATCTGCCTGTGCTTCGGCGAGTGCCGCTACAGACTCTTCGATAGCAATGTCGGGGTCGACCCGGTGCAGTTGAAACAGGTCAATCCGGTCGCGACGCAGATTGGCCAGTGCCTGATCAA
The DNA here is from genome assembly GCF_900128895.1 of Parasphingorhabdus marina DSM 22363. Classification (GTDB taxonomy): domain Bacteria; phylum Pseudomonadota; class Alphaproteobacteria; order Sphingomonadales; family Sphingomonadaceae; genus Parasphingorhabdus; species Parasphingorhabdus marina. Next base: position 374,486 of record NZ_FSQW01000001.1, on the reverse strand, counting down.
TCTGGCTGTGGAGAGTATCGCGCGATCCGTCGACCAGGATCCGGTCGGGTGCAGATTTTGACACCCCGCCCTTGGTTGCAAGGATGGCCTTGCGGCCACCAAGCGCTTCGCCAACGATCTGGTCAGCAGTCTGTGGTCCATAAGCATGGGCGCTGTCGAACAGGTCGACGCCGAGCTCGCTGGCGCGCCGGAGCAAACTTATACCAGCTTCCCAGTCTTCGAACGGGCCGAAATTTCCTGGTTGTCCGGTGAGACGCATCGCGCCGTAGCCCATGCGACTGACCCGGGTTTGTCCTTCGAGGGTGAACGTTCTGTTGATTGTATCTGACATGTTGTTCCTTCTGTCTGTCGGCCCCTTCGCGGGCCGGTAACAGTCAGATGCCAGTCAGACCTGTAATTCGGTAGACAGATAATAAATGTAATTGTTATACATAACACGTATGAGCAAGAGCCTTGACCGTCTGACCCTGCTTGAAACATTTGTGCGAATTTCCGAACGTGGTTCGATCAGCGCCGCCGCGCGCGATCTTGGCCTGTCCCAGGCTTCCGCCAGCCGTCAGCTGTCCGACCTCGAGGAACGCCTTGCTGTGCAGCTGATTTCCCGCACGACCCATAGTCTCGCTCTGACATCTGCGGGTGAGGCCTGTCTCGAGAGCGCCCGCGCACAGATTGGCGCGTGGGAGGTGCTGACAGAACGTTTTGCGGGCGAAGCCGATGCCATGAAGGGGTCGCTTCGCGTCGTTGCGCCGGTTGCTCTGGGTCAGGGCGTGCTGGCCGACGCCGTTGCGACTTTTCAGAAAACCTGGCCGGGCGTGCAAATCGAATGGATACTCGATGATGATGTCATCCGGTTTTCCGATATGGGTTGTGACCTGTGGATCAAGGTCGGAGCGGTACCCGACGACAGGCTGGTTGTCCGTCCGGTCACGTCGGTTCGCCGCATTCTCGCCGCTTCGCGCGATTTCGCCGGTTCCGACAGTTCGATGCGAATCAGGGACCTGTCACGGCTTCCCTTTGCTGCGCTGACGCCTTTCGAAGCCGGAAAGGTGCCACTCACTGATGAAGATGGCAGACAGAAGGTGCTGAAAGCCGAACCGGTGTTTCTCACCAGCAACATCGCGGCCATTTTGCGGTCGGTGCGTTCCGGTCACACATTCGCCGTATTGCCGGAATGGCTGATCAAGAGCGAACTCAAGGCGGGAGGCATGGTCCGGCTTGCGCCCGAATGGCGGGCGCCGGACCTGGAGATAAATGTCGCATATGCTCCGGCCAGCCGCCAGTCGCTCCGACTCAGGCGATTTACGCAGGAGATCACAAAGGTGCTGGAGTCTCTCGAATAGACAGGATCAAAAGCGCTGCGAGCGGATTTGATCCTGGTTTGCCAGCCTATTCGGTTGCGGCTGCCGTGTCGGCTTCCGCTGTTTCTTCTGCCACTTCCGCTGCCGCTGCATCGGCCTCTGCTTCTTCAACAGCTGCTTCTTCGGCAGGCGGTTCGGGATAGGGCAGATTGGAGCCCTGGGCATTCATATAGGCAATGACATTGGCGCGGTCTTCCGGCTTGCCGAGACCGGCAAAGGTCATTTTCGTACCCGGTGCATAGCGGCGCGGCGAAATCAGCCACGCGTTCATATTGTCAAAATTCCAGTTGCCCTCGATCGACGTCAGGGCATCGCTATAGGCAAAACCGGGGACATGGCCGTGCGATTTGTCGAAAGTGTCATAGAGATTCGGGCCAATGCCATTGGCACCACCCTGGTTGATGGTATGACAGGCGACACATTTCTTGAACACCTGCTCCCCCGCGGAGATATCTGCTTTCGCAAGCATCATGCTCATCGGAATCTCTTCCTCGCCGGCATCAGAGGATTCAACGCCTTCAATCACATAACCCATGGTTTCCGGGCGCTCGGGCTTGTCTGCATGAAAATATTTTCCGCTCAGGATCGAAAACCCGAGAGCGGCAATGCCGCCAGCCAGAACCCAGCCTGCAATGGTGTTGTTATTGTCCATCTGTATCTCTTAACCCCGAGTTGAGCGGGCAGGATGACTGCCTGCCGAAAGTTCCGGCTTTCTCTAATAAGGGCGTGAGGCCAACGCAAGGCTTCATTGGCCAATTTGGTGCAAATTCGCCATTGCTGGCTGGCGGGCCTTGCTCTTTCCCCGGCTGTTCGACTAACGAGGCATCTGGATTGAGAGGGGCCGATGGACAGCTTTCCGCAAAATGCATTGAAGATGGTCATGAAAATGACCGAAACCGCTGAAAATCAGCCAGAAAAGGCGATTGCATTTCAGGGTGCGCCGGGTGCCAATTCCCATCTGGCGGCGCTGCAATTTGATCCCGAATGCCTGCCGGTGCCCTGTTTTTCCTTTGAAGATGCTCTCGATGCCGTCAGCAAGGGCAAGGCGAGCAGTGCGATCATACCCATCGAAAACAGCCTGCATGGGCGGGTGGCGGACATGCATTTTCTGCTCCCCGAATCAGGATTGAGCATCGTCGCGGAGCATTTCATGCCGATCCGCCACTGTCTGATGGCGAAATCTGCCGATGCATCCATCCGGACCGCGATGAGTCATCCTCAGGCACTGGGCCAGTGCCGCCATTACCTCCGCGCCCATGAGATCATCCCGGTCGCCTATGCCGATACCGCGGCTGCTGCTGCCTATGTTGCGCAAAATGATGATGACAATGCGGCCGCCATCGCGCCACCACTGGCGGCGGAGCTTTATGGCCTGGAACCGGTGGTCGAAGCGATTGAAGATGCGGCGAACAACACCACCCGCTTCGTGGTTCTGGCGGCGGAACCGACCATCCCGGAACCAAATGGCCCGGTGATGACGACGCTGATCTTCGAGGTAAAGAATGTTCCTGCCGCGTTGTACAAGGCCATGGGCGGCTTTGCGACAAATGGCGTCAACATGACCAAGCTGGAAAGCTATCAGGAAGGCGGCAGTTTTGCCGCGACCAAATTCTACGCCGATATCGAGGGCGCGCCCGGTGATCCGCCGGTGGACCGGGCGATTGCCGAGCTGGGCTTCCACTGCAACAGCGTCCGGTTGCTCGGGACCTATCGACAGGCCCGGCCGCGCACCCTGACCGACTAGTTTCCCGGGCCGGGAGGCCGGATCGCCGGTTTACCTCCTGCTATAACGATAGCTGTGCTGGGCATAGGCATTGACCCGGCCATCCGCTTCGCGTTCGAAAATGATCGCTTCTGCCAGCGTGTCATCCTTGCGCTTGCGCCGGAAAGTGTCACCCTCGACATGCTGCCAGGTTTCCATGTTTCCTGCCGGATCATTGTTGAAGACCGGCATGGCGAAAAGTCCGTCTTCATTGACACCGACATAGACGTCCCAGTCATAATTCTCGACCAGATAATAGCCCTCATAGTCGCGCAGATTGACGTCTTTCTTGGCGTCCGATTGACTTTCCGCCGGCTTTTTCTTCTCGTCTTTCGCACCATGCACCTTGCGGATCGCACCTTCGGTCAGACTGTAGACCGTGCGGACCATGGATCCGGGAGACACGTCATTGGCGCTGGTCATCATGACCATGCCGATCTGGTCCGGCAGGCGCATGACAAATTCGGTTCGGGCGCCGGGGCAATAGCCGCCATGCCCCCACATGGTCTTTTCCCCGTAGCGCCGGGTCGCATAGGCGAGTCCCCAGGCGGGCTCGTTAAAATCGGGACCGACCCAGTGCACGCGCTGCATGTTTTTGAGCGTTGTCGCCCGAAGCACTTCTTCTCCGCCATTGCGGTGCAGACGGAAATGCCAGGAGGCAAATTTTGCCATGTCATTCACACTCGAGGCGATGCCGGCCGCCGGCGCAAAAGACCGGAACTGGTGCTCTGCGACCGGCTTGCGTTCACCTTTGGCAGAGCGGACATAATAGCCGCGGGCAAATCCCTGACCGACCTGGTCGAACGGCATGTCGGTGGTGGTCCGGGTCATGCCCAGCGGCTGCAGAATCTCCTCGCGCACATATTGCCCCCAGTCGCTACCACTGGCTGACCCGACGGCATCGCCGAGCATCGACATGCCCAGATTGGAATATTGCCAGTGATCATAGGGGCGGTAGAGCTGCTGATGCGCCGGAATATCCGCGCGCAGCCTGGCGAGGTCCGGAAAGCTGTTGTCAGCCCAGTGATCCTTGGCGCTTTCACGGGGCAGGCCCGACACATGCGACAGGATGTTGCGGATCGTGACCGGTTCCTCGGCTTTGGTGCGATCCTGTAACCGGAGACCGCCAAGATAGTCGGACACGGGCGCATCCAGCCGCAACTTGCCGTCTTCGACAAGGTTCATGGCTGCGACCCCGGTAAACAGTTTCGAAACAGAGCAGATGCTGAACAATGTATCATTGGTCACCGGCGCCCCGGTTCTCAGGCTTTCGACTCCGTACTGGTGACTCCAGATCAGATTCTGGTCATGGACAATGCCGATCGCGGCGCCGGGCACGGCTTCCTTTGTCATCTGCGCATCAATCAGTGCTTCGACCGCACGGAAACGGGAAGCCAGCGCTTCCTCCGGTGTTTCGGCCAGTGCCGGAACATGTGATGTCGCAAGCGTGGATGCGATAACGGAAAGGCCCAGAGCGGATCTGAATGGACGCATGATATGTTCCCCTGTTGTTTGACAATATCGTAGAGCAGGCCACACCGAATGCAAGGCGGCTCCGGCGCGGATTTTTCCTCTCTGCCTCGGTTGCAGAAATGCAATCCCGTATTGATTCACCGGTCAAGCGATGCCAGTTTCCCGGCATGTATCAGCAAATGCGCAATCTGGAGATTCGTCCGGGAACATCCGGATTCTACGGGATTTGCGTGCTGGTGCTGATTTTCTGTTATGGCCTGATCCTGCCTGTGACCGGAAACTTGTCGCCCGGGAAATGGCTGGCCACGGTGATTGCCAATGTTTTGCCGATCTTGCTGTGTGCGGCGGCTGCCAGGTTCCTCCTTTTGCGATTCGTGTTTTCGCGGCCTCCCGCGGTCCAGCTGCTGATCCATCTTCTGGCGGGTCTGCTGTTCTCCGCGGTCTGGTTTTTTCTTCTCATGGTGATGCTCGGCATGATCAACGGCAACGGTTTCATGACCTTCTCGGTCCGACCCTTTCAGGGTCCGGCCGCGCTCTGGCAGATGATGCAGGGGGCCACATTTTACGCCGTGGTGGCATTGCTGGCCTATGTCGAAAATCTGCAGGGCCGGGCTGTTACTCCGACGGATGCGGGAGACACGGTCAGCAATACCCCGCGCCGGGTATTTGTGAGGGAGGGCGACGAAACCCGTCCGCTGGATCCGGAACGCATCATCCAGGTGGTTGGCGCCGGGGACTATGCCGAGATCGTGACCCTGAGCGGCAAGCATCTGATCCGCAAGACCATGAGCGAGCTCGAAGCCATGCTGGGCCCCGCATTTTTGCGTGTCCATCGCTCGCATATCGTCAATATTGACCGGGTCGAACGGCTCGAGCCAGCGGGCAGCGGCCGCATGACGCTGCATCTTGCCAATGGAGAAGCTGTCATGGCGAGCCGGTCCGGCGCAAAGGCGGTACGAGAGCGGACAGTATAACCGCTGACCGGGTAGGTTCACCGGCCAGCTGTGCTCGTTCATCGCATTTCTCGTCGCCAGTTGGCGAATTGGGAGAGTTTGCGGGCGTTCACAGATTTCACAAACAGGTTTACTGATGCGCCACCATTTCCGCGATTTTCTGCTGGCATTCGCGTTGTGTTTTTCCGTCTTACCAGTCCATGCCAGCGACGCCCGACCCTCCGCCCGGATCATGATCGAGAATGTCACGGTCATTCCGATGGATCGGGACAGCCTAATGGAAGCCCGCGATGTCCTCATCAATGGCGACCGGATTGAGGATATCCGGCCCCATGGGTCGCAGACCCCGCCCGCCGATGTGCGGCGCTTTGATGCCAGCGGCAGATATCTGATTCCGGGGTTATGGGACTCCCATGTCCATCTGACCTCGATTGATCATCCGGGTGCGCCGGATGACAGTCTGATCAGCGAGGAGGCCAAACGCAAGGCGGTCGAACAGCGACTGAAGGCCTTGCTGACGCGCGGTGTTACCTCTGTGCGCGATCCGGGAATGGCGGAGCGCTGGATTCCGCTGGCAGACAGCTTCCGGAAGCGGAACGACCTGCCACATTTGCGGTTCGCCGGGCCGGTTATCGAGCGTCCGGGCTCTCCCTGGTCCAACAATGTCGAAGCCTTTGTCGACAGCCCGGAGGAAGCGGACAGGCTGGTGCGCAAGCTGGCGCAGAGCGGGGTCGACTTTCTGAAGATCTACAATCTCGTATCGCCGGACAGTTTCGCCAAAATATCCGAGACCGCTCGTGAATTTGATCTGCCGGTGGCCGGACATGTGCCCTTCGCCATGAGCGCCAGAGAAGCGGTTGCCGGCGGCATGACCCGGATTGAACATGCCTATGTCAATCTGTTCAAGGACTGCACGGAGGCGGGCAATGGCGCGATGGTGGAAGTGCTGAACGCGTGGGTCAGGGAAGGCTATGACCGCCGCTACCGCAAATTTGCCGAACTCTACAAAGGCCGGGCTGCGGATCAGTGTCGGGAGCTTTATGCATTTCTGGGTGAACGTGACGTGTTTGTCACGGCCACGCCGCAACTGGATCTGCCGCTGACCCTGTCGGTCGGCGAAGCCGAGATGGCCGCTTTGAGCGCCGGTGCGCGGGCATCCTGCAAACGGGCGCTGGCCGCCCAGGCGGAGGTCCAGGAGGCCAGCGTCCGCGCGGTCATGGATGCGCTCACCGACCATTTCCGGGAGCTGCGGGCAGCGGGAGTTCGGCTGGTCGCGGGAAGCGATGCGCCGACCGACTGCACGAGCTACGGACCGGCTCTGGTCCGCACAATTCAACTATATGCCGATCTGGGCCTGTCCAACCGGGAAGCTCTGGCGAGCGCAACGGTTCATGCGGCGCAAATGGCGCGTCAGGATGATGCGGGGGCGGTTCGGGCAGGGGCGAGGGCTGATCTCGTATTGCTCGGGGCCAACCCGCTCGATGATCTGGCGGCGTTGCAGGATGTCCGTGCGGTCATGCTGCGCGGCAAATGGGTGACAGCTAGTTTGCCGGAATGATCCGCAGGATCTTGCTGTCCGGCCCGGTGGTCGCTTCGGTCAGCAGATACAGATATCCGTCCGGACCGGTGCGGACATCGCGGAAGCGGGCATCCAGCTCGCCAAACAGCTCGCGCTGTTCACCGAGCGATCCGTCGGCATTCATGTTGACATGCCGGACATGCTTGAGCGCCAGCGCCGACAGGAACAGGTCTCCCTGCCAGTCGGGAAACGCGTCGCCGGCATATTGGGCAAATCCGGATGGAGCGATGGACGGCGTGAAATGCACCAGCGACTGCATGGTGCCATCCAGCGCTTCATATGGCGAGATACGGCCACCGGAATAATCCAGTCCCCAGGAAACCGATGGCCAGCCATAATTGCCGCCCTTGCTAATCTCGTTGATTTCATCGCCTCCGGCTGCGCCATGTTCATGGGACAGCACCCGGTTGTCGGCGGTCAGGATGATTCCCTGTGGATTGCGGTGTCCGTAGCTCCAGATTTCGGGGAGCGCATCTTCCTGGCCAACGAACGGATTGTCATCGGGAACCGATCCGTCATCATTGAGCCGCACAATCTTGCCGAAATGCGTGTCCAGTTGCTGCGCCTTTTCTCGGAAGTGAAAGGCATCGCCGATCGGCATCAACAACGTGCCATCAGCCAGGAACTGGATGCGCGCGCCATAGTGGTTGCCCTGGATCCGGGTCGGCGCCGCGGCGAAAAGCTGCTGGCCATCTGTCAGACGCGGCTCGGCCGAGCCATCGTACCGGTAGCGCATCAGCAGCAAGGTATTCTCGTCACCGATTTTCGCTGCATAGGAGATGTAGACCAGGTTGTTGGTCGCAAAGTCCGGATGCAGGACGACGTCGAACAGGCCGGCCTGCATGCCGCTGCCGGCATGGACCGGCGGCTGACCCTCGCCGCTCGTGAAATCATGCACAATCGAAATGTCACCGGAAGCAGAAACCCGTTTCAGCAGACCGGTTCGTTCGGTGACCAGCAAATCCCCGCCGGGCAGGAAAGCAAGGGACCAGGGATGGTCCAGACCTTCGGCGACGGTTTCGATCTGATAATTGACGGGCCCGGCTTCGACCCGGCCAAATCCCTGACTGGTCTTGTCACCGGTCCCGGACGCTCCCTGGTTGGAACAGGCGGCCAAAAGACAGGCGGCAAGCAGTGACGACAACAAACCATGTATGCGCATCCGGATTTCCCCTTTCCATTTCTATGCAATGGCCGAAAGGCGTTTGTCCACAGCGATTTGCGCTTGATCAGCCGGGCAAAGCGGTTAGGCTTGCATGAAAACAGGGGATGATCGACATGGCAGCGGTAACACGATTCACACTGGGTTTGCTGGCCGGGGCGATTGTCACTTATCTGCTGGGCACGGCTGTCAATTCCCAGTTTGTCATGAACGCGCATGGCGTCCCGGTCAGCTGGGGTGACCGGCTGAACATGACGCTGTTTGATATATCCAACATGCTGGCCTATCTCGCGATCATCGCAGTCAGCTTCCTGATCGCCTTCCTGATTGCCAGGGTGATAAAGCGTTTTTTGCCAAACATGGCAGACATCGCCTACCCTATCGCCGGTGCGGCCGCGATGGGAACAGCCCTCGGCCTGATGTACATGATCTTTCAGACCGTTCCGATCAGCGGTGCCCGATCAACAGCCGGTTTCCTTGCGCAAATGATCGCCGGCGGCATTGGCGGCTGGATCTTTGCAAAGGTTGCCAGCCGCTAGTGCGCCTCGTCCCAGCTTTTACCGGTACCGATATCGACATCCAGTGGCACCGATAGCCTGACCGCCGGTTCGGCGGCGCCTGACATCACGGTACAGATCACATCGCTGGCGGCTTCCACATCGCTTTCCGGCAGTTCGAAGACCAGTTCATCATGGACCTGCATCAGCATCCGGACCTCTCCCAGACCGGCATCATCCAGCGCCGGTCCCATGCGGGCCATGGCGCGCTTGATAATGTCGGCGCTGGTGCCCTGGATCGGGGCGTTGATCGCAGCGCGTTCGCTGCCCTGGCGCTCGGCCTGATTCTGGGACCGGAGACGCTCGAACCAGGTCTTGCGACCAAATAGCGTCTCGGTATGGCCGGACTCCCGGGCGGATTGCAGCGTGGTGGATATATATTGATTGATGCCCGGGAACCGCTCGAAATAGGTGTCGATCATCTCCTGCGCCTCGTCCGGATCCACTTCCAGTCGCTTGGCGAGGCCCCAGCGCGAGATGCCGTATAATATGGCGAAGTTGATCGTCTTCGCCCGGGCACGGGTATCGCGGTCGACCGAGCCGAACAGTTCCTGCGCGGTCCGGTTGTGAATGTCCTCGCCGGCGGCAAAGGCGGCCTTCAGCGTATCGACATCGGCAATATGGGCGGCCAGCCGCAATTCGATCTGGCTATAGTCGGCCGCCAGAATGACATTGCCGGGAGCCGCAACAAAGGCTTGGCGAATCTGTCGCCCGATTTCCGTGCGGATAGGAATATTCTGCAGATTGGGCTCGGTCGAGGACAGCCGTCCGGTCTGTGCGCCAGACAGGGAATAGCTGGTATGCACCCGCCCGGTCTTTGCGTTGATCTGCTCCTGAAGGGCGTCCGTATAGGTGGATTTGAGCTTGCTCAGCTGGCGCCAGTCCACCACCTTCTGGGCGATCGGTTCTCCATCGCCGGCCAGTCGTTCGAGTACCGTGACATCGGTCGAATACTGCCCGCTCTTGCCTTTCTTGCCGCCCTTCAGACCCAGCTTGCCGAACAGGATCTCGCCGAGCTGCTTGGGACTGCCGATGGCGAATTTCTCCCCTGCCAGATCATGGATCTCGGCCTCCAGCTTTTCCATGTTTTCCGCAAAACTGTGCGACAGCCGGGACAACTCCTCCCGGTCCACCAGAACGCCCGTCTCTTCCATTTTGGCGATGACCGGAACCAGCGGACGATCTACCAACTGATACACGCGGCTGGCCTGTTCGGGGGCCATGCGCAAGCGCAATATTTCCCACAGCCGCAGCGTGACATCTGCATCTTCGGCGGCATATTCGGTGGCCTTGTCGAGCGGAACCTCGGCAAAGCTGATCGCCTTTTTGCCGGTGCCGGTCAGAGACTTGAAGCTGATGCACTCGTGACCCAGGTGGAGTTTGCTCAGCTCATCCATGCCGTGACCGTGCAGCCCGGCATCCAGGTTGAAGCTCATCACCAGTGTGTCGTCAAACGGGGCAATGCGAATGTCATGCTGGGCAAGGACGGTCATGTCATATTTGAGGTTCTGACCGACTTTCAGAACGGCATCATCCTCGAGCAGCGGTTTCAGCCGGGCCAGTGCGTCGGCGGTATCGATCTGGTCCGGTGTTTCCCCGAACATGTCCCCGCTGCCGTGACCTAGCGGCACATAGCAAGCTTCATTCGGCCCGGTTGCCAGGCAAATGCCAACGATCCGGGCTGTCACGCTCTCCAGACTGTCTGTTTCGACATCAACCGCAAAGAAACCCTTGTCCCGGGCACGGGCGATCCATTCGTCCAGTCGTTCCAGTTCCTGCACGCATTCATAAGCGCTGCGATCAATCGGCGGCGCTTCGACCAGCTTCGGTGCTTCACCAGTTGCCGGTGCACCGGACTCGCTGTCTGCCACGTCCGGATTTTGGGGCTCGGCCTGACCACCGCCCAGTTTTTTGAGCAGCGAGTTGAACCCGTGATGTTCGAGAAAGGCGCGCAAGGGACCGTCGGGAATGTCCTGTAACCGGAAACTTTCGAGCGTATCGGGCAAGGGACAGTCGTCGCGGAGCGTCACCAGAACCCGCGAAAGCCGGGCCTGTTCGGCAAACTCGATGAGATTTTCCTTCATCTTCGACTTTTTCATGTCCGGCGCTGCTTCGAGCACACTTTCGATATCGCCATGCTCGTTGATCAGTTTGGAGGCGGTTTTGGGGCCGATGCCGGGAACGCCCGGAATATTGTCTGAACTGTCCCCCATCAGGCCCAGCACGTCGCCCAGCTTTTCCGGACCGACGCCGAATTTTTCCTCCACCGTGGTACGCCCCATGCGCACGTTTTTCATGGTATCGAGCATGTCCACGCGGCTGTCATCGGATGGCTCGATCAGCTGCATCAGATCCTTGTCGGAGGAGACGATGGTCACATTCCATCCCTGTTCCAGTGCCGCCCTGGTGTAGCTTGCGATCATGTCATCCGCTTCGACATTCTCCTCTTCGATCAGCGGCAGGGAAAAAGCCCGGGTGGCATCCCGGATCATCGGAAATTGCGGTTTGAGATCTTCTGGCGCTTCGGGCCGGTTGGCCTTGTACTGGTCATAAATGTCGTTGCGAAAACTGGTGCCCGATTTGTCGAGAACCACGGCCATATGGGTCGGGCCATCTGCCTTGTTGAGCTCGTCGGCCAGTTTCCACAGCATGGTCGTATATCCGTAGACAGCCCCGACCGGTTCCCCGTGTACATTGGTCAGGGGAGGCAGCCGATGATAGGCCCGAAAGATATAGGCGGATCCGTCGACCAGATAGAGATGATTGTCCTGGGTACTGGTGGTGGCGTTTTCCGCCGCGCCTGTTTGAACGTCTGTCATGCGCCACAGCATTAGCAGCGAAGGCGGGGTCCGTCATCGGGAAATTGCAGCTGAATCAGGCCTGCTGGGCAATGGCTTCGCGCTTGGCTTTTTCCTCGTAAAACGGGCGCGGTTTGGAGCGCATGCCGGGAATATAGAGCACGCATTGGTTACGTCCCCGGCGCTTCGCCTCGAACAGGGCGGTATCGGCATTGCGCATCGGTATCGCCCGCTCTTCCCGGGGTGATACACCGGTCAGGCCGATGCTGACCGTCATGCGATGAATTTCGCCCGGCTGAGGTTCGAAAAGGATGTTTTCAATCTCGTGGCGGAGCATTTCGCCGATAATTTCGCCCTCGGCTTCAACCGTATCGGGCAGCAGGATACCGAATTCCTCGCCGCCGATCCGCCCGACCAGATCCTGCTTGCGCAAGCTGCGTTTGAACACCCCGGCAAGCAGGATGAGGGCCTTGTCGCCAATCGGGTGACCATATCCGTCATTGATATTCTTGAAGTGATCGGCGTCGACGATCATCAGCACATTGTTTTCCGCTGCCTTGCGGCGGTCATCGAACTGCTTGATGAAATGTTCCCGGTTGGCAAGCCCGGTCAGTCCGTCATAGCTTGCCTTGCGTTGCAATTTTTCGTTCATTGACCGCAACTCATGCTGGGCAATTTTCAGTTTTCTCGTAACGCCCATTAGCCGATGATGTTGCGTCACGGTGTACCAGCCCAGCGGCAGACTGATCCCCCAGGGTACGATGATCGCAAATGTCATCGCATCCCAGAACCGGTCATCCAGCCCCAGTGTTGCCAGATACAGTGTCCCGGTGATGGCGAACGACAGCAACACCGCGATCGCGGCGAGAATACTGGTTTGACGAAGCACCGGCTTGGACGGACGAAACGGCAACATGGGATGCTGATAGCGCCCCGGACATTACATTGTCGTGCAATGGCATGGTTAATCGTGCGGGAGCCGAAAGTCGGAAAACCGGGCTTTTTTTCTCATTCTTAGTTAATGGCTGCCGAATATCTGTAAACCTGTCCGTCAGTTTTCCGGCAATTTCCCGGTCAGAGCGTCCCGATTGTCGCGCAGGACAGCTTCGGCAAAATCCATGAATGCACGAATGCGCGCCGTCCGGCGGAGGTCCTCGTGGGTCAGTATCCAGATGTCTCGCGAAGGCGCAGGGTCCGCGCTGGTTGCCCGGACAAGATCGGGTGTCCGGTCGCCGACGAGACATGGAACCATGATCAACCCCATCTGGCGACGGGCCATTTCCAGCTGCAGCGATATGCTGGCAAAATTCCCCCAGACCGGAACCTTTGCGAATTCCGTATCCTGGGTCCAGTCCGGAAAGCGGCTTTCCCGTTCGCTCCAGCCGAGCCATCGCCCCTGTTCCGGGTGCGCGGCCAGGTCCCGGCGTGCCAGATATTCGGGATGGGCATAGATGGAGGTGTGATAGGCAAACAGCCTTTTTCCGACCAGTGTATCCGGCGGATTATTGTCCATCCGGATCGCGACATCTGCTTCCCGGCGGGCGACATCCAGCAAGTCATAACTGGTCAGGATCTCCAGTTCGAGACCCGGATAAGCATCACAAAATTCCGGCAGGCGTTCGGCAAACATGGCGATGGCAAATGGCTCTGCCATGGTGACCTTGATCGTGCCTGTCAGCTCGTTGTCCCGGCCGGCAATATGGCGCTCCACCCCGTGCAGTTCTTCGGCAAAGCTCTCGGCTGCGCGCGCCAGGTCCTCTCCCGCCGAAGTGGGGAAATATCCTTCGGGCCGGCGTTCGAAAAGGGTCACGCCGAGAGCCTGTTCCAGCTGCTCTATCCGCCGGCTTACGGTGGAATGGTGGACCTGCAGGGCCTTGGCCGCCATGCGCACGGTTCCGCCGTTCATCACCTCGCGGAAGGTCTTGATGCCTTCCCAGTCCATCCGGTGAAATTCATCAGTCATGCGAAGCTTGTAGCCGAAATGGTCGGCGAGCGCATGGCTAAAATATGCACCATTGAGGTGCGATAACTTGTTTGGACATTGGGTTTTTCCACCAGTAATTCTGGCGATGTGCAGACCAGAGATCCCGCATGACACCCGCAAGTGAACCGAGCAAGCAGGAGAGACACCCATGACGGTACCGATAATTTCCGCCTATGCCGCAGCCATTCTGATCATGATGCAGGGCCTGTTGATGGTGCTCGTCGGACTGCACCGCGCAAAATCCGGAGTGAATCTGGGCGTTGGCGGTGATCTTGCTCTCGAGCGCAAGATCCGGCGCCATGGCAATCTCGCCGAGAATGCGGCGCTTTTCATTGTCGTCCTTGCGCTGGCGGAAATGACGGTGGTTCCAGCCAGCGTTATTTCGGTTATCGCGATCATATTTGTCATCGCGCGTGCCTTACATGCCATTGCGATGTCGACGGAAGTCGGATCTCACGGCGGCGAAGGCAGCAAGTTTTTCGTTGCGGCGAGAGTTTTGGGGGCCTTTGGCACGCTTGGCAGCTTTCTCGCACTTGGCGGGTTTTTGCTGGTCAACCTGCTGTAGCACAGGCAGAAAACTCTCCTTCGAAATTCAGTGAAAAAGGTAACGATAATGACGGTTTCCCTCTCCCATATTTTCAAAAACTCCACGGCCCAGGCCTTTCGCGGTCTGACGACCGTTCTCCAAAAGGCGAAGGCTGAGGCGGAGGCCACCGAGGCAAGCGAAGAGGCCTATCTCTCGGCCCGCCTCTATCCGGACATGAACGACATGAAGTGGCAGGTACAGATGATCAGCGAATTCGCTCTGCGCGGCGCCGCCCGGATGTCCGGTGTTTCGGCGGACGACTTGCCCAGCCTGCCCATGGAAGGCGAGACTTTTGATGTGCTGATCGAACGGGTCGCGGATTGTGCCGCCAAGGTGGAAGCTGCGGAGGATGCCGTGATTGACGGCAATGCCGACATGAAAATCACCATGCCGATCGGTCCGGAACAGACGATGGAACTGGACGGTAAAACCTATATATTGAGCTTCTACCTGCCCAATCTGTTTTTCCATGTGACCACTGCTTACAATCTGCTCCGGATGCAGGGCGTTCCGGTGGGCAAACGCGACTATATGGGCATGTGACTCCTCCCCCGAGTCCCAATCCCTGGGCGAGGCGTGCGTGGCACGCCTCGCTCATTTTTTATGTATCGCAGTCAGAATTCGGAGAAGGCCTTGTCCTTGTCGACGCGAACATCCTGCGGCAGGCCAAGAACCCGCTCTGCGATGATATTTTTCAGAATTTCATCGGTACCACCGGCGATCCTGAGGCCTGGTGCCCACATGAAGCTTTCCTGAAAAATCGCGTCGGACGGGGCATGTTCCTTGTCGGAAATAATCCCGAAATGATCCTGCATTTCAATGGCGCTGTTGCAGATATCCTGCAGATGGTTGGCCGTGATGACCTTGCCAATCGAATTTTCCGGTCCCGGTGTCTCCCCTTTGGACAGGGCGGTCTGGGTCCGGAACTTGGTCAGCTTGTAACCCTGGGCCGCGACGTACCAGTCGGCCAGTTTCGCACGGAACGCCGCATCGGTCATTGACCCGGAGCTGCGTGCATAGTCCATGATTTCTGCCCAGTCAGGCCCCGGCGAACCGCCGACGGCGAGCCGCTCATTCATGAGCGTGACCAGTGCAACTTTCCAGCCCATGCCGGGTTCGCCGAGCCGGTCCTTGTCGGGAATGCGCACGTCGGTGAAATAGACCTCGTTAAATTCCTTGCCGCCGGAAGCCTGATGAATAGGGCGAACTTCGACGCCTTCCTGTTTCATGTCGATGATGAACATTGTCAGGCCCTTGTGCTTGGGCACATCCGGATCGGTCCGGACGAGGACAATGCCATAGTCCGAATAATGGGCGCCGGAGGTCCAGACTTTCTGGCCGTTGATCACCCATTCGTCGCCGTCTTTCACAGCTTTGGTCTTGAGACCGGCCACGTCGGAACCGGCTGCCGGTTCGGAGAAAAGCTGGCACCAGATTTCTTCGCCAAACAGCGCTTTTTGCACATAGCGCTGCTTGTGCTCGTCGGACCCGAAGGCGATCACCGTCGGAACGCACATGCCGAGACCGATGGCAAAAGGCGCGGTCGGGGCGTCAAACTTGCTTTCTTCCTGATTCCAGATGACCTGCTGCATCGGGGAGCCGCCGCGGCCGCCAATTTCCCTGGGCCAGGTAATCTGCGCAAAGCGGTTTTCGGCCTTGATTTTTTGCCAGTCTTTCGCACGCTTCAGAAAATCGTCACGATTGCCGGGCCGGATGCCGTTGGCCACTTTGGGCTGGAGATGCTGGCTGAGAAACGCGTTCGCTTCTGCGCGGAATTCTGCTTCTTCGGGGGAGTCTTTGAAATCCATGTCGGTTTCCTTTCTTCAGGCCGCGTTTTTGGCTTCGAGGGCGGTGACGAGTTTTTCTTTCCAGACGGCCGGGCTGCCGGCCTGGACCGCGAGCAATTTTGCGCGGCGATAATAGAGGTGGCAGTCCACTTCCCAGGTGAAACCCATGCCGCCATGCGTCTGAATATTTTCCTTGCTGGCATACCAGTAGGCTTCGGAAGCCGCCACGCGGGCTGCGGCCGCCGCTTCGGGCAGTTCCGCCGCATTGGTCGACAACGCCCAGGCGCCATAATAGGCGTTGGAACGCGCCACTTCGTTTTTGACATACATGTCGGCCAGCTTGTGCTTGATCGCCTGATTGCCACCGATCGGCCGGCCAAAAGCCTGGCGTTCCTTCGCATATTCCGTGGCCATCTCGAGACAGCGTGATGCTCCGCCGAGCTGCTCGAATGCCAGCAGGACCGCCGCGCGATTCAGGATCTGGTCCAGCGCCACCATGCCATTGCCGGCACCGCTGCTCAGCAATTCGGCTGGCGCGGCATCAAACGCGATCTCGGCATGTCCCCGCGTCGGTTCGATGGTTTTCAATGTCTTGCGCGAGACACCATCCTGGCGGAGGTCGACGACAACCAGGCAGGAAGCGCCGCCGTCCTTGGCCAGTACAACCGCGTGCGTGGCAATGTCGCCGTCCGTCACGGGCAATTTTGTGCCAGTGAGCTTTCCGTCCCGAAACTGGGCCCGGATAGCGGATTCGCTAATTGCTCCGGGGCCTTCCGTGGTGGCGAGGCAGCCGATGAAACTGCCATCGGCTATTCCGGGCAGCAAAGCGGTTTTTTGATCCTCTGATCCTGCAAGTTTGACAGCTTCGGCGAAATAATAGGCCGAGGAACTGAACGGCACCGGCGCAAGTACCCGGCCAAGCTCTTCAGCGATGACGCACAATTCCAGCATGCCCAGACCCAGGCCACCATATTCTTCGGGGATGGCGGCGCCGAGCCATCCCATCTCGACGACCTTTTGCCACACTTCGGCATTGTGACCGAGCGTGTCATCATCGAGCACCTTGCGGACCTCGGCTATGGTGCATTGGGCTTCAAGAAATTTTCGGGCTTCATCCCGCAGATATTTCTGGTCATCGGAAAAATCGAAATTCACTGTTTCTGCTCCTTCGGACGGCCGGATCCGAATATCCGAATCATCGCAGCCTGCTTCTTCATGTTCATCTATGCCTCAACTGTTTTAACCGGGCAATTAAATTTCAGACTAATGCCATTTGCGCATGTCCATCCGGATTCAGATAAGTGTCATCTTGTTGGGATAGAAAAGATTCCGGCGCCGTAATGGCGCTTTCCAGCGAAACCTTGCATGGAAAGCGTTGCGGAATTGGCATTGGCGCAAAAATCAGTGGCCGCTATTATCCCTCGTGGAAATGCTGGCGACATAGTGGCTGGCCAAGGAGCATGAGATGAAACTGAATCGACGTCATTTTGCGGGCGGGCTGACTGCCACCGCCCTTGCAGGTTTTGCTGCGCATGGCGTGATGGCCGGGAAAAATCGCGCCGCAATGCATCCGGGGTTCGGCCCGCTGAAAAGGGATCCGGATGGACTGATCGATTTGCCGAAAGACTTCTCCTATCGTGTCATTTCCAGATTTCGCGACAGAATGTCGGATGGATTGCGGGTACCTGACCGGGCCGACGGCATGGGCTGTTTCGCCATGCCTGACGGCCGGATTGCGCTTGTGCGCAACCATGAGCTCAAGATTTCCGACTATGATGATGGTCCTTTTGGTCGACGCGTGGCGCAAAGAGCCAGGGTCTATGATCGTACCAAAGACGGCAAGGCGGTAGTTGGCGGAACAACGACACTGATGCTCAATGCGGACACGCTGGATGTCGAGCGTGAGCATCTTTCACTTGTCGGCACCATTCGCAACTGCGCCGGCGGGACGACGCCCTGGGGCAGCTGGCTGTCCTGTGAAGAGGATGTGACGCGCGCCGGCAGGCATGTCGGTCGCGATCATGGCTGGGTGTTCGAGGTCCCTGCGGCACATGAGGGCCTGGTCGATCCGGTGCCGCTGAAAGCCATGGGCCGGTTCAATCATGAAGCGGCCGCCGTCGATCCACATACCGGTATTGTCTATCAGACCGAAGATCGCGGTGACAGTCTGTTCTACCGGTTCATTCCCGATGTTCCCGGAAAACTGGCCGAAGGCGGGAAGCTGCAGGCGCTGGCTTTTGCAGACAGCAAGGCGGACAATGACAGCCGCAACTGGACGGAAGAGAAATTCCGGCCCGGTTCGTGGCGGTTCGTTCGCTGGATTGACATGGATGATGTCGAAAGTCCGAAAGATGATTTACGCATGCGCGGTGCCGAAGCCGGAGCGGTGCTTTTTGCGCGCGGCGAGGGCATCATCCATGGCGACGGCGAATTCTATTTTTGTTGCACCAATGGCGGCGCCGAAAAGGAAGGGCAGATCATGCGCTACCGCCCCTCCCGTTTCGAAGGACAGGCCGACGAACGGAGCGCACCGGGATTGTTGCAGCTCTTCTTCGAGTCCACCGACCGGCGTCAGTTCAGCTATGGCGACAATCTCACGGTGGCCCCCAATGGCCACCTGATCGTCTGTGAGGATCAGTATCGTCCGGTGGTCGATAACCATCTGCGCGGGGTGACGGCACGAGGCGAGGCCTATGACCTGGCCCGCATCAGGGTCCAGACGGAACCGGCTGGTGCCTGTTTTGCGCCTGATGGCAAGACCATGTTTGTCAATCTCTACAGCCCGACAATGACGCTCGCCATTTCCGGCCCATGGGATCGCCAGTTCAGCTGAAGAGCCCTCCGCAAATCACATCCTGATGCCAGATCCGATAATCTTTCTGTAGACGCCCTGCCGGTTTCGCGGCACGTAGTTGATTGCCGGTAACAGTCCGGCCAACCGGGGAGAGGAACAGAGATGAAACTGGGTTGCTGCTACTATCCCGAGCACTGGCCGGAAGATATGTGGGCCGGCGATGCGGCGCGTATGGTCAATATCGGCCTGTCCCGGGTCCGTATCGGCGAATTTGCCTGGAGCCGCATCGAACCGCAACCGGGGCAATATGACTGGGACTGGCTTGACCGGGCGATTGCCACGCTGGGTGATGCCGGGCTCGAGATCATCCTCGGGACACCCACGGCGACACCGCCGAAATGGCTGGTCGATAGCATGCCGGATATGGTGGCTATTGATGCAGACGGAAACCCCCGCGGTTTTGGTTCGCGGCGCCATTACTGTTTCTCGCATGCCGGATACCGCAAGGAGTGCGAACGGATCGTGACGGCCATGGTACAGCGCTATGGTGACCATCCTGCCATCACTGCGTGGCAAACCGACAATGAATATGGCTGCCATGACACGGTGGTCAGCTATTCCGATGCGGCGGCGCAGGGTTTCCGGCGCTGGCTGGCGGAAAATTATCCGGACGTGGATGCGCTGAACTCGGCATGGGGCAATGTCTTCTGGAGCATGGAATATCCGGATTTCGAAGCTGTGGATCCGCCCAATCTCACCGTGACCGAACCCAACCCGGCACATGTGCTCGACTATCGCCGATTTGCCTCTGATGAAGTGGTGACCTTCAACCGGCTGCAGGCGGACATCATCCGGGCGCATTCGCCGGATCGCGACATCATTCACAATTATATGGGGTTCTTCACCGAGTTCGATCACCACAAGGTTGGGCAGGATCTCAATGTCGCCAGCTGGGACAGCTACCCGCTGGGGTTTCTCGAACAGTTTTTCTTCAGTGATGATGAAAAGCACCGCTATGCCCGTCAGGGACATCCCGACATTGCTGCCTTTCATCACGACCTCTACCGCGGCTGTGCCAACGGACGCTGGTCGGTGATGGAACAGCAGCCGGGGCCGGTCAACTGGGCCCGCTACAATCCGGCGCCCCTGCCCGGTATGGTTCGATTGTGGACGCTAGAGGCCATGGCTCACGGAGCCGAACTGGTTTCCTATTTCCGCTGGCGGCAGGCGCCATTTGCTCAGGAACAGATGCATGCCGGGCTTCTGCGGCCGGATAATGTGGAAGACATCGGAGCCAGCGAGGCGCGTCAGGCGGCGCGTGATATCACCATGCTGGGAGCACTCGAGAACGACCGGTCAGAGGTAGCGCTGCTCTTTTCCTATGAGGCGGCCTGGTTGCTGGAGACCCAGCCACAGGGGCAGAGCTTTCGCTACCTGGAACTGGTTTTCGCCATGTACAGCGGATTGCGGCGGCTGGGACTCAATGTCGACATCGTCGCTCCGGAGGCAGAACTGGATGGCTATGCAATGGTCGTCGCACCCACTCTGCCGATCATGTTGTCGTCATTGATCGCACGTCTTGGTGCGCTGCAGGTTCCGGTGCTGATCGGGCCCCGCAGCGGGAGCAAGACCGATGATTTTTCGATTCCGGCAAATCTGGCTCCTGGCGAATTGCAGGACCTGATCCCGCTGAAGATCACGCGCGTGGAAAGTCTGCGGCCGGGTATCACGGCCAAGGCGGACTCTGGTGAAATTTCGCGCTGGCTGGAGCATGTCGAAACCGAACTGACAGCGGAAACAGGTCTCGAGGACGGTCGCGGCATTCTGTTCGCCTCCGGCGGGCTGCGATATTTGGCCGCGTGGCCGGACGCGGCCTTGCTCGAGGATATCTTCGGGCGCATGGCAGCAGAAGCCGGGTTGTCTGTTGACAAGTTGCCACAGGATCTGCGCATGCGCCGGCTGGGCGATCTCTGCTTCGCTTTCAATTACGGGACGCAGACAGTGGAGTTGCCGGAGACCGCAAACCGGGACTATATTCTGGGCAGCAGCCGGATCGCGCCCGCAGACGTGGCGGTCTGGAAGGCTGGTTAGTCCGGCCTTTCCACCAAAACGGGTGTCAGTCCGCGAAAGACACGGTCTGTGTCGCCATTGGCCGGGAATCGGAATGCATCAGTCGCAGGGTCACCGACTTCCGGCCCCAGTCAATGTCCACCAGGCCATAATTCTCATCGGCAAAAAAGGAAGAACGTCGCACCGGATCGGGTTCCCGTTCATCATTTGCCCCGCTCCCAAACGCCAGATTGAGCGAGGAAGATGTCAATTCCCAGACCGTCTCCCCCAATGCCGGCGGGGTGTCGGAATAAATGGCGCCACTGTGCCGGTCCCCGGACAGCATCAGGATGTCACCGCCGCTCCGGCCTTTCAGGGCCGCATACAGACGCTCGCGTTCGAGCGGCATGTTGCCCCATTTCTCATAGCCATGGGCATCGGTGAGAATCTGGATCGACGATACGATGATCCTGAGGTCAGCAGGCTTTGCCAGCTGCTTGCTCAGCCACGTCCACTGGGCCTCGCCCAGCAAGGTGGCATCCGGATCGCTGGTCGCGACATAGCTGCCCAGCGGGGGTCGCGGGCGCTGATAGGGCAGGCGCTTCAGGGCGGACCGGAAGAATCGCGTGTCCAGCATGATGATCTGCGCGCGCTGCCCGGCCGGACCGGCGATGATCGCGTCATAGATGCCGGGGCGCGATCGCGCGGCGTCACTGGCGCCCCAAAAGCTTTCGAAAATCTGTTCCGACCATTGCTTGAAGGCAAAATCACCTCCGGAATCATTGGGGCCGAAATCATGGTCGTCCCAGGACGCGAGCATCGGTACCTGGCTGCGCAAGTCCCGAAATTCGGGGTGGGCCGCCTGCTGGCGATAGGCGGTGATGAAGCTGCCCATATCTGCTTCCCCGGCATAGCCGAAGTCCCCATAGACATTGTCCCCAATGGCGAGGAACAGGTCCGGCTGCCGCGCGGCAATCTGTGACCAGACCTGCTGCGGCTGTCCCTGATGATTGCAACTGCCAAAGGCGATCCGGGTCAGCGGCTTGGAAAGATCCAGCGCGGGCCCCGTATTGGCAACCGGCAAGTCCACCTGCAGATTCTCGTAATAGGGCTTCAACAGGTCGCCGGGGCTCATCGGAGCCGATGACTGTGGCGCAGTCCCGGAGATGCCCGGTCCCGCGATGGCTGTTACCGGAGCCCAAACAAAACCGGCGGCACCAAAAAGTGCCGCCGGAATGAAGGCCTTGAAGGCCGGTTTTGCAAAATTCCGCATCAGAATTCGTAACGAACGCCGAGCTGGATGCGCCACACCGAGTTGGAGAAGCGCAGCGTTTCCTGATTGTCCGGCGTTGCTCCGTTAAGGGTGTCAAGGATGTAACGTCCTTGGGCATCCACACCGGATGTTCCGATCAGATTGACGAGCCCGTCTTCATCTTCGCGATTGCGGAACACGTTCCAGTCCGGGTCGAGGAAATTCAGGAAGTTGTCAAAATCAGCGAACAGCTCGATCCGGTCTTCCACACCAAACAAACGACCCGGTCCGGGAATTTCCTGACTGAACCGAAGGTCCATGTCAAAGACCCAGTCATTGCGGCAGGTGTTGCGGCGAATAGACTGGCCGGGTGTGAAATTACAATTCAGTCCCGATATGACATTCAGCAGGCTGTCGATGTCTGCAGCAGTAGCCGTCGACAGAGGCGACAGATTGGGATCGCCGATCCCGGTCGGAATGTACAACAGAGCATTGTTGTCGCCAGACGTTGAATCCTGGAACCCGTCGCCGCTGAAGGTCAGGCTGTAAGGCCGACCGGATTGCGCCGAGAAGAACATGCCCAGTTGGGTCGAGTAATCATCGAAAAATTCCTCGCGGAAATTCGCGGCGACAGTGAACCGGTGACGAGTCTCGAAATTCGATGTCGAAATTGCCGGATCCTGGAAATCGAATGCTGCCGTATCTTCAAAGTTACCATTTGCGGTAGCGCCGAAGATATTCCGCGTGTTGTTGGAATCTGTGAACGCGTAACCGAAGCTGACATTCACATTACCATTGTCGGTAAACACACCGCTTTCAAAACGCTTCGCCAGGGCAATCGAGAAGACATGGCTATCATAGGACGGACCATTGGTCAGCTGGTTGAAATCGTCAATCCTGGTACCAAAACAAGCCGCGGTAACATTGGTGTATGTTGGCGGTGTGCCACCGGTGCCTACCAGCTCGGCATTACATCCCGGATTGAGCGGGTCAATCGCCGCGATAATGGGACGACCATCAATGGCAAACCCGCCCAAGCCTTCGCTCGGATCGGGAATTTGCACCAGGTCATTGATGTTGATCGGGTCGATAAACCGCGAATAGATATAGTCCAGCTTGAGGTTCCAGTTGGAGAAGAAGCCATCCTGCGCGCCGATCATGGTATCAACTCCGAGATTGGCCCGAAGTACAGTGGGGATATCGAAATTTGGATCGGTAGACTTGACATCAGCACCACCGCGAGACGCGTTGTTGATCGCTGCTTGCAATGCGCATTGCGGGAACCCGGTGAACTGGCCCCCGCTCACGACGCTGAAATTGCCGTTAGCATCCAGTAGTCCTGCACACTCGCCATCGAAGGTGTCCCCATTGGCCGATGCAAAGCCGTCATTTGAAAAGGCGTTGGAATAAAACACAACCGGGTCCCCGCCGGAGAAGAGACCGACGCCGCCCGTGATCGTGGTGTCACTCAGGAAACCCTCGTTGAAAAGGTTATAGGTTGCCGAAAAACGCGGCAGAATGACGGTGTCCAGACTGCTGAACGGGACGCTATTGGTAATGCCGAACCGCTGCTGGAAAAGGGGGTTGTTGCGGGGAACTCCGACTCCGTCATAGAGCTGTACGCGAACGCCGGCGGTCAGACTCAGCTGATCAGTCGCCTGCCATTCATCCTGGGCAAAGAAGGAATAGATTTGCCGGCTGAACGTCGCGCTGGCGTCATTAATGTCGCCCGTGGAGGAGGCTGCGATTGTCGCGCCGCCATTGAAGCCGAAGCGGCCACCAATGATCAAATCATCTGCACTGGCAAAAACACTGGAGGAATCGCCACTGGCAACAACGCCATTCTGGAAATCAGTCAGATTGCGGAAGAAGATTGACCCAGTCGCGTTGATTGCGAAAAGGTTGAATACTTCGAGATCGTTCAGTTCTGCGCCGAGTTTGATCTTGTGATCATCGGCATCGATGTTCATGACAAAACGTGCCTGATCGATTTTCGTATCCAGCTGGTTGGCTGAACGGAAAATTCCGGGACCGGTAGAAAGAAGACCATTTTCGGTCGGTCCTTGCACGCCAACGACCAGCCGGACGGCCGGCACATCGTCTTGCGCCTCGCCGCCGCCAAACGGTCCCTGCTTGTCACCCACTTCGGCCCGAGACACTCGAAGCTCTGTCGAAATCCGGTCTGTCCAGTCGGAATAGAGACGGACGGAATAATAGTCTGAAACAGTGCCTTCGTCTTCAAAGCTGTTCAAGCCGGTCAGATTGTTGGTACCGGTATCCGATTCGACATTGGTTTCTTCGAGGCGCTGATAGGTGGCTTCAAGGCGATGGTTATCGGTGATGTAGGCATCGAGCCGACCGAAATAGCGTACGCTGGTTTCGGGCAGGTTCTGTGGATAGCCGCCCACATCCTGACCATATACCGTGTTCGCGATTGTGGCGAACTGGTCAAACTGTGCCTGCGTGACGAAATCGGCTTCGTTGGGGAAGCCACCGCCCGCTGGTCCAAATTCATTGGCATTGCCGAGATCGGTTTCCTCATATCCGACAAAGAAGAACAGGCGATCGGGAATGATCGGACCGGAAAGGGTCGCACCCCAGCGCTTTTCGGAAAACGGGGCTACGACAGATCCCGAACCGCCGGCTTCGTCACCGCGCAGGTCTTCGTTGGTGAAGGTATAGAACGCAGAGCCATGGAACTGGTTTTCACCTGACTTGGTGACAACATTGATCGCACAGCCGGTAAAGTCGGAATATTCCACATCAAACGGTGCGAACTCGACCGAGGTCTGGCGAATGGCGTCAAACGGAATCGGGAAGGTGTTACGCGATGCCGACGGGGTGCCGTTGAGACCAAAAACATCGGACTGCACAATGCCGTCAACGGTGAAGGTGTTGGAACGGTCATTGCCGCCGAGACAGCTGATCCGGTCGACTTCGTTATTGCGATCCAGGCTGACGCGGGGATCGATACGGATGATGTCGCTGACATTCCGTGTGATTGACGGAAAGCCTTCCAGGGTTTCCAGATCAAAAGCCTGTCCAGGGCCAACCGCCAGCTGGGCCGCCGAAACACGCGAGGCGGTGACGACGATCACATCTTCCGAAGCGTTGGCGGAGAGTTCAAATGTCAGGCGAAGATTACCACTCACGGAGAGCGACTGGTTCTCGAGGCTCTGGCCCTGGAAACCCGGTGCGGTTGCGGTGATGGTGTATGGGCCGCCCGAGACAAGACCTTGTGCACTGAAGCCGCCGGACCCGCCGGTGGAGAGTGTCCGTGAGGAACCGGTCCGGTTGTCGGTAATGGTTACGCTTGCACCAGAAACCGGATTTCCGTCTGCATCACTGACGGTGCCCTCGACACCGGATGTAATTTGCTGCGCAGCGGCAGGAGTTGCCATCAAGCCGGCGGTCGAAAGGCTGACGACACTGGCGGCTAGAAGATATTTGATTTTCATGATTTCATTCCCCGTAGATTATCACAAATTGCTGTCCTGCCGGACGAAAGAGATGTCTCTCCGTCATGGAACTCTCTTGAAAGCGTGGTTCCTCTAGAGTTTTAAAATGACAGTTTTGTCTCAATCGCAACGACTTTGTTTTGCAGCGCAGCAAATTGTTTTTTGTCCACAGGTTGTCCAGTTTGACCTTTTTGGCCGAAAAGACAGAATGATGTCCGGCAGGAGGCTTTCAACCTATTGAATAAGAAGCCTTATTGATTCCGCAATCGCGTCAAATTGATCATTCAGAGTCGCTTTTGACTGTTGCGAATTTACCACGATGTCAGCATGGGTTTTGGACGGTTCAACAAACCTGTCATGCATCGGGGCAACCTGTTCGGTAAACATCCGGTAGACCGAGTCGGCAGTCCGACCGCGTTCTTTCACATCCCGCTCCGCCCGCCGATTGAGACGGACCTGTTCCTCGCATTCGACAAACACGGAAAGATCGAACTGCTTGCGGAGCGGGGCGTGTTGCAGGATCAGAATGCCATCGACCAGAATGATCGGCCGCGGTTCCGTCCGGCAGGTTTCCTGTTTCGGCATGTGGGTTGGAAAATCATATAGAGGCCGGTCGATAGCCTGGCCCTGCCGGAGCTGTGCGAGCTGGCGTGTCAGCTTGTCAAAATCCACCGCATCGGGATGGTCGAAATTGGGTCCGCCCTTGCCCTCCGGCGCGTCACCATAACCAAAGAAATAATCATCCTGGGGCAGAATCACACATTGATCCGGGCCCAGTGTTGCAAACACATGCGCAGCGAGGGTTGTTTTGCCCGAGCAACTGCCCCCGCAAATGCCAATGGCTTTGGGGCTCATGCCAGTCCGATTTCGCGCAGCCGCTGTTGCAAATACTGATGCGCGGTGATCGGTTCGGGATACAGGTCCGGATGGTTCGAACCCACGCACTGTGGCAGGGTCTCGATCAGATAGTCCGGGCGGAAGTGCAAAAAGAAAGGCATCGAATAGCGCGAATGTCCCCGGCGCTCCGGTGCCGGATTGACGACCCGGTGTGTGGTCGAGGGCAGCCGGTTGTTGGTCAGGCGCTGCAGCATATCGCCGATATTGACCGCGAGTTCGCCGGGTCCTGGTGTCACCGGTCGCCAATTGCCCTGCTTGTCCAGCAGTTCCAGTCCGGCTTCTTCGGCGCCGATCAAAAGGGTTATCGTGTTGATATCCTCATGCGCGGCCGCCCGAACCGCCGGCGAGTCTTCCGGCACCGGGGGATAGTGAATGAGGCGCAGCACGGAATTGCCGTCGCGCACGGTGTCGACAAAAAAGTCCGGCTGCAGTTCCAGGTAGCGCGCAATGGCTTCCAGGATCCTTGCGCCCGCCTTGTCGAATGCCGCGAACAGTTCCAGATAGCACTCCCGAAAACCGTTGACTTCATCTGGCCAGATATTGGCATCCATGAACGCGGCAAAGGCATGGCCGTCCGGCAAGTCGCGGCCGATGTGCCAGAATTCCTTCAGGTCATGAACAGTCTGGTCTTTCGCAACCTCGGTGCCGAACGGTGTATAGCCTCGGGCACCCCCGCCGCCTTCGACAAAATAGCGGCGCTTCACGTCTTCGGGCAGAGCGAAAAAGGCCCGTGACATTTCTTCTGCCCGGGTGATCAGCTCCTGGGGGATGCCGTGGTCGGCGACGACGGCAAAGCCCCAGTCGGAAAAGGAATCGCCGATCTGCCGGGAGAAGAGGTCGGGGTCCTGATCCGATAATGCAAGGGATACGGGATTTAGACTGTCAGGGTTCTGGGTCATGCTACTATGATGGGGTGTGCAGGGAAATTGTCAATTGCGCTGATCAGCCGAATGACAGCATCAGGCCCGCCAGCGCGGCGCTCATCAGATTGGCAAGCGATCCGGCTGCCAGCGCCCGCAAACCAAGGCGGGCGATGACCGGACGCTGGTTTGGCGCGAGTCCGCCCGCGACGGCCATCTGGATAGCGATCGATGAAAAATTGGCGAAGCCGCACAATGCAAATGTCATGATTGCGCGGGACCGGTCGGATAGCACATCAGGACCCATGGCCCCGAGATCGATGAAGGCGACAAACTCGTTGAGGACAATCTTGGTGCCAAACAGACCGCCGGCAACCTGCGCCTCATCCCAGGGAATGCCCAGCAACCACATTACCGGAGCGAAAATTGTGCCGACAATCGCCTGGAACGAAAGCTCGGGATAGCCGAACCAGCCGCCGATCCCGCCAAGGATCCCGTTGGCGAGTGCCACAAGGGCGACAAAAACCAGCACCATGGCACCGACTGCAACCGCCAGTTTGACACCGGTTTGGGTACCCTGGGCCGCCGCCTCGATTACATTGGTCGGCTTGTGTCCTTCCTCGAACGTCTCGGATACCTGAACATTGGCCAGCTCCGCATCATGCGCGGCCGCTTCTTCCTTGTCATCCGGCATAATGATCTTTGCCATCAATATTCCCCCCGGAGCCGACATAAACGCCGCAGCGAGCAGGAACGGCACCGCTTCTTCCCCGATAAAGCTGGCATAGGCGGCGAGGATTGTGCCCGCGACACCGGCCATGCCGACGCTCATCAGCGTGAACAGCCGGCTGGGCGGTAATGCCGCGAGATAGGGTCGCACGACCAGTGGACTTTCGCTCTGGCCGACGAAGATATTGGCCGCGCTGCCCAGCGCTTCGACCTTGCTGATCCCGGTGATCCAGCCAATCGCGCCGCCGACCCAGCGCACCAGCCGTTGCATGATTCCCCAGTGATAGAGGATGGCAACAAGTGCAGCGAAGAAGACGATGACCGGCAAGGCGGCGATAAGGAAGGTATTGGCGAACGGATTCGATTCCATCGGGCCGAATACGGTTGTGATTCCGGCCTTGGAATAATCGAGCAATGCGATCACGCCGTCGGAAAGGAACTGGATCCCACTGACACCCCAGGGCGTGCGCAACACCAGCAGGGCCATGAGGGCCTGAAGGGCAAAAGCTGCACCGACCACCCGCAGGCTGATGTTACGACGGGCCGTGGACAGCGCGAGTGCGAACAGTAATATGACGGCCATCCCGGCCAGGCTGGTCAGGATTCCGGTCATATGTTCGTCGCCTTCTTTACTACCAAGTCACTGTTCCTTCCGCGCCGGTATATCTGTCCGCCAGCTGATCGAGCACATCGTCCATGTCATCGGACACGACCAGCTGTTCCCGCCGCGCCTCGGACATGAATCCCTGCCCGGCGACATTGTCGAGAAAATCGGTGAGGGAGTTCCAGTAGCCATCGACATTGAGCAGGCCAAAAGGCTTGGCATGATAGCCCAGCGCGTTCCAGGTCCAGGCCTCGAACAGTTCGTCAAGGGTGCCGATACCGCCGGGGATGGCAACAAAAGCATCGGTCAGCTCCGTCATCTTGGCCTTGCGCTGATGCATGTTGTCGACAATATGGAGCTCGGTCAGGCCGGTATGCGCGACTTCATGGCTCCGCAGCATTTCGGGAATGACGCCATAAACCTTGCCGCCACTTTCCAGCACCGTATCGGCAATCACGCCCATCAGGCCAAGCTTGCCGCCGCCATATACCAGATCGATGCCACGCGCCGCCATCATTTGACCCAGGCGAATGGCGGTCTCGGCATAGACCGGATCATTGCCCATGCTGGATCCGCAATAAACTGCCAGTCTTTGCACGATAACCCCTTGTTCCCTGAATCCCCGCTTCGATCTGTGTGACCGAACTTTGGTCTGCCCCTCCGCTTCTCCCTAGCGAAAAATGTCCGGGAGTCACTATTCCTTTTTCAGCACTTTTTTTTGAGGCCATACCGCGCTAGGCGTTGGCGATGACAGATCAACCAGATGCAAAACTGATTCCGCGCGGTCTTTTCGTGATGACCGTGCTGTATGGCGGCATGACCGTAATTGCAGGGGTGCTGGGCTTCAAGCAGGTGGCACTGGGACCATTGGCGGTGGAGGCCGGGATATTCCCGTTCCTGATGCTGGTCGTGTTATCAAGCAGCGTGTCCCAGTTTTACGGGCGGGAACAGGCGAACAAGCTGGTTCTCTGGGGATTTCTCCCGCTCGCGGCGTCGATCTTTCTAATCCTGATCGTGCTCGGACTGCCGCCTTCCGACAAGATGCCGGTCGAAAACATCAACGCGTTCGAAACGGTGCTCAATCAGACGCCCCGGATCATGGCGGCCGGACCATTTGCCTATGGCGTTTCGCTTTTTCTCAATGTCTATATTTTCGACAAGCTTCGAGGGAGTGGCGGCGATGGCAGCATCGCCATGATGGTGCGCGGCGGGATCGCTTCCGCGATTTCACAGGCAATCGACTCGGTCATCTTCATCACGCTCGCCTTTTACGGCGAATTTCCGATCGGCTCGCTGCTGGCCGGGCAGATGCTGGCCAAGGTGGTTCTCTCATTCATCATCGTTCCGCCGCTGGTCTACGGCATGGTCAGTCTGGCGAAGGCGCTGGATGACAAATAGCCTGCTCGCCCTGTGTTCCGGGGTTCTGCTCTTGCTGGCAGGATGTACGGGTTCTGACGAGCAGAATGCAGCGTTGACGGCCGATGGAACTGACACCCACATCGTCACGGTGATTGGCGCCATTCACGGTCAGCACCGTCGCAGTGAAAGCTATTCGCTGCAGGTGCTGGAGGATGCGATAATCCGCTTCCGACCGGATATTGTGATGGTGGAACTGCCTCCGGACAGGTTTGAAACAGCGGCACGAAATTATGCGCAATTCGGGGAGGTTCGCGAAAGCCGGGCCGATGATTTTCCCGAGCTGACGGATGTGGTTTTCCCGTTGCAGCAACGTCTGGGCTTCAAGATGGTGCCGGTGGCGGCCTGGACCAGGGAGATTGCCTCTGACCGCCGCGAGAAGCTGCGGGAAATTGAAAATGATCCCGATCGCGCGGCGGACTGGAAGGAGTTTCAGGAAGCGGTCCGGGTCTATGGCAGGGCCGTATCCGGAAAATCCGACGACCCGCAATTTGTACACAGCGAGAGTTATGATGATGCGGTACGCAAACGTCAGCAAACCTATGAACGACTGTTCGGCAGCGCCCTGGGTGCAGGGGGCTGGGAGGCGATAAACCGGGCCCATTTTGCGCTGGTGAATACAGCGCTGGACGGCCTTGGCAGAGAACCAAAACGCATATTGATCCTCTATGGTGCGTGGCACAAATACTGGTTTCTGGATGCACTGAATGCCCGCTCCGACATTGCTGTCGTCGATGCCGCGCCGTTATTTGCCGACTAGGGGAAGGTCAGGCGAAAACATCGGCAAGGGCATCTGTATCCGTGCCTTCCTTTGCGGTTCGCAAATCCACATAAACCGAGGCCACGCCCGCACCTTGCAAGGCACCGGTTACGGTGTTGGTGATCATCGCGAACAGGCCAAGGACGGTTGCCCCCATCATGCCAAAAAAGCCCAGAAAAGTAGCGATTATCATGGAAAGAACTGCAAAGATAATCACGAGCACGAACAGCATGCCCTTTGATCCGGATGTCAATTGCGCGCTGCGAGTCAGGGAATCGAAAACACCCTTGTCTTCCGCCATCATCACGGGCGTTGCCACCATCCACATGAGCAGCAAAATGACGCCGGGAACAATCAGCAACAGAAATCCAAATCCGATCCCGATTGCGGTCACGATGCCGAGCCCGAGCAGTGGCAGAATTTTTTGTACGGCTTTTGCAAAACAGTCACCCAGAAGAACGGGCTTGCCGCCCAGATCATTGATGGTGGCTACGATCAGCGTGGCCTGCAGCAAGGTGCCGCAAAGCATCAGCGCAATGAATCCGAGTCCCTGCGATCCGTAACTGGCGGTAAAGCTGTAGCCACCGGACCCGGAAAGGATGCTGCCGTCCATCGTCTGCAGCAGGGCATTGGGAATGCCGACGATCAGCAAGGACAGACCAAGATAGACAAACGGATGGCGCCCGATCACGCCGAACATGTTGTTCAGCACCCGGCTGATATCGATCTTTGCATCCGGATTGGCCATGACGTTCCCCTGTTCCTCACTCTGTCCAGCTGTTGCTGTCACAGATTGCATGAACCGTAAACCCGTTCGGTACAATGATCTTGGGTCTTGCCCCGGCCCGGCGTTTCTGCAACATCCGGGCGGTGGCAAATAATGCGCAAGGACAGGGCGGAAACGAAAGCGCATCTTTTGACGCCGTCTGGAAAGATGTG
Organism: Parasphingorhabdus marina DSM 22363; assembly: GCF_900128895.1. Lineage (GTDB taxonomy): Bacteria > Pseudomonadota > Alphaproteobacteria > Sphingomonadales > Sphingomonadaceae > Parasphingorhabdus > Parasphingorhabdus marina. The sequence goes on along the minus strand of NZ_FSQW01000001.1, from coordinate 342,729 downwards.
CGCGCCGATGAAGATATTCAGTTTGTCGCCTCCGAGCCCAAACCACCCGCAGAACCCCCGGAATGGTGGAGGGATTTGCTGGAGTGGCTTGGTGATCTGTTGGCTCCGGCAGTTGAAGTGCTGGTCGATGCCTGGCCCGTGCTGCGGATTGTCCTGATCGGATTGCTGGTGGCGGGCTTGCTGACACTGCTCTGGATCATCCTGGCACCCTATTTCGAGGAATGGCGCAACCGCCGTGTCAAAGAAGATCCAGAAGAGTGGCGACCGGAGCACGGAGCTGCACGAAAATTGCTTGAAGAGGCTGAAGCCCTGGCGGGACAGGGACGGTTCAAGGATGCGGTACACCTGCTCCTGTTCCGCAGCATTGAGGACATCGAAAAGCGCCGGCCCGATATGCTTCGGCCATCCAGCACTTCGCGGGAAATTGGCCGTTTTGAAAGTTTGCCGGAAAATGCCCGGAACATGTTTGCGGTGATCGCCGGGCAAGTGGAACGCGGGATTTTCGCTGGCGCGCCAATTGACGAGAAAGGCTGGGTGCTGTCCCGGGAGGCCTATGGCGAATTTGCCCTGGCCGAAACATGGCGCCGCGGGCCCCCGGACCGGACCGGGGGGCGAAGACGATGAGCGTTCAGACGACTCCGTTCCGGCGCAACGCGGTGTTGATCATGTTTCTGGTCGGCTTTGTCGCCTTTATTGCCTTGCTTTACGGATTGGGGACGGGTGATCGGCTGGCCTCGGGCAAAAACGGTCAGGCGCATGGCGCATCGAACAGCATCGTAGGATACAAGGCCCTTGCCAGCGCGCTGCAAAAAACCGGTACGCCGGTGGAATATTCCCGAAGTCCTTCGGGTTTTGACAAGGGAGGATTGTTGATTCTCACACCGGCGCCGTTTTCCGATCCGGAAAAGCTTTACGAGATTGTGGAAAACCGGGCTTATGCCGGTCCGACGATGATCATTCTGCCCAAATGGAATGTCGCAGGGCTTCCCACACTAAAAAAAGGCTGGGTTCAGCGCCTGGGGTTATTTGGCGACGAGATGGGCGTCAGGATGCTCGGTGAAATTGCGGAGGTGGAACTCTCTGTTCCTGAAGAACCGGCCGACGGCTCGAAATCCGGGTCACCCGTTTCGGCCAATTCGGCAATCGGTTCCAGCGTCCCTCGCCCGGCAAATACCGTCACCATCACTGGCCCTGACGTTCGGGCGATCGTCAGGGACCCTGAGACCGGAAATGCCCTCGTCGCCTATCTGGATGACGGAGGTGTATATCCACAGCTCGAAAGCCTCGATGAATCACAGATCGAAAACGCTGAGGAAGCGGATGCCTCCTATTTCCCGGTCGTCCTGGTGGCAGATCCTGATCTGCTCAACAATGCCGGCATGGCGAACAGGGCGACGGCGGCGCATGCCCTGGCCCTGATTGAAGCTGTGTCAACCGGTACCAGCGAAGGGGTGACTTTTGACCTGACGTTCAACGGACTGGGCTCTGCGGAAAATTTGCTGACTCTGGCGTTTGAACCGCCATTTCTGTCGGCCACGATCTGTTTGATACTGGCCGCACTGGCTGCGGCGTGGATGGCGTTCAACCGGTTCGGGCCGCCCACCCGGGACAAACGCAGCATCGAATTTGGAAAGACCGCGCTGGTCAACAACAGTGCGGGTTTCATCCGGCGGATGCAGCGTGACTATCTTGTTGCCGACCCCTATGCCGACCTGATTCAGAAGCAGGCTGCCCGCGCGGCGGGGTTCTCGCCTGCGGCCGATCCGGAAGACGTACGTCGAAAACTGGACGATCTTGGCGAAGTGGACGGCAATCGCTTTACCGCGCTGGTCCATGAACTGACCCGCGCCACCAACTCCCGCGAGACGGCCGAACGCGCCGCCGCACTCTATCAATGGAAAAAGGAAAAAACCGGATGAATATCGGGGAACTCAAGACTCTGGCGGATAATATCCGCGAAGAAGTGGCGAAAGCGATCATCGGTCAGGACGAGATTGTCGACCATTTGCTCATCGCCCTCTTTTCGTCCGGTCATGTGCTGCTCGAAGGACCGCCAGGCACGGCCAAGACTTTCCTTGCCCAGTGTTTTTCGGCGACGCTGAGTCTCGATTTCGGACGGATCCAGTTCACACCCGACCTCATGCCTGGAGATATTGTCGGGTCAAACCTGTTCAATTTTCAGACCAGCAGTTTTACCCTGACGCGGGGCCCGATTTTCTGCGATCTTCTGCTGGCTGATGAAATCAATCGTACACCGCCGAAAACGCAGGCCGCCATGCTGGAGGCAATGCAGGAGCGCGCGGTGACCATTGACGGCGAAACCCACAAGCTGTCCGGGCAGTTCATGGTCGTGGCGACGCAGAATCCGATTGAACAGCAGGGCGTATATCCGTTGCCTGAGGCGCAGCTCGATCGTTTCCTGTTCAAGCTGCTGATCCAGTATCCGGATGTCGAGGAAGAGAAGAAAATTGTCGCCCAATATGGCGAACGGTCGGGCAATTCGAAACCTCAGGATTTCGGTATTGCGGCTCAGGCGGATGAGAAACAATTGCTGGCAGCGGTGGATGTGGTCAAGACGGTGAAGCTTGTCGACGAGGTGGTCGACTATATCGTCCGTCTGGTGCGCGCGACCCGGGAAACTGCCGATCTTGAAAATGGGGCGAGCCCAAGAGCCGCCGTCATGCTCGCCAGTGCCGCCCGGGCCCGGGCGGCCCTCTCGGGCCGTGACTATGTGATTCCGGATGATGTCAAAGCGCTGGCGCCATCGATTCTACGGCATAGAACCCTGTTGTCGCCAGCGGCGGAGATCGAAGGGCGTCAGGTTGACACTATCATTGAAAGCCTGGTTGGTCAGACGGAAGCACCGCGTTGATCTATCCGACCGCCCGTGCAGTTCTGCTGATTGCCATCGGAGCCCCGATTGCAGCCGTACTGGCTGCATTGATGCCGGGACTGTGGGCGATCGGTATCGCCTGGGCGGTCATGTTGTTGCTCCTTCTTCTGCTGGATGGCCTGATCGCGGCGAGGGCGGGTTCGGTCAGTCTGGCCGTTCCGACATCGGTCGAAGTCGGCGGCGCGACGACCATGGGAGTCGAAGCCGAATTTTCCGGTTTGATGAAACCGGCCAGAGTCGCGGGAAATCTGGCTGTTGACGATCGCTTGTCGGACAGTGGACGGGCGGCTTTCGAGTTGCTCAAAGGGGCCGGCCCCGGTTCCCGATATCAGGGCCACATTGATATCCTGCCAAGCCGGAGGGGTACGGGCACCATTGGCAAAATGTGGTTGCGATGGACGGGACCCCTGGGTCTGGCCTGGCGACAGGTGACACGCCAGAATGACGAGTCGATTTCCGTGCTTCCCAATATTTCCGCTGTACGCAGTCCGACCGTGCAAATGTTTCTTCGCGATTCCGTGTTCGGATTGCTTGCCAGAAAGTTTCGCGGCGAGGGCAGCGAATTTGAGGCCCTGGCCGACTATCAGCCGGGCATGGATCGCCGGAGCATCGACTGGAAGGGCTCTGCCCGGCACAGCAAATTGCTGGCGAAGGAATATGATACCGAACGCAATAACCAGATCGTCTTCGCTCTTGATTGCGGTTCGGCGATGTGTGAGCCGATTGACGGCTTGCCACGCATTGACCGCGCGGTTTCGGCGGCGCTGCTCACGGCCTATATCACTTTGAAATCGGGCGACCGGACCAGCCTTTTCAGTTTCGCTGCAAAACCGGAGCTGTCGACTCCCTTCTTGTCGGGCAGTCGCAGTTTTCACCGCCTGCAACGGGAGGCGGCAACCATTGATTACCGTCATCAGGAGAGCAACTTCACGCTGGCGCTGTCTTCGCTGTCCAATCGCCTGAAGCGGCGCAGTCTGATCATCATCTTTACCGATTTCACTGATCCGACCAGCGCAGATTTGATGCTGGAGGCGGCCGGACGCCTGATCGACAAGCACCTGGTGCTGTTCGTGGTGCTGGAGGACGAGGAACTCGCGCATTTCACCACCAAGGCCCCTGAGACCGCCGGGGATGTCGCCCGTGCGGTCACTGCCCAGAGTCTGCTGGATCAGAAAAAAATGGTCATCACGCGTCTTCAGCATATGGGCATCGACGTTATCGAGGGCGCGCATGAGGATATCGGGACGCGGCTGATCAACGGATATCTGAAGATCAAACGGCGGGGGCAATTGTGACAGACGCCGCCATGACAGAGGCATCTGCAGCCGAACGGGATTTGCAGATGGTGGCGCTCAGAAGCGACCGGTTCCGTCTCGAGCGCGAAGCCGAATGGACACGGCTGGAGGATATCGTCACGCGGATGGAAAAAGGCAAGGCACGACGCCTGTCCGACGAGGATGTCCTGGCATTGCCCACGCTCTACCGGACATTGCTTTCCAGTCTGTCCATTGCGCGCGAAAATTCGCTCGATGCCGGCCTGATCGAATATCTCGAGGGCCTGGCCCTGCGTTCCTATTTCCTGGTCTATGGAACCCAGACCAGCCTTGGGCGCTGGCTGAAGGATTTTCTGGGTGGCGGCTGGAGCCGCGCGGTGCGCGCAATCCAGACCGAGATTTGGATTGCATTATTCGTGATGATTGCCGGAGGGCTTGTCGGATATGCACTCGTCGCCAGTGATACCGACTGGTACTACGCCCTGGTTCCCGGAAATTTCAGCGAAGTACGTGTGCCCGGCGCGAGCGAAGAAGTGCTGCGCGGGACCCTGTTCAAGACGGAAAACCAGGACGGCCTTGGCGTCTTCGCCGCTTTTCTGTTCAGCAATAATGCACAAGTGGCGATACTCGCTTTTGCCCTGGGATTTGCTTTTGCGATCCCCAGTATCCTTTTGCTTATTCACAATCTCGCCCTGCTGGGGGCGATGATCTGGGTTTTCGCCCAACGCGGACTGACGCTGGAATTTGTCGGCTGGCTGTCGATTCACGGCACCACCGAACTGTTTGCCATTTTGCTGGCTGGAGCCGCTGGCATTCATGTCGGACGATCCATTGCCTTTCCGGGCGATCAGTCGCATCTCGCCGCCGCAAGCAGCGCCGGCAAGCGCGCGGCGCTGGTGATGGCCGGCGTGATCATCATGCTGATTTGTGCGGGATTGCTGGAAGGATATGCCCGCCAGCTGATCAATAATACCGGTGCCCGATACGCCGTCGGAGGCGCAATGCTCGCATTTTGGATGCTCTATTTCTTCGTCTTTGGCCGCCGCCAGGCCGGAGCGGCTTCATGAGCAACAGTGCGGCAGACCCCTGGGTCCGGCGTTCGGCGGATCCGAAACTGGACCGGGTAATGATCTCGCCCGAAGGTGTGCCGCTGAATGTCTCGATCGCTGCTGCCGGAGCCAGGGCCGGGGCGCTGGCACTGGATATCGTGATCATTGGCGCTCTGATAATCGGTGTTTCCTTGCTCGGGTTTCTGGTGTTTCTGGGAATGGATTCCGCCTTTGGAACCGATACGCTGAACCAGGCCAGCCCGCTGATGAATGTCGTGGTCATTATCTGGATCATCGCGGTTTTTTTGTTTCGCAACGCCTATTTCCTCTATTTCGAACTCGGTGACCGGGCAGCGACATGGGGAAAGAGAGCCGTGGGTATTCGCGTGGCAGCGCGGGACGGCGGACGATTGACGGCGGAAGCTGTGATTGCTCGGAACATCGTTCGGGATATTGAGCTGTTCCTGCCATTGGTATTCATGACTTCGGGTGAGGCCAGCGGCTCCATGACCGACTTTACGGCCTGGGCAGGGCTGATGTGGGTGCTGATGTTCCTGCTGTTTCCGCTGTTCAACCGAGACCGGTTGCGCTGCGGTGATTTGATTGCCGGGACCTGGGTGATCCAGAGCAACCGGCGCAAGCTAGGCACATTAGTGGCCCCTGCGCCCCAAATGACGGTGGATGAACAGACCGGCACGACGACCGGCAGCCGGTACCAGTTTTCCGAAGCCGATCTTTCGGTTTACGGCGAATATGAATTGCAGACCCTGGAAAATGTTCTGCGAACCGGCAGCGACGATGCTCTGGAAACAGTAGCGGCTTCGATTTGCGCGAAAATCGGCTGGGAGCCTGGTAGCGGGGATGAGCGGGCCTTCCTGGAGGCCTATTACACCGCTCTGCGGGCGAAGCTGGAACGTGGCATGCGCTTCGGAAAACGGCGCAAAGACAAGTTTTCCGAGGAGACCGGGCGATCATGAAAGCAGTGATCGCCGGTGCCGGCATCGGAGGCTTGACCTGTGGCCTGTGTCTCCAAAGGTTCGGCTGGGATGTCGAAATTCTCGAACAGGCGGAAACACTCGAAGAAGTCGGCGCCGGCATCCAGATCAGCCCCAATGGCATGAAGGTCATGCAGGCTCTGGGCCTGGATGAGCAAGTTTCTGAATCCGGGTTTCGCCCTCGCGCGAGTCAGATCCGTCGCGGCAAAAGCGGTCGGGTTTTGATGGTCAACCCGATGGGGTCGGAAATGGAACGGCGATACAGGGCACCTTATATCCATATCCATCGCGCCGATCTGGCTGATATTCTGATCGAGGCACTGACCAAACAGGCAGAGGGGGTGATCAGGCCGGGTTCTCTGGTGACAGGCTTTGAACAGTCCTCGGCCCAGGTGACAGCTCGACTGGAGAACGGTGCGGAAGTCCGTGGCGATATCCTGATTGGTGCAGATGGCATTCGTTCGGCCGTGCGCGATCAGATGCTCGGCCCGGAGCAGCCACGATTCACCGGCAATGTTGCGTGGCGTGCTGTGGTTCCAACGGACCGGCTGGGCCGAAATGTCCCGCCACCAGCTGCCAGCGTCTGGACCGGTGCGGGCAAACATGCCGTGACCTATTTGCTGCGCGGCGGAAAGTTGGCCAATTTTGTAGGTGTTGTGGAACGCGATGACTGGCAGGAGGAAAGCTGGACCGAGCCGGGATCATGCGAGGAGGCGTTGGCGGACTTCGCGGATTGGCACCCGATCATCCGGACAATGATCGAACAGGCGGATTCGCACTATCGCTGGGCGCTTTTTGATCGAGATCCCCTTCCCAAATGGTCAGACGGGCGGGTTGTTTTGCTCGGTGATGCTGCGCATCCGATGCTGCCTTTCATGGCACAAGGTGCCGTGCAGGCGATGGAGGATGCGTTTGTTCTGGCGCGAAAAGTCTCTGAAACCGGGAGCATTGCAGCTGCATGTCGAAACTTTTTCAAGGAACGGATCGATCGGGTCAGTCGGGTCCAGGGTGTCGCGAGAGCCAATATGGATCTGTTCCATCAGCGCATGCCGCAGGGTCCGTTGTGGCTGGCGGACAAGGTCGCGCCTGCGGCCGTGGAGCGCCAGCTGGACTGGCTCTACGGACATGATGTCACAAAAGGCTGAGTGAGTTCGCGGTTTGAACGCTATTTGATGGTTATCAAGTCCAGCTTGCCGTAGCGTCACCGGATACGGTCTCCGGGGCGGCTTGTTTTTCGCAGTTTTCGGCCTATGTTCGCACCAAAATCGGCAATGGAGATTCTCTCATGAACCTGGAATTCACCGCAGAAGAAAACGCGTTTCGCGATGAAGTGCGCGAATTTATCAAGAATAATTATCCCGACAATATCGAAGGACGCGGTGTTCAGGATGAATTGAGTCCGGAAGACATGACGGCCTGGCACAAGATTCTGGGCAAAAAGGGCTGGTCCGTTCCGGCCTGGCCAACCGAATTTGGCGGAACCGGCTGGACGCCCACACAGCGCTATATCTGGTCTGAAGAAAATGCCCGGGTTAACGCGGTCATGCCTTTGCCTTTTGGTGTCGCCATGGTTGGACCGGTGATCTACACATTCGGCAACGACGAACAGAAAGAACAGCATCTGCCCGGCATTCGTGACGGCAGTGTCTGGTGGTGTCAGGGTTATTCGGAACCGGGCGCCGGCTCTGATCTTGCTTCCCTGAAGACAACGGCTGTTCGTGACGGTGACGATTATATCATCAATGGCCAGAAAACCTGGACCACGCTGGCCCAGCATGCCGACTGGGGTTTCTTCCTGTGCCGGACCGATCCCGATGCCGCCAAGCCGCAACAGGGTATCAGTTTCATCCTCGTAGACATGAAGACGCCAGGCATTGAGGTCCGCCCGATCAAGCTGATCGACGGCGGCCACGAAGTGAATGAAGTATGGCTCACTGACGTCCGGGTGCCGGCGAGCAATCTGATCGGGCAGGAGAATATGGGCTGGACCTATGCAAAATTCCTGCTCGCCCACGAACGTTCCGGTATCGCTGGCGTTGCTCGCTCCAAGCGCGGCGTCGAACAGCTGAAGGACATTGCCGCCAAGGAATTGCTCGACGGCAAGCCGCTGGTCGAGGACATGGGCTTTGCCCGCAAGATCAGCCAGCTGGAAATCGACCTCTCCGCACTCGAAATCACCGAGCTTCGGACGCTGGCTGGCGAACAGGCCGGCAAGGGACCGGGACCGGAAAGCTCGCTGCTCAAGGTCAAGGGAACCGAGATCCAGCAGCGACTGACCGAACTCACACTGGAAGCCGTGGGCTATTATGGCACGCCTGATTTCCGGAGCTTCCCCGAAGACGGATCGAATGATTTCCCGATCGGACCAGACTATGCCCATCACGCGGCGCCAACCTATTTCAACATGCGCAAGACCTCCATTTATGGTGGCTCGAACGAGATTCAGCGCAACATCATCACCAAGATGATTTTGGGATTGTAATCCGGGGTCACTGACCGCCGGAATCAGGAGTAACAGACAAATGGATTTCAATTTCACCGACGAACAGAACATGGTTCGTGACGGCATTTCCCGCCTGATCCGGGAGCAATATGACTGGGATACGCGCCGCGAAGTGATTGCCAGCGAAACCGGCTGGCGGCCGGAGCTGTGGGCGCAACTGGCGGAACTCGGGATGCTCGCGGCACCGTTCAGCGAAGAAGATGGCGGTTTTGGTGGCGGTGCTACCGAAACCATGCTGATCATGGAAGAATTCGGCAAAGGTCTTGCGATTGAGCCGTTCATTCCCAGCGTTGTCTGCGCCGGCGGTTTTCTCAAATATGGCGGTAGTGCTGCTCAGAAGGAAGAATATCTGGCCGGAATCATTTCGGGCGAGATGATTTTCGCATTTGCCTATGCCGAACCGCGCGGACGGTACGATCTGGCCGATCTGCAGACAACGGCCAAGGCGGATGGCGGAGACTATGTGCTGAACGGCCACAAGGCCGTGGTTATTGGTGCGCCCTGGGCAACACATTTTGTTGTGACTGCCCGCACCGCCGGTGACCAGCGTGACCGCAGCGGCGTTTCGGTTTTCATCGTGGATAAAAACGCCGATGGTGTCAGTTTGCGCGATTATGGCACGGTCGACGGCCGGCGCGCTTCAGAAGTCTATTTCGAGAATGTCAAAGTTGCCGGCGATGCCCTGATTGGTGAGGCTGACAACGGTCTGCCGCTGATCGAACAGGTCGTCGACGAAGCCACCGCTGCAGTCTGTGCCGAAGCGACGGGTGCGATGAAGGTCACCAACGAAATGACCCTCGACTATTCGCGTCAGCGCAAGCAGTTTGGCACGCCGATCGGCTCTTTCCAGGTGTTGCAGCACCGCATGGCTGACATGCTGATGGAATATGAGCAGTCGGTATCGATGTCTTATCTCGCAACGATCCGGCTCTCCGAAGATGTGGCTACCCGGAAGGAAGCCGTTTCCTCCGCCAAGGTTCGTATCGGCCAGGCGGCGCGTTTCATCGGTCAAAATGCCATCCAGACCCATGGCGGCATGGGCATGACCGACGAACTTGCGGTGGGCAGCTATTTCAAGCGGCTTTCGATTATCGAGGGCGAATTTGGCAGCGTCGATCATCACATGCGGCGGCACATCCGGCTCAACGCGGCTGCCTGAATATTTGGCATTCCGGATCGAAACCCGAACGAATAAATCCTATCACTAAAGGGGAGAGGACCACTCTGGTTCTCTCCCTTTTTTGTGGTTAGACCAAGCCATCCTGTGGAGAGGATGCACATGAACCGTATAACCACGGCGCCCGCCGGCGGCAGTTATCGCTACTATGTCCTGACTATGCTGATGCTGACCTATATGTTCAACATCACGGACCGGCTGGTGATGTCGATCCTGATCGAGGATATCAAGGCAGAGTTCACTCTTAGCGACACACAGATAGGATTGCTGGCGGGAACGGCGTTCACGATATTTTACGTCCTTCTCGGGATCCCGGCGGGCCGGCTGGCCGACCGGACCAATCGCAAGAATATGGTGGCAGTAGCAGTCTCACTGTGGAGCCTTATGACAGCGTTATGCGGCCTGGCAGTGGGATTCTGGACCTTGTTCCTTGCCCGGCTCGGTGTCGGTGTCGGAGAGGCAGGTGGCAATCCGCCCGCGATTTCGACTCTGACTGATTATTTTCGGCCCGAAGAATTGTCACGGGCGATGGGGATTTTTTCTCTGGGTGCGGCGCTGGGACCGGTCATGGGTTTCGTTGCTGGTGGCCTGCTCGCCGAGGCCTATGGCTGGCGGGCAACTTTCATCATCCTTGGTTTGCCCGGCGTGTTACTTGGCATCCTGATCTATTTCACGGTCCGGGAACCGATGCGCGGAATATTCCATGCCAAAGCATCTGGTGAACAACAGCCATTCTGGCCAACGATGCGCCTGTTATGGGCTAACCGTCTGTTCGTGCGGGTTGTGCTGGCCAATGCGGTCACAATCATCACCGGCTATGCCTTCGCCATCTGGCTCGCGCCGATCCTGATCCGCAATTACGAGATTCCCGTGTCGCAAGTGGGCATTTATCTTGGGATCGTCTGGACGGCCGGCGGAGTGCCCGGCATGGTTCTTGGCGGACAGATGGCTGACTGGCTGGCGCGGAAGAATCCGAAATGGCGCGCCTGGTTCTGCGCGATCACGGTGATTCTCGCCTTGCCTGCACTGGTGCTGAGTTTGCTTGTTACATCCCTGCCTCTTGCGCTGGCCTTCTATGCACTGGGTTACGGTTTGATGGTCGCCGCGCAAGGCCCCTCGATTTCCATGATCCAGTCCAGCGTGTCCCCGACCGAGAGAGGAACGGCTTCGGCTTTTGCTTCGCTCGCGGCAACGTTGCTCGGATATGCAATAGCTCCTGTGCTGGTGGGGATAATGAGTGACCGGTTCGCCGGCGACTATGGCACGCTATCGCTCAACTATGCGGTGATTGCGGTGGCCATCGGCAGTCTGATCATCGGATCGCTGGGCTATCTCCTTGCCGCCAGATCCTTGCCCGCGAAACCCGACTAGAGCAGCAATCCGCCGTCGGCGATAATCGTTTGTCCGACAATGTAACCGGCCAGCGGCGATGCCAGAAACAGTGACAGGCCAGCCATGTCTTCCGGGTCGCCGATACGGCCAACCGGGATGTTCCGGATGGTGGCTTCACGGCGTTTGGGATGTTCGGTCGTGACCTTGGTCATCTTTGTCGCAATCAGACCCGGTGCGATGCCATTGACCCGGATACCATCGGGCGCCCAGGCCTTGCCCAGCGTCCGGGTCAGTCCCATGGCTCCGGTTTTGGAGGCATTATAGGCCGGATTGCCAACCGTGGCATGATAGGCGGCGGTGGAACTGATGATGATCAGCGACCCTTTCGCCTCCATAAGGAGATCGTGGAAGGCACCGGCAAAGGTCATCAGACTGTTGAGGTTGACCTGCAGCACTTTGGCAAAGTTTTCGGGTTCAAACTCGGCACGCTTGTACATGACCATGCCCTGCGAACAGATCAGCACATCCATTCGGTCGAACTTCTCCCGAAAGGCGACAATGGCTATGTCATCTGCCGCGTCAACCTGATGGTAGGAGAGGCCTTCGAGAACTGATCCCTCGGCCGGGTCATAGTCGCTTGCACTGGCTCGCGTGCCGGTTACATGAACCTCTGCACCGCAAGCTCGAAACGCCTGGGCCGTGGCATTTCCGATGCCACTGGATCCGCCAATAATGGCAACCGTTTTTCCCGAATAGTCCAGATTGGTATCGATCATCATTCACTCCCCTATGCAAAGCGATATTGGCCGATCTCCTCTGGATGGTCTAGGACCATTTGCCTGACAAATTTGAGGACTTACGCTTTATGGATTTGCCGTTTTCCCTTTCGGGACGCACCGCTTTGATCGCCGGGGCCTCCTCCGGCCTGGGAGCGCATTTTGCCCAACTTTTCGCCCGTGCCGGGGCACAGGTCGTTCTCGGGGCGCGGCGCACGGACCGGACCGCTGAACTGGTCTCGGCCATTTCGGATGCAGGCGGGCAGGCGCTGGCCGTGCCGCTTGATGTAACCGACGAAGGTTCGATCATCGCGGCCTATGATGCGGCAGAAGATGCATTCGACACGGTGGATTCAATTGTCGCCAATGCCGGGCTCAGCGCCTCTGGCCGGACGACCGATCTGCCGATGGACGATGTCGAGCGACTGGTGGCCACCAATTTCACCGGCGTTTATGCGGTCGCCCGCGAAGGCGCGAAGCGGTTGATCGCGAGCGGGAGCCGGCAAAAGGAAAACGGCCGGATCACGATCATCGGTTCTATCACCTCACGGCTGAACGCCAATGGCGACAGCGCCTATGCGGCCACCAAGGCGGGCGTGACGCATCTTGGCCGGAACATGGCCCGCGAATGGGTGCGGCAAGGGGTGAATGTGAACACTATCCATCCCGGCTATATCGCTACCGAGATCCAGGGCGACTGGTATCAGACCGATGGCGGCAAGGCGCAGATCGCCGGATTTCACCGCCGCCGTCTGCAGGAGATGGACTCACTGGACGCTATGATGCTCTATTTTGCATCTGATGCTTCACGATCGGTGACGGGGTCGGATATCGTCGTCGATGACGGTCAGTCGCTGTAATGCTTGGTGTCAGCGCCCACCGGTGACGAACAGGCACTGGCCGGTGACCCAGCCGGCGGCAGGTGAGGCCATGTAGACCACGGCGGAAGCGATATCTTCTTCCGCCCCGAACCGGGCCAGCGGGATCTGGAACTGCTTGAGCAGCGCTTGCCGTTTTTCGTCCGAATCAATTCCCATCGACTCATCGAAATTCTCGGTCGGGATCGGGCCGGGAGCCACTGCGTTGACCCGAATTTTGGGCGCCAGCTCCAGCGACAACGTCTGGGTCAGGCTGTTGGTGGCGGCCTTGGAAGCGCCATATGGCCCGTTTTTGATCTGGCCGCCGATCGCCGCCCGGGACGAAATATTGATGATCGAACCGCCGTTGTCCGCCATGTGCTTCGCGGCGACCACCGCACCCATCCAGACGCTCTTCAGATTGAGATCAATCTGCGCATCCCATTTATCCTCCGGTGTGCGGGTGAGATAGCGCGGTGTGCCGTCGGGGAGTCCGCCCGCATTGCTGACCCAGATCGACAGGCTGCCCAGCTCGCTGACAGTTTGATCTGCCAGTGCCTCCAGCGACTCCATTTTTGTGACATCTGTCGGGACGGCAATGGCCTTGCGGCCCAGCGCCCGGATCTCTTCAGCGACCTTGTCGATATCCCCGGCGGTACGGGACGCGACTGCCACATCGGCTCCAGCTTCGGCGAGTCCCAGAGCAATGGCCCGGCCTATCCCTTTGCCTGCGCCGGTAACTATGGCGACGTTTCCGTCCAGCCGGAAATTTTCCAATATGCTCATATGTGCAGGACCTCCCTTTGCCGGCAGGATGGTGCGCGGCAAGGGGGGAGTCTACTAACAGATTAAGGCTATTCGGCTGCCTCCAGCGTTGGCCAGATGGGTTGAACGGGTGGCTCAAGACCAGTCTCTTCCTTGCAATTGCTCCGCAAGGCCTCAATGCCTGGGCCATAGTCGAACAGGGGCAATTCTCCGCGTTCGGATGCCATTTTCGCACGGAGCGCTTCGGTGGCAGCCTCGTCGACAACGCCCCGGTCATCGGCCATCACACCATATTCCTTCGCACCTTCCGGTGTGACCAGTCCCTGGGTAATTTCCTTGCCGACCAGTGCGGGATCGCGTTCGAGAGGATCGCCCCATCCGCCGCCGCCCCAGGTGATGAAGTGCAGCTGGTCGCCTTCCTCGACGGTGACATCTTCGACCTTGTTGCCGATGATGACACTGGTTCCATCGGCCTTTTCGAGGATCTTGCGCGCACGCTTGCCGGGCTCTCCGCCATTGACGCCCCATGGCGGAACAAACCAGCGGTCATCATGAATGGAAATGGTGCCGGCGGCGAGGAAACGATAGGACATGTGAATGCCGTTACCGCCACGATGCAGACCTGCTCCGCCACTGTCCGGCATGGTCTCGTAGCGTTCGATCAGCAGCGGGAAATAGCGCTCGAGAAACTCGTTCGGGACATTGGTGAAACCCGGCCACAGCGAATGGCCGTCCGGCCCATCGCCCAGCGGACGTCCGGGGATGCCGCCAAAACCGATCTGGAACAGCTGGAACCATTCGCCCTTGTCGTCATTACCCGAATAGAACAGGTGCGGGCTGGACGAGAATCCGGCGGCGTTGAGGAATTCCGGTGTCTTCTGGCCGAGCAGTCCGCCGAGAATGTCGAAAATCCGCCCCAGCGCATGGGTCCGGCCGGATAGCGCTGCCGGGAATTTCGGTTTGAGCAGCGAACCCTCGGGTATGCGGACATCGATCAGGTCGTAGAAGCCGTCATTGAACAGGATCTGCGGATCAAACACCATGATCATGTAGATGCCGAAGAACATCTTGAACATGTTTTCGTTGAGGAAGAAATTGATCGAAGCCTGACTTTGCGGGTCGGTTCCGTCAAAATCCAGAATGACCTTTTCGCCTTCGCGCCACATGGTGCATTTCATCTTGTACGGACCGGCACCCATGCCATCGTCGCAAATATAGTCTTCGAAGCTGACCTTGTCTTCACCGATCGCCATCGCGATCAGGGATTTCATCGCGCGATGATTGCGCGCCAGCAGTTCCTGGGTGGCAGAGATATAGACGTCATCGCCAAAGCGTTCGGCCATTTCAATCACGCGCCGGGAAGCGACCCGGCAGGAGGCGATCAGGGCGTTCAGATCCGCCTGACACCAGTCAGGTTTGCGCGTCTGATGCATGACGAGTTTCATCAGGTCGTCATTATATTCGCCCTTTTTCCAGATTTTGACCGGCGGGATACGCACGCCTTCTTCAAAAATCGATTTGGCATCGATGGGCATGGATCCGACCACCTTGCCGCCGATGTCGGACTGATGGCCAAACATGGCCGTATAGGCGATCAGCCGACCGTCCTTGAAAATGGGCAGCAGCACCAGCCAGTCATTATTGTGGCTAACGGCACCTTCGCAGCTATAGGGATCAGACAGGAAGATCATGTCACCGTCTTCCAGCGTTCCGTCAAACTGCTCCAGGAAGCCGCCAATGAAGCTGCCAAACTGGCCGACAATCATCTTGCCCGTATGATCCGCGATCAGGGGAAACGCATCCCCCTGTTCGCGGATTCCCGGCGACATCGCCGTCCGGACCAGGGTGGCATCCATTTCAATACGGGCGTTGCGCAAGGCGTTTTCGATAATGTCCAGCGTGACCGGATCAATATCCACTTTTTTGAATGGCGTTGTGTTGGTCTCTATGATTTGTGCAGGCATCTTACTGTCCTTCCGCCAGATTGATCAGGATATTGCCATGAGCGTCGACTTCGGCGACGCACCCGGTTTCAATCAATGTTGTCGAATCCATTTCGATGACGATCGCCGGGCCCGGAATGATGTCCCCCTGCCGGAGTTTCGATCGATCATAAATCGCCCCGTCCTGTTCCGCGCCATCCATCCATAATTTGTGATCGCGCATTTTGGCTTCCGAGGGATCGCCATTGCCTTTTGGCAGTTCCACGGCGGCGAGATCGAGCACCTGTCCCAGTGCGACGGCCCGCAGGTTCACAATTTCGTGCGGCGTATCCATATTGAAAGTGAACAGCCGGTGATGCTCCTCGTCAAACCGTTTCAATATGCCTTCGATTCCGTCCTTTTCCAGAACTTCAGGGGTGATGGTCAGCGGCACTTCAAAAGCCTGCCCGGCATATCGGACATCGACTTCAAACTCGCTGGTGATATCGTCTTCGGCCAGGCCGTCGGAGAGGAGTTCGGCCCGCGTCTGGTCTTTCATCTCTGCCAATATCGCGATCAGTTCCGCAGCATCTGTCGTGGTTGCCAGCCGCGAGAAGGAGCGGGCGGTTTCGGTTCGCATGCGGGTCGTCGCGTCGCCCAGTGCACAAAGCACGCCGGGAGAGACCGGAGAAACCGCCGGCCAGCTGCCCATCAGCCGGGCCACCGCATTGACATGCAGCGGTCCGGCACCGCCAAAGCCCATCAGCGCGAAATGCCTGGGGTCATAGCCCTGCTGGACCGAGATCATCCGTAGTGCGCCAAACATGTTTTCGTTGACGATATCGATGATCCCGCGCGCGGCCGACATCAGGTCAATGCCCAGCGCATCGGCGATTTTCTGAACCGACTTCTCTGCGCCTTCACGATCGAGCTGGAAACTGCCGCCAAGCAGGTTTTCCGGCAGATAGCCGAGTACGACATTGGCATCGGTCACGGTCGGCTCTTCGCCGCCCTTGCCATAGGCGACCGGGCCTGGCACGGCACCGGCGGATTGGGGTCCGACCCGCAGCGCGCCAGTCAGTTCGGGCACATAGGCGATGGAACCGCCGCCCGCGCCGACGGTTTTCACGTCGAGCGAAGAGGCGCGAACCGACAAATGGCCAACTTCGGTTGTGCGCACCCGGCGGGGTTCCAGATTTTCAATCAGGGCCACGTCGGTTGACGTCCCGCCGACATCCAGAGTCAGGATATTTTTGAGTCCGGCATTTTTCGCGACCCACATCGCGCCGGTAACGCCGCCTGCCGGCCCCGACATCAGGATATTGACCGGATGCTCTTCCGCTTTCTGGGAAGACATCAGGCCGCCATCGGACCGCAGCAGGGAGAATTTTCCGCCCATGCCGATATCGGCCAGCTTGGAACGCAGACTCGAGACATAACGACTGACAACCGGCCGGACCGCGGCATTGGCGACGGTCGTCAGCGTCCGCTCATATTCCTGCATTTCGGGCAGCACTTCGTGGCTCAGCGAAACCGGCACATCCGGCAGCTCGGACACTACCATGTCTCCAACATGTTTTTCATGCGTACCATTGGTATAGGCATTCATCAGCGAAACCGTAACGGCTTCGACGCCCTGGGCTTTGAGATGGCCGATTGCTTCCGTGATGCTGCCATCATCGAGTGGCCGGACTTCTTCGCCCGCGGCATTGATTCGGCCTTTGACCGTTACCGTATTTTCCAGGGCCGCCAGCGGCTCAGGCTTTGGCCAGATGATCCAGGCGGCCAGACCGCCCGGTACGAAACTGCGCGCGATCTGCATGATGTCGCGATAGCCTTCGGTGGTAATCAGACCGACCTTGGCCCCTTTTCCCTCCAGAACAGCGTTGGTGGCGACCGTGGTGCCATGAAGGAAATAGTCGATAGCGCTGGCTTCGACACCGGCATCGGCACAGATGGCGTTGACGCCATTCAAAATGCCTTCGGAACTGTCATGCGGAGTAGACGGCGTTTTTGTGCGCCAGAATTCGCCGCTCTCCTGATTGAACAACAGCAAATCGGTAAATGTCCCGCCGACATCGACTCCCAGTCGGTACGCCATAATCTGTCTCTCTCTTCTATTCTGTAATTATATTCCGCATCAGGCCTCGGCCCTCGCCACCAGGGAAGGAAGCCCCCGGTCGAGTATTTGTGCAAACCATTGGTTGGTTTTGATCGCGGTGCGAAGGTTGAGACCGTGCTCAACGCCGGACCTGTCGAGCAGGTTGATCAGGTCTTCGGTGGCAATATTTCCCGTGGCATTGGGTGCAAACGGGCAACCGCCGAGGCCGCCGAGACTGGCATCGAGCGTTTTTACACCTGATCTGACCGCTGCCCAGGCATTGGCGATCCCGGTATTTCGCGTGTCGTGAAAATGGGCGCGCATGGAAATATGATCCGGAAGGATTTGCTTCAGCCGGCCGAACAGATCCTCGACCTGTGCCGGTACACCAACGCCGATCGTATCCGCCAGCGCAATTTCCAGAGGATCCTCCTCAGCCATTTCGCTGGCTATCCGGATGACAGTCTCGGCCGGGACCGCGCCTTCGAAGGGACAGCCAAAGGCGGCGGAGATGGTTACTTGTGCCTTGAGGCCTTCAGCCTTGGCAAAGCGGATCATCTCGCGATTCTCCCTGATGCCCTCTTCAATGGTCTGGCCCTGGTTTTTCTGCCCGAACGTGTCGCTGGCGACGATGACGCAGCCGGCTTCGTCGATGCCGCGCTTGTTGCCTTCCCGCGTTGCCAGTCCGCGCAAGACACCCCGCTTGTTCAGGCACAGGCCGATATAGGACATGTCCGCGCGATCCGGCAGGCCGGCAATGACGGCTTCCGCATCCGCCATTTGCGGCACGCGCTTCGGATGAACGAAGCTGGCGACTTCCATGCGCCGCACACCGGCATCAATCATCCGCGTGATCAGTTGCAGCTTGTCTGCGGTTTCAATCTGGTCGGGCTCGTTCTGCAGCCCGTCACGCGGACCGACTTCGAGAATCTGGACAGAAGGAGATGCACCCTGGGTCATAAAATTTGTATACAATCCCTAATCTGCTTTGTATAGCAAAAGGATGATGCGGGAGATTTTCTGATGGCGCAAGGGGCACTTTCCGGACTGCGGCTCATTGAAATGGGGCAGCTGATCGCGGGCCCGTTCTGCGGGCAGCTGATGGGCGATCATGGCGCGGAAGTGATAAAAATAGAGCCGCCCAAAGTCGGTGATGCCATGCGTAGCTGGGGCCAGGGGATCCCGCTCTGGTTCTCGGTCGTCGGGCGCAACAAGAAGTCGATTACCCTCAACCTGCGGGAGAAGGAGGGGCAGGATATCGTCCGCCGGCTGGCGGAAAAGTCCGACTTCCTGCTCGAAAATTTTCGTCCCGGTACCATGGAAAAATGGGGACTCGGCTATGATGAGCTGAGCAAGATCAATGAAGCACTAATCATGATTCGCGTATCCGGCTATGGCCAGACCGGGCCTTATGCTTCGCGGGCAGGCTATGGTTCGATTGGCGAGGCGATGGGCGGCATGCGCTATATTGCCGGTGAACCCGATCGTCCGCCGAGCCGTGCCGGCCTGTCGATTGGCGATTCGCTTGCCGCCACTTATGCCTGCCTTGGCGCGATGATGGCGCTGCATCACCGGCATGTCACCGGCAAGGGTCAGGTGGTTGATTCCGCCATTTACGAGGCGGTGCTGGCCAATATGGAGTCAACCGTGGCCGAATATTCGGTCGCAGGTCACATCCGCGAGCGAACCGGTTCTATCCTGCCGAAAATCGCTCCATCCAATGTCTATCCGACATCAGACGGCAGTGTGCTGATTGGGGGCAATCAGGACAGTGTCTGGAAGCGGATGGCCGCAATGATGGGACAGCCGGAACTGGCGGAAGATGACCGCTACGCAACCCACGTCGCACGCGGAGAGAATCAGACCGAACTTGATGATCTGATCGGTGAGTGGACGAAAACGCTAACCAGTCAGCAAGTGCTTGATCTATGTGAAGAACATGGCGTTCCGGCGGGCAATATCTACCGTGCACCGGAAATGATTGCTGATCCGCATTTTGCTGCTCGTGAAGCGCTGGTAACCATGGATCATCCGCAACATGACAATTTCGTGATGCAGAATGTTGCACCGAAACTGTCCGAAACGCCCGGTGGCGTGGAATCGATAGGCCCCGATCTGGGCGCGCATAACGAAGTGATCTACGGAGAGCTGCTGGGCATGGACAGCCAGACCCGTGCGGATCTCGAGGCGCGTGGAATTATTTGATTATCAGTCGTTTGCTGACCGGGCGGTTGCGCTGAACTTGTGAAATGCGCGGCGAATATGACTGGTCATAACGGCTCCGGCCCAGTGGGAATCCTGGGCATCAAAAGCGGCAATCAACTCATCATGATCCTTGGCGGATTGCTCCAGTTCGGCATTCGAATATTGATGCGCCGTCCGGTGGACGACCGGCTGTTCGATCAGGGCGGGCAACAGTTTGCTGAGCCTTGGAGACTTTGCGCAAGCCAGGATCAGGTCATGAAACTCCCGATTCGCCTGCAAAAAAGCCGCAATATCTGGCCGGGACTGGCGAATGGCCTGCTTTAGCCGGTCATTGATGTCCCGCAATTTTTCGACATCTGCCGTGCCGATCCGCCGGGCTGCGCGCTCTGCGGCATGTGCTTCCAGCATGGCGCGCAAGGTGAACATCTCGTCAATTTCATCTTCGGACCAGTCGGCGATCGAAAGGCGTTTGGATGCGCTGCGCACCAGCAGCATCTCGTTTTCCAGCCGCCGGACCGCATCGCGCACCGGGGTGCGGGAAACGCCCGAGATTTCGGCCAGCTTTTCCTCGGTCAACTGCATGCCGGGACGCGCCTCGCCATAGAGGACAAAGCTGCGGATCTTTTCATAGGCGGTTTCGGCGGCGCGACTCATCTGTTTCCTTTGCGCAACTTTTAACTGGGCATTTGACCATCTGGTGACTTTCCGCTTGACCAGACAGAATTGTATACAATAGAAGCGATTCAGGAGGGATTGTCAAATATGCCCGATCCAAAACGCATCAAGGTCATTGTTCCCATCCCGATGGACGAAGCGGGTGTAGCCGCTCGGGCCGAACAATTGCCAGCAGATTTTGTCCGTGATGGATTCGCTCCCGAATTTGTCGCCGTCCCCTGGGGGGCCGCACTTGGCGACAGCTATCATGATACAATGCTGATGGACTGGACCGTGTTCCAGGCCGGGATTACCGCGGAAGAAGAGGGCTATGCCGGCGTGCTGATCGACACGGTCAGCGACAGCGGCATGCGGGCGCTGCGCTCGCGCCTCAATATCCCCGTGGTCGGCCCCGGCGAGGCGGCCTTTGCCGCGGCGATGATGCTGGGCAAGAAATTCACCGTGCTGACCATGTGGCCCGAATGGTTCCCGCTTTATGAGAAAACGCTGACGGAATATGGCTGGTGGGAAAGGGTCGCTTCGCTGCGGTCCATCGAGACCCGGCCCGATGTCACCGAATTGCTGGCAGGCAAGGAAGAAGTGATCTTCGACAAGCTGAAAGCCGAAGCGACTGCGGCAATGGAAGAAGATGGAGCGGACGTCATTGTTCTGGGCTCCACCACCATGCATCAGTCGGCGCAATATCTTGATGACAATCTCCCGATCCCGGTCCTGAACCCGGGGCAGGTCGCCTACAAGTTTCTCGAAACGCTGATCGAACTGGGCCTGACCCACAGCAAGAAGGCGTTTCCGGCGCCAGAAGTTCCGAAAGATGATGATATCCGAAAGGGGTGGTACTGATGAGCGAATGGACTCCCGGCATGGCAGGTCAGACGCCGCTGCCCTATCCGTTTTATGTCGATATTGTGACCAAGCGCTATTTTGATGGCGTCGACAACAAGAATCTGACGCAGGTTCTCAACTGCTTTGCGCCGGATGCGGTACTCTATGAAGCGACCTCTGACACCACCCATGACGGTCGTGATGCGATCCGGTCGATGTTCGAAAAGCTGTTCGCGGACTTTGAGGATATCTGGCACGGCAATTTCGTCCACACGGCCGACCCGGAAACCAACGCCATATGCTCCCAGTTCACGGTGCTGATCACGCCCAATGGCGGCGAACAACTGCGCTATGAAAACTGCAACCGCTTCTACTGCAAGGACCGGCTGTTCCAGCATGTCACGGTCTATATGAGCGGTGACAACCTGCTCAAGGAAGGAGACAGCTGATGCAATATGAACCCGGCCTCTCCCGCGATGAACTGATTGAATTTGCCACCAAAACCTATTTCGGCAATGTCGATGCGAAGAATATGGATGACACATTAGACTGTTTCCATGATGAAGCCCTGTTCTGTGTCCAGACCGATTTCACCCGCCATAGCGGCAAGGCCGAAATCCGGCGCATGTTCGAGGATTTCTTCGGGGCCTATGAGGTGATCATCCACCGCGACTTTGTCTGTACGGTTGACGAAGCGCACGGCCGGATCACAGCGAATTTTATCGCCGAACTCAAGGATTCAGAAGGCAATGTGACCTTGCTCAACAACACCAATTTCTGGCGCTTGCGGGACGGCAAGTTCCAGGAAGTCTATGTCTATATGAGCGGAGCCAATGTGCTCGTTTGAAAATACCAGACGGTCCGGAAAGGGCCGCAACCCATATTCCACTCAGGGAGAAATGAAAATGCGTCGCTTGAAAACAGTTTTATCCGTTTCGGCCGGTATGGCCGCACTCGTGACGGCAGGGCCGGTGATGGCTCAAACCGGGGGCGATCAGACCGCAGAAGATGCGGATGACAGCAACGTCATCATCGTGACCGCGCGTCGCCAGGACGAATTGCTGGCAGAAGTTCCGGCCTCTGTGACGGTATTCACGGCAGAGACACTGGACCGCACGGGCATCCAGCAAGCCGATGAATTTGTCCAGCTAACCGCCGGTGTCACCATCGTGACGGGAACGGCAGAAGCGGGCGACACCCAGATCAATATCCGCGGCATCAACGGGGCACGCGACGCTGAAAGCTCGGTGGCCCTGGTCGTTGACGGGATTTTGAAAACCAATACGGCCCAGCTCAATCAAGATCAGGGTACGTTGCGCCAGATCGAAATTCTTAAA
Source organism: Parasphingorhabdus marina DSM 22363 (assembly GCF_900128895.1). GTDB lineage: Bacteria > Pseudomonadota > Alphaproteobacteria > Sphingomonadales > Sphingomonadaceae > Parasphingorhabdus > Parasphingorhabdus marina. The sequence continues at coordinate 320,046 of NZ_FSQW01000001.1, read as the reverse complement.
GGTCCACAGGGTGCATTGTACGGACGGAACGCTGCGGCCGGCGCGATAGTGATCCAGACACTGAAACCGGGCGACTTCCTTGAAGGGGGCGTCAAGGCAAGTGCTGCAGAAGACAATACTTACCGGGCATCCGGCTATATCTCGACTCCAATCGGCGACAATGCCGGTATCGTCCTGTCGGGATCCTATTCCACCAGCGACGGTTTTTACCGCAACAGTTTCCTCGGCAATCGCAAGGTTGTGGATGACCAGGAAATCTGGTCGATCGATGGCCGTTTCGTCGCCGAACTGGGTGACAGCACCGAAGTCGATGTGAAGGCACGCTATGCGGATCTGTCCGGTGCATCGATCAATTTCAACGCGGCATTCCATCTGCCGAATTTCGCGGCAAACAATCCGGCCTTTTTCGAGGATGTGAACGACCATCCGTTCAACTATTATTCCAACATCCGGCCGACAAACGAGCAACAGACCTTCGAAGCGTCGGCCAAAATCACCCATGAAATGGACTTTGCGACGCTGACGGCCTGGGCGCTGTACAGTGATGTGGATCAGGCATTGACGGCTGACGGCACGTCGGCGGACTTCGCCCGCTTCACCTTCCCTGGCGCAACGCCGGCTTCGGTGGCGGCCTCCAACAGCTGTTTCGGCACCACGGCCGCGCTGACCGGATTCCCGGTCAATCAGCCGGGGTTTGTTGGTACTTTACCGATCCCGTTTATTTTTGACCCGATCAATGGCTCCACGTTTGGACCCTATAGTCCGACCACTTGTGACGGTACCCAGTTCCAGATTCGCGAACAGACCGATATCAGTGCCGAGATTCGGCTGGCCTCCAATGGCGACGGCCCGCTGGCCTGGCAGGTTGGCGCCTATTTCCTGAATATCGATCGCGATGTCGGCGTCAGCATTGGCGCCGATCTGGGGCAAGGCATCACACGGCAGCTGTTCAATGATGCCAATAGCAGCAATCCGACGTCGCAGCTGTTCTTCGACAACTTCAATACCAATGTCTATGCAGCGTTCGGTTCGCTCGACTATGAAGTTACCGACCGGCTCGATATCGGTGTCGCTCTGCGTTATGATATCGAGGATCGCGAGGTATCCAATCAGGTCCCGCTGGTCACCGATCCGATTACCGGTGCACCGATCAACCCGGGTCAGGCTTTCGGAGCGATCGCCGATCAGAACGAGACATTCAAGCAGCTGCAGCCCAAATTGTCCCTGCGCTATGGTCTGACAGATGATGTCAATTTCTACGCCAACTGGGGTATCGGTTTCAAATCCGGTGGGTTCAACAATCAGGGTTCGGCCGCAATTGTCGATCAGAATTTCAACCAGTTCATCGGCACCAATGTTCTGATCAATGACATTTTCCGCAAGGAAAAATCCAGCGCGTTCGAAGCGGGATTCAAGGGCTCGATTGCCGATGGCCGGGTAACTTTCGATCTCGCCGGTTATTATACCGAAGTGGATGACATGCAGTTCTTCGAGTTCTTTGTCGGTGCCTTTGGCCTGCTGCGCGTGGTTTCCAATATTGACGAGGTTGAGCTCTATGGCGTCGAATTTAACGCCAATGCCGAGATTATCGAGGGCTGGAACGTCTTCGGCTCCGTCAACTGGACCGAGAGCGAGATCAAGGCGAATAACTCTCGCCCCAATACGGTGGGCAACAAGTCACCCTATACCGCAGACTATACGATCAACCTGGGAACCCAGGTGGTTGCGCCCATTGCGGACAGCTTTGATCTGGTGATGCGGGCTGACTACCGGATTACGGGGCCGACCTGGTTCCACAGTGTCCAGAACAATACCAGCCCGACACTCTTCAGTGGTCTGCTGCCTTTGCCGGCTGATGCAAACTCGCCCAACAAGCTGGTTCTGCCCGGCTTTGTCGGAGATGCTGATTATTCCATCACCCAGCGCGAAGCATTTGGCGTGATGGACCTGCGGTTCGGGATCGAGGGTGAAAACTGGAATGTGACCGCGTTTGCGGACAATCTGTTCAATCGCCGGTATCTCAACGAGGTAATCCCCGCCATTGAATTTGGCGGATCCTTTATCTCGCCGGGCGGTCTGCGCCGCTTTGGAGTGGAAGTCGGCTATACGTTCTGACTGTTTCGTCGGGGGACGGGGGAGCTGACGATGTTCAGCTCCCCTGAGCGGCGGTGGCCACGCCTTTTCTTGCAAACCAGTAGTGCGCACCTGCCCACAGGTTGAACAGCGCCAGACAGGCGAGGGCTTTCTGGAGCGCTGCGCCATCTTCTCCCGTCCCGCCTGCGGCGAACCAGTCGGACAGGGCGCCAACAAAAACCGGGCCAAGCCCCAGCCCGATCAGACCGGCAATCAGCAGATATATGGCCACGGCCAAAGCCCGCGTCTGATCACTGGCGAGCAGCTGCACGGCAGCAAAGGTGGGACCGTAGTAGAAAGTAGCGGCAAAGGTCGGGATCGCCAGCAGGATGATCGCCAGATTGGCATTGCCGGCATAAATGGCCCAGATCATTCCCGGTGCGGCGGACAGCAATACCAGTCCGCTGACAATCAGTGGCAGGGTGGGATTGCGTTTGCCGAAAAAGTCCCCGGCCTTGCCGCCGATCCAGGCGCCGAAACCACCGGACAGTCCGACCATGACGCCCAGCTTCCAGCCCAGTTCGCCATAGCCCATGCCGTAAACCCGGACAAAAAGCCCGCCGTAAAAGCTTGCCAGTCCGTAGGAAACAAACTGAACCATGACACCGGCGCCCACGAGATGCCAGTAAGCCGGCTTGCCGGACAATTCGCGCAAGGCATCGCGCAGACTCGCCTTGCCCGGGATCGGTTTGAAGGATTCGAGCAGCCGGGGTTTTCCACGCGGGTCCGGAACGGTCAGCCACATCGCCAGGGCGACCAGCAGTCCCGGGAACCCGGCAATCAGAAAGGCAATCCGCCAGCTGAGATTCTCTGCTATCCAGCCGCCGGCGGCATAGGCGATGAAGGCACCAACCGGAATCGACATGCCGATGACACCCAGCGCACTGGCGCGCCTTTCCGGCGGAAAGAGATCCGCAATCAGGGAATGTGTGGCCGGTGAAGAGCCCGCTTCGCCGATTCCGACCCCAATCCGGGCGAGGAACAACTGGATGAAATTGGCTGACAAACCGCACAATACCGTCATCGCCGACCAGATGGCGACGGCAATGGCGATGATGCGGCTGCGGTTCCAGCGGTCGGCCAGAGCGGCGACCGGTATGGCCAAAGTTGTATAGAACAGCGCAAAGGACAAGCCCGTCATCAACCCGAGCTGTGTGTCCGACAGACCCAGGTCCCGCTTGATCGGTTCGGCCAGGATCGAGATGATCTGCCGGTCAAGAAAATTGAGCATGGTGACAACAAACAATACGCCCAGCGCATAATTGGCTTTGCGGTTATCGGATGCCAGTGTTGCCATTTACTGCGCGCCGGCCATCCGGATCGCAAGTGCCGGGTCACCGGGATTGCTCCAGTCCTGCCGCGCAGCCCATTCCTGCAGGGAGGTTGGCTGAATCGAGAAACTGGCTGCCATCGCCTCCGTGTCGGCGATCAAGGGTGACACCGGCTGGGTGTTGTAGAACCGGTAAAAGCTGGCCATCCCGTCATAGACGGAGTTGGGTACAACATCTGCCGACCCGGTCACCAGCAAGCTCATTGCTGAAGCAAATTCATCGGGTGACAGGCTGCGAAAGGTTACGTCTTTTCCGGCGGCTTCGCTCAAAATGGCGGCAACCTGGTCTCCGACCAGCGGCTCCGGTCCGCCAATCGCATAACGCCCGGACGGCAGATCCTCCCGTTCCAGCGCCTCAACCATGAAAGCGGCCACATCGTCGAGACAGACCCACGAGATTTTGAGATCCGGGGCCGCCGGATAGGCGAAGATCGCATTGTTGACGATCGACGGCTTGCTCCACATGCGGATCATATTGTCCATGAACACCTTGGGTTCGAAAATCGCGTAAGGGATTCCGCTTTCCATGATGTGGCGCTCGATTTCCCGCCGCCCGTCATGCGCCGGATTGCCGATATCCTCCTCGGCGACAAAACAGCTGGTGTTGAACACGATTTTCCTGAGGTTGTTTGCCCTGGCGGCTGCCGCAATGTTTTGCCCCAAAACCCCGGCCTGCTCCTTGTCGAAAACGAACGGCAGGTGCGCGGCGATGGCGTCCGTACCTTTTGCCGCCGAAATCATTGAGGCCTCGTCATACAGGTCTGCCTTGACGGTCTCGACATCGGCAAAAACCGTTCCCGCGAAAGCGTCGGGATTGCGCAGTGCCGCAACCGGGGTCATGCCCGCCTTTTGCAGCCGTTCGAGCAACGGATGCCCCTGATCGCCGGTTGCGCCAATGGTCAATATTCTCATGTCTGATTCCCTGTATCATTCGCCAGCCGCGCCGCGGACCGCCCGGCAATATGTCCAAATGTCAGTGCGGGACCCAGCGTGCCTCCGGCTCCGGCATAGACGCCGCCGGTTGGGCAGCTGATCACGTTTCCGGCGGCGAACAGGCCCGGAATGGGTGCGCCGTCAAGATCAAGAACCTGGGCCTGACCATTGGTTTTTGCACCGCCATTGGTGCCCAGCGCACCCATCCGGATTTCGACCGCATAATAGGGGGCGCTGTCCACCGGACCCAGCGTTGCTGCCGCTCCGGGACGGGAGCGATCCCCGTAGAAGCGGTCATATTCGCTGGTCCCGCGTCCGAAGTCCGGATCGGTCGCGTCGCCAGCATGGCTGTTGAACCGGTCCACGGTTTTTACCAGTTGCGCGGCGTCCACACCGATTTTTTCCCCCAGCGCATCCAGGCTGTCGGCGGATCTGATCCACTCTGGCAGGGGATCGCCGGGCATATGTGCTGCGATCGGATAGCGGGACAGATATTGCTGGTCACAGATCAGCCATGCCGGAAGATTGGGGTAGCTGTACGTGGCCGGATCAAAGAAATGAAAGGCGCCCGCCAAGGCCGAATAATTATTGGCTTCATTGCAGAACCGCCGTCCGCTGCTGTTGACGAGCAGGCTGTGCGGCAGGGTGCGCTCGATCAGGACCGGCATGGAGCGCTGTTCACCCCCTTCCCAGCAGACTCCGGGCATCGATACGGTGGGCACCCACCAGGCGCTGGTCATGTTGCCCAGGCCCGCACCGGCGGCCATCGCCATTTTCAGCCCGTCGCCCTGATTGCCCGGCGGTGACGCGGGCGCATCCAGCGGGCCGCGCAGAAAGGTCTGCTTGAGCTCCTCGTTCCATTCGAAACCGCCGGTCGCAAGAATGACTCCGCGGCGGGCAATCCATGTTTCTTCCTTGCCGTCTTTGGTAATCCGGGCACCGGTTACACGGCCCTTTTCGATGGTGAGGCGGTGCCCGTCGATGCCCAGCATCGGTTCGATACCTCGCTCCAGACAGGCCTTGAGCATCCGCCCGATCAGGGCTTGTCCCCAGCCGCGCAGATCGCCTTGGGTCCGCCGTTCCATTTCCTCCGGATCAATCTGGCCGGTGCCGCCTCCCAGCGGCGTTTCGCGGAGCATCATCCGGGGCGCGGGGCCATGCTCGAAGATCCGATCCGCCCATTCGCCGAGCGTGGAAAAATCAAACAGGTCATTGTCCAGCGCCCGGCCGCCTTCGGGTTTCGCTCCGGGCCGGTCGAGATAATAGTCGGGATAGCCTTCGAGCATGCTGAAGCTGGCCGCATCCCGTTCCTCCAGAAAGGCGAGGGCTCGCGGGGCCTCGTCGACAAAGGACGCCAGAACTTCATCGTCAATATCGCCCTGACTGAGCGACTGGAAATAGGCCATGGCCTCTTCACGACTGTCGCTCAGACCGTGAGCCGTCATCTGGCTGTTGCCCGGAGCCCAGATGATTCCACCCGATATGGCAGCGGTGCCACCGAGCCTGGGCTGTTTTTCGATGATGGTTACGGAGGCGCCGGACTCATGAGCCGCAAGGGCTGCTGACAGCCCCGCCGCCCCGGCGCCGATGATCAATATGTCTGTTTCGACAGTCACGCAGGGCTTCTCCTGAAACGGCCCCTCGTGCCGGAAGCCTTGGGTTATTCAATAGCACCTTTCTCGCGCAGCCTAACTATCTCTTCTGGGGAGATGCCGAGGTTGGCGAGATGTTCATCGGTATGCTCCCCGATCGACGAAAGCTGCACCGGCGAGGAAGGCCGGGCTCCGTTCATTTCGATCGGCAGGGCCGGCAATTTTGTTTCCTCGCCACTATCCAGCGTAACCGGCTCCAGCCCGCCAGCCGCATTGAGATGCGGATCATCGAACATGTCTTCGGGTCGGGCGATCGGCGCAAAAGGAAGTCCGGTGCCCTCCAGCTTCGCGATCAATTCTTCCCGGGAGAAACCCGATATCAGCTCGCGAATCTGGGGCATGATCCGGTCCCGTGCGGCGACCCGGTTGTTGTTCTCGCGAATGCTCTCATCTGCCCAGAGGTCGTCCAGCTCGAACAGCTTGCAGAATTTTTCCCACAGCGCATCGGTGACCACGCCTATAAACACGGGATCGTCTTTGGTCTGAAACACATCGTAAATGGCCCAGGCCGAAATTCGCGCCGGCATTGGATCAGCGGCTTTCCCGGTCACCGCCTTCTGCGCCATGTGCTGACCGATCATGTAGATCGTCGTTTCGAACAGCGAGCTCTGGACCTTCTGTCCTTTGCCGGTGCGATGGCGTTCCTCGACCGCAGCCAGAATCGCGATGACCCCGAACATGCCGCCGGTTACGTCAATCACGCTGGAACCAGCGCGCAATGGCTGACCCGGTGGACCGGTCATATAGGCCAGGCCGCCCATCATTTGCGCGACTTCATCAAGCGCGGTGCGGTTTTCATAAGGGCCAGGCAGAAACCCTTTTTCCGAGCAATAGATCAGGCGTTCGTTGGTTTCTGACAAAACGTCATAACCCAATCCCAGCCGGTCCATCGCACCCGGGCGATAGTTCTCGACCAGAATATCCGCCTTGGCGACCAGCTTTTTGGCGATATCCAGACCGTCGGGATCCTTGAGGTTGAGCGCAATGCTCTGCTTGTGGCGATTATACATCGGGAAATAGCCCGACCCCGAACCGACCAACCGACGCGTGCGATCTCCGCCAATCGGTTCGACACGCACGACTTCCGCGCCCAGCGAGGCGAGAATCGCACCGACCGCGGGGCCCATGACCATATGTGTGAACTCGACAACCTTCAGGCCGGCAAGGGGTGTCGGTCCGGTCATGCGGCAGCCCTTTCAAATCCCAGCGGCAGTCCGGCATCGGGCGTGAATCCGTATATCGGTTCGCCTGGCAAAGCTCCCGCGACTATGTCCCGTACCTTGAGCAGTTTTTCCAGATCAATTCCGGTGTGGATGCCCATCGCTTCCAGCATGAACACCAGATCTTCCGTCACGATATTGCCCGATGCTCCGGGAGCGAAGGGGCAACCGCCAAGTCCGCCCAGCGAAGCATCGAAAGTGGTTATCCCTTCTTCGAGTCCGGCTATGACATTGGCGAGGCCGAGACCGCGGGTGTTGTGCAGGTGGAGCGTGTTGAGATTGTCCGAACCAATTGCCGCTTTCACTTTCCGGACCAGCCGGGTGACCTGGGCAGGATTGGCATAGCCGGTCGTGTCGGACAGTCCGCACTCGGCGACCCCGGCCTCCATCGCAGCCTCGGCGAGCCGGACAATCTGGTCCTCGGCCACCGGCCCCTCGATCGTGCACCCAAAGGCGGTCGAGAGTCCTACTTCAAAATGTGGGCGCTGTCCTTCCGGCTGTTCTGCCACCAGTTCGGCAATTGCCCGGATTTCCGCAAGCATGGCGGGATGATCCTTGCGGACATTCTTGACGCTGTGGGTTTCGGACATGGAAAAGGGGATCGACATTTTGTCGACACCGACCTTTATCGCATTTTCCGCCCCCCGCAGGTTGGGAATCAATGCGACAACATCGAGTCCTTCGATGGTTTTCGCGAAGGCGACAATTTCTGCCGTGTCAGCCATCTGAGGAAGAAGTGAAGGTGGGACGAAACTGCCCACTTCGATCTCGCTGACACCGGCCTCGGCTTCCGCCTTGATCCAGGCTTTCTTGGCTTCGGTCGGCATTACGCGGTCGACGCTTTGCAGACCGTCGCGCGGTCCGACTTCGCTGATGGTGACAGATAGGGTCATGCTGTTGCTCCTGGATAGATCCATGGCCGTGCGGCGCGATCCGCTTCTTGCCATGTGGAAATTTCGTTGGCCATTTTCAAACTGAGATCAATTGCGTCCAGTCCTTCCAGCAACATCGCCTTGGCTTCGGCTTCGAGGGGAAAAGGCCAGCTGTTTGCGCCGTCAATCGCAATGGTCTGGTCTGGCAGGGAAATGGTTGCCACCTTGCCGGATTCGGCAATCGCCGCGACATGTTCGGCATCCAGCACTGCGGGCAAAATTCCGTTGCGCACGCAATTTCCGGCAAAGATCGGGGCAAAGCTCGGTGCGATGACAGCGCGAAAACCATATTCGGCCAGAGCCCAGACGGCATGTTCCCGGCTCGAGCCGCACCCGAAATTCTCCCCGCCGAGAATGATGCGGCTATTGGCAAAGTCCGGATCATTCAGGACAAAGGACTCATCAGGATCGCGGCCGCCAATCGCCGTATAGCGCCATCCGGCAAAGAGCCCGTCTGCGAGCCCGGTTTTTCCGGTGCTTTTCATTTCCCGTGACGGAATGATCTGATCGGTGTCGATATTGTCCCGGATCAGCGGCATGGGCAGCGATGTCAGGGTCGTGAACGGTTCGGCCATCAGGTCAGCTCCCGCGGGTCAGCAATGGCACCGGCAAGGGCACTGGCCACCACGGTCTCCGGGCTGGCAATATGGGTTTTGACATTGGGACCCTGGCGGCTTTCGAAGTTACGGTTGGTGGTGGAGATGACTCGCGATCCGGCATCGAAGCTCTCCCCTCCGGCATAAAAGCACATGGAACAGCCGCTCTCGCGCCATTCGAACCCGGCCTCACGGAAAAGCCGATCAATACCTTCCGCTTCGGCTTCCCGCTTGACCCGGGAGGAACCCGGTACGCAAATCGCTTTCAGACCTGGTGCAATGGTCTTGCCCCGGAGCAGGGCAGATGCCCGACGCAAGTCGGAAAGGCGGCTGTTGGTGCAGCTGCCGATGAAGGCGGCATCAATGGGCGTGCCCCTTAATCGCTGGCCTTTGTCGAGATCCATATATTCGAGCGGTCGTTGTCCGGCATTGCCCGGGATCTGGTCGCTGATCCCGATGCTGTGCTCGGGGCTGGTGCCCCAGCTGACCATCGGTTCGATCTTGCTGGCATCAATCTCCATATGCTGATCAAAATCTGCATCTCTGTCACTCGCCAGCGTCTTCCAGTGTGCAACGGCCTGCTCCCAAAGGACATTTTTCGGCGCATAGCGTCGCCCCTCGAGATATGCGAAAGTCTTGTCATCTGGTGCAATGAAACCGGACATGGCGGAGAATTCGGTCGCCATGTTGCACAGGGTCATGCGGCCTTCCATATCCAGCGCTGTTACGGCTTCTCCGGCAAACTCGACCGCATGCCCCTTGCCTCCGGCCGCGCCATGACGCGCGATAAGGGTCATGATCATATCCTTGGGAGTGACACCTTCGGGCCGCTTGCCGCTGAATTTCACCAGCATTGATTTCGGCTTGTTCAGCCGCAGGGTCCCCGTCGCCATCGCATGCTCGGCCTCCGAGGAACCGATGCCCCAGGCGAGTGCGCCAAAAGCGCCCTGGGTGCAGGTATGGCTGTCCGGTGCAATCAGCGTGCAGCCGGGCAGGACAATGCCCAGTTCCGGAGAAATCACATGAACGATCCCCTGATCCGGATCGTTCACGTCAAACAAGGTGATGCCGGCGGCCTTTGCCGCCGCCCGGGTTTCGGTGACAAAAGCCTGTCCCCCCGGCATCAGGGTCTGATCCGTCCGGCCGGGCCGGGTGTCGACAATATGGTCGGTCACGGCAAATACCCTCGCCGGGTCTGCGACGGTCCGTCCGGCTTCAGCGAGACTGTTGAGCGCTGCCGCACCGGTTCGTTCGTGCAAAAATATCCGGTCAATCGCGATCAGCGCACTGCCAGCGGAGAGGTCCGCGACGACATGGCTGTCCCACAGCTTGTCAAACAGGGAACGGGGTCCAGTCAGCTCAGGCCTCCATTTCCGCTTCGATTGTGCGCCAGTCTCTGGTCACGAATGTCTCCTGTATCGCTGTTCGGGTCTCGAGCAGGCCATTCCTGATCCAGTGCCATGTCCGGCACCGGTTCTGACCATCATCCGAAATCTGGATCTGCTCATACAGATATAGCGACGGATCACCCTGCCGTTGCCAGTATAACATCACTGTGCGGTTATATTCATCCAGTGGCACTTCGGCAGCCCAGCCCTTGATCAGATCATTGTCCCACCACACGCGTTTGTCACGATATTCGGCTGGAAACTCGCGGATTTCGGTTTTGCCGTCCGCCCACTTGTAATGATTGGTCTGGTGATAGGGGATATCGCCACTATCGGGGAAACGGCAGATCAGGCGAGACGCATGTTCGTCGATCTTTTCATTCTGTGCGTTGAAATAGGCATAGGTGCCGTCCCAGACGCCTTCGTGGCGGGCGAGCAGCGGCATGTCTTCTTTGATTCCCATTGATATTCCTTGTTATCTTGACTGGAGGGCGAGGTGATAGTGTTTCGCGGCCGAGGCCTGAATCAGGGCAAGATGCTCCCGGGCGAGGTTTTCCGGATCGAGGTCATCCGCGTCAAAAGCTTTTTCGTGCGCGGGATCCACCTCGTACCAGGGTGCAAACATGTGTCGCGCCCGAACGATCTGCCAGGCCATGTGGAGGTAGTTGCCAAAGCGGTCGGGTGAAAGGTCGGGATAGAGCCGGTCCGGATCGCAAGCGGGTAGATCAGGATAGCGGACGTCCGTTGTCCCCAGATTCGCGGCCACTGCATCAATCACCACCCGCCAATCGCCCCAATTGTCCGGAGGATCGCCATCCCATGCATCAGACAAACCATGTCCCGGCAAATCAATGGCAATGCAGCCGGGATCTGGTTCCGTTGCCATGGCATATCCCGGGCCATGAAGAACCAGGGTTTCACTCCCCTGTTCGCCCCGCCAGTGCACAAGACCGTCAAACTGCTCGGTTTCAACGGAAATGAATCCCTCGTTTCCGGCTTCCAATATGCGATCGGACAGGGGCGTCTCGTGCTGTTGCAGGAAGGCGAGGCAGCTATTTTCAAGATCCTCGGGCGTGCGCACTTTTTGTGCGTTCCAGTTTGACGGCAATTCACCCAACCGGTCGATATGATCCTGCAATGGATCTCCGTCATAGGCGGTGATCAGGCAGGGCGGCACTTCTGTACCCGGTGCCGGGATATCGCGCGGCGCCCGCAATACAGCACCATAGCCGGCCTGATAGGCATTTCCCGCATCGAGCATCTCGCGGACGATCGCATCCACGCGTTCGGGCCGATCATTCGAAACGGGCAGCCGGTGGGCATCATCCGTTGCGAACCAGGGAAAAAACCAGCTCTGCTCCAATATCCTGTTCCACAGCCAGGCGAGATGTTCTCCATAAGCGGCGGGATGGAATTCCGGAAGATATCTGTCACTGAACAGAGCCATTTCTTCCGGACTCCAGACGGCATAGCCGCCAACGGCCAGACAGGTGAACCGATTCGCCTGGCGTTTTGCGGCTGTCACGAGAATGATGCCGCCGCTGTGAAAGCCATATGCGGCACACTTTCCGATACCCAGCGCATCGAGAAGGTCGATAACGGAATCGGCAAAATCATTGATTTCCGGTTGACCGGGCAATGCATCGGATTGACCAAAACCGGCGGTATCGGGGGCGATACAGGTAAAATTCTCCGCCCACTTCTCGATCAGCGTCTCATATTCTTTCGAACTGCGCGGGCTCTGGTGCACCATCAGCAGCGGCGGACCATTGCCCGCCCTGCGGTAATGCACCCGGCGACTCTGGCCGTTCTTGCGGACATCGATAAAGTGGCGTGTAATCCTCATGAGAATCCATATTTGTCCGGACAAATTTGTCTCGACAAGCTTTTTCTTGGGGTTATTGTCTTTTTATTGATTCTGGAGAGCAAGGCATATGGCACTGGTTGGAACGAAAATGGTCGAGGACGGACGGACCGCCCGGGAGATTTTCGAAGAATTGATGAGCAATCCTGCCCGCAAGAAATTCGGATTCGGCGAGAAACTGGCGATCGTCAATGTGGACGTGCAGCAAGCCTACACGCGCACCGATCTGTTCAAGACCGCCTATGAAACCGATCCCCGTCAGATCGACCATATCAACCGGATTTCCGGACTGGCGCGGGACAAGAACATGCCGGTTATCTGGAGCCGGGTGGCCTACAAGGACGACGCCGGCGATGCCGGGGTCTGGGGCACGCGGACCGACACTGAAGATTCGCTGCAGAACATCAAATATGACAGCGAGCGGCACAAGCTGGATCCCCGATGCGAGATCGGCAAGGATGACTTGCAATATACGAAACGCATGCCCAGCGCCTTTTTCGAAACACCCCTCGCCAGTTATCTGATCTGGCACAAGGTCGACACCGTGATTGTGACCGGTGGCTCAACATCCGGCTGTGTCCGGGCAACCGCAGTAGATGCCTTGAGTCATGGCTATCGGACGATTGTTCCGGTCGAAACCTGTGCCGACAAGCATGAAAGCTATCATTTCGCCAATCTCACCGACCTGCAGATCAAATATGCCGATGTCGAACCGGTGCAGGCCGTGATCGACTGGCTGGAGGCGCGCTGATGGCAGATGCGCAGAAACCGGATCCGGGGCTTTACGATTATCAGCCCTGGCGAAAACGGCCGAAAATCAGTTGGCCGGAGGGCAAGACCTGCGCAGTCTGGGTCGCGCCCAATCTGGAATTTTATGAGCTCGACCCCGCAGCCAATCCGCATCGCAAAAGCTGGCCGAAACCGCATCCCGATGTGGTTGGTTACAGCCACCGCGATCATGCCAACCGAGTGTCCCACTGGCGCATGGCGGAGATGATGACAAAGCACGGTTTCCCGGGTTCGGTCAGCCTGTCGGTCGCACTTTGTGATCATATTCCGGAGGTCGTCGAAGATGCGAACCAGCGCGGCTGGGAGTTTTTCAGCCACGGCATCTACAATACCCGGTACAGTTACGGCATGGACGAAGCCCAGGAACGGGCGATTATCGAAGACAGCATCGCCACCGTGGAACGGGCGACCGGACAGCGTATTCGCGGCTGGCTGGCCCCGGCCCTGACCCACACGCCGCGGACGCTGGACCTGCTCGCCGAATATGGCATGGATTATACCTGCGACCTCTATCATGACGACCAGCCCACTGACGTGAAGGTCAAGTCGGGTCAGCTGACGGCAATTCCCTATAGCCTCGAGGTCAACGATCATTATGGCTTTTTTATCTACAACATGTCTCCCCGCGAATATGCCGACACGCTGATCCGGCAATATGACCGGCTTGCGGAAGAGGGCGCCCAATCTGGCACCGTCATGTGCATTCCCTTGCACAGCTATTTGATCGGACAACCGCATCGCATCGGGCCGTTTGAATCGGTGCTGGAACATATCGCCGCTGACGGCCGGGCCTGGATCACCAGGGCCGGAGACATTGTTGACCGGTTTCGGGCGCAGACGGGAGATGCCGCATGAGCCTCGACAGCAGCTACCTCGAATATCCGAAGCGCGGGCGCGGGATGGATCACGATCATTATCCCTGGACCCATTTTTTCAAGCGCGAACCGGTTCTTTGGCCAAATCAGGTGAAATTGCTGGTCTGGCCGGTTATCAGTCTCGAATATTTTCCGATGGTCCCCAGCGATGATCCGTTCCGTGCACCGGGGCACATGCAGACGGCCTATCCCGACTACCGGCACTATACCGCCCGGGAATATGGTACGCGGATCGGCATCTATCGTCTGCTGGGCGCGTTCGAGAAAGTGGGTGCCAGCATCTCGGTGGCAACCAACAGCAAGGTGGCGGAGCGATATCCGCAATTGATCGAGGATATCCTCCAGGGTGGCCATGAGATCATCGCCCATTCAACCGACATGAACGGCACGATTGCGAGCGGAATGGAAGAGGATGCCGAGCGCGCCCTGATCAATGAGTCGCTCGATATGCTCGACAAAGTGACGGGTCAGCGCCCGCGTGGCTGGTTGTCCATCGCCCGGTCACAGAGTTTTCACACGGCGAAACTGCTGGTCGAAGCCGGGCTCGATTACATGTGTGACTGGGTCAATGACGAACTGCCCTACAAGTTTCGCACGGATGCCGGAGAAATCGTCAATATCCCGCTCAACCACGAACTGTCGGATCGCCAGATCATCAATGTTCAGCAGCAGTCGGTCGACAGCTATGCGCAGCAGATGACCGATGCAGCGGACTGGCTGGTGGACGAAGCCGGACATTATGGCGGCCGCATGCTGCCCATGCATTTGACACCTTACATCATGGGTCTGCCATACCGGATTGGCAGTTTCGAAAAGCTGGTCGCCGCGATGGCCGACCGTCCGGACGTCGGCTTTACCCGTGGTGATGTGCTGCTCGACAATTGGAAAGCGCGCCCATGAAGATACGCAATCCGCGGACCGGCAAGCCGGATCACGAAATCGCTCCGCTTGATGAGGCGGCGGTCGCAGCCGAAGCCGCGCGACTGCGGGTCGGACAAACAGGATGGCTTGCGAAGACGCCGGAACAGCGCGGAGAAATTCTGCTGCAATGGGCAGATGCGATTGAGGCGCATCTGGGAGCGATTATTCCGGCCCTGACCGATGACACCGGACGCGGTGGAATATCGAAAATCGAAGCCGCTGGCGTGCCCGGCCAGATCCGTCGCTGGGCCAATTCCGCACCGGCGTTGATTGCCTCTGCGCAACCAAGCGGGGAACCGACCTCGGTGCCCACAATCACCACATCAACGCGGCTTGTTCCCTATTCGCTGGTCGGGGTGATCAGTCCGTGGAATTTCCCGATGACCCTCGCGCTGATCGACGCGATACCGGCGCTCATGGCAGGGTCAGCCGTCTTGATCAAGCCGTCGGAAGTCACGCCACGCTTCATTCGGCCATTGATGGAAACCGTTCGAAACACCCCCGAACTGGCATCTATATTGTCCATAATCGAAGGTGATGGCGCGACCGGTGCAGCGATGATCGCGCATGTCGACTATGTCTGCTTCACCGGATCGGTCGCGACGGGTCGCAAGGTGGGTGAAGCAGCGGCCAAGGCCTTCATTCCGGCCAGTCTGGAACTCGGCGGGAAAGATCCGATGATCATTTTGCCCGATGCTGAACCGGAAAAGGCAGCATCGGTCGCACTGCGTGCGAGTATCGTCAATACCGGTCAGGCCTGCCAGTCGATCGAGCGGGTCTATGTTGCGCGCGCTATTGCGGAACCGTTTCTCGACAGTCTTGTCAATCAGGCGGATGCCGTCAGGCTGAATCATCCAGACATTGCTGAAGGCCATATCGGGCCCTTTATTTTCGAAAAACAAGCGCAGATCGCGCAACACCAGATCGACCAGGCGGTCGAGCAAGGCGCGACAGTCAGGGCAGGCGGCGAGGTGGAGAATCTTGACGGTGGCCTTTATTTGCGGCCGACGGTGCTGACCGGGGTGAGTGCCGAAATGGATATCATCCGCGAGGAGAATTTTGGTCCGGTTATTCCGGTCACGATCTACGACGATGTTGAGGAGGCCATCGGCCTCGCCAATGACAGTCAGTTCGGTCTCTCGGCGGCGGTTATCGGGTCCGACATTGCGAAAGCGGAAGCCGTGGCATCGCGTCTTCAGGCTGGCGCCGTTTCGATAAATGACGGGTCATTGACCTCCATGATATGGGAGGCGGAAAAATCGAGTTTCGGATATTCGGGTCTTGGCGCATCGCGGATGGGTGAAAGCGGGTTGATGCGCTTCTTCCGCAAGCAGGCGCTGATCCGGCAGAGCGGAGAGGCTGCGGTGATAGACGCCTTTGCCGAGCAGAATTTTTGATAGCTGAAACGCCACCGGACTCCGTGTAGTCCGGTGATACGGTCAGCCAGCGCAAAGGAGCACAGACCATGGGCGTGGAGTTACAGCATCCTATGAAACCCGAGTTGTCCCCGGACGAGGCGGCCCGCGGGCGGTTTGTATCGGGAATCCGGTCTTTCATTCTCAACGATCTCGCGGCGGACATGCGAACCGCCTATGACAAAAGGGCGGCTCCGGCCTTTGTGCGAAAAGCCGGGCGCCCGCCCGAAACCAGCAATGAAGCGCATCAGGCGCTGCGCGGAGATCCGGCGTTCAATATCTATTCGGCGATGCGGGTTCAGGCCCAGAAAATGGTGTGGAATGCGGCGGGTGCCGTTGTTGATCGTGACCTGGAACGGATGGAGAAGGAAGCGGCGGCTGTGGAAGCGGGGCCGGGCTCGGTCACGCTGGACCCCGATCTGGAAATCCCGCGCAATGTGGATGCGATTGAGGTGCACCTGATGCCAGGCAGCTATACGCGGGGCGGACCTTCGCTTGAGGCAGGCGCGGTCTATGACCAGGGGCTGGCGGTTTTTTCCATGGGCCTGATGGGCGCCAATCTCGATGATATCGGTCTCTCCATGGCCGCCTATGTGTCAGGCAAGTTCCCTGACTTCCGGCCCGAGCGCATTCTCGATACCGGCTGTACCATTGGCCACAATACCTTGCCCTGGAAACAGACCTATCCGGATGCGCATGTCGAAGCAATCGATGCGGCTGCGGGCGGTTTGCGCTATGCTTCGGCGCGGGCGAAGATGCAGGGCCAGGAGGTCCATTTCCGGCAGATGAGCGCAGATGCGCTGGACTATGAGGATAATAGCTTCGATCTCGTTTTCTCGTCCATGTTCCTGCATGAGCTGTCCAAAAAGACGCGCGCGCAGGCTTTTGCCGAAGCCAATCGGGTGTTGAAACCGGGCGGTCTGCTGTTGCACATGGAGCTGCCGCCCAATGACCAGATGAACGCATTTGACGGCTTCTATCTCGACTGGGACAGCTGGTATAACAGCGAGCCCTTCTACAAGGGCTATCGGGACGAAGACCCCAAACAGCTCTGCGAAACCGGCGGTTTTGCGGCCGATGACTATTTTCAGTTTGTTGTCCCCAGCATCGGCATTTACGGGGTGGATGCTGTGGCCGAAGCCATTGCAAATGAGGATGCCAATGCAGTCGACAGCGAAACCACCGGCCGCCTCGCCGAGGGGATCATGTGGTTTGGCTTCGGGGCGTGGAAGCGCTGATGGCTGAACCCGAATTCAAACCGGATGACACGCCCAAGGATCTGTACGGTCCGGATGGGCAACCGCAATTTTTCAATGATCCGGGCATGGACCGGTTTGTTGCTGTGGTGATGAACATGGCGCAGGAGATGTGGGTGCAGGAAGAGCGGTTGATGGCACTGGAAGGACTGGACGCTTCTTCGGAGGACCGGGAAGCGAAGCTGAAGCAGTTTATCGACCGTATTTTTGCGCCTTTGCGCGAATCGGGGAGTGACGAATCATGAAGGCCTGGCAAATCGGTCCGCGAAGCGGGATTGACGGACTGCAACTGGGAGAACTGCCTGATCCGGTGCCCGGAGCGGGAGAAGTTCTGGTGCGGGTTTCGGCCGCCGGCCTGAACTATCGCGACCTGATGGTCTTGCGCGGCGACTATGGCACCGATCTGCCTGCGGACCGGGTGCCGCTGTC
The DNA here is from genome assembly GCF_900128895.1 of Parasphingorhabdus marina DSM 22363. GTDB lineage: Bacteria > Pseudomonadota > Alphaproteobacteria > Sphingomonadales > Sphingomonadaceae > Parasphingorhabdus > Parasphingorhabdus marina. The sequence continues at coordinate 302,313 of NZ_FSQW01000001.1, read as the reverse complement.
GGACGGTGTGGGTGTGATTGAAGCTGTTGGAGATGGCGTATCAGGACTGGCCGCCGGTCAGCGGGTGCTCGCGCCGCATTTCGTGACTTGGCAGGATGGACCCTATGGGTTCGGTGTTTTTGCGCAGGATCTCGGGGTCACCGCCAATGGCTGGCTGGCTGAAATGATCTTGCTGCCCGCGGATGCGGCGATTGTCGTACCAGATTCGGTCAGCGACAACAGCGCAGCCACCTTCTCGGTGGTTGGCAGTACTGTGTGGCATGCGATGATGGCTTTTGGGGATGCGAAGCCGGGCGATCTTGTCCTGGCTCAGGGTACCGGTGGCGTATCGATTTTTGCGCTGCAGCTCGCCAAGGCCATGGGCATGAAGTTCGCGATCAGCTCGTCGAGTGACGAAAAACTTGCCCGGGCGAAAGATATGGGCGCGGATCACCTGGTCAATTACCGGGACCGGCCAGACTGGGCGGCCGCGCTGCTCGAATCAACAGGTGGCCGAGGCGCCGATGTGGTTGTCGATACGCTCGGTTTCCCGGCGATGGAACAGACGGTGGAAGCCTGTGCGGTCAACGCGAGGATCGGCACGCTGGGCGCCCTGTCGGGTACGCCGCAGGCCCAGTCCAGCGCCAGTCAGGGAGCGTTGATTGGCAAGAATATCACGATCAAGGGAATCGCCTCCGGCAGCCGCGACATGCTGCAAAAAGCGCTGGATGTTGTGACCGAAAACGGAATCGAGCTGCTGGTCGAAAGCGTATTTGAATTTGAAGCGGCAGCAGAGGCCTATGCGCATCTCGAAAGCGGGGCCCATATGGGCAAGGTTATGATCAAGGCCTGATCTACCGCTTCAACTCGACCAGTTCATACCAGGTCATCATGTAGCCGCCGACACCGCCCTGGACAAATATCCCGTCTTCGTCATCGGTGATCCACACATCATAGGGTGGGTGCTCGCCGGCCATGCCGCCGGTGCCAGGGACAATGCTGCTGTCATCGACAAATTGCAGATGTTTGCACTGGAAGGTTCCGGCAGGCACGGTGATTTCCTCCTTGCCGATATAGACGGCGCCGATCTTGACCTGGGCAATTTGCGGCGGTGTCGCGCCGCGATGATCGGGTGAGGGCAGGTAGCAATTGAGCAGGCGCTTGTCAGTTTCGTCCCAGTCCTTGGTCGACAGCATGAACCCGTCGGACACGATCGGGTGGGTGCCAAAGCCGTCAAGCGGCAGTTCCGCGGACACTTTTTGCGACAACCGGCCAATGGACGGGCCATAGCTTTGCATTTCGATCTGTTCACCATCGAACAGCATCCAGCCGGATCCCATAAATTCATCGCCAACGGTGAGCCGGACATGCAGATCCATCGGCTGGCGATTCTCGTCCATGGCGTAGATTATGTCCCGCATCACCGTGGGTTCGGGCTCATAGATCTCGCAATGGGCGCGCATGGTGACCTTGCCATCGCTGTGGTGGGTGAACATGAAGGTTTCAAACCCGCGGTTCTGTCCCTCCATTTCCGGCTTGCGCGAAGTATATTCCAGCCGCCCCTCGATGATGCGGTGTTTCATGCCTGTCTCCCAGCCTGTCTCATGGTCTTTCTTCATGCCAGCGCATTTTTCACTTGCCAAGTTAAATTTGTCCGGACAAATTAGGGGCAGAACAGGGATGGATGCGGAGGGACGCAAAATATGGAATTTCTGACAGCCAATGAACTGAGCATTTTGCGGTGGATTCATATTCTGGCGATGGTCTACTGGCTGGGCGGCGAATGGGGCGTGTTCCAGACCAGCTATCATGTGACCAATCGGGAACTGTCGCTGGAAGAGCGGCGGCGGCATATGGAAACGGCCTATCGCATCGATATTCTGGCGCGTACCGGCATTGTGCTGCTGCTTCCGCTTGGCCTGCACATGGGCAAGATTTACGGCTTTGTTCCGCTTCTCGACGGGGCCGGAATCTGGTGGATGTGGCTGTTCTTCGCGATCTGGCTCGCGATGACGTGGACGGCCTTTATCAAGCGCGAAACCGATATCGGCATCACGGTCACCATGCTCGAAGAAAAATTACGCTATCCGCTGATTCTCGCACTGATTGTGCTGACATTCATGTCATTCGGCGGCAGTGGCCCGATCGAGTCCGGACCGGGCAATTTCTGGTACCCGGCAAAAATGGGTCTGTACGCCTTTGCCTTGTGCATCGGCCTGTTCCTGCGGCTGGTCATGCGGCGATGGACCGAGCGGTTCCGGATCCTTGCACAAGGACCGGATGCCGAGCAGGAGGCAGCGCTCGAACGCGAGATCGGGCAGGCCCGTATTTCGGCCTATATCTACTGGATCACCATTGCCAGCGTCTGTTTCCTGGGAGCTGTGAAGCCGTTCTAGAACCGGATCATGATCTTCCGCGCCAGCGCCGGTGAAATGCTGTTTACCAGCTGAAGTATTTTTACCATTCCGACATTGGCTTCGTCGCGACCGCTCTCGACGGCCGCGACGATTTGCGCGGCGCATTCTGCCGATGACATTTTGTTGCCGTCACGAGCAGCGGTCATGTTGGTATCAACAACCGGCGGCAAGGCTTCGACCACATGGACAGAGCTGTCCTTCAGATTGTGGCGCAGCGCCTGGGTAAAGCTTCTCAGCCCGGCCTTGGTGGCGCAATAGACAGGACCGCCGCCGCGCGGCGCGATGGCGAGGCCGGACGTCACATTGACGATGGTGGCTTCGGGACGCGATTTCAGCTGCGGCAACAGGGACCCGATCAAGTGCATCGGTGCATTGAGATTCAGGAAAATCGCCTTGTCGGTAAAGTTCAGATCAAGCGGATCATCCGGACCGAAATTGCCTGCCATGCCGGCATTGTTGACGAGAATATCAATGTCTTCGCCCTGCAGCTCCGCCAGCAATCCGGCGCAACCTTCCGCCGTGGAGAGATCTGCGGAAACGGCGTCAAAACCTGCCTTGCGCGCCTGTTCCAGCCGCTCGGCATTGCGCCCGCAGACCAGCACACGGGCACCTTTTGATTGCAGCAGCCGGGCAATTTCGAGGCCAATGCCATCGGTTCCCCCGGTGACAATCGCGCGCTTTCCGGCAATCTGCATCAAATCTCCTTCAGTTCCTCGCTGATATGTTCGACAGGCGGTTCGGCTTGTTCCAGTTCCTCGACCATCTGCTGCGGACCCCGCATCACCCGGTAGATATATTCGCGGGCCATCGCACCGCGTTCATAGGCAGCATCGCGATCGGGCTCATAGCTGTCAATGTCGGAACGCGTAATGCTGCCCTTGCTTTCCAGCAGCCGTTCGACCGTGTCCAGTCGTTCACGCAATACCGATACCTCGCCGACAACCGCCATCAGGATCGACAGCATCCGCTCGTCTTCGGGATCGTCGAAATATTCCGGTCGTTTGCCTTTCGCCTTCTTGTTGGCGGCGGCCATCCAGTCAAAAGCCTGATCGGTCATTCTGCAGCCTCCTGCAGTTCATCGCGATTTTTCCAGGCGCCATAGGCATGCCAGAATGCGGCACGGCCATGATCTTCCCCTTCCTCGGTATCGGATTGCGGGAAGATTTCGGTATCGACCACAGCGCGGACCCCGGTTTCGAACAGCTCGCTGCGATCAAATCCCGCGCTGACCATTTCGTCTTTCATGTCGAGTGCATGCATGGAGGACCAGAAGGGTTCGTTATTGTTGAACGCGTCCCAGTCGCGGATGAACTGCTCGTAGAGCGGCATTTCGTCGGAATATTCCGGCTGTTCGAGATGCAGCATCAGGCCGTCATCGGCGAGCACCCGATAGCCCTCGGCCAGAATCTTTGGCAGTGCCTTGCCGCTGGTTTCGTGCAGGAACATCGTCGTCTGCACCCAGTCAAACGTGCCGTCATCCCAGCGGGACAGGTCTTCGGCATTGGCCTGAATGAACCGGATATTGGTTGCTCCGAGCGATTGCGCGCGAGCATGGGCATAGCGCAGGATCGGCGCGGCGGTATCGATGGCGATAAACTCACAATTCGGAAATGCCAGCGCCAGCGGGACGATATTGTGACCGACCGTGGTGCCGATATCCAGCACCCGGCGCGGTTCCCAGCCCGGGCGGGTTTCCCTGATCCACTTGACCAGTGCCTGCCCGCCACCATCAGTCAGCGCACCAAGACCGCCACCGGTTGTCGCGAATATTCCGCAATCATAATTGGCGCCGGCCGAGACATCTCCCGGCAGCTCTTCGCCATGATAGCTGCCCGGCATGCAATGGATGTCGACCGCACTCTGGTAGCGGGGTATTTCGATTTCCGGATGCAGTTCCAGCGTGTCCCGGCCCTCGTTAAACTGGCGCGCTTTCGCGTTGATTTCGTCAATCTGCCGCAGGACCATGGCCCGGCCATTTTGCTGGCGCATTTCCATCGAATTGCGTTTCAGCGCGGACCAGAAGCGGTGGAAGGGATCATCGTTCATTGCATGCCGGATCTCGAACCGGTCTTTCGGTTCGCGGCCATGGGTTTTCTGGAATGCCGGCAGAACCCGTTTGTCATAGGCCAGCTTGTTGCCCGGGCTCAGTTCACTCGCCATGAACTTGTTGAAGTTTGCGAGGAAGTTGAATCGCGCGATTTCATCGTGATTCGGTTCGGCCGACACCCCGTGGCGGGCTACGGCATTGTAGGGCGGGGGAACATCAAGTTTCTGATTTTCCGGAGTTTTGCTAGTCATATCAAACCATCCTTGATCATGCGTTCAATCGTTTGTTCCTGGGTGCGAAGAAAATAATCCCGATCTGGCGTCCGGATGTCATTGTCCTGGATCAAACCATCCGCCTTCTGGACCGACATTTCTCCGTAAGTGGCTGCGAACAGTTCCAGCCGCTGGCGGGCGAGAAAATTGGTCATGGCCGGCTTGCGTCTTGTCCGGCGCAATGCGTTGAGGTCAATATCGGCAAAGGCGGTAAAGGTTTCGCCGCTGTTGGATTCGGACATCACCCGGCCTTTGTAATCGACGATCATGCTGTTGCCGTCCGCCGACGCCAGCGGGAGGGCGCTGCCTTCAATGCCGGCGGTATTGGCCGAGATCACATAGGCCATGTTTTCCTGTGCCCGGGCGCGCTTGCCGACATCCTTGGGCGTGTCCAGCGGCGAACCGATTTCGGAACTGCTGTGCACGAATATTTCGGCACCGCGCAGGGCGTGAGCTCGGGCGATTTCCGGATAGAGAATTTCCTCGGACGCGATCGCAGCGAGGTTTCCGATTTCGGTTCGGGCGACCGGAAAAACGCCATCCAGTCCGTAGATATCGAGATATTTCGACCAGACATCATGGGGTGTCGGGGCGAACATGCTGTTGAGCCGGCGGTAGCGCAGTACGACATCACCGGACGGTGCCACGACAAAGCTGGTCTGAAAATAGATATCCGGGAAATTGGCGTCGACCTCGTAGGCATTGCCGGCGATGAACATGCCGAGCCGTTGCGCCATGGCTCCGAGCGCTTCATATTCCGGGCCATCAACTTCCAGCGCCGCCTTTTCCGCAAAATCCGGTATCGAAATACGTCCCGGATAACTGGTCAGGAGATATTCGGGGAGGACGGCCAGCTTCACCGGATTGCCCGCATATTGCTGGATGAAAATCGTGGCCGAGCGGATCTTTGTTTCGATTTCCCCGATCATGGCAAGCATTTGCGCACGCGCCTCTGTCCGATCAGCTGCTTTCTCGACAGACCGCGCGGCAAGTTGCATCGCGACGGCGGCATAATTGGTGGTTTCTGTCATATTGTCCTTGTCACTGCTCGTCATATCTTCGGTTGCGGTTCTTGCGAGAGCACCGGTAGCCATGGCGGCGCAAATTGCTGTTGCCATGAGTTGCCGGCGGTCGACATTCATGTCGCGGTCACTGCCTCCTCTGTGTCCGGTTCCTCTTCGGGTCGGCCAAAGGCTTCCGGATATTTGCCGAGGAGCAGCAGCAGTCCGCCACCGATGACATAGGCAAATATGGCGACCGTGAGAATCGAATCATAGCTGCCCTGGGTATCGCGAACCATGGCATAAAGGACCGGGGATACCGCAGAAGCCAGTCCAAACGGCATGTACAGCATGCCATAGATCTTGCCATAGTGCAGCATGCCGAAATAGCGGCTCGCCAGATAAGCGATCAAATCGCTTTCCGCGCCGGCCGCAAAGCCGAGCAGGAACCCGCCGATCGCAACAGGCAGAAAGGCCGTGTCTGTCCCGAGCAGAAGATAGCTCGAAATCGCCGGCAAACAGAGCAACGGGAATGCGACATATCCGGCCCAGAAGCGATCGAGCAGCATCCCGGTGATGATGCGGCCGGAAAGTATTCCGATCCCCAGAATCTGCATCACAGTGGCAGCTCTCTGGGAGGAAATGCCATGGTCGCTGAGGATCGGGACCATATTGATAAACGCGCCGCCAAAGGCCAGTGCGATGGTCAGAATGGACAGCCAGATCAGCCAGAAGCGATAATCGCGCAGGGCTTCGCCGAGGGTGACGCCGGTCAGTTTTCCGCCATTGCTGACAATCGCCTGGGGCCGCTCTTCGGGTCGCGGTTCGCGGAACAGCAAAAAACCGATCGGCAGGGCAATGAGCAGCGGAAATCCGGCGACAATGGCGAACATCGCCCGCCAGCCATGTTCCCGGATGGCCCATTCGGCCACCGGCGGTACGACGATAGCGGCGAGGCTGGTGCCGAGCAGCAATATGCCCAGTGCCAATCCCTTGTTCTTGAAAAACCACATGTTGATCGCCCGGCTCCAGGTTACAGGCGTGGAACCTATTCCGATCAGTCCGACCATCAACCAGAGCGCGTAATAGATATAGAGTGTCGACTGTGCGTTGGTGGTTGGGGTGAGGGCGATGGCCGCGAACGCGAGCCCAAAGGCCAGCAGTGATCCCAATGCAACCCGGCGCACACCAAACCGGTCGGCCATCCATCCGAAGGCTGGCGCAAGCAAAGCAGCGATCACGCCAAAAATCGTGATCGGGAACAGGATTTCCGTCCGCGTCCAGCCAAATTCTTCGGTCAGTGGCGCGACCGTGAAGCCAATGACATTGAACGGGATGGGGGATGCACCACAGGCGACACCCAGGACTCCGGCCAGCAGGACTTTCCAGCCCAGTGAAAATTCTCCGCGCTCTCCGGGAGCAGAAGCGATATTCGGGTTTGAACTGGTCATTTCGCTGTTTTGCCCCTCCGGCAGTGAATAGGCAAGGCACGGCCACTTTGCACAGTTGCCATCGCCATAAACCCCGTTGAAAACGATCATGTTTCTGAATTAGATTTGTCCGGACAAATTTACACGTTAAACAGGCTTTGGCAAGCGATTGATTCGCCTGCACCAGGCAATTCGCACAAACCGGGAATTCAGATCCGGCAGGGGAGTATCAATGGAATATTTCGCAATGAGCTATTACCAGCTGCTGGTCTTCATCCATGTCCTGCTGTTTGTGCTCTGGCTTGGGGCAGATGTTGGAGTGTTCATGCTCGGCCAGCATTTTCGCAAGCGGGACAAATATGATCTGCCGCAACGGCTCATCCTGCTGCAGCTGCTGGTCAGTCTGGACATGGTTCCGCGAACGGCCTGGGCACTGATGGTGCCGATCACGCTCACCATGGCGGATGCCGGCGGCTGGTGGGATCTGCCCGGCTGGGCCGTCATTCTGGCCTGGCTGGTGGGCGGTTTCTGGCTGTGGCTGGTCTGGGACGCGCATATCCATGACCAGACGGAGCGGGCTGCGCGTGACCGGATGATCGAATTCTTCCTGAAAATCGGCCTGACGCTCTTCTATCTGGGCCTGGGCATTGCTTCCCTGGCCAATGAAGCGCCACTGATCCCGGTCTGGCTGGCGACCAAGGCGCTGATGTTCGGTCTGATTTTCGCCGCCGCGATCATGATCGATGTGGCGTTCAAGCCGGTCGGTCCGCAACTGGGCAAGCTGATCGCCGAAGGATCATCGGACGAAACCGAAATCCCGCTTCTGAGGACAATGGACCGGACGCGAATCTGGGTCTGGATTGTCTATCTGCTGCTGCTGGCTACCGCTTTTCTCGGCAATGTGAAGCCGTTTTAAAAAAAGGGCCGGCGTTACAGCCGACCCCCAGGGAGAAAACTCTTTGAAATGCGAGGAAAGAGTTACTTCTTCTCTTTCTCGGCTGCCCGTTCCGCGTCGATCATTTTCTTGAATACGGTCCAGGTCGTTTCATTCTTGCGCGGATCATCGCCCGGGGGCGGTGCGGTATATTCCGGATAATTGAGCGCAATCTCGTCCTTGATCACCTTGGGCAGCTCGTCATAGCTTTTGAGCTTGGCGCCCATGGCATTGAACACCATCTGCCCCTGACGACCGCGCATCTTCATCCACGGCATCCAGTCCGAAATGCGCACCCAGCTGATCGTCGGATAAGCTGTCGGGTTGCGCGTATCGAGCATCTCGTCCGCGAGGAAGGCGAAATCGAAAATTTCCATCGCGTGATATTTGTTGCCGACATAATCCTGATAGTCGCCCGCCAGCACATTGTGGTAAAAGAGCGGCACTTCGAACGGCATGAACATCCACTTGCCCTGTCGGCGCAAGGTTGAAATTTTGTAAGGTTTGCCGTCGGCGCTGTACGGATAGTTGGGGCGGCTGTTTACCGGATCATTGGCAATCTGCATTACCTTGACCGTTTCGCCGGTCCAGGGATTGTCCCAGGTCCGCAGCACTTCATTGGTCTTGGGATCCAGATAGAACATCACTTCCCGGCTGACCTGCCGGTAACCGACACCCCGCTTTGGGTCCTCGATCCGCACACATTGGCGGATATTCATGCCCTCCCCGTTAAACAGCAACCGGTCCGGCTCGCCCTGAACCCGCGAATAGACGCGTCCGGACCAGTGATAGACAGCCGGTACGCCATCTGCTGTGCCGCACTGGGTCCGCTTCATGATTTCCAGGGCGTCTTCGGGCTTTTCGGGATCGAGGGTCCGCGCTGCGGCCGGCGCACCCATGATAAAGGCCAGCGCGGATGATGTCAGTGCCACATGTTTCAACATATTTCTCATTTCCCGATTCTCCCGGATAATTGGTGTCAGAGGACGCCAGTGACGATGCAATTATTTTCACTTTCTGGTTGACTTTAGATTTGTCCGGACAAATTGTGAAGGGGCAATATCAATCGCAGGGCAATTTGCTGTTCATGACCGGTTTTACCAATCTTCTTTTTGTGCCCGCCAATCGGCCGGAACGCTTTGAAAAAGCGGCTAATAGTGGCGCTGATCTGATTTGCATTGACCTCGAAGATTCGGTGCCGCCAGCGGAAAAAAGTACGGCCCGCGAATCCGTGGTCGAGGCCCTGACTTCGCTTGATCTTCCAAAGACGGCCGTTCGAATCAACGGTCTGAAAACGGAAGCGGGACTGACCGACCTGCTGGCCCTCAAGGCGGCTCCTCATTTACCGGCACTGCTGTTCTTGCCCATGGTCGAAAGCGCGACCGAGGTGGAAATAGTCCATGCCGTTTTGGGTGAACAGACGGCGGGACTGGTTCCGCTGATTGAGACCGTCCAGGGGTTGCGAAACGGGGATCAGATCGCTGCAAGTCCGGGAGTCAGCGCAATGATGTTCGGCGGAGGAGATTTGTCCGCTCAGCTCGGCACGAAGCTGGAGTGGGAGCCGTTGCTTGCCGCCAGGGGCGCATTCATTCTGTGCTGTGCCTCGGCCGGGGTCACGGCGATCGATGTGCCCTGGATAGATCTGGCCGATGACGCCGGCCTGAAGGAAGAATGCGCAAAATCGAAATCCCTCGGGTTTCATGCAAAAGCGGCCATTCATCCAAAGCAGATTGCCGCAATTGCGGATGCGATGCGACCATCGGCGGCGGAAATTGCGGAGGCGAAGGACGCCATTGCTGCATTTGAGGCAGCCGGCGGTCGGGCCATCAGTCATAATGGCCATATGCTGGAGGCGCCGGTCATGCAAAGATACCGGCATATCGTTGCCTCGGCATGATATGGGTTTTGAACACACACTGGATTGAGCAAGGAAAAACACATGCGTGATGGAGTAATAGAAGTCAGCCCCGGTCGGTTCCGGGAAACATTTGGCCGGTATTACGAGGATTTCGAGATCGGACATATTTACGAACATCGTCCGGGCCGAACGATTACCGACACGGACAATGTCCATTTTACGTTGCTGACCATGAACACCCATCCGGCCCATTTCGATTATGAATTTGCGTCGAAAACCGAATTCAAGAAGCCGCTTGTCTGTTCGCCACTCACTGTGGCCCTGATGGTTGGCATGAGCGTGTCCGACACCAGCCAGAAAGCGCTCGCCAATCTCGGATGGGACAAGATCCGTCTGACTCACCCGCTATTTCCGGGTGACACGCTCTACGCGGAAAGCGAAGTGCTCGAGAAACGCGAATCCTCCTCACGTCCGGAACAGGGAATCGTGACAATCAAGACCATCGGCAAAAACCAGGATGGCAAGGTCGTCTGCACCTTTGAGCGGACCATGTTGATCTGGAAACGCGGTTTCGGCGGCGCGGACGACTGAATTGAGTGAACAGCCGGCCGCTATGGTGCGGCGGCGAAAATATTGGAGCAAGACAATGGCCAGTGCAGTGGAAATTCCAACGGAGGAATTTGTTCCGCGGACAATTGATCCGGAGGACGAGCGCGCCTTTATGGATGCCATCGAGAAATGGGTTGAAGGCGAAGTGAAACCGGTCGTCATGGAACATGACCATGGGGATATCTGGCCGGAAAAACTGGTGGACCAGATGGCCGAGATGGGTCTGTTTGGCGCCACGATCGGTCAGGAATATGGCGGCCTGGGCCTGCCGGCGACGACCTATGCGAAGATAGTCACCTATATTTCCTCCTACTGGATGGCGATCACCGGGATTTTCAATTCCCATCTGATCATGGCCGCTGCCGTCGAGCGCTTTGGCACCGAAGACCAGAAACAGAAATGGCTCCCCAAATTCGCCACCGGCGAAATTCGCGGGGGACTGGCGCTGACCGAGCCCAATGCGGGAACCGATCTCCAGGCAATCCGCACCGTCGCGAAGCGGGATGGAGATGACTATGTCATCAACGGGACCAAGACCTGGATCTCCAACGGGATCAAGGGCGAATGCTTCGCGCTGCTTGTCAAAACCGACCCGGCTGCCGAACCGCGCTACAAGGGCATGAGCCTGATGATTGCGCCAAAGGGCGAAGGGTTCACTGTCGGAAAGAAATTTGAAAAACTCGGCTACAAGTCGATCGACAGTGCCGAGCTGATTTTCGACAATTATCGCATTCCCGCCGATCATCTAATCGGCGGCGTGGAAGGCAAAGGCTTTTTCCAGGCGACCGGCGGTCTCGAACTTGGACGGATCAATGTAGCGGCGCGGGGCGTCGGGCTGGCTCAGGGGTCCTTGCGGCTGGCCACCGAATATGCCCAGTTGCGGGAAACCATGGGCAAGCCGATTTCCGATCACCAGGCGATCCAGCTGAAACTGGGCGAGATGGTCACCCGTGCCCGGGCATCCGAACTGCTGACCATGGATGCTGCCAAAGCCTACGACCGCGGTGAACGCTGCGACATGGAAGCGGGGATGGCCAAATATTTCGCCTCTGAATCCGCCGTGCGCAATTCCGAGGAGGCGATGCGGATCCATGGTGGCTATGCCTATTCCAAGGAATATGAGATTGAACGCTATTATCGCGATGCGCTGCTGATGTGTATCGGTGAGGGGACGAATGAGATGCAGCGCATGATCATTTCGAAACAATGGGTGAAAAGGAATCCGGCTTGAGCGCAAAACAGCCCCTCAAGGGTTTTCGGGTCCTTTCGGCAGAACAATATGGGGCCGGGCCCTATGGCACGATGTTTCTCGCCCAGATGGGCGCCGAGGTCATCAAGATCGAACCGCCCAAAGGTGGCGACACGGCGCGCCATGTCGGACCGCACTGGCTGCGGGAACAGGAAAGCCTCTACTTCCAGAGTTTCAATCTCAACAAGCGTTCGCTGACGCTCGACCTGCGCAGCGAAAAGGGCATTGCAATCCTCCACCAGCTGGTGCGGGAATCCCACGTTATGGCCAATAATCTGCGCGGCGATGTCCCGGCGAAGATCGGTCTCGATTACGCGGCGCTGAAGGCGGTCAATCCGGCCATCGTCTGTGCCCATGTGTCGGCCTATGGGCGCGACAATGCGCGCGCGAAATGGCCCGGCTATGACTATCTGATGCAGGCCGAGGCCGGCTTTTGCGCCCTCACCGGCGATCCGGATGGCCCCCCGGTGCGCTTCGGCCTGTCGATGGTCGACTTCATGTCGGGCACGCAAATGGCCGTGGGATTGCTCGCCGCATTGCTCGACGCGCAGCGCTCCGGCGAGGGCTGTGACGTGGATGTCGACCTGCTCTCCGCAGCGGTGCATCAGACCAGCTACCCCGCGCTCTGGTACATGAACGAGAATGACATTACCGGACGCGCGCCAAACGGAGCCCATCCCTCGGCGACCCCCAGCCAGATGTTCAAGGCCACCGACGGGTGGCTGTTTGTCATGGCCCAGATCCCCAAATTCTGGCCGATCCTGTGTGATAAAATCGGCCATCCGGAGCTGATCGCCGATCCCCGTTTCGATACGCCAGCGAAACGGCTCGACAATCGTCCGGCCCTGTCGGAAATGCTCAATGCGATTTTTGCGGAACACTCGATGGCGCACTGGCAGACGCTGCTCGAAGGTCATGTCCCGGTAGCGCCGGTCTATCAGCTCGATCAAGCGCTCGACAGCCCGTGGCTCGAAACCATCGGCATGCGTCAGACGATCAGCCACCCGGACCGTGACGAAATGGATGTGTTGTCGAGCCCGATCAAGCTCAATGGTGAACGGCTGCCCAACAGGGCCGGCCCGCTGCTGGGGCAGGACAGCGATGCGATCCTCGGTGATCTGGGCTATGATGATGATGCAATAGCGGCGTTGCGCGCCGACGGAATTGTGTGAACCGATGGGCAAGCTTTCCGGCATAAAGGTCATCGACCTCTCGCTGTTCCTGCCGGGCCCGATGCTCAGCATGATGATGGCTGATCATGGAGCAGAGGTCATCAAGGTGGAGCCACCCGCAGGTGATCCGGCACGACAGATGGAACCGATGGAAGCGGGCCAGTCGGTCTGGTTCCGCAACCTCAATCGGGGCAAGCAGGCGGAAGCACTCGACCTGAAATCCGATACCGGGCGCGAACGGCTATGGGATCTGCTGGCGGATGCGGATGTGATGATTGAGGGCTTTCGGCCCGGGGTCATGAAACGGCTGGGATTTGACTATGAAGCAGTGGCGGCGAGAAATCCCGCGATTGTCTATTGCTCGATTTCCGCCTTCGGTCAGGAAGGAGAAATGGCCCATCACCCGGCCCATGATCTCGCGGTCCAGGCGCTGTCGGGTTTTCTTTCGGTGAATGACGGCACGGATGGCATGCCGGTTGTCCCCGGCGTGCCGTCGGCGGACATGGCGGCAGGACTGAACGGTCTTTCGGCCGTGCTGATGGCGCTGATTGGCCGAGAAAAGACCGGCAAGGGCGACTATGTCGACATTGCCATGTTTGATTCGATGCTGCCCTGGTGCGCGCATATCGCTGGCGGGGCGATCAGTGGCGGTCCGCCACCCGTATCGCAAAGCCAGCGCTCGCTCGGTGGCGCGGCCTTTTATCAGGTCTATCGCACGGCGGATGACCGGCATGTGGTGCTGGGGGCCCGGGAAGTAAAATTCGCGAAGAACCTGCTGACGGCGCTCGACCGGCTCGATCTGTTGCCACTGGCCGAACTGGAAGCCGGCCCGCCGCAAGCACCGCTGATCGCGTTCCTGCGCGAGACATTTGCGAGCCGAACGCGAGACGAATGGGTAAAATGGTTTGCCGACAAGGATGTCGCCTTTTCGCCCGTGCTGGATTTCCGTGAGGCGCTGGATCAGGATTTTGTCAAGGAAAAGGGCCTGCTGGTCGAAGCCGACGGTGCCCATCAGATCGGCCCGTCATTTGCCTTTCGCTCAGAAGACCCCTGGCAAGTGACAGATTCTCCGGAGCTGCCGGAATGACGGCCGGTTCAGTCGACCTCGATATGCATCGAATAGGCAAAGCGTTCCCCGGGATGATAGCTCGCCGAAATCTCGAACAGGCGGTCATTCTGGTCGTAATAGCAGCGCAATATGCGCAGCACCGGATCGCCTTCCTCTATGCCCAGATTGTCGGCAAAATGGGGCGCGGCGGCGATCGCCTGAATATCCTGGGTCACGCGCGTGACCGTGATCTTCCCATATTCCTCGATCTGCTTGAACAGCGTTGCACCCTCGACATCGATCTGTCTGACCGTGTCTTTCAGATCAGGACTGACCCAGGCGACGGTGATGGCGATCGGGCGCTTGCGTCCCGGTTTCAGCCGCTTGCCGTGGAAGACGAACCATTTGCGCTTCGGGCTGATCCCGATCTGTTCGGCAATTTTCTTCGGGATCTCCTGCGCTTCCAGCTGTTCAAAGCTGATCGTGGTGTCGCGCGCATATTGGAGAATCTCGCCGACATTGCTCAGCGGCTGGTGCAGCGCGCCGGCGCGAGCGGTAGCCGGCTGGACCACGGTTCCCGAACCGCGTTTGCGGGCGATCAGACCTTCAGACGTCAGTTTGCGCAAGGCTTCCCGGACCGTGAACCGGCTGACATCATATTTTTTGCAGAGCACGGATTCGGTCGGAAAATCCCCAGGATCGGGATAGTCTCCGCGCAGCACCGCCTCCCGCAATTCATCGGCAAGCACAAGATAGCGCGGCTGTTTTTTGGCAGTGGTCGTTTTTTGTCCGGACATATGGCTGTCTTAAGGGGCGCGGACTCATGACGCAAGAGAGCCTGACCGAGAAATTGGCCACGCATCTTTTGCGTCCCGTGGACGAAGCCACCCGGCAGCGGGCGAGACTGCATTTGCTGGACTGGCTGGGCTGTGTGGCGGGAGCACGGGAGAGTGAAGTTGCAGCCCTGCAAAAAAATTATCAGGAAGCCAATAATGCGAGCAACTGCGCCTGGCTGGGAAATGTGCTTGAGATGGATGATATCCACAGGTCATCGATTCTCCATCCGGGGCCGGTGATATGGCCCGCGCTTGTCGTCGGTCTCGATTACCGGATGGAAGATGTCCTGAATGCCGCTGTTCGTGGCTATGAAACGACGATCGCCATTGGTTCAACATTTGATCAGCACCATTATGCATTTTTCCATAACACATCGACCGCAGGAAATTTTGGCGCGGCAGCGGCGGTCGCCGATCTGTTTGGGGGTGAGCCGGAGGTTCTGACATCCGCGATGGGGCTTGCCGGATCTGTAACGGGCGGGCTTTGGCAAATGCGCCATGAGTCCGGAATGACAAAGCAATGGCATACGGCAAATGTCCTGACGACGGGCGGTAGCGCGGGGTTTTATGCAAGTCATGGCGCGACCGGCCCCCGCTTCATCCTCGAGGGTCCGCAGGGCCTCTATGCCGCCACCTGCAAAAACCCCAAACCCATGACCTTTCCGGATCAGTGGCGGATCCACGATGTGAGCTTCAAGCCCTGGGGCGCCTGCCGCCATGCCCACCCTGCGATTGATGCGGCGCTGGAACTCAAGGCAAAGCTTGGTCACCTCGATGGCGAAATCCAGGTCGAGACCTATGCCGATGCCATCACCTTTTGCGACCGGCCCGATCCGGAAACCGTGTTGGATGCCAAATTCTCGTTGCAGCACGCGGTGGCGCTGGTGGCGACACGCGGTGTGCCGCAGCTGGTCGATTTCGAATCGGAGGCGATATCCGCCATGGCATCGGATCGCAGCCGGGTCAGCGTCGCGGAAAACCGGGACATCACCGCGCGCTATCCCGATCACTATGGCGCGAGGGTAACCTGCGCTGGAGAGACTGTGGAGCTGGTCGACACGCTCGGTGATCCCGAACGGCCGCTGTCCCGCGATGGCGTGATTGCCAAGGCCCGGGCATTGATCGCCTGGGGCGGACTAGCTGAATGCGAAGCGGACCGTGCTATCGAACTGGCGCTGGACGGCGATGATGTGCGGGCGATCCATGCCATGCTGGAGGACTGGCTGTCATGAGCGCGACGCAGGACATTCTGGCCTTCGCTGCGGCTGAACATATCTTGCCGGACAGCACCATCGCTGCGGCGCAGCGTCTTTTTGCAGACACATTGGCCGGTGGGGCAGCCGGCGCGGCTTCGGATGAGGCACAGGCGATGCTGGATGCCGTTCGCGGCTGGGGACAGGGCGATGAAGCGCGACTTCTCGGACTGGACGAGCGCCTGCCAGCGCCCTCTGCGGCCTGGTTCAACGGCTTCGCGATCCACTGTCTTGAATGGGATGCGGTTCATGAACCGGCGGTGGTGCACGCCATGTCGGTGGTTACTGCGGCCTTGCTGGCGAGCGCGGACCGCAGGAACGGATGCGATGAGGCGGCCTTTCTGACTGCGCTCGCCGTGGGCGTCGATATCGCCAGCGGTCTGGGGGTTTCAGCCAGTGGAGCCATGAGTTTTTTCCGGCCTGCCACGGCCGGTGTCATCGGGGCCGCACTGGCTGCGGCCCGGCTGGAGGGGCTGTCATCTGAACAGTTCGCCGACGTCATGGGTCTCGCCTATTCGCAGGCAGCGGGCACCATGCAGGCACATGTCGAGGCGTCAATTGCGCTGCCTTTGCAGATCGCCAATGCCGCCCGGGCCGCCATTGCCGCCGTCGATCTGGTCAAGGCCGGGATGAACGGTCCACATGATGTACTGGAAGGCCCGTTTGGCTATTTCCAGCTGATCGAACCCGGGGATTTGTCGGGTTATGTTGCAGGCCTTGGCCAGCGCTGGCTGATCGAAGAGGTCAGCATCAAGCCTTTCCCGTCCGGTCGTGCCAGCCATGGAATATTGGGTGCGATCGACAATCTGTTGCGTGACGACGCGCTGGAACCGGCCGATGTCGAGTCGATCGAAATCGCCGCCCCGCCGCTGATTCACCGGCTGGTCGGGAGGCCGTACAAGCGGGATATGACACCCGCCTATGCCCGGTTGTGCCTGCCTTTCCTTGTACCGCTCATGTTGCGCGACGGGATTATTGATCCGCGCTGTTTTACGCCCGAACACTTTGCCGATCCGGCCCTGATGGCTCTGGGCGAGAAGGTGTCGGTGCGTATTGATGACAATCCGGATCACAATGCGCTGGCCCCTCAGCAGCTCACGATCAGATCGACCGCAGGTTTTGGTCTGACCGAAATCATCGAAGCCAATCTCGGCAGCCCGGTGGCGCCGATGTCCGACGCCCAGACCCGGTCCAAGCGCGATCTCGCCCGCAGTCTTGCCGCGGCCGGTTGCGATGCCCGAATTTTTGACAATCCACTTGCCTATGCCACGGAGTCCCCATGACATTTCCGACCTATTTTGAGACTTTTGATGCCAGAGAGATGCTCGACCAGTATCCGGTCGGCGACGAATTTGTCCGCCGCTACACGGCCATGTCGCGCGATGAGCTCTACGCGGTGCAAGACAGGCAGTTCCGCAAGCTGATGCAGCGCGGCTGGCAGATCCCTTTCTATCAGCGCCTCTGGGGCGAGCAGGGCATTGAACCTGGCGATATTGGCGGGCTGGCCGATATCACCAGGCTGCCGGTCTATGACAAGTCCGACCTGATGGCCTCGGTCAATGCCTTTCCGCCCTATGGCGACTTTGACGGGCGCGGGAACACGCCGGTCGTGTTCCACACCACCAGCGGCACCACCGGGCGGCCGCAGCCGCTGATGTTCGGGCCGAAGGGGCGCGAGATTACCAATCTTCTGGTCGGCCGCATGTACCGCTGGATGGGCCTGGGCAGCGATGATGTGGTCCAGTCGGTCTATGGCCATGGCATGATCAATGGCGGTCATTATATCCGCGAAGCCGTTACCCATTTCACCAACGCCCTGTTCCTCAGCGCCGGAACCGGGATCGAAACCCGGTCGATCAATCAGGTCAATCTAATGGCGGATTTTGGGGTCACCTGCATGGTCGGCTTTGTCGACTATATCCGCAAGCTGGCGGACACGGCCGCCACCGAGGAGTTGTTCGACAAGATTCAGCTGAAGATGATCATCGGCCATCTCGGCACCGAGGATCGAGCCTCGACCGAAGCCGCCTGGCACGGTGCGAAAGCCTATGACTGGTATGGCGTCGGCGATACCGGATCGATTGCCGGCGAGGGGCCGGAACGGGACGGCATGTATGTCTGGGAAGACGCACAATATCTCGAACTGCTCGATGTCGACAGCGGCGATCCGGTGGCACCGGGAGAGACAGGCGACATGGTGGTGACCTGCCTGTTCAAGGACGATATCGCGCCCTGTATCCGGTTCAACACCCATGACATTACCGAGGAAATCACCAGCAGCAACCAGACCGGCATGGTGTTCAAGCGGATTACCGGTTTCAAGGGCCGCAGCGACAATATGGTCAAGCTGCGCGGCATCAACATTTTTCCGCATGCGATCGGGGCGATCATCGAGGGTCGCAGTGAGCTGACCGGAGAATATGTCTGTCACGTGACGCGTGACGATGCCGGGCGCGATGACATGCATGTCACACTGGAATGCCGGGATACGGGAGATCAGGCGGCGCTCGCCGACCTTCTTCGCAAGGGTCTTGGTATCGAGGTGGGTGTCACTCTGGTCGGAGCCGGGGACACGGCAAAGGAAACCGAAATCGACACAAGGCAGAAACCGATTCGCCTGATCGACAAACGGGGCGTATGACGGACGGCATGATCAACCGGGATGATCTCGACGCGGCCAATACGGCGCTCAACGCCTTCACGGAACTGGATCCGGATGCGACATCCGGAGAGGGTCCGCTGGCGGATCTGACGATTGGCGTGAAGGCCAATATCGCGGTGCGCGGAATGAAATGGACCGCGGGTATCGAGGGTTTTGCCGACCGGACAGCCGAACAGGATGCGCCGGCTGTCGCGGCACTGCGCGAGGCGGGTGCCGCGATTATCGGCACGCTCAACATGGAAGAGGCAGCACTCGGCGCCAAGACCGACAATCCGTTTTTCGGAGCGACCCAGAACCCGCACCGGATTGGCTATACGCCGGGCGGCTCGTCGGGTGGCAGCGGGGCGGCCGTTGCTGCAGGTCTGTGTGATGCAGCGCTGGGCACCGACACGATGGGATCGGTCCGGATACCGGCCGCTTATTGCGGGATATACGGCCTGAAACCGACCCGTGGTTCGGTTAGTCAGGAGGGGCTTGAGATTGTCGATCCATCGCTCGACAGCATCGGCCCACTGGCGCAATCGCTGGACGTACTGGACGCTTGTTCACAGGTTCTGGTGGACGGCTATGATGACAGTCAAGTCATTGATAATATTGTATTGTTGGATGGTCTTGGCGGTGTGGAATGCGAACCGGCCGTCCGCGAAGGCTATGAAGCAGCCACGACGGCCTGTGGTGCAGATGCGACCCTGTCCCTGCCGCATGATCTGTCCCGAATTCGCTTCGCCGGCTTCATCATGTCTTCGCTTGGCCTGTCCCGGGAACTGGCGGATATGCTCGCCACCAATCCGGACGGATTGTCAGAACAACTCCGGCATTTGCTGACCTACGGCCCGAAGCGCGGCGCCGGGGATCTGGCCGAGGACCGGCGCATCCTGACCGAGGTCAGCGATGCTTTGCACAGCGCTATCGCGCCTGGCACGGCCCTGCTGATGCCGACCGCCCCACAGGCGGCCTTTCCGCATGCCGACAGGGCTCCGGCCAATCAGGCAGATTTTACCTGTCTAGCCAATATCGCCGGACTGCCATCCGTGACCATTCCATCCGGAATGACGGCGGATGGATTGCCCGTGGCCGTACAGCTGGTGGGCGCCGCCGGGAATGATGCTGGCGTGCTGGCCAGGGCGCGTGAGCTGGATGCGGCGCTGGCGGCCTTTCGCCGGCCTGAACTTTTCGTGGAAACCTGAAGGAGAGATAAAATGCGCATTATCGTGTTGTTCAACCTGAAAGAGGGCGTCGATATCGCCGAATATGAAGAATGGGCAAAGACCCGGGATATCCCGACCGCCAGCGGTCTGGCCTCGGTTGAATCCTTCACCGTCCACAAGGCCACGGGCCTGTTCGGTTCGGATGACCCGTCGCCTTATGAATATTTCGAGATTATCGATATCAGCGGGATGGATGAATTTGTCGCCGATGTGTCTGACCCGGCCTTTCAGGAAGCCGCGGCGCCGTTTCAGGATTATGCTGACAATCCCACCTTCATCCTGACGGAAGATCTCTGATGCCAGATTCGTCAGGGGCAAAATTCCGTGACAAAACGATTATTGTCACCGGTTCCGGAAAGGAAAAAGGACTGGGGCAGGGCATATTGCAGCGCTTCGCCGATGAAGGCGCGAATTGTGTGGTGTCCGATCTGACGATCGATGGCGAGGCGGAAGGTGTCGCCGAGAAATTGCGGGGTCGCGGCGCGAAAGTTGCCAATATTGCCTGTGATGTCAGTGATGCCGAGCAATGTCAGGCGCTGGTTGATCAGGCTGTGGATGCCTTTGGCGCAGTGGACGTGTTCGTCAACAATGCCGGGATCGGCTTCATGATGAAGCCTTTGCTCGACGTGGTACCCGACGATTTTGCGCTGGTCATCGGTGTCAATCTCAACGGCGCCTTTTACTGTACACAGGCGGCGGCGAAGGCGATGGTCAAGGCCGGCAATGGCGGCCGGATCATCAATATCGCGTCGCAGGCAGCGAAGACCGGATTCCCGCATCTGCCCGCCTATGTGTCGTCCAAACACGGCATGGTCGGCCTGACGCGGGCGAGCGCGGTCGAACTGGGCGCGCACGGAATCACCGTCAACGCGATCTGCCCCAATCATGTGACAACGGCACTGGGTGCGGAGCAAAATGCTTATTTCTCCAAACTGCTCGGTTTTGACACGGTCGAGGCCTATCTTGCCAATATGGCGGCCAAGAACCCGATGGGCCGCCCGGGCCTGCCCTCCGACACGGCGGCGGCCTGTGCCTGGCTGGCCAGTGACGAGGCCTTCTATGTTACCGGCGAAGCACTCAACGTGTCTGGCGGAGAGGAAATGCACTGATGGTGGCCTATGCCGGGTCTTGTCATTGTGGCGCTGTGACGCTCGATTTTCGGAGCAAGCGGACGCCTGCCGAGCTGGGCGCGCGATCCTGCCAGTGTTCCTTCTGCAGGATGCACGGCGCATCCTGGACCTCGGACCCCGGCGGGCAAGTGGACATCACTCTTGCCGGACCTGTCAGCCGATACCGGTTCGGGACGAAAACTTCCGACTTCCTTGTCTGCACAGCCTGTGGCGTCGTACCCGTGGTGACCAGTGAAATCACCGGTCGTTTTCTGGGTGTGATCCGGGTCGACTGTCTGGAAGAGAAAGCGGCTTTTCTGGACGCGGCCGCGCCGATGGATCTGGATGGGGAATTGCTGGAGGCCCGTATCGATCGCCGTGCGGAGCGCTGGACGCCGGTGGCAATAAAGCAAGAGGACATGCATTGATGGAAGAAGAACGTATCGACTGGCCGGACGGTGCCAAAATGGCGCTGAGCGTGGTGGTCAATGTCGAGGAAGGCAGCGAGATGACGATTGCCCGGGGCGATCGCGGGATGGAACCTGTTGACGAACTGGGCATCCATATCAAGTCACCGATCCGCAATTATGGCAATGAATCCAACTATCTCTACGGGATCAAGGCGGGTGCGCCACGGATCGTCAAACTGCTCAAGGAGCATGACATGATGGCGAGCTGGACGGTGGCGGCGCTGAGTCTGGAAAACCATCCGGAGATTGGAGAGGCGATCGCGGAAATGGGCCATGAGCCGGTCAGTCACGGCTATCGCTGGGTCCACCAGTTCAAGATGGACGAGGATCAGGAGCGCGAATTTATCCGCAAGGCTGTGCAGTCGATTGAAAAGACCACAGGCACGCGCCCCTATGGCTGGCTGTCGCGTTATTTCCACACAGACAATACCCGGCGCCTGCTGATCGAGGAAGGTTTCGCCTACCATATGGACAATTATTCCGGTGACGTGCCGTTCTGGGACCGGGAGACAGTGCCCGAAAAACCGATTGCCATTATTCCCTATCAGCTCGACAATAATGACATGAAAATGTGGACCGATCCGGCGATGACGCCGCAAAGCTGGCTGGACTATGCGATCCGCAATTTCGACCAGATCTACCGCGAGGGTGAGGAAGGCAATCCGAAAATGATGTCGCTCGGCTTGCATTTGCGGATCATCGGACGACCGGGCCGGATCTGGGCGCTCGAAGAATTTTTCCGGCACGTTCGTTCAAAACAGGATGTCTGGGTCACGACCCGGCACCAGATTGCCCGGCATCTCGCGGAAGTGGATCCGGCATGACCCTGCGTCTCGAAAAGGACGGCAAGATCGCGCATTTGCTGATCGACCGGCCGGACAAGCGCAATGCGTTTACCCAGGAGATGTGGGAACTGTTTCCCGAGCTGCTCGCCGATGCGATGGCCGATGATGGAGTGCGTGTGCTGACCGTGCATTCCAGTCGCAAGAGCAGCGCCTTTTGCGCCGGTGCGGACATTGGCGAATTTGGTGCCGGGTCGACTGATCCCGAATGGCGCGCGCGCAATCAGGCGGCCATCGGCAAGGTTCAGCATGATCTGGCGCAGGCGGAGAAACCGACCATCGCGGTGATTGATGGCGACTGCATTGGTGGCGGCTGCGGCATCGCGCTCGCCTGTGACATACGGATTGCCGGACCGGCTGCGCGCTTTGGCATCACGCCGGCGAAGCTGGGGCTGGTTTATCCGCTGCACGATACCAAATTGCTGGTCGATGCGGTTGGTCCGTCCCAGGCGAAACGCATCCTGTTCACTGGCCAGATCCTGCCGGCCGAGGAAGCGCTGCGTATCGGCCTGATAACCCAGATGTCTGACGATCCCTATGCGGAAGCAGATGCGCTGGCGGAAACCATGGCCACAGTCTCATCACACAGCCAGAAAATGAGCAAACAGATCATCCGGCGCATTCTGGATGGTCAGGCCGATGACGATGCAGCGAGCCGGGCGCTGTTCGATGCGGCCTTTGAAAGCGATGACTTCCGGGAAGGCGTTGCGGCCTTCCTCGAGAAAAGGAAACCGGAATTTTGATGGAACGCGAGGTGCAGCGACCATATCTTGTGCTCCTGCGCAGGCGGGTGCCTGTCTCCTCCATGTTGCGTCCGGGTCACCTGGAAGGAGCTGGATTCCCGCCTTCGCGGGAATACGAGGTTTTTGAAGAGGAACGTGGTTTTGTACCCCCGCGCAGGCGGGGGTCCATCTCCCGGCAGTTGGGTGTGAATTCTGCGGCCAGCCCATATCTGTCATCATTTGCGCAACACAGGAACCTGTCATGACACATAAATTGCAGCATGGATCGATTCTGGGAGGTGTCGCTACCGTGCCGGATCTGGACGCGGCTTTGCGAGACTATCGGGACGTGCTGGGCATGGATCTGGTCGAACGGGGTTCGCTGTCAGCAGAACTGGCGGCCGCCTGGGATGTGTCCGCCAGTGCCGGGGCTGCCATGGCCGTGCTGCGGCCGGCCAGCGGAGCAGACTGCCACATCCGCCTGGTCGAACAGCCCGATCATCCCGGATTCAAACCGACCACGACATATGGCTGGGCGGCGTATGAGCTGACCGTGCAGGACGTGTTTGGCTGGCCGGACCGGCTCGAAGGATCGGGTTTTGAGATTGTCGGCCCGCCCAAGGAGCTGGAAGGTTTGCCTTTTTTCGTGCCGATGCAAGTTTTGGGGACCGGCCGGGAGATGGTCTATCTCAACGAGGTTCGCGAAAACACGCCTTCGTCCGATTTGCCCAAGGCGCAAAGCCTGACTGATCACATGTTTATCGTTATTCTGGCGACACCGGACCGGGTGGCGACAGTCGACTGGTATCGCGACCGGCTGCATCTGACGGTCGGGGACACATATACGCTGGAATACAGCATGATCAACGACGCGTTCGGCAAGCCTGCCGGCACCGTTTCCGATCTGACCATGGTGCAGAATGACCGGTTGCCGATTGTCGAGGTGGATGACTATCCCGCCGAAGCAACGGCGCGCGCGCGGCATGAAGGCATGTTGCCGCCCGGCAATGCGCTGGTGTCGCTGGCGGTCGAAAGCCTCGATGCGATTGCGCTCAAGTGGATTGCCGAACCCCGGATACGCAGCGAAGCACCCTATAATGGCCGGCGGTCGGCCAGCACGCAGGGTCCGGCGGGAGAAATTCTCGAACTGATCGAAATCGGCTAGCGGCCGGGACGGTCTTCGGCGCGAACATCCGGCGCCTGATTGTCCATGTCGCGCCACAGCCGCCAGCGGCCGTCATCACCCTTTTTATAGACCAGGAACGATCGGCCCATGACGTTGATCGGCCGGGCACCGGGCGGGGTAATGGTCATCCAGTATCTCGCGGTCAGATACCCGTATTTGCCGTCGATCGTGATGTCTTCATTGGCGAAGTCGATCGTAACCTGGTTGCCCGCCTTCTTGTTTCGGCCCAGAAATTCCAGGATATCATCGACACCAGTTTTCGGGGGAGCGCCATTGGCCATCAGCACCGCATCCGGCTCATACATATCGCGCAGCTTTTCCGTATCCCCGGCCTCGAAATGGCGTTTCCAGGCCGTGCCCCAGTCGATGATCAGCCGGGTGTCGGCTGCCATGGCTTCTGCAGCAGCGTGATTGGCTGCGACCGGTGTTGCTGCCGGCAAGGACGCGATCAGCAACGCACAGGAGAGTTGGTATTTCTTCATCCGTCCTGCCGATGTTTCCCGGCCTCCCACTGGTCTTTGGAATAGAGTGAACGGGCCGCATCGAATGGCTGGTCTTCCAGTTCGGTCGCCAGCGTGTCATTCCAGCGATTGAGAAATCCGAACAGCCCGATCACGCCCATGATCTCCATGATCTGTTGACGCGAGAAATATTTCTCCAGTTCCCGGAAATGTGCGTCTGTTGCTGCATTGGGTTGCTGCCCGGCGGCCAGGGCGAGATCGAGCGCCGCGCGTTCTGCCGGGTCGAACAGGTCGCTCGTCTGATAGTCCCAGACCGCCGCAATTTTTTCGGCATCACCGCCTGCCATTTTCGCCGCTCCATGCGCGGTATGCGCCTGACAATAGCGGCAACCGGACGCGCCGCTGATAATGGTTCCAATCATGCGCTTCAACACATCGTCCAGCTCGCCGGGCTTGTAAATCACCCCGACCAGTTGCTCCATCGCGGCCAGCAGTTCTGGCCAATGCGCCATGGCGAGGACATCATTGGCGGTAAAGCCCATGATGCTCTGCGCATATTCCAGGCTCTTTCGGGTTTCTTTGGGCAGCTCTTCCAGGCTGAGCGGCGCGATACGGGTCATCGAAATCCTCTCAGGGTTGCAAGATGGTTGCACCGACCGTCTTGCGGCTTTCCAGATCGACATGCGCCTGCGCCGCCTCTTCCAGAGGATAACGCTGGCCGATATGCACCTTGACGGTACCGCTGCCGACCATCTCGAACAGGCGGCCCATGCCCTGCTGGCTGTCTTCCGGGGTGGCATAATAATCGAACAGGGTGGGCCGGGTGACATGCAGCGAGCCTTTGGCCGCGAGAATGCCAAGCCCGACTCCCGTCACCGGGGCATCGGCATTGCCGAAGCTGATGATCAGGCCGCGCTGACCGCAGCTGTCGAGCGAGCTTTCCCAGGTCGCCATGCCGACCCCGTCAAATACGACTCGGACCCCCGCCCCATCAGTAATTTCGCGCACCCGGGCGGCGGTGTCTTCCTTCAGGTAGAAGATGATGTCATCGGCTCCCGCCGCTTTCGCCTGCGCCGCCTTTTCCTCCGTGCTCACCGTGCCGATGACATGGGCGCCGAGATGCTTGAGCCACTGGACCAGCAGAAGCCCGGTTCCGCCGGCTGCGGCATGGACCAGTACCGGCCAGCCGCTCTGGACCTTTCCACACCTTTCAATCAGAAATTCCGCGGTACAGCCCTTGACCATGATCGCCGCCGCGGTTTCGTCGTCTATGGAGTCGGGCAGCGGAACCAGCGCCGATTCCGGCAGCACCCGTTCCGTCGCATAGGCGCCGATCAGGCCGAATGTCGCCACGCGGTCGCCGGGTTGCACGCTGGTTACCCCTTCTCCGACTGCCTCGACTACCGCCGCGCCTTCAATTCCCAGTCCGCTGGGCAGCTCGATAGGATAGAGGCCTGTGCGGTGATAGGTGTCGATATAGTTGAGACCGACCGCCGTCATCCGGACATGGACTTCTCCGGCACCGGGTGCGGGCAGATCGACATCGATCCAGCGGATATTCTCCGGCCCTCCAAATTCGGTTATCTGTGCGACACGAGCCATGTTCGGTTCCTTCACTGGGGCTTTTCGTGGGACTTCTGGTAAAATTCGGTGATATTGCCATCCGGATCGCGGACCGCGAAGAGGTCCACGGTCCCGATCGCCCCTATCGTAACGCTGCTTGCCGCATAGTCCACTATCACTCCTCGGGCTTCGATCTGCTGGCGATAGGCCCGCAGGTCGTCGACGGGATAGCGGACGGAGATGATCCCGAGATTGGGCAGGCGCGCTTCCCGGCTGACATCCAGACCGGTAAATCCTTCAATTTGCATCACTTCCACCCGGCCGGTCTCGCCGGGCCGGGGCTGCAGGGCGGCGGCCGAACGCTTGATATCGGGAGTCCGGTTGAGCGGAATACCAAAATTGGACGGTGCGGGCTCGGGTGGCTCGCGACCCGAATCAAACAGCACAGAAAAACCCAGCTTCTGCTCGTAAAAGGCCCGGGCGAGTGCCTTGTCCCTGACCATCCGCATGCTGTTGAATCCCTGACTGATCCGGCCGACCGGGAAGGCGGTAAAGTCCGGCGTTATCCGCTCATAGACCGCAAGATTGATGCCGTGCGGACCGGTCAGTACGACATTGCGCAGGTCAGATGTGCCAAACTGAAAGCGGATCGGCTGGCTCTCCGCCCACCAGCCCATCGCGATGGCATCTGAAAAGAGTTGCGGGACATTGTCCGAGCGCACCATGATCGAGAAAATTCCGCCCGTGTCCCAGGCACGAAGGGCAAGGCGTACAGGGGCCTGTGGACCCACTCCCTCCAGCCGGACAAAGCGAATACAGCCGGTCTCCGTCGCGGGTGCGCAGATCAGCTGATAGCGGCCGCTCGCGGTTGCGGGCAGTTTCCAGTAGCGCAGTTCCGCTGTCGCGACTTTGCCTTCGCTTTTGATCTCCCAGCTCCCCAGTTCGCGAAAGAGTCGCGAGGCCTGGTCCAGATTCTCCACGCTGACCAGCGTTTCTGTCCAGGGAGAAACCGTCTGTGCCGATGCCGGGATGGCCAGCCCCAGCCAGATCGCCAGCGCTGCAAACAGTCGCTTCACCAGATTTTTCCGCCGATCCAGTCTCCGGCAGCCGGCATGAACTCGCTGATCCGGATATCGGCCCAGATATCGGCGGCAAAATAGGGGTCGGCTTCCAGCTGTCGGCGCGCGTCATCGGCGTCGCTGGCCTTGACGATCAACAACGAGCCGATGGTGGCGCCATCGGTGTCCTTCAACGGACCGGCGATCAGCAGATTGTCGAGCGTCTTTTCAATATGCGCAAAATGGGCATCGCGGGCATCGAGGCGCTTTCGTTCAGTGCCGGGCTTGTCGAGGCAATAGATGGCGAAGGGGATTGTGTCGGTCATGGCT
This sequence comes from Parasphingorhabdus marina DSM 22363, assembly GCF_900128895.1. Taxonomy (GTDB): domain Bacteria; phylum Pseudomonadota; class Alphaproteobacteria; order Sphingomonadales; family Sphingomonadaceae; genus Parasphingorhabdus; species Parasphingorhabdus marina. The sequence continues at coordinate 274,597 of NZ_FSQW01000001.1, read as the reverse complement.
GGGCCTCGTCGAGAAAGTTCAGGATTTCAGATGCCGTCAATTCCGCTGCCTCGTCAAGCACCGCCCGGGTGATGTCGAGCCGTTCGACGACGATGGCGGACGGAATATTCTGTCCCGCCCAGCGTGTCGGTTCGAGCAATCCCGACTGGGTCGCCAGCACCAGTGCCGGATGGGTGATGTCCGGCATACGGGCCCGGGCATCATAGGTGAAGGCGGCATGAAAGGCGCTGTTCATCAGCTTTCCGGGTCGCAGCTGCTCGACAAACATTTCAAACGCGCGGTCCGTACTTTGGCTTTCCAGACGGCTGGTCAGGACCTTCCAGGGCTTTTCGAGGCAGGTGAGATTTTCGGTGATCTCCAGCGGCCGGGCAGCGCTATCCAGATATTTGGCACTGGTTTCGGAATCAAAGGCCGGAATGTCGACGAGCGCCAGTCGGCGGACATGGTGCCGGGCTGTCAGTGACATCTCAGCTGACACCAGTGTACCGGTATGAAATCCGGCGAGATCAACTTCCCGGTCCCCAGACAGATCCGTGACGACCGCCAGCATTGCCTGAGCATATTCTGCGATCGAAGGATCAGGCTTTGCCCCGTCCGATCCGCCATAGCCGGGAAAATCCGGTGCAATCACCCGGCGACCTTTTGCCAGATGGGGCATGATCCCGGTCCAGGCGAGACCGCTGAACGGCGCGGGCTGCAGGCAATAGAGGTCCGGCTGACTGCCTGCGGCCTCCGGCACCAGCATGCGCCAGTGAATCTGACCAGAAGGTCCGTCAGAATAGCCCTTGCGGATCATTCGGTACTGTCTCCCAGCCGCACCATCTGCTCGCGGTAAAGCCGTTTGGTCAGCGGCATCATGATGAGCGGGATGACGGCAAAAATGATGGGAACACTGGCCACGGCATAGCGCAGATTCTCTTCGCCAAACAGCCCGCTGGACAATTCGCCCACCGCGATCGGGCCCAGAGATCCGAACCAGCTGATCGCAAGATAATAGATGGCAACGACTTGTCCGCGCACTTGCGCCGGGGTGATGACCAGCAGCGATGTGACACCGATGGCGGAGACGATGCCAATCCCAACCGTGTTGATGCAAAGGATGGCAAAGGCCAGTTCAGCGGTGGGCATGAACAGTGGGATCGCTCCTGTCGGCACCATGATGAAAAAGCCAATATAGAGCAGGCGCAGCGAGGCGTCCTTGACGCCCTTGCTGGTCCACCAGTCGGAAATCGATCCCATGATCAGCATGTTGAGCGGACCGATGATCAGGATCGCAATGCCATTGATCGTCGCATATTTTTCCGGCGACCAGCCCCAGGTCCGTTCAAAAACCGGCGCGAGAAAGCCCTGGCTGTAGGCGATTGCCGTCATCGTACAGATGATCAGCAGAAAACCGGTATAGAGCACCTTGTTGCGCCAGATATATTTGAGCGCGTCGATGAAGCCGGTACCGCTGATGACATCCGCGGATGCCGCGGCGGGGCGGCGGACCGGTTCTCTCATGAACAGGAAGAACAGGGCGAAAAATATCCCCGGCAGGCCGACCACGATCAGGGTGAAACGCCACGGTTCCAGCTCGCCAAATAACGGGAGCGTTTGCGTGCCGCTGGACGCACTCCAGGCGATGATCGCGGCGCTGAGCAGCGAGGCAATGCCGGCGCCGATCGGCAGGGCGGAGGAATAGAAGGCGATCGGCTTGCCGCGTTTTTCTGTCGGGAAACTGTCGCCGATCATGGAGAATGTGGCCGGACTGAGTGTCGCTTCACCGACCCCAACGCCCATCCGGGCGGCAAAGAGCTGGCCGAAATTCTTGGCCATGCCGGTGGCCACGGTGGCGGCGGACCAGAGGGCGATACCGATCGAGACAATCCAGACCCGCTTGCCGCGGTCAATCATCCAGCCCATGAAAATACCGACAAAGCCGTAGACCAGCGTGAAGGCACTGAGCAGCCAGCCGATCTGCCGGTCGGACAGGTCAAATTCCGCCTTGATCGGCTCGATCAGCAGGCCGAGAATATAGCGGTCCACGAAGCTGAAAATATAAGCCAGCGTGAGCATGACGACGAGAAACCATCCGGCAGCCGCGCTGGGATAGGGCCTGGTGTCGGTCGCCGGTGCTTCGGCGCCATCCGCGGGACCTGCTGCAGCCTCCGCCATTATGCCGCGTCCGGAATGAGGTAGATGACGATCAGATTGTCATCGAAATCGACTATGCCGATCTCACGCCCGATCCGCCCGTCATGGGTTTCCAGCCGGCCCTCCTCGTACACATGCAAGCCAAGAGCCCGGGAGTCCGCCATCACCTTGTCAGGATCCGCCACATCGAGCACGATCGCCCCGCGCCGGGGATGGGGGACCGGCGGCATCGGCACATTTCTGATCTCCGAAAGCGCCATGACACGAGGCTGATTGGGCAGCGACAGAATGGCAAAGCCCAGTTCCGCGCCATCGGGAATCTCGAATACGGGAATCGAATAGCTGTCGGGATTGTGGCCCTTGCGATAGGTCACCTCAAATCCCAGCACGCCTTCATAAAAGGTCAGCGCCCGGTCGAGGTCGCTGACCACGAAATTCCCGCGCTGAAACCGGGTCTGCTGCTTTTCACTCATGGACTCTACTCCCTCAATTCCATTCTTCCGGCTCGCCCCTGACGGAGCAGCATTGCACGCCGACATTGCGGCCATAATAGAGATTCGCCAGCGCGCGCGGCATGTTCTGGAACCCCTGTTCGATATCCTGTACCGGTTCCAGCTTGCCGTCATGGATCCATCCGGCCAGATCCTCCATCACCGCGTCCCAGCGGTCCACATGATTATAGACAAAGAAACCCTGCATCCGGGTCTCGGTCGCGCGCAGGCGGGTATAGTTGGACAGCCGGAACGGCTCGTCCCGTGTATACTCACTGATCGAGCCGCAGAGCACGACCCGGCTGTGCAGACGCAGCCGCTCCAGACAGGCTTCCAGCGTTTCGCCGCCGACATTGTCGAAATAGAGATCCATGCCGTCAGGGCAGAGTGCGTCCAGCCGGTCAGGGATGTTTTCCGATTTATAGTCAATGGCGTTACTGCAGCCATGCTCTTTGATGAAGGCGCATTTCTCCGCCCCGCCAGCCATGCCGATCACTTCGCATCCCACCACATTTGCAGCCATCTGACTGACCATCGATCCGACGCCGCCCGCCGCGCCAGAAAGCACCATGATATCATCCGGACGGGGATCGCCACAGGCAAACAGGCCGGCATGTGCCGACAGGCCGGTCATGCCCAGCACACCGGAGCCGAGCGCAGCGGGCAGGTCGTTGGGCGGCATCCGCCAGAACTTTTCCTGGTCCGTCATTTTTGAAACTTTGTAAGTCTGCCAGCCCATCTGGCCCTGCACCATTTCACCCTCGCGCCAGTCGGGGTGGCGAGATTTGACGACCTGCGCGACTCCGCGTCCATGGATCACATCGCCGGGTTCGAGCACGCGCTCGCCCGCTGCGCCCGTGCCCTGCATGTAGAATCGCATGACCGGCGCGAGGCCGAGATAGTGGGTCTTGAGGAGGACCTCGCCAGCGCCCGGTTCGGGAATGTCGGTCACCGCCCATTCGAAATCCGTAGGTACGACATTGCCCACTGGTCGTGCCGCCACACGCCACTGATAGTTCGCGCCGTCGTCAATCCGCTTGTCGGCCGCAAGCGCGTCAAACTCCTGCAGGCCGTCAGTCATCAGTCATGGATCCTGACGACCTGGTTCACTTCGTAGAAATAGCCGTCGAGATCCCAGAAGGAGCAACCGATCATGTCCTTTTGCTTGCCGTCCGCGCCGGTCACGGTCCACTCGCGGGGCTCGCAGTGAATGCGGGAGCCCAGCGCGCGTGCCCGTTCCAGTGCGCCTTTCGCATCTTCCGAAGCGACTACGAACACCGGTGCACCAAATTGAATTTCCGTCGGCAGTTCGGCCGGGGCGTCCATTTTCGGATCCAGCCATTCGAGCAGCCCGATCATGCCGATCAGATCATCCTCGCATTTGAGGATGATCAGCCGGGTCTTGTCGCCTTTCTTGCCGGCGGCCAGCTGGGTGCCGGACAGGGTGAAGGGCGTGTCCATCCAGGCGGTCATGCCAAATACCTGCTCATACCAGTTTTTCGCCCGGTCGCCGTCGCGGACCATCATCGTCGTCCGTTTGATAATGTCAGCCATGGGCCAGATCTCCTTCGATCAGCAGCACCTGACAATCTGCAATGCCCTCGCGGAGCTTTTTCACATCCTGATATTCTGCACTGTTCCAGAAAGCCCTGGCGGCCGCCTTGTCCGGCCATTCGGAGATCACCATTGATGCGCCGTCGCCGAAATCGCCTTCCAGCAGCTCCGCACCCGGCCCTCGCAGCAGATATTTGCCACCCATTTTCTCGACCAGCGCGCCAGCCGCCGCGCCATAGCCGGAGATGAATGCGTCGCGGTCCTTTATGCTGGCCGTGACAATCATGTATGCGGGCATTGACAACTCCTTCTGCAAATTTGTCCGGACAAATTACGCACGCCTGCACATAATGCAATCTCTAATTTCCGGATATTCCTGGTGGCCTTCACTCCGCGAGAAAGCTGCGGACGGCAGCGGCCAGTTTGTCAGTGTGCAGGTCAAATCCGCCCAGCGTGATTTCGGGAAAGTGGATCAGCCGGGAGTCGTCGAGATATTCCCGGGCGGCCTCGGTTTCTTCCTTCAGGCTGCCGGCACTGGTGATCAGCAACACCGGCTGCGTGATTTTCGCCAGCCGCCGTTCGGAAGGCCAGGTGAAGACCGCATGATAGGCTTCCCAGCAATGCGGATAACATTGCATGGAATCGTTGAAATGCGCCTGCCCACGTGTCTGGCTCAGGCCGACATCGGTGGCCGCGGTGGTGAACTTCCAGCGGGAGAGCAGGTGGGAACCATCCGCTTCCACCGGTTCGGGTCTGGCATTGCGGTCATAAGCGGCTTTCCGCTCCTCCCCGACAAAAAAGGGCAGTCCCGGCAAGGCGAGCCGCCGGACCAGCTGCGGACGGATCACCGCCAGTTCCGCCGCGATCAGGCCGCCGGTATGATAGCCCAGAACATCGATTTTCTGGTCCGCGTCCGTGCCGATCGCAAGGGCGTCCAGTGCGGCAGCTGCAGACCGGGCATAGTCGCCTATGGACGGCAGCTGTTCGGGCCGGTCCGAATCGCCATAACCGGGCGTATCAATCGCGATCACCGTCCGGTCCGTGGCCATGACCTTCATGAACGTGTCAAAATAATCGCCCGAATAAGGCGTCGGATGAAACAGAACGAGCGGCGGATTGGCGCCGGGGTGCGTGGGTTCGGCAATGCGGACATGGACCTGTCCGAACGGGCCGGGCACAAAATCGCGCGTGATCCGGATGTCGGATCCCGATTCCGGGACGGCTTCGGAAGCATCGGCAGGTGACACGATGAGCGCACCGGCCAGAAAAGTGACTGCCCATGCGATGCTGCTGGCCCATTGATTCATTCTCTGCTCCGCTACCTGTGATCTCCGGAAAGATGACAGGAAAATTCCGAAAGTCAAAATTTGTCTGGACAAATTCTGCCGGAGCGTGAGATGCTTGCCGCACATTATGGGACGCGGTTCCGGACCGCAGCGGGAGAGAGATGATGAATTTCCGTCAGATGATTTTACCGGCAGCCATTGCTGCGGTGGCTTTTGGGACCGGGGCGATCTGGACCATCCATGGGCGAGCGGATGCCGAACAGGCGACGGCAGCAGAGATGCCAGTGCTGGTTCAACCGGATGGCAGCTATCCGGTCAAGCCGCTGGCGAAAGACAAGATTGTGCTGAAAGTCCTGCAGACCACGGTCGATTCGCTTTCCGATTTCCCCACGGTCGAGGAGGGCCTGGAGCACAATCTGCAGCATATGGAAAAAATCGCGGCAGAAGCCTGTTCGACCGGGAAAAAGCCGGATTTCCTGCTCTATCACGAATTCCCTCTGACCGGATATTCGGGCGGCAGTCGCACTGAAAAGCTTAAATATACGGTGAAAATTCCCGGTCCGGAAACCGAGCGACTGGGCAAGATTGCGAAGGATTGCGACACCTATCTGGTGTTCGGGACCTATGCCACGGATGACGACTGGCCGGGCCATATCCTGAGCATCAACACGGTGATCGGCCGGGATGGCAAGGTCGCCAAGGCCTTCTGGAAATCCCGCAATATCAAGCGGATATATCCCGACCGGGAAATCACCACGACGACAATCGAGGCCGTGCGGGACAGATATCGCGCGATGTACGGACCCGAGGAGGAGTTTCCGGTGCTGCAGACCGAATATGGCAATATCGCGGTGAGCACGGTGCAGATGGATCCCTTCATCTTCGCCGCCTTTGCCATGCGCGGGACGGAAATCATGATCCGGACCGCGACCCTGTTTGCCGAGGAAGACGTGACGTCGATGGCGCGGATCAACAATTTCTATTCGACCATGACCAATATCGCTTTCCCGCCGACCGACAAGTACAAGGCCGGGGAGTCGATCATCGTCGGGCCCAACGGCGAAATCCTCGCCAAGGACCCCAGCCTCGACAAGGACGGAATTATCGAGGCCGAGATCCCGATTGCGGAGTTCCGCAAGGGGCGGAAAATCCCCAATTATGCGCTCGACATGGTGCAACCGGTGCTGGCGCAATATGTCCAGGAATTCCCGCTCAACCATCTCGACGTGCCGCGCGACCAGCTACCGGAAACGGGAGCGGCAATGAAGGAACTGATGGAAAGCGTCAGCCGCTTCAACCACCCGCCAAAGGATTGACGGGGCGGCTATTCAGAGTAGCGACAGCACCCGTCCCGCGGCGCGTTCGGCGGTTTCGAGGGCACCTTCCATGCCGGGATTTTCCTGCGCCAGATGCTCGCCCGCAAAATGCAGGCGTTCGCCCTGATATTGGCTAGCCGCGGCAAGGGCCGCGCCCTGTCCGGTGCCGATATGATGGTAGATGCCGCGCGCAAACGACTCCTTCTGCCAGCTGAACATGCGCAGGAACCGGAGCTTGCCTTTGGCGGATGGGCGCGCCTTTTCGATTCGGGCGATGATGGCGCGCCCGGCCTCGGCATCATCCATCCGATCCACTGCCGCCGCCGCCGCGCCGTTCAGCCAGACCTTGATCATCGCCGGATCCTCGCCGAGCACGAAGACCCGGCCGAGCAGCGGATCGTCGCTCCAGATTGTTGCGGGCAGACCATCATCCTTCCAGAACGGATCTCTGGCGGCAATATAGGCAAAGCTTGCCATGGTGTAAGGCAGATTGCCGGTCACGGATCGCAGGGCGGGGGGCAGGTCCGCTTCAATCCGCATGTCCCGCATCACTGAAAAAGGCGCGGTGCAGATCACATGCCGTGCCCCGAACTTGCGGCCGTCGGCCAGACCCAGTTCGACCCCATCGCCTTCATCCTGGATCACCCGGACATTGCTGTTCAGCAGGATATCGCTCTTCAGCGCGCCGGCCATCGCATCGGTCATCCGCTGCGAACCGCCACGGACGTAGCGGGTGGGCCCGCTGCCGGCGCGGAAGGCGGCAAGGCTGCGGATCATATGCAGCGCCGACTGCCCCTGCAGGCTGTTGCCGTTGAGATTGGCCTCGATCAGCCGCATCGCCTCTTCAGAAGCCCCCTGACCGGTCAGATATTCCTGCAGCGACACATCGTGCACCTGCATTTCCGGGTCCATCCAGTCGGTCACCTTTTCCAATTTCGGGAGGTTTCGCAAATAGGAGAAGAACAGCCGGTCTGGCGGCGTGTCTTTCTCGGCAGCACTCAGCCGATTGATGTCTGAAGCCGGCCATTGCGCGGCCGTCAACGAGCTGCCGCCGACATGATAGAGCGATCCCCGGCCCGATGCAGGCGGCTCGTATCGTTCGACGCCAAGCCGGTCGGCAATGGCATGAAAGCGCCGGTAGCTGCCCCCAATCTGTATGCCCCCGGCATCCTGTCCGCCGGGCAGATCATCCAGCGTATAGAGCCGCCCGCCAATCCGGTCATTGCCTTCCAGCAGGATGACCTTGTACCCGGCCTGTTCGATCAGGCTCGCGGCGTGCAGACCGGCCAGACCGGCTCCGACAATGATGACATCGGCGGTGGTGCTGCTCCATGTCCGGCGGGGCGCGGCGCAGGCGATCAGGGAAGCGCTCAGACCACCGATAAAGACTCGGCGGGAGACGGAAGAAGCTGGGTGATGTTCCATGGGCGGATATTGACAGACAGGCGATTGCCAAGGCAAGAGAAATTTGTCCGGACAAACTTTTGGGAATTCAGATCATGCACCTCTTTTGGAAAACCGCCCTGCTGGCACTGATTGTGGTCGTCGCACCGGCACATGCTGCGGACGAGCCGGACGGAGCCGCGATTCTGGCGATGGCGCGCGAGGCAGCCGGCGGGGATGCATGGGCCAATGCCCAGACACTGCAATTGTCGGGACACGCAGTTTTCTATGGCCGGGCGGGTCACAAGCCGCGGTCGGTAGCCAGCGACTACCGGATGTGGCGCGAATTTGATCGCAACCGGACGGTTGCTCATGGCGCCGATGGCAAGGTCCGGATCATCGCCCGCTCTGCCGAAAGCCTGCTCTTCGAAGTGGGTTATGACGGCGAGACCACGTGGACCGAACGGGGAGTCACACCCAAGGCTGAAGCGGACAAATTCTGGGCCAACAATTTCGGCTTTGGCATTATTCGTCAGGCCAACAAGCCGGGCTTCACCGCTCTCCGCCTCGCCGACGATACCCATGATGGTCACCCGCTCTACATGGTCGAACTGACCGATCCAACCGGCGGGACGACCCTGTTCGGGATCGACCAGAAAAGCGGCTATATCCGCACCATGGGTTTTCGCACGCCGCGTGGCTGGCACCTGAGGACCTATGACGATTTTGTCGAGCTCGCCAATCCGCGCTGGGTTCAGGCGCGCCATGTCACGCTCTATTATGACGGGCGCAAGTCCAATGAGGTGTTCTGGACCAACACTGTCGTCAACGCATCTATTGACCCGGCTCTGTTTACGCCACCGGCGGAATGATCCGCCTCTAGCCGCGAAACGTGTCGGAGGTGATTTCCGAAGCCCGCTCGGCGCCCTTGATCGTGCAGCTGGCCTGCATCCAGCGCAGGTTCAGTCCGATCCGGCTGGCATTGATGTCGGCCCAGCTGTAGCTCACTGCGCGCTCCGGATTGTCGGGTTTGTGCACGTAGAGCACCATGCTCGGGCGATTGGTGCTGGGCGGCGGCCAGTGGACCGCACGCATGCGCAGGATGATTTCCTCTGCCCCGCTCTCCCCGCCGCCAACCGAAACGCGCCCGCCCTGGTCATGCAGATTCAGCTTTTGCACGAACAGCCAGTCGGTGCTGCCATCCGGCTTCTTCGCCTTTTTGGGCACCGCGGCCCAGCATTCCACGTCCCGCGCCCGATTGAGGACGGTCTGGGTCCCGTCTGCCAGACGCAAGGTGAGGGCATCTTCGGTCACGCGGATAATCTGCCAGTCCTGATTGCACGCCATGCGGTTCTGTATCCGGGCATAGGCCCAGCCCTGGTCCGAGCGTTCGAAATTGCGGGCGCAATTGTCGACGGTGATCACGTCCTGTTCGGCGCCGCTGTTTACCGTCACCGTACGTTCCGCCGACAGCGCCTTCCCGAACTTGTCAATCTCTGTCACCGTCATGCCATTGTCGTCCGCCGCAATGCGCAGACCTGTCCAGGGCGGCGCTTCCCGGCCGGCATCGGCCTCGAAATAATTCTGTTCCTCGTTGGTAAAGGTCCCCGTCAGCGCTGTGGCCAGATCAGGATCCTTCTCCTGTTGCGCGGCCAGGGCAAGCATCGAAAGCGTGGTGGTAAAAAGCATGGACAGTCCTCACGGATAATTTGTCCGGACAACATGAAGGAGAATGGGGTGTTTGGCAATGGCGTGCCGCAGGAGGTCCGAACCGGCAGGATTTCTTACGGTTTCAACAAAAACTGCGCTCTTTCCCTCACTGGCCTGGAACGATCATCAACATGCCGAAGGGCCAGTTCCCTGGCGTCGGGAAACATTTCCGGATTTTCGATTACAGCCGAAATCGCGGCTTTGCGCACAACTCCGGAACGATCTTTCAACCCGGCTTTGACAAGACCGGTAACAGAAAGAGTATGACTGACATTCCGATGTTCAAACAAGGTCTTTTTCCTGCGGATGCCCAGCGGCTTTTCCACCCATTGCCACTCGTATCCCACGACCCAGCTGGCTTTGCGATTTAACAGGGTCTGCAGTGCCAGGGCACGCACTGCAGGCTGAACCGCTTCGGATGACAGCAGGGCAAGGCAAGGGTCCAGACTGGGCTTCTTCAGTGCTTCTCGCAGGACCGATGCCAGCGGACCGGTCATTCCTTGCGCCAAAATCAGACCAACCTTTTGTGCAACATCTCGTCGGGCGAGACAGGCATCCAGAATCTCATGTTCCGCACCCCATCTCGTCCAGCTGGATTTGCGAGACAGAAGCGGAATTGCTGCTTCGGCGATAATGTCCGCATCCGTGGCGGGAAACGAACGATCCGCGCAATAGGCGGCAGCTTTCCGTACCTGAGGCACCCAGTCATTCAAGCGCCAGGCTATGGAAATGAAGGCAAATGGCGTGGGAAGGCTGTTGCTGATTCTGTTTAGTGCTGCCTGTCTCAATTTTCCATCGCGATGGAAAATGTACAGATATTTCAGACCATCATGACGGTCAAGAATATCAGCCATACTGGCAGTTGGGGAGAGAGCACCTGGCAAAGTCGGGTAATATCTCGGATATCGATGAAGTTCACAGGCATCGACAATTTCATGTTCGGCCTTGGCAATCGACCCGGGAGGCAGCGCCCATAAAAGAGGCAGGGCATCATCCAGTTCGCGTGAGATATCCGTTCCGGTCCTCAACCCGGAACCGATCCTTTGCAAGCAATTGACCAATTCGACAGGTAGCACTGGTGATTTTCTTTTCGTCATAGCCTCGGATCGACTGGCTCGCTTTCCATGGCCAGGACACCGAAGGCACATTGGTGCACATGGCTGAACGGTGCATTCTCCACGAAGCGGTGCAGCCCTTCCAGTCCGAGGGCAAACTCGCGCAATGCCATGCGCCGCTTCTGCCCCAGTCCGCGTTTGCGAAGTCGCTCGAGGTTTTTTGGCATGTCATAGTCCGGACCGTAGATGATCCGCAGATATTCCTTGCCCCGGCATTTGATTGCCGGTTGTACCAGTCCTTTCTTGCCGCGCACAACAAATTGCAGTGGCTTGACCACCATGCCCTCTCCGCCTTCAGCGGTAATGTCTTCCCACCACTGAATGGCATCACTGACCTGCTTGTCATCAGCAAGGTCAACTTTGTGGAATGGCGTGGCTGCAATGAGCCCGCTTTCGGCCACGGCCAGTCGATGGGCGCGATCCATATGCCACATATGGTCCTTGTCACTATGCACTGCATCGCCGGATGCCAGCAGATGGAATGGCGCGATTTCAATGTCGTCGATAGATGCCGTTTCGCCAACATAGTGGTTATAGGCTGTGCGATAACCCTGGGCATTGGCCAGCCGCTGCGATGACCTGGCGTACAATTCATCCACTTCCACACCACGCTGTTTTGCAATTTCGAGCAAGGCTGTCGTTTCAGACAAGCCCGCCACCGCTGCGGCTCCAACCGGCGCGTATTGCTGGCTGATCAGGCTGCTGGCCTTGAGGTTCCACGGCATGATCTCGGCGTCCCAGAGCACCCAGTCCGATTCAAGCTCCTCCCATAGACCTGCTTTCTGCATCGCCATGTCCAGACGATCCAGAACGGTTTTTTCCAGTTCCGCGTCCGGGAAAAAACGCCTTCCTGTTCGGCTGACAATGATACCTCTGGAGCCATCATCGACATCAAAGCGTTTCGATGCAGCCTCGGCATCGCGTGCGAGCGTGATCAGCGCCCGTGATCCCATATGTTTTTTCTCAACAACAACCGAGCCGACTCCCTGTTCGCGGTAGTAAGCAAAGGCTTCCTCCGGACGCTCAAGCCAGCCGTCTTTGCCACTCGTAGCCGGGGGCGACATGGTGGGTGGTAAATGCACCAGCCAGCGCGGATCGGCCGCGAAACGGCTCATCACTTCGAGCGCTGCTGCGCTTTCGTCCTCACGCACGATGACCATGCCCATATCGCGGGTTTCGATGGCCTGTTTGCCCAGCACATGTTTGATGTTGAGCTTTCCGGCGTCATTGTCCTCAGCATTCGGCGCAGCATCCAGTGGTTTGACGGGTTCGTAGTAGGTTTTCTCGGCCGGAACCTCGACCAGCTCCATTTCCGGATATTGCAGGGCGGTCAGCTTGCCCCCGAACACGCAGCCGGTATCGATGCAGATGGTGCCGTTTGTCCACTGTGCTTCCGGCACAGGCGTATGCCCGTACACGACCTTGGCTTTGCCTGAATATTCGGCCGCCCAGTTATATCGGACAGGCAGACCATATTCGTCTGTTTCTCCGGTGGTTTCGCCATACATGCAAAAACTGCGGATCGCGCCGGACGCGCGCCCTTGCATTTCTTCTTTGAGACCCGCATGCGCCACAACGAGTTGGCCCTCATCAAGTACATAGTGGCTGATCAGGCCATCAAGCCATTCCCGCATGTCCTGACGGAAGTCCTGGCTCTCGGTGCCCAACTGTTCGATGGTCTCGGCCAGGCCATGGGTTTGTTTGACATTGCGGCCATCCAGATAGCGTTTCAGTTTGTCATCGTGGTTGCCAACCACCGCCAATGCGGTGCCTTTGTCGACCATATGTTTCGCAATCCGGAGCACATCAGGCGAGCGCGGTCCGCGATCAACCAGGTCACCAACGAAAACGGCTTTGCGCCCTTCCGGAGCGGTGATCTCCGGTTCGCCGTCCGTCCAGGATACCCCATAGCCCAGCCTGACGAGCAGCGTTTCCAGTTCATCAGCACAGCCATGCACGTCGCCGATAATGTCAAACGGCCCTGTTTCCTCACGCTTGTCATTCCACAATTTGGCTCGGGAGATGGTGACAGCGTCAATCTCGTCAACCGATTTGAGGATATGGCGCGCCCGGATACCTTCGCGCTTCAGGCCGCGCAGGGATCGCTTCAGATCAAGCATCTGCCGTTTCACCGGTCCCGGTCCGAATTGCCTGTCTGGCCTTTGCTTGTTGCGTTCGATGGCCAGCTTTTCCGGAAGCTGGAACACAATTCCCACGGGTAAACAATGCCATTTGCGGGCCAGTGCCACGAGCGATTTGCGCGCGTTCGGCTGGACGTTGGTTGCATCCACAACGGTGAGCTTGCGGTTTTTCAGGCGTTTCTCGATCACCGCATGCACAAGTTCGAACGCATCGCCAGTCACGGACTGATCGGTCTCATCATCCGACACCCAGCCGCGAGCGGTGTCAGAAGACACCACTTCGGTGGGTTTGAAATGCTTTGCGGCAAAGCTCGATTTGCCGGTGCCCGATGCACCGATCAGGAGAACCAGCGAGAACTCGGGAATGGATATGTCTTTTGTTTCAGTCATGTTCGGTTACTTTGATTATCTCTCTAAACAGCCGATCAGCGGCTGGCCGAAGATCAGTCTGGTCAGGCTTGAGTGTTTGAGCGATGGCTCGCGCTTGCGAAAACTCGGACATGACCAGATCATCGATCAGCGGTTCACGCGACCCGTCGCCCATCTCTTTGCTTTTGCTTTTTTCTTCCAGCAGGCGCGTCAGACGCATTGTCACCTCGGCATCCAGATCAGTCCCGTCCATAAGCGCCTGAAAGTTCATCGGCGGGATCGATTCAGGATGCATTCTTGTCCACCTGATCGCCAATGCCGGACGCACTACATAGAGATACTTTTTCAGACTGATTTTTTCCCTGCCATCGACATAGGTTGCCCACTGCCGCTCGCCGAGACGGCGATAATGGTTCAAACAGGCATTGCCGTGCGCAACTTGCTTCGAGAACGTGATCAGCTTGCTGCAAATATCGTCATCCCAGCGATAGCGCACCGGACTGGACAACCATTCCAGCAATACAGGGTTGGGTTTCAGCAAAAGCCCCATCGCCTTTTTGATATCCCAACCGTTTACGTCCCAATCGCCCTCCAGTGGCCGTTCAATCACATCGCGGCCGGGATGGATTGACAGATACCAATCTGCGGGGCGGGCATAGACAAACCGCACGTCATAGTCGCTGTCGGGAGATGGAAATCCCCAAGCACGGCTGCCGCTTTCAATGGCAAAAAGGAGACGCACATCCTCCGTCCGTTCAATCTCGTCCAGTTGAGACAGGATTTCGGCACGTATCTCCGGCGTGATGGAGGAATGAAATTCGATCACGTCTCTCACCCAGCCGTTTTCTTGAATATTGCCATTTGAGTTGGTGCGCCATGATCGGGATGTACCTCGCCAATTGGTGCGAAGGATACGGAATAGCCATATTTGTCGCCGCAAGTGACGGCGTAGCTTTCATATTCCTGGCGTGTCCACTCAAAGCGGTGGTCCGGGTGCCGCAAAACACCCTCGGTCAAACCTTCAAACAGGGTATTATACTCCCTGTTTGGCGTGGTCATGATGACGGTATTCGGCCGTGCGTACCCGAACAGGGCATCGGAAAAAGCGGTCAGACGTTCTGCATCCATATGCTCGATGACTTCGATGACCGTTGCCGCATCGAATCCCTTCAGGCGATCATCGCGATAGACGAGCGAACCCTGGACGAGTTCAATGCGCTCTCTTTGACGATCACCCATCCGTTCGAGCTTCAGGCGTTCTGCCGCAATTGACAATATCTGCGGCGACACCTCGACGCCCAGAATTTTCTGGAACTGGCCTTGCTGGATCAGACGGCGTAACAGTTTCCCTTCACCGCAGCCCAGGTCTAGCATGGACGAAGCACCCGATCGTTCCAGCTCTGCCAAAACCGAGAGCATGCGCTGTTCGTTGAGGTGAATGGGCCTTTCGATGACCTCCTCGGCTTCATCCTTTTTGGCGATTTCTTCAGCTGGCTCGGGCTCGACGCTGTCTTCCAGCTGCCGCAAGGCTGCACGTGAAAGCGAGCGAAAGCGCAAATAGCGCTTCGCGATCAGATCCTTGTGCGGATGCTCCTCGAGCCAGCCTTGGCCTTTGCGCAGAAGTTTTTCGACTTCGGCGTCGCCGATGTAATAATGCTTGTTGGCATCGAGCACGGGAACCAGCACGTAAAGATGGCTGAGCAGGTCTGCGATCTTTTGCTTTCCCCTCACGACCAGCGATATATAGGGGCTATCACCCCAATCAGGATGCTGTGGATCAAGGGGAACCGAGCCGGTTTCCACTTGATAACCCAACGGTTCAAAAAGCTGTGCCACGATCTGCCGGTCACCACGAACCGGCAGCGGGGAGATTTTCGCCTCCAGTTCTATCGGTGTTTCAGCCAGTTCCTGCCTGTGCTTTGATCGCCCGCTGAGCGTTGTGCCAAAGGTACGGGCCAGCGCAACCGAAAGCAATGATGAAGCCGCATAGGGGCGATCATTGACATACTGATCTTCCGCTCCGCGCTGGCGGCCCTTGCCGCGCACGAGCTGAACCGGATCAATGTCAAGCATGAGCGCAGCCGTACATTTCTCTGCACTGGCTTCCGGATAGAAAACCGTCGCCTTGCCGAAAGCCAGATCGACTTCATGCAGATTATCCGGGTTTTTCATCAACAGAAAACCCAGATCGGATGCCGGTTCGTGTGTGGTTGATATGGTCAGCAGCATATTGTCTTGCATCCAATAAAAAACCCTTCCGGATGGATTTGTCCGAAAGGGTGAAAGTCACTTGCACTGTTCAAGAAAAGATCAGATTTCACCCAGCTCCGTCAGATTGAGTTCATACGGTTTCTGCGCACAGGCTGTCTGTCGCAATAACGCGATCGCTATTCTGCCTGCAAAACGTGTCCCGGTTGAAATCATGTCAGGTGAGATCGCTGAACCAGCTGGATTTGTCAACGGGTCGTGTCGAAACAGACATCTCTATGCAAAGTCCGTTATAGGCGCAGAATCGGACATCAAAAATAAATATCTAAATGTGTTCTCGAACAACAGTTCGCCCAATATGGGTGTTTTTCACTTGTCCAGTTCATTGACACTTTCGGCCCAGCGTGTTGCTTTAGGTGCGCAATAAAACAAAACAGAGTCGCAGTTCATCCTTTACTCCCGTAAGGAGAATTGTTTTGAAGAAGACCTTGCTCACCGGTGCCGCCTTGATTGGAATGTCCGGTATCGTCCACGCCGCCGAAACCCAGAAATATACTTATGATGCCAAAGGCCGTCTGGTGAAGGTTGAACGCACGGGCACCGTGAACAACGGCGTCAACACCGAATATGAATATGACAAGGCCAATAACCGCGACCGGGTAAAAGTCACCGGTTCTGCCAACCCGCCCCCGCCATAGCAACGCGCCCGCTTGATGCGGGCTTTTTTGTGGCTGGCTTGGGAAGCCGGCCGAGTTGCCGAGGAGGGGATTTTCAATGCAGGTATCTACACCGTCTAATCATACTCTTGCCTGGATCAGCGCAATGTTCGCGATCCTGTTAGCAGTGCTTGCTGTTCCGGCATCGGCACAAGAAGTGCCTGTTGCACCTGTGATCGACAATGGAGACAGCAACAGTGTCGATGTTCTCACCGGCTTTTTCAATGCACGTCAGAGCTCTCTCACGATCGGTGATCTCTCGTTCTCAGCCAACAATCGCGGAGCTGGTTGGGCGCCTGCTCTGCGCGGATCCATCCGCAATGGCACAGGCGGCGTGAGCAAGGTCATCAGCATTGGCGATTACACGGAAAACTTCACCTATTCGGGCGGCGTCTATTCTTCGCAACAAGGGACCGGTGCAACGCTGACCCAAGCTGGCTCCACTTGGACCTATACTTCCTCTGACGGAACCGTCGCTTACTTCACATCGCCAGGCAATGCGGAATATTATTACGGCAATCCGCTGGGCATCATCAGCACACTCACCCGTCCCAATGGCGCGAAGATCACCTTCCACTATGTCTATGGACAGGTTTGTCGGGGAAGTACTGGTGGAGGCGGTGGCCCGGGTGGTGGGTTAGGCGGCCAGTCGGCAGCTGGCGGTTCTGCATTGAGCAGAAACTCTACTGAACCTCTACCCAATCCATCTCCAGTCGGCACCACAACACCCCCGGCATCTTCGAACAACTCCAACCCCGGCAGGCCAATTCTTGGCGGAGGCGGTACCACTCAGTTCTCTGGCTGCTCAATCCCGGTGGACAACTATGTCCGCCTGCAATCGGTGACATCCAATTCCGGTTATCAGATCAAGATCCATTATGCCTATAATCAGGTCCTGCAATTCATGGACGTGAACCTGCTGGATGGCTGGTTTGAGATGAAAGAAGCGATCGCGATCAACAATGCGGTCGAATATTGCAATCCGACTGCCAACACCTGCAGCGTCAGCAGCACTTGGCGCAAACGGGAATATACTGGCGCGTTCCAAAATATGATTGATCAGGCCGGTGAGACAACCGTTTATACCGGCGGATCAAAGGTGACCTCGATCAAGCCGCCAGAAGCCACATCGCCAACCACAACGGTGACTTATACGAGCAACAGAACTGCAACGCTCGTTCGAAATGGCCGCACATTCACCTACAGCTACTCCGACAGCGGCGGCAACAGAACCACAACTGTCACAGAATCCGGTGTGGGTACGCGCACTTATGTCAGCAACATCGCGACCGGCCGTGTGACATCGGTCACCAACGAGGTCGGCAAAACCACCAGCTTCCTTTATGACAGCACTGGCCGGGTGACCCGTACCACGGCGCCCGAAGGCAACTATGTCAATCTCACCTATGACAGCCGCGGCAATGTCACAGCTGCGGCGCGTGTATCCAAGCCGAGCTCGAGCCTGGCAACCACAACCACAACAGCATCGTTCTCGTCCAGCTGTACCAATGCCAAAACCTGCAACAAGCCCAACTGGACCAAAGATGCGGCTGGTAACCAGACGGATTACACTTACAGCAGCACCCACGGCGGACTGACCAAGGTGCGCCTGCCGGCACCGGCCAGCGGTCAGGCGCGGCCCGAGATCAATTACACCTACTCTGCCATCTACGGCAAAAAGAAGAACGCCAGCGGCGTGTTCGTGACCGAGACAACACCGATATATCTGGTGACGGCGATTACGCAGTGCACCACCGCCGCCACCTGCTCTGGCAGCGCAAACGAGTCCAAGGTCACGTTCAGCTATGGCGGGATCAACAACTTGCAACTGCTCTCGACCACGCGTTCTGCGGGCAATGGCACGCTGGCGGCCACGACCAGCTTTACCTATGACAGCTATGGCAACCTGCTGACCGTCAACGGTCCGCTATCTGGAACAACGGATACAGCCACCTATCATTATGATGAGAAGAACCGAGTCATTGGCGAGATCGGTCCCGATCCGGATGCGGGCGGCGTGATGAAGCGCCGGGCAACCCGCTATACCTATGATGGTCGCGACCGGGTGACCAAGGTCGAGCAAGGCACCGCCACAAGTTCCACGCTGGCTGCGCTCAACGCCATGTCGGTGCTGGACACTGCTGAAAACACATATGATGTGAATAGTAATCTCACCAAAACCACGTTCAAGGGGGGCAGCACAACGCTGGCCGTCACCCAGTACAGTTATGACAGCGCCAGTCGCCTGCAGTGTACCGCGCAGCGCATGAACCCCGCGGTCTTCGCATCGCTTCCGGCTTCCGCCTGCACCATGGGCACCACCGGCACCTATGGGCAGGACCGGATTACCAAGAACTATTATGATGCAGCAAGCCGGGTCACCAAGGTGCAGACGGCTGTGGGAACCACTGATGTCAGCGACGAGGTGCAATATGGGTATCGCGACAATGGCACCGTTCATTGGGTCAAGGATGGTGAAGGAAACAAAACTGAATATCTGTATGATGGTTTTGATCGTCTCTTCAGAACGCAATATCCTCACAAAACATCTACCGGTAGCAGTTCTACATCCGATTACGACGAGTACTCCTACGACAGCAATGACAGTGTCACTGGACGCGTAACTCGCGATAACAGATCGATCAGTTATACCTATGATAAACTCAATCGCGTCACATCGAGAATTTACTGGTCTGCAGCGCAAGGCCATCACGGACAAATATTTTACGGCTATGATGTCGCCGGCCGACAGACCTATGCCCGCGAAGGGTCCACTTCTGGACCTGGCCTGACCAACGCTTTTGATGCATTGGGCCGCCTAACCTCTGTCACCGACACCACCGGCGGCGGATCGCGTGTTACCAGCTATCTCTATGATGTGGCCTCGCGCCGGACGCGGATGACCTGGGGCGGCATGTATGTCACTTACAGCTACAAGACCGACGGCTCGCTCTATCAGATCAAGGAAAACGGCTCGGCAACACTGGCCACCTATGCCTATGATGCCAATGGCCGGCGTTCGTCGCTGACCTATGGCAATGGCGCGGTCACCAACTATGCCTATGACACGGCCTCCCGGATGGCATCGCTGACCAGCAATCTGTCCGGCACCACCAATGACCTGACCACGACGTTCCAGTATAATCCGGCCTCGCAGATCAGCCAGCTCACCCGCAGCAACAACGCTTATGCCTGGCAGGATCATTACAATGTGGACCGGCCCTATACGGTCAATGGCCTCAACCAGCTGACTGCAGCAGGTGCGCTATCCCTCACATATGACGGACGCGGGAATCTTACCAATGATGGCAATGGCAACAGCTATACCTATGACAATGAGAACCGCCTGATCACGGGTCCGGGCGGTGTTACGCTCACCTATGATGCCTATGGTCGGCTCGCCAAAACCACCGGCACGGCAACCACGCGCATGGGCTATGATGGAGCAGATCTGATCGCAGAGTACAATGCTTCCGGCACCGTGCTGCGCAAATATGTGCATGGCCCCGGCACCGATGACCCGATCCTCTGGTATGAAGGCACCGGTACCAGCGACAAGCGCTATCTCCACAAGGACGAGCGCGGCAGTGTCATTGCGCTCACCAACGGCTCAGGGGGTGTCATACAGCTCAATGCCTATGACGACTATGGCATTCCTGCGTCTACAAATATTGGAAGGTTCCAGTACACCGGACAGCAGTGGCTCGCAGATCTGGGGCTCTATCATTACAAAGCGCGAATTTACTCGCCGACGCTGGGCCGGTTCCTGCAGACCGATCCTATTGGATATGGCGATGGGATGAATATGTATGCTTATGTCGGTGGGGATCCGATTAATTTGGGTGATCCAGAAGGTCTGTCCGGTAGGTGCACCGGAACGCGGATATGTCCACATGGTGGCAGCAATGGCGGGGTTGTAACAGGATACAATGTTCAGAGCTTTTATTTTGGAGACCGGGAAAGTGGTCAAGAAGGGAGCGACGATAGCAATAGCCCCGGTCAGGGAGCTCACTACAGCGCTTTTACCAGCCCGGGAGGTGGAGGGGCTGCGCGCGCAATTGTAGTTACTGCCCAGAGGCGTATCGGCATTGCATTGGACAATATAAGTTCGCTTTTCAAAAGACTTGGTGTTTCGGTAATTACCCCCATTCGTAAATTTTTGCGAGTCAATGAAATTGTGGTTAAGGCTAGGAAGGAAAAGTCGCTGGCAGGTGTCGATATAGATTTGAACCTCGCTTACCCACTCGAACAACTGTGGATCGTAAATCTTCAGTTGGAGATTCTACACATTCCAGTCAAAGCCATAGAGGCTACAGATTCCTGCGGGAATGTCTTAGGGGCTATCACACCCGCTGGCCCAGTTCCCGATAACTCCCAGATTTTTGCTCTGATTCATACGCATCCAAAATGGGCACGGGCCTGGCCGGGGGCAGGCGACTACACGCAGGCACAGTCATTTCACGTTTACAATATAAATAGTAGGGGAACATGGGTGCTACCTGTTGGCGCACCTCGCGGATCGCGTCCGATTACTTTGAGTGGGCGGAAACCTTCGGTTCCGCCATCTGGAAGGGGCAAAGGTTGTAAATGAATATCTTGCACAATACGTTCATCCTGGGATTGTCGTTGACCCTGCTTTGTTCTTGCTCGCACACGTCAATGTCGAATAAAGAACTGGTTATCGTTGAAAGGACAAAATCGCTTTCCGGTTGGTTCGATTCTAGAGGGGAATGGACGCTTTTCCCAAACAAAAATTTTTCCAGTTATGACCCATATACTCAACACGAGAACAAAAAATGTGTGAGTCTCATAAATGGTACAAACCAACCGCGAGATTTCTGGCGAAAATTTGATCGCAAACAAGTGGCAATCGAAGGAAATGTCGTGCCATATGATGCACTTCAAACAGGACAAACTGATGCTGATCGTCTGCTGGCGAGGAAGTATTATGGTAGCCAAGTCGTTCACAATTTTTGTTTGAGGGACTACGTTTTTGTTGTGACAGCGATCAAGAAAGTTAAGTGATTTCTTTAGAGTTATGTTCTAGATGGGTGTGGTCGGAGGCCTCTCTATTTCATGATCTGGAAAATACTGACAGCCCCTTATCTGGACATCCGTTTCCGGCCCTCCAAGAATATCGATGTCCGGATAGTGGAACGTCCCGGCCTCTGGATGGACGAAGCAGAGGTGGAGCAATTGCTGGCCAAGTGCCAGTCTGTTGTCGCATCGTCGCTGCCGGAACCCTTGGATTATGGAATATTTGGCGATGATCTGCAGGCACGTGAGAGAACGATCATAACACTGATAAGTGACCGCGAGTCCGGTCGGCCCATTGCATTTAACGCTTTGCCGCTGATGGATGCCAAATTGGGAGCGGAAGAGATTCAGGTTGTTCATCTGGGCCTTGTGATGGTTGACCCCAATTATCGAAGTGGCGGACTTTCTTGGATTTTATATGGCCTGACCTGCCTTTTGCTGTTTGTGCGACAGCAAATGCGGCCGCTTTGGATCAGCAGCGTGACTCAGGTGCCAGCTGTTGTCGGGATGGTGGCAGAAACATTCGATAGTGTCTGGCCGGGTCAAGAAACTACATCGGCACCCACGTTTGCGCATGGCCATGTGGCCAAACAGATTATGCGCGATCATCGACATTTCTTTGGCGTCGGGATGGAAGCAGGTTTTGACGACCGACGCTTCATCATCACCAACGCATATACAGGTGGATCAGACAATCTGAAGAAGAGTTTTGAAAGCGCTGCCAAACATCGTGATGAACAGTATAATGCGCTTTGCGAAGAGTGGCTCGACTATGAAAGAGGCGATGATATCTTGCAGGTTGGGCAACTCAACCTGGCTACCGCACGAACCTATCTGATGCGTTCTGTACCCAATTCGGCACTTCCGAAACTGGCTGTTCAGCTTTTGGTGCTTGGGGTTCAGGCATTGCTGGCCCCAACCATTCAGTGGCTCGCAGCAAATAAAAGTCTAGGAAGTTTAAGGCCTGCAAAATGACTCAAGAAACATTCAGCTATGAAGAAATGACAACCCGGAATTTCGGGTTTGTAGACGCCGCAGAGCAGCAAAAGCTGCGCAATTCTTCCGTTTTCATTCCGGGAGTGGGTGGTATGGGCGGTGCAGTTTTCATGGCCTTGTTGCGCGCTGGAATCGGAAGGTTCACCATTGCTGATCTGGATGGTTTCGAAGTATCGAACCTTAATCGGCAACTCTTTGCCAACATGGATAGCGTGGGCGTGCACAAGGCGAAGGCCGCCGCCAGAGAGGCCAAAGGGATAAATCCCGGAGTCGAGATAGCAGTGCTGGGCGGAGAATGGACCGAGCAACTGGAAGAGATCGTCCCGAACCATGATATCCTGGTTAATGGTATGGATGATGCAGCCGCTGGCGTGCATCTCTATCGCTGCGCGGCAAAGCATCGACGCACCCTGATAGATGCCTATGCCTCCCCTTTGCCATCGGTAACCGTGGTCGGTCCGGACGATCCGCGTCTTGAGGAACGTTTGGGATATCCAACCGTCGGTGTGGACTGGAAGGATGTTACCGATGATATGCGAAATGAATGCCTGGTCCGCGAGATCGAATATGTCCTCACACATTCATCATCGCACAAGCATGTTGACCTTGATGTCGCTGCAGATGTGGCGGCTGGACGACGGTCTCGCTTTTCCTTTTCTACCATGGTGACCCTTGCCGGCACCATGATGGCGCAGGAAGCGGTTCATCATCTGCTCGGTCGAAATTCTGGCACCGACTATCGGGGATATTTCTTCAATCCGCATGAGGTTCGGGTAGAGCGCCCGCTGCCGTGGTTGCTGGCCGCACCCAAAGCGATTCTTGTGCGCCGCTTCCTGAAGAAAATGATGGCCCAATGATATTTACGCCGACCCTGGTCGCCGATCTGGCAATCAACCTGATTGCTCTGGGTTGTGTTTTGATTGCAACGCCAGCGGTTCGGGTTAGCACAGCGGTTTCATCCTCTTCCGAGCGCTGTTTGCAACTTCTTTTTCGGGCGATCGCCGCGCTGCTTCTGATGCGGCTCCTGGCCTGGTTCCAGATTTCGGCGATTTTCGAAATCGGCGCGTTGCTTGCTGCTGCCTGGTTGCCTTTCTTTGCCTTGTTACTGGCTGAACAGCTGCTCCGTCGCCATGCGCCCCCACTTGTTAAATGGATCGCACTTTTTGGATCTATTGGCTTCAGCCTGCTGGCCGTGATCACCGGCAGTCTATGGCCGCAATTTGCGATTGCCGCTCTTTCTGCGTTTCAAATCATCATGCTGGTTACGACAGTCGGCCTGTTGTTTCTTCACCGGAAACATGATCTTGCCCCTTCAGAGACGGCCGCTGTCGATAGTCTGGCAATGGCGATGCTGTTATCTCTCCCCTTCGCACTGGGCGATTTTCGCAGTATTTTTCCCGAACTGCCCATTCGTACCGGAGCGTTGGGAATTTTGCTGTTTGTGTTATCGGTCACACGCATACAGGCCCAGACCGCGTCGCCGCGATGGATACTGCTTGACTGTCTTGGTGTTTTTGTCTCGGCAGCATTGCTCACCATTTTGGTCACGTTTCTGGTGCCAGGTGAAACACAGACTGTGCTGGTCAGGCTTTTCTTCATCATTGCGGCCGTGATCACTGCAATGCTTGTCTTGCAGCGACAGCGCGAGTTGAACAGTCGGCGACGGCCTTCGGCTTCGCTTTTGCCAAGCTTGAGAGCACTACCTGACCAAGCCAGCTTGACGGCTTTATTGTCAGCGCACCCGACTTTGGCGAATGGCACCGTGATAGATAGTGAAGATCTCGCAATATATGACGAACAAATTGTCTCGCAATTCGCAGACTTTCGGGTCGTGTCGGTGCGCACCAGGGTCGATCAAGACGCCACGATGGCGAAAGAAAATTTGCTTGCAGCACATGCTGCATCGCATCTCGTAAGGCTGCGAAAGACGCCTCCGGAATTTCTGGCGCTGGCATGTGGTCCGCTGGGTACCGATGATGTTGTAGAAACCGAATTGGACATCGTGGCGCGTTTGGCAGAGGGAGCAGTCAAATGATCAAGTTGCATACGGGAGACCGGCAGGCTTTTTTTGATGTGCCATTCAACGTTTACGCACGCGAAGACGGCTATGTTTCCCCTTTGCGATCGGATATTTTCAGAATGCTCGATGAAAGCAAGAACCCCTTGCTTCTTGACAACAATCCCTATGCTTTCTGGACAGCACATGTCGACGGCAAGGCAAAGGGCAGAATAATTTCGCTGGTCTATAAAAAGTCCAATGCGCGGCATGGGACAAATCGCGCCCAATTTGGGTTTTTTGACTGTGCGAATGACCCCGAAATAGCGGGAACATTGCTGAACGCTGCGGAAATATTTGCACGTGATCAGGGGTGTGACGAGCTTGTCGGCAATTTTAATCTTACTGCAATGCAGCAAGCGGGAGTGATGACTGACGGTTTCGGTGCTCGCGCGTACACTGATATGATCGCAAACCCCCGGCATATCCCCGAACTGCTCACTGCCCATGGGTATGAAGCTTGGTTCCCGATGACGACATTTGAAGTGGATCTGGATACCGCCGTTCCGCCACGCGCCGATTTCGACGATCTGACACGTCGCGGTTACCATTTTGCACCGGTTGACAAATCCGAATTTCAGCAGCGTTTTGAAGATGCGCGCATTGTGCTGAACGACGGATTTGATGAAAATCCCATGTTTGTTCCGCTTACCCCGGAAGAGTTTCAATTTCAGGCCGGGGAGATGATGTCGATCCTTGATCCGCGTTTATCTTCCATTTTGATGCATGATGATCGACCTGTTGGGACTGTTATCTGTATCCCTGATCTGAACGGGTTTTTGACCGCCACCCGTTCCCGGTTCCGTCTGATGACGCCAATCCATTTTCTTCGCTACCGCTTGAATCGGCGACGGGCGGTCATCATTTTTTATTCGGTCGCCAAGGATCACCATGGCCAGGGATTGATGGGCGCGATGCTAAATCGGACAATAGCTGCCCTGCGCCAGGCGAAATATGAACAGCTTGGCATTACATGGATTGCTGATGAAAACCCGGCGAGCCTGAGGCAGATGGAAAAAATCGGCGCGCGGCCGCTGCAAAATCTGCACCTGTTTCGGAAGTCAATCCCGCAATGAGAGAATTGCTGATTTCTCTGGTCGAAGAAGCGTTGCTGGCTCCCAGTGTCCACAATGTGCAACCGGCCCGCTGGCGACTGGAAACGGATGGCGTCACACTTTTTGAGGACAAATCTCGCCGGCTTGCCATCGGTGATCCCGGCTGTAACGACGCCGGTATCAGCCTGGGCGCGGCGGCGGAAGGCTTCAGACTAGCTGCATCTGCGAAAGGCTGGACCGTGCAAGCCCATCAGACCCAACCTGAGAATGTCCCCAATCCGTTGCGGGTGGTAGCCAGATATAAACTCGAGCAAAAAGACGAACCAGACCCACTATCTGCCTTGGTGCATGCTCGGCAGTCATGGCGACGCAAATTCGTTACCCCGACAAAGGATGACAGATATGCCGCTCAAAAACTCTCGGCCCCGGATGCAATCATCGCCTCTGATCCTGAAGAATTGCGAAACCTGGCCCGAAGATATGATCATTCCAGCTACAAATTTGTGAATGACGATGATTTCAGGAGCGAGCTTCTCGGCTGGATGCGGATCAGCCGTCGTCATCCCGACTGGTCGCGCGATGGTTTGAATGCCGATGCCATGGCACTGGGCGGCATCGAGAAACTGGGGGCCGCTCTCATATTAGGGCCAGCCTTTCGACTTTGTCATCGACTGGGACTGGCTCCAGCGCTGTTGAAGGAAGAAGCCAAATTTAAAAATGCGGCGGCTGTTATCCTGTTCCACCGGCCACGGGACGAAGACCCATTTGAGAGTGGAATCCAGTTTTATCGCCTTTGGCTCAGTATCGAAGCGGCAGGCTTTGGTGCCACGGTTCTGGCAGCACTTGCCGATGATCTGGAGGCTTCCAGGGCGATCATGCGGGACTATGGCATCGCCGAAAGTCGGCGACTGGTCAGTTCGTTTCGTATTGGCAGACGTGGCGAGGAACCAACGCCGGTCAGGGCGCGCCTGCCGTTGGAAGACGTTCTGGTCTAAAGCTGTTTCAGAAACTCGATCAGATCACGCTTTTCCTGATCATTCAGCTCTTTGCCATAGTTGTGTCCACGATTTCCATTGCCCGGTTCGTCAGTCTCGATCCAGACTGGCTGCGCGAACGGCGTATATCCGGCCGGATAGCGACCTGTCCGGTTAAGGCGCAAGCCAACCAAATCGAAATCAAGAGCATGACCGCCAACCTGAAAGCGTTTTTGGCGCTGCTCCGGCGTTAGTAGCGCCCACAGGCTTGTTACTGATCCATTGTGCAAATAAGGCGCGGAAGCCCAAATTCCCGACAATGGCGGAGCCACATAACCTTGCCCGGTTGCCACCGATATCAACCCATCATAGCTGGTGTCCTGGATCGCTTCGGAAAGCTCCCGACCAAACACATCACTGCGCAGCTTGTCAGTACCCACATCACCAATCCAGTTGGGAAAGCTGCTGAGTATGGGATGGGACGGAGATTCTGCGTAGTCACCATGACATGCTGCACAATGC
Organism: Parasphingorhabdus marina DSM 22363; assembly: GCF_900128895.1. Taxonomy (GTDB): domain Bacteria; phylum Pseudomonadota; class Alphaproteobacteria; order Sphingomonadales; family Sphingomonadaceae; genus Parasphingorhabdus; species Parasphingorhabdus marina. Next base: position 247,532 of record NZ_FSQW01000001.1, on the reverse strand, counting down.
TGCTTGTAGACAATCGCGCCTTCCCTGGCGGCGTTCTTGTCTATTGGTCCCGGAAAGGCCTGGGGGCGGTAGCTGTGCAAAAAAGTCATCACATCAACGCCATCATCAATCGCTGTTTTTGCGACATCGGGATGCACCCCCATGCTGGGTACGGTGAAGAAGGTGGTAATCTCAGCCAGCGAACGCAAATGGGCTTCGCCAATATTCGCAGCTCCAATCCGAGTTTGGCGCGGTTTCTCGGGCACCGCATAAGCCCCGTCGACCAGCAAGCTGGTCCTCCATGTGCGATAGCTGAGATCGGGGATGGACACAAAACCCCTGTCATCAGGCCCGCCGCCGACAAGCGGCACGCCCAGTGCCGCCTTGAGCGCGGCGACTCCATTTGTGCTACCCGGAACGCCGTTGGGAAAAGGCAGCGGGCGGTCTTTTCCTTCCAGTTCAGCCAATCTCTGTCGCGCCAATGGCATAACCAGCCAGCGCAAGCTTTGTCGTTCACGCCAATCCGTCTCCGGAAACAAGGTAGTGACGGCTTCCATCAGCCTTTCGGATGACAGATGCTGCCGCGTTGCGACAAAGACGGCTTGCGTATAGGCCTCCAGATTCAGAGAACTGTTGGGCATCCCCAATACAGCTTGTTCAGTTTGCGGCGTCCCGTCAGAAGAATAGGTAACACCGGCATGGCAGGCCGCACAACCAAGATTGGAAACCATGACTTTCGTCCCGCCAATCGGGGCAATTTCCCCAAAGGTCATGCCAAGCGGCATTGTGCTTTCAGGACGCTTCAGCCCATTGGGTAAGTTTTCGATTTTGTTCGGGTAAAGAAAACCAAATCGCTTCAAAATTTTGGACAGGCTGGCCTGCGACATCGTGGCGGATGGATCGCGACGCATTTCTTCCAGAACCAGGGCAGCGGCGGCCAGCTTCCACGGCAGAGCATTGCTATCGAGGGCATCCATTGACACTCCGCCAAAGGATTCGCCGACAAAAACCGCAGCGCCCAACTCCTCGCTGGTCGCACCGATCGCAACCGTCGGTCGGGACGCAGAATCTCCCTGCCTGGTCCCGGCAAACCACAAGACTCCGCCGGCCAGCACAAAAAACAACAACCCAAAAACTGCAATCTTTTTTCGACTCATTTCAAGTACTCGCTAGCTGCCTGCGTCATTGCTCCGATTGCACTGGTGGGGAACAGTGTGCGCAATGATTGATTCTTTACAGTTGTAGGCCTCAGACAAAGCAGAGTAGACTAGTCTCCGCAAAAGCTGAATGAAGCTTGCAGGCTAGCGGAAATCATCGAGGGTCATCAAGCGCAAACCGCAACAGTACCAGAAGACCGCTTTCGCCATAGAACGGGCACCGGGAGACCAGTCATTCACCGGCCAATAGCTTCTTGAACGAAACGGATGCTTTGGGTTGTCGGCAATGAACCGAAGGACAGTGAACCAGGAATCCTCGTTAAGGAGCGAACGTCCCAGCCGTGATGCCGCTATGGCGTTGATGGCAGCATCCGCACATCCCAGGGCTTTCATCTGTCCCCACCGCAAGGCTTGCTCGACGGAATAGTTGTCGGGAGCTTGCAGAAAATGATGCGCCATTTTCTTGCTCAGCGGGACAGGAGACTTCGCCTTGCGCAGATTGCAGCCGCGTCCCAGAGCACGTACCAGTCGCGGAAACGCCAGCTCGGACGGTCATCCCTCAACCACACGCTTTCCATGAATGTGGGAACATCGCCATATTGGTCAAACAGATGATGAGTGAGCTCTCCAAACATCTTGTCGTGATTTTTGCTTTTCGGCTTCCATTCCTCGAGTGGTCGCAGCCACAGGGCCTTGTGATCGTGCAGTTTGATCAAGCCGCGCAGGAACGGTGTATTGGACCTGTCAGCAACTGTTTGAAAGACGAAGTCACCATGACCCGACAGTTGGAGCAACATGTCGAGTAACGAAGATCGGGCGCCGGCATCCTCCTTGCTGGCCTCAATCACGGCGGCAGCCTGTTTGAAAATCGGGCGGTCAATGTCATCGGAAGAAAGGTCGCCGGAACACACCGCTTTCAAAAATGCTTTCGGGTTTCGATGCAACCTGGAATGGGCGACGCGGCGGGCCTGTATATGCTGATAGGCTTCGCGTTCCTCCATAAGATCAGCACCGGACTTCTCTAGCGATCCCTCAAAGCCGTTGGCCCAACACCAGTCGATATAGGCGCTTGACCGTTCAAACCCATCTCCAGCATGTGGCGCTCCACCTTGATCGGAACCGGGTCTTGTTCGCGCATGTATTTGGGGCGCCGTGCCATTCGCTTCGGATATCTTGGTATTGGAAACTTCGATAGTGGAAAGATGGAAGTTCGGGTTAGTGGGAAAAGCCCGGTCGGAAGATTCCGGGAGAGTTGAGGCAGATTTCTTGATACTCGAGTAAAAAGAAGCCGTTTGGGCCATCTCGGAATCTTAAAACCATTTTCAAACTGCTACAGAAATTCGAGCTGGTGCTGATCGGCTGCAAAAATGCCGCCTGGGATTGCAGGCCAAGTCTTTCAGGAAACCTGGCGCACCCGAGAGGATTCGAACCTCTGGCCTCTGCCTTCGGAGGGCAGCGCTCTATCCAGCTGAGCTACGGGTGCCAGTGACCGGTTATCGCGATCAGGCGACAGCGCTTAGCAGCCGAAATCGGGCTTTGCCAGCCCATATTTTCACCGGTTCGGCTTTTCCGTGTGCTGGCCGGTCGCCTGGGACGGTTGCCGGTCAGCCTTCGGTGTCCGCCTTTTTGGTTTTCTCGATCTTCTGGAATTTGCCGAGGCCGCAGGCGTTGCGTTCGCGGATGCCGCCGCCGCTATTGTCGATCACGCGGATGATGTCGACGCTGCACAGCTGGTTGACCGATGTCCGGTAGGAAAAGGCTTCCTCAAATGCGAGACCGCTGCACCGGTTGGGCAGGGTGTTGCGATAGATATCGCCGCCGCGCATCTTGAAATCGATAATGCTGTCGCTGATCACATCGGTAGAGCGGATCTGCGAACGACGGATGCAGTTTTCCGGCTCGCCAATTTCCGTAATGACATATTTGTCATCCTTCGATGACGACTTCCCGGCATAAGCCACGCCGCCAGCCGCGACCAGCGATCCGATGAGAAGGGGGGTTAACATACGCATGGACAATCTCCTTGACCTCAACCTTGGTTCTCCATCCTTTCGGCGTTTACCAGACCCGCGCTGTCGGCAGGATGAATGAAATCCGCGACAGGCTGCGAGCGCTTCAGGGCGCTGGCGTCTTCTTCTTGAACCGGCACAGATCCGCAACCGGGCAGCGCCAGCATTCGGGCTTGCGCGCCTTGCAGATATAGCGGCCATGCAGGATCAGCCAGTGATGCGCATGGACCCGAAACGGGGCCGGGGTTTGCTTGTCGAGCTTCTTTTCCACCGCCAGCGGGGTCTTGCCCGGCGCCAGCCCGGTGCGGTTGCCGACCCGGAAGATATGCGTATCGACGGCGAAGGTTTCGGCCCCGAAGGCACAGTTCATCACGACATTGGCGGTTTTGCGGCCGACACCGGGGAGCTTCGTCAGTTCATCCCGGTCGGCGGGCACCTCTCCGCCATAATTGGCGATCAGCAACTCTGACAGGGCGATGACGTTTTTGGCCTTGTTGTTGTACAGCCCGATCGTCTTGATATGCTCCTTGAGCCCGTCGAGCCCCAGGTCGACCATCTGTTGTGGTGTCTTCACATCAGCAAACAGCGCTTTTGTCGCCTTGTTGACGCCGATGTCCGTCGACTGCGCCGACAGCGCGACGGCGACGACCAGCTGATAGACATTGCCGTAATTGAGCTCGGTTTCCGGCGACGGATTGTCCGCCGCCAGCCGCGAGTAAAATTCGAAGATATCGGCTTTTTTCATGGGATTTATGTCCAGCACAGGGAGTTGCGGTTTACAAGCCCGGAAGGATTAACGGGTTGTAGATTGCATTTCTCCATAAAGTGTGTATTAATACACATTACATCGAGAATCAGGGGTGTGATGCGGAGCAAAGAGGTTTTGAAAAGGCTGAAACGCGCCGGTTGGAAAGAAGTCCGGCAAAGTGGGAGCCATAAACATCTTCGGCATCCTGACAGACCAGGCATTGTGACGGTTCCGCATCCCAAAGCCGATCTGCCCATTGGTACATTGAAGAGCATTGAGCGCCAGAGCAGATTGAAATTGAGATAATTGGAGAAATTGGTGGCGACGGTTTATTATCCAGCGATTATTGAAAAAGCGCAAGACGGCTATGGCGTGTTCTTTCCCGATCTGCCGGGCTGTGTTTCACATGGCAAAACCGAACAGGAGGCCGCGGAAAATGCCGAGGAAGCTCTTGCTGGCCACTTGATCGCATCGGCTGAATTTGGCGATGAACTGGCAGCGCCGTCTCCCTTTGATTCGCTCGCGCACGATCCAGAAGTTGAAGAAGTGGCACGGATTTTGGTCCGAGCCGAACGTCCCGGAAAATCGATGAGGGTCAATGTGACCCTGGATGAGGGACTAGTCGCGGCCATCGACAAGGTGGCGACAAACAGGTCGGGTTTTCTCGCCGATGCCGCGCGAACGGCATTGCGGGAGAAACGGGTGTGACCCGGTTACTTGAAGAGATTAACACTCAAATCGTGCCTCCCGAACTGATGGCAGATGTAATGCAGTCACATGCCAAACTTCATTCAGCTGCGCGTGCCGATATCACAGAACAGCTTCTGTGCATCATCAAAGAAACCCGTTCAGTAGAAACTGCAGAAGATCTGGGAAGGCTGGGTATTTCAATTGATTTTCGAATTCGCGCATTATCAAAATTCATTTTGGATGCCAAAAATCTGGGTCTTTCAATCGACCTTGAAGATGGCAGTTCGATGATAAAATGGGAGCTTGTTCAATGCGCAGCCCAAGAACCCATGCTCGAAGGAAACGACGGATATCCTGAATTTGATGCCCAAAGGCTGCTTGGTCGCTATTTGAAACTGGTTCCTGTCGAGGGCAGGGCCTAGCGCCTAGAGCCCCAAAACCGCGCCCATCCGATACCGCCCGGCCCCTTGCCCCGCCAGCCACTCCGCCGCCTTTACCGCGCCGCGGGCGAAGATCATGCGGTTTTCGGCGCGGTGGGTGAGCTCGAGACGCTCTTCGTCTGTGGCGAGGATCACGCTATGGTCTCCGGCCACCGAGCCGCCACGCAGGGCGGCGAAGCCGATCGCGCCCTTTTGGCGGGCACCGGTAATGCCGTCGCGTCCGGATTCGCTGCTGTTGGCGAGATCAATACCGCGCCCGGTCGCGGCCGCTTCGCCGAGCAGTTTCGCCGTGCCCGAAGGCGCGTCGACCTTGTGCCGGTGATGCATCTCGACAATTTCGATGTCCCAGTCATCGCCCAGCTTCGCGGCGGCCTGCTCGACCAGCGCAGCCAGCATGTTGACACCCAGCGAAGTGTTGCCGGTCTGGAGTATGGCGATTTTCCCCGCCGCTTGGTCAATCGCCGCATGATGCGCATCCTCCAGCCCGGTCGTGCCGATGACGGTGGGCTTGCCGGCTGCGATACAGGCGGCGAGATTGGCGTCGAGCGCAGCGGGCGAGGAAAAGTCGACCAGCACATCGCTGGCACGGGCCAGCGCGCCGACATCATCTCCCTGGTCGGCGCCGCCGGCATGGGCGAGTCCGGCTTCCGCGATAGCTGCCACCAGGGCGTGGCCCATGCGACCCTCGCTGCCGATAATTCCGATTTTTGTCATAACACCCCAATATCCGTCATGCCGAACTTGTTTCAGCATCCATCTTCCGTCACAAACAGCGTCTAGAGGATAAATGGACCCTGAAACAAGTTCAGGGTGACGATGAGGTCAGTTCCCGTGGAAAATATCAACAATATCGTCATTCTCACCGGCGCCGGGATCAGCGCGGAAAGCGGCGTCGCGACCTTTCGAGGACCCGATGGGCTTTGGGAGGGACACCGGGTAGAAGATGTCGCAACACCCGAAGCGTTCGCCCGCGATCCGGACATGGTCCAGAAATTTTATGACGAGCGGCGGGCCAAACTGGATGCGGTGCAGCCCAATCCGGCGCATCAGGCGCTGGCAGAACTGGATCAGAAATGGCCCGGAGACCTCTTGCTGGTGACGCAAAATGTCGATGACCTGCATGACCGCGCGGGGTCGCAGCGTCTTCTGCACATGCACGGCGAATTGCGCAGCGCCTGGTGCCTGGCCTGCGGCGAGCGTTCTCCCTTTGCCGGCAAAATGGCGCTCGATCCGGCCTGTCCGAAATGCGACCAGTTTGGGCATCTGCGGCCGGATATCGTCTGGTTCGGGGAAATGCCCTATCAGATGGAGCGCATCGAACTGGCGCTGGCCCAATGCGATCTGTTCGTGTCGATCGGCACGTCCGGGGCGGTCTATCCGGCGGCGGGCTTTGTGCAATCCGCGCGGCACTATGGCGCGAGGACGCTGGAAATGAATCTCGATCCGTCGGAAGGCAGCCTGTATTTTCACGAAAGCCGGATGGGCAAGGCCGGGGATCTGGTTCCGGTCTGGGTCGAGGATCTGCTGACAAATGTCTGAACTCAGGGGCAGTTGCCATTGCGGTGCGGTGCAGGTCAGTGTGCCGGGACCACCCGGAGAAGTCCTGAAATGCAATTGCTCGCTATGCCGCAAGACCGGGTGGATCGGGGGCTACTGGCATCCCAAAAGGGTTACGATAAATGCGGATCCCGAGGCGCTGAACAGCTATGTGCAAGGCGACGGGACCATCCCTTCCGGACCTGCGCGCGCTGTGGAACGGCTACTCACTGGACACCCCGGACCGCGCCGTCGGACCGGATGGGTGTGAACATGCGGCTGTTTGAACCGGAGGACTGGCAGCACCTGCCGGTTCGCAAGGTGGACGGGGCCAGTTTCTGAACCGGCTCGCCCGGGTTCAGATATGTTTGGTGGCAAACAGGAACAGGATCCAGACCGCCAGGATGATGGTGGTGAGCCAGGTGGCCATGACACCGATCTGTCGCAACCTCGGAGAGCCGCCCTTGTGGTGGACGTTCATCCCGATAACATGGGAGACACGGCCGATCAGGAAAATCGCGGCTATGACGGTCAGACCCAGGTGATGGGCATTTGCCAGCTCCAATATCGCCAGCAGGATCAGGAAAATCGGCGCATGTTCCGAAAGATTCGCATGAGTGCGCCGGGCGACAAGCAGGTCGGGATTGTCACCGTCGCCAAAACCGATCTTGTTGGCAAACCGCACCTTGACGGTGGCAAAGGCGCAATAGATGAGCAGCAAGGCACAAATTGCTGCCGTCAGTCCGGTGACCGGAATTGTCATATCTTCTCTCCCCTGTTGATGATGCAGTTTTGCCGAATCCCTGCCAGAAAGGCAAATCGGCGATCCGCTACGTTCCGCAGCTGCTGCAGGCCGGGTCTTTCGGCAGATTGAGACTGCGCATCGATGGCTTCAGTCCGTCGAGCAATTGCAGTTTTCCGGCCGGATCATCGCCAAATCCGGTGATCACGCGAATGGCTTCCATCGCCGCAAAGCTGCCCATCAGCCCGACCATCGCGCCGAGCACACCGACTTCCGAACAATTGTCGCAGTCATCGGGATCCAGCGCATCGCCGACGAAGCAGCGGTAACAGGGCTTGTCCTCTTCCCAGCCGCGGAAGGTGCCCAGCTGACCCTGGAACTGGCCAATGGCAGCGGAGACCAGCGGCACCTTGTGCGCAATCGACAGGTCCGACACCAGAAGGCGGGTCCGATAATTGTCCGAACCGTCCACAATCACGTCGATATCATCAAAAAATGCTGCACTTTCGCCAGAAAAATGCTGCGCGGTAAGTCTCTGATTAACTATATTTATTAACGTTTCGGGATTGATCCTGCCGGCGGCCTTTTGTGCAACTTCCACTTTTGGCTGCCCGATGTCGTCGGACGTGAACAATATCTGCCGCTGGAGGTTGGAAAGCGAGACGACATCATCGTCCACAATCGTCAGTTTGCCGATACCGGCGGCTGCGAGATACTGGATCGCCGGACAGCCAATGCCGCCAGCGCCGATGATCAGGACATGTGCATCGAGCAGCTTTTTCTGCCCGGCACCGCCAATATCACGCAGCACAATATGCCGCGCATAACGGTCCAGCTGATGATCGGAAAGCGCCAAATGCCTACCAGTAGAATTTCAGCATGGTACGCCGCCAGGCCGGTTTGCCATCCGCGGTCGGTTGCATATTGTCTTTTCCCGTACGGGCGAAATACCTGGCGACATATTCTTCAAGCGGGGGACAGTCGATGGACACGGGGGTGACCCGTTTCAGACCTCCCGCCCCGTCTGTCAGCATGACGACGCTGACGAAATAATATTCGCCGTCATTGACCTTGCGGGTCGGTTCGCAGCCTTTTGTCAGTTTCTTTGCCTTGAGCGATTCCCGGTAAGCATATGTCGGCTTGTTCCTGAACTCGGCTATCGGAATTTCATTCAGGTCTTCCGGCATCGGCGGCATGGCTGCCGCAGCCGGGGTGGCCGCCTGAAGACTTGTCGCAATTGCAAAACCCAAAAAGCTCATGACCTATACTCCTGTTGATCCGAAACCGCCGCTTCCGCGCGCCGTCTCGTCCAGCGATTCAACCTCGACCAGATTTCCGCGCTGCACGGGAGCGACGACAATCTGGGCGATCCGGTCGCCGCGTTCGACGACAAATGGCTCTTCGCCCAGATTGGCCAGAATGACCTTGATCTCGCCGCGATAGTCGCTGTCGATCGTCCCGGGCGTATTCAGCACAGATACGCCTTTCTTGAGCGCCAGTCCAGAGCGCGGCCGGACCTGCACTTCATAGCCTTCGGGAATGGCAAAGGCGAAACCGGTGCCAACAAGCGCGCGTTTTCCGGGCGCGATGCTTGCGGTTTCTGCGGCCCGGACATCCATCCCGGCCGAGCCGGATGTTTCATAGGAAGGAAGGGGCAGATCGCCAGCATCGGGCAGGCGCTTGACGGCAATGTCAATCGGTTTGAACATGGTGGCTTCAGTTTTCCTCGGTGATGGTGGTGCTGATCTTCTCGACAAGTCGCCGGGCAACCTCGGGCTTGGGCAGGCGTTCCCAGATTTCCGAACCCTCGGCGGTGATGATGTGGACGCTGTTTTCGTCGCCACCCATGACATCTCCCGACACATCATTGGCGACAATCCAGTCACAACCCTTGCGGGCCAGCTTCGCACGTGCATGCTCGGCAATATTCTCGGTTTCGGCAGCAAATCCGATCAGCAGCCCCGGCCGGGCTTTGTGATTGGCGAGACCCGCCAAAATGTCCGGATTTTCGGCCAGTTTTAGCGGCGGCGGCGCGTCACCCTTCTTCTTGATCTTCTGGTCGGCATTTTCCGCTGCCCGCCAGTCGGCCACTGCGGCCACCATGATCGCAATATCAGCGGGGAGCGCTGCGTGCACTGCGGCTTCCATTTCGCGGGCGGTTTCTACGTCCACGCGCATGACCCCGGCCGGGGTGGGCAGATGCACCGGTCCGGCGACGAGTGTAACGTCTGCGCCAGCTTCCGCAGCGGCGGCGGCAATGGCAAATCCCTGCCGCCCGGAAGACCGGTTGGCAATATAGCGGACCGGATCAATCGGCTCGCGGGTCGGACCCGCCGTGATCAGCACGTGGCGACCATGCAGCGGCCGATGCGCGTCCGGAGCAAATGCCGGTTGCCCGTCGAGCGGGTTGGGTCCGAGTTCGCTGGCGGTGTCCAGCGTCGTGCCGGATCCATCACCCAGCCGGCGCGAAATTTCGGCCATGATCGCTTCGGGATCGGGCAGGCGGCCCGGGCCATATTCGCCGCAGGCCATATCGCCTTCATCCGGGGGCATGATGGCAATGCCATCCGCTTTCAGTTGCTCCAGATTGCGCTGGGTGGCGGCATGTTCCCACATCCGGACATTCATTGCCGGCACCGCCAGGACAGGCGTGTCCGTCGCCAGCAGCAAGGTGGTCGCCAGATCATCGGCAATCCCGCCGGCCATTTTTGCCAGCAGATTTGCCGTGGCCGGACAGACAACAACCAGATCCGCCTCGCGGGACAATTGAATATGCCCCATTTCCGCCTCATCCTTGAGCGACCACAATGTGGTGTGCACTTCGTTTTCGGACAGGGCGGCCAAAGTCATCGGTGTAACAAACTGAGCACCCGACTCGGTCAGCACACAGCGCACGGTCATACCGGCCTTTTTGATCAGCCGGATCAGCTCGCTCGCCTTGTACGCCGCGATCCCGCCGCCGATGATCAGGAGGATATGTCTGGCTGTGCTCATCTCGTCATCCCCACAGGAACATCGCCCCGGCCCCCGCGCCGCCGGCTATCAGGGCGACTAGCACATAACGCCAGAATCCTCCACCGGACCGGGTCTTGCGGCGGTCCCAGATCAGCTCGACATCGGCCACCGGCAGTGCCGGCGGGGCGCCGCCTTTGCGGGGCAGCTGCTCGTCCAGCCGCCGGACGATATCGGGCAGCATCAGCAATGTGTCGACATCGGAATTGATCCGGTCGGCAATGGCCGCCTCCGGTCCCAGCTCGCCGCGGATCCATTCCTTCACATAGGGGCCGCTGGTGTCCCACATGTTGATGCCCGGGTTGAGATCAGTGGCGATCCCTTCGACCATCACCATGGTTTTCTGTAGCAGCAGCAGATGCGGCTGGGTCTCCATGTCGAAATCGCGGGTGATCGCGAAGAGACCGTCAAGCATGTCGCCGACCGACAATTCGCTCACCGGCTTGCCACGCATCGGCTCACCGACCGCGCGCAGTGCGGTCGCGAAATCCTCCATGCTGTGATGATCCGGCACATATTGGGCCTCAAAATGGATTTCGGCCACACGCTTGTAGTTGCCGGTGGTCAGACCGTAGAGGATTTCCGCCAGCCAGAAACGTGCCTTTTTGTTGATCCGCCCCATGATCCCGAAATCGATCGCGACGATCGTGCCATCGGGTTTCACGAACAGGTTCCCCTGATGCATGTCCGCGTGAAAATATCCGGCCTCAATCGCCTGTTTGAGAAAGGTGTGCACCAGACGGTTGGCAAGCTCGTTGAGATCATGCCCGGCCGCGATCAGATCCTCGCGCCGCGATATCTTGACACCATCTACCCAGTCGAGCGTCAGCACCCGGCCCGAGGTCCGGTCCCAGTCGATCGCGGGAATTTCATATTGTTCAACATTGGCCATATGCTCGGCCAGTTCGGACGCGCTGGCGGCCTCGCGACGCAGGTCCAGCTCCCGCATGGTCCAGCGGCGGAAATTGGCGATGACGAGTTGCGGTCGCAGCCTTTTGGCCTCGCCGCCCATCGCCTCGAGATGGGCCGCGGCCCATTCATAGGTGTCAATATCCTCGCCAAATTTCTTGATGATGCCGGGCCGCAGCACCTTGACCGCCACATCCTTGCCCTCAATCGTCGTCGCCCGGTGGACCTGGGCGATCGAGGCGGCGCCGACCGGTTCCGGATCGATATGGCTGTAGAGTTCATCGAGCGGTTTGCCGAGGCTGAGTTCTATTTCGTCGCGAATCTTGTCAAAGCGCACGGGCGGCAGGCTGTCCTGCAGTTTCAGCAAATCGCGCGCGGCTTCTTCACCGATAATGTCGGGACGCGTGGCAAGCGTCTGGCCGAGCTTGATCGCCGCCGGGCCGATGGCCTGCAAGGCGGCCGAATAATTGGGTTCCTTCGGCTGGATCGTGCCAAGCCGGGCCAGCCGGAACAGGCGCCGGACCTGTGGCGGTGTCGCCTTGTGCTTTTCGATATCGCGCAGCGCGCCATGCCTGGCGAGCGTGCGGCCCCATCTGAGCAGCCGGAAAATATGCGTGCGGGCGGATGTCATGCGGGGCGGTTCAGACTTTCCAGCCGCTGTGAATGGCGACCAGACCGCCCATCATTGGTTCCACCCTGGTCTGGGCGAAACCGGCCGCTGCGATCATTGCCCGGAAGTCCTCCATGGGCGGGAACCGGTCAATCGATTCGGCGAGATAGCGATAGCTTTCCTCATCTCCCGCGACGGCCTTGCCAATTTTAGGCAGCACGCGGTGCGAGTAGAAATCATAGAGCTTGTCAAAACCCGGCCACAGGGTTTTGGAAAATTCCATGCAGTAGAAGCGGCCGCCAAAGCGCAGCACGCGGTGGGCCTCGGCCAGGGCTGCCGGGATATCGGTCACATTCCGGATGCCGAAGACGATGGTATAGGCATCAAAATGGGCATCGGGGAAGTTCAGCGTCTCGGCATTCTGTTCGCTCCAGACCAGGCCATCAATGCCCTTGCGGATCGCCCGGTCAATGCCCTCGGACAGCATGTCCGCATTGATGTCCGCTACGGTGATATTGGCACCGCTGTCCGCCATCCGAAAGGCGATGTCACCGGTGCCGCCGGCCATGTCCAGAATGTCCTCGCCGGCACGCGGCTTGACGCGCCGCACGAACCGGTCCTTCCACAGACGATGGGTGCCCGCGCTCATCGCATCGTTCATCACGTCATATTTGCTGGCGACGCTGGAAAAGACTTGCCCGACCCGGCCGGCCTTGTCTTCCGGTGCGACCTCTTCATAGCCAAAGGAGACGGTTTTGCTTTCAATCATTGATCGTTGCTCTTGCCCTTGCTGTGCCCGCACTGTGCCGGGTTGTCTCCCGGCATTAGACGAGGCTTGGCAGCACTGCAATCTCCCTGTAGCTGCACGTTCGACAGTATTTATCAATCAGGGATCAGCATGCCGGAACTGCCAGAAGTCGAAACCACGGTTGCGGGCCTGCGTCCGGTTCTGGAAGGGAAGCGGCTGACACTTGTCGAACCGCGCCGGGCCGACCTGCGCTGGCCGATTCCCGCTGATTTGCGGCAACGGATGACCGGATCCCGGGTGACCAGTCTGGGGCGCCGGGCCAAATACGGCCTGATTGCCACGGATCGCGGCGACATGCTGATCTTTCACCTCGGCATGTCGGGGCGGTGGCGGATCGATCCGGAAGAAATCGAAAAGCATGATCATCTGGTGCTGGAGACCGAGGAAAACCGGCGGCTCGTTCTCAATGATCCCCGCCGATTCGGGTCACTGGACCTGATCCGGATGGACGAACTGGACACCTATCGCCCGTTTGTCGCCATGGGCCCCGAACCGCTTGGCGAGGACCTGACCGGGACATATCTCAAACAGGCGACAAGGGACCGCAAGGCGCCGATCAAGCAGCTGTTGCTCGACCAGCGGATCGTTGCCGGCCTCGGCAATATCTATGTCTGCGAAGCGCTCCACATGGCCGGAATCTCCCCCCGACGGGCCGGGGGCGGAATATCGCGGCCGCGCTACGACCGGCTTGTCGAGGCGATCAAGCAGGTGCTCGCCGCGGCGATCGCCGCGGGCGGATCGAGCTTGCGGGACTTCGCCCAGCCGGATGGAGAACTGGGCTATTTTGCCAAGGACTGGCTGGTCTATGGCCGGGAAGGAGAGCCGTGCGCCTGCGGGGCCCCGGTCCGCCGCCGGGTGGACAGCGGCCGATCCACGTTTTTCTGCGGGAAATGCCAAAAATAGCCGCGCCGGTACTTCCTCCAACAAACTGTTGACGGGAATCGCCTCTCACGCTATTGCCCGCCGACTTGAGCCATGGGCGCAACAGCGGTTCATGGCGATCCAGCATTTCATATTTGAGGTAAATTCATGGCCAATACGCCACAGGCTAAAAAACGTATCCGTCGCAACGCGCGCCGTACGGTCATCAACAAGAACCGGGTCAGCCAGATCCGTACGAAGATCAAATCGGTGGAAACGGCTCTGGAAGCTGGCGACAAGGCCGCTGCAACAGCCGCGCTTTCTGCGGTGCAGCCCGAACTGGCCCGCGGCGTGGCACGGGGCGTGTTCCACAAGAACACCGCTGCCCGCAAATTCAGCCGTCTGACAAAACGGGTTGCTGCCCTGTCCTGACCGGCTGGCAATACTGACAAAAAGTAACCCGCTTCACGGCGGGTTTTCTTTTGTCTGCAGAGGATCCTGTGCCCCATGAAAAGTGATTCGGCTGTGTCCGGCGGAGGTTGGGGATGGCAAATTCCGGAATCCCGCCAAAATTTTCCCGATTTTACTCGGATCGTCCGATAATCCGTGCTTTTTTGTCGTTCAAAACGGGTTCAGCATGCTATTGCTAAGCCCATCTCAGATGGTGGGCAACTTGAAGGAATGACTATGACAGGGTCTCAACCAGACAGGAAACGGACCGGACGACTGAAAGTCCTGGTCCCTCTCGCATTTCTCGCTCTCGGGGCATGCGCCACACCATTTCGTGCCGATGTTCAGCGCTTCGAGGCGCTGCCGGATACACAGGGACAGACATTTGCCGTTGTCGCCTCTGATCCCGATCTCGCCGGCGGACTGGAATTTTCACAATATGCCAGCCTCGTCGAGGAGCGGATGACCCAGCTGGGGTACCGGCGAAGTGCCGATCCGGCCAGTGCCGAGCTGCTCGTGCAGATGGATTATGATGTCGACAAGGGGCGCGAGCGTGTTGTGGGCACCTATGATCCCTTCTATTCCCGTGTCGGGTTCGGCGGTTTTTACGGGCGCGGATTCTATGGCCGGCATCGCTACCGTTATGGCTTTCATGACCCGTTCCTCTTTGGCGGGCACGGCTTTTCCGGTTTTGGCAGCGTGCGGAGTTTTACCGTCTACACGTCGGAACTGGACCTGAAGATCAATCGCCAGGCCGACGGCGAACGCCTGTTTGAAGGCACGGCCGAAGCCCAGTCGCGGTCAAAAAACCTGACCTATCTGGTGCCCAATCTCGTTGAAGCCATGTTCACCGGTTTCCCCGGGAATAGCGGCGAGCGGGTCCGGATTTCGGTGGCTCCGGAAAAAGACAGGAAATAACCGGGCGTTTCGCAAGGGACGCACGCACACCCGATCCTGTGCAGCGTCAGCTTTCGAGCTGACGCAACAGCATCCGCACATCATTGTCCATTTCGGTATCTTCTCCCCGGAGCTGTTCGACCAGCTTGACCGCGTGGATCACCGTGCTGTGGTCCCGGCCCCCGAACTTGCGGCCGATTTCGGGATAGCTGCGCGGGGTCATCACCTTGGCCAGATACATCGCGACCTGGCGCGGACGGGCGACGGCGCGGGCGCGGCGCTTTGATGACATCTCGTTCCGGTCCAGCCGGTAATATTCGCAAACCGTGCGCTGAATTTCATCAATCGTGATCCGCCGGCGGCAGGCGCTCAAAATGTCGGACAGCTGCTCTTCCGCCAGCTCGCGCGTGATCGGCCGGCCGGTCAGCTGGGCATAGGCGAGCAGCTTGTTGAGCCCGCCTTCCAGTTCACGGAGATTGCGGCTGATCGTCCGGGCGAGAAATTCGACAACGTCGGCCGGCACATCCTGGTGCGGCATTTGCGCAAGGCGATGTTCCAGAATATCGCGCCGCAGTTCCAGTCCGGCGGACTGGATATCGGCGACCAGACCCATGGACAGACGCGACAGCAACCGCTGGTCCACACCATCCAGCGCCTGGGGCGGCCGGTCGGCGGCGACAACGATCCGCTTGCCCTGGCTGATCAGCGAATCCACCGTGTGCAAAAATTCTTCCTGGGTGCTGTTCTTGCCGACGATGAACTGGATATCATCGATCATCAGCAAGTCCGCCTGGCGCAGAGCACCCTTGAATTCCATCGCCTCGTTGCGGCGCATGGCGGAGACAAATTCGATCATGAACCGCTCTGCCGACATGTAGATGATCCGCGATTCGGGGAAGGCGTCGCGATAAGCGTGGCCGATCGCATGCATCAGATGGGTTTTGCCCTGGCCCGTCGAGGACTGCAGATAGAGCGGGCTGAAAAGCGGTTTCTCGGTATCCGCCATCCGCTGCGCGGCATTAAGGGCGAGGACGTTGGAATGGCCTGCAATAAATTCGTCAAAGGTCATCCGCGGATCAAGTTCGAGGCGGAACTGGCCTTTCTCGGCAGCGGCAAATGCCGGGGCGGGATCAACCGGTTTTTGCCGTTTGACCTGCGCGATGCGCGCCGCGCCGGCTCGTGCGGAAAAGGAAATGGTCCGGACGTCGGGCAGTTCGTTTTTCCAGGCCAGTGTCAGGCGGTCGGCATAGCGATCGCGGACCCAGCTGGCGGCAAATTCGGAGGGCAGGGTCAGGGTCAGCGATCCGTCGGCTGCGTCAAATGCGGTCATGCGGACCGGCTTGATCCACTGGCCATAGATCTGGGCACCGAGGTCACGGCGCAGTCCGGAACAGATATTTTCCCAGGCGGTCTGGAGGCGGTCTTCCATTTCCGGGCTGTTTTCGCTGCCCACCATCGCTCCTTCAGCAGACCTGCCGCCATTCTGTTCCAGATTTTGAACCACCAACATCCCCCGATATTTTGTACCGGCTCCCTCTGCGTGAAGCCGTTTTCCGTTTCCCGGAGAGCCCGTCTCCCTTCCCCCAACATCCCAGCCAAAGCATATTGAGGAGACAGCTCTCTTGTTGCTGAAAACGCGTTTCAGCCCGAAAATTTTCCTGTATTGAGATCAGGATTGTTCGAATCCATGACCACCAACCGAGAGACCATTACTAGGCGCCGGGGAACGAGTCGATCAAGGCCGCGATCGTAAAAAAATTGAAATATTTCTGTTGACAGCAGCAAGCCTTGGATTTTGCTTAAAATCTTTTTAACCAACTGTAATTATTGCATTAAATGCTGTGGATAAGCTGGTAGGGAACGCGAATCGCGGTTTGACCTAGCCTTTGCATTTTTTCAGGCCTGACAAGCCTGTGTCCGATGCCTCCACAAGTTTGCTTTTTCGCAATTTTCGAACAAAGCAACCGAAAGACGCTTGCCAAAGCCCTCATGTTTTGGCAATGGCCGCGGACCAGTTGGCGGGCGAGCCCGTCCAACCCCGATATGGGGGCGATTAGCTCAGTTGGTAGAGCGCTTCGTTTACACCGAAGATGTCGGCAGTTCGAGCCTGTCATCGCCCACCATTTTTCCATCTTCAATATTTGTCGCCGTTTGCCGAATGCCGATCTGGCGCCTGTGCCTGTCGCGGTCCGGGTGCACGGCTTTTGCGCGCGATGATCAAAACCACCGGCTTTACGGTTTGTTAACCATGATTGATGCAGGGTCAGCCCATGATGATCATCGATACCGTCCGCCCTCTGGCCCGCCGCGTTCGCAACCGGCTCTCAAGCCACAAACTGTCTCCTGTTGCCCGTCAGGTCATGGATGAGGGGCTGACTTACCTGTCTCCTGCCAAGCTGCAGCGAATGGAGCAGGCGCTCGATTCCGTTGCCGGTGTTGCGGGTGACTTTGCCGAATTCGGAGTCGCCCTTGGCGGATCGGCCATATTGATTGCCGGCCGGGCATCGGGCCGCCAGTTTCACGGCCTCGACGTGTTCGGAATGATCCCGGAGCCCACGTCTGACAAGGATGACCAGAAATCCCGCTCCCGTTATCAGGACATCAAATCCGGATCTTCCCGCGGGATCGATGGACAGCAATATTACGGCTATCGGGACAAGCTTTATGAGGAAGTCCGCAGCAGCTTTGCACGATATTCCGTTCCCGTCGGGCAAAATGGCGTGCATTTGCACAAGGGGCTTTTTGAAGAAACCTGGCCGGATGTCCCTTGTGAGGCCCTGGCATTCGTGCATCTCGATTGCGACTGGTATGACCCGGTCGCCTACTGTCTGAAAGAGGTGTCAGCCAAGCTCAGTCCCGGCGGCGTGATCATGATTGACGATTATCATGACTATGGCGGATGCCGGACTGCGGTCGAGGAGTTTCTGGCCGCGCATCCGGATTTTGATTTCGAAGACGGCCCCAACCCGGTCCTGCGCCGGCAGCTGTAGAAAACAGGCACCGAAGGTCCGGAAGCAGTTCCGGAAAAATTTCCCGCCTACATTGAGCCGACCAGATTCTATTGCCCGGCCAGCGTGTCTGCCAGCAGCATCGCGGCGCGGGGGCCGTCCCATTCCATGGCGCCAACCACGCGCCAGACTTCCTTGCCCTCGGCATCATAAAGCACCGTTGTTGGCATCAGGCCGGATCCAAAGCCGAAGCTCAGGCCGTTTTCGGAATCGATATAGGGTTCGAGCATCCGGAAATTGGCGCGCTCGAAAAACGGATCCACTTTCTCCTTGCCCTGGATGTCCTGCGACACGACCAGCACCTGCAGCCGTCCCTTTTCGCGCATCGCCAGCTCATCCAGCATCGGCATTTCGACAATGCAGGGTGCGCACCAGGTCGCCCAGATATTGACGAGAAACGGCTGACCGGTGAAATCGGACAAGCGCACCGTGGATCCGTCAGGTGCCTGGAACGGCGTGTCGACGACCGGGCTGCCGCGCTTCGAAATGTCGAGCTTGCCGACCAGGCCGCTGTCGCTTTCTGTCGTCTCCCCGTCGGTCGTGACCATATCGGACGCAGCATTTTCTTGCTCCGTTTCGGATGAACCTCTATCGCATGCAGACAGCGCCATTGGCATCATTATCAGCAGGAATATTCGCATCACCAATCGCACATCAGATTCCAACAGTATGTGGGGCGGCAGGTTTGCCGATGGCCCTTCATCAATCATGCGCGAGATAAACGCCTCAATCCCGTTCGACAAGAAGTTATGGCAGCAGGACATTCGCGCGTCGCTGGCCCATGTCGCGATGCTGGCGGAATGCCAGATCATCGAAGCGGAAGACGCCACCCGGATCATTCGCGGCTTGAACCAGATCGCCGAGGAATTTGGCGCAGGTGAAATTGCCGAAGATCTCGATCTGGAAGACATTCACATGCATGTCGAGGCGCGGCTGACCGAAATTATCGGACCCGTGGCCGGGCGCCTCCATACCGCCCGCTCTCGCAATGACCAGGTGGCAACCGATTTCCGGCTCTGGGTCCGGGACGCCATGGACCAGGTCGATGCGGGATTGCTGGCCCTGCAAAATGCCTTGCTCGACCGGGCAGAAGAGCATGCCGAATCCATCCTCCCCGGCTTCACCCATTTGCAGTCAGCCCAGCCGGTGACGCTGGGTCATCATCTGATGGCCTATTTCGAAATGTTTGCCCGTGACCGGTCGCGCTTCGCTGATGCGCGGCAGCGGCTCAATGAAAGCCCACTGGGCGCAGCTGCGCTGGCCGGAACGGGGTTTCCGATCGATCGCGAGAAGACGGCTGCGATGCTCGATTTTGACCGGCCCACCGCCAATTCGCTGGACTCGGTGTCAGATCGCGATTTCGCGCTCGACTATCTGATGGCAGCCACGCAGTGCAGCCTGCATCTGTCCCGCCTTGCGGAGGAGCTGGTGATCTGGGCCAGTCAGCCATTTGGCTTTGTCGATCTCCCCGACAGCTATTCCACCGGTTCCTCGATCATGCCGCAGAAGCGCAATCCCGATGCCGCGGAACTGGTGCGCGGCCATAGCGGGCGGATCGCGGGCGCGATGCAGGCGCTGGTGATGACGATGAAGGGCCTGCCGCTCGCCTATTCCAAGGACATGCAGGATGACAAGCCGCCGGTGTTCGAGGCCCATGATCTGCTCGGACTGTCGATCGCCGCGATGACCGGCATGGTGCAGGAAGTCGCTTTCCGGACCGACCGCATGCGCGCGCTCGCCGAATCCGGATTCGCCACCGCAACCGACTTTGCCGACTGGCTGGTCCGGGAAGCCGGATTGCCATTCCGGGAAGCGCATCACGTCACTGGTGCGGTTGTCGCCATGGCCGAAGAGGCGGGCTGCGGCCTCGCTGATCTTGAGCTTTCGCGCTTCCAGTCGGTGGACGAACGGGTCACCGAAGCTGTCTATGATGTGCTCAGTGTAGACGCCTCGGTTGCGAGCCGGTCCAGCTATGGCGGGACAGCTCCGGTTCAGGTGCGGGCGCAGATTGTTGCCGCGAGACAAAAGCTGGCCGGGGAGAATTGACATGACACCAATCTTGATACGCATGGGGTGTGTGGCTGGCCTGGCTCTGTTGTCCGCCTGTGGCAATCGCGGTCCGCTCGAACCGCCCCAGGGCCAGTCTTTGCCACCGGCGACATATGGCGAAGCGCAACCGGACACGGCAGAGCAGCTTCTCGAACCGGCAACCCAGGCGCGGCCGGAGCGCAGCGATGAACTGTTGCGCCGCTCCGAAAAGCGTCAGGATGACAAATTTGACCTTCCGCCTCCGGGCTGAACACCTATATTCCGAATCGTAATACTCACATTGCCAACCGGCATGTGCCAACACTGAACGCGCCGACACCGGGGGCCTGACACCATGGATCATTTTCAATATCGCGATGGCGTGATGCATGCAGAAGACTTGCCCCTGCCGGTCATTGCCGAGCAGGTGGGCACGCCCTGCTATGTCTATTCGCGGGCGACACTGGAGCGCCATGCCCGGGTGTTTCGGGAAGGGCTGGAAAAGGCGGGCGATATCCATCTCGCCTTTGCGGTCAAGGCCAATCCCAATCTGGCGGTGCTGCGCATTCTTGCCAATCAGGGATATGGCGCGGATGTTGTCTCGGGGGGAGAACTGGAGCGTGCCCTTGCTGCCGGCATGAAAGCCGAAGACATTGTCTTCTCCGGCGTCGGCAAGAGCCGGTCGGAACTGCTGCTCGGTCTCGACCGGGGGATCGGGCAGTTCAATCTGGAATCCGAAGAAGAAGGCATCATGCTCGCCGAAATAGCGGCGGCGCGAGGGCAGAAGGCGCCCGCCACCTTGCGGGTGAATCCGGATGTCGACGCCGGTACCCACGCCAAGATTTCGACCGGCAAGAAGGAAAACAAGTTCGGGGTGGCGATCGATATTGCTCCCGATATCTATCAGCGTCTGTCGGAGCTCGACGGGCTCGATCTGCGCGGGGTGGCTGTCCATATCGGCAGTCAGCTGCAACAGCTCGAACCGCTCGAGAAATGCTATGAACGGATGGGACAGCTGGTCGAGCAGCTGCGCGGTGCCGGTCACGAGATCACCCATGTCGATCTCGGCGGCGGGCTCGGTGTGCCCTATACGCCGGACGAGAACCCGCCCAGCCCGGCGGATTATGGCGACATGGTCGCACGGGTCACGAAAGGCTGGAACGTGACCCTGATGTTCGAGCCCGGCCGGGTCATTGCCGGGAATAGCGGCGTGATGATGACGCAGGTTATCCGTATCAAGCCGGGGGTGAACAGCGATTTTGTGATCGTGGATGCAGCGATGAATGACCTGATGCGCCCGGCCATTTACGATGCATGGCACCATTTCGAAGCCGTCCGACCGACGGGTGAAACCATGACCGCTTCCATCGTCGGGCCGATTTGCGAGAGCAGCGATATTTTCGCGAAAGAGCGCGAAGTGGACCGGGTGGTGACCGACGATCTCGGCATTTTCCGTACCGCTGGCGCCTATGGAGCGACCATGGCCAACACCTATAACAGCCGCCCGCTGGTGCCCGAAGTGCTGGTTGATGGTGATCGCTATGCGGTGGTTGCGGAACGCATAGAACCGGCGACGATCATGGCGGCTGAGCATGTTCCGGACTGGCTGAAACAGGGCGGATGACGTGAAACAGCTGCCCATCTTTGTTACGCTCGAAGGGCGCAAGGTGATCCTGCTGGGCACAGGCGAAATGGCAGATGCCAAGCGGCGGCTTTATGAGCGGGCAGGGGCCGAGCTGACCGATGACGAGGCGGCCGAGGATGCCATGCTGGCCGTGGTGGCGATTGAGGACGAAGAAGAGGCGCTGGCCGCTGTCCACCGGCTGAAAGCCCGGGGATTGCTGGTCAATGCCGTCGATCGTTCGGCCCTGTGTGACTATACGACGCCCGCCATCATTGATCGCGACCCGGTTCTGATCGCAGTTGGAACGGGCGGCAAATCTGCCGGTCTGGCAAAGGCCGTGCGTCAGCGTCTTGAACAGCTGTTTCCTGCAAATCTCGGGAGCCTTGCGCAGGCGCTGCATGCCGCGCGGGACAGGATCCGGGAGATCTGGCCGGCGGGGGGCGACCGTCGCCGGGCGATTGATGCGGCACTCGATCCCGGCGGTCCGCTGGACGTGTTCACCGGCAAGGATGAGACGGATGTCGACCAGTGGCTTGCCATGCCGAGTGCCGCCTCCCTGTCACAGGTGATCGATATTGAACTGACGAGCGCGGATCCCGATGATCTGACCATCCGGCAGGCCCGGTTGCTGGGTCAGGCGGACCAGATTTTTGCCGATGCAGCAGTTCCCGAATCCCTATTGGTCCGCGCGCGGGCCGATGCCGAGAGATTTGCGCTTTCGCTTTGGGATGAGCAGCCAAGCGAAGGGCTGGCTCTCAGAATCAGGATGAAGGCATGACACCAGCTCTGCCCGCCATCGCCAGTTCCGAAATCGTGACGGTATTGCAAACCGCGATGGCTCCGGCTTTTCTTCTCGTTGGCCTGGGTGCCATGCTCGCCCTGTTCGCGGGACGTCTGGCGCGGATCATCGACCGCTCGCGGGTGCTGCAAGACCTGTTTGGCCAGACCGAAGGCAAGGAGCATGACCTGATCGTCAATGAGTTGCATGACCTCCAGAAACGCATCAAACTGGTCAACAGCGCAATCTATCTCAGTGTGATCAGCGCGATTGTTGTCTGTGTCCTGATCGGCCTGCTGTTCACCATGGGCCTGGTTGGCAACCTGCCGCTCGATCAGGTTGTTGCCGGCGCGTTTCTGGTCGCGGTGATCCTGCTGTCCATGGCACTGGTGCAGTTCCTGCGCGAAGTGCGCATCGGCATCCGCGATTTCATGATCCGCGAGGAATTTCTGGAGCGGGACGAGAAATAGCTACGGCCTGCATCCAACAAAAAACCCCGCCGGTTTTCACCAGCGGGGTTTTTAAATTGACTGCATCCGGATGGGGTCATCCGGCATGCGCTTGCGGATCAGGCGTAGCTGACCTTTACATTGACCTTGCGACGACGGCGCATGGCTCCGCCGACCAGCCCGAAGCCTGCAATCATCATCGCCCAGGTTCCGGGTTCCGGGACCGCGTTGCGGACGGACGCCAATACCACACTGCCGCGAATGGCCATGCGTTCCTGATCACCTGCGTCACAGCAGGCAATGGAAGAAAGCGCCTCGGCAGGTCCCAAAAATCCGCCACTGTCAAAGCAATTTGAGGAAGACTGCACACAGTAGAACGGACCGCCGGAACCTGTGCCGGGGCTCTGGAACAGGGCGAGGCCGTTGCTACCGAAGTCGTAAAGCAGGTCCGTGGCTGTCGCCGAGAGGCCGGATCCGGTCAAAAGCAGGCCAGAATTGCCGCCGCTCAGTGGTCCGAACAATGTGAAAGACCCGAAAGAATCGGTGACGGTAATCGTCCAGTCGAGAATATTGGCGGAACCAAGCGTGCCAACGGTTCCATCGGTCGTAATGGACAGGTCAGCAGTTCCGCCCGCAACGGTTCGCGAACCGACAAAGGTGGCTGCATTGGCTGAAGTCGCCATTACAAAAGCTGCCGTGCTGGCCAAAAGTAACTTCTTCATAGATATACCCCTCAATCTTGTCTGAAATGCCACGCAACAGGTACCTGGCCGGAATGCCTCATGCCTCTGTGATTCCTGAAAGAATGGCTAACAGATTCGCTCCCGATTGACAAACCCGGCCATCGGCAACTGTCTCGATATGGGACAGTCAGCGCATGCAATTGGCCGGGCCGCGGTCCGTGTTCGAACGAAGTCCGTGAGAAGTGGATCCTCAAGCGCTTCCAAAGGACAAGGATGCTACCCTGTCTGTCTGCTCGGGGGTTCCCGCTGGCAGCCTAAAACTTATACTTGGCCGAGACCTGGACTTTTTGCAGATTCCCGGATGCGCCATTTTCCAGTTGCCGTTTCGCAAACATGTACTCGATGCCGAGATCCAGCGGAGCGACGGGGGAATAGACGATATTGCCGAATACATTCCAGCTTTCATCGGTCACACTGCCGGTCGTCAGGACAACCGGATTATCCGCTTTGAAATAGCTTCCCGACAGCGTGGATCGGACATTGTCGGCCCAGAAATGCCGGTAGGCGACAAAGCCGGAATAGGTGGCAATGGGATCAAGGCTGCCGTCGGCGCGAACCGCAGCATCGTTAACGATGTTCAGTCCGATATAGCGACCCAGGCCCTGTCCCGCTGTCGCCATGAACTTGAAATCGTCTTTTGAGCCGACCTTCAGCTTGCCGGACAGGCTCAGGCCGAAGCCAATAGCGCTGTCGTTGATCAGGCCGAAATCATCCTGGTTGACGCGCAGGTTCCGGCCAATGGCCGCCGCGGTGAGATGCCCGAAATCGCCCTTGTGATTATAGCGCACCACGATGTCGGGAATATTGTCATCCCCGGCAATGACACGCCCGCCGGTCGCCGAAGTGATGGTTGTTTCCGGCTGTTCGAGCGCAATCTGCAAGCCACCATTTGTGTATCGTACCATCGGTTGCCGGTCGAACACCGTGCCCGGTGTCGGACCGATGAAATCAAGGGCTTCCGGGAGCGCACCGACATCCTGGAAAGTCGACCAGGTCTGGCCGAACAGCCAGTTGTCAAAGGTGATATAGGCCTGCCGGACACGCGGGGTGAAGCTGTTGGAAATACGTTCATTGCCACCGGCGGTCACCATAAAATCCAGCTCGATATGGGATCCGATCTTGTGACCATCTCCGACATCGGTTTCGGTTTTCAGGAAGAACCGGGTTTGCCGGGCGCTGAAATCGGTGTCGAAACCGGAAGCCGTGCCCCCGACAGGGATCAGGCCGGGAATCAGAAAATCGCGCGCAATGCTGTTGGAGGCCACCTGGCCGCCGCTGGTGCGTTCGCTGATCGCGTCGACCTTGACATATCCGCCATAGGTGACCCGGGTGTTGCCCACTTTAAAGCCGCGGTTATCGGGGCCTGCGGCTTTCTGTTCCGCGACCTGCTGCTCTACCGCTTCTGTCCGGGTTGCCAGCTGCCGGGTTTCCTGAAGCGCTTGCCGGGCCTGCCGCGCCAGCGCCGCGTCTTCCTGGCTGACAGCCTGTTCCTGGCGGTCGAGCCGTTCAACCAGCATGTTGACCAGCCCTTCCAGCCGGTCGAGCCGGGCATTGACGTCATCATTCTGTGCGAAGGCCGGAGCAGTTGTCATGATACTGCCGGCCAGCAGAAGCATTTTTGCCATGTGTATTTTGCGATGTGCCACAAGATCCTCCCCGGAATGTTGTTGCATTTGGGGTGGCACAGGCGCTGGCGGCGCGAAATTAGCCAATGGTCTATACGACCAATGTCTGAATGCCCGAACCGGCGCTTTGCTCTATCTTCAAGGCAAAGGACAGAGTCGCAAGCGGGAGATGGCGGGATGAACGACGTAGCGGAAAAGACTCGAGAGGCGGAGGTCATTTTGCCGCCGGCCTTGGGCCAGAACACCCATTGTGACGGACCGGAATATGACCGTCTCTATCAGGAAAGCCTTTCCGATCCGGACGGTTTCTGGGCGAAGCAGGCCGGGCGTCTGGACTGGATCACCGAGCCTGGCACCATATCCAGCTGGTCCTATGATCCGGTGGCGATCAAATGGTTTGAAGATGGTGTCCTGAACATCTGTCACAATGCCGTGGACCGGCATGTGGCAGCGGGCAAGGGCGATGTGACGGCGCTGATTTTCGAACCCGATGACCCGGAAGGGGAAGGCCGGGTCATCACCTATGCCGAGCTGCTTGCAGAAGTTGTCATGATGGCGAACAGCCTGAAAAAAATCGGTGTCCGGAAGGGCGACCGGGTCACCATCTATATGCCGATGATTCCGGAAGGCGCGATTGCCATGCTCGCCTGTGCCCGGATCGGGGCAATCCATTCGGTGGTATTTGGCGGTTTCTCACCGGATGCGCTGGCCGGGCGGATAGAGGATTGCGAGAGCAAATTCGTGATCTGTGCCGATGGCGGATTGCGCGGCGGCAAGCCGGTCCCGCTCAAGGCGAATGTCGACGCCGCCCTGGCTCAGGTGGACGTGGAGGCGGTGCTGGTGATCCATCACACTGACATCCCCATCGACATGCAGGAGGGGCGCGACCACTGGTATCACGATATCCGTGCGGACGTCTCCGAAGACTGCCCCTGCGAGCCGATGAATGCGGAGGATCCGCTGTTCATTCTCTATACTTCGGGCTCTACCGGCAAACCGAAAGGCGTGCTGCACACCACTGGCGGCTATGCCGTCTGGACCGCGACCACCTTTCAATATGTCTTTGATTATCAGCTCGGCGAGGTTTTCTGGTGTTCGGCGGACATCGGCTGGGTGACCGGCCACAGTTATATTGTCTATGGCCCGCTGATCAACGGCGCGACCGAAGTGATGTTCGAGGGTGTGCCAAACTATCCCGACCACAGCCGTTTCTGGGAAGTGGTGGAGAAATATCAGGTCAACATATTTTATACTGCGCCGACGGCCATCAGGGCGCTGATGCGCGAGGGCGATGCACCGGTGCAGAAGCACGACCGGTCCTCCATCCGTCTGCTCGGGACGGTGGGTGAGCCGATAAATCCCGAAGCGTGGCGCTGGTATTATAATGTTGTCGGCGAGGGCCAGTCCCCGATTGTCGACACCTGGTGGCAGACAGAGACCGGCGGCATCATGATTACAACGCTCCCCGGGGCGCATGGCATGAAACCGGGGAGTGCCGGCAAGCCCTTTTTCGGAATCCAGCCCCAGCTGGTGACCAATGAAGGCGACGTGCTGGACGGGGCGACCGACGGCAATCTCTGCATCACCGCCAGCTGGCCGGGACAGGCCCGCAGCGTATATGGCGATCATCAGCGCTTCATCGATACCTATTTCTCGACCTACAAAGGCAAATATTTCACCGGCGATGGCTGCCGCCGCGATGCGGATGGCTATTACTGGATCACCGGACGCGTCGATGACGTGATCAACGTGTCCGGGCACCGGATGGGCACAGCGGAAGTCGAATCGGCGCTGGTATCCCATGCGAGGGTCGCCGAAGCTGCGGTGGTCGGTTATCCGCACGATATCAAGGGACAGGGGATCTATTGCTATGTTACGCTGAACGCTGGCGAAGACCCTTCGGATGAACTGGCGGCAGAGCTTCGGGCACATGTCCGGACGGAAATCGGACCAATCGCCACGCCGGACCATCTCCACCTGACGCCGGCCCTGCCGAAGACCCGGTCGGGCAAGATCATGCGGCGCATATTGCGCAAGATTGCGGAGAATGACTTCGGATCTCTGGGTGACACCTCGACGCTGGCGGACCCGAATGTGGTTGATAGTCTGATTGAAGGGCGGTTAAACAGATAGCATGTCGCGCTTCATCATCACCGATGACCATCCGCTCTTTCGCAGCGCTCTGGCACAGGCTGTCGGCAAGATCTGGCCGGATGGAGAGGTGATTGAGGCAGAAACCATAGCTTCGGCGAGGCAGGCACTGGATGACGGTCCGTGCGACATGTTGCTGCTCGACCTGCACCTGCCCGACAGCGAGGGGCTGGCACCATTGCTGGACTTCCGTCAGGATTTTCCGGCGATGCCGGTGGCGGTGGTTTCCGCCAGCGAAGAAGATCGTGTCATCCGCGCCGCACAAAGCCTCGGCGCGTCGGCCTTCATCCCGAAATCTGCGTCACTGGATGACATGTGCCGTGCGCTTTCCGCCGTTCGCGACGGAGACATCTGGTTCCATCCGTCATGTGCGGCAGAAGGGGAGGACGAGTCCGATGATTTCTCGCGCCTGGCAAGCCTGACACCGGCGCAGCGCAAAATCCTGCTGCTGATGAACGAAGGCCTGCTCAACAAGCAGATCGCCTTCCAGATGGAGATTACCGAAGCCACGGTCAAAGCGCATATTACCGCGATATTCCGCAAGCTGGGCGTGATCAACCGGACTCAGGCAGTGCTGATCGCCCAAAAGCTGGATGTCGCCGAACCGGCTACGCAATTGCCCTAGGACGCGGCGTCGGCCGTCTTTTCCTTCTTCGATGATGGTCTGACCAGACTCCCCATCAGTGCGCGGAGCGCCATCGGGGACGCCGGTTTGAGCAGCCGTTCAAATCCGAGATTGCGGCAAAGCGCCAGCGTGGCGTCGGTATCCTCGGCAGTCAGCAGAATTACTGGCGGCTTCTTTCCCCACCTTTCCGTCAACCCGGCATAAATTTCGTCCCCGGTCACGTCATTGTCGAGCTGATAGTCGAGAATGAGAAGATCCGGGCAGCCGGTCTCCACCTCATCCAGCCGCGTGGCCGTCGCGACCTCGCACCCCCAGCGGGTCAGGAGTCCGGACAGGGCCTCCAGCGCCTTTGGCTCATTGTCGATGCACAATATCTCCAGATCATCGAATGATCCTGATGGCGTTGCCGGAACCGCAACCGGTCGCGCTGGCTCCGTCTCCGGTGCGGTCTCGGGCAAAGTCAGCGAAAAACAGCTGCCCTTGTCCGGGGTGGAAACCAGCTGGATCTCGCTACCCAGCAACCGGGCCAGCCTCTGGGCCAGAGCCAGCCCGAGGCCGACTCCCTCGCTGTTGCTGTGAGATCTGAGTTGCCGGAATTCCTCGAAAACGCTTTCCAGATCGTCCTGGGAGATGCCCGGCCCGCTATCCCAGACCTGCAGTTCGATCTTCTGGCCGCGCCGCCGTGCGCCCAGCAATACCCGGCCCTGCTCGGTATAGCGCAGCGCATTGGATATCAGGTTCTGCATGATCGACGCCAGCATGCCCTTGTCCGCGCTGATCCAGGTGGAACTTCCTACCACCCGGAGATCCAGCCTCTCGTCTGCCGCGCGCCCTTCGAACTGGGTCCGCAGATCATCAAAAAGCTCTTGCACTGAAAAAGTTACGGGATTGGGCTTGAGTCCACCGCCATCCAGTTTGGAAATGTCGAGCAGGGTCCGGAGCAGCTTGTCCGCCATTTCAATACTGTGGTCGATCTGGCTGACCAGCTGGCGTGATGTTTCGTTTCCATCATCAATTTCTTCGGACAAGGCCGATGTAAATAGACGCGCGGCATTCATCGGCTGGACCAGATCATGGCTCGCCGCGGCCAGAAAGCGGGTCTTGGACCGGGTGGCCTTTTCCAGCGCGGCATTGGCTTCGGTGAGCTGCCGGGTCCGCTCCTCGACCATGGTTTCCAGCGCCTGTTCCTGCCGGCGATCCGCAGTGATATCGGTATAGCTGGTGACATAGCCCTGCTGCGGAGTCGGGTTGCCCATGATCCGCAGAACCCGGCCATCGGGCTGTTCGCGTTCCAGCGCATGGCGCCGCCCGGCGCGCATATGGCCCAGCCGTTTCTCTACCTCCTCTGCCACAAGATTCCCGTCGGGTTCGGTCCGACCAAGATTATGCGCGATCAGGTCGCCAATCGGCTGCCCGACGATGACCAGTTCTTCCGGCAGGCCGAACATTTCAACATAGCGGCTGTTCCAGGCCACCAGCCGCATATCCTGATCGACCACAGCAACACCCTGGTCGATATTCTCGATCGCGGTTTGCAGCAATTCGCCGCTGAACTGCAGGCGCTGCGACGTTTCGTCGAACATGGCGACCACTTCTTCCAGTGGCACGGCGTCGCCTTCGAGCGTGGATATGATCAGCGAACGCGCGGAGGAGGCGCCCAATATCCCCGACAGCTGCCGTTCCGACATTTCGACCAGCGCCGCATCTGCCCGATCGAGGTCATTATAGCCTTTGCCTGTGGTTTGCCGCAGAGCCGTCAGGGTGGCCCGGGCGTTGTCGCTCCCGACAAATTGTTCCAGCAGCAACCGGAAGTCGGCGACACGTTTGCCGCTGGTTCCGATCTTGTCCTGCGGGAGTTCGCGATCGAGGGCGACGAAACTGGCGGCCTGGGCCTGATCGACAAGATTCGGGCGGGTCGCGACGGACACCAGCGCAAACAGGGAGATATTGGCGACCAGGCTGATGATCACGCCGGATACAAGCGGGTCCCCGGAAATTGCGATCAGGGGATCGCCGCCCAGATAGGCCGGCACAATGAGCAGCAGGAACCAGCTGGCAAATCCGGCGCTGAGTCCGGCCATCATCCCGTTGCGATTGGCGGATTTCCAGTAGAGCCCGGCGATCAGTCCGGGGGCGAATTGTGCCACCGCGGCAAAGGAGATCGTGCCCAGTCCGGCCAGCGTCGCGCTGTTATCGATGGTGCGATAATAGAGATAGGCCAGCGCCAGAAAGCCGAGAACCACGCTGCGGCGCACCCACAGCAATTGTTGCCCCATGGTGAGAGTGCTGTCGCCTGTCCCCTGGCGCAACCGGTAGACAACGGGAACGACAAGATCATTGGTGATCATCGCTGACAGGGCGATGGTGGTGACAATGATCATCCCCGTTGCCGCCGAAAACCCGCCGATAAAGACTGCAATGGCGAGCCAGTCCAGGCCTTGTGCCAGTGGCAGGGCAAGCATGATCATGTCGGGCGCGCTCCGGGCGCCGTCGAGATAGGCGAGGCCGGCCATGGTGATCGGGAAGACGGCGAGCGTGGTGATCGCCAGATAGATCGGGAATGTCCATTGCATCAGGCGTCCCGGCTTGTCGACCGTGGCCTCGACAACGGTCATGTGAAATTGCCGGGGCAAACACAGGGCCGCACAAAAGGCGATCAGCGTCAGCACCCAGAATCGCGCATCCATCTGGTCCGCCGCAAAAATTTCTGCAGGGTTGACCGGCGCGGCGCTGCTGCCGGGTTCGATATTCCAGATCAGCCAGATGGCAAACCCGGCCATGATCATCAGCGCGAAGAGTTTCACGATCGCTTCCGCCGCGATGGTCAGGACCAGCCCGCGGTTATGCCGGGTCAGATCGACACTGCGCGTCCCGAACAATATCGCGAACAGGGCCATGATCCCGGCAACCGCGAGCACAACGTCACTGGTGCCGATATTCTGCCGGATATCGGGTGACAGTTCGGTCAGGGTCTGGGCGACGGATTTGAGTTGCAGGGCGACATAAGGCAGCAGGCCGATCGTTGCGATGACGGTCACCAGTGCGGCGACCGACCCGCTCTTGCCATAGCGTGTGGACAGGAAATCGGCGATTGACGTGCTGTGCATCGCCTTTCCGAGCCGCAATGTCTTGCGCACGATCGGATAACCCAGCGTGAACAGCAGGATCGGTCCGAGATAGATCGGCAGGAATTCGAGTCCTCCCGTGACCGCAGTTCCCACTGCACCATAGAAGGTCCAGCTGGTGGCATAGACGGCGAGCGACAGGCCGTAGACCAGCGCGCTCCGGGTTTCATTGAGCCGGATCCGGCCCCGGTCACCCGCAACGGCCAGCGCAAACAGGCCGGCCGAATAGATCAGGGCTATGGCAATGGCCAGCCAGAGCGTCATCCAGGTCCTCCGTGCCGCCCTGTTCCCTGACGGCTGCGACGGTCATGCCAAAAAAAGAGGGCGACGCCAAGCGCCGCCCTCCGGGCTTCCCGGGAGAAGAGAAAGCCTAATGTGCTGCGGCATCTCCTGCCCCGCGCGGAACGCGGATCGAATCAACCAGCTTGCGGACTTCGAGCGGTGGCGAAGCGGTCATCTTCGAAACCACGATGGCCACGGCAAAGTTGAGCAGCATGCCGATCACGCCGATACCTTCCGGCGAAACGCCGAACAGCCAGTTGGCCGCGACATTGGCCTCCGGATTCACCAGCTTGAAATACGCGATATAGCTGAAGGTGAACACCAGACCGGTGACCATTCCGGCAATCGCGCCTTCCTTGTTCATGGATTTCGAGAAGATCCCCATGAAGATGGCCGGGAACAGCGATGCTGCAGCCAGACCGAAGGCAAACGCCACGACCTGTGCCACCCATCCCGGAGGATAGATGCCAAGGTAACCGGCCACCACAATCGCGGCCGTTGCCGAGATCCGCGCCGCCATCAGTTCCCCTTTCTCGGTGATCTGCGGGCGGAAGGTGGACTTCAGCAGGTCGTGGCTGATGGATGACGAGATCACCAGCAGCAGGCCGGCCGCCGTCGAAAGGGCCGCTGCCAGGCCGCCAGCTGCAACCAGCGCGATCACCCAGCCCGGCAGGTTGGCAATCTCCGGATTGGCCAGCACCATGATATCGCGGTCAACATAGACCTCGTTGGCGCTCTCCTCATTGGGCGGATTGGTGACCATGCGCTGTCCGGCGGTGCCGGTGGTGTCCGCATAGCTCGGCTTGCCCATAAAGGCATCGCCCGCGGCAAGCTGCATCACGCCATCGTCATTCTTGTCATACCAGGCGATCAGGTCATTGGCTTCCCAGTTCTTGAACCAGGCTGGCGCTTCGGCATATTCGGTCTGGTCAACGGTCTCGATAAAGTTGATCCGCGCGAAGGCGCCGACAGCCGGTGCAGTGGTGTAGAGCAGGGCGATGAAAACCAGTGCCCAGCCCGCCGACTTGCGTGCATCAGATGCTTTCGGCACGGTGAAGAAGCGCACGATCACGTGCGGCAGACCGGCGGTACCGACCATCAGCGCCGCAGTGATACAGAACACGTCGATCATCGATTTCGACCCGTCAGTATAGGCCCCGAAACCCATGTCCTGCAGGACAAGATCGAGCTTTTGCAGGACATATAGCCCCGAGCCGTCATTGACTGTCGAGCCCAGACCCAGTTGCGGAATGGGATTGCCGGTGATCAGAAAACTGATGAAGAAGGCCGGCACCATATAGGCAAAGATCAGCACGCAATATTGAGCGACCTGCGTATAGGTGATGCCTTTCATCCCTCCGAGCACCGCGTAAAAGAACACGATCGCCATGCCGATGATCACGCCCATTGTGATCGGCACATCAAGGAAGCGCGAGAACACGATTCCGACGCCGCGCATCTGGCCAGCGATATAGGTGAAACTGATGAA
Organism: Parasphingorhabdus marina DSM 22363; assembly: GCF_900128895.1. GTDB lineage: Bacteria > Pseudomonadota > Alphaproteobacteria > Sphingomonadales > Sphingomonadaceae > Parasphingorhabdus > Parasphingorhabdus marina. The sequence goes on along the minus strand of NZ_FSQW01000001.1, from coordinate 214,757 downwards.
GATCAGGCAGACCACCGCAACCACGCGCGCGGCTTTGGAATAATAGCGGGTGCCGATGAAATCCGGCACCGTAAACTGGCCGAACTTGCGCAAATAGGGCGCGAGCAACAGCGCCAGCATCACATATCCGCCGGTCCAGCCCATCAGGTAGACCGACGCGTCATAGCCGGCAAAGGCGATGATTCCAGCCATCGAAATGAAGCTGGCCGCGGACATCCAGTCCGCCGCCGTTGCCATGCCGTTGACGACGGGATTGACGCCGCCGCCGGCGACGTAAAATTCCTTGGTTGAACCCGCCCGGCTCCAGATCGCGATGCCGATATACATCGTGAAGGAGAGGCCGACAAAAAGATAGATAAGCGTTTGCGTGTCCATGTCAGCCTCCCTCAGTCATCCAGATCATATTTGCGTTCGATCCTTTTCATCTTCCACGTGTAGTAGAAGATCAGACCGATGAAGACGTAGATGGAGCCTTGCTGGGCGAACCAGAATCCCAGCGGATATCCGCCGAGCGAAAACTGGTCGAGAAAATCCCGGAACAATATGCCCGCGCCAAAGGACACGACGAACCAGATCGCCATTAGCGTGACCAGCAGCCGGATATTTTCAGACCAGTAGGCCTGTTCCGATTCCGTGGTTTCAACTTCATCTTCAGACATGAATTCCTCCCCATTTGCGTATGATGGAGATCAGGCTTTTCTCCATTCTGCCCGAGAGGCTAGACGAGGGTGGAAATTTTGAAAGAGCGACTTTGGTCTAATGGTGCCTTTCGACCTTGATTGCCGCGCTGGCGACGATCATGCGCCCATGACGACGTCCTGCAGTTTCAGGTTCGGAGAACCGCGCCTGGCGATTTGCGCGAGGAACAGTTCACCGCACGCGATCGCGTCGGTCAGGCCGTCATGGGCGCGATATTGTGGCAGGCCATATTGCGCCCGAAGCTTGCCCAGTCGCAGCCCGTCAGCTGTGCGCGGCGCCGGAAACCAGCGTTCTTCCAGCTCCATCGTGCAGATATACTGCCCGACAAAGGGCGTACCATATTGCCTGTAGCAGGCGGCGTTCAGAAATCCGGCCTCGATCCGCGCAAAATGTGCAAGCAGCACTTTTCCGGACAGAATGCCCGTCAGTTCGTCGAGCACTTCCCTTTCCGGACGGCCTTCGGCTGCTGCGCTGTCGGTAATGCGATGCACGGTAACCGCCACTTCCTGCAGGGGATCAAGCGCAGCTATGCGCTCGCGGTGCGCGGTTGAAAGATCGATCGCCCGGCTGTTCATCCCGGTCCATCCCGCCTCGAGCAGCGCGGCGTCGGTTCCCAGGCCATCGCTTTCAAAGTCGAGCGCGATGATTTCGATGTCGTCCACCAAATGGTCGGGATCTGGAAGCGTGTTGCTGTAATAGGCTTCCAGCGGCGTTCCTGCAGACTGCTCCCGTGCCTGGTTCCAGCGTCGCTGCCACAATCCCTGCGTTAGCCAGCGCGGAGCGGAGAGCTTCAACTGATCCCTCCGGCATGACTGCGACTGATGCTGTCGAGATGCGTCTTGATCACCTTGAATGCGTCTTTCAGATGCTCGCGCTCAAATCCCGAAAGCGTTTTCGGATCGAGATTGCTGGTCGGTTTCTGGCCGGCCCGGATCTGGCGTGCCTGGTGCCGAAATCTGGTGTCCCGCACAAACTCAAAACAGTCGAGCAAATCCGCTGCACCGCTTTCGCTGAGATGGGGTGTGTCCGCTGCCTTTTGCAGTCTTTCGACTGTCGAGACCTGTTCGAGATCCGCGGCAAGGGCATGGACGCGGCCGATATCGATAATCGGAGCGATCGCCTGGTGCTTCAGGTCGAGAACATCCCCCTCCTGTTCGTCATGCTCGAGCAGAAAATTTCGGAAAAAGCCCAGTGGTACCCGCGTTTTCGCCGCCGCCCGGCCGACGAAGGACAGAAAGATCCTGTTGGCGCTGCTCCACTGCAGCACTTCGCTGCGCAGGTCGGCGACCAGTTCGCTTGCCCCGGCAATGGCGCGCATGTCGAAAAATATGGTGGTGTTGAGGATATTGTCCGGGTCCGGATTGTCGATCCAGTCGCGGTAACATTTTTTCCAGACCGACAACGGCTGGCGCCACCTGTCATTGGTCGCCATGATGTCGCCCGGGCAATAGACATATCCGGCGCTGTTGAGGCCGTCGCAAAGCCGCTGCGCCAGTTGCGCGAAATAGGCGCCATGGGCGTCGGGATCATAGCTGTCATCGAGGACGAACCCATTGTCCTGATCCGATCCTCCGGCCTGCTCCTGACGGGCGAGCGATCCGAACACAACCAGGGCATAGGGCACCGGCGGCGGTCCCAGCTCTGCTTCGGCGAGTTGCAGCAGGCGCTTGTGGGCCGCTTCCCCGATCGCGGAAACAAAGCGGGCCAGATGGTCAGCATCGACTCCGCTGTCGACCAGATAGACAATGACCTGATCCAGCTTTTGCGCTGCCTGTGCGACCGCTTCCGGACTGACAGCTTCGGATATTTCCGCGACGACATGCAGGGCGTTCATCCCGAGCCGTGTGAGCAGATCATTGGCGCTCAGCACACCGATAATTGCATCCGTATCGCCAACCACCGGCAGGTGATGAATATTGTGCCGTGACATGATCAGTTTCGCGCTCAGTGCCTGCTCCCGTTCGGGCAGGGTGATCGGATCGGCGGTCATGATGTCGCTGATCGGGCGGTCATGGGGCATTTGCCGCGCGAGCGCCCGGCGGCGCAGGTCCTTGTCGGTTACGATCCCGACAAGGCGGGTGTTTTCGCAAATCGGAAGCGTCGAAACATCTGCCTCGGCCATCAGACCGGCGCATTCTCCAATCGTCATTTGCGGACTGCCGAAGGTGACCGACTTCCGCCGGAGCAGATCCCGGACCGGCACCGCAAGCATGGGATGCCCGCCATTGCCGTCGCGCGCATTTCGCAAGGATTCCACGGCCTTGCGCAGCCTCTGTGTTTCATCGGCCTGGAAGAAATCCCGGAAAACCGGATGTTTCTCATGAAGCGCCAGAAAATCCTGTTTCCCGAGGCGATAGATCAGACTGTCTTCCAGAGCGATCACCTGATTCCGCGTCCGCGATCCCCGCAGCAGGGAGGGATAGCCGAAGCACAAGCCTTCCCCCAGGCGGTGGCTCAGTTCCGTTCCGCCAATACGCAGCTCGACGGCGCCCGAGCGCACAATATTGAAATGCGCATTATCCTCGTCAGCTTCGATAATCGTGGTGCCGGTACGAAAATAGCGAATCTCGATTTGTCGGGAAATGCGGCCAAGAACCTCCGCCGGAAGATCCCGAAAGGGATTGAACCGCTGCAAAAAGGCAAGGATTTCTTCTATTTCCATGATCGACCGAAGCTATCACGCACCAGCGGGAATCCAAATAAGACTTTCATCTTATCCATGGTAGCTGCGGGTTCTGGCAGTTCAGGCGGTCAACTATTCCTCGGGCGTGTCTGTTATCGACGATTTGCCTGTGCGTTCGGACATATTGTCTTGTATAGACAGAAAGTGAATGAGGTGGATGAAGAGATTGAGGCTATGCAGTTGTCAGTAACAAGACTGGGCTTCGTCAACGGAAAGACCGGACATCCTTGCCCATGAAATTTCGGACTCTGCTGCTGATCGGCCTGGTTCCTGCACTCGCGGCGTGCGGCAGCGCCGACGACCAGCGCGGCGGCCGGGGCGGAGCGCCCACGGTGGTTGGCGGCACCGTGACCCAGGCGGAATTTGTCAGTGACATTGAAGCGGTCGGCACGGCATTTGCCAATGAACAAACCATCCTGACCTCGCCCGTGACCGAAAAAATTGAACGCATCGCATTTTCGGATGGCGCAGTTGTCCGGCGCGGCTCCGTGATTGCGCAATTGTCGCGGGGTGAGGAGTCAGCCGATCTGAATGCTGTCGAGGCGCGCGCGGCCGAAGCGGACAAGCAGCTGGACCGGCTCGTTTCGCTGCAGAAACGCGGGTTCGCAACCAATGCCGCCGTGGACCAGCAGACCGCCTTGCGCGATGCGGCACGCGCCGATGCCAGCGCAATCCGCTCGCGGATATCCGATCGGGTCATTCGTGCGCCCTTTGACGGCGTGATCAGTTTGCGGACGGTTTCGCCGGGTACTGTCGTGACATCGGGCAGCCCGATTGCCACGATCAGCGACATTTCATCGATCAAGCTGGATTTCACCGTGCCGGAGAATTTTCTGACGGCGCTTGAGAAAGGTCAGGCCATTGAAGCCCGGACAGCGGCCTATCCTGACCGGAATTTTTACGGCACGATCGACAATATCAATCCGCTGGTCGATCCCCTGTCGCGCAGTCTGACAGTTCGGGCGATTCTGCCCAATGCCGCCCGGCAACTGCGCCCGGGCATGCTGATGACCGTGCGCATAGTTTCCGAGACGCGAACCGGTCTGGCGGTACCCGAATCCGCGCTGCTCGCCCAGGGCGATCAAAATTTTGTCTTTGTCGTTGATGACGAGGGCATTGCGCGGCGCACACCAATTGAGATTGGCTTGCGATCATCTGGTCTTGTCGAGGTTGTAAGCGGTGTGGCCCTGGGTTCGAAAATCGTGGCCGACGGGACCGTGAAGGTTCGTGACGATGCGCCGGTCAATGCGCTGTTGCCGGGCGAAAAACGCACCGGGAAAGCGGCTGCTCCGGCATCTGCAAACGGTCGGGCCGGTTCATGATATTGTCCGACATATCGGTCAAGCGACCGGTTTTCGCGGTCGTGCTCAGCCTGTTGCTGGTCCTGGCGGGCATTGTCGCCTTTATCGACCTCCCCGTCCGGCAGTATCCGGCAATCGAACCGCCGATCGTTTCGGTCGATGTCAACTATCCCGGTGCCGCAGCCAATGTGGTTGAATCGCGTATCACCCAGATCCTGGAGGACCGCATTGCCGGAGTGGAAGGGATTGAAATGATCCGCTCCTCGTCCCGCGACGGCCGCTCTGACATCACGATAGAATTCTCTCCCGACCGCGATGTGGATGCCGCGGCCAATGATGTCCGGGACCGGGTATCCGGGGCGCTCGATAATCTGCCCGAAGAATCCGATCCTCCCGAAATCAACAAGGTGGACGCGGACGCCCGGCCGTTCATGTGGCTCAACCTGACCGGCGAAGGGCGTGCGTCGCTGTGGCTGGCTGACTATGCCGACCGGGTTTTGGTGGATCGCTTCTCCTCGATCGACGGCGTGGCGCGGGTGCAACCGAGCGGTGCTTCGCGTCCGGCGATCCGGATCTGGCTGGATCGCGAAAAAATGGCGGCCTCCGCGATTTCTCCAAACGATATCGAGGCGGCATTGCGGCGTGAAAATGTGGAACTGCCGGCGGGACGGGTGGAATCTTCCGACCTCAATCTCACGGTGCGGGTGGCGCGGGCCTACGCCAATGTCGATGACTTTCGCGGACTGGTGATCCGGCGGACCGATGACGGCGCCTTGCTCCGTCTCGGCGACCTGGCGCGTGTCGAACTCGGCCCGGAAAATGTCTATGCCCATTTCCGGTCCAACGGGTTGCCGGGTGTCGGCATGGGCATCATTCGCCAGTCCGGTGCGAACGAACTGCAGGTCGCCAATGACATCAAGGACCGGATCAAGGAAGTAACACCGTTGTTGCCCAGCGGAGTCCAGCTGGCGGTGAGCTATGACAGCAGCGTGTTTATCGCCAAGGCGATCCAGAATGTCTGGCAGACTCTGGCATTCGCCGCGATACTGGTCATCACCGTCATCTACCTGTTTTTGGGCTCCGTACGCGCCACTGTCATTCCGGCCGTAACGGTTCCAATTGCCATTATCGGGACATTTTTCGTTCTGTGGCTGCTCGGACTGTCGATCAATCTGCTGACCCTGCTGGCGCTCGTCATGGCGATCGGACTGGTTGTGGATGATGCCATCGTGGTCCTCGAGAATATCTATACGCGGATCGAAAGAGGGGAAAGCCGACTGATCTCCGCTTTTGAAGGTGCGCGCCAGGTCGGATTTGCGGTCGTCGCCACAACGGCGGTGGTCGTCGCGGTTTTTGTACCCGTGATGTTTTTGCCAGGAGAAACCGGCCTGTTGTTCCGCGAACTCGCGATCACGATGATCGTGGCGGTTTCGATTTCCACTTTCACCGCACTGACGCTGATCCCGGTCATGTGTTCAAAAATCCTGCACAAAGGCGGAAGCGAAACCCGGCTCAGCCGGCTGGTGGACGACAGGTTTCAAAAAACCAGCACGCGCTACGAAAGCATCTTGTCACGCTGGATCCGCAAACCGCTGCTGCTCGGTGCCGGAGCCTTCGGCCTCGCTGCGATCTTTGCCGGCATCGGCATGCAGACCCTGAAAACCGAAGTGGCACCGCCGGAGGATACAGGCTTCATGTTTGGTCGCGCTGCACTGTCCGAAGGTGCCGGCTGGGATCGGCTGGTCAAGGTCATGCACGATCTTGAGGACCTGGCCTTGCCATTGACCGAGGAGGATGGCCCGCTGCGGCGGGTCCTGTTCCGTGCTCCGGCATCCTGGGGGCCATCCGGTGATTTTTCCGCGGGACGCATGATCATGTTTCTGAAACCCTGGGACGAACGCGACATGACGACGGCGGAAACGGTGGCGGCGGTGAACGGACTGTTCCGGGATTATCCCGCAGCCCGGGCCTTTGTTTCCGGCGGCTCGACAATCGGCGGGCGCGGCGGGGAAGCCATTCGCTTTGTCATTGCCGGTGACACATATGAAGAACTCACGCGCGCCCGCGATGCACTATTCGTTGCAGCTGACGAATATCCCGGAATCGCGACGCTTGAAAGCGACTACAAGGAAACCCGGCCGCAACTGGTTGTCAATGTGGATACCTTGCGTGCAGCAGATCTTGGGGTGTCGGTACAGGAGATCGGGCGGACACTGGAAACAATGATGGGATCCCGCAATGCCGGGACCTTTGTTGATCGCGGTGAAGAATATGATGTCGTCCTGCAGGCCGAGCCCGAAGACCGGGTGACGGCCGAAGATCTTGCCAATGTGTACGTTCGCGCGAGGGATGACAATCTGGTGCCGCTGTCGGGTCTGGTCAATTTGACCAGCCGGGCGGAAGCCGGAGAGCTTAACCGCTTCAACAAGCTCCGCGCCATCACGCTGGAGGGGACGGTCGCCGACGGCTATTCTCTCGGCGAAGCGCTGACCTTCCTCGAGGATGAAGCAGCGACGCTGCCCGAAGTGGTCTCGATCGGATATGAAGGACAAAGCCGTGCCCTCCGCCAGACCGGCGGATCGATCTGGCTGGTGCTCGGCTTCACGGTCATTCTGGTCTATCTGGTGCTCGCCGCGCAATTCGAGAGCTTTGTCAGTCCGCTGATCATTGTGCTGGGTGTCCCGCTGGCCGTCAGCGGAGGACTGCTCGGGCTGACCGTGATGGGAGGCACGCTCAATCTGTACAGCCAGATTGGCCTGGTCATGCTGGTTGGGCTTGCGGCGAAGAACGGCATATTGATTGTCGAATTTGCCAACCAGCTGCGCGACGAGGGTCTGGAGTTCGAAGCAGCGATACGGGAGTCTGCCAAACGCCGTTTCCGGCCGGTGTTGATGACCTCAATCGCTACCATTGCCGGAGCCTTGCCGCTCATGCTCGCAACCGGTGCGGGAGCGGCCAGTCGCGAAGCGATTGGAACAGTGATTGTCTGGGGCGTCGGAATTTCGACGGTGTTGACGCTTCTGGTGATTCCGGCCTTCTATTATTTGCTGGGCCGCAAGACGGGAAGCCCGCTGGCGGTCACCCGCCGCCTGAAGGAGCAGCGCCAGAGCAAGGATGTGGCCCTGAAAACCTGATCAATCGGTTCCAAAAATGCCGCCCCAATGAAAAGAGGCTGCCCGTCGTTTGACGGACAACCTCTGAACATGGGTCAGCGGTTGGAAGTGCCGCTGCCGGGTTGCCTGATGCCTAGATCAGATTTGCCCCCCGAACGGATTTTTCCGACCCCTGTGCTGAACCATGAGACATCGGACCACCTCCTTTCGCTTGTTGATAAGATACGAACTGTTGCATTGTATATACTCCGCTGTTCGATGTTTACAGGTGTGAATCATATCCTGCGGCCTAACAAGACTTGAAAAAATATAATTTGCTGTCACAATCGCGCGTTCCGGATTTCATCGCCTGACCAGTCAGGATGCGGACGTCCGGCAATCCTCCACAACCCGATGAAACTCCGGCCAGATCGGCAGCGCCAGCGACTGCAAACCGCTGGTTTCAACGGCAAAGCGGCCGCGTGAAAAGATGATGCGGTCCATCATGAAGTCCGACGGCTCGACGGAAATGGCGACATAAGGCAGCGGTCCACCGCTGTTGTTCGCCGGATAGGTCTGCAGGCCGGAACTGCCGCGCAATGTCATTTGCGCGCCATTGCCGGCAACTTCCCCGGCGCGGGACAGAAACAGTCGCGCCCGATTTTTGTCGCAGCGGATCATGAATGTGGCATCACTGCCCGGCTGTCCGAACAGGGCCAGTGATCCGCGGGCGTCCGTGCGATAGACCCAGCTGCCTTGCGAGAGGGGCCAGTCCCGCCAGTCTCCGGAACGAGGCTCGGGAGCGGGCGGAGCGGCCGGTGGGGGCGGTGCAGCAGCGGCCTGGGCCAAAGCTTCCGTAACCACCGGGGCCGCTTGCGAGGCCTGTGTTTCGGGCGGCGCAGCCGAACAGGCGGACAGTGCACTGAAAGCAAGCAGGGTCGTCGATACCGGGCGAACGATTCTCATGGATTGAAATATGGTCAAAAGCCCGGGCTTCGGCTAGTCCCTTTTTGCAATGACAGAAAACAAATCCCGTCCGGGCAAAACCGCACCACCTGCCATCCCAGGAGCGCACAAGACATCACGATTGCGGGTAGACCAGATGCTGGTCGAACGCGGCCTTGCCGAAAGTCGGGCGAAAGCCCAGGCCTATGTCATGGCCGGACTGGTCTCGGTGGCCGATCAAAAGGTTGACAAGCCGGGCCAGAAATTCCCGGCGGATGTCAAACTGGACCTCAAGGGCAAGGACCATCCCTGGGTTTCGCGCGGCGGGCTCAAACTGGATCATGCGCTGGATCATTTCGATCTCGACGTGACCGGAATGACGGCCCTGGATGTCGGCAGCAGTACTGGCGGTTTTACCGATGTGCTGCTGACCCGGGGTGCCGCCAGGGTTTACGCGGTTGACAGCGGGACCAACCAGCTCGCCTGGAAGCTGCGGCAGGATGACCGGGTCGTCGTTCATGAGCAGACCAGCGCCCGGATCCTGACGGATGCCCACATTCCCGAACCGGTGAATCTGATTGTCTGCGATGCCAGCTTTATTTCGCTGACCAAGGTCCTGGAGCGTCCCCTGACTTTTGCGGCAGACAATGCTGTGCTCGTCGCACTGATTAAGCCGCAGTTCGAAGCCGAAAGGCACGAGGTTGGCAAAGGCGGAGTCGTGCGCGATGGGGATGTGCACGCGAAAGTCTGTGCCAAGGTTGAGCAGTGGCTCGCCGCATCCGGCTGGACTGTGACGGGCCTGACGGAAAGTCCGATAACCGGTCCCAAAGGCAATGTGGAGTTTCTGATATCTGCCCGCTTGCCAAAATCTGGCGGAGCCCCTAGCGGATAGACATGACATCGGTAGTGGAAAACGGAATCGCATCACCGGTCACTCTGGCTGACGACGGCGGATTTGACATCGAGCAGTTCGGTCGGGAGAGCCTGGAATGGATTACCGGCCATTATGATCATCTGATCATTGCCGTCATCGTTGCGGTCTCGGTCTTTTTCATTCTGAGCGCAGTCAAACGGCGGCTCACAAAGCTTGCTGAGCAGCGAGGCGATGATGCAGGGGCGACATCGCTCGCCTTGCGCGTCATATCCCGGACCGGCGTGTTTTTCCTGCTGGCGCTGTCGATAGAGCTGGTGGCGGGACTGGCTGAAGCGCCAGATCAGCTGGCCAACATCATTGATCTGGTATTTTTCATATCTTTGGTGTTCCAGTCCGCTATCTGGCTGCGGGCGATCATATTGGGTCTGCTCGATCATCGCATCAACATGTCCGGCCGTGGTCAGGCGGAACTGCAAAATGCCCGGAGCCTGATCCGCTTGCTGGTCACCATCGCGCTGGCGGTGATCGCGGCGGTCATCATTCTCGACAATATCGGGGTCAATGTCACGGCGCTGGTTGCGGGTCTGGGTGTCGGAGGTATCGCCATCGGTCTTGCCGCCCAGGGGATCTTTTCCGATCTGTTTGCAGCGCTGTCGATCATATTCGACAAGCCGTTCCGCAAGGGGGATTCCATCCAGTTTGACGATTTTGACGGCGAGGTCGAGGCGACCGGGCTGAAGACAACCCGCCTGCGCAGCATCACCGGAGAACAGGTGATCATTTCAAATACCAATCTGCTGGACAAGCAGGTGCGCAATCTGACCGGCCTGCCTAAGAGGCGGATCCGGTTCCCGATTGGCGTGACCTACCAGACTACGCCGGAACAGCTGGACGCGATACCGGACATGTTCCGGGCCATTGTTGAAGACCATGGCTATCGCTATGTGCGTTGCGGTTTCATCGGCTTTGGCGACAGTTCACTGAACTTCCGGATGGAGTTTGAAATCTTCAGTTCCAAATGGGATGAGATTTTCTCCGGTCGGCATGCCATCGGACTGGCCATCGTCTCGCGTTTTGCAGCCGAGGGCATCGAGTTTGCCTATCCCACGCAGATGAACTTCACCGCGGCGCCGGACGGGACGGCAATCATGCCCTTTCCCGAACATGGTTCCGACTAGTCCGGCATCGGAAAAAAACTGCAAGCCGAGGGTGCCGTAACGTCACATCCAGTAGCAAAGAAAAACCTTGTCACGGGGCGACTGTGCGGGGACAATACGCGCCAATTTCGACTCTGAATTCATAACATAAAGGACATAATCATGCGTGATGCAGTCATCGTTTCCACTGCCCGGACCCCGATTGGCCGGGCCTATAAGGGCGCGTTCAACATGACCCTCGGGCCCACATTGGGCAGCTATGCCGCGAAGGAAGCGGTGGCCCGCGCGGGTATTGATCCGGGGACAATCGATGATGTCGTCTGGGGCAGCGCGCTCCAGCAGGGTTCACAGGGCACCAATCTCGCACGCCAGGTCGCATTGCGGGCCGGCTTCCCGATCGAAGTCGCCGGGATGACGGTGGATCGGCAATGCTCTTCTGGCCTGATGGCAATCGCCACGGCCCATGCCCAGGTCGTTGTAGATCGCATGGACGTGGTTGTCGGCGGTGGCCAGGATTCGATCTCTACGGTCCAGACCCCTGAAATGCGCGTGCAGCCGGACAAGGCCCTGGTTGCCATGCATGACGATATCTACATGCCAATGCTGCAGACTGCCGAAGTCGTGGGTGAGCGTTATGGTATCACCCGTGAACAATGCGATGAATATGCCCTGCAGTCCCAGCAACGGACGGCCGCCGCGCAGGAGGCCGGCAAATTTGATGACGAGATTTTCGAAGTCACCACCACAATGGGTGTGCAGGACAAGGAAACCAAGGAGATCTCCACCCACGAAGTCACGATCAGCAAGGACGAAGGCAATCGGCCTTCCACCACGCTGGAAGGTCTTCAAGGTCTCAAACCGGTTCTCGGTCCGGACAAGATCGTCACAGCGGGGAACGCGTCGCAACTGTCCGATGGCTCTTCGGCCAGCGTCGTGATGGAAGCCGGTGCTGCCGAAAAGGCCGGCCTTGATCCGCTGGGCCGCTTTGTCGGCATGGCGGTTGCCGGAACCAAGCCGGATGAAATGGGCATCGGCCCCGTCTTTGCCATTCCCAAACTGCTTGAACGGTTTAACCTGAAAATGGATGATATCGGACTGTGGGAACTGAACGAAGCATTCGCCGTGCAGGTCCTTTACTGCCAGCAGAAGCTGGGCATCCCGGACGAAATCCTGAACGTCAACGGGGGTTCGATCTCGATCGGACATCCCTATGGCATGACGGGCGCGCGCTGTACCGGTCACGCGCTGATCGAAGGCAAGCGTCGCGGCGCCAAATATGCCGTGGTCACCATGTGCATCGGTGGCGGTCAGGGCGCAGCGGGATTGTTCGAGATCCTCTGATCATCATAATATTTCGGAGGGCTGGCGGGAAATCGCCGGCCCTTTTTACTTATCGCAAACAAGGATATTTCTCATGGCAGCAGTAGGCCTCATCGCAACCCTGACCGTCGCCGAAGGCAAGAATGCCGATTTCGAAGCGGCTTTTTCCGAACTGATGGATGCCGTCCGTGCCAACGAGCCGGGCAATGAATTTTATTCGGTCTTCCGCAGCAAGGACAATCCGCAGGAATATAAAGTGCTCGAACGCTATGTCGATCAGGCAGCACTCGATGCCCATGGCCAGTCCGAGCATTTCAAGGCCAGCGGACCGAAGCTGGCCCCCTGCATGGCGGCTGCGCCGGTTATTGAAAGGCTCGACGGCATCTAGTCCTGTTCCTCAACGACTGCGGATGCAGGGCGGGGCGGTATTTGCATCGTTACAGCCGCCCCATTTTGGGCGATTTAAGTCAAGCCGAAATTAACGATTTTTTACGGTTCACGGTCTTATGGTCATGCGTGTGGGGACATTGTTGGTCAAAAATGGGCATATATGCAGAACAATTCTATCCACCACGCGCACAATGAGCCGACAGGCGACAACCGCGCTGCACCTCGTCAGAAACTGCTGTTGCGAACCGGAAAACTGGTCGCGGAAGACCGGGAACTGATCTGCGTCGTTCGCGACGTTTCGGTCACGGGTCTCAAGGTCAAGCTGTTTCAGCCGATCCCGCATATCAACCAGTGCGAGCTGGAATTTGCCAACGGCTCGCGTTTCCCGATTCGCAAGGTCTGGGAAGAAGGTGGCCATGCCGGCTTCACTTTCACGGAAGACGTGGATCTGGCCGAAATTGTCAGCCTGTCCTTTGACAATTTTCCCAAACGCTCCCTGCGCATCAATATCGGATTCAACGCCCGGATCAGCTCCGGCCGGTCCGCGCTTGCTGCGCAGTTGCTCAATATCTCGCAAAGCGGCATCTGCATTGCCTGCGATGGCGAGTTGCCGAAGGGCGAAAAGCTGTTCATCCGGTGCGGGGAACTGCCTCCGTTAAACGGCCAGTTGCGCTGGTCGCGGAATGGCTATCACGGGATCATGCTGTCCCAGCCGCTCAGTCTGGAAGATCTGGCCAAATTCTCGGAACATCCGCGCAGCAACTGATTGCTTCGCATCGTTACCGACAGGGACAGCCGGTGCTGTCGTTCTAACCCTTGACCCGTGCCCCTTGGCTCCCGAGCTGTTCCGGCTTGGCCGTTAGCGACAGATTCTGGACAATCGGCTGCCATTTGGCTTCGGCCCGCCGGCGGGCGAGATAGGTATCCAGACCGATCTGCAGCGCGACCAGCATGTAGATGAACGGCTGATAGGCGACCCCGACAAACAGGGCGCCGGTCAGATAGATGATATGCCCGTTCTGCAGGGCGAGGGCGAGCGGAGCGACCCATTGCTCGCTGTCCTTCTTTGACTTCAGGTAGCGCCGGCGCAGGACTTCCATCCGCCAGACACCACCAACATGGATAAACAGCCACAGGGCGAGGCCCGGGAAACCCTGTTCGCCAAGCATCTCGAAATAGCTGCTGTGAAACGCGCGGCTCTCGTCAACAATTTCGACGGGGCCGTCATCTTCCAGTTCATAGGGCAACTCTTCCTCTTCCTGGCTGTCATCTTCTGCCAGTTCATAGGTGAGCTTGTTGATACGATAGACATCGAAGCCGCCGCCAAACGGATTCTGCTTGGCATATTCCCAGGTCCACTCCCACACGGCAATGCGTGTAGAGGCGGATTCATCTGCCTTGTAGTTCTGGATCGTTGACATCCGGTCGGTAAAGCTTTGCGGCAAGAACGGGATCGCCATCAGGCCCAGCGTGACAGCCATGCCGGCATAGACAAAGCGGTAGCGGGCAAAGCGCAACTGGAGCACGGCGAGGACGGCGATACAAACCAGTCCGGTGCGGGCCTGGGTTCCGATCGGAATCAGCAGGGCCGCAAAAACCAGGGCATAGCTGAACAATTTCACGCGCCAGTCGGGCGGGAAGATGGTGCCGTGCCTGGCCAGCCACAGGATCAGCGGAATGATGCAGATGGCCACCATGGATATGATTGAGCCTTCATAAAGACCCGCATTGTCATCAATGAGCAGCACAAGCACCCCGTAGCCGCCACCGGAGGCAAGGGTCTTGATTCCGCCGGTTATGATCAGCGCTGCCGCGCAGAGCACCATGAAAAGAGCCAGTGCTTCCAGCCGGAGCCTGGTTTTCAGCGTGAGTGGCAGGAAGATTGCGAAGATCATCGCTTTCCAGACCCAGTCCCATTTCGCCCAGGCCGCCTCCGGGACGGCAGCCTGCAAGGTCGTGTAGCCGCAATAGATCAGCAACAGCACCATCGCGCCCTGACGAACGGAGAAGCGGCTGTCCTTCTTGTCGTCAGCGACCATATAGCCCAGAAACGCCATCGCGAAGACGATCAGCGACACCGGCACCGAATTGAGCATGAAATAGCTCAGCCGCTGCGGTGCGACGATATCGACATAAGCATAGATCAGGGTGAACAGGAACGGCCGCTTGAATGCGATCAGCAGCAGCACCACCAGATATCCGACAAAGACGAGATCACGCATCGGCATCATCCTGCCACGAACCGGCCTTGCCGCCAGTCGCGAACCCGCTGGGCTCGGGGTCACGTTCGGGCGGGTCCTCGACGTCGAGATCGGGACGATGGATCAATCGCCAGGCCGCGATCAGCAGCAGGCCATGTGTCAGTGCGATTGAAAAATTGTCGATCATTCGGCGTTCCGGGCTTTCCCGTTGGGATCACAAACAGAGCAGACAAATGTCCGCACATATCAGCCGCGATACAGGCTTTGGGTTGACGGGACGTTAATCCTTTTCGGGCACAGAATTGCGCCATGACCCGCATCCTGCACGTTCTTGATCACAGTTTGCCGCTGCACAGCGGTTATTGTTTCCGCACGCGCGCGATCATGAAGTCCCAGCTCGCCGGTGGCCTGGATGTCGCCGGTGTGACGGGAGTCCGGCAGGATCAGCACGGGTTCGAGGCCAGTGGACCACTGGAAGAAGTCGAAGGCCTGTCCTTTTTCCGCACGCTGGCAGATGTTCATGGCCCGTCGCCGATCCGTGAATGGCGTGAAATTTCGGTCTTTGCGGAGCGCATTGCCGAAGTCGTCGAGCAATGGCAGCCCGATGTCCTGCACGCCCATTCTCCGGTTCTGAACGGCCTGGCCGCGCTGCGCGTGGCGCAGCGGACCGGCCTGCCACTTCTCTATGAGATTCGGGCCTTCTGGGAAGATGCGGCGGTCGGCAACGGAACCGGCCGCGAGGGCAGTCCCCGCTACTGGCTGACGCGTCAGCTGGAAAATCACGTGATCCAGTCTGCCGATGCGATTGCCGTAATTTGCGAGGGGCTGAAAAACGACCTCATCCGTCGCGGTACCGCAAGCGAAAAGATCACCATCTCGCCCAATGGCGTGGACCTGTCACTATTTGGCCAGCTGCCGGAAAAAGACGCCGGACTGTCTGCCGAGCTTGGTCTTGAGGGCAAGACAGTGTTGGGTTTCATCGGCAGTTTTTACGATTATGAGGGCATTGACGACCTGATCACCGCGATGCCCACTTTACTGGCGAAGTGTCCGGAGGCTCGCCTGCTGCTGGTCGGGGGCGGCCCGATGGAGAAGCAGCTCAAGGCGCAGGTGGCCGATTCCGCGGCAGCGTCCGCGATCAGCTTTGTTGGCCGGGTGCCGCACGAGGAAGTGGATCGCTATTACGGGCTGATGGATATCATGGTCTATCCGCGCAAATCGATGCGGCTGACCGACCTGGTGACACCGCTGAAACCACTGGAAGCCATGGCGCAGGGGCGGCTGGTTGCCGCTTCGGATGTTGGCGGACACAGGGAGCTGATTGCGGACGGACAAACCGGGCTGCTGTTTCCCGCGGGAAATCCGGAAAAAACCGCCAAAAAACTGGCCGATTTGATCAATTCGCGGGCACAATGGGATCAAATTATTGAAAATGGACGGAAATTTGTTGCGGCAGATCGTAACTGGTCGTCAAACATTTTGCGTTACAATCCTGTTTACCAAAAGCTGATTGCCAGCCGGACGCTGGTGCAGGCAGCCTGATCGACCCTTGTGGCAAGGGTTGTGGTGGAGACAATTGTGGAAGAGTTTGAACAGAATTACCTGCGTTTCAAAGACCCCGCTCTGGCGGTGGTTGGCGGCATTGGTGCGGCCCTCGTCATTGCCACGCTGCCACATGTGTATCTTGAAAATATTGTCGGCCTGACCGGCCTTTCCGAAATCGTTCCGGTGGCGGCACCGCCCCTGGGAAACACGGCGCGGAGCCTGATCGCGATCGCAGCGGGTCTGGTCTCGGCCTCCGCCATTTACTTCATTCTTAATCGCAAGGGGGACCCGGACATGGGTGTTGCACTTAGAGAACAGATTATTGCCAGCGAAGCCGAACAGGCTGAGCGGGAGCTGGAAGCAGAGGCCGGAAAAAGCCGTTTCACCATGCCGAAACTGGCGTTCAATGCCAAATCCCTGACCCGGTTTCTGAAGAAGCCGAAAAAGAAGCCGGCCGAGAAAAAGGTCATGGACCTCGCCGATCTTCCGATGCTGCGGGAAGGGGATCGCCATCCCGACGCGCCAGCGCGCCGCCCGATATTTGCCGATTCCGATCTCGGTACGCCATTGGCGTCCGAAATCCCGCAATTTGAACAGGAAGCGCCTGTTCCGGAACCGGCACCAGTCATGGAGCAGGTCGCTGCGGCCATGCCTGCCGTCGCAAGCGAGGTGGAAGAGCCGCTGGAACTGCAGGAGCCCCTTGAGCCGCAAGTGGCGGCGGAACCCGTGACTGAAGCGGTGGAAGCACAGCCGGAAGATCTGTCCGGACTGTCGGTTTCGCAACTGGCGGACCGACTGGAATTCAGCCTGCGCCGCCTGAAGCAGCTCGAGATTGCCAGCCGCAGTGTGGAATCTGTTGTTGCCGCAAAAGAAGCTGCCGAACCGGTAGCGCCAACGGCAGAAGCCACAGCCCCGGCGCCTGCGGTCGAAGCCGCCGTGCCGGCCCTGAAATCCGTGGACACGGTTCCGGCACCTGACCGGAACCCCCGGCAGGCAGATATGGACGCTGCACTGAAAGCCGCGCTGGGTACGCTGGAGCGGATGACCGCTCAGCGCTGATCTACAGGGTCAACAATCACCAGGATTTCCACCTGACAGTGTTGTCGGGGTGTCGGTGACGCCGGTGTGACGAGCAGGTCAGCAACAAAATGGCCATCCAGGTCGAAATCATGATCGGCCAGCGCCTGCTCGTTTTTGCCGAAGATGTCTTTGTTCGGCCGCCCAGCCAGACTGAGTTCAAAACTGTATCGTGTGCCGGAGAAAGTAATGCTGGCCCAGGGCCGCTCGCGGACGAGCCGGATCCGGCAATCCGGATGCGCGTGCCTCCGGAGTCCGGCCAGCAGATGGTCAACCAGCCTGTCCCGGGCAGGACGAAGTGATGATCTAGCACGCATTGTCGCTGCGCCATTTGTTCATGAAATGTTCTACTCTCTGCGATACCTCGGAACCCGGTTGGCGGCCATTGCGAAGGTCTTCGACAAAGCGGGGATCGCGTACCGACAGCCGCCCGAACCTGGTCCATGGCATGTCGGTTTCACGCAGGAATTTCTCGATCTCTCTCAGCAGGTGCATCATCATTCTCCTTTCTGCAGCTTCGGTCTGGTCTTTCGACTCGACCGGATAGGGAAAATCCTGTCTGATTTGTAATTTCCTACTTGTCTAGGAAAAATCCTACTGCTAGGATTGATGTCATGACAACCGATCCTGCCATTGCCGACCCGCGTGCCCGGCTAGATCAGCTGATCCGGTCCCAGGGAGATGACTATGCATCCATGTCCCGGTTTCTGGGCAAGAACCCGGCTTATGTGCAGCAGTTCATCAAGCGGGGGACGCCGCGCCGGCTGGCCGAGGATGATCGGCGCAAGCTGGCGGCCTATTACCGGATTTCCGAAACCGAGCTTGGCGGGCCTGTACCTGCTGCGCAAAGCCGGGTGCCGCGCGACGGCAAGGCGGGGTTGGTGCGCATTCCGCAACTGCAGGTCGCCGCATCGGCCGGTCCCGGTGCGCTGGCGGAAGAGGATCGACTGGACGGCAATATGGGCTTTGGCCCGGAATGGCTGAAAAAGTTAAGCGTCGATCCCGCAAAACTGTCGATCATCCGGGTCGACGGTGATTCCATGGATCCGACATTATGTGATGGTGACGACATCATGGTCGACCACCGCGCCGCCGAATTGCCCCTGCGGGATGGAATATATGTGCTGCGGATGGATGATGTCCTGCTGGTCAAGCGCATCGCGCTGCGGCCGGGCGGCCGTCTGTCGATCCGCAGCGACAACAGTCAATATCCGGACTGGGAGGACGTTGAAGCGGCGGACACCCGGATTATCGGCCGCGTAATCTGGACCGGCCGGCGTCTTTGAACTGCTGCAGTCGAGCCTCCGTCGGGCCTGTCTTTTTCTAGGCTTGCATCTCCCGCATTCCCTCTCCAAATAGCTGTCCATGACAGAAGCTCCCTTGAAGGCCGTAATCATTCCGGTGACCCCGTTGCAGCAAAATTGCACGCTGCTCTGGTGCACGAAAACCAACAAGGCCGCATTGAGCGATCCGGGCGGCGATCTCCCGCGGCTCAAGGCGGCGGTCGAGGAACATGGCGTGGATCTGGAAAAGATCATCATCACCCATGGCCATCTGGATCATTGCGGTCAGGCGGGAATGCTGGCCGAGGAACTGGGCCTGCCGATCGAAGGGCCGCATGAGGATGACCGGTTCTGGATTGACCAGCTCGACGGAGATGGCGCCCGCTACGGCATGGAAGCCAAAAGCTTTGAACCCGATCGCTGGCTGAAGGATGGTGATCAGGTCACCGTCGGTGATCTGGTCCTTGATGTTGTGCATTGCCCCGGCCACACGCCCGGGCATGTGATTTTCTACCACGAGCCGTCGAAGCTGGCGGTGGTCGGTGATGTGATTTTCCAGGGATCCATCGGCCGAACCGATTTTCCCCGCGGAAATCATCAGGACCTGATCAATGCGATCACCCAGAAGCTCTGGCCGCTGGGCGATAATGTCACTTTCATTCCGGGACACGGCCCGACCAGCCAGTTTGGCTATGAGCGCAAGACCAATGCCTTTGTCGCCGACGATGTCCTGGCGGCGCGATAGCAGGCCAAGGGCATGAGCGGCAGCCTCATCCGGCTCCCGTTGCTGGGCTTGGTCGCGGTGTTTGCACTGACGGGCGGCCAGATTTCTGCGGAAAGTCCGCGCGCATCCGGCTTGCACTCCGATATGGAAGAACTGCTGCGCTGGTTCCCCGGGACCTATGACAATCACCGTCAGGTCTACCGTCAGGCAGTCGACAAGGTTGAACCGGAGCTCAGACAGCGACACACGAATCACGTTTTTTCGCCGCTCCGCATTACCGGCATTCCCGGTCGCACGCTCTATGCGCAGCAATATCAGCATTATGATCCAAAGGACCTCTATCGGCAGCGCATCTATTCCTTCGAGGTGGATGAGGCGGAACAGGCGGTGCGGCTCACAATCTATACGCCAAAGGATCCAGACCGCCTGACTGATGCGCATCTCGACCCGTCGAAGGTCATGGACATGACGGCAGACGATTTCATTCTGAAGCCGGGCTGTGAAGTCTACTGGAAACGCGCTGCTGAGCAATTTGAAGGCTATCTGAAGAAAAATGCGTGCAGCTACTATTCCACCAGCTTCGGCACGCGGGTGTTTCTGAACGAAACCCTGATCCTGCGCCCCGATGCGCTAATCCTGCATGACCGGGCCGTTGACGCAGAGGGCAATCTGATATTCGGTTCGGCCGACAAGGGACCGACGGTCAATCTCAAGATTTCCGGCGAGTAGTCCCGAAAACGCCTGCCAGCCGACATCATTGTTGCGGGTGATGTACTGGCGGCAGGATAAGCGTCAGTACTGCTCAAGATCGTATTCTGCGATTTCCTGCGCCACAGCATTTTTGTGGACATAAGCGGTCGCTTTTTTGAGGTCTTTGGCAAGATGGGGTTTCAAAAACGGCGCTGCCGCCATTGGGTCGCGCCCGGCGAGCGTTTCCCATATGGCGATTGCCGTCACGAGTCCGCGTTCGGTCAGATAACCCTGCCGTTCATATTGCCACCCTTGCTGATCAAAAGAGCTGTGACCCTCAAAATTCCAGGCACTATTTGCCATGAAAATGCCAAAACCCAGATAGACAGCAGTCAGGTCAGTCGTAAGCTCATGGATGTCCCAGCCGCCGGGAGGATCACTTTTTGCATTGGCCATCAAATAGTGGCTGAGTTCATGCGCAAATGTCGCAATGAGGCTTTCCGGGTTTGCCAAATGCCTGGGATTGTAACGAATCTCCGCGAGTTGCTCGCCAGTGGGGCCATTTTTGACAAGAAATTCGCCTGCAGGGGCATGATTCTCGTGCACCAGAGAAATGCCTGATGCGATATTGGCTTCCTTACTCGCTTCTCCAGCAAGGAGCCTTGTCGGCCATTCTGCCATGCCAGACAATGTCCTTACCTGATCGAAAATCTGTTGAGCCTTTTCCGCTGGTTCTCCACTGGTGGGTGGAAAATATTCAGCGGTGGGCAGGACCAGCACGTTGGTGGGGTTGCGTTCAATCCCGCCAAACTCGGCCAACAGCCACTTGAAGCTGGCCAATTGCCATTCCCACTCATCCTTGGAAAGCGGGCGCTTGGGTCCAAAAAGTGACACGGCGTTCTGCTTATCTAATCCTGCGAAAAAGCTGCCACGGATTCGGGGCCGGACACGTTCACAGCTTCAAATGTCAGATAGGGAATTGCAATGGCGTAGATCGCCAGTCCCAGCAGGGTGAGCATGGTGATAAGGGTGCCGATCATCCGGCCTTTGCCAAATTTGCCGTCATCCATGCCGATGCCATGGGCAACGCGCCCGAGGAGATACAAACCGGCAACAATCCACAGCCAGGTCGGGGATTCGCCACCGCCGTGAAGGCTGGCAAACTCGATGACACCAACCAGAATCAGGACCAGCGGTGCGCTTTCGCCGAAATTGGAATGGGCCCGCATCCGCCGGATGACTTTTTCGTTGCCGCCATCCCCGACGCTCACCTTTTCGCTGCTCCGGACCTGGCCCACGCGCACCATCAGCCAGATGTTGATCAGCGCGGCTGCCCCGGCAATTGTCAGTGTTATTGGCAAAACCATTTGCTTCCTCCCTTTTGTTCTGCTGTTCCTGTGCCATTATTCACACGCGCAACCAAGCACAATGCTTGCAACGGGCAGGAAAATCGTTATACGCGCCCTTTCGCGTGTAACTGGCTGTTTGCCGGGCGAGTGATTCTCTGCGAAAAACAGAGCGTGACTTGCCGGAAACCAGCATATGGCCTATTGCACAGTCACAAGATTTTGAAATTTGAAGAGCAGGCTTAGCAATGGCTGTCCCTAAAAGAAAAACCACGCCGTCCAAACGCGGAATGCGCCGTTCCCACGATGCTTTGAAGGTCGAAGCCTATCAGGAATGCCCGAATTGCGGTGAA
Organism: Parasphingorhabdus marina DSM 22363; assembly: GCF_900128895.1. GTDB lineage: Bacteria > Pseudomonadota > Alphaproteobacteria > Sphingomonadales > Sphingomonadaceae > Parasphingorhabdus > Parasphingorhabdus marina. The sequence continues at coordinate 193,077 of NZ_FSQW01000001.1, read as the reverse complement.
TTGAAGCGTCCTCATCACATGTGCGGCGCCTGTGGTCATTACAATGGTCGCGAAGTCTTGGCCGTCGATCTCTGATCGACTGGCTTTGGCCCACTTGATCAGCGCGAATAAGGGGAAGAATCTGTGGGGATGAGGCCGCGAATCGCAATTGACGCGATGGGCGGCGATGAAGGCGCGCGAATCATGGTAGCAGGCGCTGCCCTGGCGCGCCATCGCCATGAAGGTTTTCAATTCCTGTTTGTCGGCGATGAAACCCGGATCCGCGAAGCGCTGAAAAATCACCCCAATCTCAACGCTGCGTCGGAAATCCTGCATGCGGATGATATTGTCTCCGCAGATGCCAAGCCCAGCCAGGCTCTGCGCAGCTCCAAAAAAACTTCAATGGGCATGGCCGTCAATGCCGTGAAAATTGGCGAGGTCAGTGCCGCTGTCAGTGCCGGCAATACCGGTGCGCTGATGGCGATCTCCAAGCTGGCCCTTCGGACGATGCCTGGTATTGACCGGCCGGCACTGGCCGCATTGCTGCCGACGATGAAAGACAGCGACGTGGTGATGCTCGACCTGGGCGCCAATGCCGAGTGCGACAGTCGCAACCTCGTGCAATTTGCCGTGATGGGGGCCGCTTATAGCCGGATCATGCACGGATTTGAAAAACCGCTGGTCAAGCTGCTCAACATCGGAACCGAGGATGCGAAAGGCACCGGCACGATTCAGGGGGCCGCCCAGGCACTGTATCAGGCCGATGGGTTGGCCATGAACTTTCAGGGCTTTACCGAAGCGGACAAGATTTCGACCGGCGATGTTGATGTCATAGTGACTGACGGATTCTCAGGCAATATTGCACTGAAAGCGCTTGAGGGCACGGCCCGGTTTGTGACCGATTTGCTGCGTCGCAGTTTTCTGAGCTCTCTCCGCTCCAAAATCGGATTTTTGATCTCGCGCCCGGCAACCGAAATGCTGCGTAATCATCTGGATCCGAATAATCATAACGGGGCCGTTTTTCTGGGTCTGAACGGCGTGGTTGTGAAAAGTCATGGCAGCGCTGACGAAAAAGGCGTAGCTAATGCGGTGGAAGTGGCCGCGCGGCTTGTGGAGGACAGCATTTTGGAACGAATCAGTCAGGATCTTGCCAAGATCGGGCCGCTGGAAGTGGCGGAAGCTGCAGCCAAATGACAGTGTCGACCGCCCGGCGTGCGGTCATAAAGGGGACCGGCTCGGCCTTGCCGCGAACCCGGGTCTCCAACGAAGAACTCAGCCAGAAGGTCGATACCACCGACGAGTGGATCGTGGAGCGAACGGGCATCCGTTATCGCCATATTGCCGAAGCTGATGAAACGACAGCCAGTCTGGCAACGGAATCCGCTCGGCGGGCGCTGGAAGCCGCGGACATGAGCGCCGCGGATATTGATCTGATCGTGGTTGCTACCGCGACGCCGGATCAGACGTTTCCCGCAACGGCGACGATTGTTCAGAATGATCTGGGCTGCAATGGCGGTGTCGCTTTTGATGTCGCGGCCGTCTGTTCGGGGTTTCTCTATGCGCTCTCGGTTGCCGAGAGCATGATTCGGGCGGGCAGCGCACAAAACGCCCTCGTGATCGGGGCCGAAACGTTCAGCCGCATTCTGGACTGGGAGGACCGTGCAACCTGCGTGCTGTTCGGAGATGGTGCCGGTGCGGTGGTGCTGTCCGGCGAGGATACGGATCGGGGTATCTTGTCTGCGCGGCTTCATGCCGACGGCGCGCATAACCAGCTTCTGTATGTCGATGGCGGTGCCGGGACCACGGGAACCGTGGGCAAGTTGCGCATGAAGGGCCGGGAGGTTTTCCGTCACGCGGTTGTGAACCTGTCTGCTGTTCTCATCGAAGCCCTCGAGGCAGCGGGAGAGACAGCCGAGAATATTGACTGGGTAGTGCCCCATCAGGCCAATGCCCGGATACTGGATGCCACCGCCAAGAAACTGAAACTCGATCCGGCAAAAGTGGTCAAGACGGTTGACCAGCATGCCAACACGTCGGCGGCCTCAGTGCCATTGGCGCTGGATGTGGCCGTTAATGACGGACGGATCCAGCGCGGCGATCTGCTTGTGCTCGAAGCCATGGGTGGAGGATTTACATGGGGTGCAGCGGTTATTCGCTACTAAATTCCATCGGCAACGCGCTCCTGTAACTGCGTTTGAGTCCCGCTTTCCCTCCTAATCTACCGATATGTGACCGTTTTTGTCATGTTCGTCGCGCAATTTGCCTGCCGGTCGAATGCTGATTGTGCGGCTTCGCGCTCCAAAGCTAATTGCGAACCATGCGGTTGACATCAACAGAGCAGGAAATCGGGAGTGATCTGATTTCCGCACCAATGCTGTTCGCAGCTTATCGCAGTGCCCGGTCACTGGGCGCGAGAAAGCCCGTCCTGTTGCAGGCCTTGCAGATGGATGAACCGGTTCTGCGACAACCAAAGGGACGGCATTCCGTCCGGCACTATGCTACGCTTTGTCACACGGCAGCCATGGAGCTTGGCGGGGTCTGCCGAACGGCAGATATCGGGCGCAACATGGTGCCCGACGGTTTTTCGGATCCGGGCTATTCCGCCGGTTTTCGCAAAACATGGTCGACCGTTCTTGAAGCCATGATCAAGTCGCTGGATCTCGAGCAATCCGAGCCCTGTTTTCATCTGGTCAGGCTGGCCACCGGCGACAGGCTTTACTGGGAGCACCCTGGTTCGGCCTCTGACGAACTGGTCCGGTCACTGTTCTCCATGATAACCCACTGGTTCGCGGCGCTCTCGGCGGGACATCCGCCGTTGGTTCGCACACTCAATTTCCGGCACAGTGAAGACCGGTGCAGAGGTTATGCCCAGTCGATCGGGAAAACGGCTGGGGCCGGTTGCAGTTTCAATCAGATCACCTCGTTTGTCGAATTTTTCCCCGGTGCCCTGGACGGCGCGAATCCGAACCACAATCCAGACATCGTGAACGCCGAAACGCGGCAACGTGCCCGGCGAACATCTCGTAATCCGGGCAAAAAGAAATATGCAAATATGTGTTACGACTATCTGCGACCCTTGCTGGACAAGTCAGGACTGGGCCTGACCGCTGCCGCCCAGAGTTTTGGTGTTGCTGAGCGCACCTTGCGTCGGCGCCTGGTGTCTGAGGGAACATCATTTCGTGAAATTCTGGAGCAGGTCCGGCAGGATTGTTGCCATCTCTATTTTCTCGAGGACAAGCATTTGCTGACCGCGATATCGGCCCGACTCGGCTATAGCGAGCTTAGTGCCTTTACCCGGGCGTATTCCGGCTGGTTCGGGCGGCCGCCGAGCAATGATGCCCGGTCGCCGGACCAGCTGGGACGCGCGCGGGGATTTCGGGAGGAAATGGTGGGCGTAGAGAGAGTTGAACTCCCGACCCCTTCGATGTCAACGAAGTGCTCTACCACTGAGCTATACGCCCACGCTGCAGGCCCTCTAGCCAGCCGCCATTATTCACGCAAGACTAAATCTGCTGCGGGACCTAATTCAGGTCGCTAAGACTGTCCGGTTCGAATAGCCGATCCACCTCCAGAACGAGGTCTTTCAGATGGAAAGGCTTGGACAGGATTTTGGCTTTCGGTACCGATTCACCTGCACGCAAGGTCACGCCGGAAAACCCGGTGATAAACATGACCTGGGTCGATGGTGAGATTTTGGCACATTCCTGAGCCAGCTCGATCCCGTCCATTTCCGGCATCACAATATCGGTGAGAAGCAAGTCAAACTGTTCCGATTCCAGATGCGGGATCGCAGCCGTACCCCGGTCGACAGCCACGACTTCGTAGTTGGCTTTCTGGAGTGCACGTGTAAGATGTTCCCGCATCGCCTGTTCATCTTCTGCCAGGAGAATTCGTATCATTTCGCTTGCCGTCCTGTTCAAAGGGTCCTGCCGATTGACGCTGTTTATGCCGAAAGCCGGTTCTAGGCGCAAATCTCTTAATAATTTGGTGCCAATCGCGAAAAAATGGCGCTTTTCTGGCCGTATTTCAGTTGAAAATGGCCAAGATGGCTGAGGACAACGCCGTTTTGCTGCCAGAAGGCGCAAGTCCGTCATTTTCGCAATTTAACGGAGACGATCACCAGTTTCCGGTACTGATCAGCGTTCCGCATGCGGGGCGTGACTATCCGCCGGCAATCCGGGACAATCTGGCTGTGCCTGCTGCCAGTTTGATCCGTCTTGAGGACCGGTATGCCGATCGACTGGTCACCGGTGCCATTGCAGCGGGATATACCACTATGGTGGCTCGGGAACCGCGGGCGTGGATTGATCTGAACCGGGGTCATCGCGAACTGGATCCGGACATGTTAACCGGAGTCGCTCGCCATCAACTTCCTGAACCCAGCAGGAAAGTTCGCGGCGGGCTGGGACTTGTTCCGCGTCGTCTCAATGGGACGGGAGAGTTGTGGCGCCGCAAATGGGTCTGGGATGAAGTCTGTCAGCGCGTGGATCACAGCCATGCACCCTATCACCGGCTCGTCGAACGGACGCTGGACAAAATGCGTGAAAAATTTGGTGGTGCCATCCTCCTGGATGTACATAGCATGCCGCCTTTGACGGACGGGGACCAAGGTGATGTCGACATAGTGATTGGCGACCGGTTTGGCCGCAGTTCGGGTTCGCGATATTCGGAGATCGCGATGGGTTATTGCAATCAGGCCGGACTCCGCGGTCAGCTGAATCATCCTTATGCTGGCGGATATATACTGGAACGCCACGGGCAGCCCGATCAAGGCATTCACGCGCTGCAGCTCGAAGTCGACCGGCGTTGTTATCTGGATGGTGCGTTGCTCGAACCCGGTGAAGGCCTGCCGGCCATGATCGATCATGTGACCCGGATAGCGAACCTCCTGGCCAATCAAAGCTTTGGCCAGGTCCATTTAATTGCGGCTGAGTAACCGGCCCATTCGGAAAAATTTTGTGCAAGAACAAAAAAACCACCTCGCTTTTGACGGCGAGGTGGCCAAGGTTCAGGGAGGTGGCGTTCCTAAGAACGCCGGCAAAAACCCAATCGGGGGATCTGAGCCTTTGCCCCTTTAATGTGGTCGTTCGGACCACAAGTTGCAAGCCCCAAATGTGAAATTGGGGCTGCTTTGCTGACCCTTCCTTCGGATTTTGCGCCCGAAATGGGTATATCTCAAGTACAGTCAACCTTTGTGCAACCGGATCGGGCACGACCAAGGCCACTGTGGATCAGCCACAATTTCAAGATCCAGCCGTTCGCATGGTCGCTGCGCCATGAGCTCGGGCCGGTAATGCCTGAAAGCGAATCAGACCTGAATGGAAGGGGCCTCACTCACCTGTGGCACCTTGCCCGCAGCAACCTGCTTGGCAAAGACGTCCCGCATGATCTGCAAGGAAAACAGATGCGCATAGATGAGCGGGAGCATACCGTTCTGATTCAGCTTCCGCAGCTCGTCACCGCGCATGTCCCGAAGCTTCTGCTCGTTGACCATGCGAAAACCGCGATAGACATAGGGTTTATCGACCCCGTTTTGCTCGATCGAGACCTCGCCGTCCATCAGCAGTTCCAGCTTCTCCAGTTCTGCCATGAATTGCGCGGTGCGCTGGCCTGAACCTTCGAAATTCTCACAGAATTCCAGAATGCGTTTGGTGTCTTCGCTGGGCTGGTCCCCATCAAAAAGGGGTTGTCCTTCGTCAAATTCACCGATCGCGCCTGCTGTCGGATCGAAGCAAAGAGATAATTCTTCGGCGTCCGGATTGAGTTTCGCAAGCAGGAAGGGATAGCGGCGGACATAAGCTGGAACATAGGTCGGGTGATCAAACTGTCCTTTGTCGTTCAGGTAGGCGTTTACACCCTCGTTCAGACCCATGAGAATCAGTGGCACGCTGTTCTCTCCAACCGAAAAAACGATGGGATAGTTCCGGCACGCGTCGATAAATTCGTCGCTGGTGATCGGAATCGCATGCTGCTGGGCAAGAAACGCCCCGTCGTCGAGACCCTTGATCCGCCATTTCCCGTGCTCTTTGGAATTAAGCGGTACGAGATCCTTGTAGAACATGGGTAGAGCTTGTTGAGGCGCGCTGGCCATGATGACTGTCTCCGAATATTGGTTGTTAAAAAATTTCCTTGCAGCGCCTTTAAGAGGCTGGCTTCCACGACGCAAGGGGAACCAGCTTCCCCGGGTTCATGATGAGATGGGGATCCAGTGCCGACTTGATGGCACGCAGGCTGCCAAGCCGGGCGGAACCGGACAGGCGCTCGAGTTCATCGACCTTGGTCTGTCCGATACCATGCTCCGCAGAAATCGAGCCCCCGGCTGCAACTACCAGATCATGGACTGCCGGCGAAATGGACCTGGCAGATTCCTCGGTCCAGGGCTGTGCCGCGGTTCCCGGTGGGGCCTTGACATGAAAATGGACATTGCCATCACCCATATGTCCGAATGCAGCCACCTCGGTGCCTGTGAATTGCCGCTCGATTTCGGCGCCGGCGTCGATGATAAAATCCGCCATGGCGCTGACCGGCACGCTGATGTCATGCTGCAGGGCCGGACCTTGCGCGCGCTCGGCTTCGGCGATCGAGTCCCGGAGTTTCCAGAAATCCTCGGCCTGAGATTCGCTGCTGGCGATGGCCGCATCCAGAATCAGGTCCTTCCCGATGGCATCGGCAAGGAGCTGTTCGACGCGGTCTCGCGGATCTGGGGCCGACGCCTGATCGCGCACAATTTCGATCAGGACATTCCACTCTGATGGTTTTTCCAGCGGTGCCCGGGTCCCAGGGATATGCGACAGGACGGCGTCCAGGCAGGTGCGCGGAACAATTTCGAAACCCTCCAGCGCCTGGCTTTCCTCGGTGTTGAGAAACTGGAACAACCGGTGGGCCTGCTGCGGCGTCGATACGCCAGCCCAGGCAACACAGCGGTCGATCAGGGCCGGAACAGTCCTGAGCGTGGCCGCGGTCACGACACCCAGCGTGCCCTCTCCACCGATCAGCAGCTGCTTGAGGTCATAACCGCGATTGTCCTTTTTGAGCGGAGCCAGACCCGAATAAATGCTGCCATCCGGCAGGACTGCCTCTATCCCCGCGACCAGCGCGCGCATCGCTCCGTGCCGCAAAACCTGTGTTCCGCCGGCATTGGTCGAGACGAGCCCGCCAACGGTTGCGGATCCCTTGCCGCCGAGAGTGAGCGGGAATCGTTGTCCCTCTCCGGCAAGGGCCTCATGCAGATTTTGCAGGATCACACCGGCATCGCAGGTGACCAGCTGGTCTGCAGCGGCAATGTTCCGGATATTGTTCATCCGTCGCAGCGAAAGCAGGACCGACTGGCCGCTTTTGTCAGGTGTCGCCCCGCCGACCATCCCGCTATTGCCTCCCTGGGGGACGATCGCAATCCGGTACTCTGCGGCGATACGGATGATTTCGGCCACCTCTTCGGTGCACCCCGGAGAAACCAGTGCCTGGGCCGCGCCGGTATACCGGCCGCGCCAGTCGGTCAGCCAGGGTGCCATGTCATCTTCCGATTGCGACAGGCCCTTGTTGCCAACCACGGTTTCCATTTTTTTCAGCCAGTCTGATCGTTCAGGCATGTTCTTGCTCCGCAGGCTCCCTGTTCGGAAGCGGTCAGGTTCCGGTGAGAAGGTCGTCCCGCCGGTCGATTTATCAAGCCCCTTGCCAAAATTTGGTTCAAAATGCCATGAGGCGCAGTTCATCGAATGTTCAATCGGGGCTGTTATAGCATTGATGATAAAGAATAAGGGATTTGGGTGAGTTTTTCGCTTTCTGCCATGCTTTTGCTTGCAGCGCCAATGGCCGCCGAGCCCCTGGTTCCCGAAGAAGGTGCCCGGTCGGAGGGCATTTTTGTGCCGCCAGCTACATGGCGCTGGGCACAGGTGCGTTTTCGCAAGCGGGTGATCATCCGGGTTCCGCGTCAGCGGCCGACACGCCCCTCGACACGTGCCAGCGAATCCCGCACCTCCGCACCGCTCACCTATCGCGAGAAAAGGATGGGCAAGTGCATGCCGATGAACAATATATTGGGCGTGCAGATGTTCGGTGGCCGCAATCTCGATCTGATTACCCGCGATCGCAAGCGGGTCCGGGCTCGACTGGAGAAAAAATGCCAGGCCCGGAGCTTCTATTCGGGATTTTACATGGAGAAATCCGAAGACGGCAAGATCTGTGCTGACCGGGATATTCTCCATTCCCGCACGGGTTCCAAGTGTGAAATCGACCGTTTCCGGGAACTTGTCCCTGAATGAGGCGCCTTCACAGCGTGGAGATTGCTTGACAATCGCGCGTTTTGGCACCATTTCCCGGCCCAGTTCCGGCTGGCATGCTTCCAGTCCGCATTGATACTCTTGATTTCCGGAAACATGATGAAATTTGCCGACCTCGGCCTCTCTGATGAATTGTTAAGTGCCGTCGCCGACGCGGGCTATGACGAGCCGACTCCCATTCAGGCTCAGGCCATCCCGCCGGTGCTGATGATGAAGGACATTATCGGCATAGCGCAGACGGGAACCGGAAAAACCGCCAGCTTCGTGCTGCCGATGATCGATGTTCTGGCGCATGGCCGGTCCCGGGCACGCATGCCGCGATCGCTGATTCTCGAACCGACCAGGGAACTCGCGGCCCAGGTAGCCGAGAATTTTGAGAAATACGGCAAGAATCACAATCTGAGCATGGCCCTGCTGATTGGCGGCGTTTCCATGGGGGATCAGGTCAAGGCTCTCGAAAAGGGTGTCGATGTGCTGATCGCCACGCCGGGCCGTCTGATGGACCTGTTCGAGCGGGGCCGGATATTGATGTCGGGCTGCGAATTGCTGGTCATTGACGAAGCGGACCGGATGCTCGACATGGGTTTTATCCCCGATATCGAGGAAATCTGCTCGAAGTTGCCGGCAACGCGCCAGACGATGCTGTTTTCGGCAACCATGCCGCCGCCGATCAAGAAGCTCAGCGACCAGTTTCTCACCAGTCCGAAATATATCGAGGTATCGCGTCCGGCGACGGCCAATACGTCGATTGACCAGTCGATCATCCACATCGCGCCGCGCGGCAAACAGAAGCTGCTCTATGGCATTCTCGATAATGAAGGCGTCGAGACCGCGATCATTTTTTGCAATCGCAAGACCCAGGTTCGCGATCTGTGCCAGCAGTTGCGCAAGGACGGGTTTGATGCCGGACAGATTCATGGTGACATGGACCAGACATCGCGGCTGGCCGAGCTCGAACGGTTCAAGTCCGGTGAAATCAATATTCTCTGCGCGTCTGACGTTGCCGCCCGCGGGCTGGACATCAAGGGCGTCAGCCATGTCGTGAATTTCGATATTCCCTGGCATCCCGACGACTATATCCACCGGATCGGCCGGACCGGCCGCGCAGGTGCAACGGGCGTGGCGATCACCTTCGTGACCCGCAGCGACAGCGAGCATGTCGAGAATATCGAGAAATTGACCGGCATGAAACTGCCGGTGCGCGACAGCAAGTCGGTCAAGCCTGAGAAAAAGCCGTCCTACGCCAAGGCGGACAAAAAATCAGATCACAAGGATGACCGGCCGAAATCCGGAGAATCCGGGTCTGGTCGGCCGAAACAGCGCAAGGATGGGAAGTCTCTGCCGAGAAATGACAACCGTCCGTCGTCAAAGCCACCCAAAAAAGAGAAGTCTCAGTCACCCAGTCCAAAACCGGCCCCCGCGCGGGACGAGGCCGATGATCAGGATGGAGATGGCTGGAACGGACCCGTGCCTGGTTTCCTGGACGCCAAACTGGATCGCTAGACTGGTTCGAGTGGTTTGCCGTTTTCCGGCAACTCCGTTGAAATGGCATCACCGGCTTTGACCACACCTCCGTTTTCAACGACGGCCATCACACCCGCCTTGCGGACCAGTTCGCCCTGAGGTCCGCGTGCCAGTACCGCATCCGTCAGCCCTGGCGCAAAATCATTCAGTTGCCGGCAGGGGTTGCGAAGGCCGGTTATGCGCAATTTCGCCTGTTCGCCGATGCGCAGCAGCGTGCCCTCGGGCAGGTCGAGCAAGGCCAAGTCCCGGGTCAGGATGTTTTCGCCAATGTCGCCCGGGTGGATCCGAAAACTCTGTGTCCGGAGTTCATCGAGCAGCTCTTCGTGCAGCAGATGCACCTGGCGCAGATTGGGCTGGTCCGGATCCCGCGCCACGCGCGAGCGGTGTTTGACAGTTTGGCCGCGATGGGCGTCGCCTTGCACGCCTTCACCCGCGATCAGGGTGATCTGCTGTTCCGGGGATTTGCTGAACTGGTGATCGCGTTGTCGATGGACCGAGATCACTCTGGCCATCAGCGCAACCGGCCTATTGCAGCGTCAGGCTGTCGAGTATCCGGGGCGCCAGTGCGTCAAGAGTGACGGCCTGGTCTTCCGGATAGGTCAGAGCGGCGCTGATCATGGTTCCGTCGGGCTTGCGCATGATGCGCTGGGCAATCTTGTTGCCGTCGCCATCCGTGCCGCTGGCGCGATATTCATCTTCGTTGACATTCTCGCCATTGATTTCACCCGATCCGGACTCGAGTGCGGTGATGGCGGCCTGCAAATCCGCATCTTCGCGGTTTTCGGTCCATCCGACGGTCAGTTTTGCCCCGGATTCCGCATCATTATAAACATTGCCATTATCGTCGCTGTCCGCTTCGACCACCGTCCATTTCTCGGGTACGAGAATGGAAAATCCGCGCAGATTATTGACATAACTGGTCATCGTTGCGCTATCGACGGCGTCCGCTTCTGCACCTTCGGCAGCAGCAGCTTCGTCCCGGATGGCCTGGCTGGCAGCATCGGCCTGACGCGCGAGCTCGTCACCGGACGGAACGTCACCCACGGCCTCCTGCTTTCCACAGGAGGACAGAAGCAGGGCCGCGATCAGGGCGGCGCTGGCTGGAACGGCTGGACGGTTGTTTCTCATGTCCGACAGACTTAGTGAGTGCGGCGTTAAACATCAACACGCTTTGTGGACCGGCCTGTGGCAAGGGCCATGGCCGAAATTGTCAAGCGGCGTTGTCGATGCCCAGATCTGCGAGTTTCCGGTAGAGTGTAGAGCGCCCGATTCCCAGGCGTCGTGCCACTTCCGTCATCCGGCCGCGATAATGGCCGATGGCCAGACGAATGACGTCGGCCTCGATTTCCTCCAGCGGACGCAGATTGCCATCTTCGGCATAGAGCGTGATGCCAATGCCTTCCGGACTGTTGGACAGATGCGGTTCACTGCCGCCGGATTTGGCGACAAAGGACGAAATCTGCGGGAATTCCTCGCAGGTCAGCGCATCGCGGTCACACATGACGGCGGCGCGGAACAATACGCTCTGCAACTGGCGGACATTGCCCGGCCAGTTATAGCTGCGTAACAGGTTGAGCGCTTCGTCGGTAATGCCCAGACTGCGCAGCCCCGGCTGGTTGGCCAGGCGGGCCAGAAAATGCCGGCACAGGGCCGGAATGTCCCCGGTACGGTCGCGCAGCGGCGGGATCGTCAGATTGACGACATTCATCCGGTAGAACAGGTCCTCGCGGAACCGGTCATCCTTGACTTCCTTTTCCAGCGAGCGGTTTGATGCGGCGATCACCCGCACGTCAATCTGGAAACTGTTCGGGCTGCCGAGCGGTTGAATCTCCGAAGATTTCAGGAAGCGGAGCAAACGGACCTGCGTTTCGGCGGGAATGCGATCGACCTCGTCGAGGAAGATCGTGCCGCCTTCAGCCTGCTGGAACAGACCGATCTTGCGATCAAAAGCTCCGGTAAAGGCACCCTTCTCGTGACCGAAAAGCACCGAATCCAGAAGATTTCCGGTAATCGCACCGCAATTGACCTTGAGAATCGGCATTTTCGCGCGCGGGCTGGCCGCGTGAATGGCATCAGCAATCACTTCCTTGCCCACGCCGCCTTCGCCTTCAATCAGTACCGGCACGCGGGCACGGGCTGCCTTGGCGGCAATGGCAAGCGCGGCGCGGAACGCGGGAGCGGCACCGACAATCTCTTCAAATTCCAGCGGTGTGGAAATCTTTTCGGTGAGCGGGCGCAATTCGCCGTCATCCCGCGCATTTTCGACGGCCGCTTCGAGCGCCATCAGCATTTGTTCGGGCGCGACGGGCTTGATCAGATAATCGGTGGCACCGGCGCGCACCGCATCCACCGCTTCGGTGACGGATCCAACAGCGGTCAGCATAAGGATCGGTAAAGCGGGACGGCGGGACTTCAGTTCGGCAATCAGATCGGTTGCTTCCGAGCCAGGAACCCAATTGTCGAGAATGATGGCATCCAGCATCATCCCGTCCTGCGTGCCGAGCGTGGCGATCGCCGTTTCGGCATCGCGGGCATAGATCGTCCGGAATCCGGCCCGAGAGGCCATGGCCGAGATCAACCGGCACTGGGCCGGTTCGTCATCGATCAACATCAGCAGTTTTGTGCCGTTTTGCGCCATTTCTGTCCCAATTTGAAACCTGTTCGAACGGCATCGGTACCAGCAGGGGGTAAAGACCCGATTAAGGACATGCTATTTTTTCTATCCAAAAAGGGAGGCCGGAGGGCTTGAGCGCCGCCTTATATCCGTTTACACCCCGGTCAGTTTTTAATCGAATATTTGGGGATATTATGGCTTCGGACAACAATATGAAATCGGCTGAGGAGACCTATTCCGGATTCCTGTCCTGGTTGAAGATCGGGACCATCATCACGGCGATTGTGACTATCCTGGTTATCATCCTTATCACTACCTGATTGGAATCATTCGTGAAAATTGCTGTATTGAAGGAGCTCGCGGAGGGCGAGCTGCGGGTCGGCGCGACACCGGAAACGGTGAAAAAATTTGTGGCGCTGGGCGCTTCAATGGCAGTCGAAAAGGGGGCAGGCACCGGAGCGTCCATTGCCGACTCCGACTATGAAGATATGGGTGCGACCACCGGGTCGAGGGCCGAAATTATCAAAGATGCCGATATTCTGCTCGGCGTGCAGGGACCTGAGCCTGCCTCGCTGAAAGGGATCAAGAAGGGTGCCTGGCTTGTGGCCAGCCTCAATCCGTTCGGCGAACGGGCGCGCGTTGACGAATATGCCAAGCTCGATATTGACGCGCTGGCAATGGAATTCATGCCCCGGATTACCCGGGCGCAATCGATGGATATCCTGTCTTCGCAATCCAACCTGTCGGGTTACAAGGCCGTTATTCTGGCTGCTGCGGAATATGGCCGGGCCTTTCCGATGATGATGACCGCTGCGGGCACGGTCAGTGCCGCCAAATGCTTCGTCATGGGTGTCGGTGTTGCCGGGCTGCAATCGATTGCCACTGCCCGGCGACTGGGCGCGCAGGTGTCTGCAACCGATGTCCGTTCGGCGACGAAAGAACAGATTGAATCACTCGGCGCGAAACCGGTGTTCGTCGAGAGCGTCGAAGGCATCGAGGGCGAAGGATCGGGCGGCTATGCCACCGAAATGAGCGAGGAATATCAGAAGGCCCAGGCCGAACTGGTCAGTTCGCATATCGCCAGGCAGGATATTGTGATTACCACGGCGCTGATCCCCGGACGTGCGGCGCCGCGTCTGATTTCGGACGCCCAGATCGCCACGATGAAAGCCGGCAGTGTGATTGTCGACCTTGCCGCCGAACAGGGCGGCAATGTCGAAGGCGCGATGCCCGGTGAAACGGTTCAGAAACATGGTGTCAAAATTATCGGCGCGCAAAACATGCCGGCGACCATGGCGGCCGACAGCTCTGCGCTGTTCGCCCGAAACCTCTATAATTTCCTCTCGGCCTACTGGGACGAAGAGACCAAGAAACCGGTGCTGCCCGATGACGATGAAGTCACTTTGGGCATTCGTTTGACCAAGGACGGACAGGTTGTGAATGAGCGCCTTCTGGCGAGTGGGGACGCATAATGGACTTTATTTCAATTCTTTCGATTTTCGTGCTGGCCTGTTTTGTCGGCTATTATGTCGTCTGGTCGGTGACGCCGGCGCTGCATACCCCGCTGATGGCGGTGACCAATGCGATTTCCTCGGTAATTATCGTCGGAGCTTTGATCGCGGCAGCTGCAGGGGCACAGGCAGATGGCGGGCAGACCGCCAAATGGCTGGGACTGGTCGGCGTTGTGCTCGCCAGCGTCAACATATTCGGCGGCTTTGCCGTCACCGAGCGCATGCTCGCCATGTACAAGAAAAAGGAGCGCAAATAATGCGCGCATTAGCGGGGGGCGCAGCGGCGCTGTTTTTTGCCACGCCAGCGATGGCGGCTTCGGGAGAAGCGGTTAATCCCTGGGTCGCGGTGGCTTATCTGGTCGCCGGCGTATTGTTCATTTTGGCTCTGCGCGGCCTGTCATCGCCGGAAACCAGCCGGGCGGGCAACCGCTATGGCATGGTCGGGATGCTGATCGCGGTGGTCACCACATTGCTCACCCACGACTATGCGACCTTGCCGGAAATCGCTGTCGCCATGGCGATTGGCGGATCGATCGGCTTTGTCATAGCCCGCCGGATTCCGATGACCGACATGCCGCAGCTGGTGGCCGGTTTTCACTCTCTGGTCGGGATGGCCGCCGTGCTGGTCGCGGCGGCTGCCTATCTGAATCCCGGGGCCTTTGGCATCCTGGGTGCGGATGGAGATATCCTGAAGGTCAGCCGCGTGGAGATGGGCCTCGGTATCGCCATTGGTGCGATTACCTTCAGTGGTTCCGTCATCGCCTTCCTGAAACTCAACGGCAACATGTCCGGCGCGCCGATCCTTTTGCCGCTGCGCCATGTGATCAATCTCGGCACACTCGCCGCGATCCTGGGCCTCACCGCCTATTTCACGATTGACCAGAGCCCCTGGGTCTTCTGGACGATCACGGCGCTGGCCTTTGCCATCGGCTTCCTGCTGATCATTCCGATCGGCGGCGCCGACATGCCGGTCGTGGTGTCGATGCTCAACAGCTATTCCGGCTGGGCGGCAGCGGCGATGGGCTTCACGCTGGGCAATACCGCGATGATCATCACCGGTGCGCTGGTCGGGTCGTCGGGTGCGATCCTGTCCTATATCATGTGCAAGGCGATGAACCGCAGCTTCATCAGCGTGATCGCCGGCGGCTTTGGTGCCGACAGTGGACCCGCTGAAGGCGCCGAGAAGATCGACCGTCCCTGGAAGCGGGGATCCGCTGAGGACGCGGCCTATATGATGAAGCAGGCAGAGAAGGTAATCATCATTCCCGGCTATGGCATGGCTGTTGCCCAGGCCCAGCACGCGTTGCGGGAAATGGCGGACATGCTGAAGGAAGAGGGTGTCGACGTGAAATATGCGATCCACCCGGTCGCTGGCCGCATGCCCGGACACATGAACGTGCTGCTCGCCGAGGCCAATGTGCCCTATGACGAAGTGTTCGAGCTGGAAGACATCAACAGCGAATTTGCCCAGGCCGATGTGGCGTTCGTGATTGGCGCCAATGACGTTGTCAATCCGGCGGCGAAGACCGACAAGGGATCCCCTATCTATGGGATGCCGGTATTCGATGTCGACAAGGCCAAGCAGATCTTCTTCATCAAACGCTCGATGGGCGGGGTCGGTTATGCCGGTGTCGATAATGAGGTCTTCTACATGGATCAGACCATGATGCTGCTGTCTGATGCGAAGAAGATGTGCGAGGATATCGTCAAGGCGTTTTGATTTAGCCCTCAAGCGCCGGGAGTCTTTTTTTGACCCTCAGGCGCCGGGCGCGGGCATCCGCCCGCTTGGCTTCCCTCGCATAAGCTCGGGTGCGCGGTCGCGCTTGCCTCGCTGCGCTCGGTTTGGGGAACTGTCGAAATGTCGCTTTTCCGAGCGTAGCGAGGCAAGGCCGACCGGCCGCCGCGCCTTATGGCGCGTAGCCAAGGCGACGGATGTCGCCGCCCGGCGCTTGAGGGTCCAAAAGAACAAATCTCCGCGCCCGGCGCTTGAGGGAATAAACAAAGACTCAAAACCTCTCCCTTAATCCAATACCCCGCTCATCCTGAGCTCGTCGAAGGATGAACCGTCGCGCATGTCATGGTTCGACAAGCTCACCATGAGCGGGCCGGGATCCATATCCCGCGCGCCGCTTGATATCGTAAAAACAGGTCTCAATTCCCGCTTCCACTCCCGGTGCGCTTGTCCAACCGGGAATTTCATGTCATTCGTGCCTTCCATAGCCACAGGATAGGCGGATGCACCCGATCATCGGGCGGCCCCTATCTTTTCATAGTCGGGAGTAGACATGCGGAAATTCGGGTTGATCGGTGGCATGTCCTGGGTGTCCACCGAAAATTATTACCGCCGGATCAACAGCGAAGTGCAGCGCCGTCTGGGCGGTTTTGCGAGCGCGCATCTGCTGATTGAAAGTGTCAATTTCAACGACTATGCCCGCCTGCAATCGGATGATGACTGGGATGCGGCGGCCGGACTGATGATCCGTTCGGCCAAGCGCCTGAAGCAATCGGGGGCGACGGCGATGCTGATCTGCTCCAATGCGATGCACAAAATCTACCCCAAAGTCGCACCGGAAGTGGATATTCCCATTCTCCACATCGCCGAATGTGTCGGCGACAGGATGGTTGCCGACGGGATCAAGACGGCGACGCTGATCGGGACACGCAATGTGATGACGGAGGGCTTTTACCGCAAGCGCCTGGTCGGCAAGGGGATCACCCTGACGCCGCCGGACGAGACCCGGGTCGAGGAGATTGACCGGATCATTTACGAGGAACTGATGTTCAGCAAAATCCGCCGGGATTCCGAGCGGACGCTGAAAACCTTCCTCACCGATATCGCCAAGCAGGAAGTCGATGCGGTGGTGCTCGGTTGTACCGAACTCGATCTGCTTGTCGATACCAAGGCAAATGTCTTGCCAATCTATGACAGTACCGAAATCCACGCCGACGCCGCGGTGGACTGGATATTGGGGGAATAAACAAACACTCCCCTCACGCATTTTCTTTTTCCGCACGAAAAAAATATTTCTAGCGATAATTCGGACACTTGCCTAAACGCAATCCATGAGCACGAGACAGGTTTCAAATAGCAACGATCCTCTGATCGAGGATATCAGCCAGCTCATCGAACCCATGGTCGGTGGCGAAAAGCCCCGGGACCAGTGGCGGATCGGAACCGAACACGAGAAATTCGTCTATTGTACCGATGATTTTCACGCACCTTCTTACGAAGAGCCGGGCGGCATACGAGACTTGCTGCTGGCGCTGCAGGAATTTGGCTGGAAGCCGGTCGAAGAGAACGGAAAGGTCATCGCGATGGCGGGCGATGATGGCACCGTCAGTCTGGAACCGGCGGGCCAGCTGGAGCTATCCGGCGCGCCG
The DNA here is from genome assembly GCF_900128895.1 of Parasphingorhabdus marina DSM 22363. GTDB lineage: Bacteria > Pseudomonadota > Alphaproteobacteria > Sphingomonadales > Sphingomonadaceae > Parasphingorhabdus > Parasphingorhabdus marina. Next base: position 175,789 of record NZ_FSQW01000001.1, on the reverse strand, counting down.
CTGGAAAATCTGCATCAGACCTGCAACGAAACCGGACGGCATCTTGAGCAGGTGAAGGCCATTGGCGCGAAAACCGGCAAGGGTTTTCTGGGCATGGGCATGTGGCCCGACAAGACCCGGGATGAGCTGCCGATCATGCCCAAGGGTCGCTATGGCATCATGCTGAACCACATGCCGCGGGTCGGCAATCTCGGCCTCGACATGATGCTCCGGACGTGCACCATCCAGGTCAATCTTGATTATGCCAGCGAAGCCGACATGGCGCAGAAATTCCGTGTCGGACTGGCGCTGCAGCCCCTCGCGACGGCGCTGTTTGCCAGCTCGCCCTTCACCGAAGGCAAGCCCAACGGCTATCTCTCCTATCGCAGCCATATCTGGTCGGACACCGATCCGCATCGCACCGGGATGCTGCCGTTCGTTTTCGAGGACGGGTTCGGCTATGAACGCTATGTCCAGTACATGCTCGACGTGCCGATGTATTTCGTCTTCCGCGACGGGAAATATATCGACGCCGCCGGGCTCAGCTTTCGGGATTTTCTCAAGGGTGACCTGTCGGTTGTGCCGGGTGAGAAGCCCACCATGGCGGACTGGAACGACCATCTGTCCACGGCCTTTCCCGAGGTGCGGCTGAAGAGCTTTCTGGAAATGCGCGGGGCCGATGGCGGCCCCTGGCACCGGATTTGTGCACTGCCGGCCTTTTGGGTCGGGCTGCTTTACGACCAGACCGCACTGGATGCGGCCTGGGATCTGGTCAGGCACTGGTCGATGGACGAACGCGAGGCGCTGCGTAATGCCGTGCCGAAAGAGGGGCTGGATGCGGCCATTCCCGGCGGCCGCAAATTGCTCGATCTCGCCGGAGAAGTACTTGATATCGCATCCGCCGGCCTGACCGCGCGCGGTCGGCTCAACACCAGCGGCGACAACGAGACCGGCTTTCTCGACCCGCTGCGCGACGTGGTCGCCAAAGGCAAATCCCCGGCACAGCAATTGCTCGATCTCTATCATGGTGAGTGGAACGGGGACCTGTCGAAAATCTATCCGGAAATGAGTTTTTGAAGGCCGTTTTTGTTATTTGGAAAGCAGAGTGATGGTGGTGATTCTCCTAAAGTTCTCACCGGATTCGAAGCTCATCGAACTGATGCCTTCAAACGAAATTGGCATGCCTGTTTTGTCATCAAATCGGGCATTGACGCTTTGAGTAACGTTGGCCTTCTGAAGTTGCTTCATCGTCTTTTGAAATTGTTCCAATTTTTCCTGATCGCCGTCGAACATCCCTTCCATCAGTTTCTCAAAATCCGAAAACATCTCATTTTCTTGGTCTGATTTACCCGCATTTGTCTGCTCAAAATAGATCAGAGTATCGCTGTCTTGATCCCGACTCAGCCCGAGCAAACTTTTCGCCGGGACCGGAACGCCGCCAAAATCCATGCTGGTATCAGCTTCATAATCTACATCCAGCTCCAGCTCCAGACCGCCATATCCCAACACGGGAATCCAGTCTTTGAGGAAATAGTTGGCAGCCTGTTCTGACGTCATGCGCGAGAAGAACAGCGTAACCTTCTCTGCTAACTGTGCGTCGGCATCATCGCCATCGGTCGTACCTTGCATGACTGAACGCAGACCTCCTTGCGGAGATTGAAGATTCTGCTTCAATTGTTCCCAATCTCGCATCCGAAGAATTGTGCCATCACTTGCCAGATCATAGCTTATTTCCTTCGAGAACGGCGACATCCGCTCGATCTCTTCTGAAAAAGGGCTGAAACTTGTCATTTCACCATTGATCAAAACCGCGACAGGAATCACGGTCATAACATAACCCTCTTCCGACCTGGTGAATCTGACTTTTTGCTGCATTTTCTGGATTTTTGCGTCGCCTTTGTCACGCGTAATCTCGTACAGCATGTCCACGCCGGTTGCAGGTGCGAAAGGAATGACGACCGTTTCAGCTTCCTGATCAACCGATTTATCCCTATCAGGTGTTTCACTCTGAGCGGAAATCGAAGTGGCAAGCGAACCGAGCATCAGACCGGCGGCGAATTTACAAAATAGTCTCTTCATGCGTTCAGAGATAGAAGCCGATCGTTGGCAATGAAAGCGGGATATGTCCTGTCAGCCACTATCATTGTAACGCAAGTGCAACAGTCGCTTGTGAATCGACCGGATTCCAGCCGCTGACACCAGTGTGAGCTTGACCGGAATCGCCAAGGGCGTTCAGGCTTTTGTCCCAATGACGGCTCGCAGACGAGCCGGTTTCTCGAACCTGTTTTCATTTTCGTCATTGGGGATCATCATGCACCGCATTTCTCGTACCATCATTTCCCGCACTGCTCTGGCAGGTGCCTTGCTCACTGCGGGTCTGGCACAGCCGGCTCTGGCTCAGGAGCAAAGCGCTGCTGAAAATACCGACGGACTCGGCGTTATCGTGGTCACCGCACAGCGGCGGGAAGAAAATCTGCAGGATGTACCGCTGTCAATCTCGACGCTGAGCGATGACAAGCTCGCCGCGATCGGTTCCGGCGGGCAGGATGTCCGGGCACTGTCGGCCCGGGTGCCCAGCCTGGTGGTCGAATCCTCCTTCGGCCGGACCTTCCCGCGTTTCTACATTCGCGGTCTCGGCAATACCGACTTTGATTTCAACGCTGCCCAGCCGGTCAGCCTGGTCTATGATGACGTCGTCCTGGAAAACCCGATCCTCAAGGGCTTTCCCGTCTTCGATCTCGACCGGGTTGAAGTGCTGCGCGGACCGCAAGGCACCCTGTTTGGCCGCAATACCCCGGCTGGTATCGTGAAATTTGACTCGGTCAAACCGAGCAATGACGTCAACGGCTATGGCCGGATCAGCTATGGCCGGTTCAATGCGATCAATGCCCAGGGTGCAGTCACTTTGCCGCTGGTCGACGACACGCTTTCCGCCCGTATATCGATGCTGTTCCAGCGCCAGGATGACTGGGTCGACAACACCAACCCCAATGCGCCGGAAGAAAATGCGCTTGAGGGATATGAAGAATTCGCGGTTCGCGGCCAGCTGTTGTTCACGCCGAGCGATGAACAGGAATTGCTCCTGACCGGACAATATCGAGATCTCGATGGTACGGCCCGGGTTTTCCGCGCCAATGTCTTTACCCGCGGCCAGTCGGGTCTGAACGCCAATTTCGACCGGGATGCGGTCTCGGTGGACGGGCAGAATGAACAAAAGGTCGAGACCTATAATGTGGCCGCCCGCTATACCCATGATCTGGGTCCCGTATCGTTGATTTCGGTGACCAGCCTGTGGGGCGGTGATGCGACCTCGGTCGGCGATGTCGATGGCGGTTTTGGCGCCAATTTCCTCCCGCCTGCGCTGTTCGGTCCGGGCGATATCCCGTTTACTGCCGAAACCCGGGATGCCGTGCCGTTCCTGACCCAGTTCACGCAGGAAGTACGGCTGGAAAGCAATGGCGACGGCCCGGTCAGCTATCAGCTCGGGTTCTTCTATTTTGATGAAGACCTGCGCATCGACAGCACCAATTTCTCGACCCTTGGCGATCCGAACAACCCTGTAGGCGGGCCGAATATCTTTGTGCGCCAACGCCAGTCCAGTGAAGCGTTCGGAATTTTCGGGGCAGTCACCGTTGAACTGACCGACCAGCTCAGCCTGTCCGGCGGCCTGCGTTACAATGATGATGAGCGCGACTATAGCGTCGTCCGCTCGCTCGATACGCAATTCCCAGGCTTCCTGCAAAACCCGTTGGGCACTGTTACCCGTTCGGTCAGCGATGACAATATCACCTGGGATGCCAGCGTCACCTATGCCGCCAGCGACGATGTCAATCTCTATGCACGGGTCGCCCGCGGCTATCGCGCGCCGAGCATTCAGGGCCGGATCCTGTTCCCGCCCGCCACCGCTACGCCACTGGAAGACGGGGTGACTATCGGTGATTCAGAGACCATCCAGTCCTATGAAGCCGGTGTGAAGGCGACGATCCTGGATGGGCGTGGCCGGATCAATTTCAACGGTTTCCTCTACAATCTCAATGACGCACAGCTGACCGCTGTCGGCGGCGGCGTCAATGCCAACCGGTTGATCAACGCCGACAATGTCCGCGGCTATGGCTTCGAGATGGATGCCGAATTCAAGCCGGTTCCGGAACTGCTGCTCAGCGCCAGCCTTAGCTACAACAATACCGAAATCCGGGATGATGGCCTGACTACGGCCGCCTGTGGCGCGACCCGGGTCGACACCTTCCCGGACGTATCGCTTTGTACCATCCTTGACCCCATTGTGGTCGCGGCGGCGCCCTTCTCGGCAGCGATTGTCAATATTGACGGCAACAGCCTGCCGCAGAGCCCGCGCTGGATCGCCAACTGGACGGCCCGCTATGGCTTCCCGGTCGGTGATGGCGAAGTCTATGCCTATACCGACTGGTCCTACCGCTCGAAGATCAACTTCTTCCTCTATGAGTCCGTCGAATTCCAGGATGCCGGCCAGCTCGAAGGCGGTCTGCGCATCGGTTACCAGACCGACAGCTATGACTTTGCCGCCTTTGTCCGGAACATTACCAATGACGAATCCGCAGTTGGTGGTATCGACTTCAACAACCTGACCGGCTTCGTCAACGAGCCGCGGATCTGGGGGATTGAGGCCGGCTTCAAATTCTAGGTCAGGTCGCAAATTTCCATATGGACGTGCCCCCGCGCAGGCGGGGGCCCATCTCCGATTGTATCGTAACATTGCCAGCGGGCTGATTTGTCCTGCCGGAAAGTCCCGCGCTTCCATCTCTCAGGCATCAAGTCGCGCCGGCAGGAGATGGACCCCCGCCTGCGCGGGGGCACAAGAGCGCATAGGGGCCGTCGATCTGCCTCCCGCTGGAGGAGAGATCAAAATTCAAACGCCGCCTGCCCGGTCTCTCCGCTGGTTTCGGGTTCGCCGTCGGCAGCATCAGCCCCTTCGAGATTGGCGAGCGTCAGCCCGAGCAGGCGAATGCCGTTTTCCACCGGCATGATGCTCGCCAGCAGCTCCCGGCCAAGTGCCGCGAACTCCGCCTTGTCCGCGACATAATGATCGACCGATTTTGACCGGGTAATCTGGCGAAAATCGGCATATTTGGCCTTCAGCGTCACGGTCCGTCCGCGCGCGCCGGATTTTTCGATGCTGTTCCAGACAATATCGATGATCTTTTCCATTGCCTCCTGCAGGTCAGTTTCGCTCGCCAGATCCGTGCCATAGGTGCGCTCACCGCCAACGGATTTGCGAATCCGGTTCGGCTTGACCTGACGATGGTCCACACCACGCGACGCCCGATAGAGATACCCGGCGGACTTGCCGAAATGCTGGCGCAGAAATTCTTCCGACTGAGCCTTGAGGTCTGCACCGGTATGAATATTGAGCTTTGCCATGCGTTCCGCCGTTTTCGGCCCCACGCCAAAGAAGCGGCGCACCGGCAACTGGGCGACAAAGGCCGCGCCCTGATGCGGCTTGATCACGCACATGCCATCGGGCTTGTTCTGGTCGGAGGCGATCTTGGCGATGAACTTGTTGTAGCTGACGCCGGCACTGGCGGTCAGCCCGGTCTGTGCCTTGATCTCCGCGCGGATCATCTCGGCGATCCGGGTGGCATTACCGATCCCCATCTTGTCGCCGCCATTTTGCGGCGTCACGTCAATATAGGCCTCGTCCAGCGACAGCGGTTCGACAAGATCGCTGTGCATCCGGAAAATCTCGCGAATCTGCCGCGACACCTGCTTGTAGACGTCAAACCGGTGCTTCACGAAGATCAGGTCCGGACAGCGGCGCTTGGCGATCACCGACGGCATCGCGGACTTCACTCCGAACTGCCGCGCTTCATAAGAGGCCGCTGCCACCACACCGCGTTCAGAAGACCCGCCAACCGCCACCGGCTTGCCGCGAAGGTCCGGATCGTCGCGCTGTTCCACACTCGCGAAAAACGCATCCATGTCGATATGGATAATCTTGCGGATTCCGGTATCGGCGACCAGATCGCTGTCGGGACCGGCTTCCGGGAACGGGGCGTCAGTAGCGGGGCACATAGGAGGATTTGATGCGTGCCATGGTCGCGTCATCAACGTCCAGGCGCCGCATCCCGGTAAAACTGGCACGCGCGCCGCAGCTGACATGGTCCGGCACGGTGGGATATTTGTCATAGTCGGGCTTCCCGTTGCCGATAATCTCCATACGGTCATCCATCAGCCGGAATATTGGCGCCGGATCGCCATCAGAGACGACGCTGTACCAGCCGGTTTCCTGGTCGAGATAGAGCGAATCCGCGCGCAGGCCACAGGTATGGGCATTGGCCCCGATCGACCAGCCATTGATATTGTACAACCCGTCTTCCTGCCGTCGCAGCCAGGTCTGGGTGCGCGATCCGCCGAGCAACGCCAGCGCAATTTTCTGGTGCAACGGGCTATTGATGAAATCCGCGGGCAGCGGCAGTACTTCCGAAACAAAAATCGCCTCCCCGCCGGGTTCCAGTCCGGGATCGCTGCCCATCAGGCCCAGCAATTCGCCCTTGCGCTCCGAATATCGTCGGCGGATGCAATCTGCTGGATAATCATCTTTTGCACAGGCGTTGCGCTTTCTCAGCCAGGCTCGCTGGGGTCCGCGCAGGGTCGGATCTGCAGCAACAGCCCGCGTATAGAGGCTCGCCAGATCCCGATCTGCTGCCCGCAAGGCCGACTGATATTCGCCGCAAATTTCCTTTTCGACGATTGTCCGCGCCTTTGCACAGTCAAAGGATGCCTGACTGTCCTCGGTCTGCCGCCGGCCATTTGCTTCAATCAGCTGGCGGGCTTCGGCGGCCGTGATCGCGACATCAAATTCGCCGCCGCGCAAAACCAGGTTTCCGGCAAAATCGGCGCGCGCCAGATAGGGTAACTGCCCGGGCCCGACAATGGTGCCGTCGAGCCGGGCTCCGGCCAGATCGACTTCATACAGGCCAAAGCTGTGCAGGGTCGCACCGGTCAGGTTCGCGCCCTTCATGCTGACCTGTTCGCCGCCCTGATAGACAGGGCAGCCATCATCCAGCGTGATTCCGCAGTCAAATGTAAAGCCGCTGAGATTCGCGCCATCGAGATTCCAGCCGGCAATGCCCCCTTTGAACCAGCCGCCGTCAAACCGGCCATCGATGAAATCCGCCCCTTGCGCCTGCGTGCCGGTCAGGTCGGCATGCCGGAACAGCACGGCCGAAAGGCGGGCACCCTGCAGGATCGCTCCGGACAGGTCCGTTTCGACAAATCCGGTCCCATAACCGGACACGCCTGCCAGATTGGCCTCCGTCAGCTTGCTCTTTTGAAAACAAACCGAGGTCAGGTCGAGACCGGCCATGTCCCAGCCAGCAAAATCGCCGCCGCGGATCATTTTCAGCTCTGCAGGAGCCACTGACGTCAGCCGGGTGAATTCCTCGACTGAGCCGATTGTGTTGCCGTCAATCTCGCGGCTGGCCAGTTCGGTTTTGTCCTTGCCCCATTTGTCACCCAGGGCCGCGAGGCAGCGTGGCGCCGGCTCCGGTTCTTCGGACTGCGCAGGGCCCGCATAAGCCGAGAGAAACAGACTGGCGATCATCATGTACAACAAGCTGGTCTTCAAAGTCCCGGTCCCTCTTTATCACTTCTGCTATAGCCTTGCCCGGCGTTCCTTGCCATAGCGCGTCGGTGCAAAAAACTGACCTGCCTTTTCCCATCGGCCGTACCGAACTGATCGTCCTGATGGCGAGCCTGATGTCGCTCAACGCATTGGCGATAGACATCATGCTGCCGGCCCTTGGCCTGATCTCGGATGATTTCGCCCTGCCCGGAGAGAATGATCGGCAGTGGGTCATCTCCTCCTACATTTACGGCATGGCGATCGGATCGATTCTTTACGGGTCGCTGGCCGATCGCTTTGGTCGCAAGCCGGTACTGCTGGTAACCACGGCCATCTACATCATTTTCGGCGTCATCTGCGCGATCGCACCGGAATATGATCTGTTGCTGTGGGCCCGCTTTGTCCAGGGGCTGGCGGCGTCGGCTCTCGGCGTGCTGGTCAACAGCATCATTCGCGACCGGTTTGAAGGCGATGCGATGGCGCGGATGATGTCGACGATCATGATGGTGTTCATGATTGTGCCGATCACCGCACCGCTGATCGGTCAGCTGGTCTTGCTCGTGGCGCCCTGGAAAGCGATTTTCCTTGTCTTGTCGGCATCCGGACTGGTCCTGTTTTTCTGGGTCATCGCCCGTTTGCCCGAAACACTGCGCCCCGAGGACAAGACGCCGATCGAGGCCCTGGCGATCACCAGCGCCTGGAAACAGGTGATCTTTCATCGCAACGCTTTCGGCCATGTGCTTGCCAGTGGCCTCATGATGGCGCCGCTATTCGCCTATATCGCGTCCGCCCAGCAGATCTTTGTCGACCTGTTCGAGGCTCCGGAGCTCTTTGTCTACATATTCGCGCTCAATGCCGCCGCGATGTCATTGGGCAGCTTTGTGAACAGCCGGATCGTCATGCGTTTTGGCGCGCGCCGCGTGTCGCAGGCGGCACTGATCTTCTTCATCTCGGTCTCTGCCATCCTCTGGCTGACCACCGCTGCGGGCTGGGCGAATCTGGTCCTGTTCACGCTGTTGCTGATCCCGACCATGGGAATGGTTGGCCTGACCGGTGCGAATTTCAGCTCGATTGCCATGCAGCCGTTCGGCGCCGTCGCCGGGGTCGCGTCCTCCTTCCAGAATTTCGCAAGAACCGGCGTCTCGGTCACGCTGGGCGCTGCCATTGGCCTGCAATTTGATGGCAGTATTTTGCCGCTGTCCGTCGGATTTCTGCTATGCGGGATCGCCGCGCTGCTCGTTGTGCTTTGGGCTGAAAAAGGGCGCCTGTTCCGCCGCATTCACCCTGCTGTAACAAACGCAACGATAAATGCGAAGCAGGAAACAGGATAAACGTGCCGAAGAGGAAATGTAGATGTCCGGAACCACCATTGTGAAAGCCGGCCTGCTGGCCGCCGTCGTTTCGTTGTCCAGCCCGGCACTGGCGAGCAACTCGATCAACGGCAACTGGGTCACCCAGGACAAGGACGCAATCATCAAGATCGGACCTTGCGGAAAAACCATCTGCGGACGGATTGCCCGATATCTGGTGACCCCGCCCAACGGCGTGGACCAGCGGGACATCCACAATCCCAATAAAAAACTCCGCAGTCGCAAGCTGCTGGGCACGGCGGTGCTGACCGGGTTCAAGCGCGACGGAAAAGTCTGGCGCGGACGGATTTATGATCCGAAAACCGGAAGAAGCTACCGCTCAGTCGTCCAGCTCCAAGGAGCGAACGGACTGAAAGTGGAAGGTTGTGTCGCTTTCTATTGTCAGGGCCAGAACTGGACCCGGCGGAAGTGATGATTTTTGGAAGCTCGGGCGCGCGGTCGCGCTTGCCGACGCTATGCGTCGGTTTGGTGACCCATCGATAGAGCACTAATCCGAGCGCAGCGAGGCAAGGCCGACCGGCCGCCGCGCCTTATTGGCGCGTAGCCAAGGGCACGGATGTGCCCGCCCGGCGCTTGAGGTCAAAAAAGACTCAATCCCGCGCCCGGCGCTTGAGGTCAAAACAAAGACTCCAATTCTCTCCGCAATTCCAAACCCTCGTTCATCCTGAGCGGGCTTCGGTACTATCTCACTCCATCTCCGCGATCCACGCGCTGAGCAGTTCCACGCCTTCATCATGCACAGTTGACCGTCCGACCTCGGGCATCGCGATTCCGGGATCGAGGCTCTTCAGCCGGTAGATCATGAAGCTCTGGTCCGGCTGGCCCGGGGCTATGGCAAATTCCATTCCGCCGCTGCCGCGACCGGCTGCCGTCGGTCGCTTGCCGACACCGACATGTACCGGATTGTCTTCTTCCCAGGTCAGGAACATCCCGCTGTTGCTCGCCGATCCCTTGCGGTTGTGGCAATGGGCACAATTGGCGTCAAGATATCCCCGTGCGCGGTCTTCCAGTGAAGCCGATTGCGGACCGTCCCAGACCGGGAGAGGTTTTTTGATCTCCGGCCGTTCCGCGATCAGGCCAAGCTGTGTCAGGCGTTCCAGCTGCATGCCGTCATCGAGATTGCGCGCCTTGGGCCCGATCGGTGTGACCGCATCGGACAGCGAATGGCATTCCTTGCACTGGTTTTTATTGGGTACAGCATAGCTGATCGTCCGCTCGGTGCCGGAAGGATCGGTGAAGGTCACCGGCAGACGCTTGCCCGCCACCTTCAGCTTCGCCTCGGTCTGCTCGGCATTCCAGACATAGGGCAGTGCCAGCCAGCCATCCGCGCGGTGCAGCAGCACACGGGTTTCGATCAGATGCGGCTCGCCGGCGATTTCATAGCCGAAGCTCTTGATCAGCGCCGAGCCGACCGGAAATCGCAGCAGGCCCTCGCCATCGGTTTCGACCTTCTGGCCCGGCGGGACATAGATGAAGCGATATTTGTCGGCATAGTCGGTGAACAGCGGCGTGTTCAGCTTGTAGGGCACGACGCCGTCACTGGGTTGCCAGCCACTGGCATCCTGGAAAAACCCGTATTCCGCCAGGGTGCGCGGGAAGCCTTCTCCGGTAATCACGGCATCGGCGACGCGCTGGTCGGTCGACGCCGCGCTGACCGCGAAACCGGCGGCACAGAGAGCAAGGGCGGCAGCAAACAGACGCATTATTTCAGCGCCGCCTCCATCGATGCCGGCAGGGTGATCGGGTCCAGAGCGGATACAGTGCCTGGCATGTCACCCAGAGGCGCCGGATTGGCGTTTTCCGGTCCCTGCCCGACTTCGGTCAGGCCCAGATTGACGCCGGACACCTTGTCATTCACGATCAGATTCTCGCCCAGACCGTCATACATGATCGAAGGTAGTGATCCGCCAAAGGCTGCCGCCAGCTGCTGTCCGCCCGGGAAATCCGGAGCAAATCCGGCACGGCCATAGACATTGCCTTCGACAAAGACGTCGCGGGCCGTCGGCTGATAATTTGGATCATCAAATTTCTGGGTATAGGCGACAACCATGATATTGGACGTGCCATTGTTGATAATTGCATTGTCTTTCACATGAACATTGCGGTTAGCCATGATCATGACCCCGGTCCCGGCGGGGACGCTGGCGACAATATTACCTTCTGGTGCGAAATTGTCGGTATTGTTGGCGATAATCGCATTGCGCGCGACCAGCACATTATGACCGCCCATTTGTGGCAGATTGGGCAGGTCGAAGACGAGGATGCCGCCAGTATTGCCGGTGACGAGATTTTCGGTAACCTCGGCATCGAAACTGTTTTCGATCTCGATCCCGGCGACATTTTCGATCGCGGTGTTGCGCCGGACGATGATATTTTTCGACTGTCCAACATAAATGCCTGCGTCGGAAGCACCACGCACGACGCTGTCCTGCACCAGAATGTCGGAAGCCTCGACCGGATAGATGCCATAGGCGCCATTGGTTGCCTTTGGTCCGCCGGTCCATTCGACGCGCAGGGCGTGATAGACAATCCGGTCCGCGCCCTTGGACTTGATGCCGTCGCCCTTGCTATCCTCGATCGCGAAATCACGAAGGACAACATCATCAGATGTCACCAGCAGTCCCTCGCCAGCGCCCAGCTGGCCGGCAAAGTTGAGCACGGACTTGTCCATGCCCTGCCCGCGAACGGTAACCCGGTCGACATCCAGCGACAGCCCGTCGGTCAGATCAAAGCGCCCTGCGCCCAGCTCCACCACGTCGCCCGGCTCGGCCAGGATCAGCGCTTCCTGCAACCGCTCCTGTGCATCGGCCCCCGCCTCGACGGTGAGGGTCTTGGCCAGCACGGGCATGGAACAGCTCAGGGCGGCAATGGCAATCAGACTGCGGATCATGTTTCTCTCTCCCAATTTTGGTGTGATAATGGCGCAAGAAGCCGCAATTGCCAAGAGTGTTGACAGCATTGTCAGTAGGGCGTGGGGATTCCTTATTTTCCCTCAAGCGCCGGGCGCGGAGATTTGTTTTTACCTCAAGCGCCGGGCGGCGACATCCGTCGCCTTGGCTACGCGCCATAAGGCGCGGCGGCCGGTCGGCCTCGCCTCCGCTTCGCGTCGGTTTGGCGACCTGTCGACAGAGCGATGAACCGAGCGCAGCGAGGCAAGCGCGACTGCGCGCCCGAGCTTATGCGAGGAAAGCCAAGCGGGCGGATGCCCGCGCCCGGCGCTTGAGGGCCAAAAAAGAATCCCTCAAACCAGCCATTTCACGGCAACAAAGCCGCCGACAAACAGGACGCCGCCCAAGGTGGTGGCGAGGGCGAAATTCTTGTCGATCCATTCTTTCATCGGCGGACCGAAGAAACGAAGCAGGCCGGCGACGAGGAAGAAACGGGCCGAGCGGGCAATGATCGCCGCAATCACGAGGATGTAGATCGGCATGGCGGTGCTGCCCGCCGCGATGGTGATGACCTTGAACGGCAGCGGCGTGAAACCGGCAAGCAATACCACGATCCAGCCCTGCTCGTTGAAGTTCTCCGCAAAGACGTCGAATTCCTTTGTGACGCCGTAGAATTCGAGAATGGCGATGCCGACGGTCTCGAACAGGAAATACCCGATGGCATAGCCCAGCAGCGCGCCCAGCACTGACGAGATCGTACAGATGGTCGCGTACCAGAAAGCCCGGTGCGGCTTGGCGAGGCACATGGGCGCGAGCATGACGTCCGGCGGGATCGGGAAAAAACTGGATTCGGCGAAACTGATGCCGGAGAGCCATTTGGTTGCTTGCGGATGCCCGGCTTTTTCCAGCATCCACTCATAAAGACGTTTGAGCATTCTTATTACCCCTCAAGCGCCGGGTGCGGGCATCCGCCCGCTTGGCTTTCCTCGCAGTAGCTCGGGCGCGCGGTCGCGCTTGCCTTGCTGCGCTCGGTTTGGTGAACTGTCGATAGGTCGCTTTTCCGAGCACAGCGAGGCAAGGCCGACTGGCCGCCGCGCCCTATGGCGCGTAGCCAAGGCGACGGATGTCGCCGCCCGGCGCTTGAGGTCCAATTCAAGAATCCCGGCGTTTGAGGGATCAGCAAACTAGTGCCCGGCTGCACCGCTGATTTCCTCGGTCAGTTCCTTCGGTGTTTCGCGTCCATGATCGGTGCCGGCGGTGCGATTGCCCTTGGCCAGAGCGAAGACTACGCCCGACAGCGCAAGCAGCGCGACAATATTGGGCAGCGTCATCACCGCATTGGAGATGTCTCCGAGACGCCAGACCAGTTGCAGCGGCGCGAAGGATCCGAAGAATATGACTACGCACCACAGGATGCGCCAGACCAGGTGCAGCTTCTTCTCGCCGCCTAGCGTCGCGCCCGGCAGCAGGTCATAGAGATAGGTGATCGCCCGCTCGCCATAATAGCTCCATGTCAGCAAGGTGGTGAATACGAACAGGATCAGGGCGACGGATACGATCAGCGTGCCGATCGGAATGCCGAAAACCTCGAACGGGAACGCCGCGGCATACGCACCAGAGGTCATTGCAAAACCTGTCAGGTCGGACTGCCATGCATGCTCAACCGCCTGCACCGCGCCGCTGGCGTCGGTATGGGTGAAATTGCCGGACACGGTGAGCATGACCAGCGCCGTCATGGTGCAGATCACGACCGTGTCGATAAATGTGCCCATCATTGCAAACCGGCCCTGTGCTGCCGGATCGTTGGTCCGGGCAACAGCATGGGCAATCGGTGTCGAACCCTGTCCCGCCTCGTTCGAAAACAGCCCGCGCGCGACCCCGGCCCGGATCGCCATGATGATCGCCGCGCCCAGGAACCCGCCACTGGCCGACTGGACATTGAACGCGCCGTGGAAAATCCGGCCGAATGTTTCCGGCAGGTAGGGCAGATTGATGATCAGCGCGACAAGGGCCATCAGCAGATAGGCCGCGGCCATCCACGGGACGATGGTTTCAGCCACCTTGCCGATGGACTTGATGCCGCCGATAATGACGATGAAAACCGCGATGGCGGCCACTGCGCCGCCGATCCATTCCTGTACACCAAACAGCTCCTTGGCACTGTCGCCAAGGCTGTTGGCCTGAATGCCGTTGCCGGTGACCAGCGCCGAGAATAGTGCGCCGAGGCAGAACAACACTGCCAGCCAGGTCCATTTGGGCCCGAGGCCATAGGTGATGTAGGTCATCGGTCCGCCGCGATAGGTACCTTCCTCGGTCTTTTCGCGAAACCGGACAGCGAGCGAACCCTCGGCAAAGGCCAGGGCCATGCCGAACAGGGCCGTCACCCACATCCAGAATATCGCGCCCGGCCCGCCCAGCGTGATCGCCGTGGCCACACCAGCGAGGTTGCCGGTTCCGACCTGACCCGACAGGGCCGTGGACAGCGCGGCAAAGGGAGAGATCTCGCCCACACCCTTGCTGTCCGATTTCTTGAACAGCCCGGCCATGGCAGGGAACAGCCGGCGCAGCGGATAGCCGCGCAGACCGATCATGAAATAGAGGCCGGCACCCAGGAGGATGATGACCATCGGCGGGATGGGCAGCACTTCCGCACCATTCCACGTTCCACCCCAGATAAAATCCGAAACATTGGTGACTGGTTGAATCGCGGCTTCAAGCCCCGAAACTGGTGCTGTACTCACAGAAAATCTCCCCGTTCACGCACTTTGGCGCTGTTGACCCGACATGATCGTGGCAGGATTAGCAGTCAGACCCGGTTTGGCAAATGCTTTTGCGACGAAGGCACGTGCGTCTCTTCGCTCGCGCAATTGCTTTTGCTAATCGATCCGGACGCCTTATGGTGCCCGGCAACCCGGATCGCCGGAGCAGTGATTCACGAAATGGAGCAGGAACATGACCGATCAGATCAGCAGCCTTTGGGTGAAGAAAACCGACTTGCCGAACAGTGAGTGGCGTGACAGCCCCGTTCCCGCGCTGGTCGAAGGGCAAATTCTTCTCGAGGTCGAGAAATATGCGCTGACCGCCAACAATATTACCTATGCCGCAGTCGGTGACGGGTTCGGTTACTGGAATTTTTTCCCGACCGGCGAGGCTGACTGGGGCATTGTGCCGGTCTGGGGCTTTGCCCGGGTCGTGGCTTCGGAACATGACGACATTGCCGTCGGGGAAAGGGTTTACGGATACCTCCCGATGGCGACCCATTTGCTGGTTGCTCCCGGCAATGTGGCCGAGTCCGGATTTGTCGACACCGCACCCCACCGACAGGGGCTGGCGATTATCTACAACCAGTATCAGCGACTGGGAACCGACACGGGCAGCGGCGAAGCAGAACGGGCGCTTTATCAGCCGCTTTTCACGACCAGTTTCCTGATTGAGGACATGATGCGCCAGTCGGAATGGTTCGGTGCGGAAGCGGTGTTGCTGACCAGCGCATCGTCAAAGACCGCGCTTGGTCTCGCGCTGGTGTCGAAAAATCTCAGCCCGGAAATCCGCCGGATTGGTCTGACATCATCGGGCAATGCCGGGTTTGTGGAATCGACGGGTCTCTATGACGAGGTGCGGACTTACGAGGATCTGGCCAATGCCAATGCCGACGAGAAAATCGTCTCGGTGGACTTTGCCGGCAACAGCTCGGTGCTCAGTCAGATTCACGCGCACTGGGGCACCAGTCTCCAGTTCAGCTCGCTTGTCGGGGCCACCCATTTCTCCGAACGGGCGGGCGCGGGTGACCTGAAAGGTCCGGAACCGGTTCTGTTTTTTGCACCGACCGCCGCCGAGACACTGATCAAGGAAATCGGACCCGTCGAATTCCGCTCCCGGGTGGACGCCCAGTTCGCGGCCTTTGTCGCGGCGGTTGCCGGGCATCTGTCGGTCGAAAATCTCGCGGGTCAGAAAGCGCTGCAGGACGCCTATCTCGAGATGCTGGCCAATCGCGTGGCGCCGAGCCGGGGCCTGATCTGTGCCTTCGGGTAAAGGCCGGCCAGCTTGCGGGTAAACCACGAAAATCATTGATTCTTCCGTGGAAGCGCCGATAATGCGGCGCAACGGGGTCGCACCTGTTGGGGAACATGATGTCAGACGACAAGCCCACCGATGGCGCGGTACCAGGAACCGAAACCGACGTTCCTGACCTGTCGCGCCACGCGCTCTTTGCTGATGTCCCTGCCGATGCGCTGCATGCGCTTGCCGCTGTTTCCGAGATCAGATCCGTCGCTGGCGGGGAAGCGCTCGTGCATCAGGGTGATGACGCCGATGCGCTGTATTTTGTCGAATCCGGCCGGTTCCGGGTTGTGGTCAACAAGGTGCATGTTGTTGCTCATATAGAAGCAGGAGAAGCGGTGGGCGAACTGGCCTTTTTCGCCGGCGGCAAGCGGACGGCGGACGTGGTCGCAACCCGGGATTCTTCGGTTCTGGAGGTATCGCGCAAAGCTTTTGACGATATCGCGATACGCCACCCTGAGCTCAATCAGGCAATGCTCAAACTGGTTTCCGAGCGGCTGGCCGTTGCGACGTCACGCATATCTTCGGTTTCGACCAGCATGCCGCGAGTGATTGCGATTCTTCCGGCGGGGGATTCCCGGCTGCCTGACGGTTTCCTGTCGCGACTGGCCAGCGCCTTTGCCGCCGTGGCGCGGAAGGAAACACCGATCGTTGCCATCGACCAGGCAACCAGTGAAACGTCGGACGCCGCCGCCTATCAGGCCTGGCTGGCCGAGCAGGAGGCGCGCGGGGCATGGGTCCTGATCGACGGCAGCGGGTCACAGGACTGGAGCGACCAGATTTGCCGCAACGCCGATGCGCTGGTGATGGTGGGCCGACCGGGTCAGGCGAACAGCGCGATCAGTCCGGCGGAAGAGTCCGCCATGCGCTGGATAGCGGAGCCTCAGCGAACCTTGGTGCTGGTTCGCGAAAAGGGCAGCAAGACAATTGCCCACAGTTCGGAATGGATCGATCCGCGCCAGCCGAAACTGCATCATCATCTCGCACTGGACGAGGACGGGGATTTCACCAAAGTCGCCCGATTCCTGACGGGGCGCGCCGTGGGCGTCGTGCTGGCTGGCGGCGGTGCGCTGGGTTGTGCTCATCTCGGTGTTATCCGGGCGCTGCAGAAAGCGGATATTCCGATCGATTTCATTGGCGGAGCGAGCGCCGGGGCCGCCATGGGCGGCGCGGTGGCCAAGGGCATGTCGGTGGCCGAAACACTGGACCAGATGGAAGCGATGTTTATCGAGGCCAGGGCGATGCGCCGGCTGACCCTGCCGCTCTATTCGCTGCTCGATCCGACCGTTTTCGATGCCGAGTTGCGCAGCCGTTACGGGACCCGGGATATTGCCGATCAGCCGGTCGGTTTTTTCGGTGTCTCGACCAACCTCTCGACCAATGGCCTGCACGTACATCGCCGGGGTCCGCTCTGGGAATGCGTCCGCGCTTCCGGTTCGCTGCCCACCATCCTGCCGCCCTTCATTGACCGCGACCGCAATATCCTGGTCGACGGCGGCGTGCTCGACAATGTTCCGGTGAAGGTCATGCACGATCTCAAGACCGGCCCCAATATCGTGGTGTCCCTGGGTGATCCCAACGAAGTGTGGCGCACCGATGTCGCCTATGACGATATCCGCGGGCGCTGGGCCTTGCTGCGGGACGTGATGATCCGCAAGAAGCGCGAGGCGGAGTTCCCCTCGATCGTCGAGATCATGTCCCGGTCGATGGTTGTCGCCAGCCGCATGGCATCCAAGGAAATGCTGAGCGACGGCGATATTTTGGTGAACCCGCCGATCATTCCCGACATGCAGATCCTCGACTGGCATCTGGGCCGGGAACTCGCCGAAATGGCAGAGCAATATATCACCGAGAAAGTTTTGATCAGCGCAGATTTCCGGGATCAGATCAGCGGGTAAGCGCAGCGATATTTGACCTTTGCAAAAAATCCCGCCCGCAATGGGAAAGGATAACTCTCTGGAAGAAATGTACCAAATAGGATAAAATACTTGACATCGTCACGCTCTTTAGGTACATCTTGCAATCATCGAACGAAAGCGATTCGGGACGGGCCAATCGTTCCCGAATAGATTCGAACAGGATCAGCCGCGAAAGTGCGGCCGTCCTCAATCAACATGTTCATGACAGGATCAGAATGCACAATATGAGGTCCCGGCCGTGAAGCGCCGGTCGTCCGGCCGAAGCCTGTTGTCTTCCGGTGAACCGGGGATCGGGTACCGGGAAAACCAGCGCCGGGTGTTCCTGTCGGAGCTGGCGGCGACCTCCAGCGTGACGGTTGCGGCTGACAAGGCCGGGCTGGCCAAATCCACGATCTATTTGTGGCGGGAGAAGGATCCGGAATTTGCCGATGCGTGGCGCAAGGCGCTGACCGCCGGATTTGAATTGCTGGAAACGGAACTGCTCGAGCGGGCCCGGCACGGAGTCCTGAAACCGGTATTTCACAACGGACGGAAGATCGGCGCGATACGGCAATTTAATGATCATGCAGCGTTTCGTCTGCTCTCGCTGCACAAGCAGACCGTGGCGCTCGAGCGGGCGGCGCGGGAGCAAATGGGCGACATCAGCGAGATGCGGGCGCGGATTGACGCCAAACTGGATGCGATGCGGGACCGGCTGGAATACCAGCGGCAGCGGAAACAGGATGAGGAGCGGGAAAACAAACAGCCGGGTAGTTCGTTATCCGTGCATTACAGGAACTGAACAATGACAGGAGTCCGGACTGCGCGGCACCTGATCGCGCAGGAGCCGGCGGATCAGACACGCTTCCTGAATGGCTTGACCGAACGGGAACTGATTTGCTGGGAGCATGACTGGACCCGGTGGGGGCGTCCCGACCAGATGCCGCCGGACCCGCCATGGTCAACCTGGCTGATCATGGCCGGCCGCGGCTTTGGCAAGACCCGGGCGGGCGCCGAATGGGTGCGCGCGATTGCCGAACAGGATGGTTCTGCCCGGTTTGCTCTGGTCGGCGCCAATTATGCTGAATGCCGGTCGGTGATGATCGAGGGGGAAAGCGGCCTGTTGACCATTTCTGCGCCGGACCAACGACCGGAATGGGAGCCGTCACTCAAGCGGTTGCGCTGGCCCGGTGGCGCGGAAGCGCAGATCTATTCCGCGGCCGAACCGGAAGCACTGCGTGGTCCGCAATCGAGCCACTCATGGTGTGATGAAATTGCCAAGTGGATCAACAATGCCGGGCAGGCGGAAGCGACCTGGCACAATCTCAAAATGGGATTGCGTCTGGGGGAAAATCCGCAAGTGGTGCTGACAACAACGCCGCGCCCGGTGCCGCTGGTGCGGACACTGGTCAAGGACCCGGATGTTGTGATCACACGAGGCCGGACATATGCCAATGCGCTCAACCTGCCGCAGGCTTTTCTGACCGCCATGGAGCGTGACTATGCCGGAACACGGCTGGGACGCCAGGAGCTGGACGGGGAACTGATCGAGGACATTGCGGGCGCTCTCTGGTCGCGGCAAATGATTGAATCCAGTCGCGTACAAAACAGACTGCTGCTGGACCGGATCGTTATCGGTGTGGATCCACCGGCTTCGGCCCATGGGGATGCCTGCGGGATCATTGTCGCTGGCGTGACCGGGTCGGGAAGCGCGATCCGCGGCTTTGTTCTGGCTGATTGTTCGGTGGAGCAGGCCAGTCCCGAAACCTGGGCGCGGGCGGTTGCGAGCAGTGCGGAACACTGGAACGCCGACCGCATCATTGCCGAAGCCAATCAGGGCGGCGCGATGGTCAAATCGGTGTTGCAGGCGGCGCGAATTTCGCTGCCCGTCCGGCTGGTTCACGCCGCGCGGGGCAAGGTGGCCCGGGCGGAGCCGGTCGCCGCCCTTTACGAGAATGGCCGGGTACATCACGCGGGATGCTTCCCGCGCCTCGAGGACGAAATGTGCGGGCTTCTCACAGGTGGTGCTTATGAAGGCCCGGGTCGATCTCCTGACCGTGCGGATGCACTGGTCTGGGCGCTGACCGAACTGATGCTGGCTCGCGCCAGGACACCAAATATCAGACCCATGATTTAGGAAGACACATGACATTCTGGAAAAACTTCGCGCTGGCCTTCAAGGGCGGGAGCGGAAGGTCTCGGCCGTCACTGGGACGGTCTTATATCGGGACTTATGGCGGGGCCTTTTTCTCGGGAACGGCGCCGTTTTCCTATGAGGCCTCGGTGCGGGAAGCCTATGTGGAAAACGCTGTGGCCCAGCGCGCCGTGCGCATCGTGTCGGAAGCGGTGGCCGATGCGCCATTAATGCCGCTGCAAGACAAGGCGGCGGCACTGATCGGGCAAAGCGTGGCCGGACAGCCCTTGCTGGAAACAATCACGGCTCATCTCTTGCTGCACGGCAATGCCTATGTGCAGATTGCCGGTGTTGCCGAGGAGGTTGGCAGAAACAATCCGCCCGAACTGTACGCACTGCGTCCCGACCGGATCACGGTGGAACCGGATGCGACCGGATGGCCGGCGGCCTATGTCTATCGGGCCGGGGAACATGAGACCCGATATCCGGCAAATGATGCAGCCGGGCCAGTGCAGATTGTCCATATAAAGGCCTTTCATCCGACCGATGACCATTATGGCCTCGGATGTCTGGGTGCCGCTGCCGGAGCGGTGGCGGTGCACAACCGCGCGTCCGACTGGAACCGCGCCCTGCTGGACAATGCGGCGCGACCATCTGGCGCGCTGGTTCATGATCCCGGACCCGATGGTGCACATCTGTCCGGCGAACAGGTTGACCGATTGCGCGCCGAAATGGAGGCGAGCTTTTCCGGCCGCGACAATGCTGGCCGGCCCTTGCTGCTTGAGGGCGGCCTCAGCTGGCAGGCACTCAGCATGACCCCGGCGGAAATGGATTTCGTGGCGCTCAAGGCCGCGGCAGCGCGGGAAATTGCACTGGCCTTTGGCGTCCCGCCGATGCTGCTCGGCCTGCCCGGCGACAACAGCTATGCCAATTATCGGGAGGCCAATCGCGCCCTGTGGCGGCTGACCATCCTGCCGCTCGCCGGGAAGATCCTCGAAGGGCTGTCCCGCGGACTGAAACCCTGGTGGCCCGATCTCGACTTGCGCGTCGACCGCGACCAGATCCCGGCCCTGTCCGAAGATCGCGAGCGCATGTGGAACCAGATCAGCGCCGCGGATTTCCTGACCGGGGAGGAGAAGCGAAAATTGCTCGGGATTGATTAGGGGGGAAGGTTGAGCGAGGGATTGGAATAACGGAGAGATCTGGAGTCTTTGTTTGACCTCAAGCGCCGGGCGGCGACATCCGTCGCCTTGGCTACGCGCCATAAGGCGCGGCGGACGCCAGAAGATTTTGGCGCCCTTGCCTCGCTGCGCTCGGTTCGGTGATCTTTCGATAGGGTACCAATCCGACGCGTAGCGTCGGCAAGCGCGACTGCGCGCCCGAGCTACTGCGAGGAAAGCCAAGCGGGCGGATGCCCGCGCCCGGCGCTTGAGGTCAAAAAAAAAGGAATATCACCATGTACAAGGATGAAATGCTCGCCCGCTTGCTCGAGCAGGCGGAGGGTGAGGGCGCGGATCTTGTCACGCTGCGTGCGATTGTCGAGGAAGCGACGGACAGCGGTGCCGAGCGAGTGCTCGACCGGCTGGGACTGGCCGACCCCAAGGCGCAGGACGATATTGACCAGCTGCGAGAGCTGCTCCGGGCGTGGCGGGATGCAAAGGCCAGTGCGTGGAAGGCGGTGCTGACCTGGATCGTGCGCGGCATGCTGGCGCTGTTGTTGATTGGCATTGCCGTCCGTCTGGGTCTGGGTGACATGATCCAGTGACGGCCATGCGATTTGCCGGCTATGCGGCGATTTTCAATCAAGTCGACCGGGGCGGCGATATTATCCGTCCAGGTGCTTTTGGCGATCTCGAGCCGGGGCGGGAAATGCCTCTGCTGTGGCAGCATGACCCGCTGCGACCGATCGGTATGGTCGGCCATGCCCGCGAAGATGATCGCGGTTTGCAGGTCATTGCAACAGTCCGCGAAACAACACGGACGGGTCGTCTTGCCTTGAAGATGTTGCGCTCCGGAGCCGTGACCGGACTCAGTTTCGGATACCGTGTGCGCGAGGCCCGTGGCCACATCCCCCGCGAATTGCTGGACCTCGATGTCGCCGAATTCTCGCTTGTAACCCACCCGATGCAGAGCCGGGCGCAGATCATTGCGCTGGCTGATGCCGACAACTGACGCGCCGGGCTTCCCCGCCCGGTTTTTCCCATTGCCCAACTGAAAGGAATGACATGACTGATACCTCTGCCCCGCTCCCGGCCGACATGGAGTGTGCCGATCTGGAGTATAAGGCTGATCCGCTGGAAGCGAGCTTTGACACGGAAGCCGCAGATGCGGATTCGTCCGGTGCCAGCGATCAGCGGATCTCTGGTCTGTGCAGCGATGTCGACAGCCTGAAGGACCAGATGGTCGAGATTTCCCGTGCTGCCGCCCGGCCGATGCTTGCCGGCGGTGCCAGCGAGATCAAGGGCCTGCCGGTCTCTGATGCGGCTCGGGCCTTTACCGAAAAATATCTCCGGCGCGGCGACCATGGCGGGATTGAGCTGAAAAGCTTTTCGGGTGCTTCCGGTCCCGAAGGCGGGTTCGCGGTTCCGCAGGAGATTGACGCGCTGATCGGGCGGACGCTCCATGACATTTCCCCGATCCGCGCGATCGCCACGGTCGTCCAGACCGGGAGTTCGGGCTACCGCAAGCTGGTCACCGATGGCGGCACGCCCTCTGGCTGGGTCAGTGAGACGGCCGCCCGCCCGGAAACCGACACGCCCAATTTCAACGAGATCGCGCCGCCGACCGGAGAACTTTACGCCAACCCGGCCGCGTCGCAGACGATGCTCGATGATGCGGCCTTTGATGTCGAAGCCTGGCTTGCCGACGAGATCGCCCGGGAATTTGCCCGGGCTGAAGGCGCCGCCTTTGTGGGCGGCAGCGGCGTGAACCAGCCGCTGGGATTTCTGAACAGCACCGTGACCGATGAGCCGGATGACCAGCGGGAATTCGGCACCCTCGAATATCTTGCCTCAGGAGCTGCAGGCGGCTTTGCCGGCAGCGATGGCGAGGATGCGCTGGTCGACCTGGTGCACGCGCTGAAGCCGGCTTATCGGCAGGGCGCCAGTTTTGTCATGAACAGCGCGACGCTCGCCCGGATCCGCAAATTCAAGACCGCGGATGGCGCGTTTCTGTGGCAGTCATCGCTCGCCCAGGGTCAGCCGGGCACATTGCTCGGATACCCGGTGGTCGAGGCAGAGGACATGCCCGATATCGCCGCGGATTCGCTGTCGATCGCGTTCGGGAATTTCCGTGCCGGCTATCTGATTGCGGAACGCAGCGCGACGCGCATTTTGCGGGATCCGTTCACCAACAAGCCCTTCGTGCATTTCTACGCGACCCGGCGGGTTGGCGGGCAGGTGATGAACAGCGAGGCGATCAAGCTGATGCAGTTCAGCGCCTCCTGAATCACATCTCCGTTCCGTCTTGCCGCCCCGGCGGCAGCGCCTGCACCGGCAAGCTCCCCTGAGCCGGTGCAGGCTTTTCTTTTCACTCCATTCTGTCCGCCGAAAGGATCCTGACTGGTGACTGTTTCGATAGATGTGCTCCCGGATATCCCGCCCGACCTGATTGCCGATGTGAAGGATTTTTTGCGCCTGGTACATGACCAGGATGACGCGACCCTGTCTGACATGCTGCGCAGCGCTGTTCTCCTCTGCGAAAATTTCACGCGTCAGCTGCTGATTGCGCGGACGGTAACAGAGATTCTGCCGGTCCGGAATATCTGGCAGCGGCTCAGCCAGTTGCCGGTCCAGGTCATTGGGGCGGCCGAGGATCTGGCTTCGGACGGTACCGCCACCGAAGTTCCGGTTGAGGACTATGCAGTCGATATCGACAGCGAAGCCTATGGCTGGATCCGCCTCCATGCGGATGCGGGTCTTTCGCGCTTGCGCGTGACCTATGTCGCGGGCCTTGCGGAGGAGTGGGCGGACGTTCCGAGTTCGCTGCGCCAGGGAATCGTGCGGATGGCGGGACATCTCTACGCCAATCGCGACGATCCGGAGATGGAAGGGCCACCGCATGCGGTCACGGCGCTGTGGCAGCCCCATCGCCGGATCCGGATCTGCTGAGATGGTACGGGAGAAAAGCCGGGAATTTGCCGGGACCCTGCGTGAATGGATTCGCGTGGAAAGACCGGTGAATGTCCGGGATGGCAGTGGTTCCGCGTCAGGGGAATTCGAACTGATCGGCGAATATCATGCCTCCGCAACACCTGCCGGTACCGGTGCGGAATCCATTGCAGAAAGCCGAAGCGCACTGCTGGTCTGGCAATTCCGGATGCGGCAGTCGGACGCAATTTTGCCCGGAGACCGGATCATCTGGAACGACCGAATTCTGACGGTTCGGAACGTAATCGCCGAACTTCGGCCGACACCCAGGACCCGCATATTGGCGGAGGAGAACCGATGATCGAAAAATGGAGTGCCGAGATGAAGGCTTATGGCATGGCCGTGGGTCGGACCCGCGTGAATGATCTGGCGGAGAAGCTGACAACCGGCCTCACCGATGACCTCCCGGACCATGTCCAGGCCCGGCAGGACGGCGACGATGTCATCATCAGTGGTCCGGATCTGTCCAGCGAGCTCGAAGACAACAGCAGCCTGCGCGATATCGGCTTCCTGCTGCAGGGTGTCCGGTGAGCAGCGCTCTCGACGCCGTGCAGATCAGCCTGGTCAGCGCATTGCAGGGTGATCAGGCGCTGATGGAAGCGGTCAGCGGCATCTATGACGGCCCGCCGCCGCGCGCGGAATATCCCTATGTCTCACTGAGCACGGGTGCGTCCCGTGACTGGAGCCACAAGACAGGCGCCGGGCGGCTCCTTTCCATCGGACTGACCGTGCATGACAGCGGCGACAGTGCCGCGCGCATCCATCAGATCATGGCAATGATCGAGGCCATTCTGGAAGGCGGTGTGGCCGAGCCAGCTGAATGGCAGATCGTCACCTTCGCCTTTCACCGCTCCCGCATCCTGCGGAGCGCGACCGGTCCATGGCGCGGGCTGATCGAATATCGGGCCCGGTGCCTGCAGAATTAACCTCATGACCCAGAACGAAGGAACAGAATCATGGCAGCAGAAAAAGGCAGCGCCTTTCTCCTGAAAATCGGTGATGGTGCAGATCCCGTCAGTTACACCACCATCGCCGGTCTGCGCACGACGCAACTGACCATTAACGGCGAGCCGGTGGTGATCACCAGCAAGGACAGCGCTGGCTGGCGGCAGCTGCTGTCCGGGGCAGGCATACGGTCGGTTTCGGTTTCCGGCGCCGGGGTATTCACCGGGTCGGATGCCGAACTGCGGATCCGGGATCATGCCTTGAACGGCCTCATCGACAGCTATGAACTGAGCTTTGAAAGTGGCGAAATCATGCGGGGAGACTTTCTCGTCGCCCGGCTCGATTACAGCGGCGATTTCAATGGCGAGCGCAGTTACACGATGAGCCTGGAAAGTTCGGGGGCGGTGGTCAATGGCTGATCCGGCGCTGGCTGTCAGGGGCGAAGCGGTTTTGCAGATCGGCGAAGACCAACTCGTGCTGCGCCCGACTTTCGCGGCGCTCTCGGCAGCGGAAGCGGAGCTCGGGTCCCTGTTCGCACTGGTCAACCGGGCGGCGGAGGGCAAGCTGCTTTTCACCGAAATCACGACCTTGTTCTGGCACGTGCTGCGTGACCGTCCCGCCCATGTGACCCGCTCGGTATTTGATGAAGCGATGGCGGAACTCGGACTTGCGCGACTGACACCGGTCCTGAAGATCCTGCTGCGCCAGATATTGCAAGGCCAGCCGGCGCAATCTGCCGCGGCAAATGGCTGACAGTTTCGCCGCCAGGGCGCGCCAGATCGGGGGGCAGGTGAGCCTGATTCTCGGCTGGACGCCCGACCAGTTCTGGACGGCCACTCCTGATGAATTGCTGGGGATATTTGCAGCAATGGAAGAGGCCGGCTCGCCGGGCGCACCGGTCAGGCCGCTGGATCGGCGCACACTCGAACAACTGCAGAAAGACGATCCCGATGGATGAAGAGATTGAACAACTGATAGTCCAGGTGCGCGCCGACACGGCCGGATTTGCGCGGGATGTTTCCACCATGAACACGGAGCTGGAGGGATCTTTTGCGCAAGGCGTCGAGCGCGCGGGTGATGTGCTGGGCAATGCGTTGAGTTCCGCCATCCGCAGGGGTTCGCTGGATTTTGAAGACCTCAGGCGGACCGCACTGGCGATTATCTCTGACATTGCCGATGCCGCAATCACCAGCGGTCTTGGCGGACTGTTCGGCGGAGGCGGCAGTTCAGGCCTGCTCGGCATCGGGAGCTCGGTTTTGAGCGCCTTGCTGGGAGCTCCGGGTCGTGCCACCGGCGGACCGGTTGTTTCCGGCCGCGCCTACCGTGTCGGCGAACAGGGTCCGGAATATTTCGTTCCGGCTTCAACAGGACGGATTGAGCCTGCCACAGGTGCTCCGTCCCGGTCGGACATCAATCTGACCATCCATGTTTCGGACCATGGTCAGGGCAGCGCACCCGACCAGTTGCGTCGCTCTGGCCGACAGGTTGCCCGCTCAATCCGCAGCGCCCTCGTATCGCGCAGCTGAACCACCGATTCACAATCAGGGACGATCATCATGGGATTCTGGCTTGCCGACAGGCGCAATGGCCAACAGGCTTCGACCATCCAGAGATTTGATCCCCGCTTCTGGACCGCCAATTTCCCGCGTCCGATGATGGCCTCACTGGTCACGACAGCGGCGGATGCGATGCGGATTGATGCGGTATTTTACAACAGCGATGAACTGGCCGGTCTGATCTGGGAGAGCGAGGACCGTCTGGATCATCCACTTTTGCGATATGAGACGAACACCGATTACAGTCGGCTGACATTCCGTTTCCACTGGCGCTCATCCGGGATCATGCCGCTTAACGCTGTTAATGGCCCGACCCTGACAATCGAAGGCACAGATGCGGCCGGCAATGAGAAATCCTGGTATGTGCGGCTGTGGAATTACGCCGCCGGCTCGCCGGAAGATGCGGATATCGAGATGGCCTTCTCTTCACTCGATGGCGGCTTTCTGCTGCCCGGTGAAGCGGACCCGGTGCATCCGGAAAATATCGTGAGGCTGTTCATTTCCATCATTCCGCCGGAATATGACCGGGCCGGGACACGATACACCGCGCCCCGGCACGGATGGGTGGAAATCAGCGAGATCAGCACAGACGGCGCCGGTGCGGTGCTCGAAATCGGGGATATCATGGTCCCCGAACATGGCCTTTCCATGGCTACGGCCTATGATGACAGCTTTAACCAGACACCGGAACGGTTGCTTCGCTCGATCCGGGCGCTGGGATATCGCGGATCGATCAACCATTATCTGGGCATGAGCCACTATTTCCGGCTCGAAACCCTCGGGGACGGCCTTTATGTCAGTCTCTCCGTGCCCCAGAACGGGGAGGAATTTGCGGCGATCAATCAGCCTTGCGCGACCTGGCACCGCGACTTCCTGAGCCGCGCCACAGCTATGGGTTTTGGGGTCATCCAGTCGCTGTCCTACGAATTGTTCAACACGCATTGCTGGAATGACTGGAAGCAGCGGGCGCAAAATGGTGACCCCGCGCTGACTGGCTGGGACCCGCCATCGACGCTGCTGTCTCCGGCGCACGCGGGGGCCATGGCCTATCTTCAGGCGGTTGCGCGCGCCTTTGTTGCCATTGCCCGGGATGTGGGCGCGCCAATCCGTTTCCAGGTGGGCGAGCCATGGTGGTGGATCATGAGTGATGGCCGGATCTGCCTCTATGATGCCGCTGCCCTGGTCGCCTTCGGGGATGAGGCAGTGGCAATTGATGACATCAACGGGACCAAGACCGTGCAGCAGAAAGCCATGCTGGATCTGGCAGGCGAGCTGCTCGCGCAATCGACCAGCAATCTGATGACCGCGGTTCGTGACGAGGCCGGAACCGCCGGCGCGGAGACATTGTTGCTGGCCTATCTGCCGACCATATTGGACGACGCGGCTCCGGAAGCGCGCCGGGCAAATTTGCCCGCGGGCTGGGCATGGCCGGCTTTCGATGTGCTGCAACTGGAGGATTATGACTGGGTGATTGCCGGTAACCGGTCCGCGACCCGCAAAGGGATCGAAGCGGCGACCACAAGGCTGGGTTACCCGTCGGGCGAACAGCATTATTTTGCCGGCTTCGTGCTGAATGAAACGGACCGTCACATCTGGCGGAACATGGCTGCAGCGATCACCGATGCGCAGGAACGCGAGGCGGCCGAAATCTTCGTGTGGGCGCTGCCGCAGGTTGCCCGTGACGGGTTTGTCTATTTTGCTGAAGAGGAGTCCGAAGTGCAGGCCTTTGATGATGTCGAATTTCCGCTGTCCATCGGGATGGGGGCGACCGTTTCCACGGAATTTTCGACCAGCATCATGACCGGTCTGTCCGGGCACGAGTCACGCAACAGTGAATGGGCCGATGCCCGGATCGCATTTGACGCAGGCCCCGGAATCCGGAGCGATGCGGAAATCGATCAGTTGCTGGCTTTTTTCCGGGCTCGCCGCGGGGCGGCCAGGGCCTTTCGGTTCCGTGACCCGGGAGATCACAGTTCTGCCGACATGACCGGTGTGCCAGCCGCTACGGACCAATTGTTTGGCACAGGAGATGGAGAGCAAACCCGTTTTGCGCTGACAAAGAGCTACGCCCAGGACGGTACTGATCCCCAGGTCCGTTACATCACCCGCCCCGACCCGGATTCGCTGATTATTGCCGTGGACAATGTGGAAACTGACAAGTGGATACTGAGAGAACTCGGGCAGGTTGAATTTGATGACCCCCCTGCGGCCGGGCTGCGGGTCACGGCCGGTTTCCTGTTTGATGTGCCGGTGCGCTTTGCGACGGACCGGCTCGACATCAGTCATGCGACATTCCAGGCTGGCGATGTCCCGGTTGTGCCTTTGCTCGAGGTGAAGGAAGCCCCATGAGCCTGGACTGGATGGATGGCGATCTGACCACCCGCACCTATGCCTGGCGGCTGGAACGGTGTGATGGCGTTGCGCTTGGCTTTGTCTCGCATGATCGCGACATCTGGATTGATGACCAGTGTTACCGCGCCTCCCCCGGGATGGTCCCGTCCACCATTTCGTTAAGCGACAGCATGGACTGGGACAGCGTCGAGATCGAGGGCGTCATGACGAGCCCGGCGATAACCGAAACAGATCTGGCTTCAGGGCGCTGGAACGGCGCGCGCCTGTCCGTACTGCTGGCAGACTGGTCTTCGCCGCAAAACCAAACGGCCATGCTTTTTGCGGGAGAATTCGGCGAGATCTCCAGATCGGGTCAGGAGTTTGTGGCCGAAGTCATAGGTGCGACAGCCAAACTCGATCAGTCGATCGTGCCTGCAACCTCGCCGACTTGCCGCGCGCATTTCGGGGATGCGCATTGCAAGCTCAGCCTGCATGCCCATCAGAAGGAACTGGTCGTGACGGCGGCAAGCGGGAGCACTGTGGAATGTGCCGGTTTGTCCGGTACCGCGCCGGTCTATGGTCTCGGCCGCATGCGCTGGCTTTCGGGGACCAATTGTGGCCTTGAGGCCGTGATCATGGCGGGAGAAGGGAATGACCTGACCCTTGCCGACGAACCACATGATCCGCCAAAAGCAGGTGACAGGGTGCTGCTGACGGCCGGATGTGACAAGCAACTGGCCACCTGTCGGGACCGGTTTGCCAATATGTCCAATTTTCGGGGAGAGCCGCATCTGCCCGGAAACGACCTGCTCACTCGCTATCCCGGCGCATGACACTGCAGGCAGACCGACCGCAGGCCATTGCAGACAGAGCAGGCGCTCTCGTCGGAACACCCTTTCGGCTGCATGGCCGGAATCCGGACCGGGGCCTCGATTGCATAGGCCTGTGTGCGCAGTGCATCGGCGCCGCCGGAGTGAAAGCGGATATTCCCAATGGCTATGGCTTGCGGGCAAGCGACGCCGACCGGATTTGCCGCCTCATGCAGCATCTCGGCTTTCGGCAGATCAGCGGGCCAACGGCATCTTCGGTGTCTGAATGGCGGATTGGCGACATCCTGCTGACCCGTCCGGCACCCCTGCAATTGCACATGCTCGTCCATACTGCGGAGGGCATGGTTCACGCCCACGCCGGGTTGCGCCGGGTGGTTTGTACGCCGGGCTTGCCTGACGGGCGAATTTTACATCTGTTCAGACTGATGGAGAGTTAAATGGCGACAATCTTGCTGACCGCTGCCGGCAGCGCCATAGGCGGTCCGGTTGGCGCAGGTATTGGTGCGCTGCTCGGCCGGACCCTCGACCAGCAATTTCTCTTCAAGCCGTCCGCCCGCGAAGGTGCGCGCCTCGAGGATCTGGCGGTTCAGACTTCGAGCTATGGCTCTCCGATCCCGCGAATATACGGCGCGATGCGGGTCGCCGGTACCGTGATCTGGGCGACGGATATCCAGGAATCGCGGGACAGGGAAGGCGGGGGCAAGGGCCGGCCGGCTACGACCACCTACAGCTATTCAGCGAGTTTTGCGGTTGCGCTTTCCAGCAGGGTTGCCAGTTCCGTCGGCCGGATATGGGCCGATGGCAAATTGCTGCGCGGAGCCGCAGGAGACTTCAAGTCACGCACCGGTTTTCGATTCCATGCCGGACATGAAGACCAGCGGCCGGATGGTCTGATCGCCGCTGCAGAAGGTCTGGCCTCCGCTCCCGCTTTTCGGGGCCTTGCGGTTGCCGTTTTTGAAGACATGGACCTGGCGGATTTCGGAAACCGTATTCCCTCGCTGACATTCGAGATTTTCGCTGACGACGGAACCGTGTCCCTTCCGGTAATGGTGGCGGATGTCTCGGATGAGGTCATTTCCACGACTGTGGATCCAGGCTTCACCGGTTATTCGGCTTCGGGAAATACACGTGCGGACGCACTGCGACCGATAATGGAAGTTCTTCCGATTTCGCTCGAAAACGATGGGACGGGCTATCGGGCCTTTCACCGCCTGGAAGATGTCCGGCCTCCCTTGGCAGTCGACAAAGGGAAAATTGTCCGGGAGCTAAATGGTCAGCAAATTGAACCACCAGAAATCCGGACCCGGCAGGAGGCCGAAACGGCTACGCGCCAAGCGTTGCGATTTCACGATCCGGTGCGGGACTATCAGGCGGGCCTGCAAATGGCATTCCGGCCGGGAAACGGGCGTGTTACCGTTCAGACCGGCATCCCGGCTTCTCTTCCCGCCGTTTTGGCTCGCAGTCTGGCTGAAACCGCGATCTGGTCAGCATATCAGGACCGGACCACCATGCGAATTCATCTCGCTGTTGGTGCTGGCCTTGCCAAACCGGGGACAGTTTTGACCCTGCCGGACGGTCAGGGAAACTGGCGCGTCCGTGACTGGGAGTTCAAGGGGGGAGCCATCGAACTGCACCTGTCCCGACAGGTCATTGGTTCACCAGTCGCAGAAGGATCGACCGATAGCGGCCGGTCGGTGAGTGAACCGGATCTGGCGGCCGGTATCACCCAGGCGGAACTGGTGGACTTGCCTTTCGCCCTCGAAGCACCGCAGCAGATGTCGGAAGAGCCGCGGCTTTACGCGGCGGCTTCGGGTGATGCGGGCTGGCGCAATGCGCAGGTCTATGCCTCCGAAGGTGCTGGCGGCGGGACGGGGCAATGGGTCACACGCATCTCTGCGCCGGCGACAATGGGTGTTGTCAACGGCATTCTGGGCAATGCCAATCCGATGCAGATCGACCGGCGCAATTCCATTGTCGTCACGCTGCACAATTCCACGATGGCGCTGGGCAATGCTGATGACGAGCAATTGCTGGCGGGCCGGAACATGGCAGCAATCGGCAAGGAAATCCTGCAATTCGGATCCGCAATGCCTCTTGATGAGACCCGCTATCGCCTGTCTCGCCTGTTGCGCGGACTGGGCGGGAGTGAAGCGGAATTGGCTGGTCATGTCGATGGCGAGGCCTTCGTCCTTGTCGACAGCAGGCTGGCTGCAATCGAGCCGCAATTTTTCCCCCTGTTCCAGCCGGTGAGCATGGCTTTTGTCGGGCGGGATGATGAAGATCCGGTGATTGCCTCGCTTTCATCTGCCGGACGAGCACTCCGTCCCTGGTCCCCGGTTCACCCGCGCTGGTTCTCTGATTCGGCCGGCGGGCTTCAGGTCGGCTGGACCCGTCGCTCGCGATCGGGGCTACCGTGGCTGGATGGCGTTGAAGTTCCGCTGGGAGAGGACGCCGAACGGTACAACATATTGATCACGCCGGACAATGAACCAGCTGCCGCGTTCTCGGCAGAAACATCCCTGGCCGAGTGGCAATTATCCTCCGCCGAAGTGCAGCTGTACCGCAGTTCCGGGGCAATCCGTCTGACATTGGATATCCGCCAGATCGGAAGATATGGCTGGTCGGATCCGCTGACCATCGACATTCCATTGTAATCAAATTTCGCGTCCGTTCGCAGCAGGCCACCGAAGTGCTTGCGCCAGCCGGTTTGACAAACCGATTTCCTGATTCCCGAGACATATTGGAGACGTTAAATGGCCGAATATCACACGGCTCGCTACGAGCTGCCTTTGCTAGCGGCTGGGCAGGCCCACAAAGAACTGTTCCACAATGAAGCGATCACGCTTGTCGACTTCCTGATCGATCCGGTCGTGCAGGCAATCACCGCCGATCCCGGTCTTCTTGCACCCGAAAATGGCCAGTGCTGGCTGGTCGCAGCCAGCGCAACTGGTGATTGGGCGGGTCATGCCGGGAAAATCGCAGCCTGGACGAATAATGGCTGGCAATTCATAGCCCCGGTCGAAGGGATGCGTGTGATGCTGGCGGATTCAGCGGTTGCGGCAATTTTTCGCCAGGACACCTGGCTGCACTGTGATCCCGTTTCATCCGCCACTGCGGGAACGACGATAGACAGCGAAGCTCGCGCGGTTATCGATTCGATTCTTATCGCATTGCAAACACATGCAATTTTGCCGAAAAACTGAATAACCCGTCGTTTCACCGGCAATTTCCCTCATTTCATCGTTCGGCACCGGTCTGACCGCGTCGCTTTTTGATCTAAATGGCGAAAATGGCGACATTTTCGCAACAGTTCTGGAATTTGTCGGCTTGCAAGAGATGGGACGAAAGGTTACAAAGCGCCGTGAATTTTAGAACCTAAATGAGAAGGGGAATATAAATGCGGAAGCTTGCCATAGGTTTGGCGCTTGCCTCCACGGCGCTTGCTTCACCTGCTCTGGCCCGTGACGGTCAGTGGTATGTGGGCGTAGAAGGCGGTGCTTTGCTTGCAGAAGATCTTGATCTGGAAATTGCAGGTATTACCGATGCCGCAACGATCGACCATGATGAAGGTTATGATTTTGATGCCATCGTCGGATATGACTTCGGGAATTTCCGTCTGGAATCTGAAGTTGCCTACAAGTCGGCCGCTGCGGACAATATTATCGGACCGGGTCCAAATCTCGGTGGAGTTCTCATCCCCGGTCTTGGCAACACAGGTAACGCTGGCATTAACTTTCCGACAAGTGGCGAAGTCAATGCTCTGAGTTTCATGCTGAACGGTCTTGTTGACTTCGGTGATGATGATGGCCTTCAGGGCTTCGTCGGCGGCGGTGTCGGCGTAGCGCGTACGGAAGTCACCAACATTATCTCATTCCCATGGGTGGATGACTCCGATACAGGTTTCGCATGGCAGTTGCTTGCAGGTGTGCGTGCACCGCTCAGCGACAGCTGGGACGTCGGTCTGAAATATCGCTATTTCAACCAGTCCGGACTGGATCTGGTAGACTCAACCGGCCGGGACGTGTCGGCGGATCTGACCACCCACTCCATTCTGGGTAGCCTGATCTACAACTTTGGCGGTGAGCCAGAGGCACCACCACCACCTCCTCCTCCGCCACCACCACCTCCTCCGCCACCGCCACCACCACCGCCGCCACCACCGGCACCGGTATGTGCGCCTGGACCTTACATTGTGTTCTTTGACTGGGATCAGTCAGACATCACACCAGAAGCCGCTACGGTTCTGGACAATGCGGTTACGGCTTATGGCGATTGTGGTTCGGCACAGGTCATGCTGGCTGGTCACGCTGACAAATCTGGTTCTGCCAGCTACAATGTCGGCCTGTCACAGCGTCGCAACGAAGCGGTTCGGGCTTATCTCGAATCTCGCGGAATTGGCGGCGGTGCGATCAGCAGCGAAGCATTCGGTGAATCGCGTCCGCGCGTTGAAACCGCCGACGGTGTGCGCGAGCCGCAGAACCGTCGTGTGGAAGTCATGTACGGACCTGGTTCCGGCAACTAAACTGCCACAAATGAAAAATTCAGGGCTGGTCTTCGGACCGGCCCTTTTTTTGTCCTCATTCCGATAACAGCAATCGGCCGAAGGCAATGACCCGCCGAAGCAGGCCGATGCATCGCGCACGTAAATTTCAGTTTATTGGCTAGTTGAGCAGGGCTTCAAACAGGCGGCGGCCATCGGTGCCACCATGCTTGCTGTCCATCGCCCGCTCCGGGTGGGGCATCATTCCCAGGATATTTCCCTCGGCATTGGTGATGCCGGCAATATTTCTCGCTGAGCCATTGATGTTCTCGGCGTAACGAAAAACCACGCGTTCTTCATCTTCCAGTCTATCCAGCTCGTCTTCGGCAGCAAAATAATTCCCGTCGTGATGCGCGACAGGAATCGAAATCAACTCTTCCGCCGGATATGCTGCAGTGAATTGAGTCCGATTGGGCGCGACTTCAAGAGGTGCATCCTTGCAGACAAAATTGATCTGGCTGTTGCGCATCAGGGCTCCGGGTAACAGGCCAATTTCGGTCAGGATCTGAAAACCGTTGCAAACACCGAGCACCCGGACGCCTGTATTTGCTGCATCCCGGATTGACGGCACGATATTTGATCGGGCGGCCATGGCCCCGGACCGCAGATAATCTCCGTAGGAAAAGCCCCC
Organism: Parasphingorhabdus marina DSM 22363; assembly: GCF_900128895.1. Taxonomy (GTDB): domain Bacteria; phylum Pseudomonadota; class Alphaproteobacteria; order Sphingomonadales; family Sphingomonadaceae; genus Parasphingorhabdus; species Parasphingorhabdus marina. Next base: position 140,880 of record NZ_FSQW01000001.1, on the reverse strand, counting down.
GGGAATGGCAATCAGATCCAGGCCGTCCGGCAAACCGCTCTCTCCATGCCAGATCATATGTGGCTTGTTTCCGGATACCATCTCCAGCGCCACCGCCATGTCGCGATCACAATTGGATCCCGGGAAGACGATCACCGCCGATTTCATCAGGCCGTTTCCTGAACAGCTGAATCCGCGACCTTCTCGATCGCGTAATTCTCGATCACGGTATTGGCGAGAAGCTTTTCGCACATCGCTTCAATATCCGCGTCCGCGATATTGTCATCGACCGTCAATTCGATCAGCTTGCCGGCCCGGACATCCTGCACGCCCTTGAAATCGAGACTTTCCAGCGCATGATGGATCGCCTTGCCCTGTGGGTCCAGGACTCCGTTTTTCAACGTCACATAGATTTTCAGCTTCATGGATCTCGCTTCGCAAATGACCGGTGCTATGTTGCTTCCCTATAGCGCGGTGATCGTCAGGAGCAAGAGGGTGCCGGAAAGTCTTTCCACCCGATAACCGGCCAAATGATAGTGGCTGGTCAGAAAAATTTCGCCAGTTTGAAATTCACTCTGTGCCGGTTCATTCGATACAGCTCATAATTGCTGTCCAGGCGCGAGTAGTTATAATCGATGGATGGCGAAAATCCGAGCAATTTGACTTTTCTGCTGCCGATATATGCACGCCCAAACAGACGCCAGTCCTTGCGCTTTTCGAAGGAGTACAGTGTAATGGCTTCATCGAAACTGGAGCGGCTTATGCTCGTCGACAGACCGGCATTCAGGCCGAATGGCATTTCACCGCCTATGCCCAGATTTGTTCCATAGCTGATGTTTGAATGCCCATCGGAATTCAACAGATCACGGCGAACAAAAACACTTGCCGATGCGATGAGTGATTTGCCGATCAAATGCTCGTAGGTAGCGTTGGCTCCAAGTTGCCAGCCGCTGAAGTCATCACTGAACTTTGATTCTGTACGTCTACCGTCAAGCTCAATTCCGACGCGCTGGCCGCGGCTGAGCGCGGTTTGGAAGCCAATTCGAGCGCCATAATCACGAGTAGCCAATCGTCCGCCATACCATCGCTGTTGCCCGACGGCCTGAAAGGACAGACGGGCATATCTGGCTACACGCAGCTCGGGGCCGACCGCGATCTGACCAACGATGTCATCCGCAGCTTTCCCGGAATAGTTCACGACCTTTGTATTGGCGTCAAAAAGAACTGCAAGCTTGTCTGTCGCTTTTAGCCGCACACCACCGGAAAAGCTCGCTGTTTGACCTATGCCCGAACGTTCGCGGGCATCCTCATCCAGCGTCAAAGGCAATTTGCTGGTGCCAAAGTTGATGTCGATTGTTTCTGCGTCCGTAGCACCGTTGATATTGGTATCGGGCGCAAATCCAAAATCAAAACTGAACCGCCACACCCGCTGATCGCGCAAGATACTGCGTGTGTTGCGAATGGTACGGGCTATCTCTTCGGGAAGATTTTCGTCATTTTGTGCCAGCCTGAAATGATAGTCTGCGCTCGCTTCCTTGCCACTCATGAGATAGGCGCGGGCGAGTTCAAGGCGCACGCGTGTTTGCCCGGGATTATCGTTCAGGATCGCACGGAAATTCTTGATGCCGGTTTTCATGTCACCGCTCTCGACGGCGATAAAGCCGGCGAGGAACCGATGTTGCATCTTGAATTCGGGAACCTGGGCCAGTGCCTCGACAAGAGGTTTGGCCGCTTCATAGTTTTTGCTGAGCACCAGTTCTTCGGCTTTTGCGAGCACCTGCCTGGGTGTCACTTGAAGCCGGCACAGCCCCGACGTGTCACATCGCGGCTGAATCGCCGTCGCGACAGCATTTGCGCTGACATCCGCTGTATCGCCGACGCTCGCCGTTGCCGGGGCCCAGACGAAAGCACTCGCCAGTATCCCCGAAAACAGATCGGCTCTTCCTGATGAAACGACCCTTTTCATCATCAGATCTGCCTATGGCCGCACGCCTGTGAATGCACCCATGATATCGACGCGTTCATCCGGTACACCGCCGACGATTCTGAAACCGCCGCCAACTTCCTCTGCGGCCGGACCGAAAAAGGTTCCGTCAATACTGGATCCGCTCAAATAGCGCTGATCGAGAACAACGTCCGCACCGGGAGCGCTGAATGATGCGCTGTCAAATGCACCCTGAAAACCGCCATATTGCACGAAATCAATTGCTCCGCTGCCGGAAGCGTTGAAGGTCGATCCATTGGCAACCGTATGGGCTGTGCCACCGCCATCATAGAATTGTGGACCAAATACGGTGCCCGTCAGATCCAGGTTGAAGGTATTGGCGCCAAAGTCGACATTGGTTGTCGCTCTCCCCTCAATCCACTGGAACAAGCTGGATTTGAGGACGGTATCCAGATCATCGTTGAAGACCATCGTAGCCACCATGGGGCCGCTGAAGGTCCCCGTTCCGGTGGTCGGGACGTCGTCTCTTGGCGTGACTTCACCAAATGCAAATGCCCCGCGATCAAGTTTGTAGGACTCGATGATCACGCCGTTGTCATCTCTGGACGCAGTGTAGTTGTTGCGGGCAAACCCGGCAAAACTGACATATTGGGTTTCGGTACCCGGCAACTGGTAAAAGAAGGTCGTCGCCACACCGCTGCCGGCATCAGCTTCCGCATCAAGCACAAAATTCAATTCGTTTGGTGCATTTACGCCGAACGGATTTGGCGATCTGGGCAGAATGCTGCCATTCGTGGCAGTGCTGGTTTCCAGATACCGGACGTTTGGGGTAGTGAATTCATTAATACCCACTTGAGGTTCAAGATTTCCGCCAAAATCGGTTCTGTGTGCGGGGTCCTGAAAGGTGGAAGTGATACTGACGCTGGCCAGGGGGTCAACATAGCTGAAAGTGAATTCTGCGCTACGCGGATCGAAGGAAATGGTCACACCGCTATTGCGGACGGTCGTTGCGTTGCTGTTATAAAGCTCGCCACCGCCTTCTGCAATTTCCAAGTGCTGACTGGAGCCGATTCCGTTATAAGTTCTGACTTCCGACGGATCGACAAAACTATGCGGGTTGCCGGTACCACCGCCGCCACCGCCGCCAACCCCGCCACCTGGAGGGGCACTACCACCGGCAGTTTGCGGGCCGGCGCCGCCACAGGCGGCAAGCATGGTTGTACTGGCTAACAGGATCAGAAGGCGCATCGGAATAATTCCTCACATGAGTTCCACATGAGGGCACTGCTATCATTCAGCTGGTTAAGATCGCGTAAACCATCCGAGCTTTTTGCCTGCCCCCGTATCTGGGGAATGCGCAGGCCGGTCTAAAAGCCGGACAAAAAACTATGGTTACTTTCCGCGCTTCTTTCGTTCACTATCCAGGTCGAGCACTTCGCTCAGGCCACCTTCCGGCAGCAGGCCCATGCGCCGGGCAACCTCCTGATAGGCCTCGGCTTCGCCGCCAAGGTCGCGGCGGAACCGGTCCTTGTCCAGCTTTTCGTTGGTTTCCAGATCCCACAACCGGCACCCGTCGGGGCTGATTTCATCAGCGAGGATGATCCGCGAGAAATCTCCGTCGAACAGGCGGCCGAATTCCAGCTTGAAATCCACTAGCCTTATGCCGATCCCGGCAAACATGCCGGCCATGAAATCGTTGATGCGGATCGCCATGGACGAAATGTCCTGCATTTCTTCCTGAGTCGCCCAGCCGAAGCAGGCAATATGCTCTTCGGCAACCAGCGGATCACCCAGGGCATCGTCCTTGTAGCAATATTCCAGCAAGGTGTGCGGCAATGGCGTGCCTTCTTCGATGCCCACGCGTTTCGACAGGGACCCGGCCGCAACATTGCGGACAATGACTTCGATAGGAACAATTTCCACCTGCTTGACCAGCTGTTCCCGCATATTCAGGCGGCGGATGAAATGACTGGGTATGCCGATATGGGTCAGCTGCGAAAAAATATGCTCGCTGACCCGGTTGTTGATCACGCCTTTGCCACTGATCGTGCCCTTTTTCTCCGCATTAAAGGCGGTGGCATCGTCCTTGAAATACTGAATGATGGTGCCGGGTTCCGGACCTTCATAAAGAATTTTGGCTTTGCCTTCGTAGATCTGGCGACGACGGGACATGGGCAGTTTCCTACTCGCATTGGAAGCGAAAAATCATGCCCCGAAAAGTCGAATCGCCTGGACTCGAACCGTTCGGGGCAGCGCAAAGGCTATATAAGCAAAAGCGATGATTGGCGCAATCAATCCTCCTGATTCTCAGCGACCTTCCGTTTGCGGCCCCAGAATGTGCGGTTGGCGGATTTGAAGCGACGGCGGAGATAGATGGCCAGTGCCAGCACCAGTATCCAGGGCAGGGTCGCGGTCACGATCGTGATCAGCGCGCCTATGGAACTGCCGAGCATGCTCGCCATGTTGTTCCAGGCTCTTCTGATGGGAGCAGTAAAGCTTCCCGTTCCGGGTGCATTCGACTCATAATTTACAACAACCTTGCTGAACGCGATGCGTCCTCTCATCTCCTTCAGCCAGCTGCGGGCCTTGTCGATTTCCTCATTGACTTCGGTGACGGCCCGTTCGGCCTTGACCAGTTCTTCCACCGTGCCGGAGCGTGTCTGGAGCAGCTCGGTGAGTCGTTCTGACAAAAGTTCCCGACTGCGAAGCCGGGCTTCGGTGTCGACGATTTGCTTCGACAGATCCTCACCCTCGATCGATGTGGAGGCCTCATATCCCCCTGCTTCTTCGACGATTCCGGTCAGACCGGTGCCAAAGCTTCGGGCCCGGTCTGCTGCAACTTCGAGATGGAGCATCGCGTAGGCATAACTGGCTTCGTCACCGCTGCGTTTCAGGTTGATTACACGACAAACCGCGGGGCCCTGCTGCTCACAATAGGCTGCGTGCTGCTTCTGAACGCCGGATATCTTTCCTGCGGAAATCCGGTATCCAAAGTCATAGCTATAGGCAATTTGGGGACTGGAAACGGGGACGTCATTATCCTGTGCGGGCTCGGAACTCTGGTTCCTCGCGTCTGCAACGGCGTTCTGCATTTCGGCTCTGGCAGAGTCACTCTCATCATATGAATCAAACGGACCAGTGCTCATAGCCTCCATCATGCCGAACTGATTTTGAGGGGCTGACGCGTCAGAGCTGTCGGCGGACACATATTCCGCAGCTTCATATTCCGCGGCCGTTTCGCTGCCATCACTACATGCGGCCAATACCAATAGGGCCGCTCCTGCCAACAAATGTCGTTTCATTGTAAATCCTTCCTTCCGGAACGTGAAAATCGGTTCGCACGCCGCCGACCGCACAGACAGCTGGCGATCGGCGACCATGTTCTATGCTGTGATCGGTTCGGTCGGTCTGGACCTTCTGGACCGATAATATGACCCCGCTATTCCCACGATCAGCAATATGACCAGCGCATAGGGCAGGAACGGACCGAATCCCGATATGCTCGAATACGAGGCATCCAGACGGGTGAAACCAAGTTCGCTGGCAACATTGTCGAGATCGCGCTGGCTCGCATTGAGGCTCGTGGTGAGAGTGGCCAACTGGCCGCGGGCACTTTGCCTGTCGGCGCTGGTGGTGCGGCGGTCGTCAATTATCGCCTGCAGACGGGCCTTTTGCGCCAGCAGTTCCTGCATCCGCAATTGTGCCTGGTCGAGTTGCCGGGTGGCGTTGGTACCGTTGATATTCGCTTCCACACGCTCGCCTCCGAGCTCGCGCGCAATATCTGTCATTTGCCGGGCCAGATCACGTATCCTGTCCGTGGCGACATAGAATTCCAGAGAAGCTTCCACCCCTGCCAGGCCGTCGAGATTCTGGTGAAAATTCGCCAAACGACATTGTTGCGGCCCCATATCGTCACAGGCTGCAACATGGGCATCCTGCATCTTGCCGATATCCTTGCCACTGCCTTCGAACCGATAGGCATGAACATAGGTAAAGTCTGGCATCGTCGCACGGCCTTGGGGGCCATCGGCTGCGGGCGCCTCGCTGCCCGGTTTTGAAGATGAATCGGGCAAAGGCGGCATGGCCAGCCTGCTCGCTTCTTCCTCCAGCGATCCCGGATCCGGGGCCAGTTCTTCGGCTGTCCCGACGTCATCAGAAATTTCCTGACTACAGGCAGTCAGGGTCAGTGCGGCGGCGGATGCCACCAGGATGAGTTTTCGCATAATTGTCCTCTCCGTTAATTGGGGGAACGGGACAGACAGATATTCAGGGATTCAAGGATGGGTCTGTCCCGCTTCAGGGCAGGATGCAAGGAGCCGGTGATCGTCACAATCACCGGCTCCTGCCAGACCTTATTCGGTCTCTTCTTCTTCTTCCGACTCTTCGGCGTCTTCGGACGATTCGTCCCCGGTGCTTTCGTCTTCCGAAGACTCGTCATCGAAATCTTCTTCGGACTCGTCACCGTCTTCGACTTCGGAACCGGCTTCGGGGGATGCCTGCTCCTCTTGTGCACAGGCCGCCAGCGGCAAAGCCAGGGCTGCGGCAGTCAAAAAGATCTTGCGCATTTGTACTTCCTCTCCTCAGTTCAGGGACCAACAGAGTTAATGAGATAATATATCTCCGTCAACGATGAATCGTTTTCCACATACGACGAACCGAGTTTTGGGCCGGATTTCTGCCTGATCCGGACGTAAAAATTTCTGCTCTACGGGTTCCATCAAGGCGCATTTTGCCAGCGGTGAATGCATTCTGCCGACGGTCATCGGAGCAAGTCTCGACTCCCTGGCGCAGGAGAGGCACAAGGTCCGGGCCGGATGTGAAGGAGGTGCCCAAAATCATGACCAGATATGCAACCATCGATGCGGTGATGACGACGCTTTACGAGTGCATTTCCGGTCCACCTGGCGGTCAGGACTGGGAGCGCGACCGGGAAATTTATCATCCGCGCGCGCTGATCACCCGAACGCGGATCGAGGACGGAAGGCCCGTGGCCTATACATTCTCCTATGATGAATTTGTCGAGGCGACGTTCCCCTTGCTCGAAGGCCGCAGTTTTTACGAAATCGAAATCAGTCGTGAAACCGCGAAGTTTGGGCAGATTGCGCATGTCTTTTCGGCCTATGAAGCGCGGGAGACACCCGACCATCCCGACATTCAGTTTCGGGGTGTGAACATGGTGCATCTCTGGAATGACGGAGAGCGCTGGTGGATCATGAGCATCATCTGGGACAATGAACGCGAGGGACTGGAGCTGCCAAATCAGTGGCGACACCAATGAGAGCCGTGGAGAAGAACATGACCGTCGAATATGAAACACGTGGCGACATTGCGATCGTCACAATCAACCGGCCCGAACGGCGCAATGCCGTGGATGGGCCGACGGCCCAAAAGTTGTTTGATGCGTTCGAGCGATTTGATCGGGACGAGAATCTGAACACCGCCATTTTGCAGGGTGCTGACGGTAATTTCTGTGCGGGCGCGGACCTTCAGGCCGTCGCCGCTGGCAAGGGGAACACCGTCGAGAAAACAGGACCACTGGCTCCCATGGGTCCCACCAGAATGCGATTGTCCAAACCAGTGATAGCGGCAGTCGAAGGCTATGCGGTTGCGGGCGGGATGGAACTGGCCCTGTGGTGTGATCTGCGGGTGATGGCGGCATCAGCGCGGTTCGGCATTTTTTGCCGCCGGTTCGGGGTGCCGCTGATCGATATGGGGACGATCCGGTTGCCGCGGCTGATCGGACAGTCCCGTGCCAGCGATCTGATTCTCACCGGGCGGGAAGTGGACGCGGAAGAATCCCTTGCCATAGGTCTGGCCAATCGTGTCAGCGGTGACGGCGAGGCACTCGACATGGCCCTGGAACTGGCCAGGCAGATTTCTGCCTTTCCGCAGAAATGTTTGCGCAATGACCGCCAGTCCATGCATGATCAATGGGCGATGGATCATGACACGGCCATGCGCAACGAGATCGAACTCGGACTGGAAACCTTGCGAAGCGGAGAGACCCTTGCCGGCGCAACGGCCTTTTCGAAAGGCAAAGGTCGGCACGGACAATTCTAGCGGGCTTCAACAATTTTCCGGTTGATGCATTTCGCGCTACACAGCGGGAATCGACCCTGCTATCGCAGCGCTCATGAGTGATGTGACCGATACGCCCGAAGCAACTCCCGAAGACGAATTTGACGCGATTGTCGACGCGCCGTTCGATGCCGCATTGTCGGAGCGCTACCTGATCTATGCCATGTCGACGATCACTGCCCGGTCGCTTCCGGATCTGCGTGACGGGCTGAAACCCGTGCACCGCCGTTTGCTCTGGGCGATGCGCCTGCTCAAGCTGGATCCGGCGCAGGGGTACAAGAAATGCGCCCGCGTGGTTGGCGACGTGATCGGCAAATATCATCCCCATGGCGACCAGTCGGTCTATGACGCGATGGTTCGTCTGGCCCAGACATTTTCACTGCGCTATCCGCTGGTCGACGGGCAGGGGAATTTCGGCAATATCGACGGCGATAACGCGGCGGCCTATCGCTATACCGAGGCCCGGCTGACCCGGACGGCGATCGAACTGATGCACGGGCTGGATGAAGGGACGGTCGATTTCAAGCCGACCTATAATGGCGAGGACGAAGAGCCGGAAATCATGCCGGGGCTGTTCCCGAACCTGCTGGCCAATGGCGCCAGCGGGATTGCGGTCGGGATGGCCACCAGCATTCCCTCGCACAATGTCGCCGAAATCATCGATGCCGCGACCCTGCTGATTGACTCGCCGAAGACCGAGCATGCCGAGATCATGGAAATCGTGAAGGGACCGGATTTCGCCACGGGTGGCACGCTGGTCGACCCCAAGTCGGTTATCGATGCGGCCTATGAAAGCGGTCGCGGCGCCATGCGCCTGCGCGCAAAGTGGCACAAGGAGGATGCGGAGGGGCGCGGCGCCTGGCAGGCGGTAGTCACCGAAATTCCCTATCAGGTGCAAAAGGGCAAGCTGATCGAACAGATCGCGCAGCTGATCGCCGACAAGAAACTGCCGATTCTCGCCGATATCCGTGATGAGTCCGATGAACAGATCCGCATCGTGCTGGAACCGAAAAACCGGGCTGTGGATGTTGACCTGCTGATGGATAGCCTGTTCCGGATGAGTGATCTGGAGAATCGCTTCTCGCTCAACATGAATGTGCTCGACGACACCCGGACGCCCAAGGTGATGGGGATCCGGGAAGTGCTCAAGGAGTGGATCAAGCACCAGATCGAAGTCCTGGTGCGCCGTTCGCAGCACCGGCTGGAAAAAATCGATGCCCGGCTGGAATTGCTCGATGGCTATATTATTGCCTTCCTCAATCTCGACCGGGTGATCGAGATCATCCGCTACGAGGATGATCCCAAGGGCGAACTGATGAAGGAATTCAAGCTCAGCGATCGCCAGGCCGAGGCTATTCTCAACATGCGGCTGCGCAGCTTGCGCAAACTGGAAGAAATGGAGCTGCGTTCCGAACGCGACAAGCTGCAGGAAGAGCGCCAAGGGCTGGAGAAGCTGATTGCCAGCCCGGCAAGGCAGAAGACGCGGCTGAAAAAGGACCTCGCCGGACTGCGCAAGCTTTATGCGGAAGATACCGAGCTTGGCAAACGGCGCACGTTGCTCGAGGAGGCGGCTCCGGCGCGCGAAATTCCGCTGGAGGCGATGATCGAAAAGGAACCGGTCACCGTCATCATGTCGCAGCGCGGCTGGATCAAGGCGATGAAGGGCCATGCCGACCTGTCCCAGCCGGAAAGCTTCAAGTTCAAGGAGGGCGATGGCCCCAGATTCGCGTTCCATGCCCAGACCACCGACAAGCTCCTGATGTGTTGTGATAATGGGCGCTTCTATACCATCGGAGCGGACAAGTTGCCCGGTGCGCGCGGTTTTGGCGAACCGGTGGCGTCCATGGTCGATATGGAGCCGGGAACCGAGCCGGTGGCGCTGATGGTCGCGCATCCCGAGGGCCGTTTGCTGATAGCCTCAACCTGGGGCCGGGGCTTCATCGCAAAAATCGCCGATGTCGTGGCGGAAACCAAAAAGGGCCGGCAGGTCGTCAACCTGAAAGGCGATGCCCGCCTGCTGGTCGTCCGCACCGTACCCGAGCAGGCGGATCATGTTGCGGCAATCGGCGAGAACCGCAAGCTGGTCGTTTTCGCGCTGTCCGAAATGCCGGAAATGGCCAAGGGGCAGGGCGTGATGTTGCAACGGTACAAGGATGGCGGACTGTCCGACGCGACATGCTTCACGCTGGAGGAAGGCCTGAGCTGGGCCATGGGTGGCGATACGGGCCGAACCCGCACGGAAAATGATCTCACCATGTGGCGCGTGGCCCGCGGAGCCGCTGGCCGCTTGCCACCGACCGGATTTCCGAAAAGCGGGAAGTTTGACTGACTAACGCCAGCATCCGGCCTGCCCCGAATTGGCTCCAACGGCGATGACAATATCGGACCGCTGCTCGACAATGTGATGCTTGAAATCGTCAGTCCGGCGGTGCCCGAACCAGCCACCTGGGCGATGATGATCGGGGGCTTCGGTTTGGTAGGCGGGGCCATGCGTCGTCGCAAGAAGCTGACTGCCCAGCCGGCGCTCGCCTGACACCAGCCTGACCGGTTCAGCGGGTCGACGCCTGCCGGACCATCAGTTTTGCAAGTTCAAAGGCTTCCCTGTCACCGGGGAAGCCTTTTTCGATCCACGCCTGTTCAATTTCGCGCAGCGTCTCCGCGACAATCGGCCCGCGCTCCAGACCCATCTCCACCAGATCCCCGCCACCGATGGGAAATTCGGGTTTTGTCCAGTTCTCCAGAAGCGCGAGACTAGCAGGCAGATCGCTGTCTTGGGCAAATAGCAGGGCCATGTCCCGCGCTGCATCTGCCCCATGATGATAGGCCAGCGCCGGGATCGCCTCCGGGACCGGCGACGGCTCGCTGAGCCGGCTGGTAACCGCACGCCGCATCTTTTTGGAAAAGCGCAAGAGCGTGACAATCTTGAGCGACAGGTCACTATCCTTGGGAAGCAACGCGATCAGACGCCGCAACGGATCGGCGGAGACGTCCATCTCCGTTTCGCGCCGGATCAAACGGGCGAGCAGCAGTTCGGCCTCCCCGTCCGTTTCCGCAAATATATGGGCAAACAGTCCGGCCTGGAACATCTGGCCAACCGCGAAGACCGGATTTTTGGTCGCGAGCAGTTTCATCAGCTCGTCGGCAATACGCTCGCGAGACAGGGAGCGGAGACTGGCTGCCGCCTGTTTGCATGCCGCAAAGGCGTCCTGATCGACCGCATCATTTCCAAAGCGCGCCAGAAACCGGAAATAGCGCATGATCCGCAAATGATCCTCGGCAATGCGTTCGGTGGCGGAACCGATAAACCGGACATGGCGGGTCTCGAGATCCCGGGTTCCATGGAAATAGTCATGAACCTCCAGCGTCACCGGATCGGCCGAAAGCGCGTTGATGGTGAAATCCCGTCGTGCAGCGTCTTCTTTCCAGTCATCGGTAAAGGCGACAGTCGCGCGCCGTCCGTCGGTGGAGACATCGCTGCGCAGGGTGGTGATCTCCACCGGTCCGTCGTCGGTCACCGCGGTGACGGTTCCATGCGCAAGCCCGGTCGGGATGACCTTGATTTTCGCCGCTTTCAACCGGTTAATCACCGCTTCCGGCGTCAGTGTCGTGGCAAGGTCAACATCCGATACCGGCAGGCCGAGCAGCGTGTCGCGCACCGCGCCGCCGACAAACCGGGTGTCACCTTGATCTCCGCCGAGTAGCGCCACCAGATTTTTGAGAGACTCGCGCTGATGCCAGCTCGCGGGTGGCAATTTCATGATGCCCACCCCAGCCGCCTGGACAGGTTTACCAGGATCCCGGCGGTAATGCCCCAGATCCGCCGGTTCTCCCAGTTGATCTGATAATATTGCCGCCGCGCCCCGCGCCATTCGCCGACATGGGCACTCTGGTTCTTGGGATCGAGAATGAAGTCCAGCGGGGCCTCGAACCAGTCGGCGACCTCTTCCGGACATGGCACGAGCGGCAGGTCCGGCGGGATAACGCCGAGGACAGGCTGGATCTTGTAGCCGCTGCCTGAATGATACAAATCGGTCTCCCCGATAATATCGACCTCTCCGCGGGCGAGGCTGACCTCTTCATTGGCCTCGCGCAAGGCGGCATCCACGGCGTCCCGGTCTTCCGGATCAATCTTGCCGCCGGGAAAAGCAACCTGCCCCGGATGGTTGCGCATATAGTCGGGGCGCTGGACAAAGATCACGCCCGGATCGGGCCGATCGGTAATCGCAATCAGCACCGCGGCATCGCGCAGGCTGTCCACATCGGCGACAAAATCCCGTTCGTCCGACATGTGCGCGTCCAGATCATTGGCATGTCCGGTGCGCAATGCCGCCGACAGGCGATCGCGGAGACCTTGCGAACAGCGTGTCATGGTCCCGCGTCAATCGCGAAAAAAGTGCCATGACTCCAGATGCCAAATGGCTCCAGATTGTCTTCCAGTGCCATTTCGGCCAGCGTGTAATAGACCGGTCGGGCCAGGACGGCTTCGAGGCCCCGGCGCACGGTCAGATAGGGTTGCGGTGCATCGGTTCCAGTCGGGAAACGCAGTGGATGTTCCTGGTCGGCGAGAACGAGATGATCCGTGTTGAGCCGGAACGCCAGTTTCCGGTCTGCGCCGGTCCCTGAACTCTCCATTTCCACGGCCACAAATGGTACATCGTCAACCGCTATGGCCAGTTTCTGATAGGGAGTGACCAGGGCGAAGCTGCCATCTTCTTCCCGGCGCAACAGAGTCGAGAATGCCCGGACCATCGCCGGTCGGCTGATTGGATCTCCCTGATGAAACCAGCCACCATCAGATGCAATCCGCATCTCGCTGTCGCCGGTTTCCTGTGGATCCCACTGCTCGACGGGCGGCAGTTTCTGCTGCGCAACCAGATCCGCAATATCGGACAGGGACAGTGAAGCCATTTCGGGCGGTGGAGCATAGGGCATGCAACAGGCCTATTGTGGCCCGAACTGTTTGTAAATCCTGGTTTGCCTTTTGGCGTCAGGGACTTGCCGGGCGGACCCAGGGACCCAGCTTGCCCTTTTTAGGCAATTTGGCGGTTTCATGCGCCCGGACCAGCAGACGGTCCGGTTCCCAAGGGCCGGGCAAAGTCCAGCCTCGTGTGCGCGCCGGGGAGAAATCGAAGAAGCGGTCATAATAGGCCGGGTCGCCGATCATCACGAGAGGCAGGCTTTCGCCTTCCTGCAATTCCTTGAGCATTGCGCCCAGCATCGCCTTGCCGACGCCCTCTCCCTGGCAGTCGGGATGGACGGCGACTGGTCCGACCATGATCATCGGATGCATTTTCCCCTGTTCATCGGTGAGCGCCACCGGCCAGCATTGCAAGGAACCAAGCAATTCATTTTCCGCACTGTCTACCGCCGCTACGCTCAGGCCTTCCAGTATATTCATGCCTTCGCGCACCTTGTAGGCGGTTCTCTCGTGGCGATCCTTACCGAACGCCGCATCAAGCAACTGCTCGACCAGCGCGGGATCAATTTCGACAAGCGGAATAATGCTAATCACGGTGTAATTTCCATCCGTCGGTCACAAGCGAAAACGCGCGTCTAGCCCCAATCCCGGCATCTGTCGACTGGTCGGCAAAAATTGTCACAATCTGAACCATTGGTTGGGGGAAAAGGAGCTGATTGCACTATGCCCGCCCGGTGTCTAAAAGACCGGAACAAAAGGGAGTAAGGGTGTGAACGAACAGACAGACGGCAGCGCAGAAGTTGCGACATCCGGCGGCAAGCTGGCGAGTTTGCGAAAAGATCCAAAGGGCTGGCTGGTTCTGGTCATTGCCGTGGGCGCCGTGATCACCTTTTTCGGAGCGGCTGCGGGTGGCGGTTTCGGCCTGTGGGGCTGGCAGGCTGGCCTCTCAATCCTGCCCTTTACCGGACTGGCGGCGCTCATCGCGCTGATTATCGCCATTGTCGGCATCATTCTCGACCGGAGGAAGGGGCGCAAGACCCGGTGGCCGCTCCTTGGTCTCGGTACTGTCATCACATTGGGATTTCTGAGTTTCCTGGCCAGCTATGCCTTCACCATTGCTACCTTGCCGGCCATCCACGACATCACCACCGATCTGGCCGATCCGCCACAGTTTTCGGCCTTGCCGCTTCGCGCAGATAACTGGGACAATATTCCCGGTGCGGATGACAGCGATATGCAGGGCATGAATCCCCGCCAGCGCTGGGCGACATTGCACCAGGACGCCTATCCCGACATCCGGTCCGTGCGGATTGACGAGCCTGTCGCCGATGTCATTGAAAAGGCCCGCCGGCTCGCAGAGGACCGCGGGTGGGAGGTAGCCAGTATTGATCCCGCGGCCGGCCATCTGGAAGCCACTGCGACCATTTCATTGTTCCGCTTCAAGGATGATGTCGTAATCCGGGCGCGTGCCGCGGATAATGGCGACGCCAGTATTATCGACATGCGTTCGGTCTCGCGGGTCGGCATCCACGATCTCGGAGCCAATGCGGAACGTGTCCGGGAATTTCTCAGCGATCTGTCAGGCACCACTACGGCGTCCCGCTGAACCGGCGCGCGTGCCAGCTGTACGCTCTGACCAAGCGAAGGCTATTCGGGTGGTGTCAGCCTTAACAGGCGTCCGCCTTCCCCGTCTTCGAGGACCCACATGGCGCCGTTTGGCCCCTGTTCAAGCTCGCGGATCCGGGCACCCATGGAAAAGCGCTCGGCTTCCCGGGCTTCTTCCCCGTCAAAACTGACGCGAATGATCGCTTCGCTGGCGAGACCTCCGATAAAGGCGCTGCCCTTCCACGCAGGGAACAGGTCCCCGGAATAGAAAACCAGTCCGGCCGGAGCAATGGTCGGGACCCAGGCGACATCGGGTGCATCAAATTCCGGGCGGGTGTCGTGATTGGGTATATCCTTGCCGTCATAGTGCACGCCTTCCGACACGATCGGATAGCCGTAATTGGATCCGCGCTGGACAAGGTTCAGTTCATCCCCGTCCCGAGGTCCCATTTCGGTGTTCCACAGCCGGCCTTCACTATCATAGGCAATGCCCAGGATATTGCGGTGACCGAGAGACCAGATGTCGGGCAGTGCGCCTTCCTGATCGACAAAAGGGTTGTCCTCCGGAATGCTGCCGTCGGGATAAAGCCGGACGATCTTGCCCATGTTGCTGGCCATGTCCTGGGAGGGATCGAACTTCTGGCGTTCGCCGGACCCGATGAACAGATATTTGCCATCGGGCGAGAAAACCATGCGGTGAGAATAGTGTCCGCGCCCGGTGACCTTGGGCGTCTGCGTCCAGATGACTTTCAGATCCTCCAGCGCCAGATTCTCGCTCCCCAGATCCAGCTTCGCCATGCCGACGACTGCCCCGCGGGTATTATCGTCTCCGGCCTCCGCCCAGCTCAGGTAAATGGTCCCGCTGCTCGCGAAATCGGGCGCCAGGATGACATCGCCAAAGCCGCCCTGACCGCCATAAGCCACGTCGGGGACATTTGCGATTTCTGTCTTGCTGCCGGAATTATCGACGAGGAGCAATTTGCCGGCTTTTTCGGTCACCAGCATCCGGCCATCCGGCAGGAAAGTCATCGCCCAGGGTTCGTCAAAAACGGCAATTTCAGTTTTTTCAAATGGCATACGGTCAACCGGCGAAATATCCGCCAGCGCCGCTCGTTCTTCGGAGGCTGCGTCGGTAGCCTGGGCGTCCTCGCTGTTGGTGCATGCTACAAGTGCAATCGGGAGAGCAATTAAACTGAGGGTTTTCATAAATTGTCCTGTCGGCATGAGGGTTTGCGTTCCGGTTTGAAGATGGTCGCAATATAGGGACTGAGACCGGAATTTCCTAGGTTTTTCCGCTGCATCCGGTGCTGTTCACGGGTTACTTACCATTTTTGGTTAAAGCCCGGGCCATGTTCGGACCAAAATCATCCGGGGCGGACCCGCGTCCGCAATCTGCGGTCTCGTCCGGTGTCGGCCTCGCCGGACTGATCGGGCTGGGCTGCTGGGTCCTGATCGCTCGTCAATATGGCATGGACGGGCCCTATTCGGCGCTCGCGGCCTGCGCCGCCTGTGCGCTCCCGATGATCATCTGGTCGCTGCTCTATGACAAGGTCCATCTGCGCCCGACAACGGGCATTGACTGGCAAAACCCCAGACCGCTGAAAGAGACGCTGGATGTCAGTATCGTCAAGCTGACCGGCCTCTGGGCAACCTGGGGACTGATCGCGCTGATCTACTGTATCGGCCGCTGGTATTGGACCGGTCAATATCAGTTCTCGATGGACATGATGGAGACCGTTGCACCCTGGCTGGTCGCCATTTCCGTTCCCTATGTTCTGTGGCTCGACCGCTATCTGGTCGACCCGCGCGACGGGGCCTGGCATCTCGGCCAGTTCCTGATCCGTCAGCGGGGCAGTTTTGAACCGGAACAGATCTATCACCACCTGCGCGCCTGGGCGGTAAAAGGCTTTTTCCTCGCGTTCATGATCTCGATTGTGCCCGGCGGCTTCGGCGATTTTGTCCGGCTGGATTTTGCGGAAATTGCCGGCGACCCCGTCGCGATCGCGCACTGGCTGATCGTCGCCATGTTCGTGGTCGACGTGCAGTTTGCGACGGTCGGCTATCTGCTGACCATGAAGCCGCTCGATGCGCATATCCGCACGGCCAATCCCTATCTCGGCGGCTGGGTCGCGGCCCTGATCTGCTACCCGCCCTTTGCGCTGATGTATCCTGGCGGTCCGCTGCATTATGAGGTGGACACGGCGGGCTGGGACTACTGGTTCCAGGGCCATGAGACTTTGCTCTGGATCTGGGGCAGCCTGCTGGTCATCCTGACCGCTATCTATGCCTGGGCAACGGTGGCCTTTGGTCTGCGCTTCTCCAATCTCACCCATCGCGGAATCTTGACCCATGGCCCCTATTCCTGGACCAAGCACCCGGCCTATATGGCGAAGAATGCCTATTGGTGGCTGGCCTCGCTGCCGTTCCTGACCGTGGGCGGCAATTATACCGACATGATCCGCAATGCCGTGATTCTGGCTGCGGTCAGCGGTGTCTATTACTGGCGAGCGAAGACCGAGGAAAAGCATTTGCTCGCCGATCCGGCCTACAAGGAATATGCCGAGTGGATGGACCGCAATGCCCCGATCCCGCGCGCGATCAACTGGGCCAAGCGCCGCAGTGGCTGGTGGGGACCGGACAAGGGACGTACGCCCGATATCCAGCCCGCCGAATAATCCGGAAGAGAGTCTTCCCAAGCCGCATATCCGGGCCTATCCCGGAGACATGACAACCATGGGTTCAGACGGAAAGGCGCGCTGTTTCGGCGGACAGGCGGGCAAGGAATTTTACGGCGACTATCACGACAATGAATGGGGAGTGCCTGTTCATGATGACCAACTGCTGTTCGAAGACCTGATCCTGGAAGGGGCTCAGGCCGGCCTGAGCTGGGAAACCGTGCTGCGCAAACGCGATGGCTACCGCCGCGCCTTTCATGGCTTTAACATCGAAAGATGTGCAGAAATGAGCGACACCGAACTGGAAGCGTTGCGCGAGGATGAGGGAATTATCCGCAATCGCCTGAAAATCTATTCTGTGCGCAAGAACGCGCGAATCTTTCTGGACATGCAAGAAGAATTTGGCAGTTTCGACAGCTGGTTGTGGGAACATCTCAATGGGCCGCCACCAATCAATCGCCCGGCAAGTTTTTCGGATATGGCAACGACCAGTCCGGTCAGCGATACCATCTCCAGGTCTCTCAAGAAGCGGGGCATGAGCTTTGTCGGCAGCACAATCATTTACGCCTATATGCAGGCGATCGGGATGACCGATGATCATCTGAAAGGATGCTGGAAAGCATGAAGGACAGGTTTGAACGGCACAAGCAGCCCTGGAATTCCGAAGAAATCCAGAAGCTGCATGCCTTTGCCAAAAAGGGGATGACCCTCAAGGCGATCAGCAAGGCGCTGACCCGCAGCGAGGAATCGATCAGGAAACGGGCGAAGCAGGACAAGCTCAAGATTGCCCGCAAACGCTAGCGGCGGGATCAGCCAGCCACGGGCTCGAGCCCCATGGCGACACGACCGGTAAACTGATGCTGCCGTTTCTCGGGCAGCGGATGAAATTGCCCGGCATGGGCATCGCGAAGCAGGCGTTCAATACCGGCACCGCGCATGAACCCGCCGCCGCCGCTGGCTTCCAGCGCCTTTTCGCAGGCCAGAATGACGTGATTGGCGCAGATCGTCTTGCGCGCAAGGATCTGGCTGGCGAGCTGTT
Organism: Parasphingorhabdus marina DSM 22363; assembly: GCF_900128895.1. Taxonomy (GTDB): domain Bacteria; phylum Pseudomonadota; class Alphaproteobacteria; order Sphingomonadales; family Sphingomonadaceae; genus Parasphingorhabdus; species Parasphingorhabdus marina. The sequence goes on along the minus strand of NZ_FSQW01000001.1, from coordinate 122,641 downwards.
CGCTGGGCGCAAAGGTCAGATCGTCACAGAGGTCCACCATGGAATCGACCGCCAGCTGTGCGGTGGTCAGGGCATTTTCCATTTCTCCGACAAGAAATGGCGTGACCGGATCCCCGGCACGTTTTTTGGCACGTTCCCTTGCGATCTCTGCCGCGGCTTCTGCCACGCCGGTGTAAACCGACATGATGAGCGGCATGGCGACGGTCACGATGATGCTGAATGCGCCATGAAATGGTCCGCGGGGCCGCTTGAGACCGACCGCTTCCTCGGGAACGAACACATCCTTGAAACGCAGGGTTTGCGACCCGGTGGCACGCATGCCCATGGCTTTCCAGTCGTCGAGAAATTCGACGCCCTCGCTTTTCAGGCTGAGGGGGAAATGCAGTACAGACGGCCCGTCTTCGGGACAGTCAATGGCGCATGACGTGATCGCCAGGTCTCCACAGGGCGAGCCGCTGCCGAAAGGCTTGATCGCGTTGACCTTGTAGCCGCCGTCGACACGGGTGGCCTCACCATTGGATTCCAGCCAGTCATTGGCGCCGGTGCTGACAAGGACCAGCTCGCCCGCGGCGACCTTTTCCAGCAGGGCCTGTCCGGGATTGCCGGATTCATGATTTTTTCGCGCGGCGCTGACCAGATGCTGGTGCATCGCCACGGCGAGAGCGGTCGACGGGCAGTCTTTGGCGAGCCGCCGCAAAAAGGCGCACATCTCGCGATGGGACAGGCCACGTCCGCCGAATTCGACGGGCACCTGACCGGAAAAAATCTTCTGATCCTTGAGGATTTTGTAATTGTCGAAAACAAACGCGTCGTCCTGTTCAAATTGCGACGAGTGTTCTGCAAATTTCGCGCCGAGCTCGGCGGCTTCTGCGACCATTGATTCTGTCGTCATGGTTTTGCCTCCTGAATGTCCGGTGGCGGGACCCTTTGCCGATCCCGCCCCGTTTGATTGTCAGACTATGCAGCCTGTGCCTCGGCACCGGCCATAGCATGAACGTCGGCGGCTTTCAGCATCTGGCCGCCAATACCCCAGTCGCCCTGTTCGACTTCCTGAATCCGGACCCAGGTGACCGGCCGCAGGGCTTCGCCTTCGATGGCGACCATGGTTTCGGTGACGCGGGAAATAATGTCCTGCTTCTGCTCCGGGGTGAATACATCCTTGATGACGTCAATTGTTACGAGTGGCATTGTGTTTCTCCTGTAAGTTGAGCCGGACCATCCGGCGACAGGAGCTTCTCTAGGCGGACCCGGTCTCGGGGTTTAGTTCACGCATTGAAGCATTGCGCTACAAAGTATAGAGTATCCCACTACAGAAGTTGAACTTAGCTTCAGAAGTTTGCTGTTGAGGGGAAGAGCTTATGAAATATGGTCAGTTTTGCCCGATTGCCAAAGCCACCGAAATTCTGGGTGAAAAATGGACGATCCTGATTGTCCGCGAACTGCTGATGGGTGGGCGCAGGTTTAACGAATTGCAGCGCGGTCTGGGGGACATATCCCCGGCCTTGCTGACCAGCCGGCTGAAATCGCTGGAAGAACAGGGCATGGTTGTACGGCGCAAGCTGCAAGGGCAGAAAGGCTATGAATATTACCCCACCGAAGCCTGTGAGGCGCTGCTCCCGGTTCTGGTGAATCTGGGAGAATGGGGTTTGTGCTGGGCGCGGCACACGGTGCTGGGAGAAGATATCGATCCCGAATTCCTGATGTATTATCTGGAACGCAGCATAAACCCGGCCAAGCTGATCGGCGACCAGACGGTGATCCGTTTTCACTTCAATGATATCGATGAACAGAAAAACTGGTGGCTGCTGGTCAATGGTGAGAAAGTCGATCTGTGTCTCAAGGATCCGGGCAAGGACGTGGATGTCTATTTCACCTGTTCCATTGTGACCATGCACGATGTCTGGATGGGGGATCGCACTTATCGTGAGGCCATAAAGTCCGGCGACCTGTTTGTGGAGGGAGAAGCGGCACTGACGCGCAACATTTCTTCCTGGCTCACACCCAGCGTATTCGCCGAATCCCCCCGGACAGCTGTGGCGGCCTGACAGACCGCCAACCGCAGATGATAGCGGGAACCGGCTAAACAATCAGACGTTGGACGACCATGGCCAATAGCAAACACTGGATCGAACCACATCCGCAGGGGATTTATGTCCGGCCGGCGGATGTCTGGATTGATCCGTCCGGCGCACAGCCGCGGGCGGTGGTCACCCATGGCCATGCCGACCATGCGCGCGGCGGCCATGGCCAGGTCTGGGCCACGCGTGAGACCCTCGCGATCATGGGATTGCGGTACGGCACCGATGCCGGAACGGCCTTGCGCTATGGAGAAACGATGGAAGAGGGCGGCGTGACCTTCAGTCTCCATTCGGCGGGCCATGTGCTGGGTTCTGCCCAGATTCTGATGGAGTATCAGGGTGAGCGGGTGGTCGTGACCGGGGATTACAAGCGCCGGCCAGACCCGACCTGCGCACCATTTGAGCTGGTCCCCTGTGATATTTTCATTACCGAGGCGACTTTTGGACTGCCGGTCTTCACCCATCCGCCGATCGCGGGGGAAATCGGGAAGCTGTTTGACCGGCTGGAGGCAGAGCCGGAGCGCTGCGTTCTGGTCGGCGCCTATGCACTGGGCAAGGCGCAGCGGGTAATCGCCGAATTGCGGGCGGCCGGGTGGGACGAACCCGTTTACCTGCATGGCGCGCTGGAGAAAATGTGCCGGCTTTACGAAGATCTGGGGGTCGATCTGGGCATGTTGCGATCGGTTGCCGACACGCCGAAAGAAGAGATGGCGGGCAAGATTGTTCTTTGCCCGCCCTCGGCGCTCACCGATCGCTGGAGCCGGAGGCTTCCCAATCCGGTGACGGCCATGGCCTCCGGCTGGATGCGGGTGCGTGGCCGGGCGCGGCAGCGCAATGTCGAACTGCCGCTGATCATCTCCGACCATGCGGACTGGAACGAGCTGACCAGCACGATTGCGGATCTCTCACCGCGGGAAACCTGGATCACCCATGGCAGCGAAGATGGCCTGTTGCGCTGGTGCGAACTGACTCAGCGCAAGGCGCGGGCGCTGGCGATGGTTGGCCGCGGGGAAGAGGATGACGGCTGATGCAGCGCTTCGCCGCCCTGATTGACCGGCTGATCTACACCCGTTCGCGCAATGCCAAGCTGCACGCGCTGGCGACTTATTTGCGGGAAACGCCGGATCCGGATCGCGGCTGGGCGCTGGCGGCGCTGACTGACAGTCTGGATTTTCCGGCGGTAAAAAGCTCGACGATCCGCAATCTCGCCGGAACCCGGATTGATCCTGACTTGTTTCGTCTGTCGCGTCATCATGTCGGAGACACGGCGGAGACAGTCGCGCTGATCTGGCCGGGCAGCGAGGGAGTGGAGCCGGAAGATCAGCGCCTGTCGACGGTGGTGGATGCGCTTGCGGCAACGACCCGGACGACGGCACCCGATGCGGTTGCCGATCTGCTCCATCGTATGGATGTCGACAGTCGCTATGCGATGCTCAAACTCGCGCTTGGCGGCATGCGCATCGGGCTTTCCGCGCGCCTCGCAAAAACCGCCTTTGCGCAGGCCTTCGACGTATCGGTCGATGCGGTCGAGGAATATTGGCACGCGCTGGAGCCGCCCTATACCGAGCTTTTCGCTTGGGCAGCCGACGGTGGCCCGGCCCCGGATCTCTCTGCGATTCCGTTTTTCCGGCCGTTCATGCTGTCGCACCCGTTCGAGGGTGAAAGCCTCGACCTCACCGAATATGCCGCGGAGTGGAAATGGGATGGCATCCGCGTGCAAATTGCGCGGATCGCTGGCGAAACCCGGCTCTACAGCCGTGGCGGGGACGAAATCAGCAAGGCCTTTCCCGATGTTGTTGCGGCTTTTGACGTTGATGGCGTGGTCGATGGCGAGCTGATGGTGCGCGGCGAAGCCCAGGGTGCGGATGTCGCCGGCGGTGGCGCGGCCAGTTTCAACGCCCTGCAGAAACGGCTGGGCCGCAAAACCGTATCGAAAAAAATGTTGCAGGAGGCACCGGCCTTTATCCGCCTTTACGATCTGCTGGTCGATGGGGGTACCGACCGGCGGGAACTGCCCTGGGATCAACGGCGGGGGCATCTTGAAGATTTTGTGCCGCGCCTCACTGCAGATCGCTTTGACTTGTCGCAGGTGATCGATGTGCCGGATTTTGAAGCGCTGGCAGAGCTTCGGGCATCCTCGCGCGATGCGGCAATCGAGGGCGTCATGCTCAAACGCCGGGACAGCCCCTATCTTTCCGGTCGCAAGGTCGGGCATTGGTACAAATGGAAACGCGACCCGCTGACAGCGGATTGCGTGATGATGTACGCCCAGCGCGGCAATGGCCGGCGCGCGTCCTTCTATTCCGACTATACATTTGGCTGCTGGAGCGATGAAGGTCAGTTGCTTCCGGTTGGCAAGGCCTATTCCGGCTTCACAGACGCTGAGCTCAAGATGCTCGACCGGTTTGTCCGGCAGAACACGCTGAACCGCTTTGGTCCGGTGCGGGAAGTGGCGAAGACTCTGGTGCTCGAAGTGGCTTTCGATTCCATTCATGACAGTAAACGGCACAAGTCGGGACTCGCCATGCGTTTCCCCCGCATTCACCGCATTCGTCAGGACAAGCCACCGGAAGAGGCGGACCGGGTGGCAACGCTGAAGGCGATGGTACCCTAGGCCGCGTCAAATGCGACCGTCATGCGCTGCCCGGAGCAGGAAAACGGGACCGTTCCATGATACAGAAAACTCGGGAAAAGCGCGAGATGACCGGCGCGCGGCTTGATCATATGAACCGGTTCAAGCGCCATGGGGATGTCTTTTGGCGGGTGGCCCAGTTGCAAGTGGCCGGCCCGCTCCTTGTCATTCAGTTCGGGTATGCTGATATAGCAGGCCGAGCTGATCTTGCCGCCCGGGTGCAGATGGCTGGTGTGATAGCCACCGGCGGTGGCACGGATCGACCAGCCGCCCGTAATCCTGATCGCTGACTGTCGATGCTTCAATAGTGGATGCGCGGGATCAGGATCGGGCAGGGTTGCGAACCAGGTATCGACGGCCGATTGCAGGCGATTGAACAGATGGACGAGCAGCGGATTTCTGTTGCGCTGCAGATTTCCCCGGGTCTGGGTCCCGTTGCGGACGCTCTGGCCGACCGGCTGATACTGGGACGCGTGCAATTTTTCGAGAAGGGCCGTCAGGTCTTCCAGCTCTGTGTCGTCCAGACCAACCGGGGCAAAGGAAATCAGCCCCCCATTCCGGAACAGCCAGTCATGGCGGGGGTCCTTGCGGGATCTCCAGATCAATTCGGTGAGCGCCCAGGCGGTCAGGTCCTCGGGATTTTCCTCCCGCGCCTGATCGAGCAGGACGGAAGCCCGGTCGAGCTGGTTCATCCGCATGTGCTGCCGGGCCTCGTTGACAGCGCGCCCGGTGAGTTGGTCTGGCAGTTCGGCGAAAAGCTGCATGGCGCGTCGGTGGTCGCCGGCCGAACCGGCATGCATGGCTTCGATCAATTGCAGCACGGGATCCGCAAAGCCGGCATTGATCGCGGCCCGGGCCCCATCAGCAGCCTCTTCGAAGCGTTCGACGGCCGCCAGCAGGTCAATGTAAAGGTTCCATAATGCGGGATTTTTCGGCTGTTGCCCGAGTGCCTGTTCGAGATCAAAGAGGAAATTTTCCCGATCCCCGGTCTCCCAGCGCAGCCGTGCCAGTGCGGCATGGCCGTCCACCCAGTCCGGCGCGCGGCGGATGATATCGGTGAGATGTGCGAACGGATCGCGGTCTCCGGAATCCACCCGTGCCACAGCATGCTGGATGATCAGGGCACCGTTATAGGGGTCGGTTTCGAGCGCCCTTTCCAGTTTGACGCCCCGTTCCGGGTCGCCCTCCTCCGCCGCACGCAAGGCGCTGCGAGTTGTCTCCTTAAGCTGCGGATTCCCCATCATGTCCCTCCCGATGCCCCCATCGGTGCCGGTGCATGCCGGGATGTAATTCCTGACGGATTATTGGCCGCCGAGCGCCCTCCCGGCATCCGGCACTGACCATTCTGGTCAGTCCAGAGATATTGGAAAGTTGATGTCGACCGGCGTGATTCGGCCGTCGATCAGCGCAGCCAGGCATCGACCAATGGCCGGTTCTGTTCGATCAACAGCAAGGTGGGATTTCCCAATCGCGCTTTTTCGCTGGGCAAGCGCTTCGCATTTGTCCTATGCCCAGGAGGCAATCGGGGAATGGAATGTCGGGATCGCAACTTCGCTCTGTCTTGGCCATCTGGCTCTCGGTCGTCCTTGCCCTCGCTCCTGCCCAGTCCGCTCCGCCGCCGCTAACCGCAGAGCGGATCGCCGAAATTGACAGCTTCGTCGAACAGCGCATGGCAGATCTGGCTGTCCCGGGTGTTGCCATTGCGCTGATCGCGGATGGCGAGATTGTGCATGCCAGGGGCTTTGGCGTGACACATGCCGAAGGCGAGCCGGTGACCGAAAATACCGCGTTCATGATCGGATCGATCAGCAAGCCATTTACCGCAACCGCCATTTTGCAACTGGCGGACCAGGGCGTGCTGGGTCTTGATGACCCGGTCGTGCAGCATTTGCCTTGGTTCCGGACCCGGGAAAAATCCAGGTCTGACGCGATCACCATCCGCCATCTGCTCAGCCATCGCAGCGGACTTTCGATGTTTGACGGCAACCGCAACCAGGACGGTGTCAGCAATGCGGCAGACGCGCTGGAGCAAGTGGTACGCGACATGGCGAATTTGCAACTGGTCTCGGCTCCCGGTGCCCGGTACCAATATTCCAACGCCAATTATCAGATACTCGGGCTGCTGCTCGAGCAGCTTGGCGGTCGGCCCTATGAAGACGCGGTCACTGCCAGCATCATTACCCCGGAAACCATGCCGGACAGTGGGGCAGGGCAGTTGCAGCCGGGTACCGCAGGCGCGGCGCTGGGGCATCGCTACTGGCTGACACGGCCACAGCTCTATCGCGGCGAGATTGGCCGCGCCGTGGTCGCGCAAGGCGGCGTGCATGCCTCGAGCCGGGACCTGGCTGGATTTCTGATCCATTTTCTCAATCGCGATGGCCATTTCCTGTCACCCGAAATGCAGGATCAAATGCTGACCCCTTCGGAGCCCGGGTCGTCCGCCCGATATGCGCTGGGCTGGTTTGTCCGCGATTTTGACGACGACCGGCTGGTCTTTCATACCGGCAGCAATCCCGGCTATCAATCGATCGCCGGTTTCTCGCCGGAACACCGATATGGCTTCGTGGTGCTGGCCAATGCCACCACGAGTTTTGGCAACAGGGAGATTGGCCGCCTGACCTGGGGAGTGGGTAACCTGATGATGGGTCAACCAGTGCCACCGGCTTCTCCCGATATCCTGTCCCGGATCGCCTATTTCGGGATCTGCCTGTTCCCGCTGTTCATGGTCATGGTGATGATCGGATTCCTCACCATCCGCAAAAAGCTTGTTCCGGTGAGCGGCAAATTCCGGTCCAGTTCGACGATCACACGACTGCTTCTGCCGTCGCTGATCCTTGCGGGAATTGCCTGGCTGCTTTTGTTTGGGATTCCCCGGGCCAACGGCGCGCCCATGTCGGCAATATCGCTGTTCAACCCGGACCTCGGCCTGTTGCTCCAGACCGGGGGCTATCTTGCGCTGTTCTGGGCCGCTGTGCGGCCGTTTTTGCGCTGGGGAGCAGGTCGAGCCTAGTCCCCGGACAGGTGCAGGACCACTTCCCGCTGATGCGGGTGGCGGCGATGTTCGAACAGATAGATGCCCTGCCATGTGCCCAGCACCAGCCGGCCTGCCACCACCGGGATGGCAAGATGCGTCTGGGTCAATGCTGCCTTGACATGGGCCGGCATGTCGTCCGGTCCTTCACTGTCATGCAGGTAATGCGATCCCTCCGGTGCCAATCGATCAAAGGCGGCGACAAGATCATCCTGCACTTCCGGTGCGGCATTTTCCTGAATGACCAGCGATGCGGAGGTGTGACGACAGAAGAGTGTCAACAGGCCGGTGGCGATCTCTGTCTCCGCCACCCAGTCTGCGGCTTCGCGGGTGAATTCGGTCAGTGACGGGCCGTGGGTGGCAATGGTAAGGCTGTTGGTATGATGGGGCATGGAGCGCTGTTATCACCAATTTGTTCTGTTGGGGAACCGTGTGTTGTTGCAGGCAGGGAGTTAAATCTGCATTGTCCCGAAAGCGGGTATTTGTTGTTACTATGTCTCACGGCGGGTTCTTGAAGGTCAAACCGGACCACCTTCCTGGATCTTAATACCCAGGAGCGCAGTCAAACTTGCTTCTGAATAATACTAAGCAACCGCTATGCATGCCAGTCCATCAATCAGGCGTCATAGCAGTTCTAGCTTGCAAGAAACCTTATTTCCCACGACGATGCCTTCTGCCTTACGCACCGAGGCTTTAACAGGAAGCACATAGGCATTCTCATCAATTCCCGGAAACATCGATGTCTGCCAAACCGTCTTGCCAATCGTTGCCTCCACCTTCACCGCGCCCCAGCCGCGCTTTGTCGGCAGCCCGAGTTCCAGTCGCCTGACTGCGGCGTGTGTCCGAATCTCTTTCTCAATATCATCGGGTACAGACAGAAAATGATAGTTGCCGCGACGGTTTTCGCTGGTCCAGGTCCAAAGCTCGTTGGTTATCATGTAGGCATGATTTGACATTGAACTACTTTTTCAGATTATCCGGGATATGCTTCAAACGCTTCGGAAGCATCCAATTCGGGGCACCATGTTGGCCGGTGCTGATTTTGCACGGTGCTTGAAAGTTTGAAGGCCGATGGATCATCGAAGCATCCGAGAGAGACCAGTCGCATCCCGGGATAGGCTTTTGGGTTCACCCAATGCACATTAGAATAGCATTCAGGACAAACATACCTCTTCACCCCCGGCCATTTGGGCATTTGAGGATCGAGTTCATGAGCATCTGACATTCTGACAACGTCTGTTTCCGGAAAAACCGCAACGGCATTCCCCACGGAACCCGTCATTCGCTGGCAGTAGTCACAATGGCAAACGAAGCATCTTATTGGATCACCGGCTAACTCTATCGAAACGGATTTGCATGCACATTGTGCTGAAATGGGCATTGTTTAACTCCTGTGTTGAACTCACATTCAGTCTGGCAGCCAATCTGCAATTGCTTTCCCAATCTCTTCAGGAGAGTCTTCCTGGATGAAATGGGTTCCGGCGACAGTCACTTCGCTGAGATTGGGCCATGAGCGCACCATATCTCTTACAGGCCCGACGATCAGAGCACCCGGTTCGGCATTGACGAACAGTTTCGGAATCTGTGTTTCAGCCAGCCACGCATTATATTGGCTGACAATTTCAACGACATCAGCGGGTTCCCCAGCGATAGGAATCTGGCGCGGCCATGTCAGGGTCGGTCGGCGATTTTCGCCCGGATTGGCAAAGGGCCTGCGATATTCGGTCATCTCTTCGCCGGTGAGCTGACGCAAAATTGCGCCCGGCAGGATAGCTTCAATAAACATATTGTTTTGAAGCACCATCTCTTCGCCGCTAGGTGAGCGGAACCCTCCAAAAACTTCAGCAAAATCTGGTGGAAAGCTCTCCCAACTCGGAATGGGAGCAACGATAGCTTCCATGAAGGCGATGCCTTTGACCGCATTCGGGTTTTGATGCGCCCAGTGAAATCCCAGCCCCGATCCCCAGTCGTGAATGACGAGCGTTACATTCTCCTTCACGCCGAGTTGATCAAGCAATGTGAACAGATATTGGCGGTGCTCCACAAAGGTATAACTGTCTGGCCCACTGTTATCGAGCTTATCAGAATCCCCCATGCCGATGAGGTCAGGTGCAATCAGGCGGCCTCGACCGGCAAGATGCGGCATGATGTTTCGCCAGAGATATGATGACGTAGGATTTCCATGCAGGAAAACAATCGGATCTCCTTCACCCTCGTCGATATAGGCCATTTGTTTGCCGTGAACCGTCTGGAATTTTTTCTTGTCACGAAAGGCGGTCGCCATGATGTGCTCCTAAACTGATGGGTGAGTCGAAGTAGCTTGTATTGGAATGATCGTTCCATTACAAGGTGGCATATGCCAAGACCTATATCTCAGTCCCGCACCGACCTTGTGGACAATGCTCTTGCAGCATTCTGGAACGTCGGCTTTCAGGCGATATCAATGGGTGACCTGGTTCAAGAAACAGGGGTCAGCCGGGGTTCGATTTACAGTGACTTCAAGGGAAAGCGCGAGCTCTTCCATGCCTGTCTTGCCCGCTATCAGGAAGTGGCGGTCACGCCAAAGTTTGCACGGGTTGAAGCCGAGGGGGCAAAACTTTCCGAGATCAAACAGTTTTTGGAAGATGGTATTGCAAGTCAGGAATCGTTTGATGGCCCAATGCGGGGATGCCTGGTCGTTAATACCTTGGCGCAGCTCGACCCCGCGGATAAGGAAACCAAGCAATATCTTGATTTCCATACCACCCGTCTCACCAATGGATTTCGGACGGTGTTTGAGCGTGAAAACGCTTTGACTGGCGCATTGAGCGATCAGGATGTCATTGCTCTTGCCGAGTTTACGACCACATCAGTACTAGGCCTCTGGTCCATTTCTCGGAAAATCACTGATGCAGACGAAATGCGTCGATATGCGGACATGCTGATGAGCTTGATAAGTGCAAAATTGGGAGTTGAATGTCCAACGTGACGATTGTTCCAACCAATGCCCGCTTTTGCACCCAAAGCGGACATCGGGCTCCGCCCAATCAAATATCCAGATTCGCCACGTCCAGCGCGTTGTCGACGATGAATTCGCGGCGCGGTTCGACCACGTCGCCCATCAGCTTGGTGAAAATCTCGTCGGTGACGTCGGCCTGTTCCACCGTCACCTGAAGCAGCGAGCGCACTTCCGGATCGAGAGTGGTCTCCCAGAGCTGTTCGGCATTCATTTCACCCAGACCCTTGTAACGCGAGATGGCGATCCCCTTGCGGCCGGCAGCAAGTACCGTTTCGAGCAGTTCGGACGGACGCGTGATCAGCGTGCCTTCACCTGTCTCTCCGGCATCCCCGTCCTCTGACCCCTTGATCAGACGGCTGGTGGCGGCATAGGTGCCCTGTTGTTCGGAAGCCAGCCGGTGCAGTTTGCGCGCTTCGGCAGATTCCAGGAATTTGGCCTCGATGACATGATGGTCGGTGACGCCGCGCCACAGCCGTTCGAACAGATAACCGCCCTCTTCGGACATCTTGCCGGACCAGCGGCCCTCTTCGTCGACCTGGTCCATCCATTTTGCAGTGGCTTCGACGGCGGCTGCGCGCTGGTCGGCAGCGAGCGCCGGATCCAGCGCACCGGTCAGTGCCATGCCCTCGACAATCGTGCTGTCATAGCGGCGCGGGACATAGGCCATCAGGCTGCGCATGCGGCGACCATGTTCGATCAGGACGCGCAGATCTTCACCGCTGCGTGCCCCTTCCGCCGTTTGCAGCACCATATTGCCGAGCCCGGCATCGACCAGATACTGGTCGAGGGCATTGTCGTCTTTCAGATAGACCTCGCTCTTGCCCTTGCCGACCTTGTAGAGCGGTGGCTGGGCAATGAAGAGATGTCCGTTCTCGATAATCTCCGGCATTTGCCGATAGAAGAAGGTCAGCAGCAGCGTGCGGATATGGGCGCCGTCGACATCGGCGTCGGTCATGATCACGATCTTGTGATAACGCAGCTTCTCCAGATCAAAATCCTCGCGGCCGATGCCGGTGCCCATCGCCTGGATCAGCGTGCCGACTTCCTTCGAGGAAAGCATCCGGTCAAACCGGGCGCGCTCCACATTGAGGATCTTGCCCTTGAGCGGCAGGATCGCCTGATACTGACTGTCGCGGCCCTGTTTGGCGGAACCGCCTGCGGAGTCACCTTCGACCAGGAACAGTTCGCATTTGGAGGCATCCCGCTCACGGCAATCGGCGAGCTTGCCGGGCAGCGACGCGATATCCATCGCGCCCTTGCGCCGGGTCAGTTCGCGCGCCTTCTTCGCGGCTTCGCGGGCGGCTGCGGCATCGATGATTTTCTGCACCACCATGCCCGCATTTTGCGGATTTTCCTCCAGCCATTCGGCGAGCTTGTCCGCCATCAGACTCTCCAGCGGCTGGCGCACTTCGGACGAGACCAGCTTGTCCTTGGTCTGCGAACTGAATTTCGGATCGGGCAGCTTGACTGACACGATCGCGGTCAGCCCTTCGCGCATGTCATCACCGGTCAGCTTGACCTTTTCCTTCTTCAGCGCGCCCGAGGCTTCGGCATAATTGTTGAGTGTCCGGGTGAGGGCGGACCGGAAAGCCGCAAGATGGGTGCCGCCGTCGCGCTGCGGGATATTGTTGGTGAAGCACAGGACGTTTTCATAGTAGGAATCATTCCACTCCAGCGCGACATCAATGGTGATGTCATCACGGGTGCCGGTGATCGCGATCGGATCGGGGATCAGCGCCGTCTTGTTGCGGTCGAGCCATTGCACAAAGGCCGCAATCCCGCCTTCATAGAACAGGTCGATTTCCTTGGCTTCCTCGTGCCGTTCGTCGCGCAGCAGGATGTGGACCCCGCTGTTGAGGAAAGCGAGCTCGCGATAGCGGTGCTCAAGCTTTTCGAAATCAAACTCGGTGATCTTGAATGTCTCGGGCGAAGGGAAGAAGGTTACCCTTGTGCCCTTTTTGACGCCGGTTTCATTGTCGGCCGGCGGGGCATCGCCAATCACTTCCAGCGAGCGCACCGCCTCGCCGAATTCGAAGCGCATATTGTGCTCCTTGCCGTCGCGCCAGATGTTCAGCTCCAGCCATTCGGACAGCGCATTGACCACCGACACACCGACACCATGCAGGCCGCCGGAAACCTTGTAGGCATTGTCGTCGGAGGTATTCTCGAACTTGCCGCCAGCATGCAGCTGGGTCATGATGACCTCGGCTGCGGAGACGCCTTCTTCCTTGTGCATGCCCACGGGAATGCCGCGCCCGTTATCTTCAACTGACACACTGCCATCGGGGTTGAGGGTGATCAGGATCAGGTCACAATGTCCGGCCAGCGCTTCGTCAATCGCATTGTCCGAAACCTCGAACACCATGTGATGCAGGCCGGAGCCATCATCGGTGTCGCCGATATACATGCCGGGCCGCTTGCGAACCGCGTCGAGCCCTTTCAGGACCTTGATGGAATCGGCGCCATATTCATTGGTATTGGACGCACTGGACGCTTGTTCTGCATCCGTGTTGTCAGGTGTTTCGGGGGTGGAATTTTCAGAGTTGTCAGTCATGTGTTCCTTTTAGACCTTTGGCCCGGGAAACCCAAGGAATTTGTTGGATTTTCGGATATTATAAGCCAATAAAAACAGATGGTTACCATAAAAGGACATTCTTCCGTTTCTTGTCGCGCGAAGGCGCGAAGAATGCGAAGATAAGCCCATGGAACATTCTGTTGAAAGGCTTTCCGAAATTGCGGTGAATTGCGGTTACAAGCTGCATGTAGACCTTGGTCCGGGACTGCTGGAAAGCGTATATGAGGCATTGATGGCCAACGCCCTGGCCGGGCATGGATTGCAAGTCGACCGGCAAAAACCGGTCAGGATTGAACATGATGGAATAATCCTGCGGGAAGGATTTCGGGCTGATATTGTTGTCGGGAACAAGCTGCTGATTGAGTTGAAATCTACCGAGCGGCACATGCCCGTGCATGCAAAGCAGGTTCTGACCTATTTGCGTTTGATGCAATTGCCGCTCGGTCTTTTGATGAATTTCGGCGCCCCGACATTCAAGGAAGGTTGCAAACGTATCGTCAACAACCATAGTGACTTCGCTTCTTCGCGCCTTCGCGTGAATCAAACCGAACAAGGTGATCCCGATGACCAATCCTGCCGACATGGTACCTTTTGCCAAGACAATGGGTATTGAAATAACCGAGATGAGCAAGGACCGGATTGTCGGGCAGATGCTGGTGCGGCCGGAAATCTGTACGGCTGGCAATGGCCGCGGGACGCCGTCAATTCATGGCGGTGCGGTGATGACCTTTGCTGATGTGCTGGGTGCCTTTGGCGGCTTTGCCAATCTGCCCGAAGGATCGAACGGGACCACTACCTCGGAAAGCAAGACCAATTTCCTCAGCGCTGCGCCGGAAGGCCAGACGGTATTTGGTGAGGCAACTCCGCTGAAAGTCGGGCGGCGCCAGTCGGTCTGGCAGACACGGATCACGCTGGCGGACGGCACGCTGGTGGCGGTGGTGACCCAGACGCAGATTGTTTTGTGAACGGGGAAATATTTTAGACCTCAATCGCCGGAGATTCTTTTTTGAACCTCAGGCGCCGGGCGCGGAAGAGTCTTTTTTAGACCTCAAGCGCCGGGCGGCGACATCCGTCGCCTTGGCTACGCGCCAATAAGGCGCGGCGGCCGGTCGGCCTTGCCTCCGCATCGCGTCGGATTAGTGCCCTCTCGATAGATCGGTGAACCGAGCGCAGCGAGGCAAGCGCGACTGCGCGCCCGAGCTTATGCGAGGAAAGCCAAGCGGGCGGATGCCCGCGCCCGGCGCTTGAGGTTCAAAAAAAGACTCAATACCTCTCCGCTATTCCAAACCCCCGCTCATCCTGAGCCTGTCGAAGGATGAAATGGCATGACCATCATGGTTCGACAGGCTCACCACGAGCGGGGCCGGGGACTTCTTCTCCGGTTCACGATGAACAGAAATCCGTTCTCTCACGCTGCCCCGCATTCAAATCTTCCCAAAGCCCATGCTTTTGGTCTAGACCCGCAACATGTTCAGACGATTGCTTGTTCTTTTGCCCGCTGTGCTTCTCGCCAGTGGCTGCGCGGAAAATACCCAGGTCAGCGAGGACCTGCCCGATGCTCAGACCGACGTAGCCAATCCCACGGGCCGCGGTGACCGGGTCGCCTCCAGTCCCGGCGAACGCCCGGTGCGGATCGGCGAGGGCGGTCCGCGATTTGATGCCTGTCAGGCGGTTGGTCAGGTTACGGGCCCGCCAGGCGGCCCCCTCAGCGTCCTGATCGCCCCCTTTGACGCCGCAGAGCGCAAGGACGGGCTGCAAATCGGCCAGCAGGTCTATATCTGCACCCGCAGCCATGACCAGCAATGGCTCGGCGTTGTCTATGCGCCCACGCCTGCCGAGGGCGAAAGCGCGGTCGATTGCGGCGTCTCCTCACCGGTCCGCTCCAAACGCAACTATGACGGCCCCTGCGCCAGCGGCTGGGTCGAGAGCACCTTCGTGAAGCTGGTGGCGGGGTAGATTGTCCCGTCTTGTCAATTGGATTGAACGTCTGTCTGCATTAGACTCGCTTCGTAAAGTTTAATCACGCGAAGCCGCGAAGGCACAAAGCGAAGGCGCTGTTGGACCGGTTGGAAGATGTGATAACCGATGTGATCGATTGTGGGTTTCATATTCACAAACAGCTTGGTCCGGGTCTGCTGGAATCGGTGTATGAAACCGTTCTCGCAACGACTCTCCAAAAGCGGGGTTATGCTGTTGACCGGCAGAAGCCGGTCGAAATCCAATTTGACGACATGACTTTTCGCGAAGGGTTTCGGGCGGATATTGTTGTGAATGAAATATTGCTTGTCGAACTGAAATCCACAGAGCGCATGGCTCCGGTTTATGGAAAACAGGTACTGACATATCTGCGTCTCATGAATCTGCCGATAGGCCTTCTCATGAACTTTGGTTGCGCCACTTTCAAAGAAGGATTGAAGCGCATAGCCAACAACTACACGCCGACCTCTTAGTGCCTTCGCGGCTTCGCGTGAAAAATCTTCGGAATCGGACGCGACCACAAATATCGCGCGTTGCTTTTCAGAACGGATGCTGAAACAAGTTCAGCATGACCAAAATCGACCCCATCGCCTATCTCGACCAGCCTTTCGGCCATCTCGCCGATCTTATCAACGCCCATGCGGTCAATCAGCCTGACCGGATCGCGCTGGATGACGGGGAGGAGCAGCTCAGCTGGGCGGAGACGGCGGCGCTGGTCAACCGGATTGCGGCGCAGTTGCAGGCGGACGGGCTCGAGAAAGGCCAGGCGGTGGCGATCTTGGGCACGACGACCATTCGCTATGCTTTGGTCTATCTCGCGGCGATTGTCGCCGGCGGTTGTGCGGCGCCGCTGACGACCTCGGCAACGCCGAAGCAGCTGGCGAACATGGCGCGGGACAGCGGGGCGATGCACTGGTTTATCGACGGCCCCAAACGCGCCGAGATGCGTGACAGCGGGCTCGAGTTACCGCCGCTCAAGCACATCATGATGGATGCCGCCGAGGACGACGCACCGCTCTTCTTCGACTGGATGGCGGAGGAAGGCGCGATGCCTGCGGATCCCGGTGTTGGCCCGGAAGATCCCTATAATATCATCTATTCCAGCGGCACCACCGGCACGCCCAAGGGCATTGTCCACAGCCGCCAGATGCGCTGGTACCAGATGGCGGTGGGCGAGAATTCGGGCTATGGCAAGCCGGGTCAGGTGTCGCTCTTTTCGACGCCGCTCTATTCCAACACGACGCTCGGAATCTTCGTCGCGACCATGGCCTATGGCGGCACCGCCGTGCTGATGCGCAAGTTTGACTGCCAGCGCTGGCTGGAGCTGGCCCAGCAACATCGCGCCACGCATACCATGCTGGTTCCGGTTCAATATCAAAGACTTATGGATTTTGAGGGTTTTGATGATTATGACCTTTCGACCTTCACCCACAAATATTGTACCAGCGCGCCCTTCTCGGCCGAGCTGAAAGCCGAGGTGCTCGAACGCATGCCGGGCGGGCTGATCGAGATCTATTCGATGACCGAGGGCGGGGTGGTCTGCATCCTGCTCGCCCACGCCCATCCCGACAAGCTGCACACGGTCGGAATCGCCTGGGGCGGCAGCGAGGTGATCACGGTCGACGAGGATCTGAATCGCCTGCCCACTGGCGAAATGGGTGAGCTGGTCGGGCGCTCACAGACGATGATGAGCGGCTATCAGAACCAGCCGGAAAAGACCGAGGAAGCCAGCTGGTATGACGAAAATGGCGACCGCTGGCAGCGCATGGGCGATATCGGCCGGGTCGATGCAGACGGCTTCATCACCCTGATGGGCCGGTCCAAGGACATGATCATTTCCGGCGGCTTCAACATCTATCCGCGCGATCTGGAAGAAGCACTGATGGAGCAGCCCGGTGTCGCCGATGCCGCAGTGATCGGCGTGCCCTCGAAACAATGGGGCGAGACGCCGCTTGGCTTTGTTGTCGCGGAACCGGGTGTGACGCTTGACCCGGAAGGCTTGCGGGCGGCGACCAATGCCGATCTCGGCAAGACCCAGCGCCTCTCCGAACTGCGCCTGATCGCCGAGCTCCCGCGCAGCCATATCGGCAAGATCCTGAAGACCGAATTGCGGGCACTGGTTGACGTGGAGATATGAAGCAACTCGGTTTTTCTGTGCTTTTCCTTCTTGCGGCATGCGGATCTGCAGAAAAGCTGGTGCAAACCGCAGAATCACCAGATGGTTCTATGTCCGCGAATTTCTATACCACGAACCTTGGCGCCTGCTGTTCCATGCATTCGCGAATTGAGTTAACTTACACGAACTGGAAGTCTGAGCGCGTGACAGAAGAAGTGTATCGTTCGTCAGGTGGTTCGCCGGTAAAGATAGAATGGCTTGATAACTGGAATCTGTTGGTCACGGATTGCGATGCAGCAAAGATTGAAATGAAAAGTTCCATCTCAACCCACAAATCATCGGAGCATGATTATCGCCGTTTGCATCTGATTTCGGCCTATTCCCGCAACGGTTCTGTCAATGGTATTCCCTATTGCGAAAGGCACGACATCAGGGAAGATTGGCGACCGTAGGTGACCTGTTATTGTCGGGACAAATCAAAGCGGCGATCTACCTACTGGGAAGCTTTCGCCGCGGCGTGGCGCGAAGAAACTGGCCGGGGAACATGTCGGGCCGGAGCGCACCGTCGGCGATGACCAGCTTTCCGTCGACCAGCAGCCAGTTTACGCCCGTCGAGGCCTGATGCGGTTGTTCATAAGTCGTATTGGCGCGGACGGTTTTCGGATCGAATATGGTCAGATCCGCGTCCATGCCGATTTGCAAGCGGCCTTTCAGGCGGAAGACGGGAGCCGATTTCTCCAGCAATTGTGCGGGTTGCAGCGACATTTTTGACAGGGCCGTCATCATGTCCAGTGCCTGTTCGTCGCGGACATATTTGCCGAGGATTTTGGCAAAGCTGCCGACGCCCTGGGGCGGAATATTCTCCTCCGTGGTCCGGGCGACCAGGCCGTCGCTGGAGATGATCACATCGGGTGCGGCGACCAGCATCCGGGTCCATTCTTCCTTCAGATAATGGTGGATGATGTCGGCCCGGGGATTGTCCCGTTGGGTGCGTTCAAAGCTCTCTTTGGTGAACCATTCGCCGGTCGCGGCCAGCTGGATGTCGCCATAGTCGATGTTGAAAATCGCCTTCCAGTCGCGCTGGAAGGCCGCGGCACCGATAAAGACCGATCCGGCATTATAGGGCAGGACCTCGGCCCAGATGTCGACGCCCTCACGGCGGGCGGCGCGGACCTTTTCGAGGAACAGCCCGGTGTTCTGGATCGCGCTGTGGGACATGTGACAGATCAGGGTGCGGCTGCCATGTTTGCGGGCCATCGCAATCGCTTCGTCAAGTCCCGCCGGGTCACCTGCCAGGCCGCGACGGATATGGATGAAGAGCGGTGCGTCATGGCTGGCCGCCAGCGCAAACAGCATGTCCAGTTCGGGCGTTTTCACCGCAGCACTGACATAATCCAGCGGCACCCCAATGCCGATCGCTCCGGCATCCAGCGCTTCGGTGATACGCGCCTTCAGTTCGGTCAGTTCTTGCGCACTGGCTTCGGCGAGAAATGCGCGGGTTATGGGCTTGCCCTCGTCGCCGGTTTTGACCAGTGGTTCCACACCGTGAGATTGCTGATAGTCTGTCATCACTGCGACCCGGGCCGAAGCGAAACCGGCAGAGGACCCGTGGTTTATCAGTGCCTTGTCACGTATCAGTCGGCCATAAGCGGCCAGCGGATATGCGCCGGCTTCCAGATCCAATGTGGTCGTGACACCGTCCTGCGCCTGATAATGAAGGCCCAGCGGCGTCGGGCTGTGGCTGTGGATATCGATAAAGCCGGGTGCCACGATGTGGCCGGTAGCATCGATGGTGCGGGCGCCGGTCAGCGGCTGGTCCGAAATAGCCACAATAGTCCCGCCGGAAATCCCGATATGGCGCACCGCATCCAGACCGGTTTCGGGATCCATTGCGCGTCCGTTTTCGATTACCATGTCATAGCGGATGCTGTGCAGGGGCTCGGCCGTCGCGGCGACAGACAGGCACAGGGCCAGAAGGGAGCCTATCGCTGCTCCAAGCGTCTGTGTGATTGTCATGGCCCTGCTCCCCGATTGGCAGCGGCGAGGGTAGACACTGGCTCGGGTGAAAGCAAACGCCCAAAGAAAAAGGGCCGCGTCACCGCAGCCCTTCTGAAATTCTGTTCTGACCTTCGATCAGGCGGTGACGGTGGCTTTCGCCGCTTTCGGACGACGCGCGAAGCCGAGGCCGGCGAGGGCCAGCGCGAGCAGGCCGAGCATGCCCGGTGCCGGAACCGGAGTTCCGCCGGTCGAACCGGTATATTTCAGCTTGCCTTTGCCATCAAAGTCAATGTGACGACCCCAGCGGTCGCGGCCATAGGTCCACAGGAAGTTGGAATTGCCGCCCAGCGCGATCTGCGTGTGCTTCGGCCGGGTCGACTGATAGGCACTGTAAGTGCGGCCATAGCGACGGAACGATCCGCTGATATTTTCCGCCTTGTAGGTGGTCCGGCGGCTGTTGGCCCCGGAAAAGCCTTTGAGCGAGTTGCTGGAGACCGTCAGATTGATGTTGCGACCGGTATAGGTTGCGGTACCGGCGGTTGAATCCACCGATACCTGCGCGCTACCGATGCCGTTGCTGATCCAGGCGTTATAATTGTAGATCGCCGCCTTGGCCGGCGTCATCGCGGCCAGCGTTCCGGCGATTGCGGTGATGATCAATGTCTTTTTCATCAAATTGTCCTTCCATCTCTGTTTTCGATGCCGCGGTCCTTTGCCGGACACCAAAAACATTCCCGGAACAGGATAAGCAAGTGACGTGCCACTCGGAGAATATCATTAAATATCAGATGGATATATATTAACCACAATCATTAGCTAGGCAATAACGTTAAAATTTCCGACACCATTGGCCGATTGGCGCAATCCCGGTTTGCGCGCGGCTTTTGCATCGAATCGTTAGCCAAAAAGAAAGACCTTTTTGCTAATTTGAACGGATGAAAATGACGCGCAAAAAGAGATTGCAGGGCCTTGT
Organism: Parasphingorhabdus marina DSM 22363; assembly: GCF_900128895.1. Classification (GTDB taxonomy): domain Bacteria; phylum Pseudomonadota; class Alphaproteobacteria; order Sphingomonadales; family Sphingomonadaceae; genus Parasphingorhabdus; species Parasphingorhabdus marina. Next base: position 102,263 of record NZ_FSQW01000001.1, on the reverse strand, counting down.
CCTGTTCCAGATTATGGCCGCCGGCGCCCTGAGTGCCTGTTCGGCCGGCTCGGATAATCCGGTGGCGGACGCCGAGGCGGCGATGGGTGCGCAGGACTATCTGTCCGCCCGCATCCATCTGATGACCGCGCTGCGCGAGGACAGCCGCAATCCGGAAACCAACCTGCTCTATGCGCGGACGCTGATCGAACTGGGCGATGGCATCGGCGCAGAGGCAGCGCTGCGCAAGCTGGACGGGCAGGCGGAATTTGCGGACAAGGTGCGGCCCCTTCTCGGCAAGGCGCTGCTGCTCAACGGCAAGAATGACGCGGCGCTGGAACTGGTCGCCGACGCCGGGGGAGCAACGGCACCGGAATTGCAGGCCGTGCATGTGCTGGCACTGTTTGGGCTGGGGCGCGATAGCGAAGCCGAGGCCGCGCTGGCCGAAGCTCTGCAGGCCTCTCCTGATCATGCCGAACTCAACTGGGTGCGCGGCAGCCGCGCGCTCGACCTCGGCGATTTTGACGGCGCCGCGGAGCATGCAGACCGCGCGCTGCAGCAGGCACCCGACAGCATGGAAGCGCTGTTGCTCCAGGGGCGCGTGGCGCTGGCGAAAGCCGATGGCAAGGCGGCGCTGGCGGCTTTTGACCGCGTCCGGGAAATTCGTCAGGATAGCGTCATGGCGGAGTATCTGCGCGGTGCAGTCCTGCGCGACATGGGCGACGGCCGCGCCGCGCGGCAGAGCTTTGAAAAGGTGCTGACTGCATCTCCGGCCCATCCCTGGGCGACCTATTATCTTGCCCGGATGGATTTTGATGCCGGCAAAAGCGACGCTGCCTTCGAGCGGATCCTGAATTCGCAGGCGGACCTGGCCGAGGCACCACCGGCCTTGCGGCTTGCCGGTATTCTCGACATGCGGCGCGGCAATCACGAACAGGCGATTGACAAGCTCAGCCGCTATCTGTCGCAAAATCCGGCGGATGCGGAATCGGTTGTGGCCTTGTCCTCGGCCCTGTCCGCAGCGGGCAATGCCAGTGAAGCCTGGCAGGCCATCGCCCCGCTCGCGGACACGGTGACGGCACCGGTTGCGGTGCTGCAGCAGGCGGCAAAGCTGGCAGATGCGGCCGGTCAGGATGGTGCGGATTATGCCCGTCGGGCAGCGGAGCTTAAAAAGGTAGCGGACCTGAATGCCGTGTTCCGGGCAGAACAGGCGATCATCGCACAGGACTGGCGGACGACGGCCGAGATCTACGACCGGCTGCTGGCCAAACCCCATCCGCAAAAGGTGATGCTGCTCAACAATGCGGCCATGGCGCAGCTGAACCTGTCGCAGGGCGACCGGGCGGTGGAACTGGCGCGAGAGGCGCTGGCACTGGCGCCCGATGACGCGATGGTCAAGGACACACTCGGCTGGATCCTGCTCAAGACACGCAAGGATCCCGTCCGGGCCCTCGCGCTGATCCGCGAAGCGGCGGCGGCCCAGCCTGGCAATATCGAGTTTCGCTGGCACCTTGCCAATGCGCTGGCGGTGAACGGCGAAGCAGACGAGGCGCGCCAGATTGCAAGCAGTCTCGCGGCGCAGGCGCAGGGGGAACAGCAGGTGCAGATCGACAATCTGCTGGCGTGGAATTAGAGGATACGACACCTATTTTCCGGCTATCCCGAGCGGATATTTGGTGTAGCGGTGAGGTTTTGAGTCTTTGTTTGGACCTCAAGCGCCGGGCGCGGAAGAGTTTTTTTTGGACCTCAGGCGCCGGGCGGCGACATCCGTCGCCTTGGCTACGCGCCATAAGGCGCGGCGGCCATTCGGCCTTGCCTCGCTGCGCTCGGTTCGGAGCCCTCTCGGGAGTTCACCAAACCGACGCGCAGCGTCGGCAAGCGCGACCGCGCGCCCGAGCTTATGCGAGGAAAGCCAAGCGGGCGGATGCCCGCGCCCGGCGCTTGAGGGACAAAAAATATAGACTCTTCCCCCGCGTCTCATTAAGCGCAACGCCATGTCCATAGCTCATGAAGAAACCATCCTGATCGTCGATTTCGGCAGTCAGGTGACGCAGCTTATTGCCCGCCGCGTGCGCGAGGCCGGGGTCTATTCCGAGATCGCGCCGTTCAACAATGCCGAGGAGGCGTTCAACCGCCTGAAACCGAAGGGCGTGATCCTGTCCGGATCGCCGGCCGGGGTGCCGGAAGAGGGCAGCCCGCGCGCGCCGGATGTGATTTTTGATTCCGGATTGCCGATCCTCGGCATCTGTTATGGCCAGCAGGTCATGACGCATCAGCTCGGCGGACAGGTCGAGTCCGGCGACAGCGGCGAATTTGGTCGTGCCTTTATCGAGATTTCCGAAGAATGTGTCCTTTTCGACGGCCTCTGGAAAGTCGGCGAAAAGCACCAGGTGTGGATGAGCCACGGCGACAAGGTGACCGAATTTGCGCCCGGCTTCCGCATCGTCGCCACCACCGACGGCGCGCCCTTCGCGCTGATCGCGGATGACGAACGGCGCTATTATGGCACGCAGTTCCATCCCGAAGTGGTCCACACGCCCGATGGCGGCAAGATGATCGCCAATTTCGTCCGTCATGTCTGCGGCTGTGCCGGCGACTGGACCATGGCCGAGTTCAAGGAAGCCAAGATCAAGGAAATTCGCGAACAGGTCGGGGACGGCAAGGTGATTTGCGGGCTCAGCGGCGGTGTCGACAGCGCGGTCGCGGCCGTCCTGATCCACGAAGCGATTGGCGAACAGCTGACCTGCGTGTTCGTCGACCATGGCCTGATGCGCCAGGGTGAGGCGGATCAGGTGGTGAGCCTTTTCAAGGGACATTACAACATCCCGCTCGTGCATCTCGATGTCGAGACGCTGTTCCTCAATGGCCTGAAAGGCGAGACCGACCCCGAAAAGAAACGCAAATTTATCGGCAAGACCTTTATCGACGTGTTCGAGATCGAGGCGAACAAGGTGGGTGGTGCTGATTTCCTGGCCCAGGGCACGCTCTATCCCGACGTCATTGAAAGCGTATCCTTCACCGGCGGCCCGAGCGTGACGATCAAGTCGCATCACAATGTCGGCGGCCTGCCCGAGCGGATGAACATGCAACTGGTCGAACCGCTGCGCGAGCTGTTCAAGGACGAAGTCCGGGCGCTCGGCCGCGAGCTCGGCCTGCCCGAGATATTCGTCGGCCGCCACCCGTTCCCCGGCCCGGGCCTCGCGATCCGCATTCCCGGCGAAGTGACCAAGGAACGCTGTGATATCCTCAGAAAAGCCGACGCCATCTATCTGGAGGAAATCCGCAATGCCGGGCTCTATGACGCGATCTGGCAGGCCTTTGCGGTGCTGCTGCCGGTGAAAACCGTCGGCGTGATGGGCGACGGCCGCACCTACGACAATGTCTGCGGCCTCCGTGCCGTGACCAGCACAGATGGCATGACCGCCGATGTCTACCCCTTTGACTCCAGCTTCCTGACCCGCGTGGCGACGCGAATTGTGAATGAGGTGAAGGGGATCAACCGGGTGGTTTATGATTATACCAGCAAACCGCCCGGGACGATTGAGTGGGAGTGAAGCCGCAACAGAAATCGTCCGGGAGACGGTTTCCGGTTTCACTCGGCAATGCAAGGAGCCGCTGAGGCTGTGAAGCAGCATTTCATCCCGGAATTTCTGCTAAAAAACTGGTGTGGAGATGACGGCCGACTGGAAAGGTACACCAGTCCTATCGATGGAAAAATTGTTTCAAGGCGAGTGTTTCCAAGTGCTACCGGCTTTCAGAAAGATATTTATACACTTGATGATGTTGCAACTGAGCACCGGCATCACATTGAGTTGGAATTCTTTCAGAAGGTCGATTCATTGGCCGCTAAGACATTCTACAAAATTTTGAACAGGGAAATTGAATCGATGAGCGATGATGACATCGTTAATTGGGCAAGATTTGTCTATTCATTGATGCACCGAGTTCCTCAATCGATCGAAATGTGGAAAGAAAAATGGCGATCGACTCAATTGTCCGACGGGTCTTTCTTGAATGATTCCGAGGCCGTTGAAATGGCAAAACAGAATCTTCCCTTTTTCATTGAAAGTGAGCGAACAGTCTTGTTCATAGCTCAAATGGATTGGCACGTTGTAAGAACCGATAGCTGCAGGTTTCAGTTGCTTGTCTCCGAGCAACCAATAGTGATGACAAATGGCTTGATGCGCGAAGATGGTCACATTGCATTACCAATTTCTCCAACGGAAATTTTTTTGGCAATTCGAACAGACTCAAATTTCATGACGAAACTGAAGAGGCAAAAGCTGGAGGAAGTAGTGAGAAATTTGAACAGACAAGTAGTTGAACGCGCTTCGCATTTTGTGGCGGCAAGCGACAAAAGCCAAGAGCGTTTCATTGTCAATCGCTTTGGAAAAAGCAAGCTGGATACGGTCCAATCTATTTTTGGGTAACCCGGCCGCGCAACGGGATGACGATATTGGGAGGCATGGAAACACTATCGTGACCGAACTCGACCTGATCATCGATCTGCACAAACAGGGCCACCGGCAAGGCCCCGGCGGTGATGACGAGACGCGGCTGGCGATCACGCTGTCCGGCCTGCAGGACAAGTCCGGTCTGACAATCGCCGATATCGGCTGCGGCACGGGGGCGTCGACGCTGGTGCTGGCAGAGGCACTGGATGCGCAGGTGATCGCAGTCGACTTTTTGCCCGATTTTCTGGAGCGGCTAGATGAGGGGGCCGCAGCAGCCGGGCTGTCAGACCGGATCACCACACAGGCGGTCTCCATGGATGCGCTGACCTTTGACCCCGGCTCGCTTGACGCGATCTGGTCGGAGGGGGCGATCTACAATATCGGTTTTGAAAAGGGCGTCCGGGCGTGGCGGGATTTTCTGAAGCCGGACGGGATACTGGCGGTGTCCGAACTGACCTGGCTGACCGATGCGCGGCCGACCGAACTGGAAGACCACTGGACCCGGGAATATCCCGAAGTCGCGACGGGATCCGCGAAAATGGCGATTCTGGAACGGGCCGGATATGCCCCGCTCGGCTATTTTCCACTGCCCAGACATTGCTGGCTCGACAATTATTACCGGCCGATGCAGGCCCGCTTTCCGGAATTTCTCGAACGCCATGGCCAATCCGAAGCGGCACAGGCGATCCTGAGGGCCGAGCAGAAAGAGATCGATCTCTACGAGCGTCATGCCGACTTTTTCGGCTATGGCTATTATGTTGCCCGTCGCACTGCGGACTAATCAGGTCACGACAAGCTGGAAAACCGAGCGCAACTCGCGCATATCCTCCTCCATGCAACTCCCTCTTGGTTCTGATCCGCGCACCGAAATCCTTCGCCGCATTCACGCGGCGCTGATTGCGCGTTTTGGCCGGATCATCCGGCCGCCGGAGAAGCGCCGGGACCCGGTCTGGACGCTGGTGCAGGGAGTGGTCGGCGCGCGGTCGAAGACGCGGATTTCCAATGCAAATACCGATAACCTGCTCGCGGAATATGGCGCGTGGGAAAGCGTTGCGGATGCGCCGGTCGACGAGCTGACCGACCGTCTGCGCACCGCGACTTTTCCCGGGCAGTCGGCGCAGCGGCTCAAGGCCTGCCTCACTGAAATCCGCGAACAACGCGGCGAGGTCAGCCTGACCCATTTGCACAACCTGCCGATTGAAGACGCGATGGCATGGCTGGAAAGCCTGCCTGGCGTCGGGCGCAAGATCAGCGCCGGGGTGCTCAACGCCAGCACGCTAAACCGCAAAGCCCTCGTGATCGAAACCGCCCACTGCCGGGTGATGCAGCGTACCGGTCTGATCCCTCCCACTGCCGACTTTGCCCGCGCGTTTGACGAGTTGATGCCGGTGCTGCCCGAAGAGTGGGCGGCGGAAGATATGGACGAGCATCATCTGCTGGCGAAACGCCTCGGCCAGACATATTGCCGGCCGAAGCAGCCCGATTGTGCCTCCTGTCCAATTCGTCAGGATTGCCGAACCGCCGGGCAGATGTGATAGAGGGCCGGAAAACAAGAACAGAGGAATCCTGACAACATGAAAGCCATCCAGCTCGCCGCACCCGCATCACTCGATAATCTTGCACTTGTGGATCTGCCCGATCCGGCCGTTCCGGGGCCCGGCGAGATTGCGGTGCGTCTCCGGGCCTCCTCGCTCAACTATCATGACTATGCGGTGGTCAAGGGCATGCTGCCGACCGCGGAAAACCGGATTCCCATGTCCGACGGTGCCGGCGAAGTGACCGCCGTGGGCGAAGGCGTGACCGAATTCAAGGCGGGGGATCTGGTGGTCTCGACCTTCTTTCCCGACTGGATTGACGGCACGCCGCCCGAGGGCGGCTTCCAGCGGGTGCCGGGCGACGGCATTGACGGCTATGCGTGCGAACAGGCGGTTGGTCCGGCCACATCCTGGACCCATGCGCCGGACGGTTACAACGCGGCGGAAGCTGCGACCCTGACCTGCGCCGGTCTGACCGCCTGGCGCGCATTGTTTGTCGATGGCTGTGTGAAGCCGGGCGATGCTGTGCTGGTGCAGGGGACGGGCGGCGTATCGGTATTTGCGCTGCAATTTGCCAAGGCGGCCGGCGCCACGGTGATCGCAACATCCTCGTCGGATGACAAACTCGCCCGGCTGAAACAACTGGGTGCCGATCATCTGATCAACTACAAGCAAGTGGAGGCCTGGGGCCCGAAAGTGCTGGAGCTGACCGGCGGCAAGGGTGTCGACTGTGTTGTCGAGATCGGTGGTCCCGGCACACTCGACCAGTCGATGATGGCGAGCCGGATTGGCGGACATATCGCCTTGATCGGCGTGCTCACCGGATTTGCCGGACCCGTCCAGACCGCGATGCTGATGGCGAAAAATCTGCGTGTGCAGGGGCTGACCGTGGGCAGCCGGGCGCAGCAGGAGGAGATGATCGCGGCGATCAATGCCAATGGCATCAAGCCGGTGCTCGACAAATCCTTCCCGCTGGCGGATCTCGCCGACGCGTTCCGTCACCAGGAATCGGGTCAGCATTTCGGAAAAATTGTCGTCGATATCTGATGACCGGGCGGGCTGAATCTGTGCGCAGTGCCACGCCGGACGATCGGGAGGCAGTGATTGCTTTGTGGCAAGCCTGCGACCTGACCCGGCCCTGGAATGATGCGGCGGCAGATTTTCAGCTGGCCATTGAAGGTGAGACATCCGTCATTCTGATCCTGCAGCGGGACCGCCAGATAGTGGCCACGATCATGACCGGATTCGACGGGCATCGCGGCTGGGTCTATTATCTGGCCGTGGATCCGGGACATCGACGTGCCGGATATGGCCGGAAGATGATGGGCGCGGCGGAGCAATGGTTGCGGGACCGCAAGGCGCTGAAGATCCAGCTGATGGTTCGCGAAGATAATGCGCAGGCCATCGGGTTTTATCAGGCCATCGGATATGAAACGCAGCCGGTGGTGACCATCGGTCGCAGACTGGATTCGATATGAGGAGATTGACGAGATGCTAGAGGGGAGCTGTCTGTGTGGGTCGGTCAGATACGAAGCCGACTGTGATCCGGGCATCATCATCCATTGTCATTGCCAAACCTGCCGAAAGGCGCACAGCGCGGCCTTTTCCAGCGTCATGCCGATTGCGCCCGAAGCGTTCCGCTGGACGGCGGGGAAGGATGTGCTGAACCGGTTCGAGTCATCGCCCGGCAAGCACCGGTATTTCTGTACCAAATGCGGCTCGCAGCTGATCGCCGAACGGAAAGCGGCCAATATGGTGCTGCTGCGCATGGGTTGCATGGATACCGAGATCACCCGGAAACCGGACGCCCATATATGGCGTTCGGATGCCGCGCCCTGGTTCGATCCGGATCATGAGATCCGCCAGCTGCCCGAAGGCTATGAAGCGCGGGATTGACGATTTACCGGACATCTGGTGTCGTAGTGCGATGAGAATGGATTTTTTGACCTCAGGCGTCGAGCTGGAGAAGAGTCTTTGTTTTGACCTCAGGCGCCGGGCGCGGGCATCCGCCCGCTTGGCTTTCCTCGCAGTAGCTCGGGCGCGCAGTCGCGCTTGCCTCGCTGCGCTCGGAAACGCGACCTCATGAAGGAGCGCCAAACCGACGCGAAGCGGAGGCAAGGCCGACCGGCCGCCGCGCCTTATGGCGCGTAGCCAAGCGGGCGGATGCCCGCGCCCGGCGCTTGAGGTTAAAATCAAGACTCAAAACACTCGATCCACACGCAAACGATACTAAAATCTCGCGTCTCCATACTGCTCATCCCGCACGATTGCCTCTTGCACCGCCGCGATTTGTGGCTATCTCCGTTCCTCAAACGCTGCGCGAACAAGTAACCGCATGCAGCAGACCAGAAAGCAGGGTAAATATCATGGCAGGCGAAACCAAGATGTATGGCATCTCCAATTGCGACACGATCAAGAAAGCGCGCAACTGGATGGAGAAGAACGGCCACAATTATGTGTTCCATGACTATAAAAAGTCGGGAATCACCAAGGAAAAGCTGGAAATGTGGGTGTTGCAGGTGGGCTGGGAAACCCTGCTCAACAAGCGTGGCACCACGTTCAAAAAACTTCCCGACATGGTGAAACAGAATGTCGGCGATGACACGGCGGTGATGCTGATGGCGGAAAATCCCAGCATGATCAAACGCCCGGTGCTGGAACATGGTGACGAGCTGGTCGTCGGATTCAAGGCTTCAGATTATGAGGCCGCCGGTCTGGAAGCCCGCAACAGCTGATATGGGCCGGGCGTGAGGGACTGACCTGATGCCCACGATCATGACCCACGCCGCGGTGCCGATTGCCGGAGCGCTGATGCTGGGACGCCAGCGGATCCCGATGCCGGTGCTTGTGACCGGCATGGCGTTCGCGATGTTGCCAGATGCCGATGTCATCGGATTCAGCTATGGTATCGACTATGCGCACAGCTGGGGCCATCGCGGGGCCACGCACAGCCTGGCCTTTGCGGCTGTCGCTGCTTTGCTGGCCACGGCGCTGCTGCGACCGCAGAAATATCTGGTCGCGGGACTTTTTCTTTTCATTGCCATGGCTTCCCATGGCTTGCTGGATACGCTGACCAATGGCGGTCTGGGGGCGGCTTTATTCTGGCCGTGGAGCGATACGCGCCATTTCGCGCCACATACTCCGATCGCCGTGTCCCCCATCGGAATCGCAAATTTTGTCAGTGAACGTGGTCTGGCCGTGCTACAATCCGAGGCCAAATGGATCTGGTTGCCGCTTGCCCTGCTGACGGCAATTGTGATTTATGTCCGAAAAGGGAGAAGATGATGGTGCAGGCGAAATGGAACGGCACGGTGATTGCGGAAAGTGACGATACAGTTGTGGTTGAAGGCAATCACTATTTCCCGCGCGAAGCGGTCCGGGCGGAATTTCTGACCGACAGTAGTCATAGCAGCTTCTGCCCGTGGAAAGGCACGGCCTCTTATCACAATCTTGTTGTCGATGGGGAAACCAATGGCGATGCGGCCTGGTACTATCCCGATCCCAAGGATGCCGCGGCGGAAATCCGGGACCGGATCGCGTTCTGGAAGGGCGTCGAGGTGTCGGCCTGATGCGCGCCAGCTGGGCGTGGCTCATCCCGCTGACACTGATGCTCGGCGGTTGCGGAACGGATGCGGAGGTGACGAACAACATGCCCACCCTGAACGGCGAACCGCCGATCATCATCGCCCATCGCGGCGCGAGTGGGGAACGGCCGGAGCATACACTGGCGTCCTATGAACTCGCCATCGCACAAGGTGCGGATTTTATCGAACCGGATCTGGTGCTGACCAAAGACGGGATCCTGGTTGCGCGGCACGAGAATGAGATCAGCGAGACGACGGATGTCGCCGACCGGCCGGAATTTGCCGATCGCAAGACCAGCAAGACCATCGACGGCCGCGACTATGAAGGCTGGTTCACCGAAGACTTCACGCTGGCTGAACTGAAAACGCTGTTTGCGCGGGAACGCCTGCCGCAGCTTCGCGAAGCCAATACCGCACATGACGGCAAATATCCGGTGCCGACTTTTGAGGAGATACTGGAGCTTCTCAAGCAGCATGAAGCCGAAACCGGCAAGCGGATCGGTGTTTACCCCGAAACCAAGCACCCGTCCTATTTTGCCGGTATCGGCTTGCCGCATGACGCGCCGCTGCTCGAACTGCTCGCCCGCTATGGTTATGATGGGCCGGAAGACCCGGTATTCATCCAGTCGTTCGAGGTCGATAATCTCAAACTGCTCAAGCTCGGCACGAAGGTGCGCCTGATCCAGCTTGTAGCCGGAGAAGGCGGTCCGCCGGACCAGCCAGACACCAGCTATGCGGACATGGTCTCGGCGGAAGGACTGGCGGACATCGCCCTCTATGCCAGCGGTATCGGCCCCTCCAAATCCATGGTGATCAGCCGGGATTCGCTGGACCGCCTTGATGCCGACACCGGTCTGGTCGCGGCCGCCCACGCGGCCGGGCTGGCAGTGCATCCCTGGACGTTCCGGCGTGAGAACTATTTCCTGCCGACAGATCTCAAGGGCAGCATCAATCCCGCCGGGACCGGATATCTCGAAGAGGAAATCCAGCGTTTTCTCGCGGTCGGGGTCGACGGGCTGTTCAGCGACAATGTGCCGGAAGCCGTGACGGCCCGTAATCAGGCCGGCGCTGAGTAGAAACGCCGAGCGGTTACGGCATAGATCAATAACGACAGCCCCATCAAAACCGTGCCGACAAGAAACGGCGCGCCGGGGAAATAATAACCGGTATCATCCGCCCATGCCGCGAAAATCGCGGTCATCATGACCGGACCGAATATGGATGTCAGGCTGATCATGCTGGCAACTGCGCCCTGCAATTCCCCCTGCGCATTCTCGCTGATCCGGCTGCTCATCATCTGCTGCATGGCGGGAAAGGCAAAGCCGCTCATCGCGCCGATGACGATGCCGAAATAGACCATCCATTCCTGGGTGGCGAAAGCGAAGCAGAGATAGGCAGGCATTGCGAACATCAGGCCGAACAGTCCGGTGCGCCGTTCCCCGAACCGGGCAATGGCGAGCCCGGTCAGGCCGCCTTGCACGATCGCAATGAGCAGGCCGTAAATCGCAACGCTGATCCCGATCTGCAGTACGCTCCAGCTGAACCGTTCGATCAGCCAGTAGGCCCAGACCGCAATCTGGGCCTGCGCGGCGAGCTGCAGCACAAAGATCGACGACAGAAAGCCGATCACCAGCGGCGTCCGCGCCATCTGGATGATGCTGCCCAAGGGATTGGCGCGCGTCAGCGAGAAGGACCGGCGTTTTTCCGGTGGCAGCGTTTCCTGGAGAATGAACAGGCCGATCAGCGCCCCGAGCAGGGCGAGTATGGCGGCCGCAATAAACGGCAGCCGGTCGCCATATTGGCCGAGCAAACCACCGATTCCGGGGCCGATCACGAAGCCAAAAGCACCAGCGCCACCCAATATTCCGAAAAATTTCCCACGTTCCTTCGGGCTGGCAACATCGGCGACACAGCTATTCGCCGCGGCCCAGCTGGCACCCATGATGCCGGAGATGATCCGGCCGATAAACAGCCAGACCAAATCGGGGGCCCAAGCCATGATCGCATAGTCCAGACCCAACAGGAACAGCGTGACGAGCAAAACCGGTCGCCGCCCGAACCGGTCGCTGAGGCCACCGATCACCGGCGCAAACAGGAATTGCATCGTGGCATAAGCAAACAGCAACCAGCCACCAATTTCAGCGGCGCGGTCGATGGTTGCGCCGCTGAGCCCGCCGATCAGGGAAGGCATAACCGGCAGGATCAGGCCGATCCCCACCATGTCGATGAAGACAATGAACGCGACGAACAGCAATATGGACTGCGGCTTGCGGGCCGTAGGCATGACAAATTCCCAAATCTGGAGAAATATTTCGGTGCTGAGTCGTGAGAGAATTATTGTCTGCCGCATTTCCGGGGGAAACGCAATGCTGGCCTTATGCGACTGTCGGAGCTATTGGACAGGCATGTCTACAACCTACAAACTTGATACATCGACGAGCCGGGCCAATCCGACTCCGCAGCCCCGCAAGCGACTGACCGTACCTGTGATTCAGCGCCGGAAATTCGAGGGCAAGACCGAAGAACCGCTGGTCATGCTCACCGCCTATACCGCGCGGACGGCGCAGCTGCTTGACGCCCATTGCGACATGCTGCTGGTCGGCGATTCTCTCGGCCAGGTGATTTACGGTTTGCCGTCCACCCTGCCAGTGACGCTGGACATGATGTGCAACCATGGGGCGGCGGTCGTGCGCGGAAGCTATCACAGCCTCGTCATCGTCGACATGCCGTTCGGCAGCTACGAGGAATCTCCGCAAAAAGCGTTTGAATCGGCGAGCCGGATCATGGCCGAAACCGGATGTGCGGCGGTCAAGCTGGAAGGCGGCGATTCGATGGCGGAAACCATCGCGTTCCTGTCGAAACGCGGCATTCCGGTCATGGCGCATGTCGGTCTGACACCACAGGCGGTGAATACGCTCGGCGGATATGCCGCGCGTGGTCGCAGCCAGGAAGAGCATGACAAGATCCTCGCGGACGCCAAAGCCGTCGCAGATGCCGGAGCCTTTGCGATGGTCGTGGAAGGCGTACTCGAGCCGATCGCCATCGCGCTCACCAAATCGGTCGAAATTCCGGTTATCGGAATTGGTGCCTCGGCGCAGTGCGATGGTCAGGTTCTGGTCACTGAAGACATGCTGGGCATGTTTGAGCGCACAGCCCGTTTCGTCAAACGCTATCATAATATTTCGGAACAGATCGAGCAGGCGGCCGGAGAATATGCCGAGGATGTGCGCAATCGCAGTTTTCCGGGCCCAGACCAGCTCTACCAGCCGAAAAAATAGACAGTTTTTGAATCGTGGGCGAATTTCATGTTCAGCTTGTGGAAATGGACGATTGGCTTGGACTTTTGGCGTACCAACGCTAAAGAACAGGCGAAAAATCCGGGGCACGCTTTTTTTGTCTCCGGCAGACCTGGCTGAAGCCGGAAAAAGTTGAAGGAAGCCACATTGGCAAAAGACGACAAGAAAACCCCGGAAGAAGAACCGGATCGCAGTGAACAGGTCTTCATGCGCGAAGTGGATGACGCCGTGCGTCAGGCCGATCTGCAGAATTTCGCGGCCCGTTATGGCATCTGGATCGGACTGGTGATTGTGGTCGGTCTGGCATCGCTCGCAGGCTGGATATTCTGGAACAACAGCCAGCAAGAAGAAGCCGGATTGCGCAGCGAGGAATATGTCGCGGCGATCGACAGCATGCGGCAGAATAATCTGGATGGTGCTTCGACGGCGCTGAAACCGCTGGAAGAAGCCAAGCAAGACGGGTATCGCGCCGCGGCTCAGCTGATGCAGGCGAATATTGCGCTCGAAAAAGAAGATCCGGCAGCGGCGATTGCAGGATATCAGAAGGTCGCTGCGGACGAGACATTGCCCCAGCCCTTTCGCGATCTGGCACTGATCCGTCAGACTGCCACCGAATATGATTCGCTGGAGCCGCAGCAGGTGGTCGATCGCCTGAAACCGCTTGCGGTTCCCGGCAATCCCTGGTTTGGCAGCGCTGGCGAAATGGTCGCTATTGCCTATCTGCAAATGGAAAATACAGACTTGGCCGGGCCGCTCTTCGCGCAACTGGCGCAGGATCTGTCGGTTCCGCCGACCATCCGGTCGCGTGCCTTGCAGATGGCGGGCGTGCAGGGCATTGATGCCGTAACGGAAATTGAAGAGGATGCCGAAACCGGCACGGGAGAGACTGAGTAATGCGTAAGTCCCGACAAGGATATTTTGCAAAAGCCTGTGCCGGACTGATCGCGCTGTCGCTGCTCGCAGGTTGCGGCGTACTGGGCGGCGGTGATGGCGACAGCAAGAAGAACACGCCGACGCTCGGCAAGCGGACCAATATCCTGACCGGCGAAAGCGGAGCGGAAGTAGATCCGGCCCTGGCGGGTATTTCGGTCATTCTGCCGATCCCTGCAGCAAATGCCGACTGGGCACAATCGGGTGGTAATGCCGGCAAATCCGTTGGCCATGTGGCGCTGGGGGAATCCCCGTCTCGTGTCTGGACTGCGGATATCAGCGGAACCACCAAACGCGAACGTCTGGCTGCGGCGCCGGTCGTCTCTGGCGGACGGCTCTATGCCATGGATACCAATGCCGTCGTCCATGCCTTTGATGCCGAGACGGGTTCAAAAGCGTGGTCCATGCAGATCGAGGTCAAGGGCGATGGGTCCTCCTCGGTATTTGGCGGCGGCGTCAGCGCTGAGGGCACGATGGTCTATGCAACCAACGGTGTCGGCGATGTCGTGGCGCTCAATGCCAGCGATGGCAGCCAGGCCTGGAAGGTGCGTCCGGCCGGACCGCTGCGCGGGGCGCCGACCATATCCAATGGCAATGTCTATGTGATGACCCAGGACAACCAGATCTACGCGCTCAGCCAGAGTGACGGGTCGGTGCAATGGAATGAAGCGGGTACCGTCGGTCTCGCCGGAATTTTCGGAGTGGCTGCCCCGGCCGCGGCACAGGGAACGGTGATCGCAGGCTATTCGTCCGGCGAGCTGACCGCCTATCGCTATGAGAACGGCCGGAATCTCTGGAATGACGCGCTCGCGCGGACCAGTATTTCCACATCTGTTGCAACCCTTTCCGACATCGATGCCGACCCGGTGATCGATCGCGGCCGGGTTTTCGCGCTGGGGCAGGGTGGTCGCATGGCCGCCTATGAACTGGTCACCGGACAGCGGATCTGGGAACTGAATATTGCCGGGATTGCGACGCCGGTTGTGGCCGGTGAATGGGTATTCGTGCTGACCGATGACGCGAAGTTGCTGTGCATCGCCCGGCCGACCGGCAAGGTCCGCTGGATCAGCCAGCTGGCGTCCTATCGCAATCCGAAGAAGAAAAAGAACCCGATCAACTGGACCGGTCCGGTTCTTGCCGGTAACCGGCTGATCGTGGCGAGCACCGAGGGCGAAGTGGTCTCGGTTTCGCCGGGTGAAGGCTCGAGTACGACTTTGTTCGAACTGAAAGACAGCGTTTCCTTGCCGCCGATTGTGGCGGGCGGGATGCTTTATATCCTCGACGACAGCGGCCGCATTTCGGCTTTTCGGTAAGGATTCAGAAAAAGGACGGGACCCAGCCACATGCTGCCCAATATCGCGATCATCGGGCGGCCCAATGTTGGAAAGTCCACCCTGTTCAACCGGCTTGTCGGCAAGAAGCTGGCGCTGGTTGACGACCGTCCTGGCGTGACCCGCGACCGGCGCGAAGGCGCTGCGCATCTGCTGGGTCTCGACTTCAACATCATCGACACGGCTGGCTATGAGGACGAGGATGCGCGGAGCCTGCCCGGGCGGATGCGCAAACAGACGGAGATGGCCGTCGCCGGTGCCGAACTGGCGCTGTTCGTGATTGACGGGCGCGCTGGCCTGACCCCGCTGGATGAAGAAATCGCCCGCTGGTTGCGCAGTTCGAAAACCCCGGTGGTGCTGATCGTGAACAAGGCCGAAGGCAAGGCTGCGGAATCGGGAATCCTGGAAAGCTATTCCCTGGGGTTCGGAGATCCGATCCCGCTCAGCGCCGAACATGGCGATGGCATTGCCGATTTGTTCCAGGCGATACGGCCCTTTGTCGAGGGCTTTGAAGCAGCGGCTCATGACGATCCGGCGGACCAGAACGCGCCGCTGAAACTCGCCATTGTCGGGCGCCCCAATGCCGGGAAGTCGACGCTGATCAACAAAATGCTCGACGAGGACCGGCTGATCACCGGACCGGAAGCGGGGATCACCCGGGACAGCATCACCGTCGACTGGATCTGGCATGATGCCCATCTGTCAGAGGAAGACCGGCTGGACGGGATCGATCCGGAACGGCGCGTGCGTCTGATCGATACCGCTGGCATGCGCAAGCGGGCAAAGGTCAATGACAAGCTGGAAAAGCTGTCCGTCGCTGATGCCAAGCGGGCGATCGATTTTGCCGAAGTCGTGGTGTTGCTGCTCGACGCGACCAAGGGGCTGGAGGCGCAGGATTTGCGGATTGCGGATCAGGTCATTCAGGAAGGCCGCTGTCTGGTGATCGCGATCAACAAATGGGACGTGGCCGAAGGACCGAGTGCGTTGTTCAACGGGATCCGGGCGGCGCTGGATGACGGTCTGGCCCAGGTGCGCGATGTGCCGCTGATCGCCGTATCGGCATTCACCGGGAAAGGGATCGATCAGCTGGTCAGTGCCGCTTTCCAGGTCCGCAAGACCTGGTCGCAACGCGTCCCGACCGGTCAGCTCAATCGCTGGTTTGAAGACGCCATCGAGGACAATCCGCCGCCGGCCCCGGGCGGCAAACGGATCAAGCTGCGCTACATTACCCAGGCCAAAACCCGGCCGCCTTCATTTGTCATCTTCGGGACCCGGGTGGACGATTTGCCGGAGAGCTATCGCCGTTATCTGATCAACGGGATTCGCAAAAATCTGGGCTTTGGCGGCGTGCCTGTACGGCTGATCATCCGGTCGCCGAAAAACCCCTATCATGACAAGGAATAGCCCGGTTTTCCGCTATTCTTGCCGGCTCCATGGTTAACTTCATTTAAGCCGGTTAACCCTGTTTTTACATATTGCGTTCTATCTTGCCGCATAGGACCAGTTCTCTGATCACACATCACAGGGAAATCTTGCGCGGTGGAGCTTGAAAACGAACTCATAGACTGGACGGTGTTTACCGAATCGCGCAATGCGCTCGGGCCCGATTTTGTCCGGATTCTGGGCTATTTTCGGGAAGATGGAACGCAATCGGTCGCACAGATCGAAACCGCGATGCGCAATGGCGATGCGGCAGGTATTGTCATGCCGGCCCATACCCTGAAAGGCGAATCCGCCCAGTTCGGAGCGGTCCAGCTGTCCTCTGCGGCAGAAAATATTGAAATGACGGCGCGCAAATGCGTGGACTATCACCAGGGTCCCGACGAACTGCTTGAAGCGATCGTAGCGCTGCGGCCGATGTTCGAGGAAACGCTGGCCGAACTCGATCGCGAGTCCAGCCCCGTTGTCCAGCGTGAAAGCAACGGATTCGGCTCTCGCGCCAGCGGTTTCTAAATCGGTCGGTGCTCAGATCGAGCAACAAGCGGGTTTTCTATTCCGCCGATTCCGATTGCAGCTGGACATAATTTTCGATGCCCATGCGTTCGATCATGTCAAACTGCTGTTCCAGCGTATCGACATGTTCTTCTTCGCTTTCCAGGATCTCGGCGAACAGGTCGCGGCTGACATAGTCGCGGACCTTTTCGCAATGCTCGATGGCATCCTTGAGCGGAGGCAGGGCTTCATGCTCCAGCGCCAGATCGGCTTTCAGGATTTCCTCCACCGTCTCACCGATTTTCAACCGGCCAAGCAGCTGGAAATTGGGCAAACCGTCGAGAAACAATATGCGTTCCGCCAGCTTGTCGGCATGCTTCATCTCGTCGATCGATTCTTCATATTCGAATTTCGCGAGTTTGCTCACACCCCAGTTGTCGAGCATCTTGCTGTGTAGAAAATACTGGTTGATCGCGGTGAGCTCGTTCTTGAGACACTCGTTGAGATAGTCGATGACCTTTGCGTCGCCCTTCATGGCAGCTTCCTTCCCAGTTGCCGATTGCATGTGAAGGCAAGCCTATACAGCATGGCCGATCGAAACGGAAGGCCCGCAATGATAGAAAATGTAATTATTTCAATGGGATGCTAAAGAGAATGCTAAGCGGTCGCAACTTCTGACTTGATAATGGTTTGCGCAAACGAAAGGCACTGACCGCATTTCGGCTTGCGGCCGAGCTGGGCATAGACGTCGGAGGGCTTCTCCGCACCGCTGCGAACCGCGGCTCGCAGGTCTTTTTCCTTTATCGCATTGCAGACACAAACAACCATATTTTGCTCCTGTCCGACTCGTATATAGCTAATGAGAATAGATCGCAATAGCAAAAGTGGAGGCGATTTCCGCAATCCCGATCAACTATTGGCGATCCGGTTTTGCACGGCTAGTTGATGGGTATGAAAATCACCCACATAGTCCTGCCTTTCGTTTTTCTCTTTGGTCCATCAGCCGGTGCGGTTCCAAATGAAAAGGTTGTCGTTCCCCGTGAAAGCAGATCCCATCTGGATCAGCCCGACAAGGAAAAGGAGAGATTTACCTTTTCGGCGCCGCTTTTTTGGCAGCTCATGCAGAACAGCGTGGACCAGATACTGGACGACATGGAGCCGACACTGGAACCAATCTGGGAAGAGCTGATGGCGCCAACCGGTTCGATGAATCCGGACTGGCAAGAGGCGGGAGTCGATGTCCTGGCGCTATTGTCCAGTCGGTCCGGTGGTTTCGCGGGCAATGCGCTGCTCAGTTCGGGTGAATCGCCATCGATCACTTTTTTCGGACGCATTCCTCCGAAACTGCTGAAGGATTGGCAATTGATTCATGCCGGAGAAAATTCGACAGAACCAGGCGAGGCGGTGTCGGGTGGGTTTGTTGCATTGGGTAAACGCCATATTGTCTTTTTTGATGGAACCAAAACCGAAATGCTGGGACGGGCCCACTGTACGCCCGAGGGCATAGAGGATTTGCCCAGCCATTTTCGCGTGTACCGCGATTCCAGATTTTCATTTGATACGACGACTGACGAAGACCTCGACCCGGAAATTGAAGCCATGGTCCTGATGCGTCTCTTCGCCGCAATTGATTTCCCGCAGATATGTGTCGTGTACGAGGCTGCCGGGAAAGATATGTTCCGGGAAGTCACCTATAACCGGAATGGTGAACCTCTCGGAAATGTTGATGATGGCACTCAGCTGACGCGTATTGTCCAGAATTTCGACCTGCGCGAGCAATTGACGTCGAAGGCGAGCAGTTCGCTGTTTGATTTTATAGAAGAGGACGCACAAGACGAGTAGAGGATCGCGCGACTATTCGACACGCATCTTCTGCATCTGTCCCCGGGCCAGCGAACGCCAGAGCCATTCGAGCGGTCCATAGCGGAAATGGCTGAGCCAGGGCTGGGACCAGAGCAGCATCACGATCCATGTTCCCAATACGAACAGATAAAGCTCGGCCCGGCCAAATTGCCCGAACAGCCCCAGGCCCCAACCATAGAATATGAAGGTCATCAGAATGCTGGTGCCGAGATAGTTTGTAAAGGCGACACGCCCGGCCGCGGCGATGCGCTGGAGGATCGAATGATGGGCGAGCTTCTGGATCA
This sequence comes from Parasphingorhabdus marina DSM 22363, assembly GCF_900128895.1. Lineage (GTDB taxonomy): Bacteria > Pseudomonadota > Alphaproteobacteria > Sphingomonadales > Sphingomonadaceae > Parasphingorhabdus > Parasphingorhabdus marina. The sequence goes on along the minus strand of NZ_FSQW01000001.1, from coordinate 83,075 downwards.
ACAGGATGAGCAAGGCCGCAAATCCCAACGTCAGCAACATTCGCGAGGGAATCGACCAGGCGAGTGAGGCGTTGATGGCGATCAGCGGATCAAATCCCGACGCCCAGACCAGCCAGGCCAGTGGCAGCATCAGCAAAAGCCCCCATCCGACCAAACGCAGACCGAAGGAACGGTAGCGTGCCGCATCCCATTGCCCGGTCATGAATCCATTTTTGTAGAACGCCATGCCCAGCATCATGAGAGGCAGAGTTTCCAGTCCGTTCATGACGAGAAGTATGAGCGGGCCGTCCCATTTATTGGTGAGCTTGTCCGTGAGAATCTGGAAATAGCTGCCCTGATATTTGGCAATTTCCTCAGCAGTAACTGCTGCGCCGGGTGCAATTTCGGAGAGCATATCCCTGTAATCGGCGTCCGATTCCGAACCCGGTCCGGCCATTTCCGCCAGATATTCCAGGTAAAACATGCCGCCCATGAACAGCAAATAGGCAATAAAACCCATCGCATAGATGAGCAGCGCCTTGCGGATCAGCTCGTCGCTATCCCAGTCCGCCACGAACCAGGCGAGACAGCCGATTACGGCGTAGAGAAACAGGATGTCACCAAACCAGACCAGGAAGAAATGCGCGAGGCCGAACAGCGCCAGCCAGCCCATGCGCGTGAAGTGCACTTTCGCCGCATTTTCACCCTTCGCTTCGGCGCGCGCGATAATCAGCATCATGCTGGCACCGAACAGCAGGGTGAACAGTCCGCGCATCTTGCCGTCGACCAGGACGAAGGAGAGAAACCAGCTGATCGTATCCGCGTTGTTTGACATGCCGTAAACAGCCGGATTGACATAGGCCATTTCGAGCAAGGCAAAGCCGATGATGTTCATCAGCAATATGCCCATGACCGCAAATCCGCGCAGGGCATCCAGCTCGATATGGCGTGGCAGGGCCGGTTTGGCTGAGGTCATGCGGGTGTGTGTCCTTCTATAGACGGGGCCGTGATGGGCTCTGCGCCCGGGCGTTCAAAGCCAGGACGCAATCTGGTCGAGCGGTTTCTTGAACGTGGCATGTTTGGGAATGGTCGCATCCGCCGCCGGTTTCCCGACAACAAGCACCATCATCGGTTTTTCATCCGACGGACGATCACAAATCTGGTTGAGGAATTTCATTGGGTTGGGCGTGTGGGTCAGCGTTGCCAGCCCGGCGTCATGGAGCGCGGTAATCAGCATGCCGGTGGCAATGCCAACGCTCTCGTTGACATAATAATTCTGTTTCTTCTCGCCGGGGAACATGCCGCCCTTGCGCTGGCCAAAGATCACGATGAGATAGGGCGCGGTTTCCAGAAACGGCTTGTCCGCATCGGTTCCCAGCGGATCGAGCGCTTCCAGCCATTCATCACTGGCTTTCTTTTCATAAAACTCCCGCTCTTCCTGTTCGGCGGCTTCGCGCAGGGCCGCTTTCTTGTCCGGAGATTCGATCACCGCGAAATGCCACGGCTGGTGATTGGCACCATTGGGCGCGGTCCCGGCCGCCAGCAGGGCATGTTCGATCACCGCGCGCGGCACGGGCTCGTCCGAAAAATAGCGGCACGTGCGCCGGGTCCGGATGGCCTCGTAAAAAGCCTTTGCCCGGGCGATGCGCTCATCGTCCGAATAGTCCGGCAATTCGGTATAGGGCAGGGTTTCATGAGGTTGCATAAACAGGGTCCTGCGATCAGGCTGACATGAGAGCTGGAGGAATAGCCGAGCGGGCTCCCCGTGGAAAGCGCGTTTCTACTATTGACAGTAATGTAAGTAGTGGTTAGAGCGAAAATCATGAAGATTCAACATGACTTTGCCGCCAGTCAGGGCGGAACCGCCGGAGAACCGCCTCTGGTCCATCCCGAACGCCCGGAACCGCGCTTTCGTCCGTTCAAGGCGCTGCATCATTTTCGCGAGCTGCTGAAAGACAAGGAAGATACCGAACAGGTCTTTCACATATTCGAATCGCTCCCGCGCAAGAATTTCCGGACTGATGCCGCGGAATTTGCGCTCAGCGAAAACGGACGCGCCGTGCGTGCCCAGGAACCCTCCCTACCCGAACTGCTCGATGACCATGAACGGTTGCGGGCAATGCCCGAAGGCAGTCTTGCCCACGCCTATTGCGATTTCATGGAGCAGGAAGGTCTGACCGCTGCCGGACTGGTCGCGGAATCGGACAAGTTTCAGCAGAAACGCTATGGCGATCTGATCGAATGGTATGGCTACAGGCAGCGTGACACGCATGATCTGCTGCATGTGCTGACCGGCTATGGCCGCGATGCGCTCGGCGAACAATGCGTGCTGGCTTTCACCTATGGCCAGAGTCCGGCACTGGGCCATTTGTTCATTGCCTATGGCGGCGGACTGAACCTCAAGCAGACGGTCAAAAGCAAGGCGCCGATATTCAAGGCGATCCGGGAGGCGCAGAAAATGGGTCGGGCCTGTCCCAAGATTACCGACCGGTCGATCACTGACCTGCTGGCGCGCCCACTAGAGGAAGTGCGCCGCGAGTTCGGAATCGGTACGCCCAAATATTACCAGCAGTCGCATGAGATTTATCGGTCAGAGGGGATCGATCCCTATGACCTGCTGGCGGAAGGCGAAGCGCAAGCCGCCTGATCCGGTTCGACGGCGGGACCCGCCAAAATCGCAGATACAGTCGGCAACAGCCGGTCCGCGAGATGGTCCGGTGTTCCGCCGGGTTTGCCAGTGACCACCTAGCGCAGCTCCTTGCGGATGACCAGTTTCAGCCCGGACCACACCGCATCGACGGCGCAGACCTTGATGTCGACAAACCCCATCGGCAGGCAGACGCTGCGGATCGTGTCTTCGGTAATGTCAGTTTCGACCTTCGACGCTTTTTTCGGCCAGCTGACCCACACCTGTCCCGCCGGGTCGATCAGGCGCCGCAGGCTGGTCAGATGTTGTTCCATAACCGCGCGCTCGGTGACAAAAACATGCGCGGCGTTCAGGCCCTCGACCGGCACCACCTTTTCAAACAGCTGCAGGCCATGGTCATCAATCTCGTCGCGCACGCTGTCCGGCATGCCTTCAAACCAGACGGTCATCCCGTCTTTCAGCGTCAGCTTTTTCGCCAGCGGTGTTCCGGAATAGCCTGATGCCATGAAATGCTCCTCTTGAGACGGTCTCTACCAAGTCTGCATCAAACAGTCACCGCCATCAACCGCCAGATGGAGCAGGCAGCCAAGCCCGACCGCGCGCAGTTTCCACGAAGGCGGGATCAGCAGCAGGACATAGATGAGCGCCGCCCAGCCGCCATGCAGCGGATGAAAACCGATGCTGCAGCGGTCCGGATCAAAAATCGGATCGGCGAGCAGATGGTCGAGATCAATCGCGATCGTCGCCGTCATGATCAGCCCAGCAACCTGCCAGTGCCGCCGCCAGATCAGCCAGGCGAGGGCAAAGGGCAGCAGGAAATGCCCGCCATAATGGAGCAGGGGCTGGAGGAGATCGGTCACGCTAGCCACCTCTTCCTACTGCGTCATCCTGAACTCGTTTCAGGATCCATTTCTCCGGAACAGGGAACAGAGCGATGTGGCACCATGGATGCTGAAACAGGTTCAGCATGACATGGGCAGTCGGTCATACAGTCATGGAACACGTTCAGATCTCCCTTGCAGAATTCTGTTTTTTGAAGAAAACCAATGCTGTTCCCAACAGTGCGATCAGTGCGGAAAAAAAATCCGATGCCCAGAATAACCAAGCCCACCATGAATATCACGGCGAGTTGGGACAGATCAAACGTTCCAGAGATTCCAACTTGCCAAAGCTGATCATAAACGTCGAACCCAGCTGCAATGAAGGCCAGCAGGAGTGATATACCTGCTATCCAGATCAAAATTGGTGAAGCGCTTCTGACATGTGCCGATGATTTTGATAAATTGCCGGCAGGCGTAAAAAGGACTCTCAAAATCAGATAAATGGAAAAAACGAAAAGCAATCCAATTGCCAAAATGCAAATTTGGGGAATTGCTTCAAGTTGCCGGGCGGCCTCAGCAGATGTGTGAAAAGCCAATGGTGTAACTGGGCCGCCGGCCGCCATTGTTAATCCGCCATCCAGTCGCGGAAGAAACTGTCACTGGCTTCGCGAAGATCGGCGAGGGGGACAGAGTGTCCGGAAATTTTGGAGCCATCACCAGTCTGATAGATTTCAAGACTGTCTCCGGCAACAATTCCAGCTACATGCGCGGGAACGTCTCGTTCTTTGGCCAGGGTTTGGACTGCATCCACCTCATCTTCAGACGAGAGAGAAACGACGTATCGCCCTTGCCCTTCTCCGAACAATCGAACTTCGTCGGAAATCGATCCAGGATTGTTGTAAAGGTGCGCACCGCGGTCTCCATTCAGTGCCATTTCCGCCACTGCGACAGCCAAACCACCATCAGAAATGTCGTGAACAGCGTTGACCCGACCTGAAGCTACCAGCTCACGTACAAAATCTCCGTTCTTTTTCTCTGTGGCAAGATCCACCTTCGGAGGGTTGCCATTTTCCTGCCCATGAATTTGGCGTAACCAGACAGACTGACCCAAATGATTGTCTGGTTCTCCTATCACCAGAAGGATGTCCCCTTCATCCTTGAACCCGATCGTCATCATCTTGTCGAGATCTTCAATCAGGCCCACCGCACCTATCGCGGGGGTCGGCAGGATCGCGTGGCTAACACCATCCGCGCCGGTAGTCTCATTATAAAGGCTGACATTGCCGGACACGATCGGCATGTCGAGCGCTTCGCAGGCTTCGGCCATGCCTTCGATACAGCCGACAAATTGCGCCATGATATGCGGCTTCTCGGGATTGCCGAAATTCATGCAGTCGGTGGTCGCCAGGGGTTTCGCCCCGACGGCGGTGAGGTTGCGCCAGGCTTCGGCAATGGCCTGCTTGCCGCCCTCAACCGGATCGGCCTTGCAATAGCGGGGGGTGCAGTCGGTGGTGATGGCGAGGCCCTTGTTGGTGCCGTGGACGCGGACGACCGCGGCATCGCCGCCGCTGCGCTGGCAGGTGTCGGCGCCGACCTGGCTGTCATATTGCTCCCAGATCCAGCGGCGCGAGGCCAAGGCCGGGCTTGCCATCATCTTGAGCAGGTCCGCGCCAATGTCGGTGCTTTCGGGTATGTCGCCCAGCTCGGTAATCGCGACATGCGCTTTATATTCATCCTGCGTCAGATGCGGGCGGTCATAGAGCGGCGCGTCGTCGGCGAGGGGGCCCAGCGGGATGTCGCAAACTGTCTCGCCCTTGTGGGTCAGCACCATGCGGCGGCTGTCCGTGACTTCGCCGATCACCGCGAAGTCCAGTTCCCATTTGCGGAAAATCGCCTCGGCCATCTCCTCGCGGCCGGGTTTCAGCACCATCAGCATGCGTTCCTGTGACTCGCTGAGCATCATTTCATAGGCTGTCATGCCGGTTTCGCGGCACGGCACCTTGTCCATGTCGAGAATGATGCCGACTTCGCCATTGGTCGCCATTTCGACGCTGGAGCTGGTCAGTCCGGCGGCACCCATGTCCTGGATCGCGACAATCGCATCGCTGGCCATCAGCTCGAGGCAGGCCTCGATCAGCAGTTTCTCGGTGAACGGATCGCCGACCTGCACGGTGGGGCGCTTCTCGTCGCTGTCATCATCAAATTCCGCGCTCGCCATGGTCGCGCCATGAATACCATCGCGGCCGGTCTTGGAGCCGACATAGACAATCGGATTGCCGACGCCGCTGGCGGCAGAATAGAAAATCTTGTTCGCATCCGCGACTCCGACGGTCATCGCATTGACAATGATATTGCCGTCATAGGCTTCGTGAAAATTGGTCTCGCCGCCGACGGTAGGAACACCGACGCAATTGCCATAGCCGCCGATGCCCGCGACCACGCCCTTGACCAGATGCTTCATCTTCGGATGTTCGGGCCGGCCGAAGCGCAGCGCGTTGAGATTCGCGACCGGTCGCGCGCCCATGGTAAACACGTCGCGCAGGATCCCGCCAACGCCGGTGGCTGCGCCCTGATAGGGTTCGATATAGCTCGGGTGGTTGTGGCTCTCCATCTTGAAGATTGCGGCCTGACCGTCGCCAATGTCGATGACGCCGGCATTCTCGCCGGGACCACAAATGACCTGGGGCCCGGTGGTCGGCAGTTTCTTGAGGTGCAGGCGAGAGGATTTGTAGGAGCAATGCTCGGACCACATGACCGAAAAAATCCCCAGTTCGGTGATATTCGGTTCCCGGCCCAGCGCGTTGAGGATGCGCTGATATTCCTCTTCGTTCAGGCCATGTTCGGCAACGGTTTCGGGTGAGATTTGCGGCTCGGCGATCAGCGTGTCTGTGGTCATGCTGCCCCTTTAGCGAGACCGGTCTATTTCGCCTAGAGGGAAAGTCTGTTTTGGTGGCGGGAATCTCCATCCAGGCGGTCCGGGAACAGGCTATTCCAATTTGGCATTATGCCCTTCCTTTTTGGCATTGGCCGTAATCCGGATGTTTTGATAGGCACGGACCGATAACAGGGAGAGAGAAATGATCCGCATGCTTGCCGGGCTTTGCGCCACGCTGATGATGTTTTGGCAGCCGACGGCCGTGTCCGCCGCTGCCAAGGAAGATGGTGCCGTACCCGAATATCGGGTGCCGAAAAATCCGGGAGACAAGAAATTTGTTGCGCACGGACAGTTCAAGGCCGCGCCATTCACGGCCGGAGAGGTCACCCGTTTCATGTTCGATGGCTGGGCCGGGAAGCCGATCCCGGTGTGGACCTATGTGCCGCGCGGGGTGGATGTAAGCAAGGCGCCGATCATGTTCATGATGCATGGCGCAACGCGCAATCCGGCGCGCTATCTTCTGGAATGGGTGCCCTATGCCCAGCAATATGGGTTTGTTGTGATCGGTCCCGAATTTGCCAAGCGCGATTTTTCGGGATCACGCCGATACAATCTCGGCTTTGTCTTTGGTCGAAAAGGTGACGATTATTATCTGCGCGACGAAGAAAAATGGACTTTCTCCGCTATTGAACCGCTGTTTGATCATGCAGTTCGCGCGCTGGGCAGCGGGCAGAAAAAATACACGCTCTATGGTCATTCCGCCGGCTCGCAGTTCGTCCACCGGTTTCTCTATTACAAGCCCGACGCCCGGGTAAAACGGTATCTCGCTGCCAATGCCGGCTGGTACACCATGCCGGATACGGAGCAGGTCTATCCCTATGGATTCAAGGATCCTTACGGGCTTGCCGATGCCGCGCTGGGCGAAGACCGGATCCGGATGGCGGTGCAGAAAGACATGATCATTTTGCTGGGGGACAAGGATATCGATGTCACTCACAAAAGCCTGCGCCGGACCCCGGAGGCGATGTTGCAGGGCGCCCACCGGTTCAACCGGGGTGCGTCATTTCTGGATGCCGGGCGCCTGCAGGCCGAACGGCTGGGCGTGACCTTTGGCTGGCGCGGAGCAGTGGTCAAGGACGTCGCGCACAGCAATGGTGGCATTGCAAAAGTGGCGGCCAAATATGTAAAATAGACCGGTCGATCTTACGCTCCTGCCGAAAAGCTTTGCTCCCCGGGCCAAAACATGGTTTCATGATGAGAGTAAATTGACAGGAGCGGCTCCGCATGACCAGGACCATTGAACTGATTTTCGATTTCGTCAGCCCGAATGCCTATCTGATCTGGCAACCGCTGAAGGCGCTGGCCGAAAAGCACGGGGCCGAACTGGTGATCACCCCGGCCTTTCTGGGCGGTATGCACAAGCTGACCGGCAATGCGCCGCCATTCATGCGCGATGCGGATGTCAAAGGTAAAAACGAATATGCGATGCTCGAGATGAACCGCTATATTGCCAGATATGGTCTGACGAAATTCAAGATGAATCCGAAATTTCCCTTCAACACCGTGACGCTGCAGCGCCTGCTGCTGGCAGTGGAGCCTTCGGAGCGCATCAAACTGGTCGAAGCGCTTCAGCCCGGGGTGTGGGAACAGGGTCTCGACGTGACCGATCTTGAGGTACTCGGGAAAATCCTGACCGACGCCGGATATGATGCCAAGGCGCTGCTGGAAAAAACTCAGGATCCGGCGATCAAGCAGCAACTGATCGACAATACTGAACAGGCAGTCGCGCGTGGAGCCTTTGGCATCCCCACCATGTATGTCGACGGCGAGATGTATTTCGGCAAGGAACGGCTGGGCCAGATTGACGAGCAATTGCAGGTCGCTGGCTAGGGCCGGATCGCCGTCACGACCAGATAGCGCAACAGGTCTTTCCGCCAGGCCCAATCCAGAAAGCGCGCGGTGATTCCGTATTTCAACCGACTCGACAAAGGCAATCGGGCGGGTGGCCGATAGTCCCGCCACCATTGTCCGAAAGCCGGAAGGACGTCAGAGCTGATGTCCTGCAATTCGATTTGCTCGAATCCGGCTTGCGTCATGTTTCGCACATAATCGTTTTCCCGGACCAGGTTGGCCGATGGTATGCGAGAACTCTTCAGCATGAGCTTCAGGACAAGTGCGCGGAAACCTCCTGGCCGGTAATGATCGGACAATATCAGGTCGGTGACTCCAATCCGTCCGCCGGGTGGCAGCGCGCGGACTGCCTGATGCCAGAACCGGTCGCGATCAGGGAAATGATAGGCGCAATCCAGTGCGATCAAGCGGTTCACGGATGGCATGTCGTCCCCGAAATCCCAATTGTCAGGATCATGGATATCGCCTTCACGCAGATTTTCCGCATCACCAGCATGGCCTGCCTCCGCGAGGCGACGCCGCGCCATCGCCGTTTGGGAACGGGAATGATTCACGCCGCGGACCCCGGCAACCTGATAACGATTCAGCCACATTAGCAACTGGTCGCCACAACCGAAACCGGCGTCCATGACTACCGAACGGGAACCCAGATGCACGGCGTCCCCAAGCAGCCGGGCCAGTGCGGCGCAGGCGGCGGAATAATCGGTGGCGTCTTTCCAGTATCCGAGATTGCCCCAGGCTTGCCCTTCGCTGTTCAGCGTGACTTCGGCAAGGTCATGAAATTCGGACATCGGGCGGCTCAGTCTGCGGCCCCGGATTGCCACGGGATTGGTACTCCAAGCCGCTCAGCAACGGCGACAGAAGAGTCGACCGCCGCATCCAGAAGCGGGATCTTGTCCGCCACATAGGATCCGCAAAACCACAGGCGATTCCCTTGCTGGCCGTGGAAATCGCGCAGTTGCGACATGGCGTCCCGACTATCCTGAGTGACGGTCGGCCGGGTGAAGCTCACGCGGGCCAGCTCCTTGTCCGGATCCGGGTCGCGGATCGGATTCCATGTCTGGAACACGGTGTCCTGGTCGTTCAGGCGGGCAATGGTCCGGGTCAGGTTCACGGTGACTTCGGAGCGGGTGCTGCCCTCCGGAATATGGTAGCTGACCGGGGACAGCTGATCTGCCCGGCCGGGCAAAAGGCTTTCGTCGGTGTGCACGCTCATTTCGGATGTTTCGAAAGGGACCGTGTCGAGCAGCTGTTTCTGCGCATCAAAGCCGGACAGCATCGCCGAAGCCTGCTGCGCCTGGGCTGCGACGACGACATGATCGAATGTCCGGCTGTCTCCGCCCGCGACGGTGACGGTCAGCGCGTCATCGCCTGACCGGATTTCCGCAACCGGACTGTCGGTCAGCAATTCCACGCCGTCGAGCAGCCGGGGCACAATATCGTCGACGCCCTTCGCCGCGCTCATGATCCCGAGCTCCTGCACGCCGCTGGTCAGATAGCCGAGCATGATGTCCGCCGGATAATCCCGGACCGCCTGATAATCACAGGTGCAGGTCACCGACATCATCGGCAGCAGGACAGTATCGACAAATTCGGGGCCCGCTTTGCTGTCCTGCAGATATTGTCCAAAACTAGTGTCCGACAGGGTGCCCGGATTCTTCATGTCCTTGGTCGCCCGGGCGAAAAAACGGCGGCCCTGGAGGCCGATTTTCCAGGCGTGCGGATCAAACAGGCTGCGGCCTCTGGGATAGGAGATGCTCTGACCACCAATGTTGAAATTGCCGTAATGAAACAGCATGTCCCCGTCCCCGTCGGCAAATGCTCCGGCATGATCGGTGGCCAGAATTTTGACCCCGACATGTTCGTAAAGTGCGAGCAAATGCTTGTAATATCCGCGGCTGAAAATCCGCAAGGGCACATCAATCCGGCTCTGTTTCCCCCGACTGGTCCAGTCGATTGTATGGACACCCATGCCGGCCCGCGACTGGCTTTCGAACACCGTCACCCGATACTGGTTGCGCAACAGCCAGGCCGCGGACAGGCCGGCTATCCCGGTACCGATGACCGCCAGAGTCAGTTTGCGTTCGGGCATTTTTGTTCAGAATCTCCTGACGGCCAGCCTATTCAGGCTTTGACGAAGCGCAAGATCAAATAGGCCGTGAGTGCGGCGGTTGTGCCGGTGGCAAATGTTCCCCAGGCAATGTCATAGAGCGTGATCTTTGTCGACCAGGTCTTGAGCACCGCCTGACTGGTCAGGTCATAAGTGGCATAGGCAATGCCGCCAAACAGCGCCCCGTTGAGCAGAGCGCTCGTCCACTGTCCGCTGATCAGTGCCGGTTTGATCCCGAACCAGACTATGCCGAACAAATAGATGAAATAGAATGCCGCCGCCGGCGCCTTGCGGAACTCGTCGGCCATGATCTCTCCAATGACCGGTCGATAGAGCGAGCTCGCCATATTGCTGAGCCACAGAAAGTCGAGAATGCCGAAAATGACGGCAGCAACAAGATAGGCGACAATATATTGGGTCATGGTTGGTTCCTCGGTGCCTGCTCAGGCGGTTTTCAGTGTCCGGGTCCGGGCGACAAAGGCGGCCGCTGCGGCTGCGAGGGCGAACGCGATCAACGCCGTGATCATCATGGCCGCGTCCGCGGTTTCCGGCTCCGGTCCAAACCAGTTATAGATTTGAAGAAAGGCCAGCAATACGGCCAGAAGGACGAGCGCCAGGCGCGATCGCGGCGAAGTTGAACGGGTTCTGCTCACAAAAAAGGCCAGCGCGCCGAATGTCAGAATGAGCTCAAGCGGCATGGTGATGGCGGGATAATTCCACAGCCCGAGACCGAGCATGGGCGGCGCGCCCGTTAGCGTGAGATCAGGGGCATGGACGAGCAGGTCGAGAAGCCAGTGAGACAGGACGACGAGTCCCCCGATGATTGCGCCGGTCCGGTTGCGTGTGATCATCCAGATCAGCAACCCGAATGCCAGCGCCCATATGCCGCTGCCGAGCAGGCTGTGCGTATAGGGCATGTGATAGAGGTCCAGCGGATTCATCACCGTGGTGCCGGGCACGATACGGAATTTTTCGATGCCCAGCAAAGCCAGACCGAAAAAGCCGAAATCAACCAGCTGTCCGGCAACGAAAAGCGTTCCGAGACCCGGCGCTTTGGGATGAGTGGCGGCAACCATGGCCGGCGCAAAATGACCGATAAACATTGTTTCGTCTCTCCCCCTCAGGACTGTCGCCTGGCGTTCAGCTTAGTCCGGATGCCGCCGCTTGACCAGACGGGCCGTTTTTCCCGGCGCAAGCGGTATTTTGCGCGACCCGGCACTTGACCCCGACACAAAGCGCCGTCATTGGATTGCAAATGAATGAAACCACTCCACAAGATGCCGGCCCTCAGGATGCGGCGGGGGCGGGCGATCTGAGTTTTGAAGATGCGCTGCGCAAGCTGGAAGATATTGTCCGCAAGCTGGAAAGTGGAGATGTTCCTCTGGATCAGTCGATCGCGCTCTACAGCGAAGGTGAGAAGCTGCGGGGCCTCTGCCAGCAACGGCTGGAAGCGGCTCAGGCAAGGATTGAAAAAATCACGCTCGATCGCGATGGCAATCCCGATGGCATCACCGCCTTTGATGCGGACTGAACGCGGTCGTGGCCGCCAACAGCAATCTTGATCTTTTGCAGGAAATGCAGGCGGTCGCGAACGCCGTCGACTCACAATTTGACTTGCTGCTTGCGGTTCCGGAAGATCCGAGAGCTGTGCTTTTCAAGGCCATGCGTCACGCCGCCATCGGTGGTGGCAAACGTTTGCGCCCGCTGCTGGTCATCGCGACGTCCCGGTTGTTCAATGTCGACCAGGTCAGTGCCATCAAGGCGGCGACCGCGGTTGAGGCGCTGCACGTATACTCGCTTGTTCATGACGATCTGCCGTGCATGGATGACGATGATTTGCGCCGCGGCAAGCCCACTGCGCATGTGGCGTTCGGGGAAGCCGAAGCGGTGCTTGCCGGTGACGCATTACATGCGCTGGCCTTTGATCTGCTGTCGGACGAATCGACTCATCCGGATCCTTTCGTCCGGACCGAAATGGTGTCCTGTCTCGCCCAGGCGGCCGGTCCGTCGGGAATGGCGGGCGGCCAGATGATGGATCTGGTGGCCGAAAACGAAACATTTGACCTGCAGACCGTGACCCGGTTGCAGCAGCTCAAGACCGGCGCGCTCATCGCCGCCTGCGTGGAGATTGGGGCGATTCTTGGGAAAGTCCCGTCCGAAGGGCGAACGGGCCTTCGCGGCTATGCCCATGATCTCGGACTCGCCTTTCAGATTGCCGATGATATTCTGGATGTCGAGGGTGACGAGGAACGGGCTGGCAAAGCCCTGCACAAGGATGAAGAGGCCGGCAAACAGACCTTTTTGAGCCTGATGGGACTGGAGCGTGCCCGCGAACAGGCAAAAATGCTTGTTGAACAGGCGCAATCGCACTTGAGCAGCTATGGAGACGAAGCGGACATGCTTCGCGAGATTGCCGCATTTACCGTGGAACGGGACAGATGATGGATAAAGAAGCAGGGGGGCATGGATCATGAGAGTAGGCGTTTATCCGGGGACATTTGACCCCATTACCCTGGGGCATATGGATATCATCCAGCGGGGAACCCGGCTGGTCGACAAACTGGTCATCGGTGTCACCACGAATCCATCCAAGTCGCCGATGTTCTCGCTCGAAGAGCGTCTGAACATGGTGCGTCGCGAAACAGCGGATCTGGGCGATGCCGTCGAGGTTGTGGCCTTTGATGCCCTGCTGATGAAATTTGCAGAAAAACAGGGGGCCAGCGTCATTGTTCGCGGGCTTCGCGCCGTGGCCGATTTCGAATATGAGTATCAGATGGCGGGAATGAACCAGCAACTCAACGACCAGATTGAAACCGTCTTCCTGATGGCGGACGTTTCGCTGCAGCCGATTGCGTCGCGGCTTGTGAAGGAAATTGCGATGTTCGGCGGGGAAATCCACAAATTCGTGACGCCGCTGGTGCGGGACGAGATTGTGGCAAGGGTTCAGAAACTCGGCCTCAAGGGCGAACAATAGTCACCGATGCAAGCAATTCATTGCAGCGAAAGGCCGGATGGTTCAAAGGCGTTGGCAATCAGACTTATCCAGATCAGGATCGAACAGATATGAGTATGTTGCGCAAATTTTTTCAGCTAGTCGCTGCCGCAGTTCTTGTCACAAATCCGGCATTTGCACAGGAAAGCGAAACCACTGAAGCCGCCCCGGCATCGGTCAATCCCGAGGAAAATATCCTCCATCTCGACCTTTCCACCGGCGGCCGGGTTTCGATCCAGATGTTCCCCGATATTGCCCCCAATCATGTCGAGCGGGTCAGAACGCTGACGCGCCAGGGCTTTTATGACGGCGTGATTTTTCACCGTGTGATCGAAGGTTTCATGGCGCAGACCGGCGATCCCACTGGTACCGGCACTGGCGGATCCGAATTACCCGATCTGAAAGCCGAGTTTAACAATTACCCGCACTTGCGGGGTGCCGTTTCGATGGCCCGGGCGCAGAGTGAAGACAGCGCAAACAGCCAGTTCTTCATCGTATTCTATCCGCGTTTCTCGCTCGACAGAAACTATACGGCCTTTGGCCGGGTGACCGCGGGGATGCAATATGTCGATGCCATTAACCGGGGCGAGCCGCCCGCCAATCCCAGCCGCGTCATCCAGGCTTCGATCGCGGCAGACGGCAAGGCGCCGCCGCCACCTTCGGCGCTCACGCCAGCTCCCGAGCGGGAATTTTCGATCGACGATCTGAACGCGCCGATCAATCCGTGACCTGACTCGTGCGCGTTGATCTTTTTGACTTTGCGCTACCTCCTGAAAATATCGCGCTCCGCCCGGCTGTACCGCGGGACAGCGCCCGGCTGCTGCTTGCGCAAAATGGCCATATCACCGACCATATCGTCCGGGATCTCGCCGATCTGCTGACACCGAACGACGTCCTGGTCTTCAATGACACCCGGGTTATTCCCGCTCAGCTGACGGGACGCCGCGGAAATGCCACCATTGGCGCCACGCTGCACAAACGGGTGGATCTGCGCCGATGGCAGGCCTTCGTCAAAAATGCGAAGCGGTTGAAACCGGGAGACCGGATCGATTTCGGTGCCGACGTGTTTGCGACCGCCGAACAGAAAAACCCGGATGGCAGCTTCACTCTCCGGTTCCTGGGTGACGAACCGGTTGAAATATTGCTGGACCGTGCGGGAACCATGCCATTGCCTCCCTATATCGCCAGCAAGCGGGAAATCGACGAACGGGATGCGGAAGACTATCAGACCATGTTCGCGCGTGAAGACGGTGCCGTGGCGGCGCCGACTGCCGCGCTGCATTTTACGGATGAGCTGATGGCCAGTCTGGCCGCCGCCGGGATCGGCACGCAGACACTCACCCTGCATGTCGGGGCGGGCACGTTTCTGCCGGTGAAGGCGGACGAGACAGACGACCATCAGATGCACAGCGAGTGGGGCCGGATAGAAGCGGATGTCGCGGACCGGCTCAACGATATCCGTGCTTCGGGTGGACGCGTCATTGCCGTGGGCACGACCAGCTTGCGTCTGCTTGAAAGCGCAGCGGGAGATGATGACATCATCCGTCCGTTCGCGGGAGATACCGATATCTTCATCACGCCGGGCTACCGGTTCAAGGCGATCGACGGGTTGATGACCAATTTCCACCTGCCGAGATCGACCTTGTTCATGCTGGTCAGTGCCCTGATGGGACTCGAACGGATGCAGGCGATATATGCCCATGCGATCGCGCAG
Source organism: Parasphingorhabdus marina DSM 22363 (assembly GCF_900128895.1). Taxonomy (GTDB): domain Bacteria; phylum Pseudomonadota; class Alphaproteobacteria; order Sphingomonadales; family Sphingomonadaceae; genus Parasphingorhabdus; species Parasphingorhabdus marina. The sequence goes on along the minus strand of NZ_FSQW01000001.1, from coordinate 68,026 downwards.
GATTATCGTTTCTACAGCTATGGTGATTCCAGTCTTTTGATTCCCTGAAGCTGCCCTTCCGGTGAGAGAAAAGCCGTGGATCTTTTCTGTCTGCTTGCTTTGGCCTTCCGCGCCATTTAATCGGCAGAGCCATGAGTGCTGCCAAATCATCCAGTCGCCTTGATCGCCGCACAGTGCTTCAGATCGGCACCGCGGTCCTCGTTGGTGCCGGTATGGCCACCCTCCTGAGAAACAGCCGTTCGGTGGGCGAAGATGTGGGCAATAACGGGCTTGTCCAGGAAATCCGCGCTGATCGCTCTTCACCGATGAAACAGGTTCCTGGTGCGGATCTGACGATCATTTCCTTCAATGATTTTAATTGCTCCGCCTGCCGCAAGGCCCATCCGGCAATCCAGCTGGCCGCGGCCGAAGATGGCCGGTGCAACATGATTTACAAGGACTGGCCGATTTTCGGTGCGGCATCCGAGCGCGCGGCTCGCATTGCCATGGCCGCGGACTATCAGGGCCTGTATCCGCAAGTCTATGACCGGCTGATGCGTCAGGCAGGCCTCGGCAATGGCCGGTTACAGGATGCCGTCGAGCAGTCAGGCGGGAACTGGGACCGGTTGCTGGAAGATCTCAACGCCCATCAGCAGGAAATTGACAACCAGCTGGATCGCAATCGCCGGCAGGCGTTCAGCCTGAACCTCCAGGGGACGCCGGCCTTTCTGATTGGCCCGATCCTGATACGCGGGGCGGTGTCTCAGCGGAATTTTGCGCGGGCCATTGCCGCTGCGCGTGAGGCCGAATCCTAGGACAGACCATGCCGACAGAGCATCCGATTTTTGCCGACAATCCTCTGACCGGAACAATCGATCTGGAAACCGGGACAGCGCCGGTGCCTTATCACGTCTATGACGGGGAAGGGCTGCTGATTTTCGGTCACGCGGATCATGATGCGTTGACGGCTCTTCTGGAAAAGGAGGGTATCTGTCCGGTAACCACAATGTCCGGCGATATTGCTGCTGGGTTCATCATGGCAGATTTCCGCGATGCCAGCATGGGGCCCCATCATGAATTGCAGTTTTTCGTGCTGGTCAGCGAGCGGCCAGGAGAGACAATCGATGATGCTCCCTTCGCTCTTCCGCTCGCCATGGCGGGTCGCCCGGACTGGGGGACATTATGTGTGCGCCTGTGGAACGACAGGGCCGACGTCATCGCCTATAATAATGACTATCTGGGACTGAATGCGCGGATGGCGAGTTTTGGACTGTTCGACAGAAACGAAGGTCAGGTCGGGTTTCGGGTGACCGCCGAGACAGGCGATCCGATCATTGAGGGCCGGATCCGGGAAAGCCGGTCTACGAGCCTGAAAGCCGGGTGGGAAATGTTGCGTATAGCGGGCTTGAGGGAAATCATGCGTCTGGGCCGGATGCCCTATGCGCCGGGCCATGTGGTGAACCGGATCAGCAGGATATTGCCGCAAAATCGCAAGGCGCAGATATTCACGTCATCGGACAAAAATATCGCCCGCCACTGGGATCCGTCTCATGACTGCCTGACGATATCAGAACCAGAGATCGCCGACCTCGATTTCCGTCCGCTCGCGATTCAGAACATCCGGCCGTTCCGCTTTGTCTATCGTCATCCGGACGATCCGGTCTGACCGGTTTGTCGTATCCACAAAGAAAAAGGGCGGCTCCCGGAGGAACCGCCCTTTTTGGGACATGGTATCAGCTACCAGTCAGAACTGCTTAGCCTTCCGCTTCAGCCGGAGCGACTGGCGGATCATTGTCAGCAACTTCGGTCAGCGAACCACCCTGGGCTTCACATTCACCAGCGTCGGTATATTTCCAGGCATTGCCCTGATAGTCGACGACCGATGTACCGGCGCAGCTTGTGCCTTCACCAGCAGCACAGTCATTTTCACCCGCGAGGGCGATGCCGAAGCATTTTTCTTTTTCAGCCGCAGCAGTTTCCGTTGCTTCTGCTTCAGAGGCTTCTGCGCCTTCGGTGGATTCACCCGCACCACCGGAACAGGCGGACAGTGCCGCTGCTGCGATCAGGGCGGTTGCAGCGGAACCGAGTTTACTTGCTTTCGTCATATTGTGCTCCAGATTTTGGTCTTTGAAAAATTACCTATATCCTGCACAGACACTGAGGGATTCGAACAGGATAGAGCGTTAACTACACGATCAGAACCAAAACGCAAAATCTGCCTTGTTCTGGCCATCATTACCGTTTCCGGGAACATTTTATGACCGACCGCTTCCGTTTTTCCATTTCCGCAACCGACGGACGATCGCGGCTGGGTACGATCCACATGCAGCGGGGTGAAATCCGGACGCCGGCCTTCATGCCGGTCGGGACTGCCGCCACGGTGAAGGCGATGAAGCCGGAATCAGTGCGTGCAGCGGGGGCAGACATTATTCTTGGCAACACCTATCATCTGATGCTGCGGCCCGGGGCCGAACGGGTGGCACGACTGGGCGGCCTGCACAGTTTCATGAACTGGGACCGGCCGATCCTGACCGACAGCGGCGGCTATCAGGTGATGAGCCTGTCCGAGCTCACCAGGATGAGCGAAGATGGCGTCGAGTTTCAAAGCCATCTCGATGGCTCACGGCACATGCTGACTCCCGAACGCTCGATGGAAATCCAGCGACTGCTGGGCAGTGACATTGTCATGGCGTTTGACGAATGTACCAAAAACGGGGCGACCAGGGATGAGGCGCTGGAATCGATGGAACGCTCGATGCGCTGGGCCAAACGGTCGCGGGGCGGCTTTGACAGTGGCGAGGAACATGCGGCGCGGTCGGCACTGTTTGGTATCCAGCAGGGTGCACTGGACCCCGATATCCGCGCAGCCTCGGCGGAGGCGCTGATCGATATCGGATTTGACGGCTATGCGATTGGCGGGCTTGCGGTTGGCGAGGGGCAGGAGGCGATGTTCGGAGTGCTCGACTATGCGCCGGACCAGTTGCCGCAGGACAAGCCGCGCTATCTGATGGGGGTTGGGAAGCCGGATGATCTGGTCGGCGCTGTCGAGCGCGGGGTGGACATGTTCGACTGTGTGCTGCCGAGCCGTTCGGGGCGCAACGGACAGGCGTTTACAGCCGATGGGGCGCTCAATATCCGCAATGCCAGATTTGCCGAGGACCTGGAACCGCTGGACAGTGAATGCCCATGCCCGGTCTGCCAGACCTACAGCCGCGCCTATCTTCATCACCTGATCAAGGCGAAGGAAATTCTCGGTGCGATGCTCATGACCGAGCATAATATTGCCTGGTACCAGGCACTTATGGCCAACATGCGCAGCGCGATCGGGGAGGGGCGGTTTGCCGCCTTCGCGTCGGCATTCCGGAGCAGATATCTCGGATGACGGATTTGCTGCCACTTCCGACCGGTCTGGCAGATGCCATGGAACGGGCGCGTCAAAATGCCCCCTATCTGGCGATGGCCATGGATATCCAGCCGGAACTGACCAGTTTGCTGGAGCAGGAGAATCTGGATGCCGCGCTGGAATTTGTGGGTCAGGCAGGTGCCGGTGCGGAAACCGTCAGTCAGAAGTTGCGCCGCGAAAAACGGGCATTGGCTTTGGCACTGGCCATCGGGGATCTGGCCGGGCAGTTGAGCCTCACCGAGGTGATCACCCGGCTGTCGGACTTCGCAGACCGGGCGCTGGATGACGCGCTCGCCGACATCTATGCGACGCGCTATCCCGATGCGCCAATGGAAGGTTTTGCCATCATCGGACTGGGCAAGCATGGCAGCCGAGAGCTCAACTATTCCTCCGATATCGACCCGATCTTCATCTACGATCCCGAGCGGATTCCAACTCGGGGGCGGGAAGATCCGCCGGATGCCGCGCGCCGGATCGGGCAAAAGCTGGTCGAGGCACTCAATGCCCGAGACGAGGATGGCTATGTGTTTCGGGTCGACATGCGCTTGCGACCTTCGCCCGAGGTCAGCCCGGTGGCACTGCCGGTAGACGCGGCGATCAGCTATTATGAATCCAGCGCGCTGGCCTGGGAGCAGGCGGCCTATATCCGGTCCCGCGCCGCGGCCGGGGACCGGCAACTGGGCGGGAATTTTCTCGAAGCAATCCATCCCTTTATCTGGCGGCGATCACTCGATTATGGCGCCATCCGCAACATTGGTGCGGTGTCCGAGCAGATCCGGGATCATTTCCGCGCAGGGCAGAAATTTGGTCCCGGCTATGATCTGAAAAAAGGCCGGGGTGGCATCCGGGAAGCGGAATTTTTTGCCCAGATGCACCAGCTGATCTATGGCGGTCGGCAGCCGGAACTCCGCACGCCTGCCACGCGCGATGCGCTGGATGCGCTGGCAGAGGCCGGACGGATTGACCCCGACAAAAGCGCGAGCCTGAAGCAAGCCTATCATCGCTACCGGGTGATTGAACACCGGCTGCAAATGGTCAATGACCAGCAGACCCACAGTCTGCCCGACACTGCTGACGGACTGGACCGGGTGGCGCGGCTGCACGGCCTCGAAGACGGAAACAGCCTGCTCGATCATCTCGCGCCGCATGTCGACCGGGTCGGCACGATCTATGATACACTGATCGATCCAGACGAGACCCGCCAGATGCCGCGGGATGAGCGGAAACTGCAGGAAGCCTGCCAGAAACTGGATGTCACGGATCCCGGTTTCTTTGCCGAACGGATTCAGCGCTGGCGCAGCGGCAAGGTGACGGCGTTGCGCAGCGCGGCGGCGCTGGAGTCTTTTGAAGCGGTGCTGCCGGAGCTGATCGCGACGCTGGCCGGATCGCCCAATCCGGACAAGGCGCTGTCCCGTCTCGACAGCCTGATCGACAAACTGCCGACGGCGATCAACTTCTTTCGCATGCTGGAAGCGCGTCCCGGACTGCGCGACTTGCTTGGCCGGATTTTGAGCCACGCCCCCACGCTGGCGGATGCGCTGGCGCGGCGGACCGAATATCTCGAAGGCCTGATCGATGCGACCGCGCTCGATCTGCCGCCCGATGTGGAGGTGCTCGCAGAGGAATTTGCGCGCACCGAAAGCGGGGATGATTATCAGGTCCTGCTTGATCTGGTCCGGGCGCGGGTTGGCGAAAAGCGCTTTGCTCTCGGCACCCAGCTGATCGAGGGGCGCCATGACCCGCTGGCGGTGGCGGGCGGCTATGCCCGGGTCTCAGAAGCAGCGATCAGGGTTCTGGCAGACGCCACGATTGCCGAATTTGAAACCGTCCATGGCAAGGTGCCGGGCAGCGAGCTGATCATCCTCGCGCTTGGCCGGCTGGGCGGGGAGGCACTGACCCATGCGTCGGATCTGGATCTGATCTTCCTTTTCACCGGCGATCACAGCGCCGATTCCGACGGGGACCGGCCGCTGGGCGGAACCCAGTATTTCAATCGCCTGGCAACGCGGGTGGTTTCGGCCCTTTCCGTCCCGACCGCTGCGGGCCCGCTTTACGAAGTGGACACCAGGTTGCGGCCATCGGGACAGCAAGGTCCGATGGCTGTCAGCTTCGAAAGCTTCCGCAAATATCAAAATGACAATGCCTGGACCTGGGAACATATGGCCCTGACTCGCGCGCGGCCGGTTTATGGCAGCGCTGCAGCTTGCGAAATCCTGCAAGCCGACATTTGCGCGGTGCTGGGCAAGGAACGCGAACCGGAACGGCTGCGCAAGGAAGTGCGCAAAATGCGTCTCGATATTGTTGAACACAAGCCGCCCCAAGGGCCGCTTGATACCAAGCTGATGGAAGGCGGTCTGGTCGACTGGGAGTTCATCATCCACTTCCTGCAGCTCAAGACCGGGGATGCGCTCTATCCTCAGCTGGGGAAGGCAGCGCGCGCGCTGGCCGGGGCCGGGCATCTCGACCCGCGGCTGGTGGACGCGCACGAACTCATGACCCGCCTGTTGGTAGCGCTGCGCCTGATGTCACCCAATTGTGATTATCCGCCCGAGGCCAGCCGCGACCTGATCGCCAAAGCGGCCGGACAGGAGGACTGGCATGCCCTTTTGAACGGGTATGACAGGGCCCGGCAATGCGTTATTGAAGAGTGGAACCGGCATCTCAGGCCGGACCCGGACGAAATATTAGGAGACATATTATGATCGCAGCTGGTGACAAGATGCCGGACGCAGACCTGATCGCACCAGATGGTTCCGCCGTGAAACTGTCCGATTATATGGGCAAGAAGCTCGTCCTGTTTTTCTATCCCAAGGCGAGCACACCCGGTTGCACGACGGAATCAAAGGACTTTTCGGCGTTGATGCCGGAATTCGAAAAAGCCGGTGCCACCGTGCTCGGCATGTCCGCTGATTCCCCGAAACGGCAACAGAATTTCATCAACAAGCAGGAATTGACCGTTGATATTGCCTCCGATGAATCGACCGAATTTCTGGAGAAAATTGGCGTTTGGGCGGAGAAAAAAATGTATGGCAAGACCTATATGGGCATCATTCGTTCGACTTTTCTGATCGGCCCGGATGGCACGGTTCTGGAGGCCTGGCCCAAGGTCAAGGTCAAGGGACATGCCCGGGAAGTGCTGGCTGCGGTGCAGGCCGCCTGAACCGTCTGACAGACCAGTTGATGACCTTGCATTCCTCTGCCGGACTGGCCGCTCGCGAAGTCCTGCTGACAGCCGATCCGGCGCAAAAGGTGATGCGGGCCCGGAAATCGACGCGAAACTGGCGCAAGGGCCAGCTGGAACATGCTTTCGTCCAGGATTTGCCGGATGTTCCGGCGCGTCCGGACCACCCGGAATTGCTGCGTCCGGGGCAGATGCCGCGGCGGGGCAAGGGGACGTCGCTCAAGCGCCGAATCGCCCTGATTCACGCGCTCGCGCATATCGAATTTGTTGCCATTGACCTCGCATTCGACATGATCGCGCGCTTTGGCAAAGAGTTTCCGCGCGAATTTTGTGACGACTGGTTCCGGGTTGGTGCCGAGGAGGCCATGCATTTTGTGCTTCTGGACCGCCGATTGCGCGAAATGGGCAGTTTTTACGGGCAGTTGCCCGCCCATGATGGTCTGTGGGACGCGGCCCGGGACACCGCCCATGACAGCAGCGCCCGTCTGGCGATCGTGCCGATGGTTCTGGAAGCTCGCGGGCTGGATATCACGCCGGATACAGTGGAACGGTTCCGTCAGCAAGGTGATCCACTGACAGCCAAGGTATTGAATCGCATATATAATGATGAAATCCGACATGTGTCCTTCGGCACAAAATGGTTCGAATGGGCGTGCAAGGCGCGAGAATCAGAGCCGTACCGCCACTGGAAAAATCTTGTAAAAACCCACTTCAAAGGCGGTTTGAAGCCGCCATTTAACGACTCAGCGCGTCATGCAGCCGGTTTAACGCGGGAATATTATCTCGGTATTGAATAGTTAAGCATTATGAATTTACACGTGTAATCAACACGGGGGCGGAATTTCTGCCAAAAATCAGAGCTCAGTGGCTCGACAGTAACAGGAGTCGATCATTCAATGACCGACAGCGTAGTGAGTTTGTTTAGAGGGGCTGTGACCAGGATCACTGCCCTGGCACTGGCCGCAACGGCTTTTGCCTTTTCCCCAGCCGCACATGCCGCAGAAGCGGAAGCAGATGCGGCCATCCCGTTTGATGCCATCAAGGAAAAATTGTCCGGCTCTTCCAGCACATCCATTCTGGGTGATGAAGACCCGGCCTTTCGCCTGCTGTTCAACAATTTGTCCGGTGAGGGCAAGAAAAAGACGGTTCAGCTGACCATCCCGTCGATCAAGCCGGTGAAAAACTACCGCCTGACCAGCACCTTCGGTTTCCGGACCGACCCGTTCAAAGGACGTCGCGCCCGGCACAAGGGTATCGACATGGCTGGCCCGGTCGGAACACCTATTTATGCCACAGCCGACGGAATTGTCGGCCGGTCGCAATGGGTTCGCGGCTATGGCAACTATATCGAAATCAATCATGGCAACGAAATTCAGACCCGTTATGGCCACATGTCGCGGCTCAACGTCAAGGCCAATGCCCGCGTCAAGGCGGGTGACCTGATCGGTTTCATGGGTTCGACCGGACGGTCCACCGGAAGCCACCTGCATTATGAAGTGCGGATCGCAGGACAGGCCGTCAATCCGATGCCGTTCATGCAGTCCAACGATTTCCTGCTGGCCCAGAAAGCCATTCCGGGAGTTGCACTTGGAGGTCCTGCGGAGTAAGCAGGTACGCGAAATTGCCGAACACCTTTGGGAGAGGGTGCTGAAAAGGGGTTGGTATTGCTGAAAAAGCGTACCGCCCCTTTTGACTATCTGGTCCGGGATCACTATCTGATAATCATGACCGAAACAGCAGAAATTGCAGGCCAGGATATCATCCTCACACCCAGCGCAGCCAAACGCGTGGCCGCCATTGCGGAAAAGCAGGACAAGCCCGCGATATTGCGACTGTCCGTTGAAGGCGGCGGCTGCTCCGGATTCCAGTACCGCTTCGGTCTGGCCGATGGGATCGAATCCGACGATATCGCTGTTGAAGAATCCGGTGTGACGCTGGTTGTTGACGACATCAGCCTCGATCTCGTGCGCGGCAGCGCCGTCGACTTTGTCGAGTCTCTGGGTGGCAGTGCGTTTCAGGTGACCAACCCCAATGCCGCATCCGGCTGCGGCTGTGGCTCCAGCTTCTCGGTCTGATCCATCCGGTGCGAATCGCCAGCTTCAACATCAACGGTATCAAGGCCCGCATGCCGCGGCTTCTGGAATGGCTCGAGGAAACCCGTCCCGATGTTGCCTGCCTGCAGGAAATCAAGTCACAGGATGAAGGTTTTCCGGCCGAGAAGTTTGAAGACATCGGCTATGGCGCAATCTGGCATGGCCAGAAAAGCTTCAACGGCGTGGCCATTCTGGCCCGGGATCAGGTGCCGGAAGAAACAAAACGCGGGCTCGATGGCGAGCCGGAAGACGAGCATAGCCGCTATCTGGAAGCCAGTATCAAAAGACCGGAAGGTCCGGACGTGCGTGTCGCCAGCATTTACCTGCCCAATGGCAATCCGCAGCCCGGCCCGAAATTTGATTTCAAGCTGCGCTGGATGAAGCGCCTGCGCAATCGCGCGGCGGAGCTCTGGCAGGAGGAAACCCCGGCTGTCCTCGCCGGGGATTATAACGTCATTCCCCGCGACAATGATGTCTTCTCGGTCAAAGCCATGGCAAATGATGCTCTGATGCAGCCGGAAAGCCGGCAGGGCTATCAACGGTTGTTGCATGATGGCTGGACGGACGCGCTGGGCGTGACATATCCGGCTGGTCAGATCTGGACCTACTGGGATTATCGCAGTGGCGGCTGGCAACGGGATCAGGGTTTTCGTATCGACCATCTGCTGCTCAGTCCGCCAGCTGCCGATCGGCTTCTGCGTTGCGGCGTGGACAAGGAACATCGCGGCCGGGAGAAGGCCAGCGACCACGCCCCGACATGGGTCGAACTCGACCTTTGAAGCAGGCTGTGCTGTCCGCGCTGGGCCTCGCTGCCCTTGTCTATCTGATCCTTGTAGCGCTGGCCTTTCTGTTCCAGCGCAGCCTGCTCTACTTCCCCTCACAGCAGAAACCGGAAGCGGCGGCACTGGCCGCAGATGGATTTGCGGCGGTTGCCATCGAAATCGAGCAGTCCGGTGCGCTGCTCTCTCTGTGGCGGGCTCCGGAAACTCCGGCGCACCCGGTTTTGATCCATTTTCACGGCAATGGCGGCGGCGTGATGGACCGGCTGCCCATGTACCGGGCGCTGGTTCTGGAAGGCGCAGGGCTTCTGGCCGTCGGTTATCCCGGATATAACGGCAATCCGGGCCAGGCTTCGGAAGACCAGTTTTATGCCGCCGCGCAGGCCCATTATGACTGGCTGGTTGCCAAGGGTCATGCGCCCCGAAAAATCGTTATTGCCGGGCAATCGCTGGGCACCGGTGTGGCGACCTGGCTGGCATCCCGCAACCCGGCAGCGGGGTTGATCCTCGAAGCCGCCTATACCGGGATGGATGACATGGCCCAGCAACAGTTTCCGATATTGCCGGCGAAATGGCTGACCCGCGACCGGTACCGGTCGTTCGATCGCATTGACCGGATCGACATGCCGCTGAGCTGGATACACGGTACGGCGGATGAACTGATCCCCTTTGCAATGGGGCAGGAGCTGTTTGACCGCGCCAGCAAACCCAAAATTGCCTTCCCGATCCGGGATGGTGGCCACAATGACCTGTGGCAACGCGGCATTGACCGCATCATCCGCGAAGAAGCCGTGCGCATGGTGGACACGCAGCGGTAAGGAGCCGGATCGTCGCAGAATTGTGCAGCGGATCCCATTGTCCCCAAGCGAGTCACAATTAGGTTCAAAACTATTTGACAAACAACCATATTCCTTTATTTCAGAAAATACAGAAATAAAGGAATATGGTGAGTCGACCGATGAGCGTAACCAGGATCCCGGAAGCCCAGGAATATATTCTCCATTGGGGGGAAATGGGCAGTCATTGGGGTGTGAACCGCTCTGTATCCCAGATTCATGCGTTACTCTATCTGTCCGACCGGCCCCTTCATGCAGAAGAGATTTGTGAATCGCTGTCCCTCGCACGATCCAACGTGTCGACGGCGCTGAAGGAGCTCCAGGGCTATAATATTGTACGTCGCACTCATGTGGTTGGGGATCGCCGCGATCACTTTGTCGCAGAGCTGGATCTCTGGGACATGTTCATGGCCATTGTTGCAGAGCGCAAGCGACGCGAGATCGACCCGATTATTGCCCGCCTTGGCGAACTGAGCGAACGTATGGCCGGCCGCGAAGAAATACCCGGGCATGTCCGTCAACGTATTGGCCGGATGCACGAGTTTATTTCGACACTCACAGGCTGGTATCTGCAGGTTCGCGGCCTCAAGAAATCCACGTTGATTGCCTTGATGAAGCTGGGTTCCAAGGTCGCCAGGTTCGTCCCCGGTTCATCCACCCCAAACAACTGAACAACAGGAGAAACATATGACAGGATTTTCATTCACCTATTAATTTCGGAAATTACAGAAATAAATGAAATACAAAAACTGGAGTTTGTCATGACGATAATTGCTTACGCTTTGTACCTTGTCCTTGCCATTGGCATGACGATCTGGGTGGCTCACACGCTTTCCCGAAACGGACTGGTTTTCCTTGTGCGCTGTTTCGGCCATGATCAGGAACTGGCCACGTCCGTAAATCATTTGCTGGTGGTGGGGTTCTATCTCGTGAATCTCGGATTCATCGCTATTGCCCTGAGCTACGCAGATGAACCGCAAACGGCTGTTGAAGTTATCCGGTTCCTCGCCTGGAAGGTCGGGGTCGCGATATTGGTGCTGGGATTCATGCACTTTTTCAACATGCATTCAATCGCCCGCTACGGGCAAAAGGTTGCGGACTGGATTCACGAACGCATTGATCGTGAGGACCTTGCCGAACACGGCGTCAGATATGCTGCTCCTGCCGATGGACGCGGATGATCAACACTGAGAATATTGACGGGAGCGGGAAAGGCTCGCTCCCGTTGCTGCATTACTTGTTCGCTCAAATATTTTTTTCGTAGAGTGTGTAGGTCCGGTTGATCTCCGACTTGATGGCGTCGGCAATTGCCACCATCCCCTGATTGTCTTCGAGAATCCAGCCGATTTCCGCTTGCTCGGTTCCGAAATTGGCGACCGCCTTGCGCCGGATATATTCGATCATCATGAAGGCGAGCTGGCTGGCGAGGCGGCTGTTCTGCAGCTCCCGCTTCACGCCCATCAGTGGGACCCGCATGGTTTTCGCTGTGGGAAATTTCAGCCACCAGAGCAGTTTGATCCAGTTGAACGGCAGCAAACTGCCTTTCATCGGTTTGAGCTTCTCGTTGAGATCCGGCAGCGTCATCATGAACGCCACTGGCTCTCCTTCCAGCTCCGCGATCATGATCAGATCTTCATAGACGATGGCTTTCAGCTTTTTGCCGACATGCGCGATTTCGGTATCGGTCAGGGGAACGAAGCCCCAGTTGGCCGACCATGCATCGTTCAGCAGACCCATGATGATCGCTGCATCCCGGTCGAAATGCTTCTTGTCGACCGGCCGGATGACAAGTTTGTCATTGCGTTCACCAGAGGCGATAATCCGTTCGATCAGTCTGGGAAAGCCGTCCTTGACTTCCAGCGCATAGGTATGGAGCAGCTTCGCCGGAGAATAGGACATGGCCTCGATCCAGTCCTGATAGTCGGGCTTGTTATGGCCCATCATCACAGTCGGCGGATGGTCGTGCCCCATGGTCAGCAGGCCGGGTTCATCCCAGACAGACAGGCTGAGGGGCGCCAGTACGCGGTGCATGCCCTGTTCTTTTAGCCAGCTTTCTGCCTGCCGGATCAGCGCTACGGCCACGGCTTCGCTTTCCGCCTCCAGCATGCCCCAGTTTCCGGTGCCCGGCCCCATGCCCTGTTCCGCGGGCTGGGCGAGCGCCAGTTCGTCGATATGCGCGCTGATCCGCCCTGTCACCCTGCCGTCCTGCCGGGCCAGATACAACTGGACCCTGGCATGTTCGAAAAACGGGTTTTTTCCAGGGGTCAGCAGGGCGTAAACCTCTGATTTCAGGGGCGGTACCCAATGCGGATCATCGGCGTTGATCCGATAGGCACATTCGACAAACTGCTTTGTCTGGGCCTTGGTTGTGACCGGTTCGATGACTATGTCTGCTGTTCCCACGGAATGTCCGTTCCTTTTCGTTCAGGCAGGCTGTGGCGACAATTTCCCGATCATGTCAAGAGCAGGATCGGGCAAGGAAACGCCGTCGCAAACATATTCAGGCCTTTTTTGTGCCATGATATGCTGCTGTAGGCGGCGCGTAACAGAGACAGGTAGATATGGACAGTTCGTTTCCCCCGGCACAGGATGCCCGCGAATATGCTGCAGGAGCCGTCGATGACGGCGCGGCCCGGTCACGCGTGGCCGAAGACACGCATCTCATCCGCACGGCCGCCAAGGTCACCCGAGACCTGCATGGCGCAAAACCCGCCATTTACTGGACGGATTTCCTCCTTTCGGCGGGGATCGGCTATGCTGCCCTGTTCGCTGCGATTTTCGCACCGTCGGTCGCTGTGGCCCTGTTTTCCGGCCTGATTGCCGTTCTTGCACTCTATCGTGCGGGCAGTTTCATTCACGAGCTGACCCATGTCCGCCGCAATGCCCTGCCGGGCTTTCATTTTGCATGGAATGCCCTGTTCGGCGTGCCGATGCTGATTCCGTCCTTCATGTATGAAGGCGTGCACAGTATCCATCACCGGACCAAAAAATACGGAACGATCGAAGATCCGGAATATTTGCCGCTGGCGCTGATGAAGCCCTGGACCGTGCCGTTGTTTGTGGTCGTGGCGTCTCTGGCGCCGATCGCGCTCTTGTTCCGTTTCGGTGTGCTGACGCCGCTGTCCTTTGTGATTCCGCCGCTCCGCAAGCTGGTCGTCGAACGCTATTCCGGCCTGATCATCAATCCGGAATTTCGTCGCAAACCGCCGGAAGGCGATCTCCGCCGCCGCTGGCTGGTCAGCGAAATAGCCGCCAGCATCTGGGCGATCGCCCTGATGGCCATGGTTGCCCTGCAGGTCATCCCGGTGCGGGCATTTGTGATCTTCCTGCTGGTGATGTCCGGCAGTGTCGTCCTCAACCAGATCCGGACGCTGGTTGCGCATCTGTGGGAAAATGACGGTGAGGAAATGACTGTTACCGCGCAATATCTCGACAGCGTCAATGTCCCGCCGCCGGCAACCCTGCCGGCACTGTGGGCGCCGGTTGGTCTGCGCTATCACGCCCTGCATCACCTCCTGCCGGGCCTGCCTTACCACGCCTTGGGCGAAGCCCATCGCCGGATCGCGCGGGAGCTGCCGGAAGGGTCGACCTATGCAAAGGGCAACTACAAAAGCCTTTGGGCGCTGATCATGGGCCTGGTCCGCGGATCGGCTCGCACCGGGTCCGCCTGATCGCGGCTATTCTTCGGTGCGAACCAATACCGTTTCGCCGATCAGGAAAAACAGCAGGAACGGTGCCCAGGCCGCCAGAAAGGGCGGGTAGGCGCCGATATTCCCCATTGCGAGCGCGAAATTGTCCGCCACGAAATAGGTGAAGCCGAGCGCCATGCCAATAACGGCGCGCAGAAACAGCTGGCCCGACCGGGCCAGTCCGAAGGCAGCCACCGCACCGAGCAAGGGCATAAGCACAACCGAGAGCGGTCCCGACAATTTGTGCCACAGACTGGCTTCCAGCTTTGCCGTCGGTCGGCCGGCTTCCTTGAGCTGCTGGATGGCGCTGCGCAGTTCCGGGAAGGACAGGGCGTCCGCGCTGACATCTGACAGGGTAAACTGGTCCGGAGTCAGGTTGCCACCGATTTCCAGCGTTTCCAGTTTTTGTTCGGTGCCGCTGGCGACATCAAACCGGGTAACCGTCGAAAGCGTCCATATATCGCCGCCATAGCGGCCTTCATCGGCCTGTATCACGCTGCTCAGGCCGCTTTCGGACCGGTTATAGACCGTGATGTCCTTCAGGAGAACCGACCTGCCGTTGCCGATTACAGTTCGCGCATTGATCAGATTATTTCCATCACGCACCCAGACCCGCGACCGGACGTTGCTGGCTTCCGGAATGGGACCGAATTCCACTTTCTCCCAGGCCGAAAGCCGGGCGGTAGCCGGCGCGACCACAATTTCGTTGAACAGGAAGGACACGATCGCCACTCCCATGCTGGCAAGGATCAACGGCGCCAGGATCTGGTGGGCGGACAGGCCGCCAGCCTTCATCGAAACCACTTCGCTGTTCTGATTGAGCGTGGCGAGCGTGATCAGGGTGCCGAGCAATACCGAAAAGGGAAGGGCGAAGGCGAAAATCTGCGGAAGACGCAAGGATGTGTAGGTCCATAATTCCGCCTCGCCATTGCCCGGATAGGCGAAAATCTTGCCGCTCTGCCCAAGCAGGTCGAGCGACATCAGGACGACGACGAGCAGGGCGACAACGCTGAACACCCGGATCAGGAACATGCGCGCCATGTAGACGGACAGGGTGCGGGACGGGAAAAAGTTCATGCGCTTCGACCTCGCCGTGCAGGGAAAGAAAGATCAGTCATTCACATTGGCTCGCTTGCGATTGAAATTGAGCAGACCCTTGAACACGCCGCCGAATTTCGAGAATCCTTTTTCCAGCGCTCCGATCGGCTGACCACCGGGGACATGGGCAACCATGTGATACATCCATATGATCAGCGCGGAGAAGACAAAGAACGGCACCCAGAGAGCGATGATCGGATCGACAATGCCGAGCGCACCGATATCCTCTCCATATTGATTGACCTTGTGATAGGTCACAATCATGATGATCGACAGAAATACGCCCAGCGCGGAATTCGATCTTTTGGGCGGAATCGCGAGGGCCACCGCGAGCAGCGGCATCAGCAGCATCATCACCACTTCCACCATGCGGAAATGGAAATTTGCGCGGGATTCATTGCGCTGGGTCTCGGTCCGGCTGGTATCGAGCCCGACGCGCACCAGTTCGGGGATGGTATATTCGAGATTCTTTTCCCCCCGTTGCCGGAACGCGGCAATGTCCGGCAGGTCGATGGGCAGGTCGTGGCTGCTGAAACTCAGGACCCTGGGCTGATCATAATTCGGCGCGTCATGGATCAGGACACCATTGGACAGCCGCAAGATGATCGTGTCAGGATCATCCGTTGCGAGAAACTGGCCATTTTTCGCGGTAACCGAGACAATCTGACCTTCGCGGTTTTCGGCGCGGACAAACATGCCGCTGAGCCGTGTGCCATTGTCCCGGCTTTCCTCGATCCGCATGGTCATGCGCTGCCCGAGGCTGGTAAACTCGCCGACCTTGATCGAGGCACCCAGTGCGCCAGACCGCAGTTCAAACCGCAATTCTTCGTAATAATAGCGGGATAGCGGCTGGATGAAGCCGACCAGCGTGAGATTGACCAGCGCCAGTGCGATCGCAAACATGTAGGGAACCCGGAGCAGCCGGCCATAGCCTTGTCCGACGGCCCGGAAAACATCGAGTTCGGAGCTCAGCGCCAGCCGGCGAAAAGCCAGCAATATGCCGAGCAGCAGCCCGATCGGAATGCCAAGAGACAGATATTCCGGGATCAGATTGGCCAGCATCCGCCAGACCACACTGACCGGGCCGCCTTCGGCCGCCACGAAGTCGAACAGACGCAACATTTTTTCAAGAACCAGCAACATTGCGGCAATAACCAGTGTCCCAAACAGGGGCACCGCAACCAGCCGGGCGATATAGCGGTCGGTGGAAGTGAACAATTTCAACTTATCGTCGCCCTCTCACCATGTTTCTGCCGCAAATCAAGGTCATATGAATCGCTATTAAAGGGGCAAATACCATCACCCGCCGGAGTACAGGTGGGTGTATAACGTCTAGGAGTATTCTCGTCATGTTGAAAATTGCAGCAGTTTCTGCCCTTTCAACCCTGATTCTGGTGGCTGCCGCCCCTGCCGAAGCCGGTCGTCAGAAAATCGACAACGACCTCAGCCGCTGCAATGGCAGCAACGGCTCTGCCGTGCTGGTCAAGATCAGCGGCGTCAAGGCCGGAACCGGCATGATGCGGGTGCAGACCTATCGCGGCACCAAATCGGAATGGCTCAAGAAAGGCGCCTGGCTGCACCGGGTCGAAGTGCCTGCGCGCAAGGGTGACATGCAATTCTGTCTGCCGATTGAAGCTGCAGGAAATTACGCCGTCGCGGTTCGCCATGATATCAACAATAATGGCAAGACTGACATCTTCAGCGATGGTGGCGGAATGTCGAATAACCCCAGCATCAACATCTTCAATCTTGGCAAGCCAAGCTACAAGAAAACCGCCTTTGCCGTCGGCAATGAAGTGAAATCCATCAATATCCGGATGAAATACAGATGATCCAGACCCTCTCTCGTTTGGCAGGCCGCAGCTAATGGCCAATGTCGCGCTCCTCTCCAATCCCAACTCCACGGGAAACCGGGCGATTCTGCCCGAGGTGCGCTCCTATTGTGTCAAGACGAGCGATGTATTTCACTATGAAGTCGATACAGTCGACGAAATAGCGAGAGCGCTGGAAACCATTGCCCGGGTCAAGCCAAAAGTGCTGGTCATCAATGGCGGCGACGGGACGGTTCAGGCGGCGCTAACCGAGCTTCATCAGGGCGGCCATTTCGGAGACAATCCGCCGCCGGTGGCGGTCCTGCCCAACGGCAAAACCAATCTGATCGCGCTCGATCTTGGCGCAGAAGGCGACCCGCTCAAGGCGCTCGAACGCATTGTCGAGATGGCCAAACATGACCTGCACGAGCATCTGGTTGATCGCGAGCTGATTGCCCTTTCGGACGGCAGCAAGGACAGCAAGGTGGTGCTCGGCATGTTCCTCGGCGGTGCCGGCCTCTCGGAATTCATTCTTTATTGCCGCCATAAAATCTATCCTCTGGGTCTGCCCAATGCGGCGGCACATGTGCTGACGGCGATTGCCGCGCTGGCTTCAGTCCTGTTTGGCCTGCGCGCGAAATTCCTGCCCAACCGGCCTTCGCCAGTGAAGATCTCGCTGATCCGGGAAGGCGAGTATCAGGGTAATTTTGCGGTGCTGATCGTAACCACTCTTGAGAAATTGCTGCTGATGCGACGTTTTGCGCGCAGCAAGAAAATTCGCGGCCGCATGCAGCTGGTTGCGATTGATCAGCAGGCGGGTGCCATTTTGCGGTTCCTGTTCGCGGTCATATCCGGCCGCCTCGGACAGAAGCGACAGAAGGGCATTCATTTCGAGCAGGGTGACACGATCCGCATTGAAGGGAAAAACAGCAATGTGCTGATGGACGGCGAGCTGTTCCGCGCCCAGGAGGGCCGTCCGATTGTCCTCAAATCGACCAAGCCGGTTTCCTTTCTGAAGCTTGCCGCTTGAGCCAGGGCCTTCGCGTGAGCGACCTGACACCCCTGATCACTGAAGAGCTGGCGGAACCCGTCGATGTGCGTGTGTCGGATTTTGCCGCCGACATTGCTGCGCAATATGGCGAGGCCGCCCGCGCGGTCCTGTTCTATGGTTCCTGTTTGCGCACCACTGAGCTGGACGGGCAAATGCTCGATTTCTATCTGATCGTGTCCAGCTATGAAGCCGCATACGGGAAAAGCTGGCTGGTGGGGGCGAACCGGCTGCTGCCGCCCAATGTGTTTCCCGCCGAACATGACGGCCTGGTCGCCAAGGTGGCCGTGCTCAGCGAAGCGGACTTTCTCCGGCTGAACCGGCCAGAGGCCAGTGCGGTCAGCGTCTGGGCCCGCTTTGCCCAGCCGTCACGGCTTGTCTGGAGCGCCGACGATGTCGCCCGGGACAAGGCGGTGGCCGCGATCGAACAGGCGTCGATCACGCTGTTCGAGCTGACCATTCCCGTGCTGGGGACACAGCCGCAAACGCCCGAGCGTATCTATCGCCACGGATTTGAGCTCACCTATGGTGCCGAATTGCGTGCAGAACGTGCCAATCGCCCAGGCTCGGTCGTGGACGCGGATCCGGGACGCTATGATCGCATCGGCCTGGCGACCATGGTCACGATGCAGCAGCAGGATCCGGCGGAGGCCCTGAACCTGACCACGCCTGCGGCCGAGAAACGCTGGAAGGCCCTGCGCCGGAATGGCAAGCTGCTGACACTGGCCCGCCTGGCCAAGGCGTCGGGGACCTATGCCGGCGGGATCGATTATCTGGCCTGGAAGATCAACCGCCATGCGGGGACCGACTATGTGATCAAACCCTGGCAGCGCAAATGGCCAATCCTCGGCGCGCTGACGATGCTGCCCCGACTGATTGCGGGCGGCGCGATCAAGTAACGCGTCACCCCAGCGAAGGCTGGTATCTCAGGCGGCTTTGAAACACGCCAGAGACCCCAGCCTTCGCTGGGGTGACGGAACAAGCTACCGGTCCTTGTAGTCCGGCTTCCGCTTGGCGAAAAAGGCTTTCGCCGCTTCGCGGCTGTCCTCGGTCATGCTGAGCATCACCTGCTGCCGGTCCTCAATCGCGAGCGCCGCTTCGAAACTTTGCGCGTCGATATTGCGGTTGAGCGCATCCTTGGACAAGCGCAAGCCCATGGGCGCAGTGTCGAGCATCTCTTCGGCGAGCGCGAGGCCGGTGGAGAGCAGCTGATCCGCATCCACCACTTCGCTGATCAGCCCGGCTTTCCCGGCGCGTTCCGCGTGCAGGAACCGGCCGGTCAATATCAGTTCCGAAGCCAGCGAGGAGCCGACCAGACGGGGCAGGAAATAGCTCGACCCCATGTCACATCCGCCGAGGCCGATCTTGATATAGGCGGCATTCATTTTCAGGTCCGGCGCGCCATAGCGGACATCACTTGCCAGCAGCAGGGAAAAGCCGCCGCCACAGGCCGCACCCTGGGCGAGCGCGATGATCGGCTGCGGACATTGTCGCATCAGCTGCATCACGGTCGCGATATGGCGCTGTGTCCGCCAGACATGCTGGACCTGCCCGCGGGACCCGTCATTCTGCCAGGCACCGATGTCGAGACCGGCGCAAAAGGCCCGCCCCTCGGCGCGGAACAGCACGACCCGCACCTCATGCCGGTTCTGCAATTCGCGAAAATAGTCCTGCAATGCGAAGATCATGTCTTCGTTCATCGTGTTGAGCTTGTCCGGCCGGTTCAGCGAGAGAATTTCAATCGGCCCGCGCTGTTCGACAAGCAATGTGGGATTTTTGGTATCCATGCAGCCGCCCCTAAATCGCGCCCACCGCTTTTCCGGCTGCTTCAAACATGCCGAGGATCTGGTCGACCTGCTCACTGGTATGTTCCGCGCAGAGCGAGCAGCGGAGCAGGGTCATGTTTGCAGGAGTTGCGGGCGGGCGGGCGAGGTTGACGTATAGTCCTTCCTCGAGCAGCGCCTGCCACATCATGGCGCCCTTTTCGAGATTGGGCATGATCACCGCGATGATCGCGCTTTGTGCTTCCGGCGTGCCCAGTTCGAATCCCAGATCGCGCAGGCCCTTGTGGAGTTTCTTGCTGTTTTCCCAGAGATGTGCACGCTTGTTCCCCGAATGCATAAGCTTGCGGATCGAGGTGCTGGCGGTGGCCATCACGCTGGGTGGCAGCGAGGCGGTAAAGACATAGGGCCGGCAGACCAGCCGCATGATCTCGAATTTCGGATGGTTGGATACACAAAAGCCACCAACCGTGCCGACACTTTTCGAGAAGGTGCCGATGATGAAGTCGACATCGTCAATCACGCCCTGATCTTCAACCACGCCGCGACCATTCTCGCCGATAAAGCCCATGCTGTGGGCTTCGTCGACCAGTGTCATCGCGCCGTTTTCCTTGCAGATGCGGATCATTTCCTTCAGCGGGGCCACGTCACCGAGCATCGAATAGACGCCTTCGAGCACAACCAGCTTGCCGGCCTCTGCGGGCAGGCGTTTGAGCCGCTTTTCGAGCGCTTCGGCATCATTGTGGCGGAACGCGACAATCTCGGCATTGCCCATGGCGCAGCCGTCATAGATGGAGGCATGGCTGTCGATGTCGAGAATGACATAGTCGCCCTTCCCGGCCAGCGTTGATATGATCCCGAGATTGGCCTGGTAGCCGGTGGAAAACACCATGGCATGATCCATGGCGTAAAATTCCTTGAGCGCCTCTTCGCAATCCTTGTGCGGGCTGTAGGTACCGTTGAGCACGCGGCTGCCGGTGGTGCCGGAACCGAAGTCCTCGAGTGCCTTGAGCCCGGCTTGCCGGACGTCATCGTCAAAGGTCATGCCCATATAATTATAGGTACCCAGCAAAATGGTTTCCCGGCCATTGCAAATCGCCACAGTGGGCGAAAGCACCTCTTCCATCACCAGCGAGAACGGGTCTTTTACGCCGGTCGCGAGAAGGGTTTCACGCTCCTCGATCAGCGGGTCAAATTTCGAAAGCAAATCAGTCATGTCCTGGCGTCCCTGCGTCATCCCGAATGTGATTCAGGGTCTTCCCGAATGGCCGACCGGCCCTCCGGGATGCCGAACATAGTCCGGCATGACGCTTATCATTCCCTGTTCAGTTATCCATCAGTTTCGCGACAGCATCGGCGAGCTGGCCTACATTCTCGATCTCGGCCTGCATGTTCATCGTGATGATGATGTCAAACTCGTCTTCGACAGCGGCCACGAAATCCATCACGGTCAGGCTGTCCCATTCGAGATCATTTGCAAATGTGGTCTCTTCCTTGAGCTCGACGCCCTTGTTGTTGAAAGGACCGATCAGACCTTCCACTTTTTCCATTATCTGTTCGCGACTTGCCATGTGTGTTTCCTGCATTGTTGTGATTGACCTTTGCCAACCCATGCGCCCCATTGGCAAGGGAATAAGGCGGAAACGGGGCATCAACTTGCCCAATTAGGCTAGTTGTGCGAGTTTGTGGCGAAGCAGGAGGGAACTATGGCGGCTGACAGCGACTCGCCCGGGCAGGAATGGCCAGCCGAGGTCATCCAGCTGCTCCGGACAACGCAACAGCATCATGTGCAGCTCAGCCTGATGGCCGATCACAAGGCCAACATGCTTATCGGTGCGACTTTCGTCGTGTTTACTCTCGCCATTGGCCAGAGCCATGTCAGCAGCTTTTCCCTGCCATTGCTGATTCTCGCCATTTCAGCCTTTTCTGCAGCCGGATTGGCGGCGATTGCGGTGATGCCGGCTACCAAAATCAGAGCAGGCGCAAATCCCAACATATTATTTTTTGGTGCTTTTTCCCAGATGTCGGAAGAGGAGTTCAAGGACCAGCTTCTGGCCCGGAATCTGCGAGAGCAGGAACAGGTCTATCGCACCATGTTGCGCGATATTTACCAGATGGGTCTGGTTCTGGAGAAAAAGAAATATCGCTATCTGGGACTGGCTTATCGGGTGTTCCTGATTGGCTTGTCGCTGACTTTTGTTACATATCTGGTTGAACAGGTGTCCGGGCCGTTGCTTGGGACGACCTGATCGCCTAGTATTTCGCAGAACTGGTCGCCGCAAATTGATACGGGAGTGATAATGGAACCGTTGAGCCCGCCCACTGTGCAGCAGCCGGAAGAATCCGTAAGCCCAAAACAGCCGGAAGCGCCTGTGGCCCCAAAGAAGAAGTGGCCGAAAGAGGCGGTGACTCTATTGCGCACGACACAGCAGCATCATGTGCAATTGAGCATGATGGCGGACCAGAAAGCCAATATGCTGATCGGTGCGACTTTTGTCGTGTTCACGCTCGCGATCGGACAGGGTGCGAACGAAGCTTTCTCGCTTCCCTTGCTGATCCTGGCTGGCACCGCATTCGCCGCTGCGGGTTTTGGCGCTCTGGCGGTGCTGCCGCAAACCGGAACCCCCGCAAGCGGCCAGCGCAACTGGCTGTTCTTTGGAAATTTTAGCGAACTTGATGCCGACAGCTTTTACGACAAGCTGGTGGACAGTCATCTTTCGGATCAGGACGAGGTCTACCGGGCGATGTCGCTCGATATCCACCAGATGGGAATGGTGCTTGCGAACAAGAAATATCGCTATCTGGGCCTGGCTTACCGGGTGTTCCTGATCGGACTGACGCTGACCTTTGCGGTCTATGTGCTGGAAAAGCTCGCCGGTCCGCTGCTTTGAATGCCGCATCCTACCGACAGGTTTTGAACAATTTCCTGTCGATTGAGTCCGCGCTTTGCACCTGATCGAAAAACTCGCCCAGATAGGCGCGCATCTGTTTTCGGGAATCCTCACTCAGGACAGTGATCGAAGCAATCTCGCCTTCAACAGCGGCGCGCCGCGACAGAAATTCCGGAACGGCCTGTTTCACCGCTTCGTTCATCCGGCAATGTCCGCGATAGTAGCGTTGCCGCACTGACCGGATCGGCAGCACGTCGGCCGGGACGGCATAGGGGGCATTGACGATCCCCGCATTGTCGAAATCATAGGGAACCGGGATCAGATCAGACCGCGCAGCCTTGTTCTGGCCAACCAGTTTGGAATTGTGGCAACAGTCGGATCCCGGCGGGCCGGCAATCATGGCCCAGTCCGTATTGCCGATCATGTACTGGAACAGCGTGTAGCGCGCTGCTGCAGGAACGCTGAGTGCCGAGACCGAGGTTCGCGGAATGTCGATTTCCTTGCCGCCCAATCGCCGCGCGGCATCATCAATATCTTCAATAAAGAAGCCGTATCGTTCTGCCACAACCGTTTCGCCGTCGCGGTACCGCAATCTGGCCAGCCGGACTTTCAGGCTTTCCGGGGTCATGAGATTGTACAGGCGATAGGTCGCATATTCGCGCAAGAGCACCTGCTCGTTGCGATCCTTGTCCTTGCAGTGCGTGACCAGCTTGATGCTGCGCTGTTTGTGGAAAAGCGATCCTTTGGATGGTTTTTCTGCAAACCGGATGCGCAGGGGCGGGAAGACGCAATTCTCGCGTTTCCGCCGCGAGACACCCCGCGCCGACAGGGCGATATTATGGGTTTCGCCATTGGCTTGCAGAACTGCATCTTGAGGATCGATCGACTTGGCCGCGCGCTTTGCAATCGTCTTGATCGGGCCGGCCAGCTCGACCGTGAGAAGTTCATCGCTGGCGAACAGCGGTGTGACGCGGTCCTTTGCTCGCACAGGGGTGCTGCTGATACAGGCCAGCCCGGCAACAAGAAGAAGCAGGCGAGGCAACAAAACCCAGTGTTTCCCTACGAAACCATCCATCCGAGTATCCTCTTTTCAAAGGCGACCCTACTTCATGTTTTTCAACGCTATCAGATGCTTCGCGCTACATCCAGTCATTAAGGCGGTACCATTGCGCCGTGTCCCGCAGCCCTTTTTCGGTTTCGATTTTGGGAACCCAAAGCTGGTGGGGCAGGCGCTTCGCCGGATCGATGGTCCAGTCATCATGGCAGAAATAGCTGACCCGGTCCGCGGTGAGCTTGGCCTTGTCCTTGCGGAAAAACCGGTCCGCCTTGGCCCCGAACTTAAGTAAGGCCCGCGGCATGCCGATTGTCCGGACCTTTTTGTTGCCGACCGCCTTGCCGATCTCCCGGGCAAACTGGATCTGTGTCCAGCCGCCGGGAGTGCCGTCGTCGACTTCAAATATGCGGGCAGTCAGATCTTCATGTTCCGGGATCAGCGTCATCAGCGCCCGGGCAAGATCATCCACATGAATAACCGACAAGACACCATCGGCATCGGGCGGCAGCGTTATCACGCCCAGCTTTGCCATTTTGAACAGGTCGAGCATCTCGCCGTCTCCGGGTCCAAACACGGCGGGTGGCCGGATGATGGTCCAGTCGAGTCCGCTGGTCGCAACAATCTTTTCCGCTTTGGCTTTCGTTTCGCCGTATATCGACAGGTCGGGTTGCCTGGCGGCGAGCGAGGAGACATGCAGGAACCTCTTGCATCCCGCCTTTTTGGCCGCCTCAACCATCGCCAGTGTTCCCGCAACATTTCCCGTTTCGAATCCCTGGCGATCCGGTGCGTTGACCACACCCGCGATGTGGATGACGACATCGGCACCAGTGCAAAGCTCGTCCAGACTCGCCGGTTTTTCCAGTGATCCGTCAACCCAGGTGACATTCGGCCGGTCGTCCTGGCGCCGACGGGTGAGTGCCCGAACCGGGAATCCGGCACGGACCGCCAGATTGAGCAGATGCTCTCCGACAAAACCCGTTGCTCCGGTAATGGCCAGTGTCTGTTTGGTCCGCATGACTTATCCGGTGATTTCCGCCATCATACGAGGACCATCTGGTTGCGGTGGATCACGGCGCTGCGGGGGGCATAGCCGAGCAGGGCTTCCAGTTCGGAGCTGTGCCGGCCGATAATCCGGGCGCAATCCATGGCATCATATTCCGCCAGCCCGCGCGCGATGACCTGACCTTCGGGATCGAGGATGTCCAGCACATCGCTGCGCATGAACTGCCCGTCCAGCGAAATGATTCCGGCCGCGAGCAGGCTGTTACCGCTGCGCAAGGCTTCCACCGCACCGGCGTCCACGGTGATCGATCCGCTGGCTGTCAGTCGCCCGCCCAGCCAGCTTTTGCGGGCATTTTCTGACCGGCTGGCACGAAATACCGTTCCGGTGCCGCTCTCCGCAAATCGCTTGAGCGGATGATCTTCCCGGCCGGAAATAATCGACAGCTCGATGCCGGCGAGATTGGCAATCCTTGCCGCTTCAAGTTTGGAAGTCATCCCGCCGGAGCCCATGCCGGACGACGATGTGCCGTCTGCCATCGCCAGAATATTGTCATCGACGGCTTCCACCACGGGAATGAACTGACCTTCGGTTTCGCTTCCGGGACGGCGATCATAAAGGCCATCCACATCGGACAGCAAGATCACGCGATCAGCCGAGGCCGCCTGCCCGACCCGGGCGGCGAGCCGGTCATTGTCTCCGAACCGGATTTCGTCGGTTGCCACGCTGTCATTCTCGTTGATTACCGGAATCGCACCTTTTTCGGCGAGCCGCTCCAATGTGGCTGTCGCATTAAGGTAGCGCTTGCGGTCTTCCATGTCCCCGAGGGTTAGCAGCATTTGCGCCGCCGTAAGTTGCTTTTCGGCAAATAGTGTGGACCAGAGCCTGCTCAGCGCAATCTGGCCGACCGATGCCGCCGCTTGTGCATCCGCCAGACTGGCACGACCGCCGGACTCCAGGTCCAGCTGTCTTGCTCCCAGCGCGATGGCACCGGAGGACACGACGATGAGCGAGTGACCTTGCTGTTCCAGATCCGCGATATCAGCGACCAGTGTTTCCAGCCAGGCTTGCCGCACTTTTCCGTCATCACCGATCAGCAGTGACGAACCGACTTTGACAATGATTTTCTGCCCCTGACGCGTCATAGGGGGGACCAGTCCTTTTTCGGCTCCTCGCCATCTTCCGCGTCGTCGGCTGTCTGCTGATTTTCGATGGAGCTGCTGGTGCCAATGGCTTCAAGAACAGCATCCAGAACCTGATCCATCCCCGCGCCGGTCGCGCCGGACAGGGGCAAGATCTCTCCGGCGCCAGCTGCGCGCAGGTCATCGGCAATGGCAGCCATCAGTTCGTCATCCAGCAGATCCGCCTTGTTCAGGGCGAGGATCTGGGGTTTGTCGGAAAGTCCGGCTCCATATTGCTCAAGCTCTCCGGTCACCGTTTTCCAGGCCGCCACCGGATCGTCTCCGGTCGCATCAATCAGGTGGAGAAGGACCTTGCAGCGTTCGATATGGCCGAGAAACCGGTCACCTATGCCGGCGCCTTCGGCTGCGCCATCAATAAGCCCCGGGATATCTGCCAGCACAAATTCGCGATTGCGGTGGCGGACCACACCCAGTTGCGGATGGATGGTCGTGAACGGATAGGCCCCGACTTTGGCCTTTGAATTGCTGACAAAATTGATCAGCGTCGACTTGCCGGCATTGGGCAGGCCGACAAGCCCGGCATCGGCAATCAGCTTGAGCCGTAGCCAGACCGCGCGTTCTTCCCCCGGTTCCCCGGGCTGATGCTGGCGCGGGGCACGATTGGTTGCGCTTTTGTAGCTGGCATTGCCGCGTCCGCCGACGCCGCCTTCGAGGAAAACTTCTTCCTGACCTTCGCGGGTGAAATCGAGCAGCACATGTTCCTTGTCTTCCGACAATATCTGTGTGCCGACCGGGACCTTGATCACGAGGTCCTCGCCACCGGCACCGGTCCGGTTGCGACCCGCACCGCCCTTGCCGCGAGGTGCCCGCAAATGCTGGGCATAGCGAAAGTCGATCAGGGTGTTGAGACCTTCCACGGCCTGGAAAATAATGTCGCCACCCTTGCCGCCATTGCCGCCATCAGGCCCCCCGAACTGGATATACTTCTCGCGCCGGAAACTGACAGCACCGGGCCCGCCCGCGCCGGAGCTTACATATATCTTGGCCTGATCGAGAAAATGCATGTGGCAGCATTTAGGGAAGGGGATGCGGAAAGACCAGACCCTGCGGCAACTAATCGGCCGTCGCCGGGCATTCAGAAGATCTGCCCTGAATGGAATTGTCCATTGTTTTATCGATATTATCGATCTCTCTGAGGAAGACAATTGACTTGGTCTATTTATAGGCAGGGTGTAAACCGACGTCATACACAAGCAAAAAGGAACCCCTGAAATGGCAGAACAAAACAAATGTCCCGTGATGCACGGTGGAAGCACAAACCTCAGCGGCCAGTCGGCCAACCAGAAATGGTGGCCCAACCAGCTCAACCTGCGGGTGCTCAACCAGAATTCTCCCCTGATCGATCCGATGGATGATGATTTCGACTATGCGACCGAATTCGAGTCGCTTGACCTGGCGGCAGTGAAAGAAGACCTGACCAAATTGATGACCGACTCGCAGGACTGGTGGCCGGCGGACTATGGCCACTATGGCGGATTGTTCGTCCGCATGGCGTGGCACAGCGCCGGAACCTACCGGACATTTGACGGCCGTGGCGGTTCCTCCACCGGCACGCAGCGTTATGCGCCGCTCAACAGCTGGCCCGACAATGGCAATCTCGACAAGGCCCGTCGCCTGCTTTGGCCGATCAAGCAGAAATATGGCCGCAAGCTCTCCTGGGCCGACCTGATGATACTCGCCGGCAATGTCGCGATGGAGTCGATGGGCTTCAAGACCTTCGGTTTCAGCGGCGGACGGGAAGACGTCCACGAACCGGAACAGGATATCTATTGGGGCCCGGAAACTGAATGGCTCGGTGACGAGCGCTATAGTGGTGAACGCGATCTGGCCGAGCCGCTGGGTGCCGTCCAGATGGGTCTCATCTATGTCAATCCCGAAGGACCCAATGGCAACCCTGATCCCCTGGCATCCGCCTTTGACATTCGTGACACGTTCGCACGGATGGCAATGGATGACTATGAAACTGTCGCTCTGGTGGCTGGCGGACATACGTTCGGCAAGGGCCATGGGGCGGGACCGGAAGACAATGTCGGACGCGAGCCGGAAGGTGGAGCGATGGCGGACCAGGGTTTTGGCTGGCTCAACAGCCATGGAACCGGAAGCGGTGCCGACACGACCACAGCCGGTTTTGAAGGTGCATGGACGGTCAACCCGACTCAGTGGGACAATGGCTATTTCGATGTTCTGCTCGGCTATGACTGGGAACTGACGACCAGCCCCAGCGGGCACAAGCAGTGGACACCGACCGCCGACTCCAACGCGGATCAGCCGCCGGCAGCGCATGACTCCTCGAAAACCGAACCGCTGATGATGACCACGGCGGACATGGCGCTCAAGATGGATCCGATTTACGGCCCGATCTCCAAGCATTTCCATGAGAATCCGGACGAGTTTGCCGATGCCTATGCCCGGGCCTGGTACAAGCTCACCCATCGCGACATGGGCCCCAAAGCCCGCTATATCGGAGCGGAAGTTCCGGAAGAAACGCTGATCTGGCAGGACCCGGTTCCGGCCCCGACCGGTGCACCGATCGGAGAACAGGATATTGCTTCTCTCAAGGCACAGATCCTCGAGTCCGGCCTGAGCACGGCCGAACTGGTGCGGGTAGCCTGGGGCTCGGCTTCGACCTTCCGTGGCAGTGACAAGCGTGGTGGTGCCAATGGCGCTCGCATCCGTCTGGCTCCGCAAAAGGACTGGGCGGTCAACAATCCGGACGAGCTGGAAAAAGTCCTGTCGGTTCTGGAAGGCATCCAGTCCGGTTTTGCCGGTGACGTGTCGCTTGCGGACCTGATCGTTCTCGGCGGCTGCGCGGCCATCGAAAAAGCGGCAGAGGCCGCGGGATCGGCCATATCCGTCCCGTTCACTCCCGGCCGAACCGATGCCTCGGCCGAACAGACCGATGCGGACTCGTTCGACGTCCTCGAACCCAAGGCAGACGGTTTCCGAAACTATCTCAATGTCGACAGCCGTCGACCGGCCGAAGACACGCTGGTTGATCGGGCAGCGCTGCTCACGCTCACTGCACCGGAAATGACCGTGCTGGTTGGCGGGATGCGGGCGCTGGGTGCCAATGCCGACGGATCATCCAACGGCATCTTCACCGATCGTCCGGGTCAACTGACAAATGATTTCTTCGTCAACCTGCTTGACATGGCGACAGAATGGAAAGCGACTTCGGATGCGGAAAGCCATTTTGAAGGCCGTGATCGGGCAACCGGCGAAGTGAAATGGACCGGCACCCGCAATGATCTGGTGTTCGGATCCAACTCGATCCTGCGCAATGTTGCAGAGGTCTATGGCGCCAGCGACGCCCAGGACAAGTTTGTCAAAGACTTTGTTGCGGCCTGGGACAAGGTGATGAACCTCGACCGGTTCGACCTGCACCGTTAAGACCTTGTGAAAATCCCGGCCGGAAGCCCCCGACCGGCCGGGATACCCGCGCGAAACATCCGGGCGATGCTATTCAGCCGCTTCCATCTGTTCCATTTGCGCGACCCGCGGATCATTGGGCCAGACCCATTCCTCGCCAATCACCTGTTCGACAGCCAGTTCTTCCGGCACCCGGTTGAGGCCGATAATCTTGTCGCATGACTGGTGAAAGCTGTAGATCCGGGCTTCCTGGTAACTGAGCGGGACACTCTTGAACCCGTCGCTCTCCATCGATTTCTGGATCATCTCGCCAAATTGCGTGTCTTCCAGAATGATCGGACTCATGTCGCGGCCCCCCGGCTTGGTCTCGTCGGGCACGGTCCACAGATCGGGAGCCGGACCGTCACCCCAGTCAAGAGCCATCGTGACCAGTTCCAGCTTCGTGGTGTTGAGGCTGGTCGGCCAGAAGATCAGCGGCGGGACAAAATAATTGCTCAGCGGTGACACCCAGTTGGGAAACATGGTGTAGCTTTGGGTGCAGGTTCGGCCAAATTCGCCAACCGATTCAATCTGTTGCCATTCCGGCGGCGAATCGACCGCCCGGACATGTTCGCGATCGGTTTGTTTCGGTGGCGGTGCCAGCATTCGCGCATGACCGTTCGGATAGATGGTATTCACATTGCGCTTGCTGTCGACCAGCGGGGCCACGGTGTCGGGATGGATGAAGGGCACGTGATAGACCTCCATATTCGCCTCGATCGCGACCTTCCAGTTGCACTGCAGATCAAAACTGTGACGGGCGGCCAGCCGGACCTTGTCGAACCGGAATTCCTCCCATTCTTCCCAGACTGGCCCCAGCCAGTCTTTCAGCGGCATCGCATCGGCGTCGAAGTTGATGAAGATCAGATTGCCCAGCTGTTCGCACCGCACCGGAATCAGACTGCGGCAGGACATGTCGAAATCCGGTCCGAAATCCTGTTTTTCCGGGACCCCGACCAGACTGCCGTCGGTCTTGTAGGTCCAGTTGTGATATCCGCACATCAGACGCGGGGCCTTGCCCTTTTCTTCGGTGACCACCGGGGCGCCGCGGTGACGGCAGGTATTGTAAAAGGCGCGAATCTCGCCGTCCATGCCGTGCACGATGATAATCGGATCACCGATATTTTCCCATTTCATGAAGCAGCCGGGTTCCGGCACTTCGTCAATATGGGCGGCGAACAACCAGGTTTTCTTCCACAGATATTGCTGTTCGAGGTCGTAATATTCCTGGCTGGTATAGCGGCCCGCAGGCATGTCGGGCAGATGCGGAAATCCGTCAGGCGGAGCGGTTCGGGTGGCTTCCCACTCCATCAGGCGCTTCATCCGGTCAATATAGGCTGCGTCCATCGGCATGCTTCAATCCTCCGCTCCGGGTGTCGCGATATGGCACGGGCTGAACAGACCGGTCGATTGGCAATTCTGATAAAGGCCTAGCCGGCGGCCATGCCGGTCCACATCGCGACCATCAGATTGAATGACCGGGGGTCGCCGGTAAGGCCATTGTTCATCTTGTTCATTACGTAGGAAAAGGTGGTCCGCTTATCCATGTCGATAACGATCACGGAACCGCCATAACCGCCCCAGAATATCGTATTGGGGTTGGGCAGCGGGATCATCTCGCCGGGCAGGCCAAAGCCCAGTCCATATTTGATCGGCAGGTTCATCAGCACCATGTCATTGCCTTCAATCTGCGGCTCCAGCGCCTTGCGGCACCCGGCTTCGGACAGGATCCGCTTGCCTTTGGCGACACCGCCATTGGCCAGCAAGGCATGGATTTCCGCCACAGATCGCGCATTGCCGGTGCCGCCTGCCGCCGGAATCTCCGCGCCGCGCCATTCCCGGGTGCGCGTGGACAGCGGATCGATGGGAGGATTGATGAACGTCTTGCGCTGGATATCATTTGAAAAATCGCCGTCGCCAACACCGGCTTCCGGCGGGATCAGGTCGGCAACGCGGTGGTCATGTTCCGGCGGCAGACCGATATGGAAATCGGCATCCAGCGGCTCGGCGATTTCCTCGCGGAATACCGTGCCCAGCGACTTGCCGGTGATCCGGCGGACAACCTCACCGACCAGATATCCCTGGGTGATCGCATGATAGCCGGGCGTCGTTCCGGGTTCCCACCATGGTTCCTGTGCTGCGAGAAGGGATGTTGCTTTTTCCCAGTCATAGAGGTCCTCGGTCGTCAGCGACTCTTCCCAGCCCGACAGGCCGGAGGCATGGCTCATCAGGTGAGCCACGGTCACATTCTCTTTGCCACCCTGGGCAAATTCCGGCCAGTAGTGCGCGACCGGCTTGTCAAAATCCAGTTCGCCGCGATCCGCCACCAGCAAAGCGGTGAGTGCGGTCATGGTCTTGGTGGTCGAGTAGACATTGACGATCGTATCGCGTTCCCACGGCCGGCTTTTTTCTGCATCGGCCCAGCCACCCCACAGATCGACCACGGTTTCGCCCTCGATGGTCGCGGTGAAGGACAGTCCGACATCCTCGCCGCTGTTGACGCTCGCGGCCATGAGATTGCGGACGGAAGCAAAGCGGTCCTGTGCTTCGCCGTGGATGATCGTTTCTGTCATGAGTTACCCTTCGGAAATATTGCGAGGGCAACGCTAGCATGCCGCATCGCGGATGCAATCGCCAAAAGCTGGGATCAGGCCGCGGCGACCTTGACCGGGATCGCGCTTTGCACCGCCTGGCCGGTGATCGGATCATAATGACTGTCGTCGACAATCAGGCGGTTTGTGGACCCACCCTTGGTCATGACATCCTCCTTGCCGGCATCGGAATCACCAAAGGCATGGCTCATCGATATTACTCCACGGCGGACTTTCTCGTCCGCCTTGGCCATTCCGAAAATCGACGCGGTCGGCGAAGTGATCTCGATAATCGCACCGTCCTCGATACCCGCATTGGCAAGATCTGCCGGATTGAAGAAGGCGGGATTGGTCGGCATTTTCTCGACCAGCTTGGGGAAAGTATGGCCGTTGCTGTTGTAGCGGTGCTTCGAACGCCGCGAGATCAGTCGGAAATCAAAACCGTTTTCAACCGGATCATTCTCGGCATATTCCGTCAGGCTCTGCGGCATTTCTCCCGCATTGAGATCGAACTTCTCGCTGGCATCGGGGTCAGCTGGCCCGACGACCGGATGGCGGTCGGCATAGGTGATCGCGGCGCCTTTCCGTTCCAGTGCCGCCGCATCGGCTTTGGCTTCGCTGGGTTTGACCAGAGAGCCTTCCGAGATCAGGTCGAGGATCGTCGCCTTGTCCGGGCACTCGTCCATCGACGCCGCCCCGCCGGGATAGTTCATTTCTACTCCCATATGCCTGGCGAGCCACCAGAGCATTTCATATTCGTCCATCGTATCGCCCGGCGGCGGCACCATGGCCTCGGTATAATGGGCATAGGCTTCTTCGGTGAACGCATCGGAGACATTGTTGATGTCCTCACGCTCCAGACACATGCTCGGTGCCAGGATGATATCCGCCCGCTTGGCACTCGCAGACATCCAGGGGTCGACCTGGATATAGAGCTCGCATTCCTCCAGCGCGCGCCGGACTTTCTGCTGATCCGGGAAGGCGATCTCCGGATTGCCGCCGATCGAAATAAAGGCCTTGATCTGGCCATCACCGGGCGTGAGAATTTCATCGGCCAGGACATTGCATGGCATTTCCTTGCCGAGCACACCCAGCCCGCGAATCCGGGACTTGGCAAAACCCTCTCCAAAAGTCGGCATTTTGGGCGCAACCTGGGCCTTTTTCGGACCACCCATAAGGGGGTTGAAAACCATGGGCGCGGAGACTTTTTCGCCCTCCTGGTTGAACCGCGCGCAGAGAATGTTGAGCGACGCCACCAGATATTCGGTGAGCGTGCCATTGCCGGCCATTTCGGGTCCGGTTCCGGTCACGACCCGGCCCTTGTTGGCGCCAGCAAACATGCGCGCAGCGGCGATCAGTTGATCCTTGTCGACTCCTGCCCGCTTGGCGGCAATATCCGGCGTCATCGGTTTTACCGCCGCTTCCAGTTCCTCGACACCGTCGACATGGGCGGCGACGAAATTCTGGTCATAGAGTTTCTCGGCGAAAATCACGTTGAGCATGCCGGCGAGCAAGGCCGGGTCCTCACCCGGTTTGACCGGCAAATGGATGTCGGCCAGCTTGCCCATTTCGTTGACCCGGGGATCGGCGACGATCAGTTTCAGTCCCCGGTCGAGCGCATCGCGCAGACCGCGGGAGGGCGAGGAAGTGGGCATTCCGCCAGAATAGTGCGACACGATCGGGTTGTTTCCGACAAACATCGCGACATCGGATTCGGTAAACGCATTGCCGCCGCCCATCCAGGTGCCATAGCGGGCGGTCGTGAACACCTTGGCGGGCTGATCGACGGTGACGCTGGTATACCAGTTGCGCGTTCCGACACCCTGCGCAAAGGCATAGGACGTGCCCAGTACGGCGCTGTTCTGAAACGCATTGGTGCCGCAATAGACCGCGACGCTGTGCGGGCCATGCTCTTCGACTATTTTCTTCATCGTTTCGCCAGCGAGCTTCAGCGCGTCAGCTGTCGCGATGTCCTTGAAGCTGCCATCCGGCTGGCGAATCTTGCTGGTGATCATGCGCGTGTCGAGATTGTGCATGTCCGGCATCTGGCGCCCCTTGATGCAGGTATAGCCGTGGAACAGATGATCTTCCTTGTCGCCTTTGACGGACAGGATCTTGTCATCCTCCACTTCAACAATCATCGCGCAACTGGCGTGACAGAAACGGCAAAAGGTACGTTTGGATTCGACGGCCATAAATTCTCTCCTGATCGCCTGATAATGGCCATTTGGGGGGATTCGGGCGACTGACAAAACTGTTCGGGCTGTTGACGGGATCGGGGGCAATCCAGTGGGCCAGAAATGTGGTAAGAGGATCCCGGGTTGCCGGGAGATGACAAGATGACATTGATGAGCGCGTTTATTGCAGACCGTACACCACCGGACCTCTATGAAACCTACCTGGCTGAGGGTCTGTTCATGCCCTGGGCAAGCTTGCTGCTGGACAGGCTGGACGCTTGTGGTGCCTGTCTCGACATTGCCTGTGGCACGGGCGTGATATCGCGGAACCTGTCCGACCGGGCGGACGTGGACATGATCAGGGCGATCGATGTCGCGCCGCCGATGATCGCCAAGGCTATCACGCTACAGCAGGAACAGGGCTTGGCTCCGCGTGCGGAATTTCTGGAGGCGAGCGCACTTGATCTGCCCTTTGCTCCAGACAGTTTCGACAGGGCCTTTTGTCAGCAGGGACTGCAATTTTTTCCCGACAGGGTGCGGGCACTGTCGGAGGCGCGGCGGGTGTTGAAGCCGGGCGGCCAGCTGGGGGCGGCGGTCTGGACATTTGCCGGTGATGGCAATCCGGTTTTTGCGGCCTTTGAAGAGGTTCTCGCGCGCCACGTCGGAGCGGATGTGCTGCCGATTGGCCCCTTTTCCTTTGGCGATGCCGGGGCGCTGCGATCGGTCGCTACGGAGGCAGGGCTCGAGGTGCAATCGCTCGACAAGGAGACATTGACTATATCGCTGCCGCCGGTGCGGGAATTTGTGCTGTTCGACCTGATGTTTCTGGGTCGCCCCGGGCCGGACGGGAGCCTTCAGCCGGTTGTTGATCCCGAAGACACGGCCGCCGATGCGCTGGTGGAAGCGATCATCGCTGATCTGGCGGCTTTGGTGAGCGAATATGTGCAGGAGGACGGATCGCTGCGCGCACCGACAAGTGCGCATCTGCTGGTGGCGCGCAAACCCGTGCCCTAGAATTCCAGCAAGAGGGCGTCGGCAATGAATTTCATCAGCGGCGCCACTTTCTGAAACTGCTCCTCGACCGCGGCTTCAAAACCGTCGGAACAAGCCAGTTTTTCGTCGGCATCGCGAAAGCTGAAGAAGCTTTTGCGGCGCAGGTCTTCGATCAGCGGATGTTCCGGATCAAATCCCTTGGGCGCGCGGACCAGCTGATCACCGCGCAATTCGAGCGCTCCGGTCGCCTCCTGCCAGCGCTCCGGCTTGTCGACAATGCGCTGCCGGATCTGGCGCAAAGCCTCGCCCTTTGGCCCCCAGACACCGCCGCCGAAAAAGACTTCGCCCGGCGCGAGGTGGATATAGAAACCGGGTGCGTGGGCATCCTTGCCCGCTTCGTGGCGGAACTGGCATCCGACCTGGGTCTTGTAGGGGCTTTTGTCTTTCGAAAAACGTGTGTCGCGATAGATGCGGAACCGGCTGCCGCCATTGGGACGGGGATCGACAATGATATGTGGGCTTATCCGGGCTACCGGCTCTACCAACCCGGCGATAAATTCGGTGACGGGATCCACGACTTCTGCCTCGTAGCGCGGTTTTTGCGCCTTGAACCACTCGCGATCATTATTCTGTTTCAGGTCCCGCAGAAAATCGAACAGGGCAGGGGTGATCATTTTTGCCTCCGGATAGCCCCGGCATCCTGTCACCTGGGACCGTCGGAGTCAAAAGCCCGGCAGCACCCCGGGGTCAATCCCAGCTTGCGAATTGCTGATTGCCGACAAATCCGATTTTCTGGATACCCGCGCGCTTGATCATGGCGACCACCTTATCGAACCGCTCATATCTCGCCTGGCCGTCGGTTTCGAAATGCAGCTGGATGCCGGTCGGGTCTTCCGCCAGTTTGCCCAGCGCGGATCGCAAGGCCAAATCATCAAGTCGTTCTCCGTCGAGCAAAGTCTCGCCGGCGGAATTGAGCTGCAACATGTGGATGATGGCGGGTTCTGTTGTGGTTCCGCCGGAGGGCAGATTCACCTCTACCTTATGCAGGGCGGCCGGAATGGAGAGCATCAGCATGACAAGCAGGACCAGCAGGACATCGATCAGCGGCGTAATATTGAGCTGCGACATGGGCCGGTCCGTAGCAGCGAACCTGGCAGTGGTCCGAAATCGACGAGCGCGTGGCTTTTGAGCATGTACTGTCATGATATTCTCCCGTTAAATCAATTACTCCGCAAATAGATATGATATAACATCATATACTGATAACGATTCATAAGCAATCAACCATATTTTAAGGTCCAGGACTTATGGAAGCGTCAGGAAAGCCCGCTATGCGCCGGTTTTCATAAGTGTTGAGCAGCAACAGGTAGGGCCAGATACCATGGACGCACAGAATGATTCACAGGCGGGACAGGCAGGTTTCGGTATGCCCCGCACACATGCCCGGGACACCCGGTTCAATATTCGCCTCAAGGTTCCGATGGAACGGGACAACGGCATGTCGGAAACGATTTGCATTGAAAACCTGTCTATCTGGGGCTTCCAGGCCACTTGTCATTTCCCCCCCGAAGTCGGCGAGGCGGTCATTGTGACCATCGGTGATCTGGGCGAATTCGAAGGCGTCGTGCGCTGGCAGCGGGACTATCGTTTCGGCGTGCACACATTCGAGAAGATCGATATCCAGGCGCTTCCGAAAGCTCCCAACTAATCCGAATCCGCAATTGCCCGGGCATTGGCGGGGTAATTCAGCATTCCGGTTGACTCTATTCAATTAACAATTACGTTAAATAACGAATCAGTTAATTGAATGGATGCTCATGGATCAGCTCTCTGCAGTTTTTTCCGCGCTGGGTGACCCCACGCGCTTTGCCATTGTCGACCGCCTGTTGCGCGAAGGGGAGCTGAGCGCGGGCGAGATCAGCGCAACGGCGACCATTTCCCCGCCAGCTTTTTCCCGACATCTCAAACTATTGCGTGAAGCGGGCCTTGTCCGGCAGCGCACCGATCGCCAGCGCCGGCTCTATTCGGTGCGGCCCGAGGCCGTTCGCCAGATTTCCGAATGGACGCTGAGCCATCGTGAATTCTGGGAAGCCAGCATCGACCGGCTCGAATCCGCTCTGGAACAGGAGATGAAAAACGATGGCTGACCTCGAGATCAAACGACATTTTGCGGCGCCGCCGGACCGCGTTTTTGCGTTCATTTCCCAGGCTGAACATCTGAGCAAATGGTGGGGTCCTGAGGGCATTGAACTGGGCGAACATGATCTGGACTTTTCCCGGCCCGGCCCCTGGGGGTCAGTCATGCATGGCAGCGGGGGCGCCCGCTACAAGGTCACCGGTGAAGTGCTTTCCGTGGAACCTGGAAAGTCCGTCACTTTCACCTGGGCCTGGCATGACGAAGACGATCAGCGAGGCGCGGAAAGTGAAGTCACGTTTTCGGTGGCCGGTGATGGCAATGGCGGAACAGACTTCGTGATGCTGCACCGCGGTTTGCCCGACGATGACAGTGCAAATAATCATGACAGCGGCTGGACCTCAAGTTTTCAGAAGCTGGAAGCCTATGCCCGAGAGCAGAACGGTTAACTCACCCAAAAGCAGCAGAGGAGACGGAAATGCCGAAATATATATATGCCTATCATGGCGGCAGTGCGCCGGAGACGCCGGAAGAAGGTGAAAAAGTCATGGCGCAGTGGATGAGCTGGCTTGGCGGAATGGGCGAAGATGCCCTCGACATGGGAAATCCCGCCGGACCTTCGAAGACCGTTTCGGCCGGTGGCGTGGCGGATGATGGCGGATCGAACCCGATTTCCGGCTATTCGCTGGTCCAGGCGCCCGACATGGATACGGCGGTGGAGATGGCCAAAGGCTGCCCGGCCCTGTCGAGTGGCGGCACTGTGGAAGTTGCCGAAGCCATGGAGATGTAGACTCCGGCCGGTTCCGGTGGTTCTGCCGGAGCCGGGAAAAAGCCGCTTGCCTTATCCGGGAATTTGGCGAAGACTTGTCCGCATGTCGGAGGAGATAGAAGCAGTCGGGGCAGCGGTCACGGGCACGGCGATGGCCAAGGCCGTTGAAGATGATACGGGCAGTTTGGCAGAAGGCGGTGCCGGCGCGTGTCTCAACTGTGGATCCCAGGTCACCGGAAATTATTGCAGCGCGTGCGGACAACCGCTCCACGTACACCGTTCGATTGGCGCATTCTGGCACGATATCCTGCACGGCGTGCTGCATTTCGAGGGGAAGCTCTGGCGCACCTTGCCGCTTCTCGCCTGGCGGCCCGGCGAGCTGACTCGGCGCTATATCCATGGCCAGCGCGCGCGCTTCATTTCGCCGATGGCGCTGTTCCTGTTTTCCGTGTTCATGATGTTTGCAGTCTTTTCCTTCGTCAGTGATCCTTTTGGCAGCGATGATATTTCTGTTGCGGACCAGGCAATTGATGCCGAAATCGCTGAACAGATGGAACGCGCGGAAGAACAGCTCGCCATCAAGAATGCCGAATTGGCCGAGGCATCAGAGGAAGACCGGCCGGGGCTGGAAAAGGAAATTCTCGATCTCAAAAAAGCGCGCAATGTCATGGCAACCGTGAATGGGGAAGATCTTCCCTTTCCCGACGTGAGTCTGGCGGACGGCGATGCGCGGATCGGCAATTACACGCCGGAAGAAGTGCGGGAAATTGAATCACGGATTGGAGATATCAGGGAAGGCAATATCCTGACATCGGACAGCGATGTCAGTACCGGTTCACCGGAAATGGACGCCTTTCTGAAGGACACGTTCAATAATGTTGTCGAGAACCCCGACCTGCTGCTCTACAAGATCAAGGCCAATGGTTATAAATTTGCCTGGCTGCTGATCCCGATTTCGCTGCCCTTTGTCTGGCTCACCACTATCGGGCGTCGGGGCTATCATTTCTATGATCACGCGGTTTTCACCACCTATTCGATCAGCTTCATGTCACTGCTGTTCATCACCTGTGCCTTGCTGGCCACATTTGGCGTGACCGACGCGATATGGGGCGTGCTGCTCATCTTCTATCCACCTTTCCACATGTACCGGCAATTGCGGCATGCCTATCAGATGTCGCGGGTGGAAGCGCTGATCCGGTTGATGGCCCTTTTGTTTTTCACGGTGACATGCTTGATATTGTTCTTCACCATATTGCTTGCACTTGGATTGTTGGGATAGTTTATGACCTTTGAAATAGACCGCCGTCAGCTGATGGCCCTGGGCGCGTTTGGCCTGGGTGCAGGCAGCGTTCCGGCTGCGGCGACACTGGCCGGAAAGACCGGATTTACCCACGGTGTGGCCAGTGGCGAGCCGTCGCAAAACTCGGTCTTGTTGTGGACGCGTTTTGTCAGCAGTGCTGACAGTCGGGTGACCGTGGAAATTGCGCGCAGCGCGGATTTTTCCGATGCCCGGATGGCTGGCGAAGTCACGGCTTCGGCCAGCCGCGATCATATCGCGAAATATGTCGTGAGCGATCTCGATCCGGATCAATGGTATTTCTATCGCTTTGTCGCGCCCGACGGACAGAAATCACTCACCGGCCGGACGCGCACATTGCCCGAAGGACCTGTCGGAAAATTCGCTCTCGGCGTGTTCAGCTGTTCCAACCTGCCATTCGGGCATTTCAATGCCTATGCCCATGCCGCGCAGCGCAATGACCTCGACCTGATCATTCACACCGGCGATTATCTGTATGAATATGGTGTGGGCACCTATCCCTCCGCCAAGGATGCCTTGCCCGGCCGAATGATCGCGCCGGATCATGAGATGGTGCAACTGGCCGATTATCGCCTGCGCTATGCCGCCTATCGCAGTGACCCGGATCTGCAGCGAATCCACCAGGTGCTGCCGATGGTGGCGATGTGGGATGATCACGAATTCACCAATGATGCCTATCGCGATGGCGCCCAGAACCATCAGGCTGAAACGGAAGGGGACTGGGAAGTCCGCAA
This sequence comes from Parasphingorhabdus marina DSM 22363, assembly GCF_900128895.1. GTDB lineage: Bacteria > Pseudomonadota > Alphaproteobacteria > Sphingomonadales > Sphingomonadaceae > Parasphingorhabdus > Parasphingorhabdus marina. Next base: position 28,057 of record NZ_FSQW01000001.1, on the reverse strand, counting down.
GCGCGTGGCGGAACAGGTCTACCGCGAATGGATGCCGGTCTCCGATTCCGGCACAGCGTCCGAACGCTGGAGCAAATATGAAATTGGTGATCTGGCGACGCTGTTCCTGACCGAAAGCCGGATTGGCGGTCGCAGCAAGCCCGCCGAACTGGAAGCCGCACTGAAAGGGCAGGGCGCGAATGTCGAAGCCGCGCTCAAGGCTTTCCGTGACGGCGAGTGGCAGGATCCGGAACGGACAATGCTTGGTGCAGTACAACAGCAATGGCTGGCCTCCGGAATGCAGTCATCGCGCAAGGCGGGGACCAAATGGCAGGTTCTGGCCCAGCAATGTGTGATGGGAGAGCTGAAGCTACCGCAGGAATCGCGCGACTGGGTGTCAAAAGACGCCCCCGCCATTGCCCAGGCCAGGGTTGCCGTTGGAGCGCTTGCATCGAAGGTGGGACTGCCAATCAATTTTGACAGCTGGGATGGCTATCCCGTGGCGCGGGACCGGCTGTTGCGCGGTGCGCAGGAAGCCGATGCGGATCTGATCGTCCTGTCCGGCGACAGTCATAATGGCTGGGCCTTCAATCTCGAAACAGCCGATGGTCCGGCAGGCGTCGAATTTGGCGGCCACAGTGTCACCTCGCCTGGTTTTGAGGCCTATACACAGGGAGTGAAACCGGCGACCGTGGCCAAAGCGGTGGTGGAAACCAATGACCAGCTGCAATGGGCGGACACCGAGCATCGGGGATATATGAGTGTGGCGCTGACTCCGGAGAAAGCGACATCGACATGGCATTTCCTCGATACCATCCGGGCGAAATCGACCCGAATGGCATCGAGCGTCAGCCAGACAGTCCTGCGCGGAGCGAAAACTCTCGAAACCGGAATCTAGTCGGCCGGATTATGCTCCGTCAGAAAAGACTCGAGTGAGTCCAGCCAGTTTTTTTCGTTTTCGGGATCCGAAAATCCGTGACCTTCGTCTTCATAGACAACAAGCTTCACCGGCTTGCCTGCTTTCTTCAGGGCTGATCGATAAATCTTGAACTGGCTGAAAGGGACGATGCTGTCTTTTTTGCCATGGGCCAGCATGACGGGCCGCGAAAGCTTCTCGGCCATCCGGGCTGGTGATACCGTATCCAGGTCGAAATCCTCTTCGCCACGGATTTCCTCCTTCCATTCCCGTTCATAGCGGCTCGACAGAAAACGGCGGTCATAACTGAGCTGTTTTCGCCAGTCCGTGACGCCCGCAAAACTGGCTGCACAACGATATCTCTCGGGATTCCGTGTCGCGCCCCACAATGCGGCATATCCGCCATAAGAAGCTCCCACGATACAGACTTTCTGTGGGTCGACGATGCCGCGCTCGACGAGCCAGTCCATGCCGTCGTCAAGATCATCCTGCATTGCCCTGCCAATCTGGCCAGTGCCCTTTTTGTGGAACTCCTCTCCATAACTGTCGGAACCCCGGAAATTAGGCTGCAACACCGCATATCCGCGATTGGCCAGAAACTGGACTTCATTGTCATAGTCGAGGGTGTCACGCACCCAGAATGGCCCGCCATGCGGCAATATGATCAGGGGCAGGTTTTCTGGCTCGCGATGTTTGGGCAAAGTCAGGTAGCCATGAATCTTCAGGCCGTCGCGGGCCGTGTAGCTCACATATTCCGTGGTTGAGAGCTTCTCGATATCGAGCTTTGCATTTTTGCTGGCAAACCATGCCAGTTTCTTTTTTTCCGGTTCGTACAGATAATAGCTTCCGGGGTCAGTGGAAGATGTTGAGAACACAATCATCCGGGAACCGTCGCGGCTTTTTGAAACAATCCAGGCTTCCTGGCCGGGCAACGCCTTGTTGAGCTTTTTCTGGTGTGCGGCAAAAGAGGCATCAAACCAGTGCTTCCTGTCCCGGGAGTCGGTAAAGTAAACCGCCTCCAGTGCCGTACCTTCCGGATTCAGGTCAAATCCGGTAATGTCATTCTGGTCATGGCCATAGACCATGTCGCCCACTTCGCGGGTCAGGTAGTTGAATTTGTAGAGTGCGAAGCGGCCGGTTTGCTTGTTGGACAGGACAAATCCTTGATCGGCGCCAGAGACGATGTGAGAAATGTCGAGAAGCGCTTCGTTCGGATCGTCTTTTTTCCCGATTTTCCCAATCTGTTTGAACTTGTCGGACGACGATCGCCGGTAATAGATTTTCAATGTACTGTTTATGTAACTGAGACCCATTCTGACCACGCCCTCACTGTCAGCAATCCATGTCCAGATACGCTTTTGCCTGGGCACAACTTCAGAGATTTCATTGTTGGACAGAGTGACGCGGTAGACTCCCGGATAGTCGTAAACTGACCTTTGCATCGACAGCAACAGGTACGTTCCGGCCGGATCAACAAAGAGAACATTGTCGCCGTCAAAACCCTGGACCTTCCGTCCCAGGGCCATCGTCTCGCCCGTCCCGATATTGTGGACATAAAGTCCGGTATGTCGCCGTTCACCGAACCGGGTCGCCGCCACCGCCGAGACGCTGAACAGGATTTTGCCATCGCCTGCCCAGCGATACCAGCGCAGGTCGACATTTTCCGGAATCGCAATGCGTTTTGTATCATTCTTGTAAAGGACGGTGGCAGTCAGATAGGTCTTGCCCTTGAGTTGCTGGCGAAACAGGACCTGGTCACCGTCCGGTGATAATCTGGGGCTGCCAAAATGTCCCGGATTGGCAAAAATTGAAGTTTCGACAATATGGGCTGGAAGCCGGGCGCCTTTTGGCGGCAGCGTGTCTCCCTGGTTCTGCGCTTGAACAGCAGACGACAATGCCGGGGCGGACAGTAAGAAAGTCAGCAATATCGTCAGGGACCAGAAAAGAATTCTCATGGCAAAATAATATCTCTCAACAAGTTCCGGAAAATGGACCAATTTCTGGCCGGAGATAGAACAAATATTTACTGGGGCGGCAACTGTTTTTGAAGGCTGATTTTGCCGACAGCCTGAAAATGAGTTTTTTTGTCAAGTTTTCTGATTTTCAGAGCCGGGTTTTGTAACAGCCATACAGGCGGGAATGAATCCGGGTTTCACAACCGCTCGACATTTGCCCCGTTATTGCGCAAAGCAGCGATTCCGAAAACCGCAACACTTGAAAAGACCGGATCATGTCTGAAGAATTTTACCGCATCAAACGCCTGCCGCCCTACGTATTCGCTGAAGTGAACGCGATGAAGGCGGAAGCGCGGGCGCGGGGGGAAGACATTATCGACCTCGGCATGGGCAATCCCGACGGGGCACCCGCACAGCATGTGATCGACAAATTGTCGGAAGTGGCCAATGACCCGACTGCGCATCGTTACAGCGCGTCCAAAGGCATCAAGGGCCTGCGTCTGGCCCAGGCGAATTACTACAAGCGCCGGTTTGATGTCGATCTCGACATGGACAGCGAAGTGGTCGTGACGCTGGGATCCAAGGAGGGACTGGCCAATCTGGCGCAGGCGATTACCGCTCCCGGTGACGTCGTGCTGGCACCCAATCCGTCCTACCCGATTCACACATTCGGTTTCATCATCGCCGGGGCCGCCATCCGTTCAATTCCTGCCGCGCCCGGTCCGGATTTTTTCACGCGTCTGGAATATGCGATGAGCTATTCCGTGCCCAAGCCTTCGGTCCTGGTCATGGGCTATCCCAGTAATCCGACTGCCTATGTCGCTGATCTCGATTTCTATCAAAAGGTTGTCGATTTCGCGCGAGAGCACAAGCTGTGGGTGATCAGTGACCTGGCCTATGCCGAAATCTATTATGGCGACACGCCGACGCCTTCCATGCTCCAGATCGAGGGCGCGAAGGAACGGGTGGTGGAATTTACCAGCATGTCGAAAACCTATTCGATGCCCGGCTGGCGCATGGGATTTGCGGTGGGCAACCAGAAGCTGATCAGCGCGCTGACCCGGGTGAAAAGCTATCTCGATTATGGTGCTTTCACGCCGATTCAGGTGGCGGCGACGGCGGCGCTCAACGGGCCGCAGGATATTATCGACCAGAACCGGGCGCTCTACAAAGGTCGCCGCGATGTGATGGTGGAGAGCTTTGGCCGGGCCGGATGGGATATCCCTTCTCCGGAAGCCAGCATGTTCGCCTGGGCCCCGGTGCCGGAACAGTTTCGCGAACTGGGATCGATGGAATTTTCCAAGCGGCTGATTGCCGAAGCCGGCGTCGCGGTCGCCCCGGGAACGGGTTTTGGCGACGAAGGCGAAGGCTATGTTCGGCTGGCACTGGTCGAGAACGAACAGCGCATCCGCCAGGCGGCGCGCAGCATCAAGAAATTCCTGAGCAAGGGCTGACGGATGGGCCCGGTGTTCGGGCAAAGTTAGCCGTAACTCACCCTGATGCGATTTTTCCGTCTGCGCAGTGACGCGCCGGCCATGCCAAATCCGGCTATCATCATGGCCCATGTGGCCGGCTCTGGAACTGCTGCGGCGACAATGGAGGCCGAGAATCGCGCATCACCTGGTATGGGAGGGCTAGTGAAGACGAGCTCGCCGCCATTAGTCTGAACCGAAGGAGCGAAAAAGTTCCCCAGCGTCAGATTTGTGTCGAATGCCGCGAGGTTCGAGATGCCGTCCCAGGTTGAGAAGGGACTCGGCTCACCGGTGATGTTCACAAATGCAAAACTGTTGACGATTCCCGGGGGTGGTCCGATCAGTTCTGAGAATCCGAAGACATTGGCGTTATTGTTGACAAAACTGATGTTGAACCCCGTCAGATTGAACTGTCCCAAGCCTGCAATATCCAGTTCGACGCTGTCATTGACGACCAACGCACAGCCGGCCACGGGCATCCCCTCAAAAATACATGGTTGCTGAGACCCGGTGTCCGCTCTGCTCGTGATCGTAAATGCGCCGTCGAAAGCGTCACCACCGAGAGTGCCGCTGCCGTTGCCGCTGACCTGATATTCGATGATTGCTGCCGATGCGGTCGTTGCTCCACCCAATGCGCTGCCGATGGCGATCGCCGACACAGCTGCTGCCCAAAATTTTCTCATGATTGCCCCCGTTTGGTTCAATTGCAGGCTATCTTTGGCTCGTCGAAGAGGCAAGGATATTGTTCTGAGCACAGCTGAATGGAATCACTTGTTTCATATCGGGACGTTCCTTGTGGGTGAGGTAGCACAAGCAACTGTTTTATCTCGAATCTTGTAGACCCTGGCTCGCCTTCCACTCCATCGCATTGCGCACGCGCCATTCCACCGAGGGATGGGTATAGAAAAGCATCTCCTGCACGGCTGACGGGCGCGGGTAGCGATATTCCGCGGTCTTGATCAGCGCGCCGGCAAGAGCGTCCGGCAGATTGACGGTCTGCAGGGAATAATTGTCCGCCTCGCGTTCGCCGATGCGTGTCAGGCCGTTGGTCAGCGGCTGAGCCATTCCTCCCAGCAGGCCGACGACAAAGACCAGTATGGGCAGGCCGATGGGGTCACCAATGGAGGCGGAGCTGCCGAATTTGCGGGCAAACCAGGGAAACAACCGGTCCGCCAGGAAGAAGAGGATGATCGCCAGTACGGAAAGCACTGCGACCGATCGCCAGATATGATTCAGAACATAATGACCGATTTCGTGCCCGGTCACCGCCCGGACTTCATCCAGTGAGGCTTCTTTCAGCGCGACGTCCGAAATGGCGATGCGCGCGGAACCGAACACGCCCGACACATTGGCGGTGAAATTGTTGGACTGGCGTGACCCGTCATACATGAAGATCCGGTCGTGCGGAATGTCCGCCTCATCGGCCATTGCCTCGATCGCAGTGCGGACTTCACCTTCGGGCACCGGCTTGAACTCATTGAACAGCGGCTCGATCAGGATCGGCGAGATCAGCAGCATGACGGTGATAGCAAAGGCCGCCAGTCCGCCGGACCAGAGCCACCAGCGCTTTCCCGATTTGCGAATAAGTGCGTAAACGCCGAGAAAAAACAGGCCCATGACAAAGGCCGAAATCACCGTGCCCATGGCCCCTTGTGAAAGAAAATCCCCGATCGGCTGGCTGGTCCTTTCATAGGCCGATTCCCGCCACCAGTCGGTATAGATGGTCCAGGGGAGGAACAGGATCGAAGAGATGATGGCAAAGGCGGCGCTGACAGTGAATGTCCGGAATGCCCAGCTGCGTTTGTCCAGCCTGGCCCAGATTTTATCGAGAATTCCCCAGCGCACGACAAGCCATGTAACCAGCGCCGACACGACCAGACCCCAGAGCAGCAACCAGTGGCTGCCCACGGTGTAGTTTGCGGCTTTTTCGAGCGATTCCGGCCCCAGGGCGTCGATCATGCGGGCGGCTTGCACGGCTGGATCAACTGTCATCATTTTCCTCCCCATAAGACTGCCCAAAGAGGTGCCAGAAGAAAGCCTGACTGGCAATCATCATCAGCGGTGTACCCGATCGCGGCTCCTGCCTGTAGCGAGCAACACCGAACGGCCGCGGCAGTTGTCATCTTCCGGAACGAAAGTGATGGTCTCAAACCCGTTCTCGCGGAGCAGGCTGTGATATTCTTCCGGCGACAGGCTGGCGTGATAGACGGTTTCCCCGCCGATGGTGCCGGTCACTTCGCCTTCCCCGGTTCCCACGGTCAGCAGCATCGCGCCACCCTCTTTGATCCGCTGGCACAGGTCCGGCAGAACGGCGCGCTGTTCGGCGACGGAAAGGTGAAAGAACCCGTCCCAGCTGTAAATGCCATCAAACTGTCCCATGATCGTCAGATGGTTGATATCCTGCACATGCCACTCGGCCGCCGGATAGCGCTGACGGGCAAGTGCGATCATCGGCTCGGCATAGTCCGTGCCGACCACGGTAAACCCTTCGTCCAGAAAATAACCGGCAACTGGCACGCCGGAACCACAACCCAGATCCAGCAATCGCCCGCCGGCAGGCAGATTGGCGGTGAAGCGATCCAGCCAGGGCTTTTCATAAAGCAAAGTGGGCCGGACTTCGTCCCAATAACCGGCCTGTCGTTCGTAGACGCCTTTCGTGGCCTCCTTTGCCTGCTCGATCCTGTTGGCGGGAATGGTCATTGCGGGTTGCCAGCGGCTATTTTGACAAGCCGTTTTTGAGAATGCCGGAAGCGATGTCTGCGATGTCTTCGGGGGTCCGGTTATCGCTCCAGATCGCATATTTGAGGCCGAGAAAAACATTCATGCCCATGACCGCCCAGGCGTGGGCTTCTTCAAGGTCCGGGCGCAGGTCTCCGTCTGCACTGCCAGCCTGCAATCGCTCCAATATGCGCTGAGCAGTATTTTCATAGTGATTGCGATAGCTTTCCGGGTCGACAAATTCCGATTCATCGATGATCCGGTAAATTTCCTTGTGCTCGCGAGCAAACTCGAGGAAGGCGGAAAGCGCATCCCGTTCTCCGGTCAGTGCGTCCTTTTCTCCCTCCAGTCGGGCAGCAGCATGCGCCTTGACCCGGCCGCTGAGGTCGTGGACCAGCGCCTGGAAAATTTCATCCTTGGAATCGAAATAGGTGTAAAAACTGCCCAGCGCGGTTCCCGCACGACGAGTGATTCCGCTGATTGACGCTTCGTGAAAACCCCGCTCTCCAAATTCGATGGCTGCGGCATCGAGCAGTTTTCTGAGCGTTTTCCGGCCCCGCTCGGTGCGTGGTCGCTTGCTTGCATTATCCGGCGTCGGTGTCGAGGCGGCGATATCCATGTCCTCACGGCTAGCGCGAAAAAGGCGGCTTGGCAAACATCAAACTTGAAAGATGGTTCAACTTTCAATATAGGGGCAGCAATCAAATCACAAAACTGTTCAATCGGGAGGATTTCCAGGGCCATGAAAAAGCTTGCAACCGTCAGCCATTCCGCGCTTGCCGCAGCCGCACTTGTCGGCAGTCTGTTCGTGCCAGCGCAAACTGCTCAGGCACAAACCGAATCATCCGCAACCGCATCCGATAGAGAAGAAGGCAATGTTATCGTCGTTACCGCCCGGCGGCGCGAGGAGTCGTTGCTTGACGTTCCGATTGCCGTGTCGACCTTTAGCGACGAGCTCCTGACCCAGCGCGGCGCGATTGACATTACCGATCTCGGCCAGATTACGCCCAACACCACCCTCGAGCCCTCGCGCGGAACCAATTCCACGTTGACCGCGTTCATCCGGGGGGTTGGACAACAGGATCCGGTCTCCGGCTTCGAGCAGGGAGTCGGGATCTATCTCGATGATGTGTATCTCAACCGTCCGCAAGCCGCAGTGCTGGATATTTATGAGGTAGAACGGATCGAAGTGCTCCGCGGCCCACAGGGTACGCTCTACGGGCGCAACACGATTGGCGGTGCCGTCAAATATGTGACCAAGCCGCTTCCCCAGGATTTCTCGCTGAAACTGCGCGGCAAGTTCGGGACCGATGATCTGGCCGAGGGCGTGGTGACCGTTTCCGGCCCGCTTGGCGATCAGGTTCGCGTCGGCGGCTCAGTGGCACGGCTGTCGCGCGGCGGATTTGGCGACAATCTCACACTGGGCATCGAAAATTATAACAAGGATATCTGGGCCGGCCGGGCTTCACTCGAAATTGGCGGCTATGGCGAGCCGATCCTGATCCGGATTTCCGGCGATTATACAAAGGACGAAAGCAATCCCCGGGGTGGCCACCGGCTGATCCCCGGTGCCGATTCGGGTGCACCGGTCCTGGACGATGTCTTTGACACACGCGGCGCACTCAATGACCCGGTACAGGATGTTGAAGCCTATGGCGTGGCGATGAACATCACGGCGGAGCTGACCGACACGCTGACATTGCGGTCGATCAGCGCATGGCGAAAGGATGACAGCGCATCCCCGATCGATTTTGACGCCCTTCCGGCTGTCGATCTCGATGTCCCGGCGATCTACAATAATGAACAGATCAGCCAGGAAGTGCAGTTGCTCTATGGCGACGGGCCGCTCAATGCCTTGCTCGGCTTCTACTATCTCGACGCATCAGCAGACACCCTGTTTGATGTGCGGCTGTTCAATACGTTTGCGGGCTTTACGGCCTTCACCCAGGCCAATGTTGATACCGAGACATACGCCATATTCGGTGACGTGACCTATGATTTTTCCGAACAGATCAGCCTGTCCCTTGGTGGCCGCTATACCTGGGACGAGCGCGAAGCGGACATATTGCGCCAGAACTTTCTCGGCGGCGGTTCGCCGGTATTTGGCGGCGCCGGCATTCCCTTTGGCGGGCCGAGCACCGATTTCCAGGGTAGCCGCGATTTCAAGAAATTCACGCCTCGCGCTTCGCTGAGCTTCAAGCCAACGCCTGATCACAATATCTATGCCAGCTATTCGCAGGGCTTCAAGGGCGGCGGGTTTGATCCCCGCGGTGTCGGGGTCAATGCCCCCGATGCCAATGGCAACGGCATGCTGGACGATCAGGATATCGCGACATTCCTGAGCTTCAGCCCCGAACAGGTCGACAGCTACGAAGTCGGCTACAAGGGCAGTCTGCTCGGCGGTGATCTGAACATCGCGCTGGCCGGATTCTATGCGGATTATACCGATGTCCAGATCCCCGGCTCGGTGGCCTGTAATGTCGGCGGCATCGCGACCTTCTGCGGGGTTGTTTCCAACGCCGGCAAGGCCGAGTTCTGGGGCCTGGAACTGGAAATGAATGCCCGTCTGGCACAGGATTTTGCGGCAAGCGGTGACAGCCTGACCTTCAATGGCGCACTGGGCTATATCAACGCCGAGTATAAACAGTTCATCACCAATATTGGCGGTGTGCCCACCGATGTCGCCGAATTCCGGGAGGTGCAAAATACACCGGAATGGACCGCCAGCGGAACCCTGGCCTGGTCGGCGCCGCTGGGGGATGGTGATATCTATCTCGGCACCACGGTCTCCTATCGCAGCAGCACCAACCAGTTCGAGATCCCGAACCCGTTTATCGATCAGGGCGGGTTTGCGCTGTGGGATGCGAGCATTGTCTATACCGCGCCGGAAGGTCGCTGGAGTCTCGGCGTGCATGGCAAGAACCTGACCGATAAGGAATATATCACCTCGGGCTATACATTCGTTGTGGCCGATCCGGTGACCGGTGCGATCACCAGCGGGCCCAACGGTCTGCCGATTTCCGCTCTCGGAACGGAAGGGACATTGTCGGCCTTCTATGGCAATCCCCGGCAGATTTTTCTGACAGGAGAAATCCGCTTCTGATCGCGGTCTGAACAATCGGGAGGACCGACATGGCACATTCCGGACGACCGTGGTCCGAACATTTCTACCGCAGTGCGGATGACCGGCTTCAGCTTTTTGCGCGGGATTATCCGGGTGATGGCCCGACCTTGCTGATGATGCACGGGCTGACCCGGAACAGCGCCGATTTCGAGCCCTTGATTGCCGGACTGGATGCCGATTATCGCGTGATCTCGGTGGATCAGCGGGGCCGGGGCCGGTCGGACCATGACCCGGACCCGGTCCACTATCTGCCGGAGGTCTATGTCGCCGACATGTTCGCGCTGCTCGATGGACTGGGGATAGACAAGGTGACGGCCATTGGCACCTCGATGGGCGGCCTGATGGCGATGATCATGGGAGCCATGCAGCCGGACCGTGTTCCGGCGATCATCATCAATGATATCGGTCCGGAGGTAGACCCGGCGGGTATTGCGCGGATCCAGTCCTATGTCGGCCAGGCCGAACCGCTCGCCAGCTGGGAAGACGCGGCGGCGGCCTGTCGGGACGTGCACAGGCCGGCATTTCCTGACTTTGGGGACAGCGACTGGATGGAATTCGCCCGCCGGACCTGTGTCGAAGAAAACGGGACCGTCCGTCCCGCTTATGATCCGGGCATAGCCAGCAGCATGGAAGGCGACCAGCCGGCGACGGTGCCGCCGGACCTGTGGCCGATGTGGGATATGCTCGCGGACCTCCCCATTTTGCTTCTCCGCGGCGGCATTTCCGACATCTTGCCCGCCGACACCGCTGCCCAGATGGAAGCCCGGCACAGTGGATGGTTTCGGCGCGTGAACGTGCCTTATGTCGGACATGCCCCGATTCTCGACGAGCCGGAGGCGCTGTCTGCAATCCGGGACTTTCTGAACCGGCATGCCGCCTGAATGACCCGTCCCGCATTCGCCTCGACGCCGCGCAGCAGGCCGAATGTCGTCCTCGGCATGTTGCTGGTGGTTTACATATTCAATTTTGTCGACCGGCAGATCCTGGCGATACTGGCGGGTCCCATTCAGGCCGATCTCGAACTCAGCGACACCGAAATGGGACTGCTGGGCGGCATCGCCTTTGCGCTTCTCTACTCGACGCTCGCGGTGCCGCTCGCCTGGCTGGCAGATCGCACCAGCCGAAGCTGGGTGATCACCATTTCGCTGGTCTGCTGGAGCGGGTTCACGGCGATTTGCGGCATGGCCCAGAATTTCTGGCAGATATTCCTCGCCCGTCTCGGTGTGGGGATTGGCGAGGCCGGCGGCATCGCGCCGTCCTATGCGCTGATCTCCGAATATTTCCCGAGCGAAAAACGGGCCCGGGCGCTGTCGATTTACTCGCTCGGCATTCCGCTCGGATCGGCTCTCGGCGTGCTTGCAGGCGGCTATATCGCGGCGACGGTCGACTGGCGGGTGGCGTTTTTCGTGGTCGGCCTTGCCGGTGTCCTGATCGCTCCCCTGTTCAAATTTCTGGTCCGTGACAGGAAATCCGCACCATCCCCCGCCGACCTGACCGCAACCGATCCCGTCGCCACAGACCCAGCCCCCGAAAGGGTTCCGTTCTCCAAGATTGTCGGGTTATTGGCCCGAAAAAAATCCTTCTGGTTTCTTGCTTTCGGTGCCGCCTCCAGCTCGATGCTCGGCTATGGCATCGGGTTCTGGCTTCCCAGCCTGCTTCAGCGCAGTTTCGGATTGTCGCTGGTTGAAACGTCACAGTTTTTCGGCGGCGTGCTGCTGACTGGCGGCGTTATCGGCGTGCTGGCCGGTGGCTGGCTGGGAGACTGGATGGGCACGCGGGACAAGGCGGCCTATGCGCTGGTACCCGCGATCGCGTTTCTGCTTGCCATTCCCCTGTTCGCCGGAGGGATCATGTCCGGGAGCGTGACGCTGGCATTCGTCCTGTTCCTGATTCCGCAGGCACTCGCCTATGTCTGGCTGGGTCCGGTGCTCTCCGCCATCCAGCATCTGGTCACGCCGGAATCGCGCGCCACTGCCTCGGCCCTGTTCCTGCTGATCAACAATCTGCTCGGACTGGGCGGCGGCATATATCTGCTGGGCGCGCTGTCGGATCAGCTGGCGCCGATCTATGGCGACGAAGCCTTGCGCTATTCGATGCTCTATGCGCTCGCGCTCTATGGTCTCGCCGCCCTGCTGATGGCGCTGGCGGCAAGACCCTTGCGCAAAGACTGGGTGGCCGACGCTTAGCTGCCGGCCGGTTTGCGCACCATCAGCACATCCACCGGGGACCAGCCGAGCATTTCGCTGGCGCGGCTGCCAATGGTGGCGTGGACAAACCCGCCCCGGCCATGGGTGCCCAAGACGAGCAGGTCCACATCACCGCCGTCGAGCATCTCATAGATGGACTGATGCAGACTGCCTTCGACGAGATGGGTGGTGATGCGGTCGGCATCGCGGGGATCGAGGACGAGACTGTCCATGAACTGGTCGAACTCTTTTTGCGCATCTACGCGCATTTCCTCGGCAACCCCGTCAGACCGCAGCCAGGCCTCATAGGCAACGTGAAAGGCGTGGGCGAGGTGGATCTGCGCATCCGGCCACAACTCGAGCGCCTTGCGCAGGGCATGAGCCGAAAAGTCGGAAAAATCGGTGGCTACCAGGATGCTGCGGTAGTTGACGTGCGGGCGTTCCTTCACGATCAGCACCGGCGCCGAAGCATGATGCACCAGATGATTGACGGCGGTACCCAGAAAGAAATCCGACAGGTTGTTGTGCCGCGCAGCGCCGACAACGATCAAGTCGCTGCCCAGCCGCTCGGCAGTTTCAGCAATGACCTTCGGGGCCTTGCCTTTCCCGATCACCAGCGTGCACTCCTTCGCATCATCGCCATAATTGCGATCCAGCAATTTGCGCACCTGTTTTTCCTCCACCGGTTTTTTCCCGGCGTCGACAAACACGATCGTGCGTTCGGCATTCCACGCCCTGGCGAGTTTGTGTGCCCGGTCAATCGGTCGGTCACCGCGGGCGGTCAGGTCGGTTGCAATCAGTATCTTTTTGGCCATGGAACAATTCCTCCTTTGTGTTCGCTTGCCTGTTGCCTCTTCCTCCCATAACAAGGAGATCCCGTCATTGATCTAGCACAACAAATCGACGGACCTTGATTGAATATGTGCATGATAAGGATAAGCCGGTTTCTATGATTGACCTGTGTTTTGCCCCGACGCCCAATGGCTGGAAAATTTCTGTCATGCTGGAGGAGTGTGGCCTCGATTATCGCCTCAACTGGGTGAATATCGGTGCCGGCGAGCAATTCGAGCCGGATTTTCTCGCCATCAGCCCGAACAACCGGATTCCTGCCATTGTCGATCATGAGCCCGTCGGCGGCAGCGATCCGGTCAGCGTGTTCGAGACAGGCGCCATCCTGCTCTACCTCGCGGAAAAGACCGGCCAGTTTCTGCCCGCGGACCTGCGCGGCCGGACGGCCACTACCGAATGGCTGATGTGGCAGATGGGTGGTCTCGGGCCGATGATGGGGCAACATGGCCATTTCAAACTCTATGCCCCCGAGCGCATAGCCTATGCGACCGAACGCTATCGCAATGAGGTCCTGCGTCTGTTCGGCGTGATGGACCGCAGGCTGGCGGATCATGACTATCTGGCCGGCGCAACCTACAGCATCGCCGACATGGCCTGTTTCCCGTGGGTACAGACCTACAAGCGCCAGGAAATTGATCTCGCCGATTTTCCGGCGGTGCAGCGCTGGTATGAAGAGCTGAAACAGCGCGAAGGTCTGCGCCGGGGGATGGCCGTTGGCCGTGACAAGATCAATCGCAATCCGCAAAATGACGAGCAGACGCGCAAGGTGTTGTTCGGGATAAAGGACGCGTAATGACCACTGTAGAATTCTATTTCGATCTTTCGAGCCCCTGGACCTGCGTCGCGTTCCACAATATCCAGCCGATCATCCGCGAAACCGGATCGGAGATCATCTGGAAACCGTTCCTCGTCGGCGGCGTGTTCAATGCGGTCAACCAGACGGTCTATGCCGCACGGGAAAATCCCGATCACCGCAAGTCTGTCCACAGCTTCCGGGTGCTGAAAGACTGGGCTGCGCTGGCCGGTGTGCCGATGAATTTTCCCAGCGAACATCACCCGGTGAAATCGGTCCATGCGATGCGGGTCTGCTGCGCGCTGGAAGAGGATCAGGCCGCACTGCACCAGTTCGCGACGGCCGCCTTCAACGCCTATTATACTGACCAGCGCAATCTTGACGATCCGGCAGTCCTGGCAGCCATTGCCGACGAAATCGGCATGGATGGCGCGGCACTGGTGGCCCGGACCCAGGACCAGGCGGTCAAGGACCGGTTGCGCGCGAATACCGAAGAAGCCATTGCCCGCGGGTCCTATGGTTCCCCCAGCATTTTCGTTCCGTTCGGTGACGGCGAGCGGATGTATTTTGGCAATGACCAGTTGCCGCTGGTTAATTGGGCGATTAAACAGGGTCAAGAATCAGCATGATGTCATCCCAGCGGAGGCTGGGATCTCAGGCATGTTGAAACCAGGATAGCGGCCAGAGGCCCGGGACCCCAGCCTGCGCTGGGGTGACGAACAAGGAGTATAGGATGTCAGAACGTGTCACTATTTCGGTTGAAAATCATATTGCCGATGTCCGGTTCAACCGCCCGGAAAAGATGAACGCGCTGGATGCCGAGCAGATGGACGGGATCGTCGAAGCCGGTGAGAAACTGGCGGCCATGGACGGCATTCGCGCGATCGTCCTGTCGGGCGAGGGCAAGGCTTTCTGTGCCGGGCTGGACATGGGCAGTTTCGCGGCATCGGCGGCTGCGGCGACAAAAGCGGCGAATGACGGGGACAAGACACCGCTCTCCCACACGCTGGCCGAACGGACGTTCGGCAATGCCAACAAATTTCAGCATATTGTCCTGCTTTGGCGGCGCCTGAAGGCCCCGGTGATCGCCGCGATCCATGGTCCGTGTGTTGGCGGCGGACTGCAATTTGCCAGTGCGGCCGACATTCGCGTGGTGGCACCCGATGCCAAAATGTCGATCATGGAAATGCGCTGGGGGCTGATCCCGGACATGGGCAGCTTCACCACATGGCGCAGTTTCGTGCGCGACGATATCCTGCGGGAGCTGACCTATACCAACCGCATTTTCACGGGTGAGGAAGGCAAGGAGCTGGGATTTGTCACACATCTTTCCGACGACCCTCACGCCCGGGCAATGGAAATCGCAACCGAAATTGCCGGCAAGCACCCGCAGGCGGTTCAGGCGGCGAAGAAGCTGATCAATCAGCTGCCGGACATGAATGAAGACGAAATCCTGATGATGGAATCGGTTGAACAGGACAAGGTCAGCCGGACTCCCAACCAGGTCGAAGCCGTCATGGCGTTCATGCAGAAGCGCGCCCCGAATTTTTCCGACTAGTTCTTCGTCCGCATTTTTTCCAGCTCTTCAACCACCGCCTGCCGGAGAGGTTTGCCTTCGCCATCGGTGCGGCACACGATTACGGAATCGCAGGTTGCGATACAGTGACCATGCTGGAACATTGCCTGGGCGATGACATAGCTGGACGTACCAATTTTGCTGACTCCTGACGCAATCTCGACATCATCGGGATAGGATCCTTCGCGCAGATAGTTGATCGTCACGGCCGCGACCATGCTGCGCTCGTTTTTCGGCCGGTCGGCCCAGGGGCGCAGCGCCCGGTTAAATCGCACCCGCGCATTTTCAAACATGGTCGCAAAGGCGACATTGTTGAGATGCCGGTTGGGATCGATATCCTGAAACCGGGTCTGGGTGACGAGCGATACGGGATAACTGGCAGGATCAAGCTGCCATGATTCGGGTCGTGCCATGATGTCTTATTTCATTTTTGCGACAAGATCGGATTGCAGTGTCTTGCAGCACATCAGATAAAGCAGTCCGGAAACTGCCATCAGGCTTGCCACAACCATGATCGAATAGCGTAGCCCGGCGGCGCTGGCATCGATGCAAGCCTGCGCTTTGGCGGCGCCAAGGGCTGCAATGATTTCGTCCGGTCTGCCCTTGCACATGTCTGTCGTCAGCTCCGCACCAAAAGAGGAACCAGAGAGGTTCATGTTCATGAAGATATCGCTCAGAATCCCGACACCCAGAGGCCCGAGGCCGTAACCGATCAGATTGACCGCGAACAGGAAGAAGGCGACAGCTGTGGCCCGCGACTGGGCACTCGCCACGCCCTGGCACAGCGTATATTGCGCGCCCAGATAGGTGTAGTGCAAAACCGCGCCGATGAGCAGCAGGCCGATGGCGAGCGGCACATTGGAGGTGGCGAACCCGAACCAGTAAAAGGGGACACTGATGATCAGCCCCCAGCCCGGTATCAACGCCACCGCATTTTCATGTTTGACGCTCAGTTTTTCGGTCAGATAGCCGGCGAGGAAAGCACCGGCAGATGCTGCCAGTCCGAGCGGGACCGAAATGAATAGTGCAACTTCGGCCAGCGGCATTTCAAAAGCGCGCTGGAAATAGGCCACCTGAAAACTGGCGATACCATATCCGACGAAAGCCACCAGCGCCGCAGCGGCCATGTTCAGCCAGAATGTTCTCTTGGCACCCAGTTCCGCGAGGGTTTCCTTGAGACCCAGCGCATCGACCTTCTTGGTGTCCACCGGATCGGAATATCCGCGCGGCGGTTCCTTGACGGTGAACAGGAATATCAGCCCGATGATTACGCCCGGCAAACCCAGTACGATAAATGCTGTCCGCCAGGAAAAGGCCTGGGCAATCGGTCCGCCAAAGGCGGCCGCAAGAACCCCGCCGAGCGTGATGCCGAGCGTATAGGTCGCCAGCGCCCGGGCGCGGCTGCGTGGCGGGAAATAGTCGGCGATAATGGAATTGGCCGGTGGTGTCAGGCCGGCTTCCCCGATCCCGACCCCGATCCGGAAGATCAGAAGCGACAGAAATCCTTCGGCAAAACCGCACAGAGCGGTCATGACCGACCAGAGTATGACGCTGAAAGCGATGATCCGGACGCGGTTTCTCTTCTCCGAGAGCCGGGCAATCGGAATGCCCATCAGAGTATACATGAAGGCAAAGCCAAAGCCGGACAGCAAACCGAATTGCCAGTCTTCCAGCCGGAATTCCTCGATGATCGGCTGGGCCAAAATCTGAATCAGCACCCGGTCGATGAAATTCAGCGTGTAAAGCAGTGTCAGCGACAGCAGGACATAATTGCGATAGCCGCTCGTTCCGAAAGCCTTGCCGGTGTTGGTGAGCGGCGCGGCTCCTGCCTGGGATGCACTCATATCTTCTCCTGAACTGCTTTTTTTGAGGTGATGGCCTGAACGTGACGGGGAGTCCAGCCTCGTTTCGCGAAAACCCTGCAATTTGCCCATGATGGAAGGGGGTTTTGACGACCGGCGATGGTGGCGGGAACCGGGCCTGTGTTTACAAATTGCTGACAAAAGCATATTGCAAGGGCTGCCAGAGGCACTGGCATGACTGATATTTACAAGTCGTGCAGACAGGCGACCGGCCCCGTGTTGAGATATTGTGGGAGGCCGGATGGATGATCGGAACTGGACCAGAGCCAGCTCCTGTTATCGCATGAACAAGCGACCCAGGAATGATTGAGTAAGGCGAACAGCCCGGAATCCGGTCTGGTTTCGCCGGGGGGCTTGTTTGGTTGTGGTTGCGTATTTTTTTCCGGTTCTGGAACTGCTGCAGCGAGAACTGCTGTTGTTTGCGAGCCTCTGTTTCCTGATCGGGGCGGTGGATGATGCCGCGTTTGACGGCTTGTGGATTGGGCATGTCCTGAAACGGAAGCTCCTGATCCACTTGCGGTACCCGCGGACCACAGTCGAGGAGCTGGTGCCGGAAGACGGCGAAAATCCGCGAGGTGCGCTGGCCGTGTTTGTGCCAGCCTGGCAGGAAGCACCGGTTATCGGCGCGATGATCGCGCGTTGCCGGGAGCAATGGCAATATCCCGATTACCGGATCTATGTCGGTTGTTATCCCAATGATCCGGAGACGGTCGCCGCGGCCGCCCGGGCGGCCGGGGGTTGTGACAAGGTTCGCCTGGTCATCTGTGCCCGTGACGGCCCGACGTCCAAGGCCGATTGCCTGAACCGTTTGTGGCAGGCCATGTGTGCGGACGAGATCGCGGAATCCATGCGGTACAAGGCGATTGTATTGCAGGATGCGGAGGATCTGGTTCACCCTGGGGCACTGGACCTGTTTGATCACCTCTCGAGCCGGGCTTCGCTTGTGCAGCTGCCGGTTATCCCGCGCCGGGCCGAGAATTCGCGGTGGATTGCGGGGCATTATGGTGACGAGTTTGCCGAGCTGCACGGCAAGCAGATGGTGCTCAGGGAAGCGCTGGGTGTCTCGCTGCCTTCCGCCGGGGTGGGCAGCGCTTTTTCGCGTGATGCTCTCGGCAGGATGGCATCCCGGACGGACAGCAAGCCATTTGACGCGGCGAGCCTGACCGAGGATTACGAGCTCGGGCTCAATCTGACGGCCGGCGAGGCGAGAGGCATTTTTGCGCGATTGTCCGACCGACAGGGCGAGCTGGTCGCAACCCAGGAATTTTTCCCGGACAACATGGAAGCTGCTGTCCGCCAGAAAAGCCGCTGGATTACCGGCATTGCCCTGTCCGGCTGGGACCGGATGGGCTGGAAGAATTGCTGGCGCGAAAACTGGATGCGATGGCGTGACCGCAAGGCTTGTTTTGCCGCACTGGTGATCGCCGTGGCCTATGTCGCGGTAGTGTTGACCGGCCTGTTGGAACTCGCAAAGCTGGCTGGTTTCCATTCCCCCCGGCCGCTTTCCGATGCACTGGTGATCCTCCTGCTGTGCAATGCTTTTTTCCTGGCGTGGCGCCTGGCGTTCAAATCCTGGTTTGTCTACCGCGTATACGGTTTTTCCGAGGCCCTTTATGCTATACCGCGGACAGTGGTCGCCAACTGGGTGAACATTCTGGCCGCCAGGCGTGCCATCATCCAGTATGTCAAAAGCCTTCACGGTGCACCGCTGGAGTGGGACAAGACCGGTCACAGTTTTCCGGTTGACCGGAAGATCCGGGCCTTGCGACTGAAAACTGTTCCAACAGCTTCGGCGAAGCTCCGTGATGGATGAGGCCGCGCCAAAGCGAAGCGCCGGCGCACCACTCAGAATGTTTCTGGTGTTCATGACCTTTTGGGTCGTTGGACGGACGGTCTGGAACCTGTCCGCACCGGTGCCGGAGGCGGAGCAGGGATATCCACGATTGGTGGAGGAAGTGAAAGCCATCGGTACTGCTTCCAATGCGATCGCAAGGCCGCCAGCGGATCGATCCGGGGATTTGTCGAGATCATCATCTGCCGACATGTCAGTGTCCCAGGTTCAGGGGGCAAGAGCTGGTGCGCCTAAACACACAGGCGGACCAAGGGCATCCCGGTTCGCTGCAACGGCGCCTTTTTCTGAGGTCCGGACTGTGCCGATCAGCATGGGACAGGAAGCACAGGGCCGGATGCCGGCACAGCGTCCCGCCGCGCACAACCGGGAGGACAAGCGGGAGCCATCGGAACTGTCCCATCCGGTTTCGGAGGAATTCGCAAGTTCGCGCCGATTCACCGGCTACGCGTGGATCCTTTTGCGGCAAGGCAGCTCCCGGTCCTTGTCCGCGGTACCGGTTCTGCCCGGGGGCCTGTCTGGTGGGCAATATGGGGCCAGCCAGGCTGGAATCCAGTTTGCCTATCGGATCACGGGCGATGACCAGCGGCACATTGCCGGTACGCTGCGCGCATCCACTGCGCTGGAAAATGACGGAGGCGAAGAACTGGCCATCGGGGGACGGATCCGGCCGATTGCCCGTGTGCCGCTGGCGATTCATGCCGAGCAGAGATTTGATCTGAAGTCGGCCGATATGCGGGGCACGGCCATATTCCTCGCTGGCGGAACAGGGCCGCACCCGTTGCCAGCCGGCCTGGCAGTCGAATCCTGGGGGCAGGGAGGTTATGTGTTCGGCCATGGCGAAACCTGGTTTTTTGACGGTTCTGCTTCGCTCAGCCGGGAGATTGCACGTTCGAAAAGCGCCGTATTGACGATCGGGCCCGGTCTCTGGGCAGGGGGGCAAAAAGGTGCGACACGCGTGGATGCCGGCCCCCGCGCCAGTCTGCTGGCACCACTTGGCGACGGCCATGCCCGCCTCGATTTCGACTGGCGACAGCGGGTAGCCGGCAATGCCCGGCCGGGTTCGGGCCTGACCCTGACCCTGTCCACCGGTTTCTGATTTCCCGGCAAACACCGCCTCCGCCCGGACGGTTTTCTTGCGAACAACACGCCAAGTCCCTTTATCCTGTCACCAAAAGAGATTAGTCATTTGGAAACATGGATATTTACCTTCCCATAGCCAGCCTTTCGGTCGATGCATTCGTCATCATCCTGCTTGGCGGTCTGGTGGGTATCCTGTCGGGCATGTTTGGTGTCGGCGGCGGCTTCCTGACGACACCCCTGCTGATCTTTTACGGCATCCCGCCCACCGTCGCGGCCGCCTCGGCATCGACCCAGGTGACCGGAGCCAGCATCTCCGGCGTTGCCGCGCACATGCGACGAAAAGGCGTTGATTTCCAGATGGGCGCCGTGCTGGTCGTCGGTGGCATATTCGGGACCTTTATCGGCACCTTCCTGTTCCAGATCCTGCAGCGGCTGGGCCAGATCGATACGGTGATCAATGTCCTCTATGTCCTGATGCTGGGCGGAATCGGCGGGATGATGGCGAAAGAGTCCTTCACCAGCGTGCGGGCGTTGCGCTCCGGCAACCCGTTGCCGGCTCGCAAGCGCCGCCACCATCCACTGGTCGCCAATCTGCCGATGCGCTGGCGGTTCTATCGCTCGGGCCTTTATATCTCGCCGATTGCGCCGTTCATGCTCGGCCTGATCACCGGCATTTTGACCATGCTTCTGGGTGTCGGCGGTGGCTTCATCATGGTGCCGGCGATGCTCTACCTGCTGGGCATGGGCGCGCAGGTGGTGGTGGGGACATCGCTGTTCCAGATCCTGTTTGTCACCATCGCCTCGACCATGATGCACAGCATGACGACGCGCGCGGTGGACATAGTGCTGGCGTCCCTGCTGCTGGTCGGCAGCGTAACCGGTGCGCAACTGGGTGCCAAATTTGCCCAGCGCATGCGCCCCGAATATCTGCGCCTGTGTCTGGCGATCATGGTCCTGCTGGTCGCGGTGCGGATGATGCTCGGTCTCGGGTTCCAGCCGGATGAAATCTACACGGTGCAGCTGCTATGAGCCCGTCCGTGCCCGTTTTCTGGAAAATCCTCGCCGGAATGTGCGTGCTGTTTTTCACGGTTGGCAATACGCCGGTGCTGGTCACCGACTGCTCGCCGGACCAGGTCAGCATTCGTGGCGATTTCAATGGCGCACAATTGTTGTGTTTCGGAGCCATCACCTATCCACCAGGAACGCGCAACCGGGACCGGGCGGATATTGTTGTAGTCCTCAAAGGCCCGACCGAGTCCATTGTCGTCCGGGAAAAACAGCAGATTGCCGGCATCTGGATCAACGCAGCCAGCAGCGAATTCCGGTCAGCGCCCGGATATTACGCGGTCGCGTCTTCCCGCCCGATTGAAGAGATTGTCGATGACAAGACGGCGGACATCTATGAACTGGGGCTTGACCATCTGCAATTGTCGCCGGCCGGAACCATCGACAGCAAGGAACTGGGCCGGTTCACGCAGGGGCTGGTCGACCTCAATTCCCGTGGACAGTTGTACAAGACCTTGCCCGAGAGTGTCGGTATCGAGGATTCGGTGCTCTATCAGGCCCGGATTGATCTGCCCGCCAGCGTGCCCGTCGGGGAATATTCCGCTGAGACATTCCTGATCATCGACGGACGGGTGGAGGCCGCAGAAATCAAGGAAATCACGATCGAAAAGATCGGCATGGGACGCTTCATCACCAACCTGTCGCAGGAAAACGGCTTTATCTATGGATTATTGGCGGTTTTGATATCCGTCATACTGGGCTGGGCAGCGGGCTATCTTTTCCGCAAAATCTAGCGCTTGCAGCACGTCTGCAAAGCCGCCGGACCAGTAAATATTCCTTAACTATAACGGCCTATTACACCCTCTGAAATTCAACGGGGTGACGATTTATGTCAGATATGGGTTCACATAATTTTCCTGCGGCGCGGCCGCTACCGGAAGTGGACGAGGAATCGGAAGTGCCGGTTGCGGAAGCCCCGGCCAGCCCCGCTTCAACGCCCAAGAGGTCTGAAGGCCACAAAATTGGTGAAGTCATTGAAATCGCGGGATCCTCATCGCGTATCGTCCTCGACGCGGCGGTGCTCGCCAGCCTCGCGGATCATGACGATGCGACGGTCAAAATGGCCGGTCAGGTCGGGAGCCAGATCAAGATCCGCGTCGGTGCGACATGGCTGCTGGCCAATATCCGGACCCAGCGCCTCTATGAAGGCCAGTCGGGTCTGATCATCGCCGAAATCGATTTCCTCGGAGAAGGCGACGAAGAGCGTCTGACCGGACATATTTACAATTTCCGCCGCGGTGTAACCCGCTATCCGGTTCCCGGATCGGTCGCCTATGCGGTAACCACGGCTGACCTGAAACAGGTCTATGCGTCAGATGGCCGGGCGAATGTCGAAATCGGCATGGTCTATCCGACCGACGATATCCGCGGGGCGCTCTATGTCGATGCCATGTTGGGCAAGCATTTCGCGCTGCTGGGTTCGACCGGTACCGGTAAATCGACATCGGCTGCGCTGATCCTGCACAAGATTTGCGATCTCGCACCCGAAGGTCACATTCTCATGATTGACCCGCACGGCGAGTATTCGGCGGCGTTCAAGGGCAACGGCAAGCTTTTCGACGTAAACAATCTCGCGCTGCCTTACTGGCTGATGAACTTCCGCGAACATTGCGAAGTCTTCGTCCAGTCGACCGGTGATGCGAAACAGACCGATTGCGATATTCTCGCCAAATGTCTGCTTGCCGCCAAGGCCAAGAGCCAGGCTGCGCAGGGCATTGCCAAGCTGACTGTCGACAGCCCGGTACCCTATCTGCTGTCCGATCTGACGACGATCATCCAGAACGAGATGGGCAAGCTCGACAAGTCGACCAACAGCGCGCCTTATATGCGGCTCAAGACCAAGATTGACGAGATCAAGGCGGACCCGCGCTACAGCTTCATGTTTTCCGGCATGCTGGTCGGCGACACGATGGCGGACTTCCTGTCCAAGATTTTCCGTCTGCCGGCCGAAGGCAAGCCGATTTCGATTATCGACGTGTCGGCCATGCCGTCCGAGATCACCCCGACCGTTGTGGCCGTGCTCAGCCGGCTGGTGTTCGACTATGCGATCTGGGCCAAGAACGAACCCAAGCGTCCGGTCCTGCTGGTATGTGAGGAGGCGCATCGTTACATTCCGAATGATGACGTGGGCGGCGAAAGCAGCGTTCGCGACATTCTCAGCCGGATCGCCAAGGAAGGCCGTAAATATGGTGTTTCCCTCGGTCTGATCACCCAGCGTCCGTCTGACCTTGCGGAAGGCGTTCTGTCACAATGCGGTACGATCCTCTCCATGCGTCTGAACAACGACCGGGACCAGGCATTTGTGAAAGCGGCCATGCCCGAAGGCGCGCGCGGCTTTCTCGATTCCATTCCCGCTTTGCGCAACCGCGAGATCATCTGTTGCGGCGAGGGTGTGGCGATTCCGATCCGTGTCTCGCTCGACACATTGATCGAGGAACGTCGTCCGGCGTCCGAAGACCCGGTATTCTCCGAACTCTGGCGCGAACATGGCGGCGAGGAAGAGATTATCCAGCGCGTCGTCAAACGCTGGAGAAGTCAGGGACGCTGATCCTTTTGGGGCGCATCCCCGTGATCTGTTTGTCTTTTTCCGTCGACTGTTGATCGAATGGCGATGGCCTGATCTGCTCTTGCGACTACATCTGTAATCAATAAGCCGTGCACAGGGCGCGGCTGATTCAGATGGAGCAGAAAATGCACAAATATCACTTTATCGGAGCCGCGGCCGTTGCCGGACTGGCGGCATCCCTGCTGCCGCTCGCAGCCGGACAGGCGCATGATGGCAAGCACAAGTTTGACAAGGAATGGAGCGAGAATCTCGCCAGGGAAATCCATGCAAAAGTCCATGCCGGGCTGGCCAGGGGTGCGGTCGGCATGGAAAAAGGCGCGGAAAAGATGCTCCGGGGCGCGGACAAGATGGAGGCCTATGCCGAGCGTCTGGAAAATGATCCGGAATTCCGCGAGCAGGAAGCCGCCAGGCAGAATAAATGGAATGACAAGGAGCTGTCCGCCCAGGACATGCTGGAAAAAGCCTCAGAGATGCGCCGCGGAGCCGAGGAAATGCGCAGAGGTGCCGAAGAAATGCGCCGCGCCGCCGAAGAAATGCGGCAGGGCAAGACCTGAACCGATAACAGCTCATCCTGTTGTCCCCGCAATGCGGGGGCCCGCGTCCCGGGCCCGGGACCTGCAGCAAGACCCGAGGGCACAAAGATGAGGAGTCAGTCGGGAATTTGCGTTACTATTCGTCATCCTGAACTTGTTTCAGGATCCATTGTGCCCCGATCGCCCAGCGTGCGAAAACAGAAATGGGCCCTGAAACAAGTTCAGGGTGACTATATGGGGGGAAGGCCCGAATCCAGTCTTCCATCCTTGCGGGGGGCAGGGATCCATCTCCTGACAATGCCAGTTGCGTAAATCGGGAGATGGGCTCCTGCCTGCGCAGGGGCACGGTCAGCCCAGCCGGTCCAGTGCCGCTTGCAGCCGTTCCGATTCCGCTTCCTTGTCAGCGAGATCCGCGCGCGCTTTTTCGACCGCTTCCGGCTTGGCTTTCTCGACAAAATTGGGATTGCCTAGTCGGCCATTCAGGCTTTTCGCTTCCTTCTGAGAAGCTTCCAGTGCTTTGGTCAGGCGGGCTTTCTCGGCGTCGATGTCGATCGCCCCGGCGAGCGGCAGGACATAGGTTGCCTCGTCGATCACGATCTGGGCCGAGGCGCCTTCGGGTGCCGGCTCGAACGAGACAGTCTCCAGCCGTCCGACGCGGTCCAGTGCCGGCATCTGCCGGGCAATCCGGTCCTTGAGCGCATCGTCACCATCACGGACATGCGCTGCCATTTTCGTGCCCGGCGGGATGTTGAGCTCCACCTTGGCCGTTCGGGTTGCCGAAATCAGCCGGATCAGCCAGTCGACCTCGGCCTTGGCTTCCGCATCAACGTCCACCTTGGGCGCAGGCCATTTGGCGACAATCAGGTCGTAATTTCGTCCGCCATGCTCTTCGGCCATCTTGTGCCAAAGCTCTTCGGTGATGAAGGGCATGAACGGATGCAACATGACGATGATCTGGTCGAGTACCCAACCGGCTACCTGTCTGGTCTCGTCGGCGGCTGTCGCATCATCGCCCTGCAGTACCGGCTTGATCAGCTCGAGATACCAGTCACAAAACCGGTCCCAGGTAAAGTGATAGATCGCGTTGGCGGCCGCATCAAAGCGCAGGTCGGTCAGTGCCTTGTCCAGCGTGGCCAGCGTCTCGACCACCTCCGAAATGATCCAGCGGTTGACGGGCAGCCGCGCTTCGGGCGCGCTCAGCGTCTGGCTCGCACCGATATCATTCACTTCGCAGAAGCGTGCGGCGTTCCACAGCTTGGTAGCGAAATTGCGATAGCCCTCGACGCGTTTGTCATCCATCTTGATGTCGCGGCCCTGGCTTTCCATCGCTGCCATGAAGAAGCGCAGCGCGTCTGCGCCATATTCGTCGATCAGTCCGAGCGGATCGACGACATTGCCCTTGGATTTGGACATTTTCTGCCCGTCCGGCGCGCGGACCAGCCCGTGCAAATAGAGCCGCTTCCACGGCACATCCTTCATGAACTGGATCCCCTGCATCGCCATGCGGGCGTCCCAGAAGAAGAGGATGTCAAAGCCGGAAATCAGCAGGTCATTGGGATAATGGCGCTTGAGATCGTCCGTTTCCTCGGGCCAGCCCAGCGTGCCGAACGGCCAGAGCGCGGAAGAGAACCAGGTATCGAGGACGTCGGGATCGCGCCAGACCCCCAATTTCCTGACATCAGTTTCCGACATGTAGGTCCGTGCCTCAGCCTCGGTATCAAACACCTCAACTGCCATGGCTTCGCCATTTTTCCATGCCTTGCTGTAATATTCCAACAGTTGAGGTGTCAGTTCCTCAATCGACTCTGCAACGAATATTCTGGTTTCTTCGGGATTGTCGATGTCGGGTCCAAACCACGCCGGAATCCGATGCCCCCACCAGAGCTGGCGGGAGACGCACCAGGGCTGGATATTCTCCATCCAGTTGAACCAGGTCTTTTCCCAGCTTTTTGGAACAATCTCGATATCCCCGTCGCGGACCGCCTTGATCGCGGGCTGGGCGAGGGTTTCGGCATCGACATACCATTGATCGGTCAGCCACGGCTCGATGACAACACCGCCGCGATCGCCAAAAGGCGTCGCGATGGTGCGCGGTTCGGCGTCGAGCTCGGTCTTTTCGCCATCCTTCTCGACCACATGCGGGATGAGCAGGCCCAGGTCCTTGAGCTGTTTGATGACCAGCTCGCGGGCACCGTCCACTCCGTCCAGCCTGAACCGGTGCAGGCCGATAAACTCCTTGGGTACCAGACCATCGGCCGTCTGGCAGACATTGGCCTCGCCATCGAGCATGTTGAGCATGTCTGCCGGGGCAATGCCGGCGCGCTTGCCGACTTCAAAGTCGTTGAAATCATGTCCCGGCGTGATCTTCACCGCACCGGAGCCCAGTTCGGGGTCGGCATGTTCGTCGGCGACGATCCTGAACCGGCGGCCGGTAATTGGCTGTGCGATTTCCTTGCCGATCACGCTTTTGTAGCGTTCGTCCGAGGGGTGCACCGCGACGGCCATGTCGGCGAGCATCGTTTCCGGCCGGGTGGTGGCAATCGCGATATAATCCTCGCCGCTGTCCAGCGTCACGCCATCTGCCAGCGGATATTTGAAATGCCAGAAAGAGCCCCTGATATCGGTGGTCTCGACTTCCAGATCGCTGATCGCGGTCTTCAGCTTCGGGTCCCAGTTGACCAGCCGCTTGTCGCGATAGATCAGGCCGTCATTATAGAGATCGACAAACACCTTGAGAACCGCTTCGTTCATGCCGTCGTCCATGGTGAAGCGCTCGTTCGCCCAGTCCATCGAACAGCCCAGCCGCCGCAGCTGCTTGGTGATTGCGCCGCCGGATTCCTCTTTCCACTCCCAGACCTTTTCAACAAATTCTTCGCGCGTGAAATCGGTGCGCTTCTGCTGGCGTTCGGCCATCTGGCGTTCGACCACCATCTGCGTCGCAATCCCCGCATGGTCCATGCCGACGACCCACAGCGCATCCTTGCCCTTCAGCCGCTCGTGGCGGATGATGATATCCTGCAGCGTGTTGTCGAGCGCATGGCCGATATGCAGGCTGCCGGTGACATTGGGTGGCGGGTTGACGATCGTATAGGGCTCGGCATCGCCGCGTTCCGGGCGGAACTGGCCGGTTTTTTCCCAATGCTCGTACCAGCGGGTTTCAATGCCGGCGGGGTCGAAATTTTTGTCTAAGGTCATGGGGAGCCTTTGGCATTGGTTTTCGCGCGTGACAACAGGGTCTTTTTTGGGACTGCGAGCGGAGTTGCTATTTTGACCTCAGGTGCCGGGATGAGTTTTTTCCAACCTCAAGCGCCGGGCGCGGTTTTTTTTAACCTCAGGCGCCGGGCGCGGGCATCCGCCCGCTTGGCTTTCCTCCCCCGGATCAAGTCCGGGGTCCGGGCGCGCGGTCGCGCTTGCCGACGCTACGCGTCGGATTGGTACCCTATCGAAAGATCACCGAACCGAGCGCAGCGAGGCAAGGCCGACCGGCCGCCGCGCCTTATGGCGCGTAGCCAAGGCGACGGATGTCGCCGC
>NZ_FSQW01000002.1:1485000-1585200 GCF_900128895.1 Parasphingorhabdus marina DSM 22363 | reverse complement strand
ACCCTATCGAAAGATCACCGAACCGAGCGCAGCGAGGCAAGGCCGACCGGCCGCCGCGCCTTATGGCGCGTAGCCAAGGCGACGGATGTCGCCGCCCGGCGTTTGAGGTTAAAAAAAATTCAATCCCCCGAAATTGCATCAATCTCGGCATTGGCCCGCGCGCGGAACTGGCGCTTGCAGGCCTTGAAGCCAGGCTGAGCACTCATTTCCTGGGCCTTGGTCACCGACATATCGATCAGGTCATCTGCCATGACCGTGGCTTCAACCATGCCGGCGCCGATCGCCTCGTTCGGAGCCAGCAACATGCTCGACAGAGCGAGGCGCCGCCGCCACGAGGGCTCGAGCCCATAGTCCAGCACCACTTGCGGCACCGGCGGAAACGGCAGGCCAGCTTTGGCCTCGGGCAGGCCGATCTTGTAATTGCCGGTGGCAGCATAGACCCAGTCGGCACAGAGCATCATGATGCCGCCCGCGCCGATCGAATTGCCGTTGACCGCCGCCACGAGGACACAGGGCAGCCGGTGGAGACCGGCGCAAAAGGCGTTGATTCCGGCGACGGCGCGTTTCTGCCCAGCCTCATCCAGAGCAGCGGCGACCTTGGTGTCCATCCCGCAAGTGAAATGTTCGCCGGCGCCGGTCAGCACCACGCCTTGCTTCGGCGGGTTTTGCGCCAGACCTTCCAGCAGGGCTGCACCTTCTTCCAGCAGCTCCGGATTCAGCGTGTTGCGTTCGCCATTGGTCAGCGTGATGATGATCGTGCCGTCACGATCTTCGGTTGTGAAATAAGTCATGTTCGTTCCTTTTCGTCACCCCAGCGAACGCTGGGGTCCAGAGCGTTTATGCACTGGCTATGAGTCTGTTCGCCAGAGATGCCAGCCTGCGCTGGCATGACGGCCCTATTCCTCGCTTTTTGTCCATTTGGCCATCCAGTCGAACACATTGCGATGCCATTGCACACTGTTCTTGCCTTTCAGTACCCAGTGATTTTCGTCCGGAAAGATCAGCAGCCGCGAGGGAATGTTCCGTTCCTGCGCATAGGTGAAGGGCATCAGCGACTGGGTATAGGGAATGCGGAAATCCTTTTCGCCATGGATGAACAGGGTCGGCGTTTTCCACTTTTCGATATGGTTGACAGGATTCCACTTTTCCGCATCGGGCCGGCTCCACCACGGACCGCCATGATCCCACTGGTCAAACCATAATTCCTCGGTGCTGAAGGCGAAGCTGCGCAGATCGAAAATGCCGGCATGATTGATGATACAGTCAAACTGGTCGGGCCAGTTGCCGGAGATCCAGTTCATCATGTAGCCGCCATAGCTCGCGCCCAGCGCGCAGGACCGGGTGCCGTCAATCTGCCGGTCAAGCTTGAGCGCCGCGGCATGTCCCAGTTTCAGGTCGGTCAGCGGTTTGCCGCCCCAGTCCTGATTGATCGAGTCCATGAATTCCTGCCCATATCCGGCACTGCCGTGGAAATCGATGGTGACAACCGCATAGCCCTGCGACGCCATCACCTTGGGATTCCAGCGCGACGACCAGCTATTGCCGAAGCTGCCCTGCGGTCCGCCATGGACCAGAAAGGCCATGGGCAGTTTTTTCTTGCCGGTTTTGGGCTTGATTATCTGGCCCCAGACCTGGGCGCCATTGGCGCCCTTGAAATCAAACCGGCGGATATCGACTTCGTCAATCGCGGCCAGTTCGGATCCGTTGACATTGGTGAGCTGACGCACTGTTCCGTCTGGCGTACGCCGATAGAGATCGGACGGCGCCTGCAGGCTGTTGAGCGTGTAGATGATTGACCCGTCTGCCAGCGGAATGACATTATTGGCATTGCCGCCACCGGTCAGCCGCGTGACCGCACCGCTTTCGAAATCGACCTGGAAGACCGGATGATCGAGCACGTCCTGCGCCGTGACATAGAGGCTCTTGCCATCGGCGGCCCAGGCAATGGAGCCGACCGAACGATCCCAGTCGGCGGTCAGCAGGCGGTCTTCCGAGCCATCGGATTTGTCGCTCTTGCCGCGGACCTTGAGCACCAGCCGGTCGGATTCATAACCGGGACGCTCCATCGCGGCCCAGGCGAGCCACAGTCCGTCGGGAGAGAAAACCGGCATCGTGTCTGTTGCCCGGTTGGCCTCGGTGAAATTTTTGGTCCGGCTGCCATCGGCCATGGTGCCGTAGATGTCCAGATTGGTCGATTTCGGCTCGTTGCGATCCGCGATCCGCATGGCGAAGAACACGCCTTCATCTTCCGGTGTCCAGGCGATCTCCTCACCCCCGCCAAAGGGTTTGGACGGGCTGTCGCCGACCAGATCCCCGTCGAGCGCGGCGCCATTGCCGGCAATTTTTCCGTTCATCAGGTCAAAAGCAAAAATCCGGCTGTAATTTCCTGGTGTTTCCCAGCTCGACCAGTGACGAACGAACAGCTCGTCATATTCCCGGCCGGTCCCCGGTCCCGGTTCGGCGCGATTGCCGTCATCTGCGCAGCCGAATGTCTCGCAATCTCGTGCAATATCGCCCCAAAGAGCGATTTTCTTGCCGGATCGAGAAATGTGGAAACCGGCAATGTCGGCGGTCAGGTCGCTGGCCTGAACCGGTTCGCCAGTCTGTCCGTCGGGGGATATATCTACCCGCCAGAGTTGTTCCTTGCCGCTGGCGTCGCTGAGAAAATAGAGAGACTTTCCATCCGGCGAAAATGACGGACTATGTTCGCTGGCATCGGCACGGTCGGCCAGTCGCCGGGGCAAAGCATTGCTCGAATTGAGATCCAGCAGATACAGCCCGGTGTTGCGCTGATAGCTTTCCGGATCGGTTTCGGTCACCTGATAAGCCGCCCAGTTTCCGTCAGGAGAAACTGCGGGAGAACCCAGCCGATTCAAAGTGGCCAGATCTTCTGCGGTCATCGGCCGTGCGGAAACAATGGAGGCGGAAAGAAGCGTCCCGGTCAGAAACAGGGCCGCCAGCGATGCGGGGATTTTTCTCTTCATCGGGCGGGTTTAGCATGGCTGCCCCCAAGATCAATTGGCCTGATCAGCCAGATCGGAAAACCGGAAGGGCGGGATCTATTTCTGGCTGATCCGGCGGATCTCTTCGGCGACCATTTCTTCCACCAGCTGCGGGAGATTGTCGTTGAGCCACTGCTCCAGCATCGGCCGCATCATTTCCCGCGTCAGGTCTTCCAGCGAAGTGCCGTTGACCGGCTTGACCGGTGCGGGGCTGCTGGCATTGTCCATCGCCACCAGAGCCGACAGGGACTGACGCATGGAATCGAGCTTTTGGTCATCGATCAGCCGTGCCTTTTTCCGGCGGTCACCAAAAACACCCCGAGCGGATGATGGGGTGGAGGCCTGAGGCGCGTCGGTCACTTCGTTGGTGAGCTCGAGAATCTCTTCCTCTTCCTCCAAATCGGCAGCGTCGTCCAAGGCAGATTCAGATTCTGTTGCCGATTGTTCGGGCTCGCGCTGGCGAACCGGAGTCTGACTCTCCTCTGCCGGGGCACGATCCATTTCGATCGCCTTGTCTTCTGCGATGATGCGTTTGATTGAGGAGAGAATCTCCTCCATCGACGATTCCTTGTTTTGATCTGTCATCTCGCAGAAACTCCCCGATACTCCGTCCGACACCCCTGTGCAGCGGCGATCTTTAGACCATTAACCATGTTTTGGGCAACCGGGACAATAGTGATTTATACCCTATTCGGGTTCGACCGGTCCTGGCAGGGGCGGGATATCTGCCGTTTGCGCCGGTGTATCGACAGTCCGGGTCGCCTTGGGCTCCGGATTCGGGTCGCTGTGAAAGTCATAGAAAATGTTCTTCACGCGCTTGTAATTGACTTCCGGATCATAAAGTGGCCCGCCTTCCAGGCCCAGATCCCGGGCTTCGGCCCGACCCATTGCTGCCAGCAAGGCAAAACCTGCGACATAACTGTTGCGCCGTGCCGTCACCAGATTAACCTGGGCATTGAGCAGTTCCTGTTCGGCATTCAGTATATCCAGGATGGTCCGGTTTCCGACACTGTTTTCTGCCCTGACTCCTTCCAGCGAAAGCGCACTCGCGGCGACGGCGCGTTCCGACGACTGGATGACACGCTCGGATGCGCGCCAGCTGGAATAGGCCGCTCGTGTCTGGGCGATAATATTGCGTTCGACCGCAATCTCCTGCTCGTAGCTTTGACCCGACCGGGCCTGTGCCTGACGGATCTGCGCCGCTGGGCGGCCGCCCTGGTAGATGGGCACCGTTGCCCGCACCCCGACTTCGGCCGAAGACTGCTCCTGGACAAAACTCGCACCCGGGACATTTCCGCCGAGCGTGTCGAAGAAATTCACATAATTGCCCTGGGCAAACGCCGTGATTCGCGGCTTGGTTGCGGCTCTGGCGGCCTTGATGTCAAATTCCGCCGCATCGCTCCGTTCCTTTGCCGCGAGCAGGTCCGGGTTGTATTGCAGGGCGAATTCGACCGCCTTGTCCGGGCTGTCCGGAAGATTGGGCAGGGGAGGCGGTGGTTCCAGTTCGCCCGGTGCCTTGCCGACCAGAGCGATATAGTTTTCCTTGCTCGTGATCAGATTGGCACGGGCGGTTTCCAGCTGGCCCTTTGCGACTTCCAGCCGGGATTCAGACTGGGCCACATCGGTCCGGGTCAGATCGCCGATCTCGAAGCGATCGCTGGTCGCCTCGAGATTGACCGACAAGACGCCGACATTGGCGCGATTGAGCCGGACAATGGCTTCGTCACGGATGACATCCATATAGACGGCGACGACATTGCTGAACAGGCTGGCTTCGGTACCGCGCAGGTCATACTGACCGGCTGAAACCCGCACCTTGGCAGCCCGAACGGCATTTTTGACCGCCCCGCCCGAATAGATCGGAACGTTGATATCACCTGCGGCAACACCTTGCCGCAGAGGGGCGGTGAAACTGTTGGAATTTCGGAGAAAATTCTCCTGATAAGTGAATTGTGACCCCGCATTGGGCAAGCCATCGGCCTTGGCGATCGGAACGGTTTCATCGAGCGCCCGCTGCCCTGCCTGTGCACCGGACAATGTCGGATTGGTCTGATAGGCGGCAACAAATGCCTCCCGCAACGTATCGGCGGAAGCCGGCACGGACAGGGTCGCCAGGATGGCGCCGCCAGCAAGCAGCAACGATCTGTTCAAGGGGAGCCTTTCCTTCCTGCGCTGTGTTGTCATGGCCTAAAATTCAAAACCTTGTGCCGTTTCAAATCCCGGCAGGACGATTCCTCCGCAGTCCGCGAAATACTGGTATCCCACGATATTGCCGGCCTTGCGTCCAAGTGCCAGTCGGGCGACACCGCGGTCGGCAATCGCCGCCACAAGACGGCCTTCCGGTTCAAGCTGCGCGACTAGTGCATCCGGCACCTGTTCAATGACGCCATCAACGACAATGACCGAATAGGGTGCACTGTCGGCACAGCCTGCATCCAGTTCACCCTTGTGCACGGTCACATTGGCAAGTCCCTCGAGATTTTCCTCGGCCTTCGTGACCAACCGCGCCGACTGCTCAACGGCGGTCACCTGTCCAACGATTCTGGACAAAACCGCAGCTGTGTAGCCTGTTGCAGCTCCGATCAGGAGCACCCGGTCGTCCGGACGCAATTCCGCGGCGGTCAGCAACCGGCCTGTCGAAAGTGGCGCGTTCAGAGATCGATTGTTCCCGACGCTGACCCCGCGATCCGAATAGGCCACGTTGCGAGATGCCGCCGGAACAAAGTCTTCGCGGGGCACTTCGCTCATCGCGGCGATGACTAGCGGGTCGCTGACATCTGTCGTCCGCAGCTGACTGACCACCATTGCCTTGCGCATTTCCCGGAAATTTTCCTGACCCACCGTGAATCCCTTGTGATTGAACTTCTACCCTATGCCACCTCTGTATTATTTAGGCAATACACTATGGCGGCTTATCGGGTGCTTCTAGCGCCAGTTCGCAGTATCGCCAAGACAGATTGCGGCGAAATCCGGCAGATAACTTCATTTCGGGCTGGTTGTGCCGGTGCCGAAACAGACAATAACCGGATCTGCGGCATGGATACGGGGTTGACATTGGCCCCAAAGAAAAGCAATTGCGCCCCCTCTCCGGCCCGATGGCGGAGTGGTGACGCAGCGGATTGCAAATCCGTGTACGCCGGTTCGATTCCGGCTCGGGCCTCCAGGAGACTTTCTTTTTCCGCCATAACACCAGCTGGACGCCCAGGCGTCTTGCCGCGCTTCTATATGAGGCCGATTTCCTTCGCCGCCTGAACAATTTTCCGGTTGTGCGATACCCCCAGCTTTCTTCGCATTTCGGCGATATGAAAGGAAACCGTCGGCATCGCAATTCCGAGTTTCGCGCCGATTTCCTTGTTGGTTTCTCCGTTCGCCATATAGTGCAATATGGCGGCCTGACGGGGTGACAGCTGTACCGGCGGTGCGCCGAGTCGTTGCAGCTGGCTGG
Source organism: Parasphingorhabdus marina DSM 22363 (assembly GCF_900128895.1). Taxonomy (GTDB): domain Bacteria; phylum Pseudomonadota; class Alphaproteobacteria; order Sphingomonadales; family Sphingomonadaceae; genus Parasphingorhabdus; species Parasphingorhabdus marina. The sequence continues at coordinate 1,578,753 of NZ_FSQW01000002.1, read as the reverse complement.
CGATGGAGGGAGAGAGATAGGGGGTTTCGCCGTCAATCGCATTCAGCGCGGCGAGGATTTCGTCTCCTGGATCGGATTTCTGGACAATCCCGCTCGCGCCCATGTCCAGGGCAAACCGGAACTGTCTGGCGTCATTTTGCCCGGTCAGGATGATGACGCGCGTGTCCGGAATGGCGGCCAATTCTGCCAGCAAACTCAGACCGCTCATGTCTTCCAATATGATGTCCAGAAGGATGACATCCACGTCATGGTCTTTGAGCCAGGGCAGAACATCCCTGCCCTTGCCCAATGCGTGGACCAGTTCATACCGGTCTTGACTGGCGAGAACGAGCGCACAGCCAGCGCGCGTCAGTTCGTGATCGTCAACATGCAGAACCTTCTTCGTCATTTGCCGTACGCCCGGTTTTGCACATTCTGGACGGCGGGATGATCCAGCATGTCGGACCAGACCGGCTTGACCAGGCCAAGATCCGAGAAAGACCCGATCCAGCTGCGCATACTTGCCGAATTGTCGTGGGTTACAGGGATAATCTGTGTGTTGTCCTGCTTGCGGTCGCCACAAGACATGCACAAATGCTGATCCTCGAATTCCCGGCGACTGATTTCGTCAACATCCACCAATGCGATCTGCGAAACGATATTCTTCATGCCGTTCGCGGGGACAGGTTCCGCCCGTTTTGCATCGGACAGCGGCAAGCTGACCGTGATCGTGGTTCCTGATCCCTTGCGACTGTCTATTTCCAGTGTGCCGAAGAGCCTGGAGATGATCGTCCGGGAAGACAGGAGGCCAAAGCCGGACCCTTCTCCGTCCCGGATCTTCACCCGTCCTTCCTGTGGACCTCCCAGTCTGCTCAACAAGTCCGGGTCCATGCCGATGCCTGTGTCCCGGACCTCAAGAACTGCCTTGCGATGCTCGGTCCATGCCGTCAGCGTCACCTCACCCCGTTGCGTGAATTTGAGGCTGTTGCTCAGCAGGTTGGACAAGACCCGTGCGAGCAAGGCGCGATCGCTCACGATCCAGTGATCCGACCGGATATCGACTTTGAGCTCTATCTGCTTTTTGATGAATAACGGCCGATAAATCATCTCGATGGGCTGGATCAGTTCGGCGAACCGGAAACGGGTCAATGCGATGAAACTGGAGTTTTCGAACCCCGATATGGCACCGGATGTTGTCGTGGAAACAATATCCTGAAGGTAGGAGGCGGAAGATTTGAGCAGGTCTCCAAGATTGCTTGGCAAAGCGTCCGACGGCATTTTTTCCGTGACATTGGCGATGCTGTTCAGCGCCATCAGCACTTGCTGGCTGTCATGCCCGGAGGCATGAATAAGGTTGTCCTGGTCGTTGATCGTTGCAATGGCCGATGCCTTTTCCCGTTCGAGACGTATGGCATCTTCCTGGATTTCGATCTGTTTCTGCAGGCTCTTGTTGAGGCCCCGTTCGTAAACCAGCTTGTCAATATGCACGCGGCGGATGTGCAGCGCCAGAGCCAGGGTCGCGAACAGCGCTGAAAGCAGGGCGGCAATTCCGACATAGTGCCAGTTGAAAGGCAGTCCGGGGACAAGGGCAATTGTGGAAGACAGTGCATAGATGTTGAACAGCGCCCACCCGCCCCATGCGACGATCAGCGGCCAATATTGGCTGCCCATCCTGATGACGGCCAGAATCGCTATGCTGGGGAGCATGATTTGCGACATGGCAATCGACAAAACGGTGACCGTGTCCAGCCAGGCTGTATCGGTGGCCAGGTCATTCAGGGCCAGATATGTGCGCCGCAAGGATACAAATGCCCATAACAGCATCAGACCGATCAGCACCTTGTTGACGACGGGAAAATTGACAGAGGTTTTCAGGAAAACCCGTGCGAACTGGGCGCAGAAAAAAGCGTGAGCGCTTGGCAGAATAAGGCCGATGGCAAAAATCCAGATGCTTTTGTCATAGAGAAAGTAGAATGTTGTGTAGCCGGGAATATGCAGAATATAGGCGGTGAGCATCAGATCGGCGAGGCCCAGCCAGAGAAATTCTGGCCGACCCGTGGTGGAGTAGAAAATGACCATGATGATCGCCAGCGACAACAGGCCCAAAACACCGCCTGCGATCAGGGCAATGTTCCAGTATCGCTGTTCAATAAACGTCTCGTTTGTCTGGATCGCGAGCGGCAGCAAGGTCGAGTGCACACCCTGAAAACTCAGCGCAAACTCGCGTTCTTCTCCGGGCGCCAGTTCCAGGACATGCGTGAAAGAATGATAGAGGTGCAACAGCTCCCGGACCTGCTCCAGATTGGTGCCATCAATGAGCAGCCGTGTCTGGCCATTGACCCGCTCGGCAAGCTTGAAATCCTTCATCGCACCCCGACCGGTTGTCAGCAGCCAGGTGCCTTGCTTTGCGCTTGCATTCTGCACCCGAAAACGCACCAGGATGGTATTGGGTCCGCCAGGCCCGAACTGGATCTTTGACACGTTGAGTTCCAGCAGGTCGGGCGCCAGATTATCCCAGTTTTCGGAAGCGGCGTCCCCCGCAACATGTCGGGCATATCTGATATAAGGCGCGAGCGGAGGACCATCCGATCCTGCGTATAGCGGGATAACGGGAATCGCGATGGTGGATGTCGAGCGCAGTGTTGGGCTTGACTGAATCCCATTACGGTCAGGTGACGAGATTTGGGCAATCGCCTGACCGGGGCAGAGCAGCGCGGCAAGCATGAGTAAACCCAGGCAAAAATCCCACATTGCTTTCATAAATGACCCTCAGACATGACCCAATGCCTGCCTCTACCTCGATCCGACCCTAAACTAATTTGGGCTTCCCCGAAATCCCAATGTCCGTCAATTAGCCGGGGTGGAGGGGAGGATTTCCTCCCTGGAGGGTACAAATGGCAGTCTGTTTTTTCGAAATCAAAAACCCTGGCAGCGCTGCTGACCGGAGGAATCCGGCGGCGGATAAATATTCTTCAAAGGACATTTGCCAGCGTCCGTCAAAGGATCGGCACCACCCGTCGCGACCGATTTTATCAATCATTGCTTGTGCACTTCCGCTGACGACTTGTGATAACATCGTCCAGGGAACAGCAGGGGGCTTACGATGCTGATCCAGGCAAATCATCACTTTCATCCGGTTTACCGGTTCGAAGGGTTTGAACTTGATCTGCGACTTCAGGAATTGCGCCGGAATGGCGCTCCCGTGCATGTGGAACCGCAAGTCTTCGCATTGCTGGCGCTTTTGATTGCCAATGGCGATCGGATGATTTCCAAACAGGAATTGCTGGATCATGTCTGGGATGGCCGCACCGTGTCGGATTCCGCCGTGAACAGCCGGATCCGGTCGGCGCGAACAATTTTGGGTGATGACGGGAAAGCGCAGCGCCTGATCCGGACGGTGCACAATCGCGGATTTCGATTTGCCGGAAAACTGAGTGAGGATGTGCCATTGACGGACAGGCCATCAACCCGGCTACCGGAGCATATTGGCGGGCGGCGTCAGGTCTCTTCTTTGCGACCGGCAGTACCAGCAGCAGCGCGAGAAACCGCGCTGACGATCGCGGTCAAGCCCTTCCAGTCCTGTGCCGACAATGCCGATCAGAACAAATTTGCGGACGGGATAGAGGAAAGCATCATTGTTGCGCTGGCCAAGCTTCGGCGGTTACGCACAATTGTCTGGAATGCCGAACCCGCTGCAGAAAAATGCCAGGGCTTGTCGGTTGCCAATGATACCATCCCCTGTTTTCACTATTTGCTGGAAGGCACAATTCAGTATTCCGGTAATCGCATGCGACTGACCGCGAGGCTGATCGATGGAGCAACCGGACAACATGTCTGGGCAGATCGCTATAGTCGGCAAAAAAGCGATATCTTCGCTCTGCAGGATGAGCTGACGCGTCAAATAGTATCGGCCTTGCAATATCATGTGGCCTTCGGTGAACAATCGAAAATGTGGGCAACTGGCACCGAAAATTTCACGGCATGGGAAGCATTGATACGCGCAAGAGAATTGTGTCTGACACACCGCAGAAAGCTGGTGCTGGAGGGAAGAGAACTGGCGCAAAGGGCTCTCTCGATCGATCCCGGCTATACTGCGGCGAGTCACTGGTTAGCCTATTCCTTCTGGGCCGAAGCACAATATGGCGGCGGGTCTCGCCGGGAAATATTGCTGCAGGAAGCCAGGGTTGCAATCCATACCGGATTGGAGACAGAACCGAGTGACGCCAACCTGTTGTCGCTGTTAGCTCTGGTTCACACGAGCGCAGGTGATTATGACAGGGCGCTGTCGCTGGCGTGTCGTGCAATGGCTCTTGGACCCGGCAATGCGCATGTATTTTCCAATGCAGGGCTCGTTTTTCTTTATTGTGATCGTCCGGAAGATTCGGTGATGGCGCTGCGGAAATCGATGGAATTTGCCCCTCTGCATTGTGCCGGGACATCGGCCATTCTGGTGATGGCGCTCTGGTTATGCGACGAAACGGATGCGGCTCTTGCGGAGGCAAATTATGGGCTGCAAATCGCTCCGGACTATTTTGCCATACATTCAACCATGGCGGCGATATTGGCAGATCGCGGACAGATCGCCGAAGCCGGTGCGGTGGCGGATGAACTTTTGGGGATCAATCCGCATTTCACAATCTCCGGCTATGCGGCCAGCCAGTCCTACAAAAATCCTGAGACGCTTGAACATATTGTGGCCGCAATGGAAAAATCCGGACTCCCGTTGCGCCCCGGAACGAGGGGTCGGTGGACCATTTAGCGTATTTCTCGACCTCTTGTGCAGCTCTTCTGCAAGCATGGGACGTGGATATGTGCACAACTGACCACCAGGTTTGAAACTTGCAGGGTATTTGCATTGCCGGGGAGCCAGTCATGTTGTGAGGGGTTAGTTGGCACAACGCGAAAGTCTGGGATCAGCAACTGGAAAATGTGATATGACATTCAAACTTTTGGCATTCTTGCTTCTGTACCTCGCGCTGAATTTCGTGCTCGCTGCTCTGTATGTGCGGTTTTGGAGCGACGACCAGCTCTCCCATTTCTATCGAAAGCGGTTTGGTTTTTTTCCCTTCTTTCCGGTACTTCTATTGATGCGGGTGTGTCAGATCACCTTCCATTTGCTGGCCCGGACTATCCGGTTTTTTTTTGAACTTTTGTCCGGAAAACCAACATATCATCGCAGAAAATTTGGCTATTATGGCCCGGTGCGAAGCCCGTCACGTCCGCGTGTTGCAACAAAAAAAGTGATCAACCTGAAAACTGTCTTTCGCGCGAAACCTGCTGAAAAGCCGAGGCGCGTCAACGACAATGAAACCATCCGCCCCGTTATCCCGGCAAAGATGTCGAAATACTGATCCGGTATCTCCCCATGTGTTTCGGCCGAAGGGAACCGGCATGGCACGGACTCCTCCAATCTGATGCAATTTGCTATTCTGACAAGTGCCGTTCCGAGCGTGCGCCAGAATCTTTCGACGCCGATTTGGCAAGAGGCATAGAGGCGCACTGAAGATGATTTATCGATTTGAAGATTTTGAACTGAATACAAAGTTGCAGGAGCTTTTTCGGAACGGTGTTCCGGTGCAAATGCAGCCACAGGTTTATGCACTTCTTGAATTGCTGTTGTCTCACCATGACCGTGTTGTTTCAAAAGATGAAATCAATGCGGGGGTCTGGAACGGACGGATTGTATCGGAAGCCGTCGTAAACAGCCGGATTCGATCAGTCCGCCTGGCCGTGTCGGACAATGGCAAGGAGCAGCGGCTGATAAAGACCATGCATAATCGGGGGTTCCGATTTGTCGGGAATCCCGTCGTCATCAACCCCGATTCTGCTGATGCTCGTGATGGATTACAGACTATCGGCAAAACCGGCCCCTCCGCTTCGCTTGCTGTTTCGGCGCCCGACCACAGACTGGACGCTGAACCTTTGAAAACGGGTGGTGGCGGTCATGCTGCGATCGCGATCCTGCCATTCAAAAATATGTCCGATGACCCGGAACACAGCTTTTTTGCCGATGGGATATGCGAAGATATTATTACGGCGCTGACCAAAGTTCCAAGGCTGTTTGTTATTGGACGGCTGGCGCGTGCGGATGACCCGGAAGGGCAGGCGGCCACAGACTCTAACGGGCCGGACCTGTCCGACATTCAGGCGCTCGGCAGAGAGCTGGATGTCCAGCATGTCCTGGATGGCAGCGTGCGTCGATTTAATGATCGCTTCCGGATTTCGGTGCAACTGATTGATGCCATCACCGGCGATCATGTCTGGGCGGAGAAATATGATCGCGAGATGCGTGATATATTCGAACTGCAGGACGAAATGACTCGCGAGATCATCACGGCATTGCAGGTGCAATTGACCGACGGAGATGATGCGAGACTCTGGTCCGAGGGGACAAATAGCTACGAGGCCTGGGAAGCGGTTTTGAAAGCGCGCGAACTTTGCCTGACCCATCGTCAGGCAAATGTCCTGGAGGGACGGCAGCATGCGCAGCGCGCGGTGGAACTGGATAGCCGATATGCCGGTGCATGGAGCTGGATCGGATATTCATGGTGGTCCGAGGCTTTGGGAGGCTGGTCCGGGAACCAGACCTTTGCTCTGAATGCGGCGCGTGAGGCGGCTCAGCAGGGATTGGAGATTGATCCTGAAAATGCGGGCATTGTTGGTCTGTTGTCTCTGATCCTGGTCTCGCTTCGTCAGTTTGAGGAGGCCGACAGAATGGCAAATCAGGCGATCGAGAAAGGCCCAAATAACAATTATGCGCTGGGATGTGCAGGCGCCGTCAAAATGTACCGCAATGATCTGGATACCGCCGAAATTCTGCTTCGAAAAGCGATGCGCATGGCGCCCTTGTACAAGGCCGGTAATCCGGAAGTTTTGGGAGCCATTCTGCTGTTCCAAAGGCGCTATGAAGAAGCCATTGCAGCGGCCCACGAATGTCTGGGCCTCGATCCGGAATATTTCTTTGCGCACTGCACGCTGGCGGTCATTCATGCGGAACTGGGCCAGCCGGACAAGTCGCGGGAAGCGGGGCGGAATATTCTGCGGATCAATCCGGACTTCGCCGTCCAAACCTTTGCCATGCGTCAGCCGTTCGAACATCCGGAGATGCTGAACAGGTGTCTGTCAGGACTGCGGGTTGCCGGAATTCCCGAAAACGCCCCGATATCGGGATGACACGGTAATCCGACCGAACTTTTGGCCGGGGCAGATCTGTCATCGCGGGCAAATAAGGGAGAGAGCGAACCACATGCTGGTGGCCGCTCTCTCCAAAATCAGCGATCGCCGGACCAGTGACGTCGATCTGATTTGATGCGCCAGGTGTTGGCCGACAATGTGGGTTATCGATTTGCGACCACAAACTGACTCTGTTCCCATCGGATGATGTTGCAATCGCTTGGCACAATTGCGGAACAGGACATCACTATAATCCGTAGCAGCAATCGATGCTTGCAGATTTCCTGCATTTTCGCGAATTTTTTGATGGATATTGTCGAGTATGGAATGTTCCAGTTTCGATAAAAAATACAGCTGATCTGCAAGATTCCAGTCCATATTGCGCTCAAACGGGTGAAGGTCATGGGCGGATTAGGGGCGGTCGCAGCGATGGCGAGACAATTTCCAGATTTTTCATATTCGACCTTTCCGGGGCCGGCGGCAGACCGGGAATTCCCGGCATGACCGAACACCGGGTTCCTGCTGATTCTCGGACAGAGGGAAGTCAGGATAGCAAGACCGCCGTTTCACGGCTGGCACACGGGCCAGTCGGTGCTGCTTCTTCCCGCTCGGACTCAACGCAAAAATGTTTTTCCTATTTGCCGTCAGTCCTGGACTCCCGGAATAGTAATACGGTCTTTTACTGGATCGATGTCCTTCTGCAAAAAGTGCGGGATCATCAGGTTCCTTTCCCCCGGTCAAGCTATTGTCTGGCAATGCCAATGGTGGCCGGCTACCTGGCGGCGCGAGCCGTCACACCGCGCGGACATGAGCGCTCGCGAAACCAGCCCGGACCCGGCCTTGAAGATTTCGCTTCGGGCTTTGGGGCAGATCTTGCGGCAGCACTCGCGCAGGCTCCGGCTGGTGCAGACCCGCAAGCAGCTTATGGCAAGGCCTTTGCGACGGTGACGGAATATCTGCTGGATTGTTCCTGTGCGGTTGCATTTGACCGGTTCATTGGAAATCTGCCGGACCGGTCCGGTGTCACGGAAGCTATCGTCTGGGGTGAAATTGCCGGGCAGGCTGTGATGCGCTCCCGATCCGGTGACGATAGCGAACCGGGTCTGTCCGGATATAATCTTGGACGGTACCCGCGACCGCACCATCCATTGAAATGGCAAGCTGCCTGGCGCGAAGAATCCCGGGTACCGGAACTGGCATCACGGACCAATGTGGGTGGCATATTTCCCGGATTTGGCAAAATTGCGCTCTGGACATCCTGTCGCCAAACGCCATTGCGGGCCGATTTTTTTCATAACCCGGCCGGCCCGGATTTTGCCGAAGACTTTGACTTGCTCCGCAGCGTGGGCGGGGCACAAAGCATGGTGAGGACGCCTGACCAGACGCAATCGGCCCTGTTCTGGTCCGGAATTCCCGGTGGCGTGACCATTGCGGGTCATTTTCTGTTGATCGCAATCCTGGCCTTGCGCGATCGCGGTCTGGACTTTCTCGGCCTCGCCCGCGTGTTTGCACTCATCGGGATGGTGCAGTCCGATGTTACGGTTCAGGCCTGGGATAGCAAATATCACTTTGACATCATGCGACCCGAGACGGCCATCCGTTGCAGGGGAGGGGCTCTGGGCAATTCCGATCCTCGGGTGACGCTCGACAAGGACTGGTGCAGTGCCATCCCCACTCCTGAATACCCCGCCTACACGTCCAGCCATTCTGCCATCGCTGCCGCAGGAACAGAAATCTTGCGCCATTTGCTTCAATCCGACCGGATTCAAATTGCGCAGACTGCCCCGGATGCCGAGCTTTGGCTGGATGGTGCTGCGCCACAACGGCAATGGGCGAGCCTGAGCGAGATACTGGAAGATTGCGGCATGAGCCGGATATTTGGAGGAGTAAACTGGTTGCTGGATCATGAGAAAGCCGTCGAGTTTGCCTGCATCACCGCCCGAAATGCTTTGAGCAGATTTCTGCCTGACGAATTATAAACCTTTGAAAAAGCACATAATATAACGAAAATATAGAGATAAAATGCAAGCTTTTATCGCGATTCCCGGGCAACAGTCTTTTCGTGGTCAGGGGGCGTTGCTCTCGCGATCATGCGAATGGGGCTGATGCCGCCGTACGGGAGTTTCCCGAACGTGGCGTTTCGTCAAGGGGTATGCGCGCGTCACCCCATTTGCAGGTCGGAGCATTGTGCTCATCGGGTGTCAACAATTGCAAGGGTGAAAAAAGTCCAGCTTCTGTCGGTCAATGTTCATTTCTTGCAGGTGGAGGGGACTCCTTTCGGTGTTCCCCATGACGGCCGCCCTGCGGTGAAGAATTTGCGCGGCATGCGCATCAGAAAATGGGAGCACAGGGTCGCTATCATGGTTGCCTCCATGTGCCGAATCGCTCCCATAGACAGAGAGTCCAGGTACCCTCAACACACCTGGACTCTCTGTCGATTTGGTTCAGCTTTTACCCAATGGGTTTGCACCCGATCCATATTCAGATCCCTATACACAAGGCGGGCATCCGCCTGGCTGCGAAGCTTGCGAGCAGCATCGGCGCCTGCACAATCCTCGCCGATGGGTCACCTGCGATCGATGGCGGAAGGATGCGGCGATGGCCCGCCGTCCGGCCACGGTTTTCGCAGGTCTGTTTCAGGGCCGGGCGATTTTGCCAATGACAATTCGCTGCGGACGGTTCGGCCTGACGCCGTAAAGCGGGGAGTGAAAAGCCGTTTTCCCACGGCGAGCGATCGGCGTTCATTTCAACGAGACTTTGGTAGACTTTCAAGAGGTCACCCGGCGATCGGCCTGTTGCGAGGATTTGCATGATTCCTTCGCACTTGTCGGGCCTGCCCGAAACATCAGCTCACAAAAACTTGGTTCGCCCAAAGTTTTGCCTGTTTGCCAGTCCTTCCTTTTCTTTGTTAAGCGATCCTTGCACGCAGTTGGCTCGCCCGGAGCCGCTCAAAGAAAAGAGGACGTCCCACATGAATTACCCCGCCGCTTACTCACCCCCGAAGGTCTGGAAATGGAACAAGGAAAACGGAGGGCGGTTTGCCAATATCAATCGTCCGATTGCGGGACCAACCAGGGAAGTCGAACTTCCTGTCGGCAAGCACCCGTTGCAGCTTTACTCCATGGCCACTCCCAATGGGGTCAAGGTTACGGTCATGCTGGAGGAATTGCTCGCGCTGGGGCATTCCGGCGCAGAATATGATGCCTGGCTGATCAATATCGGGGATGGCGACCAGTTCGGAAGCGGTTTTGTCGATATCAACCCCAATTCCAAAATCCCGGCGCTGATGGATCACAGCACCAATCCGCCGACGCGTCTGTTCGAGTCTGGTTCTATCCTCCTCTATCTTGCGGAGAAATTCGGTGCCCTGCTGCCGACAGATCATGCCAAACGCACGGAAGCTCTGAACTGGCTGTTCTGGCAAATGGGCAGTGCACCCTATCTGGGCGGCGGTTTTGGGCATTTCTATGCTTATGCACCGCTGAAAATCGAATATTGTATCGACCGGTTCGCGATGGAAGTGAAGCGCCAGCTGGACGTGCTAGACCGGCATCTGGCGGACAATGAATATATGGCCGGGGACGAATACTCGATCGCCGATATCGCGATCTGGCCCTGGTATGGCGCGCTGGTATCGAACATTGTCTATGAAGCCGCCGAATTTCTGGACACCGCATCCTACAAGAATGTGAACCGCTGGACCGAACTGATCGGTCAGCGAGAAGCCGTGCAGCGGGGCAAGATGGTCAATCGCGCCTGGGGCGATCCCGAAGGGCAGTTGCACGAACGCCATGATGCGAGCGATTTTGAACTCCGGACACAGGACAAAATAGGAGAAGCAGCAGAGTGAATGGAATAGACCCCGCGACTTTGAGTGAAGCGATTGCGCTTCAGCCCACCTGGCTGAAAATCTGGATGTACAGCATGGGGGCGGTCAATATGGCCGCGATCCTGTTCCTGTTCAGACGCCGGGAAAAGTCGTGGGGTGTTCGTCTGGAAGCCTGGGCCATTCTCGCCGCCTTTTTTGCCGCCGCGGCGATGATGAACTTGCTCTATGCCGAATATGGCTATGTCCGGCTCCTCGGTCTGGCGCATCTGGTATTCTGGACACCGGCCTGGCTCTGGATATGGAGCCGGCGCGTGGAGCATGCGCCAGCAGAAACGCTGTTCGGCAAATATATCCTGCTCTATCTGACGATAAACGGCATCTCGCTGGTTATCGATGCGGTGGATGTTGTCCGCTATTTTACCGGTACGGCCTGACGACAATCAGGCGGCGAGCTTGCCAAAGGGGACAATCTTGTTCTCCATGTCATGTCCGATATCGGCGCGCCCCAGCCAGGGGATCCCGGTCCGGTCGCACCAGCGGCTGGCAATCTCCTCGGTTTCTTCACCGAATGGCCGGTTGTTTACCGGGACATCGCTGACCCGGCCGAGATACAGGCCGGCCAGACCGCTGTCCGCGAGATGAGTGGTGACATTGAACAGCGCCCGGTCGAAGGCATAGTGATATTCGGCAATCTCCTCGACCATCAGCACATGGCCTGAAAGATCAGGCAGCAGTGGCGTGCCAACCATCATCGCCAGTGTCATCAGATTGAACGCGGCATATGTCTGCCCCGGCTCGACATGGGGCTCCAGCGCACCCTTGTCCCGGTGGACGAGCCAGTCCAGTGCTCGGCGGACGGCGATATCCCCATTGTCGCGGCGAATATCAACCGGCATCGGGCCATGGGCCGGCGCACCGATTCCCGCTTTATAAAGCGCGCCGAGCAGATTGCCGCCGTCGCTATACCCCATATAGGTTTTCTCCCCCGCAGCCGAGGTCAGCCCGGCCAGGGCCGGTTCCGCGATACGTGCCGCGCCATAGCCACCGCGCGCAAACCAGATTGCATCGATTGCCGGGTCATTGGCGAGAGAGAGCAAGGCATCCGTGCGCAGGTCGTCGGGCCCGGCAAAATGCCCGGCAATGGCGAAACACTGGTCATGAAAGACCAGTTCGGCATCCGGATGGCTGTCCGCCGCAATCGCTGTCAGTTGCTGTGCTTCTTCCTCATATATCGGTGTGGAAGGCGCGCAGATCCCGATCCTTGTCTTTGCCATGCCGATTTTTGTCCCTCTGCGATTGCCAAAAAGCTGCAGACGCAATAGCGGGGGATGATGAGCAAAGACAAATCCTATTATTTCTGTGGCATTGGCGGATCGGGGATGTTGCCGCTGGCGATGATCGTTCGCGAGAGTGGCGCAGCCGTCGCGGGATCCGACCGGGCGCTGGACCAGGGGCGGCTGGCGGCGAAATTTGCCTGGCTCCAGGAAAAGGGCATCGGCCTGTTTCCGCAGGATGGGAGCGGTTTGACCAGCGGAGACCAGGTGCTAATCGCTTCCGCCGCGATCGAGGACACGGTGCCAGATGTCGCGCAAGCCAATGCACTGGGCTGCCAAAGGATGACCCGGGCGGAATTGCTGGCGGAGCAGTTCAACGCGGCAGCAAATAGTATCGCGGTGGGCGGCACCAGCGGCAAATCGACGGTTACCGGGATGATCGGCTGGATCCTGACCGAGGCGGGTCGTGATCCGACGATCATGAATGGTGCCGTGATGAAGAATTTCGTTGCCGATGATGCGCCTTTTGCCAGCTCGCGCGTCGGTCAGGGCGGCATCATGGTCAGCGAGGTGGATGAAAGCGACGGATCAATCGCGCTGTTCGATCCGGAAATCGCCGTGCTCAACAATGTCAGTCTCGATCACAAGAGCCTCGAGGAATTGCGGGTGCTGTTCGGCGACTTTGCGGGCAAGGCGCACCATGCCGTGTGGAACGCCGATGATGCGGAAACCGTGGCGCTGGTGAACGGTCTATCGCTGACTGATTCCCTGAGCTTCGGGTTTGGCGAAGGTGCCAATTTTCGCGCCACTGAAATAGTCGACGAACCGGTCAGCAGCCGGTTCGTTCTGGAGACAGGCGGGCAGGCGCTGGACGTGACGTTGCAGGTGCCGGGCCGCCACAATATTGCCAATGCCCTGGCCGCAATGACCGCAGCTTCGGCCGCGGGCGTGCCGGTTGCGAAAGCTGCCGAAGCCATTGCCGGCTTCACCGGTCTGGCGCGGCGGTTCGACATCGTTGGCACGCGCGGCGGGATCAGCGTGATCGATGATTTCGGGCACAATCCCGACAAAATCGCCGCGACGCTGAAGACCATGAAGGCCTTTCCCGGCCGGATCATTGCGTTTTTCCAGCCGCATGGCTTTGGCCCGATCCGCAAGATGGGAGCGGAACTGGCCGAGGTTTTCGCCGATCTGCTGGATGCGGATGACAAGGTGCTGCTGTCCGATCCGGTCTATTTTGGCGGGACAGTGGACCGCTCAATGGGCAGTGAGGCCATTGTCGACCGCATTACGAGCGGGCCGGAAGCGGTGCATATTGCCGAGCGCGAAGTCTGCGGAGACCGGATCGTGGAATGGGCCCGTACCGGTGACCGGATCGTGATCATGGGCGCACGGGACGATACGCTGAGCAGCTTCGCCGCCGGCATATTGGAACGCCTGGACGGTTGATCGGCAGTCGTGGCCCTGAGGATCCGCAACCGTGATGCCCGTCAGCTCTGGCTGAACAGCCAGGGCCTGGCGACCGCGCCGACCGGACCTCTCGACCTGCAGGCCATCATCCGCAAGCTGGGTTTTGTGCAGCTCGACACGATCCGCAACGTCACCCGCGCCCATCATCATATTCTCTGGAGCCGCAACCAGAATTATCGCGAGCCGATGCTCAATCGCCTGCTCGCGAAAGACCGGGCCGTGTTCGAGCATTTCACCCATGATGCGTCGGTGCTGCCGATCGAGTTTTTCCCGATGTGGCAGCGACAGTTCACCCGGCTTTCCGAGCGCCTGAGCCGCTCCGACTTCTACAGCACCGGGCTGGCCGAAGACGAGATCGCCGCGATCAAGGCGCGGATTGCCGATGAAGGGCCGCTTTCCACTCATGCCTTTGATACCAAGATTGAGGGCAAGAAAGAAATGTGGGCGCGGCCACCGCACAAAAAGGCGCTGGATCACATGTGGTATACGGGGGAATTGAGCACGTCTCACCGCGAGAATTTCATCAAATTTTATGATCTCACCGAACGGGTCATCCCGGACCATCATCGCGATGCGCAGCATGAAGACGCGCACCAGCTTGACTGGCTGTGCCGCAATGCGCTGGACCGGCTGGGCTTTGGTTCGCCGGGGGATATCCAGCGCTTCTGGGCGGCCGCCAGCGCGAAGGAAGTGCGGGACTGGACCGAGAGCCGGGCCCACAGGCTGGTGCCCGTCGAATTGCAGACGGCGGATGGCGAGTGGGTCAAGGCGCTGGCACCGGAGGATATCGAGACGCGCTTGGCCGAAAATGTCAAACCGACCTCGAGATTGCGGATCTTGAGCCCGTTCGATCCGGTCATCCGCGACCGGACGCGCCTGTTGCGCCTGTTCGGCTTTGACTACCGGATCGAGATTTTCGTGCCGGCGGCGAAACGCAAATGGGGCTATTATGTCTATCCGCTGCTGGAGGGTGATCGGATGGTCGGCCGGGTAGAACTGAAAGCCGACCGCAAGGCGGGCTGGCTGAAACTCCTTAATCTCTGGCCGGAACCGAAAGTCAAATGGACGCCCGCCCGCGCAGAAAAGCTCGAGGCGGAGCTCTGTCGGCTCGCCCGCTTTGTCGGCGCGGAATTTATTCGGGACTGACGGTTTCCTCAGACTGGCGCTGCATCGCGAATACTTCCGGATATTTGAGATACATGCCGGTCCACAGGATCACCAGCATGCATACCGGAATCCAGGGCGGATAGTTGCCGATCGCAATCTCGATCGCCGTCGCTCCGGCGAGATGCGCACTCATCAGCAGGAAACCGACCTTGCGCGTGTAAGGCACCAGGAACATGATGCAGTAAAAGATCACCGTGATTCCCAGCGGCAATTGCTCATTGCCCCAGCCGGCCTTGGCCAGTTGCGCCTGGATCTCCGGATTACCACTGAGATTTAGCCAGGCATCAAACAGAAACGCGGCAACGATCAGGCCGGTGAGTAACCAGAAACCGATATTGCGGATTTTGTCGGACATTATTTGTCCTCCTTGTCAGTCTAGAACGGGTTCAGGGTAAAGCCCTGCTGTTGCAATTGCGCATGGGCGGTCATGGCGGACAGATCCATGCGCACGCCGGGCAACAGATCGGCATTGCGGATCTTGTAGGCTGCCGCGCTTTGGCCGCACAGGTGGAACGTAACGCCTTTTTCCTGCAGCGCCGCGATTGCGGCAGCGCTGCCATTGGTCGCGCCTTCATTGCGCGCGCCATAAACGGCCTGATTGACGACATCACCGGCAGCCCCGCCATGCACAACGATCGCAAGCCGGATATTCTCGGCCGGTACACCGGCCTTCACATGCATGTTGATGAACCGTGCGGCACTTTCGATGGTGCGGTTGAGCTTGTCCGGATCCGCCTTTTTCGCGACGTCGAATGCGATCCGGAATGTGCTGTCCGCTGGCAGCGGGGTATCCGTTTGCACTTCGGCGGCAGGGCCGAAATCCGTGAATACCGGACCGGTTTCAAAGCCTTCGGGCTGTGCCGATGCCGGGGTAATGGCAACCATGATGCTGAGGCAGAAGGCGTTGGCAAAAGATTTCATGGCGGATCCTGTCTGTCGAGAGTTTCAGTTGCGTGGCATGCAACTCGCTTGTGGATCTTATCAAGCGGCTTCACATTGTGAAAGCATCCTGTCATCTCTATGTCACTGCCACAGACAAGCACACGTAACACACCCGTGACACCCTTAAAGGGGACGTAGGTATATGTTCGACGGTTTCGACGCCATATTGCTGGCCCGCATTCAGTTTGCCTTCACGGTCAGCTTTCATTTCATTTTCCCGGCCTTTTCGATCGGGCTGGCCAGTTATCTCGCGGTTCTCGAAGGCCTCTGGCTGAAAACCGGCAAGCAGATCTATATGGACCTGTTCAAATACTGGCTGAAAATATTCGCCGTTACCTTTGCCATGGGCGTGGTCTCGGGCATTGTCATGTCCTACCAGTTCGGCACCAACTGGTCGGTCTTCTCGGACAGGGCTGGGCCGGTTATCGGGCCGCTCATGGCCTATGAGGTGCTCACCGCCTTCTTCCTCGAGGCGGGTTTTCTGGGCGTCATGCTGTTCGGGATGAACAAGGTCGGCAAGAAACTGCATTTCACGGCGACGCTGATGGTTGCGATCGGCACCTTCATTTCCGCCTTCTGGATTCTCAGCGTCAACAGCTGGATGCAGACGCCAACAGGGCATGAAATCGCCCCCAATGGCCAGTTTGTGCCTGGTGACAGCTGGTGGCCGATCGTCTTCAATCCCAGCTTCCCCTACCGGCTGGTCCACACCGTCATCTCCGCCTATCTGACCACCGCATTTGTGGTCGGGGCGGTTGCTGCCTGGCACCTTCTGAAAGACCGGACAAACGCGCACGCGCGCAAGATGTTCTCCATGGCGATGTGGATGGCGGCTTTGGTCGCCCCGGTGCAGATTTTCGCCGGGGACATGCACGGCCTGAACACGCTGGAGCATCAGCCGGTCAAGATCATGGCGATGGAAGGCCATTATGACAGCCATCCCGAAGGCGCGCCGCTGATCCTGTTCGGGATTCCCAACAGCGCGGAAAAGCGGATTGATTATGCCATTGAAATCCCCAAACTGGGCTCGCTGATCCTCAAACATGATCCCGATGCACCGATGGACGGACTCGACACCGTACCGGATGCCGATGAGCCGCCGGTGGGGATCGTGTTCTGGTCGTTCCGGATCATGGTCGGTATCGGTTTTGCGATGATGGGCATCGGCCTGTGGAGCCTGATCGCGCGCTGGCGCAAGAAGCTGTACGACTGGACCTGGTTACACAAAGCGGCGCTGGTCATGGGGCCCTCGGGATTTGTCGCGGTCATTGCCGGCTGGATCACCACCGAAGTCGGGCGGCAGCCGTTCACGGTCTATGGCCTGCTGCGCACCGCCGAAAGTGCTTCGCCGCTTGCCGCACCGGCCGTGGCGGCCTCGCTGATCGCCTTCATCATCGTCTATTTTGCGGTGTTCGGGGTCGGCACCTGGTATATCCTGAAGCTGATGGGCAAGGTCCCGCAAGCGGGTGAGGCCGGCGTCGCCTCGACCGAGACCGGACCCGTCCGCACCGCCGGTATCGCGCCCGGACCAGCACAGGCCGATGCGCCAGCCTTCACGCCCAGACCGGAAGGAGCAAGCTGATGGACCTGACAATCATCTGGGCCTTCATCATCGCCTTTGCGGTTTTTGCCTATGTCGTGATGGACGGATTTGATCTCGGAATCGGCATCCTGTTTCCGGTTTTTGCGGTCGGCGACGAACGGGATCAGGCGATGAACAGCATCGCACCGGTCTGGGACGGCAATGAAACCTGGCTGGTGCTCGGCGGCGGCGGCCTGATGGCGGCCTTCCCGCTCGCCTATGCGATCATCCTGCCGGCGACCTATCCGCTGATCATCATCATGCTGCTCGGTCTGGTCTTTCGCGGCGTCGCCTTTGAATTTCGCTGGCGCGATCCGGATCACCGTGCCTTCTGGGACTGGGCCTTTACCGGCGGATCCCTTGCGGCGGCCTTTTCCCAGGGCATGGTGCTCGGCGCGCTGCTGCAGGGCGTGGAAGTCGCTGATCGCGCCTATGCGGGCAGCTGGTTCGACTGGCTCACACCCTATACGCTGCTGACCGGTTTCGGCACCGTCGCCGGCTATGCCTTGCTTGGTGCAACCTGGCTGATATGGAAAACCGAAGGTGGGGCGCAGGATCATGCCTATCGGCTGGCCAGGCCGGCCGCTGTCGCGACGCTGGTGCTGATGGCAGGGGTGAGTCTCTACACACCGTTTCTTGAAACCCAGTACTGGTCGCGCTGGTTCACCATGCCGAATATCCTGTTTGCCTCCCAGGTACCGTTGCTGGTGATGATCCTGAGCTATTTCCTCTTCCGCGGACTGTTCAAACGCCAGGAGGCTGCGCCGTTCCTGTTGTCGCTCGGCCTGTTCCTGCTCGGCATGGCCGGACTTGGAATTTCGATGTTCCCGTTCATCATTCCCAACCAGATCACGATCTGGGATGCCGCTGTGCCCGAAAGCAGCCAGATCTTCATGCTGGTCGGCGTGGTCATCACGGTGCCGCTGATCCTGATCTATACCGGCTGGGCTTACTGGGTGTTCCGCGGCAAGGTCGGCAGCGAAGGCTATCACTGATGGCACCGGACCCCGCCCCATCCGCTGACGACGCGCCGCTGTGGAAGCGGCTTGGCTGGATGGTGCTGATCTGGGTGGCGAGCGTCACGGTCCTTACCATTGTTGCCTACGGGATCCGCTTCTGGCTGAAATAGATCGCCAAGCGTCAAGCCGTATCTGCGCTCAGAGTTCGCGGATCAGCAAGGAAACCGGAGCCAGTCCACATCAGTGATTGATAATATCGGACCACTGCGCCACTCTGCCGGAAAGTGATTCTGGAGAGGGAGGCCATTCCATGAAAACCCGTGCTGCCGTTGCCTTTGAAGCGAAGAAACCGCTGGAGATTGTCGAGCTGGATCTCGAAGGGCCACAAGAAGGCGAGGTCCTCGTCGAGATCATGGCCACCGGGATCTGTCACACCGATGCCTATACGCTGGACGGCCTCGACAGCGAGGGCAAGTTCCCCAGTGTCCTGGGGCATGAAGGCGCGGGCATTGTCCGGGAGGTCGGGCCTGGGGTGACCTCGGTTGCGGTCGATGACCATGTCATTCCGGCCTATATTCCCGAATGTCGCCAGTGCAAAAGCTGCCTCAGCCGGAAAACCAATCTTTGCACCTCGATCCGTGACACCCAGGGGCAGGGTCTGATGCCCAACGGGACCAGCCGGTTCTCCTACAAGGGCGAGACCATCTATCATTATATGGGCTGTTCGACATTCTCGAACTTTGTGGTCATTCCCGAAATCGCGGCGGCCAAAATTGACCCGTCTGCCCCATTCGAAAGCGCCTGTTACTGCGGTTGCGGCGTGACTACCGGCGTGGGTGCGGTGATCAACACGGCGGATGTCGAGGCGGGCGCCACGGTGATCGTGTTCGGTCTCGGCGGTATCGGGCTGAACGTTATTCAGGGCGCGCGGATGGTCGGTGCAAGCCAGATTGTCGGCGTCGACATCAACAGCGACCGCGAAGAATGGGGGCGCAAGTTCGGCATGACCGACTTTGTGAACCCGAAGGACGTCAGCGGCGACATTGTCGCGCATCTGGTCGCGCTGACCGATGGGGGTGCGGACTACACGTTCGACTGTACCGGCAATACCGACGTCATGCGCCAGGCGCTCGAATCCTGCCATCGCGGCTGGGGGGAAAGCGTAATTATCGGCGTGGCCGAGGCCGGCAAGGAAATCGCCACCCGGCCGTTCCAGCTGGTCACCGGACGGGTCTGGAAGGGCACGGCCTTTGGCGGCGCCCGCGGCCGGACCGACATCCCGAAGATTGTCGACTGGTACATGAACGGCAAGATCGAGATTGATCCGATGATCACGCACAAACTGTCTCTGGAAGAGATCAACAAGGGTTTTGACCTGATGCATGCAGGCGAAAGCATCCGCAGCGTTGTGGTCTACTGAAACACAAAAGGAGAAAAATATGTTCAGTCACGTCATGGTCGGTACCAACGACATCGAAAAGGCAAAGGATTTCTACACGAAGGTGCTGGGGACGCTGGGGGCCGGGGAGCCGATGCCGAACGAATCGGCAACCGGGCACAAGCGCCTGTTCTGGATGCATGGTGGCGGCGTGTTCGGCGTGTCGGAACCAATTGATGACCAGCCTGCCTCATGCGCCAATGGCGCAACTATCGGTTTTGCCTGTGACTCGCTGGAACAGGTGAAAGCCTTTCATGACGCTGGTGTCGCAGCTGGCGGGACGTCGATCGAGGATCCCCCGGGGCTGCGCGAATCAAGCATGGGCAACCTCCATCTCGCCTATGTGCGTGACCTCGACGGCAACAAGCTCTGCGCGATGCACCGCGTCGCCTGAGCGACATGGAAACCGTCTCCACCAACCGCAGTCACGGGGGAGTGCAGGGCGTCTACCGCCATGCCTCTTCCGCGACCAGTACGGACATGACCTTTGCGGTCTATGTGCCGGATCATGATTCCGGTCAGAAGCTGCCCGCACTCTGGTACCTGTCCGGCCTGACCTGCACCCATGCCAATGTCATGGAAAAGGGCGAATATCGGCGGCTGGCGAGCGAGCTGGGCCTGATCATTGTGGCACCCGACACCTCGCCGCGCGGCGAGGGCGTCCCTGATGATCCGGGCTATGATCTGGGGCAGGGGGCCGGTTTTTATGTCGATGCCACGCAGGAACCCTGGGCCGAGCATTTCCACATGCGCAGCTATGTCGAACAGGAGCTGCCCGCGCTGGTCGCGGAGCAATTTCCGGTCGATGTCCAACGCCGGGGCATTTTCGGGCACAGCATGGGCGGACATGGTGCTCTCACCATCGCATTGCGCAATCCCGGCGAATGGAAGAGCGTATCCGCCTTCGCGCCGATTGTTGCCCCGGGCCAGTGCCCGTGGGGCAAAAAGGCGCTGGGCCGGTATCTCGGGGAAGACCAGTCTGCCTGGCGGGAACATGACGCCTGCGCGCTGATTGATGACGGTGCCCGGGTCACGGACATTCTGGTCGATCAGGGCGCAGCCGACCAGTTTCTTGGCGAACAGCTCAAACCAGATTTGCTGGTTGACGCCTGCCAGCGCGCCTCTATTCCTCTCACGCTCAACTTGCGCGAGGGTCATGACCACAGCTACTTTACCATTTCCACATTCATGGACGACCATTTGCGCTGGCATGCCGAACGGCTCTGACGGACGACTTTTCTATGCTCACTGATACCGATGACATTTTGCAGATGCGCGAGGCCGTGCGCGCACTGTGCGGAGATTTTCCCGGTAGCTACTGGCGCGACAAGGATCGGGAGCGCGGCTATCCCGGTGAATTTGTTGCAGCCCTCACCGAAGCCGGATTTCTCGCCGCCCTGATTCCAGAGGAATATGGCGGCAGTGGCCTCGGCCTGACCGAAGCGGTTGCGATACTCGAGGAGATCCACAAGTCTGGCTGCAATGCCGCGGCCTGTCATGCGCAGATGTACACAATGGGCACGATCCTGCGCGACGGCAATGCGGACCAGAAACAGCAATATCTTCCGAAAATCGCGACCGGAGAGCTGCGCCTGCAGGCCTTTGGCGTGACCGAGCCGGGCAGCGGAACCAATACGCTGGGTCTCAAGACCACCGCCGTGCGGGATGGCGATGACTATGTGATCAACGGCCAGAAGGTCTGGACCAGCCGGGCCGAGCATAGCGATCTGATGATCCTGCTGACCCGCACGACGCCGCAGGACCAGGTGCAGAAACGGACCGAAGGCCTGTCCGTTTTCATCGTCGACATGCGGGAAGCCGTGGGGAACGGTCTTACCATCAAGCCGATCCGCACGATGATCAACCATTCGACGACCGAGGTCTATTTCGATGATCTGCGCGTTCCGGCGCAGAACCTGATCGGTGAAGAAGGCAAAGGGCTGCGCTATATTCTCAACGGAATGAATTCCGAGCGCGTGCTGATCGCGGCGGAATGTATCGGTGATGCGCGCTGGTTCACCGACAAGGCCGCCGGTTATGCCAGCGAGCGCGAAGTGTTTGATCGCCCGATCGGGCAGAACCAGGGCGTGCAATTTCCTATTGCGCGCAGCTTCGCCCAGACCGAGGCGGCAGACCTGATGGTCCGCAAGGCCGCGGCGCTGTTCGATGCCGGGGAACCCATGGCGGCGGAAGCGAACATGGCCAAGATGCTGGCATCAGAGGCGTCATGGGCTGCCGGTGAGGCCTGCATGCAGACCCATGGCGGTTTTGCCTTTGCCGAGGATTATGACATTGAGCGGAAGTGGCGCGAAACCCGGCTGTATCAGATCGCGCCGATCTCGACCAATCTGATCCTGTCCTATCTGGCGGAACATGTTCTGGATCTGCCGCGATCCTATTGAACTAGAAGACGCCTTTCGCGCATTCATCCAGCCAGTTCGCAATCGCCGCCTCGCCTTTCTCGGTGAGCCGGGGCAATTGTGGTTCCGCGCCGGGATTTGACGCATTCTTCTCGATCAGGCCTTTGTCGGACAGGATATCCAGATAGCGACGGGCCACATCGGAAGGCCATTGATCGCTGACGATACCGGCACTTTCCCAATCATCTTGCTCGGCAGCACCCAGGATATAGGCCGCCAATAGAATGTCCCACGGCATCTCTCCCCAATCGAAACCGGGGATCATTTCCCGCCGCTTGCGATTGCTGGTCCAGATAAGCTTCGCCAGCTTCAGTCGCCGTGTCGCCGCCTCGTCCTGGTCGGGGATCGCCGCGTCAAATTCAAACATTTTGTCTGGCATGGAAATAGTGGCCCTCGATTACGGGGCGCGTATATTCGGGGCCAATCATGACCGGCCATATCATTGAGTCTAAATTTGCAGTTAATTGAGCAGCGCAGATGAACATGGCATCCGCTCGGTCCGGGCTGAATTCAGGATGGCGAATCGTCTTTCTCTTGCCCTTTTGTCGCAGCGTCAGGCAGATCTTCCAGAAGGGCTATGGCTTCTGCGACCCGAATAGCCGCCATTTTCTGATCATGCCGGTCGAGCTCCGCCAGAATGCGTTTCAGGTTCTCCATCAAGACCGTCTTTCCGCTCATTCTAATCGTCTTCCCATCAGGACACCAAATCCCTGTCCTTTGCCAATCTGAACTGGCTGGGGTTGAAACCCGCATGATGTTTGAAGAAGCGGGAAAAGTTCGCGGCTTCAGAGAATCCGATTTCACCTGCGAGAGTTTCAACGCTGATATCGGATGCCAGCAACCGCTCTTTTGCATAGTCCATGCGCAAGGCGTTCCAAGAAATATTGGGTGTCGTTTTCAAATGGGTCCGGAACAGTTTGAACAATTGTGGTCTGGAAACGCCAATTTCGCGAGCAATCAGATTGATATCCCGGTGGATCAGAAGATTGTGGGTCATGCAGGCCATGGCTTGCTCCACCTTGTCAATCGCCAGAGGCGCATTGGAGCTTCCCCGATTTTGATCTGCGGGTACGGCAAATTGCCTGAGTTCGACGGCGATTTTTTCGACCCAGAGATCGGTTTCCTCTGGCGCTGCCCGGTTTGTGGCAGCCGCTCGAAAGCAGGTAATCAGTTCAGCCAGCGCTTCACTGATGTCGATCCGGTTTTCCATGAAGGACTGATTTCTTGGGCGATCTCCAAACATGTCGATCAGCCAGGCTCTTTCAAAATACAGGACAAGATAGTCCCCTTCGTCCGAACGAAGCGTGTGGGAATGCTTTTCCATGGGATTGGCGAAAACAGCCGTACGGGAATCGAGAGTGACGGGTTCGTCATTGACGAAGATGATGTCGTCAATATGGCTGTCGAGCGCGAAAACGATCTGGCCTTCGGGATGGGCATGCGGAACAAGGTCGGAATTCAGTTGTAATATCGAGAATGACCCGAAATTGCCGTTCCCCCTGTAGATTATTTCTGCCATCCCGCCTTGCCTCCATCGCCGGGCATAGCATATGGAGCGGCAACGATGAAGACAGGGCCCAATGGCGGGTCCGGGTCGCAGAAAAAGTGGCCGCGTCTAACCCTCGCTTGCCAGCAATTCCCCAATCCACGGGAGATGTTCCCGGCCGATGAAGAGCTGATCGGCAATGCAATAGGCGGGGGCATCCACCACGCCCAGCGCTTCCGCAGCTTCTGTTGCAGTGGCCAAAGCCATGGCGCACTGTCCGGGATCGGCAGCAAAAGGCTCGGCAACCGACTGTGCGATCAAAGACGTGACAGTTGCCGGGTCGTCGAGATCCGCCCGGTCTTGCCAGTAAGCGGTGAATGCAGCCTCGACGTAGGCCGTGCGATCACCGGAGATCAGTTCCAGTGCTCCCAGCGCGAGTTCCGTGCCTTTTGGCTCGTCCGGGAACTGCAGCTCCAGCCTCTGCAGCGCTGCATATTTGCTGAAGATACGTCGCCGTGATTCCGCGCGGACCTTGCGGTGGGTTTCGCCAATGCTGGCCTTTTCCGGCAGATCGGGAATCGGTCGCTCAAATACCGGGAAGGCGCGCCAGTCAATGGGAGCATCATGCCTGTCCGCCAAGGCCTGAGTGGGACCGATGGCCAGCCAGGCTGCAGGAGACTTGAAATCGACATGGACCGTCAGCATGGCGTGATCTCATATGCGATGTCCGGCGCATTCCCGGCAGACCCGGACAGTTTCCAGCGGATCCAGGGAATATGCTCGCGGCCGAACAGGATTTCGCCATCGATCACAAAGGTTGGCACGCCATAAATGCCCGCCGGATGGAACTGGGCCTGCAGCGCGTCATGCGCCGCCCGGCCTCCGCCCAATGCATATTCGGCAAAGCCATCGCTCGCCACCCCGGCTGTCTCCAGACAACTCTCCACGACCGAAACATCCTCAATGTCCAGTTCGCGCCGCCAGAACGGCGTGTAGACAGCTTCGAGATAGTTTTCGAGGCGATTGCGCGCGGTTTGCGTAACCCACATGATCCCGATATTGGCGATGCTGGAATCCCAGATCTTCTCGGTGCCCTTGAGCACCAGTCCCTGCCGTTCGGCATAGCGCCGGGCGTCGCGATAGGAATAACGGATCGCGTTCCATGTTTTCTGGCTGCGCCCTTCGGAAGCCACGACCTTGCCTTTTTTCTTTTCGGCCGAGCCCAGATAACTTGGGATATCGAGTGTCAGCGGGCGCCAGTCAAAAGTCAGGCCCAGCTCTTTCTCGAGCGCCAGGATCGGCCGAATGGCGACAAAGGCATAGGGGCTTTTGACGTCGACATAGACGATCAGCGGGGCATCGCTTTCGAGCGGTTTCACGAAACTCTCCCTCGCGATAGCCGTCTAGTAGCCAATCGCCTGACCGTCTTTCCGCATCTCGGTAGCCCCGTGATAGACGCCGGTTTCGGAATCCCTTACAATCGCCTGATAGCCGCCAAACATGATGCCGTTCGACACGCGGCGCACATTGTGGCCCATGGCCTTGAGCTGCGCGACAGCCTGGTCGGAGATCCCCGGTTCGACATTGAGCGTGCCGAGGAGGTCGGCGCCGGTGCCTGCCATATCATTGGTCGGTTGCCGTCCGCCATCATGATTGATCCGCGCGGCATCGCCGGCTTCCTGCAGGTTCATGCCATAGTCGACGATGTTGATCATCACCTGGACATGGCCCTGTGGCTGCATCCCGCCACCCATCAGGCCGAAGGACATATAGGGCTTGCCGTCCTTTTTCATGAAGGCGGGGATGATTGTCTGGAACGGGCGCTTGCCCGGTGCATAGACATTGGGATGGTCGGGATCGAGCGAGTAGAGCTCGCCGCGGTCCTGGAACATGAAGCCGAGGCCATCGGCGACCAGACCACTGCCCATGCCGCGATAATTGGACTGTATCAGCGAGACCATCATCCCGTCCTTGTCGGCCACGGTCAGATAAGTGGTGTCGCCTTCGCCTTCCAGTTTTGGTTCCCCCGGACCAAATTCGGGTGCCGCCTTGTCCGGATTGATCAGTGCGAAGCGCTCCTTGCCATAGGTGTCGCTGAGCAGCCAGTCGAGCGGCGCGGGTGACATTTCGGGGTCGGCATAGAAGCGCGCGACATCCTCAAAGGCCAGCCGCTTGGCTTCGGTGATATAATGGAGCACGGTGGCGCTTCCGCGCGGATATTGGGCGAGATCGATATTCTTCAGAATATTCGCCATTTGCAGCGCGGCGAAACCCTGGCTGTTCGGTGGCAGTTCGCACAGTTCATAGCCTTTGCGATACTGCACGCAGCCGGGCTCGACCCACAGGCTGCTATGTGCCGCGAAATCCGCATAGCGCAGATTGCCGCCAATCCGCTTGAAATAGGCGTCCATGGTGCGGGCAATCTCGCCCTTGTAAAACGCATCCCGTCCGCCAGACGCAATCATGCTCAGCGTGTTGGCGAGATCGGGGTTTTTGAACATTTCGCCCGTCTTCGGTGCGCCATTGGCGAACCAGGTGGCCCGGGCATTGGCAAACTCGACGATCATTTCCCGTCGCCGTTCGAACGCATTCAGGTTGCGCTGAAAATAATGCGCGATCACTGGCGCTACCGGATGACCTTCGCGGGCATAGGTGATGGTCGGGGTTAAAATGTCAGCCATCGCCATCTTCCCGAACTTGCCATGCAGCTCAAACCAGCCATCCACGGTTCCGGGCACTGTCACCGGCAAGGGGCCAAGCGGCGGGATCGATGTCCGGTCACCCAGCTGTTTGCGCAGTTCTGCATAGGACGTGCCCATCGGGCTTTTGCCTGAAGCGTTGAGACCGTGGAGCTTTTGCGTTTTCGGATCCCAGATAATGGCGAACAGATCGCCGCCTATGCCATTGCCTGTGGGTTCCATCAGCCCCAGCGCGGCATTGGCGGCAATCGCCGCATCGACCGCATTGCCGCCTTTCTTGAGAATATCGATCGCGATCTGGCTGGCCAGCGGATGCGCGGTCGCGGCCATGCCGTTGGCGCCATAGACCGGGCTGCGCGACCAGATCTCGCCAACCGGACGACCACCGGCACCTATTTCGCGCACCGGCTCGGAAGCGCCTGAGGCAGTTTCCTGCGCCTGAGCGGGGGTGAGGGTCATGGCGACAACGGCCATCGGGCAGAGCAGTTTTTTGAGCATGAGCATATCCGGGTTTATGTGGGAATCCGGTTGCCACTGTAATCACTATGCTTGACTTTCCAAGCTTTCTCTCTATGTTGCATTGCAGCAAAGACGGAGAGCCGTCTTGCGATGCATCAGCGTGAGAAACCTGCCGACAGGATCGGTTTGTTTCGGTAGCATCGCCCCATGCTTCATTTTTTCCGGCAGCCTGATCACGCGGGTCGTCTTAACGACTTGCCCTTTTTGCAGCATCCCCTGCGGATGTGCCTGCATGAAGGCTGCTTACATATAAGGTATTATTTTTGACTCAATTTACTGATTTCGCACTGGCGAAACCGATCAAGCAACGCGTCGCCGAAAATGGCTACACAACCCCGTCCCCGATCCAGCAGCAGGCGATCCCGCCGGCGCTGGAAGGCAAGGATATTCTCGGCATCGCCCAGACCGGCACCGGCAAGACCGCGGCCTTCTCGCTGCCCTCCATCCATCATCTGCTGAACAACCGGCGCAAGCCCGGCCGCAACGAATGCCGGATGCTGGTGCTCGCCCCGACCCGGGAGCTGGCGCGGCAGATTGCCGACAGCATGATCGGCTATTCGAAAGGCCTCGGCCTCTATGTCACGTCGGCCTTTGGCGGTGTGCCAATCAACCGGCAAAAGCGTATCCTGCAGCGCGGCGTCGATGTTCTGGTGGCGACACCGGGGCGTTTGCTCGACCTGCACGACCAGCGCAGTCTGGATCTCGGCAAGGTCGAGATTCTGGTGCTCGACGAAGCCGACCAGATGCTCGATCTCGGCTTTATCGTGCCGCTCAAGAAAATCGTTCCGCTGCTCCCCCGCAAGCGGCAAAGCCTGTTTTTCTCGGCGACCATGCCCAAAACGATTTCGCAGCTGGCCGACCAGTTCCTGACCAATCCGGTGCAGGTTTCGGTCGCGCCGCAATCAACCACTGCCGAGCGGGTGAACCAGAAGGTCACCTATATCGAGCAAGCCGACAAGCAGCGCCTGCTCAAGGATTTCGTCAACCAGGAGAATCCCGACCACATGCTGGTCTTTACCCAGACCAAACATGGCGCCGACAAGGTGGTGAAAAACCTCAATGCGGTCGGCATTCACGCCGCAGCCATTCATGGCAACAAGAGCCAGCCGCAGCGCGAACGGGCGCTGGGCGATTTTCGCAAGGGCAAGATCAACATTCTGGTCGCCACCGACATTGCCGCGCGCGGCATTGATGTCGACGGCGTCAGCCATGTGATCAATTTCGACATGCCCAATGTGCCCGAGCAATATGTCCACCGCATCGGCCGCACCGCGCGAGCGGGAGCTTCGGGCATCTCCTTCTCGATGGTCGCACCGGACGAGAAGCAGTTCCTGCGCGATATCGTCAAGCTGACCGGCGTGAAACCGGATATCGTGCCGCTGCCCGAAGGCTATGACGAGCCGTCCCGCGAAGAAGTGGCACCGCGCATCTATGGCCAGAAGCCCAAGCGCTATAGCGCCAAACCGACCCGAGGCGGCCCACCGAAAAACAAGCACAGCAACCGCAAGGGACGTCCCGGCGGTGGTGCGAAAAAGAAGGGTGGACCGAAGCACTGGAACAACGCCGCCAAATCCTTCAAGCGCCGCCAGGCCCGCAAGGCCGACGCCTGAGCGGACAGGATACAGAAGAACGAGTCTCCTCGGCGAGGGCCGAAGGCGGACAGTTTGTTGTGGGGAAGCCAGACAGGGTGACTTGTCTGGCTATAACCTAGTGACAAAGTTGGCACAGCTTGAATCAGGCAACTTCACCACATTAGAAAGTGTGATGATCCTTAGTCAACTGGATCATAAACTGGCAGTTGCAGCCCGGCCCCATTAAAAGGCTCTCGTGAATCCAATTTCAGTAGCAAACCTGTCGAAGTCATAGATTCCCACTGTAGACTCATTGAGTTCATATGAAACACGAACTATCGGTACGAACCCCCGAAAAGTTAGATGCCGAAACGACCCACTAAGCGAAGCACTGTACTGGTTATCAACACGTCGACGAGGGAACAGGAAAAGCCTCCTGTCCGCCTCCAGGCGGCTATATCCAACAGATCCTACGACCGTGGCTCTGCCGATTTCACGATAGGCATAGGCATTTATTGTACCTGAAGTCGAAGCGAAACCAGGATCACGCAAACTTTGGCGCACACCACCAGCAGAAAACCCGATTCCCAGTTTGGCGGACAGTGATTGCTCGTACGAAACGGACGCGGCGTAAACTTCTCCGTCTTGGAGATCATTGATTCTGTTGTTGTTGATGCTGATCGAAAGATCAAGATTCGACTGCGCTTTGGGACCCATTGGATGTCGAAAATTGATTGCTGCGCTGACCGAATCCACAAAGGGATCTCCACCAAACCAGCGATAGCTGAAACCGACGCTGGGTCGTATTTGATCTTTGCCGGATCGGATCTCCGGTCCAACTCGAACGCCGAGCGAAATATCATTAAACTGACTTTGTTGGTAAAAATCACCATCGCCAGATACTCTGAACAGAATGTTCGATTGCGAGGACAAGGGCAGGCGAAAATATGCCTGACCTCTGGTTGACAGACCGATTCCCGATTTGGCTCGCGCATCTTCGGACAGGTCGAACCGAGCGATTATCGTATCCAATGTGCTTGATCGCGTAGCTCGATTTATATTGGTATCCGGGACAAGCGCGATCTCTATCGACGCGCCATAGGGCTTTAGCGATCGCAGAGCTGTGGCATA
Source organism: Parasphingorhabdus marina DSM 22363 (assembly GCF_900128895.1). Taxonomy (GTDB): domain Bacteria; phylum Pseudomonadota; class Alphaproteobacteria; order Sphingomonadales; family Sphingomonadaceae; genus Parasphingorhabdus; species Parasphingorhabdus marina. Next base: position 1,549,114 of record NZ_FSQW01000002.1, on the reverse strand, counting down.
AATATCGACTAATCTCGCGATATTGTCAGGCAAACCATCTGCTTGGGCCTTACGGAGTTCCCGATCGGCACCTGCCGAATCACCCAGCCGTATTAGGATACTAGCCAGCTCCAACCTGACACGAACAGCATGAGGTTTTTCATCCAGTATCTGGCGAAGAAGAACGGCTGCGGCGGTTTCGCGAGATTGTGCTGCAAGCATCAAGGCCAGTCGAAACCTAGCTTCTGTGCGTATTTCCAAATCCGGATTCGATGCAAGCGCGCGATAGGCTTTCTCGGCAGCATCAAATTCCTGCCGAATGCGTGCAGCTTCAGCAAAGGCAAACAGCTGACCAGGAGACAGATTCACGGTTTGACGGTCCAATGAGTCAGCAGCCACTTCAGCATCCGGGGAATTATGCGCCGCTACTGGTTCCGCACAGCATAATACCCAGTTGACCACGACTATGTGCAAGCCCGATATCAGATTATTCCACAAGGGAATGGTCCTCATAGATTCAGCCTTTAAGATATTCTTGATTAGGACCAGATTGTCCCGGGCCGACAATGTTCCGGTGGAAATTTTTAAAGACTGGCAATTCGGAACTCATGTTTCGCTATAGAGTTTCGATCCAGACCCTGGGACAGTTTACTTGCCCGCTCCAAATGCTCCGACAACGTTACCCGTGTTGCCAAAACCGTTAGGAGGTCGAAACTGCGCGGAAAAAATCCCAGCCACTTCATCCGCAGCCGGTCCAAAGAACCGACCGAATACTTGACCATTAACACCCACGTTAGTTTCAAGCGCCACGGTGAACCTGGGATCTGACACAACAGTGGTGCTAACCTGTGCGTTTGCAAAGGACCATTCACCAAGATCTGTTCTGGCACCGGAATGTTCAATAACAAATGGATGGAGATTTCCAGTCAAGCTGCTGGTACCAAAATCAAAGACAAACAAACTGGTGCCTTCCACCTCCAGCACTCTACTTCCCTCAAGACCATAATTTGCGGTACCATGAAGAGTACCCCGATAAGTTGCTGTACCAAAGGCCGGAATCGCAGCGGGATTAGTTGGTATGCCAAAATAGAACCAACTGTTGGCAATAGCCGTTTTTTCAATATCCGTGGCAGGCTCAGTTCGTCGAAAATTGCCGAAACTGCTATAAGTCAGGGAAATTTCACTGTTGGATCCAGCAGGACGGTAGAGTCTCAGTTGATCATGGACTTCTCCATTCGTGCTGACATAGCTCACGAACCGACCATCACTGGTGGTGTCGTCGGCTATGGCTCCCGTGAATAGCGGTTCGGTCCCACCAGCATTGTCATTTATCGACAATTTGTAGCTGTTTTCCGACGCATTGTAGGTGAGCAGATCCGGAGCATATCTGACATCCGGGTTCCATGGGTTTTCATCGGTGACCCCGGTGGCGTTCAGGATATCTATGACTAGACTGTTTGACAGAATACGAAATTCCTGATCCGCTGTTAGCGGTGCAACTGACATGTTCGTGGTTGCCGGGTCAACACGACTACCCAGCAACACGCCCACCACACTGCCACTGCCCAGACTCGATGTGCCGTTCAATCCAAAGGCTCCGCCCAATTCTTGGGATTGAGGCCCATACAACCTCCCCGAGAGTGCGCCCGATACCGCGTAACCTGATCCCTGATAAAGTTGCAAAGTACCGTCAAATGCATTTCTGGTGGATGCAAGCTGAGCTGAAGCAGACCAATCACCGCTGGCAACCGGTAATTTGGTTTCTGTGCTGAGTTCACGAGCGAGACCCGACGCAGCTATGTTGCCGGTTGCAAATTCTACCGTTGCCAATCCGGTTCCCGAAAGATCAGTGAAGCCGTCTTGCCAGTACCCGGTTGCAATCAGACGTGCTGCAAAGGTCGCAGACCCAGTACGAGGAGTAGCATTATCAGGAGTTTCGACCCCAAACGTAAAGGCATCACCGGTCAATAAACTACCGGAATCGCCCCTTTCCCACACCGCACCGCCGACATATTCATAACCGTTCACCGGTGTGGTTGTTGCCTGAGTGATGATCAGATTGTCTACGATATCTCCGGTTCGTTTTCTGAAAATCAATGCTGTGAAGTTGCTATCGTCGTTATCTTTGTCATTGAAGCCAAAGGTTTGGTTCCTGTTCCCTGATGTCAAAGTATAGCTTCGGTTAGCGGGGTTATAGACGATCGTCATCGCAGATGGGCCTGCAGATGTATCAAGCGATCCATTCGAAGCGCGTGTTACCGAAGAAGATGCACTGTCATTGGTGAAACTCTCCTCAACCGTGGCGCCAGCCAGACTTGTGTTGGTCACCGGTGGAGGGGGAGGAGGAACGGCCGTGATACCCCCGCCAGATGACGACCCGCCACCGCAAGCTGAGATCAATCCGGTCGCAAGAACTATGCCGTAAAACTTTAACTTGTAGATTTGATTTCTCCAAAGCTCAGAAACTAGCTTTTTGTTTCAGTAAAACTAGATCACCACTTTTCTTGCGGGTTTGCAAGCATGTTTACCTACTTGTATTTGGCAGATCATACTTAGCTGTTTCTTGCAAGGGAAATGGCTTAGGACGAGTCAACCGATGTTCAGTTGGTCCAGTTCGGACAAAACGTCCGATCTCTTGAAACAGGCATAGAGTGTTTCAGGAATCAATTTGAGGGTCAATTCCTGGCAGTTCAATGATATTATGCTTCTTCCCAATACCCGCTTTCGGGATTGAGCGGACCTTTGGTGGTATCAAATTCCAGTGGCCATATTTGATGTTTGACCCTCCTTGGCGTGAAGGAGGGGGCCGGGACGCACGAGTTGGCGCTCTGGACTCCCGCCTGTGCGGGAATGACAAACCGGGGTGGATCTTATTCGGAGATCAGCGCGCCAGATTTTGCCAGGGCAGCGATCTCGTCCTCCGTCATGCCCAGCCAGTTCTGCAACGCGCTCACATTATGTTCGCCGCGCTTCGCCGTCCGGGCGTTGCTGTCGATGCCGCTCGCGGACTTGGAGAAGCGATAGGGTGACTGCACGGTCCGCCGGGCATTGCCGTCATCATCGGTCACGTCGACGATCGTGCCGAGCGCCTTGACGCTGGTCTGTTCGTAGACCTCCGGGCCAAAGGCATGCACTTCGCCCCAGGCGAGATTGAGCCGGTCGAGCGTGGCGGTCAGCGCGTCAAAGCTGGCATGCCCGCTTATATGCGTCTCCATGGCCTCGCGGCGCAGGCGGACCTTGGTCGGAATGTCGGCACCTTCTGGCGTCGGGTCGGCAAGGCCATCCTTTGTCGAGAACATGATCCACAGCCATTTCATGTCCCCGGTGATCAGGATCTGGCGCTTTTCAGGCGCCTCCCAGACCAGCGTTTCCGGGGCCTTGGGCCAGATGTTGTCAAGCGCGAAATGCGCATAGTCATCGGCCGAATGCAGGACATTAAGCATCGCGAGATCGATATGCTGGCCTTCGCCGGTCTGGTCGAGCATGCGCAGTGCCGACAGGATGGCGATGATTCCGTGGAGTGAGGAATAGCTGTCGGCCATGGCAAACTGGATATCGGTGGGATGGCCGCCGCTCATCTCCGCCTGGCGCGCGATCAGCCCGGTTTCGGCATGCAGGACCGGCGCGTAGGCGGCACGGCCGCGTTCGGGACCATTCTGGCCGTAGCCGGAAATGGACAGCATCACGAGGCGCGGATTGACGGCGGACAGATCTTTCCAGCCAATGCCGAACCTGTCCATGATCCCGGGCCGGAAATTTTCCACAACAATATCGGCCTTGGCCGCCAGCCCGTGGATCAGTTCCTTCGCGCCCTCGGCCTTGAGGTCGATACAGATATTCTGCTTGCCGATATTGAGTTGCAGATAATTGCCGCTGACACCGCTCTCGCGCTTGGCCAGCTTGCGCGTGACATCGCCTTCGGGCGGCTCGACCTTGAGCACTTCGGCGCCGAGATCGGACAGCATCCGCGTGGCATAGGGCCCCGCGACAACACGCGAAAAATCAAGGACCTTCAGTCCTGCGAGCGGAAATCCGGACATGCGCGTCGGGTTCTAGAGCTTCATCTGCTGTTTCATGGTTTTTTCCGTACCCGCTCCATAAGGCGGCAGGAAACCGGCAATTTTGGCAATGTTCAGTTTGGACTGGCGATAGACCGCCTTGGCATGGCTGAATTCCTTGAAGCCGTCGGGTCCTGTATAGGCACCCATGCCCGAGGGACCAACGCCGCCAAAGGGCAGGTCATGCTGGGCGATGTGGAAGATCACGTCATTGACCGTCACGCCGCCGGATATCGTCTTGTCGAGCAACTTGCGCTTGTCGGATTCGGTTTCGCCGAAATAATAGAGCCCAAGCGGCCGGTCATGGTCGTTCACATATTCCACCACTTCGTCGAGATTGCGATAGGTTTTCACCGGCAGCACCGGTCCGAAAATTTCCTCCTGCATCACGCGCATGTCTTCGTTGACATTCTGCAGGACCGTGAGCGGCATCTTGTTGCTGTTGGTATTGGCAAAATCCTCGCCGCCGGGATTGACCTCGGTCGGCTTCGCACCCTTGGCGACAGCATCGTCGATCAGCCCTTGAAGCCGCTCCTTGTGACGGCCGTTGATAACCGAAGTATAGTCATCATTGGCGATCAGCGTCGGATATTGCTCGGCAACGCTGGAAGCAATGCCGTCGACCACAGCCTCCTCCTTGTCGGCCGGAACCATCAAATAGTCCGGCGCGAGGCAAATCTGTCCGGCATTCATCATCTTGCCCATGGCAATGCGCTGGGTGGTCTTCTGGATATCGGCATCCGGACCGACGATCGTCGGCGACTTGCCGCCCAGCTCCAGCGTCACCGGGGTCAGGTTCTGCGCCGCGGCTGCCATGACATGCTTGGCGATCCCGCCACCGCCGGTAAAGATCAGGTGATCCCAAGGGATTTCCGAAAAAGCCTTGCCGGTTTCGGGACCGCCAGTGATCACGGTCATTTCTTCGGGAGCGAAATATTTGGCGACCAGCTGTTTCACCAGTTCTCCGGTCTCCGGACAGAATTCGGAAAATTTGATCATCACCCGGTTGCCGGCGCCAAAGGCGCCGATGGCGGGGTCAAAGGCCAGATTGATCGGGAAATTCCACGGGGAGATCACGCCAACCACGCCCTTGGGCTGATACTCCACCTGGCCACTGGCTCCCAGCAGACCCAGGGGAAAGTCGGTCTTGCGCTTCTCGGGGCGCATCCATTTCTTCAGGTTCTTCTTGTGGTCCTTGGCATGGCCGACGACGGACATGAGATCGGTCATGACCGTTTGCACCGAACTGCGATGGCCGAAATCGTTGGACACTGCCTCGCAAAGCGCATCCTTGTTGTCGATGATCATCTGGGCCGTGCGGTTGATCCGGTCCATGCGCGTTTCATAGGTGACCGGCAATTCGGCGTGGAACGCATCCCGCTGTGCCTGGAACAGACGTTCGATTTCTTCCCTGGGGACTTCGCCCGCTGCTGCTTCCAGTGCTTCCATTTTGCCTCTCCTTTGCCGGTACGCCTCGGGCTGTGGCCCGTTATTGGTTTCAATTGACCACTTAAACCAGTTTTTGCCGGTTTGTCGAGGCTCAACCGGAGTCGCGGGTGGCGATCATTTCGGCGAACGCGAGAGTCTGTTCCGCCTGGCGAAGGTGCAGGATTTCGGTCATCTTGCCGTCCACTGTGATCACCCCTTTGCCGGTATTGGCCGGATCGGCAAAAGCGGCGACAATCGCTCGTGCTTCGGCGATCTGATCCCCTCCGGGCGCAAATATCCGGTTGGCAATGGCAATCTGCGACGGATGAATCAGGGTTTTGCCGTCAAATCCATATTTTCGCCCCTGCCGGCACTCGGCCTCAAGACCCTCCGGATCCTTGAAATCATTATAGACGCTGTCCAGCACCGCCATGCCATGGGCACGGGCAGCCATCACTGTCTGGGCCATGGCCGGCGTGAACAGGGCACGATCCTGTTCGGCCCGCATTTCCTTGGCGAGATCGTTGAAACCCATGACGAAAGCGGAAAGCCGGCCGCGTTCGGCCTGGGCCGCGATCTCTCCGATATTGAGGACCGCGAGGGGCATTTCGATCATCGCCCAGAGCCGGGTAGTGTTCTCGGCATTTGCCTTGGCCATGCGTTCGGTCAGGGTGACGATATCCGCCGCGCTCCGGATCTTGGGAACAAGAATCGCCGCGGCGCCGCTGGCGCAGACCTGTTGCAAGTCATCGGCAAACCATTCGGTGTCCATCCCGTTGATCCGGACGACCAGCTCCCGTGGCCCGTAGTCACCCGAGGTGACGGCCGCACAAGCCTGTGCACGGGCTTCGGACTTGGCTTCGGGAGCAACCGCATCTTCCAGATCGAAAATGATCGTATCGGCGGAAAGTGTTTTGGCCTTTTCCAGCGCCCGGGCATTGGATGCCGGCATGTACAGGCAGGAACGGCGCGGGCGGTGGTCGATATCGGTCATGCTCCGGCCATATCAAATTCTGCCCGAGCGGCAAGTATCAAGTCCGGGATTCGCGGCGCTTCCACCCGAATCGCGGGTCCGGCTTATTCCGCTGATTAAACCCTTTGTTAACCATAGGGATTTAAGCCAATTTTAATGGCTTTTTACGCGCGGGATTCCGGGTGTTTGACAAAGGATTGCGGATCAGATGAAGCTGATTATCCAGATACCCTGTTTCAACGAAGCAGACAGTCTGCCCGAAACGCTGGTGGCGCTGCCGCGCCGGATAGACGGGATCGATTCCATTGAACTGCTGGTCATCGATGATGGCAGCAGTGACAATACCAGCGAGGTGGCCGCCCGTTTCGGTGTGCATCACATCGTGCGGCACCGGACCAACCGCGGACTGGCCGCAGCCTTTCAGTCGGGCATTGCCAGGGCGCTGGCCGAAGGTGCGGACATTATCGTCAATACCGATGCCGACAATCAATATGAGGGGCAGGATATCAGCAAGCTGGTCGCCCCGGTGCTGGCCGGTGAAGCGGATATCGTCGTGGGGGATCGCGGCGTCCGCAACAATGCCCATTTCGGCCCGTTCAAACGGCTTTTGCAGATGTTCGGCAGCGCCGTCGTCAAGCGGCTCTCCAACACCCAGATTACGGATGCGGTCAGCGGATTTCGCGCGATCAGTCGCAGCGCGGCCCAGCGGATCAACATTACGTCCAGTTTTTCCTACACCACCGAGATGCTGATCCAGGCCGGCCGCAAGCGGATGGCGATCGTCTCGGTTCCGATCCGGACCAACAGCGCGGTGCGTCCGTCACGTTTGTTCAAATCGATCCCGCAATTCATTACCAATACCGGCGCGACCATGATCCGGGCCTATGCCATGTACAATCCGCTTAAAGTCTTCATGCTGATCGGCGGACTGGCAGTGATCGTCGGGGCTGCCCCGATTCTGCGATTTCTCTATTATTTCGCGATTGGCGAGGGCAATGGCCATGTCCAGTCGCTGGTCATCGGCGGGTCGCTTGTCACACTGGGTGTCATTGCGGCGATGTTCGGTGCCATTGCCGATCTGGTTGGGCGCAACCGCCAGCTGCTGGAACAGGCCCTCGAGCGATTGCATCAGGTAGAGGACACACTCCGCTCCGGCAAGGATGCTGACACCAGCGCGGGGCAAGCTCTGAAACAGCCGCGAAACGGAACCGATGGCTGATCTCGCTTCCGGCATGATGACAACGGACAGTGCATCGGGAACCGCAGCCATGACTGGCTCCGGATCTCTGCCGGTCCATCAAACCCGGCTGATTTTCGCGACGCTCGCCGTCGTGATCCTGTGCCAGATCTGGCTGATCTTTGCGAAAGCAATCAACTGGGACGAGTTTCTGCACTTTGGTCAGGTCTACGAGTTGCAGGCCGGGCAGCTGGGCAGCAGTATCCAGACATTGCCAACCCGCTTGTTCAGCTGGGCGACGGACGTTTCGGACGATATCATTTCCCAGATCCAGGCAATACGGCTGGTCATGCTGGCTTGTGCGGTGCTGGCGGCTGCGGCAGTCGTGGCGCTGGCCAGACGTCTGGTCCGCTTCGAGATCGCCCTCCTGAGCGGTCTGGTCTTCCTCACCGCGGGCTTTGTGTTCACCAACGCCTTCACCTATCGCACCGATCCTGTCGCCGCCGCCGCGCTGATGTGGGCTCTCTATGTTTTTGCATCCGGACAGCTGAACTGGAAGCGTGTCGCGCTGACTGGATTGCTGGTCGGATTTGCCGGGGCGCTGACGATCAAGAGCATTTTCTATTTGCCCTGTTTCGCGGCGTTCGCCTGGCTCCGCTGGACCGAAAAGGGTGAGGGCCGGCTGCGCCGGTTTCTGGAATTTTGCAGCGTCGGGCTGGTCGCAATGCTGTGTTTCGCCCTGCTGGTTGGTCTGCATGGTGCGGGGCTGCCTGCGAGCGAAGCACAAGGCAGCAATGTCCAGCGCAGTCTGGGGAATTTCCTGCGCTTTTTCGAGTTCCAGAAAATCCGTTATGTCTTTGCACAAGCAGCCTTTGCACCGGTTGTGACCGCCGGTCTGATCGCGCTGCCTTTCGTTGCGCGAAACATGTCTTCGCGCACCATCATCATGCTGCTCGGACTATGCGGCCCGCTGCTGTGCATATTGTTTTATCGCAATACATTTCCGTATTTTTTCACCTTCCTGCTGCCACCGATCTGCGTCGCGATTGCGCCGGTTCTGGAACGCGCGGTGACACGCTATGGTCAGGTGCCGGTTATCGGCTTTGCCCTGCTGGGACCGATCTTTCTGCTGACGCAGGAACCCTGGGGCACACTGGAACGACAGCGTGCAACGATTGACGAAGTGGAGCGTCTCTACCCCGAGCCGACTCCCTATCTCTCCTATTCGGGATATATGCCGCACTATCCCCGGCAGTTTCCCTCCCTGATTTCGGGAGTCGGACTCCGGCGCTACTGGGAACAGCGCAGTGGCCAGATCGCGGAGGATATCGAAGCGGGCCGCATCGCCTTTGTCATCGCAACGGGCGACGCACTGGATGCGATATATGCGAGTGACGAGCCGACGCCCTTCCTGCCCGAGCGTGACATAGCTGCGCTGCGCACCAACTATTTGCAGCACAGCGACACGATCTACCTTCTCGGCCGGGAAATCTGCCCCGCTGCACAGGTACAGGACGTGTTGATCGTGCGATCCGGGCCCTGGTCGCTGGATGGCGGGAGCCTGACCATCGATGGCCGTCGCATCGGGGACGGTGCGACCGTCCGACTCGAGGCGGGAGTCCGTCAAATTGGCTATACAGAAGGAACCTGCTTGAAACTGTGGGGGCTTGACCATGTCCCGCAGCTGCCAGAGGGTTTCCCAGGCGGACCGATTGCGGGAAGCTTTTAGATGGAGATGCCCGATCACAAGATATTCAGTCGCACTGGCCAGATGAACGTGCTTTTCCTGACCTCGACCCTGCCGCGTTTCGCGGGCGACATGCAGCCGGCATTTGTCCTCGACCAGGCGCGTGCCTGGCAGGCTGATCGCCCGGCTGATCGGGTGTCGATCCTGGCGCCGCATGATGCCTCCGCGGAAAGAGAAGAAATGACCGGCGGCGTCCGGGTCCGGCGCTTTCGCTATGCCTGGCCGGAACGGGCACAACAGCTGGCCTATCCGGCCATTTTGCCGAATATCAAGGAACGGCCGGTGACGGCACTGCTGATACTGCCCTTTCTGATCGCCCAGTTTTTTTCTGCCCTGTTCCTGGTGCGCAAGGAACAGCTGGACCTCATTTACGCCCACTGGGTGATGCCACAGGGGCTGACCGCCTGGCTGATCAGGCTGTGCACGGGCACCCCCTATATCATCCAGAACCACTCGTCCGACCTGGCGGTCTTCTCCCGGCTGGGCGGGCCGGGACGGGCACTGGCCCGGACGATCATTCGCGCATCGGAAAAACTGTTCTGCGTCAACAGTGCCCAGCGACGGGCGGCGCTGGACCTGTTTCCGGCTGCACAGCGCGCGCAAATGGAGCACAAGATCCTGACCCTGCCAATGGGTGTGGAATCGGACTTCGCCGCTGCAGACCAGTCCCGCTATGACGAGACGGCCGATTTTCGTTATGATTTTGGAACCATCTCGCGCCTGTCCCGAAAAAAGGGCTTGCCGCATCTGATTGATGCCCTGAGCGGACTGCAACGGGAAGGATTGACGGTTTCGGCTGGCATTGCGGGTGACGGGGAAGACCGGGAAGCGCTGGTGGCCGCGGCAAGCGACGCCGATATCGAATTTCCCGGCTATCTGAGCGGAGCGGGCAAGAAGCGGTTTTTCGAACAGACCAAGGTCTTTGTTTTTACCTCGGTGGCAGCCGGTTCGGATGTTGAAGGCCTGCCGGTCTCGCTTCTCGAAGCGCTGTGCCTTGGCAAGATGGTCATCGCCAGCCGGGACACGAATATCGAAATGTTGCCCGAATGGGATGCATTGCAACAGGAGATATTCTTTGTCGCCGATCCGGCCGATCTCGACAGCCTGAAGCAGGCGCTTCGGTCCGCACAGGAGCTGGACATGACAGAACTTTCCAGGCGTTCGGCCCGCATCCGGCAGATCATGTCCCGCTATCGCTGGGAACGGCTGATCACCGAATATCTGGGTTCAGCCGGTATTGCGTCCCAGCCGGTCGCGTAGTTCCCCGACAAGCTGCGCATATTGCGCGTTCAGCCTGGGCGCGGCCTGTTCGACACATTTCCAGAACGGGGCCGGATCTTTCCGCAGGGCTTCTGCCTGAGCGGCAACGAGGGCAGGATCGAATGATCGCGCATCATGCACCCACTCGCCCAGTCCGAGATCTTCATAGGCTCCCCAGCCCTTGCGTTCATAGGCAAGGTGGATGGCAGGCCGGCCGGCAATCAGGCTCGCAATCGCTCCGTGCAACCGGACCGAGATGACAACTCCGCCGGAACCTGTTTCCAGCATCGTCGCAAGCGGTCCGTCATCCACAATATTCTGCCGCTGATAAAAGGCGCGGTCGCTGCGGTCTCCGGCGACATCCGCCTGGACCGCCCAGAGCGGATCGGTGAGCTTGTCACCCAGCGATTGCAGGCGGCTGACATAGTCTGCCGGGCGGGGAAGGTCTCTTCCGACAATGATCGGGGCGCCGTCCACTGCCATTGACTGTCCGCCGATGTCGCCGCCCCGGGCGAGTTTCAGCACGGCAAGATCGGCGCAGCGGATAATATTGTCGCCGCCAATCTCCTCCAGCGTAATATCATCGCGGGCGCAAAACAGGTCGACGGCATTGAGGTGGCGTTTCACCGCCTGGCCTACAGGTCCCTGCAAGGGGCCAGCGCTTTGTGGAAGATAGATGGACGGGATGGACGCGCGGGCGGCGGTTCGCAACTGCGCCAGATGGTTGAGCAAAACTCCCGACTGGCGGACAAGGGAATCCGCCACCAGATAGCCTCCGCCAACGGCAATCACACCCTGCGCCCTGGCGACAAGGGTTTCGATCTTGCCCGAGGCCAGCTGGTTGGCCAGTAATTCCATGCCGGCACCGACCAGTTTGGGCGACAGTTCGGCAAAGGGTTCGCCTGGTGCGCGATGCACTTTGGGTGGTTCTTCAAAGCTTTCCGGGTCGAGGGCGAGGATTTCGATTTGCGACTGGTCTATCCCGGCGTCAGCCAGCGCCTCGAGTGTCAGATCGACGAGCAGGCCATCTCCTGAATTCCTGCGGCTGAATGCGTGAAGCACGAGAAACATTGACACTCCAAAATGGCATTATTCCGGATGCTTGCACATCGCCTGATCACCTGTGATAGCGTGATCCGGTAAGGATTTGGTAACCATATTCGGGCTAGATGGAAAGCGATATTCCGGACATGTGCTGCCGGTATGCACCAATCGAGGTCAGGGACTGGATTTTGCCCGAAATACTGCGAAAATTTCTGGCTGTAGCCGACCATGTCATGGGCTTGATACCCATGAAAAGCCCGCGATTTCGCCGGTCGGTCCTGATTGTTGCGGTATTGGCCCTTGTCGCCGGGATTTATCTCTCCCTGCGCAACCAGCCGGAGCTGCTCCAGGACGTCCAGTGGACCCCGCTGGTTGTTCTTGCCCTGTTTGCGGTGCCCGTCACCATGTTTTTCAACGCGCTGGAATTCGTTTTGTCAGCCCGGTTGATTGGTCACCGGGTGGGCATGAAATCGGCGGTAGAAACAACGATTGTTGGCAGCGTTGCCAATCTCTTGCCTATTCCCGGCGGCGCGATCGTCCGCGTCGCTGCACTGAAATCAGAAGGTGCCAGCGTGGCAAAGGGAACTTCAACAATGATATTCGTTGTTGCGATTTGGGCGGCCGTTTCATTCGGTTATTCCGGTATCTGGCTTGTTGCCGGTGGTATCGGCATGCTCGGGCTGCTGTTTTTGATGATCGGCCTTGCGGGCGCCATTGCCTGTTTCGCGATGAGCAGGCAGCTGCTGGATGACAGCCTGATCACGGCCCAGCTGTTTGCCTGCAAGTTCGGGCTGGTGCTTTTCGATGCACTGCGGCTCTATCTCTGTCTTCTGGCACTGGGTGTCATGGCCGGATTTGGTCAGGCATCCGTACTCACGGTTTCCGGATTTGTGGGCGCTTCCTTTTCCATCGTGCCGGCCGGGCTCGGCATTCGCGAGGGTGTTTCCGCCTTGCTCGGTCCCCTTGTCGGCCTGACAGCTGCGGCGGCTTTTATGGCTTCTGCGGCCAATCGCCTTGTCGGCTTTGCGGTGAGCGCACCGCTGGCCGCCATTCTGGCCTGGAAGACAGATCATTCGGACAAGCCGCAGATGCCGGCAAAGGGAAACGAAACATGAAATCCTTTATCAGGCGGTGGGTGTTTCCCAACAGCTCGCGCGAATATCTCAGGCGGTATAACCAGGCCTTTGCCGCCGAAACCGAACCGGGCATGCGGGTGCTCGATGCTGGCGCCGGCGAACAGCCCTATCGGCCATTTTTCGACCATTGCACCTATGAGAGCGCAGATTTCGAGATGGTCGACAAGCCGTATGCCAGGTCAACCTATGTTTGCGATCTGGCTGACATACCGACCGAAGACAATCTGTTTGACCGGATCGTGTTCAACCAGGTGCTGGAGCACATTCCCGAGCCCGACAAGGTGCTGGCCGAGCTATACCGGGTGACCCGGCCGGGCGGGCGGATAATCTGTACCTGCCCGTTCTACTATGAAGAACACGAAAAACCCTACGATTTCTATCGCTATACCCAGTTTGCGCATCGCCATATCTTCGCCAGGGCCGGATTTGAGATCGACCGGCTGGAGTGGCTGGAAGGCTATTTCGGAACGCTCGGCTATCAGTTCCAGACCATGGCGCATCGATTGCCGGCAAGTCCGTCGCGTTATCTGAAAAAGCCCTGGTGGCCGGTGCTGTTTTGGCCGCTCCTGTTGCTGGTCAAGGGAAGCGCTGCACTGCTTGCCGCCCTGTTCTACCGGCTTGATCTTGCGTGCAAGATCACCGACCGGGGTCATCCGAAAAATTATGTGATTCTGGCCCGGAAACCTGCCTAGCTGGCGAGCCGCAGGTCGGTGACGGCCTGAAGATTGTCCGGCTGATCGGGCCATATTCCCCGTGTGTCATAAACCACCTTGCCGGAACGTTCGTCGAGCGGAATTGACCGGAACATGTCATGATCGGTCAAAGTGATCATCACGGGACAGCTTTCCAGCGCCTCGTCAATATCGATCAATTTTGTATCGGTGCCTTCAAACCCGGCCGGCAACTCGCTGGCATAGGGTTCAACGATATTGATGCGTCCCGGGTAGCGGCGGGCCAGTTTTGCGGCAATCTTCAGCGCCGGGCTCTCGCGAAAGTCATCAATGTTCGCCTTGAACGCCAGTCCGAAGCAGGCCACCTGGACGCCGGGCAATTCGTCGATCATCAGCGAAGCCTGTTCGAGGACATGTCCGACCTTGCCGTCATTGACTTCCCGCGCAATGCGGATCAGCGGCGTATGCTCCGGCGCGCCGTGGATGATGAACCACGGATCGACAGCGATGCAGTGACCGCCAACGCCGGGGCCGGGTTGCAGAATATTGACGCGCGGGTGGCGGTTGGCCAGCCGGATGACTTCCCAGACATCGAGATCCATCTGGTCGGCAACAATGGAGAGCTCGTTGGCGAAGGCAATATTCACGTCGCGATAGCTGTTTTCCACCAGCTTGGTCATTTCTGCAGCCCGTGCAGAAGTGGTCACGCATTCTCCGCGCACGAACCGGCGATAAAATCCCAGCGCCTTGCGGGCACAGCGCGGCGTGATACCGCCAATACAGCGATCGTTATTGGTCAGTTCCTCGAGAATTTTCCCGGGCAATACGCGTTCGGGACAATAGGAAATCGCGATATCGGGAATATCCTTGGTCATTCCGGGGATTTTGAGGTCCGGACGGAGTTTCGCGATCAGGTCGCGCATCTTCTCGGTCGTTCCGACCGGGGAGGTGGATTCCAGAATCACGCAATCGCCGGGTTTCAGCGCGGCCGCGACATTGGTCGCTGCTTCCATGACATAGCTGGTATCCGGAACATGATCGTCGCCAAAGGGTGTCGGAACCGCAATGACGAAGACGTCGGCGGGTTCAACCATCAAAGACGCGCGCAGTGTTCCGCGTGAGACCACGCCCTGGACGAGGCCATCAAGGTCGACTTCCTCGATATGGATTTTGCCGCTGTTGATGGTGTCGACGACATGATCGGTGACATCCACGCCCAGCACCTTGCACCCGGAACGGGCGATCACCGCGGCAGTCGGCAGGCCAATATATCCCAGGCCCAGAACGCAAACGGAAGGCTTCTCGTCGGACAGCATCGTGCAAAAATCTCCTCAAGACGCCAAAAAGGCGCAATTTTCGGGATTTCAGGCTAGCGGAATATCGTAAACAAACCGGTAATGACGCTCTTGCCGGGCGGGTTGGTCAGCGGGTCAGGCTCGCCGCGACAATATCGGCGATGCGTTCGCTCGATTTGCCGTCTCCGAAGGGATTGTGAGCCCTGGCCATGCTGTCATAATAATCCTGTTCATCCAGCAACCTGCAAGCCTCTGTCTCGATCAGATCCGGATCGGTACCGACCAGCTTTGCGGTGCCGGCCTCGACACCTTCCGGACGCTCGGTCGTGTTGCGCATGACCAGCACCGGTTTGCCGAGAGCCGGCGCTTCTTCCTGCACGCCGCCGCTGTCGGTCAGCATGAAATGGCACGCCCCCAGCAGACCGACGAAATTGGGATAGTCCAGCGGCTCGATCATCGCGACATTGTCCAGCCCGCCCAGTGCATTGTTCATCACGGCACGGACATTGGGGTTGAGGTGGATCGGGAAAATCAGGGCCACGTCATCTCGCGCGGCGATATTGCGCAAGGCGGCGGAGATCTGGTTCAGTCCGTCGCCGAAATTCTCCCGGCGATGACTGGTCACACCGATGATTTTCCGGTCCGCAAAACGGCCCAGCAGCGCTGTCAGTTCCGGGTTCAGGGCAATGTCCTTGCCGACCTTTTCTGCTGTGACCAGCAGGGCATCGATTACGGTATTGCCGGTAATGCTGATCTGGTTTTCCGGAATGTTTTCGCTACGCAAGGCCTCTGCCGATGTCTCCGTCGGAGCGAAGTGCTGGTCCGCTATTGTCCCGATAATCTTGCGGTTCACCTCTTCCGGCCAGGGGTGATAAATATTGTAGCTGCGCAGGCCGGCTTCGACATGGCTAACGGGTATCTGCCGGTAATAGGCGGCCAGTGCGCCGCACATGGCGGTGGCCGTATCGCCCTGGACGATTATCCGTTGCGGCTGAACAGCATCGAGTGTCTTCCCGATGCCTTGCAGTAACCTGGTCGTCAGTTCATCGAGGCTTTGATCTGCACGCATCAGGTCGAGATCATGATCCGGCCGGATTTCGGCAATATCCAGCACCTGATCCAGCATTTGCCGGTGCTGGGCTGTCACGCAGGTGACCGTCCGGAGAGCAGGCTGTGCCGACAAGGCACGAACCACCGGAAAAAGCTTGATTGCCTCCGGGCGCGTACCGAAAATGACCAACACCTTCGGAGCAGAGCTGTTTGCGTTGTTCATGGCCGGAAGATCTATCAGCAATTGGCTAAAAATCCGATAATCATGTTTTTCATTCATTGACGGTTAGGGATGGATTGGACAGAAGCCCCGCATGGAATGGTATGAAATCAAGATCTGGTTCGCGGAAACCCTGTCCCTGGATAGAGATGCGCTGCATATTTACGGGGCGCTGCTGATACAGATATTGACGGCCATAATTGTGCGGCGTCCGCTGAGCAGCCCGCTGCCATGGATTGCCGCGTTGATTGTGGCGTTGCTAAACGAATATCTCGATCTGCAACATGCTGGCCCCCAGCAGTGGAGTATCGACCTTTATCGCGCTGCCTCGCTACATGACATGCGCAACACCATGATCCTGCCAACGGTTTTGTTGCTTGTCGCGAGATACTGGCCGAATCTGCTTACAGGCCGAACAGATGACCAGCCGCTTGTTGAAGAAAAAGACTGAAGAACTATCGGTCAAGCAACTTCCGCCCTGGGCGTCAGTTCTCGCGGTTCAGTTCCATCAGGATCTTCTTGACGTTCTGGGATTCTCCGCGCGGGAGCACCAGAACCTGGTTTCCGCTGGTGACGATTATCATATTGTCCACGCCATAGGTTGCCACGCTGATTCCGTCGGACCGCAGGAAATTGCCTGTTGAATTCACTGCCAACGCGTCACCGCTGGTCACATTCCCCTGATCATCCGGGGTCTGCACTTCGAACAGCGAATCCCAGCTGCCGACATCCGACCAGCCCGGGTTCACCGGTGTTACCGCGACTTTTTCCGCCTTTTCCATGACCGCATAATCAATCGAGTCCGAAGGAGCTGCGGAAAAGGCCCCTTCCTCAGGGTTCACCCGGTTGCCGTCATGCACAGCCTTGTCCATGGCTTCCCGGGCGGCTCGCAGCATTTGCGGATTATGTTCTTCCAGCGCTGCCAGATAGCAATCTGCCCGAAACAGGAATATTCCGGCATTCCAGAAATAACCGCCTTCATCGAGCATCCGTTCTGCATTTTCGCTATTGGGCTTTTCGACGAAGCTGCGCGCGGCAAAGCTGTTGGCGCTGCCGAATATCGGTTCCCCCTGACGGATGTAGCCATAACCGGTTTCAGGGGCCGCTGGCTCAATCCCGAAGGTCACCAGCCAGCGGGCCTTGGCCAGCGCGAGAGAGTTGCGGACAGCTCCCTGGAAGTCGGGTACATCCTTGATCAGATGATCACTCGGCATGACCAGCATTGGTGTTTGCGGGTTATCGCAGGCGAGAGCGGCCAGAGCGATGGCCGGGGCAGTATTGCGCGCGCAGGGTTCGAGAATATGGGTTCCGACTTCTGCTCCAACCTCGTCTATCTGTTGTTCCGCCAGTCCGGCATGACGGGCCCCACCAACGATTATCGGTGTGTCAAACAGGTCATCTTGCTGGCAACGCTGCAATGTCAGCTGGAACAGACTGAGCGGGCCGAGCAGATGAAGGAACTGTTTGGGCTGGTCATCGGTGGACAGGGGCCACAGACGGGTTCCGGAACCACCGGACAATATTACGGGAGTTATCAGATCCTGATCGGTCATCCGATGCTCACTTCACCGTGGTCGCGATCAGGCATCGCTGGTTTTGAGACAAGTCGATCTCGGACAGCTTTGTGCAAAGGCCGCATTCTCCGGGAGCGATTAGCTTGTCCCGGACCGTGGTTTTCCCCTCGAGCGGAACGACTTGCCACTCTGCCGCCTTCGCCTCGCCCAGCGTTCCCACATCAGTCCCGGCGACATGGAACAGGCGAAAATGCCGGCCTTCGCGCAATTGCGCGGTGGTACCGGGATCGACTGCCAGATGATTGTCGTCGGCATAGGGTTTCAGCGTTGCCGCTTCCAGTGCCTGTTCGAGATGCAGCTCCCGGGGACGGCCATAATCATATAGCCGATAAGTCAAATCGACATTTTGCTGAACCTCGATCAGAGTTATGCCCGGACCGATGGCATGGATGGTGCCAGCCGGGACATAATAGAAATCACCTGCCCTTACCGGTTTCCAGTCGATCAGGGGCTCCAGCTGTCCGCAGGCAACAGCGGCATGCAATTTGGTGCGGCTCACCTCCTTGGTCAACCCGAGACCAAGCAAGGCTTCGGGCTCCGCGTCGACAACATACCAGCATTCGTCCTTGCCGTGCGGATAACCCTCCCGCCGGGCGAGCCGGTTGTCGGGATGAACCTGGATGGACAGCTTCTCGCTGGTGAACAGATATTTGGTCATCAGCGCCGGCGTGACACCCTTCGGCGCCTGAAACCAGATTTCGCCAGTCTTCTCCTTCTGCTTGCCGCCAAAAATCTCCGGCAGTGCCGTCTGGCCCCACGGTTTTTTAACTATTTTGCGCCGGAGTTTCATGTGACTGTTCCCGCCCGGTCAGCTGCGCCCGACGCTGGTATAGGTCAGACCGCTTTTGGCGACGTCCGCCGGATGATAGATATTGCGCAAATCGACCAGGACGTTTCCTGACATGGCGTTGCCAAGCTTTTCCAGATCAAGTGCGCGGAACGCGTCCCATTCCGTCACGATGACCACCGCATCAGCATTCTCGGCGGCGCTGTAGCTGTCGGACATCATTTCAACGTTGGGCATCAGTTCAGCTGCAATCTCCATGCCTTCCGGGTCATAGGCGCAGACTTCAGCCCCCGCATCGACCAGGGTCTGGGCAATGGCAATCGCCGGTGCATCGCGCATGTCGTCGGTATTTGGCTTGAAGGTGAGACCGAGCAGCGCGATTTTCTTGCCGCGCGCTTCGCCGCCCAGTGCATGCACGACCTTCCGGCCCATCGCACGCTTGCGCTGGTCATTGACCTGGACAACTGCTTCCACAATGCGCACCGGACTCTCATGATCCTGGGCCGTTTTGAGCAAGGCCAGCGTGTCCTTCGGGAAACAGCTGCCGCCATATCCGGGGCCAGCATGCAGAAATTTGGATCCGATACGATTGTCGAGACCAATACCGCGCGATACTTCCTGGACATTGGCACCCACTTTTTCGCACAGATCAGCGATCTCGTTGATGAAGGTAATTTTCGTCGCAAGAAAGGCATTGGCAGCATATTTGATGAGTTCAGCGGTGCGACGACCCGTGAACAGGATCGGTGACTCATTGAGAAACAGAGGCCGGTAGATCTCGCTCATCACGTCCTTCGCCCAGTCCGTTTCCACCCCGATAACGATCCGGTCTGGCCGTTTGAAGTCTCCGATGGCCGCACCTTCGCGCAGGAATTCCGGATTGGAAACAACGGCAAACTGGCTGGGGTCGAGTTTTTTCGACAGGATCATTTCCACTTCGTCACCCGTGCCCACGGGAACGGTGGACTTGGTTACGACAACGGTCGGCCGGGTGATTGATGCCGCGATTTCTTCGCTGGCAGCGTAGACATAGCTGAGATCGGCATGACCATCGCCGCGCCGGGAAGGAGTCCCGACTGCGATAAAGACAGCATCGCAATCCTTTACGGACTCCGGGAGGTCGGTCGAAAAGGACAGCCGGCCATTATCGACATTCGACTTGACAAGATCGGCCAGACCCGGCTCGTAAATCGGCATGATATTCTGGTTCAGGCGCTCGATTTTTCCAGCGTCCTTGTCGACGCAAACGACCTGATGCCCGAAATCCGCAAAACATGCACCGGACACGAGTCCCACATAGCCCGAGCCAATCATCGCTATTTTCATTACTATTCCTTAAAACCCAAATTGTTTGCCGCCCTGAAAAAGGTGCTTACCCGACCGCTTGTGGCCTGTTGCACTTTGCCGGTCAAGGTTGGCAAACGAATGGCAAACGGCCGTTGTTAATGGACTGTTTCCTAAAGAAAATGTGTAAATTTACCGTTGCGTTTTCGACCCTGACACCGATTTTTTCCCTGTAGGCGAAGGGTTTTGAACATCCATGCGTTGAATCGGTACAGGCTTTTCGCGCTGAATGATTTGGCAAGCAGACGAGTCTCGACTAAAAGCGCGGGCCAGTATTGTTGTACAAGTTGCGAAAAGGGCCAAGGCCTAAGATATGGAAACTCTGACTGCCATTGTAACATCCTTGCTCAAGCGCGTTGCCGGACTTTCCAGGTGGCAAAAGCAGGCAGTCGTTGTCCTTCTTGACATCGTTTTGTGCGTTCAGTCCATCTGGATAGCCTATTCGCTCCGCATTGGTGTCTGGGTATTCTGGGACCTTGCCGTGCAGAAGCTGGTATTCGGGGCCCTGTTGTTCATGCTGCCGATCTTTTATTTTACCGGCGTCTACAACGCGATCTTCCGCTATGCGGGCTCCGGCATGATGAAGACGCTTGCACGCGCATTCATACTCTTTGGAATGCCGATGGTGGTCGTATTCTCGGTCATTGGCATCGATGGCGTTCCCCGCACGGTGGGCGCTATTCAGCCGATGCTCTTTTTCTTCCTTGTTGGTTTTTCCCGGATCATGGCGCGATATCTGATGGTCGACATCCTGGGTCGCCGGCTGTTTGGCGGTCAGGTGAAGACTGTTCTGATTTACGGTGCGGGAAGTGCCGGACAGCAGCTGGCTTCGTCGATGCGCTCCGAACCTTCCACCCGCTTGCTGGGATATGTGGATGATGATCGTCGACTGGAGGGCCAGAAACTGGACGGAGACAGGGTTTTCTGGAGCGGGAAGCTCCAGAGCATTATCGAGAAGCATGAAATAACCGACATTTTGCTGGCGCTGCCAAATATCTCGAGAAAAAAACGGCGGGCCATTGTTGACCAGGTCCAGCAATTCCAGGTGCATGTTCAGACCCTGCCGAACATGAAGGAAATCATTGATGGCAAGGTTTCGTTCAACGACATCCGGGAGCTGGACATCGAGGATCTGCTCGGGCGGGAACCGGTTGCACCGAACGAATTGCTCCTGGGCCGGACAATTGTCGGAAAGACCGTTCTCGTAACCGGAGCGGGGGGCTCGATTGGCAGCGAACTTTGCCGCCAGATCGCGCAATGCGGTGCACGCCGGTTGATCATGTTCGAACTGTCGGAATACTCGCTTTATGCGATCGAGAAAGAATTGCGCAATCTCGGGAAATCCCGGTCGCTGGAAAACCTTCAGATTGTTCCGGTTCTGGGATCCGTGACCGATGCCGGCCGTGTCAGGGAGATCCTGGCACGCTGGAATCCCGACACAATTTTTCATGCCGCAGCCTACAAACATGTGCCGCTGGTGGAAGCCAATCCGGTCGAAGGGATCCGCAACAATCTGTTCGGGACGTTTGAAGTTGTGAATGCCGCCCACGAGGCGGGCGTCAGCGACTTCATTCTTGTCAGTACCGACAAGGCCGTCCGGCCCACCAACATCATGGGAGCCTCCAAAAGAGGTGCCGAACAGGTGGTGCAGGCCTTCGCCGCGATCAGCAAGAAAACCAGATTTTCGATGGTTCGTTTCGGAAATGTGCTGGGATCCAGTGGCTCGGTCGTGCCGCTTTTCCGTCAGCAGATTGAATCCGGTGGTCCGATCACTCTCACCCACCGGGATGTGACCCGGTATTTCATGACCATACCAGAGGCCTCACAACTGGTCATTCAGGCGGCCGGGATGGCCAAGGGCGGTGAAGTTTTTGTTCTCGACATGGGCAAATCCGTGCGCATCGCCGATCTGGCGAAGACCATGGTACAGCTGTCCGGCCTGACGGTCAGATCCGAATCACATCCGGATGGAGACATCGAGATTCAGGAAGTCGGATTGCGTCCTGGTGAAAAACTCTACGAGGAACTGATCATCGGCAACAATCCGGAGAAAACGGTGCACGACCGGATCATGATGGCGCATGAAGATTTTCTTGACCGGGACAGGCTTGAGGAGCTGATCCATCGGTTCCGTAATTCTCGTGAACGCTCAGAAGTGATTGACCTGCTCAACCAGCTGGTACCCGAATTTGAGCACGAACGGGACAATGATGCGGAACAGCAGGCGTCCTGATCAGGAGGCTGAGCAGCGGGTGATGTTCAGCTGCTGCCAACAAGTGCCAGAATGGTTTCCGCATCCTGCTTGTGACAGATCAGCAGGTCAGGAAGATAGGGATTGCGGCAATTATAGGCGAGCGGCCCGCCATCTATCCGCGAGCAATGCAGGCCGTGCGCCTGCGCCACGGCTACCGGCGCGCAATTGTCCCATTCATATTGTCCACCGGAGTGGAGATAGACGTCCGCTTCCCCGCGCACAATTGCCATTGCCTTGGCGCCGGCTGATCCCATCGGTATCAGCTCGGCATCCAGTTTTTTCGATACCGCCACTGCTTCCTTCGCGGGTCGCGATCGGCTGACGACCATCCGAAGCGTATCGGCCCGCCGCGGAGAGATATCGGGCCGCTCGCTGCTCAGGGTCATTTCGAGCGCGGGCAGGGCGACCGCGCCGATGGCAGCCTTGCCGTCAACTGACAGCCCGACATGCACCGCCCAGTCGTCGCGCCCTTCGCCATATTCCCGGGTGCCATCGACCGGATCGATGATCCAGACCCGCTTTTGTGACAGTCGGTCTTTGGTATCCTTGGATTCCTCCGACAACAGACCATCATTCGGTCGCGCCTTGCGCAGGGCCGTGACCAGCAGTTCATTGGCAGCGGCATCTCCGGCATCACCCAGTTCCCGGCCTGCCATCCCGGAGGATGTACGCAGGTCAAGCAGCAGCGCACCAGCCGCGCGGGCCAGGGTCTCGGCCAGTTCTCCGTCGGACATGTCGCTGCGGGTCATATGGTATAAGACCAGATGCCGGTAATCTTGTTCACGATGAGTTCGGCCGCTTCTTCCGGGCTGGTTCTGGTCGTGTCGATCCGGATTTCGGGATTGCGCGGGACTTCATAGTCACTGTCAATTCCGGTGAAGTTTTTCAGTTCACCGGCCCGGGCCTTTTTGTACAGCCCCTTCACATCGCGCTCTTCCGCCACTTCCAGCGGGGTATCGACAAACACCTCGAAAAACTCGCCTTCCGGGAGCATCGACCGGACCAGCTGCCGTTCGGCGCGGAACGGAGAGATGAAAGCGGTCAGCACAATCAGTCCGGCATCCGCCATCAGCCGGGCGACTTCGCCGATGCGGCGGATATTCTCCACCCGGTCCGCATCGGTAAATCCGAGATCCCGGTTGAGCCCGTGACGGACATTGTCGCCGTCGAGCAGGAAGCTGTGTTTGCCCAGCGCATGGAGCCGTTTTTCGACCATGTTGGCAATGGTGGATTTGCCAGATCCGGACAGGCCGGTGAACCACACGACCCTTGGTTCCTGATTCTTCTGCAGGGCATGGGCGTTCCGGTCCACATCGACCGCCTGCCAGTGGACATTTTGCGACCGCCGCAGACAGAAGTGCAGCATGCCCGCCGCCACGGTGGCATTGGTCAGCTTGTCGATCAGAATGAAGCCGCCAAGATCGCGATTGTCGGCATAGGGCTCGAACACAATCTGCCGGTCGGTGGCCAGTTCCGCGACACCGATGCCGTTCAGTTCCAGAGTTTTGGCGGCCAGTTGCTCCATATTGTTGACGTTGATCTGGTATTTCGGCGTCTGGACAGTGGCGCTGACCATCTGGCTGCCGATTTTCATCCAGTAGCTGCGGCCGGGGAGCATTTCATTTTCATCCATCCAGACCAGCGTGGTCTCGAACTGATCCGCGGTTTGCGGCGGGGCATCCGCGGCGGCAATGACATCGCCGCGCGAACAGTCAATTTCGTCAGCCAGCACCAGCGTCACCGACTGGCCGGCAACGGCCTCATCCAGCTCGCCATCCATGGTCACGATCGACTTGACCGAGGATCGTCTGCCGGAGGGCAGCACCCGCACTTCGTCACCGGGTTTGATCGTGCCGCTGGCAATCTGCCCGCTGAATCCGCGAAAATCGAGGTTGGGGCGGTTGACCCACTGGACCGGCATCCGCAGCGGTTTTGTGCGATTGACCGTATTTGTCAGTTCGACCGTCTCCAGATGCGCAACCAGATCCGGTCCGTCATACCAGGGGGTGTTGGGCGAAACGCTCGTGATATTGTCGCCCGCGAGACCGGAAATCGGAATTGGCGTAAAGTTTTCGATACCGATTTCGGTGGCAAATTTCGCATAGTCCGCGATGATCTTGTCATAAACGGCCTGATCGTAACCGACCAGATCCATCTTGTTCACGGCCACGACCAGGTTTTTGATGCCGATCAGATGCGCGAGATAGCTGTGCCGGCGGGTCTGGGTCAGGATGCCCTGGCGCGCATCGATCAGGATGATCGCCAGATCGGCGGTCGAGGCGCCGGTGATCATGTTGCGGGTATATTGTTCGTGCCCAGGGGTATCGGCGACGATGAACTTGCGTTTCTCGGTGGCGAAGAAGCGATAGGCGACATCGATGGTGATGCCCTGTTCGCGCTCGGCTGCGAGCCCGTCGACGAGCAGGGCAAAGTCAATCTCCTGCCCCTGGGTGCCGACCTTTTTGCTGTCGGCTTCGAGCGCGGCCAGCTGATCCTCGAAGATCATCTTGCTGTCATAGAGCAGCCGCCCGATCAGCGTCGACTTGCCGTCATCCACCGACCCGCAGGTGATGAACCGCAACATCGACTTGTGCTGGTGCTTTTCCAGATAAGCGTCAATATCCTCGGCGATCAGCGCCTCGGTCTGGTAGCTGGTATCCAGCTGCTCGGTATCGGACCGGGCCATCAGAAATACCCTTCCTGCTTTTTCTTCTCCATGCTCGCTGTGGCATCATGATCAACCGCGCGTCCTTCGCGCTCGGAAGAGGTCGCGAGCAGCATTTCCTGGATAATCTCCGGCAGGGTTGCCGCTGAACTTTCGGTGGCACCGGTTAGCGGATAACAGCCCAGCGTCCGGAACCGCACGACTTTCTCTTCCGGAACCTCGCCCTCTTCGAGCCGCATGCGCTCGTCGTCAACGACCAGCAGCAGTCCGTCGCGCTTCACGGTTGGCAATTTGGCCGCATAATAGAGCGGGACGATGTCGATCTGCTCGAGATGGATATATTGCCAGATATCGAGCTCGGTCCAGTTGCTCAGCGGGAAGACACGGATGCTTTCGCTCTTCGCCTTGTTCATGTTGTAGAGCTTCCACAGCTCCGGCCGCTGGTTCTTCGGATCCCAGCGATGGCTGCTTGAGCGGAACGAGAAAATCCGCTCTTTCGCCCGGCTCTTCTCTTCGTCCCGCCGTCCGCCGCCAAAGGCCGCGTCAAACCCATGTTCGGTCAGCGCCTGTTTCAGCGGATCGATCAGCATTTGCTGGGAATAGACGCCTGCGCGGGCATCAAACGGATTGATTCCGGCATCGGCGGCTTCCTGGTTGTGCGCGACGATCAGCTCCATGCCGATTTCTTTCGCTGTGCGATCGCGATGGTCGAGCAGCGCCTGGAAGTCCCAGCCGGAGGCGATATGAAGCAGCGGGAAGGGGGGAGGCGACGGATAAAACGCCTTTTTTGCCAGATGCAGCATGACCGCACTGTCCTTGCCAACCGAGTAGAGCATGACGGGTTTCTCCGCCTCGGCCACAACTTCGCGCATGATGTGGATGGCTTCGGATTCGAGGCGCTGGAGGTGAGTGAGGTTCATCGGTACCTTCCTTTGGGGTGAATAATTCCAGACGAGAAGCCTGTGAAGTGCCGGATTGCGTGCGCTACCCCTGCTCATATATACAAATTGTCCGGGCGTGGCGGATAGATTTTCTAGGCCGAACTAAAAGTCTTGTATAAGTGACGACCGGCAGATATTCGACCGCAGTTCATTACACGTGAGATTGGTAGGGCCGCAACGTTGCCTAGAAATAAAACGCATGTCAAAACGGCTGAAGAGCTGGTGTCCGCGCTTTCTTCCGATCGTGCAAGGCTTTTCGCCTTTCTGACTTTCATTCTGTGTGTCTTTGCGCTTGGCGGCGGATCACGAGACGACATACAGTCCCTGATTATATTGAGACCGCTGGCGATATTGTTCTGCGCCTACGCCGTGATACAATGCAATCGGCGAATTCTCGCGCTACACAAAATGCCTCTTTTGCTTATTTTGGCCTTGATGATTCTGATGGCTGTGCAACTGGTGCCGTTGCCGCCAGCGATTTGGACACAGTTACCTCAGCGCGAAATATATCTGGAAATTGCGCTACTGATGGAAATGGAGCAACACTGGCGTCCGTTATCGCTTGCTCCGACCAAGACATTGAACAGCCTGTTTTCGATGAGCATCCCTCTGGCCACATGTCTGCTGTTCATTATTCAAACCCCCGAGTCGAGAACCAGGATCATGCCATTTATTGCTGTGCTGGGGCTTGTGAGCGGAGGAATCGCACTGCTTCAGTTGCTTGGTTCGCCAAACGGACCACTCTATTTTTACGACATTACGAATAATGGAGCAGCTGTCGGACTGTTTTCGAACCGCAATCATCAGGCGATATTTCTGGCGAGCGTGATTATCATGCTTGCTTGGCACTTTTCCGTCATTGGCGCAGGTCGGCATCCATCGACTCTTTCCCTGCTGGCAATCACTCTGGCAGTCCTCGCAATCATTCCGCTGATCCTGGTTACCGGATCTCGGGCCGGGATTCTGGTGATGTTGGTCGCGATTTTCCCGTGCGCATATTTCTACTATGCCGCGGTCAGGCGCAAAAACCGGCGTTCAGCAGACAAGATTTCGAAGAATCGCAAGCTGATCATCATGGGCCTGGCCGTCGCCTTCTTGTCAGTGATAGCTCTGGCATTCGTTCTGGCAAGAGCGGAGGCTCTCGACCGCCTTTTGAATACCCGCTTTTTCGAAGGGATTCGCGCTAATTTGCTGCCTGTTCTCTGGCAGATGGCGAAGGATTATTTTCCATTCGGATCAGGTTTCGGCTCCTTTCAGCACATATTTACCCGTTACGAGAGCCTGGAATTGCTGCGACCTAACTATTTGAACCAGGCCCACAATGACTGGCTGCAATTCTTGATCGAGGGTGGTGTAGCAGCGGTGTTTGTTGCGATCGCCCTGCTGATCTGGATATCCGCGAAGACGATTGACGTGTTTCGCAATACACGGGCCTATTCCGGCCAACGACGACTGGTCATTGCCAACTTGTCGATCTTGGGAGTAATGGCTCTTGCCAGCGCTGGAGACTATCCGCTTCGGGTGCCGATTATAATGATGGTCAGCACTGTGTCCCTGTGCTTGTTGGGATCACTGGAAAGGGTGGAGCGACGATCGGTTAAGACCGGGTAAATTTTGACTGACTATTTGGTAATTTCTGCGTACAGGTCTTGCCAGGAATTGCCAAAGATGGCGCAAACTCTTCGAAGGAAAATTGCACCAATGAAATCAATGGATGATCTGGTATGAGAGAAAAATTGACAATGCTGCTGGTCGTGCTGTTGCTAGGCGGCTGCGCGAGCAATCAGTTTGGCTTGGGCGCGGATGTTCAGGTTGTTTCGACAGATGCATTTCCCGAGCCCAAGCGATCTGACCTGCTGGCGGCAAACCGGCCCTATCTTATCGGACCCTTCGACAAACTGAAGATTGACGTGTTCGGAATTGAGGATCTGGAGAAAGAAGTTCAGATAGATGCCAGCGGACGTCTCTCATTCCCGCTGATTGGTGTGGTGGAAGCTGCCGGATTGACACCTGGTGAACTTGCAGAGGAAATGGAATCCCGTTTGCGAGGACGGTTTGTTCGAAATCCGGAAGTGACGATAAACCTGGAAGAAACGGTGAGCCGTGTGATTACCGTTGATGGAGAAGTAAATGAGCCGGGCCTCTATCCCGTAGTGGGCCGTATGACTCTCATGCGTGCGGTTGCGACGTCCGGGGGTACCACTGAGTTTGCGAAACTGAGCAACGTAGTGATTTTCCGTGTCGTAGATGGTCAGCAAATTGCCGGATTGTACAATCTGAAGGCAATCCGTAGGGGAAATTATTCCGACCCTGAGGTATTTGCCAACGATGTGATCATCGTCGGTGATTCTCAGGCGCGCCGGATTTTCAAGGATGTGCTGCAGGCTTCGCCCCTGATCACAACTCCATTGATCATCCTGTTTAACAGAAGATAACGCTTGCAGAAAACATGACCGGGAACACAGAGCAATGCGAGAGATCGGAGATATAGTTTTTCAATGGTAGTTGAAGCCAAAAACACGACAAGTCCACACAATATGAATCAAGTAGATGTGAACTCCGACGACCGCCGCGATGAGCAGGTGCCCTTGCTGTTGCAATATTGGCAGGCGGTGTCCCGATATCGCATCGGCATAGCTTGTATTGTGCTGGGTACAATTGCGCTGGGAATCATCGTCACGTTGCTGATGACGCCCTATTATACGGCAACGTCCCGTATTGAGATCAACCGCAATCAGGACAAGGTCACCAATGTTGAGGGTCTGGAAGCCGAGGATGTCGGACAGAATCTGGAATTCTATCAGACTCAATATGCCCTGCTCGAAGCCCGGTCTCTGGCAGATCGGGTGGTCCGTTCGGAAAACCTGGCGACGGGAGATGCTTTTTTTCAGACGTTCAATGTTGACCCCGACGAGAACGGCATAATCTCCGGAAGTGATAGCCGCCAGTCATCCGAAGACCGTCGCCGACGTTTTGAACTTGCGATACGATTGCTGCTGGACAACGTCTCGATTTCCCCGGTGCGGGGCTCCAGCCTCGTTGATGTCAGCTTCCGCAGTCCCGATCCGCAGCTGTCAGCTTCAATAGCCAACGCATGGGTTGCACAATTTGTGGACTCTAATCTCGACAGGCGTTTCGATTCCACAATAGATGCCCGAAAGTTCCTTGAGGAACGGCTTGCGCAATTGCGTGCCAGGCTGGAGGATTCGGAACGACGGCTTGTTCGCTATGCTGACAACAAGGAAATTGTAACGCTTTCTACGACAAGGGACGCCGAGGGGAGCACGGTAGGTGGTGATACCTTGATCTCGTCCAATCTCGCAGCTTTGAACAAGGCGCTGACGGATGCGACGGCCGATCGCATTGCTGCTCAGGCTCAGGCCGATCAAAATGGTCTTAACAAGGACGCAATCGAAAATCCGGCGATCAACGGCATGCGTCAAAAACGAGCTGAAATTGCATCTGAATACGCCAAGATACTGGTCCAGTTCGAACCGGAATATCCCACCGCGAAAGCGCTTGAAAGGCAAATATCTGACCTTGATGAGAGTATCGAAAAGGAAGAGTTGCGAATGCGAACGGGCGCACTTACGCGGTATAGTGAGGCGCTGAAACGGGAACGCAACCTGCAAAACCAGGTAGCGCAACTGAAATCCAAGTTCAGCGGGGAACGCCAGGATACAATCCAGTACAATATTTTTCAGCGGGAGGTTGATACCAACCGCCAGCTTTATAACGGGTTGCTTCAGCGGTACAAAGAGATTGGTGTTGCCGGGGTGGGTAGCAACAATATCGCAGTTGTTGATCCGGCCCTGGCACCGGAACAGCCTTCCAGCCCCCGGATATTGCTTAACATGGCGCTCGCCATGCTCATGGGTCTGGGGCTGGCGGGCGCCTATGTTGTGGTGTCGGAGCAGATTGATCAAACCATCAAGGACCCATCGGATCTGAAAAACAGGCTGAATCTTGCGCCGTTGGGTTCTGTGCCCGATATGCGGAAAGACGACATTATCTCAATGCTGCAAGACAAAAAATCGGTAGCTTGGGAAGCCTATATTTCCATTCAGACCAGTCTGTCTTTTCTGACGTCTCACGGGGCGCCGCGTTCTTTTCTCATGACCAGCACCCGCCCGAACGAAGGCAAGAGTACTTCGGCATTTGCCCTGGCCGCGGTGCTGAGCAGTACAAACCGGAAGGTTCTGCTGATCGATGGCGACATGCGCAATCCCTCTCTTCACCAGATGATCGACCAGAAAAACGTGCAGGGTCTGAGCAACTATCTGTCGGGCGATGATGACATTGACAACCTCATCCAGAAAATGCCTGATCAGGGGTTTTGGGTCATGACAGCCGGCCCAATTCCGCCCAATGCGGCGGAACTGCTCAGCAGTCCCAGGATCAAGAAACTTTTTGATCATCTGGAAGAGAAGTTTGACTGTGTAATTGTCGATGCGCCGCCGGTTCTGGGGCTAGCCGATATTCCGCTTTTGGCCAATGCCGTTGAAGGGGTCATTTATACGATCGAAGCCGGCGGGGTAAAAGTTCGCGGTATTGAGTCGGCTCTGCGGCGAGTGCGATCATCTCATGCAACGATTTTCGGAGCGATCATTACCAAGGTCAAGTCCAGTGGGACGGGTTATGGGTATGGCTATGACTACCAGTACAGTTACGGGCAACAGGATCCTTTGCCGGCACCAAGCGCATAGGCGGTGTTGATGTTTCGACTTATAATTTTCTGGTCATCGGCTATTCTCTTGGCCGTTTTGGCTGCCTGTTTTTCAATCTCCAGCGCTGCTCGAAAAAACAATACGGAGCTGGCGCTGTCATTTTGGCAAATGGACGGCTTTGCCCACCAGCAAAAAGCGAGCGCCGAATACCGGGAATATGCCTCCGGATCAAAGCCGTATGAAGAGATCGTCGACTCCAGACTATTTGACACGGCGAGAAAGGCTTTCGTTCTGGAACCGACGGCTTCAAAAGCGCTGGCGATTTTGACGCTTGATCCCGATATTTCGGAGGCTGACAGGCTGGGAGACTATGCGGTCGAGCTGTCCAGGCGGGATCCTCTGACAAACGGCCTCATGATTCAGCGCAGTGCTGAACGAAACGATCTTGAGGCCTTGCTTGGTTTCTACGACGTCGCAATGAGATCAAGTTATGCCGCTGCCAGTACGCTGAACATCAACATGAGCCAGGCGCTGCACCATCAGCAGGCGATCAATCCAATCACAAGGTTGCTGAGGCGGAAACCGCCTTGGTCGCGATCATTCTGGGACGTTGTTGTGAAGGACCGAGATGCCTTGACCAATGCCTCAATCCTTCGCCAAAATCTGACGCGTGACAGCGCTTCAACTGCCAGTTTCAACGACACGGAGCTGTTCCGGTACCTGATTGGCTACGGAAAATTTGCGGAAGCAAAATCTCTCTACAACTATCTCCAGGACGAGTCAGACGAGAAGCGCCAGATCGTCGCCAATCCGTCCTTTGAGAGGGTTCCCGCCTATCCTCCCCTTGACTGGCAGTTCTTTTCCGAAGGCGATTTCAGTGCCGACATCGATCCCGCAAAAGAGATGGTCAGCTTCGAGACATTTAGCAGCGGTGAAAAGATCTTCGCGCGCCAGCTGCTGGCCCTCGAGGGCCGCAAATTTCGCCTCGATATTGCGGCAGACAGCGAACAGCCTGCGGGTCAGTTTTTTGTCAGACTGAAATGTTCCCGTCCGAGAGAAGCAACCGGGGAACCGCTCAGCTTTGAAGTCAGCAAAACCAGGCAGCAATTCGAATTTGCTGCCGCGGAAATCGGCTGTGTCCATGTCTGGCTGGAACTTGTCGGTCGACCGACATCAAATAACTCGGCAACTTTTGCCGACCTCGAGCATGTACAGATTCATGTTTCATCATGATGCCCGGCCTTTGACCGAGGCCCACCTGGTGTTTTTTGCAATTGCCCCTGGTCAGAATGCGGCTTGTCCGGATCCGGCGACGGCCTGCTGATCACAAAGGATTGTTGATGAAAATCGTAGTGACAGGGGCCAGTGGCTATATTGGCAGGCATCTGGTTCCGAAACTAAAATCAGACGGTCATGATCTGCTGCTGGTTGGCAGGTCCCCGGAGCAGCTGGCCAGGCTACATCCGGACTGCGCAAGCTGTTCCTATGACTCTCTGGAACAGCATGTTCGAGGCTACGAAGCCCTGGTTCATCTTGCCGTTCACAACAACACCAGTGATGCGGATCTGGAGCAGTTCACAGCGGTCAACGTGGGATTGCTGAAACAGGTTTTTGACATTGCAGCATCTGCAAATATTGCGAGATTTGTCTACATTGCAAGCTTTCACGATCAGTCAGGAGGCGATCCCTATTCAGTCAGCAAGGCCGAGGCGGCCGATTGGCTGGATCAGCAAAACGGGACAAGCATAACCAAGATCCGGATACCAGCCGTGTACGCAGAAACTTTTCAGGGAAAGTTGTCCATGGTCAGCAAGTTCCCAAAATTTGCGCGTCCTGCGGTTCTGACATTTGCCCGGGCTCTGAAAC
Source organism: Parasphingorhabdus marina DSM 22363 (assembly GCF_900128895.1). Lineage (GTDB taxonomy): Bacteria > Pseudomonadota > Alphaproteobacteria > Sphingomonadales > Sphingomonadaceae > Parasphingorhabdus > Parasphingorhabdus marina. Next base: position 1,516,978 of record NZ_FSQW01000002.1, on the reverse strand, counting down.
CGATTGTGGCCATGGACCTGGTTGTTGCAACAATCACCCGTTCGCTTGTGGAACCACATTTTCCCGAGACGATGCATGTTTCTGACGATGTAACCGGAAATATGCCATATCGAATCTGGGACAGCATACTCAACGCATCATTCGTGCTGGTCGTTGTGTTGGGCTTCTGGTGGTTGCTTGCCGCTTTGTGGGTCGCGATTCGGGTTACTTCTCCGGGACCGGCAATATTTGCACAAAACCGCGTTGGTCTGCATGGACAGGTTTTTACTTGCAGAAAATTCCGAACAATGCACGCCGGTACGGTCCAGGCGGGTACCCACAAAGTCACGGCAGACTCCATTACGCGCATAGGAGCCGTGTTGCGGCGCACCAAACTTGATGAACTTCCGCAGGTGTGGAACATTTTGCGGGGACATGTGTCGCTGATTGGTCCGCGCCCCTGTCTCCCGATCCAGCATCAGCTGATTGAAGAACGCCGACGAAAGCATGTTTTGACGATCAAACCGGGCATCACAGGGTTCGCGCAGGTCAGAAACGTCGACATGAGTGACCCCAAGCGGCTGGCGACCGTTGATGCTCAGTATCTGGTAAGGAAAAGCATCACCGCCGACATCGGGATCTTGTTGGGAACGCTTACCGGTCGCGGACTGGGAGACCGGGTTCGGAATTAGGTGCCCGCGGTCGAGGAGGCCTTGCTGTCAACATTTTCGGACGCTTCTCTCAACCATGCGATCAGGTCTCCGTAGACTTTGTCCCGGGAATATCTTTCAAGAAAATAGGTGCGCGCAAGTTCGGACATTTTCTGACGTTCTGCTGCACTGGAACTGACCATTTTGCGTATCGTTTCAGCCAGTTTTGCCGGACTGGATGCTTCGGCGACATAGCCCGCTCCGGATTGTTCGAGAATGCGGGCACCTTCGCCATTCAGTGAGCCGACAATTGGTTTCCCGCACGCCAGGTAACATTGCATTTTGAACGGCACGGTCAGATTGAATATCGCATTGTCCTTGAGACTGACCAGCATGGCGTCTGCATGTGAAAAGAAATTGGGCATCCTGTTCATGGGGTGGCGACCCAGGAACAAAAACTGATCTTCCAGACCCAGATCGGTTATCCGCTTGCGCGCAGATTCCAGACCTCGCCCTCCGCCGATGATCACCCAGACGAGTGCCGTTTCTGCACGCAGCAACCGGGCCGCCTCGATCAGGGTATCGAAATCCTGACTTTCGCCGATATTGCCCGCAAACATAAGACGAAAACCATTTTGGGGTACAAGGCACGCCTCGTCCTTGCTTTCGTCTCGCGTTTTTGGTGCATATTCTTCCGGTGCAGTGTTGGGCAAAAAACGAATTTTGTTTGACTGTACGTCGAATCTCTCGATCATGGCCGGGAACTGTTTGCTCTGGACCAGAACCAGATCCGCCTGCCGATAAATCCAGCCACAGATCCATTCCAGCGGTTTGACGATCAGGGCACTTTTCAGATTTAGGGTCAATATTGGGCTTTCAGGCCAGATGTCCTGTACCCAATAGACCAATGGCACTCCTTTTGTGCGTTTCAGGAAAATGCCGGCAATTGCCTGGGTCAGCGGGGAGGGCATGGAGACCAGAGCAACATCCGCCTGTTTCAATTTGCGTGCGATCTGCCACGATGCTGTTACCGGGAAGGTCAGATAGTTCAGCAGTAGCGCGATTTTCGATTTGCCGCGCGGCAGCGTCCAGGCACGATACACATTTGCGCCGTGCAATTCCTCCTCACGTCGATCGCGGTTCGAATATCCCTCGTAAAATTCGCCGGCCGGATAATTGGGGACACAGCAAAATACGTCGACGGAATGCCCATTTTCAAGCAATGCCCTGACCATGTCCGTATTGGAAAAGGGCTCGGGATGAAAATACTGGGAAATGAATGCGATTTTCAACTCAGGCGCTTTCTTGATCATTGAGGCGGATGCCGTCCCACTTGTTCGAAACTCGCGCTGTTCCAAGGATGTGCTTGACGACCCGTTCGGACGTGTTCGTGATGGTATAGTCAGCAGGTATCGGAATGCCTGATCCGTCTTTCCCGCGTTCCTCGTACATTCGCGTGACGATTTCGACGGCGTTTACAATTGACTCCTTGTCGACACCCGTCATCATGATGCAGCCAACGTCAATACCTTCCGGACGTTCGATAGCGTCGCGTGGTGTTATTGCCGGAAAACCCAGAATCGATGCTTCTTCAGCAATGGTGCCACTGTCCGAAATCACGCAAAAGGCACTTTTTTGAAGCCTGTTATAGTCGTGAAAACCAAATGGTTTTTCAAAAGCCACGTTTTTGTGAACTGACATGTCAAGTTTTTCCAGGCGCTGTCTCGTTCTCGGGTGGGTCGAGACCACGAGCGGATAGCCATATTTTTCGCCAAGTTCGTTTAGCGCTTCCAGCAAGACCTTTAGTCTGGCCTGATTGTCGACATTTTCTTCGCGGTGAAGTGAGACGACAAAAAACTCCCCCCGGGTCAGGCCGAGCGTGGAAAGAATCTCCGATTCCGCTATTTGCCGGGAGAATTGATCCAGCACCTCACGCATGGGGCTCCCAGTCAGATTTATCCTGCGGTGGGCAATACCTTCCGTCAGGAGATGCCGGCGCGCATGTTCCGTATATACCAGATTGAAATCCGCAATATGATCTACCAGCAACCTGTTCGTTTCCTCGGGCACATTCCGGTCAAATGACCTATTGCCTGCCTCCATGTGGTAGATCGGGATTTTCATGCGGCGCGCCATAATGGCCGATATCGCGGAATTGGTATCTCCAAGAATGAGAACCGCATCGGGCGCTTCTTTTTCCAGAACTTTTTCCGTTTCCGCAAGAATTCCACCAAGCGTTTCTCCGAGACTTCCGCCTCCGACGCCCAGAAAATAATCCGGTTTTGGAATCTCGAGATCCTCGAAGAACACCTCGTTCAGTTCATAGTCCCAGTTCTGTCCGGTATGCACCAGTACATGATCACAGTACAAACGCAGCCCCTTCATTACCTGTGAGAGCCTTATGATCTCCGGCCGAGTGCCAAGGATCGTAACAACCTTGAGTTTTGTCATGTCATACCTTGTCTGCATAAGTGTCGGGATATTCAGGATCGAATATCTCGTTGCTCCAGAACATTGTCAGCAGCGGCGTTGAACCAATATTCTCAATATTGTGCGTGTGCAAAGTGGGCATATCGATAAATACCGGTTTTTCACCGCACACGCGAAATTCCCGCACAGTGTTGCCAAGTATATGCCGTATCCGGATCATTGCTTCACCCTGGATGACGAGGAAGCGCTCGATCTTGTTGATGTGGAAATGATCGCCGCGAACTATTCCGGGTTTTGTCACAGACATAAAGGTCTGTCCGCTCGAAGCCTTGACTGCCTCAAACAGCACTCCGCGATCGTCCACATTCAACTCGACCTGACGCGGCCAGCCCTCGGGGTAGGTTGCCGAGCGATAAGTGTTGAAAAGCTGCACGTCAAAAACGGTTGAGAGCTCCGGCACGGTCTCTCCGACATATTGGGAATGAAAAGTCTGCAGCTTTTTTGCCAGATCCGCTATGCTGAGCGGCAAGCCTTCCGGTTCCATAATCCCTGTATGGCCCTGGTCCATAGCGTCGACAGCGATCTGTGCCGCTTCTCCTGCATGCAGCAGGCTTACCTGCCCTTCCGGATTAATCGTCAGCGGTTCCTCTTTCAGAAGCTGATCGACAAGCGTTGCAGTGACATTATTGTAATAGGGCCGGGCTCCTTCCCCGAAAATGTGAGGCAAGGTCAAATCCGTATATCTTTCGGCAAAATTCTCAAGTTTCTCTCCCGCAACTCTCTTCGAGCGACCGTACGCACTGTCAGACCTTGAATGGGTGGAATTTGCATAGATAATGTGAGGCGAAATCCCGGCCTTGATGCAACTTGCAATCAGGTCGTCCGCAATTTTTGGGTTGGCTTCTTCAACTTCGTTTTCCGGCCCGCGGTTCACTCCTGCAAAATGGAGGATGCTGTCCACGCCTTCCAGCGCCTCGGCCAGTTCGACTGGATCGGAAAACAGGGCATGATCAATGGCAACAATATCATGGACGATGTCCTTTCCCGCGAACCTGGCCGCGCAATTGGCAGCATGCAGTCTGGCATGGGCGTGCGAGCCGATAAGTCCCTGTACACCCGTAATGGCTACCTTCTTCACCGACCTTGTCCTTCCGCGAGTTCTTTCTGAATTTCGGGCAAACTGAGCAACAGCGACTCGACTTCTTTCACGGACAGTCTTTGAGTATTGTGCGAATGATAATCTTCCAGTTGAGACGTTTTCTGATCACCTTCACTGAAGTAGGACTTGTAGTTCAGGCCCCGGCTGTCGAGCGTTATGCGGAAATAGTCTGTCATGTCCTCTGATGTTGCAAGCTCCTGCGCGCTGGCCAGGGTTTCGTAGAGCTTTTCCGCATGGCGCCAGCCGATAAATTCAACCGGGTGCTCTGGCGCACCGAACAGATTCTTTAACGCGGTTACCAGATCGATGATCGTCGATGCAGGGGACTTCTTGATGAACAAATCACCCTGGTTGGCATGGTCAAAAGCATGATTTACCAGCGCCACGGAGTCGCGAAGCGGCATCAGGAATCTTGTCATCTTCGGTTCGGTGACAGTGATTGGAATCCCCGCCTTGATCTGTTTTACAAAAAGAGGAATGGCCGATCCGCGAGAATACATGACATTGCCATATCTCACACATGATATTGTGGTGCGAGAGTCGTCCCCCAATTCCCGGGCGGCTGCCTGGGCAGTTTTTTCCATGATCGCCTTGGACATGCCCATCGCATTGACCGGGAAAACAGCCTTGTCGGTTGACAGGCAGACCAGACTGCCAACGCCACTGGCAATGGCAGATCTGATCACGTTCTCGGAACCGAGCACATTTGTCTTGACGGCTTCCAGGGGAAAAAATTCGCACGACGGCACCTGTTTGAGGGCAGCCGCATGAAAAACGCAATCTACTCCCGCCATGGCCCGGTCAACACTGTCGCGATTCCGGACGTCACCAATATAATATCGAACACGGTCATCCTGCAGGTCGTTACGGAGTGCGTCCTGTTTCTCTTCGTCCCTGCTCAGAATCCGCAGTTCAGAGACACCTTTCTCCAAGATATCCTTCAGCATCATTTTCCCAAATGATCCTGTTCCGCCGGTAATGAGCACTGTGTTTCTAGTTGTTTTCACCAAGAGTGTCCTGTCGTTTCTGTTGAGAGGATGATTTAACCATTTGCGCCGCCGGCGCCCAACGTTTTCCATAGCTGGTTTGCCGAATTTGACCAGCTATAGGCTTTGCTCAACTCGTAAGTCTTCTTTCCCAGACTGGTCATCTGTTCCGGCTCGGCTGCCAAAAGCATGATGGCATCCTTGATGGAAACGGGGGAAAATGGATCAAACAAGATAGCAGTTTCGTTTAGAATTGACGGCATGGGTCCCTTGTCCGAGGACAGGATGGGCAATCCGGACGCCATTGCTTCAATGAGTGAATTGGGGAGGTTTTCGCATGACGAGGCATAAAGAAATGCATCAGATTGACGAAGAATCTCTCCCACCTCTTTTGATGAACGCTGCCCGGCCAGATTTATCCATTCTCCTTCCGGATCATAGGCATTCATTGCTGATTCCAGTCGCTCGCGAAAGGGGCTGTCCATGTTCCCGACGAGGTTCAATGTTGCCTGAACTCCGGAAACGCGCGCAGCGGCCACGCCTTCTATGACGTTCCACTGGTGCTTGTATGCGTCGAGATTGGAAACATATGTGATCTTGAGCGTGCTGCGCGTTCGTGTCTCTGACTGTTCAGAAGGATAGAACTGTTCCCGGTTGACACCATGAGGAATGATCGGGAATTCTTCCGGGTCATCATCCAGATATTCTGCAACCAGATCACGGGCATATTCGGACAAGAAAATCACTTTTTCGGCGTTTGAATAAGTTCGCAACTGTAGCCAGCGGTTAAGTCGCAACCTGATTTGCTGTTTCGAGTGCCACGGGTAAAGTTCCCGCTGTCCAGGTTCGAAACACAAAAGATCCCGGCACATTGCTACCTGGGGCTTGTATCTGCATACCGAGACGCCATTCGGGATGTACAGCAAGTTGCAGCCCGTGCGATCAAGCTCTTTTGGAAGTTTCGTGCGCTGCCAGAAAACTTCGCGTAAAAGATGATCGGCAGCTGAGCCAATGGAATGAGGTTTCAGCCATGTCCGATCGGGTATGGCGTCAAGTATATGCGGTGCCGCCCAAAGATGTACTTCCGAGATGCCAAAATCGCGCGGATCGCCATTTTCAAAAATGTTTTTCAGGTAGCCAATTGCTCCTCCGGAGCGGCTTCGCGTGCCATCAATGCCAATAATCATTTCTGTCGACCAGCCTTTACCTGAGGACCTTGCTGATATCGTCCAGGTAGGATTCCGCAACATGCTGTTCACGGGCCAGCTGAAGCGCGCCTCGGGATTTTTTGTTATAGGCAGATCTGCTGGAGTACAAGCTCGTCAGAGACTGGGCCAGGGCGCTGCTTATATCTGTACTGTTCAATGTTACGACCGCATCGAAAGCGCTTGCGTTGCGGGCGAAAGTTGAATGGTCAAGGACCATGACCGGCACACCTTGAGCCCAGCTTTCGACCGCCTTGGTTGGAAAGCCGGCTTTTTCATATCGCGCATCGTCCCGGAATACCGCCGAGAAATCGCTCTGCTGATACAGCGTTACAAGATCTTCTGATTTCAGGCGTCCGTGAGCAACCGTCGTAAACTTGTCAGTGGAGGCAGGAAACAGATTTGCCAATTCGGAATGCTCGGGACCCGCAATATGCAATTCACAGGCGAAGGGCAGTCGGGGTGCAATTTCGTGCAGGGAATCAGCAAGCAATCGAACCTTGTCCTTTGCCCCTGGAAAGCCGGCATATAAAAACCGCACTGTGTCGCCTGTTGCGAAATCCCGTTCGCGTGGTCCATCGAGAATTCGGTCTTTTCTGACGAGTGGAGGAATAACCGCAGAGTTGGCAATCGAAAGCTGGCTGTCCAGAAACGGAGATACCAGAATTGCTCGACGAAACATTCGGTAGATGACGTACATCCTGGCGATGACTTCCAGTTTTGCATGGACGGAATCCAGATGACTGGATTCGTACCATTCGGTGCAATCGAGCACCGCCTTGAATCCGCTGACCTTCGATCTGACAAGACATGCCAGGGCCAATGCCGAACTCGGATTGTACAGGATCACGTGGGAGTAGCTTCGCGACTTTGTGGCACGGATGCCTGTTGACACTATGTCCCGGTATGAGCGATCCCGACAGTCTCCCGCCGCCTCATACAGATTCCCGGGTTCAAACAGGACTGGCACTCCGTTTGCGCTGTTCATGGGAAGCAGGTAGACTTCATGACCCAGAAGATGCATTCCAAGAGACAGTTCGAGAACGCGTTTTCCGGCAGCATCAACAGGATTCAGCCGGAAATTTCCGGCATAAAGGATACAGGTCATCGTCTGGCCAAGCCCGGATCTTGATTGTCCGCTTTCTTCGATGTCCTTTTTAGCAACGCGATGAAGACAAAAAGAACGGGAACGAGAACCGTGTAATATCTGCCGTTGATCTGCGGATTCAACAATATGGCGGCGAAGATTGAGATCAGGCAGTAATAAGTGATTTTCAGGTTCCCGTCCCAGTGTGCCCGGCCTTTTACATAGGCACCAAAGGCTATGGGGATCTGTAGCAACAAATAAATGGCAGCGGGTGCTCGCAGGAATTTCGCGGCATCGATCTGGCCATTCTCGTAGATAAATACACTACCAAAAAATTCCCATTGATACAGCGCAATTCGAAGCGGCACTCCGAATGGAGCGAGGATGGGATTCTGATAAAAATATCGCGTGATTTGTCCCGTAAAGCCCTCACCCAGTGTATCGAGCGAAATGAAGCTTTCCGCACGTAGCACAAGGATCCCGAGTACACTGGTGACACTGAACAAGGCTATCGTATTGAACTTCAGGCTTTTTTGCGTCAAAATGGACAATGCCATGAAAGAAGCAATGAAGTAAACCAGTTGCTGTCTGATCAGAAAAGCAGGAATAATCAGCAACAAAACATAAGTCCACTTTCGGCACAATCCGAAATAAAGGGCGGCAACCACTATCGCGAGCGTAATCATGTCCTTGTTGATCAGCAGTGAAAAATAAAGCACCGATGTATTTAACATGATCAACAGAAAGGACTGGATCGGAAGATCAAGTTTCTCGCAAATTTTTACATAGAGGATTCCGTAGATCCCCAGGAAAAAGCAATTGACGGCAAATGAAACCTGTTGAATGTCACGCCCAGGCAACAGGTTGTATATAAAAGAAATTCCATAATTATTGTCAAATAACCGGAATTCAAATGCTGATCGGTAATTTATATAGTTATAGTAAATCTTGTGATCATGGATATTGGCAGGACGTGACCAGAGATTATCCAGGGAATACAGATACGCATCCCCAATAAATAGATAGTACAGATAGGAGCTGGCCAGCAGTGTGACCACGCAGCCATATCCAAATTTTTTCCTGTCACTTAATGTCATCATATTTCTTTGCAAAATATGCCCGCAAAGCCTTGTCTTTTTCTGGGCCCTGCAATCTGCCAAAGCCAAGCGAGCGTTTGCGCGCGGAGTCCAGATATTCATCAAATGTTCGGATGATGCGGGCCGGGACACCGGCCACAACGGAATTGTCCGGAACATCCTTTGTCACCACTGAGCGTGCGCCGACAACAACGTTGCTGCCAATCGTAACTCCCGGCAAAACGAGTGCGCCCATGCCGAAATACACATTGTCGCCGACAACAATTCTGTCGGTTAATTCCAGATCTGGATCCAAATGACGCAGAACCAATGTGCCACCGTCATGCGTCACAAAATTTGTTCCGGAAACGATGTGTACATTTTTCCCCAGTTTCACGAGCCATGGCTCACTACCAAACGCGCCGGGTTTGAGTCCGTAAAAATACACCGGACCTTCAACATCCACACCGATCTTCCTGGCGTAATGCAGGGCTCCCTTGAGTAGCCAGATTCGGTGAATAATTGATGTCTTTAATGATGAAAGCCTAGACATTCTCCGGTTCCCTGTAGTTGTTCGCGGCGATCCAGCCACACAGAATGGTGGCAAGATTCTGCACGATCAAAACTGCTCCAATCATTGTGATCCAGTCGAACGCGGAGCGATATGGGAAGAGCAGAGTAAGGGCAATGAATATTATCGTCATGAAATCGATGCCCAGTTGCCATTTTTGTTTTTTGCAAATCCTGATCATCTGGCGGAACGGGGAGGAGGCGAGGAACACAATCGCCGCGCTGAACATTATCGGGCTTATTCGGGCTGCCAACATCCATTCGGTCGACAGAATGAATAACATGATCGGTTGAAGAACGATCCAGGAAAGGCTGACCCCCACAATTGCCAGCAACAGCAGGTGATAATATCGGATTTGTTTCAGCACCTCGAAAAACTGCGATGGCTTTTGACCCACAGCACCGAGAAAAGCCCAGCCAAAACCAACTGACACAACGACTACCGGCCCCCATATCAATCGGTGTGCCATTCCGAAATTTCCCAGCTCGGCTTCGGAGAATAGTCTTGCACAAAGAAAAAATGGCATAAACACGACTGCCACGGAAACGAATTCCTGAATTGTTCCCCAGAATGAGAAGTCTGAAAACTTTGCAATTGTTGCCTTTTGGAGTCCCTGTTTAACATGGCTGAACAGCCGGAGTCTCTGACGGCTTTTCAAAAACAGGAACAGGCAAATGCACGCTTCGCCAAAAATTAATCCGGCTACCAGTCCGTTCAGTTCGAGATTGACCATCACCGCCTGACCACCAACGATGCATACAGCACGGCCCAGATTGGCGAGCGCAACAAGGTGGATCCTGTTCAATCGAACCAGCATGGCTCTGCTGCTATTGGACAGGCAAACCAATATTCCAATGAGAGCACCCGTTGCCAGAATTCCATCAAGCAAAAGAAGTACGGCAGTCGATATAGCACCAAGAATCAAGGCGTTACATACGATCGCGTGAGCAATGTCGTTTACTGTTCTTTCATCTCTGACCGTTGGGATGGCAAGATGCAGTTGCAGGCCAAATGCAATTGCACACAGCGCTGCAGTATTGATCGCCAGCGTTAGCTCGCCAAAGGATTCTACCGCATAAACCTGCGTCAGCAAAATGATGCCAACAAGTTGCAGCGCCTGGCCAACAGCGCCTGAACCGGACATCAAGGCCGTCGAATTTGCGATTCCCATGTGCTTTGGCATTATTGCACCGGATCCCGACTCTGCATGCCGAAATCAATCATGCCGGAACTCGATGGAGATGATGATGCTATACTCCTTCAGCCGTTGGGAAAGAAACCGGACCTACAGGCACCAGTATATTCGATCGTCAAACCTGTTGTCAGCCAGTCTCGACTTGATATCCACAATCACACCGCCTTTTCGGACCATTGACATGACGGACGATGGACTGAGGTTTATGGAGCGGTGGGGAACGGCATAGATCAGGCAGTCGAGATCTTTAAACTCTTCGATGCCACAAAGCTGAAGGCCATATTCATCCATTGCTTCTTCCGGATTGGCGTGTGGATCATGGATGAGGGGCTGGATCCCGTAGTCTCGCAACTCCGATACAATGTCGGGAACCTTGCTGTTTCTGAGATCGGGAACATCTTCTTTGAAAGTGAGGCCCAGAATACCAACCTTGCATTGCCTGACCGTGAAATCTTGTCTGACCATCAGCTTGACAGCTTTTTGCCCGATCATGGCCCCCATATCGTCATTGATCCGCCGTCCTGCCAGGATTATCTCCGGATTATATCCAAGTTTCTGGGCTGCGCTGGTCAGGTAGTAAGGATCGACACCAATGCAATGCCCCCCGACGAGGCCGGGTCTGAACGGCAGGAAGTTCCACTTTGTTCCGGCGGCTTCCAGCACGTCGCTCGTCTTGATCCCCATGCGATCAAATATCAGCGCAATCTCATTGATCAGTGCGATATTGATGTCACGCTGGGTATTCTCGATCACTTTTGCAGCTTCTGCAACCTTGATGGATGGGGCGACATGAAGGCCAGCCTCGACGATGGAACCGTAAACGTTCCTGAGCCGATCGAGGGTTGCATCATCATCGGCCGAAATAATCTTCACAATCGATGACAGCGTATTGACCTTGTCGCCGGGATTGATCCTTTCGGGACTGTAACCCAGCGAGAAATCCTTTCCCCGGTCAAGCTTTGAGAGCCGGGAGATAATGGGCGCACATATGTCGTCGGTCACACCCGGATAAACAGTTGATTCAAAGACAATCACCGTTCCTTTCCGGATTCTGGGCCCAATAAGGGCGCACGCATCACGGATAGGTGACAAATCTGGCCGGTTGTCGGCGTCAATGGGTGTCGGCACAGTGACAATGATGAAATTTGCGTCGCACAACACATCCGGATTATCACTGACTTTCAGTTTCGTGGCAGCCATTTCCCGGTCACTGATCTCCCCGGTCCAGTCATTTCCTTTTTTGAGATCTGCCACACGCTTTTTCGAAATATCAAACCCCGTGACATGGTCGAATTTTTTTGCCAGCCCGACAGCGACCGGCAACCCGACATATCCCAGTCCCAGCACAACGATTTTTTCCACTTTTCCCTCCAAGGACAGAATGGTATTTATGGACTCAACTTGTGATTTAACTGTCACATCCGGTAATATTCGCGATACCATTGAACGAACTTTTTGACGCCTTCACGATAATCCGTCGTTGGCTTGAAGCCGGTGAGATCGTGAAGAAGCCGGGAGCTCGCCCAGGTGGCTGGAACATCACCGGGCTGCATGTCCAGCATGTTCATTTTGGCTTTCCGGTCTGTTTCCGCTTCGATCGCCTGAATATAGTCGAGCAACCGCACTTTATCGGAATTCCCGATATTGACGATCCGGAAAGGAGCGACCGGCGACAGGCTGTCTCCTGCAATCTCCGACGTTCTGTTGTCCTGATCCGGCGGCGGAGTATCAATCAGTTTTGAGATTGCACTTACCAGGTCCTCCACATAGGTAAAATCCCGCCACATGTTGCCATGATTATAAACATCGATCTCGGTGTCTTCGAGTATGCCTTTGGTGAACTTGAACAACGCCATGTCCGGACGGCCCCAGGGGCCGTAAACCGTAAAGAAGCGGAACATCGTTACTGGCAGGTTCCAGAGATTTGCATAGCTGTGACCCATTGCCTCGTTGGCTTTTTTGGTCGCAGCATACATGGTGAGCGGTGTGTCGGTTTTTTCATCTTCCCTGAATGGCATGTTGCTATTGGCACCATATACGGATGATGTTGACGCCATCAGCAAATGGTCAACTTCAAGCTCGCGAGCGCAATCCATGACATTAAGCGTACCGACCACGTTGGCGTCGATATAGGCCCTTGGGTTTTCGATGCTGTAGCGAACGCCGGCCTGGGCGGCCAGATGCACGATTACATCCGGGTTTGCCTCGACGGCAATTTTCCGGAATGATTCGGTTTCTGTAATGTCTGCAATATGGCAAGTGAAATTATCATGCCGGGAAAGAATCTCATGACGCGCTTTCTTGATCTCCACATCATAATAGTCCGTTAGCGCATCTACACCGATCACCCTGCAGCCTTGCGCCAGCAACACTTGCGACAGGTGAAACCCGATAAAACCGGCAGAACCGGTAACAAGAACAACACGCACGACATACTCCCGCTTTTTTGGTGAAAGGGTCTGTAAACTTATATCCCGAGCAAGCCCAGTGGAATTATGAGCTTTTTGCGCTTTGCGGTCCTTTTCGAGGTTTGACGTTCCAATTGCCAAATTCGTTTTTGCACCGGGAGCGGTGAACGGGCAAGTTTTTCAGGCCAGTCCCCTCATCGGCGCATAGCTGACATCCGGGGCCGGACCGGAATAATCAATCTCGATGATATCACCCGGTGCGATGAAGTGAGTTTCCGGTGTGCGGTCCGAACCCTGCCAATTATCGCTGCCGCGGTGGTATGTTACGGTCAGACTTTTCCCGGACTGGATAATCACGGAAGCCCATGATCCGGTATCGTTCCGCCATCTCAGGGGAGATTGACGAGCACGCAGCCGCTTGCGCGTGTCATGGGGATAAACATGCCTTGCCTGATCGAGATCATAAATGTTGCTCCAAAAGGTCATGCTGCCTTCATCAAGCAAGCCTCCGTTACCGGTGTTCCAGGCATTGATCGAAACATCTTCAATTCGGCAACCTGTCGCACTTGCGTGCAATTGGATGGATTCATAGTATCCGCCGATCACACGGCAATTTCGACCCTGCAAAACCATCTTGTGGGATGAGTAGCAATTCGAATAACATGTTGAAATCCCGGCGTCACTGACGTCAGCAGACATCGCGTCCAGATTTTCAAATCCCACCGCCAGAAAGCTGTTGTATCGGCATTTCGGACTGACCAGCAGCCCATAAACGCTGCATGCCTCCGCTGATCCGCCGAGAAACAGATTCTGGTCGGCGCCGGTTAATCGGACCCCGATGGCGATGGTTTTTTTCTTTCGCCTGCCGCCACCTTCGAAATAGCAATTGGTAAAAGTATTGTTCGAACTGTTCCCCAGCGGCGTTAAAGCATTGATCCGCAATCCCTCCCGCGGAGGGCTGGCCATGGGTTGCCGGTTGAGGGAACACATGACCATGCTGAACTGATTCAGCGAACAGCCATCCATTTGCCAGGCGATTCCTGTTGTTCGGGAGCCTTCGCACAAATTGATGTCCGACAGGCAGGATCGGGAAAGAGCGATGGTTCTCAGGATAATGCTGGTGCGGGAATTGCCGCTAATCGTGAAGCCCGAAATTCTGACCCCGTTCCGGAAGCCTGATTCGGTGCCGATGGTCAGAGCCACGCCGCCCGCTGTACATTGCAAAATCGTATAGGCCGACCCCGCTCCGGTCCATCTTATGTCCTCGCTATCCAGACCTTCCAGACTGGTGAACAAATAACGACCAGCCGGAAAATAGAGCGGTTTTCCCGATGCAATGGCCGCATTCAGCGCGGATGTGTCATCGGTGTGGCCATCTCCCGTGGCCCCAAAATCCCTGACATTTGCATATGCGATCGCCCGCTGTGCGTCGGCCTGCAGTTCTGCAACTGCCTGCTCCGGATCGACGCCGGCCATATCGTTTGCCGACGGATTCGCGCCTCCCGGACCAGTCGCGAGGGCTGTTTTGGCATCGGCGACATTCCGGGCGGCCAGGATATAGGGAGCAGCTCCGACGCCAACGAGAGTAGTCAAGGTCCTCCGGCGCGTCTGGTTTGCGGGTCCGGCGGGCGGGTCATTTGCGTGTGCGGACAGGATTCTCCGGGACCTGTCAAGAAGCCATGTTAGCAGCCTGCGCATTGTTCGGCACCTTGTCCTGTGAAACGGCACTTTAGTTCCGGAAATTCCGGAATGCCAATGGATAAAGCGGCTTTATCCTTCGAATCGAACAGGTCGTCCAGTCAACTGGAAATGTGGCGTTTGCCCGGGACTTCTGATCTCAATCCGGCCCCGTCAGCCACCGCAATCAACCCCCGCCGCAAAGCGCTGCACCGCCGCGATCACCTCCGGCGTGATCCCTTCGCCGGTACGGATATTGATCCGCCGCTCGCCGGTCCGCTCCTGCTCCTGTTCCAGCCGCGCGCGCATGCGGTCGAGCTTGGCATCGATCCGCGCCCGGGTATCGCCGTATAGCGTCACCGCATCGACCTTCTCGCCGCGCCCGTCAAAGCCCATCCCCGCGCGCCATTCGTCCTGCGTCAGGATCTTGTCGGCGGTGCGATTGCCGATCCGCTGCCGCCCCGCGCCGTCACCGCCCATATCACCATGCTTGATCAGCAGCGCCAGCATCGCATCGCTCGGCTGGATCCGCCGCTCGACCTCCTCGCCCTTGCGGATAATCACCGTCTCGCGCCCGACCACCGCCCGCTCATGCGCCACCGCAATCAGCCCCCGCCGCGCATCGGCCAGCGCTTCATCCCAGGCGGCCCGAAACACCGCATCCCGCTTGCGCAGCCGATAGCCGGAAGCCGTCGACATCCCGATCGTCCGCGCCGCATCGGTCACACAGCCCGTCTGCCGCAACGTCGCCAGAAAGGTTTTCGTGCGGGCCGGCGTCCAGCCATCATGGCGGATCTTGCGATTGCCCGGATTGTAGGAGGGGATAAGGGGGTTTTTGGGTTTCTTCGCTGTCACCCGAGGGGTGTATCAGGGGGTGGGGGGTGTAGGAAAGGGGGGAGATTTATTCTAGTTAGATCAATAAAGATCTAGATAGATCGAAAAAGATCTGATACAGCGGCATCAGGAGAATGACCATGAGGCAAATTGAGGTCGATACTGACGTTTTCGCGAGTATCTGGGCACATCGTGCAGAAGGAGAGGAATCTGAGAATGATATTCTCAGAAGACTGCTTGTGCCATCCGCGCCTGGTGAGGAGGAATTTGCAAGGTGGAGAGATGATGTGCGTTCAGCTTTTCGGTGCCTCGATGGTGCGGTTGAACTGAAAAAGATCTACAAGAAAGTAAGAGATATCAGAGCCAAGAATGGGAGATCGCTTCCCCGGAACACCGAGGCGATTATCCGGCGGGAAATAGAGCAGAATAGCTCTGATTCAGATGCCTATTTGGGGCATAGGGATTGGTTCAAATCAGTTGGTGGCATTGGATCTGGGCTTTGGACTATTCGGAATTAGAGATTGCTGTTTGCAATCAAGGCCTGTTGCCTTTGTAGGCGGAAACTCATTGTTGGATATATTTTTTGAGTTTGATTGAAGGTACTATTAAAGAAGACATACAGAATACACATATATTCAACAGTATGTTTTTTGGCTCTAGTGTATTGGATGCATTTTAATAATGTGTCGATGTTTTTGGGAACACAGTTATGGACGCACTAAACTTCCATTTTCAGGGTGGATTGGCCGATTCAAATCGCATGGATTTTTATGAGGCTGCTAGGTTTCAATACGCTGCAGCTCGTCTTTCGGTGAAACTTGATCAATTCAGGAAAACAGGTCGTTTCTCCAAAAGAGTAACAGCAGCTTCTCGAACAAACATAGATTTGTTTCCATTTGAAAAGGGAAGCTTTAATCTCAATGTGGCGGCGTCAACATCCGAAGATGACGAAGCAAAAATAGATGTCCCGCTGACAGCACTTTGGACCTATATTATAGAACGGGTATTTCAGCCCATAGAAACCAGTGCAGCGCTAGATCTTATCGATGACAATGCGCTCCGCTCCGAGTTCTTTGAGTTGGTCGATCACAATATCTTCGACAGTAATGAAGCGATTGAGGTCCTTCGATCTCGTTTTGAGACAGATCGAGGATTGGAGCCTAGTGAGAACGAGTTGCTCGATAGATTAATATCTGAAGTTGAACGGCGAAGTTATCTCAAAAGTCACAGAGACTTGCTTGCGCAAATCACCCCAGACCAAGATGCTGCACTGGTGACAATGGCCACTCCACTCCTCAGCGAATTGGCTGTACCACTAAGACGTAGCGCAAAACTAGTGACAATTTCCACGATCGACGGGCTTGGCAAAAGGCCAATACTCACCGCCAACCAAGAGACTGCAAGTGCATTGGAATCAATCAGAATTGACAAAGAAGTAACTTCGATTGATGTTAATATTGTACAATACAACAAGGAAACAGGTTGGGGGAAGTTTCGGAATGTTTACTGGGAAGGTATTCCATCGTTCTCCGTTCCAGCTGATCGAAAAGATGATCTGAAATTCGATCTTCTATCGGCGATGCAGGAGGACAAAGTCAGTGTCGATGCTTACATTGTGCGGAGTACTTCTGGAGAGCCTCTTCGTCTCATAGTAGTTGATGTTAGCACCATTGATGAAATCGACGATTTGCTTTGAGTTTGAGGATGCCTTCGAACAACAAACAAAAAAATCGGCCAAGGGAAATCGGCCTTGTAGATAGCGTTTCTGACGCGCTTATTAGAGTGCAAAAACTGTCTGATGAATCAGATACGTTCAGTTGCTATCGAGGCCATGGCTCCATTTCTTGGACGGCAACTCCAAGCATATTTAGACAATCTCAGAGAATTTTGAGTTCCGAGTACACAATTGTGCGAGATCTGGTGTCGAGATACCCCGATCATTTTTTGCATGACAACACGATGTTTGACCGGCTTGTGCGGATGCAACATTTTGGATTGCCAACGCGGTTAATGGACGTGACCAGTAACCCGTTGGTGGGGCTTTATTTTGCTGTAACCGAGTGCGAAAATGAAGACGGCTCATTAATAATCTACAGAATTAGTGCTGACAGAAAAAAGTATTATGATAGCGATTCAGTGAGTTGTGTGTGTAACCTTGCAAATTTAAAAATGTCGGAAAAAGAGATACTTGAGAATACTACAGCATCCAATATTTCTGATTTTCATAAGCTACATCCGACTGATCGCTTGCTTCAGTTTATCCGGGAGGAAAAACCTCATTTTCAGGCCAGGATAAAAAAGGATGATCTTTTTCGACCCTACTATGTTGTCGCAAAGCAGAACAACGCCCGGATCATTGCTCAGAGTGGTGCGTTTCTGGCATTCGGTTTGAAACTGGAGGACAGTTCTGCATTTTCGAAAGAAATTTCCTCATACTCCATTCGTATACCTAAAAACGCCAAGAAAAAAATAAGGAATGAGCTGAGAGCAATCGGGATCGACGCAGGTACACTGTTTCCAGAGATTGATCGGGCAGCAGCACAAATAGTGGAAAACTATAAGTAGAAATCAAGGCGCTTGCTTATTGAGATCAAGCCCCGCAAGTATAACCGATTGCAACTCGCCGGAATCAAAACTTGTTACCGTCCAACGAACAAGGATCTCCAAACAGCTAAGCTTCACAGCTAGCAAGCCGAACTCACGCTAGTTTTGACTTTAGGTACTGTTGACGCAATACTTCCCATTGCCACTCCGCCCCTCATTCACTAAACCCTCACCCGCAGCGGGCCAATTCCCGCTGTGAGGCATAGTAACCTCATGATTGCACGCTCTGGTCGTTATAATAACGACCGGGTGGCCGTCACGCATGTCCAGGGTCCGCCTAAAGGTGGCGGCGCTTCATGCGTGCATGGGGTTACTATCACCCGGTTCGACCCTGCCGCGCCTCTTGCTTTAACAAAAGAGGTCGCACTCCATGCCGCGCAATCCCGCCCCCAATCCTGATCGCTATGAAATTCTCGTCCGCCGTCTGTGTGCGGTGGCCTTTGCCGGGCTGGGGCTATGGATGCTCTGGATGGTGGCGGCATGACCGGACCTCGGCGCGGCAGGCGGGCGCGGGTGGTTGAGGGGCTGGTCTTTGCGGTCTCGGTGGTGATCATCCTGTTGCTGGCGCGCGACTATGCGCGGTGGTTGTGGGCGCTGGTCCTTCGACTGTGCTCAGGATGAGCGGGGCTTCGCGGCTTCGCACGCATCTGTTGCGTGTCGTCGCTCTGGATCCCAGCCTGCGCTGGGATGAAATGGGGTAGGGTGGGGGCTGGGGATTTACCGGTGGTTCCGCTTTTCCTTCCCGTCATCCTGAACTCGTTTCAGGATCCATTGTGCCCCGATCACAGGTGGCGCGGGAGGAGGAATGGGCCCTGAAACGAGTTCAGGGTGACGGTTGGGGCGTTCAGGGTGACGGATTGGGGCGTTCAGGATGACGGGTTGGGGAGTTCGGGACGACGAACCGGGGCGGTGCTCCCGGTGACGGGCTATGGGTTCCAGCTGCGCGCCGGCCCTTCGTGCCTTCGCGGCTTCGCGTGAGTCTGTTCCGTACAGCCGCCCGGGATCCCAGCCTGCGCTGGGATGACATGGGGTGTGGACGAGCGGTCGGGTGTGGTTGCCTGAGATCCCAGCCTGCGCTGGGATGACGATTTCGACCCATGGAAGCCGCCAGCAACGAGAATCCCACAATAATTCCCGTCGCCACATTGCACCAGCCACGGTGCTGCGCTAAAGCGCTCCCGAACAATCGATTCACCTGCTTTAGCCTGATTGTCTCCCTTGCGGAGGCTTTCCCCAATCCGGCAAAAAGTACCACTTTTTGACGAAGGACCTTCCATGACCACCACCGGCAAAGACGCACTCGGCACGCGATCCACCCTTTCTGTCAACGGCACCGACTATGCCTATTATTCACTGGCAAAGGCCGCCGCGAAGCTCGGCAATATTGACCGGCTGCCCTACACGCTGAAAGTGCTGCTCGAGAATATGCTGCGCTTCGAGGATGGCGGTCACACGGTGGCGGCCGAGGATGCGCAGGCGGTGGTCGACTGGCAGAAGGATGCCCGCTCGGACAGCGAGATCCAGTACCGCCCGGCGCGCGTGCTGATGCAGGACTTTACCGGTGTTCCGGCTGTTGTTGATCTCGCGGCGATGCGCGACGGGATCAAGGCGCTGGGCGGTGACGCGGAAAAGATCAACCCGCAGGTGCCGGTGCATCTGGTGATCGACCACTCTGTCATGGTCGACGAATTCGGCACCCCGCAGGCGTTCGAAAACAACGTCGCGCTAGAATATCAGCGCAATATGGAGCGCTATGAATTCCTGAAATGGGGTTCCAAAGCGTTTGACAATTTTTCCGTCGTGCCGCCCGGAACCGGCATTTGCCATCAGGTGAATTTGGAGAATATCGCAAAAGCCGTCTGGTCGTCAAAGGATCAGAATGGCGATCTCACCGCCTATCCCGACACCTGTGTCGGTACCGATTCCCATACAACCATGATCAACGGGCTGGGCGTGCTCGGCTGGGGCGTTGGCGGGATCGAGGCGGAAGCCGCGATGCTGGGCCAGCCGGTGTCGATGCTGATCCCCGAAGTGGTCGGGTTCAAGCTGACCGGCAATCTCGCCGAGGGTATTACCGCGACGGACCTTGTTTTGACCTGTGTGCAGATGCTGCGCGAAATCGGCGTGGTCGGGCGCTTTGTGGAATTTTACGGGCCCGGCGTGGCGGCGCTGTCACTGGCTGATCGCGCGACGATCGCAAACATGGCGCCGGAATATGGCGCGACCTGCGGCTATTTCCCGATTGATGACAAGACGCTCGACTATCTGCGCCTGACCGGCCGCGACGAGCAGGATATTGCGCTGACCGAAGCCTATGCGAAAGAGCAGGGCTTCTGGCGTCATGATGACGAGGTCGAGGCGATCTACACCAAGACGCTCGAGCTCGACATGACCAGCGTTGTGCCGTCCCTGTCGGGGCCGAAGCTGCCCCAGCAGCGCGTGTCGATGGCCGATCTCGACGAGGGCTTCAACAGTGACATTACCGAAGTGTTCAACTCCGCCGACCCCGACAAGCGGGTGCCGGTCGAGGGTGCGGATCATGATCTCGGCCATGGCGACGTGACCATTGCCGCGATCACCTCGTGCACCAATACCTCCAACCCGAGCGTGCTGATCGCCGCCGGGCTGGTCGCGAAAAAGGCGCGCGAAAAGGGTCTGCAGCGCAAGCCCTGGGTGAAGAGCTCGCTCGCGCCGGGATCGCAGGTGGTGACCGATTATCTCGACAAGGCCGGGCTGTCCGATGATCTCGACTATCTCGGCTTCAACCTGGTCGGCTATGGCTGCACCACCTGTATCGGCAATAGTGGGCCTTTGCCGGCACCGATTTCGAAGGCGATCAATGACAATGATCTGGTCGCCGCCTCGGTGCTCTCGGGCAACCGGAATTTCGAGGGCCGCGTGTCGCAGGATGTGCGCGCCAATTATCTCGCGTCGCCGCCGCTGGTCGTGGCCTATGCGCTGAAAGGCACGGTGCGCGAGGACATGTATGAAACGCCGATCGGGCAGGGCAGCGATGGTGAAGATGTCTATCTGAAGGATATCTGGCCGACCAATGACGAGGTCAATGCGGCGATGGGCGGGGCGGTTTCGCGCGAGATGTTCGAGGGGCGCTATGCCAATGTCTATGACGGCGATGCCGCGTGGCAGGATATCGATGTGACCGGCGGCGACACCTATAGCTGGCGCGCCGGATCGACCTATGTCCAGAACCCGCCCTATTTCGAGGGCATGGAGATGACCCCAGCGCCTGTTGGAGATATTATCGATGCCAAGACATTGGCATTATTGGGAGATTCCATCACAACCGACCATATCTCCCCCGCTGGCGCGATCAAGGAAGACAGCCCCGCAGGCGAATATCTCCGCGACCACCAGGTCTCCAAACAGGACTTCAACTCCTACGGCAGCCGCCGCGGAAACCACGAAGTCATGATGAGGGGGACATTTGCAAATATACGCATCAAGAACCTGATGGCCGACGGAAAAGAAGGTGGCTACACCAAATATAATGGTGAGATCATGCCGATCTACGACGCCGCGATGCGTCACAAGGCGGATGGCAATGACCTGGTCGTCATCGGCGGTGAGCAATATGGCACCGGTTCGTCCCGGGATTGGGCCGCGAAAGGCACCAACCTGCTCGGCGTCAAGGCGGTGATTGTGGAAAGCTATGAGCGCATCCACCGTTCGAACCTGATCGGCATGGGCGTTCTGCCACTGCAATTTGCCGAGGGCGTCGACCGCAACACGCTGAGCCTCGACGGCACCGAGACATTTACGATCAAGGGTGTCGCCAGCCTCGATCCGCGTCAGGAAGTCGAAGTCGAAATGACCCGTGCCGACGGGACAACATCGACCTTCATGACCGACTGCCGGATCGATACCGCCAATGAAATGGAATATTTCCTCAACGGCGGCATCCTGCACTATGTGCTGCGGAACCTGGCGGGGTAGAACCGGCTGAAATTATGTGCATAGTCGGGGCACAGGAGAGAAGCCCATGCCCCGACTGCGCGAGATTCCGCGATCTGAAGTGACTGATGAATATGTGCTGGCGCTTTACGGCACATTGTTCGGAGACCGTGATCCGGTGACCGAGCCGGGAACCGCGACCGGCACGCCGGGCAACTGGTGGACAGTTTTTGCGCAGGTGCCAGATGCGTTCAGGCACACAACAGAGGGGTTCGGTTTTTACCGCTCGCCCAATCGACAGCTCGATCCGAAGCTTCGCGAACTGGGGCAGATCCGCGCAGGCTATGCGGTGGGCTCGCAATTTGTCTATTCACAGCACAGCAAGGCGATGCGCTTCGAGGGATATTCGGAAGAACAGGTCAAAGCCATTCCGAACTGGTCCACCGCTGCTTGCTTCAGTGAGGTCGAGCGCGCGGTGCTGGCCTATACCGATTGCCTGGTACTGGAACGGGGCCGGGTGCCGGACGGGGTGTTTGAACTGCTGAAGAAGCATCTGAGTGAAGTCGAGATCCTCGAACTCACTTACATCACTTGCACCTACATGATGCACGCGGTGATGAGCCGGGCGCTGAAACTGGAATTTGACGATGTCGCGGAGCGCGTGGTTGAAGTGCCCGCGCCGGAAGGGGCGACCGCCGATGTCATGGGCATGGTCGACAAGCGAAAGGATGCCGACAAATGAGTTACCACCATCTCGCGCTGGCCGCGAAAGACATGAAGGCGATCCATGCCTTTTACGAAGACATTATGGGGTTCGAGCTGGTGAAGGTGGAAATCGCACCGGTCATGGGCGGCGGCTGGGGCAAACATTTCTTTTATCGCATGAATGGCGACGACAGCCGGTTTATCGCATTCTGGGAGCTGAATGACACGCCGGGTGAGGGGACATATGCCTTCGATCTCAATGAGGCTGCCGGCACCCCGCAAGGGACCAACCATTACAGTTTCTCGGTTGATAGCCAGCAGGAACTGGATGAGTGGCGGGCCAAATGGAATGCCGCCGATCTGGACGTGCTGGAAATTGATCATAACTGGTGCCGGTCGATCTACACCCGTGATCCGAACGGGAACATGGTGGAATTCTGCCTGACCACGGGCAGTTTTTCCGACGATGACCGGGCGCGGGCGATTGCCGCGCTGGATGAAAGGGAAATGCATGCTTCCCCGCCACCGGCGATGATGAAGCAGTGGCTGGCCAAAGACGCCTAGAGCATTCTGCCGAGAGCAACCGCCCCGGCGATCAGCAGCAACACCAGGACAAATCCGCGCCAGACGGGTTCTGATATCGCCCCGAAAAAGCGTGATCCGAAATGGTTGCCGATGACCATCAGCGGGCAGGTCAGGGCAGTCAGGATCAGGGCCTGTTCGTCGATCATCCCGCGCCACCAGGCTGCAACGGTTCCGGCAATCGCGGTGACGAAAAAGATCAGCATCATTGAGCTGCGGGAGACAGCCGGCGCCACCTGATCCCGAACGAAATGCAGGATCACGGGCGGGCCGGGAATCGCGGCAAAGCCGTTCAGAAGGCCGGACGAGCTTCCGACAAGCAGCAAACGCAGCGGACTGTTGTTCATCACAGGCGCGCGCTTCAGCATGAACAGGAAGAAGCTGCCCAGAGCGATAGCCGTGATCAGCAGCCGGGCGATATCGGCACTGACCATGTCGAGCAGCCACAGGCCAAGCGGTGTGGTGACGCAGGCGAAGGCCGAAATTTTAAAAATGAGTGCTTTGTCGGCAATCCGCAGATTCTGCCGGATTCCGATCGGACCCATCAGCAATTGCATCAATATCGCCATGATCACAGCGACCTGTGGGGTAGCAACCAGACCGACAAAAGGAACCGCGAGTATTGCGTAGCCGAAGCCGGTCAGGCCGCGGAAAAAGGACGCTCCGCCGACGGCACAGCATACCAGCAGGAAAGAGAGCAGCGACATGTCCGCATGGGACTGGAACCACGTGTCGATTGCGAACATCATGGCGGCTCATCGCCGAATTCGCGGGATCAGGCAATATGAAACGGAGCCGGTCATTTTTTGAGTGCACATTATCGCCTGAATTCTGGCGATTTTGACTGGTCCGCAACCGTGTTGCGAACCTCCCGAAGGCCGCCGACGTGTAACCCAACCGGCCGCTGCGGCGAATGACCAGTTGTTCCTATCCCCCAAGGAGACAAGTAATGATCAGGTTTTCATCCCTCGCTTTAGCTGGTCTTGTTGCGCTCGCCGCATTCGCTCCGGCTCAGGCTGCCAATATCTCAATAACCGGGCCGGGTCCCGTTGGTGCATCGCCCATCAGCCCTCTGATTTCGGGCGACACGCTGGCCGGGAAAGCCGAAAACCGCGGCCATGTCCGTTCGCGTGGCTTTGGCCGCAGCAGATTTGGTCACCGCGGGTTTCGGTCGCATCGCGGCTTTGGTCTGCACCGCAACAGCCATCGCGGTCTCTCTGGTTTCAAGCACAAGACATTCCGGAAACATCACCGCGGATTGGACCGGCATTTCCGGAGCAAATTCAAACATCACGGCAAATACGGGCATTCCCGTTTCAATCGGGACAATGTTTTCCGCCACCGCTAGACCGGCGGAAAAGACCCTCACATTCCCGTGAGTGGAGGGTCGCAGGGTCAGGCGGTGTGTCGGAAGACAGGCCGCCTGATTCTTTTTGCGTCAGGAATCTTTCTGAACCGGTCGTTCATCGAAGAGCAAATCGGTCTCGCCTATCTCTCATGGTGGAAGGGAGAATATTACATGCGACATGTTTTCGGCCTGGCTCTGGCGCTGATGGTTATCGCACTGGCCCCGGTTCATGCGGAGGAGGTGCAGGTTCCGGCCAACCCCCAGGTGGACTATCGCGGTTTCGTTGAAATGGCAGCCGGGCTGCAGGATTATCGCAGCAAGCGCCTTGTCGATCTCGCGACATTCCGCCAGCTGGCCGCACAGCCTGACGCGATCATTCTCGACACACGATCCGCTGCCGCCTTTCAGACGGGACATATATCGGGGGCAGTGAACCTGCCCTTTTCGGATTTCACAGAGGAGAAACTGGCAGAGGTCATCGGCGACAAAAATCGCCCGATCCTGATCTACTGCAACAACAATTTTTCGGACAATATGCGCCCGGTCCGGCTAAAATCTGCGCCGCTCGCACTCAATATCCCGACCTTCATCAACCTCCATGGTTATGGATATGAGAATATCCATGAACTGGCGGATGTGGTCAGTATCCGGGATCCGGACCTGGCGTGGAAAAGCGCGGCAGTATTTGCGCCCCGATAAACCGGATTACCCGACGACGTGCAGGGCCTTGCCGTCCATGGCGCGCTGGGACGCATTGGCATTCAGCCCGGTCAGGATTGTCCCGATCACCTGGCGCAACCGGTCTTCGGTGGCGAGGTGCATCATCTGCATCATCAGCTTGGGATTGCAGAAGGGCTGCATCATGGTGTTGACCAGAGACACCACGGCATCGAGCTCTAGTCCCTTGAAGTAACCGGCCTCCATCGCTTCGGCGAGGATCGTGGCCATATAATGGTCAGCGAGGTCGACATAGCCCTTGATGACTTCAAAATGCTCGTCGCCCAGCTCCATATAAGATGCAAACAGCTCGGGATCTTCTTCAAACCGGGCACGCTTGATTTCCAGCCGCCGGGCGAAAAAGGCGAACAGCTTTTCCTCCACCGGCATGTCGGCATCGACAAGCTCGCGCATGATCACTTCGAGATCGGCAAACCATTCCCCCGCCATGGCTTCGGCGAGGGCATCCTTGCTTTCGAAAAACCGGTAGAGGTTGGATTGTGACATTCCGGCCGCTGCGGCGAGATCGGTCATGGTAAAGCTGATCGCGCCCTTGTCCTGAATGATCTGGTCGGCCGCTTCCATGATCTGCTGTCGCTTGGCTTCCATGTCGGTTTCGGGACGGGGCATGAGGGAGTCTCCTGGGGGAATTCACGGCGGCACCATAGCCGCTGCGCTCTATATAGTTGATACGGTTTTCTGATAAAAGAGGAAATTGTTCATTTTTCAATTACCCGGCAGGTAATATTTTTCGTTTCACGCGCTGATCTGAATGGTTACAACAGCTTATGACCGACCCAAGGGCATCTGCGCCTGATCAGGAAAAACGGCTGGATCAGGAGAAAATGGAGGCGAAGCGCCGTTCGGGCATGTTTTCGCCGATCAGCGGCAGCTACCGGCTGCTCCGGCGCTGGTGGCGCATGGCGGTCCAGGCGGAAGTCGACCAGCCGGCGGTAATTGAAAAAATCAAGGCCGACTGCAGCTTCACGCCGCGCTATTCCTTTCTGATATGCATGTCGGCTGGCATAGCCATTCTTGGCCTGTTGCTGTCCTCACCGGCGGTGGTCATCGGGGCGATGCTGCTGTCACCGCTCATGTATCCGATCATGGGCGCCGGATTTGCATCGGCAACCGGCGATTCTGCATGGCTGAAAGACACCGGCTGGGCGCTGTTTCTCGGGACCATCATCGCAGTCCTGTTTTCCGCCTTTGTCGTGCTGCTGTCACCGCTGCAAACCGTGACTCCGGAGATTGCCTCGCGCACCCGGCCCAATCTGTTTGATCTCGCGGTCGCCCTGTTTTCCGGACTGGCGGGAGCCTATGCAATGATCCGGGGTGGAATGGGCACGATCGTGGGTGTTGCCATAGCGACGGCCCTGATGCCGCCACTGGCCGTGGTCGGTTTTGGGCTGGCCACCGCAAACTGGGCGGTCTTTGGCGGCTCGCTGCTGCTCTATTTCACCAACCTGATGACCATCGCGCTGACCGCAACGGTCATGGCCTGGCTCTACGGCTTCCGGTCCTATCTGTCGGAACGGCAAACCCAGTTTCAGATTTTCGCAATGGTGGTGGTTTTTGTTGGCCTCGCCATTCCGCTCGGGATCTCGCTGGTCCGGATCGGCCATGAAGCGAATATTTCCCGTTCGGCCAATGGCTATATCAAGGACCAGTTCGGTCCACGGGCCCGGGTTTCCCAGATTGATATCGATTTCAACGCCTCGCCAGTCCAGGTCAACGCTTCGGTGTTCACTCCCGTCATCAACCCCGGTGCGTCGGAGCAAAGCTCGCGAGTGCTCAGCCGGGCGTTCCGGGAGACCATCGAAGTGCAGATCGAACAATATCGGGTCGAAACAGGCGATGATGCGGCAAAAGCTGCCCTGGCAGCGGTCCGGGCGAAGGAACAGCAACAGGCCGTCGAGACGCAGGTCGCGCGGCTGCGGGACAATCTTGCGCTGATTGCCGGAGTGGGTCCGGATGACGTGGTGGTGGACAGCGCCAAACGCCGGGCCATCGTCATGGCGAAGCCGTTACCCGGAGCGTCGCTCCAGACCTATCGGGCACTGGAACAGCGCATGGTGAGCCAGATGCCGGACTGGGCGATCAATATCCAGCCGCCGCCAACAACGCTGCCAGAACTGGTCGTGGCGGAAGGGGAGCTCACCAGCGCATCCAAAGCCAAAATGGAGTTGATCAGCTGGGCTGCATTGCGCAGCCCCATGACCATGTCGATGAGCGGGGCCCAGGCCGACCTGGATGTGGTGGCGACCGAGATGGCGAAGCAAAACCTGTTTTTTTCCAGTAACAAAGTGGATGAAGAATCCCGCGGCCGCGTGCGGTTTGTCTGGATGATGCCGGAATCGGGCGAACAGGAAACCGAATAGCGTTTAAGCTACATTCACTTTCGGCTCGATAGACCGGTCTGTACGAACGATGGAGAGAGAAAACATGCGGCTTCTAGCTTTTACCGGACTGGCCCTGGTGCTGGCCACCACACCGGCTGTCAGCCAGTCATCCGGACCGGGTGACATATCGGTGACGATCTACAACAACAATCTGGCCCTGGTCCAGGATACTCGCCGTCTGAACATCCCGTCCGGACGCTCGGTACAGACCTTCCCGGGAGTATCAGGTCAGATCCGGGCCGAAACGGTTGGGTTCAGCGCAGCCAATGCCGGAATTGTCGAGCAGAATTTCGACTATGACCTGCTGTCGCCGGCGAAGCTGATGGAAAAGGCCGTGGGCGAAACCGTGACCATCGTCCGGATCAATCCTGCCACCGGTCAGGAAAAGCGGGAACGTGCCAAGGTGCTCGCGGCCAATGGCGGTGTCGTTCTGCAAATCGGCAGCCGGATCGAAGTGCTGCGCGATGACCGGCTTCCCACGCGCGTCATATTTGACAAGGTCCCCAGCAATTTGCGGGCGCGTCCAACCCTGTCGGTCACGCTCAACAGCTCACGCGGCGGGGTCCGTCCGGCGCAACTGAGCTATCTGACCAGCGGCATGGGCTGGAAAGCCGACTATGTGGCCTTGTTTGACGAAAATGCCGGGCGCATGGATGTGCAAGGCTGGGTCACACTGACCAACAATACCGGCACGACTTTTGACAATGCCAAAACCCTGCTGGTCGCCGGCACGCCGAGTGTGAACGGGCAACGGAGAAACAACCGCCGCAACAATATCCGGCGCGCTGGCACCGAGTCTGCCAATCGCGAATCTCTGGGGGACTTCTATCTGTATCCGCTGGCTGCCCGGACGACGATTGCCAATGCCCAGACCAAGCAGGTCAGCTTTCTCGACGTCACCGGTGCGCCCGCACAAAAGGCCTATGAATATACCAATCGCTGGCTGGGTACGCAGAGTGAAGCACAGAGCGCCAACACCGTGTTGCAGTTCAGTTCGTCCAGCGACGGCGGCCTGGGCGATGCGCTGCCTGCCGGAACTGTGCGCGTCTACATGAAGGATGCGTCAGGCCAGCCGCAATTTATTGGCGAGAACAGCATTGGCCATACGCCCATGGGTTCAGAGCTGGGTCTGAAAACCGGAGAAGCCTTCGACGTGAAGGTGAAGCCCACGGTGACCGAGCGGCGGCGGCTGTCTTCCCGCAAATGGCGAACGACCATGAGCTATGAGCTCAGCAATGCGCGGCCGGCACCGGTCACGATTTCCCTGATCCAGGACGGGCTCGACTTTTACTGGAGCGACACCCGGATTGTCAGCGAAAGCATGGCCAGCGAACGGCGTTCCTCGAACAGTATCGCCTGGAAGGTCCCGGTCCCGGCCAATGGCCGCGCAACCGTGACCGCCACGTTCGAGACGCGGTTTTGATATCATGTTGAGACGAACGCTGATCGCGTTCCTGGTGACCGGCCTGATCGCCGGCTGGGCTGGCAGTGCGGCCGCGCAGTCCGTTGCCGGGTTGCAGACCGTGATTTCCGACGGTCCGTCGGCGGTATCCGTGACAGTATATCGCAACCCGCAGCGATCTTCCGGCACCGTGATGAATCTTCAGTATCTGGGGGGATATGCGCTGGTAACGGAACAGCGAACCGTCAATCTCCCCGCAGGAGAGGTGGAACTCCGGTTTGAAGGCGTGGCTGGCGGGATCATCCCACAGTCGGCAATTGTCACCGGACTGGCCGACGGCGTCATCGAGAAGAACCGGAATGCGGCCCTGTTGTCACCCTCCGCCTTGCTCAACGGACATCTGGGGCGCGGCGTGACCATCCGCCGGACCAATGTCGCTAGCGGCAAAACGGAAGAATTTGATGCCATGATCCGGACCGATGCCAGTGCCGGTGTGGTGATCCAGACAGCAGATGGCTTCGAGGCCCTGCGGTGCAGCGGGCTCAATGATGCTATTATCTATCCTGCCATTCCCGAGGGACTGTCTGCGAAGCCGACCCTCTCTGTGAAAAGCCGGATCACGGAGGCCACGCGGGCGACGGTGACCTTGTCCTATCTGGCCACCGGCTTTGACTGGGAAGCCAGTTATGTGGCCGATATCGCCGATGACGGCCAGACGCTGAACCTGTTTTCCTGGGTGACGCTGGCGAACAGCGATGAAACAAGCTTCCTCAATGCCCAGGCCCAGACCGTCGCCGGGCAGCCCAACAAGGAGCGGGACGATATCGCGCCGATAAGCGGTGGTTCCATATCCCTGCGATGCTGGCCCCAGGCGACAACGAGCGACATTGCCTTGCGCAACCGGGCCGCACTGGGTCGGCTGAATTCCTGGAGAACGGACGAGCAGGATGTCATCACTGTTACCGCATCGAAAAGGAGCGGTGCCCTGATGGAAATGGCAGCCCCGCTGGCGATCACGGCGCAACAGGAGGAACTGGGTGATCTGAAGCTTTACCGCATTCCGGTGCCGGTGACGATTGCCTCCCAGAGTCAGAAACAGGTTGCGATGTTCGAAAAAGAGCAGGTGCAGTTTGTTCAGATATACAAGGCCGAACTGAGGGCGTCCGCTTCTTATGACTCGCCGGTCGGGCTTTCGACCGTGTTGCGGATGCAGAATCGCAAGCGCGACGGGCTGGGTCTGGCGATGCCCGCAGGGCGTCTGGTGGCTTTTCGCGAAGCTGGCGGTGCTCGGCTGATGCTGGGCGAAGGCAGCGTGGACGACAAGGCGATTGGCGAGGAGGTCGATATCACCATCAATCGCAGCCCGCTGGTGCGCTACACATTGAGTACAGTCGATGATGTCGATGTTGAAAGCCGCAGCTACGCGGACAAGCAAGTGACTATCACCAATGCGTCTCCCCGCGCCGCGAAGGTTGAGGTGAAGATCCGGCGGTACGATACAGAAAGAATCACACGAGCCAGTGAGAAGCTGGGGCGCAAGGACGGCAGCGATTTGTGGTCGGTGACGGTTCCCGCCAATGGCGAGCGAACCCTTTCGTTCAGGCTGAACCGCCGCCGGTAGCGTCAAGATAGCGGGTTTTTGATTCTTCGGGGATCGGTCGGGGCTGGTGGTTCTCGTCCAGCGCGACAAATGTGAAAAGCCCGCTTGTCACCGGAACCCATTCTTCCCCGAGATTTCGCGAAGCAATCACATCCAGCCGGATCGCGATCGATGTGCGCCCGATTCTTTCGACCCGCGCGTAAACCGAGATCAGATCGCGCTGCAGGATCGGTGCAATAAACTCCATCGCTTCAATCGCGACAGTAGCAGTGGAGCCCTGCGCGACCCGGGCGGCCATGATGCCGCCCGCCGTGTCCATCTGCGACAGGACCCAGCCACCGAAAATATGACCATTATTGTTGAGATCACGCGGGCGCGGCGCAACCCGCAGGACCGGCTGCATCTTGCGCAGGGTCTGGACGTCGTCTTCACTCATCGGGAGTCAGCGAACTGGAAACCGGATCGTCTATGCATTCGTCATGCCCGGTCCCGCTGGACATGAACACCAGCCCCATCAAGGCAGAGGTGAGCAGCAGCGCGAAGGCAACGCCACCGGCTGCGGCGATATACATGTGGATGGAAACAAGACCGTGGAGGTAAAAAAGGATGCCCAAAGCCACGATCACACAGAGCAAGGTGAGCAGGCTCATCCAGCGCATCAGCCTCCAGTAACGTGACCAGGCGATGCTTGCGTTGAGGGGGTCGTCAAGCTGTGAGGGTCCGGGCAATTTCCATACTCCGTTGTTATGGGTCACTAAGTGAACCCGATTGCGATGCGCTTCAAGTCCAACTTGCCGATAAAATGTGCTACATTGCGGAAAAGATCAGAGAATCATTTGGGAAGGAGAGGGGCCAAAATGACAATAAAGACAATTCTGGATGGCCGGAGCGGAGATATTTTCAGTTGTACCGCTGACATGAGCGTGTCGGACGCGGTTGCGATACTCGCGGAAAAACGGATTGGCGCCTTGCCCGTGCTGGATGGCGATCGTGTGGCCGGAATTTTCTCCGAGCGCGATGTGCTGCACTGTGTCCGGGAATTCGGAGCCGCCGCCATGGTCAAGCCGGTTGCTGACGTGATGACCGCCGACGTGATTGCCGTGGATACCTCCAAAAGTGCCATCGGTGCGCTGTCGCTCATGACCAAGCGCCGGATTCGTCATCTGCCGGTGGTCGAGGACGGCCAGCTGGTCGGCTTTGTCTCTATCGGCGATCTTGTCAAATATCGGATTGACAAGATCGAGAGCGAAGCGGCAGCTATGCGGGACTATATCAACTCCGCCTGATCCCGGCGGATGCGAAAAAGGTCGCGCTGCGATCCTTTACGGCGCGGGCCCGATCCGAAGCATCGGGAAAGGCGTCGCGATAGAATTTCGAGCGGACTTCGAGGCTGAGCGGGATGTCGGCGGGCAGGGCGCGCAATATGTTCTGCACCGGCAATTCCCCTTC
>NZ_FSQW01000002.1:0-1480000 GCF_900128895.1 Parasphingorhabdus marina DSM 22363 | reverse complement strand
GGTGGTTTTCCACCGGATTGAGAGCACTTAATTGGCACATAGTATTCATATTTGAATTACTAAAGGCTGAGTAATAATTGTCCGCACACACA
The DNA here is from genome assembly GCF_900128895.1 of Parasphingorhabdus marina DSM 22363. Classification (GTDB taxonomy): domain Bacteria; phylum Pseudomonadota; class Alphaproteobacteria; order Sphingomonadales; family Sphingomonadaceae; genus Parasphingorhabdus; species Parasphingorhabdus marina. Next base: position 1,479,908 of record NZ_FSQW01000002.1, on the reverse strand, counting down.
GGCAAGGCCGAATTGGCCATTGCAAAGCGCTTTTTTATGCAAGGGGCGTGGAGCTTTGTTCCAATCTTGTTGTTGGTGGTGTGGATTCTCAAGCGTGAGGTAAGAGCATTTGGTGGATGCCTTGGCATGTACAGGCGATGAAGGACGTGGCACGCTGCGATAAGCGTTGGGGAGATGTGAGCAATCTTTGATCCAGCGATTTCCGAATGGGGGAACCCATCCTCACCATTTATTTTTGTTTTGAAGTCTTCGGATGACAAGATGAGAGTAAATGGGGAAGGATATCATCAGGTTGAATAAAATAGACCTGGTGAAGCGAACCCGGCGAACTGAAACATCTCAGTAACCGGAGGAAAAGACATCAACCGAGATTCCGTTAGTAGTGGCGAGCGAACGCGGACCAGGCCAGTGCCTTGTTGTAAATTAGCAGAACATTCTGGAAAGTTTGACCATAGTGGGTGACAGTCCCGTATGCGAAAATGATCAACAGGGACTTGAGTAGGGCGGAACACGTGAAATTCTGTCTGAATATGGGGGGACCACCCTCCAAGCCTAAATACTCGTACATGACCGATAGCGAACAAGTACCGTGAGGGAAAGGTGAAAAGCACCCCGATTAGGGGAGTGAAATAGTACCTGAAACCGAATGCTTACAAGCAGTTGGAGCCGCATATGCGGTGACAGCGTACCTCTTGCATAATGGGTCAGTGACTTAATTTATCGAGCAAGCTTAAGCCGTTAGGTGTAGGCGCAGCGAAAGCGAGTCTGAATAGGGCGAATGAGTTCGATGAATTAGACCCGAAACCCGGCGATCTAGGCATGACCAGGTTGAAGGTGCGGTAACACGCACTGGAGGACCGAACCGTTTAATGTTGAAAAATTATCGGATGAGTTGTGTTTAGGGGTGAAAGGCCAATCAAGCCGGGAAATAGCTGGTTCTCCGCGAAAACTATTGAGGTAGTGCCTCGGATGTTTTCCTATGGGGGTAGAGCACTGGATGGGCTAGGGGGTCGCGAGATCTACCAAACCTAACCAAACTCCGAATACCATAGAGACAAGTCCGGGAGACAGACGGCGGGTGCTAAGGTCCGTCGTCGAAAGGGAAACAGCCCTAACCTACAGCTAAGGTCCCCAAGTCATATCTAAGTGGGAAAGCATGTGGGAATCCCAAAACAACCAGGAGGTTGGCTTAGAAGCAGCCATCCTTTAAAGAAAGCGTAACAGCTCACTGGTCTAAATAAGGGTTCCTGCGGCGAAGATGTAACGGGGCTAAAGATATGCACCGAAGCTTAGGGTTGCAGTTTACTGCAGCGGTAGCGGAGCGTTCCGTAAGCGGATGAAGCCGAAGGGTAACCGACGGTGGACGTATCGGAAGTGCGAATGCTGACATGAGTAGCGACAAACAGAGTGAGATGCTCTGTCGCCGAAAGCCCAAGGGTTCCTGCTTAAAGCTAATCTGAGCAGGGTGAGTCGGCCCCTAAGACGAGCCCGAAGGGGGTAGTCGATGGGAACACGGTTAATATTCCGTGACCTGGTGGAATGTGACGGATCTCGTGTGTTGTCTGGTCTTATTGGATTGATCAGGCTTCGAAGAGGTTCCAGGAAATAGCTCCACCATATAGACCGTACCCGAAACCGACACAGGTGGGCAGGTAGAGTATACCAAGGCGCTTGAGAGAAGTATCCTGAAGGAACTCGGCAAATTACCTCCGTAACTTCGGGAGAAGGAGGCCCTGTCAGAAGGCAACTTTTGGCAGGGGGCACAAGCTGGGGGGTAGCGACTGTTTAGCAAAAACACAGGACTCTGCTAAGTCGGCTTCAAGACGACGTATAGGGTCTGACGCCTGCCCGGTGCTCGAAGGTTAAGAGGAGAGATGAAAGTCTTGAATTGAAGCCCGAGTAAACGGCGGCCGTAACTATAACGGTCCTAAGGTAGCGAAATTCCTTGTCGGGTAAGTTCCGACCTGCACGAATGGCGTAACGACTTCCCCACTGTCTCCAGGATATGCTCAGCGAAATTGAATTCTCCGTGAAGATGCGGAGTACCCGCGGTTAGACGGAAAGACCCCGTGCACCTTTACTGCAGCTTCAGAGTGGCATTAGGAAAGAATTGTGTAGAATAGGTGGGAGGCTTTGAAACCATGGCGCCAGTCGTGGTGGAGCCATAATGTGAAATACCACCCTATTGTTTTCTGGTGTCTAACCTAGATCCGTTATCCGGATCAGGGACCCTCTGTGGCGGGTAGTTTGACTGGGGCGGTCGCCTCCTAAAGAGTAACGGAGGCGCGCGATGGTTGGCTCAGGACGGTTGGAAACCGTCTGTTAGAGTGCAATGGCATAAGCCAGCCTGACTGCGAGACTGACAAGTCGAGCAGAGACGAAAGTCGGTCATAGTGATCCGGTGGTCCCTCGTGGAAGGGCCATCGCTCAACGGATAAAAGGTACGCCGGGGATAACAGGCTGATGATTCCCAAGAGCTCATATCGACGGAATCGTTTGGCACCTCGATGTCGGCTCATCACATCCTGGGGCTGGAGCAGGTCCCAAGGGTTTGGCTGTTCGCCAATTAAAGTGGTACGTGAGCTGGGTTCAGAACGTCGCGAGACAGTTTGGTCCCTATCTGCCGTGGGCGTCGATAATTGAGAGGAGTTGACCCTAGTACGAGAGGACCGGGTTGAACATACCTCTGGTGTACCAGTCATGCCGCCAGGCGTGCTGCTGGGTAGCTATGTATGGACGGGATAACCGCTGAAAGCATCTAAGCGGGAAGCCTCCCTCAAGATAAGTTATCATCGAGTCGTGGAAGACCACCACGTTGATAGGCTGGGTGTGGAAGCATGGTAACATGTGAAGCTAACCAGTCCTAATTACTCTTTTCGCGCTTGTAGAATCCCGCCATCAACAACAATGTTGGAAAACATCGTTGTGGCGTGGACGATTGAGCTCGGCCCATGGTGAAAGTGCACACCGTCAGTGTTTTGCTGACAAGATGTGCGCTCATAACCACATCGATTAAAAGACCCGTGACTACAGCTTATGCGCTTGCTTCATTGCTTGGTGGCCATAGCGACTGTGACCCACCCGATCCCATCTCGAACTCGGCCGTGAAACCAGTTAGCGCCGATGGTACTTTGTCTTAAGGCATGGAAGAGTAGGTCGTCGCCAGGCATTGCAGCAGGCGCATGAACATGAAGTCACGCGGAAATAACCCATTCACTTTTTCAAAAAGCGGCCTGTCCGGCATCGGGCCGGCCGCTTTTTATTTTGGCGCGGGATGGAGCAGTCCGGTAGCTCGTCAGGCTCATAACCTGAAGGTCGTAGGTTCAAATCCTACTCCCGCAACCAATTTATTGAAGAAAATCAAAACATTACAAGCCTCGCTGTTACCAGCGGGGCTTTTTTGTTTTGCTGCTGTAAGCACACAGTAAGCAAGGTGGAGAGTGCTTCTGATGAGAAAGCGCGGCATGATCTATGTCGTGAGTGTTCGTCTGCTCCCAAAAAGTGGTCTCGAGTGTAAGCCAGCCACGACAAATCAGGACGTATGAATCAGCCCTTCCTTCAACCTCTTGTCCCTCGCGCTCCAATAGTCGCAATCATCGTCCTGGCGCGGAATGCCCCCACAATGGTGCTTTCTTCTTTTGACCGGCCGGCGGCGCCTGGTTGAATATTATCTCGTTGGCTTCGGCCAGGTTACATGCCTGTTATTCATTGCTTGTCTCAAAAGCACTCGTTCAAAGACCGGTTCTGTCATGGTCGTTGCGTTGACATGCTGGAAGTAAAGTAGCAGGCGACGCGCAAAGGGGAGTTTCATGAAAAAAGCCGCAATGAAAATTATTGCTGCACTGGGAATATTGAGTCTGCCAACACCAGCACTCGCCTACCATACTGTCCGCGTTGGTGATGCTTCGCAAATCAAATTCGTGATTTCTGGTAACAGGGTCTATCTTCGCAATCTGGATAGTTTCGACTCAAACTGGCTGGGCTGTTGCTACAATTACTGGATGGACCTCACAACAGAGACCGGAAAGTCGCAATATGCCTATTTCCTCTTGCGCTATGCATCTGGAGAATCGATCGACCTGCTGGTCAACGACCGGACCCAGCCAGGTGCGATCTACCACCTGGGCAATTTTATGTAGGCTTGATGAGGCCTAACTTTCGTGCATCTTTTTCTCTTCCGGGCATGGTCAATCAACAAGACTTTCGATTTGTTTGATCTGGTTCATTGAGGCTTCTCAAGTGACATGAAATACGGGAATACTGCGGGAACCTGCCACGAAAAATTGGTGAAAGAGGCGCAGTCGGCTGGTGCTGGTGCGGCGCCATAGTTGAAATAAAACACCATGCTTTGCTGGGTGGCTACTGCGGTCATGAACATGGAGAGCCACCCCTGACAGGTTTCCGGAGCGATGGTTCCGGCATTGGTGGCGTGACCGGTTGTCAGATTGCACATATAGGGCCAGCCCATGCCCTCCAGTTTGGGAATTACGGTTCCGTTGGGATCGGTCCCCACCGAGGTGATCTTGACATTGCACGTGATGGTCCCTGCCTGGGCCTGCGTAACACCCGGTCCGAGACTCAGTATCGCCAGAATTATCAGTCGAGCGTTGCTCAGGACATGTGCTGTCGACAAAAGCAAATTTGAGATCATCTTCGATTTTCCCTGTTTTTTACAAGATGATTCGATTCATCTCTGAGTATATGAACAGTTTCATGCACCATGGTATAGAATATCCCCCATAATGGGCCTATCTTTGATAGTAATAAATTTGGCTATTGGTGAAAGCATTTTCCTTGGAATTGCACCTGATTGAATAGCTATATCAATCCGAATTTTGTGAAAATAACTGATCAATGTCCGTTACTGTCAGGGCAGGTGCATTGACATATAAAAATCGAAAATGCAGCCCTCATGCAAAGGGGATCTTTATGCACTTTGCGAAATTGATTGGCAAAACCGGTCAGGGACACACCAGAAACTCCAGTCGCAAAGTAAAAATATCTGCCCGTCTGTTCGCCTGTTCACTGACCACCTGCTTCGTCGCCATGCCTGTTCTTGCGGGCGAGACGGTTCTTTATACCTATGACGAGCTGGGCCGGCTGGTACGAACCCAGCAAACGGGTTCGATCAACAACGGCGTCACAACGGACATCGATTATGACGATGCGGGGAACCGGACCGGCTATGAAGTTACGGGGTCCAGCGGAGCCGGTTCGGATGGCGGTGCGACCGGCAATGTCGGCGGCGGTTCCGGCAGCAATACTGGCGGTGGTGGCTCCGGAGGTGGTGGGGAAACACCGCCGGGCTTTGCCGTTTCGGACACCAGCACCACCGAGGGTGGCAATCTGGTGTTTACCGTCACAAAGAGCGGCAGCGTTACCAGCAGCTATTCTGTTTCCTACGCGACAGCCAACGGGTCGGCAGTCACCGGATCGGACTATGCCGCGAAATCCGGCACACTGACATTTAACGGTTCAACAGGTTCGCTGACGGTCAGTGTCGCAACCGTCAACGACAGTATATTTGAGCAAACAGAAGCCATGTATCTGAATCTGTCCAACCCCACTGGCGGTTCGACGATCACCGACAGCCAGGGCGCGGGCACGATTTCCGACAATGATGTCCAGAACAACCCGCCCACTGCCAATAATGACACGCTGATTGCCTTTTGCGGACAGGGCGTGAAAAACGTGCTGCTGAACGACACCGATCCCGATGGTGATGCGCTGTCGGTCGCCAGCATTACCGGTGGCGGCGGAATGGCCCTGTCCGAAAATAATGGCCTGATCATTGCCGAAAATGCATCCACCGGTTCCTTCACCTACACGCTTCAGGATGCCCATGGCGCAACCGACACCGCCACGGTCTTTGTGACCAACAGCTGCGGCGGCGGAGGGCCATTCGAATGAGTGATCCCGCGCATCTTCCGTTTTTTCCCATTCCCTCACTGTCGACAGGAAAGCTTCGATGATCAAACAAAGCGCTTTGACAATGGCCACGGTTCTGGGATTGATGCTCGGCGCATCGGCACAGGCGCAGGATGATCCTGGCGGCCCGGGCAGCAACCCCAATCCGGTCCCGCCATCTCCGGCCGAGCAATATGCGGTCAGCGAAGGCGGTGTCGACATGCGCACCGGCCAGTACACCTATTCCAGCACCGACCTGTTAATCGGTGGCAGCGGTGGTCTCAGCCTGACCCGGAACAATGGTGAAAACGACTGGAAATGGTCGAAACCCATGGGCCAGTTCTCTCACAACTGGCACATCTATGCGACCTACGCGCCGATCAAGAATGGCGGTGCCAATTTCGCAGTCATCGGGGGCGGCCGCGGATTTGCGCTCAGCACGGGTGCCAACTCGAACAATTTTGTCGCCTATTCGAACACCCAGCGTGCTTCAATCCGCGGCGTGCCGACCGGTTCAAACCCGCTGGATCGCTATCTCGTCTATACGGCATCCGATGGCACCAAAATCACTTTTCGGGAGGAAGGCGCCAATCCGGACGGGCCGCGCGTACTTTTGTCCAATTCCTCGCAAATCGGAACCGGCTATTATGCGTCCAAGGTCGAGGAGCCTGACGGTACGACCTACACGCTGAGCTATGACGAACCGACCAGCTCCAGTCCGGCCTATTTGCGCCGGGTCACCAGCAATCACGGCTATGCGCTGATTTTTCAGCAGACCACCGTTGCGGGCTATAAATATGTCAGCAAGGCCTGCGTGATCAATCTCGCGGTCCAAAGCGCGCCGTCCAACAATATCTGCCCAGCCGGTGTCCCCACGGCCAGTTATGCCTATGGATCAAATGGCAGGATGACGTCGTTTACCGATCCATTGCAGCAGGTCCACAACTATACTTCCACATATAGCGCCACAGCCTGGGCTGCCGCCCTGGCGAACTGGCCCAGCAGCAATTACACCTGGACCGAAACCTATAAAATGCCGGGTCAGTCGACGCCTTATCTGACCAACACTCTGCTGCGTCACCCCTTTTATGAATATACGCAAAGCCAGACTTTCGCGGACGGCCGGACGTACAGCTACGCCTGGAACATCACCGAACACAATGAGTCCACGATGGAAGTGGCGGGCGGAACCTGGACGCGGAATGATGGCGCGACAGCCACGGTGCGCTTTCAGGAAATGAAGCGCCCTGGTTGGGAAGAAGGCGATTCCTATTCGATTTCCGCAGGCCCCAACAAGATCATCGATCCCTTGGGCAGAGAAGTCCTGGGCGACTATTGCCTTCCCATAACAACCAGCGGGCAGCCTCCGTTCCCGCCACGAACCGGGTGCGCCACAGTGCCGGTCCGCTACTGGAAATATCCGGAAGGCAATATCGCCGAGTTCACATATGATCTCTATGGCAATGCATTGGAGACCCGTCAGAAGGCCAAGCCGGGATCTTCTTTGGCGGATATTGTCACGACAGCATCTTATAACTGCGCGACCGAATTGCTGTGCAAGAAGCCGCAATCAACGACGGACGCGAACGGCAACACGACCAATTATACCTATAGCAGCACAACCGGTCAGCCGCTGACGGTCACCGCTCCGGCGGTCAATGGTGTTCGGCCTCAGACGCGCTATACCTATACATTGCGCTATGCGCGGGACGTCAACGGCACCGCACTGCAGCCACCGATTTCGCTGCTGACGTCGGAGGAGTATTGCAAGACGACCGCGGCATCCGGCAGCGGCTGCGCGGGCGCCGCCGCTGATGAAGTGGTCACGACCTATGACTATGGGCCGACCACCGGTGCCAACAACCTGCAATTGCGCGGTGTCGTCGTCGACAGCGGCGGGCTCAACCTGCGCACCTGTTACCAATATGACGATCTGGGAAGGTGGATAGCCGAGACCCAGCCGGAAGGCACGGGGAGTAGCTGCCCATGAGACAGTCTCTGAACCGCAAAATCGCACTTGCCCTGACCGCCACGGTCATTGGAACCAGCCTCGCTGCCTCTGCGGCCCAGGCGCAGACATCTCCTTCGGATCACACCAGCGCCACCCGCTATGACATATTGGGACGGGTGGTTGGCACCATTGCTCCGGATCCGGATGGCAGCGGTACGCTCAAATATCTGGCCACCCGGACCACCTATGATGCACGCGGCAATGTCATCAAGGTGGAGAGCGGCGAACTGGCCAGCTGGCAGTCCGAAGCGGTGGCCCCGGCGAACTGGAGCGGCTTCACCATCCATCGCACCGCACATAGTGCCTATGACGGATCCAACCGGAAGACCAAAGACTGGGTGGCTGGCAGCGACAATGTCACGGTCAGCCTGACCCAGTACAGCTATGACAATGTCGGCCGGCTGGAGTGCACCGCCGTGCGGATGAATCCGGCAACATATACTGGTCTCCCGGCCAGCGCCTGTACCCACGCCACCGAAGGGCCGGACGGCAAGGACCGGATCACCAAAACCGTCTATGATGTGGCGGGTCAGGTGCTGCAGGTCCGCCGTGCATTCGGCGTTCAGAACGTGGAACAAGCCGAGGTCACCTATAGCTATACCCAGAACGGCAACAAGGAATATGTGATTGATGCCAATGGCAACCGGGCCAAGCTCACCTATGATGGACATGATAGGCAACGTTACTGGAGTTTTCCGAGCAAGACACGGCCATCAAGCTTCAATGACACTACGCAGGCGACAGCTCTCGCTACCGCTGGCAATGTCGATTTCAGCGATTTTGAAGAATATGGGTATGACGCGAATGGCAACCGCACGTCTTTGAGAAAGCGCGACGGCTTTACAATAGCCTATCAATATGATGCGCTGAACCGGATGACGGTAAAAGATCTCCCTTATCGGGCGGATCTTCCCTATGAACACCGCAAAGATGTGTATTACACATATGATCTGCGCGGGCTCCAGTTGTCCGCAACTTACATCAGCACCGCAGGCGAAGGATTGCGCTCTACTTACGATGATGCCGGTCGGCAATTGACTGCGAGCATGTACGTAAACAGCGTGTCGAAAACACTCTCATACCAATACGACAAGAACGGCAATCGTACCCGGATCACTCATCCGGACGGGCAATATTTTACCTACAGCTATGATGGGCTCAATCGATCTTATGATATCTATGAGGGGAGCGCCATCTGGGCCAACCGGCGGGCCGCCAACCGATATAATGATCGCGGCCAGCTCTGGTACAATCACCGTCTGACGGGTCTCCAGGACGCCTATTATTATGACCCTGTTGGTCGGCTGTCTTCCCTGGACATCCAGGCACAGGGAACGGCCGAAGACAATATCTTCGGCTTCTCCTACACCCCTGCCTCCCAGATCAGGTCGCGCACGACCAGCAACGATCTCTATGCCAACACCGCGCATTATGATGTCGACCGCAACTACACCACCAATGGCCTCAATCAGTACAGCGCCGCCGGTCCGGCGAGCTTCACCTATGATGCCAATGGCAATCTGACTTCGGACGGCAGCACGACCTTCACCTATGATGTCGAGAATCGCCTGATCTCCGCCAGTGGCGCGAAAACCGCGACGCTGACCTATGATCCGCTGGGGCGGCTCTATGAAGTGTCCTCGCCCTCCGGCACCACGCGCTTTCTTTATGACGGTGACGCCCTGGTCGCGGAATACAACACCGCCGGTGCGATCACAGCCCGCTATGTCCATGGCAATGGCGTCGATAATCCATTGCTCTGGTATGACGGCAGCACGGTCAGCAGCACCACGCGCCGCCACCTGTTTGCCAACTGGCAGGGCAGCATCAGCGCGATCACGGATGCCAATGGCAATGCGATCGCGGTCAACGCCTATGACGCCTATGGCATAGCCAATGACACCAATATCGGCCGGTTCCAGTATACCGGCCAGATCGCGATCCCCGAGATCGGCATCTACCACTACAAGGCCCGCGCCTACTCGCCGACGCTGGGCCGGTTCCTGCAGACCGATCCGATCGGGTATGAGGATCAGTATAATTTGTACGCATATGTTGGGAATGATCCGGTTGGGAATGTTGATCCATTCGGTATGTATGGCTGTAATTCTGCTGCTACTAGGATTTGTCAGAAACCCCAAGAATCTGCTATCAGGCAGCTGGAAACAAGTCTTGAAAATGTGAGTTCCCTAAGGGACGCACTGGAAAACGGTGATGAATTGACTGAAGAACAGCAACAGATCCAGGACAGAGTGGGCGAGTTTCTCGGTGAAGGATTTGGCGAGTCAGCAGACAACCTGACCGGTCTGATTGACACGGGAAATCGTGCTCTGGCCGTATTGAGAAGCGATATTCCTGTTGTTCAACGAGCTCAGCCTAAGGCACATCAAGACAGAAGAGCAGTGGCAGCCGGATCTAAAGGCACCGAAGGAAGTGTTCCAAAAAATCGGCATTTAGTCATCTATCCTGCATTTTCCAAAATACACCCTCCAGCGCAAGCTAGAACACTGATTCACGAAGCATTGCACCATGTGCCTTATCAGACCATCAACGATGGGCCCCGGAGTAATACTTACGGGCGTCGGAGTGCCCAAAAATTGGCCAGTCGCAACCCTGCGGCGGCATTGAAATCGGCAACAAATCTGGCTTTTGCGTTAGGCTTGGGGGTCGAATGAGACTGATAACTTGCAGCAAAGCCATGTTGTCATTCGGCTTAGTATTGATTGTTGTCTGTTGTGTTCCGCCTTCGGAACCGGTTTCTGTCGAGCATTCTGGTGATGTCACATACAAAGTTGGTTATGATTTTGTAGAACAATTCAATCAGATAGACGTCGAAATAATGCCTCCATCAAGTTCCTACATTTGCATCGAAGACGTGGTGGTTGAATCTTTGGCAGAAGATGAATTTGTGAACAAGGGTCATCCCGGCGTCACCGACCTGCACGGCATTAACATAAATGAACACATCAAGGTGATTTCCGACAAAGGATCTCGCATCTACATTTCTGCAAGCAGATATGGTGGCCAGACAATTGAAATCCCATATCATTTTTGTGATGAACTTTTTGAAACTTCAGACAAAAAGAAAGAACCTCGAATTTTGACCGTCGAAATCGGTCGCGGCCCTTAGTTTCATCTTTTTTAGAATAGCACCGCAACTACACCACCAACGGTCTCAATCAGTACAGCGCCGCCGGCCCCGCGAGCTTCACCTATGACGCCAATGGCAATCTGACCTCGGACGGCAGCACAACCTTCACCTATGATGTCGAAAACCGCCTGATCTCGGCTTCGGGCGCGAAGACCGCGACGCTGACCTATGATCCGCTGGGGCGGCTGTACGAGGTCTCCTCGCCCGCGGGCGCCACGCGCTTTCTCCATGACGGCGATGTCTCTTCGCCTGCAATCACCCCCCGGATGATTGCGTCTCATCGAGGTGGCGGAGTACAATACCGCCGGCACGATCACCGCGCGCTATGTCCAAAAGGCGTGCTCGTGGTCGCGCTGTAGTTTTTCCTAATACGGTCCCTGATTCGCCGCTCATCTGATTGATAGATCGTTCGATTACTTGCTTTATACGCACCCCGGGGACAAATAGATCCAAAATGGGGTTATCTTTTTCTTCGTTTTTCTGACGAGATTTGCCAATTAAAAGTCGCAGATTTCCTGCTGCTCGGTAGTCGGGATGCCGGTGACCTCTCTTTGACAGTTCAGGTCAAAGTGCCCGATTGTCAGGCTGCATGCGTTGACACTAATCCATCTCCTCAGCACTCATATGCATGTCGGCATTTGGTCATTGCCAATTCATGGCTTCGACCCTGACGGATGAACTGGAGGGCTGCATGAGGGTTTTTCTCGCGCTGGTTTTGATCTGTTTCGCAACACTTGGCGGGGCAGCCCAAGCTGGCACTGCCGGAGGGAAAATCGTTCATGTCGGCACCACAAGCAACAATGTACTCCTCTTCCGCATTGCAGGAGGAGTCGACACCAATCGGCCGGCCTGCGCCGTTACGCTGCGCTATGCGGTTGACAAGGACAGCGTTCACGCGCCGGTGATTCTGACGGCTTTTGCCACGGGCAAGGAGCTGGGCACCGTGGCCGGAACAGGCAATTGCACCTTTATGTCTAACTCCGAAGACCTGCAGTTTATCGAGGTTTGTCCACTGAATGGATGTTCATGATGGTCAAGCACAAACATTCCGACATTACCATTGTCGAGCCAAAAGGACCGCGGGCCCGGCTGTTGAAGCTCTTTGGCCTTGTGATCATGGCGGGCTTCGGCTCGACAACGGCATTGGCAGGTGGAGCTCTCTATCCCGCGCAAGTGATCACAAATGTGTCTTTTCAGGAAGAAGGCCTGCTTTTCTTTGCCGACAATTGGCCAAATCCCAATAACTGCGACAGCACGGCCGGGGTGATGCTTCTCAAGACAGACCCCAATTGTGACAAGGCTTATGCACTGATCCTGACCGCCTTCACTGCCGGCATGACGGTTCAGGGCTATTCTGACGGCTGCGCTTTGCATGATGGCCAGAGCTACAACACGATCAGGGGCTTCAAATATCTGGTGGTAAACAAATGACGGGCGGCGCCGAAAGCGGCCTTCCGAATGTTACGCAATCAAATCGCCGACCGGGCACCACTGGAGCGTCGCGTTCCATTTCCCGGCCCAGGTTATCGCACTGCAAAGGAGAATTTGACTTGAAGAACAGAGCAACAAAGCCACTTCTTTTCATCACCTTAGCGTGCTTCGCTCTGGCTGGCGTCCCGGCCCAGGCGACAGAAGTCTGGTCGGATGATCGACAGATCACGCTTCTGTATCCGGTGCCGAATGGCCTGACGATGTATATTGACGGAGCCGATCTGCGCCCGACGGGCACAACAACGCCGTGCCCCGGCAACCGGATGCACATTCCGTCTTCGGCTCCCAATTATGAAGTCATGGCCAGCGCCTTCATGCTTGCCTTTGGTTCTTCATTCAACATTCGCGTGGTTTACGAGACAGACACTCTCTCGGATTGCGACATTCGTATCATTCGGGGGTGGGTTTCCAAACCATGAGTGATCCCACGTTCGGCAACCGGAGTTCTGCCATGAAGCCTTTCTGCAAATATTCTCTCGCTGCCCTCCTGCCAGCAAGTCTGCTTCTGGCCAGCGGTCCCGCACTTTCCCAGGCGACGACAACCTATGAGTATGACGCTTTGGGGCGATTGACCGGCACAAGCACAACCGGTGGCACCAATGACGGACTTGCGACGGACTATGAATATGATCCTGCTGGCAACCGCAGCCGGGTTGTGGTCACCGGAAGCAGCAACGACCCTCCGGGCACGACGAAGATAATCGTGCTCCCGATCAACGGGTTCCTGGTCATACCGGTTTCAAACTGACCCTGACGATCGGACAAGATGAGGGTGGAAATTGAAGAAATTTATCGAACTTTTTGCAGCGTCATTGTTACTGGCTCTACCTTCACATGCAAATGCCGCCGCATGGTGTCAGGGCTATATCAACGACATTCTAACTTATGACAATGGCGATGTCGGCATATGGAGTACGTGGCGGACTGGTTGGACTACCATTTGCAATGTGAAGACCGAGTGGAAAGGAATTGCGCCTGAAGCCTGCTTCGTCTGGTTTTCGACCGCAAGTGCTTCCATCGTGGAGAACAAAGCAACCGTCATGTACTATCGAACGATAGATCAAGCGGAATGTGCAACAATGCCGCTGGCGACTTCTGCACCCGCCCCAGGATACCTCCGGATGTCCAAATGAGCGGTTTGTTCAAGACCTTTGTCACCGCAACCGCAATCGCAACGGGCTCGGCCGCCAGCGCCGCCGGCGGATGGACCGACGAAGCTGTCCCCGCAAGGGTGGAAATCGTTCGCGACCAAGGAATCCTCATTTTTGGGGATTTCGGTAATCCTGGACCGAACCCCTGTGCATCCGGAAATGCCGTCTGGGTCCCAAAGTCACACAGCGAATATACCGAGGTGCTGTCGAGCGCACTGGCGGCAGTTGCAGGTCAGCTGAAACTGAAATTCTATGTGCACTATTGCGCAACGGTGGGCTGGCACGGGTCCGATTACAACCAGTACTCCGCCGCCGGCGCCATGTTCATTTCACGATAGAACGGGAGAAGCAGAAATGGAATCTGTCTGGAAATATGTGTTGACGCTTCTCGGTGCCGTTGTCTTGTCTGGTACCGCTCACGCACAGACCTTCACCTGCGCGGTTTCCAACAATATTCCCTACTGTCAGTATACCGGAAAACTCGACAGGGTTTACATCAACATCGACAAATGGATGCTGTTTTACTTCGAGCAATCGGTGGATATCGCTTTGCCAGCATCTGCCGGATTTACGGGAATATCCAGAGGTGACGCCGGTGCATTCGCGGTGTCTGCCGATCCCGAATTTGCAGAATATTTCTACTCCACTGCGCTCACCGCTTTTGCGGGTGAAAAAACCGTCACGATCCAGATGCGCGGCAATGTGGGCGGCTACATGAAAGTCGACAGAATCTGGGTGACCCGATGAGGAAGGGAGAAAGTTGATGAAACTGCAGATGCCGATCAAATCCGCCTGGAAGGCGTTGCTGGGAATGATAGCGCTCGTCGCACTACCGGGTGTCGCCAATGCCCAGAGTTTCTCTTGCGCCGGTTCCGGGGCCGGAGCTTATTGCCAGTACACCGGCAAAGTGGCGCGCGCCTACATCAATGACGGCAATCTGATACTGATGTACTTTGAGCAGCCCATCAATACCAATTTGCCGGCCGCGGTGGGAATTACCGGGATTACGCAAGCAGCAGCCGGTGCCTATTACACGCCCAACAATCCGGAATTTGCGGAATATCTCTACTCCACAATTGTCACCGCTCTGGCTGCCGACAAGACCGTCTCCCTTCAATTCAAGGCTGCTCAGTCAGGGTATCTGAGAATCAACAAGATCTGGCTATATTCCTGATGGCGGCGGGCAGGAAAATTCTGGCACCGGACCGGAAGACAAGGGTTCGAAGAGGCACACCCCGATCGCGGATGATGGCCATTGTCACTGCCTGTTGCTGTGTCGTGTCCACCTCCGCAAATGCCGCCGCAGTGGACTGCGCCGGGACGCTGAGCGGGGTCTATACGACCAAAGCCGGCAATGTCCTCGTCCTGAGTTCCTGGCGCGGCGCCTGGACGCAGGTCTGCAATCTCAACAGCGAATGGAAAGGCGTGCCAGCCCAGACCTGCTGGGGCTGGTTCGCGAAAATCAATACCGCCGTGGCCCAGGTTCTCGAGGTCCGCTTTCATTTTCCCGACGGTACCAGCGCCGCCTGTGACCAGTATCTTACCTGGGAAAATGCGCCGTCCCCGGAATATGTGATGCTGCTGGATCCGTGAGAAAAGTCATTCTGAATTGACAGATAATCGTAACCCACAATCAAATTTTCAGGACAGAATATGAAATCTGCACAACTCGCGAAACTCGCTCTGATAGCTACCAGCATGATGCTGACCCAACCGGCCCTGGCGCAGTTCAAATCATTTGGTGAAAGTTTCGCGGTTCCGCATTTTGAATCGATTGATGAAAATGGTGTCAACTGGACTTCGGGTTATCTTCGTGTGCAGTCGCCTGTGATTACTAAAGGCAGGGACGAGGCCCAGCGCCGGCTGGGACTGTCCTGGGTTGGGCGTTCATGGGTTCGGACGGATACACCAACCATCTGGAAAAAGAATGGCAAGTTTACCGTCAATTACAACGGCTATTCCGACGAATTCAACGGCCCGAGCAACTTCACCCAGCGGAAGCCGGTAAATGGTGCCAGCCTCGGTTGCAGCTATGAAACCCCCAGCAATCATACCTCCCTTTGTGTTTACAAAAGCCGTGATGGCGACATTGTTCTTTTCCGAGGGATCCCGTCTTCACTCACGCCGGTGCCGAACAACATTGGGGAGTCCTGGTACGAGCACGGAAATCTTGCGATAACTTCAGTAGAAGTGATTTCCGCGGACAGAGGAAACCGCAGGCACGGTGATTTCGGGCCCTACGCATTTGCTGTCGGGCGGACAGATTATTACAAACGGGATTTCATTCTCAGATTTGTTTACCAGTTCAACCCAAGCTCTACGCTTTTTTCTTCGGAATTGAAAATCACCACGCCCAACCATGACAATGATGATGAAGAACATTATTTGCGCCCGAAAAACACGACCCAGACCATAACCGACTACAATGGAAATGTCTGGAAATATACTTTCAACAGCGATCGTGAAATGACAAAAATCGACGCGCCCGGTACCGCAGCGGACGTCACATTTACCTACACCGGGCAGCATCGGGTACGTACAGTCACGACTGTCGATGGTGTTTGGGATTACAGCTATTCCGACAATAGCACGTTCCGGACGATCACCCGTACGGACCCTGAAGGCAATGTAACCATCGTCAAGTATCACAAGGACGGCGGATATGTGGTCCGGCATACAGACCCGCTGAATCGGGTCACCAATTACGAATATACGGATGATCGACTTACTAAAATTACCTACCCCGAGTTAAACTATGTCACGTTCGCTTATGATTCGCGCGGGAATTTGACTCAAAAAACGACTTATGGAAAGCCAGGGGCAGGGGCGCCGGTGCTGACCGAAACGGCCACCTATCCGGCAACCTGTGACTCGACACCGACCTGTAACCGTCCAATTTCGGTCACCGATGCCAACGGGAATGTGACCAATTTCACGTACAAGACGCCCGGAACCGTGCAGGCATCCCTGCTTTACGGGCCGGTCAACATGCCATTCGGGACCAACAAGCCAGAAACTGTTACCTTGCCAGCCCCGACAAATGGGGCTGTAAGGCCACAAATCAGAAATTCTTACGTTGGCGGGGCACTGGTTGAGTCTTCCATCTGTAAAACGCAATCTTCATGCGCAGGCACCGCAGACGAAGTGAAGACAGTTTATGATTACGGGACAACCCATCAGGATCAACGCCTGCTTTACGGAGAAGCGGTAACTTCCAACGGGCAAACACTACGCACCTGTTACAGTTATGATTTCTTGGGTCGACGTACTTCAGTCACAACCCCGCGTGCCGGACTGGCCAGTTGCCCCACCAGCACTAATCTCGGCAGTACTTCTGGCACATTTTCTCCCGCATTCTCAAGGGCTGCGCTAGCTCCAACCTATCCAACCAGCTCCGGTACTGGCGGCGGAACCGGTGGCGGCGGCACTGGTGGTGGCGATCCTCCTGACCCGTGCATCAATCAGCCCGTTAGCTGCCAGTAATCATCATGTTCGTTGCTCGCAATAACACGCGCTCGACCGCGGTAACTGAAGGAACCCGAAAAATGGATTTCAAAAAACAGCTCCTGGTCGGTTTGGGCCTGATCATCGCGTTCTTGCAGTTGACTGCCGTTGCGCAAGCAAACCCGCCGACCGCTCACACGTCGAGAGCGTATCATGACGTCTATGGCCGGGTCGTGGCTACAATCGCCCCGGATCCCGATGGCTCTGGTCCATTGGGTTTTCCCGCCACCAGAACAAGTTATGATCCGGTCGGTCTCGCACTGAAAGTCGAGACAGGCGAGCTGTCGGTCTGGTCGGACTGGACCACCTTCACCATTTTTGTCACCGAGCATCATGCCTATGACACGATGAACCGCCGGGTGAAAAGCTGGCAGGTCGGTGACGACGGGCAAACCATATCCATGGTGCAGCACAATACCGACCGTGCCGGAAGGGCGGCTTGTACGGCCATCCGCATGGACACGGCGCGCTTTGCCAGCCCGGAAGCCAATCCCTGCAATCAGGATACAACCGGCAGCTCCATTCCGGATCGCATTAGCCGGAATTTCTATGATGCAAAAGGGCAGGTCATAGAGATGCGAAAAGGCATCGGCACAACACTGGAGCAGGCCGAAGCCACCTATACTTATACCAATAATGGCCAGCAATCTTCGGTAACCGATGCCAATGGGAATCGCGCGACCTACACCTATGACGGACATGACCGGCTGATACGCTGGAATTTCCCGCACAAGACCAGCACCGGTGCCACTTCGACGACTGATTTTGAGGCCTATACCTACGACAATAACGGCAACCGGAAAACGCTCAGAAAACGTGATGGTCAGGTCATCACCTATACTTATGACAAATTGAACAGGGTCACCAAAAAGGATATTCCGGGCAGTACCACGCTCGATGTCTTCTATGGTTATGACAATCGCGATCTTCAGACCTATGCCCGCTTTGCCTCGACCGCGGGGTCCGGGATAACCACGGCCTATGACGGCTTCGGCCGCCTGATCAGTGCGACCAACAACATGTTCGGAACCGCGCGAACGCTGACCTATCAATATGACGCCAATGGCAATCGCACCCGTGTGACCCATCCCGATGGCCAGTATTTTTCCTATGCATATGACAATCTCGACCGGCCGACCACGATCAAGGAAAATGGTGGCACGGTGCTGAGCACCAACCGGTACAATGCACAAAGCCAGCCGGATCTGATGACCCGCATCGGTGCATCCACCAGCCTGGCCTATGACAAGGCCATCCGGCTGAGCCAGATGAGCCATGGTCTCGGCGGAACCAGTGGTGACGTCGATTTCGGGTTTTCCTATAATCCGGCGAGCCAGATCAAGACCCGCACGATCAACAATGACGTCTACGCCGCCACGACACATTATGACGTGGATCGCGGATATACGGTCAACGGTCTTAACCAGTACACGGCCACCAATACCGGGGCGACATATGGCTATGACAATAATGGCAATCTGACCAGCTATGTAACCAGTGGTGGTCAGGTCAATTACAGCTTTGATGTCGAAAACCGCCTGATCGGCGCGACGGGCGACCGGACTGCCAACCTGGTTTACGATCCCCTGGGCCGCTTGTGGGAAACCAATGAAGGCGGTTCAACCAACACCACGCGTTTCCTTTATGACGGCGATGCGCTGGTCGCGGAATATGACGGTCTCGGCAATTTGCTTCAGCGCTATGTCCACGGCCCGGGCGTGGATCAGCCAGTCGCCTGGTATGATGGCGGCACCGTCAATGCGGCCAACCGGCGCCAGCTCTTCCCGAACTGGCAGGGCAGCGTCACCGCAATCGCCGACGGCAGCGGCAACATGGTGCAGGTCAATGGCTATGACGAATATGGCATTCCCAATGCGACGAATCTCGGCCGCTTCCAGTACACCGGCCAGATTCTCCTGCCGGAACTGGATATCTACCACTACAAGGCCCGCGCCTATTCGCCGACACTGGGGAGATTCCTGCAGACCGATCCGATCGGGTATGAGGACCAGTATAATCTGTACGCCTATGTCGGGAATGATCCGATAGGGAAGATCGATCCGAGTGGGGAGAGATCCACAGTTTCGGGTGGTCGAGTTTACATTGATCCCGAGAGAACAGGGGTGCCGAAAGTCAATCTGCCAAATCGAATGGGTGCTCGTGGAATTACTTCACGTTCAGGGGACTTTCATATCTACGACCATAGCACCCCGACGAATGCGCGTAACCTAACACGAATGGGAGATTCATTGGCTAAAGTGCCAACGCCTGGGCCAGGAAACTCGCCAGCATCAGGAAAAGGGGCTCGAAACAACGCCGGCTGGATTCCGACAGCGGGATCGACCAACATGGTCAGGTCATTTAGAGTGCCAAGTAGAGATCCAGCAAACCGAACCGATACGATCGTAAATTATACCATTGCAGGTGAGCATGATCTCAATGAAGGATTCGTAATGCGATGGGGGGAGAGAGGAAAAGATGGTAGAATTACGATCCAAACCTATGGCGAAGGCGACTCTTGGAGACAAATGATGATCCCAATTTATCATGATATCTGGGATGCTCAAGTTGGTCGCGTGTGGGGAGATGTAGATAACAGAGTGATAAGAGAGTACGCCAGATGATGCGGTCTTGGCTGCGAATAGCGGTTTCATTTCTAATACTCTGCGCCAGTTTTCTGCTGTTTGAAGTTCAAAATGTTTGGCCATTTAACGAGCATATCGTATCTAACCTGCGAATTGCGTTCACTTTCTTCACCATAGCTGCTTTTGTTTGCGTGATTGCAAAAAAGGGTGGCTTGGCCTTTGCGTGCCTGATGGCCGGTTTTGTGAGCACGTCGCTTTTTTCCAATGCAGAAATCTCATTTTATTTTGTTTTGCTAGCGATTATCCTCGCGTTGTCTCTTTGGCTAGTTAGCGGATTTAAGAGTGCCTGAAGTTTTTGCGTATGCAAAGTATTGCAGACCAGATTGAATCGCCGTCTCGAGGACGTAGATAATGACGCGTTCTTCTTGTAAGAATTCGAAGAACGTTAGATGGGAATATGATCAGCTTGGACGATTTGGCGAATTGTTAAGGATTTTAGCACGAATAGCTCCAACTGTTTCAATTTGCGCTGAGTAGGACTGTCAACCCAGTTGAATGGAAGGCAGACGCATCGAATCTTCCCCATCACCAACCCCCGAAAACCGCTGCCCGACCACAGCATTGCGCACAAAGAACTTCACTTGCGGTGAGGCGCTCCCTCCAACAATCTGGCTCGCAGTGATGCGGCCGTCCTCGCCGATGGTGACGGTGAGTTCGACGCTGCCCTTGGCGCGTGGAAGGCGCTGGCGCAGGCTGGCGACCCAGGTTTCGAATGCGTCTGCGTCCGCCTGGCTGTCTTTGCCAAAACCGAAATAGCCGGCAATGCGTCCGGCGAGCGTGGGTTTGGGTGCCGGCTTTTGGGCTTCTGCCATTTCCGGGCGGCGATTGGGGGCGGCGCCGGCATAGGGATCGTAGACGCCTCCGCCGCTCGGCTCGCCATTCGCTTTTGAGGCATCGGCGATTGCTGACGGCGCGGGCGCGATGACAGGTCGCGGAACGGTCATGCGCGATCGCGACCATTCGGGTGGCAATTCCGTTTGCCTGCTGAGTTCGATTTCGGTCAGCGGCGTGGTGGCTGCACTGGCCTGTGCATTGCTGTCGGGATTTTCCTGGATAGCCGGGTCATCCGGAACCGGCGCTGACAACTCGATCATTGTGATTTCCGGATTGTCGGCCCCGGTCGCACCACCTTCTCCGGTCGGCGGCTGATAAATCAGACCGCTCAGCAGAAAATACAAAAAGCCGCCATGCAGTGTCAGGGCAAGCGCGCCGCTGGACAGTTTCCGGAGGTTTTTTCGATGCGGCCAGCGAGCGGGAAGGGCGGGCAGAAAGCTGCTGTCGATCACCGGCAAAAATTGCCGTTCAACCTGCCACTCATCTACCGTCCGAAAGGCCATTTTCTCCCCTCATTTCGCGGTCCGGAAACCACCTTAGTTGCGGGTCCCGATCATGCAAGGCTCTTATACCACAAAAATCAACGAAAATGGCTGTTTTCTGTCGCATTTCGATTGCAAAATCCGGCGTTTTCCGACACAATTTTTGTCTTGCAGGGGAGTGATTTGCCGAGTCTTTCTGACCATCTTCTGGAGCATGAACTGATTGCTCTTCCGGAGCTCGAAAAATCGACCCGGATTGCCAGCGAAACCGGCCTGCGCCTGCCTTGGGTTTTGTCGCAAATGGGACTGGTCAACGACGATGATCTGCTCGCGGCCTTGCACGAGGTCAGCGGATGTCCGATAGCTGCTCCGGGACTGCTCGACAGTCGACCCGAACCACTCGACGGGATCTCTCCTCATTATCTTCGCAAGCACAGGGTAGTGCCGCTGGTCACCGAAAAGGAGGCTCATGTTCTGGTCGGAGATCTCGAGGATGATGGCGTCATCGACGCCCTGCAATTTGCGCTGGGCCGTCCGGTCGAGGCCCGACTGGCCCGGCTCGGTGATATTGAAGATCGCCTGAATCAGTATCTGGAGTCCGGGGATGACGCTGTGCCGATGCCGGGTGAGGCGGGTCTGGATGACGAGCTGGAGCGGCTCCGGGACGGCATCAGCGAAGCGCCCGTCATTCGCCAGGTCCATGAAATACTAACCAATGCGGTTAAAAGGAAGGCGTCGGACGTCCATATTGAACCTATGGCGCGCCATCTGTCGGTCCGCTATCGCATCGATGGGCGGCTCAGCGAAGTGGAGCGCCACCCGGCTGGCATAGCCGAACCGATCGCCTCGCGGATCAAGGTGATGGCGGGTCTCGACATTTCCGAAAGCCGCCTGCCGCAGGATGGCCGGATCAAACTCACGGTGCGCGGCGAGGATATAGATATCCGCGTATCCACCTCTCCCATCGCCAACGGCGAGAGCATTGTCATGCGGCTGCTCGGCCGTGCCAGCCTGCCACTGGAGTTGGATGCGCTGGGGCTGCCTGCCGTGGCGCTGGAAAAATTGCAGTTTGCGCTGCAAAAGCCTCACGGGATCATCCTGCTGACCGGTCCCACGGGAAGCGGCAAGACCACGACACTGTATGCAGCGATGAATGCGCTGCGAGGTCCGGAGGTCAAAATCCTTACGGTCGAGGATCCGGTGGAGGTCATGCTGGAAGGTATCAACCAGGTCCAGGTGCATCCCGAAATCGGTCTCAGCTATGCCAGCAGCTTGCGGTCTTTCCTGCGCCAGGATCCGGACATCATCATGATTGGCGAGATCCGGGACGGAGAAACCGCAGAGATCGCCCACCGGGCAGCACTGACTGGCCATCTGGTGCTTTCCACACTGCACACCAATAGCGCGCTGGGGGCCTATACGCGGCTTAACGATATCGGGGTGGAGCCGTTTCTGGTCGCGTCCACGGTCATCGCCACCATCGCCCAGCGGCTGGTGCGCAGCTTGTGCGACGAGTGCAAAACTCCCATCGTGCCGGATGCGGCTGCGACCGAAATGTTCCGGCAGTCAAATGTGGACTTGCCGGAGGAGATCTTTGAAGCGACAGGGTGCAGCAACTGTCACAACAGTGGCTATGCCGGCCGCCGGCCGCTGATCGAGATTGTGGCAGTTGACGATCAACTGAGGGAGAAAATCCGCAACGGGGATGCCGAAGACTATCCGCTTGAACCGTCGGAAACCCTGCTTGGACATGGTCTGACGCTGGTCGGGGAAGGACATACCAGCCTCGATGAAGTGCAGCGAGTGGTGAGCTTCTCATGACCGATTATCGTTGCCTCACGGTTGACGCTGCCGGAAAGAAACAGTGGCGCAAAATTGCAGCCGCCAGCGAACATGATTGCGTGGAGTTGATGCTTGCGGACGGCCTGACACCATTGCAGGTTACTTCGGGTTCCATGACACTTGCGGAGCGATTAAACCAGCCTGTGCAGTTTTCGTTCGGGCCTGGACTTGGTGAGCAAGCCTTGATGCTCAATCAGTTAGCGCTGCTTGTGCGATCCGGTCTGCCAGTGGACCGCTCGCTTGATCTGCTCCGGGATCAGGCTCCCAAAGCACGTCAAAAGCATATGCTGCACGCGATCCTGGACAAGGTCAAACAGGGGGAGGGCCTCGCGCGGGCGCTGGAAGTGGCCAGGATATTCCCGGGCTATGTTGTCGGTGTGGTTCGCTCTGCAGAACGCAGCGGCAAATTGGGCGAAGCTCTCACCTCTGTTGCTGCGCGCATGACAAAGGCGACCGAGACCAGACGAAAGCTGGCGACAGCGCTGACCTATCCAGCAGCTGTATTGATCGCGACGATCGCCGCGCTGGTCATTGTGCTGACCAGTGTAGTACCGCAATTTGAACCGGTATTTGCCGGCAATGAAGACCGGCTTCCGGGCATTACACTGCTGGTGTTATCCTTTTCTGCCTTTGTTCGCAGCTATGGACTGTTTTTACTGGGTGGCATGCTGCTTGTGGTGACTTTTTTCTGGATCCTATTAAGGTCTGAAGAAGGCGAGCAGCTTATGTCCCGGCTGGCACATTATCTGCCTGGCATCAAACTGCGCGACCAATATCTGGCGGGGCAATTTACCGGTTTGCTCGCAACGCTCATTGCCAATGGGCTGACTGTGGTCAAAGCCTTGCCGCTTGCAAAAAACACGCTCTCGAGCCGCCGCTGGAAGTCAGATCTTGAAGATGTGGAGCGGCAGATACGAGAAGGAATCCGGCTCTCCTATGCCCTAGCGTCCACGTCTGTTTTCCCGGAAACCGCCAGTCGTCTCATTGAAGTCGGCGAGCGAACAGGAAAACTGGGAGAAACGTGCGCCCATGCTTCGGAAATCATGAGCCAGGCGGCCTCGGCCCGGATCGAGCGGATTGTGTCACTGGTGAACCCGATTGCGATCATATTGCTGGGCGGGCTTGTGGCGATGCTGGTGGCGGGCGTAATGCTCGGAATATTTGCCTTGGGAGATATTGCAGGATGAGTTTGAAGCCACCACAAGAACAAAATGCCGCATGGGATCCGCCGAAGCGCAATGGCTTTACCCTCATGGAAATGCTGGTTGTCCTGGTTGTGATAGGACTGATCGCGGCAGTGGCCATACCTCAAATCACCAATCTTCTGGGCAGTGCAAAAACCAAGGCGGCCAAAGTGCAGCTGGATACGCTCTCGGCAAGCCTGCGCCACTATGAACTGGACACCGGGGCCTTTCCGACCAGCGAGCAGGGAATTGAGGTCTTGTGGTCCATGACAGACCCGGATCCCGCCTGGAACGGTCCTTATGTGCGGCAGGAACGGCAGCTCAAGGATCCCTGGGGCTTTGATTTTGTCTACCGCTCACCGGCTGAGGATGCGCCCTATGAGCTTGTGACGCTCGGTGCGGACAACAAGGAGGGAGGCACTGGCGATGACGCGGATCTCAAAGCTATCCCGTAAGCAATCGAAAGCGTGCTCCAACGGCTTTACGCTCGTCGAAATGCTGGTCGTGCTGGCGATCATGTCGCTGGCGGCGGTGCTTTTCATCGGCGGCGTCAATCAGTCCGGCACCATTGCGCGTATGGAAGTGACCGAACTTGAAAGATCAATCACATCGGCACGGCAATCGGCCATCAGGTCTGGCGAAACCCGGAGGCTGGAACTGGTACCCAACGGATTTAAGCTGCGCGGCGCTTTGGCTGGTGAGGACAATCTTCTTTTTTATGCTGATGGATCATCAAATGGCGGCAAAATATATCGGGACGAACAACTGGTCGCCCAAGTGCGCTGGATCGACGGGAGGCTCATGAGATGAGCTCGACTACCCCCCCTTTCAAAACCGGCGAGCGTGGGTTCACGCTGGTGGAAGTGTTGGTGGCTTTGGTGGCCACGGCCTTTCTTGTGGCGATATTGCTGGATGGCTCGGTCTCTGCAGCCGCGCGGCAGCAGGACAATGCGCTGGCGCAACAAGCGCTGAGTGTTGCCCAGTCCAGAATTGACGATCTGCGCGATATCTCTGGCGCACCTGCCCAGCGAAATGGGGAAGAAGACGGCGTGCGCTGGACCTTGCAGGAAAGGGAAATTGCGCGTGACCGGCGTGGTGCCTTTATCCTGGTGGAAGCGAGAATATCGGCCGGTTCAGAAGACAAACCTCAGCTCATAACCTTTCAAAAGCGCTATGTACGAAGCCTGATAGTCCGATGACCCGGAACGGCTTTACTCTTGTTGAAACGCTGGTTTCGATTGTTGCAGGGGGGCTTTTGCTCGGCGCGATCACTATGGTCATCGCCGGACTGGGTGATGATT
Source organism: Parasphingorhabdus marina DSM 22363 (assembly GCF_900128895.1). Classification (GTDB taxonomy): domain Bacteria; phylum Pseudomonadota; class Alphaproteobacteria; order Sphingomonadales; family Sphingomonadaceae; genus Parasphingorhabdus; species Parasphingorhabdus marina. The sequence goes on along the minus strand of NZ_FSQW01000002.1, from coordinate 1,454,405 downwards.
TGCGTGAAAGCGAAGCTTTTGGCGGCAACCAGACCCAACAGGCAAGGCCAATTTTGGAAAGCGCACTTGCAGGTGCGCGTTTCGCAGATGAGAATTTTACGCCTCTGCCTCGCTCTGAGAACAGCCTGAGCTTTCGGATGATTGCGCCTGCAGCCTTGCAAAGTCAGGGATATGTTCAGGCGTCCTTGCAAATCTCGAACCGCGCCGGGGCCAAAGCACTTTTGCTGCAATCCATATCCAACACCTTCCCGGCGGTTGAAATTCTGTCGGGGCAAAAAGACATTGGTATTGAATATGTCGAGGTACCGGAAAACGATGGAGAATTTATCGGCACCGTCGTGATTTCCTATCACGGACAAGCCGGGGGCAGCGCCAATCAGATAAAAATCCATCCCAAAATCAATGGGCGCGGGGCTTGCGTTTTTGATGTCATTTCACAGCGGTGCCGTTCATGAATGCGCCCACGCAAAATCTGAGTCAAAGAGCAGGTGCATTCTGGCATTGGTGGAGTGACGAGCTGCGCGAGTTATTACCGGCGAGCCTCAAAAACCAGCCTACTGAGCGAGACCGGTTTGATATTTTTGCAGGCGATGAAGAAACAGTCATAGAATATGTCCATAATGGTGCCGGCGAGAAAATGGTGGAAGCCAAGCGCCTGGAATCTTTGGAGCAAGACAGCTGGGATCAGATTGTTGCGCTTGCCGATCAGTATCCCCCCAGACTGTTTCTGCAAGGACGTGACTATCTCGCCATTCCGGTAAAGCTTCCCAAAGCGAGCTTTGCTGACATTCGATCCGCTTTGCAGTTGCAGCTCGCAAATCTGGTGCCGCTCAAACCGGAATATGTCGACTGGGACTTTGCCGCGCTGGAGCGTGATGACAAACATGTTTTTGTGAGCCTGATTGTCGCAAAATCTGCGCGGCTTGATGAGATAGAAACTCTCTTTGCGGAAAAAAGCCTGATGCCGCCGACATTCTGTGTGGAGCATCAAGGCCGGATCGCGGTTCTGAGACGACCCCTGCTGTTGTCGAGCAAGCCGGCAGATCAAAACAAAAAAGCATTTGCGCTTGCAGCTGCTGGCCTGCTGGCCTGCACACCCCTGGTCACCTGGGCGGGCGCAGAAATCCTTCTGAGCCGGGAAGAAACGCGCATTGCAGAACTTGAAAGCGTTCTGGAGCCGCGTTTGGCGCAGGAAAAACAGATTTTGGCTGAAGAGATGGTGCGGCGAGCCGCCGCGCCTTTGCTCAAAATGCCAAGTGCCAGCAATCGGCTGGAAGCACTGGCCGCCAATCTGCCGGACACGGACTGGACGAGTTCCGTAACTCAGGACGGGCAGGGGAGAATGCAATTTCTGGCGGATATGGAAGATCGCGAAAGGGCTGAGGTCGGGCTCAGCCGGTCCAAAATTTTTGAGAACCTCGAACCGATTGAAGAACTGGATGCCGAAAACACACGCGACCGCGTGCGCTATGAGGTGGGACGATGAGTGTTGCCAGCATCAATCAATTCTCACCGGTGACACGGAAAACCCTGGCAGTTGGATTGCTCGTCCTTTCTCTGTTGCTCATTTGGAATGTCATCTTGTCCCCGCTATTCGCCAGTATTGGCGCAAGCCTGACTGAGCTGGATGATGCGCGGTTTCAACGGGAGCGACTGGAAAGACTGGAAGCACGGCCAGCCCCGGTAGCTGCGGAAGTGCTGCCAGCCGAAATCGTGTTCCGCGTTGATGATCCGGAAACTGCAGTCAGCCAGTTTGATGGTTATTTTGCCAATCTCGCAAGCGGAGCGGGCCTGCAGATTCTAAGCACTGAACCGCGCGTCGGGAAAACCGGCAGCAAGCTGCTGCAAATCGATTTTGCGGTTCAAGGCCGTGAAGAAAAGGTGATGCGTTTCATCAATTTGGCCGAAAAAACCATGCCGATCATTCGTTTCAAGGACTGGACAATTCAAGCGGTCGATCCGGCCAGCGGAGAGGTGCAGTTTTCAGGTCAGGCTCTCGCCGGGTGGGCAAAACCATGATGGAGCGTGTGAAACCGGAATGGATTTGGCTGGGTCTGGCCTTTGTGATCATTTGCGTTGTGCCGTGGTTTTTGTTGTCAGCAGACGATGATGATGTTGAAAAGCTCGAACCGGTTCTGACCACGCAGGTGCAGATGCAGGACATAGCTGTTGTCGACATGCTTCTCACAAAACCGCTCTTCAACTCGGGTCGCAAGGTGATCGTGCCGGGTCTGCCGGACACGGAAGCACCGGCCGATGGCGCACAGGGCCAATCTCAAATGACCCCCGCCCCTACATTAGTAGGGCTTGTCTCCAAGAGACGGGGTAAGGCTGTTGCGATTATCAAAACCCACGATGGCGAAACCAAGACCCTGGCAAGGGGACAGTCAAGTGATGGCTGGAAGCTGGTGTCGGTAAGGAAAAACGCCGCTGTTTTTGCCAATGCCGGTGAAAACAAAACGATCGGGCTGAACTATTCGAACAAGGCTGTAGGCGGCCCAGGAGTTGGCGATGCCATCCCGGCTAGCGAACCGGAACCTGGTATCGATATCGGAGAAAATGAGTGATTTTTTTGTGTTTCAAAACCGGCATATCCCGGCTGACTGTGAAGTGGCTTGCGGTTTTGCTGCTGGCCTCAATGCCTGCCATATTGATGGCGCAGGATTCCAAAAACACCCGTATCCAGTATGATGAAGTAAACGGATATTCGCTTGCCTTTGTCGAAGCAGATGTGAAGCGCGTAGTAGATGCGGTAATGGGCTCCATGCTGGGTGCCAGTTACACCATTGATCCGGACGTTTCGGGCAATATTACGCTGCGTACGGTGAAGCCGGTGACAGAAGATTCGCTCATTCCACTTCTGGAACAAGCGCTAGCCAGTATAGATGCGGTGATTGTGAAACGCGGTGACGGGTACCGGGTCATCGACCGCGCCAAGGCCCGTGCGCTCGCGCCAATTACGAGCTCCCGCATTGCTTCTGCAGGCAACACAGCTCCAGCTTCGGGAAATGCTGTGCCAAGGCGATTTGTTCCATCCGCGCCCGGCTTTGCCACCGAGGTGGTAACCCTGGAATTTGGCAGTGCTGCTGAAATCGCAAAACTCATCCAGGGCTTTTTGGGGGACAATATCGCAGAGCCTTCGCGCGACGGCTTCAACAACCTGCTCATCACGGGCAATGCAGAAGAACGCGATGCGGCCAAAAAACTGATTGGCCGATTTGATGTCGATAATCTTTCCAACATGAATTTTGAGATTTACCGGCTGGAAAATGTCGATGCTGACACATTGGTGGGGGAACTGGATGAGATTTTTGCGCCTCCCTACGACATCATCGGCTCGCGCGTGCGGCTGGTACCCTTGCCAAGATTGCGTTCGGTGTTGGGGATTTCCGCAAACCGGGCTGATTTGTCGAGAATAGAGCCCTGGATAAGGCGGCTGGATGCCGGCGGTTCGGGAAAGCGCAAGCTTTACAGCTATGCAGTGCAGAACGGCCGAGCTGCTGATATTGCCTCATCATTGCAGCTGGTATTGGGAAATGGCGAACAAACGGTTCCGCAAAGCAATGGCCCGGCTCGGATCGACGTGTCCGGAGGTGCGACGCAAGATGATGGAAACGAGAGCAGCCCGGCCGCTACACCGAGCAATTCCGGATTTTTTCCAAGCGCTTCGGCCGGCCTTTCCAGCGGTTTGAGGATTGTTCCGAACGCCCAGAACAACAGCCTGCTGATTTATGCGAATGGAGAAGAATATGGGTTTATCCGTGATGCGCTCGAAAAACTGGATCAGCCGGTTGCCCAGGTTCTGATCGAGGCGACACTTGCTGAGGTCACATTGTCGGATGACTTGCGCTTTGGTCTGGATTTTTCGATTTTTCGTTCCGGTTCTAATGGCACAAACACAATTACGAGCAGCGGAAACGAAAGCGGGACGCCTGCATCCAGCTTCCCGGGTTTTTCGGTATCCGTCATCGGCTCCACGGCGTCTGCTGTTCTCAACACCTTGCAATCCAAAACCGATGTACGCGTCCTGTCAGCTCCCAAAATCCTCACGCTCAACAATGAACCGGCAACGTTGCAGGTTGGTGATCAGGTGCCAATTGTTACTCAGCAATCACAAGGTGTGGTGTCGCCAGGCGCGCCTTTGGTCAATAATATTGAACTGAGGGATACCGGCGTGATCTTGCAAGTGACCCCGCGGGTGAATGACAGCGGGACGATCATTCTCGATATCTCGCAGGAGGTCAGCGATGTTGCCGAAACCACCACGTCGGGTATCAATTCTCCCACAATCCAGCAACGCCGGCTGGCGAGTACGGTGGCTACACGGTCCGGGGAGATGATTGCGCTTGGCGGGCTTATTCGCAATCGGCAGACCAAAATTAAATCGGGTATCCCTCTGCTTAGCCAGATACCGCTTATCGGAGGCTTGTTTGGCCGGGACATAGACACAGGGGCGCGCACAGAATTGATTATATTGATCACTCCAACGGTTATACGTTCACCGGAAGAAACCCAGAATATCGTCAACGCCCTGATTGACGGTCTGGATCTCACCAGGCCGCTTGTTGATCAAGCCATCGAAGGACAGGTGGGTGGACGTCAGCCCTGAAACCAGACCTCACCAATTGAGGCTTTCCTCAAGCAGGGAGCATGGATTCATATTGATCACCGCGATCTGGATGCTGCTTCTGGGCGCCTCCATTGTTGCAATCCTGATGGCCAGAAATCTGCATCAATCAGAACAATATTCGTTTGAACGTGAGCAAATCGCACATAGATATGCCCTCGATAGCGCTGTGGAAAACGTCGCTGCAGATCTGTTGTTCAATGGTCCGCGCAGCACCTTTGCACAGCTCCCAAATGAAACAGGATACAGTATCGGTGGTGTTAATGTGACTGTGAAGGTCAGCAGCGAAAGCGGAAAGATAGACGTCAATCAGGCGGATATTGCGCTTGTTGAAAGAGCGTTGCGCGGGCTTGCCGCTAGCGCCCAAAGCCGGGAGGTTTTTCTGGATCAGATCAAAGCCTCTCGAGCTGCTGACAGGCCGTTTCAGTCTGCTTTGGATATTGCAGCTGCCTTGCAGCAATCTGGCCTTTGCGGGGGCAGTATTCAGGAAGATTTGGGGCAATTTTTCACAGCATACTCTGGATTGGCCCAGCCGCAACAGGGGCAGATAGATCCGCAGCTTGCCAGAGCATTGGGGCAGCCGCATGTAGGTTCCGGTGGCCGGACGCGGCCGGGAACTGCAATTCGAGTTGAAGCAAGATCAGAGCAGGAGCAGGTGCAAGTTGCAGTATTGCGGGTAGGCGGATCCCTCTCGCAGTCGCATGTGCTGGTTGACTGGTTTCAGTCCGGGGTTTGTCGATAGAGAGAATTTTTGGAATTTCCGAATGGCAATGGGGTCGAGGTCTACGGCCCTATCGAAACAAAATCGTCCTTCTGAACGACAGTGACTGGTTGCCTTGCCAGTAATTACGACATAGCTGTTTGCATAAAAAGAGGCGCGTAAATCGAAGAAGGAAAACCGCGGTCCAGTGCCGATTGAAACAGACGGGTGATTGGGAAATGGAAACCCGGATACGTCCGTGGCCCCCTCTGCCAGAGCGGCACGAATAACGGACATTGCGTTGTCCACTTCGTCAGACTCCGCTTTGTTTCTATAGAGTCTGCAACTTAACACTTCGCACTCGGAGATGTAACCGATGACACTCACTGTTTGGCCGTTCAGTCGATCTATCTGGGTAATAAATTCATCGACTTTGATTGGCTGCGTCGGCGACGCGGCGCGACAACCCATTGTTGCAAGTATCAGAAGCAGGCCAATTGCAGGTCGGAAAAATGAAGCGGTTCCCATTTCTCCGAGCGTACTGGTTGCGACTACCGCTTTCCACCCCGAAAAAATCGTTCCGTCTTCCAAACCCAAATGTCCGCTTTCGGGACAATGCAGTCATGACCGCTATGGACGCATAAGCGGACACTGACTTTGCCGGTATTGCTGACCCCCTGATCAACTTTGCAACTGACCCGGATTGATGTCCGGAATTCCCGAAAAATTTGCCATCAGCTCTGCATGTCCGCTTAACTGCCGGTCAGTCTCTTCCTGGATGGGTAGCAGATTGTCGTTGCCGCGCTCATGGGTCCCGCCCAGCACGATGTTGCCGCGTCTCGGAAACATATAGAGCACGCCGCCCGGTTGGCGGCTGATATAGCTATAGTCAATTTCGGGCTGGTGTTTGAGCAGCGTCAACTGCCCGCGAACAGGAACGATGTTTTGGTCGCCAAATAAAAAGCCTGCCCCGAGACCGGAACAGTTGACAAGAACCGGATGAGGCAGTCTGGCCAGGTCTCCGAGCGAGGTGAATTTCATGGTCCAGAATCTTGCGCCCATTTCCGACAGGTCCCGCATCAAGGCAGGGAGATAGAGATTGGGATCCACCATGATTGTGCGAAATTTTCCCGTTATCCTGCGTCCCAAAAATATGCTCTCGGACATTCGACTGTCCTGTCGCAACGGTCGCATCTGGAAATGGTCGATCCAGTAAACACCGTATCTCGGTTCGGCCAAAAACGGACGGAATCCCGCCAATGCATCCGCGGTAATTGCATCGTCGGATGGGCCAATATTGGCGTTTTCTCCCGATCGATAACTCGGTCCGGTCAGGATGATAGCTCCTGCAATATTGGAAGTCGTATCGGGAGAAAATTTGTCGGCATAGACCGTTACCTTGATGCCGCGCCGCGCCAGCAGCCACGCTGTCGTCAGTCCGCTTACTCCCGCGCCAATAATGCCAATCGAGTCTGGCTGCGCAGCAGAGGCCTGGTCTGCCGCCCATCGGGCGCACGGCCACGATAGGGTATAGCCGTCGCCGCCATGGCCATAATTATGGACAACAAATTTCTCGGCAGTCTTTTCGATATCCAGCCTGAACCCGCCAACTCGGCCGGGACGCAGCCCCACAACCGGCCGATCAACATCGTCCGGGGACAGTTTTACCGGAAAGCCCGGCCGGAGCGATTGTGCAGGAAGAAGACGGGGCGTTTGGCACGCCGTCAGGGATGCTGCCCCCATCGACAAGAGAAGTGATCTACGTGTGAATTCAGATTTGGCTTGCAGCAACTCCATCGCGCTTGATTAGCCTAAAACCCGCAGTGTTCATAGAATTGGCATGGCAAGTTTTCATAACCATCAAGATGAAAGTGAACCAAATCGCGCGATAAAGTAAAATCGGAAAATCAAAATATTGTTAGCCTCGCCGCTACCAGCGGGCCTTGATTGGTTTCTGTAAGTGCGGTCTGTAAACAGGCGTGTCTAGCTGCCGGAAATCAACTGCCAGACACCACCGATCAGAGACCCGAGTACGAAGATGTAGATGGGTGGCATACTCAGATAGATCCACCGCAGGCGCTTTTCCGGAGCCTTGTGATATCCGAGCGCATAGCCAACACGCATGAATGGCCAAATGATGCCAATCCCGGCTGCCCAATAGGGACTGACGGCAAAGGCGAATAGCCAGAGACCGGGCAGGAACAGAACCAGATGCTCCAGTGTATTGTGGTGCGCGCGCACATATCGTTCATATTCTGGCGGACCGCTGTGCGATGGCGCTTCGATCTTGAATCGACCGCGCGCCAGGCCAGCCATCAGCAATGTGAAATAGTAAGCCAGCAGCGCGAGAGCGCTGACGACAACGACATAGCTATAGGCTTCCATTTTTGCAGGTATCCTTTGCCGGTTTCGGTTATCTATCTGCCTGATCGGGGTTCGAATTCGATATGCAGCTCCTTGAGGGAACGCAGCAGAAAGTGCGGATGATATTCGAAATCATTTTTCCCTTCCGCGAACCACATATCCTCGAAACGGTCGACAACGGCTGTGAAACCCCAGATCAGTTCACGCCGCGCCAGCGGTGCGCCCAGACAATGATGGGTACCCGAACCAAAGCCCATATGAGCGCCGGCTTTCTTGCGTTCGAGGTCAATCTTTTCCGGGCATTCGAAAAACCGCTCGTCGCGATTGGCAGCGGCATAGCGCACGTTGATGATTGAACCGGCAGGAATGGCAACTCCCGCAAGCTCCGTATCTTCGCGCACAAACCGCATCAGGCTCTGTACGGGGGATTCCAGCCTCACGACTTCCTCGACAAATGTTTTCATATATTTGTCGGGATCGGACTTGAGTTTGTGCCAGACATCCTTGTTCTCGATCAGGAGCTTCATGCCGGCGGCGAGGGCATTGGTCGTGGTCTCGCTGCCACCGACAAAAGTATCGGCCATCATTTCTGCATGCAGTTCGTTGTCATTGAGCGGTCGGTCCCAGCCCTCGATCACCGTGTTCACCAGCACGCTGATCAGGGAGTCGTCAGGATTTGCGCGAAGCCGTTCAAAGATCGGCTGGAAATAGTGTTGCGCCTCGATTTCCCGGTCGACCATCTCCATATGCCGGTCTTCGGGCAACATCATCGAAATCCGCTGGAAAAAGGCATCCGTCCAGCGCTTGATTTTCCACATATCCTCGCGTTTGGCACCCATTTGTTCGCCGATAATGAACAGGGGCAAGGGAATGGCGAACTGCTTGACCCATTCGCACTGGCCCTCATCCGCAAACTCATCGATCAGTTCATAGGCCAGATTCTCGACCAACGGGTCAATCTGCTTGATCCGGCTCGGCTTGAACGCCTCGTTGAACATTGCGCGCATCTGTTTGTGGTTCGGGTCATCGCGGCCAGCCAGTGTCGGTTCCGGCAACCAGCCCTTTTCCTCGAAACGTGCCGTGACTTTGCGGCCACGTTCCATGTCCGCAGGAGCGGCACGCTGACTCATATCAGGAGCGGCACTGGGAAAGCGGGCAGGATTGGTCAGCACTTCCCGCACGTCGTCATAACGGGTGACGATGAACATGTTGTCCGTGCCCGGCTGGATGTAGACCGGAGCTTCGTCCCGCAATGCCTTGTAGGCGTCATAAGGACATTGCTGCGTTTGGACATCGAACAGATTGACGTTCAGCTCAGCTTTGGTGGCCATGAAATCCTCCTCATCGTACCTGGATTTTGTCTTCACCCCAGGGTGCAATTTCTTCAGCTTTCTGAAACGCTTCGGGCAATTCTTCGACCATGTGCCATGTTGCTGCCAGCCGCCCAAAACCAACGAAAAAGGCGCAGGTCATACCGAGTTCCACAATCTGTTCTTCGCTGAAATGCTCTCGCAACCCGGCGTAGATACTATCGGTAATCGCAAGATGGTCGGTCGCCATCAGCTCGCCAAACCGGATTGCCGCTTTCTCCGCATCGCTCAAATTTTCGGCTTCCTGTGGTTTCTCCAGTGAACAGACCGCATCTTCATCGACGCCGTCGGCTACTGCATCACTGTAGCGAATGGCCATGCAACTGCGGCACTGGTTGAAAAAGGCGATCCGCAGCCGCACCAGCTCAACCAGTCGCTCGGGCAACTGCCGGTTCATCTTGAGGGCTCCGCCAAATTGCATCAATCCCAGCGCCTGCTCGGGGCAATGAGCGAAGAACCGGGTAAGCCCCTGCTCGAGATCCGTCAGATTTTCAGGTTGTACAGCCGCGCGAATCCGCGGGTCCCACTTCTCTGGCGGTAGTTTTGATATCCTGCCCATCCGATCCTCTCCAATCTGTCAATGGTTTTGCCGTTCAGAATAGGCTTAGCTGCCGTCAAGGATACTGACAGATTGGAGAAGGAGAGGATTTGGCGAAAATGCCCGGCACTGCACAAAACCAGGCGGCCTGTCCGAAAACGCTCGATGATGTCGACCTGTTCGGTGCCGGCGCGCAAGAGCATTGGTATGCCGCCTATGACATACTTCACCGGGAGGCACCTGTGCTGCGCATTGCTGGTGAGGGACTGACACCGGACAAGGATGCTTTCATCCTGACAAAGCATGAAGATATTTCGCGCGTCGTGAAGGACTGGGACCGCTTTCCGCCAACCCTGTCGCTGCTCGTCAGGCAAATCGAGGCCGCAGGCAAGTTGCCTCAGGAAATGCCGGATCTCGACGCGATGATCATTTCAATCTGTTCGCTTCGCCCCACTCCGGAGCTCTGGCGTGCGCATCGTCAGGAATTGACAGACCCCTGGGTCGGACCCGGGGCCAAACGCCATGAGAAAATGATCACAGACCATGTCAACTTTCTGATCGACCGGTGGATCAACAAGGGGGAAGTTGATTTCGTCCGGGAATTCGCCCGCCCATTGCCTCAGCGGACCATGGCCTCGGTCCTGGGCTTCCCCATTGAAGATATTCCGCAACTGGAAATCTGGGGCAATGCCCAGGTCATGTCCTACGTCCACGGGTGCGGTCACAACAACAAGTTGACCGCCGACCAAACCCGCGAAAAATTCCGGCTTCTGGATGGGTTTAGCGACTATGTGCGCGGGAAAACCCGGGAAAAACGGGCTAGCCCGCAGGACGACATGATCAGCTTTCTGACTCAGGTGCATTACCAGGCGCTGGACCGGAAACTGACCGACGATGAAATCAATGGTGTTGTCTATGCAATGGTCATAGGCGGCCTGGAAACCACCCAATATGCCATTGCCGAACAGGCGCAGCTGATTTGTGACCGGCCGGGCCTCTTCCGGAAATTGCAGGCAGACCGTGGTCTGATCCGCAGTTTTATAGAGGAAGGCATGCGCCTGCGTTCGCCGACGCAAGGGCTGTCCACCCGGATCACTTCGCAGGATGAGGTGTTTCAGGGAGTCGATGTGCCAGCCGGCTCCTCACTGCATCTGCGCTGGGCAGCCGCCAATATCGACCCGGAAGAGTTTGAAGAGCCCCAAGAACTGAAACTGGACCGAAAGGCAGTCACTCGCCACCTGGCTTTTTCGGCTGGCCCGCGTGTTTGTCCGGGGGCCGGACTGTCCCGGCTGGAACAGACCATAGCCTGGAACCGCCTGCTCGATCGGCTGGAGAATATCGAATATGCGGCGGACAATGATTTTCTGCATCAGCCCGGCATCATGCTCGGCACGAACCGGCTCAATCTGAAATTTACAGCAAACGGGAAGCAATCATGACCACATTACTGGCACATATCAAAATCAAGCCCGGCAAGGCGGAAAAGTGGGAGGCTATCATGGCGGACATGGTGGAAAAGACTTTCGAAACCGAAACTGGTGTCAATCGCTATGAATACTGGAAAGGGCAGGAGGAGAATTTCTATTACTGTCTGCTCTCCTTCGAAGACAAATGGGCTTTTTACCGGCATCAGATATCCGATCATCACGAAAGTCATGAATTTGCCGATGTACTGGCCGATATCCGGCTCGAATATGTCGACCCTGTGACTGGTGCGGGTGGAGGGCTGGCGGATACCAGAGATCCTGCACTTCCTGATGATGCAGACGAAGGGATGGCGATGGCGCAGGAACGTTTCCCGCTGGATATTGCCGGATGGTGGACACGGAGAAAATAGCGATGGAAAAGGCCTTGCAGGAGCTGCTCGACAAACAGGCTATCACGGAAGTGCTGAACCGCTATTCCCGCACACTGGACTGGCTGGACGATGAGGAGCATGCCCGCTGCTACTGGCCGGATGCCGAAATTGACTATGGTTTTTTTGTTGGCAGGGCCGATGAATTCGTACCGGTTGTCATGGAGGTTGAGCGCGCTTCCAAACGCCGCTGGCATATGTTGAACAGCGTCCAGATTCTTCTTCGAAACGAAACCGGAGCGGACGTGGAATGCTACGGCCTTGCAGTCGGGATCAACGACAGTGAAGGCGAGATGAAGGGCAATCTCTATGGTGGACGCTATCTCGATAATTTTGAAAAACGCGAGGCCGAATCCGGCCTGGAATGGCGCATTTCCCGAAGAAAATATATTCTCGACTGGACATTGCCGCTCCCCGTTCAGCCAGACGGCAGTCCCCGCGCAGAATTTCCGTTGCACATGCTGGATCTGACCCAATCGGGTCACGAGGAATATCGGCCGATGTGAGCGGGCGGTTGGTGATGCAACCGGCACAGAAGACATCGCAAGTCTGGTTGCGCGAAACTGCTGTTAGCGATATCGGAAACACAAATTCCTCCGCCCGTTCATTGTTCGGAAATGCGCGGTATAGCGAGCGAGCTCAAAATACACCCCCAGGAGACGGAGGCACGGACACATGGACGCACTGGACGGACAATGCTGGATACTGACCCTGTCCTGCGAAGACAGATCCGGCATTGTCAGCAAGGTCACCGGATATCTTCATGAAATCGGCGGCAATATTATGGAAGCCCAGCAGTTTCGCGACCCGGAAACCAACCGGTTTTTCATGCGGGTGGAGTTTGAAATCGCCAACTCGACCGGAGTGGAACAATTTGAATCCTTTGGCAACCCGGCCGCGGAATTCGATATGCGCTGGCGATTCCGCCGGCGAGATCAGGCCAAGAAAGTCCTGATTCTGGTATCCAGGTTCGATCATTGCCTCAGCGATCTTCTGTACCGCAGGCGTATTGGTGAGCTGAAAATGGATATTGTCGGCATCATTTCCAATCATCCGGGCGACAATCTCCATCTGCCAATGCGAGACAAGATCCCGTTCCATCATTTTCCGGTCAGCAAGGACAGCAAGCCGCAACAGGAAGCACAGATACGGGATGTGATCGAGCGGACTGGTGCCGAACTGGTTATTCTGGCGAGGTACATGCAGATCCTGTCAGATGATATGGCCCGGTATCTGCGTGGCCGATGCATCAACATCCATCACAGTTTCCTGCCGGGTTTCAAAGGCGCAAGGCCCTACCATCAGGCGTATCAGCGCGGGGTGAAGATGATTGGTGCGACAGCCCATTTCGTGACGAGCGACCTCGATGAGGGGCCGATTATCGAGCAGGATGTTGAGCAGGTCAGCCATAGCGACATGCCCGAGGACCTGGTGACAAAGGGACGCAATATTGAGCAGCGCGTGCTGTCTCGCGCTGTACGCTATGCGCTGGAAGACCGCATATTGCCCAACGGCCGAAAGACCGTTGTGTTTCGGCGATAGCACACAAACTCAGTCAATGATGAGGGACCGGAACTCCCGAATTCGGGATGCGTTCTTGCCAAGATCGGAGCCGCCCACTCTCGACAGCGACCTGATATCGACAACGGATCCAGTGGCTCCGTTCGAGCGGATGCGGATGATGACATCGTCCTTGAAGCCATACCAGAATGTTGTGTCTGTCGCTTCGACAATCCCCGTTCCCGGATCATCCGAAACCAGTGCCCAACCGAGAGACTGGACGGCCTGGACGGTACGCTCATGGGCCTCGGCGGGTGTCACATCGATGCGGATCGGGACAATATCGGGATAGGCTTCTGCCTGGAGATCCGAAACCAGCCTGTCCGGTTCCCCGTCCCGCCCTGGCTTGAGTTTGCCGACATAATCAGCCGGATTGGAACCGGACGCATTTCTGATTGCCATGATGGCATCGGTAAACATGGGCGGGTCCTGCATGTCGGTTGTGATGTCGTGGATCGCGGGTACCGCCTGCGCCGTGGCGCGGACATTGTCATATTGCATCTTGGCGGCAATCGGCGCGCCAATCGCAATTACCGCGACTGCGAGTCCAGCCAGTTTCCGCGGATTGAGGACGAGAGAAAGGATCAGTGCCAGCAACCCCAGACCACCGCTCACATACCAGATAACCGGCCACCACTCGCGTGTCATTGTGCCGAGGCCAAAACCGAAATCCCAAAAGCCAAATCTGGACCCAAGACCGGCGAGACCCGGCCAGACCACGACGATAATCGCAGCAACCAGGGCGAGGGCCAGAACTGCAGTTCGAAATTTCAACATGTCGACCTCTTTTTGCAACTTACCTGATCGGTTTGTCGGTGTGATAGGCCGAAAGCCTAAACTGCACCACCCCACAGAGCGGGAGAGAGCCGGGATACCCTCCCATTCTCGATTTTCAGCGCATGTTTGCGATCCTTTGCAAGCAGGGCTGGCGGGTCCACATCAACATATCTGGCACCGGCTGCAGCGAACAAGGCTGGTGCGATACCGAGGGATGTGCTCAGCATGCACCCCACCATGATGTCAAAACCCTGGTCCAGGGCCGCCGCGCGGAGCGCCAGTGCTTCGGTCAGTCCTCCGGACTTGTCGAGCTTGATATTCACACCGTGGTATTTTTCTCCAAGACCGGCCAGGTCCGCCCGGCTATGGCAACTTTCATCCGCAAACAGGGGCAGCGGCGATGCGTAATTCCGGAGCGGCTCGTCCGCACCGGCTGGCAGAGGTTGCTCGATCATCGCGACCCCCAGTCGGGCAAGCTGAGGTGCGACTTCGCGCAGAATATCGAGCGTCCAGCTTTCATTGGCATCCACGAGCAGCTGGGATTGCGGGGCGTTTCCATGAACAGCAGCGATCCGCTCGCAGTTCAGTTTCGCATCGAGCTTGACTTTGAGGACCGGAAAGCCGGCGAGACGACCGGCTTCTTTTCCCATTTCTTCGGGGGACAGAATGCTGATTGTCTGCACCGTCTGAAGACCTTCTGGCCAGCCCATGCCTGACAGCTGGCCTACGTCCTGGTGATTTCTCTTCGCCTCCAGATCCCACATCGCAGCATCGACGGCATTGCGCGCAGGGCCGGCCCGCATGACCTGCTGCAATTCCAGGCGATCCAGACCTTGCTCGAGCAAATTCCGGATTGTTTCTATCTCTGCGGCAAGCGAGTGGCTGGTCTGATCATATCGTGGAGAAGCAACGGCTTCCCCACGACCCGCAATCTCGCCATCGCTGAGCGTAACAGTGACTGTTTCCGTTTCATCCCGGCTGCCGCGTGCGATCACAAACGGCTTCTTCAGCGGCCAGCGGTCGATCTCGATCTTTAGGCTGCAGGACATGCCAGCTCGTCCACGAATTTCGCAGCACCGTGAATCATCGGATCGAAACAGGGAGCCGCGAACCGCTCCTCCAGCTCCGCACAAAGTGTATCCGCCTTTTCCGGACCAACCAGCCGGCAGTTAAGGGAAATTGCGCCAAGTCTGACGCGAGGATTTGTGAGGCGCGCCATTTTCAGATTGGTATCGATACAATCCTGCAGGTCCGGCACCGGATATCCGGGCTTGTCCTTGATTTCCTTCCGCCCCGCTTCGTGGCACATGATCAGCACATCAGCCTGGGCGCCGTGCAAAAGACCCAACGACACACCTGCATAGGCCGGATTGAACAGCGATCCCTGGCCTTCGATCACGTCCCAGTGATTTTCCGCGGCGGCGGGGCACAGATGTTCGACCGAACCGGCGATATAGTCGGAAATCACCGCATCTACCGGGATCCCGGTGCCCGCGATCAGAATGCCGGTCTGGCCCGTGGCCCGGAAATCGACATTGAAGCCGCCAGCCGTCATATCCTTCTCCACCGCGAGAGCCGTGTACATCTTCCCGACGGAGCAATCCGTACCAACCGTCAATATCCGCTTCCCTGATCGTGCTACGCCGGTGCCAATCGGCACGGAGCCGAACTGATGCCGGATGTCGTGCAGCGCTGTACCTTTGGTTTCGGCTGCCTTGCGGATCTCTTCTACATCGGAAAGGCGCTGGTGAAGGCCATTGGCGACGTCCATTCCGGCATCAATGGCTTCCAGAATATCCTGTTGCCAATTCTCCGGAATATCTCCGGTCGTGTTTGTCAGGCCGAGGACAAAAGTTTTTGCTCCGTGCTGTGCTGCTTCTTCGGGGCGCATCTTCGGTAGCCCCAAGGTGAGTGGGTTGCCATGCTCGCCGATGCAGATTTCCGGACGCCACTGGGCAATCCCTCGCGATGTCTTGATTGCCAGCGGGTTGTCTTCATGCCCCAGAAAAAGCAAATAGGGGCCTTGGAGATCGTGCATGGGCAATTCCTGTCCGTTGCCTGTCATGCAGATAGTCGGCAATCTGCAAGCGGTCGATGGGGATCAGAGCATGGGATATCCCTTCAGGTCAAGCCGCCCGATTTTGATTCGCACTCCCGGCTGCGCCATTCCAGTTGTCCGAGAGGAAATATTCGCCCAACCGTTGCACGACGCAGGTTCCGGTGGGGAAAGGATTGCCGAAGGGTTCCGACCGCCCCAGAAACGCCATGTCACATTGCTGCGCGCAGTTGAAATCAGTCATCGCGTCCCCGACAAACAGGCATTGTGACGCAGTCAGACCTTCGGTTGCCATGATGTCGCGGACTATCGAGGCCTTTTTCTCCGGTGCGCCACGTGCGGTGCGGAAAAATGGTGCGAGACCCTTGCGATCAACGATGATCTGCAACTCATCATGCGGTGTTCCGGACACGATATGGGCCTGGATATTCTGGCGTTCGAGCATGGCCAGAACCTCCGGAACATCGGGGAGCAGCGCGCTGTTCACGACCTCGTCGAGGACGATGGAGGAGAGCTTGTCGCACCATTGTGCGATTTCGGCTTCACTCAGCGCAATACCAAGATGCTCGCGGTGAAAGCGGGGGATCTTGTCGAACCGGGTTTCTCCAGGCACGGCGCGCTGATAATCTTCCACGGCCCTGCGTACTTCGGGACCAAATTCGTCATAGAGTTCGCCGAAAGCCGTGATCTTGGCGTCAACGGAGTCGGCGATCACGCCATCGAAATCGAAGAAGATACAGTCATATTGCGACAGGGAAACGGGGGTCATGGGAGCTCCAGTCAATCAGGGTTTCAGGGTTGACGGTATCCAGACCGTCTTCGGTATAGACCGTGTAAAGCGCACGGGCGATGCGGTAATCCTCGATATAGTCGATATCGACACCCGCAAGACGGGACAGGGATTGCAATTGGGGATTTGCACCGAGAAAATATTCGCGGGCGAGAATTTGCTGGCGCGGAGCCATGTAGATGCTGTTGGTGACCTTGTACCAGTCCGGCAATTCCTGCGAGATGGTATGATTTCGTGTCGCTTCATAGTTGAGCGCTCCATCCTGCGACCAGAAATATTCCTTCATCAGGTTGACCCCGACCAGCGAGTCCCGTTCGCCGGTGATGACCTGTTCGTGGTAAGCGCGAAAGGCATCGCAATATTCCTGCGGGGCCATCAGCGGACAGACAACGGTTGCCCAGGCGATGTGGGTGTGCGGGATGTCGCGGACAATGCCGGTGATCACGTCACGGAACGGGGCAATGTGGTCAATCGCCAGATGCCGCGCCCGGTGATGACGGGACACGCCAAAGCGGTTTCCCAGTTTGAGGAAGTCCTCATCTTCACTGGACAGGTATATGCGCTTTGGGTCGATGACCTCGCATAGCTGTGCCAGCTTCCATTCGATCAGTGTTTCCTCGTTGCCGAATGGCAGAAGGCATTTTTCGGCGATGCGCGAACTGCCGCGCCGGACGGGTATTACAACAGCCAGATCATACATGGGAAAGAACCTCTTGAAGTGGGGATAGAGATTGTCATGCCGCCTTCTCTGACGGCTGGGAAAGATATCGGGCGAGCCCCTGGTCCCAGCGGAACGGGTCAACCGGTCGTTTCATGCGCGAGACGATCTCGCCGGCTTCGAGGGCGGGATCCGAGGGATCGAACACATTATTGGCGAGATGAAAAGTGAACCAGCGGCGGGCCTGGACGGCATCGGCGCGGCGGGCGACAGACTGATCAATGTCCGCGGCAAAGTCCCGGAAAACATCATAGGCCTGCAACCAGTCTCCGGTTGCAAAGTCCGACATGCGCAACACCGGCGTGCCGAATGCCGCACAGGCACTCCAGCTTTTGGAATTGCCGACAACCATGCCATCGCTGTGCCAGCTCAGTGCGAGCGTTGCCTGTCCGGCAATTTCGGTGCCGTCGATCATCACCACCCGATCGGGATTTCCGGCGATCGCCGCTTCCAGCGCACGGTTGTCGCCGTACAGCTCGTTGAGCGGATGATTGGTAACCGCCAAAATGCTGTTGTCACGCAGACCGGAGGCAAGGGCCCTGATCATGGCGGCATTGTCCGGATAGCGATGATGCTGCCCGAAAAAATTCTCTTCATTTTCATATTCGAGCGGAAGGCCGATGATAATGCGATCCGTCGGCAATCCCGCCAGCGCCAGAAACTCCTCCCGGGACGGCAAAGCGGTTTGCTGATGCATCTGGGCCCAGATCGGACCGGCAAGCTGGTCGAGGCGATCACTGTCTTCTGTCGACAGTTCGGGCATGAGGCCGTGATCGAACAGGCCGGGCGACAAGGTGACCCAGTTGGCGCCGGTTTGCGCGGGTGGCGCTCCGCCTTCCATGATGTAGCGCACAGTCCCGGGGAACCGGCCGGGTGTTGCAATGTCGGCACTGCGACACAGGGTGAGATCGGGGTTCAGTTTCTCGACCAGCGTGATGAGATCCTCTTCTCCGCTGGCATCGCTGCGCAAGGCCGGGTGATCGGGACCATCGAGAATGATCCAGTTCACATGGGTGAGATTCGCTATGAGAGGGAGCTGATCTTCGCCAAGGCCGGTATTGCGCCAGAGAGGCGGGATCAGGACATGGACATCATGGACGCGTGCCATGACCCGGATCAGATGCACGATAATGTTGGAAAACCACCAGGGCGTCACAACGGGCAAGTAAAACATTACCTGCATGCGTGCTTGCGCCACTGTCTTCCTCCTCAACCTTTTGCCGGGCGCATCCGGCCCGGAAAGGAAAAGGATAAATGTTTATGGTTAACAAAGCGCTAAGGCAGAAAACCTGACCAAAGCGGGAGAAATCCAGAGGTTAAAGCGCTTGCGCGGTTTCTCCACCGGGCATATTGTCCGTATTCCGTTCGAGCAGGCGCAGGGTCATGGAAGCAGCAGTTGCGAAGATCTTTGAATTTGCACCCCTTCTTTGGGGATTGGGCTTCCTTGCGCCGCTGACCGCCCAGATACTGGACATGATGCACTGGGCCGCGCCCTGGGGTCTGACTCCGCTGGGCTTCGGCTTCATTATTGGTGGGATTTGGGGGATATATGCGCAGGTCCGGGGTACCTGGCTATGGTGAGCCTGGCTCTCGATCGTGCTCCGGCGGAGCTGCTTGCGGATCCGGAAGCGCTGGATCCGGAGGCCATTGACCGGCTCGCCGAACAGGATCTGACCGGCCTCGATCTTTCCGGCCTCTCCGACAAGCAGATGCGGCGGCTCGAACGCCGGATTGCCCGGCGCTTCCACGGCGGCACAAAGGGGGGCACGCCCTGGACCCCGGTGATCTGGGGTCTCGGCAACAGCGCCGCCTTCGTCATGATGTGGCCGTTGGTGATGCTGGACATGATCCCGCTCTGGCTGGGCTGTCTGGTCAATATCCTCTGTGCATCCATTGCCCTGCTTCCCAGTCACGAAGCACAGCATGACAATATTGCGCGACCCGGGACCAGATTGCGCTGGCTCAACGAGCTGGTCGGGCGCGTGTCCCTGATCCCGCTGGCCGGACCCTATCGTGCCTTCAAGATCACCCATCTCGGACACCATCGCTATTGCAACATTCCGGACAAGGATCCGGATTATTCCACCAGCGCGCGCAATGCCTGGCATTTCCTGTTCAAGTCCGTGCGCAATCGTCAGCCACGCGGTGAAGGGGGCGTGGCGCGCTATGTGGAAGTCCTGAAGGAAATGGACACGGCGGAATCCCGGCGCGCCCTGCGCGAAGCGGCAATCACGCAATTCCTCTTTCTGGCGATCATGTTTGCCTGCGCGTGGAACGGCTATGCGATTGAGGCACTGTTGCTATGGTGGGTGCCGCGGCATGTCGGACTGACCTATATCCGGCTGGTGCTCAGCTGGATGCCGCATCATCCGGCGAAGGAAACCGGCCGCTATACCAATACCCGGGCGTTCAAAAGCTGGGCCGGCAATTTGCTGACATCGGGGATGGAATATCATATTGTCCACCATCTCTACCCGAATATTCCGATCCACCGGACACCGGCGGCCTATTGGGCCCTGCGTCCCCTGCTCGTGGCGCGAAAATGTGAGCTCGGTAAACTTTAGCCGACAATCCCCGACAGATATTCCGTCTTGCGCCGGCCATTGCGGATCACGCGCCGCGCCGTGAGTTCCATGTTGCGAAAGGGTTCGCGATAGGAGACGTGGACCCATCCGCTGGCCGGTTCGCCGGCGCGGTAGAATTCGAGGATCAGCTGATCATAATTCAGCCGCCGCTCCATCCAGCGGCAGATTTCGAGATTGTCGGCACCGGGGATCTCGAAGTCGGCGGCTTCGCCCTTGATATGCTGGGATGAGCGCGATCCCATCAGCGCCCGATTGAGCCGAGGACTGCGGTAGCCGGAGGAAATCATCACCGGCCGGTCATATTGCGCGCGGACCGGTTCCAGCACCTTCTCGCAGAGCAGCTTCATCGCGGCAATCTCAACCGGACCGGGCCTATTGTCGATCATCAGCCGTGTGGCGGTCTGGGAGGCGGTAAATTCGCTGAGATGGAAATGCGGACTGAGTTTCATGGCGGGCAGCATGTGTGGAGCGGGTCATGCCTGTCAACCTGATGGTGGTCCGAGCGAAACAGGAAGAAGCGGAAGCGTGAAGACCGTTTGACACACCCGGGTTGGCATGCAAGATCGACTGCAAACAGGGGAGGGTTTTAATGACAATATTCCGGATAGTTACCGTGCTTATAGGGCTCATACCGCTATATCTCGGCGGCACCGGCATGCTTTTCGGGGCGGCGGCCATGGTGCCGGAGCCCGAGCTATACTCCCTGCCAGCGATCAATGCACTGGACAGCCAGTATCGCTATCTTGCGGGGGTGTATGTCGCCGTCGGACTCATGATCCTCTGGTCCGCCGGCGATGTGAAGGGCAGGGCCAGCCTGATGCGCTTTGCCATGCTCGGCTGGTTTATCGGCGGTTGCGCGCGCGGTCTGTCGTGGCTGACCGTTGGCGAGCCGGCGGATTGGCAAGTCAGCGGCATGATCGTGGAACTGGTTGTACCTGTAGTCATTTTGCTGTGGCAACAGCGGATTGTCCGTAGCCAGCAGAACGCCCTCTGACCGGAACCTATCGCCGCGCGATACATTCGATTTCGACGCGGGCGTTCAAGGCAAGACCGCTTGCGCCCAGTGCGCTTCGTGCCGGGTAATTGTCCTTGAAAAACTCCTTATACACGGTGTTGAAAGCGGGCCATTCTGCCATGTCCGCCAAAAAGGCCGTGCACTTGACGATCCGGTCCATGCCCAGGCCTTGATCAGCCAGTGTTTGCCGGATGTTCAACATGGTCTGACGTGTCTCCGGAGCTATGCCGCCGGGCACAAGGCCGGAGCCTTCCTTGATTCCCAATTCGCCGGAAAGGAATATCCAGCCATCGGCTTCAACCGCCTTGGAAAAAGGAAAACCAGCCTTTTTGGCCGCCTCTGTTGTGTGAAAGACTATTTCGCTTTCGGCTTTTTCGGAAGCGTCCCGATCGTCAGCCAGCGCTGCCTGTGCAGGCAACCCTGCCAGCATGGCTGCCAAAACCAGAGTTCGCATCGCACCTTCCTCCTATTTGTTCAGCATGTCTTTCAGATACTGGCCCGTGAAACTTTCCTTCACCTTGGCAACTTCTTCCGGGGTTCCCTGTGCGACGATTTCTCCGCCACGAATGCCGCCCTCCGGTCCGAGGTCGAGGATGTGATCAGCGGTCTTGATTACGTCCAGATTATGCTCGATCACGACGACGCTATTGCCCTGTTCCACCAGCCGATGCAGCACCTGCAGCAGCTTCCGGACATCTTCAAAATGCAGGCCGGTTGTGGGTTCATCCAAAATGTATAATGTCTGCCCGGTTGAACGTTTGGACAGTTCTTTTGCCAGTTTGACACGCTGCGCCTCGCCGCCCGATAGGGTCGTCGCCTGCTGGCCGACCTTGATATAGCCCAGCCCGACTTCATAGAGCATCGCCATCTTGTCCCGGATCGGCGGTACCGCCTTGAAGAAGCTGACAGCATCTTCCACGGTCATGTCCAGGATATCTGCGATCGACTTGCCCTTGAATTTCACTTCCAGTGTTTCCCGGTTATAGCGCTTGCCCCCGCATTCCTCGCAGGTGACATAGACATCGGGCAGGAAGTGCATCTCGATCTTGATCAGTCCGTCACCGCGGCACACTTCACAGCGGCCCCCCTTGACGTTGAAGGAAAAACGTCCGGGCTTGTATCCGCGCGCTTCGGCTTCGGGCAGTCCGGCGAACCAGTCGCGGATATTGGTGAAGGCCCCGGTATAGGTAGCCGGATTGGAACGTGGTGTCCGGCCGATAGGCGACTGGTCGATATCGATCACCTTGTCGCAATATTCGAGTCCCGTGACCTTTTCATGTTTGCCCGCGATCACGCGCGCACCATTGAGCGACCGGGCCGCGGCGGCGTAGAGCGTGTCGATGGTCAGCGAGGACTTGCCTGATCCGGACAGTCCGGTGACGCATGTGAATGTGCCCAGCGGAATGGAAGCCGTCACATTGCGCAAATTATTGGCTTCCGCACCATGTACGGTCAGCTTCTTGCCATTGCCTTTGCGCCTTTTGGTTGGAACATCAATCTGTTTTGTACCATTCAGGTACATTGCAGTCAGGGATTTCTTGTTCTTCAGGATCTGCTTGAGCGTGCCGTTGGCGATGATTTCTCCACCATGCACACCGGCACCGGGGCCAATGTCGACCACATGATCGGCGGTCCGGATGGCATCTTCATCATGTTCGACAACGATGACCGTGTTTCCAAGATCGCGCAGGCGTTTCAAGGTTGTCAGCAGCCGGTCATTGTCCCGCTGGTGCAGGCCGATGCTGGGTTCGTCGAGCACGTACAGGACGCCGCTCAATCCTGATCCGATCTGGCTGGCGAGCCGGATCCTCTGGCTTTCGCCACCCGACAGCGTCCCGCTGGTCCGGTCGAGATTGAGATAGTCCAGCCCGACATTGTTGAGAAATCCGAGCCGCTCAATGATTTCCTTCAGGATGGGTTCGGCAATCTGGCGCTGGGTGGAGTCGAGCTGATCCGCCAGCCCCTCGAAAAAGGCGAGAGCATCCCCGACGCTGCGCCGGGTGGGTATGCTGATATCCTCGCCGGCGATCTTGACCGCCAGTGCTTCGGGTTTCAACCGGGCACCGTGACAGACCTCGCAAGGCGCGGCGGCCTGAAACTTGGCCAGTTCTTCCCGCATCCAGGCGCTTTCGGTCTGCAGCATGCGGCGGTTGAGATTGCCGACCACGCCTTCAAACGGTTTCTTGACTTCATAGCTTTTGCGTCCGTCCTGGAAACGCAGCTTGACCGGCAGTCCCTGGGTGCCGTTGAGGATGACATCGCGGTGATGTTCGTCGAGATCGTTCCACGGGGTTTCCAGATCAAATTCAAAATGACGGGCCAGCGATCCCAGCACCTGCATATAATAGGGGCTCGGCGGATTGGATTTCGCCCAGGGCACAACCGCGCCCTGCTTGAGCGTGAGCGCGGGATTGGGGACAATCAGCTGGGGATCGAAATATTGTTTCTCGCCCAGTCCGTCACAGGCCGGGCAGGCACCTTGTGGCGCGTTGAAGGAAAACAGGCGTGGAGCGATCTCCTCGATCGTAAATCCGGACACCGGGCAGGCGAAACGCTCGGAAAACACGATCCGGTTGTCGGGCAGGCCGGTGCCTTTCATCTTTGTCCCGGTTTCTTCCGCTTCACGCCCGGGCACGACGCCATCTGCCAGATCGACAAAAGCCAGACCGTCCGCCAGTCGCAGGGCGGTTTCGAAGGAATCCGCCAGCCGGGTCTCCATGCCTTCGCGCACCACCAGCCGGTCCACGACCACTTCGATATCGTGTTTCAGCTTCTTGTCGAGCTTGGGCGTCTCCTCGATGTCGTAGAATTCACCGTCGACGCGAACCCGGGTGAAACCGGCCTTTTGCCACTCGGCCAGCTCCTTGCGATACTCTCCCTTTCGTCCCCGGACGACGGGCGCGAGCAAGTAGAAGCGGGTTTTTTCGGGCAGCGCCATGACCCGGTCGACCATTTGGCTGACCGTTTGCGCCGTGATCGGCTCTCCGGTTGCAGGAGAATAGGGAATGCCCGCTCGTGCCCAGAGCAGACGCATATAGTCGTAGATTTCGGTGACCGTAGCGACGGTCGAACGCGGATTGCGGGAAGTGGTCTTCTGCTCGATCGAAATGGCCGGAGACAGTCCTTCGATATGCTCGACATCTGGTTTTTGCATCATTTCGAGAAACTGACGGGCATAGGCCGACAGGCTCTCGACATAGCGCCGCTGACCCTCGGCATAGATGGTATCGAACGCCAGGCTCGACTTGCCGCTCCCGGACAGTCCGGTAATCACGATCAGTTTCTCGCGGGGCAGGTCAATATCCACGCCCTTGAGGTTGTGCTCTCTGGCACCTTTTACTTTGATATGGGTCAGCATATGCAGCCTTTGCCGAAGATTGGAAACAGAGTCCAGCGGGTCGTTGGACCATATAATGTTCTATTTATGTTCTCAATGCAATGGGCCAGTGCACCGAGCATTGAGAATCATCCTTCTATGGGGCCGGTATCGTTGGTGAGGAGGCGCCATGATGGTGGGAAGGTCGTTCAGAACAGCGGTTGGCTGATGGGAATCTCCAGATCCAGTTGCCCGGCAATATGCTCGCCCCATTTTTCGACATAGCCGATCTCTTCCTCGATGATCGGACTGGCGGCTTTCTTCGCCTGATCAGCCATGGTTTCCTCGTAATCTCCGCCCTGTTTGGCATGACTGGAGAATACCGGACCGCCGATCAATTCATCAATCTGGTTATCGTCAAACGCAAAATCGAAATGACTCGCGAGGGCGCGGAAGGAATCGGACTTCCGGTCATTGAACAGGGCAGAGTCCAGGGTCCGGAACCTGCCCCTGAACGGCGTCCTGAGGATCATCGCAAAATGGCGCTGATGCAGCAGCCATGTCAGGGCCGTGACCTGCATGTCGGTGAGGCGCATTTTTTCGTCATCGGACAGGCCTAGGTCTAGCGCGGCATAGCTGGAAATTTCCTGATTGAGCCGGCGTGCCCAGATCCTGCCTTCCATGCCCTTTTTGGCCACCGATCGCAAAAAGGCCCCGAGCCCGGACGTCATCATTATTGCTTTCGTTTTCGGCATATGCTGCATGATCAGCGGCAGGACCTGATTGGCATGATTGGAAGGCTTGACCACAGTCATGTTCAGGTCACCGCCGGACCGTGCAAAGAGGTTGAAGATGGGTTGCAACAGCGACTGGGTATTCTGATGCGACAGAGAGACGGCAATATCATTGAAAATCTGGGGCTCGCTATATCCGGCGCATCCTGGCAGCTCATCCATGGCGCGGACCAGCAGCGTGGAGCGACAAAAGGCGGTGTGAAAAATATAGTGACTGGGGACGCTGTCCGGTTTGAAATTACGAATATCCTCTCCGGGTATCCAGACTGCTTGATCTGGAGTTTCCAGTTGAAAGCTGGCCATAAACGTTAGCTGTTTTCGCGCTTCGTCCGGAAGATGGATAAATTGTACCCGGTCTGACACCACATCGAGGCGGTGTGGCAACCAGTTGCGATCATTGAGATATGTTGAACTGTCTGACATCGCCAACTATGGTGCCCGAACTTGTCGGGGCGATCAATTGCAAAGGCGATACCGGCGTCTCGGAGTCTATGACCATGCTGCAGGCGATAACACAGGAAGAGCGCAATTCGCGGGCGAGCCAGCTGGCGGAATCCGGCCGGTTGCACATGCCGGATTTTCTGGAAAACGACACTGCGGCGCAGCTTCACAGGACCTTGACGGATCTGGAGTGGATCACGGTTTTCAACAAGGGCACCGACAATTACGAAATGCCCCGCAGGAACGCCATGGCCATGCGCGAGTCGGAGCGTGACCGGCTGCTGGCCGATATCCGGAGCCGGGCGCGATCCCAGTACCAGTTTTTCTATCTTCGCTATCCGATTGTGGAATCCTATTTTGGGGAAGGCGAGGACCGCGGACCGCTGGCCGGATTTTTCGAGATGATGAATGCACCGGAGACCCTCGACGTCATCCGGGAAATCACGGGAGAACCAGACATATGCTGGGCTGATGGCCAGGCGACCTGCTTCGGACCGGGCCATTTCCTCAATCAACATGATGACCGGCATGACAAGCATGACCGTGTTGCGGCCTATGTTCTCAACCTGACACCGGAATGGGATGTCGACTGGGGCGGGTATTTGCAATTTTTTGATGAGCGAGGTGATCTGACCGGGGGGTTTCGGCCGCGCTACAATGCGCTCAACATGTTTACCGTACCCAATCGCCACTCTGTGGAGCTGGTCGCCCCCTTTGCCGGCGCACTTAGATATTCCGTCACCGGCTGGTTTCGCCGGGATGATCCACCGGGCAATATCGGCGGAGATTCCTGAGGATCAGGTTTCAGGATTTGCCATCGGCATCGGCGGGTGTTTTCGCGAGCTCATCCAGAACGCGTTCGAGGCCGCGAGCCAGCTCGTCGAGATCCGCATCCTCAAAAGCTTCGTCCAGCAGGCGGTTGATTTCGCCGAACGGGCTACGGATCGACCGTAACGCTGCCATGCCGGCCGGTGCGGGTTTGAGCACCCATGCCCGGGCATCGGTGTCCGATCTTGTGCGGGTGATATAGCCGGCCTTCAGCAGCCGGTTGGCCATCGTGGTAATAGCGCTTTCCCGCTGCATGAGCCGTTCGGCCAGATATTTCTGCGACACGCCATCCTCCTCGGCGATAATCGTCATGACCGCCGCCTGAGCTGTCGACATGCCAC
This sequence comes from Parasphingorhabdus marina DSM 22363, assembly GCF_900128895.1. Lineage (GTDB taxonomy): Bacteria > Pseudomonadota > Alphaproteobacteria > Sphingomonadales > Sphingomonadaceae > Parasphingorhabdus > Parasphingorhabdus marina. The sequence goes on along the minus strand of NZ_FSQW01000002.1, from coordinate 1,427,730 downwards.
CGGAGTCCAGCAGGGCTGCATCTGCCTCCTTTTTCAGGCGATGGGCCACCCGTTGCAGCAGGAAATAGAGCTTGTGATCTTTCGCAGACATGCCTGTCTCCCTATTGACATTCCCGGCACCTTCCTAATACTACATATATGAAGTATCTCAAGAGGCGGGAATCAATATGGGTGCAATAGACGTCTGGTCACAAATGACAACGCAGCGCATGGCCGAGGCTCCGTGGCTCGCCACTTTGCTCCGCTGGACGGGGCAAACCGGCGCTCCGCAGGTGCCATCAACCGAAGTGACTCTGGCGGCGATGGACGCCGCCAATGTCGACATCAGCCTGCTGTCCGCCTGGCACGGCCCGGCGGGTTCGCTGATCTCGAATGAAGAAGTCAGTGCCCAGATTGATACGGCTCCGGACCGTTTTCGCGGCCTGGCAACGGTCGACCTGTCGCAGCCCATGGAAGCGGTTCGCGAACTTCGCCGGTGGGTCGACGGGAAAAAATTTGTTGGCGTCCGGGTCGTCCCCTGGCTCTGGGATCTGCCGCCGAATGATCGCCGCTATTATCCGGTTTACGCTGCCTGCGTCGATCTCGGCGTGCCGTTTTGTACGCAGGTTGGCCATACCGGTCCGCTGATGCGATCCGAAACGGGGCGTCCCATTCCCTATCTGGAAGACGTGCTGCTCGACTTTCCGGAGCTGGTGGTAGTTGGCGGTCATGTCGGATTTCCGTGGATCGATGAACTGATCTCGCTGACGATCAAGTTCCCGAACTTTCATGTCGATACATCTGCCTATGCCGTGCACCGGCTGCCGCCCGATTTTGTCGCTTACATGAAGGGGCTGGGGCAGGACCGCGTCATCTTCGGAACCAACTGGCCGATGCTCTCCCCTGCCGGTTGCCTGCAGCGACTGGACGACCTGCAGCTTACCGATGTTCAGCAGGACGCATTTTTGTCAGGCAATGCCCGCCGAGTGTTCAAGCTATAACCGCAATGGAAAGGAACAACCATGCCAGTCCGTAAGCGAGTCGAAGCCTTTGTAGATGCCGTCGTCAACGGTGATCACGGGGAGGCCATAGCCAATTTCTATCATCCGGATGCCAGCATGCAGGAAAACCGCGAACCGCCGCGCGAGGGACGTGACCAGCTGATCGTGCATGAGCAAGCCGGGATGCGGCGGATTCAATCCATGATTACCCATCAACCGGAAGCGGTGCTGGTTGACGGCGATCACGTCGCCATTGCCTGGACCTTCGATTCTGTCGGCAAGGACGGCGTGACCCGGCGACTTCATGAAGTTGCTTTGCAGGAATGGCGGGGCGACCGGATCGCCAGAGAACGTTTCGTCTACGACAGTGCGACAGCCTGGCAACCCGTTTCCTCCCCAGATAATTCAAAGGACTGAATCATGGCCTCTCCCGACCCCTGTGTCATCGACACGCTCCCTTTTGCCGGGCTCGACCCGGAAGAAATGTGCCGACGGGCGCTTGAATCCCGCAGCGATACAGACCTGTTCGAGCATGAGCTCAGTTTCGTGCGCCGGCGAGTCATCCGGAATTCTCCGGATCTGCCCAGCCTGATCATCCTGCCGGACGGTCCGGCCACGCTGGAAAGCTACGACGGCTTTATCGACGCTCTGTCTGACCGGTTCAACATCGCTGTCATGGAGATTCCGGGTTTTGGATTTTCCTGGGCGAAGGACACGCAGGCGATGGAATTCGAATCCACCTGCCAGATCATGGCGCAGGCGATTGCCGATCTCGCTCTTCCGCAAGCGGTCCTGGTGGGCCCCTGTATTCAGGGCCTGATCGCGGCGCGGATTGCGGAGATACTGGACAGTCAGCTGGCGGGCCTGATCATTGCCCAGACTGCAGATTTTGCCGGGGAAGTTGCCTGGACACAGAGCGGCATCGATACCCATGGCAATCTGGCAAAGCCTTATGAAGGCCAGATCAGTTTCCGTCTGGCCCGCGAACGTGCGACCGTCGACTGGTGGGCGGCCTTTGTCGCGGGGCCGAAACTGCCGCTGGAAGAGTTTCAGGAAGAAGCGCGGAAAGTCCTGCGCTGTGGCTGTTCCTATGCACTGGCATCTCAGATCCAGAAATTCGGCGCGATGGATCAGCTGCCGGAATTTGCACCAAAGGTACCGACTGCGGTGATCTGGGGATTGACCGACCAGTCTCATCAGGCAACCGACAAGCGTTCGGTTTTGCGCTATGCACCGGATGCAATCTACATCGAGCGCGATGATCTGGGCCATTTTCCCGATCTGGAGGAGCCGGAACTGATAGCGGACACGGCTGGCCGGCTGATCGCTGATAGCTAGAACAACACGGGGAAAATCCTGTTGAGAATCTCGTTCTTGTTCCACGGGCCCAAACGTGCTCAACAGGCCGGACATGGAATCCCCCTGTATCAACATCTGTACGATTGACGGACCGACCGGCCTCTGTGCCGGGTGCGGACGGACGCTTTCAGAAATCGCGGAATGGGCGTCAGCGACCGAGGCGCGTCAAAGCGAGATTCTGGCCGTCTTGCCGGATCGCATGCAGAATCTGGCTGAAAAAGGCAGTGGAACCGGGCCCGACTAGCTGCGGTCCGGCTTGCCGGTATGCTTTTGCCGGGAGAGGCAAGCATGGCATGGCGTGGCGCAGTTTTCGTCGCCACCGCCTTCCTTCTCCAGCGGGATATTGACCGATCGCACAACCCCGTCGGCATTGCACAGTTCAATGGTCATCATTCCACTGGCTGGAGCAGCGGGCATTAGCGCCATGCTCCAGATCGCTATCAGCGCGGGCAGGCTGGCTGCACCGCCGGTTCTAAACTTCTCTATCATCGGAATCCGGTTTCTCGTCGTCATCAATCAGCACGCGATGCGCTGCGCCTTCCAGATCTTCAAACTGGTCATTGCGCATCGCCCAGAAGAAAAAGGCCAGACCTGCGAGGCCCATGAACAGGGCCACGGGAATGAGGATCGCAAGGCCGCTCATTTGGCTGACCCGTAAAGCCGCAAGGCATTGCCCACGACAATCAGCGAGGATGTCGACATGGCTATGGCGGCGATCAGCGGCGTGACCAGTCCGGCAAGAGCCAGCGGCACGGCAAGGATGTTATAGCCAATGGCCAGGGCAAAATTCTGGCGGACCGTCTGCATTGTCCGGCGGGCAACTTTGACGGACAATGCCACCGGCATCAAACTGTCGCTGGTAAACACGGCATCGGCGGCCTGTTGGCCGACGTCACTGGCCGATCCCGGTGCGATGGACACGTGTGCGGCGGCCAGGGCCGGACCATCATTGAGACCGTCGCCGATCATCAGCACCTTGTGTCCCTGATCGCTGAGGCGACCGATGGCATGCACCTTGTCTTCCGGGCGGGCACAGGCCTGGGCGATTATCCCCAGCTCCCTGGCAACCGGGCCGACGGCTTCCAGGCTGTCTCCGGACAAGAGCGATGCAGGCAGGCCCAGCTCGTCCAGTTCCCGGATGGCTGCATGGGCATCTGGCCGGATGGCGTCGGTGAGAGTGATGTGCGTGATTTCGTTCGCGATCACCAATTGGGTCGCGAGGCTGGCGTTGCCTTTCTCCGGTCGTCCGAGGGAAACCGGCTGGTCATTCCAGATCGCCGACATGCCTTCGCCGGCGGTTTCGGTCAGGTCCTCAACGTCTGCAGGCGCAATGTTCTTGGCGTTCAAGGTTGTGCAAATGGCTTTGCTCACGGGATGCCTGCTGGATTGGGCCAAGGCCAGCGTTACCGCTTTCTGGTCATCAGACAGCTGGTCGAGATTGTCCGGGACCGGCTGGCCCATGGTCACTGTACCGGTCTTGTCGAGAATGATCCGATCCGCCTCCGCCAGCCGTTCGAGGGCGCTGCCATCCTTAACCAGAACCCCCTTTCGCATCAACGCGCCAGACGCCACCACCTGGGCAGCCGGCACAGCCAGCCCCAAGGCGCAGGGGCAGGTGATGATCAGCACCGCAACGGCAATCAGCAGCGACTGGTGCACACCGGCGCCTGCCAGCATCCAGCCGATGAAGGCCAGAAGTGCGAGGCAGTGGACGGCCGGGGCGTAGTAGCGCGCGGCCCGGTCGGCGACCCGGACATGGAAAGAGCGGTGCTGCCCTGCTTCATCCATCAGGCGCGCGATGTCGGAAATGCTGGTATCCTGACCCGCAGCCGTTACCTGCACCCGGACAGGAGCAGTCAGGTTCGTGGTTCCGGCGAGAACGTCATCGCCTTTCTGGCGCAGTCGGGGGTCGCTTTCACCGGTAAGCATCGAAAAGTCAAAGCCGCTGGATCCTTCAATGATCACACCGTCGGCCGCGAGATTTTCGCCGGCGGCAACCTGCATGACCATATTGGGCCGGATATCCGTGGCCTTGGTCCAGGCCGTTGTTCCATCCGGCTGGATCACCATCGCGCCCGGCGCGGTTTGCCGGAGCAGGGCGGAAATACCCTCGCGTGCCCGGTCCCGCATCATGCCGTCGAGGACACGCCCCGAAAGCAGGAAGAAGATCAGCATCACCACGCCATCAAAATAGGCGTGGGGACCACTGGTGGCCGTCTCATAAAGGCTGAGCCCGGTGGCCAGCAGGATTCCGATGCTGATCGGCACGTCCATATTGGTCCTTAGATATCGCAGGGCCATGGCGGCGGATGCGAAAAACGGTCGCCCGGAATAGGCGATGACCGGGATGGCGATCAAAGCCGAGAGCCAGTGGAACAGGTCTTTCGTGACGCCCACGGCACCCGACCAGACGCTGACCGACAGCAGCATGATGTTCATCATGCCAAAGCCCGCCACAGCCAGGGCCCGCAGCAGGCGCCTTGTGTCGCCACGATCTTCGGACAATGGATTGTCCGCCAGTATCTGGGCTTCGAAACCCAGTTCTGCGATCGCGCTTTTGAGCTTGTCTTCGGTCAGTTCCGGTGTGTGTGAAACAGCCACCTGTTTGGTCGAGAAATTCACCCTGGCGGTCACCACGCCCGGCAATTCTCCCAGCCCGCGCTCGATTTTGGCAATGCAGCCCGCGCAGCGCATGGTCGGGACGGCAAAGCGGCTGTCTTCGCACTGCCGGACGGGTTCCAGATCATCGAGGGCGACCGTGGCGTTCATCTGATTTCACTGACCATGTCGAGATTGCGGCCACCTTCGGCAACCGAAATCCGGAGCTTCCACCGGCCTGCTGGTAGTGACTGATTGCTCAGATACTGGCCGGGCGCTGCTTCGCTGAATTCCAGTTTCAAAGAGTCCGTGCGCCCCACGGGATGTTCGGCGACTGCTGATACCCGGGCGCCGCTCAATGCGGTATTTTGGGCGTTGCGCACGGCAATCTGGAGACGGTCGTCGGCGCGAACCGGAGTGCTAACAGTCCAGCCATGCGCGGCTTCGCGGCGGCTTTCTTCGAGCCACTGATTGTATTTCTGACTGGCCACATAGCTGTTGTCGACAACCGTGCCGCCAAAGGAAGATACCGCCAGCCCGGCCATCAGAAAATTGACCGCGGCTATCACACCGAAAAAGGCGACAAACATCAATGTCACGTGAAAACCGGTGATTTTCTTTCTGGTTCGGTTCATGCTCTCATCCTCAGTCAGTTTTTGGGCCGTTCAAAAAACAGCTCTTCGCTGTCGCTTTCCGCATTTTCTCCGGCGCCCTCAATCGTCATGACGAATTCATCGCGTTCGGATGTGGTTTCTGGCGCCGCAATGAAGAGCCGCAAATTGGCGACAGAGTCGGCGGGGACCGTGACCTCCAGCGCGGTTTGCTGGTCCGGCCGGCTGGTTCCGCCTTCCCAGAGCGTGGCTCCCGGCAGTCCCGTAATCGATACATTCATCTGCCGAGGCCGGTTCTCCATATTGCGGATTTTCGCGGTATAGGCGTTGCGGATATCCCCGTTGGAGAGCTGCACATAGACCGGATTGCGATCATGCTGCACGGCAAGGTCAAGCCGTGTGCGATTGCCCAGTGCAAACAGCATGGCCAGCCCGATGCCCGCCCAGACGCCAAAATATACCAGGGTCCGGAGGCGCAGGAGGTTCTTCCAGGCTGGCCCGGTTTCTTTCCCGGCTTTCTCTGCTTCGGCATCATCCGCCGTGATATAGTCAATCAGCCCGCGCGGACGGCCGACTTCACCCATGACCCGGTCACAAGCGTCTATGCACAGTGCGCAGGTGATACAGCCAATTTGCGGTCCTTCGCGTATATCAATCCCGGTCGGGCAAACCGCGACACACTGGTTGCAGTCGACGCAATCACCAAAAGCTGCCGGGTCTTTCTGGGCCTTTTTGATGCTGCCCCGCTTTTCGCCGCGCCAGTCCTTGTAGGTTACCTGCAAGGATTTTTCGTCCATCATCGCCGCCTGAATGCGGGGCCAGGGGCACATGTAGACACAGACCTGCTCGCGCATGAAGCCGCCAAATATAAAGGTGGTGGCGGTCAAAATGCCGACGGTGGCATAGGCCACAAAAGCCGCTTCACCGGTCCAGAAGTCCACCACCAGCGTCGGCGCGTCGGCAAAATACATGATCCAGGCGCCGCCGGTCCAGAAGGCGATAAACAGGTAGATGCCCCATTTGAACAGGCGGCGGACCGTTTTCTTGGCTGTCCAGGGCGCCTTGTCCATTCGCATGCGGGCATTGCGATCGCCATCAACAAACCGGTCGACATGCTGGAACAGGTCGGTCCAGACGGTCTGCGGGCAGGCATAACCGCACCAGGCACGTCCGACGGCAGATGTGACCAGGAACAGGCCGATGCCGGCCATGACCAGCAGTCCGGCGACATAATAGAATTCGTGCGGCCAGATTTCGATGCCGAACATGTAGAAGCGCCGGTTGGCCAGGTCGACAAGCACGGCCTGATTGGGGGCATAGGGTCCGCGATCCCAGCGGATCCATGGCGTGATGTAATAGATCGCGAGTGTGACGATCATGATCGCCCATTTGAGCCGCCGGAAGGTTCCGTCGATCCGCTGGGGATGGACGGCCTTCCTGGCCTCGTAGAGCTTCAGCTCGGGATCAAGGATTTCATCAGGATTGTTCATCACCTGTGCCTGTTTCCGCCGTTTCGTCGGGCTGTGGTGCCGCTTCCCCGCCGCCAAGCGAGTGGACATAAATGGCGAGCATGCGGATTGTAGCAGGATCCAGACGTTCGCTCCACCTTGGCATGACGCCATAGCGGCTGTTGGTGATGGTTTCGGTTAGCGACGCCCGGTCACGACCATAAAGCGCGATCCGGTCGGTCAGATTGGGGGCGCCCTGAAAGCGGTCGCCCTTGCCGTCAGCGCCATGACAGATCGTGCAATTGGCCTCGTACAAAACCGCGCCGCGCTCTGATGCCGGGCTGGGCCTCTCGTCACCAGAGATTGTGCGCACGTAGGACACAACGTCCTGGATTTCGTTCGGCTGGAGGATCCCGTCCCGACCGAAGGCCGGCATTTGCGAGAACCGCGTGTCGGGATGGTCGGGCTGGCGGATACCGTGGACCAGCGTGTATTCGATCGCCTCGAGGTCGCCGCCCCAGAGCCAGTCATCGTCATTGAGATTGGGATATCCCTTGAATCCCGACGCCCCGGATCCGTGACACTGGACGCAATGGACCTTGAATGCCGATGCGCCGCCATTAATGGCCTGGTTCCTCAGGTTTTCGTTGGCGGCCACGCTGTTTATGTCATTTGCCACCAGCGCTGCCCGGATCGGCTCGAGCTGTTGTTCCCGGGCCGACATTTCCTTCTGCAATTCGCCGCGACTGGTCCATCCGAGCACGCCTTCCGTGGCGGAGTTGACCAGCGGCCAGGCCGGATAGAGAATCATGTAGGCAATGCCCCAGACGATGGTCGCATAGAAGGTCCAGACCCACCAGCGCGGCATCGGCGTATCCAGCTCCACAATGCCGTCCCATTCGTGGCCAACCGTTTCGGTGCCGGTGGCTTTATCGACATATTTGTGCTCAGACATCGTTCTTGTCCTCATCAAAAATCATGTTGGCGGCATCATCGTGCATGTCCTTGGCGGCCGGACGAAAGGTCCAGAGCGCAAAGCCGAGCCACAGCAGGGCCATGAACAGCAATCCCCAGCTATCGGCGAAATGGCGCAGTTCCTCGTAGTTCATCGCGGCTGCTCCTGTGCTTCACCGGCCTCAAAGTCGACCAATGTCCCCAGCATTTGCAGATAGGCCACCAGTGCATCCATTTCGGTCAGCCTGTCCGGGTTGCCGTCAAAATCGCGTACCTGGACCTTGGGGTAGCGCTCTTCCAGTTCCGCCGTACTGGCAAATGGATCAACCTGGGTGAGCAGGTCTTCATTGGCCTTTTCAATGGCTTCTTCCGTGTAGGGGACGCCAACCCGATACAGAGCCCGCAAATGGCCTGACATGTCACCGGCATTGAGGTCGCGGTCCTTCAGGAAGGCATAGGGTGGCATGATCGATTCCGGTACGACCTGACGCGGATCCACCAGATGCTGGACATGCCACTCGTCGGAATAGCGGCCACCGACGCGGGCGAGATCAGGTCCGGTCCGTTTGGAACCCCACTGGAACGGATGGTCATACATCGACTCCGCAGCCAGCGAATAATGGCCATAGCGCTCCACTTCGTCGCGGAACGGCCGGATCATCTGGCTGTGGCAGGTGTAGCAGCCTTCCCGGATGTAGATATTGCGTCCGGCGAGTTCCAGCGGCGTATATGGCCGGACCCCTTCGACTTCCTCGACCGTGTTGTCGATCCAGAACAAGGGAGCGATTTCCACGATACCGCCGATGATCACCACAACCAGGGAGCATACGGCGAGCAGGGTGACGTTTTTTTCGAGCTTTTTGTGTTTGTCAGCAAAATTGGCCATGTTGTGTCTCCCTTACTCGGCCGGAACCGCAGCTGGCTGACCAGCCAGAGGTTTGTCGGCTTCCGGATCATGCGGAGTTTCGGTCATCGGTTTCTCATCGCGCTGATGGCCGGCGATCGTCATCCAGACATTGTAGACCAGCACACAGGCACCAGCGAGGTAAAGCAAGCCGCCGACGGCCCGGATCAGGTACATCGGAAGCATGGCGCTGACGACTTCGCTGAACGAGTAGACGAGATAGCCGTCATCTCCATATTCGCGCCACAGCAGGCCCTGCATGATGCCGGCAACCCACATCGAAGCGGCGTAGAGAACGATACCCATGGTCGCGAGCCAGAAGTGCCAGTTGATCATCCGCAGGCTGTACAGGCGTTGCTTGCCCCACAGACGTGGCACCAGATAGTAGATCGCCGCAAAGGTGATCATGCCGTTCCAGCCCAGCGCACCGCTGTGCACATGACCAATGGTCCAGTCGGTATAGTGGGACAGGCTGTTGACCGCCTTGATCGACATCATCGGCCCTTCGAAGGTGCTCATGCCGTAGAAGGCGAGGCTGAGAACCATCATCCGGATGATCGGGTCGGTGCGGATCTTCTCCCATGCGCCGTTGAGCGTCATCAGGCCGTTGATCATGCCGCCCCAGCTCGGCATCCACAGGATGATCGAGAAGACCATGCCCAGCGTCTGCGCCCAGTCGGGCAGAGCCGTATAGTGGAGATGGTGCGGACCCGCCCAGATATACAGGAAGATCAGCGACCAGAAGTGAATGATCGACAGGCGATAGCTGTACACCGGTCGTTCGGCCTGTTTCGGCACGAAATAATACATCATGCCCAGGAATCCGGCGGTCAGGAAGAAGCCGACCGCATTATGTCCGTACCACCACTGGGTCAGGGCGTCCTGAACCCCGGCAAAGGCGCTGTAGCTTTTCGCACCCAGCAGACTGACCGGCATGGTCAGGCCATTGACAAGATGCAGCATGGCGACGGTCAGGATGAACGCCAGGAAAAACCAGTTGGCGACATAGATATGCGGTTCCGAACGTTTGGCGATCGTGCCGATGAACACGGCGGCATAGCTGACCCAGACAATAGTCAGCCAGAGGTCGACATACCATTCCGGCTCGGCATATTCCTTCGATTGTGTGATGCCGAGCAGGTAACCGGTGGCCGCCAGCACGATAAACAGCTGGTAGCCCCAGAAAACAAAGCGGGCGAGGCCGGGGAAGGCCAACCTCGCCCTGCAAGTGCGCTGGACGATATAGTAGCTCGTCGCGATCAGCGCATTGCCTCCAAATGCAAAAATGACAGCAGAGGTGTGAAGCGGACGCAGACGTCCGAATGTCGTATATTCAAATCCCAGATTGAGAACCGGGAATGCCAGTTGCAGCGCGATATAGAGTCCGGCCAGAAAACCGGCCATGCCCCAGAAGATCGTGGCGATCACGCCCCAGCGGATGGGATCATCGTCATACAGGCCCTGATCGGGCGGCGCTTTCAAAATGCCGCGCCCGATGGCAACATAGTCGGCCTTGCTGATGGTCACCCAGAGAGTGATCAGGCAGGCGATGGCAATGATCGCCATGTGAAAGGCAAAGCCGCTGTCCGCAGCCAGAACCATCGCAGCGAATGCAACGAATGCGAGTACCAGCCAGCCGCCGGCCTTCATCAAAAGAGTATCCATGTTTTCCTTCCCCGTTTCGGCGACAAGAAATCGCTATCCACGGGAAGGCATTGCCCCGACCGGAGAACCAAAACATTGATCTGCGTCAATTTCCGGAAACAGTCTGTCGGAAAAGCAGTTTATGCCGTTATTGCAGGGCTGGAAATGGAGAACGAGGCTGGCGGGCCGGAGCAAGGCTGCAACGGCCCGCAGCAATCAGGTCATTGGAACTTCTCAGTCGAGGTAGAAATTCACAGTCGTGACGACCCGGACCTTTTTGTAGGGTGTGTCGGTTACGCCATAGCCGCCGGCATCGCCGTCCCGGCTGTTGATCGAGAAATAGCCCTGTGTAGCGGACTTGATGCCACCGACATCCGTTCCGCTGTCTTCTGCAAATTGCTCGGCAGATTTTCGCGCATCCTTGGTGGCTTCGGCCACCATTTCCGGTTTGATTTCGTCGAGCTTGGTAAAGGTGTAGCTCATCCCCGAGCCGTCTTCGAGAACGACGCCGCGACGGACAAGATCAAACTGCCGGGCGACCGCCGCCTGTGCCTTTTCGATATCGTTGGTGCGCAGCGACATGCGCTGGCGGATCGTATATTGGGGGATGCCGTTGCTGCGATACTGGTTGACATTGGCGCCTGTCGGTTTGAGCGCATCCGCCTCAAAGCCCAGCTCCTTGAAGAAGGTGCGGATCGCTGTCGTATCCTGGTCCATATCGGCCTGCGCCCCTTGCAGGCTCGTGCTTTGCGCCGAATAGGCGATGGTCCAGGTGGCCAGATCCGCCGTGACTTCCCGTTCGGCCAGCCCGCGAACGGTCACGCTGCGATCGGCCATTTTCGCCCGAAGCAGACCGTCTCCGAGCAAATATCCGCCAACGATCAGCCCGATGGTCAATATGCCGGCGCTGGCCAGCCAGACACTGTTTCTGCCGCCCAGGATTTTCCCGCTGTCACCATTTTCTGCCATAAGTGTTTCCCTTCCCTCTCTTGCCTTCTAGACTGTTTCGACAACCCGGTTCGGCTTTGCGCTTGCTGCGATGAACCGTTTCTGAATAGCGATGAATGGAGTTTGATATTATGCCCATCCAGTATTTGCACACAATGCTGCGTGTCACAGATCCCGATGCGACGATCCGGTTTTTTAACCTGCTGGGACTGGAGCAAGTTCGCCGCTATGACATCGAGCAGGGGCGGTTCTCGCTGATCTTCATGGCTGCGCCGGGTCAGGATGGTGTAGCGGAAGTCGAGCTGACCCATAACTGGCCGCCCGAAGACGGGAGCGAGCCGGAGCAATATGACGGCGGCCGGAATTTTGGACATCTCGCCTATCGTGTCGATGACATTTATGCGCTGTGCCAGAAACTGATGGATGCCGGCATCACGATAAACCGGCCACCGCGGGACGGGCATATGGCTTTCGTCCGGACGCCGGACAATGTGTCGGTCGAGTTGCTGCAGGCGGGCGACAATTTGCCCGTCCAGGAACCCTGGGCGAGCATGGAAAATGTGGGCGAGTGGTAGCAGGAGGGTTCAGGCCTGAGCGGTGTCGCCACCGCGTAAAGCCGGTGTTCGGGACATGTCAAACCCGACGATCTGATTGCGGCCATTATTCTTGGCGTCATAGAGCCGCCGGTCAGCTGTTGCCATGACGGACTTCAGCGAAGCCCGTTTCGGAATGGCCGCAATCCCGGCGGAAAAGGTGACGGGCTGACCAATTTCCGGCACCGACTCGTGGACAACGCGGATCAGGCTTTCGCATATCCGGCTCATGATCGCGGACGGAGACTGCCCGTTCTGGTCCAGATCCTCCTGACGAATGAGCAGGGCAAATTCCTCGCCACCGATCCGGGCAGGGGAATGGACGGTTTGCGCCAGCGTTTGCCCGACGGCTCGCAGCACATTGTCACCGACTTCATGTCCGTAGGCGTCATTGACCTGCTTGAAAAAATCGATGTCCAATATGGCAAGGTGGGAATATTCTCTGGTCGCCCGGTTTCTCTGAAACCGTTTCTCGAATGCCCGTCGGTTGCCGATGCCGGTTAGCCCGTCTGTCTCGGCGAGCAGCGTGAGTTCCACTTGCTTGCGCAAGGTGCTTTCGTGATTTCGCCGGAGTTTCATGATCCGTGTCGCAACGCCAAAGGCCAGAATGATTGTCTCGAGCACGAGCGCGAAATAGAGGCCATAATCCAGTTCATGAATACCGATATAGAGGTCCATTCCCCGCGCAATCCGGTCGAGGCTGAGCGCAATGATTGGCGTCCATGCAGCGATCTGGAACCAGATCGCCCGGCTGCCTCGCCGGGCCGCGTGCCACATCGTGTAAAGGACGACAGCCATGTAAGGCAGGAACGATGCGTGATAGTAATTGCGTATGCTGGTGTCGTAACCTTCAATGACCTGAAAGATATAGGCGGTGACAAAGACAGGCAGGACCGCGGTTGTCAGCAATATGGGGCGCAGCCACTTCGCGATCTTTCCGGGTTCGAGAAACCGGTCGAGAAAAAACCCGCTGGCGGCGATGCAGATGGCCAGCGTCCAGTAGTTCAGAAGGAATTTGGTGGTCAGGGTCGTGTCCGGAAACACCAGAAAGATCAGGCCCGACGAGCTGAATGTGTAGACGACTGTCCCCATGATCATCACGCTGTGCCACAGCATGAAACTGTAGCGCAGGGCGCCATAGAAGAAGGCATTGTAGAAGAAGGGCATGATTGCCATGCCGCACAAAAGGGCAAACATGGCAGACAGGGGCAGTTTGAGATTGTCCCACCGCTCCTTTGATGCCAGCTGAAGCAGCGTCAGGGAGCTGGCCACACGCGGCCGGTCGAGGGCGACGTAGACAGTTTCGATCCTGTTCCGGATCTCCGGATTGTCCGACCCTGGAATCGCCAGGCCATAATGGCCCTTGGGGCGCCAGCTATCCACGACCTCCCGTTCGGAAAATGTCGCTGACCGCACGCTGCCGTCGTCCAGAACGGAGTGTACCTCCATTGTCGTCAGGCCGTTATTGTCTCCCTGAACTTCAATTGCGCCGTCGGGCAAATCAGCCGCGCGGAACGGAATTTTCGCCCAGAGTTTGGCGCCAGAAAATCGATATTTGTCTTCCGAGCAATCGAACTTTTGCGACTGGGCCAGAACGTCGGATATTCGGGCTTCCGAGCCGGTTCCAAGCGTGCACAATTCGTGAGAAAGAGGGACGGCCGCAGACGCGGGCGCACAGAGGCAAAAAAATGCCACGATTGCGACCAGTAAGCGCAAACTGCCTTCCTCCCGTATGACCCTCATCAAGTCGATGTGACCTAATGTAAATTCGCTATTTTTCCGTTAACCATCGACAGGTTTTCGATTAGCTTCTAAAACCGGTTTCATGCTTGAAATTGTCCGAATTCCCGTACTGTCTGACAACTATGTGTGGCTGGTTCACGAACCAGAATCGCAGGAGACCATGGTCGTTGACCCTGCGGTCGCCGATCCCGTGCTGGCGGAAGCCGAAAAGCGGGGCTGGCAGATCACCCAGATCTGGAACACCCACTGGCATCCGGATCATACGGGCGGCAACCAGGCGATAAAAGACGCAACGGGCTGCCATATTACCGGCCCGAAAGCGGAGCAGGAGCGGATACCGACGCTGGACAGCAAGGTGCGCGGAGGGGACAGCGTGAAACTGGGAGATGTCGAAGCGCAAGTGCTCGACGTTCCGGCCCATACTGCCGGCCATATCGCCTTCCACATCGCCTCCGAGAATGTTGTTTTTGTTGGTGACACCCTGTTTGCCATGGGCTGTGGCCGATTGTTCGAGGGGACAGCCGAGCAGATGTTTGAAAATATGCAGAAACTGTCGCGCCTGCCCGGCGAAACTTCGGTATATTGCGCACATGAATATACCCAGAGCAATGGCGAATATGCACTGGTCGCGGAGCCTGATAATGAGGCGTTGCGGCACCGGATGAACGAAGTCGTCGCAGCGCGGGCGAGGGGAGAAGCAACCGTTCCGACGACGATCGCGCTGGAACAGGCGACAAACCCGTTCATGCGCGCCACATCCGCCGCTGAACTGGCGGAACGCCGTTCAGCCAAGGATAATTTTTGAAGAGCTATTTCAGTTTTTCAGTCCATTATGGTACATTGTTCATTGATGGGGGCAAAAGGAGAATTGTGATGCGTAAACTGATGTTCGCGCTGCCCATGGCAGCACTGCTGGCGGCTCCCGCGGCGATCGGCGGGACAAAGGAAGTCCAGCTGAGCGAAAAAGAGCAGGCCAAATTCGACAAGGCGATCGAAGGGCGGACGGCTGGCGAACCGCTGAAGTGCATCGGCCGGACCCAGCAGGAAAACCTGACTGTGGTCGGCGACAAATATCTGATCTACGGCCGCAGCCGCAATGCCAAGACCATCTATGTCAACGAGCCGCGCGGCGGTTGCCAGGACGCTGATCGCCATACGCTGGTTACCCGGCGGTTTACGTCAAATCTCTGCAGCGGCGAGATCGCCGAAGTGGTGGATTCGACAACCGGAACCTTCCGCGGAAGCTGCTCTTTTGGGGATTTTGTTCCCTACACAAAGAACGCCGAATAATCTGTATCGACCGGCTCCGGCCAATCCTATTTCTTGTACAGCGCCGACAGACGGTCGGCATAGCGTTCGCGAATGACATGGCGCCGGATTTTCATGCTCGGCGTCAGTTCCTCGTTTTCAATCGCAAAGGGTTCGTCGGCAAATTCAAACCGGCGGACCTTTTCCGTTACGGACAGGTTCTCGTTCACTCGGTCCACGGCTTCGCGCATCGCCGACTTGAATGCCGGATTGGCCTGCAGCTTCAGAAAATCATAGGCCATGCCTTCCTGCCGTGACCATTCCAGCGCCCATTCGGGATCGGGCACCAGCAAGCCGACCATATAGGGTCGCTTGTCCCCGACAATCATCGCCTGGAGAATCTCTGGCTGCAGCGTCAGCATGCCTTCCAGTTTCTGGGGGGCGACATTTTCGCCCTTGTCATTGACGATCAGATCTTTCTTGCGGTCCGTAATGGCGACCCGGCCAGCTTCGTCAATCAGGCCGATATCGCCGGTGTGCAGCCAGCCATCCTTTATGACGCGATCGGTTTCCGGCTGGTTTCGCCAATAGCCCTTCATCACCAGCTCGCCGCGAACCAGAATCTCGCCGTCTTCGGCAATCTTCACATCGGTGTCGATCATCGGCGGGCCGACCGTATCCATTTTCAGGCCGGTGCGGGGACGGTTGCAGGCGATGATCGGACCGGACTCGGTCTGCCCATAGCCTTGCAGCAAAGTCAGACCCAGCGCCTGGAAAAAGACGCCAATATCGGGATTGAGCGGGGCGCCACCGGAGACCATGGCCTTGATGCGACCGCCAAACCGTTTCTGGACTTTTGGTCGCAAGGTCCGGTTGAGGAACAGCTCCATCGGCTTGTCGCGTTTGCGTTTATGGCCTTCTGCTTCGCGCTCGCCAATGGTCAGTGCCTTGCCGAGCAAGTAATTTGCCATCTTGCCCTGTTTCTCGACCGTCTTGATCAGACGCTGGCGGAGGACTTCGAAAAGGCGCGGGACCACGACCATGATGGTTGGGCGCACTTCCTCGATATTGGACGCCAGTTTTTCCAGGCCTTCCGAGTAAAAGATCTGTGCGCCGAGGCCGATGGGGAAAAACTGGCCTGCGCTGTGTTCATAGGCATGACTGAGCGGGAGGAAGGACAGGAAAACTTCGTCGTCCCAGCCAAAGTCGTTTTCGATGACTTCGGCCGGACCTTTGACATTATGTAATATGGCACCGTGATGCTGCATCACGCCGCGCGGCTTTCCGCCAGTGCCGCTGGTGTAGATAATACAGGCGGTATCATCGCGCGTAATTGTTTGAACCTCTCCGGCGACTTCGGCGACATCCTGGTCGGTTCCCTGCACCATATCCTGCCAGTTATGGATGCTGAATTCTCCGGATTGACCAATGCGCAAATCGGACAGGCCGATCACGATGTCGGCATCTGCGGAACTGATAATCGAGGGCAGAAGATTCTGCGCCAGCTTCTGATCGGAAACGATCACCGCCCGCGCGCCACTATTGTCGAGAATATGCTGATGATCTCCCGGGGTGTTGGTGACATAGGTGGGAACCGTGATGCATTGCGCGGCCATGATGCCGAGATCAGCGATGCACCATTCCGGCCGGTTTTCGGATACCAGCATCACCCGGTCGCCCGGTTTCAAACCCAGCTTCTTGAGAGATTTTGACAGGGCTGACACTTGCCGCGCCGCCTCGGCCCAGCTTGTTGCCCGCCATTCGCCATCTATCTTGGCGCTCAGGAACGGCTCGTCACCGCCTTCTTCTGCCCGGGCAAAGAACATCGACACCAGGTTGGAGTAATTGTCGAACTCAAGATATCTGTCCTGAGACTTTTTTGCTGCCACGATCACACCCTCTCATCCAGCCTTGCCTGCACGGCGATTTTTATTCTGACGTGCAGGCTAGCGCGGTTCCCGAAGTCCGGCAATTCTTTTAGTCGCCTTTTGCTCAGGGAAGTTCGCTGACCGCTTCGCCGATGGACCTCGGATCAACAGCGCCGACCCAGCCACGCCCGGTTTTCTGGGCTCCGGCCAGTTTCGAAGGCAGGCCCGAGGTGTCGACTTCATGCCCAAAAGCACCAATGGCGTCCTGCAGCTTGACCAGATCGCTGTCCCGTTCGATCAAAACCTTGTCCCTGCGGAAATAGATGTTCGGCAGGGCCATCGCCTGTTCCAGTGTCAGGCCATAGTCGATGACGCCGATCAGTGTCTTGGTCACATGCATGATGATACGCTTGCCGCCGGCCGAACCCAGCGCCAGAACGGGCTGGTCATTGGCATCATACACAATGGTCGGCGACATCGACGAAAGCGGGCGCTTGCCGGGTTCCACGCGATTGGCCACCGGGGCCCCATTCTTTTCCGGAGCGAAAGTGAAATCTGTCAGCTCGTTGTTGAGCACCATGCCGCGGGCGAGCAGCTGGCTGCCAAAGGGGCCTTCCACTGTGGAAGTCATATTGGCGATATTGCCATCGCCATCGACCGCCGTGAAATGCGTGGTGCCCGCGACTTCCGAGGATATGGCCGCCGTTCGCGGGGTGGCGCCAGGCGGATTGCCGGCAAGATAGCTGCCGCGTGCTGTTCGGGCGGAGATCAGCTTCGAGCGCCTGGTCAGATAGGCCCGGTCGATCAGACCTGCGACCGGAACCGATACGAAATCGCGATCCGCGAGATATTTTTCCCGATCGGCATAGGCGAGGCGCATGGCTTCGGAAATCAGGTGCCAGCTTCGTGCATTGTCCGGCCCGAGCGCACTCATGTCGAACCGTTCCAGCATACCCAATATCTGCTGGACCGTGGTTGCGCCGGATGAGGGCGGACCCATGCCGCAGATTTTGTAGGCGCGATAAGTCGAACAGACTGCCGGACGGAGCTTTGCGCTGTAACCGGCCAGATCTTCGGCTGTGATCACCGCCTGATTGGCCGGCGCGTTGGCAACCGCGGCCGAAATCGCCGCCGCGGTTTCTCCACTGTAAAAGGTATCTGCCCCGCCAGCCTGCAGATCACGCAACAGTTTCCCCAGTTCCGGATTGGTGATTTTCGTACCCGGTGTTGCGGGTGCACCTTCGCGCCAGTAGAGCGCCTGCATGTCCGGGAAATTGGCCCAGATTGGCGCCAGTCGCTCCATCCAGTCGGCTTGCGGATTGCTGACGGCATAGCCTTCTTCCGCCAGCCGGATCGCCGGTTCGAACAGCTTCGCCCAGGGCAGTTTGCCCCATTTGCGATGCGCCATCTCCATCAGTCGCATATTGCCTGGCACACCGACGGACTTGCCGCCCGGTACCGATGCGCGGAAACCTTCGGGTTTTCCATCCTTGTCCAGAAAGCGATCCGCCCTGGCCGAAGATGGCGCGATTTCGCGTCCGTCGATCGTCTCGATCCAGCCGCGTTTGCCATCATGGTGGAGCAGGAATCCGCCGCCGCCAATGCCGCTGGATTGTGGTTCCACCACGGTCAGTGCGAGCATCATCGCCATGGCTGCATCGGCGGCAGACCCGCCGGCCTGCAAAATTTCAAATCCGGCTTTGGTGGCTTCCGGATGAGCCGAAGCGGCGGTGCCGACATTCTGGGCCTGCGCCGGGAGCGCGACCGGGATGAGAAGCAAAAACGCGAAGAAAGTCAGGAGTTTTTTCATGGACCGGGTTTTATGATTGCCCCGGGTCTTTGGCAAATCATTTGTCTGCGCTGCCGACGGCTTCGGCGACAGAGGTGAATCCGTCGCGTTTCAGCAGGCGAGCGAGATCGCGGTTCATCGTTTTGGCTATGCCCGTCCCTTTGTAGATCATGGCCGTGTACAGCTGAATGAGGGAAGCCCCGGCGCGGATCCGTTCATAGGCCTCTTCAGCTGAAGATATGCCGCCTACTCCAATCAGCGGGATTTTCCCTTCACTGGCAGACCGGAAATCGCGAAGGCGCTGCAGTGCGAGGTCCTTTAGTGGTGCACCCGACAGCCCGCCCTGTTGGTCGCGATTGGAAGATCGCAAATCCGGCCGGCTGATGGTTGTGTTGGACACAATCAGCGCATGTAATTGATGGGTCATTGTGACATCGACGATATCGTCAATATCGGCCGGCTCGAGATCCGGTGCCACTTTCAGGAATACCGGCATGGCATGGTCTCCGCGCGCCTCCATCACGGCGGTGAGCAGCTGTTCCAGCGCCTGCTTGTCCTGCAGTGCCCTCAGTCCGGGCGTGTTGGGTGAGCTGATATTCACCGTGAGATAATCTGCCAGCGGCGCCATGTTTTTCACGCCCGTTACATAGTCGGCGATCCGGTCCTCGCTGTCCTTGTTCGCGCCGATATTGATCCCCAAAATGCCTTTGCCCATGCGCCGCCGGATCCGCGTGAGACGGGGTATCGCATTCTGCTGGCCATCATTGTTGAAGCCCAGCCTGTTGATCACGCCTTCATCTGCCGGAAGGCGGAACACGCGGGGTTTGGGATTGCCGGCTTGCGGGCGGGGTGTCAGCGTGCCCACTTCGGCAAAACCAAAGCCCATGCGGATCAGCGCGTCGGGCACTTCGCCATTTTTGTCGAATCCGGGCGCCATCCCGACGGGATTGGGAAAGGTCAGCCCGGCCAGTTGTGTTGTCAGAACAGGATCAGATTTGGGCGCCGGCCCCATCGGCACGGTTTTCAGGCCCGCTATGGAAAGGCCATGTGCCTTTTCGGCTTCCAGGGAAAATATCAGCGGGCGGACAAGATCATAGAGCATGGCCGCGCCTATGGCATTGCCTGAACCGCACGGCAATCCATTTGCTATCGACAAACGTCCCGAAAATATGGTCGCAGATGCAATCAAATATGATATGCGCTCGGCACGGAAAGACGAGGACATGATGACAGCAACACCAGATTTTGATTTTCAGCTTGGCGAAATGGCGGACCAGATCCGCGACACAACCCGGCGCTTTGCCGAAGAGAAAATCATGCCGCTGGCCGAAAAAATGGACCGCGAGGACTGGTTCCCGCGCGAACTATGGGAGCAAATGGGCGAGCTCGGCCTGCACGGTATCACGGTCGAGGAAAAGGATGGCGGTCTCGGGCTGGGCTATCTGGAACATGCCATCGCTGTGGAAGAAGTCAGCCGCGGTAGCGCCGCCCTGGGCCTCAGCTACGGCGCGCACAGCAACCTGTGCGTCAACCAGATTCGCCGCTGGGCCTCACCGGAACAGAAAGCCAAATATCTGCCGAAACTGATATCCGGAGAACATGTCGGATCGCTGGCGATGTCTGAAGCCGGAGCCGGTTCCGATGTCGTATCGATGAAACTCAAGGCCGAAGCGGTGCAAGGCGGATATCTGCTCAACGGCACCAAATTCTGGATCACCAATTCCACCGATGCCGATACGCTGGTGGTCTATGCCAAGACCCGGCCGGATGCTGGTTCTGGTGGCATCACCGCCTTCCTGATCGAAAAGGACATGAAGGGTTTTTCCATCGGCCAGAAGATCGAGAAGGTCGGCATGAAGGGCAGCCCCACGGCGGAGCTGGTCTTTGACGACTGCGAGGTTCCGGAAGAAAATGTCATGGGGCCAATAAACGGCGGTGTTGGCGTGCTGATGTCGGGGCTGGACTATGAACGCGCGGTACTGGCCGCGATTCCGCTGGGCCTGATGCAGGCCTGTCTCGATACGGTCATCCCCTATGTCCGCGAGCGCAAGCAGTTTGGCAAACCGATCGGCACCTTCCAGCTGATGCAGGGCAAGATTGCTGACATGTATGTCCGCCTGAACAGCGCCCGCAGCTATGTCTATAATGTCAACAAGGCGTGCGACGCCGGGCAAACGACGCGTTTCGATGCGGCTGGCGCCGTCATGTACGCCTCCGAAAGCAGCGTCCGGGTCGCAGAGGAGTCGATCCAGGCGCTGGGCGGCGCAGGATACACCACCGACTGGCCGGTTGAACGCTACTGGCGGGACAGCAAGCTGCTCGACATCGGCGCAGGCACCAACGAAATCCGCCGGATGCTGATTGGCCGGGAGTTGATCGGAGGGGGATGATGTCGGAAAAAGACATTTACGTCATTGAACTCGATGGAACGAAGCTGCAATCAAGGGAGGACTTCTTCCGAGATCTCAGCATAGCAACCGATCTTGATCTCGTGCCTAATCTCGACGCGTTGGACGAAGATTTGGCTTTGCAAATCCCTTTTTGTTGTGGGCCGTTCAAAGTTATCTGGCACCGCGCCGAAAGCTCTGATTGGAGTGGTTATTCTGAAATCACGAAAATTCTAGGTGTCCTATTCTTTGCCCAACAGCGTGATCCTGATCATTTTATAGGGTTGGAACTGGTCTTTGATTCAGAAGAAAATCAGGATGCGTCGAGCTTTCAAGCGGCCTATTCTTCGCCTGGCTATGTCGCGGAACGAAAAAAGCGGGCAAACAAGCTGCCCGACAGGTTTCGGCTAAAATGAAAATCCTCCTCACCGGGTCCTCGGGCTGGCTGGGGCGGTTTCTGGCGCCGCGGTTGCAGGCGAAGGGCTACGAAACGGTCGGACTGGACGTGGTGGACGGTTGTTACACCGATGTGGTCGGGTCTGTTGCGGACAAGGTGTTGATCGACCAGACCGTGTCGGAGAAGGGGATTGAGGCGATCATCCATGCCGGGGCGCTGCACAAGCCGGATATTGTTCGCTATCCGGCGCAGGCTTTTGTAGATGTCAATGTCACTGGCACGCTGAATCTGCTCAAAGCGGCGCGCGATGCCGGGCATGACCGCTTTGTCTTTACATCCACAACCTCGCTGATGATCTCGGCCGATGTGCGGGCCGGCAAAAGCGGCGGCGCGACGTCAGCTTATTGGCTGGATGAGGACTTTGGTCCGCTGAAGCCGCGCAACATTTATGGCGTGACCAAACTCGCAGCCGAGCATTTGTGCCGGCTCTGGTCGGACCAGCACGGGCTGGATGTCGCCATCCTGCGCACCGGAAGGTTCTTTCCGGAAGATGACGATACGCTCTCCGACCCCAGCGGTCCGAACCTCAAGGCCAATGAGTTTCTCAATCGCCGTCTGACCGTGGAAGACGCTGCCGACGCGCATATTGCCGCGCTGGAGAAGATCTCCGGGCTGGGTTGCGAGACATTCATCCTGTCTGCTCCGCCGCCATTCTCGCGGGATGATCGTGAAAGGCTGATCGCGGATCTGCCCACAGTAATTGAAAGCTACTATCCCGAAGCGAAAGCGCTATACGCCAAAAAGGGTTGGGTGCTCCCCGACTATATCGACCGTGTTTATGATCCGGCCAAAGCCGAAAGACTGTTGGGTTTTCGACCGGCCACAGACTTCTCATCTGTTCTGGAGGCCTTGAAAAACGAAGGCGAAATGCCCTTTCAGCATGACCCTGATTATCTTTCCCCCAAGGGGCGTACATGACCTACACCTTGATCACTGCCAACCGGAATTATTCGAGCTGGTCGTTGCGACCATGGCTGCTGATGAAGGCGCTACGTATCCCGTTCGAGGATGAGATCGTCTATTTCGAAGCCGAAAATTATCAGCGATTCCGCGAGTTTGCACCCAATGCGCAGGTGCCGTGTCTGAAGGACGGGAGCAGGGGCAGCGGGGCCAGCACGGTTTGGGACTCGCTGGCAATTATTGAGTATCTCGCCGAACGCCATGATGGCTGCTGGCCAGTAGACGGCAAGGCCCGGATGTGGGCCCGATGTGCAACCGCCGAAATGCATGGCGGGTTCTCGGCCTTGCGCAACCAGTGTCCGATGAACGTGGGTGTCCGGGCGCGCCTCCATAAAATTGACCAGCCATTGCAAAGGGATATCGACCGGATTGGAGAATTGTTTGCGCAGGGTCTGGAACAATTTGGTGGTCCCTGGCTGGCAGGAAACGAATTTTCTGCGGTGGATGCCTTTTACGCGCCGGTGGCCTATCGCACCCGGACCTTTGATCTCGATATTGGTCCGGCGGGCCGGCAATGGGTCGACCATATTCTCGCCCATCCTGCCATGCAGGAGTGGGAAGCAGAGGCACTGGCCGAGCCCCATCGGGAGCAGGGGCATGAGGAGGAAATCGCCCAAACAGCCAGCGTTCTCGAGGATTTCCGGGTTCCTGTTTGAACGGGTTCTGAAATTCGCGGTTGATTAGCGCGCCGGGTTCGTCCAAAGGCGGCCTCATCGATGCTGCATTGCAGCATTTTTCTTCCCGCAACTCTCGATCGAGGCCTGCTATATGGCGATTCACAGCGACTTCCGGCGCGACTGGCTGTCCAATCCAAAAACCGAATTTCTGGCCGGTCTGGTCGTGGCGCTGGCGCTGATTCCCGAAGCGATCGGTTTTGCGATCATCGCAGGTGTCGATCCAAGAGTGGGTCTCTATGCCAGCTTTTCAATTGCCGTCATCATTTCCATGATCGGCGGCCGGCCCGGCATGATCAGTGCGGCCACCGCTGCCGTTGCCGTGCTGGTGGTCCCGCTCGTGCGCGATCATGGTGTCGAATATCTGTTTGCCGCGACAATTTTGATGGGCATTTTCCAGGCAATTGCCGCCTTGCTCCGGCTCGATCTGCTGATGCGCTTTGTCTCGCGCTCGGTGATCACCGGATTTGTCAATGCGCTCGCAATTCTGATCTTCATGGCACAGCTGCCGCAGCTGACCGGCGAAGCAATGACGTTTCAAACCTATGCGATGGTTGCGGCCGGTCTGGCGATTATTTACGGATTGCCGCGGATCACCAGCTGGGTGCCGTCACCGCTGGCAGCGATTATCGTTCTGGCCGCCATCAGCATGTATTTCCGGGTAGATGTTTCCACTGTTGGCGACATGGGCGAACTGCCGGACAGCCTGCCATGGTTCCATGTCCCACAGATCCCGATCACCTGGGAAACATTGCGGATCATTGCGCCCTATTCGCTGGCGATGGCGGCCGTCGGTCTGCTGGAATCCCTGCTGACCGCTTCGATTGTCGATGACATGACCGAGACGCGCAGCGACAAGAAACGTGAAACCTATGGCCAGGGAATTGCCAATTTCGTCACCGGATTTATCGGCGGCATGGGCGGTTGTGCGATGATTGGCCAGTCGGTCATCAATATCAAGTCCGGTGGGCGGCGCCGGCTTTCCACCTTTTTCGCCGGCGTCATGCTGCTGGTGCTGATTGTCGGGCTGGGCCCGCTCGTGGCGCAGATCCCGATGCCGGCGCTGGTCGCGGTGATGATCTTTGTCTCGATCAGCACATTCCGCTGGCGGAGCTTTTTGGAAATCCGCCATCATCCCTGGCCCTCCAATGTCGTGATGATTGCAACCGTGGTCATGGTCGTGGCGACGCATGACCTGTCCATCGGCGTACTGACCGGTGTTTTGCTGTCGGGTATTTTCTTTGCGTGGAAGGTTCGCCAGCTGGTGACGATCCAGGATTTCATCGAGGTCACAACGCACCGCTATGTCTTCGGTGGCCAGATCTTCTTCGGATCGGTGGACATGCTCTATGAAGCGATGGAGTTCAACGAAGATGGAATCGACAAGGTCATTATCGATGTGCACGACGCGCATTTCTGGGATATTTCCGCGACCGGCATGCTCGACAAGATTGTCGAGCGGCTCAAGAATGAAGGCAAGGAAGTGGAACTGATCGGTCTGAACGAAGCCAGCGCCACGCTGGTCGAGAAATATAGTGACAACGACCGGCCGTTTGAAAGCCTGGGTGTGGTGGGACATTAGTTTTCCCTGCCGATGGGAAGTCCGTTATGGTGCGCGTTCAGTAAACTCCTGATTCGCAATTCCATTTTGAAGGGCCTCTCTCATGATCACTCTGCACCATCTCGAATATAGCCGATCGACCCGCATCATCTGGTTGCTGGAAGAACTGGGCGTCGAATATGAGATGGTCCGTCACCAGCGGCATCCGGAAACCATGCGAGCACAAGCCGATCTGGCCGCGATCCATCCGCTGGCCAAGGCGCCGACAGCGATCATCGACGGCAATCTGATGATGGAATCCGGCGCGATCATCGAATATATTCTGGAGCAATATGGCGAAGGCAAGCTGGCACCTGCACCGGGGTCAAATGACCGCGCCGAGTTTCTCGAATGGCTGCATTTCGCCGAAGGCACATTGGCCAATCCGGTGATCGTGCAGATGCTGGCCCCGCGTTTCGGTGGACTGGGCGAAGGCTATGCGCCCTTCGTCGAAGGGGAAGTGGTCAAACTGCTCGACTATGTCGAACATCATCTCGACAACCGCGAATATATTGTCGGCGACAGCTTTTCCGGGGCGGACATCAATATCATGTATGTGATCGAGCTCGCCATGGCCGCAGGGATGCTGGCCAATCGGCCGGCCTGTGCCGATTATGGCAAGCGCATGATGGCGCGGGACGGCTACAGGAAGGCGATTGAGCTGGGCGGGCCCGTGGTTCCATCCCTGGGAGGCTAGAACCGTAGTTCCACCGGCCAATTCCGAAATCGCGTCTGAAAACAGGTGGCGCGGGCAGATTGTCACGCTGATCCTGCTGATCCTGACTTTGCTGGCCTTTGCCGGAAACTCCCTGCTCAACCGCGCGGCGCTGGCTGACGGGCAGATTGACTGGGCAAGCTTCACCATCATCCGCCTGGTCGCCGGCGCCCTGTTGCTCAGCCTGCTGTTCGGCATCCGTCACGGCGTGGCGATCATTCCGAAGCGTGCGGACGTCATTGGTGCCGCCTCACTCTTTGCCTATGCGGCCGCCTTTTCCGCGGCCTATATTCAGCTGGATGCCGGCATCGGCGCGCTGATCCTGTTCCCTGCCGGACAGATCAGCATGCAACTGATCGGGTTGTTGCGCGGGATCGTGCCGTCTCGCGGCCAGATAGCTGGTGCCGCCATCGCCCTGGGCGGCCTGATTTACCTGATGGCACCTGGCGCCAGCGCACCGCCGCTATGGAGTGCACTGTTGATGACCAGCGCGGGCATTGCCTGGGGATTTTACAGCTGGACCGGGAAGCTGGCGGAAAATGCGGAACTGGCGACGGCACGCAATTTTTTGGGGGCCGGCCTGTTGGCCTTGTTCCTGCTGCCATGGGTTGATCCCGACATGATCAGCGGTCGCGGTGTTTTGCTGGCTGTTGTCTCCGGCGCGATAACCTCGGCGCTCGGTTATATTCTCTGGTATCAGGTGCTGGCCCGGATTTCGATTACCAGTGCCGCTGTGTCGCAATTGTCCGTACCAGCCATTGCTGCGGTGGGCGGAATTGTGCTTCTGGACGAGGTGCTGACGGTGCGGCTGATTGTCGGGGCAGCGATCATCTTCGCCGGCATCGGGCTGGTAATCAAGGCATCCGGACAAGTCCGGAAACGGGAATAGGGCAGTTGCGCAGGCGACGCCCTGGTTGATGGTCGAGAGCTAGCCCACCGAGTCCCGCACCTTTGCAATCCCAGCCTCGCGCTGGGCGCGAAGCTCGGCTTTCAGCCTCGCCGGATCGCGGGCAAATACGAAACCGAAGCTGACGCCGCCTTCCTTGCCGATGGTGGCATGGTGGAGCTTGTGCGCCTGGACAAGACGTTTGGCATAACCCTTTTTCGGCACATATTTGAAATAGCGCTGATGAACGAGACCATCGTGTATGAGCGTGTAGATAATCCCGTAGATCAATATGCCAAGACCGATCCAGGTTCCCGGTTCCCAGGCGCTGGTCCCCATGATCATGGGGCTTCCGATCGCGAACATCGAAATACTCATAATCGCGCCAGCAATGCCGTAAAGATCGTTCTTTTCCAGTGTCTTGTCATGGGGCTCATGATGATCCCGGTGCCAGTTCCAGCCAAATCCATGCATGATATATTTGTGCGACGCCCATGCGACAAATTCCATCCCGACAACGGATATCATGATGGTTCCAAGGATCGCAAAAATGGTCATCTGGCGAAGATAGGCCTTTCTGCCGGGCTTTTGAAGTCACTTCCTGCTTGCACGGGCAATTGATCTGGCTAAACGAAGCACCATATCGGGAAGACAGGATAATATGACAAAAGCACGCACCCTTTATGAAAAGATCTGGGACGCACATGTGGTGGACCAGCGCGACGATGGCACGTCACTCATCTATATCGATCGCCATCTGGTCCATGAAGTGACCAGTGCGCAGGCCTTTGAAGGATTGCGCAAGGCTGGTCGCAAGGTCCGCCGGCCGGACCTGACCCTGGCCGTACCCGACCATAACCTGCCCACAACCCCGCGTCTGGATGCACAAGGCAACAAGATCCCGATTGCCGACCCGCAGAGCGCCGCCCAACTGGCCGCTCTCGAGGCCAATGCGCCAGCATTCGGTGTTCCCTATTTCGATGCCACCGACATCAAGCAGGGCATTGTGCATGTGATTGGTCCGGAGCAAGGCTTTACATTGCCTGGCACGACCATGGTCTGCGGTGATAGCCACACGGCGGCGCATGGCGCGCTGGGCGCACTGGCCTTCGGCATTGGCACGAGTGAAGTCGAGCATGTCCTGGCCACGCAGACATTGCTCCTGAAGCGCTCCAGGACGATGGAAATCCGGGTCAATGGCAAGCTCAGTCCGGGTGTCAGTCCGAAGGATCTCATCCTCCATATTGTCGGCGTTATCGGCGCTGCTGGCGGCACCGGACATGTGATCGAATATCGTGGCGAAGTCTTCGAGAAAATGTCGATCGAAGGCCGGCTGACGGTATCCAACATGTCGATTGAAGCCGGCGCACGGGCCGGCCTGATCGCGCCGGATGAAGCCACATTTGCCTATCTCAAGGGGCGGCCGATGGCTCCCTCGGGAGCGGAATGGGATGCAGCCGTTGCGTACTGGAAAACACTGCCAACCGATAAAGGGGCCGTATTTGACAAGAGCGTCATCATTGATGCCGCGGATATCGCACCGTCGGTGACCTGGGGTACCAGCCCCGAAGATGTCGTGCCCGTCACTGGCGTCATTCCCGATCCCGCCAGTTTTGCCGATCCTTCGAAACAGGATGCCGCCCGTAAGTCTCTGGACTACATGGGACTGGAGGCCGGTCAGAAAATGTCGGATGTGCCGGTCGAGAATATCTTCATTGGCAGCTGCACCAACAGTCGCATTGAGGATCTGCGTGCAGCCGCTGGCGTGCTCAAGGGCCGGCGCAAGGCCGATGGCGTGAAGTGGGCGATCGTTGTTCCCGGTTCCGGCCTGGTCAAAGCGCAAGCCGAGTCCGAAGGGCTGGATCGCATCTTTCTCGATGCCGGATTCGAATGGCGCGAGCCGGGCTGTTCGGCCTGCCTCGGCATGAATCCGGACAAGGTGCCATCGGGTGAGCGCTGTGCATCCACATCCAATCGCAATTTTGTGGGACGGCAGGGGCCGGGTGCAAGAACTCATCTTGTCTCGCCGGCCATGGCGGCTGCCGCTGCCGTGACTGGAAAGCTGACCGACGTTCGTGAACTGACAAAACAGGATTGAACCATGACTGATGACAAGAAAACACCGGAAGCCGATGCCACTGAAAACGAAAAAGGCAATGGCGAAAAGAAAACCGGAAAATGGTCGACCGGAGCAAAAGTTGGCGCCGCAGTCGGTTCTGCTGCAGTCGCAGCAGCCTTGATCTATGCCGGACGGCACAAGATGCGCAAGCTGGACGAGTTCAAATCTGCCAAACCCCAGCCGGGAACGCGCTATGAGAACGAACCGGTGGATGACGACCAGGATGAGGATGACGGCAAATGAAGGCGGTCCGCAAGGTCGAGGGACGGGCGATTCCCTTCGGTCAGAAAAACGTCGATACTGATGTCATTATTTCGGCGGAATGGCTGAAAACGATTTCCAGGGAAGGCCTGGGTGCCGGCGCGTTTGAGTCCATCCGGCAAAAGGAAGGCAATATCTTCGACGATCCGGAATTTGCCGGTGCGCCGATCCTGATCGCGGGCGACAATTTTGGCTGTGGATCCAGCCGGGAACATGCGGCCTGGGCCCTGGATGACATGGGGATCAAGGCGATCATTGCACCCAGCTTTTCCGATATTTTTTCGGGCAATGCCTTCAAGAACGGCCTGCTGGCCATTGCCTTGCCACAGGAGGCAATTGACCGTCTGATGGAAGTGGCGAAAACCGACCCGGTTTCGATCGACATGGAAAGCATGAGCGTGACCACGCCGTTCCAGGATCGCTTTGCATTTGAAATGGATCCGTTCCGCCGGAATTGCCTGATGGAAGGGCTCGACGAAATAGACCTGACAATGACCCAGTCCGATGCCATAGAGCGTCACGAACAAGAGACCGATTCTGCCCGGCCCTGGATTCGTCCACAGGCGGCATGACCGGCCTATCCGTGTTGGGGAAGAGGAAGAACAGATGAAAGCATTGATGTCCGTGCAAGTTGGCGGTCCGGAGACACTCGAAATGATCGAGGTCGACAATCCGGCTGCCGGAAAAGGTCAGGTGGTGATTGATGTGAAAGCCTGTTCCATCAACTATCCCGACGTGCTGATCATTCAGGACATGTATCAGTTCAAGCCGCCGCGTCCGTTTGCGCCTGGCGGAGAAGTGGCCGGCGTGATTGCCGAAGTCGGAGAAGGCGTCACGGGCCTGAAAGTCGGTGACCGGGTGGCGTCGACCACCGGCCACGGCGGGCTGGTTGAGCAGGTGGCTGTCGACCAGAACAGCGTGTTCAAAATTCCGGACAGCGTCTCGTTCGAAGATGCCTCGGCGCTGATCCTGACTTATGGGACGTCAATCCATGCCCTGGTCGATCGCGGACATATCAAGGAAGGTGACACGCTCCTCGTACTCGGCGCGTCCGGCGGTGTCGGCATTGCAGCGGTTGAGCTTGGCAAGGCATTTGGCGCCCGGGTTGTTGCCGCTGTTTCGTCAGAAGAAAAAGCGGCTTTTGCAAAAGAAGCAGGTGCCGACGAAACCGTTGTCTATGGCCGCGCACCATTTGACAAGGAAGCGTCCAAGGCGCTGGCTGGCCAGTTCAAGGCAGCTGTGGGCCCGAACGGCGCTGACGTGGTCTATGACGCGGTGGGTGGTGATTACAGCGAGCCTGCCGTGCGGTCGATTGCCTGGGAAGGGCGTTTTCTGGTTGTCGGATTTCCGGCGGGAATTGCCAAATTGCCGCTCAACCTGACACTGCTCAAGTCGTGCGATGTATGTGGCGTTTTCTGGGGCGCCTATGCCGCCCGGGACCCGGCCGGAAATCGCTCGCATATCAACCGCCTGTTCAAGCTCTGGGATCAGGGCATGATCCAGCCGCGGGTTTCCGAAGTCTTCGCTTTTGAAGATGCCGGCAAGGCAATCCAGAAAATGGCGGATCGCGGAGCTATCGGGAAGCTGGTTGTCAAAGTTTCCGATTGATCGGGGCTGCACTCTTGTGGCGGACTGCCAGAGTGCCTATTTTCAATGTCACAAGACTAGCAATATCATTGTAAGGGAAGAACATGGCCAATTTTGAAGATCGCGAAAAAGCGTTTGAAACGAAATTCGCGCGCGATGAAGAAATGCAGTTCAAGATCACGGCACGCCGCAATCGCCTGCTGGGTGAATGGGCGGCGGAAAAAATGGGTCTGACCGATGAAGAAACCGATGCCTATGCCAAGGCCGTTGTGCAGGCGGATTTCGAGGAAGCCGGTGACGAGGACGTGATCCGCAAACTGCTCGGTGATCTGACTTCCGCAGGTGTCGATGTGGATGATGCCGGCATTCGTACCGCTCTCGCCGACAAATTGGTAGAAGCGCGCCGCCAGTTTATCGAAGAAGCCGAGTAGGATCATCCACGATGCCCATGGCAAGTGCAGATATCGAGACCATGATCCGCGAAGCCTTCCCGGACGCGATTGTCGAGATTCAGGATCTCGCCGGCGACGGGGATCATTATGCCGCCAAAGTGCTGTCTTCGGCTTTCGAAGGGATGAGCCGGGTGAGCCAGCAACGCGCGGTCTATGCCGCACTTAAAGGGAAAATGGGCGGCGAACTGCATGCGCTGCAGCTGACCACCGGGGTTCCCTCCAAGGAGAATTAGAATGACAGATGCTATCCACGCAAAAATCGATTCCATGGTGACATCCAATGATGTTGTCCTGTTCATGAAGGGCACTCCGCTGTTTCCGCAGTGCGGATTCTCCAGCAAGGCGGTCGCGATCCTCGAACATCTCGGCGTTGGCTTTGAATCGGTTGATGTCCTGCAGGACATGGAAGTCCGTCAGGGGATCAAGGAATTTTCCGACTGGCCCACCATTCCTCAGCTCTACGTCAAAGGCGAATTTATCGGTGGTTCGGACATCATGATGGAAATGTACGAAGCCGGTGAACTTGGCGAGCTGATGGCCCAAAAGAAAGTCGCTCCTGCCAGCTGAGCAAACGGCGAACAAAATAGACAGACACGGGCCGAAAAACAGAATCGGCTGGCCCGAATCAAGAGCGGCCCGGATTAGGAGTTCCGGGCCGCTGTGACTTGGGTAGGTTTGTCAGTAATTTCAATGAGGGGGGACAACGGAGACCAGTTCGCTGTCCCCCTCATTCGTGTTTCGTGGGTGTGAAACAATAGGAACGCCAATAGCCATGCATTGACCGTGCCAGTTTTGCTCTGGTGAAAATTTTCAACGGTTTAGCTGGTTACTGTGCTGTTAACCTGTGTCGAGATGTAAAATAACTCGACATGGCAGGGCTTTCGGATCAACCGATAAAATCCAGCCTGGTCATCAAAATGTAAAATCCAGTGTTTACATGCGTAGTCGTTTAATCTACGGTTGTAGTCGATTTGGGATCGGCCAGAATCTGGCTGGCTTGGACATTGGGGAGTAGGTCATGGTCGAGCGCATCAGTGATGCAGAACATGAAATCATGGAAGTTCTCTGGACACAGTCGCCGCTGACGGCAACTGAGGTCGCCGATCGGGTCGTGGAATCAAAGGGCTGGTCTCTCCAGACAGTCAAGACATTGCTCTCGCGGCTGGCCGCGAAGGCGGTGCTTGGCACCCAGCGTGATGGCCGCAAATTTCTCTATACACCTCTGGTGGAACGCGACGCCTATCTGGCCGGCGTTTCGCGCAAGTTTGTCGATCGTCTCTTTGGCGGCAAGGTTACGCCGCTGGTTGCACACCTGGCCGATGCCGATGAGCTGAGTGACGAGGATATCCGGGAAATTGAAGAGCTTTTGAGGGAGTTGAAGGCATGAGCAGCGAGATATTCGGCGACGGAATCCTGGCCATCTGGACCCTCGATACGATGGTCTCAATGACATTGCTGATGGCCCTGGTCCTCCTGCTACGCCGACCGGTGAGCCATTTCTTTGGCCCGCACATCGCCTATCTTCTCTGGATATTGCCACTGGCGCGCCTGTTCATGCCGACGCTGACGGTCGCAGCTCCGCCGCCAACACCTGCAGAACCGATCGCTTCAGCTGTGATCGGATCCGAGCTGGTGCAATCCTCGGCCGCCCAACAGGTCGCTGTCAGC
This sequence comes from Parasphingorhabdus marina DSM 22363, assembly GCF_900128895.1. GTDB lineage: Bacteria > Pseudomonadota > Alphaproteobacteria > Sphingomonadales > Sphingomonadaceae > Parasphingorhabdus > Parasphingorhabdus marina. Next base: position 1,395,277 of record NZ_FSQW01000002.1, on the reverse strand, counting down.
GCCTTTGCTTCGGTGGACTGGCTGATGGTCGCCGTGATCATCTGGCTGGGTGGTGCGGGCTTGCTGTTTTTGAGCAAACTGGCAGGCTATTTCCAGTTCCGTGAAGACATATTGGCTGATGGTCAGCTGGTCGGCCGGCATGGCAATATCAAGATTCTGGAAACGGCGGCCGTCAACGGTCCCCTGGCCTTTGGACTGTTTGACAAATATATTGCGGTACCTGCCGATTTTTTCCGGAATTATGCGCCGCAGGAACGCGAATTGGCGCTGGACCATGAGATTGCCCATCACGAGTCCGGTGATCTGGCCGCCAATTTTGTCGGCCTGCTGATCCTGTCTCTCCACTGGTTCAATCCGGTGGCCTGGTTTGCATGGGTCGCATTCCGTCAGGATCAGGAAACGGCATGCGATGCGCGCATCCTCAAGAAAAGCGGGCGTTCCATGCGTGCGGTATACGGACGGACAATTGCCAAGTCTGCTTCCGGTCACAAGCTTGGGCTGGCCAGTCCGCTCAATCAGAAGAACAAGATCAAGGACCGGCTCAAGATGCTGGGTCAAACCGAGAAATCCGGCATGAGGAAAAAACTCGGCATGCTCATGGTCGGCGCCTCCACATTCGCTGCGCTCCCGCTGACGGCTACGGTGGTCTATGCCGAGGCAGATATTGCGGAAGCAGAAATGGCGGATGATGCACATCCCGACGACGCGTTTGACGGCGTTCAGGTTCAGAGCGCCGGCACCACGGTCGACGTCGGTGACAAGGGTGTGCTGGTCACCGAAAAAACCCGGGACGGTTACAAATATACCGTCAGCAACAAGCGCGGGACATTTGAGTTTGAATCGCAACGCAAGTTGAAACGGAGTGAGGTTGACGAAAAACTTGGGCGGATGGTGCCTTCTTACAAGAAGACCAGCCTGCCTGTACCTCCTGCACCTCCCGCGCCTGCTGTACCGCCGGCACCCGAACCCTTTGCTGATGATGACAAGGTTGTGAACATCACCATGCTGAACGGGTCGAAGGATTTTGCCCGCGACAAGCAATATGTCCACAAGATCAAGCATGACGGACGCACGATTATTTTGCGTACCAACCAGAAACTGAGCAAGGAAAAGGTTCGGGAAATGGTGGCTGAGGCAGAGGAGTCGCGCCGCGAGTCTGAAGCAGAATTGCGCGAGCACCGGCAGGAATTGAAAGAACGTGAGCGCGAGATGCGCGAACACCAGCAGATGGTCCGGATCCAGCTGCGCGAGGCCGAACGTGAAAGAGAGGAAGCCCTGCGCGAGGCGGCCCGCGAAGTGCGGGAAGCGCAACGGGAAGCCAGAGCAGCTGCGAGAGAGGCAAAGCGTGAAGCCCGGGAAGCGTTGCGCGAAGCCATGGAAGAGGCGAGCGAGAGCAAAAACGAGAGCAACCAGACTTCGCGACGAACTGCCCGCCAGACAAGCAGGGTGTGGAGCATCGCCAATCAGGTGGTCGAAATCTCCTACGCACCGCGACTGCCCGTCAAACCGAAATCCGTCAAAGTGGATATCGATTGCGAGGCGATGAACAAGAAAATCGCGTTTGCCGGCAAACCCGGTGATCTCGAGAGCCAGACCTGGGCCGTCGTAGCCGGATGCGGCAGCTTCACTACCAGGATCGACGAAAAGAAGATGATGAAGCTGACGTTGCAAACGCTGAAACAGCGGCGGGATGCAGCGGCGAAATCCTGTAACAATCCGGATGCCGATTTGCGTCGCAAGATTCGCAACTATGATCGCGAAATCAAGGAGCTCGAAGCCGGACTCGAAACGATCTGAACCAATCCTTCAGAGCCCCGCTTTCGAGCCGCTCCCCCGGCAAAACCTGATTTTGGCTTGTTTTACCGGCTGAATATGCGACATCCACCGGATGGATGAGAAATTCGATCCCGCCAGTTTCCCGACCGGCCTGGCTGAGCAGCTTGAACCGCTGGTTGTGCGCGTGCTGGCGGGCAATCCCAGCCCCTATACCTATACCGGGACCCAGACCTATCTTGTCGGGAACCGGTCGGACCGGGCCGTGATAGACCCTGGCCCGGCCATAGATGCGCATATCGATGCAATCATCGCCGCCGCGGGCGATGCCAGGATATCAGCCATCATGTGTACCCATACCCACCGTGATCACAGCCCGGCGGCGGCGCCGCTGGCAGAAAGAACCGGTGCGCCCATTATCGGATGCGCAGCGCTGGTGCTGGAAGATGATGGGCCGCGGGCGGACGAGGCCTTTGATCAAAGCTACCGGCCCGACCGGGTGCTGGTTGATGGTGAAACCCTGTCCGGCGATGGCTGGACCATCGAAGCGGTGGCCACTCCCGGACATACCTCCAATCATCTCTGTCTCGCGGTGCAGGAGTCCGGTGCGATGTTTACCGGTGACCATGTCATGGCCTGGTCGACCAGCGTGATATCACCGCCGGACGGCGACATGGCCGACTATATGGCGAGCCTCCAGAAAATCTATGACCGGGAGGACAAGGTCTATTACCCGGCCCATGGCAAACCGGTGGACAAGCCGCGGCAGCTGGTGCGCGGGATGATGGGGCACCGCAAGCAACGCGAGCGCCAAATTTTGAAAATCCTGGAGGAGCGGGAAGCGGCCATCCCCGACATGGTCCAGAAAATGTACAAAGGCCTCGACCCGCGCCTGTTTGGTGCGGCCGGACGTTCGGTTCTGGCGCATCTTCTGGATCTCCGGAACCGGAATATCGTTCACGAAAATGACGAGATATGGGCGCTGGTGTCGTGAACCGTGCCGGTAGCCTCGCTGTTTTTTTTGTTGTTCTGGCGGTGGCAGTCATCGGCTTCATGCTATGGCCGGAAAAGAATAGTGAACCGGCCGCTGGCGGCACGGAACCGCGCTCCGGGGCGGCCGTTTTCTCCCTTCCGGTCCCGATGACGAACAATGCGGTTGCCTTGGCGACCGGACCGGACGGACCGACACTATACAGCTTTAATGGCCTGAAAGCGGGCAAGGGCTGGCAGGATACCAGTCAGGATGCTTTTGCCTGCGTCATCGAGATCAAAGCCTGTGAAGCGATCAGCCCGGTTCCGGTCGAGCAGGGGCGGCTGGCAAGTGCAGCGGTTACCGTTGACGGAAAAATCTACCTGTTTGGCGGCTATACCGTCGCCGAAAACGGGGACGAAGTCTCGACGCCGGAAGTTTTCGCCTATGATACGGACGATGACAGCTATGTGCGGGTGGCGGACATGCCGACGCCGGTCGATGACATGGTCGCATTGCCCTATCGGGACCGCTGGATCTATCTCGTTTCCGGCTGGCATGATCAGGGCAATGTCAGCCTGGTTCAGCTCTACGACACCCGGACGGATAGCTGGTCCCAGGCAACCGAATTCCCGGGACTGGCCGTCTTCGGGCATGCCGGCGGGCTTGTCGGAAACAGCATGATCGTTACGGACGGCGTCGCGGTCGCCGGACTGGTGGACGGCAAGCGCAAATTTGTTGCCGCCCCTTTCACCTGGCGCGGGGATATTGATCCCGCCGATCCCTTGCGAATTTCCTGGCGTCCTGTCGATCCGATGCCGGGCGGTCCGCTCTACAGGATGGCGGCGGTTGGCGATCCGCAACGCAAGCAGGTGATCTTCGCTGGCGGCGGCGACAATCCCTATAATTACAACGGGATCGGATATGACGGTGAACCCGCCAAACCCTCCGACCGGATCATGGGCTATGATCTCGAGACGGACAGCTGGACGGCGCTCGGCAGGTTGCAATCTGCCAGCATGGACCATCGCGGCCTCGCAAAATCCGGGCAGGATTACTATATCATGGGGGGCATGAACGCCGACCAGGCGGTCATCGCAGATGTGGCAAAATTCCGCATCGATGATTGATCTTTTCGGGCGCCGCATGGCATAGCCGGATCAAGTTGGCCAAATGGCCGGAAAACAAGGAATAAAAAATGGACGCACGTGGTGGAATTGGCGGCTCTCTGGCCGGGGTGGACGTGATCGAGGAAATCAACCGGCTGCGCAAGGAGCGCAATGCGATCATCCTCGCCCATTATTACCAGAAACCCGAAATCCAGGATATTGCGGATTTTGTCGGTGACAGTCTGGAACTGTCCCGCAAGGCGGCGGAAACCGATGCCGACGTCATTGCCTTTTGCGGCGTGAAGTTCATGGCGGAGACGGCAAAGATCCTGTCGCCGGAGAAGATTGTCGTGCTGCCTGATCTGGACGCGGGTTGCAGCCTCGAGGACTCCTGTCCTCCGGACAAGTTCAAGGCGTTCCGCGAAGAGCATCCGGACCATATCGCGCTGACCTACATCAACTGTTCGGCCGAGGTGAAAGCGCTGAGCGATATCATCGTCACCAGCTCGTCGGCGGAACATATCCTGAAACAGATTCCGCTCGACCAGAAGGTCATTTTCGGCCCGGACAAGCATCTCGGCGGCTATATCGCCCGCCAGACCGGCCGCGACATGCTGCTCTGGCCCGGTGTGTGTATTGTCCATGAAGCGTTCAGCGAGACCGAGCTGCTCAAGCTGAAGCAGCAGCACCCCGACGCTCCGGTTGCCGCACATCCCGAATGTCCGGCCTATATTGTTGATCATGCGGACATGGTCGGTTCGACCAGCGCGATCCTGAAATATGCCAAGGAATTTGACGGCGACACGATCATTATCGCGACCGAACCGCATATCATCCACCAGATGGAAAAGGCGGTGCCCGAGAAAAATTTCATCGGTGCTCCCGGCGCGGACGGCAACTGCAACTGCAATATCTGCCCCTATATGGCGCTCAACACGATGGAAAAACTCTACGTTGCGCTGCGCGATCTCGAACCGCGGATCGAGATGGACGAAGAGCTGCGGCTGCAGGCGAAAAAGTCGCTCGACCGCATGCTGGAAATGGCCAGCGCGACGGTGGGGCAGGGCGACCTGGGACCGACCGACCTGGCGCATGAGGGCTAGGCATCTGGCCAAACCTGACAACTGTCTGCAAAATGCCGCTTTCGCCAGGCAACTGGTGCAATGATCTCTCGGTGATGTCGAGGGAGTTATATCCATGCTGGAGCCTGTGGTGAGTGTTTTCACTGACAGTTCAGGAAGACTTCGCCTTCTCTGGCGCCTGCCCATATTTGCATTTTCGCTGTTTGCCATCTTGAGCCCGCTCTTTCTGGTTTCACCGCAATGGTTGCAGCTCATGCTGGCGGTCATTCTCCTGACGGTGTTTCTGGGATTCTGGGCTGCCAGAATCGAGCAAAAAACATTGAGCGACTACGGGCTAAGTCGCGACCTATTTTTCGGTATTGAGTTTTTTGTGGGAATGGTTTTCGGCGTTTTGGTGATCGGATTAATTTTTGCTGTGTCCGTGCCCTGGAGCGTGCCGGGTGCAATTATGATCAGTTCCGCCGCCGTCGATGGCGCTTTCTGGATGTTTCTGTTCAGAATGTTGCTTGTCGCCTATTGGGAAGAACTGATCTTCCGAGGGTTCCTCCTGACCAGTTTTCGCGAATGGTTTGGAATGAAGCTGGGAGCCAGACCTGGTTTGGCGATGTCGGTGCTACTCACTTCCGTAATTTTCGCCTCGGTGCATGGTGCGACTGACAATTTCTCGTGGGCCGCTTTTTTCATACTGGCTTTGAACGGGGCAATCTGGTGTCTGCCGGTCATTCTCACAGGACGGTTAGGAATGTCGATTGGATTGCACGCAGCCTGGAATTTTTCGCAAAGCAAAATTTTCGGATTTTCCATGAGCGGCAATGAATCCGCCTCATCGTTGTTATCTGCGGAACAGGCCGGGCCGGACTATTGGACCGGTGGCGCTTACGGACCGGAAGCAGGACTATCTGGCATTGTTGCTCTGGCCGTAACGGGCATTCTCGTTCTGGCCTATCACCGAGCCTTCCTTCGGCAGGAAGGCGGCAAGTGATCAACCGCCATGTTCCTGCATCAGCTCTGCCGAGAATAGCCGCTTTCTAAATGACTTGGTTGGCGCTAGATATTGACGATGACATTCTCGCTTGACCGCTTCGACCTTGATGCCTTTGTGCAATCCACTCTGGCGGAAGATCTCGGCCCAACAGGACGGGATGTCACATCCGAGGCGGTGATTCCAGCCGATGCCATCTTCACCGGTGTCATGGACAGCCGCCACGAAGCGGTGATTGCTGGATTGCCCATTGCGGAGGCTTTTTTCCGTGCGCTGGACCCGGCAGTCGAGATCGAAATTCTGGCCGAAGAGGGAGCGACTGTCGCATCAGGCGCCGATATCATGCGATTGAAGGGCAGAGGACGCGCGATGCTGACGGCCGAGCGCAGCGCACTCAACACGGTGCAGCATCTCACCGGTATCGCCAGCATGACCGACGAATATGTCCGCAAGATTGCGGGGACGGGTTGCACTTTGCTCGACACGCGCAAAACCATTCCCGGGCTTCGCGTGCTGGAAAAATATGCGACGCGGATGGGCGGGGCGCAGAACCACCGCATGGGCCTGTGGGATGCCGCGATGATCAAGGACAATCATGTTGCCGTCGCCGGCGATATCGGCGAGGCGGTACGACGGGCAGTGGACGCAAAGATCGAAACGATCATTGTCGAGGTGGACCGCGTCGACCAGATCGAACCCGCACTGGCCGCTGGCGGCACCCATTTGCTGCTCGACAATATGGACCCGGCGACCTTGCGCGGGGCGGTAACGCTGATCGGAGACCGCGCAGCGACCGAGGCCAGCGGCGGGATCAGCCTGGAAACCATCCGGGACAAGGCGGAAACCGGAGTAGATTTCATCTCGGTCGGCCGATTGACACAATCGGCACCAGCGGCAGATATCGGCCTCGACTTTGAACAAGTGTGATATCAGACGCGGTTAGTGATGAAACCTGCCCGTCCAACATCGATCATCTGGTTTGAGCGGCTGTTCTGGATTTCGGCATTTGTGAGTTTTGCAACCGATCTTGATACAGAAGGCTCATTGTTTGAGATTGTTTTGATCAATGCGGTCTTTTTTGGATTACTGTTCCTGCTTTGGGATCTCATAGCGCGTCGCGCCAGCAATGTGTTCAAATGGATATATTCCGTTCTTGCGTTTTTGGGACTGGGGTTTTTTCTGCTCGCAATGGCGGCAAAAGGCCTTGGATCGGAAATGCTGGGAGGTATTTTTCTCCAAATGACCGGGCCTGATCTTGTTGTTAGCGCCGTTGCCAATATTTTGTCATTTGGTGCAGCGATTTGCCTGTTTTTGAAACCTTCCCAGATCTGGTTTCGGTCAAAAGGTGCCGTGATCCAGAATGGCGACCAATTGTCGGATGTGTTTGAATGAGAATTTTCAGTTTGCATCTCATGCTTGTGGTTCCATCACTGGCCCACGCCCAGGCCTACCAATGCCGCGCACCCTCGGTCCTGCAGCCCGCATCACCAGTATCCAAACCCGCCAGCGAACCGCGGCGCCCACTGCCGGTATCCGGCTATACGCTGGCGCTGAGCTGGTCGCCGGAATTCTGCCGGACCCGCAAGGACAGTTCCCGCCACAAGACCCAGTGCAGCGGTGATGACGGCAGTTTCGGGTTCATCCTGCACGGTCTCTGGCCGGACGCGCAGGGTGCCACCTATCCGCAATGGTGCCGGGCGACCCGTCTCCTGTCTCCCGCTGCGACACGGCGGAATTTCTGCATGATGCCGGATACGCGGCTGATGGCGCGGCAATGGGCCAAGCATGGCAGCTGCATGGCCCGGCGGCCTGAAACCTATTTCCGGATTTCGCGGATCATGTTCGGCGCGGTCCGGTTTCCGGACATGGACCGACTGTCACGCAAACCGCTGACGGCGGGAGCCTTTCGCACGGCCTTTGCCGCGGCCAATGACGGACTCACCAGCGAGATGATCCGGCTGAAAATCAATCGGCGGGGCTGGTTGCAGGAAGTGCGCCTGTGTCTTGCAGAGAATTTTCGGCCCACCCGCTGCCCGGCCCGGATGCGGCGGGCCAAAGACGACACGGCAATCAAGATCTGGCGGGGCGCCTGACGCTATTCAGCCTGAGATCAGGTGCGCTTGTCCGTCCCGAAAAGAGCCGGGTCGTTATCGATGGTACGGGTACCCGGGTGGTGCTTGTCGAGATGCTTGCGAATGATCTTCAGATTGCGGGTGTTGGACCGCCACAAGAAGTCGAACAGGTCACCGGCGAGCGGGACGGCACCCAGCGCGGTGTCGATGCCGACATTGGCCGCCATCCGTGACAATTGCCATTTGGACATGCCCAGATTACGGGCCTCCCAGACGATATAGGCGCCCATCAGGGCCGTTGCGATATCCCCGACAACGGGAATGAGGCCAACGAGGGAATCAAGCCCGACAGGGCGATTTATCCCGGGAATCACGAAAACCCGTTCCAGAACCTTTTCCATGGCCTCGACACGCTGCCGGACCGCCTGCGGGTCGCGGCTTACATCCGGCAATTGTTCCGCGAGACGCTTTAACTGCTCTTCGGAGATGGCCAATTTCGGTCCTCCCTGTGCTATATTAGTCATACACCTATGATATAGGTATGCCGACCAGCGAATTCAATGGATGCCACCCGCGGGGATTGACCGCAAACCCGCGCTGATCCGGCCTTGCGATCGACCAGCGAACGGGGGTGCCGAGCGGAATATAGTTGTAATGATTGACCAGCATCTGTTCGGCTTCGGCATAGAGGCGGGCCTTGATCTCCAGATTGGTGGCGGCATCGGCATCCGCGATCCTGGCATCGGCATCGTTGAGGCAGACAGCGGTCAGATCGCAGGTGAGCTGGGTCAGAAACCATTGCGGGCTGTCATAAGGCGCGATTTCGTCAATCAGGCGCACATCTGCCACGCGGTCAATCCCCACTTTTTTTGCATCCAGTCCGATCCTCCGCAAATCCGACTGGACACGCAGGAACAAAATGTCCGCCCCGGCTTCATCGGGCAGGCCGATAACGAGGGGCGGAATATACCCGTCAGAGGCCTTCCACCTGGCTACCATGGTACGGGCGAATTCGATACGATCCTGCATGGTCATGGTCGCCCAGTCCGGCCGGGTGTTGATGCCTTCAACATCCAGTGCTTCGGGAATGATCTTCTGCCGGCTTTTCCATGCGGTTACATTGGGGAAGGAGGTCAGCAATGCCGGTCGGTCGATCGCCATCGAGAGTATTTCGCGATTGTCGGGTATCGCCCAGAAACCATCCGCGCGCACAAAACGCAGCCCGAACAGTCCGGCCACCGGATCCAGGCGCAAATTGCCGGTATCGATTCCCGACGCATCGATCAGCGGCAGATGATGAAACTTTCCGTTGAGCACGACATCGATATGACCGGCATCGAACCGGGCGATGGCGAGCGCCGCGCTTTCGCCGCGCAGAAACACCCGCCGTGGATCATCCTCCACAGAGCTCTCATCGGTCTCCTCGTCGTCAGCCTCCTCATCCGGTTGCAGCAAAGGACCAAGAACGAGCGTCGGCTCCGTCGAGATTTCCACCATCGGGCCCGCGCCATGGCCTGCACGGAACAGGCCCAGTTCAGGTTGGGCCAGCAGCTGGAGGAAATTGGGCTGCGGAGAGTCGAGGCGTATTTCGATCACGCGGCCGGTCATGGAGACGATTTCATCGATGACCCTTAGGTCACGTCCCAGCCGGCTGCCGGCCAGCTCTGCGATACGCTCTCTCAGTAAAGTGGCGATTCGTTCGGCCGTGATCTGGCGGCCGTCGTTCCATCTGGCCTCGTTCAGGCGGAAAATGTAGCTCAGGCCGTCGTCGGTCACAATCCAGCGTGCCGCGATGGAGGGCACAATCCGGCCCTGTTCGTCCAGCCCGATCAGACCTTTGGCCACGGCCATCCGGGCTGTTGCGGAGACGTGATTCAGATTAATCCCGATCGGATTGACCTTCCCGCCACTTTCGGAAATCACTGTAACACGGGCCCGGTCTTCATCGCCTGACGAACTGCATGATGCCAGCAACAGACCAGCGATCACTGGCGCGATGAAAGAGGCCAGACGGGATGAGTTCCGGTTTGTCATGGCGTCCTTATACGCAATGTGCGGCTGGGGTGAACATTGGAAATATTATCGTCCCAGCCGTCAATCCGCGATGCGACCAGCGAGCGCGTCACATAAAAGTAGAGCGGAAGGATTGGCATGTCCCGGGTCAGCAACTGGTTGGCCTGTGCGAACAGAGCCGCACGTTTCCCGGCATCTGCACTTTGCCGGGCATCGTTGACGAGCCTGTCATAAGCCGGGTTGCTGTATCCCGAATAATTGCCCGGTCCGTTGGCGGGCTGGTGCACCATGAGAAAGTTTTCCGGAACCGGAATGTCTGCGATCCAGCCGGAACGGGCGAGGGCGAAATCATGCTGGCGCAAGGCCGAAAAATGCAAGGCCGCCTCGCTGTTGAACAGGGTCGTACGGACTGGCAGCGGTTGCCACATGGCGGCCAGTGCCACCGATACCCGACGATGTTCAGCGGAGCTGTTGAAACGTATTTCAAATGTGAGCGGATTGTCGGCATCATATCCCGCTTCCCGCAGGATCCCTTCAGCTTCACGCAGTCGCCGTTCCCGCGGCCACGTGGCCCAGACAGGGCGGTATGCTGACCCGCCGTTCAATCCCGGCGGCAAGACGCTCCAGGAGGGACTGTTGCCGATCGCCATGACCTTGTCGGCAATCCATTGTCTCTCGATGGCCATCGACAGGGCGGTTCGAACCCGCGCATCATCAAATGGCGGCTTGCGGGTATTGAACACAAAATAGTAGCTGCCAAGATAGGGCGTGCTGTGGGCCAGACCGGGATGATTGTCTTCGAGCCACTGGTGGCGACTGACCGGATAGTCAGAGGCGATGTCCGCCCCTCCGGCCAGTATCAGCCGCATCCCCGCAAGACTGTCATCCATGGGTTTCCAGATGATATTCCCGGTGATCTTCGTGTCATCATGCCAGTTCGGATTGCGTTCCAGGCGCGCATGATTGTTGAGAAGCCAATGAGTGAGCCGATAGGGTCCGCTGGTCACCACAGGGCGATCGGCGGTCCATCTGTTTCCCGCTTCCCTGATTCGGTGCAGCGGTATGGCGGACAATGCCGGATGGGCAAGCAGCACCGGCAGGGCCGGCGACGGCGATTTGAGGCGGATCTCCACCATCTGTGCGTCGAGCGCCACAATTGTGGAGATATTGTCAAAGAGCGTCCGTGTTGGTGCGGCCGTTTCCTCCGCTCGCAACCTGGCCAGGACATCGGGAAACAGGTGCGCGTTGATCGGCGTGGCGTCAGAAAATTCCAGGTCCGGCCGTAATTCGAAAATCCACCGCAAACCGTCTGCGGATACCGTCCATTTCTTTGCGAGACCGGGCTCTGCCTCACCGCGGGCATCCAGTCTGGTCAGGCCTTCATACTGGTCAGCCAGAACCCTGAGCGAGGACAGATCAGACACCCCTTGCGGATCGAGACCCTTGATTTCGGAATCCGACAACCGGACGATTTGATCCGGACCCGGCAAAACAGTTTCGTCAGCGGCGCCACCGCACCCGGTCAGGACAAGCAACAGGCTGAACAGAAAAATCAGACGCATGGCCCAACCGTAGATGTTTTTGCTGGATCAAGGAACAGTTACTCTTATGCTTGCCGGGAACATGGAGACGAAAGAATGGCCGGTTTGCAATATGATATTCAATCAATAGGCGGTTCGACCGGGCAGGCCATTCTCGAGCTCTTGCCCGAGATTGCGGCACGTGCGGAAGAAATTGAGCAATCGCGCCAGCTGCCGGCTGATCTCGCGCGCAAAATGGCTGAGGCCGGTGCTTACAACCTGTCAAAGCCTTCAGCCATAGGCGGACTGGAACTCCCGCCGCTGGATTTTCTGAAAATCATCTCGACCATTTCAGAAGCGGACGCCAGCGCCGGCTGGTGCGCCATGATAGCGGTCACGTCCACACTCGGCGCAGCCTATCTCGACAAGCCGGTGGCAGAGGAGATTTTTGGTCCGCAGGATGTCATCACGGGCGGAGTGTTCGCGCCCATGGGCAAAGCGGAAGACAAGGGCGACAATTATATCCTCTCGGGACAGTGGCAATGGGGTTCCGGCTCTCCGAATTGCAGCTGGCTTGGCGGCGGCGCCATGATTTTCAAGGATGGCGAGTTGTTGAAATTTGAAAATGGGGCGCCCTATCACCGGATGCTGTTTTTCCCGGCTGATCAGGCGCGCCTGATCGACAGCTGGCATGTCGCCGGAATGAAGGGGACGGGATCCGGGGATTTTGCAGTCGAAGCGCTGACGGTTCCCAAGGAACGGAGCATATCCTTCATCGCGGACGAACCGCAGGATGGCGGACCGCTGTACAAGTTCCCGCTTTTTGGATTGCTGGCGCTTGGCGTATGCGCCGTTGCTTTGGGTAATGCGCGGGCTGCGCTCGAAGAGATACGGAATATCGCGATCACCAAGAAAACGCCCGGTGGTGGCCGCACCATGGCCCAGCGACCTGTCGTACAGGTGGAGCTGGCAAGGGCAGAAGCGCAGCTGAGTGGTGCGTTTGCCTTTCTGGAGACCGCCGTCGAAGCTGCCTGGCAGGAAGCCAATGGTGAAGCGCAGATTTCAGCGCGCGGGCGGGGCCAGTTGCGGCTGGCTTGTGCCCATGCCACCGAAACTGCTGCAGATGTTTGCAAGACTGCCTACATGCTTGGCGGTGGTGCCGCGGTCTATGCGTCAAGCACTCTGCAGCGCCGGTTCCGCGACGCGCATGTAGCGACGCAGCATATCGCAACAGCACCGGCAGTATTCGAGCTTGCAGGCAAGGTGCTGCTGGATCAGCAGGTGGACATGGCGATGCTGTGAAAGTCAGACCGGTTCAGACCGGGGCCTTCCCCATTTCGGCGGCTATTTTCGATAATGTTTGCGTCATCATATCGTTCGCCTCGTCAGTCAGCGACAGCAGCACGCGAACCCGGTTGTCCGCATCCCTTTTCTTTTCGACCAGACCAATATTGTGGAGATAATCGACATAGCGATTCATCGTCGTCTTGGGGACATCATATGTGATAGCGAGATCCGAGGCCACCACGGTTTTGCCGTGATGTGCCGAACAGGTCAGGTCCAGCATGATATTCCACGGGACTTCCCCGAAGTCCTCCGCAAAATATTTGAAGTCATTCGCTCTGATTGACCAGATTTTGAGCAACAGAGCCGCAATATTGCGCGAATTTTCTTGAGGCCCGGTTTCCGGTAGTTCCGGCGAACCAGATAACATCCAGGGCAAATCTTCCTCGTCAGAAACCGTCCTGTCCGAACTTTCTGCAAACTTGTTTTTTGGTCCGGAACGATCCTGATCGGATATGGTATCTGCCCCCGGTTATCCTTCTTCGCTCGGCCAGATGCTATCTACCAACCGGATGGTAGTCAATGCCAACACCCGGGTTTTCCAGCGATTTTACATGTGGCGATCATATCCTCCGCATTGCAATTTGTCAGGTCGATGCTAAGGGAGGGGCATGAATACACGCACGGCAATCCTCGATCTGGCGGAAGATGCTGCCCGGCAGCAAGGCTCCAACGGATTCAGCATCGGGCGTCTCGCCAAGTCCGTGGGTATTCAGAAGGCCAGCATGTTCCATCATTTTCCCAGCAAGCCGGATTTGCTGGACGCGGTGTTCGAGCGATACTCCCAGGAAATCTATCTCTGGTTTGATGACCTCGACAAAAAACAGGTCACTGGTGGCGAGCGCGTTTCCCGGTATCTGGACCTCACACGCGATATTTTGCAAGACGGGGACTCAATTTGCTTGTCGATAGTGCTTTGTGTTGAGCAGGAAAGCTTGCAGGATGAGCTAGTCGACGAGGTTCGGATCTTTCAGAAACGCAATGTGAAATGGCTAGCGCAATCCTTCAAGGCCGGATTGCGTGACAACAGCATCAAAAATGTGGGCAGCCCGAAGGCGGAAGCCGCGGCCTGCCTCTCGCTAATAGACGGAGCTTTGGTCTCCGCCCGGCTCCATAATGATGTTACCCATTATGACAACGCGGTGAAGCTCTTGCGATCCCGATTGCGCCGAACCGGGAAATAGTGCTTCCGGCTCGTGTTCCCATCCCAAAAATCAACTGGTGCGGACGGCGGGACTCGAACCCGCACACCCGTTTCGGATAGCAGATTTTAAGTCTGCTGCGTCTACCATTTCGCCACGTCCGCACCGGTAGATCCGGCTGAGTTGCCGAATGTCTCTGGACAAGCATCATTGCACGCCGCGGGTCAAGTGCGGAGCAACCAAATCCATGTTTTTCTTGTGAGCTATATGTACGGGAGCAATCTGTTCTAGCGGTTTTTGTTCAATCGCTCCCGGATTTCCTTGCCCGGTTTAAAATAGGGCACCCGTTTTGCGGGAACTTCCACGGATTCACCTGTTCGCGGATTTCGTCCGATGCGCGGTTTGCGCTGGCGTGTGGAAAACGCGCCAAATCCCCGCAATTCGATACGTCCACCCTCTGCCAGTTTCTGAGTGATCTGGTTAAAAAACAGATCCACAATCTTCTCAATCTCATCCGGTTTCAGCTCCGGATTTTCGTTGGCCAGTTTTTCAAGCAATTCAGAACGTATCATCGGCTTGCCTTTCGGTGTCAGAGGCAGTCTTGCCATTCATGGAAGGCGTCTTTGCCAAGAGGCCATTCCATTCTTCACGGATAAGCAGGATGATGCCAGAAAATTTACATGTTTTCAATGGGCTTTGGATTTTCAGAACAGGGTGTGCCTTATTCCGGGATGCTGCTGGCCAGTGATTCTTCCTCCCAAAAACGGAAAAGCCCGCCTTCCTTTCGGAAGACGGGCTTTCCAGATCAGTTTGGACAGGACGTGATCGAGGTGATCAGTCGTCCTTTTTCTTGAGCGCTTCGCCAAGAATATCGCCAAGGCTCGCGCCGGAGTCTGTCGAACCGAATTGCTCGACAGCCTGCTTCTCTTCGGCCAGCTGATGCGCCTTGATCGAGAAGTTCGGCTTTTTGCTGCGGTCGAAACCGGTGACCATGGCATCGACTTTCTGGCCGACCTGGAAACGGTCCGGACGCTGTTCGTCGCGGTCCCGGCCAAGGTCGGAACGCTTGATGAAGCCGGTTGCTCCATCGTCGCCAACCTGCACTTCGAGGCCACCGTCGCGGACTTCGAGAACGGTGACAGTTGCCACTGCGCCCTTCTTCATTCCGCCAGTATCTGCACCGCCAACCGCAGGAGCGCCTTTTTCCAGCTGCTTCATGCCGAGGGAAATGCGTTCCTTCTCGACATCAATGTCGAGAACCACCGCTTTGACCTGCTCGCCTTTGTGATGGAGGTTCAGAGCATCTTCGCCGGAAATGCCCCAGGCAATGTCGGACATGTGAACCATGCCATCCACATCGCCTTCGAGACCGACGAAAAGACCGAACTCGGTGGCATTCTTGACTTCGCCTTCGACGGTGCTGCCAACCGGATGTTTGTCAGCAAAGTCGGTCCAGGGATTGGACTGAGCCTGCTTCAGACCCAGAGAAATCCGGCGCTTGTCGGTGTCGACTTCGAGAACCAGCACATCGACTTCCTGAGATGTCGAAACAATCTTGCCGGGGTGAACGTTCTTCTTGGTCCAGCTCATTTCGGAAACGTGGACAAGACCTTCAATGCCTGGTTCGAGCTCAACAAACGCACCATATTCCGTGATATTGGTAACCGAACCCGTGAGCTTGGTGCCAACGGCATATTTTTCGGACGCTGTGTCCCAGGGATCGCTTTCCAGCTGTTTCATGCCGAGCGAAATACGCTGGGTATCCTTGTTGATCTTGATGATCTGAACTTTCAGCGTGTCGCCGATGTTGATCATTTCGTTCGGGTGATTGACGCGCTTGTAGCTCAGGTCAGTGACATGGAGCAGGCCGTCAATGCCGCCAAGGTCAACAAACGCACCATAGTCGGTGATATTCTTGACCACACCTTCGGTAACCTGACCTTCGGCGAGCGATTCAATGAGGCCGGAACGCTGTTCGGCGCGGGTCTCTTCGAGAATGGCGCGACGCGAAACGACGATGTTGCCGCGCTTGCGGTCCATTTTCAGGATCTGGAAGGGCTGTTTGATGTCCATCAGCGGGGTGACATCACGCACGGGGCGGACATCGACCTGGCTGCCGGGCAGGAAGGCCACGGCGCCGTCAAGGTCAACGGTGAAACCGCCCTTGACGCGACCAAAGATAATACCCTCGACACGATTGCCTTCGTCATATTCTTTTTCCAGCTTGTCCCAGCTCGCTTCGCGGCGAGCGCGATCGCGGGACAGCATGGCTTCGCCATTCACATTTTCGATACGATCGACATAGACTTCGACTTCGTCGCCGACGCTGAGTTCGGCTTTCTGGCCTGGTGCTGCGAATTCACGCAATGCTACGCGGCCTTCGGATTTCAGCCCTACATCGATGACAGCCATGTCATTTTCGATGGCGGTGACGGTGCCTTTGACCACGCGGCCTTCAAAGCCCTGATCTTCACCACCGAGAGATTCGTTTAAAAGTTCCGCGAAATCGTCGCGGCTTGGAAATGCCGTTGAGGCCATGTGTGTATTCCTTAACAAATGTTTTTTCGGGCCAAGCGGTTGGTTCCGCTGGTCTTGGACCAAAACACGCCAATCACCGCATGTGATTAGCGTATCCCCCAGAAAACTGCCATTTCGTGAAATGCGGGACCGAGCACAAAACAGCAAAAGAAACGCCCGAGCCGGAATGATCCTGGATCAGTCCGTCCTGCGTTTCATATTTTTGCTATGCCGGATCTTTGTCGCGCCGGCTGCTTATCTTCGCATTCACCAGAGCAATCGCCTGTTGAACGGCGTCGCCTATAGTCAAATCTGTTGTATCTAGCAAGTCTGCATCTTCCGCGGGTTTGAGCGGTGCCGCAGACCGGTTCATGTCCCGCTCGTCCCGCTTCATGATATCCGCAAGTATGTCGTCAAAATTGACTTTCTCGCCTCGGCCAATCATTTCCTCAAACCGCCGCACCGCCCGGGCTTCCGCGGATGCCGTGACAAACAGCTTCACATCGGCATCTGGTGCAATCACCGTGCCTATGTCCCGTCCGTCCAGAATGGCGCCTCCAGGTTGGGTGGCAAAGTCTTTTTGCCGCTTGTTCAGCGTCTGTCGGACCGCCGGATGTATCGAAACCTTGCTGGCATATGCGCCAACACCTTCGTTTCGCAAAACCGGATCGCTCAATAGAGCTCCTTCGAAGATGCAGCCTTTCAGTGCATCTTCTTCGCTGTCCGGATCACCGCCCATTTCCCTCACGGTCCAGCCTACGGCCCGGTACAGCAGCCCGGTATCCATCAAGGGCAACTGGAAATGCGCGGCCAGTTCCCTTGAAATCGTGCCTTTCCCGGATGCGGTGGGGCCGTCGATAGCGATAATCATGGTTGCCGCTCCGCCGGCTGCCGCCATGCTTTCCATAATCCACCAAGAGCAATGGCGATCCAGACGATCTCGAGCAACAGCGAAGCCAGATTAAAATGTACAGTGAGCGAGATCGTCAACAGCCCGGCACCGGCAAGGTTCGCGCCATTGTAGACAAAGGGGTCAACTTTGGTGGCATAGACATTATAGGCATAGGCTGCGACGATCAGGATGCTTCCCAATATTCCGATGACATTGGCGGAAAGGTCTGAAATCATGCCTTTGACAGTCCCTTCAGCATTTCGACAAATCCCGGAAAACTGGTTTGCGCCGGGGTCATGTCATCCAGAGCCAGCCCTCCCTTGGTGACGAGGCCCGCGACTGCGAAACTCATGGCGATCCGGTGGTCAAGGGCGGTTTCAATCACCGGTTTGTTGCGCCCTCCGGTGAGCGGCTTGCCACCCGTTCCCTGAATGGTCAGGCCGTCAGCTTGTTCCGTGACTTCCACACCGAGTGTTTCGAGTCCCCGTGCCATTTGGCTCAGGCGATCGGATTCCTTGACCCGCAATTCCTGCAATCCGGTTGTTCGGGTTACTCCATCGGCCAGCGATGCCGCGACAAACAGCACGGGGAATTCATCGATCATGCACGGCGCAATTCCGGATGGAACCTCAATGCCGGTCAATGCACTGTGGCGGACGTGAATATCGGCCACCGGTTCGCCTCCGACTGTTCGCTTGCGCTTGAATGTGAGGTCGGCCCCCATGTTCTGAAGCACCTGAAACAGCCCGGCCCGGGTAGCATTGATTCCCACGTTCTGAACGACAATGTCCGATCCCGGAACCAGCAGGGCGGCGACCACCGGAAAGGCTGCGGAAGAGGGGTCACCCGGAACCTTGATGTTCTGGGGATTCAGTTCTGCTTCGCCTGTCAATGAAATGGTACGGACACCATCTGTATTGGTTTCAACCGCCAGTTCGGCGCCGAAACCCCGCAACATGGTTTCGCTATGGTCGCGAGTCGGGATCGGTTCCATGACTCTGGTTATGCCAGGAGTATTGAGCCCCGCGAGCAATATGGCCGATTTGACCTGCGCAGAGGCCACTGGCAGGCGATATGCAATCGGAACGGCCGGGCAAATGCCGCGCACTGTCAGCGGCAGGCAGGACTTTCCATCACCCGATGGTCTCGCCTGAATATTTGCACCCATTTCGGACAGAGGATCGATGACGCGGCCCATTGGCCGAGCAGTCAGGGATGCATCACCGGTGAAGGTGGTGGAGATGTCATGCGAGGCCACCAGACCCATGAGCAAACGGGTGGATGTCCCGCTGTTGCCCATCTCAATCGCAGCCTCGGGTTGCATTAGCCCGCCAGTACCAACGCCATGGACCGTCCAGACATCGTCGTTCTTTTCGATTTTGGCGCCCATGGCGCGCATCGCCTCTGCGGTGGCGAGAACGTCCTCACCCTCAAGCAACCCGGTTATGCGGCTTTTGCCAATCGCGAGGGAAGACAGGATCAGGGCTCGGTGGGAAATCGATTTGTCGCCGGGAACGGTGATTTTTCCGGACAGGGGCCCAGCTGGAGAAAATCGCTTACTGGTTTTGCTGGCAGAGGAATTCTGGGTCATTTGTCAACTTTGCAATCCGGTAAAGCACAATTGATTCGTGCCCTTATGTGAAACGGCTTTTGACAGCGCGACCAAGCTATGGCAAGGCGCGCCCCGATTGGATGAACGATTCATTTTTGACAGAGTCGGGCATCACCAGGAAACCTGACAAACAAGGATTTGGAACCAGCCATGGTCAAACCAGAATGGGGCACGAAACGTACATGCCCGAAATGCGGAACACGCTTTTATGATCTCGGCAAGGAAGATCCCGTGTCCTGCATTGAATGCGGTGAAAATTGGACCCCGGAGCCGGGCCTGAAGTCCAAGCAGCCGATGCCGTTTGAAGAAGCGCCGAAGAAAGACGCGAAAAAAGAAGAAGATACGATCGACGATGATGATCTGGACATCAACATCGACGATGATGAGCCGTCTCCGGATAATGAAGTCGACCTCGGTGGTGACGATGACCTCGGCGTCAGCAAGGGCAAGGGCGACGACGAAGACGACGAAACGTAATTTTGATACGGCAGGCCCTGTTAGGGCTTGCAAAAGGCGGCGCATCTGCATTAAAGGCGCCGCTAACGGGGCCTTAGCTCAGCTGGGAGAGCGCTTCGCTGGCAGCGAAGAGGTCAGGAGTTCGATCCTCCTAGGCTCCACCAATTTTCTGGAACAGAACCGATCTTAGTGATCGGCGCCCTGAAAATTCCCGCAGCGCAAGCAAGGGCCTGGAACGGGCCATCTTCTCAAATTCCGTTTCTGATATTTGTGAATTGGCCCTTCCCATGACAAAACCTGTAACCGCCTATGACGCAATCATCCTCGGCGCCGGAGGCGCGGGGCTGATGTGCGCGGCCATTGCCGGGCAGCGCGGCAAAAATATTTTGGTCATCGATCATGCTGCGGAGCCCGGGAAAAAAATCCTCATCTCCGGCGGCGGGCGCTGTAATTTCACGAATATTCACACGGCGCCGGATCGTTTTCTGTCCGAAAACCGGCATTTCGCGAAATCGGCGCTGAGCCGATATACCGCCACCGACTTTGTTGATCTCGTCAACCGGCACAATATTGCATGGCATGAGAAAACCCTTGGCCAGTTGTTTTGCGACGGTTCGGCGAAACAGATTGTCGCCATGCTGCTCGCGGAATGTCCGGAGAACCATGTCAAACTGTCACTTGGGATGCCGATTTCCGATGTGAGCCACGCAGATGGCGAATATTGTGTGACATGTGGCGATCGTACGGCGAAGGCCTCGTCTCTGGTCATAGCAACCGGCGGGCCATCCATTCCCAAAATGGGTGCGACGGGATTCGCCTATGAACTGGGCCGGAAGTTCGGTTTGAAAATCGTAGAACCGCGTCCGGCGCTGGTGCCACTGACACTTGGCGGGGAAGAAACGCTGTTCCGGTCATTGTCCGGAGTTTCCGCGCCGGTCATCGCCAGCTGCGGCAAGACGGCGTTCCGGGAAGCCGCATTGTTCACCCACAAGGGCCTTTCGGGTCCTGCGATTTTGCAGATATCTTCCTACTGGCAACACGGGTTGCCAGTAACGGTCAACTTCCTGCCTGATCGGGCGATCGGCTGGCTGGTGGACCTCAAACGCGCACAGCCGCGGATGCAGCTTAAAAAAGCGATTGCAGAATGTCTGCCTGCACGCTTGTCCGAAACCCTGATCGATCGGATTGCGCTCACCGGGGATCTGGGAAACCTGGCCGATCGCAAGCTGGAGGATGCGGCACGACGCCTGGCCGACTGGCGGTTCATGCCCAATGGTACCGAAGGCTTTGCCAAGGCCGAAGTCACCGCAGGCGGCATCAGTACCGCCGGTCTCTCGTCGAAAAATATGGAAGCTAGGCAGATGCCCGGACTCTATGCTATCGGCGAGGCCGTTGATGTCACCGGCTGGCTTGGTGGCTATAATTTTCAATGGGCCTGGGCAAGCGGTTACGCGGCGGCACAAGCTCTGTAATCATACGACAATCCTTTCAAACCACCGGTGACTGGCATTCCCGGTGTGCTTTCAACTTTGCCGCTGACGGAATTTTCATGTCATTCAATACAGTTTCCCCGCTTCTCGCCGAAGCCCTTAGCGAGCGCGAATATGACCAGCCGACAGCGGTGCAGGCGGCCGTTCTGGAACCGGAAACGGAAGGGCGTGATCTGATCGTTTCGGCTCAGACCGGATCCGGAAAAACGGTAGCGTTCGGTCTTGCGATGGCGCCACAGTTGCTCGAAGACAGCGGCCGGTTCCCGTTCCTCGTTGAACCGTTGGCACTGGTCATTGCACCCACCCGTGAACTGGCTCTGCAGGTCAGCCGGGAACTGAGCTGGCTCTATGCCAAGGCGGGGGCGCAGATCGCCACCTGTGTCGGCGGCATGGATGCTTCGAAGGAGCGGCGGACGCTGCGGCGCGGCGCGCACGTGATTGTCGGGACCCCAGGGCGTCTACGCGACCATCTGGAACGCGGGGCGCTGGACTTGAGCAAGCTCAGGGCGGTCGTCCTCGATGAAGCGGACGAAATGCTCGACATGGGTTTCCGGGAGGATCTGGAAGAAATCCTCGACGCAACGGGCGAAGAGCGCCGCACGCTGCTATTCTCGGCCACCATGCCCAGGCCGATTGTCGCGCTGGCGAAGCGCTACCAGACGGATGCCTTGCGGATATCCACCGTGGGTGAAGATCGCGGGCACGGAGATATTGCCTATCAGGCGGTGGCAGTCGCGCCGTCCGATACGGAAAATGCGGTGGTCAACCTGCTCCGTTTTCATGAAGCGGAATCGGCAATGTTGTTCTGCGCGACGCGGGAAAGCGTGCGCCGTTTGCACGCCAGTCTGGTGGATCGCGGGTTCAGCGCCGTCGCCTTGTCGGGCGAACATACGCAAAGCGAGCGAAATCAGGCGATGCAGGCACTGCGTGACAAGCGAGCGCGGGTATGCGTCGCCACCGACGTTGCGGCGCGCGGGATTGATCTGCCGACCCTGTCGCTGGTTATCCATGTCGAGATCCCGCGGGACGCCGAAACCCTGCAACATCGCTCGGGTCGGACTGGCCGGGCGGGCAAGAAGGGCACGGCGGTTCTTGTCGTGCCTTTCCAGCGCCGGAAGCGGGTCGAATCGATGTTGCGCGGGGCAAAGATCAGTGCGGAATGGAAAGACGCACCGTCGCGTGCGGACATCCGGAAAAACGATGCCGAACGCCTGATCGAAATGCTGCGTCAGCCGGTTGAAATTGACGAGGATGATCGCGAGCTGGCGACCCGGCTCATGGCCGAAAAGACGCCAGAGGATATCGCCGCCATGCTGGTCCAGTCCCACCGCGCAAAACTGCCGGCGCCGGAGCAGATGCTCGACCGGGGCGCTCAGTCAAAGCCGGCACCGGGTGGTCCGCGTCCCGGATTTGAGGATACTGTCTGGTTCAAGATGGATGTCGGTCACAATCAGCGGGCGGACGCGCGCTGGATCCTGCCTGTCCTTTGTCGGCGTGGACATATCACCAAAAACGAAATCGGGGCCATTCGCATCAACGGCAATGATACACTGTTCGAAATTCCCCGGGCGGTGGAAGGCAAGTTCACCAAGGCCATTGCGCAAAAACGGGATGGCGGTGATGACACGGATGACATTGTGATCACCCGGTTCGAAGGCACACCACGCGATGCGGCGAAGCGGAACCGCAAGGGACGCCGGGACAATGCCGGCGGCGGCCGGGACTACAGCAATGCCAGCAAGAAATTCGGAGGCAAGAAATTCGGCAAGCGCAAGCGCGCGGAAAGCAAGGCTGGCGGCAAAGACTTTGACGGCAAATCTAATGCGGGGAAAAAGAGAGGCGGACCCGGCAAGCCTGAGGCGCGGCAGAAATATGCCAATGAAGGAGCCTCTGACGGTTCCGGTTCGGGAAAAAATACCGGTGATCGAAAAAAGGGAGCAAAAGGTCCGTTTGGCGGAAAAAAGAAGAAACCTCATCGCGGCAAGCGGCCTTTTGAAGGCAAACCGCGCAGAGACTGAGGAGCGAAGTGACGGAACCTGTCCAGATTTTGGTTGATGCGGATGCCTGCCCGGTAAAGGAAGAAATCTACCGGGTCGCCTATCGTCACGAAATACCCGTACTCATAGTCAGCAACAGCCATTTCCGGATCCCGCAGCATCCACTGGTGAGCCGTGTGGTGGTCAGCGATGCGTTTGACGCCGCTGATGACCTTATTGCGGAGCAGGCAGGCGCCGGTTCAGTCGTCATCACCAGCGATATCCTGCTCGCCGAGCGTTGCCTGAAGGCGGGTTCTCTGGTGCTGGCACCCAATGGCAAGCCGTTCACCATCGATTCCATCGGAGCGGCAGTGGCAACTCGCGCGATCATGAATGATCTGCGCGCCGGCATGGGGACAGAGAATATTGGAGGGCCGCCGCCCTTTGGCAAACAGGACCGGTCGCGATTTTTGTCAGCGCTGGATGAAATTCTCGTCCGGCTCAAGCGAGCCGGCTAACCGGTTCCTGACTTAATCAACCGTCACCCGGAACGTCAGGGCGGTACTGGCTGATGGTCCGAGAGAAGCGATATTGGCGGTTAGAACAGTGCCAATGACGGAAGCCGTGACCCCGTCGCTTTCGGCGCCATCACTGGCATCATCATCTTCGGGCGTTCCCGCAGCGTTGCAATTGGTCCCGCTCTGCATCGATCCGGCAGTATAGGTGTAGTTGCCCACCAGATTGTCGGTCGCAACGATGTCTGTCGCGGTCGCGCTGCCGCTGTTGCTGATCAGGATGCAATATTGCACGATGGCTCCGGGGATGGATTTGGGAATAGATGTGCCATCAACGATACTGACCGGATCACTGATCACGCTGCTGATCTTGGTCACGCTGAATGTGGTGTCGGGCTGGCAATAGTTCATGTCATGGATGTTCATGAACTGGTTGCCGGGATTAACCGGGGCCGTGGTATGATTGCCATAAACAATCGTGACCGTGTCGACGGGGGCCAGGAATGTAACCACCACGTTTCCGTCCGGATCCGGGCCGTCAGAACCGACATCTCCGATCGCGGTGTTACCGATCACATAGTTGGCGGTCCCGTTGGTCAGCGTGGGAATCACCGTTGTGCCATTGAACGTGCCCGTCACGGTGACCTTGTCCGCCCATTGTCCGGCGCCGAAATCCACGTCGAACAAAGTGAATTGCAGGCCGGGAACTGCGGTGGGCAGTGTGAGCACGGTCGTTGACGTGTCGGAACGGGTATTGTTGTTCATGTTGAGGAAAAGGGATTGTTCCGTCGCCCCCTGTCCGCCTGTATTGGTCGAGTTGATCGCCGGAGAACCGGTGACGAAAGCCACATCGGTGGTGATCGCGTAATTCGTGACCCCGATCCCGGCCACTGTGAAATTGTTGTTGGTAGATCCTGTTGTCCAGGCCTTGCCGTTCCAGTCGAACAGGATCTGGTTGGCCGGCGAACAGATTGTCGACAGGCTCGGCGGTGTGCCAGCGATGCGTGTGCCAGCAACCGTAAAGCTGGCATCATCATAATCATCCTCGCCCGTTGCGCCGTTGCCAGGCGTGGAGTCGAGGTCAAATATCGACGAGACTGTCACTTCCGCGGCATTGGTGACCGTTGCCCCCGAAGTGGCCGTCACATTCGCGACGATATTGAGCGTTGCACTGCCTCCCGGAGCCAGCGTGCCGACTGACCAGTTGCCAGTCCCGCTATTATAAGCCCCTCCGCCGGTATCGCTGACATAGGTAACACCCAGCGGAAGCTGATCATTGACGACGATGCCGGTGGCGGTCGAGGGGGAACTGGAGGCGTTGGTCACAGTGATGGTGTAGGTAACATTGTTGCCGTTATTCGGGCTGCTGTCGTTGACCGTTTTGTTGACAGACAGATCGGCAAATGGCGGCGTGTCGGTCAGAAACAGGTCGGCGCGAAGGAAATTGCCGTCATCTTCCGACGGGAAGATATCGCAGATTTCCAGCCGCCATGTCCCGGTACTATTCTCACCGTTAAATGCAGAGAGTGCATTATCGGGAATGAAATTATTTTCGTAGAGTGGCAGCCCGGTGTTGTGATTGCCGGTTGCGGGATCTGTATTGACCAGCTGGGTTCCGCCGTCATTCAGGCGAACATCAAAATTGTCGCCGGAATCCCCGCCACTGCCATTTACCACCCGGACCCTGGTGCCTAGCGGAGATTCCAGCGTGATCCGCATGTCGCCGCGCCAGCTATGGGTAGCGATGACACCGATATCGACGTCCGAAACCGTGAAATTGTCCGGCACCGAAAAATTCTGAACAAGCGGACTGCTACAGATCTGGGATCCGGTGATATCGTCGGCGACGCCGGGATCCGTGATCGTATATTGGGTGGTGGTTTGCGCCTGTGCAATCGCCGGAAAAAGCGCGAGCGTGATCAGGCCCAGCAACAGTTGCGCCAGGTATCTCACACAGGATTGTGCGCCGGATCTGGTCCATCCGCTATCACATGTCCCCACAAACATGGTTCACCGGTAGGGGAATAGACTGAATATTTGGTAAAAAAATCGCTGCCCAAACGCACTTAATGAAATTTTACAATTTCCGAAATCTGCTGATTTTCCGGGCCGCTCCCGCGTTTACCCGGTGGGAGGACCATTCCAGTCTCCGCGACCGGCCATCCACAGACTGATCGCGGCAACCGCTGCCGTGTCGGCACGCAATATTCGCGGTCCCAGCGAAACCGGCACGGTCTGGGAAAGGGCCCGGATCGCAGCATTTTCCGCATCGGAAAACCCGCCTTCCGGACCGATGAGAATGGCCGCGGGTCCTTCATGGGCTACAAGTGCCTTGCGAAAGCTGCCTTCCCCGCTCTCGAAAATCCGTTCATCCGCGAAGAACAGGTGCCTGTCCGCTGGCCAGGCCTTCAACAATGCGTCGAGTTTTGTCGTTTCCTCGAGCTCCGGCAGCGATGTCCTTTCGCACTGCTCGGCGGCCTCGATCATGTGCGCGCGCAGCTTCTCCGGCTTGCCCATCGGGTTCTGCGTCCGCTCTGTCTGCACCGGGATCATCCTTGCAACACCGAGTTCGGTGGCCTTTTCGGCAATCCAGGCGAACCGGTCCTTTTTGATCGGTGCCGCACAAAGCCACAGATCGGGCACCTGTTCGCGAGGACGGGTCAGCCCGTCAACAAGAAGGATGAGGTCCCGCTTTCCCAATGTCGTCACATGCGCCAGATATTCGCCGGAGCGGTCGTCAAACAGCTTGACTGGCTGGCCCTCGCGAATCCGCATGACCTTGAGGAGATAATGTGCATGGCTGCCATCCAGCCTGACTTCTGCACCATCGGTCAGTTCCACATCAACAAACAGGCGTGGTGCGCTGCGCGGCGGATAAGCGGGTGTGGCAGGCATGGGGTCGGTTTTCTCCCGGAGTGCAGGAATTGCTGTCGGATTATGGACGCTCTGGACGCTTAATCAAGTTCCGCATGACGAAAAAAACGGACTGGCTTATAGGGGAGCGATGTCCAGTGAATCACAGATCGTTCCGGATACGGAAAATACCGGCCTGATCGGCCTGTTGCCATCCGCGGCCCGACCCTATGCGTTGCTCGCCCGACTGGACCGGCCGATCGGCTGGTGGCTGCTATTCTGGCCCTGTGCCTGGGGCGTGGCGCTGGCAGGTGGAGCGATCCAGCGCTGGGACCTCCTTCTCTGGTTGCTGCTCGGTTCCGTGGCGATGCGGGGAGCAGGTTGCGTCTATAATGACATTGTGGATCGCGATCTGGACCGCAAGGTGGAGCGTACCCGAAGCCGACCGCTGGCCAGCGGAGTGGTTTCTTTGCGGTCGGCCTGGATCTGGCTTCTCCTGCTGTGCCTGGCGGGACTTGTCGTCTGGTTTCAGATCAATCTGACCGCCAAGATCGTTGCGCTCTGCAGTTTGGCGCTTGTTGCTGCCTATCCTTTTATGAAACGTATCACCTGGTGGCCGCAGCTCTGGCTTGGTCTGGTGTTCAGCTGGGGCGCGCTGGTCGGCTGGTTAGCCATTGCGCCGGACGGGAGTCTGGCCATGCTCCTGCTCTATGGCGGCACCATTTTCTGGGTGATCGGCTATGACACGATCTACGCGTTGCAGGATCGTGAAGATGATGCGCTGGTCGGTATCAAGTCTAGCGCGCTGCGGTTGGGGGACAATGTGCGACCGGGTGTCCTGGGCTTTTATCTGCTCGCACTTGCCGGATGGGTGGGCGCTTTCTGGATGGTGCGGCCAGATTATCTGGCGCTTGCCGCGCTGATCCCGCTGGCCTGTCACCTGCTGTGGCAGGTCGGCACGCTCAAAAGCAGTGACGGCGACGATGCGCTGAACAAGTTCCGGTCGAACCGGTTCGCCGGTTTTCTGATGTTTCTCGCCTGTCTGGTGGTGGGGCAGGCCGGATAGCTCTGACTGTCTCAATCCGGTGATTTAAAGCCTTGCAACTTGCACGGATTCTGGCATCTTTAATCATCTGATTAAACCTCCCGGAGTCTTGGCATGAAGCAACGCCGTTTGGGCAAGAGCCCCATCTATGTGTCCGAAATCTGTATGGGCACGATGACTTTTGGCAGTGCGGCGGACGAAGCCATGTCCCGGAAAATCCTCGACCAGTCGCTCGATGCCGGGATCAACTTTTTCGATACGGCAGAAAATTACCCGGTACCGCCGAAACCGGAATGGGCAGGGGATACCGAAAAGATTTTCGGGCGCTGGCTCAAGGACAAGGACCGCGACAGCATCATTGTCGCAACAAAGGTCTCGGGCCCCAGCCATGGCTGGATCCGGTCGTCGCAGCGGGCGGGCATGACGGCGATGGACCGGCACAATATTGTCCGTGCTCTGGATGCGAGCCTGAAGCGGCTCGGTACGGACTATATCGACCTGTATCAGACCCACTGGCCGGACCATGGTACTGCCTATGACGAAACCATGGAAGTGCTCGACGAGCAGATCCGGGCGGGAAAGATCCGCGCGATCGGCTGTTCCAACGAAACCAGCTGGGGTCTGATGAAATCGCTGGAAGCCTCCGAGCGTCTTGGGGTAGCGCGCTATTGCACCATCCAGAATAATTTCAGCATGAACAACCGGCGGTTCGAGGACGAACTTGCTCAGGTGTGCGAGAAAGAAGGGGTGAGCCTGATACCCTATTCCCCGCTAGCGGGAGGTGCGCTGTCGGGCAAATATAATGATGGCGCGACCCCGGAGGGCGCGAGATTCTCCAGTTATTTGAAAATGGGTGGCCGGCAGAAGAAAATGGCGGAACGTTTCGTCAATCCGAAGAGCGAGGAATCGACCAAGCGCTATATGGAGATTGCAGCGGAGCTGGGCGTCTCACCGGTCACATTGGCGACGGCCTGGTCGAAACAGCATGATTTTGTCGCGTCCACCATCGTCGGTGCGACCCATAGCGACCAGCTGCCCGACATTTTTGCCGCCGCAGATCTGGAACTCGACAAGGATATGATGAAACGGATCTACAAGATCAGCCGCGAGATCATGTATCCAATGGGCTGACGGTCCGGACACAATTGAGGGAAAACAAAAGCATGAACCGATTTCTGCAACATACGGGCGCGAAATATCCGATTGTCCAGGCCCCGATGGGCTGGATCGCGCGTTCGCAATTGGCGTCCGCCGTCTGCAATGCCGGAGGAATGGGCATCATCGAGACCTCTTCCGGAGAGACGGAGAATTGTCTCGCGGAAATCGAAAAGATGAAGGATCTGACCGAGGCGCCATTTGGTGTGAATCTGCCAATCATGTTTCTCAAGGATCCCGGCCTTTTGCAGCATATTTGCGACAGCGGGGTGAAATTTGTCACGACCTCTGCGGGCAGCCCCCGCAAATTTATCGGGCCGTTGAAGGAAGCCGGGATCACGGTGTATCATGCCGTCCCCACTGTGGATGCCGCCATGAACTGCGTAGATGCCGGGGTG
Organism: Parasphingorhabdus marina DSM 22363; assembly: GCF_900128895.1. GTDB lineage: Bacteria > Pseudomonadota > Alphaproteobacteria > Sphingomonadales > Sphingomonadaceae > Parasphingorhabdus > Parasphingorhabdus marina. Next base: position 1,366,361 of record NZ_FSQW01000002.1, on the reverse strand, counting down.
GACGGTCTGGTCGTGGAAGGCGCGGAAGGCGGAGGTTTCAAGAATCCCGAAGAAGTTTCGACTCTTGTCCTGTTGCAGGCGATCCGCAAGCAGACCGATATTCCGATGGTCGCGGCAGGTGGGATTGCCGATGGCAAGGGCATGGCAGCGGCCTTTGCGCTGGGTGCGGAAGCGATCCAGATGGGTACGCGCTTTGTATCGAGCGCGGAAAGCCCGGTACACATGAATTACAAGCAGGCAATTCTGGATGCCAAGGAAACCGGCACCTATGTGCTGAACAAGAAAGCCACGCCCTGCATTCGCGCGCTGAAAACCGAGCGGACCGCGAAAATCCATGAAGATGGCTTAATGCCGCCAGATACGTTCAAGGGCATATTGGATGTCTATTTCGGCGGGGACATGGAAGCGGCTGTTGGTTTGGCCGGACAGTCTTCCGGTTTGATTGACGAGGTAAAAACTGCCAGACAGATTATTGACGAAACGGTGGAAGAGTTTTTCGCCATTACCGAACGTATGGGCGCCCTGAACGCCGCAAAGACATTCTGAAATCAGCATATTAAAAGAGGAACATCTGATGAGCATCGACAACGCCAAACAACTTTTCACCACCGTAACCGACGACGGCAAGCTGGTGCTTTCAATTGAGCCCTATGATGTGCCGGAGCCGGCTGACCACGAGGTGGTTGTCGAGATGGAAGCCGTGCCAATCAATCCGTCCGATCTCGGCCTGCTGACCGCACCCGCCCAGATGGATACGGTGCGCAGCGAGACGGTCGACGGTCACCCGGCGCTGGTTGCGGATATCGATCCGGCGATGATGCGCATTTTCGCCGGTCGCAAGGGCAAGAAGCTGCCGGCAGGAAACGAAGGCGCAGGCAAGGTGGTGGCTGCCGGAGCCTCTGACGCGGCACAGGCACTACTTGGCAAGACCGTCACCATCGTTGGCGGAGAAATGTATCGCACCCACCGCGTAATGCCCGCGATGATGTGTGTGCCGCTCCCGGAAGGCGCGCCGGCGAAAGAAGGCGCCAGCCTGTTCGTCAATCCGATGACCGCGCAGGGTTTCGTCAACACGATGCGCTCCGAAGGTCATGAGGCGCTGGTCCACACCGCGGCCGCCTCTAATCTCGGCCAGATGCTCGCGAAGCTGTGCCTGAAGGAAAATATTCCGCTGGTCGCCATTGTGCGGAGCGATGCGCAGAAGAAAATCCTGACAGATATCGGTCTGCCGGAGGGACATGTGCTGGATTCATCAAAGGACGACTTCATGCCGAAGCTTGTCGATGCTTTGGCCGAAACCGGTGCGACGCTGGGCTTTGATGCCATTGGCGGTGGCAAAATGGCCAATTACATCCTCACCGCCATGGAACAGGCTGCGGCCAAGCGCGGCGCGGAATTCAGTGTCTATGGCTCCACCGTCAACAAGCAGGTCTATATCTATGGACGTCTCGATACCGGCGACACGATTCTCGGCGCGGGTTACGGTCTCTACTGGGGTGTCGGCGGCTGGCTGCTGACCCCGCATCTCGAAGAGGTTGGCATGGAACGCATGATGGAAATGCGGATGTATACGGTCGAGGAACGCAATGGCATTTTCCACAGCGACTATTCCAGTGAAATCAGCCTGATGGACATGATCGATCCCGAAACCGCCAAGGCCTATGAGAAGAAAGCGACGGGCGAGAAAGTGCTGGTGAATCCGACACTGTAAAGGGTCGGTATGTTTCGGCACTGGTTGTCAAGGGAGTGGAGCGCAATTGCCATCGTGGCGATGATTGTAGCGGCTCTGGTCTATTCGTACGGGATCGAACAAAGAGCAGAAATGGGCCCCTTCACGGCAACTGAAGCCACTATAGTGAGTTTCGGATCATCGGCTGGGTACAGTGCCCGGGGCGCTGACAACATGGTGGTCATGGTCAAAACCGGGGAAGGAGTGATCATGCGTACCCGCGTACCAATTGTACTGCTCCGACAGTGTCGGGTTGGGGATTCAGTTGAAGCGGAATCGAATGGGCATGTGATTAAAATCGACCCGCAATCCTGTCGGCACTAGCGTGATTTAGCGGACATCGTCATCCTGAACTTGGTTCAGGATCCATGGCTGGGCTAGATGGATGCTGAAATGAATTCAGCATGACGGCTAGGGTTGCGCTCACGCATCGCCTTGCAGTCGCGCTTTCAGCGCTTCATTCTCGGCTGTCAGCCGCGCGATCTCGTCCTGCAGCGGTTTGGCGGCCTGGTCGACCATGTCTTTGGTGTAGCGCGGAATGATATGTTGCGGGCAGTTCCAGTCATAGGCTTCGAGTGAAATTGTCATGACCCGCTCGGGCTGGCCGGCATAGTCGCGGTCGACGATGCGGCGGGTCAGGTCCGGGTCCGCATCCAGCGCATGCGCCTGGACATGGCCGAGCAGCTTGAGGCGCTTGCGCCGGGGATAGTCGACCATGAACAGCGCAACGCGGTCATCGGCGCGGGTGTTGCCGAGACTGATGTACTGCCGGTTGCCGCGAAAATCCGCAAAGCCGAGCGTCTGATCATCGAGGATCTTCAAAAATCCCGCCGGGCCGCCGCGATGCTGCAGATAGGGCCAGCCATTTTCCGAAACGCTGGCCATGTAAAAGCTGTCGCGTGCAGCAATGAAAGCGGCGGCTTTGTCGTCAAAACGGTCAAACAGGCGCTCGCCGGCAAAATCTTCCCACTGGTCCCGGGCGCCATTGTCGGCCTGCGCCTGTTTCACCGCATCGGTGGTCAGCATGTCGAGAAATTTATAGGTCATGGCTTGGATCTCCTGCCCCCGGTTCGCGCCGGAGCGGGGACAGGTTACTGCATATCGGGGCCAGGGGCCATGATGGCCTGACCGTCAGGCGGGATATGGTTGGTCAACCATAGTTCACGACCTCATATTCGATCCCGTTCCAGTCGAAGAAATAGAACCGCTTGCCCGGTTCATATTCCTCGTGGCCAAAGGGTTCCAGTCCGGCGGCTTTGACCTTTGCTTCCACGGCATCCAGATCGTTTACTGTCACACCGACATGGTTGAGCGGGGTGCCTTTCCGAAATTTCGGATCGGCGGCCTCCACGTCGTCATTGGTGTAGAAGACAAGATAATCCGCGCCATTGCCGGGATTGCCGACATGGATTGAATGACCTCCCATTTGCGATGGACCTTGCCAGCGTATCTCCCAGCCAAACAGGTCGCAGACCAGGTCTGCGCTGCGCTGCGGGCTGGTGACGGTCAGGTTGACATGTTCGAGTGTTCCTGTGCTCATGGTTTTTCTCCTGTTGTGAATTCTGTGGTCGGGATGCGCCAGGGCGGAAAGCGCCGGTTGTCACCGGCATGGAAAAGGCAGATCGGGTTGCCGGCCGGATCGCTGAGATGGGCTTCACGCCAGCCCCAGTTTTGATCTGTCGGCCCACTGTCAAAGGCGATCCCCGACTCCCGCAGTCGTTTGACCACGGCGTCGAGCATATCGAGTTCGAAATAGACCATGGTGGTGGGAGCTGAAATGCTTTCCACCGCATGGATCGACAGGGTCTCGCCGCCCGGGGTTTCGAACCGCGCATAGCGGGGCGGAGAGTCCACAATCTGGGTCAGCCCCAGCCGCCGGTAGAAATTGACGGACCGCTCATAGTCCGTGCACCCCACGGTGACCTGGTTCATCTTCATCGCCTATTCTCCTTCTGAAACCTGCGAGTGCTTGCCGTTGCTGGACGAGCTGGACGGGTGTTTGCGGGTTCAGGGAGTCATGATTTCCGGCGCTCCAAAGCCCGTCAAACAGCGCTTTTGCTGTCCACAGTTGCGATTCGTACAACCTCAAGCTAAGTTGAGGTCAAGAAATATATTTTGAGAACCGCTCATTGGGCTCCTGCAAAGGCATGAGCCCATCTCCCGCCGGTTCGATCCGGGGGTTGGTTGGGACTTAAACAGCGTCGCGAAAGTTGCTGCAGATCGGCGGATCGGCGGATCGGCGGATCGGCGGATCGCGGGGCAAGCCTTGACCGTCGCGTCAACCGCCGGCGTTGCGGGATGGGTCCCTGCCTGCGCAGGGATACGGCGCAGGAAAGGACAGACTCATGCCTCAAACGCCCACACTCACCATCGGCCAACTCGCCGCCAGAACCGGGCTCTCGGTCTCCGCCATCCGCTTCTATGAGGACAAGGGACTGGTCGAGCCTTTCCGTTCCGGCGGGAATCAGCGCCGGTTTTTGCGCAGTGATATCCGCCGCCTCAGCTTTGTGCTGATCGCCCAGCAACTGGGGCTGAGCATCAGCGAAATAGAAAGCCAGCTTGCGCGGCTGCCGCACGGCCGAACGCCGACGGCAGCTGACTGGCGCAAGATCAGCAAAGCGATGCGCAAGGTCATCGACCGACGGATCACCGAGCTGGAGCGGACGCGCGAACGGCTGGACGGATGCATCGGCTGTGGCTGCCTCAGCCTAAAAAAATGTGCGCTCTACAATCCGGAGGACCGCGCGGGACTAAAGGGTCCGGGCCCGCAGCTGGTGCTGGGAGATGAATGAAAAGCTGTTCAAACTCTCCCGGAGTTGCGCCCTTTTTCTTGTCTCTGTGACCGAAAACCAACGTACGACATGTTAATCCTCAGCCGCGTTTTCCTCTTTTCCGGCCGGATCATATTTGGCGAACCAGCCCATGATATTGTCGGTCTTGGCAATCAGCTGGCTGGGCCGGCCGGCAATCAGATGCGGTGCTCCGGGAACGCGAACCAGAACCGTGTCGACATTCTGTACCTTGAGCGCGGTATAATATTGTTCGGCTTCCCAGGTCGGTGTCCGCCAGTCGGCCTCGCCAACCATCACCATGGTCGGGGTTTTGACATTGCCAACCAGCGAAAGCGGCGAGCGGCGCCAATATTCCTGGGGCTGTTCCCAGGGTTGTGCCCGGAACCAGTGCCGGCTGACAAAGCGTGATATGTCGGCTGACAGGGCCATGCTGGCCCAGTTGATCACCGGCTTGATCGTCGCGGCGGCGGCAAAGCGATCGGTTTTGCCAACCGCCCAGGCGGTGAGGACGCCGCCACCCGAACCGCCAGTAATGAACAATCGATCCGCGCTGACATAGTTGCGCGCGACCAGCGCATCGACCACGCTCATCAGGTCATCATGATCCTCACCCGGATAGTTGAGATCAATGAGCTGTGCGAATTCCTCCCCATAACCCGTCGAACCGCGCGGATTGACATAGGCCGTGACATAGCCTTCCGCGGCAAATCGCTGGATCTCGGCAGCGAAAAAGGGGCCGTACATGGTGTGCGGGCCGCCATGAATCTCGAGAATCAGCGGAAAGCTGCCATCGGCACGAAAGTCCGGGGGCAGGGCGACCCAGGCTTCGATCGGACGCCCGTCATGACTGGACGGGATCTGGATTTCCTCGATTGTTGCCAGTTGCAAATGGCCGAGCGCATCTTCGTTGAGATTTGTAAGGGTACGCGCAGCGCGGCCCCCGCGCGCATAAGCCACGTCCGCCGGACGTTGGGCAGATCCTTTGGTATAGGCAATCAGCGGTGTGCTGCCGCCCGCGCGACTGGCCACCGAGAAGCTGCCGCTGGCATAGGGACGGCCAATCGATGTGCCACCGACATCCCGCTGCAGCTGGCGGACATTGCCGGACAGGTCGATGGAGACCAGTGTCAGCGCCCCATCCACTTCTGACTGTGCGATCAGGGCGCGACCGTCCGCGCGCCATGCGATGCTGCCGATCGACCGGTCATATCCTGAGGTCAGATTGCGGATGCCCGACCCGTCAGTGTTCATCACATAGACGTCCGTTTGCTGATAGGCTTTCAGCTTGTCGTCATAGCCGAGATAGGCGATGCGCGAACGGTCCGGGGAAACACGGGGAGCGATGTCCGGACCATCACGCTGTGTCAGGGCCGTCCGGGATCCGTCAGACAGGGTCACCCGGTAAATTTCACTCTCGATCGGATCCAGATCGGCATTTTCCACATCATTGCCGGTCACCAGCAGGGTGTCATTGTCGAGCCATTGCGGTGCACCAAATTCCTTGTCGCCACGGGTGATCTGTCGCGCTGTTCCGCCCTCTGTACTCAGTACGAAGACATGGCGCGTGCCCTTCGGAAGATAGCCGGCGCCATCGAATCGAAAAACAAGATCGTCAATGACCTTAACTGGCTTTGCCCAATTGGCACCTTTGGGCGCCCTTGGCGGTTGGGCCAGCGTCACCGGTTTGTCCGGAACCAGCATGGCAAAGGCCAGGGATTTCCCGTCGGGTGACCAGACAGGCGCGTTGGGCGGAAATTCGAATTGCCCGAGCGAAAAACTCTCGCCGCTGTCGGCATATCGCAGACGCATGTCCGGTTTGCCATTGGTTGAGGTGAGGTACACCAGCCGGTCTCCGTCCGGCGACCAGCGAACCGAAGAGCTGCTCTGCCCCGTCACCATTGGCCGGTGGGCGCCGCTCCGGGTATCAACGGACCAGAGTTCGCTTTTCACCCGGTCGGCAAACCGGTCCATCGACTTGCGCGCATAGACAATGGTGGAACCATCCGGCGAGATCTGCGGATCATCCGCATATTCGAGGTCGAACACGCGTTCGGCGGTAAAACGATTGTCCGCGACATCCTTCGCGAAAGCGGTTGTGGCCATCGAAGACAGGCAGCAGGCGGCAAGAAGGTAACGCAATTTCATCATGAACCCCTTTTTACATGGGGAGACTGTATGAAGCTCTGGCCGGATAAGCCAGTGGAGTTTATGGAAAATCGCACCGGTTACCCGTTTTCAAAGCAGCAAAAGCGGGTTCATGGCTATCCCGAAAAGCAGGTGTAAAAAAACCGCAACAATATTGTCCGCAAATTGTCACCAAAACTTCCTAGAGCCGCCACAACCAACGATATCACACCCTGTCCGGGAGGCTCCCTTGCCAAAAAAATCTCTGCTTTTTCTGTCAGCTGCCGCGCTGGCGATTCCCACTCACGGTGCAGCTGCACAGGCCATTACCGAAGAACAGGCGGCAGCGTTGCTGGACCGGCTGAACCAGCTGGAAGCCGAAGTTAAAAGCCTGCGATCCCAGCTCAATAATGTCCGGACCAGCCAGGCCAGCCAGGCAGAAGCTGTTTCTGCGGTGGCCGAACAGGTAGCGGCCACAGACGAAAAACTCGCGGCTGCGAACACGGAAAAAGTCACCTGGAAGGGCGCACCCCAGATTTCCACATCCAGCGGCTGGTCATTCAAGCCGCGCGGGCGCCTGCAATATGACGCCGGAACGGTCAATGCCCCAGGCTCGATTGTCGATAACGGCCTCGGCTTTCAATCGGAAATCCGGCGCGCGCGTCTTGGCGTGCAGGGCGATATTCCCGGCGGCTTTGGCTACAAGTTCGAAGTAGACGTCGCCGATAATGAAGTCGTCGTGACCGACGCGGTTCTGACCTACAAGGACGGCGCGGCAAAATTCACGGTCGGGCAACATAACAATTTCCAGTCCTTTGAAGAGCTGACCTCCAGCCTGCACATCAGTTTTCTGGAACGTGCAGCCTTTACCGATGCGTTTGGCTTTCAGCGGCGCGTGGGTGTCTCCGGCGAATATAAGAGCGGTGATTTTCTCGCCCAGGGTGGCGTGTTTACGTCCAATTTTGACGATCTGAGCAGTGATGAAGCGAATGCCATTGGACTGGATGGCCGCGTCGTGTTCATGCCGAAAACCGGTGATACGCAATGGCATCTCGGCGGATCGGTCCACTGGCGCGACATGAATGACCAGTCTGGTGCAATGCGTTATCGCCAGCGGCCGGCGATCCACACCACGGATACGCGTTTCATCAATACCGGCAATTTCACGGTGACCAGGGAAACCAGCTATGGTCTGGAAGCGGCTGTTCTGAGCGGCCCGCTGCACGTCGCGGGCGAGGCGCACTGGCTGAAGGCCACGCGCCCTGGCGGCCTTGCCAATCCCACCTTCTTCGGCGGCTATGTCGAGGCCGGCTATTTCTTCACCAAGGGGGATAGTCGCGGCTACAAGAGCGGGAAGTTCGACCGGGTGAAACCCAATGCGGCTGTCGGTGATGGCGGTGCCGGGGCGTTGCAGGCCAATGTCCGGTTCGACTATCTCGACCTGTCCGACGCGGGTATCATCGGCGGAACCCAAAATGCGTATCAGGCTTCGCTGATCTGGACACCGGCAGACTATGTCCGCTTCATGCTCAACTATTCCCATATCGAATATGACAATGCGGCTGTTTCGGCGGCTTCGGGCAATAATTACACGGTTGATGTCTTTGGCGCTCGAGCGCAGGTGGATTTCTAGAACCGGGAATGCCTCCGCGGCCATTCTGTCAGGCCTGATTTCGGGCCCGTTGTCTGGACCATGCATGATCGCGGCAGAGCCAACGAAAGGTTGGAGCTACCAACCTTCAAGGCGCGAAGACGGGGCTGCTGTTTTTCAGGGGTGATTCTCCCTTGTCGGTATCGGGAAAACCCGGTGAGGTGACGTCCGCCACGGAATCCGATTGCGGAACCTGTCGCACGATGATCAGACTCAGGAAATATCCCATGATCGCACTGGCGCCATATCCAACGACTGGCGTGGGATAGGCACCCATCGCAGCGACCGCAATCAGCGCAACCCAGCACGCGGTGAACGTGTAGTGGATTGCGCTGCGTTCGTTTCGCGGCACAAAAAATACCGGGCTCACCAGTATCAGGCAGCCGATCCAGAGCGCCAGTCCGGCCATGATGTGGACATCAAAGGCTGTCCAGAGGATATGATCGACAAACGGAACAGCCGGAATACGGTCGGGCTGAAACAATGTGGCCAAAAGCCCGATAGCGCAAACTATCGCCGCGCTGAACGTCCATTGGCCTGGCCGCATCCAGCAGACTACGGCAATCGCGGCAAACAGCATGGCCGCCATCGCCCGGTCCGGCTGAATGGCGATGGCAAAACCCGCTGTTACAACCGCCAATGTCGTCCAAATATTCTGGATTCTGGCGAAACAGAGCGCGATCAACGGCAGAAAAATCAGACTGGTCTGAATGAAGAACGGTCCTATCAGGACCCAACGTCTTGCGTCCTCCACGGCATGGCCAATTGCCGCCGTGCCAAGCAGGATCACCGAACCGGTCACTGCGGCCATGGTCACAAAACCGTTGGTATTCCGCACCGACACCATCACGGCCATCGCGATCAGTATCCCCGCCACCAGCGCCATGCCGTTGATGACCAGCATCGAGTCCGGAGCTCCCGAAACGGCGAGATAGGCCAGCCCGGTCAGGCATGCCGTCACTCCCGCGATGAATGCCGAAATCGTAAACCTGTCCTGCATGATCCTGCTCCAGTTTTTGAAGGGTGAGATTTCCATTTCCATATGAAAGCGAAAGCAGGCCATCAGGCATCCCAGCGCGAAGATGACGGCTTTCCTCTCGGTGCTGAAAGTCGATATTTCCGCGCACATGGCCTGCGCCCATTTTTCGCGATGATCCGGCGTCAGAAATTGTATCAGACGCATCAGCTGGTGCCGCATCATGCTGATTTCGGCTTCAGCTGAGGGGCTGGTGCCAAATGCGTGGCATCGACCAGGCTTTGCGCAAAAATCCGGCCCGTTTTGGTCAGCTCGTAAATATGGCGGGGCGGCCGCCCCTCGACGCTGGCTTCCTGCCATCGCGACACCAGAATCTCCTGATCCTCCAGACGGGCAAGCATCGGATAGAGTGTGCCTGGTCCTATGCCAGCCTCTCGCATTATTTCGTAGCCGTACTTGCCCTCTGACGCATTGAGCAGGGAAATCAGGGCGGACCTGGTGGCTTTGGAAGGGGCTCTCGCTTTTCGCATGATTCTTATATCGATATATATCGACTTAATGTCAATGACCTGATCTGGATCGAGTGAAAAAGTCAGTCCAAAGCGTTTACGGAATTAGGCAGAGTCCGCTTTTGCGCCCAAACAGGCCGGGCTGCGCCGCCTTACTCGGCGGCGATCAGTTCCTCGGCGGCGTCGAGATCCACCGACACCAGCTGGCTGATCCCGCGTTCGATCATCGTGACGCCGAACAATCGATGCATCCGGCTCATCGTCACGGCGTTGTGGGTCACGATGAGATAGCGGGTGTTGGTTTCCGCCACCATCTTGTCGAGCAGGTCGCAAAACCGCTCAATATTGGCGTCATCCAGCGGTGCATCGACTTCATCGAGCACACAGATTGGTGCCGGATTGGTTAAAAACAGGCCGAATATAAGTGCCACAGCGGTTAAAGCCTGTTCGCCGCCCGAGAGCAATGTCAGCGATGTCAGCTTCTTGCCCGGCGGTTGCGCCATGATTTCGAGGCCGGCCTCGAGCGGATCATCGCTGTCGACCAGTTCGAGATGCGCCTTGCCGCCGTCGAACAGGGTGGTGAACAGGCGCTGGAAATGCTGATCGACTTCTTCAAAGGCGGCGAGCAGTCGCTGACGCCCTTCGCGGTTGAGGCTTCCGATTGAACCGCGCAGCTGGTTGATCGCTTCATTGAGTTCTGCGCTTTCCTGGGTCGATTGTTCCCACTCGGTCTCAAGCTCCGCCAGCTCTTCGGCGGCGACGAGATTGACCGGCCCGATACGTTCGCGGCTCAGCGTGAGGCGTTCCAGTTCGGCAGATTCCAGTCCCGCGTCGCCGACCGTTTCCGCGTCAAACTCCGCTTTCTCCGGAAGCATCTGTGGCGGGCACTCGAATTTCTCGCCCGAGATCCGGCCCATTTCGACCCGGCGCAGTTCCTGGTTTTCTGCGCGGGCCTTGGCACCTGCGCGCTGTTCGCGGGCCTGGCTGAGTGCTTCGCTGGCGGCATTAAGCCGGTCTTCATGATCCCGCTGTTCCAGCTCCGCCTGACGTAGCGCCTCGTCCTTCTCGGCTACGGCCGCATTGAGCAGATCCTGCTGGCCCTGCAGCTCTTCGACCTGGACATTGATGACTCGCGGCCGGTCAGCCAGCTTCTCGACTTCGGTTTCAATCTCCGCCGCGCGTTTGGTCATTTCGGCCATACGGGTGGCAGCCTCGCTGGACCGGTCGCGCCAGGATCGCATCTGCGCGCTGGCAACGGCTTTCTGTTCCTTCACCTGCGCCAGTTTCTGATCCAGCGCCGACAGCGCAGCCTGCGCCGACATGACCTGATCCCGTGCGGCATCACGCTGATTTTGCAAGGCGGCACGCGCTGCCTCCTGCGCCGCGCCATCCGGCTGACCGGCGCGCTCCTGTTCGGCGGATTCCAGTTCGGCCTGTGCGGCAGCTTTGTCGGTTGCGAGCGCCTGCTCGCGATCGCTCAGGCTGGCTGTGCGCTTCTGCAACCAGGCGAGGGCTTCTTCCGCCTGATCCACTGCGCGGAGCGTCTGGCGTAACTGATCTTCAGCCGTGCGACGCGCTTCCCGTGCGGCTGACAATTGTTCTTCGGTGGCGGACAGTGTCTGCTGTTGCTGCACCAATATAGTCTCGGCCTCGGCCACCTTATCCGTGGCGGGAGCCAATAGTCTTTCCAGTTCCGCATGGCGATTGGCGCGGACCAGCCGTTCGGCACTGGCATTGCCATCGTCGCGCGCCACAAATCCGTCCCAGCGGCGCAGCGCACCTGCCTTGGTTACGAGGCGTTGCCCCACCGCGAGCTGTTGCCCGTCATCGCTTTCCGCGACGAAAATCTGGGCGAGACGATCATGCAGCGCTTCGGGGGCTTCGACATGATCGCGGAGGATTTCGCAGCCCGACGGTGCTTTGCCAGCACTCGCCAGCCCCTGACTGCCGGCCCAGAACCGGTCTCCATCTTCCCCGACAGCCGCCAGCAGATCGTCACCCAGTGCGGCAGCCAGGGCGCGTTCATAGCCCTGGCCAGCGCGAATCTGGTCGATGGCCTTGTGATCGCTCTCGCTTCGCGACAATTCGCGGTCGAGCGCGGCATGTTCGGCTTGCAGGCCGGCCAGTTCCGCCTTGAGCGACGCCACCGAAGATTCCGCTGCATCCCGGGCTTCGCTGGCCGCGACCCGATCGGCTTCGAGTGCAGTGATGGCTGCGGCTCCCGATTCAGCCGCAGTTTGCGCCGTCTCGCGCTGGGATTGGGCTGTTTCCAGCGCCGCTTGCAATTCCTCTTCATCGCCCATTTCCGCGCGTTCGGCGGCCAGACGATCCAGTTCTGCCGACAACCGGTCGAGCCGGGTCTGTGCCGCTTCCAGCGCGGCATCCGAGACCTTGATCTCGGCCTGAATACGCGCCTCTTCCGCCACCGCTTTCGCCAGTTCCACTTCGCTTTCGCTGGCGGCCCGTTCGGCTTTTTCCGCCTGCTTCTCGAGATCCGGGCGCTCGCTTTCCAGCGTGGTGAGCTGGGCAGCAAGCCGGCTTTCATCCTGTTCCAGCTGTGCCAGCGCCTCCATCGCATCGCGGGTCAGCTGGTCTTCGCGGGCATTGTCTTCCTGAATGCGGCGGGCTTGCGATTCGAGATCGAGCAGGCGCGACTTCAGATTGTCCCGCTCATTGGTCAGGGTGACGAGCCGATGGCCGGACTCGCTGGCTTCATCGCGAGCCTTCTGGAGATCGGCGCGGATCAGGCCCAGCGACCGGGCGCTGTCATTCTGCGCCTTGACCGCCTCCTGCTGTGCGTTCTGACAGCTGTTGACGCTGGCCTCGGCGGCTTCGGCTTCTGCATTGGCAGCATCGGCAGCGGCAGCGGCTTCCTGCCAGCGGGCGTAGATGAGGCGCGCCTCGACGGTTGAAATCTGGCCAGAAAGTTTCTTGTAACGTTCGGCCTGTTTCGCCTGCCTGCGCAAGGCCGAAGCCCGCTGCTCCATGTCACCCAATATGTCATCGAGCCGGGCCAGATTGCGTTCCGCCGCGCGCAATTTCTGTTCGGCATCCTTGCGCCGGACATGCAGGCCGGAAATGCCAGCCGCTTCTTCCAGCATCTCCCGGCGATCGGTCGGCTTGGAGGAAATCACGTTGCTGATCTTGCCCTGGCTGACGAGGGCAGGGCTGTGCGCACCGGTGGCGGCATCGGCAAATATCAACGCGACGTCCTTGGCCCGGACGTCTGTGCCATTGGCACGATAGGCACTGCCAGCACCGCGTTCGATCCGGCGGACAATTTCCAGTTCGCTGTCATTGTCACCGACATGAAGTGAGGAGACATCGTCGGTCTCTCGCTCGGCATGCAATGCCACTTCGGCAAATTGTCGCTCAGGGCGATCCTGGGTTCCGGCAAAAATCACGTCTTCCATGCCGCCGCCGCGCATGGATTTGGGAGAACTTTCCCCCATGACCCAGCGGATCGCTTCGAGCAGGTTGGACTTGCCGCAGCCATTGGGGCCGACAACACCGGTGAGACCTTTCTCGATCCGCAGTTCGGTGGGATCGACAAAGCTCTTGAAGCCCGAAAGTTTGAGCTTCTTTATCTGCACGGATGCTGTTCCATGCGCATTTGGCCTTGTCCGCCCCTCATCTGATGCCCCCCGGCTGTATCGTCCGAACGCACGTGGTTATCGCGCGCCCGCTTCCTGCAATTTGGTTTCCACGATGGGCCAGTTGGTGCCCTGGATCATCGTGCCATTGATCAAGAATGTCGGCGTGCCGGGAATGTTGTAATCCTCGGTCGCCTTTTCCGTATCTGCAATCAGTTTTTCCGCTGCTGCCGTGTCGCTCAGGCAGGCTCTGGCCTGATCTTCGGAAATACCGCGTTGCTGGAAATAGCTGATCAGATCCAGCTCTTCTGCCAGGCGGACAAACCGGACATCCGCGGGTGACTGGAGAACTGAGCTATAGGTGGATTCGCCCATGGCCTGGGCTTTTTCGAACATTGGCCCCTGATTGCTGAGAGCCTGCTTTGTCAGGGCAAAAAACGGTCCGGGACCGCCGCAGCGCGACAATATGGCAGAAGTCAGGTCCAGCGGATCACGCACATAATTGCGCACTTCAAAACTGACCCGGCCGGACTCCACATATTCGTCGCGGATGGCATCAAATGCCTGTTCACCGAAATCCTTGCAGTGCGAGCAGGTGATAGACATGAATTCAACCAGCTTGATCGGCGCGTCGGGATTGCCCATGACATAACCGCCAGCCTCGGTTTCGGTCACCATCTCGGACCATTTTTGTCCGGACGGCGCTGCGATCGCCGCGATCGGCTCGCTGGATACTGCGCCATTGGCTGTGGCATCTTCATTATCGCTGCAGGCGGCCAGACTCAGAGCCATAGCGGCAGCAGAAAGTGTCAGAATTTTACGCATGATGTGTTCGTTCCCGTCGTGAAATGGATATCTTGTCTGTTTGGCTGGTCATTGTGGCAAACGGCTCAGGCCGGCCTCCAGCGGCGCCCAGTCGCGGACATTGCCGATATATTTGCCATTGAGAGTAAAAGTGGGCGTTTGCGCCCGCTCGGGCTTGACCAGTTCAATGGCATTATTGGTCATCGCGGTCAGGATTTGCTGTTCTTCTTTGTTGCTGAGGCAGGCGACGAGCTCGGCCCTGCCATATCCCCGACCCTGCATGAATTCGAAAAGGCCGGCGCCTTGCGCAGTCTTGATCAGCCTTTCGCTGACCGTGCCTTCGCGCGTGGCTGCCTTTGCCTTGATGTCGAGCGCATCGAATCTGTTGAGCATGGTGATCTGGTTGCCGAGCAGGGCATTGTGGTTGCCAAAAAAGCGATCACGGGTTCCACATCGCGCCATCAGCGCAGCCGCCATGTCAATGCCGTTCAATATCAGATGACGGACTTCAAAGCTGACATGTCCGCGATCCACATAATTGGCCTTGAGCGGCACATGGGAGTCTTTCTCAAACTGTCCACAGCGAGGGCAGGCATAGCTCATATATTCGGTCAGCCGGAATTTGGCGATAGGGTTGCCCATGACATGGCCACCTTCTGCCGAGACCGTTACGCGATCCGACCAGGCCGATTTGCTATCCGAAGACTGGGCCTTGACCGGCGAAGATATTGCGAGGGCTGTCCCGCAAATTGCCGCAAAAAACGCTGCTGCAAATTTCATTCCATGTCCTCTTTGCCGTTTGGCCCGGTTTTTGACCGCGCCGGCTTGTCCGAACCGCCAACTTTTCCGGCGATTTTGATCCCTATTTGCGGAGCCTCTTCCGACTTGGCAATACCCGTTGCCAGTGATTCCAGCACCCTGTTCAATTCCGGGTCACCAATATCCCGCAAGCTCTCGCCCAATTCGATCGGCGCCGGTTTGAGCGAGGGGGGTGGTGCAACCCGTTTTTCCCTTTGTTTTGGCGGGGTTACGACGCCCTGCCTGAATCGCACCTGACTGATCGCGCCATATCCGAAAAACCGGTTCACGCGCTCGATTATTTCGGGTGTAATATGTTGCATCAATGTCGCGTGTGCGCCGGATACGAGCAAATGCAGCGTCCCGCCTTCTTTCTCCCCGCGGGGAAAGCGGATTGATTCGGGAAGCGAGACGTCCGCATAGCGTTCTCCGACGATTTCGGGCCATCGACTGACGACCGAGCTCTGGATAAAGCCGAAGCGGCGAAAGGCGGCGCGTCCTATTTCCGGCATCAGGTCGGAAATGCTTCGTGCCTCTCCGCCGCGAGGCCGCTGGAACTTGTTGTATTTTCGGGGCGCAGCACTACGGGGCGGTCGCTTGCTTTTGCCAGCATCTCCAGTGTTGCCACTGCGCGTTCCATTTTCCTTCGCCATCGCCAGAGATCATGGCATAGGAGCCCCATGGGCGTCGACAAAATAACAGGCGAAGCGGCAGAAATCGCCGCCAAAATCAGTGCACATTATGTGGATAACGCACGGCAGCTGCCCTGGCGGGTGCCGCCGCACCGGTCGCAGGCAGGTGAACGGCCGGATCCCTATCATGTCTGGTTGTCCGAAATCATGCTCCAGCAAACCACGGTTGCGGCCGTGATAGGGTATTTCGAAACCTTCATCCGGCGCTGGCCGACGGTCACTGACATGGCAGCTGCAAGGGAGAGCGACATTCTCGCCGCCTGGGCCGGGCTCGGATATTATGCGCGAGCGAGAAACCTGTTCAAATGTGCGACCTATGTTACGGAAAAACGGGATGGAATTTTTCCTCAGACAGAGTCTGAACTGTTGGAGCTTCCCGGAATTGGACCCTATACGGCCGCTGCGATTGCGGCGATCGCCTTTGGCCAGCGGGCGGTTGTGGTCGATGCCAATATCGAGCGGCTGGTCGCCCGGCTCCATGCCATTTCAACACCGCTGCCAGCTGGCAAGAAAGCCATTCGCGCCGCGATGGATGATCTGACGCCGGAAGATGGCGCCGGAGATTTCGCCCAGGCCTGTATGGATATTGGGGCATCCGTCTGTTCGGCGCGATCTCCCAAATGCGCAATCTGCCCGGTACGCAGCCATTGTCGGGCGCATGCCACGGGCAAGATGGAAGAGTTCCCGGTCAAACCACCGAAAAAGGCCAAACCGGTCCGGACAGGCCGGTTTTTCTGGATCGAGAGTGCCGGCAATATACTGCTGGTCACGCGTCCCGGCAAAGGCATGCTGGCGGGAATGCGCGCGCTGCCGGATGACAACTGGGCCGCGCAAAGAAATGGTCACGGGCAAGCGCCATTCCAGGGAAACTGGCAGATTCACGAGAATGTTGTTCAGCACAGCTTCACGCATTTTTCGCTTGAAGTCGATTTGGCGGTTTATCATGGCGACAAAATCGCTATTAACAGTGATGAAAGCAGATTGGTGGACCTGGCTGAGCAAGTCGGGCATGCGCCAGTCTGGTGGCCGCTGGCCCAGTTGCCAGAAGCCGGGCTTCCCACGTTGTTTGCAAAGTCTGCAAGCTGGGCAATGAAAAGAAAAAAGAAGACAGAGAAGGAACTGCAATGAAAGTCACCCCCCTTAACGGTCCGGCATTTGATCGGCGTTCAGTCCTCGGAGCCCTTGGCGTCACTGCCCTGCTTGGCGGCCAGTCCACCGCGGCGCTCGCGCGCACAATGGTGCAGAACCGGCCGACATTCTCCGGCCTGACCAGGATCATCAACGACTATGTCGAGCAGAAGAAAGTCGCTGGCATGCTCGCGGCGATCGGCTATCGCAACGAAGCGCCGACGGTCATTTCTGCCGGCACGCTGACACTTGGTGGCGAGAAGCCTGTCGGCCTCAACGACACGCTGTGGCGCATGTATTCGCAGACCAAGCCGGTAACCGGCATGGCCACCATGATGTTGATCGAAGATGGCGATATCGATCTTGACCAGCCGGTTTCGGAAATCCTGCCCGCATTCAAGGACATGCAGGTTCTGGTGGATCCCGAAGGCCCGGTCGAAAATACTGTCGCCGCCAAGGGGTCGGTCACCATCCGCCAGCTGCAGACGCACACCGCCGGACTGGGTTACACGATCGTGTCCAAGGGCCCGATTCAGAAAGCCTATCTCAAGGCGGGACTGACGCCGGGCCGGGTCAGCCGCAATCCGATCCCGGGCGTTGATCCGGGCTCTCCGACTCCCGATCTGGCCACGTTTATCGAACGCCTCGGCGAATTGCCGCTGGTCTATCAGCCCGGTTCCAAATGGAGCTATTCGCTGAGCCATGATGTGTTGAGTGCGGTGATCGAGAAAGTGTCCGGCAAGCCGCTGGACCAGTTCCTGCAGGAGCGCATGTTCGGACCGCTTGGCATGAACGACACGTTCTACAAGGTGCCGGCAGACAGGGCCGGCGATCTGGCCGACAATTACGCTCCCTTTGCCGGTTCGCTGATCCCGATCGACCCCGGTGCGACAAGCATCTACCTCGATGCCCCCGCTTTTGCATTCGGAAGCACCGGCCTGGTCGGGACCGCAGCAGATTATGACAAATTCCTGCAGATGTTGCTCGGTTTCGGACGGTTCGGTGATGAGCAGGTGATGAAACCTGAAACCGCCAGGCTTGGCATGTCAAACCTGTTGCCCGAGACCGCAGATCTCAGCGGCACCTGGGTCGCCAAACAGGGCTTTGGTGCGGGCGGCCGCGCTGGTCTCGGCACGGAAGCCAGCCCGGCCGGGACCTTTGGCTGGGGTGGTGCAGCGGGTACTTCGGCCTTTGTCGACACCAAAAACGGGTTCCGTGCTGGGGGATATACGCAGTATATTCCGTCGAACAGCTATCCGTTCCAGTCCGATTTTCCGAAATATGTCTATGCCGACCTGCTCGGGGCAGCGGCGGTTGAAGGAAAAACAAGCCCTTGAGCGACCACATCAGTCAGATCACCCCCGCCTTTGCCGGCGGCACCATGGACCGTGCCGATCAGGTGCGGGTCAATCCGGACCGTCTCCGCGATGCGATGATGCGGCCCAATGCGCGGTTGCTCAGGCTCGATGGGCTCAATCCGGTCTTTGATGACCATGGCAATCTGGCCTGGGGTGCGGCTTATGAAGCTTCCCCCGACAATGATCTGCTGTTGCTTGGCATGGACGGGGATACGCCCTGTTTTGCGGAGCTGAACGGGGCGGGCAACGCGGGGCCGGCTGCCGATCCCCGGCTTTGGCAGGCACTGGGCGGGTTGCCACCCGAACAGGCCGCCGTCTACGCGACGGCGCGCAGCCTGGTCGACTGGCATGCACGCCACCGGTTTTGCGCGCAATGTGGCAAACCGACCGAATCCCGAAAGGGCGGTTGGGCAAGATTGTGTGACCCGGAAAAGGACGGCTGTGGCGCGGAGCATTTTCCCCGCACCGATCCGGTGGCGATCATGTTGTCGGAATGTGAAGGCAAGGTGCTGCTCGGCCGCCAGCCGCGGTTTCCGGTCAAACGTTTTTCAGCACTGGCCGGCTTTATCGAACCGGGCGAGAGCATTGAAGGTGGAGTCCGCAGAGAGCTGTGGGAAGAAGCCGGGATCAAGGTCAGGGACGTACGTTATGTCGCCAGCCAGCCCTGGCCGTTTCCTTCATCGCTGATGATCGCCTGCACCAGCATCACCGACGATCCGACACTGACGCTGGATGAAGAAGAAATCGAGGAAGCGGGCTGGTTTTCTCTGGCTGAGGTTCAGTCGGCGATGGCCGGTGATCCGGACGCCCCCTTTATCGCACCGCCACCTTTTGCGATCGCGCATGACCTGCTGCGGCACTGGATTGACCTGCAAACCGGTTAGGAAAAGCTGGCTTCAACCCTGTCGGCTTCCTCTGCCGGGACCATCAGATAATCCGCCAGCGCCAGATCGCCGTGAATGCCGATTTCCGAAATCCGCTCAATCGTTGACAGCGTTTCGTCACTGTGCCTGCGAATGCGGAACATGACATAGTTGGCGTCGGTCAGACAGGCTTCGATCTTTTTCTGCTGTTCGAGACGCGGGCTATTGTCGGCATTGTAGGCGGGCAGGATTTCGACCAGCACATGCGGGCGCTGTTCCGCGAGCAGGGACCTGATGCCCTCGATCACATAGGCTTCGCCGCCTTCGACATCGATCTTGACGATTGCCACCTGTTTGGGAAGCAGGCCTTCCGGCAAATCATCCAGGCCAACGGTGACCACCGGCTTGGTGGCGATGGCGCCTTCGCGAAAGCCCTCGACAAGGCTGGCCGATGGATCGGTATCCTCGTTACGGTAAATCTGCAGCTGGAGAATATCGGTATGCACGCTGAGTCCGGCCGGGACCACGGCATAGGGAAAATTGTTGGCGGTGATCAGTGTCTGGGCATAGTCGGCGCAGGCCGGATTGGGTTCGAAGCCCAGATATTCCCGCTCGGGATCGGCCGCGGCGACCTTGAGCATTGTTTGCCCGAGATTGACACCAACATCCATGAATGCGCCGGGCTTTTGCCTGAACAGGTGGGCAATCATCTGCGCCATCCACGGTTCGGACACATAGGTTTTCCGGCCGTTTATGATCGGAATCACAAAGCGCCGGCCAAAGGCCTCTTCGGTATAGCTTCGGTTGAACATGCCGAGATTCTTCAGGATGAAATGCGCGGCGCGGTGTTGCAGGGCAGGCATGATCTGTCTCTCTGTTCTTCCGGGCTGTGCCTATTGCAAGTCACCCGGAAATTTGTTTCGGGCTTCTGTTTAAGACATTTCCTGGTTTTGAGAAGACCTTAAGCCGGATTTCGGGCCATTGTGCTCTGGCAATCCCTGATTGATACAGGCAAGGAGTGAACTGTTAACGGCCATTGTCGTTCGGTCAGACCAGCCCGAGTTTCGAGAGTTCCCCGAGCATCTCCGCCGGCATGTCCTCCGCCCCTTCTGCTCCATCACCGAGATCGGGCGGGGCGTCCTTGTCCTCCAGATAGCGCCAGCCCTGATGTGCCCGGCGCGGGATGGTCTGAACCGCAATCAGTTTCGGTTCGAGCCGGATCCATTGCCGGCCTTCGCCATTGTCCTGGAATCCGATGATCGGACTGCGCCCGACAATCTTTTTCTGGTGAATCCAGTAGAGGGAACCTCCGGCCATTTCCGTGAAGCGCTTGGGCTTGTAGCGGGTGGTCAGCCGGGCTTCGCCATTGGTGGCGGCATTGCCGGCATGCGATTCCAGCCACCGGCGGAGAGTGGCCGGGCTTTCGCTGCGAAAGGCAATCTTGGTCATGTGAAGCGGCATGGCATTCATGTGTGGGGAGTGACCGTCATAGTCAAGCATCGATCAGACTTGCGCGCACCAGCCAACGGGTGAATGATATGCGGGAACACAAGCGAGAGGATGACCAATGAGACTGATCAGGATGACGGTGGCGGCATTCGGTCTGCTGGCAATGGCAGCGCCGGTGGCAGCAGAGGATCACGCCAAATCCCCCCATGGACCGGACGACACGATCGGGGCTGCCAATAATCTGAGCCTCGAAGGAGTGCTCGCCGCCTCGAAGCTGGTGAAGACCGGAAAGACCTATCCACTCGGCGTGATCACCGGCCGGAACTCACCCGCTTACCCGGGGCGGGCGTTTGACATTGAGGTTTTCCCGATCCCAGAAGGCGGCGCGAACAAGGTGACCGGTCATGACGATCGTCTGGTCAGCCATGTCGGAATCGGATCACAACTGGATGGCCTGGGACATATCGGTGTGGACAAGGTGCATTATAACGGGATTACCGCCGAAGAGATTTTCGATCCCAAAGGACTGAAGAAACTGGGCACCGAACATGTGCCGCCGATCGTCACGCGTGGCGTGCTGATCGATATCGCGGCACATCGCGGTGTCGCGCAGCTTGCGCCGATGGCGTCCTTTGGCAGTGCGGAGATTCAGGCGGCGGCCAAGGCGCAGGGTGTGACAATAGGCAAGGGCGATGTCGTGCTCTTTCATACCGGCTGGCTGTCCAAGGCCGACGAAGACCCAGCCGTGTATATCGGGCAGCAACCGGGGATCAACGCGGATGGGGCGAAATATCTGGCAGAGCTGGGGGTCGTGGCGGTTGGTGCCGACAGTGCGGCTCTCGAAACCATGGACTTTGGAACGGATGGAAACCTGTTTCCCGTCCATGCCATGCTGCTCGCACATTACGGGGTCTACATTCTGGAGACGATGAATACGGCAGACCTGGCCCGGGACAAGGCCTGGGAATTCATGTTCGTGCTGGGCCAGCCCCGATTTGCAGGGTCGGTTCAGGCGGTGATCAATCCCGTCGCTATCCGCTAGATTCTGCCAGTTTTTCCGGGAAGAACAGCTGCGTGCAAGTTCCCCTATATTTATTGTTGCAAATGATTATCAATATCATAATATGACTTCGAATCATCCGGAGGAGAAGCCTGTTATGAAAGTCTGGTCTGCCCAAATCGCACAGCTGGGTGCCCCGCTGCCGGAATTGTTGTCGCTTTCCGGGGCCGAGGCACGGATCATACTGGCGCTCCGTCATGCGGTGATGTGTCAGAAGCTGCAGCGGGATCCGGCGCCGGTTCTGAAAGAGCGCCTGGGAACCGGCCTTGCCGTGACACGATTTCTGCTCGTTCTGGAAACAATCGGTGAGGCCTGGCCGGACAATTTTCATCTGGGTCGCAATTGCTGCCGGCACACAACGGCGGACGAAATCACCTTGCTTCAGATGGTCCGCTTTTGACCGTCTGTTGTGCGAAATGATCGGTGCAGATGCACGCGACCGGGTCTTCATTGACATTGGCAATTTCATTTCCGTCTTTCGCAGTCCGACGGAAAGCTAGAGTCCAACCAGACCGCTGGCGACCGCGAAACCGAGAAAGGCGAGGAAGCCCATCGTATCGGTGATCATGGTGACAAAGACCGAAGAGGCCAGCGCCGGATCCTGATGGAGGCGGTCAAGCATGACCGGGACGAATATCCCTGCAAAGCCGGCAATGACGATGTTGACCAGCATCGCGGCCGCGATCACCCCGCCCAGCATCGGATTGGCGAAGATCAGTGCCGTGCCGATCCCGACCAGTACCGCCACCGTGCCACCGTTGAGCAGGGCAATGCGGAATTCGCGGCCGATAATTCGCCGGGTATTGGACCGGGTGAGTTCATTCATCGCGAGAGCCCGGACGGAAACCGCCATCGTCTGGGTTCCGGCGTTGCCGCCGATCGAGGCGACGATCGGCATCAGAATCGCCAGTGCCACCATCTGTTCGATGGCAGCGCCAAAAATGGAAATCACGAAGCTGGCGAGCAGCGCGGTCGCAAGATTGGCGATCAGCCAGCGGACGCGCGCCCGATAGCTTTCCCGGATCGGTTCATTGATGTCCCCTTCGCCGGCACCGGACAGCAGCAGCACGTCCTCGCTGGCTTCGTCTTCGACGATATGGAGAATGTCATCGACGGTGATCATGCCGATCAGCCGGCCATCCTCGTCGACCACGGCGGCGGAGATCAGATTATATTTCTGGAACCGCAGGGCGACCTCTTCCTGGTCCATGTCGGCCGGGACCAGTGTTTGCTCCCGTTTCATCACGTCGCTGACGGCGATGTCGCGGGGTGTGCGCAGGATCCAGCTCAGCTGGCAGGTGCCGACCGGCTTGTGCGCCGGATCAACGACGAAAATTTCCCAGAATTCGGTGGTCAGATCATCATGTTCGCGCAGATAGTCGATCAGCTGCCCGACATTCATATGTTCCGGCACTGCCACCAGATCGCGCTGCATGATCCGGCCGGCGGTTTCTTCCGGATAGGTCAGGGCGGTTTCGATGACCGCGCGATCTTCGGCATCCAGTTCGGCCAGAACGGCTTTCTGTTCGCCTTCCTTGAGATCTTCGATAATCGCAACGGCGTCATCGGTCTCGAGCTGTTCGGTCAGATCCGCAATCTGCCCGGGCTCGAGTATTTCGATCAGATCTTCCCGGACGTGCTCGTTCATTTCCGCAAGCACATCCGCGCTGACCAGATCGCCCAGGGCGGCGGCCAGCGGGGCGCGCTCGTCTTCGTCGACCAGTTCGAAGAGATCGGCAATATCGGCGTTGTGTAGCGGGTTGACCAGTTCCTGGGCGAGATTGGGATCGGCCTGATCGACAGCATCTGAAACCGAGCGGACAAATTCGTCGGTCAGCCGGTTATCTTCGTCAAGGCTCTGGGGAGCGGCGTCTGCTTCGCGGTCTTCGGGAGTGTTGCCTGGCTCGCTCATGTCGATGCTCCCCGCCTCAGAGCGGCATACCGAACCGCCGCACGATTGCTGTCTAGTAGCAGTAATGGCCAGAATGCAATGTTTTGTGACATTTATCGAAAGCAGCGGGTGATTTTTCGTGCGCCTGCACCTATATGCCCTGCAACGACACTATATCTCAGAACAAGGAACAGCCCATGGCGCATGAAAAAATGACCTTCCACCTCGATACCGGCGATGTTGAAATCAAGCTCCGTCCGGATCTGGCTCCCGGCCATGTCGAGCGGATTACCGAACTGGCGTCGGAAGGTTTTTACGACGGGGTTGTTTTCCACCGCGTGATTGACGGATTCATGGCGCAGGGCGGTGATCCGACCGGTACCGGCATGTCCGGTTCGGACAAGCCCGACATTCCCGCCGAATTCTCTCAGGAACCCCATGTGCGCGGCGTCTGTTCCATGGCCCGGACCATGGATCCGAACAGTGCCAACAGCCAGTTTTTCATCTGCCTGGACGACGCGACGTTCCTCGATGGCCAGTATACGGTCTGGGGTGAAGTCACCAGCGGCATGGACGCCGTCGATGCCCTGCCCAAGGGCGAGCCACCGGCGCAGCCTGGCACGATCAAGTCGGTTACGCTGGGATAAACGCCAACGGATCAGGCGCCAAAGGGGAGGCAGGCCATGCAGGTATATCGATACGGTCTCGGGATCATCGCAACCACCCTGCTTGCCTCCTGCAGCGGTCCTGAAGCGGAGCCGGAACTCTATCCGGATTCGCTGTTCGAAAACCCGCCCGCTTCGGACACCGGTGCGATAGCCGAACTGCGGGGACGCTGGGTCTCCGAAGAAAACACGGATCGCGAGCTGGAAATTTCCGGCCATGAATTCGTGCGCTTTGAAAAAGCGGTCGAGACAAGCCGCGGGCCGGCGGTATTTGTGAAAGACTGCAGCACCGGAAGCGCGGACCCCGACGGCGAGGCCTTTGTTGTAAAGGAATCCGGGGAAAAGACCTGCTACATCATGTCATCCGTCACCGAAGACAAACTGGTTTTCATACATGGCAAGCGCGGCCGCATGTTTCGCTTCACACGCAGGACGGAGGAATGACATTCCCTGATCTTGAGATCTGCAAAAAGGAGTTTCCGTCATGCGCCTGAAAGTCCCGAGGATAGAACCCCTTTCCGATGCCGAACTGGATTCCGGACAGTCCGGCAATATCCGCAAAACCTTTCCGGTCGGCCCGATCTACAACATTTTCCGAACGCTGATGCGAGCGCCGCGGGCGAGCAAGGCGTTTCTCGCCTGGGGCGGTTATATCCTGTCCGACCATAATGACCTGCCGCCGCGCGAGCGGGAACTGGTGATCTTGCGGACGGGCTATAACTGGAAATCGGGATATGAATGGGCGCAGCATGTCCGGATCGGCAAAGAGGCCGGGCTGAGCGATGAAGAGATAGAGCGCATCAAGCAGGGGCCGGAAGCCGATGGCTGGACAGCGCTGGATCGCGCCCTGCTCAAGGCGGTGGACGAGCTGACTGCCGACAGTTTTGTGACGGATGCGACGTGGTCCGGTCTGTCTGAACTCACCGAGAAACAGCGCATGGATCTGGTGATGACGGTCGGCCAGTACACCCAGGTGTCGATGATGCTCAACAGTTTCGGGGTGCAGCTGGACGAAGGGCTTGATGCTGATCCGGATCTTGAGGCCTGATCGCAAGCCCGATTAGAGGCCGGCCTTGATCACCCAGTCATGGAATATCCGGACGGCGCGGTTTTTCTTGTCTCGCTTCCGGCACACAAACCAGTAGCTGTAGGGACTGTCGACATCATGGTCGAACAGCCGGGCGAGGCGGGGGTCATTGGCATCGGAAAAATGCCCGCCATGCATGATCGCCACGCCGAGCCCCTGAGCTGCGGCTTCGAGCATCAGCGGTCCGCTGTTGAGATGATCGACGCTGGCCGGTTCCAGATCCGGCAGGCCGACTGCGTCTTTCCACTGTTCAAAGGCGCGCGTCATGTCGCTGTGGACCAGAATATTGTGATGCTTCAGATCTTCCGGCGACCGGATGGCGTTCGGGCCCTCAGTCAGCTCGGTTGAAGCGATGGCGTAGACCTTGTTCGAATCCAGTTTCACACTGTAAAGATTGGGGTCGACATGATCAGCGATGATGATCGCCGCATCGATCACATCGCCCAGCATGTTCTCCGCATGGCTGGATGTATCGACATCGATATGAAGCTTTGGAAACAGCTGGCGCAGCTCTGGCAGCCGGGGAAGAAGTCGAGTCGCCCCGAACAGCGGCAACACGCCGAGGCGCAGCCGGAGATCGCCACCGCTGACCGTCATCTGGTCGACCGCTTCGCCGATTGTTTCGATCGCCGGTGCGACCGCATCCAGCAGCGTCTGGCCGTCCTCGTTCAGAATCATCGCCTGATTACGGCGTTCGAACAGCGGCTTGCCGATATGGTCTTCCAGCGACTTGATCCGCCGACTCAGGGCCGGTGCGGACAGCGCCAGCTCAGCTGCTGCAGCTTTGGAAGACCCGAGCCTGGCCACGCGAATAAAGGCTTCGAGCGCGCGAAGGGGAGGAAGGCGTCTCATGATGCAACGCATATTGGCGCCAATTTCGGATTGTGCAATGCAAAACTTCATAGATTCTGTGGATAATGGCGGAAATCCGCCATATTGAACTATATTGGTTGCAAATCATGCAACTATCAATGTCTATTTCGCACTTGCAACATAAGCGATTCTGGCCCAATTAGGACGGGCCTTTCAGGCATCCTCTCCTAAAAACTTTTCAGGCCAGTCCTTCGGGGCTGGCCTTTTTTTTGGTTTTTTCAGCTTGCCCGGTATCGAAGTCGCGGGACCAGTGCTGCGATTGCGATATTGAGAGTCGCATATTGGCCGCATCGACCCTATCTAGTTGATAATAGGTAAGCGGCAGGAGAATCGCCTGATGTCTGACAATTCTGACTCCCCGGACAAAAAAAAGGACGACGACAAGGACCCGAACATGCTTCGGCTCCAGGTCGCCAATGCGCGATCGGAAGACAGCGGGCGTGGTCTGGCCCGCTTGTCGCGAGACAATATGGCAACGCTGGGTCTTGTGGAAGGCGAGGTTATCGAGATTTGCGGCAAGCAGGCGACTCCCGCACGGGCGGTTTTGCCCTATCCAGAAGATGAAGGACTGGATTTTGTCCGGCTGGACGGGTTGCAACGCGCCAATGCCGGAGTCGGGTCCGGCGATTTCGTCGAAATCCGCAAGGTCGAATCGAAGCCGGCGAAAAAAGTGGTCTTCGCACCAGCCCAGAAAGACCTGCGACTGCACGGCAGCGGTAATGGTCTCAAGCGCAGCTTCATGGGACGGCCACTGAATGCCGGTGATTTTGTCGCGACCCATGGCCAGCAACAGGTGGATCGCAGCGACATGCCGCCGCAATTGCGACAGATGCTCGCCGCCCCGGCCTTTTCGCTGCAGCAGATACGGCTCACCGTTGTGTCCACCACGCCGAAGGGTTTTGTCCATATCGACGAGAATACCGAGGTGGAACTCCGGCCGGAATATGAGGAATCGACCGAGCATCGCCGGGCAGATGTCACCTATGATGACATTGGCGGCTTGCATGAGACAATCGATCAGCTGCGCGAGATGGTCGAGCTGCCGCTCCGCTATCCGCAGCTGTTCACGCGGCTCGGTGTCGATCCGCCACGCGGGGTGCTGCTCCATGGCCCGCCAGGCACCGGAAAGACCCGCCTGGCCCGGGCCGTCGCCAATGAAAGCGATGCCGAATTCTTTCTGATCAACGGCCCGGAGATCATGGGGTCGACCTATGGCGAATCCGAGAAAAAGCTGCGCGAAGTCTTTGAGGCTGCGACCAAGTCGGCCCCCTCGATCCTGTTTATTGATGAAATCGACTCCATCGCGCCCAAGCGGGGCGAGGTCCAGGGCGAAACCGAGAAGCGGCTGGTCGCGCAATTGCTGACCCTGATGGATGGTCTGGAATCCCGGCTCAATCTGGTGGTGATTGCCGCCACCAACCGGCCGGAAGCCATTGACGAAGCGCTGCGCCGCCCCGGCCGTTTTGACCGCGAGATCATCGTCGGCGTGCCCGACGCGCGCGGCCGCCGCGAGATACTGGGGATCCACACGCGCGGGATGCCACTCGAAAGCGCAGTGGACCTGCACGAGCTGGCCCGTACAACCTACGGGTTTGTCGGTGCCGATCTGGCGGCGCTGACGCGGGAGGCTGCGATTGAAGCCGTGCGGCGAATCATGCCAAAGCTCGATCTGGAGTCGGAAACCGTTCCGCCGGAAGTGCTTGATGAACTGGTCGTGCAGCGCAATGA
Organism: Parasphingorhabdus marina DSM 22363; assembly: GCF_900128895.1. Taxonomy (GTDB): domain Bacteria; phylum Pseudomonadota; class Alphaproteobacteria; order Sphingomonadales; family Sphingomonadaceae; genus Parasphingorhabdus; species Parasphingorhabdus marina. The sequence goes on along the minus strand of NZ_FSQW01000002.1, from coordinate 1,338,591 downwards.
CTTTGTCGAGGCACTCAAGCGCGTGCAGCCATCTGCGATGCGCGAGGTGATGGTCCAGGCTCCCGATGTGCGCTGGGAGGATATTGGCGGACTGGATGACGCGCAGATGCGCCTCAAGGAAGGCATTGAACTGCCGATGAAAAATCCCGAAGCCTTTACCAAGCTGGGCATTCGCCCGGCCAAGGGGTTCCTCCTTTATGGTCCCCCGGGAACGGGCAAGACCCTGCTGGCCAAGGCGGCCGCGCGTGAAGCGGATGCCAATTTCATCGCGACCAAGTCGAGTGACCTGCTGTCCAAATGGTATGGCGAAAGCGAGCAGCAGATTGCCCGCCTGTTCGCCCGTGCCCGGCAAGTGGCCCCGACGATCCTTTTCATCGACGAGATCGACAGTCTGGTCCCCGCCCGGGGCCGCGGAATGGGCGAGCCGCAGGTGACGGAGCGGGTGGTGAATACGATTCTCGCCGAGATGGACGGGCTGGAGGAAATGCAGTCGGTCATCCTGATCGGTGCCACGAATCGCCCCGGTCTGGTGGACCCGGCACTTTTGCGACCGGGCCGTTTTGACGAGCTGGTCTATGTGTCGGTTCCCGGCAAGGATGGACGGCGCCGCATCCTCGCGATCCACACCTCGAAAATGCCGATCGCCAAAGATGTCGATCTTGACGACATTGCCGAGCGGACGGAACGCTATTCGGGTGCTGATCTCGAGGATCTGGTGCGCCGGGCCGGCCTCTATGCGTTGCGCGAACATGGCGGGCTGGTCGAGACCGTGGGAATGAAGCATTTCGAAAAGGCGCTGAAAGACAGCCGCGCTTCGGTGACACCGGAAATGGAGGAAGAATATTCCAAGATGGAAGCATCGCTCAAGCAAAGTGCGATGCGCGCCGAACCGATCGGATTTGTCGCCCCCGGCATGCTGACGCCGGAGCGCGACAGCAAGCATTAGGGCGCGGGGGCAAAAAGAGTATTAGCGGGATTGCAGCGACGTGTCATCGAGGCGCAGCGTCTTGTATCCCCAGCCAAAGATGAACACGCACATGGTAAGCGCGAGCCAGAAGGGCAGGGCACCGCCATAGGTGTAGAGCAGGACCCCCAGTGCGGGCGAGGCGATAAACGCCACACCGTTGACCGACGCGACAATGCCGGCCACGCCATTTTGTTCCGATCTCTTCACGGCCAGTGAGGCACCGGCGGTGAAACCGGGGCGGAACAGGCCAAAGCCCAGTGATCCAATCGCAAAGCCGAGGATGATTCCATACAGATCGTCGGACAGGCCAATGATGAAACAGCCGAGCGCGGCCATCAGCATGCCCCACAATACCGAGGACCGCGGGCCCATCTGCAGCAATGGAATCAGACCCCATTGCGCGAGCAGGGTCGCCGCGGCGCCGGACATCAGCACGATGCCGGTCATCTCGATCCCCGTGGCGGGATCATTGCGCAGACCGAGCCGGTCGAGCACCAGAAACCCGATGACGCCAAGTACAATGGCATGGGCATTGCCGCCGAGAATGCCGGTAATCAGCCACGGCTTGATCCGCTCATCGCTCCATTTCATGCGCGGCGGCAATTCCCGACCTTCCCGGGCAGCGCCGGGTACGGCATGCTGTTCCTCGTCGCCGTCACTGTCCTTGAGACTGCCGGAAGATGGCGCCGAACTGTAGGGCTCGGAGGTGATCACGCCCCTTGCTTCAAATCCGGGATTGTCATTGGGCAGCTTCAGCGCCAGCGCGATCATCACGACGATACCGATGGCGGCAAAGGCGAACATCGGACTGGACAGACCAAAGAAAGGCAGGATCAGGATTGGTGCGATTGCCGGGCCGACAATCGTGCCGAGACCAAAGGAAGAAGATATCAGCGACAGGGCCTTGGTCCGGTCCGCACGCGCCGTACGGGCCGCGACATAGGCCTGAACCGCGGGCGGGGCCGCTGAACCGAGACCGCCATAAAGGCTGCGGAAGGCGGCAAACAAAATGAACGTCCACAGCGCGCTATACCATCCCAGAAGGCCCAGAAACAGCGCGAGTCCGGCCAGGGCAAAGGAAGCGGTAAAGCCGATCATGCCCAGACGCATCAGCGCCTTTCGCCCGCGATGGTCGGACATTCTCGCCCATTTGGGGGCGGTATAGACCCACAATAGCGCCGACCAGCTGAACGCGGCGCTGACCCAGAAATCGGGAATGTGCAACTGGGTCCCGATCGTTGGCAGGACCGACTGCATGGCCGTATTCCCGGACGCGGTCACCAGCATCACCGAAAACAGCACGGCCATTCGCGTATTGTCGATGGTGCGACGCGCCGGTGTTGCCAGGGAGGGATCGGGAGAATCGGCCATGGCCGTCCTATGGCATGCTATTTTTCCCAATCATAGCTACGTTCCACTCTGGCCACATGCAGACTGTAGCTGCTGTACCATTTGCCCCGTCCGGTTTCGCGGATAGCGGCATGTTCGGGGTTGTCGCGCCAGGCTTTGGCATCATCATCCGTTGCCCAATAGCTGATCGTGATTCCCGACCCGTCGGCATTTCTTGCGTGATCGATACCGCGATATCCGGACTGCAAGGCGGCCAGTTTCTCCATCCTGTCAGCAGCGTCTGCGTAACCGCTATCGTCCGCATCCGTGCGCCGCGCACAGAAAATGACAGCGATGGTTCCTTTGGTAAAAACGGTCATGGCGCCGAATAACGCCACCGCTGGTCGCGAACAAGTGCGAACATGTTTGAACATGACGCTGTGATACTCTAACAGGACACCGGAAACCGGAGGAACGAATTGAACAACAGCATAGCCAAGACACCATTTGTCAGCCGGGTCCGGCAAAGATTGCAGAGACTGTTTGGCGCATGGGGGGTATTTTTCAAAGGCTTCCTGAAGCATCCGGTCATGGTCGGTTCGATCATCCCCTCCTCGGCGGCCACGGTTACAAAGATGCTGGAGCCGGTTCACTGGGACAAATGCGATCTGTTTGTCGAATACGGGCCGGGGGTTGGAACATTCTGTCGCCCGGTTCTGGAACGCATGAAGCCCGACGCGACGCTGGTTGTCATCGACCTCAATCCGGATTTTATCGATTATCTGCGCAAGACCATTGGTGACAGCCGGTTTTACGCCGTTCACGGTTCCGCTGCCGACGTGCAGCAGATCATCCGCGATCTGGGTCACGAAAAAGCGGACTATGTCCTGTCCGGACTCCCCTTTTCCACACTGCCAGATCAGCTGGGGCCGAAAATCGCGAAAGAGACCTATGACGTTATCCGCCCCGGCGGCGCGTTTCTGGTCTATCAATTTGTCAAAAAGGCGCGCGATTACATGGCGCCGCATTTCGATCAGATCGACAATGGATACTCGCTCTGGAATATCCTGCCCTGCCATCTGTTCTGGGGCTGGAAGAGCAAATAGCGCGTTCCTTCTTCATGTCGTTTGTCGACCCTTGTTGACGGTTGGTCGAAGACCCAATCCGGCCTTGCGCCTTTCGCGCGCATGGCCATAGTAAGCACATAACAAGACCCCTATCGAGAGGACGATTCCCATGTCACGCTTTTCCGGCTTTTCTGTTTCACGGTCCCTGGGTGCGGCCCTTGCTGCGACCGCACTGACCGTATCTGCACCGGCCTTTGCCGACAAACACGCATCTCCGAAACCAGCCCCCGTCAGCGAGCTCGTCGACGCGGTCAACATTCCCTATGAAGAGTTCACGCTCGACAATGGATTGAAGGTGCTGGTGCACACCGACCGCAAGGCACCGATCGTCGCGGTTTCAATCTGGTATGGCGTGGGATCCAAACATGAGCCGAAAGGCAAAACCGGATATGCCCATCTGTTCGAGCATATCATGTTCAATGGTTCGGAAAATGCTCCGGGGGATTTCTTTGAACCGCTGCGCCAGATTGGAGCGACAGACCTGAACGGCACGACCTGGCTGGACCGGACCAATTATTTTCAGACTGTTCCGAAATCTGCGCTGGAAGTCGCCCTGTTTCTGGAAAGCGACCGCATGGGCTATCTGCTCGGTGCCGTGACCCAGGAAAAACTGGACAACCAGATTGGTGTGGTCTCCAACGAAAAGCGACAGGGTGACAACCGGCCCTATGGACTGGTCAGCTATCGCCAGACCGAATTGCTGTTTCCCGATCCGCATCCATACGGCCACAGCACGATCGGATCGCTGGAAGATCTCGAGGCGGCTTCGCTCGAGGACATGAAGACCTGGTTCACCGATCATTATGGTCCGAATAACGCCATATTGGTGCTGGCCGGAGATATTGATGCGGCCGCAGCGCAGCCGCTGGTCGAGAAATGGTTTGGCGCCATCCCCCGTGGCAAGCCAATTCCGCAACTCTCCCCCGAACTGCCGACGCTGGATGCGCCGGTCTATGACGTGATGAAGGACAAGGTCGCAACGACGCGGATTTACCGCAACTGGATCGTGCCGGGTCTCAATGATCCCGATTACACGCCGCTGGATGTCGGGATGACCGTTCTCGGTGGTCTTGCCAGTTCACGCCTCGACAATATCATGGTGCGTCAGGAGAAGAATGCGGTGGCGGTATCCGCTTATGTCATCCCCTTCGTCCACGGCAGTCTTGTCAATATCCAGGCTGACGTGAAGCCGGGCGAAGATGCCGATGCCGTCGCCAAGCGACTGGACGAGATTATCGCGGACTTCATTCAGACCGGACCGACGGTCGATGAAGTGCAGCGCGTCGCGACCCGCGATGCGGCCGCGCGTATTGCCGGTCTGGAACAGGTGGGCGGTTTCTCCGGCAAGGCGGTGGCTCTGGCCGAGGGTGAACTCTATTCCGACGATCCCGGGCACTACAAGAAAGAGCTGTCTCGGCTGGCATCTGCCACGCCTGAGGCGGTGACGAAGGCCATGCAGAAATGGCTGACCCGGCCCGTGGTTGGCATTCGCGTGGTACCTGGTGAGCGGGAAGCCTATGATGAAGTGGCTTCAGGCGAAGGCGGCCGTACCGGCACACTGACAGCACCCGCCTTTTTCATGCAGGGCGATCAGCCAGATGCGCTGTCTGCTCCGGATCGATCCCGGCTGCCGGACGTTGGTGAAGTGCCCAATGTGGACTTTCCCGATGTCGAGGAAACGACCCTGTCCAACGGGATCAAGCTCTATTTCGCGAAACGCGATGCGGTCCCGATGACCCGGGTTTCGATCTCGTTCAACGCGGGATCCACTGCGGACCCGAAAACGAAAGTCGGTCTGCAGAATTTTGTTTCGGCGATGATGGAAGAAGGCACAACCAGTCTGAATTCCGTCCAGATTGCCGAACAGCAGGAACGGCTGGGAGCGAGCATCAGTGTCGGCGGGGGCCGGGACCGGACCCGTGTCAGTCTGAGCGCGGTCAATCCCAATCTGGATGCGTCGCTGGATCTGCTCGCGGACATCGTCAAAAACCCGGCCTTCAATTCCGATGAGATCGAACGGATCCGGGTACAGCAACTGACCGCCATCGATCGCGAGGAAAGCAATCCGCGCAGTATCGCGACGAACAGCCTGCCACCGCTGATCTTCGGTGAGAACCATCCCTATGGCCGCGGACTGTCGGGCAATGGCACGAAAGAGTCGGTGGCATCGATCACGCGTGAAGATCTGGTGAACTTTCATTCCAGCTGGATGCATGCCGGCAATGCCGAGATCTTCGCCGTGGGCGATATCGACCGCGCCGCGCTGGTGGAAAAGCTGGAAGCCCGGTTTGGCACCTGGCAGGCACCTTCGGCCGCACCGACCAAGAATTTCGATGCGCCGATTCCGGATCAGCAGGGCCGGATTGTCGTGATTCACCGGGCCAATTCTCCGCAATCGGTAATTCTGGCAGGGCAGGTGACACCCGCCAATGGAACGGATGATCTGCTGAAGCTGAATGCTGCCAACGAGATCCTGGGCGGCAATTTCCTGTCGCGGATCAACATGGACCTGCGCGAAACCAAGGGCTGGAGTTATGGCACCCGCAACACCGTGTTGCGCGGCGAGGGCCGTGTTCCCTATATCATGCGGGCCCCGGTCCAGACCAACCAGACCGGCCCGGCTGTTGCCGCGATGATGGAACAGGTGAAGGGTTTTCTGGGCGAAAATGGCGTGACCCCGGCCGAGCTGGAACGCACGGTCAATGGCAATGTCCGCCAGTTACCCGGCCAGTTCGAACGGTCGACCCGGGTATTGGGCCAGATCCAGAATGACGTGCTGTTCCAGCGCCCGCTCAACTATGCTGAAACCGTTGCGGACCGCTACAAGGCGCTGACCGCTGATGATCTCAACCAGGCTATGGCTGACGCTATCGATCCGGACAAGTTCACCTGGGTGATTGTCGGCGATGCGGACAAGATCAAATCGCAGCTGGAGGCGCTGAACATGCCGATCGAATATCGTGGCTATGAAGCTAGTGACACGGATGTTAGTAAGGCGGACAGTTCAGATGATTCGGCAGTCGCAGGAGATTGATCGCCGGCTCAGGGCTATGAATTTAAAAGGAGAATATTATGTCGATTGATGGTTCATATGATTGCATCACCAAATCCCCCATGGGTGACCAGGCGTCGGTGGTAACGATTACAACCGATGGCGATACCTTTACCGGTACCAATGAAGGTTCGATGGGTTCGATGGAGCTGGAAGAAGGCAAGATCAACGGCAATGAGCTGACCTGGGTCATGAATATGACCGTGCCGATGCCGATGAAGCTGGAAGGCAAGGCCACGATCGAAGACGGTGTTCTGACCGGTTCGGTGAATGCCGGTGCTTTTGGTGAAATGGCGATGACCGGCACCAAGAAATAAAAAACCGTTTGAGTTATCCGTCCAACCGGGCGGATATAAAAAGGGCCGCTATCCCAATGGGTAGCGGCCCTTTTTGATTTCTGTTTGCGGCGAGGACCGGCTAGCGGACAACCACGCTGACGGCGCGGCGATTCTGGGCCCAGGCCGCTTCATTCGATCCGAGTGCTTCGGGGCGCTCCTTGCCATAGCTGACCGTGGTCATGCGGGATGGGCTGACACCCAGCGACGCGAGATAATTTTTCGCGGCATTGGCCCGGCGCTCTCCCAGCGCCAGGTTGTAATCGCGTGTCCCGCGCTCGTCGGCATGGCCTTCAATCGTGATCCGGGCATTGGGATGCTGTGCCAGCCACTGGGCCTGGCTTTGCAATATCACCTGATCCTGGGAATCCACATTGAAGCGGTCGGTATCAAACAGAATCCGGTCGGACATGGTATTGGCGAGGAAATCACCCTGTGAGCCGGGCGCATAGCCGGGGCCAGCAGGTGCGGGTGGAGGAGCCTCAGGTGCGGTGCCCACCGGTGCCGGTGGCAGTTCTTCGGGCGGTTTCTGTCCGCAACCGGCCAGAACCAGGCTGGAGGTAATCACGAGGGGGGTAGCGTATTTCCACATATCGGCACTCCTAGTCAAAATTGCCCTTGGTCTACTTATAACCTGTTTTCAGGGACTTGTCCCACATTAGTTACACGGTCTCCCGCTATTATGGCAGCAATGGTCCCCAGGACGGGTCGGAGCCGTTGACCGGTGTGGGCAATTGCCGCTCGTTGCGCCCGGTCAGATCGACCTGCCAAATTCCGGTCCGGCCATTGCCACGGGTCGTGCGGAAATACTGAATGACCCGGCCATTGGGTGCCCATGTAGGGGCTTCGTCCTGCCAGCTGTTGGTCAGCAACCGCTCGCCGCCGCCGCCTGGCGTCATGACGCCAATCCGGAAATTACCGGCAATCTTGGTGAAGGCGATCAGGTCGCCACGGGGACTCCATTCCGGTGTCGCATAGCGGCCGCCACCAAAGCTGATCCGGCGTTCATTGCCGCCGTTGCTGCTCATGACATAGAGCTGCTGGCTGCCCGAGCGGTCGCTTTCGAACACGATCCGGCTGCCGTCAGGAGAAAAGCTGCCGCCAATGTCGATGCCCGGCGAGAAAGTCAGCCGTTGCGGTTGTCCTCCTTGCGAAGAGACCTTGTAGATGTCGGTATTTCCGGCAATTGCCATGGAATAGAGGATCCATTTGCCATCCGGTGACCAGCGCGGTGCAAAGGTCGGATTGCTGCTCTCCGTAATCAGCCGCTGGCGGCCTGTGCCGATGTCATAGATATAGATCCGGGGATTGCCGTCGAGAAAACTGAGATAGACGATGCTTTTGTAATCCGGCGAAAAGCGGGGCGTCAGCGCCGTGGCGCGGCCATTGGTTATGAACCGGTGATTGGCGCCGTCGCTGTCCATGATCGCCAGCCGCTTGCGCCGGTTATCCTTGGGACCGGTTTCGGCGATATAGGCGATGCGGCTGTCGAAGAACGGGGATTCTCCGCTGAGCCGGGAATAGATGGCATCGGCGCATTTATGTGCGGCCCGCCGCCAGTCGCGCGGTGACACCACGAAACCCTGCCGCGTCAGCTCGGTTTCGAGCGCGACGTCGTACAGATAACAACCGACTGTCAGCTTGCCATCCGGATTGGTGCGGACAAAGCCCTGGATCAGCGCCGCCGCGCTGGTGCTGCCCCAATAGGAAAATTGCGGTGCGGTCACTTCGTTGAAGCTGATGCCGCGGACCTGATTGCGACCCTTTGGCTCGAACAGGCCACTGGAACGCAAGTCGCTGACAATCACGTCGCTGATCTTGCCACCAAGATCGGCGGTACCCCCCGCCGGGGTTTCGGTGTTCTGCGGTGTGGGCAGGGCAGGGACAGCGATGATCAGTTCATTGTCCCCTTCCGCTGTCACATCAACTGTCAGCTGCGCCTGCACAGGAACAGAAAGTCCAGCCGCGAGTGCAATCAGGCCGAGAATGGTTTGCCGGGCCGCAGGGAATCTTTTTCTTTTGGTCATGCCTTGGATTTCCTCATCCTTGATCAGCTGTCCTACAGCGCCAGACGTTTGTCAAAATTGGCCTGCAAGTCTTTCCAGGAATCGTAGAATTTTTCCGGAAGGTCAAATGGTGCGGCCCGTCTGACAGCGGCGACGGCGCGTTCGCCGTGCAGCGCAGCTTGCGGCGCATTGGAGGCCGTTTTGCCGGACGTGTTCACAATCGTCGGACGACCGACAACATTGCCCTGCCGATCCAGCTGAAAGCGCACGACGGTTCGCAGCAATTCTGCATCCGCTCCAGTAGGTGCCAGACTCTGCCAATGCGGTTTCAGCTGCGCCAGAACGGCTCTTTGCAGACTGGCCACAGCCGCCGGCGACGCCTTTTCCGCGGCGATATTCTGGTTGCGGCTGGTCGAGGCCGTATCGGTCACGCCTTTCAGGAAATCCTTGCCAAGGCGCGAGCCTCTGGGCTTGTCGGCTGGTTTGGGTTTCGCCTTGGGCGGTGTCTTGGTCCGGGGCTTTTCGCGGGCTGCGACTTTCGGCTCGGGCCTGGGCCGTGCGGCGGGTTGCTCGCGCGGCGGCGTGGGCCGGACATCCGGCAATTCGGTCAGTTCTGCCGGGTCCGGTTCGGTGAGCTCGGCTGGATCAGGCGGCCCCAGTTCCGGGGCAACGCTGGTTGCGGGCGGCAGCTTCGCGGGATCGGGAGCAGCACTTTCCAGGCCGACTTCATCGGCAATCATCACCTCAATCGGCTTGGTCCGGAAGCTGTCGTCCGGCCCACCGAGCAAGCTGAATGACAGCACGCCGATCAGGGCGATATGCCCGCCGGCCGCCACTCCCAGGCCAATTTTTTCAGCGCGTTCCATAACAGCCGATCATTCCTATGGCGCCTCAGATGAACCGCTGGTGACTGGACCCGTGACCAAAGAAAGCCGGTTCAGACCCACTCGGTTCAACTCGCCCATCACACCCATGACCAGACCATATTGCAGTGTCGTGTCACCGCGCAACATTATTTGGCGTGGGTTTTCAGGGTTTTGGCTGGCGGCTATGTCACCCAACCGCGAAATCAGGGCAGTCCGACTCAACTCCTCCTCACCCAGATATATCCGGCCGTCCCGGTCTATCGAAATCTGCACCGGCTCCTGTTCCTGTTCCAGCGCATTGGCGCGGCTTTCCGGAAGATTGACAGGTACCCCTGCAACCAGCAAGGGCGCGGTGACCATGAAGATGATCAACAGCACCAGCATGACATCAACAAAGGGGGTCACGTTGATTTCGGACATGGGCGGACGTCCGCGGGTCCGGCCACCATTTCGCGAAGGGGTGTTCATGCCCATTATCGCGCTCCCAGTTCCAGCTCGCGACTGAGGCTGGCATGGAGGCCGTCGGCAAACCGCCCCATGCGCGCTTCCAGCTTGTTGAGGCGGTGGGAAAAGCGGTTATAGGCGATCACCGCCGGGATGGCGGCAAACAGGCCGATAGCGGTGGCAAACAGCGCTTCGGCAATGCCCGGTGCGACGACGGCGAGCGAACTGTTCTGTTCTGCAGCGATTGCCGAAAAGCTCCGCATGATGCCCCAGACCGTCCCGAACAGGCCGACAAAGGGGGCGACGCTGCCGACCGTGGCGAGGAAATTCAGCCGATCCGCCATCGCATCAATTTCGCGCGCGATGGTGGCGTTCATGGCCGTCGCCAGCCGCTCGCGCGTGCCCTCGCGATCCACCGGCCCGGCGGTTGTCGAGCGTCGCCATTCCTTGATTCCGGCGATAAACACGCGCGCGACAGGAAGCACGCTTTTCTTGTATTTCTGGAAGAACCGGTCGACATCCTGGGTGCTGGAATAGGCGGCTTCAAACTTTTCGGTGCGATCCTGGATACGGCGCACCTTCATCGCGAAGCTGACGATGATCGTCCAGGTCCAGATACTGGCGAGGAGCAGGCCGATCATCACCAGTTTGACGATGATGTCCGCCTGAAGAAAAAGCTCGAAGGGCGAAAATCCGCTGGAAATGGCGACGACGGAGAGTGTTTCTAGCAAAACGGAGTCCCTTTGTAGTTCATTCTGCATCCATGACGCTGGCGAAGGCCTTTGTCCATGCTTCGGGTTGCCGACGCGGCCGACCCGAGGGTGTCAGAAAGGCGGCCTGCACATCGGCCGCGGCAATCCTGTCCTCGCCGCGCATGATCGTCTGCTCGATGATCACGCTGGCAGCGCGCAGTTTCCGGACCCTGCTCACCACGACAAGATCATCGTCCAGCCTGGCCGGCAGAACATATTTGATCGTCATGTCGGTGACCGCATAAACCCCTTCACCGGCACCGAATGCGGCATTTTGATCCATGTCCAGCACCCGCAGCATGTCGGATCGGGCGCGCTCCATGTAGCGCAGGTAATTGGCGTGATAAACAATCCCCGAAAAATCCGTGTCCTCAAAATAGACCCGGCAGGCGAAATAGTGCCGACCACCCACGAAACGCCCGTCATGCGGCTGGATATCGGAAGGAACGTCCATGGAAGTGCTTTAGGACACCAGCCTTGCCTGCGAAAGCGCATTTTGCCGGGTTTTTGTCGGCTGGACGCAAATGCGAGTCCTTTCGGCGGCTCCGAACCAGATTATCGCCGTTCCTCAATCACTTGCGTGATCGCGTGGGGGCATGGAAATCCGGTGGCTTGTTGCGGACCCATTGCAAAAACCGCCCGATTTTCGGATGATCTCTCAGCGCTTCGGATGCGTGGAATTGCCGTGCCAGTTCCGCATTGGTGAAATTGGCATGGATCGTCCGGTGGCAAATGGGATGAACAGCAACAGTTTCCTTGCCCTTGCGGCTTTTCGGGACCGGATGGTGCCACTCAATGCGGCGGCCAAGCGGGCGTTCGCAAAGCCAGCAATATTCTACCGGACGGGTCATTTTCGGGCAGTGCGTGCCTGTCGGCTGTCCAGGAACTTCGCCAGCCGGTTCATTTGGCGCAGCCGATGCAAAAACTGGCCATGGGATCGATTTCGAGACGCTTGAAGGCGATCGGTTCGCCTCATTCGGCGCACCAGCCATATTCGTCCTCCTCCATGCGCAGGAGCGCCTGATCGATACGGGCCAGGTCACTGGTGCGCCGCCGTGCTTCGGCCTGTGCCATTTCCTGTTGCTGCAGGGCATCCATGCGCGACAACCGTCCGACGCTTTGCTGATCGAGTTCCACAGTGCTTCGCCAGCTTTCGGCCTCGGCATCCAGTGCCTTCAGCTCCTTTTGACGATCGAGCAGGCGGGTTTTCAGCTGTTGCAGCTGACCGTCCGAAAGTCCGTCCGCGCTCATCGGCTGCTAGTTTCCGGTGGGTGCCAGCAGGTCCAGTGTCGCGGCGGTCATGGCTTCGGTTCCCAGCGTAACCGACTCTCTTGGCTTCACCTTGAAGAAAGGCGAATGATGGGACGGGACCGGTGTTCCGCCCGCCTTTTCGCGGTCAAAATCGGCTTGCGGTGTTCCGCCAACGCCGAAATAAACGCCCGGAACATCGGTATTGGGGGCCACAAAATAGGCGAAATCCTCAGCGCCCATGCCACCGCGCGGGCGATCATCAAATACTTCTTCGCCAAATCGCTGTTCGAAAAGCGTGCGGATACGCCGGGTCAGCGCGACATCATTATAAGTCGCGGGCGTACTTTCTTTCGACACCAGGACTTTGGGCAGCTTGTCCTCGGGCAGGCCGTTCATTCGCCCTACATTCTCCGCCACCCGCCGGATTCCCGCGAGCAGCTTCTGGCGCGTTTCTTCATCGTCGGCGCGAACGGTGAGCTGCATGGTCGCCCGGTCAGATATGATGTTGTGCTTGAACCCGCTGTTGAAAGCACCGACGGTGACCACGCCCGGCTTGAGCGGTGCGATATCGCGGCTGACCAGGGTCTGCAGGTTCATGATGATCTGAGCACCCATCAGGATCGGGTCCTTGCCGCGATGCGGACTGGCACCATGCGCACCAACGCCGTGCACGATGATATCGACCGTGTCGGCAGAAGAGTAGGTGATCGACTCCCGGAGGGTTAGCCTGCCGGTGGCTGCACCGGATGACACATGGAAGGCGAGGGCATAATCGGGTTTCGGGAACCGCTCGTAGAGGCCGTCCTCCATCATCATCCGCGCACCGCCCAGGCGTTCTTCCGCCGGCTGGGCGATGAGCACGACGGTGCCCTGCCATTGCGCCTTCATGTCGGACAGACGCCGCGCGGTGCCGATGATCGAGGTGATGTGCACATCATGGCCACATGCATGCATGACCGGCTTCTCGGTGCCATCTATGCTGACCTGGCGCGCTGTGGATGCATAGCCGAGGCCGCTGTCTTCCTTCACCGGAAGCCCGTCCATATCCGCCCGGAGCAGGACTGTGGGACCTGCGCCATTGGTCATGACACCAACCACGCCGGTGCCGCCCACCTGTTCGGTCACATCCCATCCGGCCGCGCGCCATTCGCGCGCGATAATGGCCGCGGTGCGTGTTTCCTTGTAGGAAAGTTCGGGATTTTGGTGGAAATCAATGAACAGCGCTTCCAGCTTCGCATCATAATCGGAAGCAATCGCGGCGCCCAGCGGTGTATTTGTGGATTGCGCACCGGCAGGTGCGCCAGCCGTGATGCTGCATGCCGCTGCAAGCGCCAGAAAAGACTTTTTCATGATTTCCCCTTTATTGCGTCACACCTTATGCCGGTCCGAGGCGAAAAGCGCAAAGCTTGTTGCCTTCCGGGTCCCGGAAATAGGCGGCGTAAAAGGCCATCGGGCCCTCGTCACCCCGGACTCCGGGTGCCCCCTCGTCGGATCCGCCCAGCTCCAGACCCTTTTTGTAGAGACTGTCGACCTGCGATCGCTCCTGCATTTGCAGGGCAATCATGTTGCCGTTGCCGGGTTGTGCCTGTTCCCCGTTCCAGGGTTCGGTGAGGGCGATGGACGGGCTGGCCATGTCAGTGCCGTAGAGCGTGAAGCCATTTTCTTCCATTTCCATCAGCCGCTTGGCGCCGAGCTCGCCGAGCAAGCCGTCATAATAGGTCCGGGCCTTTTCCAGATCATTGGTTCCCAGAGTCACATATCCGATCATTGCATCATCCTCCCATGTTCATTTTGCAAACGCAAAGCTTGTTGCCGTCGAGATCGCGGAAATAGGCGCCGTAAAAGACTTCTGGTGCCCGCCAGCCCGGTTCGCCTTCGTCCTTGCCACCGATTTCCAGCGCTTTGGCGTGCAGGCGGTCGATATCTGCTGTGTCCTCAAATTGCAGCGCGACCATGGTACCATTGCCGAAACAGGCCTCGCCTTCATCATAGGGAGACGTGATGCAGAGCATCGGCTGGCCCGGGACTTTGCCGTAAAACTGTCCGCCGAGCGGCGTCTTGAACAGCCTTTTGATGTCGGTTCCTTCAAACAGGGAGTCGTAAAAGGCGAAGGCCTTTTCCTTGTCGTTGGTTCCGAGCATTGTGTACGCGATCATTATTCTCTCCTTGAGGGGGTGATTCGGTTTCGGAGTGAAACCTATCAGTCGTGCGGGCAGATGCAATAACCAGCGAGGTTATGTCGCATTCTGCGGCCAGGACCGTTGACTGGCGCTGCTGTCAAAGAAAAACGCAGCGCAACCGAATGGCCGCACTGCGTTCGAAATTCCTGTCTGGTGACAGATATCAGCCAGCGGGGCAGTCACCCACGCGCTTGCCGACATTTTTGGCGGAAATTTTCATTTTCACCGGTCCGGCGCCGCCGTCCATGTTGAGCATCATGTCATAGCTGCTTGGGCCATATTGGCCGGTCATCGCCATGTTCATTTCGCCAGCACCGTTGTTCATGTTCTTGCAGGATAATTCGGAATCAATGGCACCGCCACTCATGTTGAATTTCTTTATTTCGCAGTCAAACTCTTCTTGAGCCGCAAAAAACTCAGCTCCAGGGTTTTTGGCCATTTCTTCGGTCATGCAGGATTTGCTCACCGTTTTCTGACTTTTCATCCGTTCGATCATGCCGGGAGGAACGCCGTTGGGCATGCCTTCGATCTCCACATCGACAATCTCGACGGTATTTTCCCATTCACCCGCTTCCAGGCTCACTTCGTTCATCTCGGCGGCGACTTCTTCGTTGGTGATCTTGCCGTCTCCATCAGCATCTGCACCACTGTCTGCGCAACCGCTGACCAAAGCCACCGCAGCGGCAGAAACCAGAATCTTTTTCACTGTTATATACCCTCATCTGTTTCGTTTCGTCCTGTTTGCCATAGCCGCGGCGGAAAGTCTTGTAAATTTGCTCTGAACTGCGTCCAGAATTGGGATGACAGTGATCCCTTTTTGTTCCATAGTTTCACCATGGCAAAACTGGTGATACGAGAAGGTCTGGCGGAACCGGAAACTGACGAGAATTTCGTTCCGCACAAGCCGGCGCGCCCGGAGAAATCCGAGGGCGGAAAGCGATTTGAACTGGTCAGTGACTTTGAACCGTCGGGAGATCAGCCCACTGCGATTGCGGAACTGGTCGAGGGTGTTGCGGATGGCGATCAGGATCAGGTGCTTCTGGGTGTGACCGGCTCGGGCAAGACCTTTACCATGGCCAAGATTATCGAAGAGCTGCAGCGGCCGGCTCTCATTCTCGCGCCCAACAAGATCCTGGCAGCCCAGCTTTACGGGGAATTCAAAAGCTTCTTCCCGAACAATGCGGTCGAATATTTTGTCAGCTATTACGACTATTATCAGCCCGAGGCCTATGTCGCCCGGTCTGATACCTATATCGAAAAGGAAAGTTCGGTAAATGAGGCAATCGACCGGATGCGGCACAGCGCAACCCGGTCGTTGCTGGAGCGAGACGATGTGATCATCGTGGCATCGGTATCCTGTCTGTACGGCATCGGGTCGGTCGAGACCTATTCGGCCATGATATTCGATTTGAAGAAAGAGCAGGCGGTGGATCAGCGGGATATCATTCGCAAGCTGGTCTCGCTGCAATACAAGCGCAATGACCAGGCTTTTGCGCGTGGCAATTTCCGGGTGAGGGGTGACAATCTCGAAATATTCCCGTCGCATTATGAAGACATGGCCTGGCGGATATCATTCTTCGGGGACGAGATTGAGGAAATTGTCGAATTTGATCCGCTGACCGGGAAAAAGGGCGCCAGCCTCAATCGGGTCCGCATATTCGCCAATTCCCACTATGTGACGCCGGGTCCGACCATGAAACAGGCGATGGAAGCGATCAAGCTGGAATTGGGTGTGCGGCTGAAAGAGCTGGAATCCGAGGGCAAACTGCTCGAGCACCAGCGGCTGGAACAGCGCACCAATTTCGATCTCGAGATGATCGCTGCGACCGGGAGCTGCGCGGGGATTGAGAATTACTCCCGCTTCCTCACCGGCCGCCTGCCCGGAGAACCGCCGCCAACACTGTTCGAATATTTGCCCGACAACGCGCTGCTCTTCGTTGATGAAAGCCACCAGACGGTGCCGCAGATCGGGGCGATGTCGAAAGGCGATCACCGTCGCAAGATCACGCTGGCCGAATATGGCTTTCGGCTGCCCAGCTGTATCGATAACCGGCCGCTGCGGTTCAACGAATGGGATGCGATGCGGCCCCAGACGGTCAGCGTGTCGGCGACACCCGGCAACTGGGAAATGGAACAGACCGGCGGCGTATTCAGCGAGCAGGTCATCCGGCCAACCGGGCTGATCGATCCGCCGGTGGAAATCAAGCCGGTTGAAGATCAGGTGGACGATCTCATCAACGAATGCCGGAAAGTGGCCGAACAGGGCTACAGGACGCTGGTCACCACCCTGACCAAACGCATGGCCGAGGACCTGACCGAGTTCATGCACGAAGCCGGAATCAAGGTACGCTACATGCACAGCGATGTGGAAACGCTGGAACGTATCGAACTGATTCGCGATCTTAGGCTGGGCGTCTATGATGTTCTGGTGGGGATCAACCTGTTGCGGGAAGGTCTCGACATTCCCGAATGCGGGCTGGTCGCAATACTTGATGCGGACAAGGAAGGTTTTTTGCGGTCCGAGACCTCGCTGATCCAGACCATCGGGCGGGCGGCCCGGAACGTAGACGGCCGCGTCATTCTCTATGCCGATCGCATGACCGGTTCGATGGAACGGGCCCTGAACGAGACCCGGCGCCGGCGCGAAAAACAGGAAGGGTATAATCTCGAGCACGGGATAACACCGACCACCATCCGCAAGAATATCGGCGACATTGTTGCCCATGTTGCGAGCAAGGATCAGGTGACCGTACCGATTGATGACGATACCGAGCATCTGGTCGGCCACAATTTGCGCAGTCATATCGAGAGCCTGGAAAAACGGATGCGGGAAGCTGCCGCCGATCTCGAGTTCGAGGAAGCCGGACGGTTGCGGGACGAGATCCGCAAGCTGGAGGCGGACGAACTGGGTGTTCCGGCGGACTTGCAGGTCGCCGCCCCCAGGGGCAGGGCCACCGAGGGGCGCCCGGGAACCCGAAAGGGCAAATACGGGCGGACGACCAAGCGGCGGATGGGGTGAGATCGCGGCATCTGTCTATTCGATCAACGACTGCAACATGTAGATAAACGACATCCTGGTGCCTTGTGCCCGCCGGCTGGCAGGTTCATTCTTGTGCCGTTTGTTGAGGGGAGCATATTATGCGAATTTCGTTTTTCGCCGTAACACTGGCGGCACCCTTGCTGGCTGCCGCTTCCCACGCACAGGCCAGTTCTGTGCAGGCCAGTTCAGTACAGGCACCGCTGGTGCTGGCATCGCAAGCGACTCCCGAACTGGCGGCAGCAGTAGCAGCGCCCGGACGGAGCGAAGGCGACACCAAGCTTGATGACAGCCGAAAACCTGCCGAGCTGCTGTCCTTCATGGGTCTCGAGAAAGGCGATACCGTCCTCGATATCTTTGCCGGTGGCGGATATTATAGCGAGATCATGGGGGCCGCGGTCGGTCCGGACGGGTCGGTGACAGCCGTCAATCCCCCCCAGTTTGTCAGTAGCGAAGCGGCCAAAACCAAATGGGCGGGGATCGCATCGCGGCAGTCCAATGTGACCATGGTACCGTCCCAATTGCCGGACTATGAGGCCGAGCGAGACAGCATCGATTTTGCGATGCTCCATCTGATCTATCACGATTTTTACTGGGAGAGCGAACAGTTCAAATTTGAGCGGATGGACCCGGCGGTGGCGCTGGCCAACCTTTACGCGGGGATGAAGCCGGGCGGAATTATTGCTGTTGTGGATCATGTCGGACGCGCTGGGGACACCCGGGCTATTGTCGAAAAGACCCACCGGATTGATCCGGCAACCGTGAAGGCCGATTTCGCAAAAGCCGGGTTTGTCCTTGATGCGGAGAGCGACATGTTTGCCAATCCGGCAGATGACCTCGACAAGAATGTCTTTGCACCGGAACTGCGGGGAAAAACAGACCGGTTTGTCATGAGATTCCGTAAGCCAGGATAGGAGATTCACTTACGGGGAGGCGCGAAATCCGAGTCGCTGCGCCAAGCATTTGATCTCAAAGGGCGTTTTTTCCGCCTGGAAATCCTGTGAATATCCTGGCTTTCTTGCGCTTTGCGGCGCGGGGAATTCATTGCGGGATTTTGTAATAATATTTCAGAGTGTTACGGCGAGTTACAATAGTTTACATGACTGTTCACCCATGGTTCGACTAATAGCGCCTATATCAGTTGCGTAGTCAGAAACTGAACGGCCCGGGCGTTATCCGGCTTTTCAAAACGGCAAGGATCCCATGGAGCTTATTGTGGACAGCAATGGCATGACAAATCGCGACACCCCTCGCAAAGCGTCTGTTTCTGCCCGGTCGGGCAGTGCGGCATTTGACCGTGCCGAGCTGCGTGCGGGACCAACATTGGGGGACGGGTTGTATCTGGTCGTGTCCGGTCCGGGGGCAGGACACGGTCGATCAACCCGGTTGCGTCCGGATCTCGGTGATCCGTCTCCGGAATATCGGCGCATCGAAATCGTCGTCGAGGCAGGAACCGAATCGGTGACCGGCGAACAACGTTACGAACGATCCATGCCGCTTTCGGGGCTGGCAGGCAGTCGGGGAATCGAGCTGGTTGGCAGCAACGGTACCAAGAGATTTGATTTGATGAGTAACTGACTTTGGCCGACGGCGCCCGGGTTTAGGGTCGCAGGTTGTCGGAACAAAGGCAGGGGACAGGCTGGTGTAGAGTTTTGGCCTGTCCCCTGATCCTGACGATCAGGATGGAAAATTTGAAGAACAGGTCCGGCAATCCGTCATACGGGGGCTTTCAGGGGGTTTGTAAGCCGCCGGACACTGGGAGCAGGGCCGGGCGCGCCAGTTGTGTTTTGCGCGACCGCCCTGCTTTTGTTTTGCGCGATTTTTTGCCGGTGATTTTCAGTGAACCGACAGAGTATGTTCGCTAGCTGGCATATTTGACGGAACAGCCATAAGCCCGTGTGTTCGCCATCTGCACCGCTTTGCCGGATTTCAGATCGTTGAGCGCCGCCAGCACATGATTGCGAGCGCCCTTGATATCCGCCGGATTGGCGGTTGGCTTGTCGTCAATGCCCCCCTGGTAGACCAGTGTGCCTTCGCCATCGATCACATACATGTGCGGTGTCGTCCGGGCGCTGTAGGCCTTGCCTACCAGACCCTTTGCGTCGAGCAGATAGTGACTGGCCTTGTGCCCCTGATCCGCGAACAGGCGCTGCGCTTCTTTCACGGTCATGTGCCCCTGCTTGCCGGGTGCTCCACTGTTTATGGTGAGCCAGACGGCGCCCTGTTCGCGGGCTGCGGCCTGGGTTTTCTGCATGTTGCCGCTGTCATAATGCTTCTTGACGAAAGGGCACCCCGGATTATGCCATTCGAGCACAACCGTCTTGCCTCGAAATGCGGAGAGCTGAACGGTTTTTCCAAACATGTCGGTGAGCTTGAAATCCTGGGCAATGGCGCCATTTTTTTGCGCGCCGGCGACCGGCTGGGCGATGGCGACAATGGCGAGAGAGGCAAAGGCAGCGGTTGTCAGGTTCTTCAACATCGGGGACTCCTATTCAAGGTTATCTGGCATCGGCCATGCGTTCCGGGGGGTTGACCAGATCGGTGAGTGTGCCGACGGTCAGGATCTGCGGGAGGATGACTGGTTCCTTGCCGGGGGCGTAGAACAGATATAGCGGTACGCCGGCGCGTCCGTGCTTTTCGAGAAACTTGCTGATCTCGGGATCCGGACGGGTCCAGTCTCCCATCAGGACGGCGACATTGGCCGCAGCAAAGGCATCCGCCGTTTCCTGACGCTGGACGGCGGCGGCTTCATTGGCCTTGCAGGTAATGCACCAGTCGGCAGTGAAATAGGCAAATACCGGTTGCCCGGCGGCGCGCAGTTCGGCGAGCCGGGTTTCGGCAAAGGGCTCGCTCGGCAAAGTGGCTGTGGAGGCACTGGCGACTCTGCGCTCGTCCATGACGTCATCGCCGGGCAGCAGCGCGATGCCGCCAATGATCGCGACCGCCACCGCCGCGGTGGTTATTGCGCCGCGCGAAACACCCTTGATCTGTCCGCTGCCAAACCACCACAAAAACAGCGACACGAGCAGCAGGAACATCAGGGAGACACCCAGCGCATCGGTGCCGATCTGACGACCGAGCAGCCAGATCAGGCCGACGGACGTGAGCAGCATCGGGATAGCCATGATCTTGCGGAAGCTGTCGAGCCATGCGCCAGGTCGGGGCAGCCGGTCCCGGATCGCCGGGACAAAGGCGATGAGCAGGAAGGGCAGCGCCAGCCCGATGCCCAGCCCGGCAAAGATAACCAGCGCTGCAATCGGGGGCAGAATAATCGTCGCGCCGAGAGCTGCCGCCATGAAGGGGCCAGTGCAGGGGGTTGCGACAAAGGCGGCCAGCGCGCCGGTCCAGAATGATCCGGTCGGTCCATCCTTTTGCGTGAGCTTGTTGCCGAACTGGATATTGGGCAGCTCGAACAGCCCGGCGAGGTTCAGTCCGATCGCCGTGACCAGCGCCAACAGCACGAATATGATCCGCGGGTCCTGCAGCTGGAATGCCCAGCCAACCGCCGCGCCGCTTGCGCGCAACGCCAGCAGCAGTGCGCCAAGCGCCGTCGCAACAACCACGACCCCGGCGGTATAGGCCAGCGCATCACGGCGCACGACAGCTTGATCACCGCCCGCCTTTGCCAGGCTGATGGCCTTGAGGCTGAGGATCGGGAAAACGCATGGCATCAGATTGAGCAGCAGCCCGCCGAGAACCGCGCCGCCCAGGGCTAGCAGCAGCAACGACAGCTGGGACTGACCATCCCCCAGCCCGCCGTTGGTGTTTCCAACAAATGGGATGCCCGACATTTCGACTTTACCTTCATTGGCATTCAGGGAAAGCCCCATGTCCGGGCCGACTTTGAGCACACCGCTGATTTGCTCGAGACCATCACCACGCGCGGCTGTCTCGATAATCAGCCGGTCTCCATCCCGGTTCACCTTCTGTGGCGCGCCATAATCGACAATTCCGTCTTCGCGGATGAAGAAATAGGGGTCGGAGATTTCAATATCGGCCGGGAACGGAACCGACAGCCGAAAAATATCATTCTCGACACCAAAAGTCGCGGCACTGCCGAGCCGGCGGGGCAGGGCTTCGCGCCAGGCGTTGAAGGCACTGTCCAGCGCAACCGCTGCATCGGGCCCGACCACTTCCAGATCTATGGACAGTTCGTCCTGTTCCGGCACGCAGATCTCGTCGGTACAGGCGAGCCATTCCGACTTGACTGAAATGGGCAAGGGGCCCGGCTGGACCCGTTCCGACACCACAAGATTTACAAGGACAGCATAATCGCCCTTGTAGATATAGTTCATGATGCCGGAAATCAGCAGCGTGTCGGGAACCGGATATTGCGCCTTGCCGGCGGTGACGCCATCGGGAAGAGTCCAGTCAAAACTCATGCCGATTCCGGCATCCCCAGGATTTTCCCAGTAACCGTGCCAGGTGGGCTTGGGCGTCATGACAAAGGCCAGAGTCACGCTCTGTCCTGCCTGGACCTGCCGGGACTCTGCAACCAGAGTTGCGGGAACGTTCAGCTCTTTTTTTTCAGAAAATCCGGCAGGCGCAATCTGTTCCATCGTCAGGTTTTGTGCTCTTGCCGGACTGACGCTCAGCAGAAGCGAGAAAAACAGCGCCGCCACCAGCGTCTGCATTGCGGTCATCCAGTTGGCTTTTGCCCGGCTTTTTGTCGACAAAAACTTGTCCGTCATGAAAACTCACCATTTCGCTTCTAAAGATATTTAGGCTATCAGCGGCGCTCTTGCCATAGCTGCTTTTGATACCTGGGAATTATTCGTGCGTCTGACCAAAATTGTTACATTATTCACCGGACTGTTCGTCCTGTCATCCGCTGCCAGTGCAGAACATCACAAGGAGGGGCAGGAAGCGTCGCCGAAACTGGTTGTCGCAATCTCGGTAGACCAGTTTTCGTCCGATCTGTTCAGCGAATATCGCAGCACTTTCCGGCACGGGATGAAACGTCTCGCCGGTGGCGCGGTCTTTCCGTCCGGCTATCAGGCGCATGCGGCGACCGAAACCTGTCCCGGACATGCTACCATCATGACGGGAAGTCATCCCGGGCGCGCCGGAATCATTGCAAATAACTGGATCGATCTGAGGGTCGCTCGTGATGACAAGACGGTCTATTGCGCGGAAGACGAACGGGTCGAGGGGACCAGTTTCGGCGCAATTACCGCCGCGACCCAGGGGCCCTATATTGCCTCGGCCTGGCATCTGCTCGTCCCGACGCTCGGGGAACGGCTGAAGGCAACATCTCCGCAATCCCGCAATGTTGCTGTCGCTGGCAAGGACCGGTCCGCCCTGATGATGGGCGGTACCGATGTGGATGCGGTCTACTGGTGGAAGCGCAAGGGCTTTGCCACATTGAGTGACCGTGAGGTCGGGCCGCCCATTGCCGCGCTCAATGCGCGAATCGCCGACTATATCGACCAGGCCCGCGCGCCCTATCCGGTGCCGGACCATTGCGCGGCCCGCAATAATCAGATCGTTGTCAGCGACAACCAGTCTGTCGGGACCTATGATTTCCGGCGGCCGGAAGGCACGGCCCGGATCTTCCGCGGTTCACCGGACTTTGACAAGGTCACGATCGAAGCGGCAATGGCTCTGATTGATTCCATGAAACTGGGGCAGGGCGAGGTGACAGACGTCCTTTCGGTGGGGCTGGCTGCAACCGATTATATCGGTCATGCTTTCGGTACCGGAGGCCTGGAAATGTGCATTCAGATGGCACAGCTTGACCGGAATCTGGGGCTGTTGTTCGAGCATCTGGATGCCGCCGGGATGGACTATGTCGCGGTATTAACGGCGGATCATGGAGGCCATGACCTGCCGGAACGCCTGCGCTTGCAGGGCGTACCCGATGCTGAGCGTATTGATCCCAATCTCAATGCGAAATTTGTCGGCAAACAGGTCAAAGACATTCTGAAAGACAGTTCGGACGTGCCGGTACTCCATGCCGACAGCCCGTTTGGCGACTATTATGTCAGCCTTGATCTGCCTGCCGAACGACGCGCCGAAGTCAAAAAGATCGCCATGATGATGTTTGCCGAGCATCCCCAGGTGGAGGCGGTGTTCGATCATGACATGCTGTCTGCCCTGCCGATGCCGAAGGGACCGCCGGAAGAATGGACCATGGCCGAGCGCACCCGGGCATCATTTCATCCGGACAGATCCGGTGATTTCATTGTTTTGCTGAAAAAGGCGGTGACCCCGATCGCTTCGGGTGGACCCGGCTATGTCGCGACACATGGCAGCCCCTGGGACTATGACCGTCAGGTTCCGATCCTGTTCTGGCACAAGGACCTCGCACATTTTGAACAGCCGCTGTCGGTCAGGACCGTCGATATCGCGCCCACGCTCGCGGCATTGATTGGTGTGGAGATTCCCGCCGACGAGATTGACGGAAAGTGCCTCGATATTGATGGCGGAAAGGCCAATAGCTGCGAGCGCTGACGCCCGGGAGCTAGCGGCGCTCGTAGCGCGACAATCCGCGGCCGAGACTGTTATTGGCTATGCGGATCTGGTCCCCGCTCCAGTCGGCCACGAACCAGGTATTGCGTTCTACGCCATTCGCCAGTCCGGCATTGTTGGAATGGATATTGAGACCGGATGAACTGTGCTCCCGGCCCTCTGCGGCGACGGCGATGAACGCGCTGTAATTTTCCTTGTTCTGCCCCTGAACAAAAACATTGTTGGCAATCGTCCCGGTGGCGCCGGCGGGGAGATCGATCATATAGTTGGTCGCGCGTCCGCTGGTGTCGTCAAAACTGCTGCCGGCAATGGAAACCCGCGGCGCGCGGCTCTTGACATAGTGGC
Organism: Parasphingorhabdus marina DSM 22363; assembly: GCF_900128895.1. GTDB lineage: Bacteria > Pseudomonadota > Alphaproteobacteria > Sphingomonadales > Sphingomonadaceae > Parasphingorhabdus > Parasphingorhabdus marina. The sequence goes on along the minus strand of NZ_FSQW01000002.1, from coordinate 1,314,429 downwards.
CGCCGCTGCCTTTCTCAAAGCGTGAGTTTCGGACCGTCAATGATCCATAATCCCCAATATACACGCTGTGCGCACAGGAAAGACCGCGATCGCAGCGGCCAAGGCGCTGGAAGGTGGACCGGGTAATCACGATTTCTGCCGAAGGATCATCCGCACTGAGGATGCCCTGCTCGGCATTCCGGAACAGGGCATTGTTGATGTACAGATCCCCTTTTTCGATGCGGATACCCGCGCCATTGCCATCCGGGACGCGCTGGTTCTGAAAGATGATGCCGTCAATTGTCGCCGCTTTGCCGCGCAAGACGAGGCTGGCCTTGCCCTCGCAAATCCCGCCATCCAGAACCGTCTGGCCGGCAATTTCCGCGCGATATGTAATGCGTCCGGCCGTCTGGACCGCGCAGTCGCCATAGGCACCCGGCGCAATGACGATTGTCGCATCATTTCCGCCAATGGCCTCGACAGCATCCGCGAGACGGTAGAAACCCTGACCGGTTTCGACCACGGTAAAGGCCGGGCCATTGTCCTGTGCCGCTGCCGGGATGGCGGCAAGCAGGGCCAGAGAGGCAATCGTCATGTTTTTCGAAAGGCTGTTCAAAATCTCATGCTCCGGAGAAAGTTCTGATAATTGCAGGAAGGCTGTTAGGCCCGGCGGCGCAACACAACAATATGTGCTTTTACTCTGTCCCAAATGAATTCAAGCTGAGACGAAGAAGTTAAAAGCCCGTCACGGTCTGTAAAAAGTGATAAAATATGTCTCATTTCGGGACATGCCCCGGGAGCAATGGTAGCCATATGGTCAATATTTTGTTAATAGAATCGCCGAGGGTCGCATTTTGTGCGTTGTTAAACGTGCGTAAAGGAATGCAGAAAAATGAAAAAATCAATTTTGGGCACTGCGGTTGTTTCAGCCTTTGCTTTGGCGGGAACGGCAAATGCCGCAATCATAACCGGTGAGCTGACTGGCGGCATCGCGTTCGACAATGGCGGGGTTTTTCAGGAGTCTATCCCTGTTATTGTGGGTAATAATCACCAGGACTCGAACAATCTTTTTGCTTTCAACGAAAATCAGGGCGTGGCGCTGGATGCTGACGTTGGCGGCTTGACGGCTGGTACGCTTGTCAACAGCCACTACGTCTTTTTTGACCCGTTGGCACGGGGCACGACCGGAGTCGGTTATGTCGATTTCGATGGCGAGATCATCGGGGTTTTGAGCGGCAAAGCAGATATGGATGCGACGGATACGTTGCTTGGACTGGGTGCTGTCAATTATGTCAGCGTGAGCCTGCGCGGTCTGGAAGCGGCCGACAGTTTCAACGTGGTTGGCAATCGTCTGAACATTGACTTCCGGGCATCTTCCCCGGGCGACTATATTCGCGTTCTGACGGCCCCGGTTCCCGAACCGTCCACCTGGGCAATGATGATCGGTGGTTTCGGTCTGGTCGGCGGTGCGATGCGTCGTCGCCGGAAAATGACGACGAAAGTCAGCTACGCCTGATCGTCAGAACAATCGAATACCTAAAGCCGGTTCCGCAAGGAGCCGGCTTTATTCGTTGAGATTGGGCCGCAGCCACTGCCGCGCCCGGTCGAGCGGAACACCACGCCGGGCGGCATAATCCTCCACCTGATCTTCGCCGATGCGGGCGACGCCGAAATATTCGGCTTCCGGATGGGCGAAATAGAAACCGGACACGGCGGCCGTCGGCGTCATCGCAAAGCTGGTTGTCAGTTCAATACCGGTATGTTCGGTTGCGCTCAGCATATCGAACAATATCGGTTTCAGGCTGTGGTCCGGGCAAGCGGGATAGCCGGGGGCAGGGCGGATGCCCTGATATTTTTCCTGGATCAGCGCCTTGTTGTCGAGACTTTCATCCTCTGCATAACCCCAAAGGTCCTTGCGCACATGCTCGTGCATCCGCTCCGCAAAGGCCTCGGCCAGCCGGTCGGCCAGCGCCTTCAGGAGGATGCTGTTATAGTCGTCCTTGTCTGCTTCAAAGCGGGCGACATGCTCGTCAATGCCGTGTCCTGCAGTCACCGCAAATCCGCCCATCCAGTCATCGGACGTATCGACAAAATCGGCGAGGCAATTATTTGATTTGCCGGATCGCTTGCTGACTTGCTGACGCAGCATGGGGAGGGCGATTTCCTCATTTTCGGGTGATACCATGATGTCATCACCATCCCGCCGCGCGCGCCATAGGCCAGCGACCCCTTTGGCGGTCAGCCATTTCTCTTCGATGATCCGGTCCAGCATCACCTGTGCGTCTTTATACAGATCACTGGCGCTTTCCCCGACCACTTCGTCGGTCAGAATGGCCGGGAAGGTTCCGGCCAGTTCCCATGCGCGGAAAAATGGGGTCCAGTCGATATAGTCGCGCAGCTCCGCCAGATCCCAGTCTTCATAAATATGCAGGCCGGGTTTTTTCGGAGCAGGCGCCTTCTTGCCCATATCGATGGCCGCACCATTGGCACGGGCTTCATCCAGCGTCGCCAGCTTCTTGGCCGTCTTGCCCGCGCGTGCCTGGCGAACCTGCTCGTAATCCTCGCGGGTGCTGGCGATAAAACCTTCAGCCTGTGTGTCGCTGACCAGTTGCGAGGCGACGCCCACGGCGCGGCTGGCGTCGAGCACATAGACAGTTGGCCCGGAATAGGCCGGTTCGATCCGCAGGGCCGTATGGGTTTTCGATGTCGTCGCCCCGCCGATCAGCAGCGGCATGGTCATCTTGGCGCGTTCCATCTCTTCGGAAACGGTCACCATCTCGTCGAGCGACGGCGTGATAAGGCCGGACAATCCGATCATGTCCGCGTCATTTTCATTGGCCGCCTTCAATATGTCTGTCCACGGCACCATGACCCCGAGGTCGATGACTTCAAAACCATTGCACTGCAGAACCACACCGACAATATTTTTTCCGATATCGTGCACGTCGCCTTTCACAGTAGCCATGACGACTTTGCCCTTGCCCTTGGCGCCTTCTTCCTTTTCCGCCTCGATATAGGGGAAGAGATGGGCGACGGCCTTCTTCATCACGCGTGCGGATTTCACGACCTGTGGCAGGAACATTTTGCCCGATCCGAACAGGTCGCCGACGACATTCATGCCGTCCATCAGGGGGCCTTCAATAACCTCGATGGGCCGCCCGCCGGCATCCTTCACCGACACCCGCATTTCTTCGGTATCTTCGATAATATGGGCATCAATGCCTTTGACCAGCGCATGTTCAAGGCGCTTGACGACATCATAGCCGCGCCATTCGGCAGCGGCTTTTTCGGCCGCCTTGTCGGTACCGCGAAATGTCTCGGCCAGCGTGATCAACCGGTCGGTGGCATCACCACCATCTTTCGGTTCACGATCGAGAATGACATCCTCGCAATGTTCGCGCAGAACGGGATCGATATCGTCGTAAATATCCAGCTGCCCGGCATTGACGATAGCCATGTCGAGTCCGGCGGGAATGGCGTGATAGAGAAAGACACTGTGCATCGCACGGCGTACCGGTTCATTGCCCCGGAAGCTGAAGGACAGATTGGACAGCCCGCCGGAAAAATGCACATGCGGACAGCGTGCCTTGATTTCAGCAACGGCCTCGATGAAGTCCAGTCCGTAGCGGCGATGTTCGTCTATCCCGGTTGCCACCGCAAACACATTGGGGTCGAAAATAATATCCTCGGGCGGAAATCCGATGCCGGTGAGCAGCTTGTAGGCCCGCTCGCAAATCTCGACCTTGCGCTCTTTGGTATCGGCCTGTCCGGTTTCATCAAAGGCCATGACGACAACAGCTGCGCCATAAGCCATGCATTTGCGGGCATGGGCGAGAAATTCCTCTTCGCCTTCCTTCATCGAGATGGAATTGACGATCGGTTTGCCGGACACGCATTTCAGGCCCGCCTCGATCACCGACCATTTGGAGCTGTCGATCATCACCGGCACGCGGGCGATATCGGGTTCTGCCGCGATCAGCTTGAGGAAGGTCGTCATCGCATGTTCAGCGTCGAGCAGGCCTTCATCCATGTTCACGTCGATAATCTGTGCGCCATTTTCGACCTGCTGGCGCGCGACTTCCACGGCGGCTTCATAGTCGTCGTTAAGGATGAGCTTTTTGAACCGCGCGGACCCGGTAACATTGGTGCGTTCGCCAATATTGACGAATTGCGCGGAAGAGGGAGCTGTGGTCATTTACTGATGTTTCTTTTGCATATTGCCGGCGATCGGATCAGGCGGCCATGGTGAAAGGTTCAAGGCCGGACAGGCGTGTCTGTACCGTCGAAGAAGCAACAGCCCGCGGCTTCGCGCTCTCTACCGTTTTGGCGATGGCGCCAATATGCTCCGGCGTTGTACCGCAGCAGCCACCAACAATATTGACCAGACTGTCATCCAGCCACTCGCCAATCAGCGCCGCGGTCTGCTCCGGCGTTTCATCATATTCGCCCAGTTCATTGGGCAGGCCGGCATTGGGATAGGCCATGATCAGCGTGTCGGCTTCCTTCGCCAGCATCGCGAGATGCGGGCGCAACTGATCCGCGCCAAAGGAACAATTGAGACCCATGGTCAGCGGTTTCAGATGGCGCACCGCGTGCCAGAAAGCCTCAACTGTATGGCCCGACAAATTGCGGCCTGAGAGGTCCGTAAGGGTCATCGAGATCATCAGGGGCACGTCGCGGCCACTGGCCTCGGTGGCTTCCCGTGCGGCCATGCCCGCGCATTTCGCGTTGAGCGTGTCGAAAATCGTCTCGATCAGCAGGAAATCGACGCCGCCTGCGATCAGGGCATCGCACTGTTCGCGATAGACGCCTTTCAGATAGTCGAAATCAATCTCGCGAAAACCGGGATCATTGACGTCCGGTGACAGTGACAGCGTCTTGTTGGTCGGGCCGATGGAGCCGGCCACAAAGCGTTTCCTGCCATCTTTCGCCTCGGCCTTGTCACAGGCCCGGCGTGCGATTTCGGCGGATTTGATGTTGATGTCCCTGACCAGATGCTCGCAGCCATAATCGGCCTGGCTGATCTCGGTAGAACTGAACGTATTGGTTTCGACAATATCCGCGCCCGCTTCCAGATAGGCGGTGTGAATACCCTCGATAATATCCGGCCGGGTCAGGCTGAGCAGGTCGTTATTGCCCTTCTGGTCATCGCTCAGCTCCAGCGTTCCGCGATAGTCCCGTTCGCCGAGACCATGGTTCTGAATCGCCGTGCCATAGCCACCGTCAAACACCAGTATTCGTTCTGCAGCAAGCTGGCGAAATTGTTCGGCAATATCGGTCATGCCGCTTTCTCCTCGGCCTTGCCCTCAGGGCGTTTGCCGAGAAGATGGCAAATCGCATAGCTGAGTTCGGCGCGGTTGAGCGTGTAGAAATGGAATTGGCGGACGCCACCGGCATAGAGTTTCCGACAGAGTTCGGCAGCGACGGTTGCAGCAATCAGCTGACGTGCCGCGGGATGATCGTCGAGACCTTCGAACAGGTCGTTCATCCACCCGGGTATCTCCGCCCCGCACATTCCCGCGAATTTGCGTGTTTGTGCGACATTCGAAACAGGAAGTATGCCCGGAACGAGCTCCGCGTCGATTCCGGCTTTTGTCGCTTCTTCGCGAAAGCGGAAAAACGCTTCCGCCGTGAAGAAGAACTGCGTGATGGCACGGCTGGCACCGGCATCCAGCTTGCGCTTCAGATTGTCGAGATCCGACTGCGGGCAATTGGCCTCCGGATGCGTTTCCGGATAAGCCGCGACCGATATCTCAAACGGGGCGATTTCCTTCAGCCCGGCGACCAGATCAGCGGCACTGGCATAGCCTTCCGGATGGGGGACGAATTTTGCGCCTTCGGCCGGGGGATCTCCCCGCAAGGCGACAATGTGCCGGATACCGGATTCCCAGTAAGCTTCGGCCACCTGCGCGATCTCTGCCTTGCTGGCGTCAACGCAGGTCAGGTGCGCAGCAGCCGGAATGCGGGTTTCTTTCGCAATTCTCGCGACTGTTGCGTGGGTCCGTTCTCTGGTCGATCCACCGGCACCATAGGTGACCGAAACGAAGCGGGGTGCCAGCGGCTCCAGTGTAATGACACTGTCCCACAAGGTTTTTTCCATCTTCTCCGATTTCGGCGGGAAAAATTCGAACGACACGTCGGCATCGCCATTGAGACCTGCAAACAGGGGGGTGTCAATCGCGCGTTTCGCTTCTTCAAGCTGGCTCAGGCCCAACGGGGGAATATGATCTGTCATGCACTTTCTCTGCGGTTTTGGGTCTCTTCACGTGACATGTCGATGCCCGAAGGGTGAATACGGCCAAGATCGGATTTTCGTCCGATCCATATCTTTACGGTCAGCTTGCCCCCATCAAGAGAACGGGTCTGGACAAGATCGATAGCCGCCTGTTTCAGCCAGCTGTTCATGCTTTCATCCGAGAAACCGAGCCGCGCATGGGCGTGTTCCGTACGCAGCTCCTCGTAATTATGCGCGGCGAAGTCAGCGATGAGAATGAATCCACCCGGGCTCAACACCCTGGCTACTTCTTCCAGCACGGCTTCCGGGTGCTGCGCATAATGCAAAACCTGGTGCATGATGACGCTGTCAATTTTGCCGTCCTTGATCGGCAGCCGGTTAAAATCTCCCAATCTCAGCTCTGTCTTGCGCGTGAGGCTGGTCTGACCAGACGGGCTGCTGTTGTCATCCAGAAGTTTCGCCCGCGCAAGACGTAGCATCTCCGGGCTATTGTCGAGAGCGGTCACCTGCTCGGCATGGGGTCCGAACAGTTCGACCATTCGTCCCGTTCCGGTGCCGATATCGAGCATATGTCCCAGATTCAAATCCTTGACCAGCGCCAGCATGGCCTGTTCAACCTTGTCCTCCGGCAGATGCAGCGAACGGATCGCATCCCATTCCGCGGCATGGGATGCAAAATATTGTTCGGCCATTTCCGCACGTTTTTTCCGGACCAGTGCCAATTTGGCCTCGTCGGCTGCCGCCTGGTCGGACGACCGGATGCTGTCCGAACGAAATATGCGCTGCAAAATGTCGAGGGCGGGAGCTTTCCCCGGGCGTAAAAACACCCAGCTACCCTCCTTTCGGCGTTCGGCCAGCCCGGCTTCATCCAGTATCCGGATATGCCTCGAAATCCGCGGCTGGCTCTGTTCCAGAATTTGCGCCAGCTCCCCAACCGCCAGCTCCATTTTCAGCAATAGCAGCATGATTCGAACCCGCGTGGGATCGGCAAGTGCGCGGAAAATGGTCAGAACGTCATCCATAAGCCACCTTATATAAAGAATCCTTTATATCTGGTCAATCGCTTAGATTTATTGGGTTTGCTGCCTTGATAAGGGGCAAGTTTACAAGAAATATCATGATGTGGGCAGCACCGTGAACGGTTGATTATTGATATCTCGTTTCGATCCCGCTAATGACGTGCGCCACATCCGGACGGAGGGAATTTTCTCGTTCGTTTGTTGGTATAATGAGGAAAATTAGAGGGTTTACCCAAATGAAAAAAGTTACAACATCAATCGTACTTGCTGCTGCTCTCGGACTGGCTGCTTGTTCCGGTGCAGAAAATGCCGAAGCCGGCGCTGAAGAAGCTGTAGAAGGCACGGAAGCAACCGCTGAAGAAGCTGCAGAAGACGCTATGGACGCCGCTGAAGGTTCTGCAGACGCCATGGGCGAAGCTGCTGCTGAAGCTACCGAAGAAGCCGGTGCCGATGCTGCTGAAGCCGCTGAAGGTTCGACCGACGCGATGACCGACGCTGCTGACAAGGCCAAGAATGCCGCTGAAGCTGCTGGTGACGCCGCTGACGCTGCTGGCGAAGCTGCCGACAAGGTAAAAGCTGCTGCAGACAAAATCGGCGGCTAATTGCTGATCCGACAAGTTTGAAAAAGGGCTGCCCTCGGGTGGCCCTTTTTTTTGCCAGTCAGGCCTGGGCTTATGTCCTGCTTGGAATCACAGTCCATCCCGGCTAGTTTCGCGCCATGGGCATTTCAACACATCGATGTAAAGTCGTCAGCGCCGGATTGGCGACGCTGCTGATGGTCAGCTCCTGCGGTCCGGCGGAGAATGATCCGGGGCCAGGCGGCGTCACCGTCGGCGAAGCAAGGGCGCTTGATGAAGCCGCCGAGATGCTGGATGAGCGCAACGCCATTCTGACGGAAACAGAAGACAGCGGATCCGTCAGCCCAACCGAATAGCCGCCGGCAAGATTATCTAGCGACGATGATATCGCGCGACGGCACGGGTGACGGACTGCATCAGCTGCATGCGTTCCGGGACGGGTGCCGTGGTATTGCCGAGCATGACAGCAACCGCGTAACGGGTGCCGTCCGGAGCCGTCATGATGCCGACATCATTATAGCCGGTGGATACCGCGCCAAGGACCTGTCCTGTGCCTGTTTTGTGCAAAAACCCCCAGCCAGGCGGTACACCGGCTTTCAGGCGCTTTGGCCCGCTTCGCGTGCGGGTCAGGATGGATTGCAGCAGGCGGGTGGAATTTTCTGACAGCAGTTTGCCGCGCGCCATCTTGTCGAGGGCATTGACAATCGCCCCGGGTGTCGCCCCATCAATCGGATCAGCGAGATAATCCGCCAGCGCCTGTTTCCGGCGCTCAATCGGGAGATTGGCCCGGGCCGTGTAAAATTTCCGGCCCTTGGACAATTCCTGGTTCCAGGTGAGGCCGGCAATCCGGCTCTGCATCAGTCTTTCTCCAGGTCCGAACCTGATTTCGCCCAGGCGGCTCCGGCGGATGAAATCATTGACCGCATCCGGTCCGCCCGCGTGACGCAGCAAGGCATCATTGGCGGTATTGTCGCTTTGTGCCAGCGCTCGGTCGAGCAAGGTGTATACGGATTTGGTGACGGCCCCGTTGCGTGCCACTTCTCGCGCGAGCGGCTGATAGAATAATGTCAGGTCATCGGGTCCGATGCGGATCGAATCGGACAAGGAGATTTCTCCCTTGTCGACCTTGTGCAACACCGTCATCGCGACCCACAGTTTCGACACGCTTTGTTGCGGAAAATTTTCATTGGCTCGCTGGCCGATTTCCCAGTTTTGACCAGATTTCGACGAATCTATGCGCTTGATGGCAATGCCGGTCTTGCCGGGAAAGGCGCGCCAGAGTTCGAAAATCTCGCGTTCCAGCGCAGGATCGGGCTGATTGGCGGCAAAGGTCACCGGGGGGCGTGGCTTCGGTTTCGCCTTTTGGGGTGGCTGCGGGGGTGCCTTGGCGCGTTCAACCGTTACGGGTGCGCTACCCTGCGAGGGGGCCACACAGGCGGAAATGCTGCAGGCGATGACGATTGTCGCGAGATATCGAAAATATGTCATAGGATCCAACTCATACCCTGATTGCCTCCGGAAGAGCGGTCGATGACCCGGGCAACCGCCTCCGATCATCACCCTACGTACAACCCCAAGCGTTAACAGAGACAAAACGCGGGTTTGCGACGAACGATTCTCCCTGTGCGATAAATGGCACCCGAAGTCGCGAATGCCGGGTGCCGCTATTCAGTCCTCTTTGCCTGATGGAAGGCGGTCCAGCCTCGTGAGACCCAGGTTGAACCGGCGAGTCACCGTGTAATCCAGTGTGTTCACAATGAAATAGGAAAGAGCCCAGCGGATACGGTTCAGCAGGGATTTCCGTGACTTGTGCACTTCGGGAGTGATCTGTTGGGATGCCCCGCACATCTGCATCACGAGATTGCGGGCATGATCGGCAAATGCCCGGTCTTCTATACGCACCATCATTTCGACATTGATGAACAGGCTGCGGATATCGAAATTGGCTGATCCGACATAGACAGCATCGTCGACGACGACCAGTTTCGTGTGCAGCCGCCGCGGCTGATACTCAAATATCCGGGCGTTGCGTTTGAGCAAATAGCCATAGAGAAGCCGGCTGGCCCCGATGGTGGCGCCATTGTCGGTTTTCCCGGGCAGCAGCAGATTGCTGTCTCCGCCTTTTTTGGACAGCCTGGCGATGCGGCGGAGGAGCCCCTGACCCGGCGAAAAATAGGCCGCGACCAAGTCGAGCCGTGATCCGGCCTCCAAGTCATTCTTTATCGACCATGCCCATCGGCTGAGACGATTGCTCGGGCCTCCCAGCAGCCAGCGGAACCTTCCATCGCCCGCGCTCCATGTCCTTACCATCTTTTGCAACTTCAAAATATTGCCATTGTCATGCTCCACCCAGTCGGACAGCCTGTCATACCATCGCGCCAGTGCCGAGACTTCCGGTCCCTCTATGGCGACACCGACATCTTCCCACATATTGGGTTCGCCTTCTTCCCGCCGGTTGAAATAGTCATCCGTGATGTTGAAGCCGCCGACAAGTGCGCGTGATGTATCTGAGATCGCTATTTTCTGGTGGTTGCGAACCAGATAACTGGTGGAAAAGCGCGGGCTGAACACGCCAAATTTACCGCCAGCGGCTATCAGCGGATTGAAGAAGGCGCGGGCGGTGGTATTGGACCCGAAACTGTCGATCATCAGTTCGACGGAAACACCGCGTTCACAGGCAGCAACAAGCTTGCTCAGAAGTTTGGTTCCGACCGCATCATCTTCAAACATGTAATAGAATAGCTGCAGCCTGTGTTCTGCCCGATCAATCAAATGCGTCAGGGCATCCATGCGATCCTGCGGTTCATGCACCAGTTTCAGGCGGTTTTCCCCGATGTCGAACCATGGAGGCTGATGATCTGAAGGAGAAGCCCGACTGTCCATTCCGGCGATGTAGGCGATCCGCTTTGCCGTCGCAACACTGGCCTGTTCGGGGATCAGCCGGCGTGACGGATTTGTTGACAAAAGCTGGCTGAAACCCTAGATGCACCTCTCATTTTCAGGAATTTTAGAGAATCAGGAGCGGCTTATGGCTCGCGTTACCGTTGAAGACTGCGTGGACAAGGTCACCAATCGTTTTGATCTGGTGCTTTTTGCGGCGCAGCGCGCTCGTGAAATTTCCGGTGGTGCGGAGCTGACCATTGACCGCGACCGTGACAAAAATCCGGTGGTGTCGCTGCGCGAGATTGCCGAAGAAACGATCAAGCCGGATGAACTGGAAGACAGCCTCATTCAGTCGTTGCGCAAAGTGCAGGTTGATGATGATGATGCGCCGGACGAAATCGGTTCGATCAGCCAGTCTGCAGAAGCCCTTCGGCTGACCGCAGCCGCGCCGCCACGCAGTGCAGGCGTCCCCGGAGACTATGGCGCCAACCGCCGTTAATCTCCAGTTTGCTGTTCAAAAAAACGGGCGGTGCTCTCAGGAGTGACCGCCCGTTTTTTGTGGCTTTTTGCTGTGTGACCGAAACGGCTCGACCAGGCTCCAGCCGAGACCCGAAGGCGCATCGGACTGATATTCATCCAGTCCGATGGTCATGCCTGCATGTCCGTCTTTGGGCTGCTCGACATATGTCCCGAAAAGCCGGTCCCAGATGGTCAGAAAGAAGCTGAAATTGCTGTCCGTTTCTGCGGGGCGAACCGAATGATGAACCCGGTGCATGTCGGGCGTGACAATTATCCATCGCAGGAGAGAATCCAGTCTAGCTGGCAGGCGAAAATTCGCATGATGAAATAATGATGCAGCGTTCAGGATAACCTCAAACAGGAAGACGGCGATTGCTGCCGGGCCGATTGCGGCAATGCAGAGCAGTTTCCACAGCATCGACAGGACGGCCTCTACCGGGTGGAAGCGGACCCCGCTGGTCACATCGAGATCGCGGTCGGCATGATGGATCTTGTGAAACCGCCAGAATATCGGAACCTTGTGAAACACAACATGCTGGGCATAGATCAGCAAATCGAGCAACAGGAAGGCCATGATGATTTCCGCCCAGAGCGGCAGGGTGATCATCGCCAGCAGCCCCCATCCATTTTGTGTGGCGAGGAGCGCCATTCCAATCGCCAACATGGGCATAGTAACCCGCAAGAGCAGCGTACCGGTGATGACCAGACCGAGATTTGTCGCCCATCGATATCCGCGCGGCTGCACCCGCTGTTTTCGGGGCATCACGGCTTCAACAACCGCCATGATCAGCAACATGCCTGCAAAAACGCCCAATCGGATTGCAGATTCATAGGGGGCGAGAAATTCCATTATGGCATTTTGCAGTGAAACCCGCCCGAGGCAAGGCCTTGTTCACGCAGCCTGCTCTACCAGACAACTCGCCAGATGCGCGTGCCGGTGGCTATGCGGACGGGTCAGCAGAAAATCGCAACCGGCGTTTGCGGCTGCGGCGCATCGCTCCTCCGACAAGGCCGAATCCGCCGATCATCATGGCCCAGCTGGCCGGCTCGGGTGTCGGACTGGATGATGGATAGTCGATCATCACAGACGTGAAGGAATCGGCATCAAAAATGTTCACAGGACCGGAGAGATCGAGCGATAATTCTATCACATTGTCGGAAAGCAGACCGTTCAGGTCGGCGAGGGACAGGTCAAAAACAGCCGTGAATTCGACATCATTGAAACTGAACCGGGTGAAACTGTCCGCGCCGACGGGTGCAAGGGCACCGGTCAACAGGCCCTCGATATCATATTCCAGAAACTCGATATCGGGAAATGGCGTCGAGTAATCCCCGCGCGCTGTAATCGTAATCGTTCCGGGACCGGTGGCCGGTTCCAGCCCGCCAAAACTGTAGGTGAACAATTGCCCGGCGCTCGTCTGGGCCTGGGTATCCATCACGGTCGCGGCTTGTGCTGATGCGGGCAACGCCATGGCGGTGATGAGTGCAGTTTTCAGAAATCTGGACATGCGGGGCAACTCCTTCCTGCAGAAGCCCCCGGATTGTCCGGAAACGGTCCCCTGTAAACCGCTGCCGAACAAAAGGAAATTTACTACGCCTGACCGATTCCTTCAACGGGCACCAGGTTCCGTCCGTCGCAAAATACCGGATTTGATCGGGTCTCGTGCCCGGACTGTCGCGGACAGGGCTTCAGATGCCCTGTGGCTTGGGATCTCCGCCGCCAAACGGACCCTTCCGCTTCTTCCCGGCTTTGGGGATCGACGTTCCGACGCTGGGAACTTCGGACGGCTTGATCACATCGCCGTCCGGCCGTTCGAATTTGCCCGTTTCAATGAGCTCGTCAATTTCGTCCCCGGACAGGGTTTCATATTCCAGCAAGGCATTGGCCAGCAGGTGCAACTGCTTCTCGTGCGTGGTGAGCACGTCCTTTGCCCGGTCATAACCGGCATCAACCAGTCCGCGGATTTCCTTGTCGATCAGTTTGGCGGTTTCGTCGGACATATGGACGCGCTGAGCCTGGGAATAGCCGAGAAAGGTTTCACCCTGTTCCTCTTCATATTGCAGAGGCCCCATCTTGTCGGACATGCCCCACTGGGTGACCATGTCACGGGCCAGTTTTGTCGCATATTGAATGTCGCCGGATGCGCCGGAAGACACCTTGTCATAGCCAAAGATGATTTCTTCGGCGACACGGCCGCCCATCGATACAGCCATATTGGCGTGCATCTTGTCCCGGTGATAGCTGTAATTGTCCCGCTCGGGCAGGCGCATGACCATGCCCAGTGCGCGGCCACGCGGAATGATGGTGGCCTTGTGAATCGGGTCGGAAGCCGGTTCGTGGACAGCGACCAATGCATGGCCTGCTTCGTGATAGGCGGTCATTTTCTTTTCGTCTTCGGTCATCACCATCGACTTGCGTTCGGTGCCCATCATGACCTTGTCCTTGGCCGCTTCGAACTCGTCCATCGCCACCATGCGCTTGCCGCGCCGGGCAGCCATCAGGGCGGCTTCGTTCACCAGGTTGGCGAGATCAGCACCGGAAAATCCGGGCGTGCCACGGGCAATGGTGCGCGCATTGACGTCGGGTGCAATCGGCACCTTCTTCATGTGCACTTCGAGAATCTTTTCGCGGCCCTCAATGTCGGGACGCGGGACCACGACCTGGCGGTCAAAGCGACCAGGACGCAGCAGCGCCGGATCAAGCACATCCGGCCGGTTGGTGGCGGCGATAATGATAATGCCTTCGTTGGCTTCAAAACCGTCCATTTCGACCAGCAGCTGGTTCAGCGTCTGTTCGCGCTCGTCATTGCCGTTGCCGAGGCCGGCACCACGGTGGCGACCCACTGCATCGATCTCGTCGATAAACACGATACAGGGCGCGTTCTTTTTGGCCTGTTCAAACATGTCGCGGACACGGCTGGCGCCGACGCCGACGAACATTTCGACAAAGTCGGAACCGGAAATCGTGAAAAACGGCACACCAGCCTCTCCGGCAATGGCCCGGGCGAGCAGCGTTTTACCCGTACCCGGTGAGCCGACCAGCAGCGCGCCCTTCGGGATCTGGCCGCCCAGCTTTGCAAAGCGTCCGGGGTTTTTCAGAAACTCGACAATCTCTTCCAGCTCTTCCCGCGCTTCGTCGATACCAGCCACATCTTCGAAGGTCACCTTGCCCTGTTTTTCGGTGAGCATCTTTGCCTTGGACTTGCCAAAGCCCATGGCGCCGCTGCCGCTGCCTTTCTGCATTTGCCGCAGCACGAAAAACGCGATGCCGAGAATAAGGATGAAGGGCAGGGACTGGATCAGGAGATATTGCCAGATGCTTGGGGTTTCTTCGGCCTGGCCGCTATAGTCGACGCCATTGTCGTCGAGCAGCTTTACGAGGCCGGTATCATTGCCGACGGGCGTGGTGGTGAAGCGGTCGCCGTTGGTCAGTTCACCGGAAATCTGGTCAGGAGCAATAGCGACGCTTTTGACGCTGCCTTCCGCAACCTTGTCGCGGAAGGATGAATAGCTCATCGCGCTACCCTGTTCGGCCGTAGCGCCTGCGCCAAACATGGACACGGTCAGCAGCAGTGCGACGATGACGCCTGCCCAGATGAGCATGCTTTTCATCCACGGATTTTCCTTGGGATCCTGTTCGTCATTCATGATGTCGTGCGTCCTGTCATTATTCAGCGGACCAGTGCCCGGTTTTGGCTTCTGGCGGGGAAATTCTTCCCTCAAGATAGGTCTTTTCCGGGTAATGACAATATCATTAGCCATGTTTTTGACGGAGTGACCCCCATGGCCGCCCGATGCCGTCTGGATTTTGTCCGGAATTCAACTGCTTCGGCGACTGGGGGCCTTGGAAAATTGCCATTTTTTACCACCTTTGCAGATGATATCTCCAATCGTCACCGTCTGACCCTGCTGCAAGGCGGAAATGGTCCGTTCGAGTTGCGCACCCCGCGGCGAAAGGGCCGGATCGCATAGATGCAGGGATTTCAGCACCAGGCGGCGCACGATTTCATGCGGAAAATCCCAGCGCTCCAGCACAGCACCCGTCCCGGTCTTGCGCAAATGTTGATCGGCCTGTTGGTCAACCGCCCACTGCAATGCTGTCCGGGAGTCGTCCAGCGCGGCAGCACTCTGGCTCGCGTTGCTGACATTGAACCCCTGTAACTCAGCTAATGCCTTGCGAATTCGGACCCGATCGAAACTGTTGTCGGCATTGGACGGGTCGTCAATCGGAGTGATGCCCTGAGCCGCAACAAACTCCGCCAGCTCATCCTTGGCCAGATGCAACAGCGGACGAATGATATGCCCGCGTCGCGACCGAATGGCCGACATGCCGTCCAGTCCGCTGCCCCGCAAAATCCGCATGACCAGGGTTTCCAGTTGATCATCGGCATGATGGGCGGTGGCGAGCCAGGCAATCTGGTGCCGCTCCAGCCAGCCGCCCAGCAAGGTATAGCGGACCTTTCGGGCTTCCGCCTGAATACTGCCCCGAATGGGAATGGCGGGCTGCAATATTTCATGGGGTATGCCCCTGTCGGCGCAGAGGCTGGCCACGAATTTGCATTCTGCTCGTGCTTCCGGGCGCAAGCCGTGATCGACACTGGCCGCAGCGATCCGGTCAGGGCTGTGCTGATGGGCGAGCAGAAGGAGCGCAAGGCTGTCAGGCCCGCCCGATACGGCCAGACCCAGCCGGTCACTATTGTCGGCAAAATCCGGAAGCAGTTTGTTCAGCGCCAGGGCAAAACGATCCTGGAGGGAGACTTCAGTCACGTGCCAAAGATCCCGGGCCCCACATGACTACCGGCAATTGGCGGCCTGTTTCCCGCTGGCAACGCGCCGGGCCAGGCGACCGCTCGCCAGATCGGGATAGACGTCCTCCAGTTCGGCCAATACCCGGCAGGCATCGTCCTTTTTGTCCAGCTGCACCAGAGCAGTGCTCAGAAAATACAGGCTGTCGGCTGCGCGACCGCCGCGCGGCCGTTTCTGGTAATTTTCATAGAGGGCAACCGATGCCAGAGCGGGCTTGCCGTCATCCAGATACGCGCGGCCCAGCAAATTTTGGGCAAAGCTGGCACGGCGGTGGTCGGGATGATCCTCGACCGTTTTCTTCAGCTGCGCCTGCGCCTCGGGATAATATTTGGCCTCCCAGAGACGGAAGCCGTAAATGTAGGAATCTTCCCCGGCGTCACCGGTGTCGGGCATCACAATGGCCGCCACCGCGCTGACGCGCTCCGGATCCGGCGCCGGTGTTGCCGCGGCGGGCGTGGTTGTTGCGGTTGACGATGGTCCGCTGTCACCAATTGCTGGCGGTGCGGGCGCCGTTTCCATTGCGGCCAGCTTGTCTTCGATCTGCTTCATGCGAAAGCCGTTGCGTTCTACCTGGTCGGTCAGGTTCGCGAGGCTGCGTTCCAGGGCATCAACCCGGGTAATCAGGTCCGATACGGCGGACGTTGTGGTTGCAGGGGCGTTGGCTGTCTCCGTTTCCGGTGCAATGTCGGGTTCGAAAAACCTTGAAGAACCGCCCGGGAAAACCTTTCGTTGTACAGCGCGCATTTCTTTTTCCAGGCGCTCGACCCGCTTGTCCACACCGCTTTCCTGCGCCGCGGCGGGAACGGAAAAGAGCAAGCCCGAAACGAGGAAGGGCAAAACGAACAATTTCATGCAGTGGCTCCTGAGGCTCAAACGGAATTTCAGCTTTCTGTTAACCATAAACGAGTTGCAAAAGCAAAGCAGGATCGGTCATGCCGACACCCAGTTATTGATAAACGAGACCGACCACGCGCTACTCAGCGTTGTCGCTATTTCCACTATTGGTGTTGCCGACACTACTGGATGCTTCGCTTCCGACATTGTTGCGTGCAAGCAGGGCCGCCGCGCTGATCCCGACATCCTTGATTGTTCGTTCTGCGGTCCCCAGCGCAGGGATCACATTGCCGTCGATCGTGACAGTGAGTGCGTCCGGTCGACCCGTCAGGATCTGGGGTCCTGCGGCATCCGAAGGCACCGTGTAGGTTTCGCCCGGTGCCATCTCTTTTTCAAACAGGCGGTCGCCGTTTTCATCATAGATTTTCAGCCAGACAGTCTCGGTTGCCGTGAGGACAACAGTACCATCCGCGGACGGCTGATCTCCCGCGGCAGCCGGGATGGTGCCATCGGTGACGATATCGCTGGCCGAATTACCGTTGTCGGCAAGATCGGTGCTGTTGCCCAGCGCATCAAAATCGGATGGCTGCAAGATCACCGTACGCCAGACAATATAGCCGACGAGAATGATTGCACCGAGGCCCGCGGCAACAACGGCCAGGGTCTTCGGAGGAATGCTGCTCGGACTGGCAGGGGAATAGCCGCTGGTTTCCGGTTGATAGGCGGCATGGCCCTGATCATCCATTTCTTCGCGCAGCTGCGTGCCAATGGCGGCATCGCTCAGTCCGACAGCTCTGGCATAGGATTTCCCGAATCCGATGGCATAGGTTCGTCCCGGAAGCGCCTCAAAATCCCCAATTTCAATGGATGACAAATGTCGTTGCGGGATGCGCGTTGTCTTCGCGACTTCCTCGATGGTCAGATTTTTTTGCTCGCGCGCCTGTTTGAGCAATTGGCCTGCGCTGTGCAAACTGAGTTCTGCTACACCGTCATCATTCTCTTCATTGTCAATCGATTCTGCGGCCATATCACTCTCCAGCGGCCGGTTCGCGGTGCGACCCTTTCCCCCAACTGCAAACAGAAAAGCCATCTGGACGGCCAAATGTCAATGGCAATCACCGGCCGGTGAATCGGAATTTGTAAATAGATGTTTAGCCGAGATCGATCTTGCGCTCTTGCGCCCATTTTTCCAGCGCGGTTCGGGAATCGGTGATCGGGCTGGACAGATGGTCTTCCATAAACGCCGAAATGTCCTCCAGATTCACGGAACGGATCATCGCCTTGATCGGTCCAACGGATGCGGGTGTAATCGACAATCGGCGGATCCCGAGGCCGAGCAAGGCCAGAGCGTCCAGTGTACGACCACCCATTTCTCCACATACGCTGAGCTCAACGCCCAGCGAGTCTGCCTGACGCGCGATCCGGCGCAAATAGCGCAGGATGGCCGGGCTGAGCCAGTCGAACCGCTCGGCCAGCTTGGGGTTGCTGCGATCTGCGGCAAACAGGAACTGGGTGAGATCATTGGTGCCGATCGAAAGGAAATCGAGCCTGGGTGCGATCAGGTCGAGGCACTCGGCCAGCGCCGGGACTTCCAGCATCGCGCCATAGCGAATGGAAATCGGCAATTGTTTTTTCCGGTCTTTCAGGAAGGCCAGCTGTTTCTCAAAAACCGCCTTGGCTTCGTCAAATTCCCATGGTTCGGCGATCATTGGAAACATCACGTTGAGTTTTCTTCCGGCGGACGCCTCCAGCAAGGCCCGCGCCTGAACCTTCATCAGCGCATCCCGTTCGAGCCCTATCCGCAGGGCGCGCCAGCCCATGGCCGGGTTTTCTTCCCTGACTTCGCTGGCCTGAAAATAGGGCAGGGGCTTGTCGCCACCAATATCCACCGTCCGGAATATCACAGGCTTGTCGCCCGCCGCATCGAGGACGTCGCGGTAGAGTCGCAACTGGCCCGCCCGACCCGGCATGGTGGCCGCCACAAGAAACTGGAATTCGGTCCGGAACAGTCCGATACCATCGGCGCCGGTCAGTTTCAGCATGCCGACATCGTCCCGCAGTCCGGCATTGATGTTTAGCGCAATCCGCGTGCCATCGAGCGAAATGGGCTCCTTGTCGCGGAGTGCCATATAGGTGGCCCGCTTTTTCTGGCTGAGTTCCACCTGTGCCTCGAACGCTTCCTCCATCGACGGATTCGGACGCACGAACAGCGCATTGTCATCGACATTGAGGAGCAGCAGATCATTTTCGCGAATCCGCTGCCTGAGGCCCGGCACCTGACCAAGAATGGGAATGCCCATGGCCCTTGCAATGATGGTGACATGGGCGGTCAGCGAACCTTCCTCGAGCACGACCCCCTTGAGCCGTCGCCGATCATATTCGAGCAGCTCTGCCGGACCGAGATTGCGCGCGATCAAGATGGTGTCCTGGCGCAGGCCGAGAGTGGCCGCCGTACCCATTTGTCCTGACACGATCCGCAGCAGCCGGTTGGCCAGATCCTCGAGATCATGCATCCGGTCGGCAAGCAGCGGATCGTCAATCTGGCGCATCCGCATGCGGGTATGCTGCTGCACGCGTTCGATCGCGGCCTCGGCGGTCAGACCGCTGTCGATCGCCTCGTTGATCCGCCGGCTCCAGCCTTCGTCATAAGCGAACATCTTGTAGGTTTCGAGCACCTCTTCATGTTCCCCGCCGACACCGAATTCCGCCTGGGTCGTCATATTATCGATCTGGACCCGCATCTTGTCGAATGCAGAGTAAACGCGGTGGCGTTCGGCTTCGATATCTTCTGCGACCGTATGCTCGATCTTCACGCGTGGCTGGTGAAAAACGGCATGTCCGCTGGCCTTGCCCTTGACCAGTTGGAACCCCGAGAGCCGGATGGCACCGCTTTCGGTCGCCTCGGTGATTTCCGCGCTATTGTCATCAATCAGTTCCGCATTGGAAATCAGTTCGGACAGCACCATCGCCGCCGTCTGAAAAGCTTCGATTTCCTCTTCATGATATTTCCGCGGTTCAATATGCTGGGCGCATAATACCCCGACCGCTTTCTGGTTGCGGATGATCGGGACGCCGGCAAAGCTGTGGAATTTTTCCTCACCGGTTTCCGGCCTGTATTGAAAGTCCGGATGGCTGGCCGCCTCGTCCAGGTTCAGGGTTTCGACATTATTAGCAATATAGCCGGTAAGTCCTTCCCCCAAAGCGAGTTTTGTGACGTGGACAGCTTCCTGGTTCAGACCGCGCGTGGCGAAAAGTTCGAGCACGCCATCGCGGCGCAGATAGATTGAGCACACCTCACTGCTGACGGCGTCAGCAATGGTATCGACAACCTGATTCAGTTTCGACTGCGCATTGGTTGACGCGGCCATGATCTCGCGCAACCCCGTGAGAATATTCCGCGCGGTGACCGGAACAGGATTCGGTTTTGTGTCCATGAGGCATGCCTAGCAGAAAGCATGCCCTCAGGCGACATGCATTGGGGTGTCAAAATGCGTAATCTTTGAATTTTGGAGTCGGCCGAAGCGCCGAAAGCTCAGGCCTCGGCGAGCATCTCTTCCTTGAGCCGCAATTTCTCTTTCTTGAGACTGTGGATCAGAATTGTATCGGGGGAAGGGCGGGACTCTTCTTCGCTGATCTTGCGGTCGAGAGCTTCGTGTTTTCCGCGCAATGCCGACACATGATTCTGATCCATATTAATTCTCCTCAAAGACTAGATTTTCGATGATGAAAGCGGTTGCGGGTGTCCCTTTCTGCGATCCGGCCGGCATTATCTTGCGGTCCGGGAGTTCACGATCCGATTGGCTCCGGCCGATTTGTCTTGGTTTCGGCCTGTTCCGTGAATAAGGTGAAGATGACAAAAATGTAGCGGACAGGCAAGAGAGAATTAGGACCGTTATGGGGATGAGCGATGAGGAGTTGCGGCAACGGCTTGAGCTGCTGCGGGAAGAGCATCGTGATCTCGATGAAGCCGTCACGGCGCTGCGTGATTCCGGCAGCCAGGACCAGTTGCGGATCGCCCGCCTGAAGAAACGGAAACTGCAACTGCGAGACCGCATGATCATGATCGAAAATCAGTTGATACCGGACATCATTGCCTGAACTCCGGCTGTCGGTTTGTGCATGACAGCCCGTTAACCCTGATCGTCAACTGATTAACCTGCAACTCCGGGCCGTATCACATTGAAACAACCGGAATATTAACCCTGTTTCCGGAAATTTTAACTGTCCCTGCAGGGGAAAATACTGCTATGATCGCTTCATGTCGACAAGTGGAACACTGATCACGCCGAAGGTGCTGGATGCCCTCTATACAGAGGCTATGGTGCTTGCTGATGAAGCAAGATCCTATTTCGAATCGGGCCGCTTCCACGACGAATGTTCCGATGATCCGGAAGTTTCGGTCGCTTTTTCCTGCGAGTCCCTGAAAGTCACCACACGGTTGATGCACTGCATCGCCTGGCTGCTGAACCAGCGCGCGCTGCATGGCGACGAGCTGACCGAAGGCGAGGCCTGGAACCATGACCGGGCGTTGGGCTATGCGGCGTCCAGTGACACCGAAATGACCCGGCTTTTCCCGGAAGAAGCCCGTCAGATTGTGATGGCGAGCGAAGAACTGTTTTTCCGTCTGCAGCGCTTGTCGGCAAAGCTGGAGACGATTGCCGATCCCGAGCCCGAAGTGCACAACCTGTTCCGCCGGTTGCAATCTTCCTTCTAGCTCTTCCTTCTCACTTGTCCTTTTGACGGAGCCGCCACCGGCCCGCCTCGGCTGCGTTCAGGCTTAGGCAGCTGTTTCCCGGTTTTGGTCCATCGTCGGATAGTCCACATAACCTTCCGGCCCCTGACTGTACCAGGTCGGCGTGAAATCAATCGGATTGAGGTCAGCGCCTGCCTTGAAACGTTCCGGCAGGTCGGGATTGGTCATGAAGGTCCGCCCGAAACTGATCGCATCAGCCCGGTCATTGGCCAGCGCATCCGTGGCGTTATCGTAGAAATAATCACTGTTCAGAACCAGCGGGCTATTGAATACCGGGCGGATATCCGGACTCACGGGTGGCACATCCGTGGCGCCATAAGTGCCATGTGCGGGCGGTTCCCGCAGTTCCAGAAACGCGATTCCGATCTTGTCGAGCAGCATGGCCGCCGCCGTAAAGGTTTCGACAGGGGTCGCATCGTCAGCGCCCTGGGAATCGCCATTGGGGGACAGGCGCACGGCCGTCCGGTCGCTGCCCCAGATATCGACAAGCCGCTGCGTGACCTCGCCGAGCAGGCGGATCCGGTTTTCGATCGAACCGCCATATTCATCTTCCCGGAAATTACAGCCCGAGCGGATGAACTGGTCGATCAGATAGCCGTTGGCACTGTGCAGCTGCACACCGTCAAACCCGGCCTTCTTCGCATTCTCGGCAGCATGGGAATAGTCGTCGAGCAGGGCAGGGATTTCGTCCTTTTCCAGCGGCCGTGCTTCCTCATAGTCTTTTTTGCCGAGATAGGTGCGCACCGAACCCGGAGCGGTGGTCGCGGATGAGGAAACGGGCTTTTCCCCATCCAGAAAATCCGGATGAACAATCCGGCCCATGTGCCACAGCTGACAGATGATCCGCCCACCGGCTTCATGTACGCGTTCGACAACGGGTTTCCATGCTTCGGTTTGTGCTTCGTTCCAGATACCCGGCGCGAACGGTGTACCGAGGCCCTGCTGGCTGATGCCGGTGGCTTCGGAAATGATCAGGCCGGCACCGGCGCGCTGGGCGTAATATTCGCCCATCAGCGGGGTTGGCACGAATTCCATGGTAGAGCGACACCGGGTCAGCGGTGCCATCAGCATCCGGTTCGGCGCTTCAATGGCTCCCAGCTTGATGGGGTCGAACAATGTGGTCATGGCGGAATTCCGATGTGCAGATGAATGTTAACTGCACAGTTAAGAGCGCGCACATCGAAATGCAATGCTTTGAAAGCCCATATGTTTCCCCTATATTGATAGCAGCGCAAATCGCTGTGATAACTCCGGAGTCGCCATGACCGCCAGCCTTCCCGAAGACCCCACCCTTGATGAAGTGCGCGCCTTTCTGGCGCCGTCGCTGGCCATGCAGGCGGCATTTGACGGATGGAACGAGACAGCCGTCGAAGCGGCCGCCGTGCAGGACGATGTCGATACCGACCTCGCGCGACTGGCGTTCAATGATGGTCCAGTCGACATGATTGCAGCCTGGTTTGAATCCGTCGACGCCCGCATGGCTGAAAGATATTCTGCTGAAGAACTGGAGGCGATGAAGATCCGCGAACGGATCACAAATCTGGTGCGGGCGCGGCTCGAAATTCTGGAACCGGATCGCGAGGGGCTGCGCCGGGCGCTGGCCATTCTCGCTGCGCCACCCAATGTCCGCCGGGCCGCAAAGCTGGGCTGGGGTGCCGCGGACAAGATGTGGCGGCTCGCCGGCGATACCGCGACGGATTATAATCACTATACCAAGCGGACCTTGTTATCTGCAGTCTATGGCAGCACCATCAGCGTGTTTCTTGACGATGAAAGCGAAGACTTCGCCGAGACGCGGGCGTTTCTGGATCGGCGGATCGAAAATGTGATGCAGTTTGAAAAGATCAAGGCAAGGGTGACGGGCCGGGGCGGCGACCGCTTCAGCATGGCGCGCTTCTTCGGTCGGCTTCGCTATCGCAATCTCTGATCCGGATGTCCCGCAACAAAAGACTCGCCAGCCTGTTTCTATAATGATAATCACTCGCAACTAACCTGTTTTCGAGTAGCTGAATGGCCCGTTCCGATCTAACTGAAATTACGCTCGATCGCCTGTCCTTGCGACAGGTGGCGCAAATTCGCTCTGTCGACTGGGAAGCCATGTCGGAAAACGAGGGGCGCCGCTTGCGCGCCCTCGGGCTCGACGAAGGAGTTGCGGTGGAAAAACTACACAAGGGCATGTTCGGCTTTAACGACCCGATAGCCCTGAAAGTCGGGCGGATGATGGTGGCCGTCCGGAAATCCCACGCCATGGCCATTTCGGTTGTTCTGAGCGACTGATGATGACGGAAGCAGCGCCCCTGATTGTCCTCGCGGGCAACCCCAATGCCGGAAAAAGTGCGCTGTTCAACGCGCTGACCGGCGCACGTCAGAAAATCGCCAACTATCCGGGCGTGACAGTGGAACGCAAGGCGGGACATTTTGCCCTGCCAAATGGCCGGCCGGCGGAACTGGTCGATTTGCCTGGAAGCTACAGTCTCGATCCAACCAGTCCGGACGAAGCGGTGACGCGTGGCGTGATCATGGGCGCGCAGGATGGCGAGCGGAAGCCGGACGCGATCATTGTGGTTCTGGATGCTGCCAATCTCGACAATCATCTGCGCTTTGCGCTGGAAATTATTGCGCTGGGGCAACCGACCATTATCGCACTCAACATGATGGACCTGGCTGAGAGAGACGGGCTGACGCTCGATCCTGCGAAGCTTGAGGAATTGCTCGGCGTGCCGGTCGTACCGACAGTGGCCGTCCGCCGCCGGGGACTGGAGGATCTGTCCGCCGCCGTCGAAAACCGTCTGTCCGGAAACGCCCCGGTTGCGGAGCCGGTGGTGGCGAAGGAACGGGATCACGGACTGCGTTTTCAGGCCAAGAAAATCGCTCAGGCGGCCATTGTCTCGGAAACCGCCGGGCGGCGCTGGTCGGAGCGGGCCGATGCGCTTTTCCTGCATCCCGTTGCCGGACCGATCATCCTGCTCGCCATCCTGTTTGTCATGTTCCAGGCGGTCTTCGCCTGGTCCGAGGCGCCGATCGGGTGGATCGAGCAGGGCACGGAAATCGCGGCCGCCGCCGTCGAAGCCGGGCTGCCCGACGGGTTTTTCAAGGACTTTCTGATCGAAGGCGCCATCGGTGGTGTCGGGTCAGTGGTGGTGTTCCTGCCGCAGATTCTGATCCTGTTCCTGTTCATCCTGCTGCTGGAGGCCAGCGGTTACATGACCCGTGCGGCCTTTATCATGGACCGGCTGATGGCCAGCGTCGGGCTGTCTGGCCGGAGCTTCATTCCGCTGCTTTCCTCCTTCGCCTGTGCGATTCCCGGGATCATGGCGACGCGCAGCATATCGGATCCCAATGACCGGCTGACCACCATTTTGGTCGCCCCCCTGATGACCTGCGCGGCGCGGCTGCCCGTTTATGCGATCATCATTGGCGCCTTCATTCCGGCTCGCGACGTTGGTGGCGGTGTTGGCCTGCAGGGGCTGGTCCTGTTCGGGCTTTACATATTTGGCATAGTCGGCGCGATGATCGTCGCGCTGGTTCTGCGCAGCACGGTCGCCAAAGGACCCAATGCCGGATTCCTGATGGAAATGCCGAAATACCAGCTGCCCCGGATCCGAGACATATTGCTCGGCCTGTGGCAGCGCGCATGGATCTTCCTGCGCCGGGCCGGCACGATCATTTTTGCAGCGACAGTCGTGCTTTGGCTGATGCTGACCTACCCCAAGGTTCCTATCGACAGCCCGATGAGCCAGGTTGATTATTCGGCAGCCGGGCGGATTGCCAATGTCATCGAACCGGTGGTCGCGCCGATTGGCTTCAACCGCGACATGGCGCTCGCCCTGATCCCGGCCATGGCCGCCCGCGAAGTGGCGGTGTCGGCACTGGCCACGACCTATGCGATCGATGCGCCGGATGAAGAAGCAGAGGCCCGGTCGCTCACGGAAAGGCTGCAAAGCCGCTGGACACTGCCGATGGCGCTGGCTTTCCTCGCCTGGTTTGTGTTCGCGCCACAATGCATCTCGACCATTGCAGTGACAAAACGGGAAACCAATGGCTGGAAATGGCCGACCTTCATGCTGGTCTATCTTTTTGCGCTCGCCTATGTCGCGGCCGGTATTACCTACTGGACGGCGGTTGCACTCGGCCTGTAAAGAACCGCCAGAGACTCGAAACACATTCAATAAATCTGGGGAATTGCATAATGGCAGGCAGCGTAAACAAGGTCATCATCGTGGGAAATCTTGGCGCTGATCCCGAAGTGCGGACGTTCAGCAATGGCGGAAAAGTCTGCAATCTGCGTGTCGCGACCAGCGAAAACTGGAAAGACCGCAATACCGGCGAGCGCAAGGAAAAGACCGAGTGGCACAGCGTCGCAATTTTCTCCGAAGGCCTCGCCGGAGTCGCCGAGCGCTATCTGCGCAAGGGCAGCAAGGTCTATCTTGAAGGCAAGCTCCAGACCCGCAAGTGGCAGGACCAGTCCGGCAATGACCGCTATTCGACCGAAGTCGTCCTGCAAGGCCCCGGCGCGGTCATGACCATGCTCGACGGACGTCAGGGCGGTGGCGGCCAGGGCGGCGGTTCAAATGACGGCTGGGGTGGTGGTGCATCCGGCGGTGGTCAGGGTGGCGGCTCGAACGACGGCTGGGGTAATACCGGCGGTGGATCCGGAGGCGGCCAGGGCGGTGGTGCCTTCGACAATGATCTGGATGACGACGTTCCGTTTTAGGGTTTGGGGCGAAGTTCTTTTTTTGAGGCGGATGCCGGTCGGGTTTTGCAGCGCAGTTGGCATCATCTTCGGAAGCGGAAGTGGGTTGCGGGCTATTTTCAACCGGCGGAGACTTCGTGGTAATTTACAAATTGGGATCGCCACCTTCCGGAATGCCACCCACTTTGTGCAACAATTGGATGATGGCTTTCTTTTCTGAAGACTTGA
This sequence comes from Parasphingorhabdus marina DSM 22363, assembly GCF_900128895.1. Classification (GTDB taxonomy): domain Bacteria; phylum Pseudomonadota; class Alphaproteobacteria; order Sphingomonadales; family Sphingomonadaceae; genus Parasphingorhabdus; species Parasphingorhabdus marina. The sequence goes on along the minus strand of NZ_FSQW01000002.1, from coordinate 1,287,902 downwards.
GGGGTTCGAGGAACTGCGAATTTACCTTCTGAATTACCCGCGGAAGCTCGGTTGCTTTTTTTCGTCCCTTGTCTGTGAGGAATACCAATACTGAACGCCTGCTATTTGGATCGGGGCGCCGCTCTGCCAATCCGGCGTCAATCAGGGCATCGACGTTGCGGCTTGTGAAATAGTCTGGAAATTCCAGCAAATGCCCCAGTTCTTTCTGGGTGATGCCATCCCTGTCGCTCAACACCATGAGATTGGCAAACAGCTTCACATCGACGTCAATTTTAGCCAGTTCTTCTTTCATGGTCGCGTCAATGCGGCGGGCGATCACCTGCATCAAGAATCCAAAGCTGGATTGCCTCTGTTTCTGCCCTGCCGAGATTTTGGCCATCAAATATCTGCTTTCGATCATCGGATAATCCTAAATCATGCCTGCTGCAACTGTTGCGCTGAAATCAGTTGCAAACGCAATTAAACTTGTATACGCAACAAATGCACTTGCAAGTATAGCATATGCAAGTTAAAGGCAAATCCACACTGATCCCATTCAGCTAAGAGGATACTCAAGATGTCAAAGGCACTTTTTTTGCTTCCCCTGTTCGTTGCGGTACCAGCCTGTACGGCTCCGGATCAGCGTGACACGCGGTCGGAAACCGAAGCACCAGCAAAGCAGAAATTCGAGAAATCGCAGCGTGGCGAAGCCAAGACGGAAGGGCAAAGACTCGCGCGCCTGGGCTTTGACCAGGTCGATAATGGCAAGAAGGGATATCTCAACACCGGAGATATCGAGACATACCGCACAAACATTTTCGCATCCATGGATGCTGACGACAGCAAAGATATCAGTCTCGCCGAATTTACGGGCTGGGACTATGGTTTCTCCCAGGCTGCGGATGCGGCAAACCGGCGCAGCGAATATGACACCGCTTTGAAGACCGTGTTCGCGCTATGGGACCGGGATACGGACGGCAAGATTTCCGAAGCCGAACATCGCTATGCGATCCGCAGCGACTTTGACCGAATTGATATCAACCAGAACGGCATTTTGGAGGAGCCGGAGTTCCTGAATGGATTCTCGGTCTTTGCGGCGATCCGCTCCGCGCTCAAAACAAGCTGAATCTATATTCTCTCACGAAGGAAAACGCGCCATGTTGAAGCGAAGGGCATCGCTCGCCATCATCGTTTTGTTGCTGGTTTTTTCCATCCTGCATCTCGGTTTTTCACCCGCCGAAATCGAGCGACAGGTAGTTGGAACCAGCATGCTTGGCGGCTGGGCATTCTTATTGATGAGCTGTTCGATCTTCCTTTCAACGCGGCTGCGGTTTCTGGAACCTTTCTTTGGAGGCCTCGACCGGATGTATCAGGTGCACAAATTCTGCGGGATTTTTGCGATGCTGCTTATCCTTGCGCATTTTTTCTTGATCCCGAAAGAACTGCCCGAAGGCATCGATCCCATCGCCAATGCACTTGTGCCATCAGCTCCGCTTGGCATGCTGTCGATGATATTGCTGATCTTGGCGCTCGCGATCACGCTTAACCGCAAGATCCCCTATCACCGCTGGCGCAACCCCCACAAGCTGATGGGGTTGGTCTATTTGTTGGGCACAGGACATTTTATCACGGCGCCAGCTGTCTTTTTTGAACGGTTCAGTCCATCCGGCATAATGCTCATCATTGCTGCCGTGATCGGTACACTCTCACTGCTCTATAGCCTTTTCGGGATGAACCGAAAAACCGCAAAGCGCTATGTGATCGAAAAGGTCAACGCGCTGGAACGTGCGACCGAACTGGTTTTGAATCCGCTCGAACAGCCGCTAGAGTTTCGCCCCGGTCAATTTGCCTTTGTAGAGGTGCAGGGCAAAGGCTGGAGAGAGCCCCATCCGTTCACCATCTCCAGCGCGCCTGCTGATGAGAAATTACGTTTCACGTTGAAAGTGCTCGGCGACTGGACCCGCAAGGTACGCGAAGAGATTGAAACCGGCGCAGAAGTGCTGGTGCGCGGCCCCTATGGCTGTTTTGACACCAGCAAAGCACGGAGCAAGCAGGTCTGGTTTGCTGGCGGTATCGGAGTCACACCATTTCTGTCGATGGTTCGCGCGATGCAACCGGACGACGTGCGGGAAGTCACGCTTGTCTATGCCGTTCGCGAAAAGGATGAAGCGCTGTTCCTGGATGAATTGCTGGCCAAGGCAGCGGAAATGACCAATTTCCGGCTGGTGCTGCTGCAATCCAATGAAGGAGAGTTTGCGCGGGTCGACAAGATGAAAGAGAACCTGTCTGAACCGCTCAGCGAATATGGCTATTTCCTCTGCGGTCCCAAACCGATGATCAATGGTCTGACGAGGGACATGCGCAAAGCAGGCGTCTCTCGCGATGCAATCCATACCGAAGCTTTTGAATTTCGCTGATCGACAGCGGGAACAGCACAACAAGGGAGGCCCCAATGGAACTGATCAAGCAAAACCTGTTCCTGTTCAACATGATCCAGTTTCTGGCATCCTGCCTGACCGGTTTTGGGGCAGTCGTGGTCGTTATCACCATGGGATCGGCGAGCCTGCCGATACTCTTTGGCTGCGTGACGGCGGGCTTCATACTTGGCTTTCCCGTCGCCTGGTTCGTGACCCGGCGCATTGTTCACTCCCAATCATAGCCTGTAGTCAAAAGGAGAAACCATGACTCATACATTTTTCAATATCATCACGCTTCCGGAAGGCGATGACACCGAAGCGCTCAAGGCATGGGCAGCCGTCGGTGATTGGATGGAACAGCAGCCAGGTTTCTTGGGCTCAACTCTTTATCGTAACCGCCGTCAGCCGAACACTCTAATAAACAAAGGCCGCTATGAAACCGAAGATTCGTTCATGGCATCGGTGAAAAACCCGGAATTCCAGAGATTGTCACAGGTGTTAACAGATCTCGGCGTCGAGCGGCTGGCAGGACTTTATGATGAAATAAAGTCATTTGGTGCGGGTGGTAACTAGGTCCCGCGGGAATTGCAGGGGGGAATGCTCTTGTCCTACATCCCGAAAAGCTCTCGTCAGACTTTCCTGAAAATCAAATCCACAATACCATCCGCATGTTTTTTCAGGCTGGCGGGTTTGCTGATATCCTCACCGGGAAACCGGCGCCACTGATCAATCGGGCGAAACCGGGGGTTGATCCCTAGATCCCGATAATCGGCCGCAGCATTCTCATTACCGGGTTGGAGAATTTCAGCTTTCCTTCCAGCGCGACGAGCGTGATGCACGCTTCGCCATGATCGTCGACGATGGGCATATGGGTGCAATCCTCATCTTCGCGGTGCAGGTCGCCAAGTCCATATCCGGTTTCGCCGACATGATATCCGCCCTGCAGGATGAGCGCCCATTCTTCGCCCTTGTGGCTGTGTTGAGGCACTTTTAGTCCGGGGCGCGCTTTCAGGAGGTAGAGCTCCTCGTCATTCTCGGTCGACAGCGAAGCGCGTTCGACACCAAAGCCGAGTTTCTTCCATTTGAGATCGATCCCGGCCCTGCTGAGAAAATCCTCCAGAGGCGATGGCATCCATGCCGGTCTGGCTGATGGCTCGGTCTGGGCGTCATCCTTTGCGTCCTGCGCCACAGGCGCCGGAGAAGCGTCCAGCTTGTCCATTACGCGGGACAGGAACCCGTCTGAAACTGCTTCACCCTGGGCCGACTGCAGCAAGGCGCCACCTACGGCGTCCATTGCCGACAACCGGGACGACAGTTCCGGGCGAAGCGCTGCCTGACAGGAAATCAGCAGGCGCTTGGCGCGTGACAATCCGCCGGCGCTGTAAGAGGCGAGCCATTCCTCATCGACGGAATGAAATTCGGTCTGAGATGACATGTTCATCGGTTAACTCCACGAAAATTCTCTAGGCGGTTCTGCATTTTTTTGAGCGGGGCGCGGATCCGGCTCTTGACCGTACCAAGCGCCAGTCCGGTGCGCTCCGCTATTTGACTGTGGGACAGGCCTTCAAAGAAGGCGAGGTGCAGCATCTGTTTCTGATCGAGGGGCAATCTGGCCAGTTCGGACTGCACCGCTTCGGCGGCCTCGTTCTGATCGACGGCAACATCGGCAGCGTCCACTGGCGCGTCGGCCATGATCGACATGATATCGGGGGATGTTGGCTGGAGCCGGTCATGTTTGCGCTTGTGATCAATCCAGCAATTGCGGGTCATGCGAAAGACCCAGACAGAGAACGTCCCTTTCGCAGGATCGAATTTGCCAGCCTTGACCCACACCTGGATGATAACGTCCTGCGCAATGTCCTCTGCAGTCGAGGACTGTTCGCCGCGATACATCAGCCACGCCTTTAATCGTGGGGCATAGTGACTGGCAATATCTTCGAGGGCAGAGCGATCGGACGCCTTTACTATACGCTGCATAAGATACGCATCCCGGTCGCCACGTCCGGGCAAAGCATTCACAGTCGCGGACCCTTTGAAACCGGATGCCGATGCTGCCTGCGGATATTGTCGTTGCTCACGCATTTTTGTCTCCAATAAACCATCTACGGTCAAGCGATGATTTTGGATGATATCGGGAAGATATTTTTTCTGTTCTTCCGCGGAATTCCTTGAATCTGATTGTGGCGCACAGTTTTTTTCCAATTTTATGCAATCCACTTTGCCGGCCGGTTCGTAGTCAGGGAGCAAGTCCCCCACCAAGACCGAAAGGAAATCTCTCGTGAATATTGCACAAAAAATGACCAGCATGGCGTCCGCCGCCATTCTCTCCACCGCCCTGTTGAGCGCGACCCTCGTACCCACCGATACCGCCATTGCCGGCGACCACGCAAAGAAGGCATCTGCTGATATCGTAGATACGGCCGTCGGAGCTGGCTCCTTCAACACGCTGGTGGCTGCTGTTCAGGCTGCCGGACTCGAACAAACCCTGCGCAGTGAGGGGCCTTTCACGGTTTTTGCTCCGACCGACGAAGCATTTGCCAAACTTCCCGCTGGCACCGTCGAAACACTGTTGAAGCCGGAAAACAAGGACCAGCTGGTTTCCATCCTCACCTATCATGTCGTTTCCGGGAAGGTCTATTCAAAGAGCCTTGCGGGCAAGACCCTCGAAGCCCCGACTGTCCAGGGTACCACGGTTGCCATCGACGGAACCAATGGCGTGAAGGTCGACAACGCCAATGTGATCAGTGCTGACATCAAAACGTCAAACGGCGTGATCCATGTCATCGACACGGTGATCATGCCCTGAACGGACTGACTACAACATCGTCAGAAAAATCCCCCCGGGCATCCCGTTCCTCCCTCTCCCTTTGACGGAGATGCCCATTCGCCGCCGCGCCCTCTGATGGTCGCGGCGGCTTTTTCATGAGATATCGAGCCTGTCGCCCGGTCGAAGTGACGGCAGAATTCGGTCCATCGCATCGCGGGCAATCGCCACACAGCCTTCGGTCGGCTGACCGTCATTCCATATGTGGAAAAAGATCGCGCTGCCTTTGTCCGGAACGGGCGGAGCATCATTGTGGCCGAGAACCAGGATGATATCGTAGAGCGGGTCGTCTCGCTGCAGCTTCTCGGCACTGAAACCGTGTGGCAGGCGCACCGGCCGGTTATAGGCTGGATCAGCAGGATCATCGGACCATCCATCGCGCAGCGCTGTCCACCGCCAGGGCAGGGCCATGCCTGGGGGCGGGGCCGCCCGGCCGGGCCGAAAAAGCGCGGTCCGCAACGGCCAGTTTCCCAGCGGCGTGCAGCCGTCACCCTCGCGTTTATCTATGGCCGGACAGGCACCGGACCGGCCGATGGCACAAGGAATGGTGATTTCGCCGAAAGTCAGGGTCCGCGCCGCCGCGTCCACCTGGATATCGGTCAAAGCTTGTGCCCCGTGCGATCGCGTTTGGTGTCGAGGTAGAATTCATTGTGCGGATTGGCGGCAATCTTCACCGGCAATCGTTCCTCCACCCCGATGCCGCTGGCCTCCAGGCCTTCCACTTTTTCGGGATTGTTGGTCAGCAGTTTTACTGTGGAAATGCCGAGCAGGTCGAGCATTCGGGCGGCGGTTGAAAAATCCCGCGCATCGACAGCAAACCCGAGCCGCTGGTTGGCGTCAACCGTATCAAAGCCCTGATCTTGCAGCGCATAGGCCCGAAGCTTGTTGATCAGACCAATGCCGCGTCCTTCCTGACGGAGATAAAGCAATACACCCCATTGCGCTTCGCTCATCTGGCCCAGCGCGGCATGCAGTTGCGGGCCGCAATCGCATTTCAGGCTGCCCAGCACGTCCCCGGTCAGGCATTCACTGTGCAGGCGGACGATCGGCGTCGAACTGTTCCGTTCGCCAACCACAAGCGCGATATGATCGGTGGCATCGGCATCGCTGCGGAACCCGTAAATATGCGCCTGGGCATTCGCGGCAACCGGAAGCCGGGCATGCGTGCTGATCGTGAGTGAACCGGAATCTGCGTAGGCGGAGACATCGCTTGCCGATACGGTGTCTTCGGCCGGCTCATCAACAATCACAAATGCTGGCAAAATGGCGCCAAGCCGGGTCAGCTCCATCGCTGCCTTTGCCGCCGGAACGGAATGTAGTTGCTCGCTGCGGAACGGACCTTTCAGGGGGAATTGCATGTCGAGGACCGGATCGACAATGGCCTGGATTTCAGCAGCCGATGTTTCGGGATCCAGCGCGATCTGAACCGGCAGTTCGGGATCGGCCGCCGCGCGCTGGTTGAGCAGTTTCAGCGTGTCGGCCCGGCTGGAGGATATCAGCAATGTCACGGATTTCGAACCGGCAAGCTGCTGCTCCAGATCAACCGTCTCTACCGGCAATAGATGGAGCGCTTCTCCATCAGCGTGTACGGTTATCGACCATCCGCGGCGCAGGGCGTCAATCGCCCGGGCGGCGCGTCTGGCCGCTTGTCGGTCAGATCCGGTCGACGGCGCCATTCAGAATTTGAACTCGGTGATGAGAGGGGCATGATCAGATGGCTTGGTCCAGCCGCGGCTGTCCTCATGCACCACATGGCTGACCGCCTTGTCTTCCAGTTCCGGGCTGACCCAGACATGATCCAGTCGCCGGCCCTTGTCGGACTGGCGCCAGTCGCGGGCACGGTAGCTCCACCAGGTGTAGAGGCGCTCCGGATCCGGAATGAACTTGCGTCCGATATCGACCCAGCCATGCGCATCCTGCAGCTTCTTCATGGTGTCCACCTCAATCTGTGTGTGGCTGACAACATTGATCAACTGCTTGTGGCTCCAGACATCTGATTCGAGCGGTGCAACATTGAAGTCCCCAAGCAGGATGGTCGGGGTCTTCAAACTGGCCGACCAGTTGGTCATGCGCTCGTAAAAATCGAGTTTCTGCCCGAATTTGGGATTGGCTTCCCGGTCCGGTAAGTCGCCGCCAGCCGGTATGTAGACATTTTCGATGCGGACACCATTTTCCAGCACCGCACCGATGTGTCGGGCTTCGCCGTTATCCTGCCAGTCAAAGCGATTATGTTCGTGCAGCGGAACGCGGCTCAGCATGGCGACGCCATGATGCATCGGTTGGCCACACAGAATGAGATGGTTATAGCCCAGCCGCCGGAACATGCCCTCCGGAAACTGGTCATCGCGGACCTTGGTTTCCTGCAAACAGAGAATATCGGGGGATTCTTCGGTCAAAAAGCGCTCGACCAGTTCGATTCGGGCGCGAACGCTGTTAATGTTCCAGCTAACGATCTTCAGGGTTTCACTCATGAAGATGCTATCTAGACAGGCTCATCCCGAAACCCAAGCCAAAAGCCGAACAAACTGTCCGGATCGGCTGAACTGGAGTGGAAGAGGCTGGTTTTGAACGAAAAACCCCCACCTCCGGGGGCATTTAGGAGGTGGGGGCTAACTCGCGTTCGTCACGCTTGGGATGCTCCGAAGTTTGTAAAGTCAGGTAACAGGGGGAAAACCTGACCGCCTCGTCTCATCCTGTAATCCTTATACGCCGCCATTTCTGTCGCTTAGATGAACGAAAGATAACAGGCCTTCACCTTATCGGGGTGGGGCCTCCGTTCATCGCCTGCCGCGACGATTCTTTCTGGGGTCGGTCCAGTTGAACGTACGATTGGCTACGGGAACGCCGAATTTCTGGTCGGATAATCGAATGGTGGTGCGATTGTTTTTCGAATCGACCGATACCCAGCCATCCAGTCTGAGTCCGGCCGGCGCCCCTGGTGTTTTGATGAAAACCATTGTGATCACACCATATTCCGGGCGTTTCGGATCACGAACTTCGACACTGAGCACATCCGGATTCCTGGTTGGGATCATCTTGCCATATTTGGATAGATCCCGCTCCGGATTGAGCAGGGCACCCAGCGGGCTGTTCCGGATCGGCCAGCGCTGCACCTGGTTCACGTCATAGTCGATCATCGTCAGCGATTTGCCGTTGCCAACGATCAGCAAATTGGCTTCCTTGCCATATTGGAACCGAATGCGGCCCGGCTGTTTCAAAGTCAGCTTGCCGGACAGAGTCTGCCCTGAGCGGTCTGTCTGAGTAAAATCGGCGGTCATCGTGGTCATGGCCCGCAAATGCGCGGAAATCTGATCGAGGCTCGCGGTGGAGCTTTGCTGCGCGGTGGCAGGAATGCTTGCCAGCAGGGCGACCGGTGCAGCTGCCAAGGCCAAAGCGTATTTCAACATCTTGAAAACTCCTGAAAAATTAAGTCTACGCATAGGCTGTGACAATTGAACCATTGCTGAATTGCCTTGTCAGACTGGCTGTCAGATGGGTTCGCCATTCTGGTCACGCAAGACCTCGCGCCGACCGATATGGTTGGGCGGGCTGATGAACTCATCCTCCTCCATCCGGTCGATAATCCGTGCGGCCGTGTTGTAACCGATCCGCATCTGGCGCTGCAGCCAGCTGGTCGAGACTTTCTGTCCCTCAAAGACAATCTGGCAAGCCTGGGCATATTGCCGGTCTTCCTTGTTGTCTGACAGGTCGGCACCGTCGAGAGCGAAACTGCCATCCTCGGGTTCTTCGGTGACGGCCTGAATATATTCGGGTGATCCCTGTGCGCGCCAGTGATCGGCGATCTGCCGGACCTCGTCATCGGACACAAACGGACCATGGACCCGGGTCAGCTGTTTGCCGCCTGGCATGTACAGCATGTCGCCTTTGCCCAGCAGTTGTTCGGCACCCTGTTCGCCGAGGATCGTCCGGGAATCGATTTTCGAGGTGACGTGGAAGGAAATCCGGGTCGGAAGATTGGCCTTGATCACACCGGTAATCACGTCAACCGACGGCCGCTGGGTCGCCATGATCAGGTGAATCCCGGCCGCTCGGGCTTTCTGAGCAAGACGCTGGATGAGAAATTCGACTTCCTTGCCGGCGGTCATCATCAGGTCGGCAAGCTCGTCGACGATGATAACGATCTGCGGCATCACCTCATATTCCAGCGTTTCCTCTTCATAGATAGGCCGGGATGTTTCGGGATCATATCCGGTCTGCACCTTGCGTCCCAGCGGTTCGCCCTTGGCCTTGGCGGCTTTGACCTTCTCGTTGAAATTCGCGAGATTGCGGACTGAGATGGAGGACATCATCCGGTAGCGCTCCTCCATCTGCTCGACTGCCCATTTCAGGGCGCGGATCGCCTTGGTCGGTTCGGTGACCACGGGCGCGAGCAGGTGGGGGATATCGTCATAGGTGCTGAGCTCCAGCATCTTTGGATCGATCATGATCATTTTGCACTGGTCTGGTGTCAGACGATAGAGCAGCGAAACAATCATGCAGTTAAGCCCGACGGATTTACCCGATCCGGTGGTTCCCGCAATCAGCAGATGCGGCATTGGTGCGAGGTCGGCAATGACCGGATCGCCCGAGATATTCTTGCCGAGGATGATCGGCAGTTGCCCCGACTGGTCGGCGAAACTGTCGCTGCCGATCATTTCGTGGAGGGACACCATTTCGCGGTTTTGATTGGGCAGCTCGATGCCCATGACCGTGCGACCCGGGATCGCCGCCACGCGAGCGGACAGCGCCGACATGTTGCGGGCAATATCTTCTGCCAGCTGGATTACCCGGCTCGCCTTGATGCCGGGAGCGGGCTCCAGTTCATACATGGTGACGACCGGGCCCGGGCGAACGGCATTGATCGTGCCCTTGACGTGGAAATCGTCCAGCACGGACTCCAGCAGACGAGCATTGCGTTCCAGCCCGGCCTTGTCGATGACATTGTTCGGTTGCTCTTCCGCGGGGCTCAGCAAGTCGATCGAGGGCAGAGAATAGGGGCCAAAGAAATCGCCCTGTTTGCCCTTGCCAAGACTGGCCTTTTTCGGCGGCAATGCCCGATCGCTGATTTCCGGCGGTGGCCGGTTGTCGGGCTTGACGGACTTGCGGGGTTCGGGCGCCTTGCGGGGTTTCTTGGCGGTACCGGCTTCGGGTTCGATGACCAGGCCAGTGTCGGTTTCTCGCCGCAATTTTGGCAAACGGAATTCCGGTATCGAAAAAAGCGGCCGGTCGAGACGCAGGCTGAAATAGCTGAGCACCAGGCCGCCGGTTACGGTTAGCGCCGTCAGGATACCGGACACCAGGCCGCTCCAGCTGGTCGAAATCGCGTCAAGACCGGCCCCGGTCGCCTTGGCGACCAGCATGCCGGCAAGACCACCCGGGCCGGCCGGGAGGTCCGCCTGGCTGTCCGGGAACCAGAGCGAGAGTCCGAAGGCGATCAGCAGAATGCCCAGCAGGCACCAGCCCAGCTGTTTCTTCCACTCGGCCTGTTCAATATCCCGCCACAGCCGGTGAGCGAAAACGGCAATCAGCGGCAGCAAAATGACAACCGGAATACCAAATAGCGAAAGCAGCAGGTCCGAAACATAGGACCCGATCAGACCCATCCAGTTATGTTCGACATTGCCTGCAGCGGTGTTGAACGAAGGATCACTGGGCGAATAGCTGACCAGTGCCAGGAACAGCATGATCGCGCCAAGACCCAGCAAAACTGCGCCGATCAGGGCGCTGCTGCGCAACAGGCTGGAGCGCATGATATCGCGCCAGTTTGCTTCTTTTGCCTTTCCCGCCATAACTCTTTTCGGGACCTCCTCCAGCGGACGCGAAACACCGCGCCGTTGTTAACCATGCCACCTTTGCGCGAATCGGGGAGTCCCCGTCAAGTTTTGATGCAAACCACCCCCAGATAATCGCTTCCGCTGACTGGCCTGATTTGTGTCTGGCAATTGCCGCAGGCGGCGCCTATTCTGGGCGCCACCCACCCCGAAACGCGAGAGTCTCTCATGAACGCCAAAGGCCAGAATAGCGATATTGTCATTCTTGGAGCTGGCCTGATCGGACTCACCCAGGCGCTGACCCTGGCGGCGCACGGTTTGCACATTACCGTTATCGACAGGGCGCGGGCCAGCGATCTCCTGGATCCCCGAAAGGATGCGCGCGTATCGGCCATCAACAGCTCCAGCTGGAAGATGTTCGACGCGATCGGGCTGGCGGACAAACTGGAGCCCAGCGGCTGCCCGATCCGCCAGATTGTGATCAATGATGGCCTGAAACCCGGCAAACTCGATTTTCGGCCGGACGAAGATGACGATCCGCTTGGTGTGATGGTGGAAAACGGATTGTTGCGCCAGATCCTGTTTGCGGCTGCCGAAGCCAGCGATCAGGTCGAATTGCTTATGGAGGCTGCAGTCAGGACCGTTGATCGCGCGGAACATCACGTCAGCGTGACGCTTGATGACGGCCGAAAAGTCACGGCTCCGCTGCTGATTGCCGCCGATGGACGCGGGAGTGCGATGCGTGAGGAGGCCGGCATTGTCATGGCCAAATGGCAATATGATCACAGCGCCATCATCTGTACTGCCGCGCACGAGCATCCGCACGGCAACACGGCTTACGAAATCTTCTACCCGGGTGGACCGTTCGCGATCCTGCCGATGCGGGACAGTGACACGGGACAACACCGGTCGGCCATTGTCTGGACAGTCGCCCGGCAGGACGGTCCGGCACTGGCCGGGATCAATGCGCGGGCCTTTCAGGCGGAACTGATGAAAAAGTCCGGCGGGTTTTTGGGCGAGATGACTCTTTTGTCCGAACGCGCCACCTATCCGCTCGGTTTTCATCACAGCGCCGAGCTGACCGCGCACCGGATGGCGCTGGTCGGAGATGCCGGTCACGGCATTCACCCGATCGCCGGGCAGGGGCTGAATCTGGGACTGCGTGACGTCGCGGCCCTCACAGAATCCATTGTCGATGGCGCACGAACGGGGCTAGATCTCGGCGATGCGCAGATACTGGCCCGCTATGACCGCTGGCGCGGGCTCGACAACATGATGGTGTCAGCCGCCACGGATATTCTGACCCGGCTGTTCGGTCTGCCCGGGGATACATCTTCCGCGATCCGTCGGTTCGGAATCGGCATGATCCAGAGAATCCCGCCGCTGAAATCCCAACTTATGGCCGAGGCCAGAGGGGAAAGCGGGGACCTGCCGAAATTGCTGATGGGTGATCTGGTTTAGGTTTCTGATTGGATAACCGTCGGTTTGTGCTTCGGGTCTGCGCATCTCTGAAAGCAGTATCTAAAGCTCTGATTATTCCGGTTTCCGCGCGACGATAAAAGCAACTTTGTCTTTGCTCATGCGATGATGATCCTCAATGACAAATCCGGCCTCTGTGATGGCTGCAGCAAGCTCTTCATGTGTCAAACTGTCAACGACTTTCGGAGCTTTGCCGATCAACTTCATCGCACGGATCAGGAGCGGAAAGAAAAATGCCATATTGCCGAGGCAGACCGTTGAAGAAATGAACCTGCCGCCCGGCTTCAGCGTATCGTGGATCTTGACCAGCCCGGCGGGCCGATCCGGCAGCAGATGCAGGATGCTCATGGCGAGTACGGTATCGTATTGAGCGGGTGGCCAGTTTGCCGTACCGATGTCCTCCTCCGCAAAGGTCACATTGTTGACATCCTGATCTTCCGCCTTCTTGCGAGCAATTTCCAGCATCTTGGATGAAATGTCCGTGGCCAGATATTTGGCGACATGGGGAGCGTGGCGCAAAGCCGTTGTACCCGTGCCGCAGGCGATTTCGAGGACTTCAGCATGGGGCGGGAAAAGCTTTTGCGTGATCTCCAGCTTCTTCTCGTAGGCACGTTCGTCCCGGATCTTGGAATTGGCGTATCCTTCAGCGATTTTATTCCAGAACTCTGCAGATTTAGGCATGACACGCTCCCATCGATGTTCAAATCAGACATGGGAAGCCAGAAGTCGGGATTCAATATCGGTCAAAGCGTTGCGAGTCCGCAATGACGGCGGGCCAAGACGCCCACTTTTGCACCCAATGTGGACATTGTCACTCTTCCGGCCCCAAAGCCTCAACGCGGCCCCTGTCCGTCGTCGACCTTCACTACAGTCCCCGTCACGGCATCTGACGAAGGCGACACCAGAAACAGCAGCGTGCTGTCGAGCTGGTCCGGCCGGGCAATTCTTTTGCGCGGAAAATGTACCGAGAAATCTCCCGATCGTTCGATCATTCCATCCGCCATGTCGGTGGCAAACAGGCCCGGTGCGATGCCATTGACGTTGATATGGAATTTTGACCATTCCACCGAGAGCGTTTCGGTAACCCGGGCGACTCCGGCCTTGGTGATGGAATAAAGCGCTGCGCCATTGCCGCCATAATGAGACGCCGCGATCGAGGCGATGTTGACGATCCGGCCCGGCTGTTTCTGTTCGATCAATGGCCGGGCAAATTCATTGGACAGGATGAAGACGCTGCGCAGGTTGGTGTCGAGTACATTGTCGATCAGCTCCAGCGACATTCGGGTCGCATGTTCGGCATCAACGATTCCGGCATTGTTGACGAGAATGTCGGGCTGTCCCAGTGCTGTGGTCACCTCTGGCACGATGGCCTTGAGCTGTTCTGCATCACGCACGTCCAGCGCAAAGGCCTGTGCTTCTCCGCCATTGGCCCGGATCTGTTCGACCAGATCATCCAGCTTGTCCTTGCGCCGCGCGGTGCACGCCACCTTGGCCCCGCTGGCAGCCAGGACTTCGGCAAAACGCTTGCCCAGACCGGCCGACGCACCGGTGACGATGGCGGTGCTGCCGGTCAGGTCGATCGAGAAATTTGGTGTAGTCATGAAATCGGGCATCCTGTTCTGTTATCCGGAACGGGATGCCCGATAGCTGTTCGATAATGCAAGAGCGAACTTGGCCGCCGGAATCTAGCCGGTGAGGTCTTGCTCCCTGATCGGCACGATTCTCAGTTCAACCCGCCGGTTGGCTGCCCGGCCTTCCTCCGTGCTGTTGCTGGCAATCGGCTGGCTCTCGCCATAACCACGGGTCTCGACACGGGCGCGCTGTACACCGCTATTGGCAAGGAAATTCGCCACCGAGTCGGCGCGGCGCTCGGACAAGGACTGGTTATACTGATCCGTTCCGGTGCTGTCCGTGTGGCCATAAACATCGATATAGCTTTTCTCATATTCGGAAAGGGTATTGGCGACACTCATAAGCGTATCGCGAAACTCCGGCTGAATTGCCGAGCTGTCGACCGGGAAGGTGACGTTAGACGGCATGTTGAGGATCAGATTGTCGCCATCGCGAGTCACGTCCACACCGGTGCCTGCTGTTTGCTGTCGCAGCTTCTTTTCCTGTTCGTCCATATAATAGCCGACGCCAGCCCCGGCCAGACCGCCAAGTCCGGCCCCGAGGATCTTTTCGGTCCGGTCATTGCGGCCGCCGATCAGGTCACCGAGCAGATAGCCGCCCAGCGCCCCGCCAATGCCGCCAATGGCGGCCTTCGAAATGGTCCGTTCTCCGGTTTCCGGGTTGGTCACACAGCCGCTGGTGAGGGCCAGGGCAGCTGCGGAAAGCGAGATGGTGAAAAGATGATTATGTTTCATTTTGCGTTGTTTCCCGGTTGCTTGTTTCAGGGGGACCAGGCGTTTTCAGCGAGTTGGCTCCCTTATATCCGGTGCAAAATGAACGGGCGATGATGAACCGAAACTGACAGCGGGTTTGATATTTTGTAAAACATGTGGCTATAGGGTTTTTCGCGCTCCTTTCGCTTTTCTATTGGACAATATGACACCTTTTCCCTGGTTTGATGTTGCAATCATCGTCGTTCTGGTGCTCATCAACGGCGTATTCGCCATGTCCGAACTGGCCATTGTTTCCGCACGGAAATCGTCGCTGAACAGCCTGGCAGACAAGGGCAGCCGCGGTGCCCGGGTGGCGCTGCGCCTCGCCAGTGATCCGGGAAAGTTCCTGTCGACCGTCCAGATCGGTATCACCCTGATCGGCATTGTTGCCGGGGCATTTTCCGGCGCCAGTCTTGGCGGTCCGGTGGCAGAACGGCTCGAACGACTGGGCATGGCACCGGATCTGTCGGTCAGTTTCGGTTTTGCGCTGGTCATCGGTTTGACGACTTACGCGTCGCTGGTCATCGGTGAACTGGTTCCCAAACAATTCGCGTTGCGCTCATCCGAAAAAATCGCGGTCATCATGGCGCCGCCGATGGACCTGCTCGCTCGGGTTGCGGCGCCGCTGGTCTGGTTGCTGGACGGCACCAGTGCGCTGATTTTCCGCCTGCTGGGAATGAAACGCAACAAAAGCAGTCATGTGACTGCCGATGAGCTGCAGATGGTGTTTGCCGAAGCCACCCAGTCGGGCGTGATTGAAGAACATGAACGGGCGGTGATTTCCGGGGTGGTCCGAATGGCTGATCGCCCGATCCGGGAAGTCATGACCCCTCGCACCGAAGTGGACTGGCTGGACATGTCGGCCACAACCGCAGACATCCACGACATGCTGATCGCATCGCAGCACAGCCGGTTTCCTGTTGCGGAAGGTTCGGTGGACGAGATCCGCGGTGTGGTTGTTGCGCGGGACATTGTCGCCGCGCAACTCAGCGGCGAGGAACTGGACCTGACGAACATGATGCGTTCACTGGAAAAGGTTCCCGACCAGCTGGACGCACTGGACGCTTTGGACATATTGCGGGAAGCGGATGTGCCGATGATACTGGTGCATGATGAATATGGACATTTCGAAGGTATCGTCACGCCCAACGATCTGTTGAGCTCAATTGCCGGAGAATTTGTCTCCGACCAGGACGAAAAAACCCAGCGCAGTCTGATCGAACGGACCGACGGCAGCTTTCTGGTGGCAGGTGCGATGTCGATTGACGCTCTGGCCGAACGTCTGGGTATCAAGCTCCCAGATGACCGGGACTATGCCACCACCGCAGGGCATGCCCTGGCCCAGCTTCGTCACTTGCCCGAAGAAGGGGAAAGCTTTGAGGATCAGGGCTGGACGTTCGAGATTATCGACATGGACGGCCGCAAGATCGACAAGCTGATCGTCCGGGAGAATCCGGAAGCCTGAAGTTAACCGGCAAGCTTGTTTGCCGCTGTCTAGAGCTTGCCGTATTTCTTCTCAAAGCCGGCAATATCGTCCTTCGCAAGATATTTCGCCTGGTCAATCCAGGCATCGCGCGTGATCCGGCCGCTAAAGCTTTCCAGATACTGATCCACTTCTGCGATTTCCGCCTCTTTCCAGGCGGCAATCTGATCAAAACGGGTGATGCCAAGATTGTTGAGCAGTGTATTGAGCTTCGGACCCACACCCTTGATCAGCCGCAAATTGTCCGGATCACCGGAGGCCTGTGGAATGTTCGGCTTGCCGCCGGGAGGTGGCGGTGGAGGAGTCGGTTTTGCCGGTTTCCGCACCCGCGGTTTGGGCGTGGGCGTTGCTGCCGCCGCTACCGGTTTCGTCCTGGCTGCTGGCGCGGGTTTGGGGGAGGGCGCTGGTGCCGGTGCCGGTTCTGGCGCGGCCACGGGGGCTGCTTTTGGCTCTTCGGCAACCTCGGTTACGGATTCCGGTTCCGGTGCTGGTGGCACGGCATCACCGGCTTTTTCCAGCAGGCCATCATCGGCATCAAATTGTTCCGGACCAGCCTCGCGGCCGGAAGCCGCCCAGGCCCAGAAAGCTGTTGCGACACCCAGCACCAATGCAATCAGAAAGAGCAGCCAATTGGCAGAAACCAGCGATATCATTTCTCTAAATCCCTATAATCCAAATCATTGTCGCCCGATCATTTCTGGTGCCGGACGTTCTCCCGTTCGACGGGCCTTTCAGATATCTCCCCGGTCCCGGCCCCAGATGAGCCAGCCGATGCCGAGGCCAATTGCAAAAGTCAGCAAGAGGAGCAACATGTTTTCAATGAGCAGAGGCATGGTTTATTTTCCCTGTTGCGCGTCGGCATCATTGCCGCTGGCCAAAATCTTGAACTCAATCCGCCGGTTGGTGGCATCTGCTTCAGGGCCGCTGTCTGTCGCGAGCGGCTGTTCCGAACCGTAACCGGTTGCTGTGACCAGATTTTCGGCAATGCCCCGATCGATCAACCCGGCTCTGACCCGGTCCGCCCGTTCCTGTGACATGGTCTTGTTGACTTCGGCATTGCCATTGTTGTCGGTGTGCCCGCCAATCGCGATGGCATAATCACTGCAAGTCTGAAGGGCGCTCGCGACAGAATCGATGATTTCATTTGATTCTCTCGAGATGTACGCGCTGCCTGACCGAAAACTGAGTTTTCTCCCGGCAATCGCGGTATCGACTTTCTCCTGACAATTGCTGTTCACTGTGGAAGCTTCCTGCGAACTGCCGTCGGTTGTGGACTCAGGGCTGTTTTGGTCTCCAGCCCAGTTTGCACCCGATATGCCGGCAACCGATGCCACCGCTGCTAGCGCGGTTTCCTTGATATCGTCGCTGACTTCGCCATCGAGGATGGCGTGACGGGAGAGGGGGTTGCGGGACAATTGCATTTCGACCCCGTCCATACCCTGCGCAGCCAGTTCGGTTTTTGCCTTTTCTTCGAGACCGGAAATATAGCTTTCTCCGGTCACCAAATGCCCAGCTATGGCGAGTATGACTGTTGCTGCCGCTCCGGTGAATATCTTGCCACCAACTTCCATTCCCGAAACCCCGTGTCTGTCCAGATTGTCTTTTGTACAATCCTGTAAAATGGAGGATTATGCGGACCGAGTCCAGTTCCCCCGACTGGATTCAGCCCAAATTATCGGGCAGTTCGAGGCAATTCTGTCCCCAATTGGGACAAAGTCCTGACAAACATGGTTAATCAGGTGTGACACTTGGGGATTCGATGGGCGGTCAGCTCCGGCTTTGATCCGCAGCCAGTTCATTCAGCTGACGGAATTCCTGGCGCCAGTAGTCGCCGCCCGATCCGCTCAGCAATCCGATCTTTCCGAAGTCATAGTCGCCGAGATATTTGTCTCCTCGCAGCTTTTGGCCGAAGGCGGCAACGGCCACCGCAAAGGCCATGTCGCCGCTTGGTTCGGATGCATCTTGCAGTCGCGATGCCGCGATCTGGCGAGTGATCAGACGGGATTTTTTCCCCTTGGGAAGCTTGTAGCGCAGCTTGATTTGCGCCAGCTCTTCCTGCAGACCAGTGGCTGCTTGTGCATTGCGATTGCCGGGGTATCGACGTTCCGGGAGCCAGCCTGAAGCGCTTGCCGGCATCACTTCGTACAGCGCGGTTACCTGATGCCCCGCTCCAATGTCGCCGGCATCAATCCGGTCATTGTCGAAATCCTCTTCTGCCAGCAGCCGATTTTCATAGCCGATGAGGCGGTATTCCTTGACCTGGGCGGGATTGAACTCGACCTGGATCTTCACGTCCTTTGCGATCGTGAACAAAGTGGAGCTCAGTTCCTGACCAAGCACCTTTTTGGCCTCCATCGCGCTGTCAATATAGGCGTAATTGCCATTACCAACATTGGCGATGCCTTCCATGAGTTCGTCGCGAATGTTGCCCGTTCCATAACCGAGCATGGTCATTGTCACGCCGCTGTCGCGCTGTCTGGCGACATATTTTTTGAGTTCCTCCGTGCTGGATGTGCCGACATTAAAATCACCATCCGTGGCCATGATGATGCGGTTGATCCCGCCTTTGAGGAAATTGTCCCGCGCCGTGGCATAGGCCAGCTTCAGAGCGTCGCCGCCAGCAGTGGAACCTGCGGCATGCAGACAATCAACGGCTTCCCGCACATGGTCCTTGTTGGAGGTCGGTGCCAGCAACAATCCGACGGTGCCGGAATAGACCACGATTGACACCCGGTCATCGCTTCGCAATTCGCCGGTCAGGGACTTCAACGTGGCCTTGACCAGCGGCAATTTGTCCCGGCTGCCCATCGAACCGGACACGTCGACGAGGAAAACCAGGTTTGCGCGCGGCCGTTCGTCGCTGCTCACGTCATAGCCGCGCAGTCCGATGCGCAATAGGCGGCTGCTGTCATTCCACGGCGTCCGGGCGATATCGGTGGTGATGCTGAACGGCGTGCTGCGGTCGGATGGCCGGGGATAGTCATAACGGAAATAATTGATCATCTCTTCGGTCCGGACCGCGGCTTCCGGCGGGAGTTTCCCGTCGTTGAGGAAGCGGCGGACGTTGGAGTAACTGCCGGTGTCAACGTCAACGGCGAAGGTCGATACGGGTTCGTCCGCCACCCGCTTGATGCTGGCGACGTCCTTGCCGTCATAGCGTTCGCGATCGCGGGGGACCGGATAGGGGCGGGGCAGGGGATAGGGTGCGATGCGTCTTTCGGCTGCCGCGGGGCTGGCTGCGCGGGACATCGCCACCGGGGGTGGCGGGGGTGGAGCAGGCAATGCGGAAACCTGCCGTCCGACCCGGCTGCCTGTTACGCCCGATCGACCGCGTTTGAACCCTTCCCCCTGACGAGAGAATATGCTGCAATTCACCGGATGCGGGTATCGGGTATGCTGGCTTTCGGGATGCTTGACCGACCTCGCATTGATCGGATCCGTGGACGGTCCGGCCATCAGTCCAATCACGGCCAGTCCGCAAAGGCTTTTTGAAAACAAGGCATATCGGGACATCATATACTCTCCCTCGCTACGCAACCCACGACGGAAAGTGGCAAAGCCAGGCTGACTGGAGAATGAACCAGTGAAATGATATGCTGTTAGACCAACGTCTGCCGATATTCCTCCATTGAGACGCCGTTCTCCACCGGCCAAGGAAAGGCGTGTCAGCTGTCTGCTTCGCGCGCCACCTGTCGCCAGCCGATATCACGACGACAAAAGCCCGTATCAAAGTCGATCTTGTCGACGGCGGAATAGGCTGCGGCCTGGGCTTCGGTTGTATTGCTGCCGGTTGCCGTAATGTTGAGCACGCGTCCCCCATTGGCGAGCAACTTGCCGTCCTCTTCAGCGGTACCGGCATGGAAGATCTTGATGGCAGACGAGCCCGGGTGCCCCCGTTCTGCCCTTGCGAGATTGCGGATCTGGCCCCCTTTGTCTGGTGAGCCGGGATATCCATTGGCGGCCATCACCACTGTCAAAGCCGTGTCAGCGGAAAATTCCGGCTGCCCAAAGCCGGACAGTTCGCCCTTTGCCGTCGCCAGCATCAACCGGGCAAGATCGGATTGCAGCCGCATCATCAGCACCTGGCACTCGGGGTCCCCGAACCGGGCATTATATTCAATCAGCTGTGGGCCCTTGTCAGTCAGCATCAGGCCCGCGAAGAGTACCCCGCTATACGGCATGCCTTCGCTGGCCAGCGCATCAACCGTTGGCTGAATGATCGTGTCGAGAACCTCCTGCTGCAGCGCATCGGTCAGGACCGGAGCCGGGCTGTAGGCGCCCATGCCGCCGGTATTCAGGCCCACGTCACCTTCGCCGACCCGTTTGTGATCCTGTGCAGTGCCGAATGGCATCACGGTTTCGCCATCGGTAATTGCAAAGAAACTGGCCTCTTCGCCGGTCAGAAATTCCTCGATGACTACTTCGGCCCCGGCATCGCCAAATTCGCCGTCGAACATCATTGCGATCGCCTGTTCGGCATCGGCACGGGTTTCGGCAATTATCACGCCCTTGCCAGCAGCCAGTCCATCGGCCTTGATCACCACCGGAATCGGAAAGTCGTCCAGTGCCGCGAGGGCATCAGCTGCATTGGTTGCCCGGACAAATCGTGCGGTGGGAATATTGGCGCGGATGCACAGATCCTTGGTAAAGCCCTTCGACCCTTCCAGTTGCGCCGGCAACCGGTTCGGTCCGAAAACCGCGATATTCTCGGCCCGCAAACTGTCTGCCAGTCCGTCAACCAGCGGCGCTTCTGGTCCGACGACCACGAGATCAATGTTTCGCATCCGGCAAAAGTCGGAGATGGCCGCATGATCCGTGGCGTCCAGCGATACGCATTCGGCGTCCTGCGCAATTCCGGGATTGCCGGGTGCGGCATAAAATTTCTCGACCAACGGGGATTGCGCGAGCTTCCATGCCAAGGCATGTTCGCGACCACCGGACCCGAGCAACAGGATATTCATGAACGATTCCCTCTCTTTGGATGCGAAGCTGTTAGCCGAGAGCGGCAGCGGCGACAATGCCCCGCCGCTGAGTGTTTCGGAAATTTCCGGCGCACTGAAAAGAGTGGTCGAGGACCGGTTCGGCTATGTCCGTGTGCGAGGCGAGATATCCGGGTTCAAGCGGGCTGCCTCGGGGCATGTCTATCTTGCCCTGAAGGATGACAAGGCCGTGCTCGATGGGGTGATGTGGAAGGGTAATGCTGCCCGGCTGGGTTTTGCGGCGGAGGACGGCATAGAGGTTATTGTCTCCGGCAAGCTCACTACCTATCCGGGGCGTTCCAAATATCAGGTGGTCATCGACAAGATGGAACTGGCTGGCGAAGGCGCATTGATGCAGCTTCTCGAAAAGCTGAAGGCCCGCCTGCAGTCGGAAGGCCTGTTTGACCGCGACCGCAAACGACCCACACCTCTGCTGCCACGTACCATCGGTGTTGTGACATCGCCCACCGGCTCGGTGATCAGAGATATTCTGCACCGCCTGTCCGACCGATGCCCCAGCCATGTGATCGTCTGGCCGGTTCTGGTGCAGGGCGAAGGCGCAGCCCGCCAGATTGCCAGTGCGATCAACGGTTTTTCCAGCATGCCTGAAGATGGTCCCGTGACGCGCCCCGATCTGCTGATCGTCGCCCGTGGCGGCGGATCGATCGAAGACCTATGGAGCTTCAACGAAGAAGAAGTTGTCCGGGCCATTGCTGCGAGCAGCATTCCCGTCATCTCTGCTGTCGGACATGAAACCGATACGACACTTGCCGATTATGCAGCAGACTTGCGCGCTCCAACCCCGACAGCGGCGGCGGAAATGGCCGTCCCCGTGCGGGCAGAGTGGCTGGCCACGCTCGCTGACAGCAAGGCCCGCATGGCTCGCTCCGTTCAGCGCGGACTGTCAACCGCTCAGGAGAGGCTGGAATCCCAGCGGCGCCTGATGCCGGCACTGGCAGATTTGTTGCGGCCACACCAGCAACGGGTCGACGAGATATCCGATGCGATGAAATATGCGATGGGGCAGAATGTTGCGAAAGCCCGCAGCCGCTTTGCATCAAGTGAAGGCGCGCTGCGTCCGGCTCTGCTCAGGCAGAGACTGGTGCAGGCGGAAGAAAGGCTGAGCCGGCTGGATTTGCCGGTATCACTGGTGAAAAAGCCGCTGGAAGATGCCCGGCAAAGGCTCGATTCCCTGTGGAGACTGGCCCGACAGGTGTCTCCGGATGGTCCATTGAAAAGAGGATATGCCAGGGTTTCGGCCGTAGACGGATCATTTGTCGGCGGTCGTAGGGAAGCGGAGCAGGCCGGTGAGATCGAGCTGCATTTTCATGACGGCAGTATTGGTGCAACAGTCGGCAAGAAGGGCAAAAAACCGGAAAAATCTGAGGTTTCCAAGCCAGTTTCACGAAAATCGCGAGCGAAGAAACCCGTTGATGACCGTCAGCAGGATTTGTTTTGAGCCATTTTTTGTTATATCGGGCTTAATGAATGGCCTGTAAATTGCGGGTAAATGGGAAATGAGGTAAAGTTACTGCCATGTTGATGTCCAATCGCAACAAGACAGCGAAACTCCACTACATGCCGAACGGATTTCGCATGCTGTCTTCCGGTGACCATGTATTTTGTGCGGTTTCCGGGGAACGGGTGGCACTTGACGACCTGCGCTACTGGAGCGTGGAAAAGCAGGAACCCTATGCGACAGCGCAGATTTCGGCACAGGCACATGTGCGAGGGACAGGCTGAACAGACGGAGTAGAGTGAGGGGCATGCGTAAAACAGTATTTGTGGGAATTGTGATCGGAGCCGCCATGCTCGGCGCTCCTGCTGCGGCAGATCTGGATGCAAACGGATCGGGTGCCACAGCTTCGGAATCGTCAGACTCAGCGGCTGTGGAAGCCTCAGCCTTCCGCCAGGCGACGCGATTTGGTTTTTCCGGTCAGGCCATCCAGGGCGGTGTGATGCTCGGCGATGCCCCTGAGGGCACGCGCAGTCTGACCCTGGACGGGCAACCGGTGAAATTTGACGCGGATGGCAAATTTATCATCGCCTTCAACCGCGATGCCGGGCAGTCTTCCCAGCTGGTGGCGACTCTCGATAGTGGCGAAACCGTGCGCAAGTTTTTCAGCGTTGCGCCGCGCAAATGGAAAATAGAGCATGTCGCTCTCAATCGCCGGGGCCGGACAGCGAGCGCCGCCTTCATGAAGCGCCGTGCTCCGGAGCTGGCGCAAATTGGCGCGGCGCGGGCGGCAAATTCGTCCAGCGAAGGCTGGCGTCAGACTTTTATCTGGCCGGCCAAGGGTCGCATTTCAGGGATGTTTGGCAATCAGCGCATCTATAACGGGACTCCCGGAAGCTATCATAGCGGTATTGATATCGCGGCGAAAACAGGCACATATTATGTCGCGCCCGCTGATGGTGTCGTGACCCTGGCGACAAACCGGCCCTTTTCGCTGGAGGGGAATCTCCTGATCATCGACCATGGCATGGGCCTGAACAGCGCCTTTTTGCACAGTTCGGAAATCCTGGTGAAGACCGGCCAGGTGGTCAAGCGCGGTGAACCTATTGGCCGCATCGGTGCCACCGGCAGCGCAACCGGCCCCCACCTGCACTGGTCAATGAAATGGAACAAGGCCCGGATTGACCCGATTCTGCTTACCGGACCGATGAACTGACCGGGACTTTCGACGGCGGTTTTACCGGACCCGCCGCACCCGGATCGCACGACCGCCTTTAATGTTCGCCTTGTAACTGCCAAGGCTGGCACGTTTGATGATGATCTCGTCCCCGGATCGAGCGCGCACGCTGTACCGCGACTTTTCGGTCTGCTCCCAGACAGCATCGCCTTCTTCAATGGTGATGATGTAGAGTCCGCGGTAATTTTGCCGAACCGACTTGATCTTGGTGGTCAGCTCCTTGAACTCTTCCTTTTCATCCTTGTCATCGTCCCCTCCACCGAACAGCTTGATCTTGGGAAGCGAGAAGCCGAACAGGCCGCGACGGGCTTTTTTGATCTGTTCCCGATCGGCGACAACCACCTGCTTGCTGGCCTGTGCAGATTCAAGGGCCGCAACTTTTTCATCATAGCAGGCCAGTCTGGCCGTCGGGTCGGAAACATCCTTGCAATCAATCACCGCCTGGAAAATCGCCGGCGGTGCGTCATCTTCCTTGTCATCCCTGGCGAGCGCGGGCGTAGCAATCATGCAACTGACAGCGAACAGAGCTGTAGAAAGGGCTGCTGGGAACTTCTGAACGGATTTGCGCACCATGATATTACCTCACTCAAATGGTCGTCACGGTACATGCGCAGCACCGTAACCTGATCAAACTGTTGTTCCAGCTGGTAAACCGACAAGTGACGATGCACAACCGAAATCCCGTGCTGACCGACTGTGGCAAAATAGTTACAATAGTCACAAAAACCGCTCTTTTTCCCTAGCTGACGCTTTACAGCCAACAACCCATGTTGCATCCGGGCGCTAACTCGGGAGACGAATCCGTGCGTTTGGGGCGTATGGGTGTCTCTCGAACCACAACCGGGGGCGTCCAATGGTGGCCGACCTCTCCAGAATAAGGGACTGGATTAACATGAAAAAATTTACAAGCTTGAAGGCGACTGTGGCTCCTGTAGCTCTTGGCCTTGCCATGCTTTCGACGCCTGCATATGCGCAGGATCAGGAAGAGGCAGCTGAAGAAGATCAGGGACTGATCGTCGTCACGGGTTCGCGTATCGCGTCTCCGACGGTGACCTCTTCGGCTCCGCTGCAGATTCTCGACGATGTCGCAATTGACGACGCTGGTGTTACCAACGTTCAGGAGCTTCTGCTGGAAAATCCGGCATTTGGTACTCCGGCTCTCAGCCGTACCAACTCGGCCTTCCTGACCTCCGGTACCGGTGTTGCAACGGTTGACCTTCGTGACCTCGGTTCAGCCCGTACGCTGGTTCTCATCAACGGCCGCCGCGTAATCGGTGGTGTTGCCGGTACCCCCAATGTCGACTTGAACATCATCCCGACGCAGTTCCTGCAGCAGGTTGACGTTCTGACCGGTGGTGCTTCGTCACTCTACGGTTCTGACGCTGTCGCCGGTGTTGTGAACTTTGTTTACAAGCGCGATTTTGAAGGCATCGAAGCCAATGGCCAGATCGGACAGACCGAGCAGGGTGACGATCTTCGCTACCAGGCAAACCTGACGGTTGGCACGAACGTCGCTGACGGCCGTGGCAACATCATGGTGCACTTCGGTTATTCCAACGAAGAAGGCGTATTGTCGCGTGAACGTGCAAACACCTTCACCGATGATTTTGACGGATTTCGGGTCACCGGCAATGTCGAAGACTTTGGTGATTCACGTGGGCCATTCTTCTCCAGCGGTTCGCCTCAGGGCCGTTTTGACGTAAATGGTACGCCTACAACCGCGGATGACTTTACATTTGATCCGGTGACGGGCGCTATCAGGCAAGGCTTCTTTACCAACGGCCCGGCCGGTGATGGCGTTAATGCCGATGGCTTTAACCGTCAGTTTTTCCGGACCATTGCTGTTCCGGTCGAACGTTATTTGTTCGCGACTGCAGGTACATATGAAGTCACCGACAATATTAACGTGTTCTTCGAAGGTACGTACAGCAAAACCAAGTCTTCGCGTATCATTGAACCGTTCTTCCTTTCTTCCGGTGATATTTTCCCGGCGAACGGCGGACGTGTTCCTCTTGAAACCGACGTTAACGGTACTCTGATCGTTAACCCGCTCGTGCCGCAGGAAGTTGTCGATGCTTCGCAGGATGTCGACGGTGACGGACTGCGCGACTATGGCTTCATTCGCCGTATCGTGGAATTCGGACCGCGTCAGGGTAGCACGACACGTGACGTTTATCGCTTTGTTGTCGGTCTCGACGGTACACTGTTTGACGACAAGTTTACCTGGGACATCAGCTATAACTATGGTTCGAATACGGAAAACCAGTTCTCGTCCGGTCAGATCAACGTTCTGAACGCCAGAAATGCTCTTGCGGCAATTCCTGACGCGAACGATGTTGACGGCGACGGCGACACCACGGAAGCTATCTGTGCCGATGCAGAAGCTCGGGCACAGGGCTGTGTTCCGCTGAACTTCTTCGGTGCTGGCTCGATCTCTCCGGGTGCTCTGGCATATGCCAACGGCGAATCCAGCTTCCAGGTCGATCAGACCCAGCAGGTTATCTCGGCAAACATTTCCGGTTCGCTGTTTGACCTTCCGGGTGGAGCAGCTGGTATCGCTGCCGGTGTGGAATATCGTCGTGAAAACAGCATTACCGAGCTTGACGCTCTGACCAATGCTGGTCTGAATGCCGGTAACGCCATTCCCGACCGTCGCGGTAACTTCAACGTCATTGAAGGCTATGTCGAAGTCAAACTGCCGATCCTCTCGGATCAGCCGTTCTTCGAACTGCTCGAAGTTGGCGGTGCGGTCCGTGTTGCCGATTACTCGACTGCAGGAACCGTCGTCAGCTACAACGGTCAGGTCACCTGGCAGCCGATTGATGACATCCGTCTCCGCGGTACATACTCCCGCTCTGTTCGTGCACCGAACATCGGCGAGCTGTTCAGCGGCCTGAGCGAGACCTTCCCGTCTGGTCTGACCGATCCCTGTGCGGGAATCGGGCCTACCGGTGGCGGAACCGCTGGTGACGTCTGTCGTCGTGACGCTGGTGTCAACGCGAATATCGCGGCTAACGGCACCTTTACGCTGACGCAGCCCGACATCCAGGGTATCGGTGGCTTCAACGGTGGTAACCCCAACCTGTTTGAAGAAACTGCAGACAGCTACACGATTGGTGCGGTCATCAACCCGCGCTCGATCGACGCTCTGCGTAACCTGACCATCACGGTTGACTATTATAACATCGAAGTTGAAGACGTGATTGCTGCACCACCGCGTGCCTTCACACTCGACCAGTGTTACAATCAGGACAACCCGACCTTCTGTCAGCTGATTATTCGGCGCCAGCAGGGCGATGCTCAGAACAGTGCCGGTTCCATCGAGTTCATCAACGCAACGCAGATCAACGGCGCTGTGCTGAAGACCGACGGTATCGACGTGACCGCAACCTATCGCACCAATCTGGACGCCCTCGGTATCGAGGACGCTTCGGTCAGTGCACGGATTGCGTACACACACGTGTTCAACAACGACTTTGCTCCTTCGACAACCGCACCGTTTGACCCGTCCGCCGGGGAAATCGGAACGGCTGAAGACAAGTTCACGGCTAACCTGAACTTTGAAAAGGGACCACTGCGCTGGAACTGGACGGGTACGTTCATCAGCAAGTCGTTCGAAGACGATCAGTTCTGTCAGGCATTTGGGCTGGACGCCGAGTGTATCAGTGTACCGGCTGAATTCTATCTCGATACGCAGATCAACTATGCTGTATCGGATGAGTTCGAGTTCTACTTCGGTGTGAACAACCTGCTCGACAACGATGCGCCGAACATTCTGTCCGGCACCTCGTTCAACGTGACGGGTACCGATACCGCTGCAGACGTATATGACGTCTTCGGTCGTAGCTATTACACCGGCGTCCGGATGCGCTTCTAATCGCAACCGACCACTGGTGAAAAAGAAGGCGGGCTCTCGGGCCCGCCTTTTTTATTTGTCTGCGTAACGATGGGACAGCGGCCGAAACTGTCTTCAGCTGAAGACCATTGCCTCAGGGGTCCATCGCCCAGCCGGTGATGGAAAAGCGTCCGACGGGGGCAGATGGCGCAACCAGGGATACCGAATGGCGCTGTGGAACGCGGAACAGGTTCAGGCTGTTGAATACCGGTTTAAGGCCCAGGCTGACATTGCCTTCTTCGTCGAAAAAATTCAGAAAACCACCCCATTCCGATTTCCAGTCGGGAATGGTCAGGTGCAGCACATAGGCGACCCGGCGCGGTTCCATTGAATGGCTGTCATCATGTTCGGACAGGAAATTGCCGGGTTCATAGCTGGTCGCCTGAGCAGAGGCGCGAATGATCGTATCTATTCCCGTGACATCCCGGATCAGGTCGAGAAAAGGCGGGCTGTTAAGGTGCTCCAGCATCTTGTCCAGCGGGTGACCCGGATCCCATTTGTTGAGATAGGCCTCCAGCATGGGATACTGCCGATAGAGAAAACCATATTCACCAGAACCGATGGCCGCATGGGCTTGTTCAGACAGACTCTGCAATTCTGACGGTTGCATGGATGACAGGTCTTCAAACCGGTAGTTTTTCGGATCTGATGGTGCCGCCCGCCAGGCGAGTCCCCAATTGATCTGCGATGCGAATATCTCCCGCAGGCCTTCGGCGCTTGCTGGTTCTAGGACATCTCTGATTTGCAAGCGATGATCCTGAATGAACCGCTTTTGCAAGGCGGCGCGGTCCAGCGCCGGATTAATCTCGAACTGCACGTTGTTCTGATCCATAAGCTTTCATTGACGACCGGTTGATCCGTTCGTCAACCCAAAACGTCGGTCAGCACCCTCTGCCAGTTGCCGCCCATGATCCTGGCTATATCGGATTGCCCAAAGCCATCATCGACCAGCGCTTTCCTGATCGTGGCCATGCGTGCGAGATTGTTGAGCTCTGGGATGACAACATGTTCGGGATCTTTCTCATATCCGGGAATGCCGAGCTTGCGCATCGCTCGCCACCAGCCCAGATATTGTTTTACGCCTTCCCGGTTGTCGTTATCGAGCTTGCGCAAATGCTGCTGACCGGACATCGGGAAGTCATTGGCGATCGCCACGGCATCAATGCCGCCGACGTTCACGACATGCCGGATATGGGCGATCAGGTGACTGATATCCGGAACCGGCTCATTGGTCAGCCAGAAGCTCATCATGAAAATGCCGATGACGCCGCCGCGAGATGCGATCGCCCGGATACCTTCGTCGGTAATGCAGCGCGGATGATCGACAATCGCCCGGCACGCGCCGTGGGAATAAATGATGGGCGACTGGCTGGCTTCGGCTGTTTCGAGAATGGTGGGGACCGAGCCATGGGCAACATCGGGGAGCAGACCCACTCTGTTCATCTCCGCCAGTCCCGCCCTGCCAAGTTCGGTCAGACCGCTATGTTCGGTCTCGATTGCGCCGCCCGCGAACAGATTATTGTTGTGATGCGTCAACTGGAGCGCGCGCAAGCCCTTTTTGTGGAAATAGGAAATCCGCCGCAGATCATCGCCGATCGTTTCGCAGGATTGAAACTGCAAAAAGGCGGCGCAGCCCGGTTTGCTGCCGATGTCGCTTCCACGCCTGGCGACAAATATTGCATCGCTTCCTGCAATGCGTTCCAAAGCCTTGTCCAGCGCTTCGTCATTGACGCCGAAATTGCGCTGGTAACGCGGTGTACCGTCAGGATCGCGGACCTCCTCCACTTTGGAGACATCGCAAATCATGGCGGTCAGCCCGGCCTGCCGGATCTCCTCCAGATTGTCCGGCAGGAAACTGAGTCCGTCAATAACGGGAGCAGGCTTGTCGGGTGTAGAAGCAGCCAGGGATGTGCGGCCAGTACAGCCGACCAGGGCGGTGGCAGCAGAGGCAGCAAGGAATGTTCGGCGGGTAAAGGGCGGAGATTTGATCATGCAGCGATTATGACCAGCTCCGCCCGTTTGTCATGCTGTTTTTATATCCAGCGCCCCGTCACCTTCATCAATCCTGACGATTGTGTCATCGGGAATATCCCCGCGCAAGATGCTGTCGGCCAGCGGATCCTGCAGATATTTCTGGATGGCGCGTTTGAGCGGCCTCGCGCCATAGACAGGGTCATAACCGACACGGCCCAGCCAGCGCTTGGCGGCATCGGTAAGTTCCAGAACGATCTTGCGATCCTTGAGCAGCTTCTGCACCCGGCCGACCTGGATTTCGACGATCGGCGCCATATGCTCTTCCGCCAGCCGGTGGAACAGGATGATCTCGTCCAGCCGGTTGAGAAACTCCGGCCGGAAATGAGCGCGGACCACATCCATCACCTGTGGCTCGACATCCTTGACCTTCTGACCCTCTTCCAGATTGGCCATGAACTGGCTGCCAAGATTGGAGGTGAGGATGATCAGTGTATTGGAGAAATCGACGCGTCGGCCCTGTCCATCGGTGAGATGTCCGTCATCAAGCACCTGAAGCAGGACATTGAAAACATCGCCATGCGCCTTTTCCACTTCATCAAAAAGGATGACCTGATAGGGACGACGACGAACCGCTTCGGTTAAAACACCACCTTCATCATAACCAACATAGCCTGGTGGTGCACCGATCAGGCGGGCGACACTGTGCTTTTCCATGAATTCGGACATGTCGATACGGACCATTGCCTGGTCGTCGTCGAACAGGAATCCTGCGAGCGCCTTGGTCAGTTCCGTCTTGCCGACACCGGTCGGTCCGAGGAAAAGAAAACTGCCCAGCGGACGGTTGGGATCCTGCAGCCCCGCGCGGGAGCGCCGGACGGCAGCAGACACGGCCTCGATGGCATCTTTCTGTCCGATCACCCGTTTGCTGATCAATTCTTCCATGGCGAGCAGCTTCTCGCGTTCGCCTTCGAGCATCTTGTCGACAGGAATACCGGTCCAGCGCGAAACCACGGAGGCAATGTCTTCGCTGACCACTTCCTCCCGCAACATCGCGCCTTCGGTCGCATCAGCGGCCGTTTCCAGCTTCTTTTCGAGATCGGGAATCTTGCCGTAGCTCAGTTCGCCAGCCTTTGCGAGGTCACCGGCACGTTCCGCCTGCTCCAGCTCCAGCCGGGCGGCGTCAAGCTCTTCCTTGAGATGGGCTTCAGCGTGAATCTTGTCCTTTTCCCCCTGCCAGCGGGTGGTCAGTTCGGTCGACTCTTGCTCCAGATCGGCCAGTTCTTTCTCTAGCGCTTCCAGCCGGCTTTTCGATGCGTCGTCATTTTCTTTCGACAGAGCCTCGCGTTCGATTTTCAGCTGGATGATCCGCCGGTCAAGCGTCTCGATTTCTTCCGGTTTGGATTCCACTTCCATCCGGATCCGGGACGCGGCCTCGTCCATCAGGTCGATGGCCTTGTCCGGCAGAAAACGGTCGCTGATATAGCGATGTGACAGGGTCGCAGCGCTGACCAGCGCCCCGTCGGTGATGCGGACGCCATGGTGCAATTCGTATTTTTCCTTGAGCCCGCGCAGGATCGAGATCGTGTCTTCCACAGTGGGTTCACCGATCACTACCGGCTGGAACCGGCGCTGCAGGGCAGGGTCCTTCTCGACATGTTTCTGATATTCATCGAGCGTTGTGGCACCGATACAATGCAGTTCGCCGCGCGCCAGCGCAGGTTTCAGCAGATTGCTCGCATCCATTGCGCCTTCCGATGCTCCGGCCCCGATCAGGGTATGCATTTCGTCGATGAACAAAATGATCTCGCCATCGGCTCCGCGCACTTCGTCGAGCACGCCTTTCAGCCGTTCCTCAAATTCACCGCGATATTTCGCGCCGGCGATGAGAGAGCCCATGTCGAGCGCCATCAGGCGACGGTCTTTCAGGCTGTCCGGAACATCCCCATTGGCGATGCGCAAGGCCATGCCTTCCGCGATCGCGGTCTTGCCGACACCGGGTTCGCCGATCAGGACGGGATTGTTTTTGGTGCGCCGGGCCAGGATCTGGATGGTCCGCCGAATTTCCTCGTCGCGTCCGATCACCGGATCCAGTTTGCCATCCCGCGCTGCTTCGGTCAGATCGCGGGCGAATTTCTTCATCGCCTCATAACGGTCTTCGGCAGACGCCGTGTCCGCTGTCCGCCCGCCGCGCAGATCGTTGATTGCGCTGTTCAAGGCTTCAGCCGTCACCCCGGCTTCGGCAAGCGCTTTGCCGGCTTCGGTGTCTTTGGACAGCACCAGCGCCAGCAACAGCCGTTCAACGGTTACAAAACTGTCGCCGGCCTTTTCGGAAATCTGTTCCGCCTGGTCGAGTACTCTTACGGCATCATTGTTGAGGCCCGGAGTCTGCTGGGCACCGCCACCGGAAACCGCAGGAATTTTTGCCAGGGCGCCATCAACGGCAACATGTGCCTGCTTCGCATTTCCGCCGGCCTTGGCAATCAGCCCGGAGGCCATGCCCTGATCATCTTCCAGCAGGGCTTTCAACAGATGCACGGCGGCAATCTGCTGGTGATTCATTCGTATTGCGACAGTTTGTGCGCTCTGCAGGAAGCCCTTGGCGCGATCTGTAAATTTCTCGAGATTCATCGTCCCGTTCCCTCGTCTGTAGTTCTCAGCCGATATGGTGTGACGAATTTACAACACAAGGGATGGATGCAAATTATTGTCTTCGCGCGCAATTATTCTCGCCAGTCCCGTGCCAGCTGGTCGAGCAAGCGGACTCCAAAGCCCGAGGCGCCTTTCGGAGTCAGGGGACGGGCGGAATCGAGCCAGTCGACCCCGGCGATGTCGAGATGGGCCCAGGGCAGGTCGCTGTCGACAAAATAGCCGATGAAATGTGCTCCGGCGCTGGCACCGGGCGCATCGATATTGGAATTTTTGACATCGGCAATGTCCGATTTCAGCGCCTTGGCATAGGCCGGGTGCAGCGGCAGTCGCCAGAGATTCTCACCGCTTGCCTCTGCCGCATCGAGCAGCTTGCCGGCAATTGCGTCTTCCCGGGCAAACAGCCCGGCATATTGCGGCCCAAGCGCCCGCCCCACTGAACCGGTCAGTGTCGCGATATCGACCAGGGCATATGGATCATATTTGTCGGCGACATATTGCACCGCATCGGCCAGCACCAGTCGCCCCTCGGCATCGGTACTGCGGATTTCAATGGTCTTTCCGCCATAGGTGCGCACGACATCTCCGGGACGCTGGGCATTGGCGCCGGGCATATTCTCGGCCAGCGCCGCCACCGCGACAATATGCACGGGCGCACGGCTCTTGGCGAGCGACAGGGTCGCTCCCATAACGGCTGCGGCACCGGTCATGTCGGCCTTCATCCCCCACATGCCGCTATTGGGTTTGATGGAAATGCCGCCGGTATCAAAGGTGATCCCTTTGCCTGCGAGAGCCAGTGGCGGACCGCTCGCGCCGCGATAGGTCACAACCATCATTCGCGACCCGCGCGGGCTGCCCTGACCCACACCAACAATTGCGCCCATATTGAGCTGGCGCATCTGCGCTTCGTCGAGAACTTCGACGCGGACATTGGGCACGCCGGCCAAAGCCGCGCGCGTCCTATCGACAAAGCTCTCCGGATAGATGGTGTTGGCGGGTTCACTTTGCAGGTCGCGAGCAAAGCGTACGCCCTCGGCAAGGTGTTGGTGGCGGTTGGTCCAGAGCATTTGTGCCGCGTTCGCGGCAGCGCCTGCAATGGTGACTTGCTGGCTGGCCGGGGCCTTTTCGACATCATGTTTGTAGCGGTCGAACCGGTACTGGCCGAGCGCCAGTCCGAGGGCTGCACTCGCCATGGCTTCGGCATCGGGTGCCCCGATCATTGCCAGCTCGGTTTCCTCGGCCATCAGTTTCTGGATGGCGCCACCGGCTGCCGCGCGCCAGTCGGCATTCTCTCCCTCTGCTTTTGCCGCCCCGACAATCATGATCAGCGGTCGGCCACCGATGCCACGCAATTTGAGGTGCTGACCCGCTTTCCCCTGGAAATCGGCAGCGGCAATCGCCGCTTCCACGGCGCCGCGATCCGCGCCGGAAAGCGCCGGAGTCTCGGGCAAGGCGGCACTTTGGGTCAGGATGATCAGGCCGGCATTTTCGGGAGCCTGTGCGGCAAATGCAATTGGGCGCTCCTGACTGTTTGCCGTGGTACTTGCCGGTACGCCGGAACCGATCACACTCTGCGCGTGAACCGGGGAGGCGAGGGCCAGCAGGGGCAGGAGAGCGGTAAGGGCGAGACGGTGGTTTTTTGCTCCAGGCATGAATGATCCTTTTGGGTTGAGGGTATCCGGTTGACCAATGTTGTAACTTTGCGCAAGAGCGAGCAAGAGGCAATCCACCGTTTGTCTCGATAGAAAAGATGGATGCGTCCGAAAGGACCGCATTCGGGGAAGGATTATCGCGTGAAACTTCTGAAACGGCTTGGCCTGACCTTGTTGTTGCTGTCGGCTGTCATTCTGGTCGGACTGATGATCTGGGAGCCGCTGACGTCGGAAGGCGTCGAACCCCCACCCGAGCGGTCCTATGAAGCGCGGATTGTCCGCGATGAATTCGGGGTCCCGCACATTTTTGGAAAGACCGATGCCGATGTCGCCTATGGCGTGGCCTATGCCCATGCCGAAGACGACTTTGCGACATTGCAGGAAGTTTCCGCCATGTCGCGCGGCCGCCTTGCCACACTCAATGGCGCCGACGGGGCCGCGATCGACTATGTTGCGGCCCTGCTCGATGTTGCCGGGACGGTGGCGCGCAAATATGACGACTTGCCCGAAGATGTACGGCTCTTGCTGGACGGTTATGCATCGGGCCTCAACGCCTATGCCGAGGAACATCCGGATGAAGTGGAATTGTCCAACCTGTTTCCGGTTAACGGCAAGGATATCGCCAGGGGATTCGTTCTGCGGTCACCCTTCTTTTTTGGCCTGAACGGCCCGATCCAGGCGCTTGTGGAAAACAAGGATCTGCCGCGGGAAGGCGGTCCGGTTCTGGCTGGGCCAATTGAAGAGAAATCCATCCATCCGCTGAGCGACGACAAGGTGATTACTCCCGTTGGGCCGGACCCGGATGAAAACGGATCCAATGCCTATGCGGTTGCGCCGGAGCGGTCTTCCGACAACAGGACGCGCCTGATCTCGAATTCCCACCAGCCGCTGCGCGGCAATGTCGCCTGGTACGAACTTGTTGTGCACAGCGAGGAAGGCTGGGATTTCGCCGGAGCCAATTTTCCGGGATCACCGTTCCCCTTCCTCGGACACAACAAATATCTCGGCTGGACCAACACGGTCAACCGGCCCGACCTGATCGATATTTACAAGCTGATCGTCAACCAGACCCGCAGCCAGTATCAGTTTGACGGGGCCTGGGAGCCGCTCCAGAAAAAGCGGGTTTGGCTGAAAATCAAATTCGGTCCACTGGTCATCCCCTATCCCCAGACAGTGTATCGCTCGATCCACGGCCCGGTCATTCTCAATGACAGCGGAGCCTTTGCAATTCGATATGCCGGGATGGACCAGCTCGACATGCTCACCCAGTATTTCCGGATCAACAAGGCGCGCAATTTTGAGGAATGGCAGGCCGCAATGGCGGGTCAGGGGGTTCCGGCCACCAATTTTGTCTATGCCGATGCAAAGGGAAATATTGGCCTTTTCTACAATGCCATGTTCCCGGATCGCGCGCCGGGATTTGACTGGCGGACGGTGCTTCCCGGAGATACGTCCAAAGCCGTATGGCAGCAGACGCTGCCATTTTCCCGCGTTCCCGCGCTGATCAATCCGGATTCCGGATATGTCATGAATGCCAATAATACGCCATATACGGCGGCCGGGCCCGGCGACGAGCTCAGTCCTGACAATTATTCGCCGCTCATGGGGATCGAGAATGACGAGACCAACCGTTCGCTGCGGTCGATTGTCCTGTTCGAGGAAGCCATCGCCAATAGCGGCAAAATAGGCGAAGCAGAAATCCGCCGGATCAAATATGACACAGGTTATGAACAGGCAGGTTACGCGAAAGACTGGATGGACCGTATCGCCGCGCTTGAGCTGGACCAAGACAGCGACCTGCAGAAAGCGCAAGCATTGCTCGCCAGTTGGGACTGGGATCTGGACGGGGAAGGAGCTGCAGACGCGCTGGCGCTGATGGTGTTGCGCCCCGCGAACAAGGCCCATTACCAGCGCGGCGAAATTCCCGATGCCAGGGAGATTTTGCAGGAGACTGTCGATCATCTGAACCAATATTTCGACCGGATCGATCCGCCGATGAAAGAAGTGCTGCGCTTGCGTCAGGGTGAGGTCGATCTGCCGCTCGACGGGGGCAATGACACGATCCGGGCATCCACCCTTTGGGATGTGGATGACGATGGCCGCCTTTCGGTTCGGCATGGCGACAGTTTCATCATGTTCGTCGAATGGGACACGGACGGCAAAGTGAACTCGCGATCCATTCAGCCTTTTGGCGCTGCGACCACTCGCCCCGACAGTCCGCATTATACGGATCAGATGCAGCTATTCGTCGATCACAAGCTCAAGCCGGTGCACTTTGACCCGGAAGATCTCGAACAGCACAAGGCCAGCGAGAAGGTTGTGGGAACGGCAAGATAGAGTCGGTTGTTGATCGCTTTTTTTGCGGTTAATCTAGCCGTCGAAGCCGACAAACACCGAGGCATCGGCAATCGATTTCCGAGTCGATACGACACTGTTCGCCGGGAAGCTTTCGTCGGGCCATCCCAGCGCGATGCTCTTCATGATCACCTGATCTTCGGCAATCCCGGCATGCTCGCGCACCACTGGCGATTGCATGATGCCCTGGCTGTTGATGACCGTACCAAGCCCGCGCGACCAGGCGGCATTGACCAGCGCCGTGGCAACCGCACCACAATCAAACGGCGTGTCATCGCTGCCATCCAGGACGCGGTCATAGGTGATGATTACGCAGACCGGCGCATCGAACTGGCGAAATCCGCGCATCACCCAGTCCTGCCGCGCTTCCTTGTCATCCCGCGCGATGTCCATCGCCGAGAATAGCTGCTTGGCTACACCAATCTGCCGGTCGCGATGCTGGCCTGTAAAGGCTTCTCCCGTGCGAAATTCCCGAGATTGCGGGACGCCGGCCAACATACGTTCGGTATTGCCCGCCCGGATTTTCTCCAGCGGTTCGCCGGTGATGACATAGAAACTCCAAGGCTGTGTATTCATCGATGACGGCGCGCGCATGGCGAGCCCGATAATTTCCTCGATCAGTTCCCGGGGCACGGGATCGGGTTTGTATCCGCGAATGCTTCGGCGACCGAGGATGACTTCATCAAATTGCATACATGGCTCCGTTTGGCTGAACCCCGGTTCGCTAGCGCACAAGACGCCGAATGGAAACCTCGATGTTGGATCCATTTTCCCGGAATTGGAGGCACTTAGGGAATATTTACACATTGTCGTTATCCGGGGTGCAGGCAAGTTGTTGATCAGTACAATGAAACAAAGTCATGACCAGTTCGATATGTCTCAGGCCGAAGGCCTGAATACAGACCAGGCGGAGAGCCTGTTCTCGCGTATTGGCCAGAGCTTTCGCAAAAACGTTCAGGGCGAACGAACCGACACCCCTTCCATCAATGCCGAAGAGGCGCGAAGGCTGGTTGACTGCTTCGAAGAGGCCAACCTCGGCTGGTTTTGGTCAACCGATCGGCGCGGGAAGCTGTCTTACATTTCGGCCAATACCGCTGCGGCAATCGGAAAGGAGGCCGGTGCCCTGATCGGGTCAGACTTTGCCGACCTTTTTGATTCGGAGGAGCAGGAAGCCGAGCAGAATCGCTCGCTACGTTTTATTCTGACCAAGCACCGAAAATTCAGCGATATTCCTTTCAAGAGCGCGGGCAAGGAAGAAGATATCTGGTGGGATCTGACGGGGATTCCCCAATTTGACCAGGGTGGAGAATTTGACGGATTTGTTGGCATTGGAAAAAATGTCACGGAGCGGATCGACGCCGAACAGGAAGAGAGCCGCCTGGCGCATTATGATTCGCTGACCGGCCTCGCAAATCGTGCCCTGATGTCCAAAAAACTGGAATCGACATTATCAGCGTTCAAGCAACAAAAACGCGCCTGCACACTGATGCAGATCGATCTCGACCGGTTCAAGCTTATCAACGACACGCTCGGCCATCCGGCGGGAGATGCGCTGCTGAAAAATGTTGCAGAACGGCTGATGAGGCTACTTTCCGGTCGCGGGGAAGTTGCACGAATCGGTGGCGACGAATTCCAGGTTTTGTTGCCTGACTGGGACGATCGCGGAGAATTGAGCGACCTTGCCGATGCCATAATTTCGAGTCTGTCCCAGCCTTATACCATTGAAGGCAGCCGCTGTGTGATCGGTGCTTCGGTTGGCATTGCGATAAGCCCGTTTGACGGACGGACGCCAGAAGATCTGATCAGAAGCGCCGATATGTCACTTTATGCGGCAAAAGGGGCTGGTCGGGGGCGATTTAGCTTCTTTTCCGAAAAGCTTCTCGAAGCTGTGAACGAGCGAAAAATCCTCGAAGACGATCTTCGGGACGCCCTGGACAGAAACGAAATCGAACTGCACTACCAGCCACTGGTCAAGTCAACCACGGACAAAGTATCATGCTTTGAGGCGTTGATGCGATGGAACCACCATGAACGCGGTCCGATATCGCCCGGGATATTTGTTCCGATTGCGGAAGAAACCAAACTTGTTCTGGAACTCGGTACCTGGGCAATACGGCAGGCCTGCCATGATGCCATGTCATGGCCAGGCAAGGTACGCGTGGCGGTCAACGTGTCTCCCATCCAGTTTGCGGATCCCAACCTTCCCGAAATCGTCAAGCAAGCGCTAAAATCCTCAGGATTGCATCCGGACCGACTGGAACTGGAGATCACTGAAAGCGTATTTCTCGAAGAAACCACTGAAACCGAAGAAATGTTCGCCAGTCTCAAGCGCCTGGGCGTACGACTGGCACTGGACGACTTTGGTACCGGATATTCGTCGCTGAGCTATCTGCAAAACGCGCCGTTCGACAAAATAAAGATCGATCAGAGTTTTGTTCGCGGCTCGAACAAGCCCGGCTCCAGGAACGGAGCCATTATCGCAGCGATAGTTGCGCTCGCCGAAGCGCTCAAGATGGACACTACTGCCGAAGGCATTGAGGCCCATGATGAACTTGACTGGATCAAGAGCCTCAATGTCAGTCAGATCCAGGGTTATATCTACAGCAAGCCGATCATTCAGGACGAGGTATTGGGCCATTTCGGATCCGGGGAATGGAAGATTGAACCAGAAGGACCAGCCCTCCAGCGGGATGACCGGATGAGCATTTTCCGGAAGGTCAGGATTGTTTTCGGCGACAGTTACGAGGCGGCAGTTCTGCGTAACCTGTCCAAAAGCGGTGCTTTGATCGAAGGATTAATCTGCCTGCCCAAGGGGACCAAGCTTGTTGTCGATCTGGGGGACGGACAATTGGCCGTGGCCACGGTCCGTCGTTCGAACGAAAGCCAGATGGGCGTCGAGTTTGAGGAGCGGCTGATAAATGACGGCTTCGGCGGTCTGTGTACCCGTCGACGCGTCTCGCCTTATCTGATTGCTGCTGCCGGATTGCCGGATTCGAAGCAATTGCAGCAGGGTCTGTCCTGACGGTTTCTTGAATCGGCAAAGGGAAATCCGGATAATGTGTTCCGTTCCGGCGAGATTTATGGTGCCAGCACCGTATCCTTCGCTTCCGGGAGGAGATCCGGATAGTCGGTGATATAGTGCAATCCCCGGCTTTCTTTCCGGGCCAGCGCGGACTTGACGATCAGATCTGCGACTTCGATCAGGTTGCGCAACTCGATCAGGTCCTGGGTCACGCGGAAATTGCTGTAATATTCCTCGACTTCTTCCCTGAGCAGATCGATGCGGTTTCGGGCGCGTTCGAGACGCTTTGTGGTGCGGACGATGCCGACATAATTCCACATGAAGCGGCGGATCTCGGTCCAGGTCTGTTTGATGACCACTTCTTCGTCGCTGTCGGTTACCCGGCTTTCATCCCATGGCCGGATTGCTGGCGGTTCGGGGAGGTCATCCCAGCGACTGACGATGTCTCTGGCAGCGGCATCGCCAAAAACGAAGCATTCCAGGAGGCTGTTGGAAGCCAGACGATTGGCCCCGTGCAGGCCGCTTTCGCTGGCTTCTCCAGCGGCGTACAGACCGGGCAGTTCGGTGCGGCCGCGCAAGTCGATCAATATCCCGCCGCAAGTATAATGCTGGGCTGGCACCACCGGGATCGGCTCCCGGGTCATGTCTATGCCCAGTCCGGTCAGTTTCTCGTGGATGTTCGGGAAATGCTCTTTGACGAATTCCGGATCGCGATGGGAAATGTCGAGATGGACATAATCCAGACCAAGTCGCTTGATTTCATGGTCATTGGCGCGCGCCACAATATCCCGGGGAGCGAGTTCCATCCGTTCCGGATCAAAGCGTTGCATGAACCGTTCGCCGGCCTCGGATCCCGCATCCTGCGGCAGTTTCAAATGCCCACCTTCGCCGCGAACCGCTTCGGTAATCAGGAAATTCTTGACCTCGAGATTGTACAGGCATGTCGGGTGAAACTGCATCATTTCCATATTGGAAACCTTGGCCCCCGCGCGCCAGGCCATGGCGATCCCGTCGCCGGTTGCGCCACGCGGAGCGGTCGAGAACAGATAGGTGCGACCGGCCCCGCCGCTGGCCATGATGGTTGCACGGGCCGTCAGTGTTTCGACCCGCCCCGTGCTGTTGTCCAGCGCGTAAACGCCCCAGATACTGGCTGATCCGTCCGGCGTGTCCCGGTGCCGATCGGCGATCAGGTCGATTGCAACCATATGCGGCCGAAGGGTGATATTCGGATTGGCTTCGGCGGTTTTCTGCAATGCATCCTGAACCGCCCAGCCTGTGGCGTCATCGACATGGACGATCCGCCTGTGACTGTGCCCGCCTTCGCGCGTGAGGTGCAGAACTTCCGCTTCCTTGTTGAAGGGGACACCCATGTCGACCAGCCGCTCGATCGCTGCCGGCGCGTTTTCGACCACGAATTCCACTGTTTCCTGGCGGTTCAGGCCCGCCCCGGCGACCATGGTGTCGTCAATATGGTTCTCAAACGTGTCGCCAGCGTCGAGAACGGCCGCAATGCCGCCCTGTGCCCAGGCGGTGGAACCACCGGCCAGATCGCCCTTCGCGAGCACCAGGACCTTGTGGGTCCGCGCCAGAGTAATGGCAGCGCTCAGCCCGGCGGCACCCGACCCGACGATGATGACATCATATCCGCTCATGCGGCTTTACGGGTGAGGTTCAGGAAGACGTCTTCCAGATCCGCTTCCCGGGTGGTGACATCGACAATCTCGTAGCCACGCTTCTGAACCGACCGCATCACACCGCCGGCATTGGTCTGATCCATGTTATAGGTGACCGCCAGGGTGCGCGGGCCGACAACTTCCGCTTTGAGGAACTGGTCATCTGCAAAGGACACGGCATCGGACTCTTCCGAAATGTCCCGGTCAAGTGTCAGCTCCACCAGCTTCTCGCGGGCCATGCCCACCAGTTCGGGCGTCGTCTTGAGCGCAATCAGCTGACCATGGTTGATAATGGCTATCCGGTCGCACAGGTTTTCGGCTTCTTCCAGATAATGGGTTGTCAGGACGATGGTCACGCCGGATTTGTTGAGCTCTTCAACATATTCCCAAAGCTGTTGTCGCAATTCGATGTCGACGCCGGCCGTGGGTTCGTCAAGCACGAGTATCGGAGGTGAATGGACCATCGCCTTGGCAACCAGCAACCGGCGTTTCATTCCGCCCGAAAGAGTTCGCGAATAGGCATCGGCCTTGTCGTCCAGATGGACGGCGCGGAGCAGTTCCATGGTCCGCCGTTCGGATTTTTTGATGCCATACAGGCCAGCGACCACTTCGAGAGATTCGGCAGGTGTGAAGAACGGATCGAACACGATTTCCTGGGGCACGATGCCGATCGAGGCTTTGGCGTTGCGATGGTCCTGATCGATGTCAAAACCCCAGATGCTGGCGGACCCGCTGGTCTTGCTGACCATGCCTGACAGGATGTTGATCAATGTGGACTTTCCGGCGCCATTGGGGCCAAGCAGGCCGAAAATCTCGCCGCGGCGGACGTCAAAGGAGACATTGTCGAGTGCCTTCTTGCCGTCTTCATAGGTTTTACAGAGCTGGTTTATCGAGATCGCTGCTTCGGTCATCCAGACCGCATAACCATCTTGTCCGGGACAATCAAAGGCTTTGCGCAGAGACTTGCGCCGAATATGCGCGGAACGCTGCAATGGTTAACGGTATTTTTACCATGTCATTAAATGTTTCTTTGCCGTCTCCGGTCTATTTGGGCTCTCGTGGGAAAAAACGGGGACCAGAACATGACTTTCATGTCATCCATTTGGCGTGCGGGGATCGCACTGCCAGTCGCGACTTCGGCGCTGTTTGTGCAACCGGCACAGGCACAGTCTGCCAATGGCCAGGCAAGCGCCAATATCAACCAGAGCGTGACAGTCGTCAAAAACGCAGATCTCGAATTCGGGACGTTTGTTCCGGGCACGGTCCGCAGTGTATTCCGGCTGAACCCCAATAATGGCAACCTCAATCAGCGCAACGGTGATGCGGTGGCCATCGGCGGCGCGCCCGCTCCAGCATCCTTCACGGCAACCGGAACACCGCTGCTCCGGGTGCGCATCACAAGCGGCCAGAACCGTATCTTCATTGTCCGCGATGGCGGCACCGAGACCATGCGGGTCAACCGGTTTCGCTTTGATGGTCCTCGCAACCGTTTTCTGAATGCGGCCGGTGAAGCGACATACCGGGTCGGCGGGCAGATACGGGTACGGCCCAATCAGGCACCCGGAACCTATCGCGGTGCGTTCAATGTCACGATCGATTATTTCTGACCGTAAAAATGATGTCAATCGAACCGCCTAATATCGATTAACCATCATTTATATCCACTTTTTTCGAGTTTGGTGAGTAGTTTAATGGCCATGACATTCAAAGACCAATATATTACACGGCTGATCGGGGGGCTGATATTTGCGCTGGTCGCACTGACCACCGCTCCTGCCGCGTTCGCTCAGTCCGCAAGCGCGGAAGGGCGTGCCATTGCGCTGGCGCCGCTGTCACTGGTGAATGTGACTGATCTGGAATTTGGTACCATGATTTCCGGTCCAGCGCCGGGAACAGCCACGGTCAATCCCTTTACCGGAGCCCGTTCGACCACGGGCGGGGTGACCGGCGCGAGCAATGACAGTTCCGCAGCCCGGTTCGTGACCTATGGGGGTCCGTTGCAGTTCATTTTTGTGACCCGCGGCCCACTGCCGGTACTGACTCGCGATGGCGGCACGGAAACGATGAATGTCAGTGGTTTGACGCTGGACGGTTCGACTTTCCGGTTCCTCAACGCAGCAGGTGTTGTTGATCTCAATGTCGGGGGGACACTTCAGGTGGGAGCCGATCAGGAACCCGGCACCTATCGCGGAACCTTCGACATCACCGTCACCTATTTCTAAGCCAGGATTCCAGGCGGAAATTTTTCTGTCGGGCAGATTTTAGCCCATTGCACCGGCGGGTAAGCGTTGCTAATCGCGGGG
The DNA here is from genome assembly GCF_900128895.1 of Parasphingorhabdus marina DSM 22363. Lineage (GTDB taxonomy): Bacteria > Pseudomonadota > Alphaproteobacteria > Sphingomonadales > Sphingomonadaceae > Parasphingorhabdus > Parasphingorhabdus marina. The sequence goes on along the minus strand of NZ_FSQW01000002.1, from coordinate 1,244,373 downwards.
CATGACAGACAATCCTGAAATCGTTCGTACTACAGCGAAGCGCAACGCCTGTGACGGGGCTTCTGATATCCCCGGCGGCGCGGCGCTCGGTCATCCGCGCGTCTGGCTGGAAATTGACGAAAAAGGCTATGTCGATTGCGGCTATTGCGACCGGCGGTTTGTTCTTGTTGGCGGACCGGCCGATCTTGCCGACGATGCAATTTCTGCTGATTAGTCCTGTTTCGCTGCACTAAGGGGGTGCGCATCCGCCATTTCGTTTCTATATGAAAGGGCATGACACAAAATCCTGACCCCCGCTCGTTTCTCTATCGCGCTGACGCTCTCGATCCGGAACGAGCCAAATCACTTGTTTCCGGCGCACTTTCGGCCTGTGACGACGGTGAACTCTATTTGCAATATAGTGCCGTGGAAAGTTTCGGATTTGATGACGGCCGGCTGAAGACAGCGGATTACAGCACCGACAGCGGTTTCGGTCTCCGCGGTGTCTCCGGTGAAATGACCGGATTTTCTCATAGTAATGAAATCAGTGAAGCGGCGGTCCGTCGTGCGGCACAAACGTTGCAGTTGCTCGATCCGGCCAAGGGCGAAGCCGCACCGCCGCCGCGCGGCTCGAACCAGCATCTTTATGGCGAAGCAAATCCTCTGGAAGCCATCCCGTTCGCGAGGAAAGTGGCTTTGTGTCAGAAGATTGACGAGGTTGCCCGCGCGCGCGACCCGCGCGTGGCACAGGTTTCTGTTGGCTTGTCGGGCAGCTGGAGCGTGGTCGAGATTGTCCGTCCGGACGGTTTTGTTGCGACCGATGTCCGCCCGCTGGTCCGTCTGAACGTATCGATCGTGGCCGAACAAAATGGCCGCCGGGAATCCGGCAGTTTCGGCATGGGCGGACGGTATCTTTACGACCAGTTGTTCGAGGAACAGCGATGGAACCGGGCAATTGATGAAGCGCTGAATCAGGCCACCGTCAATCTGGAAAGCGTTGATGCTCCTGCGGGCGAACAGACCGTATTGCTCGGCCCCGGCTGGCCGGGTGTATTGCTTCATGAAGCCGTGGGACATGGTCTGGAAGGGGATTTCAACCGCAAGGGGACCAGTGCCTTTTCCGGACGTATCGGGGAGCGTGTCGCGGCGCCGGGAGTAACCGTGGTCGATGACGGCGCAATCAGCGAGCGACGCGGATCACTCAGTATTGATGACGAAGGAACGCCGACGCAGGAGAATGTCCTGATCGAGGACGGGATATTGAAATGCTATATGCAGGATCGCCTGAACGCGCGCCTGATGGGTGTTCCGGCAACCGGCAATGGTCGGCGCGAAAGCTATGCCCACGCGCCAATGCCCCGCATGACCAATACGTTCATGCGCGGCGGCAATGACGATCCGGACGAACTGATGAGCCGGGTCAAGAACGGGATATTTGCCAAAAGCTTCGGTGGCGGCCAGGTCGACATCGTGTCCGGCAAATTCGTGTTCTCCTGCACCGAGGCGTACAAGATCGAGAATGGCAAGCTGGGTGCCCCGATCAAGGGCGCGACCCTGATCGGTGACGGTCCGACCGCGCTGACCAAGGTGACAGGTATCGGCAATGACATGGCACTGGACGAAGGTATTGGTGTCTGTGGCAAGGGTGGACAGTCAGTCCCCGCCGGTGTGGGTCAGCCCACCTTGCTGGTGGAAGGACTCACTGTTGGAGGGACGGCTTGAGTCAGTCCGATGACGTCAGCGACTCAATTGAACGTGGCCTGCTGGCAAGAACAGGATTAGCTTTTCTGGGGTTTTTGGTTCCGGGCCTCGGCCTTGCGATGGCGGGCAAAATCCGGTTGGGATTGATTTTCGCATCAGTTTACTTCGGGAGTCTGATGCTTCTTTTTGCCTATTATTCACTTGGCCCCGAAATGTCCTTCGGCGCTCTGGTTGTCATACTGTTGCTTGGCTTAATGATTTTCCTGTTTTGTCAGATTGCGTCGTCTGTCCTGACCTTCTTTGTTTCCAGATACATTTCAGCCAGCAGGACGGTTTGGTCTCGCTGGTTCATGGCACCTGTATATGTGATCGTTGTGTTTGGGCTGAACGACATTGTGGTGGCGAAGATGCAATCCGAGTACAGAGCATTGTATACAGCTGGCATTTCAATGAGTCCGACCTTGCAAATGAATGACCGTTTCTTTGTGAAAATGTCAGATTATCAGCCGGTTGAGCGCGGTGATGTCGTGGTTCTTCGCGCCAATGGCGTTGAATATGTAAAGCGGATAGTGGGTCTTCCCGGCGACACGGTTGGAATGGCGAATGGAAAATTGATCCTGAATGGCGAAACGGTTTCCACGGTGACGGTCAAAGACGCGGGATCAGCCGAATATTGTGACTATCCAGTCGGTGCGCCACGATCTGGTCAGGCCGTGATTTATTCCGAGAGTCTGCCCGACAACGGCCCATCTTATCCCGTTGTGAATTGTGATCACTCTGTCGGCGATGAATTCGCGGAAGTCCAGGTGCCGAATGGCCACTACTTTATGATGGGCGATAATCGAGATCGATCAGCAGATAGTAGAATGGCTCCACCCTTGGGCCTGGGAATGGTTCGCCGGACAGATATTGTCGGAAAACCGCTTTTCATCCATTGGAGTGATAACGGCGAGAAGCGCGGCAAAAAGCTGAACGGGGACCTGCCGAGATGACCTGGCAACCGGATATTCTGCGTTTCTGGTTTTCCGAACTCGCGCCGAAAGACTGGTGGAATAAAAACGAGTCGGTCGATAACCTGTGCAAGGAACGGTTTTTCGAATTGTGGCAGGAGCAGAAGTCCCGGGTGGCTGACGATTTTCTGACCAGCGCGGACGACGCACTGGCTGCTGTGATCCTGTTTGATCAAATTCCACGCAATATTTTTCGCGGCAGTGCGGACGCCTATTCGACCGATCATCTGGCGGTGCAGATTGCAGACAAGGCGGTGGACCAGGAACTGGATGACAAACTGAGCGAGGATCAGCGATCCTTTCTCTATATGCCATTCATGCACAGTGAAGACCTGCAGGACCAAAACCGTTCAGTGATGCTGTTCACCAAATTGGGCAGCAATGAAAAATTTGCCAATTCCCATCGCGATGTGATTGCCAAATTCGGCCGTTTTCCCCACCGGAACGAAGTGTTGGGTCGGGCCATGCGGCCGGGTGAGCAGGAAGCCATAGATGGCGGGGCAGGCTGGTAGATGCTGTCGGCGCTGAAACAGACCTGGCAGGCGCTGACCGTGTGGCCGGAAGGAAAGCACTGGCGTTCCGCCTTTGCTCTGGCCGTGCCGACTTTTCTGGTCATTGCGGGAATCGGATATCTTTCCGGCTGGGTGGCACCAGCGCTGGTCACGGACCCTGTGTTGATCGGCAAAGTCTTGCTGCTCATCTTTTTGGTGCCTGCGCTTGTCGAGGAGTTGCTGTTCCGCGGCGTGCTGCTTGCCTGGCTGACCCGCTGGTCTCCGCGCTGGTCCGGCTGGCTGTCAACATTGCTGTTTGTCGCCTGGCATCCGTTGCTGGCGCTGACGATCGGGCCGCCCTGGGCCGCGATGTTCCTGCAGCCGTCCTTCTGGATCGCGACTTTCCTCATCGGGATCATATTTACCCATATTCGCATCGTATCCGGCTCGCTTTGGCCGGTTATCCTGATACATTGGCTGGCAGTCGTGATATGGAAACTGTTTCTGGGCGGCCCCTTTTACTGATCCGAGGACCTCACAATGGCGGAATTTTTTGATGCACTGAATGATGACCACCGCGCTTTCGTGGCGGACCAGCCGGTGTTTTTTGTTGCCACCGCTGCGGCCGATGGCCGGATCAACCTGTCGCCCAAGGGATATGACGTCTTTCGCGTGCTCGGCCCTGATAGAGTGGCCTATCTTGATCTGCGCGGATCGGGGAACGAAACCCACGCCCACCTGGTCGCCGAGCAGGAAGATGCCGGGCGGATAACCATCATGTTCAACAATTTCGGCAATCCGGCCAATATCCTGCGGATCTACGGCAAGGGTGTTCCCGTGCTCCCACAGGATGATGGCTGGGACGAGCTGGCTTCGCATTTTGAGATTTTGCCCGGCACCCGGCAGATTTTCGATATCCGGGTCGAATCTGTCCAGAACAGCTGCGGCTATGGCGTGCCGCATATGAAGCTGGAACGGGAGCGCGAAACGCTGGTTAAATATCATGCGCAAACCGAAGAAGACGAGTGGTTTCGCAAAGTGCGGGCCAATGATAGCAGCATTGACGGGCTGCCGGTTCGTCAGACCGAAAAATTTCTGAACGCGACAGGCGAGGAACAGTGAGTCTGGTCGAACTCTCCCGGCACATGCACGGCGTCGAAGCGGAGATCGTGCGCGGACGACTGGAAGCGGCCGGTATCGGTGCAGTATGTTTCGACAGCGGCGTCAATATTGTGGAAGGTGCGGGAATTGCCTTGCCCGCACGCGTGATGGTGCTCGAGGAAGATCTTGCCGAGGCGAGGGCGGTTCTCGCTGAAGATGTGGCCCTCAAGGAGTGACAGGATGAAGATCTCCCTTGCCCTGGGCGGCGGCGCGGGCCTTGGATGGACCCATATTGGAGTCTTACGGGCGCTGGAGCAGTCGCCCCTGGAAATCGCAGCGATTTCGGGGACGTCCATCGGTGCCATAACCGGAGCCAGTTTTGCCGCGGGCAAGCTCGACTATCTCGAAGAAACTGCACGAACGGCGAATTTCCGGACGCTGCTGCGATTCATGGACCCGCATTTCAAACGCGGTGCCGTAATGGGCGCGCGCACGATTGAGAAGGAGCTGGATGCGCAACTTGGTTCACTCACCTTTGAGGATCTTGATTTGCCGGTCGCAGCCGTGGCCGCGGATTTGCGGACAGGCGACACGATTGTGATGAAAACCGGGCGACTGGTTCCGGCAATCCGGGCTTCCATGTCCTTGCCAGGGATATTCAAGCCGGTGGAATATGAAGGCCGGTTGCTGGTCGATGGCGGTGCGGCGCTTCCCGTTCCGGTATCGCCCGCCCGCGAGCTGGCACCTGATGCGATTTGCCTGTCGGTCAACCTGCAGGACGATTTTGTAAACCGTGCCGAAATGGCAGGGATCGCACGCACGGACGGCAAGGAGCCCAACAGCATTGCCATAGTTAAGGCATCTGTGGGTTTGTCGCTACGCAATCTGGGGCGTTACTCCCTGGCACTGGACCCCCCCGATTTCGCCATGTCGCCGCCGGTCGGACATATCGATATGCAGAATTTCACCCGTGCTGAAGAACTGATCGATATCGGTCGCAGGGAAACCGAGGCGATCATCCCTGCTATTCTCGAGCAGGCGGAAAAAGACTTGCCCAAAAATTAGGCAATTGTGCTGCGTTGCACAAAATTTACACTTTCTTTACGCGCCGGGATTCAGGTTTTCTTATTGAATCCAGTTACTTGTGATTCTGGCACAAGCTTTGCGAAGTTGACCCCGAACATAAAAAAGGGGGCGTAATGAAGTTTATCATAGCCATAATCAAACCATTCAAACTCGATGATGTGCGTGATGCACTCACCGAAGTGGGTGTGGCCGGCATGACGGTTTCCGAAGTGAAGGGGTTCGGACGCCAGAAGGGGCAAACCGAAGTGTATCGGGGCGCGGAATATACCACCAACATGGTGCCAAAGCTGAAACTGGAAATCGCATGTACGGCCGACCTGGCTGATCAGGCCGTCGAGGCGATTCAGAATGCAGCCGGAACCGAGTCCATCGGCGACGGAAAAATATTTGTCATGGGCCTCGATAATGCCGTGCGGATCCGCACGGGCGAAGCCGGCGACACAGCGATTTAACGGGGAAGCGTGATAATGAAAAAAATACTGACTATTTCTGCAGGACTGGCGGCGGCGATGGCCGCCTCTCCGGCTCTTGCACAGGAAGCAGCCGAAGTGGCTGATCCAAGTGCCAATGTGGCTTATATCTTCAACACATTGCTGTTCCTGATTGGTGGCTTCCTCGTGATGTGGATGGCTGCCGGTTTTGCCATGCTCGAAGCCGGTCTGGTCCGCTCGAAAAATGTTTCGATGCAGTGCCTGAAGAATATCGGCCTCTACTCGATGGCCGGCATCATGTTCTGGGTCACCGGCTACAATCTGATGTATACGGATGTGACCAGCTGGATCGGCAGTTTCGGCCCCTATGCCATGCAGGCGGTTGGCGAAGCCGATGTCGACACCGGATATTCGGTGGCATCTGACTGGTTCTTCCAGATGGTCTTCTGTGCGACCACGGCATCCATCGTGTCCGGTACGATCGCGGAACGCGTCAAATTCTGGCCCTTCATGATCTTTGTCATCATTCTGACCGGATTCCTCTACCCGATTACGGGCAGCTGGGAATGGGGTACAGGCTGGCTGGATCAGCGTGGTTTCAGTGACTTTGCCGGTTCGACCCTCGTGCACTCGGTCGGTGGCTGGGCTGCTCTTGCCGGCGCCCTGATCATCGGACCGCGGCTGGGACGCTATGTCGATGGCAAGATGAATGTCATGCCGGGTTCGAGCATTCCGCTCGCCACTCTCGGGACGTTCATCCTTTGGCTCGGCTGGTTCGGCTTCAACGGCGCGTCCCAGCTCGCCATGGGCACGATCGGCGACGTCAGCGATGTGTCCAAGATTTTCGTGAATACCAACATGGCTGCGGCCGGTGGCGTGATCACGGCGATTGTGCTGACCCAGTTGCTATACAAGAAGATTGACGTAACCATGGCACTCAACGGCGCCCTGGCCGGTCTGGTCTCGATTACTGCCGAGCCGCTGGCTCCGTCAGTACTGCAGTCCGTCATCATCGGCGGTATCGGCGGCGCGATTGTGGTCTTCGCAGTTCCGATGCTCGACAAGTTGAAAATCGATGATGTGGTTGGCGCGATCCCGGTTCACCTGCTGGCCGGTATCTGGGGCACCATCATCGTTCCGTTCTCGAACAGCGATGCAACCTACGGCGTTCAGGCGCTGGGCATCGTCTCGATCGGAGCGTTCACTTTCATCTGCAGCGCGGTCGTCTGGCTCGCTCTGAAATATACCCTTGGCGTTCGTCCGGCAGAAGAGGACGAGCGGGCAGGCATGGACATCTCGGAAGTCGGTGTCGAAGCCTATCCTGAATTTGCCAAGGGCTAACCAGTTTGGTGCCGGCTTTATCCTCCCAACACTGAGGTCGGCACCTCACCTTGTTCCTCCTGCGAACAAACAACTTTACGGCCGGTGGTGGAAACGCCCCGGCCATTTTTTTGGGAGTGAACCCTTTATGCGCAGGTTTCCGTACGTGATATATGATTGCCTTTGATGACCTTTGAACCAGACCATGTCCTGATATTTACGGACCTCGACGGAACGGTGCTGGACCATGACAGCTACTCACCGACGCCGGCCGACCGGTTTATCGCTGAACTGGATCCAGAGCGAGCGACGGTGATACCCGTGACGAGCAAGACTCGCGCAGAAGTCGCTGCGCTGCTCTGGGACATTGCGCCGCTAAAAGTTTATGTCACTGAAAACGGATCCGCCATTCATGCACCGGATGGATTCCCCTGGGCAGCGGATTCAGAGTCGCAGATCCATTTTCCGGGCATGACCCACGAACAGATCCTCTCCCGCCTGGAGTCCGCGGAACCGCAACTACGTAGTCATTTTCGCGGGTTTTCCGACATGACTGCGAAACAGATTGCTGCGGAAACCGGTCTCGACCTGCAAAGGGCTTACAAGGCCAAGGCAAGGGAAGCCAGCGAGCCATTTCTCTGGACCGGGAGCGCAGCAAATCTGGACCGGTTCCGGGATGTGATGGGAGCGCAGGGACTGAAAATTCAGCGCGGCGGCCGATTCTGCCATCTCACCGGTCCATGCGGGAAGGCCGATGCGATGGACTGGATCGTCAGTCACTATAAATCATCCCGCCCAGACCGCCGGATCATGACCGTCGCCCTGGGAGACGGACCGAATGATCTCGACATGATCGAATCTGCAGATCGCGGGGTCATCATTCCCAATCCCGGTGGCGCCGCCATCCGATCTGACCGGTCTTCCGTCATCACGGCAGCAAAAGCCGGTCCGGAAGGCTGGGTAGAGGTCATGCAGCAGATTTTGGACAAACCCGATTCCGCCAACGACAGGAAGCACTGAGCACCATGGATTTTCACCAGAATGGCAGCATATCCACCCTTCACAATCTGACCGACCGACCAGTGGAAGAACTGGAACGGGAGCTGCTGGGTTTCGCGCAATCAAGGCCCATGTCGCTTGTTCTGCCCTCGCTTTTCTCGGAGCTGGAGGGGCCTGCTTTGGGCAATATCATCGACGAATTGTCGCAGGTGCCCTATCTGGACAATATCATCATCGGACTGGACCGGGCGGACAAGGACCAGTTTGAATATGCCAAATCCTATTTTTCGCGGTTACCGCAAAAGCATCAGATCCTGTGGAACAGCGGCCCGCGACTGATGGCGCTGGACAAGGAATTGCAGGACCACGAACTGTCGCCCGCCGAACCCGGAAAAGGGCGGAATGTCTGGTTTTGTTTTGGCTATTTCCTTGCTGGCACCAAGGCGGACGTTGTGGGTTTGCATGATTGCGATATCCTGACCTATCGCCGCGATCTGCTTGCAAGGTTGATGTATCCTGTGGCCAACCCGAGTTTTCCCTATGTTTTCTCCAAGGGCTATTATGCGCGGGTGACGGAGGAAAAATTGAATGGCCGCGTCGTGCGCCTTCTGATTTCTCCGCTGCTGGCGGCGCTCAAGAAAGTTTGTCAGCCGAGCGAGTATCTCGTCTACCTCAACAGTTTCCGATATGCACTGGCCGGCGAGTTTGCGATGCGTCGCGATACGGTAAAGAACATCCGCATCCCGTCTGACTGGGGACTGGAAATCGGAGTCTTGTCGGAAATCTGGCGCAACAATTCGGTGCGGGCCATTTGCCAGGTCGAGATTGCCGACAATTATGACCACAAGCATCAGCCGGTATCGGAGGACAATCCTTCCACAGGACTTTCCCGGATGAGCACGGACATTACCAAGTCGATTTTTCGCAAGCTGGCAACCCAGGGTCAGATTTTCTCGCCCGGGACTTTCCGCACTATCAAGGCGACCTATTTGCGGATCGCGCTCGACCGGATTGAGACCTATTATAATGATGCAGTGATCAACGGGCTGAAGCTCGACCGGCACAGCGAAGAAGCGACGGTGGAACTGTTTGCCTCCAATATCATGCTGGCAGGCGAGGCTTTTCTCGAAGCGCCGAACGAGCGGTCTTTCATGGCTAACTGGGACCGGATCAATTCCGCCATACCCGATTTCTCAAAGCGATTTGTAGAGGCGGTCCGGCTCGACAATGAAGATGACGGTCTGCCGCTTTAACCGGCATCCGGAGCGTTTGTGATCCACACAGTCTGATAGGCGGCGAGTTCCATCATTCCTTCAATATCGGGGATATTCTGACCGGAGACCAGATCTCGCCAGCTATTGTTTGCAATCAGATTGATATCGGCAAGGGCAAGGGGCAAAGGCCGGTTCGTTACATTGGTGACTGCGAAGATGCTTTGTGTCCTGTCGAGGCTTTGCCGCCAGATTCCAAACAGCCCTTCCGGCAGCGCCAGGGTGAACTGCACCGCATTGGGGTGAAAGGCGGGCTGGGCCTTGCGCTTGGCGATCAGTTCCTTGCATTGGCAGAAGACTTGTGCCTCCACGGCGTCCGGATCGGCCAGACGCGATTTCAGCATTTCCAGATCCAGCTCGCGGCGGTTGATCGACCGGTTGCGTCCGGTCCGATTGACTTCCTCGTAACCATTGGGTGTGGCGATCAGACTGTGGATGTAAAAGGCGGGTATTCCTTCCAGCGCCAGCATGATGGCCATGGCGGCCATGAAGCGCGGTATTTGCAGATCGTCCGGACCACTTGTCGTCCCCTGCAACGCTTCAAAATAGCTGATATTCACTTCGTAAGGCTTCTCCACACCACCCGGCCCGCGCCGCATCGATATGCGTCCGCCAAAATTCTGCAGCGTCTGCAGCATCTGCCCGACTTCCGCTTCGGGCAAGACACCTTCGGTGGGGCGGAGGCCGATGCCGTCATGGCTGGCGGTGAAGTTGAGATAGGCGCAGCCTTGCAAGGCTGGCGGATTGCTGCGGGTCAGGCGCTTGAGATAGAGGGACTCGCCGGTCAGCAGCGCGTGGATCAGCAGCGGCGGCAATGAAAAATTATAGATGATATGCGCTTCGTTCTGATTGCCGAAATAGGTCAGATTCTCGTGATTGGGGATGTTCGTTTCGGTCAGAATAATCAGCGTTTCCTCATGATGATCCATCAATGTCCGGAGCAGCCGGACCACTTCATGGGTCTCATCCAGATTGATGCAGCTGGTGCCAACCTGTTTCCACAGAAAGGCAATGGCATCGATCCGGAAAATGCGCACACCGTTGGCAATGTAGAAAGCGATGATGCGGACAAATTCCAGCAGGAGATCGGGATTGGCAAAATCAAAATCGACCTGGTCCTGGCTGAAGGTCGTCCAGACGTGGCGGGTGCCGGCGCTGGTTTCAAAGGGCGTCAGCAGCGGATGCGATCGCGGCCGGACAACATCGCCGAGATCACTGGCAGGGTCCGCCGTGACAAAATAGTCCTTGCCGGGTGCCTGATCGGAGAGAAATTGCTGAAACCAGAGGGATTGCGAGCTGCCGTGATTGATTACCAGGTCGGCCATCAGGCGGTAATCAGAAGCAATGGCGGAAATGTCAGACCAGTCTCCCAGACGGTCATCTACGGCCCGGTAATCGATGACGGAAAAACCGTCATCGGAACTGTAGGGGAAGAACGGCAGGATGTGCACCGCGGATACGGTGTCGGTGATATGGGTGTTCAAAAAGCGGTGCAGCGTCCTGAGCGGCTTCTCATCCGGTGCCCGGATTGTTCCGCCATAGGTGATGAGTACGACATTGCTTTCGTCCCAGAGATGTTTCTCGCGGATTTCGTCAGAACCGATGATCCGGCCACCATCCGGCCAAAACGCGCCGATAATGTCAGCGGCTAATTCCCTTCCATCACGGTCCGGATAAAGCACGGCCAGATGCGCGGCGACACGCTGTTCCAGATGTTCCCTTTCGCCGCCATTTGTCATGCACATCACTTTCTTGTGTCTGTTGTCCGGCAGGGCTTGACGCCCGGCACCGGATCAGGCCTTTTGTTGCAATGCATCAAACCACAAATTCGGCGCCAGACAAGCAGTTTCTGCAATCTATCTACGATGCCGCATTGCAACCGGCCCGGCCCGAAATCGCGCTGCAGGACTTTGTCATGCCGCCGGTCTCCGGAAGGGTCTGGCTGTTTGCGGCTGGCAAGGCGGCGACCGGGATGGCGGCAGCGGTTCTGCCGAAACTGCCGGAGCCGGTGTGCGGGCTGGTTGTCACCCGGCAGGGATATGGGACACCGGGTTTTTCTCCGCCCGGTCTCGAGATCATCGAAGCGGCGCACCCTGTTCCCGACAGTGTCGGTCTCGATGCCGCTGAACGCGCGGTCAGGGCGGCAAATGCGCTGGTCGCGGGTGACCTGATGCTGGCGCTGATATCCGGTGGCGCTTCATCCTTGCTGCCCTTGCCGGTCCGGGGCGTGACCCTTGGCGAGAAACAGCGGCTGACCCGGCAATTGCTGCATTGCGGGACGCCGATTTCCGAGATCAATATTGTCCGCAAGCATTTGTCGGCGATCAAGGGCGGGCGGCTGGCGGCAGCAGCCTGGCCGGCGCAGACAATGACCGTCGCGATATCGGATGTGCCCGGCGATGATCCGGCAACCATCGGATCCGGCCCGACCGTTGGAGACCGGTCTACACTGGCTGATGCCCGCTCTGTCGTGGCGAAATACGGGCTCGAGCTGTCCGATGCCGCTGCGCAAGCGTTGCGGGATGCAGAGAATGAAACGCCGGACCCGGAGGATGAGAGACTGTCGGCCACCAGCTATGCCTGCTGCGCGCGTCCGGCCGACCTGGTGCAGGCGGCCGCCGATGCTGTTTCTGAACGCGGCTATGAACCGCATGTGCTCGGCGATGACCTGGAAGGCGAGGCGGCGGAGCTCGGCCGGGATCATGCGCGGCTGGCCCTGCGCCTGAAGGAGGAGGGTCGCCGGACCGCGATCATCTCTGGCGGAGAGGCGACAGTAACCGTGTCGAATTCGCACGGCCGCGGGGGACGGAATACCGCCTTTCTGTTGTCCTGCGCGCTGGCGCTGGAGGGGGCGCCGGGCATATCCGGCTTTGCTGCCGATACCGACGGCATTGACGGGTCTGAGGACAATGCCGGGGCCTTTCTGTGGCCGGGTCTGCTGGACAGGCTGGACGGTAAAATGGCGGCCCAGACCTGGCTTGAAAGCGACGACAGCTATTCCGCCTTCGCGCGGGCCGATGCGTTGCTGATGACTGGTCCGTCGGGCACCAATGTCAATGACTTGCGGGTATTGTTGATCGATTAGAACATAGATAATATCTATTGATATTAAGTCATACAAACTATTTTATCTATTGATCTCGACAACCTATGTCGTGTGCAACGAATAAACTGAGCTGGGGAGTTGAGACCATGCCTACGAAGGCCATGAATTTGCTTCAGGATTTCCTGAAGAAGGAAAGTGCGGGCGGAATCATTCTGATGATTTCCGCCTTGCTGGCGCTGATCATAGCGAACAGTCCGCTGGGTTCGGCCTATACAGCCATTCTCGCAACCCAGGTGACGGCCACTGTCGGTGGTTTTGGTGTCGACAAACCCCTTTTGCTATGGATCAATGACGGCCTGATGGCGGTCTTCTTTTTCCTCATCGGACTGGAAGTCAAACGCGAAGTGCTGACCGGACAGCTGGCCAGCTGGGAGAAATCTTCTCTCCCGGTTTTTGCTGCGATTGGCGGCATGGTTATCCCGGCCCTGATCTATATCGGCATCAACAGCGGCAGCCCCGAAAATATCAATGGCTGGGCCATTCCGGCGGCAACCGACATCGCCTTTGCGCTCGGTATCCTGGCGCTGCTGGGCAATCGCGTTCCCTTCGCCCTGAAGGCGCTGTTGCTCGCCATTGCGATTATCGATGACATTGGCGCGATCATGATCATCGCGCTGTTCTACACCGCGGAAATTCAGCTCATCCCACTGGCTGTCGGACTGGTCGCCCTTGTCGGCCTGATCCTGTGCAACCGTTTTGGTGTGGTCCGGACACTCCCCTATGTCCTGCTGACCAGCATCCTGTGGTTGTGCGTGCTGAAATCCGGCGTTCACGCAACGCTGGCCGGTGTGGCTGCGGCGCTGACCATTCCCATTGCAGCGGGCGGAGAACGCCCGCTCGAGCGGATGGAACATGCGCTGCACCCCTGGGCCGCCTTCTTTGTGATCCCGGTCTTCGCGCTCGCCAATGCCGGTGTCTCCTTCTCCGGGATGAGCTTTGGTGACCTGTTGAACCCGGTCCCGCTGGGTATCGCCATGGGGCTTGTACTCGGCAAGCAGATAGGCATATTGGGCTTTGCCTGGGTCGCGGTGAAAGCCGGGTTCGCCAGCCTGCCGGCCAATGTCAACTGGCTGCAGATATCGGGTCTCGCCAGTATCGCCGGCGTGGGCTTTACGATGAGCCTGTTCATCGGCAACCTGGCGTTTGACAGTGCCGAGCAAATGGCCCTCGTCAAGATCGGTGTGCTGTCCGGTTCGACTATCGCGGCTCTGGTGGGGATTGCCCTGTTAAAAATGGCATCCCCCAGGCCGGGCTCGACAGCGGAGGTGGAAACCTCAACTGAAGGTGGTCAGCAACCAGTGCCCAGCGCCGGTTAGGCGGCGAGGTCGGCCTTGATGAAGTCGGCCGCCCGTTCCCCGATCATGATGCTGGGCGCGTTGGTGTTACCGCTGACAATCTCCGGCATGATGGACGCATCGGCAATGTAAAGACCGTCAAGTCCACGGAATTTCAGCCGGCTGTCAACGACTGCATCTTCATCCGCCCCCATCCGGCAGGTTCCAACCGGATGGTAGACCGTATCCGCCCGGGCACGGATCAGCGCGTCCAGCGCGTCGTCATCCGCCATATCGATCGGATGGCGGTTGGTCGGCTTGAAATCGGTGAGCGGCGGCGCTTCCATGATCCGCTGCATGTTGCGGACGCCCTTGCGCAAGGTGGCAATATCGCGATCATCATCGAGGAAATTCGGATCGATCCGCGGCGGTGCCGACGGGTCGGTATCATTGAGCCGCACTGTACCCTTGCTGTGCGGCCGCAACACACAGGCGTGGCAGCTGAACCCGTGGCCCTTGACCTTTTCGCGACCGTGATCTTCGAGCACCGCCGGAACGAAATGATATTGAATGTCCGGCGCCGGGACGTCGGGATCGCTGCTCCAGAAGCCGCCGGCCTCGGCATAGGGTGTGGTCATGATCCCGGTTCGCCTCATCCGGTGCTCGATTATGGCCTTGCCCATCCGGACCGTGCCTTCCAGCGAGTCACCAATCAGTTCCTTCGATTCAGTCAGATAACCCGAGACAAAATCGATATGGTCCTTGAGATGGGATCCGACGTCCGGCTTGTCGAGCACAACCTCCGCACCTTTCTCCCGAAGATGGTCGCCCGGCCCGATCCCCGACAGCTGCAGGATATGCGGGGATCCGAAGGCGCCGGCAGAGAGCACGACAGCACCGCGTGCCTTCAAAGTCTCGCGGCTGAAACCACGCTTGATCTGCACACCGGTGACCCGGCCGTTTTCGACGATCAGACGTTCCACCAGGGACCTGGTCCGGATCTCGAGATTGGCGCGGCCGCGACCCGGTTCGACATAGGCGCGCGCGGCTGACCAGCGTTCGCCGCCCTTCTGGGTGACCTGGTATATGCCAATGCCTTCCTGTTTCTCACCATTGAAATCATCGAGGATCGGCATTTGCAGGTTGCGCGCCGCCTCAACAAAGGCGATGCTGCCCGGATTGAGCCATTTTTGGTCGGACACCGACAGCGGGCCCTCTCCGCCATGCCAGGCGTCGCCACCCCGTTCATTGCCTTCGGATTTCTTGAACCAGGGCAGAACCTCGTCATAGCTCCAGCCATCGCAGCCCATTGCGGCCCAGTTGTCATAATCCCACTTGTTGCCACGGATATAGACCATCGCGTTGATCGCGCTGGAACCACCCAGACCGCGCCCGCGCGGCTGATAGCCAATACGGCCGTTCAGTCCTTTTTGCGGCACGGTGTCGAACCGCCAGTTGGCGTTTTTCAGCAGGAACGGCATCATGCCCGGCGTCTTGACGAGGAAATTGTTGTTGTTGCCGCCGGCCTCGATCAGGCAGACGCTGCGTTTGCCATCCTCGCTGAGCCGGCCGGCGACGGCGCTGCCGGCGGACCCGCCACCTATGACGATGATATCAAATTCTGCCATCAGTTTTCCTCTCGTTTCGTCACCCGGAATCCGAATTCAGGATGACGCCTTGTTCTGTTCTTCCTGCCACCTTGCGCGGATGGTTTCGCTGCTGTCGCGGCTGCCATCATGGCTCCATCCCGGCGGCTTGATCAGATAATTCAGCTTGTACCGCCACGGAGCGGCCCAAAGGTCTTTTGCCATGCCCACCCATTCGTGAAAGGCCGCCCAGATTATATTGTTGTTTTCCAGGTTTTTGATGATGCCATATTTGATCTGCTCATCGTCCCGTTCCGCCTCGAACGTGCCGAACATCTTGTCCCAGATGATCAGGATACCGGCATAATTCTTGTCGAGATATCGCGGATTGGTGGCGTGATGGACGCGGTGGTGGGACGGCGTGTTCATCACGGCCTCGAACCAGCGCGGCATCCGGTCAATCGCCTCGGTGTGGATCCAGTATTGATACAGCAGGTTGATACCGCCGACAAAGGCGATCATCGCCGGATGAAAGCCGATCAGGAACATCGGCAGCGAGAAAATCCAGGTGAGCGCAAAGGTGCTGGTCCAAGGTTGCCGCAGAGCTGTCGAGAGATTGTAATATTGACTGCTGTGATGATTGACATGCGCCGCCCAGACCCAGCGGATCCGGTGCGCGGCCCGGTGAAAGACATAATAGAAAAAGTCATCGACAAAAAAGGCGAGGATCCAGGCCCACCATGTGAAGGGCACGTCAAACAGGCGGAACTGATATACCCAGTAGATGACCGCTAAGGCCAGCCCGCCGGTCAGTATCCCTGCGAAAACGCTGCCGGTGCCGAGAGTGAGCGACGTGACCATGTCGCGCACATCATATCTGCCGTCCTTGTGCCGCATGCTGGTGATGAAGCCGATGGCAACCGTCAGCACGAAAAACGGAATCGCGTACAAAGTGGGATCGGGCAGGCTCTCCATGTATTCTATTTACAAGCCTGTCAGCAACTGTCCAGCCTTACAGCTTCCGAAAATAGCGGGCGACCGGATATCGTTCAAATCCGGCGTCCTCATAGACGGCGCGAGCGGGTGCATGTCCCGGATCTCCGCCGGTTTCGACCATGACCATCGCGAGACCCTCATCGCGCATCCAGTCAAAGGCAAAATCCATCAGGGTGCGGCCAATGCCATGTCGCTGGAAATCCGGGTCGACAGCGATAATGTAAATCTCGCCCATATTGTCTTCTTCATGGGATTTCACGCCCAGATAACCCGACATTTTCCCGTCCGTCCGGGTGATGAACAGGTGGACGTCCGGATCCTTGCACATGGTGCGGACATCATCGAGCTGCCGGGTCTTCCACCCCTTCGGGTAGAAGGAATCATAAACATATCCCGGGATAGCCCGTTCCATTTTTGGAAAGACCGGTTCCCATGCCCGGACCGTCAGCTTGAGCAGATCGTCGAGATGCGTAGTCCGATCGAAAGGCAGGATTTCGGTTTCGGTTTGCGTCATTGGGCTCCGGCAGACAGTGCATCGACCATCGCGCGGATCGGCGTGATGTCATAGCCGGCATTGCCAGCGAGCCGCGCAATCTCATCCGGATCCACACCCTGTTTGGCCTGGGCGAGCGACCAGAGCAGAGTTGATCGTGTGCCGGAACGGCAATAGGCGAGTGTCTTGCCGGCGGCGCCTTCGAGCGCGCCGATCATCGCTTCGACCTGTGGTGCGGAAAACCCGCTATGAGTGATCGGGATGGCGAGATAGTCGATTCCCGCCGCCTTTGCCGCCGCTTCAATGTCGGCGCTCTGGGGTGCCGACGGGTCTTCGCCATCCGGCCGGTTGTTGACGATCAGGGTGACGCCCTCGGCCTTGGCCGCAGCGACATCTTCCAGCGAAATCTGTGGCGAGACGCTGATGCTTTCATTGATCGTTCGGAACATGGACGAATTTTCCTTTTTTGCGTAATCTTGAGCGCTGGAACGGGAATTTTGCTCGCCACAAGCGCTTAAGGCAAGCCCGGAAGATATGGCGATGATCAAAGCAGGATTCTTCATTATCATTCTACCCAGATTACTTCATTGCAGTCGCGGCCCTCAAACGGCTCGATGCATTGCTCGAATTCAGACAATGCTTTGCTGGCAGCAGGAATAGTAGCATATTTTACCTGTAAGCGTGACAATCGCGCATCTGTGCCAGTGCATAATTTTTCGATCTGTTTATCGAGAAATTTCTTTCGTTTCATATCATAGCCAATTTCACCACGAAAATGATCGCAGCCCTGACGCTGAATAATGAAGGTCCTTACCTCATTTGGAATCTCGGCACTTCGGGGCTGATTGTAGTTATCCAGCCAAGGTTTCGAACTAGCGGCCGTTGTGCACGAGGTCAGGAACAAGGGGGATAGAATTGTGATCGGAGCCCACTTCACGCGCTTTGCTCCAGAGCTTCGGTAACTTCCTGAATCACCTCAAGAAATTCTGCGCCATATTTCTCCAGCTTGGCTGCACCAATACCGGGCAACTCGCTGAGTGCGCTCAATGTAGTCGGCTTGAATCCGGTCATGTCGCGAAGCACGCTGTCGTGGAAAATCACATAGGGCGGGACCCCCTGGTCCTTTGCCAGCGCTGTCCGTTTCGCGCGCAGCGCGTCGAACAGCGGATCACCGACCGGGTTGGGCGACGCATTGCTGCCACGCCGTTTGCGCCGCTCGCGTTTCGGCGGCTCGACGATCGCGACGTCTTCCTGTCCCTTGAGAATGGCCTTGGCCTCGGGACCGAACATCAGCCCGCCATATTCGGTGTTGCGCAAGGCGTCGCGGAGCAGCAATGAACGGGACAGCGGCTTGATCAGCGGTGCTTCCTCTGCGCTCACAATGTCAAAGACGGACAGCTTGTGATGACCGCGCGAGAGGATTTTTTCCTCTTCCCGCCCGGTCAGTACAGCTTCGAGATGCGCCACGCCGAAACTCTGGCCCGTTCGGTAGACGGCGGACAGGAATTTCTGCGCCAGCTCGGTCACGTTCAAGGTGGCCGGTGCGTTCAGGCAATTGTCGCAATTTCCGCAGGTCTGCGGCGGATCT
Organism: Parasphingorhabdus marina DSM 22363; assembly: GCF_900128895.1. Lineage (GTDB taxonomy): Bacteria > Pseudomonadota > Alphaproteobacteria > Sphingomonadales > Sphingomonadaceae > Parasphingorhabdus > Parasphingorhabdus marina. Next base: position 1,225,941 of record NZ_FSQW01000002.1, on the reverse strand, counting down.
TCGCCGAAATGCCGGAGCAGGATCGCCCGGCGGCATCCGGCGGCTTCGACCAGTCCGCCCAGTGCGGCCAGGCGCGTGCGCTCGCCATCGAGACGCTTGTCGTCAACTTCGGCCAGCCGTTGCCGCGCACGGACAAAATCTTCTGCACCCCAGAACATATGCGCTTCAGCCGGGTCGCCATCGCGTCCGGCGCGGCCGGTTTCCTGATAATAGGCTTCAATCGATTTGGGCAGACCAGCATGAGCGACAAAGCGCACGTCCGGCTTGTCGATCCCCATGCCAAAGGCGATGGTCGCGACCATCACCATGTCTTCCGATGCGACAAATTCCGCCTGATTGCGCTGCCGGACGTCTGGCGGCAGGCCGGCATGATAGGCGCGGGCGCTCCGGCCGGTCCGGGCAATCTTGTCGGCCAGCTTCTCCGTGGCATTGCGGGTGGGCGCATAGATGATCCCTGGCCCGGGCACGCGGTCGATCAGATCGGTGATCTGGCGGGTCAGACCCTTGCGCGGGGAAATCGCATAGCGGATGTTCGGCCGGTCAAATCCGGCGATGATCAGGCCGTCATTCTCGATGCCCAGCTGAATCAGGATGTCTTCGCGCGTATGGGCATCGGCGGTGGCGGTCAGGGCGAGGCGCGGGACATCGGGAAAATGGTCGAGGAGCGGACGGAGCAGGCGATAGTCCGGCCGGAAATCATGTCCCCATTCGGAAACACAATGGGCCTCGTCAATCGCGAAAAGCGATATCGGCGTCTGTTCGATAAGCTCGCGGAAATGCTGCCCGGAAGCCCGTTCCGGCGCCGCATAGAGCAGGTCCAGCTCACCCGCGCGCAGGCGGCGCATGGTCTCGGCCCGGTTGTCATCCGCGGATGTCAGGGTCGCGGCCCGAATCCCGACCGCCTCGGCGCTGCGCAACTGGTCATGCATCAGGGCGATGAGCGGAGAAATCACCACAACCGTACCGCTGCGGGCGGCTGCCGGCAGCTGATAACAGAGCGATTTTCCGGCCCCGGTTGGCATCACGGCCAGCGTGTTCTGCCGCGCCATGACCCGCTCCAGAACCTGCTCCTGCACGCCCCGAAAAGCGCTGAATCCAAATGTTGATTTGAGCAGCGGGAGAAGATCGTTGATCATGACCTGTGTCTAGCCGGGTGAAATGGGAAGCGAAACAGCTAATCCGGCGATTGGCCGCTTTGGCTCAGAACCGGAAGTCCGGCAATGTTCCGAATGCAACGTCCAGCGCCTCACTCCAGCCTTGCGAAACCTCGCGAAAATAGGGATCGTCACGCTCAAACCGGCGCTGGTCGGTGATGCGAAAACTGTCGGCGGTATATGCCTGCAGGTCGATGGGCAGGTCGACTCCTGCATTGGCGCGGATCGTGGAATCGAACGAGACGCAAAGCAGCTTGGTCGCCTGTTCAAAGCTCATGTCCGGTTTCAGCGCGCGGACCAGGATCGGGCGGCCATATTTGGCTTCTCCGATCTGGAAAAACGGATTGTCATCGCTGGCCTCGATAAAGTTGCCCTCGGGGTAGACCATGAACAGACGCGGTTCCATGCCCTTGATCTGACCGCCGACGATCAGGGTCGCGCCGAAGACCGACTCCGACGCGGGTCCCGCGGCTTCGTGGGCTTCGACAATCTCGTGCAAGGTGTCTCCGATGATGGTCGCGACCTGGAACATGGTCGGTGCAGTCAGTATCGAAGGATTGCGGTCTTCCGGTGCCTTGGTGCGTTCGTCCAGCTGACTCACCACCGCCTGGGTGGTCGCCAGATTGCCCGCCGTCATCAGCGTGATCACCCGCTCGTCGGCAACTTCCCAGCTGTGCATTTTTTTGACCTGGGAAATGTCGTCGACACCCGCATTGGTCCGGGTGTCCGACATGAACACCAGGCCTTTGTCGAGCCGAAGTCCCACGCAATATGTCATGATGAAGCGACCCCCGAACGCACAAACTGTCGTGACGCGAACGTCTACTGCTGAACCTGGAGCTGGACAACCATATTTTCGGTGGTCCCGCCATAGCGCATGCCGGACACCGGTGCAGCCTCGCGATAGTCGAGCCCGGTGGCCACCCGGATATAGCGTTCATCGGGCGAATATCCGTTGGATATGTCGAATCCGATCCAGCCAACCCCGTCAAAATGCGCCTCTGCCCAGGCATGGGTGGCATCCTGCTCTTCCCGGTCATTCATCATCAGATATCCGGACACATAACGCGCTGGGTGGCCGAGCTTGCGCATGGCCGTGATGAAGATATGGGCATGATCCTGGCAAACCCCGCCACCGCCGGCGATGGCCTCCTCGGCGGTGGTCCCGGCATGGGTCTGGCCAATGGCATAGGGCACTTTTTCCAGGATCATAGCGGAGAGGGCATGGGCGCGTTCAATATCGCCCGAAAACCCGTCTCCCAGCTGGTCGAGCAGTTTCTGCGTTTCCCGGCCACCTTCTGTCAGGGTGGTCGGACGGCGAAAACTCCACAGCGGCATGAAGCCGCGATGTTGTCCGACAATTCCGTCCGTGGCGTCGACATCGACCAGGCCTTCGCAGCGGATCACCACTTCATGTCCGTCGGGCACGATGCTGATCAGATCGACCTGATTGGCGTGCTGGTCGGAAAACTGCAGCTCTTTCTTGCCGCCCTCGACCGACATGTCCCATTCCAGAATTTGCTGGCCCGGACGGGATTTCGGCGTCAGGCGCACTTGCTGGAGGCCGTATCCCACCGGAGCATCATAATTATAGGTGGTCAGATGCCGAACGCGCAGTTGCATGACTATTCCCGAAACCTGTAATCTTGCTCGATCCGGGCGGCCAGGGTGCTGTTCCGGATCAGAAAATCCTCGATAAACTCGTGCAAACCTTCCTCGAATATGGCGTTGATGTCGCCGGTTTTCAGGCGCTGGTGCAAAGAGCGGGCGAGCCGACAGGACTCGTGCTCTGCATCATATTCTTCCTGCAGAAAGCGAAGGCTCTCGTGCGATTGTTGTGCGCAATAGGCGAGTGAACGCGGCATCTGCCGCTGCAGGATAAGGAAGTCGGCGATATTGGCTGCGGTAACCTGCGGTCCGTTCATCCAGTGATAGGCGCGCTGGGCCGAAACCGAACGCAGGATGGTTTCCCATTGCACATTGTCCAGCGACGATCCGATCTGCGCGATGGACGGGAGCAACATGTAATATTTCACGTCCAGAATCCGCGCGGTGTTGTCCGCCCGCTCGAGATAGGTTCCGAGCTGCGTGAAGCAATAGCCGTCGTTGCGCATCATTGTGCCATGGGTGGCACCGCGGACGAGTGCATTCTGCTTCCGGATCGTACCCAGCGCATCGGGAAGATCCTGTTCCACAATCGGCCGGTCCAGCAGATCCTTCAGTGTCATCCACGCTTCATTCGTGGCCTCCCAGACTTCCCGGGTCAGAGCGGTCCGGACCAGGCGGGCATTGTCCCGGGCGACCTTCATGATCGATATCACGCTCGACGGATTGGCGGGATCGCGCAGCAGGAAATCGATGACCTTCCGCGACTCATAGACATTGTGCTGGGCATCATATTCGGTCACCGCACCGGTGGTCTTGAGGACAGATTTCCATTCCTCCGATGCGCTCGCTGACCGGGTCAGGGCAATGCGAAACCCGGCATCTAGCAGTCGGGCATTATTCTCGCTGCGCTCGAGATAGCGGAACATCCAGAACAGGCCACCTGCGGTTTTTCCCAGCATCAGCTCATTCCTCCAGCACCCAGGTGTCCTTGGTGCCGCCGCCCTGACTCGAATTGACGACCAGCGATCCCTCGGTCATCGCCACCCGGGTCAGTCCGCCGGGGGTGATGTCAATGCGATCGGGAGCGACCAGCACAAAGGGCCGCAGATCTACATGACGCGGCGCGAGACCCTTTTTCGTGAATACCGGGACAGTCGAAAGCGCGAGCGTGGGCTGCGCGATGTAATTGTCCGGCCGGGCCTTCAGTTTCTTGCGAAACGCCTCGATCTCCTTCTTGCTGGCCGCTGGTCCGACCAGCATTCCGTAGCCGCCGGATCCGTGAACTTCCTTGACCACCAGATCGGCCAGATTGTCGAGCACATAGGCGAGATGCCCGGAATCGGAACAGCGGTAGGTTTCGACATTCTGTAACAGCGGTTTCTCGCCCGTGTAGAATTCGACAATTTCCGGCATGTAGGAATAAAGCGCCTTGTCATCGGCTATGCCGGTGCCCGGCGCGTTGGCGATGGTGATGCCGCCGGACCGGTATACGTCCATGATACCGGGCACGCCCAGCATCGATTCCGGATTGAAATTGAGCGGATCGAGAAAATCATCATCCACCCGCCGGTAGAGCACATCGATGTTGGTGTGGCCTTCGGTGGTCCGCATCGCGATACGCCCGTCGACAACCCGCAGGTCATGGCCTTCGACCAGTTCGACGCCCATCTGGTCGGCGAGAAAACTGTGCTCGAAATAGGCGGAGTTGTGGATGCCCGGCGTCAGTACTGCGACGACGGGCCGTCCTTCGCACTGCACCGGCGCGCAGGCTCCGAGCGACCGGCGCAGACTCGTCGGATATTTGCTAACCGGCTGGACCGGAATGCGCGAGAAAAGTTCGGGGAACATCTGCAGCATGGTTTCCCGGTTTTCGAGCATATAGGAGACGCCGGACGGTGTTCGCGCATTGTCTTCGAGCACGAAAAAGTCATCCGGTCCAGTCCGGACAATATCAGTGCCGACGATATGGGTGTAGATTTCACCCGGCGGATTGACACCGACCATTTGCGGCAAAAAGGCTTCGTTATTCGCGATCAGTTCAAACGGCACGCGGCCGGCACGAAGGATTTCCTGGCGGTGGTAAATGTCATGCAGGAAGGCATTGAGGGCGCGGACGCGCTGTTCGATGCCGCGTGACAATTTGCGCCACTCGCGCGCGGAAATGATTCGCGGGACAACATCGAAAGGGATCAGCCGCTCGTCAGCTTCATCGGATCCATAAACGTTGAATGTGATGCCTGTCTTGCGGAAGAAGGCTTCGGCCTGTCGGGCTTTCCGTTCAATCCGGGCCGGGTCCTCGTCCGCGAACCACTGATCATAGTCGTGATAGGGATCCCGAACGGATTCCTTATCCCCCAGCATTTCGTCAAAAAACCTGATGGCTCACCCCTTTTGCCAGTGCTGCAACCATCCTCCCAGAGGCAGGCTAGCGAAAACAGGGCGACATGTCAGCAGTCTAATTCCGCTTTTTCATGGCCGGAGTTCAGACCTGTTCCAGCTGGCGATCCTCGGCCTGACGTTTCCACATTTCCGCATAAAGACCATTTTGTGCGAGCAGGGATGCGTGATTGCCACGCTCGGCAATTCTGCCGTCATTCAGCACGATGATCTCGTCGGCATGAGTGATTGTGGAGAGCCGGTGGGCAATGATCAGCGTGGTGCGCCGCTCCGAGATCCGCGCGAGCGTGGCCTGGATCTCGTCCTCCGTGCGACTGTCCAGCGCGGATGTCGCTTCATCGAGAATCAAGATCGGCGGATTTTTCAGAAGCGTCCGGGCGATGGCCACGCGCTGTTTCTCGCCACCAGACAGCTTCAGCCCGCGTTCTCCCACCTGGGTGTCATAGCCATCCGGAAGCTTGGCAATAAACTCGTCCAGAGCCGCCCCGCGCGCGGCTTCCTGTATCTCTGCTGGCGAAGCACCTTCGCGGCCATATCCGATATTGTAACCGATGGTGTCGTTGAACAGGACACTGTCCTGCGGCACGATTCCAATCGCACCGCGCAGGCTTTCCTGGGTCACTGCGGCAATATCCTGACCGTCAATCAGGATGCGGCCGGCTTTCGGATCGTAGAAACGAAACAACAGCCGGGCGAGGGTGGACTTGCCTGCGCCGGAGGGACCGACAATGGCCAGCGTTCCATCCGCAGGGACCTCGAAATCCAGGCCGTGCAGAATATCGCGATCCTCGTCATAGGCAAAAACCACATTTTCGAAACGGACGGTTCCGTCAGAAACCGCGAGCGACGTGGCACCGGGCCTGTCCTTGATCTCCGGATCTGTATCGATCAGCTGGAACATCGCATCCATGTCCACCAGTCCCTGGCGGATCGTCCGGTAGACCATGCCAAGCAGGTCAAGCGGCCGGAACAACTGCATCAGCAAGGCATTGACCAGTACCAGATCACCAACGGTCAGATTGCCCTGCTGCCAGCCATAAACGGTGAACATCATCGCGCCGATCATGGTGCCGTTGGTGATCAGCGACTGAGCCATGTTGAGCAGGCCCAGCGAGTTTTCCGACTTGACTGCGGCATCCGCCCAGTCCTGCATCGCGCGATTATAGCGGTCTCCCTCGCGGCGCTCTGCGGTAAAATATTTGACCGTTTCATAGTTGAGCAGCGCATCAACAGACCGGCCTATGGCGCGGGTGTCCATGTCATTCATTTCGGCCCGGAGCGCATTGCGCCAGTCGGTAATCTTGCGGGTCATGACGATATAGATCGTGACCATCACAATCGTCGCCGCGACGAGGCCGAACCCGAATTTCACCTGGAAAATGATCAGCACGGCGATCAGCTCGATGAGCGTTGGTGCTATATTGAACAGCAGAAAATACAGCATGATATCAATGCTTTTCGTTCCACGTTCGATAACCTTTGTCACCTCGCCGGTCCGCCTGTTCAGGTGGAATCGCAGCGACAGGCGATGCAGGTGACTGAAGACATTGGTGGCCAGCCGGCGGGCCGCTTCCTGACCAACTTTTTCGAAAACGATGTTGCGCAGATTGTCGAACAACACCTGACCAAAGCGGGCCAGTCCGTAGGCTGCGACCAGCGCCAGCAGGACGGTAAGGGCGACTTCCGTCCCTTCGGTCATGCCGTCGACCACGGCCTTGTAGGCGAACGGCATCGACAGCACGGCCGCCTTGGCACAGAGCACCAGCAGACCGGCGACGACAATGCGTGCCCTGAGAGCCGGTGCGTCTTTTGGCCAGAGATAGGGCAGAAACCGCTTGAGAGTGGGAATCATCGGCGGGTCGATCTGACCCTTGGTACTGTGATCAGGAGGCATGTCCCGGATGTAGGCCTGCGCCGGGAACTTGTCCAGAATGGCGGAGGATCAGAAGCTGCCGCTGACCGTTAGCCGGTAGACAAGTCCGAACGTACGCACGCGGTCTTCGACAAAACCCAGCGGCCCGTCGCGACGACCACGCACAAATCCGGTATCCGGTCCCGCATATGTGCCGGAAGGCGTGTCGAAGCGCCCGAAGGCCGTTCGGGTAAAACGTTCGCCGCGATCCAGGATATTGTTGAGCCGGGCGTTAACGGTGAGCCCAAATAGGTCTTTATGTTCGACAAATATCCAGGCGAAGGGCGCGCGGGTTTCGAAACTGGTAAACTGGTCAAGCCGGAGAAAGTCCGAAGAGCGAAAATCCTCCGCGCCAAATCCCCAGGCCCAGTTGCTGTTTGGTACATCGTGCCGGAAATCCACTTCCCAGAAAAAGATCCGGTCATCATTGATGCGCCGCGAAATCCCCGTAAGCGGGTCATCCAGCGCACTTTTCCGGACCTCCCCTTCGAAATCCAGCCGGGCCCCCTGCCAGCCAAGGGGATCGAGCAGGATCGAGGAAGTCAGCTCCACCCCATAGCGCGTGGCGCTGTCCAGATTGCCCTGCGCTTCGGTTGTTGCGGTGATGGGAATGGAGTCGACGATATCGGTGATTTTCTCGCCATAGATATTGACGGTCAGCGCGCCCCAGGGACCCAGGTTCTTGTTGGCCTCCAGTTCACCGCGCCAGGTCTGGGGCGGAACCAGCCCCGGGTTGCCGGCACTGTTGGCATTGTTGGCGAGATCAACAGACGCGACGAAATCCCCGAAATCGAGCTGGCCGACCGAGCGTTCGAGACTGAGACTGATATCCAGATCAGGTTCCGGTCGCCATGCGAGAGACAGGGACCCCTTGGGCCGGACAAAGGAGCGGGTCTGTCCGCGCGCGCCGCTTTGACTGATCTCGCTATATTCCCCGCCGAGTGTGGCCTGCAGGGTGAGGCCTTCGCCGATGGTGCGGCCAAAGGAGCCGATCAGTTCACCGCGATATTCGGTCACCTTTGTATTGGCATTGGGAACCGGCGTACCATCAAGCGCGGCTTCGCTTTCGAGGAAATTATAGGCGCCCTCCAGGTTGATGCCCCAGTCGGTCCCGCCCTCGGTCCGCCAGCTATATTCGGACCGCAAAACGGATTCACCCTCATCAATGGTCCGGTTGAACTGGCTTCCGGAGGCCGGAGTGATCCCGTCGGTAAACGTCCGGCCGAAAAAGTTCCGGAACGGGCTGTGTTCAAGTCGTTGCAGGCCGATCAGTTTCAGACGCCCGCCGGACAGGTCAAACTCGTAGTCCGCCGTCAGTTCGGCGTTCCATTCCCGTTCCCGTCCGGTGAACAGTTCGATGATATCTGCCTGACCGGCTTCGGTGCGCAGGCTGGTTACGCTTTCATCGAAATGATTCAATCCGCCAGTCAGGCTGGCATTGAATATCGCTCCGGCCGCACTGGTCCGGGCGACAGTGGCACTGAGTACCGGGCGGTCGCCCTGGAACCTTGCCACCTCGTCCCGCTGGAACAGCAGGGCACCGGTACCGTCGAGAACATCCTCCAGTCCCTGCGCGCCATTGCGGAACGAGTCGTTCTCGATCGAAAAGGTCACATCGGTTTTGCCGATCCGCTTGCTGATTGAAGCTTCGCCTTCCAGCCAGTTGTTTCCCGACCGTCGCCATCGCGGCGCCCAGCGAAAATTGCCGCTGACTCCGCCACCGGTGTCGGTACTGGTCACAAGATTCAGCACTTGCCCGGACAGACCGGAAATGCTCAGCGTCGCGCCATCAACAATTTCGAGACGGATAACATTGTCGGCAGAAATCCGGCGGAGAACGGTAAATGCATCGACAGTCTTTCCGGCGATCCGCGCGCCGTTGATCAGGACATTTTCATCCGCCTGACCAAGCCCGCGCTCGTCGTCATCTCCCGTGTCAATTGTAAAGCCAGGGACCTGCCGAACCATGTCGAGTGCCGTACGAGGATTGAATCGGTCAAAAAGCGGGGCCGGGAAAATCTGCCGGCCGTTTTCGGTTCGCGGCTGCAGGGTCGCCGGGAGGTCTCCGTCCGGTATCGCACGAGTCGACTCGATCTGATCAGCCGCAATTTGGACCGGTTGTGCGGCAGCTGGCGAGATGCCGGCGACCATCACCAACATTGCCGACGCGCCGCTAGCCAGCCGTGTCTCCCCAGACTTTTGCACCCTGTTCCCCTGTTCCTGCGCACGCCCTTGCTGCGCGCGCTGCTGGTACGGGCAAGCGGTTGCATCCGAAACCGCCTTTCGACAAACTACATCCGTAGTCGGATGAACGGACCGGGCGGTATCCGAGAAGGCAAGTCCCTCAGATTCAATGCTTGTTTGAAAGCAGCACCAGTGCACCGGCGCCGTTGGCCAGCGTGTAGATGCCATAAAAGATGACGGAACTCAGCATGCCCATATTGGCGAAGACCAGCGCGGCTGTGAGCATGAAAAACTCCAGAATATAGGATCCATAGGGTCCGAGATATTTCCAGAAACTTTTCCGGGCATCGGTGATCATCGGATGATCGCTCTCCATCATCGCCTTGTGCATCGCGAAATTGCCGATGCCGCACAGAAAGATGATGAAAATGTACATATCCTCATCATAGTCTGTTTCGGTTGCATTGTCAGGCAGCGAAGGAGATAAAAGTCCTGCGCGGCAAACGAAACCGTTGAAAACAGGAAGGGGAGGGACATGGATTTCCACGAAAAGACGGTGGTCATTACCGGAGGCGCAACAGGCATCGGTTTTGCGCTCGCGCGCCAACTCGGCAATTTGGGCGCCTGGATCATCCTCTTTGAACCGCGTGAAGATCGGCTGGCGGAAGCCACTCAAAGCCTGGCCGGGGAGGGGATTGACGCCAAATATCTGTGCGGGGATGTCACGAAGGTGGACGATGTCGAGGCGCTTGCCGACTTCGCCTGGGCAGAAAACGGTCGCTGTGACCTGCTGATCAACAATGCCGGCATTGGCGGGGCGATGAAGTCGGTGATCAAGACCGATCCGGCAGATGCCCGCCGGATTTTCGAGGTCAATTTCTGGGGCATGTGGACCGGGATTTCGGTGTTCGGCAAACGCTTCATGGCGGAGGAAAAACCCGCGGCGATTTACTCGGTCGCTTCGGAAAACTCGTTGTTCAATGCTTTTCCCTTTGGCGGCGGCGGATATGTCGCGAGCAAACATGCCATTTTCGGACTGATGGATGTTCTGCGCCGCGAAGCGCCGGAGTGGCTGACCACCGGAGTGATCATTCCCGGGTGGGTCAAATCGGAGATTTCCGAATTTAACGCGACCGCACCCGATGCCATGGACACGGATGAATTTGCGAAAATCATTGTGGGGCAAATGCAGGCAGGCGCCTATTATTGCGTGAGCCACAGCTACAACATGGTGCGCTTCAGAGAGCGCTATGACGAGCTGGAGCAGGCCTTCGCCCAATATGCGCCGCGGCATGAAGGAGACGACTGCTCTGACGTCCAGCTGGCCGTACAGCGAATGCGGGAGTCTGGGCAGATATAAAAGCTGGTCAAAGGCTCGATGCCAGGGCCAAGACAACACCGGCGCCGACCAGCATGATGCCGGTCAGTTCGCTCTGGCTGAGCGGCTCCTTCAGATAAAACCGCCCGAAACCGAGCGTATAGAGGATTTGCGTCTGTCCCAGGATGCCGACCAAAGCCACCGGGCCGTGCGCATAGGCGATGAACCAGCCCGCCGATGCAGTCGCCGCCAGCACGCCCACCTGCGCTGTCACGCGCCACCGCGTCAGCATCGCCCGGAACTGGTCCGGCTCGCGCAGCAAGACATAGACGCCCTGCATCAGTGCCTGAAAACCGAGCACGGCGGTGAGCACGATGAGGCCGGCATAAGTCCGTTCAACATCGGCAACGGCATTGGCCGACTGCTTGATGAAAATCGCAGTCAGCGCGAACAGAAATCCGGCGCTCAGTCCGGTCAGCGCCGACGGTTGCTTCAGACCGCGGAGCCACTGGATCAGGCCTTGGGCGCCGCCTTCGATCGAGACAAAAAGGATGCCCAGAAATGCCACGCCAATACCCAGCCAGGCCAGTGGCGCCAGAAATTCGCCCAGGATCAGCCAGCCGAGCAGCGCGACGATCAGCGTCTCGGTCTTCATATAGGCGGTGCCACTGACCAGATTGCGAAAGCCGAAGGACATGATGATGAGGTTTGTTGCCAGCATCTGGGCAAAGGCCGCGAGCCAGGCAAAGATCAAGAAGGACAGCGACAGGTCGGGCAGGGCGGTCCTGCCTGCGACCAGCATATAACCAGCCAGCATCATGCAGGCGATCGGCCAGCCAAAGAAAAAGCGCGACAGCGCCGCCGCATTGACCGACATCTCGGCACGGATGCGCTGCTGCACCGCCATGCGCCAGGCGAGAAACAGCGCCGCCATCAGCGCCGCGGGAATCCAGATCGGAAAGGTCAATCCGGCAATCCGGTGGGCCGCGCATCGACCTTGTCGGCGAGAAAGGCGAGGATGCGCCGCTCATCCTCCGGTCCGCGTCTGGCGCTGCGACTGAACAGCCAGCCACCCATGACCATCATGAACCCCGGGATCCCGACGAACATCGCGGCGAATAGGAAGGGGGCGTCGGCGAACAGCCAGGTGCTGATTCCGACCGCAACAAACAGCGACAGAAAAGCAAACCAGAAGACGACAAAAAAGCGCGCCTTGCCGATCCGGCCGATTTTTCCCTCGATCAGGGTGCCGCCACGTTCCGGTTTCATGGTGCCATCGAGGCTGTACGAACTGTCATCCCGCTGACCCCAATGTTCCACCTTCAGGAAGATCTTGCGCTCCGTCCCTTGTCCGAAGACTCGCCCTTTGTTCTTCTGCTTTTGCGTCCACTCGCGATCCATCTCCTTCTCCAGAATGCGCGCGAGCGGGATCGGAGCGTGGGGCGAGTAAAGGCGGATTTTTCGGGCCATTTAACGATTGATCCTGACTGTCTGCGATGGAAGAATTGCAGCCTCATGATCCAGGATCAAGATCAGGGTGCCACAATTGAGAAGCCGGGAACCGGGTTCTTTTCCACATAGCCGCTATGATACATATCCATGTCCAATTTCACCTGTCCCGGTTCTGCATCTCCGCAATCGACGGCATATCTATCAACAATGTTTCCAAAGGGGCCGATCCCCATACTTCCCTCGCGAAAATATTTCGGTGGAGTGCCGTCACTGCAGCGCAGTCGATTTAGATAAGCGCGTTGGCCTTGCGGCATTTCCGCACGTACCGGGTTTTGGGGTTGTCCAAGGGTAGAGCTGTTCTGTTTCTCGGCATAGGCCTGCGCTTCCTTGTCGCTCATGCTCTCACCACCCAGTTCTTTCATCAAGGCCTTCACATTTTCAATATCATTATTCTGCGCGCCAGCTGGGCTGGAGAGGGCAAAAGCCGCAATCACTAAAGAGATGGAATATTTCATATTATGCTCCTTCCAACAGACTTTCCTTCCTGATCTTCTCCTGCCAGACCAGCGGTGCGAGATGGTGGACGCTCTGGCCCTCGGCATCCACGGCGACAGTGACCGGCATGTCCTGGACCTCGAATTCATAGATGGCTTCCATGCCAAGGTCTTCAAATCCCACGACTTTTGATCCCTTGATCGCACGGCTGACCAGATAGGCGCTACCACCGACAGCCATCAGATAGGCGGACTTGTGCTTCTTGATCGACGCGACCGTGTCCAGCCCACGCTCCGCCTTGCCGACCATCGCCAGCAGGCCCTGTTCGAGCATCATGCTGGTGAACTTGTCCATCCGGGTGGCGGTGGTGGGGCCGGCCGGACCGACGACTTCTTCGCCGACCGGATCAACCGGTCCGACATAGTAAATCACGCGCCCGCGAAATTCGACCGGAAGCTCTTCCCCCTTGTCGAGCATGTCCTTGATCCGCTTGTGCGCGGCATCGCGGCCGGTCAGCATCTTGCCGTTGAGCAACAGGCGGTCACCATGTTTCCAGCTTTGCACTTCCGCTTCATCGAGCTGATCGAGCTGCACCCGCTTCGCTTCGGAAGAGGGAGTCCAGTTGACGTCGGGCCATTCGTCGAGTTTCGGCGCTTCAAGATAGGCGGGGCCGCTGCCGTCCAGAGTGAAATGGGCATGGCGGGTTGCGGCACAGTTGGGGATCATCGCCACCGGCTTGCCTGCGGCGTGGCAGGGAAAGTCGTTGATCTTCACATCAAGGATGGTCGAAAGCCCGCCCAGGCCCTGGGCGCCGATGCCGAGCGCGTTGACCTTGTCGAAGATTTCGATGCGGAGTTCCTCCACGTCACTGCGCGGGCCGCGTTCCTTCAGCTGGCCCATGTCGATCGGATCCATCAGCGACTGTTTGGCGAGCAGCACGGCGCGTTCGGCGGTGCCGCCAATGCCGATGCCGAGCATGCCCGGCGGGCACCAGCCGGCGCCCATTTGCGGAACCATCTCGAGCACCCAATCGACAATATTGTCGCTCGGATTCATCATCTTGAACTTTGATTTATTTTCTGATCCGCCGCCCTTGGCCGCGACATCGACAGACACCTTGTCGCCCGGCACCATCTCGACATGCAACACCGACGGCGTATTGTCCTTGGTGTTCCGCCGGGTAAAGGCAGGGTCGGTCAGGATCGAGGCGCGGAGCTTGTTTTCCGGATGGAGATAGGCACGCCGCACACCTTCATCGACAATTTCCTGCATCGATTGCGACGTATCATCCAGCCGGCAGTCCATGCCCCATTTGACAAACACATTGACGATCCCGGTGTCCTGACAGATCGGACGATGGCCCTCGGCGCACATCCGGCTGTTGGTCAGGATCTGGGCGATGGCATCCTTGGCCGCCGGAGACTTCTCCGCCTCATAAGCCTCACCCAGCGCCCGGATATAATCCATCGGGTGATAATAGGAAATAAACTGCAGCGCGTCGGCCACGCTTTCGATCAGGTCAGCGGTCTTGATGGTGACGGTCATGTCGGCTCCGGAATAGTCGTAAGGATGCGATCCGGAAGCCTTTTGGCGGATATGAAGGTAGCGGGCAAGAGGCGTGTGGCAGCTACATTCCCGCTTTAGTGCCGAACCGGGACGGAAACGTGATCCCGCTCGGAACCCCTTGGCACAGGTGGGCGACGATCCTCCCTCATCAAGACTGTCTGGGGCGACGGTACCGCCATCCGCAGACCAGTCCGATCAGCAGAATCGCCAGTGATCCGTAGATCATCCACTGGATCATGCGGTCGAGCTGCATCGACAGCATCAGGAAGTCGACATTGCCGGTTTTCCAAAAAACCCATTCTCCGGCGAGGCGGGTGGCCAGCAAGGGATTACCCGTTTGCAGGATCACAATGCCGTCGCCGGTATCGGGATCGAGGCGCACGGAACTGTTGATTGCCGGCTCGTTATTGCCATCATGGCCGATAATGAAGTCACCTTGATTATTCGCGGCATAAAGCATGGTGCCCAGACCCCAGATGTCTGCACCCAGCTGCGCACCATGCGGCTTGCGCATCTCTCGCAGAGTCTTGTCCGACAATATTCGGGTTTGGCCCGCGCTGGTCTGCGGCGATTGGGCCTGTACGAAAAGAGTCAGGTCATGGGCGGTGGTATAAAGCGAGGTTGCGGCCAGTGACGTGAAGCGTTTCAGAGGCTCGGTCCGGCCATTGGCATCATAGTTTTCCGCCAATCCCAGGGCCATCGCCGCATCATGGTCAAAACCGCTATGTTCCATTCCCAGCGGACCGAATATGCGTTGCTGCATGAAGGTACCAAAGGACTGGCCGCTGACTTCCTCGATCAAAAGTTGCAGCAAGGTGTAGCCGCCACCGGAATATTCCCATTGAGAACCCGGTTCGCTGGCGACCCGAACCACACCGTTTTTGCCGGGCGAGGCATCGCTGGCGCGGGTCAGGGAATCTTCGAGAGACTGGACATCCGCCGCCCGGTCAAAACCGGCATATCCCAGACCGTCATCGAGCCCGGCGGTATGGCTCAGCAATCGCCGCACGGTCACACCATCATTGTCAAATGCGCCTTGCGGCAGCTGCCAGCGGGTCAGATATTGTGACACCGGGGCATCGAGGTCCAATTTGCCATCTTCCACCAGGGCCATCACGCCCCAGGCACTGATCCATTTGCTCAGCGATGCGACCTGGAAAACCGTGTCGGGACCAACCGGCTCTCCGGCCGACTGATAGTGACTGCTCACCATTTTGCCCTGGCGGATATAGGTCATGGCGATGTTGCCATCAGACTCTTCATCAATAATTTGTTCGGCGGCGGCCATATAGGCATCCGCTGTCCGGGAGGTCGTAACCGGATCGCGCAACCACCCTTCGCTGGCGCCGATGAAAACCAGAACGACCCAGCCCACCATGGTGATGACCGTGCCTGCTGCAATGACCAATATGCGTTTCATGTGTGTTTCCTTTCTTCGGTGTTTGTCAGGCGGGGTGATTGACCATCAGGGTCAATGCCGCGACAAGATAGAGGCCAGCCGCCAAAAAGGAGCCGAACGTGCGGACATGATTGAGCCGGGTCCAGCGCTGTCCATAGACCTGCCAGTAGCTGTGTGCCTCCGACGACTCATGGTTCAGCGCGGCCAGCCGGTTGTTCATCGGGACATTGCCAAACAGGGTCATCAGAAACACGCAGCAGACATAGGAAATAGCCGCGGCAAGAACGATCAGACTGGCCGGGCCGTCCATTGCGAGCATGCCGTAAATGGCAAAAGCGATGGAGAACAGGGTGATCGCAAACAGGGCGCCGACAAATTCTGTGCGGAGTACGGTGATGTTGATCTGCTGCATGCTTTCAATCCCGCTCGCCGGGGCGGCGCGCAGCAACCCTGCCATGACAAATTCGGAAAAGGCCTTGAACACGCCACCCTCAAAGGCGCACCACAGACCCAGCCCGAGGCAGATATAGACGGACCATAAATAAGACATAAGAAAATCCTTTCTGTTGGAATTTGCTTTTATCGGCAGGGATTTAGCGGAGGGATATTGGACCGGATCGCAGCCAGAAAATGAGCGCGAAGCTGGCAATGATCAGCTCCAGTATCATCGCCTGAACCAGCGATGGGGACGGTGGCCCGTCAAGCATGATGCTCAGCAACCTGGCCAGTCCGTAGGATCCGTAAATGGCCATGATCAATGCCAAAGCCGGCCGCAGAAATCTCTCTCTGCCGACGCCCAATATCATGAATATTGCACTCACCATCAGGACGGCTCCCGGTGCACGTATTTCTGAGATCAGGCTGGGGTTGTCGCCCAGGATGATGCCATTGGCTGCGGAAAAGTTATGCGGCTGGAACAGCAATCCGGCGCCAATCACCATCAACAATCCGCCAGCAACACCGGCAAAGGTGCGGGGAAGAAGCTGTGCCATCATGCCGCCTCCCAACATCCGGAAGCGGCGGCGTCACGCGCATAATCGGCAAAATCCCTCGCAGGACGACCGAGTGCGCGCTCGACGCCGTCGGTGACATGCGCGTTGCGACCGTCAAGTACCGTCGCAAACAGATAGTCGAGCATCCAGACCACGTCATCGGGCGCCCCCGATTGGCGAATCCCTTCTACAAATGTGTCATGCGGAACATCGACATAGCTGATCTCGCTTCCCGTGGCTTCGGAGAGCGTTGCCGCGACATCGGCAAATGTCATCAAACGGGGGCCGGTGACTTCATAGATCTGCCCGGCATGACCGTCTTCGGTCAGTGCAGCAACGGCCACGTCGGCGATATCATCGGCATCGACAAATGGCTCGGCTGTGCTGCCGGCAGGCAAGGTTATGGTGCCACTGCGCACCATATCAATGAACGCGCCTTCGGAAAAATTCTGATTGAACCAGCTTGCCCGGACAATGGTCCAGTCCAGACCGCTTTCCCGAACGATGTTTTCACATGCCTGTGCTTCGTCTTCGCCCCGTCCGGAAAGCAGCACCAGCTGTTTCACACCGGCGGTTTTGGCCAGTCGTGCCAGCGTGCGGATGGCATCTGTCGCGCCGGGCATGGCGAGGTCCGGCGTATAGCTGATGTATATGCTGTTGACGCCATCAATAGCGGTCTCCCAGGATTTTTCGCTGTTCCAGTCAAAGGGAGGAACAGCCGAACGGGATCCGATCCGGACGGCGTGACCTTTCTGTTGCAGGCGGTCCGCTATGCGTCGACCGGTTTTCCCCGTTCCGCCAAGAACAAGGGTGATGGGATTTTCGTTGTGCTGTATTGGCATTGACGTGCTCCATGGCTGGTTTGTGCCGTCAATGAATAAGGAACTGCGGGCTTCAACTCTTGCCAGATCATGACAGTGTTTTGGCACTTCGCGCCAAAATGTCAGCTGGTCGTCATCCCCAGCCGATAGGAACGCGGCGTTTGTCCGGCCCAGCGCTTGAAGGCTCTGGTGAATCCGCTCTGCTCGGCGAAGCCGGTCAAAAAGGCGATTTCCGCAAGACTGTAATCCGTATCGCGCAACAGCTGCTGCGCCAGTTCCTGCCGGGCCAGATCCACCAGCTTCTGAAAAGATTGCTCCTGATCTGACAGTCGCCGCTGCAGCGTTCGCGCGCTCATGCCCAGTTTTGACGCTATCAGTGAGAGCGTGGGCACACCTTCGCTGAGCAATTGCGCTACCGCGAGCTGCACACGTTTCTCCAGGCTGTTTGCATCGTCCAGTGCGGCAAGCTCTTGCTCCAGATGATGGTCGAAGAAGTTCGCGATGGTTTCATCGCCCAGCCGATTTGGTGCCGTCAAACTCTCCTCGTTGACCAGCAGCGCGTCGCGGCCGGACTCAAAATGTACCGGACATCGGAAATGATTTTCGTAAACAGAGGGGTCGCCGCGTGGTGCGTGTTTGAAATAAATCGCTTCCGGAACAAATGGAGCGGTGCTGACTTCCTGACTGATGGCGACAACGGCCGAAAGGCTCGCTTCATTCGACAGCAGCATGCCAGGACTGCCATCGCCATCTTTATCCAGACTGAACAACTTGCCTTCCCCGCTCTCCTCGAGGGCATAAGTCTCGGCGTTGCCCAGCACCCGGCCATACCGTTCCGACCTGGCATAGGATCCCTGCAAATTCGGTGCGGATTTCCAGGCCAGTCCGAACGCGCCATATTCGTCGCTGCGCATGGCCGCGCCGATGCGCAGGGGCAATTGCACACCGCCCGGGTCCCGGTCGGCCAGGGCGGCGAAAAATTTATAATATTCAGCAGAGGACACCATCTGTCCCGGATCAATCGGACCATCCGGCGCCAGCCCCAGGCCTTTGACCAGATCCTGTGTCTCGACCCCGTCGCTGGCCTGCCCGACAACCTTGTACACATAGAGTGACGTAATCTGGCTCATCAGGCCATCTATAAAATATCTCGCTGGTGCACGGAAAGCGAAAATTCGAAAAAGTGCGGCTGGCCGGATTGGCAGGAAACCGTCCGGTTTTCACTACCTGCCAATATATTCGGGCCTCTCAGCTCACACCCAGAAACAGCTTCAGCGAATCCCACTGCTCGTCCACTGCCTGCCGGCCAGCATCAATCGCGGCCCGGATTTTCACCGGCTTGAATTCCAGCGTCTCAGGGGCATCAAAACCCGGATTTGGCGCGATGATGCGGATCGGGGCGAAACTGTAGCGGGACAGTTGCAGGTCCAGCGGGGCGAGGGCGTCGGCGATCTGGGCAGGGGTCAGGCCGATGTCCATCAGCCTGCGGCACTGGGCTTCCCGGGCGGCGAGCAGATCGTTGATCAGCATCGCATTGCCAACGTCATTGGTCGCCACTTCACTACCCTGGATCCCGACCGAACGCAGGCCAATCTCTATCAGATTATCATAGGTCTTGCCGGGGACCCGTTCCGGGGCTGGTGGCGAGGCGAGAATGACGAGCAGTGCCCGGGGCTTCAGATGCATGGTCGAGCGCAGCGGCGTGACATTGCGCACGCCGCCATCGACCCATTGCTCGGTCACGCCGTTTTCATCCCGGGTCTTGAGCGGTTGAAAGAATGGCGGTTGCGCACTCGAGGCGTAGACCCACTGACCGATATCCGGATTTTTCTCATCCAGTTCGACATATCTTCCGGTGGCGAGGCTGACCGTGCCGACGCGCAATTTCCGCCGCGACCGCTTCAGCCGCGCCGGGTCGGCGTAATCGATCAGCCGCTGTTTGAGTTTGCCGGCATCATAGAGGGAGTCGGCACCGAATACCGCGCCCACAGCACCAAAGGGACGTTTGCGATAGATGTCGCTATTGCCCTTGATCGACAGCCACTGGTCGAGCAGTCCCGGCATGTCATTCATTGCCCCGCCCAGCGCCTGGATGGCGCCGGTCGATACGCCGGAAAATATGTCGAACCGGACGTTGCGGTTGGTGATCAGTTCGTCGAGGACGCCAACCTGGAAGGCACCCTTGGCGCCGCCCCCGGACATAATGGCTGCTAGATTGTCGGGCATTGGTCATGTCTCCTGCCATTTGGCGGATGAATGCCCCGGTCTTCGTCTAGCACAACCGGAAAGCGGATGCAGCGCATTTCACCGCCGGATGACCGGAATCTTGTGTGACCGACAGCCGTCTAGACTATCGAGTAGCGGGACTCGCCCGGACCGCGACACATCTGCTTCGAGACGCGAGTTTCCTCACCGTCGATAATCGCGACATCGGTGATGTTCATGCACCGGCGTCCGCTCGGTTCGGTGTTCAGAGCGGTGACGGTCGAAGAACCGGAAACGCCGGACCGTGTCGGGCTCTTCCATTCTGCCGTGGCGCCGACTTCTTCTTTTTCGGTCACCTCGACGGTGGCCTCTGCCGCCTTCTTCTGTTCCTTGTCGGTCAGCTTGCAGGCAATCTCGCCCACCAGGACAGCGCCGAAACCGCTGGAAATAATGGTGCCGACCGTGCCGAGGCCGGCCGCATCGCCAACCACACCGCCAAGAACCCCGCCGAGAAAACCGCCGCGCTTTCTCGACTTCTTGCATTTCTGGTTCCTGCTCGATTTGGCCGCTGTTTTCTTCTTCTTGCGTTTTTTCTTGTCGGCATCACCGGATTGATCTTCGGCAGCTTCCGCTACCATGATTGCAGGCACCGGATATCCGCCGCAGCCGGTGTTGAAGCAAAACCGGTCCTGCAGATAGGCACGGTCATCCTGATAGCGTTTTTCCGCGGCGCGATAGCCGGCAAGATTTTCGCCATCTGGGTCGGACCGCGCATGCTCTTCCATCATCTTCTTGTAAAAGCTGTCCTGGCTCGCCTGGGAATATTGCATCTTGCCGCCGACCTGGTTGGTATAGAGCGCGGACAGCGCATTTTGATGTGCGATCATCTTTTCGCGAAACGGAGTCAGAACCTCGGCATAATATTGGTCGAGGAGCAGGGTGCAGCGATTGGTATCTTCAGCCCGGTCAAAAGGCATGGCGATTTTCTGATGGTCCTCGCGGCAATCCGGATAGCTGCTGGTGTCGAGCACCGGAGTGGCGGGCAAGGCAGGAAGGGGTGGTTCATCCTGGGCAGGCGGGACATATGCCTGATCCGCCTCGGGTGCCGTTGCAGCTTCCGCTGCGGACTCGCTGGACGGGCTCTCTTGTGAAGCGGCAGGCGCGCCGGTCGCGACGAGTGCGATCATCATGGTTAGCGCCACAAATGATCGGCAGCATTTGCCTTGCCTGTAGATCTCCGTCATGTTGCCCTCCGGGTTCGACTGCTAGCCATAATGCGTCATGGCTGCAACTCCGGCATAGCCCGATGCGGAACCATATATTGTGTTTTGCATCACTCGATCCGGACATTTGGCAAAGTCGGCGAAAATATTTGCAGCTGACATTTCGGTCCGGAAGGCTTTCGACGACACCATATCTGGTGTCACATATTGGTCATATCGACCTGTGCAAGAACTGTGGATAATTTTTTTGTAAATTTTGACCAAAGCCCTTGCGTTATTCCACACTCCTAGCAGGTCCATGCGTCGCTGCGCTGCAGCATGAATCGGCCGTCGACGAACCGATTCATTTATGCGACGAATGGAGTCGTTAAAATGTCATTTACCCTCTTGCATATAATTTCAGTTCAGCCACTATAGGTTGTGGTTCGGCCAAGGGGGCATACCAACAGATAGTATTACTCGTCTGTAACACCGACTCGGTGGACGGGTCCCTTTGTGTCAAATCGCGACGGATTTGCTGGCAAACCAGCCGAAGAAAATATCGGGTTTGAAGGGTGAAAATAAATGCCCATCGGGACTGGAAAAATGTTAGTGTCAATGCTTCGACTCCGAGTCGAACAAGACAAGAACATTATGCCCCGCATCAAGCTCGAAATCTGGTCAGTTGGCTGACCGGATAATTGTTGACCTTGTTGCGTGTTTAGGGGGCGTAGAATGGATTTCAGAGAAAACCGGGACAGTGAAACCGGATTTAATGGCGGTGATATGAGTGAAAGTGAAATGGGTGCGGAAGTTCTGGACAAGGCGGTGGATGAAAATGCCGGAGAACAAAATGCGGGGCCAGTAAAGGAGCCGGAGGTCGCGCCAAAAGGCAAAAGCAAAAAGGCAGAGGCCGAAGCCGCTGCTGCGAAAAAGAATGACGAGCAGGAAAAGAAGGAGGAGCGTGACAGTCACAGCGTGGCGGAACGTCGCTTCAAAATCGCGCAGGATGAGTCTCGCGATGACCTGCTGACCGAGTTCGGCAAGGAAACCCTTGTCGACCGTTACCTGTTGCCGGGCGAGAGCTTTCAGGATCTGTTTGCACGCGTGGCGGATGCCTATGCGGATGACCAGGATCATGCCCAGCGGCTCTATGACTATATTTCGAAGCTCTGGTTCATGCCGGCGACGCCGGTCCTGTCCAATGGCGGTACCGGTCGCGGTCTGCCCATCTCCTGTTATCTCAACAGTGTCGACGACAGTCTCGGCGGAATCGTGAATACCTGGAACGAGAATGTCTGGCTCGCCTCCAAGGGCGGCGGCATCGGCACCTATTGGGGCAGCGTTCGCGGCATTGGCGAGCCGGTCGGCCTCAATGGCAAGACCAGTGGCATCATTCCGTTCGTTCGCGTCATGGACAGCCTGACGCTGGCCATTTCGCAGGGATCGCTGCGGCGCGGATCGGCGGCGTGCTATCTTGATATAGACCATCCCGAGATCGAGGAATTCCTCGAGATCCGCAAGCCGTCGGGTGACTTCAACCGCAAGGCGCTGAACCTGCACCATGGTGTGCTGCTGACCGACGAGTTCATGGAAGCGGTCCGCGATGGCAAGGAGATGGATCTGAAATCTCCGAAAGACGGTTCGGTGCGTGGCAGTGTCGATGCCCGCTCGCTGTTCCAGAAGCTGGTCGAGACGCGGCTGGCCACGGGTGAGCCCTATATCATCTTCAACGACACGGTGAACCGGATGATGCCGAAGCATCACCGCGACCTGGGTCTGAAAGTCTCCACCTCCAATTTGTGTTCAGAGATCACACTGCCGACGGGTCGTGATCACCTTGGCGAGGACAGGACGGCAGTGTGTTGCCTGTCCTCGCTTAACCTCGAGAAGTGGGACGAGTGGTCGGTGGACAAGGACTTTATCGAGGACGTCATGCGCTTCCTCGACAATGTCCTGCAGGACTATATCGACCGCGCACCGGAAGAAATGGCCCGTGCCAAATATAGCGCGATGCGCGAACGCAGCGTCGGTCTCGGCGTGATGGGTTTCCACAGCTTCCTCCAGGCGCGCGGGCTGGGTTTTGAAAGTGCGCTGGCAAAATCGTGGAATATGAAGATATTCAAGCATATTCATTCGAAAGCCTCCGAGGCCAGCATGATGCTTGCCAAGGAACGCGGGCCCTGTCCCGATGCCGCCGACCAGGGTGTCATGGAGCGGTTCAGCTGCAAGATGGCGATCGCGCCAACCGCGTCGATCAGCATCATTTGTGGCGGAGCATCGGCCTGCATCGAGCCGATCCCGGCGAACATCTATACCCACAAGACGCTCTCGGGCAGCTTCGTGGTCAAGAACCCGCATCTCGAAAAACTGCTGCAGGAAAAATCGAAGGACAGCACCAATGTCTGGAATTCGATCCTCGAGCAGGGCGGCAGTGTCCAGCATCTCGACTTCCTGACCCAGGAAGAAAAAGATGCGTACAAGACCAGCTTCGAGATCGACCAGCGCTGGCTGCTCGAACTGGCCGCCGACCGCACGCCCTATATTGACCAGGCGCAGTCGCTGAACCTGTTCATTCCGGCGGATGTCGACAAGTGGGATCTGCTGATGCTGCACTTCCGCGCGTGGGAGCTGGGCATCAAGTCGCTCTATTATCTGCGCTCCAAATCGGTCCAGCGCGCAGGCTTTGCCGGCGGGGTCGAGGCGGACAACACGCTCGATCCGAAACAGGTCGAGCTGATGACCGCGGAAACGACGGATTATGACGAATGCCTGGCCTGTCAGTAGGGCCATAAGGGCAAGGGTTTGCCCACTGCCTCCTCCCTTTTGCTCCTTTTGGGAGGGGGCTGTTTTCTCAGGATTTTCAAAGGAGCGGGCTGGGGACGGAACGGCAGTGACCGCTACCGTCAGAACGACAGATAAAGGAGTCACGTGAACGCAAAATCGGGGGTTTGAAACAGAAGATAACCGGAATTTTTCAGCATTTGTGAGATCAGATAATGCCGAAGGATAACGGGGAAAGAGAAGTATCAGACCATGATTATCGAACTGCTGCTGCTGGCCGTCGCCTTTGCAGGCGCCTGGCTTATATTGCAGCCCATCGAACAGTTTACCTACGCCAGACGCGCGTCAAGACAGGATCAGGAAAGCGGCCCGGAAACGGTGATGCCCAATCTGCGAAATCTTGCCGGAATGCTTGTCTGTGCCGCAGCCATCACGACGATTTTCGTGTTGAGAGGCGAATAGGGAGGAGCTGGACACATACCGGATTTGCGGGAACGGGCTTCTTCGAAAAATATTGCAGGACAGGTCGTGGGGGCCTGTCCGGGGCACAGTGAAAAGACGGAGTAGTACACACGCATGTCCAGAGAAACGCCAGGCGCTGTCGATCCGACGCTTTCGGCAGGCGAGAACCGGCTGGCGGTGCTCGATGGCTGGCGCGCACTGTGCATCCTGCTGGTCATGGCGGGACATTTGTTGCCGCTCAATTTCATCCTTCCCGGTGCCAATGAGGCGGCGGGTGCCGGCGGCATGGCGATATTCTTTGTATTATCCGGCTTTCTGATCACGCGGTTTCTGTACGAGCGGCCGGAGCCGGTCCCGTTTCTGATCCGCCGCGTGCTGCGGATCGTCCCGCTGGCCTGGCTGGCGATGATCATCCTTTATCTGGCCCAGGGCTCTGCGCGCAGTGAAGCCGACCTTGCCGCCAATCTCGCCTTCTATGCCAATCTGCCGCCGACCTGGCTGATCGAGGGGGGCAATCATCTCTGGAGCCTGTGTGTCGAGGCGCAATTCTATGTCGGGGTCGCGGTCCTGGTCGCGCTGACCGGCCGGAACGGTCTTTATATTCTGCCCGTGCTGGCGCTGACCGTCACCGGCTTGCGGATCGCGGCGGGTGAGACGATCAGTATCGTGACCTGGCACCGGATCGACGAAATCCTTGCCGGGGCAACGGTCGCCCTGATTTATCTCGGCGCCTTTGGCCCGCGCATCGCCAGCCTGTTTTCCAGAATGAATTTCTATGTTGCGGCGATCATTGCGATTGTCTGCACCTATCTGCTCTACACGCCCTTTGCCTATGCCCGGCCCTATGCCATCGCCATGCTGGTCGGTGTCACGCTTTGGCATGCACCGGCCTGGGCCCGCTATCTGCTCTGCTCGCAGCCGGCCGCCTATATCGCGAAAATTTCCTATGCGCTCTACGTCTTTCATGTCATGCTGGATCACACATGGCTCGGGTCGGGAGAGTTGCTCGAGAAATATGTCAAACGCCCGCTTCTGATAGCGGTGACTTTCGGGCTTGCCCATTTGTCCACCTATCAATTCGAGCAGCGTTTCATAAATCTGGCCAAGCGCCTGACGCCCCGTGCGCCAGCGCCGGCCGTAGCCACCCGAACGTCAACCTAGTCTGCAAGTCAGGAGTCTGTAAAAATGTCACTTTTGGAAGCCCGGAAAACCTACAAGCCCTTTGAATATCCCTGGGCCTATGATTTCTGGAAACGTCAGCAGCAGATCCACTGGATGCCTGAGGAAGTGCCTCTGGGCGAGGATTGCCGCGACTGGGCGCAGAAGCTGACCGATCACGAGCGCAATCTGCTGACCCAGATTTTCCGCTTCTTCACCCAGGCCGATGTCGAGGTGCAGGATTGCTATCACGACAAATATGGCCGGGTGTTCAAGCCGACCGAAGTCAAGATGATGCTGACCGCGTTCTCCAACATGGAAACCGTCCACATTGCCGCTTACTCGCACCTGCTCGACACCATTGGCATGCCTGAGTCCGAGTACAGCATGTTCCTCGAATATGAGGAGATGAAAGACAAGCATGACTATCTCGGCACGTTCGGCGTCGACACGGACGAGGATATTGCCAAGACGCTGGCGATGTTCGGAGGATTCACGGAAGGGCTGCAGCTGTTCGCCAGCTTCGCCATGCTGATGAACTTCCCGCGCTTCAACAAGATGAAGGGCATGGGGCAGATCGTCAGCTGGTCGGTGCGCGACGAGAGCCTGCACTGCGAAGGCATTGTCAAAATGTTCCACACCTTCGTCAAGGAACGCGACTGCCTGACCAAGGCGGTCAAGGAAGACATTATCGATTGCTGCCAGAAAACCGTGCGGCTCGAGGATGCCTTCATCGACCTCGCGTTCAGCGACGGCCCGGTCACCGGCATGACCGCCAAGGAGATCAAGCGCTATATCCGCTATATCGCCGACTGGCGCCTGGGTCAGCTGGGCTTCCAGCCGATCTACATGATCGAAGACCACCCGCTGCCCTGGCTCGCGCCGCTGCTCAACGGCGTCGAGCACGCCAATTTCTTCGAGACCCGCGCCACCGAATATTCGAAAGGCGCGACCCGCGGCAACTGGAACGAAGTCTGGGACAGCTTCGACCAGCGCAAGGGCAAGGTTGCGAATGATGGCGAGGAAGTTGCCGATGAAGGTGACGGTGATCCGGATATGTTTGAAGATGCGGGAGTTGCTGCGGAGTAGGGGGCACTTTGGTTCAGCCGCGTGATAAATCGCTCTAAGTGAAGTGGAATTGATATTTCAAAGACTTTCCAACTCTTTATTGATGATAGTGGAAGCCGAAATCCCGATCATGGAGCTCAAAATAGAGCTGACAAAATGGATTGGTTTGCTCTTGGCGGAGTGATGATGGAGTCATCCGCTAGTAATTCTGTTTTGAGTTTACACTCTGAGTTTGTTCAAAAGTGGAACATTGATACTCCCCTGCACTCCACCAAAATTCGAGGTCGACGGCGAGAGTTTAGTTGGATTGGAAAGGATGAAACAGTTGGCCGGAAATTTTACGAAGAATTAGGTCATTTGCTTTGCAACGTTCCGCTAGTTGGATTCGCATGCGCTATTGATCGGCCTGGGTACAATGCACGCTATTCCGAAAAGTACGGTGATGACCGATGGTTGATGTGCAAAACCGCATACTCAATTTTGGTTGAAAGAGCATCCAAGTTCGCGGTTTCTCGTGATGCGAAACTAGAAGTTTACTTTGAACAAGCTGGCAAGCATGAAGATCGAAATCTTGTGGAGTATCATAAAGAGCTAAAAACACATGGAATGCCATTTGATCGTGGAGCTTCAGCAACATACTCGTCTTTGAGTGCTGAAGAATTTTCAAACATTGTTCTGGGTGATCCACAGCGTTTGACTAAAAAATCGCCATTGATTCAATTTGCAGATTTATATTTGTATCCGTTGATCAAGGGCGGATATGACATAAATTATCCTCCCTATCGTGATTTGAGAGAAGCAAAACGTATTGTAGACGCAATCATTCCAGAGAATCAGGTAGCCTCATGTGGAGTGAAATACAGTTGTTTTGAGCTAGTTAGAAAATAAAAGGCTCGGCGACTAAACCGAGCCTTAAATTTCGGCTTGCATACGCAAACCCCGGGGCCAAGCCCTTCTCAATATATGATAGACTGAATCCTACATTGCAAGAGTTAAATATTGGTTGAAAATTGAAAGAGTTAGCCGAATCTGGCCCACAAAATGTTAATTCTGAGTTCAGTTTTCGAACAAAAAGACAATTGTTATGCAAAATATCCGACAAACCATCTGCGGATTGGTACGGTTATCCTCGCAGCTTAATAATCCGATAACTCAACGCAGCTGAACTCACCCCGAACAATCGAGCAATTGACTGAAGTTGTTTTTCATCCTGTAAGTCGAAGTCATTTGACACATGATGATTGACCAAGGCCGTGGGCATTAACAACTCGGCCGCGAAGGCGTTGGCTTCAATTTCACGAGAATTCAGGCCACGTGATGATCTTGGACTACGTTTCAGAATCGCTTTGTCAACGTGAACACCCTTCCTCAAAAAATCACCATGAAGGAGATGGTGGCCTAATTCATGAGCTAGGGTGAATCGTTGTCTATTCGGATGATGAGTGGCGTTTACAACGATGACCTGTTGATCCTCAGCTATCAAAGCCATTCCAGACAATTCGTCGTCCAAGGCTGCATATTTGACCTTGCATCCATTAGTGATCGCAAGTTCTTTAATTGGAACGGGCGGGCCACTGATCCCAGCATGCTTTAGGACCTGTTGCGCTTTTTTGGAAGCGACGCTGACATCAATCGCCATCTTTGATTGTATCTCTTTCTTTTCCAATTGCAGATACGACGCCTGCCAATAATTTCCTCTGCTCGACAGACAATTTTGTGCCTGAAACCTCGAAGCTTATTTTCCCAGTGGGTGCGCTCTCGGCCACGATGCTTACCGGCACGAGCTTGTCCAACGAATCAATCGACAACGCTCGAGCAATTTCGAGCACATGATGCAAATAGGCTCTTTGCCTTCCGGCTTCGATGTTTGCCAGAGATGCGCGGGAAATTCCGATCGCTTCAGAGAGATCTGCCTGCTTCACGCCACGCAATTCTCGCGCATTGGCAATACGCTGACCAAGCAGCTCGTATATCTCATCACCCTGCACAGGGGCCAAATGCCCCGAAAACTGAGCTTTGTCAAGCGAGCCTCTGTAACCTACAATAAACAATCAAAAGTTTGTCAGACAAACGTACATTTTGCAAATTGACATTTGCGGCCAGCTGTTGCAGAAAGAGGTCGGCCGATTCGGCAGCAATATGAAAGGTAAGTAAATGAAAAAACCAGGGAGCAATTCGGGCCGAAACGGCGGAATTTTCCAAGAAACGGGTCCACGCGGAGCCCGGTATGATAACTATGCAACGGTGCGCGACAATGAACGGATGCCTCCGACAACAGAATCGGGCCGCGGATGGACGCAAGTTCGCCGAACACCTGACAGCAAGCGCTAGGGAGAAGAACTATGCCTCACTTTATTGTGAATAAGAATGCGCAATCGAACGGCGATCATGAAGTCCATAACAAGACTGCCGGATGTAATAATATGCCATTGGCATCCAATCAGAAGGATCTAGGTTATCACACTAGTTGTTACGGAGCCGTCGCAGAAGCCAAAAAAACGTATCCTCAATCAAATGGCTGTTACTATTGCGCTAACGCTTGCCATACAGGCTAGCCCAGTACCATTTCGTCATCTCCATAGTGTTACCGGATGACGAAATGGTAATTGGAGGCTGTGCTTACCACCTGACATCTCCGGCCACCCTGCATCGCCTCTTCCCACCATCCAGCCAATCCGCTAGACTTCTCCCTGCGGTAGGCCAATTCCTGCCGTGGGGCTTTAGAACCTCAAAATTACGTTCGCCGGTCGTTGTTATAGCGGCCGGGTGGCCGTCACGCATGTCCAGGGTCCGCCTAAAGGTGGCGGCGCTCTGGACGAACGTACAGGGTTCTAAACACCCGGCTTTGCGACCGTTTCGGATCCGACCCTTGATCGCGCGCATTTGCTCCAAAAGCCGGGCTGCCTCTGGATAGAGATCAGGGGAGGGAGCCGATGGACTCTCGGACGTACGAAAAACTCATTCGCATCGCCTGCGCCGCGATGGTGCTGGCCGGTGCGCTGCTCTGGTGGTGGCTGGAAAGCCACAGATGACCCGCCGCCACAAATACCGCCCGGTCCGGCACCACCCGCGCAACCGTCCCCCGCCGGGTCCGCCCTCCGTCCGCGAACGACTCCTCCGCCTGCTCGTCTTCACCCTGTCCGCCCTGATCTGGTTCCTCCTGATCGCCGGCGTGGTGCAATGGTGGCTGGAGCAGGCGGGCAGTTAATGCCGAAAGCTGGAAAAAGGGGATTTTCTCATGCTTTGTTTCGAAGGGGGGAATTCGTTCGACGCTGGCGAAATCAGAATATGGGTGCGTTTGGTCCCGCATCGCCTTAACAATGTCGCGATACAGACAGGGGGCATGAATGAACGACACGGATTTTGCCGCAAGAGTGGAGCGCATGCCGGATGAGGATCTGGTGAGGATCGCGTTTTCCAAAGACGAAGAAGGGTTCGTTCCCGAGATGATTTCGGCGGCAAGGCAGGAGCTCGCCAACAGGGATGTTTCGCAAACGGACGTGGAGACCGTGATTGATCAGGCGGAACAGGAAAACAGCTATCTGGGAAACGAAAAAGAGGAGCCACTAAGCGATATCGCGTGGGCGGGCTTCTTTTTCTTCGGGAACATCATGATCGTTTCCATACCTTTTGTAGTGATTTTGCTTTTCTCCGGGTATCACAAAAAGGCACGACAGGCCGCTGTCGCTATCGCCGCAGGATTCATGTTTTGGTCCGCCTTGCTGTTTGTCCTGTTGCTCCTGTTCGGATGATCGGTGCAGATACTAACGTATCGATTCTTCACCCTGTCCACCCTGATCACGGGCGTGGTGCAATGGTGGCTGGAATGAGGAGAGGGGGCCGGCTCCCCAAAACAAAAGCCCCGCCGGATCGCTCGGGCGGGGCTCTCGAAATTTTCTGCTATGTGAAAATTCAGGCGTAGCTGACTTTCACATTGGCTTTGCGCGCCGTGTTTTTCTGGCGCCGCATCGCACCGCCAATGGCGCCAAAGCCGAGGATCATGAACGCCCATGTCGCCGGTTCGGGCACCGCGCCGCGCACGTTTCCGATAATGACCGTGATCGTGTCATTCGGAGCATTGTAGAGATAGGTGCCTTCGGTCAGGCCGAGGCTCGCCAGAGTCTCACCGGCAAAGGTGGACGACGACGAGATTGCCGAGTTGCTGGTATATCCGATCGGCACGAATACCCGTGGCGAACCGCTGAATCTGGGGTTGAAGGCGAACATGTCTCCGGACGATGAGGTCGCGTCGGTCAGTGAACCGGGGCCCCAGTTTGCCGGACCAGTGATGCCGGTATAAGCCTGAACAGCTCCATTCGAACCGCCCCCGAAATAGCCGGGCGTCCCGCGCACGGCCAAACGGATCGGAATTGTTCCCAGGTCCGTCAGTCCAGTCAGGTCCAGCGTGCCGGTCGCAGTTCCCACGACGTCCGATCCACTTTCCTGGATGTTGATGATGATCGCTGCATTGGCAGCGCTCGAAAGTGCGAAGGCGGCAGCCGAAAAGGCTATCGCGGACGATAAAATACGCATGTTTATGAAAACCCCATTTCGATATGTCGAACAAAAGGGCCGGGCCCAATTTTGCTCAAGATGATACGAACCCTGCGAAAATGGTTAACATAAACGGTCATGTGATCCAATAGTTTTCTGGCTGTTTTCGGCGGCCCAGGGGCAGATTTTCCGCTCATGCTGGTCTTCACCCTGTCCGCGCTGACCTGGCTCCCCCTGATCGCCGGCGTGGTGCAATGGTGGCTGGAGTAGGGGAGGGGCCTCAACACTTATCCATTCCATCGCATTCTTCGCTCTGGATTGACAGTAATGGACCGGATATTCACGCTCATGGTGTCTTCTTTCCGCTCCGCCAACGCGTGTTGTCGGCGGCGCACCCGGAAACAGACGGCCCTGTCGGCCCGACGCCACCCGCCGGAGAACCGGACATAATCCTGTAGCATCACCGGAATTCAATTTACGATGTCTGCTTAAGCCAGAAATGTCGCTACGGGGGAATGGACGTGAAGAGATTGCACATATGGACAGGCGCGTTTTCGATCGCGCTGTTGGGTCAGGCTGCTTCCGCACAGACTTTGCGCAGTTTTGAACTGCAGGGCCAAAGCGAGACCCGCGCCGTCGCGAAGGTCACGATCCCGCTTGGCGGGCAGCGCAGTTCTGCAGACAATACGCCAAGGCTGGACTTTGCCGTGCAAACGCACCGGTTTCAGCCAGTTAAATCTGATCCAGCGCTTCGATTCCGGGCAAATTGGGATGAGCAGACCAGTCTGCAGCATCAAACCAGCCTGTCTTTCACGCTCGAACCAGCCCCCAGGATGCTGCTGAATGGAAAGCAGCTGGCGAAATTTGGCCCGACCTTGCAGGCTGACCAGGCGGAGGATGAAGGAGGAGGCGGAAACACGGCATTATGGGTCATTGGCGGTCTTGTGGTTGCGGGAGCCGTCCTCGCGGTGGCGGTTACCGCTGATACTATCAACACCATTCAGGAGCTCGATGAATAGCATGTGCACGTGCGCCGGGTGCCCGGACCATCGCCGCCGCCAGAATCAAAAAGCCCCGCCGGATCGCTCGGGCGGGGCTCTCGAAATATTCTGTCAGGCAAAGGCTCAGGCGTAGCTGACTTTCATATTGGCTTTCCGCGCCGTGTTCTTCTGGCGCCGCATGGCCCCGCCAATCGCGCCAAAGCCCAGGATCATGAAGGCCCATGTGGCTGGCTCGGGAACCGCGCCGTTGACCAGCCGGCCTGAAAACAGGACGTCGCCTGCTGCATCAAAGCTCAAGGCACCGCCGGACGTGGCAATGTCGTCAAACTGGCTAAGCGCAAATACACCGCCTGTATTGGACAGGGGACCGAAACTCACCGCAAGATCCTGGTTGAATCCGATATCGAAATCGAACAGATCAATTCCGCCGCCGGCGAAACCAAAGAACACGACATTATTGCCGGTATTCTGACCCAGCCGCGTGGCGATCGAAAATGTTCCGGAACCGAGACCGTCAATATTATAGGAAGCGGATGCCAGCGGATCGATGTTCACGCCTCCTCCGATATCGACGAGATCGTCTGTGTCTCCGGCCAGTGTGAAGGAGAAGTTGGCATCGGTGAAAGTGGTGCCGTCCAGAACTCCGGATCCATTGCCTGAAATCGTATAAATGATCGCGGCGGCAGATGCAGGCGTTGCGAAGGCCAGAGACGCCGATGTTGCAAGCAATGCCAGTGACAGTTTTTTCATATGATATCCCCTCTTTACATATCGCGACAGTACTTGGATTGTAAATCACTGGCGCCGGAATGGTCAGTATTAACAAACTGATAACATCTTCTATCGACAAAACATAGCCATTTCCCGGGTACCGCAGAATGACGGATCCCGTATTGGGACGATCTCGCTGAACGTGGCTGAGCCAGGCCAGCCTCCAGCATCTTCTGTTTGGCATTCCATTGATTTAGTGTATTAATACACCGAGTCGGATATGCGGAAGCTGCGCAACATATACGGGAGGGAAAATCATGTGGAAAATCGTGCGGGTGCTGACCATTGTCCTGATGCTGCCGCTCCTCGTTCTGACCTGGCTGCCAAGCAACCGGGTGCCAATGGACGGCGAATCCTATGCCTGGGGGCTGCCGCTTCTCGGCATGGATCTGTCGGGGCGGTCGATCAATTTCGACTGGCTGGTGGTGTTGCTGTTCACGCTGCTGGCGCTGGCCACACTATGGTTTCTGGTTCGCGGCACCGCGCGCCAGTTCGGCTGGTGGGGCTGTCTCTATTTCGGGCTGTTCTTCCTGTCGGCCATCCTGATGGTGACGGGATCGGAGGAACCGCTGGTAATGCATGGTGATACACTGGGTGTCGAGATTCCTCTGGGCAGTCTGATCATCGGTCATACCGGCCTGTTGTGGCTGATCGCGCTGTCCGTGCTAGTCTGGCACCGGGCACCGGACGAGCGGCCACCGCTGACGCGCACGAACCGGGTGTTGCTGGCGGTGCTGTTTCTGGCCTGGTGTGCAAGTGCCGTCATGCTGCGCCTCGGCGGGAGTGAAAGCCAGCTGGATCAGGCGGGTGTGCTTTTGCTCATCAGCGTCGCGTTATTCCTGCCGGTTGCCCTGTTGCGTTTCAACAGTGCGGAGCCGGCACAGATGGCCACGGCCTGAGATGCACCCACCATTTGCAACCAAATGCCGAGGGAGCGGCCGGCAGTGACATCCATCTGGAAATCGCGAGCCTGGATTGTGATCGAGCCGATCATTCTGCTGCTGGTGTTCGGGCTTCTGGCGCGTGAGATTGTGGCACTTGTCAGCGGCGATCCCGGTGCGGCGGATCGGGCGCTGGCGCAACCTCCGCCGGACTGGGCTGCGCTGGCGTTCCTCGAGGGCCGGTCCCATCTGGTCAAATGGGGGCTGTTGCTTCTCGCCGCCGGGCTACTCGCGCGGGCACGCGGCTTTCGCGTGACCCGGCCATTGGGGAAGCGGGCATCGCCGCTCCCTTTCTGGCAATTGCTGTTGTTCGGGCTCGCCATTGCCATCCCGTTGCATCTGCTCAGCATCCTGCCCCGCTGGTATCACTTTACCATCGCTCCGCTCGGGGACACGCCTGCGATCTGGAACCTGATCTACGGATCGGAATGGACAGCGGAATTCTGGATCTTCATGGCGATCAGCAGTTTTGTCGTTGTTCCTGTCGTCGAGGAACTGTTTTTTCGTGGCTATGTTCTGGGCAGCCTTGGCCAGCGTTTTTCCCCGGTCTGGGCGATTGTCCTCTCCGCACTGATTTTCGCGATTGTTCACACGCAATATGTGCGGCCAGATGGCTTTGCCCTGTTCAACCTGGCTACGGTTTTTCTGGTCGGCGGCGTTTGTGCCTGGTCGGTCTACGCCACAAGGTCACTCATTCCTGCGCTGGTCAGTCATGCGTTCGGCAACCTCCCGCAGCCGCTGGAATGGGCCCCGTTCGAAAGCGCGCTGCTGATCCCGGCGGCGATGGTGCTGATCTGGCTATGGCCCCGGCTGCGGCTGGATCCGTCGGGGTGACACCCGGTTCCCGCCAGATTATCGGCCTGTCCCGTTGCCGGAGCATCCGGATGTGATAATCTGCTCCGGTGATGGTGACGCCCCTCTATGAATTTGGCAAGGCGACGACCGCAGATCTGGAGCTGCTGCTCGAATGGCAGGCGCCGCCGCATGTCAGCGAGTGGTGGGATACGGTGGAGCCTGCCGATGCCCGGGATCTGAATGATCCGCGGGTTGACTGCCGGATCGTTTCGCTTGCCGGACGGCCCTTTGCCTATATGCAGGATTATCGGGTGCATGGCTGGGACAATCACCATTTCCTCGCCCTGCCGGAAGGGACGCGGGGGATTGACCAGTTTATTGGCGAGCCGGACCTGCTCGCCAAGGGGCATGGCTCCGGTTTCATCGCCCAGCGTCTGAAGGCGCTTTTTGAAGACGGCGCACCAGTCGTGGCAACGGATCCCCACCCGGACAATAGCCGGGCCATTGCCGCCTATCGCAAGGCGGGGTTCAGCGAATCAGGTCCGCCGCAGGATACACCCTGGGGCTGGATATTGCCAATGGAGGTCCGGCCATAAACCTGTGAAGATCCGGCCGGTTCCTGTCCGTGCTCATGGGAGGTGGCCGAAAATGTCAATCCAAGCGCAAATCCCGCTGACCCGCCTCCAATAAGGGATAGCGCGTTATGCGCAGGCTCAAACAACCGTCCAGTTCATCCAGTTTTGTCTGGAGCATCACAGGCCCGGCAATTCAGAATCGCCAGGATCTGCAACCGGCCCATGTCCCGATTTGGAACAGAATTTACCGGACGAAACATTGATGCCAAAAGCTTTGATGGTTTATAAAGTCTAAAGGGTCTGTACTTCGGCGCGCAATGATTCGCATCGGAGCTAAAAACAGGGGTTTTTCATGCTTACCAAAAAAATGCTGCTTGGCGCAGCTGTTCTGGCGACAAGCGTCGCTCCAGCCAATGCTGCGATCGTGCTCAGCCAGTCTGATATTGGCGTTCTCGATCCCGGCGAAATCGTCGTTTGTGACGGCGTGTCCGATTGTGGCGGCGCTCTGACCGGCGATTATATCAATTTCTCTTCCACCCAGGGCAATGCCGCGGCCTTGCCCGGAAACAGCTCGTCCCAGATTGCCGTGCTCGGCGGCGACAGTGCCACCCTGCTGGTAAACCGTCTGGTGTCCGCTGTGTCCTTCGACTGGGGTAGCGTCGATACCTACAATACGCTGAATATCTTCACCACTTCGGGCAATTTCACCGTCACCGGCAATGATCTGCCACCGGCAAACGGGAACCGTATTGATCAGGGAACGAACTTCCGTTTCACGGCAACCTTTGATGCTCCGACTTTTCTGCAGTCCCTGGAGTTCGCAAGTTCGTCCAACTCGTTCGAATTTGATAATGTCGGGATTGCTGCGGTTCCCGAGCCGGCGACATGGGCGTTCATGATCCTTGGCTTTGGTGCCATCGGTGGGGCGATGCGGCGTCAGCGCAAGGCCAATGTGAAAGTCAGCTACGCCTGAGAAGCGGTAACAGGAAACAGCAAAGCCCCGTCAGAGCGATCTGGCGGGGCTTTGTTTTTGCGTCCTGCGACAGCTCGGATCGTTTTTGGCTTTAGCGAATCCAGTGGCCGCTGCCCTGTACCGTTCCGCTTCCGTCCTCGTTGAACTTGTAGAACGCGGTAACCAGGCTGGCATGACCATCCACGCTGCCACCTTTGCCTTCGAACATGCCCATGCAGCGCATGGTTGCCGGATCAATGTCGGGATTGCATCCCATGATCACGCTGCCCTTGCCGCCATCACCGTCGTCCATGTCGCAAGTGACATGACGTTCGAAGGGCCGGCGCTCCGGCTGGCTCATCCCCACGCACTGGGCCTTGACCGAGACCATATTGCCATTGGCAGTCTTGATCTTCAGCTCTTCGGACCAGGTTGCGCCGACATAAAGGTTCTTTTTGGGGCCAACGCCGCCAATCAGATCGGCCTTGATCGTTCCGGTAGAGCTGTAAATGGACGGCCCTTCACCGCCTCCGCCGGAATGATTGTCGGCTTGCGCCGTTCCCGAAAGGATCAAGGCGCCAAATGCCGCCGCTGATATCATACCAATTTTCCGCATCTTCTTCTCCTGTTCATGGTGAATGGCGACAGGAGTATCCCGCCGCACAGGTGCGGGGACACGGGACAAACGACAATATTTGCAGAGTCGCGCACTGGTCCTCCCCCTCGAAAACCATGGTCAAAGGCGCGACCCGCACGGTTTCCTCCCACTAGCCAGTCTACTCTTGACTGCGAAATTTGCAAATCGCCGTGCAAACGGAATGGGCAGGTTTGCGGGACACGCCTTTTCATCCGGGCGGCGAGCCGCTAGTTTTTGGTCATGAACCGCAATACGCTCCGCACCATATTCGGCTTTTGTGCTACCATGATCCGCAAGTTCACAGGGCTAAGCCTGCGCGGAAACCGCCCGGAAGCAGTCTATAACTATCGCCAGATCAACGAACAGCTCCATACTTCCGGTCAGCCCACCGAAGGTCAGTTTGTGGCTATCCATGCGGCGGGTTTTGATCGCGTGGTCAATCTTGCTCCGGCGGGAGCGGAGAATGCTTTGCCGGATGAAGCAGCCATATTGGAGCGGCTGGGCATCGATTACATCCACATCCCCGTGCATTTCAAACATCCTGCCGAAGAAGATTTTGCCCGGTTTTCCGCAGTGTTGGCAAAGCAGGGGGACAAACCGATCTGGATCCACTGTGCAGCCAACATGCGCGTTTCCGCCTTCGTCTATCGTTATCGCCGGGACGTTCTGGGTGAGGATGAAGCGACTATTGCGGCGGACTTGCAGGCAATCTGGGAGCCCTTTGGCGAATGGCGGACATTCCTGCGTTGGCGATAGGGATCGCAAATAAGGCAGAACTTTATCGTATAGGGTCCTGACCCGGCTTCATCCACAACGGCATGAATATAATCAGCAGCTGGCCTGCCAGTCCCATCGCTCCCGGCAATGTGGCCAGACTACGGAAGAAGAAACCGGGATCCTCGGTCATCAGAGCGATGGTCATTATCCATTCGCACAGCCACAATGTAATGAGCGCCATTCCGCCGAACATCAGCCGTGTGGAAGTGGCTGCGGAAATAGCGCCGCGCCGGACCCAGAATCTCAGAACGAACCAGGTCAGTGTCAGGATGACGGGGCCTTCGATCAGCACCGCCTGCCACGCAGGCATTTGCGGCACCAGCCACAGGGTCCGGATGATACCGAGTACAAAACCGGCTGCGAATATCGTCAGGCCAGCTAAAAGGCCGGTGACCAGAGTCTTGTTCATGGAATGACGAATAGCATCAAAGTTCGGCGCGGGCCAAAGGCTTTGCCGTTCTGCAACCAGCCTGTCATAATCGGCGGAACAACAAACATCTGGACGCATGGGACGGACAATGAAAACAGATAAGGGCCGGGCCCGGTCACTCGAAGAACTGGGACCGCTGATGGCGCGGATTTTCACGCCCCCGGAAGACCCCGCGTTGAAGCCGCCAAGGCCACAGTCCGGCGATGTGATGATTTCGCCCTATGGCAAGTCGGGCACGACAATGATGCAGCAGATGTTTCACCAGCTGCGCACCGGCGGAGACATGGATTTTGACGATATCAGCAGAGTCGTGCCATGGATCGAGACTGCACCGGTTCTTGGTCTCGACATCAATGCGGACCAGCGCGCCAAGCCCCGCGGTTTCAAAAGCCACCTCCACTACGGGGCCGCGCCATCGGGCATGCGTTATGTCATTCCGCTGAGGGCTGCTGGCCCCGTCTTTCTGTCCGCCTTTCACTTTTTCGAAGGCTGGTTTCTGGAACCGGGATCGGTGTCGCTGGAGGAGTTTTACGGCTTTTGGTCACGCTTGCGTGGGCCTGTCGATGCAGACTACTGGGATCATTTGCTGAGCTGGTGGGACCGGCGGGACGAGCCGGACACGTTATTGCTGTCCTATGATCATGTGGTTGCCGAAAAGCGGCTGGTGATCAGGAAATTCTCGTCATTCTGCGGAATCTCATGCGATGATGCGCTGCTGGATCTGGTCGAGGAGCGAA
The DNA here is from genome assembly GCF_900128895.1 of Parasphingorhabdus marina DSM 22363. Lineage (GTDB taxonomy): Bacteria > Pseudomonadota > Alphaproteobacteria > Sphingomonadales > Sphingomonadaceae > Parasphingorhabdus > Parasphingorhabdus marina. Next base: position 1,187,654 of record NZ_FSQW01000002.1, on the reverse strand, counting down.
CCAGCCGGTCCTGGATGCTAGCGCACAAGGATCGCTTTGATGATGCGATGATGCGGAAGGTCTCTGAAGAGCGGGGCGGGTTACCGCCTGGCAGCGACTCCGCCAAAATCCGGTCCAGCGATGCGCCTCGTAGATCCCTGCCACCCGAAATTGCGTCACGTCTTGATGCCGAATGGCGAAAGCGGATCACGCCGGTGACCGGCCATGCCGATTTCGCTGCGCTGGAAGCTGATCTGGTGCGCAGTCTGACCCGGGAAACCTGACCCGACCAGGCAGCTTGTCGTCCGCAGAAAACGTTTTGTCGGGTCCGCGCGAAATTGTCAGAAGGTGTCATGTGCCATTCAGTCTCGGGTGGCATTCTGGAGCGACAAGTTGATTCCCACTGATTGCAGGAGACTGACATGACCAAATTCTTCCTTTCCCTGTCTGCAGCAACCTTGATGCTGCCGGCTGCTCCTGCCCTGGCTACCGGAACAGACCAGATCGCGGAGGCGCATTTCACCCAGGTCGGTGACCGGCGCGGCGATCGCATTTATGATGATCGTGGACGCTATATCGAGCCGCGGGCACTTCGTCGCGATGACCGGGTCTGGAAAGGCCGGGACGGCCGTTATTACTGCAAGCGGGACAATGGCACGACCGGCTTGATTATTGGCGGGGCAGTAGGCGCTCTCCTGGGGCGCGAAATTGACGGGGGTCGCGACCGGACCCTGGGAACAATTCTTGGCGCAGCCGGCGGTGCCTTGCTCGGCCGGGAAATTGATCGCGGCGACCTGAAGTGCCGATAATCGGGGAATTCTGGCACTTGGGCACGATGTTCCCGGGTTCCGGTCAGGATTGACCCAGATCAATGATGCGTCCGTTGGACGCGACATATTCTTTCTCCGTTCAGCAAAGGAGAGGAAATATGTCCGAACATCTGATGCAAGGTCCGGTATTGCTGTTTATCGGAATGATGGCCGTCTTCGGGATCGGCCTGATCTATTGCACCATCATGGAGCAGTTTAGCGACGACTGACCAGAGTCCGGTGCGATTTGCGTCCCGGACCTCTGTCCTGTTTCAGCCGATCATGTTACGGCTGATCTTCGGTGCTCGATATGGCGAGGGAACAGTTTCAGGGGAGGGACAAGCGATGAAAGCAACCAAAACGATTTTCTGGGTTGCCGCCATATTTGGAATTGTCGTGCTGGTACCAGGTTTTTTCGGTGAAAGCCAGATTCAGCCGGCCTTGTCTCACCCGGAATTCTATTATGGCTTTCACGGTCTGGCACTGGTTTTCCAGATTATCTTCATCATGATCGCGAGGGATCCGGTGCGGTACCGATCACTGATCCCGATTGCCATCCTGGAAAAGGCGTCCTTTTTTGTGCCGTCTCTTGTCTTGTGGTCGCAGGGTCGACTGGCTGTCGGGGGTCCGTTTGTCGGCGCCATGATCGACGGCCTGTTCCTGCTTCTGTTCATTCTGGCCTGGTGGCTGATGCGCTCTGAGGGCAGGGGTCAGGGATAGATCCCGGACCAGTTGCCGGTCAGAGCGATCAGGCGATCAGACCGCTGTTGCTAACGGCGGGGCCAACACTGGCACCGACAAAGATGGCGGCGGAGAAGAGAGCTGCAATAGCGGCAATGGCGTGGCTCTGGAATTTGGGGGAGAACATGATGTTTTTCCTTTTGGTCTGGGGTTTCGGTATCAGGCGATGAACGACGACACGTTCTGAGCTGCGGGGCCGATGCTGGCACCAACGAAAACGGCGGCGGATACGATAGCGGCAAAAGCGGCGGCGATCTGGTTCTGGATATTTGCATTCAACATTTGGAGTTCCTTTCGTTTAAATCTGGCTTCACAAAGCTTGTTGCGAAGATGCCCAATGCTCTGCACAGGGCGTGCCAGTTTTAAAAAAAGCATATAATACAATAATTTAAGGAGAAATTTTGATTTACAGGATTTTACCCTGAACCGAAATATGGTGAAATATCCTAATATTTGGCTTCTCGGTTTGAGCGCACGGGCTTCATTGGCAATGTCAGCGGCAATGGCTCCGATATGCTTGATCCGCAGCTTTTACTTTGGCAGGCCAATCGTCTCGAGAAAATCCAGAGCTTCTTCTTCGCCGATGTTTCGGGTCCGTCGGACTCTTTCAACTGCTTCCGATACCGATCCCCGATGGAGCGCGGCGCGGACGTCCCGCATCATCAGGTCTTCTTCACTGTAGTCGCTTTCATGTTTGACCGTGCCGCGCCTTGCACCCCGAGACAGATCATCGGTGGACAAACCGGCTGTGTCCGGTTGCGACATTCGTGGTCGCTCGTCAGGCCTGGCCATCTGAACATCGGACTGCAGACCTGGGGGCGGGGCGGTCAGGTCCCCGCGCTGCTGTTTGGGCCAAAGCCGCCAGATCAGCAACAAGGCGACAACAAGTGCCGCAATGAGCAGTTCAACCAGGCCTATCGACATGCATCACATCCTTCCGGATCTGCTGCTAATATTGCGCGGTTCCGCCGTCAACGCTGAGCAGCGCGCCGGTGATGCCGGCTCCGGCATCCGATGCAAGCAGCAGGGCCATGGCGGCCACTTCTTCAACCGTGTTGGGACGTTTCAGGGCACTTTCCTGGGAAAACATGTCGATCATCTCGTCGAACGTCATCCCCATGCCGGCCGCTGTCGCCGGGCCGCTATCCATGATGAGGTCGGTCAGCACAAGTCCCGGACAGATGGCATTGACGGTAATCCCCTGGGTGCCGACTTCTTGTGCCACGGACTTGGTCATCCCGTTAATGCCATGTTTGGCGATTGTGTAGGGTGCGAAGGTCGGCTTGCCCATCTTGCCTTCGGTGGAGCTGATATTGATCACGCGGCCGGATTGCTGCTCGAGCATCGGTTTCAGTGCGCGTCGTGTCGCCCAGAATGTGGCGTAGATATTCCATTTCATCGCCTGATCAAACGACTCGTCACTGAGATCTGCCAGAGGTGCGAGATCTCCGGCTCCACCGGCATTGTTGACCAGAATGTCGACCGTCCCGAACTGATCTACTGTCTGATCGATAAAGCCTTCGACCGACTGTTGGTCCATAACATCCCCGGCAACGAACATGGCGCGATCACCGGCGTCGATTTCTTCCAGGACTTTCGCCCCTTTGTTCGGGTTGCGGGCCATCAACGCGACATTGGCGCCCTCCGCAAGAAATAGCTCGGCAATGCCTCTGCCAATGCCCGCGGTACCACCCGTGATTGCGGCTGTCTTGCCCTTCAATTGCATGCCTGTCTCTCCATTTTCTATTTGTCTGGCAGCTATCGGGCGCAGCTGCTGGCGACAATGATTGAAAAGATTAGGGGTACTGATTTTTGCTAGCAAGCGCCTGTGCTCAAAGCGAAACTTTCAAAGTGTTCATAAAACTACCCCTAAATATGAACCTCAGATAAAACCCGCATTCAGCATCGGGTCAATGCTGGTCGTCTAGAAACATTCTCGTCGGGCATTAATTGAGTCGGGTCCCGCTACATCGCAAGTGAGGCTCATTGGAGTAAGACAATGTTGAACAAGATTTTGGGTACAGTTTCGATTACCGCTGCTGCTGTAGCGGCCATGAGTTTCGCAACACCTGCGGAAGCACGGAGTGGCTATTACCAGGGTTATGGTGACGCCTATTTCGAACGGGTGGGCGATGATCGCCGCTATTATCGGCGCGGCGACTATTATCGTGGTGATCGCTATTATGATCGCCGGGACCGTCGCTACTATCGTGAAAAACGCCGCTATCGCAATGATCGCCGCCGTTACAGAGGCTGTGATCGCGGAACCGGCGGTACGATAATCGGTGCCATTGCAGGTGGACTGCTGGGCAACGAGATCGCCCGCCGCGGCGACAAGACCGAAGGTACCATTATCGGCGGCGCCGTAGGTGCCCTGGCAGGACGCGCCATCGACGGCAACTGCTGACAAAATTCCAGAACCCGTCCCGTTTCCGGACTTCCCCTTTAACCGGAACGGGAAAGAGGTTTCCCCGAGTTGCGTTTCGGGGAACGGGGATCGGCGTCTGTTTCAGACCCGGTCCCCTTTTTTTCGCTTATCGTCGGGCGATTTTTGGCGGGGCCTTGGCGCCGACCCAGTCCGCCATGTCCACCGCATCCTTCACGAAATAGGGCTTGCCCTGCTTGTTGAGATAGAAGCGCTGCATCTCGCTGCGGTTGAACGGACGCGAACCGATACGGCCAAATATCGCCATTTGCCCGCCGGTTTCGTCGACCGCGCGATCGCGGTCCAGCCCTTTGGACAGTGCCAGCGCCGGCTTGGGCGTGCGCGCGAAAGCGATCAGTTCTGGCACCGGCGGCGGTGAAAAGCCGTAATAATTGGGCTGGCTGTCCGGCGAGGTCAGCTGAATGACCTTCAACCCGTTGCGACCATCCGCAACATAGGCGAACAGTGTCGCATTGGTTGATCCGACAATCACGTCTTCGGCATCATTCATCTGTCCGCCAAATGTTTCCTTGCGATAGATAACCGGCGCTTCGGGCCTGGTAATGTTGGCGATCACCAGACCTTCGTTTTTTGCGGCGATATAGGCATAGGTCCTGGCGAGATAGAGTCGCTGGGCGTTGGCGAGCGGGATGGTCCCCGATTCAACCGCAACCGGGTTTTCCATATCGGTGACGTCAAACAGCTTCACGCCATCTGTGTCAGTGACCCAGAGATAACGGAACTGGATTGCGGAAGCCCGCGCATCGGTCATCGGCACAGTCGTGACATGACGGGGTTTCAGCGGGTCGTCGAGATCGATCACAACCAGGCCCGATGCCGCTGCGATGTAAGCATAGTGGCCGGCCAGCGTGATATGCCGGGCTCCGGCAAGAACATTGCCCTCATTCCATGTGGCGGCGCGCTTGAAGAAATTGTTCCGGAACTCGCCATCGGCCAGTGTATTGACATCCACCAGCACGAGACCCTCTTCGCTATCGGTGATCACGGCATAATTGTAGATCGGGTGGAATGGCTGTTCTTCATTTATCTCCCGCAGTTCCTTGGTGTTGCGGGTGGGTGCGATCGGCTGGTTGGTGGCCAGCGCCATGCAGGTCGCATTCTTGGTGTCGACATGCGTGTCGTGCCCCAGAGATGAGAAGGGCGCCTTTACGATCCGTTCGGAAAAGCCCTTGTTGCCGATCGAGGCCACATCGTAGGCGCGGAAGCCGCCCTTGCCCTCGGCGACAAACATGTATTCGCCGCGCAGCTGTAGACAGCGCACCGCATCACCTGTGCCCTGCACGACATTGGCAAATTCCTCGAGCGCCTTGGTCTCACCCGAGAGGTCACCATCCAGCGTCTTTCCGCGCACCCAGTTGATCAGCTCGCGATCATTGTCCTCGACATGCATGCGCCAGTAATCGGGATAGGCATATTTCTGGAGATAGGACCCGATCACCGCCTGCGGTTCATCCCACTCGGTGACGCGCACGGCCTCAAAGCCTTTTTCCAGTCCCACCCAGGCGTGGAGTCCGACAAAATTGACGAAATTCGTGCCTTGCAGCAGCAGCTGGGACATGATCGCATTATTGTCATTCGCTTCGCTCAGGTGACAGTCCGAACATTGCTTGGTTTCCGTTTTGCGAACGGTATGCGGGAAATGCGGGGCAAAGGCCTGAGACGAGTAACCGATGGCCGATATGGGCGGCTGTTGCACATAGATCCGTTCGCGGTTGATATTCGTCGAGGACAAGACCAGCGCCGAAGTGGAACGCACCGGGGCGATGATATTGCCCTTGGTGGTCTGATGGAGCCCGAGCTGGAACATCTGGTCCCGTGCAACCTGGGGATTATAGGTCGCATAATTTCGAGTGGTGCCGCCTTCATAGCGATGACTTTCCGCCTGCCAGTTGGCCTCAATCGGCAGGTGACAGCCACCACAGCTGGTCGTCCAGCTGAGATGGCAGGTGAAACACACCATATTGTCATCCTTGTGCGCGCGATCTTCTGCCGCGATACCGGTTCCGAAGCTGTACTTGCCGGTTTCCGAGGCGGTTTTCGACATCAGCTTTGACCGCGCCGCCTTCATGTTGAAGTCGGGGTGATCACGATCGACGCTGTCCTTGACCAGACTGACGCGCCAGCTGAGCTCGGGATCGACAATTGACCTCTGGATCAGCACCCGATTGCCTTGGGGATCCTGCATCCATTCAAAGCGCCGCTGTCCATCGGCATTGCGGAGCAGTGCCAGGTCCTTGCCTTTCGGACGGGCAGCGAGATTGGAGGTCTTCAGTGTCGGGTAGGCATCGGCGGTGCCGTGACAGTCCTTGCAGCTGATTTCCACCGCATTGGCGACCTCACCATAGATCAGGCCATTGCCATGACTGTCCTGGGCGAAGTGGCAGTCCGCGCATTGCATGCCGACCTCGGCATGGATGCTCATCATGTGCACGGATTTGCCGGGATTGATACCGGGTTTGACGAATTTCTCTTCCTCTTCGCGGCGGAATTTTTCGGGATCATCATTGTCGATAATATCGCCATCCGCGTCGAGCAAATTGCCTTCGCGATCGCGTTTCAGGATCGCCCGGAAATTCCAGCCATGGCCGTGATAGTCGGCAAATTGCGTGTCTTTCAGCTCGCTGTTGAGATCATAGACATTGCGCAGGAAATCGATATCCGCCCACAGCCCCTTGGGTGCTGCACCTTCCGGGTTGCGGTCCAGCACCTTGCGAACTTCCTCGGCGGTCGGAAATTTCTGCGTTTTGTAGATCTTCGCATATTCCTCGTCGCTCATGCCTTCGGGGCGCGGCGTCTTGTTGTCTGGGCCGGGCCACATGTAGGGCGCGTCGGATTCATAGTCCCACATCGTGTAGCCGAGATAACTGTTCAGGAAGATGTTCGGCTGGTGCATGTGACAGTTCATGCACTGGGCGGTGGGAATAGCGCGGGTAAAGGTGTGTTTGATCGGATGACCTTTTTCGCGTTTCGCCGGGTCGATATCGCCGGAATGATCATCGCCGTGGCCGTCATCATTACCGGCGGCCTTGCCTGCATGGTCATCCTTGCCGCCATATTTGCCTTTTTTGCCATGGGCGGCGTCATAGGTTCCATAGCTGCCGGTCCGGTGCTCGCCTTCTTTCAGATTGCGGATGGTGGGATCCACCGTCTGGGTCTGGCCATCACGGCCGTACTTCGCCCAGATCAGACTGTGCCGCGGTTCGCGGTCATTGGCGTAGACGACATGGCACCCGGCGCAACCGGACTGCCGGTAATCGCCGGGCTGGTCGTTGGTGCCCATGAACCACATGAACGGGTCGTTGAGGCGGGTCTTGTGAATGTTCAGTGCCGGAATGGCCACGCGGAGGCCGGTTCCCGGACCGCGATTGGACTGTTTCAGATCCGGTCGTCCGGGTTCTTCGAGGCGCTGGATGATGCCGCCGATATTGGGCAGGCCGATCTCGGGGAACTGCGTGTTGATATTGCGCCCGCCACGCTCGAACACACGGAATATATCGCCCGGCGGGATGGTGTGCCAGGTGGGCAGGGGATATAAAATGGGCAGGGCGCCGCGTTTTTTCTGTTCCTCGGTCACGGTGCCGTGCGGATTGCCCGGGGACTTGATCGTCGCGCCTTCGCCCTTGCGCGTATAGGCTTCGCCGAACACATAATTTTTGAACGGCACGATCCCGTTATTATAGGCAGCACCGCCCCACAGCATCGCGCCTGTGGCCATCAGCGACCGCTCCGACGCCTCGATAATTTCCATATGACAAGCGCCACAGGCCTCGCGGGCAACGCGGTAATCGGAAGGGTTCACAAACCGCACAAATTCCGGTGATTCCTTGTTGAGCAGGGCATAGCTGCGCTTGGGATTGGCCGAGGAAGGCCAGTGCCAGCTTTCCGGATATTTGGGCAGGACATGCGCTTTCTTGAGCGCATCCATATAGGCGAGGCTGTTCTTGCCCCAGCTATTGTCTCCGGTGACTGCGGCATCGCCACCATGGCAGTCCACACACCCCAGTACCACCGCCGGGGTTTCGTGCATGGTCTTCTGGTCGCTGTCGGTATGACAGGACACACAGCCCGAACTCTTTGCTTCGGCCGCATCCCATGTCTGGTTCTGCGGCGCGGGCGGAGTGAAGCTGTAATCGATTTTCTGCGGCTTTTCCTTGCCTGCCGCCATCAGCAGCGAGGCGGGAGCTGCCGTCAGTACCAGAGCTCCCAGTCCCGCGAGAAGCCATTTTTTCTGATGAAGAAGGGTCTGGATCAGCTGCATATCAGAAAGCCAATATTGCGTTGAAGAGGATGGAATAGTGGAAATCGCGTTTGTCACTCTGATCGAACAGATCCTTGAATCCCTTGCCCGGCAGCAATGCGGCGCCCGACAGCCGGAACACGAGATTCTGGTTGGCATTGGGGCGGTAGATCCCGGCCATGGAAAGATCCCAGCCAATATCTTTCGGTATCGACCCTTCCACTCGAAGCGCTTCCAGACTCTCGGTTTTGTGGAACCAGAGATGATTGGCGTTGGCGGACAGCCGGAAGTCCGGCGTCAGATCCGCATCGACGCCGACACCCGCCAGGATCGTACCCGGATTGTTGAAATTGCTCTGGCCCTGTTCCTTGGAGGAACGCAGGGAATTCAGGATGCCATTGCGACCGTTGATGCTGATCACGCGACCGCCGCCTGCGAACGGGATGGTCTGGCGGATCCAGTAGCTGGTATCGGCGCCTGCGAAAATCGGGTTTTCAAAAATCGCATCAAATCCGGCTTCGGTATTGTTATAGGGATTGCCATCCCCGCTGGCGAATAGCCCGGATGCACGGAAGCGCCAGAAATCGACATCATAGCTCGCTTCAGCCGCCGCAAAAAAGGCCTGGATCTTGGCTGGTTCGCTGGTGAAGAAGCTGTTCCGGTCTTCGCCGAATGCCCCGTAAAGCTGCCCGGTGACATTGATGCGCCCGATCCGCCCGTCAACCGCATAGCCGGGATAGACCACGTCATAGGCCCGGCCGCGCAGATCGCCGAGCAGGGCAGGCCGAACCGGGAAACCATTGTCGTCAATCTCGATATCGCTGCGTTCGCGGTTCATGTTGTAGGTCACGCTGAACTGGCTGGTCAGGCCGACAAAGGGCAGATCCTGGCGATAGAGATTGGCAAAGAAAATATAGCTTTCGCGCGGTGTCTGGAAGATGTCGTTGAGACCGCTGTTCGTATCTTTTTCCAGCTGCACGAAGGCGCCAAGATTATATTGCACGCGGTTATTGTCGCGCGTTCCGAACAGGCGGAAGCCCAGCTGATTGTCCTGAAACAGGAAGCCGCGGAAATCCGCCTGCATCGGCTGGATGCCGATCCGGAAGCTGTCAAAGTCGTAGCGGGCCGAGGTGTTGCGGATATGATAGTCGAAAAACGCTTCCTGCACACCGACGAAGAAATCCGTACGATTGGACGACCTGGACGGTTCCACGAACAAGACCCGGCGTTCGGGAACATCGACATGATTGACCTGGGTGGCCAGGGTCAGGCGATATTCAACATCAGGCGGCTTGTAGGCGGTTGAGCCCTTGATCAGCGCTACACCAGTGATGAATGTCTGGGCGAGGACGAGGGAGTTGGAGCGCCCAAAAACGTCGAGGCTATTGGCCCGCTCCGTGGTCTGCACACCAACCGGGATCGGAAAGCTGCGCGGTTCGACGACCGTGTCAGAAATGGCGTTGACCACGAAAAACCAGTCATCGCCCTTCAGGAAGCCGGGTTTCTTGTCGGCCGGAATCGGTTTGTCCCCCTTGAGCACGTTCTGGGCATAGGGGTTGAGTGTGCTGCTGCAATTGGCTCGCAGCGCGCCGAACAGCTTGTAGATCGACTGGTCGCCACCCTTTTGCGGGCAGAGCGACTGCATGATGCGCCAGCGATCCGGAACCGGAAATTCGTCGGTCGGAAAGGCTTCCGGCGGCGGTGCGCTCACCGCACCGGGATTATTCTGCACCACCGGATCCGGCAGTTCTTTTTGTACACCGGGCCGACGCCGGCCATCAATCAGCGCTTCGTCTGCTTCCAGTCCGTCAAAGTCCATTTCGAGCTGGACGGGCTCCGGGCTCGCGGTGTTCGCTGGTGGTTCGGCCCCGTCTTCCGCGGCCGGGGCAGGCGGTGAAGAAGCCTCTTCCTCTTCCGGTTCAGGTCCGCCGACCGCCAGTTCGCCAGCCGGTTCGACCGATTGGACAGGTCTCGCCCATTCAAAGCTCTCCCCGGCGAGCAAGGCGATCAGCGATGCTTCCATCTGCTCGGCCGTCGCCTGCTGCTGTTCCATCTGTTCGGCCTCGCCCGACATCACCGCCAGGATCGGGACAAAGGAAGAGGAGAGCGCAGCCATCGGTCCTACAGCCCCTGACAGACATTCTGGTCATCAGTGTCGAGAAACGGCGCGAACGGGCAATTAATGTAACGCAGCCGCACATTGGCATCGCCGAGGTCGACAACGACATTGTCCGCCCGGATGGACGTCGGCGCGTTGCCGATTCCACCGACCCGCTGGCCGGCATTGTGCAGACCGAGGAAGCTGATCATGTCATCCTGATCAATACCGTCACCCGACACGCCGATGCCGCCAATCAGCTGATCGCCGCGATAGATGGGCACGCTGCCGGGGAAGATCTGGATTCCGTTTTCGAGACGGTTCTGGCCCGGCGCGGCATCGGGCAATGTGGTGCATCTTTGCGGGGTGTCCGCTGCCATCGGATCACCGACAAAGGCGACGTGCGCACCGATATTGCCGATCACGAAATCGAGCTGCAGCCCGTTGTTGAAGGGGCTGAACTCGTCAATCGGCTGGGAAATCGGACCATGCGGCCGGCCGACTTCACCGTCGGGAAAATAGGGGCGGGCAAGATTGCCGCCGGAGCGGTCAGCAAAGGCCACTGTCCCGGTCAAAGCATTGGGATCGTTTAAAAAATTCCGGATCGCCTGGACATAGGGTGCGGCGGCCGGGGTCGCCAGCATCTGGGTGGCTGCCACGCTGTTGGAGAAAAATGTGGCGGTTCGTGCCTTTTGCAGGGACACGTCCGTGCCGAAAATCGGGGCGTCAGGAGACCGGACAATGCCCAATATTTCACCATGGGTATCGACGACCGAAATAGATACTTGTGCACGGCTGTCCAGCGGCTGCCGGATCTGGGCCCGGGCGCGGGTCATGACGATGAACGCCTCTTCCAGAATGGCGCGCACTTCCGGCTCGGTCAGCGGACCCGGGACGCTGGCGGCATCGGTTGCCGCGCGGACCGGAAAGCGGTTGGTGCCCGTTCCGTCGCTCAGCACAAAGGCATCGGTATTGCGGAATTCCGCCAGCGTAGAGGCGCGAATACCGGAGGCTTCAGTGCCATAGGCCGTACCGGCTATGATGGCCGCGTCATTATATCCACGAACTGCGACCAGCGCTCCGGCCGTGCCGTCAATCGCGGCGAAATTGTTTTGCAGCGGTGACAGATCGCCGACATTCATGTCGCTGAACCGCAAGGACGTGCCATCGACGGAGATCCGGTTGGCGGTGATCGAGGCCGGCGGTGCAAATCCCTGAATTCCGGCCAGCGCGATCGCTTCCTCATCATCCTTGTCGATATCGAGAATATTGCTGTCAAAGCCATAGTCGCCATCGCCCATCACGCCGATAGCGCCGACAACCACACCGTTTTTGTAAAGCGGCAGACCACCGGGATCGGCAGACAGACCGAGGGGAGAGCGTTTCGGTCCAATCAGACCGGCCGCGCCGCCTCCGGCCATGAATCGTGCCGAGAGGTCAGAGCAGGGCAGCTGGCTGAACTGCACGCCAAATAGCGGACCGCTTTCCAGTCCTACAGCCGTGGGCGCGGGCGGAAAGTGTTCCTGCACGATCTGACTGGCGGTCCGTGTCGAAAACGCATTGCCCGAGCTCGACAGATAGGCGCCGGTGACCGCCTTGGAAATTGCGGCAATCGTGGCCGGGACCATCGCGCCCTGCAATCCGGCCGGATTGGGGTTCGTCCCCTTGGGTGTCTCGGTACTGGCGGCTGCCATCGGCGCGGCGCCATTCATCTGGAAAACGGCCAGCACATTGCCGACCCTGTCGGTCACCGCGATAATCGAGGGCAGGCCACGTGCGGTGGCTTCACCAACGGCCTGTGCAATCACCGTCTGGACGTCGGTCACGGTCAGCGCTTCCTGCGCCGGAGCCACATATTCGCCGCCATCGCCATAAGTCGGCGGAGTGGGAGTCGGCGTCGGCGTGGGAGGCGAGGGCGACGGCGTACCGCCGAAATTGTTGCTGTCCCCTCCACCGCCACCGCAGGAGGTCAGAATCAGGGCCGCCGCAGAAATGGCAGCTGTCAGTCGCAGGTTCCGGATCATCTGAGCGCCCTTATGGTCCGGACGGCACTTCCCAGAGCGCGGCGGAATTTCAGCGGCTGATAGCTGTTGGGGTCATCAACTGCGGTATAGGCGGTATTGATCTGACCGCGCAGGCTGGTCGCCGCCGCATTGCTGACCTGACCGCTGTTCACCAGCCCGTTGAGCAATGTGTCGATTGCCATCACAGCCTGGACGCTGCCTTCATAATCCGTGAAGCGGGGAGAAATGGCTTCCCCGGCTATGGTTTCCATGATCCGGAAGGTCTGGTCCTTGCCGAAACTGGCGCGGGAAAAACGATCGGCCAGTGTGACCGCCGTCTGCCGAAGACGGGCGGCAGCCTCCAGAGCTGGCTTGCGACCCTTGGCCATCGCGGTATGGAACGCTTTCGACCGGGCATCAAACTGACCGGCAAGATCAGGAGCAGCCACCCGAATCGCGGCGCTCAGCATGATCATGTTCTCGTCATTATAGGGCGGCATGCCTTCCGGGATCGGGCGGCCCGGATTGTTCACCGATGTCGGCCGCGCGGTGGTTTCATCATAGATACGGCGATGACAGCTGTGACAGTCATAGAAGTAGAATTCCGGGAAAATGCCCTCTGTCGCGAGCGCCGGTTTGGAAAACAGGTTCAGCGACCGTTCGAGCGCCATCGACTGTCCGACTGCCCAGAACCGGACGGAATTGGTCCGGCCCTTGCGGCGGACATAGTCGACATCTTCGTCATGGTGTTGCTGCAATGTCGAAAACAGGTCGAGTTCGAAAGATATCCGCGGATGTCCGGCGGCCATGATACGGTGATCGACAAATTGTCCGGACTTGGCGCTGCCAAAGTGGCAATCGAGACAATTGCTGGCGCGCACCTTCGGGTTTTCAAGAGGCGTCAGGCCAAGGGACACATTTTTGGCGTGGTTCGCACCGACCGCATAATGGGCGGAAATCCACTCGGAGGATGCGCCGTGGCAGGCTTCACATCCAACGCCATCTCCCAGCTGAAACCGCGGGCCCTTGCGAGCAGCGGGCGTCGCATGGCAACCCAGGCACTGCTGGGACGACGCGGCATCCTTGATTCCGAGGCGCTTGGCGATCGCGATACTGCGCGGTTCCTTGAGCACCCGGAAAGCCCGGCTGTGGGCGCCACCCGGCGTCGATTCTTCCTGCCAGCGCATGATTTCATCCTGACGGACGATTTCTCCGTCGGCTTCCTGACGGCCATGACAGGTCGTCCCGCCACAGGTTGCAACGCCCAGATATGTGCCTTTGGGAAGCTCCGAAGCGGCTTCAACGGGTTCGGGAGCGGCCAGAGTGGAAGCGAAAAGCGCGACGCCGGCCAGCGCGATGCAAAATGCACCGGCTGCAAGAGCGGGAAGCCTGTTCAGCGTCCAGCCACGAATCCTGTAAAAGTCTATCCCCATCTGCATCGTTGCTCCTCCTGATCCGAAGATCAGGTCCCTCTGACAGCACGACGCGACCCAAGCCGTTCGATATTAACTATGTTCTAACTATCCATGTTTGTTTGCTCAATGCAATCGAAAAAGAGCCGAAATCTGTTGGATTTTAATGGTTTGGAGTCGGATCTGAAGGCATTTGACAGCGGACTGTGATGTAAACGCAACTATCCTGTGACCGCTTTGTCGCGGCTTATTCCGAAAACAGCTATATGTGATTCGCGCTAGTCGAGCTTGCGGCGAATGACGAGATTGCGGATCTCGGTCATGTCTTCCATCGCAAAGCGAATGCCCTCCCGGCCGAGACCACTGTCCTTGACCCCGCCATAAGGCATGTTGTCGACACGATAGGACGGCACGTCATTGACAACCACACCACCGACATCCAGCGTGTCCCAGGCATCGAGCGTCTTGAACAGATCGCGGGTGAAAATCCCGGCCTGCAGACCGAATTTGCTGTCATTCACTTCGTGCAATGCAGCATTGAAGTCACTGAATTTGGACAGCAGCGCCAGCGGGCCAAAGGCTTCTTCGCGATTGGCGTCCGCATCGGACGCGACATTTTCCAGCAAGGTGGCCTCCAGCATATTGCCTTCGCGCTTGCCGCCACAGAGCAGCGTTGCTCCGCCGGCAACTGCATCCTCGATCCAGCCATGCAGACGTTTCGCTTCGCCTTCCGAAATCATCGGGCCGATAAAGGTTTTGGGATCTTTTGGATCGCCGGCGACGAGGGTCGCGGTTTTGCTGACCAGCATGTCCTTGAACCGGTCATAGACCTTTTCATGGATGATGATCCGCTGGACACCGATGCAGCTTTGTCCGGACTGGTAGAAGGCGCCAAATATGATCCGCTCGAGCGCGTCGTCCAGATCTGCATCTTCATCAACAATCACCGCCGCGTTTCCACCCAGCTCCAGGACCACCGGTTTCTTGCCGGCCTTGGCCTTGAGATCCCAGCCGACGCCCGGCGAACCGGTGAAGGAGAGCAGCTTCAGGCGATCATCAACCGTGAACAAATCGGCGCCGTCGCGGCTCGCGGGGAGAATGGAAAAGGCGCCTTTCGGCAGGTCGGTTTCGGCCAGAACCTCACCCATGATCAATGCGCCGAGCGGTGTCTTGGACGCAGGCTTCATGACGAAGGGGCAACCAACAGCAATAGCCGGTGCCACCTTGTGTGCCGCCAGATTGAGCGGAAAATTGAACGGCGAAATGAAACTGCACGGACCGATCGGATAGCGCTTCCACATGCCCTGATAGCCCTTGGCACGCGCAGAGATATCCAGCGGCTGGACTTCGCCATAGTTGCGCACGGCCTCTTCGGCCGCGATCCGGAATGTGTCGATCAGCCGGCCGACTTCGCCTTCGGCATCATTGATCGGCTTGCCGGCCTCGACACATAATGCATAGGCGAGCTCGTCAAAGCGCTCCTTGAACCGGTCGACACAATGCTGAAGAACCGCCTGCCGCTCGAAACTGGCCATTTTTGCCATCGGTTCAGTGGCCTCAACGGCACCCGCAATGGCTTCCTCGATCACATCCGGCGTCGCGAGAGCGGTACGAAACGCCACTTCATTGGTGAACTTGTCCGTGACCTCCAGATCTTCGTTCGGCTGAGCCGCGACATTGTTCAGATAGAGCGGATAGACGTCTTGCAATTTGGTCATGCCATTTCCTCTCAGACCTTGGAGCTGAGGTCCTGGATTTCATGATTGAGAATACGATCATTGTCGGAATAATCGACCGGGCAATCGATCAGGTGCACGCCTTCCGTGCCGAGACAATGGTCGATCGTTTCCTGCAGATGCTTGGCGCTGGTGATACGATAGCCGTTGGCACCGTAGCTTTCGGCATATTTGACGAAGTCCGGGTTGTCATAGGTCAGACCCCAGTCCTCGAAGCCCATATTCGCCTGCTTCCAGCGGATCATGCCATAGCTGCTGTCATTGAGGATCAACACCGTGATGTTGAGCTTCAGACGGACCGCGGTCTCCATTTCCTGGCTGTTCATCATGAAGCCGCCATCGCCGCAGATCGCCATGACCTTGCGGTCGGGATAGACCATCGCCGACGCCATTGCCGAGGGCAGGCCGGCCCCCATGGTCGCGAGCGCGTTGTCGAGAAGTACCGTATTCTGCTGCCGCGCGTTGTAATTGCGGGCGAACCAGATTTTATACACGCCATTGTCGAGGCAGATAATCCCGTCCGCCGGCATCGCATCGCGGACGACCTTGACCATATGTGGCGGATAGATCGGATGGCGCATATCGTTGTCGAGGCTGGCCGTATGTTCGACTTCCGCTTTGCGGGCCTCATACATCTTGTCCCAGCTCCAGCTGCCGGACGGGACAATATCTTCCTTCATCTGCCAGATGGCGTTTCCGATATCACCGATCACTTCGATCTGGGGGAAGTAGACCGGATCGACCTCGGCATTGTTCATCGACACGTGAATCACGTCGGTGCCGCCGTCCTTCATGAAAAACGGCGGTTTTTCGATCACGTCATGACCGACATTGATGATCACGTCAGCTGATTCAATCGCCCGGTGGACAAAATCGCCCGCGGACAGCGCAGCACAGCCCATGAACTCGGGGCGGGTTTCGTCGACAACGCCTTTGCCGAGCTGGGTGGTGACAAAGGGGATGCCGGTTTTCTCAATAAACTGCGTCAGCATCCGGCCCGTTACGGTCCTGTTGGCGCCGCCACCGATCACCAGGATCGGGGATTTGGCCGCCTCAATCTTCTTTGTGGCGGCGCGGACAGCCTTTTCTTCGGCCGTGGGGCGCCGTGTTGTGCTGGGCGTGATCGGACGAGAGTTGGTTTGCTCATCGGCCACATCTTCGGGGAATTCGATATGGGTCGCACCTGGCTTCTCTTCCTCGGCGAGGCGGAAGGCTTCGCGCACCCGGCTCGGAATATTGTCACCGCCGGCCAGCTGGTGGGTAAATTTCGTGATCGGTCCCATCATGTCGACGACGTCGAGAATCTGGAAGCGGCCCTGTTTGGATTTCTTGATCGGCTTCTGACCCGTGACCATCAGGATCGGCATGCCGCCAAGCTGGGCATAGGCGGCTGCAGTGACCAGATTGGTAGCGCCGGGTCCGAGTGTCGCCATGCAGACGCCCGTCTTTCCGGTATGCCGGCCATAGGTGGCGGCCATGAAACCGGCACCCTGTTCGTGGCGTGTCAGGATCAGCTTGATCTTTTTGGAGCGCGACAGGCTGTCGAGCATGTCGAGATTTTCTTCGCCGGGAACGCCGAAGAGATATTCCACGCCTTCATTTTCGAGACATTCTACGAACAGATCGGATGCTTTGGTCATGTGGGTCCTTCCCTGATCCTCATGATCAGTCTGGGTTCGAGTGAACGGTAACGACCCCGGAAAAAGCCTTCTTCCCCTCCAGAAAAAGACTCAGCCCTACCCCTATGCTGTTGGTTGATAAGTCAAATTTGAGTGCGAGTCACGCCTCAATCGAAAAATATCCCGGCCGTCTAGTAACCGCGGTCCGGATCGGCCACGGCGATCATTTCTTCGCCGGACTGATAGCGTTTCAGGTTCTCGACAAAGCGGGCCGCGGCACGCTGAAACATCCGGGTCTGGGCCTGACCGGACAAATGCATGGTGATCATGCAATTGGGCGCGTCCCATAGAGGATGATCCTTGGGCAGCGGTTCGGGGTCAGTCACATCAAGCGCTGCGCCGCCGATGGACTTGCTGTTCAGGGCTTCGAGCAAAGCCTCCTGATCGATCAGCGAACCCCGCGCGACATTGATGAGCCAGGCCGAATCCTTCATCGCGGCAAACTCCTCGACCCCCAGCAGATGCCGGGTTTCGTCGGTTGCCGGGGCCGACACAAAGACCCAGTCAAATTCGCCCAGGCGAGCCCGCCAGTCATCCAGTCCGATCACCAGCGGATCATCGGTTGCTGTTCGCCGGACGGCGGTCACCTCGACATCAAAGCCTGCCAGCTTCTTCGCGATCTGCTGGCCGATGCCACCATAGCCGATGATCAGTGCCTTGCTGTCGTCGATTTCGGTCGTGCCCGGCGGCGTTTCCAGCCAGACATGGTCCCGCTGATTGTCGACAAGAACATCCATCCGTTTTGCGGCCGACAGCATCATCATGACGGCGAATTCCGCAATCGGGGCGCTGTTCAAACCGGCGCCGTTGGTCAGGATCGTGCCCTGCGACTTCAGCTGCTCGAGCGGAAAATGTTCCACACCGGCATAGATGCTGTTGAGCCATTTGAGGCTGGTTGCCGCCGCGATAATCGACGCCATCTTTTCCTTGTCATACATGTCGAACCAGCCGATTTCGGCATGTGGCGCGATTTCCAGCGCTTCTTCCGTACTGGTAAACCATGTGACGTCGAGGTCTCCGCAATGCGGTTCCACCAGAGGACGGACAAGGGAAGCCATTGCGGCGATCGGTTTCGTCATATCACTATTCTCCATTCCCAGCGTAAGGGATCACCATCCATCAGCTCCACTCCCTGTTCCGTCAGTTCATCCCGGACCGCATCGGCTGCAGCGAAATCCTTGTCTGACTTTGCCTGCTGCCGGCGATCCAGAGCGGCTTCGATATCTGTTTCTTCGATTGGGGCGTTCGCGGGCCGCACGCGCAAATCGGCGCGCTGGATCTTTTCCAGATCGAGGCCCAGAACGGCATCCATGTCTGCCAGCAGATTCAACCGCTGAGACGCGTTGACTTTCTTCAGCGAGAGCAGCTCTTCGAGCAAGGGGATGGCCTTAGGACTATTCAGGTCATCGCTCATCGCCGCATCCAGCTGGTCTCGCAATTCGGTGACCTTCGGATGTTCGCGGTCACCGGCTTTGGCGGGATCCATATCAGCGGCGCGTTGGCGCAGATTTTCAACGCCCATGACAATCCGCTTGAGCCGGGTGAGGGCTGCCACGAGATTATCCCAGGTGAATTCCAGCTCGCTGCGATAATGCGCCTGCAGACACATCAGTCGATAGGCGAGGGGGTGAATACCGCGGTCGACCAGCACCTGCAGCCGCAGGAAATCGCCCGAAGATTTCGACATCTTGCCTGCGCGGTCGATCAGAAAGTTGTTGTGCATCCAGATGTTGGCGCCTGAATGCTCCGAGCAGTTGTGCGCCTGGTTCTGGGCAATTTCATTTGGGTGATGGATTTCGCGGTGGTCAATGCCGCCGGTATGAATGTCAAACCGGTTGCCGAGATATTTCATGCTCATCTGTGAACATTCCAGATGCCAGCCGGGCGCACCCTTGCCCCACGGGCTGTCCCACTCCATTTGCCGGTTCTCTCCGGGGGGCGTCTTGCGCCAGATCGCAAAATCCTGCGGGTGACGTTTGCCTTCGACTTCGTCAATCCGCCCTTCGATGTCATCGCTTCTTGCACCGGCGAGGCGGCCATAATCCGGAACGGTGGTGGTATCGAAATAGAGCCCCGTTTCGCATTCGTAGCAATGCTTGTCGGCAATACCTTTTGCAAATTCGATCATTTCTTCCACATGATCCGTGGCGATCGTCCATTTGGCGGGTTGCCGGATGTTCAGCCGGTCGATGTCGGCCCAGTAGGCGTCGGTATAATATCTGGCGATATCCCAGGCGGTCTTGCCGGATGCCGCCGCAGCCTTTTCCATCTTGTCGTCGCCGGCGTCGGCATCGGACGTGAGATGCCCGACATCGGTGATGTTGATGATATGTGTGAGCTTCAGACCCTTCCAGCTCATTGTCCGGCCCAGCAGGTCGGCAAAGATATAGGCCCGCATATTGCCGATATGCTGGTAGTTGTAGACTGTCGGACCACAGGTATAGATGCGCGCTTCGCCATCATGAACCGGCACAAATTCTTCCAGTTGGCGTGTCAGGCTGTTGAACAGGCGCAGCGGATGGGCAGGGTATTCACTCATGCCCACCGCCTAAGGGCTTCCGCGGCAAAAGGTCAACCTGTCAATTCAGTTGCCAGCGGGTGACTGGTCTCCGGAACCAGAAGTTCCGGTTCCGCAGCCTTCGCCACTTTCCCCGGCTTCACACTCTTCTTCGCTTTCTTCCTCGCCGGACAGGCCGCCTATCCAGAGATCATCATTCCCCGCCCCGGTGACCGGTTCGTCAATCAGCGGATCCTCGACAACTTCCTCATTCTCCTTGAGTTCAATCAGATTGGATTCAAACGGATCCGAGTTAAGGTTCGTTTCCTCCGGGGTCACTTCTTCCTCGATGATATCCTGCACCGGATCCTCATCCGTCGGTTCGGGCGTCGGAGTTGGGGTCGGTGTTGGAGTTGGGGTGGGTGTCGGTGTCGGTGTCGGAGTGGGGGTCGGCGTTGGAGTCGGTGTGGGTCCACAACTGCTAGGATCAGCCAATATGCAGCCGTTGATCGTGCTGTCTGGTGCAAATCCGTTGCCGATGCCTACAGCAAGCAGCGCATCCACGCCGGTTGTGGCACCCACCGTACCGTTGATCACGATGATCGGAGCGGTGGCGTTGCGACCGTTGACTGTCACAATTTGTGCCGTGAATCCGCGGCGATCGTCGAAATCGGTGCCGCTGACGGTATTCTGTACAAATGCCGCACGACCGGCTTCGAACACAATTTCGTTGGCGCGGATTAATCCGTCTGTGATGTTCAGTCCGTCGTTGTTGGCGAGACGGCTGTCGATTGCCGCTGTGCCTAAACCGACAATGTCTGTTCGAGCCTGCTGGGTCCCGGCAAAGATATCGTCACCGTTCAGCGTGATCAGTCCCTGATATCCGTTATTGGCGTCAAGAATTTGCACAAGGCCAAGCGGGGCATCAACGAAGAGATCAGCTCCGGCGTCGATGTTGAGACCCGTGCCGCTATTGGCGTTGGTCAGGCTGAGCTGTCCCGCAACGGTGATCGACTGGTCAGCCAGCAAGTTCAAGGTGTTTGAAAGCCCAATATTGGCCGATTGCGGTCCCGAAACATTGTCTGCGACCACCGCGTCGAGATCCAGGACCGTCAGATCAAATCCGGTTTGTCCTGTATCGGCCGCAAAGATGGTCAGATCCCCGCCTGAGGCGATCCGGGCGAATTCCAGATTGTCCAGCGTGTACCCACCGAGATCGGTAACTCCGCCGAGCACCATCTGGGTGGTGCCGTTAGACTCGATCTCGATATTGAAGGTAGCATCTGTCCGTCCCAGCAGACCCTCCAGATTCATGTTGGCGCTGGTTGTGAAAATTTCTGCACCAATCGCTTCGCCCTGAATGTCGATCAGGGAACCAGCCGTGAGGAACAGGCCTTCGGGTCCGTAGGCTTCGCTGTTCAGCGCAATGTTCACAGCAGCATCCACGGTCAACAGGCCAGCTCCGAACGGGTCGCCGATCGAACTTCCACCGGCGAGAGTTGTACCGAGATCTATCGAACCGCCGGTGGATTGCAGGAAGATACTTCCCGTCGCATCTGTTTCGTCCATCAACAGATCACCAGCGGTCACTATATTGATATCGCCATTGCTGGCAGACGCGTCGGTAAACTCGAGGCTGCCGGACGAGGTGATATCGATATCACCACCAAAGGCCTCGACAACACCACCCGAATTCAGATCGCCGATGAGGATGGAGCCATCCGAGAACAGGCTGACATCTGCGCCGGCGGTCAGGACGCTGATATCGATGCTGCCGGGTCCGGACACCGAGACAAAGCTGCCCGCATCCAGATCAAATCCGAATACATTGTCTGCCGCATCAAGGTCGACATCATTACCCGCCGAGATCGAACCGAAATCGATATTGCTGGCAGATGTTGCGAAAACCTGATCATTTGCCGAAATATCGCCCAACAGGATTTCACCACCATCGAGAATGATATTCTCGGCACCGGATGTGCTGTCGATCGAGATCGTTTGTGGCGCCACCAGGTTGATGTCCGTTCCCGGCACCGAAATGCTGCCAAAGATGAAGTCCGCTCCGGCATCATAATTGACATCACCAGTTCCGACCGAAAGGCTGTCAACGATCATGCTGCCCGGCACCG
This sequence comes from Parasphingorhabdus marina DSM 22363, assembly GCF_900128895.1. Taxonomy (GTDB): domain Bacteria; phylum Pseudomonadota; class Alphaproteobacteria; order Sphingomonadales; family Sphingomonadaceae; genus Parasphingorhabdus; species Parasphingorhabdus marina. The sequence goes on along the minus strand of NZ_FSQW01000002.1, from coordinate 1,165,888 downwards.
AATAGAATCCTTCCGGCGCACCTCCGCGATCAGCCACGGTGGTCAGTTCACCACCGGTATCGATGGCTGCAGCGTTGATATCCCCTCCGACCGTTATACCAATGTCATTGTCGCTGATCAGAGAGCCGGTTCCCAGCAGACTGCCGGCGGCATCGACGCCAAGCAAATCGCTGTTGAGTTCGGCATCCATCAGATCGATATCACCTTCCGTGCTGTTCACGAACACTTCATCCGACCCGATGAACCGCGAAGGTATCCCATTGGTGCCCATCACAATGTCGCGGCGGGTGCTCACGAGTATGCGGTTGGCAATGATGTCGCCATTTTCAATGATCGCCTGTATCGGGAGGCCGTCCTGCCCGATGGAAACGATATTGTCCGCGGTCAGAACGCCGAGGCACAGATTGCCTTCGAGACATTGCGTGCTGAGCAGGCCGTTATCATCCGACTGCCCAAACATGGCGATATCGGCGTTGGATGGTGCGTCGTTGATGTCGGCGCTGATCGAACCGGCGCTGATCGTGCCTCCCAGGCCATCAATGGCATTGGCTGTCAGCAATACGGCGCTGTCATTCGCTCCCAGGTTACCGGCCGCGACAATGGATGCAATCGGCGTCAGACGCGGGCTGGTGAGCAGCAGATCCAGCTCGCCAGCGCGCAAAATCAGGTTGGAGCCGTCATTGAACGGGTCCAGCGGATTGGGCGCCGCCGCCGGATTGGCACCGGAGACGAGGCTGGCACCGCTTTCAATAATGATATCGTCACCGGTTTGGACGAGAAGCTGGTTATTGGCGGTGACATCGGTACCGGCAACGGCAATGGCATTGCCGCCAGCACGGATTTGAACATCGGTAAAGGAATTGATGTCACCAGTGACGCTGGCGTTGAACGCAGGGTCGAACTGTTCCATGCCCAGATTGTTGAAACTCAGGCCAGCATCAACAAAAATGCCGTCAAAATTCAGCGATCCCGACAGCGGGCCGGTCGTTTCGGCATTGTTGAGGGCTGCATTTTGACCGGCGGACAGATTGATCAGCTCAATTGCCCGCAGATCGTGCGCCGTTGCATTGCCTTCAGCCCGGATATCCAGCACCGAACCGGCCCGGATAATCGCATTGTCCGAGGACAGGAAATCGCGGGCCGCCGTGGCCTGGAACGTGCCCGTCACGTCCAGCGAGATGGTCGGCACCGCGTTATTGACATGGGTAAACAGGATATCCTGGCCACTGGTCAGCATTGCCATGCCGCCAACAGTCATCTGACCGGTGCCGTCAAAGGCATATTCAATATTGTCGGCGACATTGACCGTCAGATTGCCCAGCACCGTTATCGCATCACTATTGCCGCTCACGAAAAAGCCGCCAGTTCCGCCCAGTGTCGAGGTCAACGCTTCTGCAGTCAGGTTCCCGAAGGTGATCATCCCGGCTGGGTCGACTGATGTATCGGTGACTTCGATGCGGCCACCGCCGCCGGTACCGATGGTGATTCCCGCGCCGCCGACACCATTGGCCTGAATGAACGTGTCACTGAGCGTGATGATGCCCGGGCTGCCTTCCTGGACCTCGACGACAGGGTTGCCACCAACACCGTCGCCTCCGGCTCCGTCAAGGCCGAGTTGCATGGTAAAGTCCGTGCCGCCGCTACCCCCGGTTCCGCCGGCCCCGTTGCCGAGCAGATCGATGTCCTGCATTGTGATGGTGCCGCCCTGGGCGAGCAAGGTCGGCGATCCGCCAGTACCCGCGCCGCCGTCGCCGCCATCACCAGCGCTTCCACCGCTGAGCATGTCGACATTACCACCATCGCCGCCGCGTCCGCCTGTACCGCTGCTCGAAAGCTGGAATGTTGATGGCCCGGGTGTCGGTGTGGGGGTGAATTCGACAACACCGCCGGTACGGGCAATCACTTCCGAGCTGCCGCCGGTTCCGTTTCCGCCATTGCCACCGTCACCGGCCGTCCCGCCGATGAAATTGCCATTGCCGCTACCGCCATTTCCGCCGGTCGCATCGCTGTTGATCGTGAAACTGTTGTCGATCGGTACAAAACCATCCGTTCCGGTCACTTCCAGGCGCGCCGAACCGCCAAAGGCATCGCCGCCATTTCCGCCATTGCTGGCGTTGATACCATCACCAAATCCGCCATTTCCTCCGGTTGCAACCGCCAGAATGACCGGATCTCCCAGCTGCACCGAGACATTGTTGACATTCAGTGACGCGATCCCGCCGGTCGCGTCGCCGCCATTGCCCGCGAGCAGGCCTTCGCCGCCATTGCCGCCAATGCCATTTGCCAGAACGGAGTAAGCTGGAAAACCGTTTTCATCCTGATTGAGATTGATCGTTGCGGTGCCACCCGCGCCATCACCGCCGTCACCGCCCTGGTCAGGGGATTCGCCGACGGTGAAGCCGATACTGGCTCTGCCCTGACCCCCGGTTCCGATGGATTGGACCGTAAGCTGGTTGAAGCTGATTGTGCCGGTACTATTGTTGAATATCGCATCTCCACCTGTGCCGTTGCCGCCGCTGCCACCAGGCCCCGCGGGTACAAGCATGCCATTGTCGAAAGTGAGGTCACCGAAACCGCCGCCGCCGCCAAATGCGTCGGTGCTGACCACAACTACTCCAGCATTGATGGTCGAGGTTCCATCCAGGTTGAATATTGCCGTGCCGCCAACAGACACACCGCCATCGCCACCGGCTGATCCATCTCCGTTCCCACCCCGGCCGGCGCCGAACTGACTACCGCCATTGGCTTCAACTGAAAGCGTGTTATTGACGGTCAGCGTGCCTGAAATGGCATTGAACGTGGCGTTGCCGCCAAAGCTGCCGCCGCCGTCGCCACCCGAGGTTCCGTTGTTGAATTCCCCGCGACCTCCATCGCCGCCAAAACCGTTCGAAGTGACATCCAGATCGTTGACGGTCGCGGTGGTTCCGTCGAGGTTGAATATGACGTCGCCGCCAATTCCATCACCGCCTGTTCCGGCCTTGGGCCCGACATTTAAGGCCATCTGAGGCACGGGAGCCACGACAAGAAAGTCAGGCACTGGAGCCATGTCATCGCCCTGGGTGTCGCCACCCGGTCCGCCAAATCCGTCAGCCCCGACAGTGACTCTGTTGGCGTTGAATGTTCCACCGAGCAGATCAAAGGTCGTGGTGCCCCCGATACCATTGCCTCCGTCACCGTCAAAATCTTCAATACCGCTCTCAACATCGAAAAATATGGAACCGTCGGAACTGGTGAAGATGTTGTTGAACGACATTGATCCAGCGGCGCCTTCAACCCGGAATGTGGCCGAGCCACCGGTTCCGGAAGAAACAGATCCGTCTTCGCGTGTGCCCGTTGCTCCCTGGCCGTTGGCATTGACGAAAAGACTGCTGGAGAAACTGATCGCCCCGTTATTGGCGTTGAGAAGTACATTGCCGCCCGTGCCATCGCCCACTGTTCCGGTATTTCCGGAAGCGCTTGCGGAAATGACCCCAAATCCGCCAGAGAAAGTCCCGCCGTTGCGGGAAATAATAGTGACATCACCGGCCGTAAAATCCCGGCCGCGTTCATTGAATTCGAACAGGTCCGGGGCACCGTCCGCCCGGATGTCCAGCGAATCGAAGCTGAAGCTGGCATTGTCGACGGTAATATTGACATCGCCGGCAAAAGTGCTGCTTGTTGGCAATCCGCCGGAAGACTGTGTGTTGAGCTCCAGATCTCCCTGAATCTGCAAGTTGGCGGAATTCGTCACATTCAGATCAATATTCGCACTGTCACCCGGCGCGGTATCTCCGGACGTATTCACGCCGAGAAACAGCCGATTGGTGATGGTCACATCACCGCCGCTTACATTGAAAGCGGCGCTACCGCCGGTGGCCCTTCCGTCGACATCGTCACCGATCGCATCCCTGCTGGTTCCGGAAATCCCTCCGCCATTGGCAAAAATGCTCCTGATATTGTGCGTGCCGCCGGAAACATTGATGGTCAGGTCCCCGCCAAAGCCGTCATTGCTCTGCTGGGTACTGCTACCGCCTTCGATGCCGTTGCCGGTGAAATCGAGGATGATATCGCTGGCGGAAAACTGGCCATCCTGCAGGTCCAGCAGCAGGGTCCCGCCGGTACCGCTGTTCCCGATCGCGGCATCTGAAGTGTTGTTCAGGCCAGAAGCGGAAAGCGTGAGACCGCCGTTGAAATTCATTTGACCAGTCGCACCGGTGAGGGTCAGCGAAATGTCGCCGCCAGTCGAGCTGCCGGCCATGTCAGACCTGATGCCGCCCCTGGCATCGGCAATAAACTCGGCGGAACCGTCAACTGTCAGTTCGGCACCGTCAGATACGGCAATATTGATTGTGCCCCCGGTGGCATCATCTCCGTTACCCGCGATCAGTGGTTCGCTGATGCCAATTCCGCTGGCGTCGGTAGTGAAGCTCCCGTTGACAATCAGCTCGCCGATGGCATCGGCATCGAACGGATTATCTTCTGCCAGGATATTGATCGTGCCGCCGGTCTCGTTGTCGCCCGCCTGAATGTCGAGATTGCCGCGCACGCGCAAGGCCCCGCCATTGGCCGCGCCAACATCGACGCGATCTCCTGCGATAAATCTCGCATCATAATCCTGGAACTGGACCTCGCTGCCGATGGTCAGTGCCGTCGATCCGTCAATCAGTGCGTCGATCGTGTCGGCTGCGATCGCCGTCAGGTCTGCCCGAATGTCGCCGCCCGTAAATTCGATATTGGTGGGAAATGCGCTGACCGGATCATCCGCCAGAATCACCTGTGCGCTTTGCTCGGTCCCGCCAACGGATACATTGTAACCGGCACTCAATATGACTTCGCCATTGACGACACCCGCCGTGGTGGCCGGTTCATATCCGATGTCTCCGCCCACTAGCATGGTGATCGCGTCATTTTTGGGGACCGCGACGAGATAAATGGCCTGGGCATCGCGATTGGCTTCATTGATGCCCGGAGTTCCCATGTCATCTGCAATGGGCGCGGCGGAGGGTCCCGTGGTGATTCCCGTCTCCGTATGCTCTACCCCAACGGAATCGGCGGTGCCAACGGTGATGGCAATGTCAAACAGACCATTGTTGATCGTCAGATCTGCCTGTTCGGCTGCTACATAAGCGGCGGAGCCATTGACACGGATTTCCCCGCCCTGTGTGACTCTCGGGGCAACCAGCGCGAGATAGCTTCCGGAGTTATCGGCAGTGATGTCGACATTTTCCTGAATGGTCACTGCAGACAGGCTATCTGCGGCGCCACGAAATCGGATTTCTCCATTGCTGCCGAACAATCCGCCCGTGGTGTCAATATCATTGGTCGTCAGTATCAGGCTGCCGACGTCAAATGCTGCGGTACCGCCAATCAGAATGCCGCCCGGGCTGTAAAACCAGACATCACCGCCTGTTGCCCCGCCGACGCCCAGCCGGCTCTGAACATCGCCGCTGATCGCCACGCCGCGGAATTGACCCATCAGGTTGGCAGTCGGTACAATGCGATTGAGTACCGTATATCCGCCGACCGGCCCCTCAAAAATCAGACTGGTGCCGTCGGGCAGCAAATTGATCAGATCTGGGTTTGCATTGATGTCCGCGTTGTCGAGTGGTGACCAGTTGATGACGGTTTGCGCACTATTGATGGTCACGGTGTCGACATCCGTCGAGACCGAAACATTTCCCGTGCCCAGAACGAATGTGTCCAGAGCCTGGAATGCCTGGTTGGGATTGTTGCGTGGCGCTATGGCTTGCGCCAGCGCGGGAGCGGTAGCCATCAGACATGCGGCAGCCGACAGTGAGCCGCCAGCAAGCAATTTCAGTTTCCACGAGGAAGAGAACCGACGTGCGAAACCGGCAGCATTGCTGCGACCGGCTTTTTGCGATCTGGCATCGTCCGTCGGATGAACGTTCGTTGCTTTGGTCATTGTCTTGCCTCTAACTGTCTGTGACACATGCATGTGTTTCTTTGTCCTATCGCGTCCAGGGTGCGAGCTGCACCGTCAGCGTCAGCAGCGCACGTGCGCTGTCGCGGCGCGTCTGGAATGGTCCGCGCTTCAGCGGCACGACTGCCATCAGGTCCAGATTGGCCTGGCGCCCGATTGTGGCGCGGATGCCGCCGCCTGCGGAATAAATTCTCTGGGGATCGCCTGGGATATTCCTGTTCCACACGGCCATCCCGTCGAAAAACACATAGGGCTGCCAGGCGATGCCATCGGGAGAATCCGGGACCAGCGAGCCATAGCTCACTTCCGTCTGCAGGCCGTAGCCGCTGTCACCAATGATTGTGCCCGGATCATATCCGCGGCCGGTGGTGTAGTTGCCGCCCGAAATTTCCTCATAGGAAAACAGGGCGTTGGAAGAAAACTGAAACCTTGGCTTCAGCGTGAACGTCAGCAATGGATCGGGCCGATAGTCCAGCCTGGCCTGACCTCTGAGCACGAATGCTGTCGGGTCACCATCGATCCGGTTGGGCGTGACAGCTTGTCCGATGCAATTGACGAAACCGGCGCCACAACCTTCGCTGGCGCCAAGAATGTCAAGTCCCTGGCGGATTTCGAGCGATCCGGCGATGCCCCATTTGGGCTCGAAAGCCGAATAGCCGCCGCGCCCGGAAATACTCCCCGGTTCCACGGAATTGAAATCCACCCGCGCATAAGCGATGCTCAGTTGATCTTCGTTGGTGCGGATACCCAGCTGATCCGTTTTCTGGTCGATCAGTTCAAAACCAATCGTGCCGAAGATATTGTGGGACTGCTTCCGGACGAAAGGATAGGTCGCATAGGCATTGGCCACCAGCGTTTCCGACCGGATGTTGAAATTGCCCGGCAGTTCGGGCCGGGTCCAGGCATAGGTGAAATCACCCCCAAGTTTCAGGCCTTCTCCGCCAACCCGAAACTCATGGCCAATCTGAACGACCTGCTGTTCCTTGAAATCGGCGGTGGAATAGACGCTGATGGTCGTTTCATCCCCCAGACCGGTCAGGCCGTTGAAACGCGCGCGCAACAGGCCGCCGAACCGGCCAACTTCTTCGGAGCCGAAATTCTGGATATTGGCATCAACATAGACAGGGGTGCGTGTGACATTGAACTCGCCAACGACATCACCGGGCTGGCCGCCGGTCTCCGCTGAAACAGGACGGAGCGAAAGACGTACGTCGAGTCCCGGAATATCCCGTGCAAGCAGCAAATAGCGCTCGGCCACTTCGATATTGAAAACCGGTTCGTCGGTCAGCTGCCGGATATATTGCTGCAACAATTTTTCCGATGGACCCGCATTGCCCCGGACCTGTACCGATGTCATCCGCGCCAGCAGCACATCGAACTTCACGGTGCCGCCGGAGATTGTCTGGGGAGGGACCTGGACGGCGGCCAAATATCCGGCTCCGCGCAGGGTTGTCGCCGCGCGGTCACGGATATCGCAAACGATGGCAACGGGAACGTCCTGACCGACATATTGTTCGTAGGAGGAGCGCAATATGCTGGCATCGATTGCGCCGAGACCGGAAAATTCAACATTTTGCAAAGTGAAGCGCACGTCGGAAAATTCGGGATTGGCGAGGGGACAGGGCGAGCGTTCCACGTCTCCGTCAATGGTCACTGCCTGTGCCTGGCTGGCTTCGGCCTGGTCTCTCAGGCTGCGTTGAATTTCCTCTCGCGTGGGCGCGGCAACAGAAGACTGCGCCAGGGCCGGATGGCTGGTTGCGACCAAGGCTATGGCCGAAGCCGTGATGGCTGTTTTTGTCGTTACGCGCATTGGCGACATGTTTATCCCCGTTTGTTTCGGCATTCCTCGCGCGACCCCGATCGGACTGCCTCCATTGTTCACCCTGTCGGCCGGCCCTCAATCCGGCCGACAGGCGATTTCCCTGTTATCCCTGTTCCGGATCCGATCCGCCTCCCAATGTGTCGACGAGCAGGTCGAGCTGGCTCTGACAGTCATTTTCAATCAGCGCCACAGCGGCTTCGTCCAGATTTTCCGGTGTCTTGCCAAGCAATACGAAATTCACTTCAACCGCTTGCGGGACGTTGGATCCGATTACCTGATATTTCGCGCCGCTGCTGAGCGGTGCTTCTGCGGTTGGCCATTTTTTCAGCGGATTGCCCTTGCGCCATTCGACCTCGGTCACATTGCCGCCGGTGGGTTCGACGATGCTCGCCGTTGCGGACCCCGTATAGTCCGGCCGCCAAAGAACGAGCGTATCCGGATTGGCAACACAGAATTTGCCGCCCTTGGTCACGTCGAGAAACCAGAGATTCGGGTTTTTCGGAGCCGCGGTGGCAACTTCCACGCCCGCGCTGCGCACTGCTCCCGTCCGGGCGCGGCTGCTGCCGCGATTGGTGATGAACCGTTCCAGTCGCGCCGTCGTGGTTGCGTTGGCCCGGGTCGTCCGGTTGAGCGAGAATGTCCCCGGTCCGCGAAGGACGCGGGTCCCCGACTTGCTGAGCACGGTGACGGAGTCGAGATTTTTGAGCGTGATCCGGGCATTGTTGGCCAGCTTGGTACCGGCCGGGTAGCTGCTCGCCGAGGGTCCGGTCGAGCGGACCACCATGTTTTGCGCCAAGGCTGCGCTACTCAGGCCGGTTGCCAGCGCAACGGCCAAGGCCGCCTTGCCCAGGAATTTCGACATATTTGCGGACGGAACCGCGCTTTTCTTAACCGAGAGCATAGCTTTCTCCATGTTTTGTCTTTTCAAGTCGTTTTATCAGATTGGCGAGGCCGAGATCTTCGCCATATTGCTTGATCATGGCCCCCAGTGCCTGAACAGCATCATTATCACCTTGCTGGTGGGCTGCTATGACGGCGGTCACTGCTGCGCGATCTTTTTCTTCCCAGTCGGGCACAGGTTCAAACACATCGACCGGCGTCGAGCGGCCGCGCAGGGTGATCCGGCCCATTGGGCGATACCAGTCGAGTCCGGTTTTCTCCATGGCTTCCCGGCTGACCAGTACCTTGGTTTCCAGCGCCTTGTTCGCGGCTTCGAGCCGCGCGGCGGTATTCATCGCATCCCCGAGAGCAGTATATTGAATCCGGCCTTCACCCCCGAAATTGCCGACAATCGCATCGCCATAGTGCATGCCCACCCGGGTGCGACCGATGGGTGGCACCCCTTCCGGGACGTTTTTGCGGAACTCTTCACCTGCTTCATAGAGCGCAAAAGCCGCTTTTGCGGCTCTCTCGCCGTCATCCGCATAGGCAATGGGCGCGCCCCAGAAGGCGACCAGCGCATCGCCAACAAATTTGTCGATCGTTCCGCCATATTCCAGCGCCACGTCACTGAGACGGTCGAGATAGTCATTGAGCAGGGTCGCGACCATTTCCGGCTCGATCGCGTGACTCAATTTGGTGAACCCCTCAAGGTCCGTGAATACCGCAAAGATCTGGCGCTTTTCGCCGTGGAGGGCCAGTTTTTCCGGATCGCGAAGGATTTCGCCGGCAATCGATTTCGGCAGATATTTCCCCAGGGCATTCTGGGCAAAACTGCGCTGTTTGGAATTGATCGTCCGCGCCGCCGATCCGACCGAAGCGTAGCCCAGCAACCATCCCAAACCCCATCCAAAAGCAGGGAGGGTGAGTGTATCTATGCCGATATTGTGGAGCACAAAGGGGAATATGACGAAGAACAGGAACTGACTGATGAGGATCAGGGCAATCTTGATCGAGTTGCCGATCAACACGGCAGACAATCCGCCACATGCGGCGACGATCACAGCGGCAACCCAGAGGGCCCAGGTCGGAATAGCAGCTGGCTGGTCATCATTGAGCAACTGGGCCAGCATGTGGGCATGGACTTCCAGCCCGATCATCTTGGCGTCATCACTCTGGGTGCTGACATCATCCTGGCTGGTGGCGATGGAACTGATGGGTGTTTCGAACCGGTCACGGTCAATGAAATCGCCACCGATCAGGACATATTTGTCCTTGATAAAGCTTGCGAGCATGTCCGCCGTTGCCGGGTCTGCAAAGCTTTCTATCGGGAATTTGTCAAAGACGGGAATTTCGTCATTCACTCCGTTAAAATAGCGGATCGCCCCGGAATAGCTGGCAAAGGCCGGATTGGGTCCGGTCATCGCAATGGCCAGGAATGGCGGCGAACCCTCGGGCGGCGCGTTCCAGCGGCGCTGGACACCGTCGCCGTCCGTATCGAGCCGGATGGTTGTCGGTTTCACGTTGCTGTCGGCAAATTCCGTCAGATAGTCGTCGAGAAACTGCTGCTGGGCAAAGGTGATTTCCGGATTGGTCGCTGCATTGGCATAGGCCAGAAACGTTGGTGTTTGCATTGACCGGAACATGTTGATCAGCAACGGATCGTCATCCTGGGGCATGTCGAACAGGATATCGATCCCGATGGACTTCGCTCCGGCGGCATCGATGGTCTCGAGTGATTGCGCCAGGATCGTGCGGTCGACTGGTGATCGCTGTCCTGTCAGTCTGAGCGTCTCTTCATTGTAGACGATCATGACGATGCGATCGTCTTTCTCGACAACCGGGGCGAAGACCGATGCCCTCAGGTCATAAAGCGCCCGTTCGGCATCCTGGATCAGCGGAGTCTTCCAGCTGAGGCCGGCAATCAGAATGGCGAGGATCAGGAAAAACAGCGTCGACGCGAGGCGGACCGGGCCCAGCTGTGCGAAAATCCGGCGGATTGACTGCACGGCGCTCCGGGCTTCCTTTTCGACATCGCGGCCACCATTGGCCGGGTCCTGTGTGGTCGCTTCACTCACCATTATTTCAAGACATTTTCCCGCACCGGATTGTTGCTGTCTCCGCCAGTGGCCGCCGTCTGCTGGCCGGGAAGAAACGGTCTGGCTCCGTCACCGATGATCGCAAAACCGGACCAGTAATAGGGATGCGATGTGACCGGATCTTCCATCAGCTTGCGCTGGGACGTCCGCAGGGCTGTCGCCACCGACTGACCCTGACCATCTTCAAACAGGCCGCCAATCAGCCGCTCCGTGGCCTGAAAATCATCTGGCGCGGGCCAGTGGCTGGCCAGTACCGAGCGGCTGCCTGCGCCGATAAAGGAGCGGACCAGTCCGTCCAGAGCCGTGCCGCCCCCGCTGCTCACACCGGCTTCCCGTGTGGCCGAGATACTGGCTTTTCCGGCCGTATCGCAGGCCGACAGAATGACAATGTCCGCATCCAGTTTCAGTTCAAAAATCTCGTCAAAGGCCAGCAGCCCATCCGATTCAGACTCGCCGAAGGAGGTCAGCAGAGCGGGTTTGGCCGGGCAGGACGGATTGGGCGCCGTTACCAGGCCATGGGTGGCGAAATGCAATATGCGATATTCCGAGATATCATCCTTTGCGAGGATCCTGTCGTCGGTAAAGGCCTGGCCGGTCAGCAATTCCGACCCCGACTGGCCGATGATCGACCGGGCCTGCCGCAATTCGGCATCGGAAATCGGCTTGTTCCATTCGCTGAGCGACCATTGACAACTGGCATCACTCCCCTCCGCCTCCAGGCGGTCCTGCGCCACGCGCGCATCGGCGAGCACCGGATTGTTCTGACCAAGGCCGAGATATTCCTGCTGCGCCGTCGAAGCGGGCGCCAGCCGTGCATCGGTAAAGGCGCGTGCAGATACCGCTGTGCTGACATTGGTGTTGCTGCCCAGCCAGTTGACTTCGGTGAAATCGAACGGATCGCCATCGGGCTCTCCGGTGCGAGCCAGATATCCGGCGACCGACGCGTCATCGGCGACCAGAAGATTGATGGGCAGGCGCAGCAGTGCGCCGTCAGGCTCGAAAATCAGATGTTCGGTAGCCGCCAGCCTGGCCGCAACCGGCTCAAACAGGTCCTTGTAGAGGTCTCGCGCGGCTTCAATGTCAAAAGGATAGGTGACATATTGTCCGTTTTCGAGCGTGGATATCGAAGCGCGCAGATTGTCCACCTTGCTGTCCAGCTGGCTTTCCCGCAAGCCGACCTGCCAGGCGCGGGCGTCATTCTGGTCCGCATAGAACATGAAGATGTCGCCGCCGACAATTGCCATGCGCATATAGGCCTCGTCCGCCGTCATGTTCGAGCGGAGATCCGCCAGACTGATAAAGCGGCTGGCCACGGCCCGGTATTGCGGAAACTCGGCCAGTGCGACCTGGGTGAGTTGCTGGCTGCGTTCGAGCTGCTCGATTTCTGAAGCCAGATCATTGCGGGCCCGGCGGACCGAAGATGTCTGCTCCACCTTGCCGAGCGAGGAAAAGCGTATCCGCAGCCGTTCGATATTGCGCGCAAGATTGGTCGACTGCCGGAACAGCCGTGCCGCCTCGTCGGTCCCGCCGCTGAGCTCCCGGGCGAGCACCGCGTTGGTTTCAGCTACACCCGGGCGGATCAGGATCTGGGTCGCCTTGAAAAATTCCTCTCCGGCTGCCGGGTCATCTGCCAGCAAACGGAAATAGGGCGCCAGCTGGTTGTTCAGGCCGGTTACGGCGTTGCGTTTGCCCAGCGAGCTGTCGACAACTTCTGCGTAAATCTGCCGGGCCTCGGCCTGACGATCCTGACGCAACAGGAAAGAGGCAAGCCGCGCCTTCGCGCCATTGACCGATTTGGTTTCGGGATACTGGATCGAGAGCAGCTCCAGCCCGTCGCGCAACAGCTGCTCTGCGCGGGCCGCATTGCCATCTGCCTCGGCGATAAGTGCCAGTTCTGACAAGACCTGCACCCGCAAACGGGTGATCGATGTGACGCGACCGTCGCGCACGGCGATCGCCTGATTATAGGCCGTAATCAGATTGTTGCGCGCGGAAGCGCGTTCGCCGCGAATGCGCTGGGCCGTACCTACAAGCTGCAGGGCTTGCGCATCGATGATTTCGGACCGTTCACGATCTGTCAGCTTCAGATCGTCGGTAAAGCCCAGCAGATTGGCGGTGCGGTTGCTGCCATTGATCCGGGTGGAAATAGGGGAGGTGATCTCGAGATTTTCGAGCAGCGCCTTCTCCTGTTCGGCCACGGCATCCACAGGACGCATGATCAGTTCGACCGCCTCGTCAAAACGCCCTTGATTGAGCAGATGCATGCCCTGGAAGTTGCGGCGAAGTCGCTGGTTCACCGGATCACTGGATGATACCGCCAGGGACTGTTCGAACAGCCTTTCCGCCTCGGCAAACTCACCGAGATTGGATTTTTGCAGGGCGCGGTTGATGAGATATTCTTCCGGATCAATATCGTCACCCTTTTGCCCGGCCGTGCGTTGTTGCAAGGTTTCGAAAAATGCGGCAGCCTCCGCATAGTCGCCGCTGAGATTGCGCCGATATCCTTCTGCAAGAGCCTGTTCAGGTTGCAGAGTTGAAGCCTGGACCCGGGCGAAAGCGAACGGATCGGCAATTGAGGTCAGGGCTACATCAACCGAACCTTCGACAATTTCGTCGCTGATGATGGATTTGAGCGCCAGCAGCGTCGCGCTGTCATAGGCGGAAAGGCCTTCCGCCACATAGCTTGTATTGCCCTGCCGGCCTTCAAAAACAGAATAGGACACGGGTTCTGCGGAAAGCTGGCACTGGGTCTGGACGAAACCGTCTTTCTTTACCGGCCCGGATGTCGCGGGACAGACAACCGGCTCCTGACGGTGAGGTGCGATCCGTCCCAGCAATTGTTCGGTCGTGGAGCGGGAAGAATAGACATATCCGACTGGTCGGGCCGAATCCCGGCAGACCACCGCCCAGCTTCGGTCAAACATGGATTCCTTGGCCTTGTTGCTCAGGCTGCGGTCCTGCACCTGGCACAATATTCCGCCACTCTTGCCTATCGGAAAGCTGTCTCTCAAGGTGACCGGCGTGCCCTGGGCATGAGCGATGGTCGAGCTTGCGGCAAGAGCAGCAGCGATGCACAGCAGGCTTGCTTGTTTCAGACGGATCATATTCCCCCCACAGGTTCTAGCCCTGTCTGGCCCCTTGCTCAGACGGACTTTTTTGCGACCCGGAAATAACCCTCAAAACCGACATAAGCGACGATTTCGAGTCTGGTATAGTAGTTTATCGACTCTGGAGGCAACTTGTCGGTGACAATTGTCACTATGCGGGACAGATTCCCGGCAAATCCTGACGAAAACTCTCGGAATCTTGGAGTTTTTTACGGTTAAAAACCGCGAAACTCTACCGCTTCGTCCAGCGCTACCCGTGGAACGGAAAAATTGTTGATCGGCGCGTCCGGATCCCGATATCCGATCGCCATCCCGCAAAAGAAGATATGATCGTCGTCAATATTGAGCAATTCGCGCATATAGGTGCCGTACATGGCCCAGATTTCCTGGGAGCAGCTGTCCAGACCCTCTTCGCGGAGCAACAGCATGACTGTTTGCAGCCACATGCCCATGTCGGACCATTGCGGTGGCCCCATATATTTGCGGGTATAGGTGAACAACTGGACCGGTGCGCCGAAACTGTCCCAGTTTTTGAACATCTGTTCGATCCGGCCCATTTTGTCCTCGCGGGCGAGGCCGATGCTTTCAAACATGTCGCGGCCAACTGCACGGCGCTGGTCTTCATAGCGGCCTTCGAGTTCTGCGGGATAAATGGCATATTCCATGCCTTCTCCCATCGGTGCTTCCTTGGCCTTCGCCTTGATCTTGGCAGTTAGATCAACCAGCGCATCGCCGCCTACGACCAAGGCGTTCCAGGGCTGTGTGTTGCCGCCAGATGGTGCGCGCTGCGCGGTTTCCAGCACGCGTTCAATGATGGCCTTGTCGACCGGTTTGTCGAGAAAGTCCCTCACGGATCGGCGACTGGTGACGGCTTCGGTTACGTTCATTTACTCTTCCCATTCATATACAACTGATACGCGTTCAGTGGGTTCGCTCAGGCTGCGATAAAACGCGTTAGCCTGATCGTCATCGCCTTCGGCGGCAAGCCAAAGCGGAGTCAGCCCGCAAGAGCGCGCGAACGAAACAGCCTCAGCCATCAGCCGCGTCGCTATCCCCCGCCGACGATAGTCGTCGTCAATCCCCAATTCGTTGACAAAAATATGTGGCGACTTGTCCGGGTGAAGGAGAGTGGTTGCAGTCAACATTCCGACCGGCTCCTGACCAAGATAGGCGATCCAGATATGGTCGCGATCGCTTTCGAGGAAAGCCTTCGTCTGCTCCTTGATCGGCGGGTCGTCGAACAAGTCCGCAGCCGAATGGACCAACTCTATATCTTCGGGTCCGAGTTTGCGGATCGAAAGAGCTGTTTCTCTCACTTCTGCCCAGGCCCCTTCTCCTCGTCGAAAAGCCCGGCCAGTTGCTCGACCATTGTGCCACCCAGCTGCTCGGCGTCCATGATGGTCACTGCCCGCTTGTAATAGCGCGTAACGTCATGGCCGATACCGATCGCGACCAGCTGGACCGGTGAGCGGCCTTCAATCCACTCGATGACCTTGCGCAGATGGTTTTCCAGATAGGCGCCGTGATTGACCGACAGCGTACTGTCATCGACCGGAGCGCCATCGGAGATCACCATCAGGATTCGACGTTCTTCTGGCCTTCCAATCAGGCGGTTATGGGCCCAGAGCAGCGCCTCGCCGTCGATATTTTCCTTGAGCAGCCCTTCGCGCATCATCAGGCCGAGATTCTTGCGGGCCCGGCGCCAGGGCTCGTCGGCCTGCTTGTAGATGATATGCCGCAGATCGTTCAGGCGACCCGGATTGGCCGGGCGATCGGCCGCCAGCCAGCTTTCCCGGCACTGGCCGCCCTTCCAGGCGCGGGTCGTGAAGCCCAGGATTTCTGTTTTGACCCCACATCTCTCCAGGGTCCGGGCCATGATGTCAGCGCTGATCGCGGCAATGCTGATCGGGCGGCCGCGCATCGAACCGCTATTGTCGATGAGCAGGGTCACGACCGTATCCCGGAAATCGGTTTCCCGTTCGACCTTGTAAGACAGGCTGTGGGCGGGATTGCTGACCACACGGGCGAGGCGGGCGGCATCGAGCATGCCCTCCTCCTGGTCAAAGTCCCAGCTCCTGTTCTGCTGCGCCATCAGCCGGCGTTGCAACCGGTTAGCCAGTTTTGTCACGGCACCCTGCAGACTGGTGAGCTGCTGGTCGAGAAATGCGCGCAGCCGAACCAGTTCTTCATCGTCGCACAATTCGGTCGCGGCGATGACTTCGTCATATTTTTCTGTCCAGGGGGCATAGTCAAAGCCGGGCGGCAGGTCGGACATCGGCCGGTTGGGCCGGACCGGCATCATGCCTTCGTCGCCGGCATCCCCCATTTCCTCTTCCGCGCCTTCTTCCAGCTCTTCGGCATTCTGCTCGCTCTCGCTGTCCTGCGCATCGTCCTCGGACTGTTCCGAGCGCATGTCCTGCTGACCCTGGTCGCCGGTTGCCTCTTCATCGGCACCGTCATCTTCCTGGTCTTCGCTGTCCTCGTCGCTGTCGTCGTCATTGTCGTCGGCATCGGCCGGATCGTCATCGCTGCTGATCAGATCAAGATGCTCGAGCAACTGGGTGGACAGCCGGGCGAAACTGTCCTGGTCATCCAGCGTCAGATTGAGTCCCTCGAGATCCGCGCCGGCA
This sequence comes from Parasphingorhabdus marina DSM 22363, assembly GCF_900128895.1. Classification (GTDB taxonomy): domain Bacteria; phylum Pseudomonadota; class Alphaproteobacteria; order Sphingomonadales; family Sphingomonadaceae; genus Parasphingorhabdus; species Parasphingorhabdus marina. The sequence goes on along the minus strand of NZ_FSQW01000002.1, from coordinate 1,149,431 downwards.
CTGTCCTCAATCCATTCGCGCAGCATGTCGAGACCCTTGACGGTGCCATCCGGCGGGGCCTGCCCGGTCAGCTTTTCGCGGGCGAGCAGGGCGAGTGCAGTGGAAATCGGTACCTCGTCCCGGTTCTGTGCACGGGAAATCGGATCGGAGCGCATGCGCATCTCCAGCGCCGCGTCCAGATTGCCGTTGACGCCTTTCATGTTGCGCGATCCCAGGGCGTCGGTCCTGACCTGTTCCAGCGCATCGAAACAGGCGCGGGCAACCGGCTCCTGCGGTGCGTTTTTCCGGTGGCTTGCTTCGTCATGATAGCGCAGCTTCAGCGCAAAACTGTCGGCAAAACCACGGGCCTCAGCGACCTGATCCGGTGGCAGGTCCCGGGCGGGCATCGGAACCTTGAGATGTTGCCCCGACTGGGACGGCGCTTCTGCCGTATAGGCCAGTTCAACCTCGGGTTCATGTGCCATGGCGCGCGCGGCGCCGCCGAGCACGTCTTTCAGGTCATCAAGTTTGGAACGGTCTGCCATGGAAGGGAAAGCCATAAGCGGAAAGAGAACGGGAATCAAAGCGATAAATTGATCGATTTTGACAGGGCTTCGCCCGCCGGACCAACGGCCTGGCGGATCCGGCTATTCGTCCCGCCGCTGTTCGATGCGGACACGGTCGCCGTCAAAATTGAGATCGACGGGGATCCCGCCCAGTTCGGTCCGCAAGGTCACGCCGTCCTCCCTGCCAATGCGGATTTCCGATTCCCCGAGGTCAATCGGAATATCGGGCAAGTCTGCCGGATCCGGGATGTCCAGTGGCCGGACCGGGCCATCAGGATCCGGTTTGCTTTCGCTCTTTGGTTCGCGGGCGGGTGCTGCGTCCAGTATCGCCTGTCGCATGAAATCGCGCCAGATCCGGGCCGGAATGCCGCCGCCCTGGACGCCTTTGAGCGGGCTGTTGTCATCATTGCCAACCCAGACGCCCACTACCAGATCCCCGGCATAGCCGACAAACAGTGCATCGCGGTTATTCTGGCTGGTGCCGGTCTTGCCGTAATTGGCTATCGACAGCTGCGCATTGCGGCCTGTTCCCTTGTTGACCGCATGGCGCAGCATGTCCTCCATCCGTTCATGGGTGCTGTTGCCATAGCGTCCGGGCCAGTCGAACAGCCAGTCGGACCAGCTTTGCTCTTTCTGGAACGCATAGGGTTTTGCAGGCCAGCTGTTGCCGGCAAGTCCGGCATAGGCAGCGGTCAGTTCCAGCAGTGTCATGGTCGAGGTTCCGAGTGCCAGACTGGGATCATCTTCCGCCAGCGGTGAGGTGACACCCAGGTTGCGGGCCTCACGGATTACAGCCTCATCGCCCAGCTGCCCGAACAGGCGGACAGCAGCGACGTTGCTGGACTTGGCGAAGGCCTCTTTGAGGGAGATTGTTCCGGCATATTTTTCGCCGGCGTTTTTGGGAAGGTATCCGCCCTGTGTGATCGGGCTGTCGTCGACCGGATCATCCGGCATCATGCCCGAACGCAGCGCCGCAAGCCAGACGAACAGCTTGAATGTGGAGCCCGGCTGGCGTCGCGCCTGGGTAACGCGATTGAAGGCCGATTCCTTGTAGTCCCGGCCGCCAATCATCGCGACCACCTCGCCATCCGGTCGCATCGCCACCAGGGCGACCTGCGCCTTGCCGAGCGGCGCCCGGCTGATCACGCGCCGGCCAATGTCCTGTAACCGGGCGTCCAGTGTTGTGGTCAACGTGAGCTTTTCATAACTCATGTCCGTCATCGCCCGCGCCCGCGGCATGGCCCAGTCGGCAAAATAGGTGCCGGTCGGAACAGTGCTCCGTGTCCGGACGTCAAGCACCGGGAGCGGCAGGCGGCTCGCTTCCGCCTCGTTCATATATCCGGCGCCCACCATCGCGGACCGGACCAGTTCAAACCTTTTGGCTGCCCGCTCCGGATTGCGGGTCGGAGCCAGTCGCGATGGCGCCTGCACAAGCCCGGCGAGCATCATCGCCTGTTCCGGTTTCAGGTTTTCCGGTTTGCGATAATAATAATGCAGGGACGCCGCGCGCAGACCGTAGACATTGTCTCCGAAATAGACGTTGGACAGATAGCGTTCGAGAATCTCGTCCTTGGTCAGCCATGTTTCGAGCCAGAACGCAATCAGCATTTCCCGCGCCTTGCGGGTCAGGCTTCGCTCCGGGGTGAGGAAGGTCAGTTTGGCCAGTTGCTGGGTGATCGTACTGCCGCCCTGCTTCATGCCGCTGCCGGTGGCGTTGCTCCACATGGCACGGGCCAGACCGCGCGGATCGACGCCCCAGTGGGAATAGAAACGCCGGTCTTCTATCGCAAGAAACGCCTCAATCACATGATCGGGCAGGGTTTCGGTGTCGACCGGCTCGTCAACGACGGCGCCATTGCGGGCGATCGGCTGGCCATCGGACGTCAGCAGCGTGATTTGCGGCGGGGCAATTGGCTCGAGTGATTTGGACAGCGGTGCCGTGATCGCCAGCCAGGCGATGAGCAGGATGAACAGGAACAGACCAGCAGCCAGTCCCCGGCTGAACCACCACCATTTGCCACGCCGTTTTTTCTGCAGCGCGGGAAAGGCCTCTGGGTCCGGCCACATCGGCTCGCCACTGGGCGGATAATATTCGGTTTGCACCTCTGCCTTCCGGCGAAACGGCCAGTACCATCTTCTGCGGGATGGCGGGGGAGGGGCAGGATCAAGCATGACTTCACTGTATTAGCAATATAATACGGCAATTGCGAGCCAAAAAACCGGGCTTTTGATCTGGCTCAATGCAGCACCAGCCGGAATTGGCAACATGACCGCGAACGGAGAGGCCGTTCCGCAGGAAAAACACAAGGAATAATGCATGTCACACACACCTCACGAACTCGCGGACGAATTTCCCCACGCGGTTGATATTCTGCACGAACTGAAATGCGACAACGGGCATTTTCAGACCTTGTCCGAGCAATATCACCACACAAACCGTGAGATTCACAGGATTGAATCAGGCGTTGATGCCGCCTCGGACGTGCGGATGGAAGATCTCAAAAAGCGGCGGCTTTCCCTGCTTGACCAGATTGGTGAAATGATCACCGCAACATCCGGCTGAAACCTCCAGCCATTCATCCATTTGACTACCGGAGCAAGGAAATGACCGAACAGCAAAACGCCGCTCTGGCGCCCGTGCGACATGCGCTGGTTCAGCGATCCGAGGAACTGCAAAAACGCCTCGGCAGGGTGGAAAACGAATTGTCCGGCCCGCACAGCAAGGGGTTTGCAGAACAGGCAACAGAGCGCGAACAGGATGAAGCCCTGAGCGGTCAGGAGCAGGTTTTTGAACGGGAACTGGCGCAGATCAGGGCCGCGATCGCCCGGATCGATGACGGGACCTATGGTCAGTGCATGCGGTGCGGGGAAGACATCGCGCCGAAACGGCTGGAAGTGCAGCCGGAAGCACCAATCTGCATGGCCTGTGCCGGCTGATCAGGCACCGACCACGCTTTCGGGCAGCTCCTCGCCAAACACGCGCTGATAATATTCGGCGACCAGCATCCGCTCGGCTTCGTCACATTTGTTGAGGAAGCTCAGGCGGAAGGCAAATCCGACATCGTTGAAAATGGCGGCATTCTGGGCCCAGCTGATTACGGTCCGCGGACTCATCACGGTCGAAATATCGCCGTTTACGAAGCCCTGACGCGAGAGATCCGCCACCTTGATCATGTTCTCCACCGTCTTGTCGTCGGTCTCCGGAACCTTGGCGAGAATGACCTTGGCTTCCGTCGCGGCCGGCAAATAGTTGAGGGTGACGACGATGTTCCAGCGGTCCATCTGGCCCTGGTTGATCTGTTGCGTGCCGTGATACAGTCCGCTGGTATCACCCAGACCCACGGTATTGGCGGTCGCAAACAGGCGGAAATTCGGATTGGGACGAATGACCCGGTTCTGGTCGAGCAGGGTCAGCTTGCCTTCTGCTTCGAGGACGCGCTGAATCACGAACATCACGTCCGGCCGGCCGGCATCATATTCGTCGAACACCAGCGCGGTTGGCGTCTGCAGTGCCCAGGGGAGGAGACCTTCCCGGAACTCGGTGACCTGCTGGCCGTCTTTCAGGACGATCGCATCGCGGCCCACCAGATCGATCCGGCTGATATGGGCATCGAGGTTGATCCGGATACAGGGCCAGTTGAGCCGTGCAGCGACCTGTTCGATATGCGTCGACTTGCCGGTGCCGTGGAAACCCTGGACCATCACCCGGCGATTGAAAGCGAAGCCTGCCAGGATTGCCGCCGTGGTGTCCTGATCGAATACATAGGAGGGATCGAGGTCCGGAACCCGCTCGTCCTTTTCGCTGAAGGCCGGGACCTGCATGTCGAGATCCACGCCAAAGATTTCGCGCGCATCGACGGTCTGGTCCGGAGCGTCCAGTACGGTTTCGCCACTGCCGTCGGGGTGGGTATTGGGTATGTCAGTCATGTCTGTCCTTCGTGCACTTCGGCTTCCCCTAGGAAAAGCAAAAAGCCGGAGCCACTATCTAAAATCCGGTGATTCCTTTAGCTGCGTATAGGCCGCGATCACATCTGCCAAGTCTTTCTCGTGACTTCTGTCCCCGCCATTGCGGTCGGGATGATATTTGCGGACCAGTTCGGAATAGCGCCGCCGGATATCACTGCGCCCTGCTTCCTCGCCAAGCCCTAGCGTCCTGAGCGCATCCTGATCCGCCTTGCTGATCGCAGGGCCGGGATTTTTGGGGCGGAACGTGTTGGCTGCAAATCTGGCACCAATGGCATCCAGCGGGTCCGTGAAATCGGCCCATGCCGGTCCTGCCGTCGGTCCGGCGCTGTAGATTCGGCGGTTGCTGTCCCATCCGTGAATCGGGTGCTGTTCGCGAAACACCTGTTCCTGATCCATGCCGGCGAAATAGTCATAGCCCTGATTGAACTCGCGGACATGGTCGAGGCACAGCCAGCGATATTCGCCCGGACCGTCAAAACCATGACGTGCACCATATATGGGCGGTGCCCGAAACTCTCCGCGTTCTTCGCAACCTTCGACCGCACAGGTCTGCCCTTCGGTTTCCACGCGTCCATGGAAACGGTTGGGCTTTTTCCTTTTGGGATCGGTTGAGGGCAAGAGAATATCCGGGCAGGGTTGGGCAGTTACTGTTCGCAAACGGGCGTGAAATTTCTATATAGGCAGGATGGAAACAGAATCAAAAGGGCCGGTGGCCACCGAAATTGAACAACGGCTGCAGGCGGCGTTCTCCCCGGACACGCTCCGGGTCATCAACGACAGTGCGAAACATCGCGGTCATGCCGGTGATGACGGCAGCGGCGAGTCGCACTTTACGGTGGAAATCACCTGTGCGGCCTTTGCTGGCCAGTCCCGGCTGGAACGTCAGCGGATGGTCAACCGGGCGCTGGGTGACCTGATGCGGGACAAGGTGCATGCGATGGCCATCAAGGCGCGGGCGCCCGGCGAATGAGCACGGAAACTCAGATTGAAAAAGTCCGCCTGGCAGATGCCTTTGCCAGTTTTTCGGACCACTGGTCGCCGAAAGTGGCGGGCGACATCAATGATATGCAGGTGAAGCTGGCGAAATTTTCCGGCCAATTCGACTGGCATCATCACGAGGATGAGGATGAGTTGTTTCTGGTGGTGTCGGGAACCATGCGCATGGGATTGCGCTCTGGCGACGTGGACGTCGGGGAAGGGGAATTCATCATCATCCCGCGCGGTGTCGAACATCGGCCCGAGGGACTGAACGGAGAATGTCACGTATTGCTGCTCGAACCAAACACGATCCTCAACACCGGAAATGTGGTGACCGAAAAAACCGTGTTGAAGCCAGACAGGCTCTAGGCGGGCCGCGCTTCGACCAGATCGATGCCAAATTCGCGGCGGATATCCGTGACCGGAACATCCAGATAGCGGTGGTACTCATTCCACGGCCACTTGCGCTTGAGTTTGCGTGCACGGATCGCAATCCGGACAGCCTGCGGCAGCGAAGCAAAGGTCAGGGCCGCCAGTTTGGGCCAGCCAAATTCATCGACCAGTTCCTGTTGTTCCGGCAGATCAAAATATTTGCGCAGGTCGGCAAATTTCGCGTCGGTCCCAAACAGGGTCCAGAAATCGGCCATGGCTTCCTGTCGAATGGAGGTGTCGAGTCCGAACAGGACATGGATGACGTCGTGCTTGTCCAGCAGGTCCCGGGAATCCGGGCCGGCTGCCGCAAATTTTCCATCAATCCCGGCATCTGCCCGGAATCGTTCCAGGGCATCACGCAAGGACAGATTCGGACTGGACTGGTGAGAGGAAAGAAACGCTACTGACATAAATGTATATTAGCGGAATTTAGCCCAAATTGCAAGCTATCCCAGCCATTTCACCCATGCGCCATGGGCATGGGCTTCGCCCAGTTTGACCGGCTCATCATTGCCTGGCCAGTGACGGACGATCAGCTCGTGGCGATAGGTTTCGCGATTGGCCTCCAGAGCCAGCCATGCGAGCGGCCGCTCGGCCGTTGCCTTCTGGCCCGCGGCTTCCATGGCTGCACGGACACGCTGGCGGCCGGCCCTGGGGATATATTGCCAGACGATCGAATGCACCAGCACCCGCGTAACTCCTGCCTCCTGGGGCAGTGTGAGCTGGGCTTCGGCCCAGTCATCGGCGCTGCCGCTGTCCAGCAACGGGGCTCGCTCGCGGATCATGGCAATTCCCGTTTCCATCCGCTCAAACCGCTGCGTATGTTCGGGCCAGATATAGGCCTTCAGGCGCCGCGCCTGCGCCGGATCCGCCAGATCCACGGGCGCAATGTCGCAGCCACGAATGGAGTCGAAGGAGAACGGCACATCAGGCGGCGGCGGGCCTTCCCACTCGGGCTGAAAAGACATGTCCGCGTCCGCTGATCCAACAGAAACACCTGACAAGTCATAGCGATAGCGATCTATCATCAGATTCAATCCGGCGCTGGAACCGATTTCCAGCAACTCGAAACGCGGCGGCAATCCGGCTGCGGTCAGCGCCAGCAGGCCGGCAATATAGGAAGAGGAACGACCCGCTTCATTGGTTTGTGGCGGCGAATTGAGCCAGGGCAGCAGTTGTCCTTCGTCGCTGGCGATGGTGGCGGACACGATTGCCTCTGCCCGGTCGATTGCTGCGCTGTCGCCCTCATATATGGCTGACAGTTCCGCGTGCTCGCCAGCCAAATGCAAGGCATGGAATCCGCCAGCGACGCGCAAGGGCAGGGCGTCGGCCAGCGGATTGCCCTCCCATTCGAGGACACGCTGCCCCAGCTCGGTCGTCATGTCGATGGCGCCGATAATAGCTTCGACCATTCGGCCGGTAATCGGCGCGCCATTGGACCGGCAATATTCGATCTGGTTGGCAAAGGCCGCGCGGACTTGATCTTGATTCGACATATTGCCCTTTCTCCATTGCCCTTTTTGCAGCACAGCATTAGAGCGCGCATCTATGGCCGAACCGCTGATCTTTGCAATCCCCAAGGGGAGAATACTGGACGAAGCCCTGCCGCTGCTCGCCAGCGTCGGGATCACGCCTGCGGGCGAGTTTTTCGACAAGGCGAACCGCTCGCTGATGTTTGCGACCAACCAGGCGCATGTTTCGATCATCCGTGTCCGGGCCTTCGACGTCGCGACGTTCGTCGCTCACGGCGCGGCCCAGATCGGCATTGTCGGTTCGGACGTGATCGAGGAGTTTGACTATAGTGAGCTTTATGCCCCGGTCGACCTCGGCATTGGACGCTGCCGGCTGTCGGTTGCGCAGCCGAAGGATGATGCCGAACAGGTCGGCAATGTCTCGCATCTCCGGGTGGCAACCAAATATCCCAACTTGACCAGCCGCTATTTTGAATCGAAGGGGATTCAGGCGGAATGTGTGAAGCTCAATGGCGCGATGGAACTGGCGCCGTCGCTGGGCCTGTCGCGGCATATCGTCGATCTGGTGGAATCGGGCAGTACGCTGAAAGCCAATAATCTGGTCGAGACGGACCGGATCCTCGATATTTCCGGTCGGCTGGTCGTGAACCGCGCCGCTTACAAGATGCGCAGCGCCGAGCTCACTCCGCTGGTCCAGAAGTTTCGTGAAATGGCCGGGCAAGCCTGATGCCCTTGCGTCTCGCTGCGAATGATGCCGGATTTGACACGGCTTTTGATGCGCTGGTCAATGCCAGACGCGAGAGCGACGCAGATGTGTCAGCCGACGTCACCGCGATCATTCAGGATGTGCGGGACAATGGCGATGAAGCCCTTGCGCGATTGACGCAAAAGTTTGACGGTCATGATCCCGAGTTTACCGGCTGGCAGATCACGCCGCTGGAATGCGAAGCCGCGCTCGAGAATCTTGACCCTAACCTGCGGATTGCCCTGGAGCTCGCCGCGCTGCGGATCCGCGACTATCATGAGGGGCAAAAGCCCGACAATCGCGACTATCGTGATGATGCCGGCGTCCGGATCGGTGCCCGCTGGAACGCCGTGGAGCGTGCAGGCATCTATATCCCCGGTGGCCGGGCGGCATATCCCTCTTCGGTTCTGATGAACGCGATTCCTGCCAAGGTCGCTGGCGTGGACCGGGTAATCATGGTGACGCCAACGCCGGGCGGAGAAGTCAATCCGCTGGTTCTCGCCGCCGCGCAAATCGCGGGCGTGGATGAAATCTGGCGGATCGGCGGGGCGCAGGCCGTGGCTGCGCTGGCCTATGGAACGGACAAAATTGCTCCGGTTGATGTTGTCACCGGCCCCGGTAATGCCTGGGTCGCCGAAGCGAAGCGGCAGGTTTATGGCGTTGTCGGGATCGACATGGTCGCCGGACCGTCCGAAATCGTCGTGGTCGCCGATGGTCAGAACAATCCCGAATGGATCGCGGCGGATTTGCTGTCACAGGCCGAACATGACCCAACCAGCCAGTCCATCCTGTTCACCGATGACGCGGCCTTTGCGGACGCCGTCGCCGAACAGATTGATACACAGCTAGCGGCATTGAAGACTGTCGAGACGGCGAAGGCCAGCTGGCAGGATAACGGCGCAATCATCCTCGTGGACCGCCTCGAAAAGGCGATGCCGCTCGTCGACCGGCTTGCCGCGGAGCATCTCGAGCTGGCCGTGGATGATCCGCAGCGCCTGTTCAACAAGGTCCGGCATGCCGGTTCGGTCTTCCTCGGCCGGCACACGCCGGAAGCAGTGGGGGACTATGTTGCCGGTCCCAATCACGTACTGCCGACCGGTCGCCGGGCGCGTTTCTCTTCCGGATTGTCTGTCACGGATTTCATGAAGCGCACCAGTTTTCTGGAATGCGATGAAAATTCGCTGGCGAAAATCGGACCCGCTGCCGTGGCATTGGCAGAGGCCGAAGGGCTGCCTGCTCATGCAGCAAGCGTGCAGAAACGGCTTGACCCATGACACCCGCGGCGCAGTTTACGCAGGTTTTCGGGCGGGCGGTAACTGGCCAAAAAACCTCTCGACGATCGCCAAGCCCGGCGGCATAGCATGGCGGTTCAAAAATATGCCGGAGTGATGCTCCGGAAGCAGAAAGAAACAATCCATGATGATCTCACTTTATGACGCCGTCATTCCATCACAGCTTCAGATCATTGATGCCGTGCGTGCGCTGGTAGACAAGGCCAGGGCGCATTGTGAAGAGACTGGAACGGCACGGGAAGAAATTATCGGAGCACGCCTGATCGCCGACATGCAGCCATTCTCTTACCAGGTAAAATGCTGCCGCGAACATTCGCTCGGTGCGATCGACGCCGTCAAGGAAGGCGTCTATACACCGAGCCTGGTTGCACCGGCTGACAGCTGGGAGGGCCTTTATGAATATCTCGATGAAGCGCAGGTGGGGCTGGAGGCGATCAGTACCGAGGAAATGGCCAGCTTCGTGGGCAAACCCATGGAATTCCGTTTCAAGCAAACCGTGATGCCATTCACGGCCGAGAATTTCCTGCTCAGCTTTGCCCAGCCAAATTTCTATTTCCATGCGACAACGGCCTACGATCTCCTTCGGGAGCGCGGTTTTGCGATTGGCAAGATGGATTTTGTCGGTCGTCCGAGAATTGCGAACCCGGCATGACCGCAAAATCCTCTTCCCGTTCCGCCGCCCGGCTGGCAGCCGTGCAGGCCTTGTTCCAGCATGACATGGAAAAGACTCCCATCCCGAAACTGCTGAAGGAGTTTCATGATCACCGCCTGGGCGCAGAGATCGAGGATGACCAGTATCAGGAGGCAGAGGTCGCGTTTTTCGATGATCTCGTCACCGGAGTGGACCAAAAACGCGACGAAATAGACGCGCTGATCACCGAAAAGCTGGCATCCGGCTGGTCTATGGGGCGTCTCGACAAAACCATGTTGCAAATTCTGCGCTCTGGCAGTTTTGAATTACTCATGCGGGAGGATGTTTCGACCGCAGTGGTCATCGACGAATATGTCGACGTCGCCCATGCCTTTTTCGACCAGAAGGAAAGCGGCTTCGTCAACGGATTGCTCGATGCAATTGCCAAAAAGGTGCGTGGCTGACATATTTCCCGTGCCTTCCGGCAAGGGGAATGGTTTTGTTGGTATCTGATGTGGGGCACATCCTTTTGTATTTAAGGGGCCCAATTGACTGAACTGGAATTTATTGACCAGCTGAAGAAGCTGGCCACTCATCCTGCTGCACGCGGACTATGTGACGATGCAGCCGTTATTCCCTTTGGCCGCCACAAGCTGGTCATGACCCATGACATGCTGGTCGAAGGTGTCCATTTTCTTCCCGAAGCCGATGCCGCCGATGTGGCGTGGAAGCTGGTTGCGGTCAATCTGTCGGATCTCGCGGCCAAAGGCGCCAAGCCGATGGGCGTGCTGATGGGTTACAGCCGCGGGAACGACGACATCTGGGACGCGGCCTTTGTCCGTGGGCTCAAGGAAGCACTGGCCAGTTTCTCGGTGCCCTTGCTCGGCGGCGATACGGTGTCTTCCGGTGAAAATGGCCGCCGGACCATGGGACTGACCGCTTTTGGCGAGGCACGCGGCCATATCGTACCCGCCCGTTCTGGCGCTGCACCGGGGCACAGTATCTACGTGACCGGGAATATCGGCGATGCCTGGGCCGGACTGCAGCTGGCATCCGGAACGGCACAAGCAGCAGATTTCGAGATTTCCGCTGCGCTTTTGAAAGCGCATAACCGACCTGCACCGCGGCTGGAGGACGGCCGGGCGCTTTCGCCGCTGGTCAGCAGCATGATGGATATCTCCGATGGCCTGCTGCTCGATGCCTCCCGGATCGCCGATGCGAGCAATGTCCGCATGGAGATCGATCTCGGTGAAGTGCCCTTGTCCGAACCATTTGTCGCGGTTTTCGGGGAGAGCGAGGATGCCCGCATGAAAGCCGCCACCGGCGGCGACGATTACCAGCTCCTCCTGACAGCCAGTCCCGAGACGGTATTGCCCACAAAACTGACGAAAATTGGCCAGTGCCGGGCCGGTTCCGGCGTTTCTCTGGTCCAAAAGGGAGAGGAGGTCGGCCTGCCCGCTTCTCTTGGCTTCGTCCACGCCTGACCGTTAGCCCCCTTTTTGCGGACGCGGCAAAGGTGGCCGACCTTGCGGTAAACCGTGAAAATCAGGGGTTGCACCGCTCCCGGTTCCCGCCCTATAGCCTTGCCGGTCGACGTCCCGATCAAACGGGGCGTTTTGTTATAAAAACCAGGGGGAGAGCAGCACATGAATGTTGTCACCATTTCAATATTATGTGGCTTACTGGCCGTTTTATACGGTTTCATTACCAGCCGCCAGGTGCTCGGGGCACCGGCAGGCAACGAAAAAATGCAGGAAATTTCCGGCGCGATTCAGGAAGGGGCACAAGCCTATCTGAACCGCCAATATACCACCATCGGCATTGTCGGTGTCGTGGTTGCTATTGTGGTTGGCCTGTTTCTGGGCGCCATTTCAGCCATTGGTTTTGTGATTGGTGCGGTTCTCTCAGGGGTTGCGGGCTATATCGGAATGAACATTTCGGTCCGGTCCAACGTCCGGACGGCGCAGGGCGCAGCGGAAAGCCTGCAAACCGGCCTGACCGTTGCGTTTCGCGCAGGTGCGGTCACCGGCATGCTGGTCGCTGGCCTGGCGCTTCTCGCTATCTCGATCTTCTACTGGGTCCTGACCGCGCAAATGGGCATGGCTCCCAATGACCGTGTCGTCATTGAAGCGCTAGTTGCTCTGGCCTTCGGCGCTTCGCTGATTTCGATCTTCGCCCGTCTCGGCGGTGGTATCTTCACGAAAGCCGCGGACGTCGGCGCCGACCTGGTCGGCAAGGTCGAAGCTGGTATTCCCGAGGATGACCCACGCAACCCGGCGACGATTGCCGACAATGTCGGCGACAATGTCGGTGACTGTGCCGGCATGGCAGCCGACCTCTTCGAAACCTATGTCGTGACCGTCGGCGCCACCATGGTGCTGCTGGCGCTTCTGGTTGGCGACCTGGTCGGTGCGGAGATGCTCGGTAACCTGATGGCGCTGCCGCTGATCATCGGCGGGGCATGCATCATCACCTCGATCATCGGTACCTATATGGTCCGGCTTGGCGGTGGAACCAACATCATGGGTGCGCTGTACAAGGGCTTCATTACAACCGCCGTGTTGTCGATCCCCGCGCTCTACTATGTGACATTCCGGACGATCGGTGACATGAACACCGTGATCGGTGTGGGTGTCGATGGCACGGGTGGCTTTACCGGCATGGCGCTGTTCTGGTGCATGATGGTGGGTCTGGCTGTGACCGGCCTGATCATCTGGATTACCGAATATTACACGGGTACCAACTATCGTCCGGTCCGTTCGATTGCGAAATCGTCCGAAACCGGTCACGGCACCAACGTGATCCAGGGTCTGGCGATCAGCCTGGAGTCCACGGCGCTGCCGACTCTGGTCATCGTGATCGGTATCATTGTGGCTTACCAGCTGGCCGGCCTGATCGGTCTCGGCTTCGCGGCAACCTCGATGCTCGCTCTGGCAGGCATGGTCGTGGCGCTTGATGCCTATGGCCCGGTCACCGACAATGCCGGCGGTATCGCCGAAATGTCCGGTCTGGATCAGAGTGTTCGTGACAAGACGGACGCGCTTGACGCTGTAGGTAACACCACAAAGGCCGTGACCAAAGGCTATGCCATTGGTTCCGCCGGTCTTGCCGCTCTGGTTCTGTTCAGTGCCTATACCGCCGATCTGGCGATCTTCTTCCCGAACCTCGAAGTCAGCTTCAGTCTGGAGAATCCTTATGTGATTGTCGGCCTGTTGCTCGGCGCGTTGCTGCCCTATCTCTTCGGAGCGATGGGCATGACCGCTGTGGGTCGGGCGGCCGGTGACGTGGTTGTCGACGTCCGGGACCAGTTTGCCAAGGACAAGGGCATCATGGACGGCACATCCCGTCCTGATTATGCCCGGACCGTGGATCTGGTGACCAAGGCGGCGATCAAGGAAATGATCGTTCCTTCACTGCTTCCGGTTCTGGCACCGATCATCGTCTATTTCGCGATCACGATGGTCGCGGGTCAGGCGAATGGTTTTGCCGCTCTTGGTGCCCTGTTGCTTGGCGTGATCGTCGGCGGCTTGTTCGTTGCACTGTCAATGACAGCTGGCGGCGGCGCATGGGACAATGCCAAGAAATATATCGAAGACGGCAATCATGGCGGCAAGGGCAGCGAAGCCCACAAGGCAGCCGTGACCGGCGATACGGTTGGCGATCCCTACAAGGACACCGCTGGCCCGGCCGTGAACCCGATGATCAAGATCACCAATATCGTGGCATTGCTGCTGCTCGCTGCTCTGGCGCACGGCGCAGTGTAATCTGACCGACATACTGGTTTGAACAAACCCCGCCGGAAGCGATTTCGGCGGGGTTTTTCTTTATTTGGCTGTTCCCATACGCCCGCCAATCGGCGTTAATCGGATATTACCCAATTTTTGCTAGCTGTTCTGGCTCGAAGAATTGCATTTTTGGGGCAACAATATCATGGATGCAGGCGGGTTTCAGGGCAGACCAGAAGCGACGGACATGTTTGCGCATGACAATCGCGTCTGCCTGATTTCCTCGGCCAGCGCCGAACTGCGCCCCATTGCAGAAATTGATGCGGCGCTCCGCCCGGCCTGGCAAAAGCTGGCTGAACACGCATCGGAGCCCAATGTTTTTCATGAACCCTGGTTGCTCGAACCGGCACTCCAACATTTTCGCACCAATCCCGATTTGCACATGTTCCTGTTCTGGGCCGGTGTTCCGGACAAGACCGATCTGATCGGTCTGCTTCCTGTGGGCCCCAGCCGTCTGTTTGGCCGCTGGCCGATTCCGCATGTCCAGAACTGGGTGCATCACAATTGCTTTCTGGGAACGCCGCTCGTCCGCAAGGGGTTCGAAAATCAGTTCTGGACCGCTCTGTTTGATCAGCTCGACAAGGTATCCTGGCCCGGGTTTTTTCACATTAATGGCCTGACAATCGGCGGTGCGGTTGATGACGCGATGCGGGCGGTATGTGCGCGTCAGAAGCGGCGCTGCGATCTGGTGCACAGTGAAGTGCGAGCCCTGCTGCAGAGCGATCTCGATCCGGACAGCTATTACGCCAGCACCGTGCGCGCCAAGAAGCGCAAGGAGTTGCGGCGGCAGGAACGACGGTTGGCCGACCAGGGAGACGTTCAGGTGATCCGTCATGAGGATGCAACGGATCTCGAGGCATGGATTGAAGAGTTTCTCGCGCTGGAACGTCGCGGCTGGAAAGGGCGTCAAGGCTCGGCGCTCGACAGCTGGGCGGAAACCCGGCAGTTTTTTGTGGAGACGTTGCAGGGAGCCGCTGCTACCGGTCAACTCCAGCGCCTGGACCTACGGCTTGATGGCAAGCCGCTGGCGATGCTGGTCAATTTTCACTCAGGGGAGGGCAGTTTCTCCTTCAAGACGACATTTGACGAGGATTATGCGCGCTTTTCTCCCGGCGTGCTGCTGCAGCGGGAGAATCTCGGAATTCTGGACAATCCCGCCATATCCTGGATGGACAGCTGTGCGGCGGAGGATCATCCGATGATTGACAGCCTGTGGTCCGGTCGGCGCCATGTCGGACGCTTTTCGGTGGAGCTGAAAGGCCTGTCACGAACCGCCCTGTTCCGCGGTGTGCGACTGGGCGAAGAATTCATGGCCCAGATCAAGGGCCGCAAAACTGGTGATCCGGCGGAGAAAAGACAGTGAACCAGATTTCCTCATCCGACCAGTTCCAGCGGCAGGTATTTGACGAGAAGGCCCGCAGCCAGTTCGCCCGATGCTATCCGGAGCAACCCCATTTGCTGGATCACCATCTGGCAGAACACAGCTTGCTGACGCTGGATGCACTGGCCAGACTGGGCACATCACTGCCCGGGACCAGCGTCGAGTATAATCCGGGCGATCTGCCGGTGGGCATTGCGCCGGAAGATGTTCCAGGCAACGGCATGACGATTGCCGACACCATCCTGATGATCGAAAATTCGGCCAGCTGGGCGGTGCTCAAGAATATCGAGCAGGTCCCGGAATATGAAGGGCTTCTGATGGCGCTGCTGGAGGAGATCCGGCCTCTGCTTGAGGCCCGGACGGGCAAGATGCTCAAGCCACAAGGCTTTATTTTCGTGTCGTCGCCGGGCGCGATGACACCCTATCATTTCGACCCGGAACACAATATCCTGCTGCAGCTGCGTGGTGAGAAGTGGATGACCACCTTTCCGGCTGGCGATCCCCGCTATGCACCCGATGAAGTGCATGAAGGCTATCATCTTGGCGGCCATCGCAATCTCGTCTGGCAGGACGCGTTCGAAGCCGAGGGAACCAGGCACCATCTGACGCCCGGCAACGCGATTTTCGTACCGGTCATGGCCCCGCATTTCGTCCGGGTGGGCGAGACGCACAGCATCTCGCTTTCGATCACCTGGCGCAGCGACTGGAGCTTCGCAGAGGCCGATGCACGGGCATTCAACGGCTGGCTGCGAAAGCGGGGGGGCTCGCCAACTGCTCCGGGGCGTTATCCCGAGCAGAACCGGGCAAAGGCTCTGGCATGGCGCGTGCTACGAAAGCTGGGGGTTGGTTAGGCGCTTTCGGCGGACTAGAGTTCGGATATGGCTCCTTGCGTATTCTGCAAACATGATATGTATGGCCTGACTTCAATGACGCGGGTTGCAACAATCTCATGATCATCATCTCGGCGACCATTTCCACCACCTCAGCCAATCGCGACGCGATCATCGCCCTTTGCAGAGAGCACAGCGCGCGGTCGCGTGCTGAATCGGGCTGTATCAGCCACCATATTCACGCGGATTGCGAAGATTCGTCTCGTCTGTTTTTCCATGAGGAATGGCAAGATGCTAAGGCCGTTGCGGCCCATTTTGCAGTACCGGAATCGCGGGACTTCGTGAAACAGCTGACATCCCTCGTCGGGCATCGGCCCGACATGCAAATCTGCCGGGCGGAGACGATCTCACCGGCCGATCTAGCTAGACCATGATTGCTCGCCTGTCCTTACCCGCGCGGTAATTGGTTCTGTTTCTCTGAAGGTTTAATCCACTCCGAAACACCGGAGGAGAAACCAGATCATGACGTTCGAACTCGCGGTCGCTGGCTGGCTGACCATCATCTACATCGCACTTGTCATGCTGCAGGGCGGGCTGGTACCGGGCCGGCAGGGTTTTGCCTGGGGGCTGGGCAGCAGGGACGAACTGCCTGAAAAATCCATATTCCAGCGCCGCGTTGACCGCACCGTCGCCAATCATGGTCAGGCCATGCTGATGTTCGTCCCGCTCCTCGTTCTTGGTGAACTTGCAGGTATTTCAAATGACATGACCCGGTTTGCAGCCGGGTTGTTCCTGACGGGCCGGCTATTTTTTGCGCCGCTTTATCTGGCTGGCGTGGCCTATTGGCGGTCGGCTGCCTTTGGACTGACCCTGATCGCGATGGTCATGTTCCTTGGTCAGTTGTTGCCGGCGATGATTTGATCGTCTTTGTCGAAAGCCATGGATCCTTGATCGTAGCGCCGTTGCGGGAGAGTTTGCGGCAAAGCATGCTGCAATCAGGAAAAACTGTCTGTTGGGGAGGCAATCATGAAAAACCAGTTACTGATCGCGATGTGCACGGTGGTGCTGGCCAGTCCCGTTCTGGCCAGCGACAAGGAAAAAGGCACGCTGGCCGATGTCGGAATGGACAAGACCGATGGCTGCATGACCGGGCCGACAGCACAATTTGGCCGCTATGTCGGAGACTGGGATATTGCCGACGAAACCCTGTCCCAGGATGGCAAGACCTGGACCAGGGGGCCAGGCGCCCGCTGGCACTTCACCTGTGTCGGAAACGGGACGGCCATTCAGGACTTCTGGATGCCCAATGGCGGTGGATTCGGCACCAATTTGCGCATGTATGACAAGGACAAGGGTGCTTGGGACATTGCCTGGACCAACAAGGGCAATACGGCCATGGCGCATATTTCCGCGGTTCAGAATGCCGACGGTCATATCGTGATGCATTTTGTTGCGCCAAAGCCGAACCCGGCACGCCGGATCACCTTTTTCCCGCCGGATGAAAATGGCTGGAACTGGCAGCTGGAAATATCCACCGATGGCGAGAAGAGCTGGCGCACAGTCTACCGGATCAAGGCAACCCGGCGCTAGAAGCGTTTGCGAAAGCTGATCTCGAAATAGCGGCCTACCGGATCGACAAAGCCGGGCTGATAGCTGAGCGGCACCACGCCGCTGGCGTCGCGAACGGTCTGGATGTCGTCGAACAGATTGTCGATCCGCAGGGCAATCCGGCTGTTTTGCAGAAATTTGACTTTTTCGGTCAAATTGCCGCGATCATTGAGATTGACGAACATCCGCAGATTCAGAGTGGTCAGGTCGGAGAAGCGCAGGTCCGAACCGGTCAGGCCACCATCCACCCGTGTGGAACTGACATGCTCGCCGCGTACCCGAAATCCGATGCCCTTGTTGAACCAGCCACCGGACAGCTCGAACTTGTGCCTGGGAGTCCCGCCATCCGAACCGGTTGCGGAACCGTCCAGCAAGTCCAGTTCCTGCACCCCGGGGCGGATCAGGATACGGTCTTCCAGATTGACCGTGTGATAGAGTGTGACGCGCCAGCGCCCGCCGGGTCTGCGACCTCCGGGCCGTCCGCCGCGCCCGCCCGGACGGGCATTTTGTTGCGGCCGTCCGGCGGAGCGGCTTTCGCTGCCGGGAGGTGGTGTTTCGTCCGCATTGGGTCCCCGTTCCCTGCGTGGCCGACCTCCTGGTCTGTTGCCCCGCCGCTGGCCGAAGCGTTTCGAAAATGTGAATCCGTAACGGATATTGTCGCTACGAACGGTGCTGTAACTCACGGGCCGCCGGTCAATCGCTATCAGTTGCCCGGTGCCGTCACGGGTCACCCGGTCCGGGAAAGCGGCTTCAATTTCCGGCGTGAGCAGCGGAAAGGACGACGCCACATTCGTGCTGTTGGTGCGATTATATTCCGCCAGCAGGGTGAGGTCATCCAGCCATTCCGGCCGATAGTTCGCGGCCAGCTTGATATCTCTCCGCTTCTCGGCAGGCAGCGCGAAATTCCCTCCGGTGGTGATGTCCACCAGGACCGTTTCGCCATTGGTGAAATCAAAGACCGTGACATTTGGCGTGACAATCAGCGGATTGCCGAGCTGGGTGATTTCGGGAGCTGCATCCTCGCCGATCGCGGTGGCACTAAACACCAGGCCATTGAGGGGCTCCCAGTTGAGGCCAAAGCCAAATTCGACCAGGCCGCCAAAATCGGACAGCTCGCTATATCCCAGATTGCCGTTGATCGAGAGTTCGCCAATCGCGTCTTTCACATCGATATTCTCGTCCGCCAGCGGGATATCGATATTGATCCCGGTGCTGAATATGTCGCGGCTCAGTTTGTTGCGCGTTACGATGCCATCCGTGATGTCCCGGCTGTCGAGCGAATTGCGGTCATACCCCCCACGCAATGTGGTTGTAAGGGGGCCAGCAGGCAGCATGAACAGCGTGCCGGAAGCGGTCGCTTGCGTATCAATGTCCCGGCTCACAGATCGCGCGCGATCCGTCCGGCCGGGGCCGAGCAGGGAACCAATGCCGTCGGCAAAGGGATCCACGGTACCGGCATCGACTGCGGCCTGCAGCGCGCCGGTATCCCCGGACTGGTCGGTGTCAGTATCCTCCCGCGTGTAGACATATTCGCCCGTCAACGACCAGCGCCAGTCCGAAACCGTGCCGTTGAGCGCGAAGCCTGCCTGACCGGTATGGGTTTCAACCCTGCGCCTTAAAGCCCCCAGTTCCGGGAAAAAGCGCTCGACGGTTTCATCTGCCGGAGAAACGGCAAAAGGACTGCTTGCCGGAACGGCCAGACTGGCACCGGCGAGCCCCCGCAAGGCTCTTGATTGTTCAAACTTATAGTCCCCGTTCACGGAAAGTGCGGTGCCATTTTCGAAGGTCCGGCTGTAGTTGCCGTTAAACTCCAGCGTCTTTTCTGCCGGAGCGAGCGTACGAAACTGCCCGAGATCGACGGCCGCGCCTGCATCGTCCTGAACAATACCGCGTTCGGCTTCGGTGATCGCCCCGTTTTGCTCATATTCCAGATTGAGATTGATCCGGCTGTTCTTGCCGATGCGGGTCAGATTTGACTCATATTCCTGATAGGTCTGGCCACCGCGTTCGGGCAGGCCGGCCTCGGCCTCGAGACTGAAGCCCGTATAATCCTCCTTGAGGATGAAGTTGATCACCCGCTGATCGGGCCGAAAACCATATTGGACGGCCAGTTCTTCGGGAAAAACCTGGACGTTTTTGATGGCCTCGGGCGGCAGATCGCGAACTTCCCGAAATCCGGAGGTGCGCTGACCATTGATCAGCACGACCGGACGTCCGCTGCCGCGTCCCCGGCTGGAACTGGTCTGGGAGGAAATGGCTTCCAGCAGGTCTTCCACCGAGGACGCCCCGAAACTGTCAATATCCCCGGCATCAAGCTCCAAAACCGGCGGGATGTCGGTGACAACAGAACCGCGCGGAAACTCTGCGATTACGACGATGTCATCATCCGGATTCACGTCATTTCCATCCGACTGCGCCAGGCCGGGTGACGGCAGAAAGGCGAGCGAGGCAAGGCCTGCGGCCTTCAACATCCGCCGGTCGACGATATCGGGAACAACGCTGGTGAATCTTGGCATGGGAATCAGTCAATACTCGGAACAGGTTGGGGCGGGATTGGTGATGCCTCAGGGTGATTTGCGGAACAATCCTTTCCTTGTAACAAATTGTCGCACTGCTCACCCGGAATGGCACGCAGTTCATCAAGTCCTTCCCTTTTTCCCGGTTTCGGTTTATGGCGCGCTGAAATAGTTCAAAAAGGCGGTGTTTCCCGCCGACAGACAAGGATAAACAGGGCCGAATGGCAAAAGAAGAGTTATTGGAAATGAAGGGGATGGTCCGCGAACTGCTCCCCAACGCTATGTTCCGCGTAGAACTGGAAAATGGTCACGAAATACTGGGCCACACTGCCGGCAAAATGCGCAAGAACCGTATCCGTGTGCTGGTGGGCGACGAAGTCCTCGTGGAACTGACACCCTATGACCTGACCAAGGGTCGTATCACCTATCGATTCAAGTAACCGGTTCGGGAGCACGCGTGCGGCTGGTTCTCGCCTCTTCAAGTCCGCGCAGGCGCGAATTGCTCAGCCGGCTCGGAGTCAAGCCGGACAGAATAGTTTCTCCCGATATTGACGAAACCCCGCACAGGGGAGAATTGCCGCGCGACTATGTGGTGCGGATGGCAGAGGAAAAAGCGACAGCGATTACCCGCGAGACAGATGAAATTCTTCTGGCCGGAGACACAACTGTCGCGGTGGGCCGACGCATTTTGGGCCAGGCCGTCGATCAAAGCGAGCAGCGCCGGTTTCTGGAACTGCTCAGCGGACGCCGGCATCATGTCCTGTCCTCTGTCTGTATCATCGACCGCGAGGGAACCGCCCGAACGCGGCTTTCCGACAGTATCGTCAAATTCAAGCGGTTTCACCCGCAGGAAATAGATGCCTATGTCGCGTCGGGCGAAGGCGAGGGCAAGGCGGGCGGTTACGCCATTCAGGGGCAGGCCGAGGCCCTGGTCCTGAAAATCTCGGGTAGCCATAGCGGAATCATGGGCCTGCCGCTCTACGAAACCCGTAATCTTCTGATCGCTTCGGGTTACCCGCTTGTCTGATCCCGATACATTCTGGATTTACGAATCCGGGATCGGCGAAAACCGGGCGATGCTGGTTAGTCAGGGCGTGTGTGCGAAAATCCGGATCGAACGACCAGGTGACGCTGCCCGGTCTGGTGATGTTCTGGATGCAAAATTCCTGCGGCAATGGGTGCCGGGCCAATCCGGAATCGCCGAACTGGATGCTGGCGAGCAATGCTTGCTGAGTCCCTTGCCCGGCGGATTGACCGAGGGCCGCACGGTCCGGATCCGGATCGTCCGGTCGGCCATGCGGGAACAGGCGGGGCAAGCCAAGCGCGCGCTGGCGCGTCCGGCTGAGCCGGGTACCGCGTTGATGCGCGGTCCCGATCTGCTCGAGCAGATCGATACCGACGATGTCGAGATTCGCCAGGTGGCCGCACATGATGCCGATTTGCTCGGCGCGCATGGCTGGCACGAAATTGTTGAGCAGGCCGAAACCGGCCGGGTCGCATTTGCGGGCGGCACATTGCTGGTATCACCGACTCCGGCCATGACCGTCATTGATGTAGACGGCACATTGCCCGCGGCGGAACTGGCGAAGAAATCGGCTGGCGAAGTGGCCCGGCTTCTGTCGCGGCTGGACATAACCGGTTCCGTCGCAATTGATTTTCCGACCCTCGAATCCCGGGCCAGCCGCGCCGAAGCTTTGGCGGAATTCGACCAAAACATGACTGAAAATTGCGAACGCACCGCCATAAACGGGTTCGGGCTGATGCAGGTCGTCAGCAGAAAAACAGGACCGTCCGTTCTGGAACTGCTGCAGTCCAACCGGACAATAAGCGCAGCGTTGCAGTTGCTGCGACTGGCAGAACGAACGGTTGGAACCGGTCTGCTGGTGTTGGAACTCCATCCCGCGGTTGCTACCTGCCTTCGCAGTGAAGATTCATGGCTGTACGAGTTGCAGAAGCGCACCGGTCGACCTGTGGAATTGCGCACAAGAGGGGAACTTCCCATTCATGGAGGTCTCGCCAGTTCCGGCTGACCGAACCGGGCTTGCAATTTCCTTTCCGCCTCTGCACAAGCCGCGGATGACCGATACCATTCTTTATGACTACTGGCGCAGCTCGGCGAGTTACCGGGTACGGATTGTCCTCAATCTCAAAGGCATTTCGCACCAGTTGCGCTCGGTGAATCTGCTGGAAGGCGAGCAGCGCGATGTGGCCTATCAGGCGATCAATCCGCAGGGCCGGGTACCGACACTGTCCATTGATGGCCAGGAAATCACCCAGTCACTGGCGATCATTGATTATCTGGATGCCACGCGCCCGGATCCGGCGATGCTCCCGGCGGAACCGGCAGATCGGGCGCAAACACTGGCACAAGCTCTCATCGTTGCCACCGATATCCACCCGATAAACAATATCAGTGTCGGCAATTATCTGAAAAGTGAATTTGGCGCAGATGGAAAAGCCGTGGTGACGTGGATGCAGCACTGGATGACAACCGGCTTTGCCGCACTGGAACAGCTGGCACCGGCCGATGGCCTGTTTGGGGGAGAACAGCCAAATCTGGCAGATGTATGCCTGATTCCGCAGATGTATAACGCGCGGCGATTTGATACCGACCTGACGGCTTTTCCAAAGCTGGAGCGGATTGATGCGGCCTGCAATCAGATCTCCGCGTTTCAGAACGCGCACCCGGAGGCAGCAAAGTCAGCCGCATGAAAAAACAACTTCTCACATTACCGCTTCTGGCGGCGAGCGCTCCTGTTTTGGCACAAGATGAGACGACCGCCGGAGCCGAAGTTCTGGTTGGGGTGCCGGAGAGCATCATCATTGTCGAAGGCCTGATCAGCACCTTTACCACCGACACATATTCCTCACAGACCATTGTTGTGGACCGCAATCAGCGGCTGGAAAACAGCCTGCGCCCGGTTCCGGGTCTGCAACAGTTTCGCCGATCTGATGCGCGATCAGCCAATCCCACGAGCCAGGGCATCACCTTGCGCGGGCTGGGCGGAAATGCCTCGTCACGGGCCTTGCTGCTGCTGGATGGCGTGCCGCAGGCCGATCCGTTTGGCGGCTGGATTTCATGGCCCGGATATGATGCGCTGCCCATTGCGTCTGCCCGGGTGCAACGTGGAGGTGGTAGCGGTTCCAACGGGCAGGGGGCCTTGGCGGGAACCATTGAACTGGTCAGCGCCGATGTCGGGGACCGGATCGAACTGGGTGCGGCCTATGGCAGCCGAAACAGCGTCGACGCCGACCTGCTTTTTGGCCGGGAGCTGGGCAGGGGACAGTTGACCATTTCTGCGTCCTATGCGCGGGGTGATGGATTTACGCCCATTGTTGCCAGTCAGCGTGGCACGGTTGATCGTCCGGCTGAATATGAGCAGGCAGGGCTGGCCGTGCGTTATGTTGCGCCGGTCAGCTACACAACCGAATTGCAGACCAGTGTGCGGGTTTTTACGGATGATCGCGAACGCGGATTTGCGTTCAGCGAGAATCACAATGACGGCGCGGATGCCAGTATTCGTCTGGTGAACCGGACAACGGGTGACTGGCAATGGTCGGCGCTTGGTTATGTCCAGATCCGCAATTTTGACGTCAGTTTCGGCGGCGTTGCGGCGGACCGGAACAGCGTCAACCGGGTTTTCGAGCAGTTCAATGTCCCTTCGATCGGTCTCGGCGGACGCTTTGAGGTGCGACCACCGGTTGGAGACAATGCGGAACTGCGTATCGGTGGCGACTGGCGCCACACGGAAGGGACAACCAACGAGAATTTCTTTTTTCTCGACAATGATACCCCGCGCCGGAGCCGCAGAGCTGGCGGCAACACCTCGACCTATGGCGCATTTGTCGAGGGCAGCGTCAGAGCCGCCGACAACTTGACGTTGACGGGCGGTAGCCGGATCGACTTCTGGTCAATTGATGACGGCTTCCGGCGAGAAATTGAACTGATCTCGCCCTTTCCGGGGTCTGTGCGAACAGATGCCAGTTTCGCCTCTCGCAGTGGCAGCGAGTTTACGGCGCGCGGGGGGATTGCCTTCAACGCGAACCGTCAAGTGACATTGCGGGGTGCGGCCTATCTCGGCTGGCGCCTACCAACGATCAACGAACTTTTTCGCCCGTTTCGCGTTGGGCCCGATGCCACGGCGGCCAACGAAATGCTGACGCCAGAACGCGTCAAGGGCGCCGAACTGGGGCTCGACTGGAATGACGGACGGACAAAGTTCGGAGTGACGCTGTTCTACAATCAACTGGACGATGCCATCGCCAACGTGACTCTCGACTCCGGGCCAGGCGTCTTTCCCGGCGTTGGTTTCGTTTCCGGCGCAGGTGTCTTCCGGCAACGGCAAAATCTGGATTCCGTGGAGAGCAAGGGAATTGAGATTGATACGCGCTTTGACCTGGGCGCCTTGGTGGAGAAGCTCTCGCTGCAAGCTTCCTGGTCCTATGTTGATGCGGAAGTGAATGCTTCCGGGCTGGCGGCCGCGGTCGATCAGCTGCGCCCGGCACAAATTCCGGAACATGAAGCAAGTGCATCGCTTGACTGGAGCCAGGAAAATGGAACGGCTGCGAGTATCTCCGTGCGTTATACCGGCAGCCGGTTTGAGGATGACCAAAACAGCCGGTCACTGGATGGTGCGTTCACAGTCGATGGCCGGCTGGCCTACGCCGTCACGGAAAAATTGTTGATCGAAGGACGGGTCGAGAACCTGTTTGACACGGAGGTGCAGGCGGCGGTGAGCAGCTCAGGAATTGTCGAACGTGCCTTCCCGCGAACATTTTGGGTTGGACTTCGGGCAAAAATTGAATAAATATTACCCATGGTCACCAATTTAGATGATTTTATTCCATACCAGCTGTCCACTGCGTCCAACGCGGTGAGTGACCTGATCGCGCGCGAGTATAAAAGCCGCTTCGGCCTGAAGATCCCTGAATGGCGTGTCATGGCAGTCCTGGGAAATCGCGGCAATGCCACGCAGCGACAGCTGGTGGAAGCCACCCTGATGGACAAGGTAACGGTGAACCGCGCGGTGAAGACGCTAGTCGACCGGGCTTTGCTCGGGCGCAGTCCGAACAGTGCCGATGGCCGTTCGCATCATCTCATGTTGAGCGATACCGGTCGTGACCTGTACGACCAGATCATGCCTGCTGCCGAGACAATGGAAAAGAAAATCATGTCTGTCCTGTCCGATGGGGAGCAAAAGCAATTGTCTGCCTTTCTCGGGAAAATCAAACAATCTGCTGACGATATCGCTTCCGGATAAAAAAAGAGCGGCTGTTGAAAGCCGCTCCCTTTTTGTTTGATTGCCTGTTTCCGCTAAAGCAGGGCGTCGGAGATCGAGCAGGCTGCCGGCCCGAGGATCACGATAAACAGCACTGGCAGAATGAACAAAATCAGTGGAATAGTCATGATCGCTGGCAGGCGGGCCGCTTTTTCTTCGGCGCGCATCATGCGATCATTCCGGAATTCTGCCGACAGGACACGCAGGGCCGAAGCCAGCGGCGTACCGTATTTTTCAGTCTGGATCATTGTTGTCACGACGCCTTTGACATGCTCGAGAGCAACGCGATAGGCGAGGTTCTCAAACGCCTGGCGACGTTCGGTAAGAAAACCCAGTTCGATGGATGTCAGCGAGAATTCGTCCGCCAGTTCAGGATAGGCATCACCGAGTTCTTTCGAAACCCGCGCAAATGCCGAGTCAACCGTCAGACCGGCTTCCGCACAAATGACCAGAAGGTCAATGGCGTCCGGCAGACCTTTGCGAATGAGATCGGTTCGCTTGGCAATGAGATTACCGACATAGACGTCTGCGCCCTTGTAACCGGCAATGGTGGCACCGGCGAAAACACCGAATTTTTGAATCGGCGAATAGTCCGGAAGATAACCAAGGCCATATATGGCCAGGGCCGCACCCCCGCCGAGCACGATCGGAAGAACGAGCCGGCTGAAAATGACTGCATAGGCCAGATCTTTGGAGCGAATTCCCGCCTGAGCCAGCTTTTGCTGGGCTTCGGACAGCTGGTCATCCTGCAGGACTTTCATCGACTGCAATATGCCGCGCATCCTGTCGGTGGTGTCATTCTGACGGACGATCTTCGCACGCTTCTTGGTAGTCGAGGCCGTGATTCCGGCCTTGAGCTGCTCGCGGCGTTCGTTCAGGGATTTGACCCGTTTGGCCATGGGATCGCGGACCGTGACGGCGGCATAGATTGCAAAGCAGACGGCCATCGTTGCGACGGCGGCCAAAATGGTTGCCACCCAGAGCACATCAATGCCCAGCAACGTTGGTCCACCCGTCGTAGCGGCAGCAGCAATAGCTAAATTTGTCATATTCCCTGCTCCCCGCCTAGATTTCGAAATTGACCATTTTGGCCATGATGAACACACCGATGCTCATCCAGGTGAGTCCGCCAAGTCCCGCGATGATCAACCGTTCTTCATAGAAAAAGCCGGCGATGTAGTTGGGATTAACCGACCAGACGAGGCCGAAAACGATGAATGGCAAGGAACCCACGATATAGGCTGAAGCCTTCGATTCCGAAGACATGGCCTTGATTTTCAGCTTCATTTGTCCGCGCTTGCGCAGAACATCGGCCAGATTGGACAGGGTCTCTGCCAGGTTACCACCGGTCTCGCGCTGGATCGCGATGGTGATGCAGAAAAACTTGAATTCCGGCGTGTCGAGGCGCTTGGCACTTTCCTGGAGTGCATCCTCCATGGTGTTACCGATCTTGATCCGGTCAACCACCTTCTGGAATTCTTCTCCGACCGGCCCCTCGATTTCTTTCGCAACAACGCCGATGGTCTCGGTGACCGGCAAACCGGACCGCAAACCACGCACCAGCAGCTCAATGGCGTCGGGAAAATTGGCAGTAAACCGGTTGACTCGCCGGCTGATCAGAAATCCGACCACCAGATGTGGCAGCCCGATGCCAACTGCCAGTCCGACAAACAGGCACAGCAAAAGGGGTGCACCGTTGACGAACAATCCTGCTGCGGTGAGCAGAAACAGACCCAGACACACATATACAAAGTGCGAGATTTGCCAGTCATTGCCAGTCTTTTCGAGCCGGATGGCCAGCGCTTCCATACGGGTCATGTTGTCGCCAACCGGACGCCGTTGCTTGCGACGCGCACTCAGCGCCTTTTTCATTTGCGCTTCAACCTTGACGTTGGCGCTGTCGGAGTGGCGGAACTTGACCTGATCGAGCCTCTTTGCCTGCGCCTTGGCCTGCGACGGACCGGCAAATGCAAAGATGAGCAGCAGCAGGCACGCCAGGGTTCCTGCTCCGATAATCGCTACCTGCATTATGTCCATTGCTTAGATCCCCAATTTCAAAAAAATGATGGTACAGGCCGCTTATTCAGCGTCCTGTTCCACCGCTTTTTTCTTGGAAGGCAGGAGCGACTTGATGTTCAGTTTGTCCATCAGCGACGCTTTTGCCTGTCCGCCTGTCTCGTCTTCATTGCCGTCAACGGCTCCAAGCACCTGATCAGCCAGTTCCACGATTTTCGCGGAAGCCTTGCTGGACTTGCCAGCTTCGACAAAGGCCTGCCCGAGCTTGGCCGCCTGTGCGGCAGTCTTCGGATCTGCAGGAATGACAATGTCAATCTTGCGTTCGATCGATGCTTCGAAATCCTGTCTGGAAATTTCGAGGCCACCCGACTGCACCTTGTTGGCAACCACGATCACCTTGCTTTGTGCAGCGTGTGATTTCAGCCAGGACAGGAGACGGATAGCGTCTCGTGCGGAAGCAAGCGTCAGCTCCGTCACGATGACGGTGGCATTCACATCACCCAGAAGGTGCGGATAACTGATCAGCATTTCCCGCGGGAGATCGATGACGGTGCATTCAAAAGCTGCCCGAAATTCTTCCTGCAGCTGGAAAAATGCCGTGCCGTCAGTCATCATTGGCGAATTAATCGGTGCCTCGGCGGAAAGCAGAGACAGTTTCTCATTTGCCTTGATCATGGCCCGTTCGATGAACAGCCCGTCAATCCGGCTTGGGTTGTCAATAGCATCGGTCAGTCCCCGGCCCGGTTCGAGGTCCAGCGCAAGCGCACCGGTTCCGAAATGGACGTCGAGGTCAAGAAGTGCCGTGAGACGTTCGCGATCCTGGCTCAGCAACCATGCGAGAGAGGTCGCAATCGTAGAGGCACCTACGCCGCCACGGGTTCCAATGACCGCCGTGGAAACATGGGGCTTCTCGCTTGCTACCTCATCCGTTTTTGGTGCGTTGAGCACGGCATTTGCCTGGCTCAGAACATCACGCAGCTGTTCGGGACTGAATGGCTTGAGCAAATAGTCCTGCAGGCCGCTGACGATAAGATCGCGGTACAACCGAACGTCATTGACCTGGCCCATGGCAACAACAACAGTTCCGGGTTCGCATACTTCAGCCAGCGAGTTGATATCGCTCAGCGGGTCACCTGATTCCGACAGATCGACCAGCAGGATGTTCGGACTTGCAGCGACCGACAGCGATTGCACGGCATTGCGAAGTCCGCCCTTGTGACATTTGTCCACGGGCCAGCCCATTTCTTCGACAACGGGCCGGAGAATATCCAGTGTATCGTCGTCGCATACATAGGCGGAGAACAGGTCCCGGCCGTTAATTGATCCTGGTTTCCAAGGAGCGTTCATTATTGGTCTCCCACTTTACGTTCGCGATAGGCCCGGATGGCTTTGGAAGCCTGGGTCTGATTGACGCCATCAGCCGCATTGCCGCGGACCAGATCTTCCGGATCCGCGATCATGGCAGCCATTGTGCTGTTGATACCGCAGCCGTAATTGGCACTTGTTCTGCCCTGAAAATCGGTATGACTGCGATGGCTCCAGTCGGGACATCCCGGCACGCTTGCCGTGGATCGCGAAACAACAACCCGGACGGTTCCGGCCGGCACATTGCCTTCGGTTACCGGTGCGAGATCATTGATCAGCAGACCATATTCTGCAGCCAGAGCTTCTACGGTGGCCCTGGCACTGGCGCTGGCGCCAAAACTGGGATCGTCAATAGATACGCGATCACCATATCCGAGTTCGAGAGCGTCAAACCAGCCAGCCAGCCGAGCCCTTTCGGACGCCGGGATGGAGCCCGCTCCGTCCATGTTCATGTCCAGCACGAAATGGGATCGTTCAACAACCGGTTGGTGAACGCTGTCAACCGAGCGATTGGCGGTTGTGCTGCCACAAGCCGACACAGAAAGTCCGACGGCGGTGACTAGGGCGATGGAAACAAAACGCATGATATCTTCTCCTGGTCGGACTTAGTTATCGAAGCTGAATCCTGGAGCTGCGCCCCCGGATTTGCCGTTCTTTTTGGCGGTTTTGGTTTTTGCAGGTGCTTCAAGACTGCTGATGGCCGGTCCGCTTTCGACGGGAGGAGCAACGGTCGGCTTCGGCCGGTCTCCGGTGCCCGTCGAGGTATGACGGTTCATGAACACCCGCTCAAAGTCGTTGGCCTGCTTGAACCCGTCTGTCGGCAAGACAATCTGATTCTCGCTGACCGGTTTCACCAGATATGGTGTGACCACGATCATGAGTTCGGTTTCATTTTTCCGATAACCGTCGGATTTGAACAGGTTGCCAATCACCGGAACGTCCGCGAGACCAGGGGTCTTGTCGACAGTCGAGCTGTAGCTGTTCTGCATCAGACCTGCGATCATGAAGCTTTCGCCTGATCCCAGTTCGACGGTGGTTTCCGCTTCCCGGGTGGAAATTGCGGGAATTTCAAAACCGTTGATCCGGACCGCACCAGCCGAAGACAGTTCCGAAACCTTCGGAGCTACACGGATCGAGATCCGGCCATTGGACAATACGGTTGGTGTATAGGAAAGGCTGACACCGAAATCCTGATATGTGACGCTAACTTCGCCAAAACCCGAAGATTGCGGGATCGGGAAACGTCCACCAGCCAGGAATGTTGCGGTTTCCCCGGATATCGTTGTCAGATTTGGCGACGCAAGGGTCGTAACCAGTCCAACGCGTTCGGAGATGTCGAGGGCTGTGGAGATATCAAGCCCAAAAAGACGTCCGGCAGCCTGAATGGTGTTCAAGCCCGAAGACTGATTAAAATTGAACTGCGTTCCGCCCGGCGTTACAAATTGTCCCGTGTTCGGGTTGAACGGCAGCGAAATGGATCCGGTGGGTAATCCGAAAAGACTCGATGCATCCAGATTCGGAAAAGCGCTGGTGTCGAAGTCCGTTATCGTGCCAAAGTTGCGGCCGCGAGACAGACCGAACAGAAAACCGCCGGTATTGTCGCGGGTCAGAACGTTGCCGTTGATTTCCTTGGCCAGCGTCCGGCTGACTTCGGCAAAACGGACCTTGAGGTTGACCTGCATCGGGGTCGCGGTTTTCAGTCGGCTGACCACGCGTGTGTCATCACCCACATAGGCCTGAACGAGGTTTTCTGCTTCTTCCGCGTCATCCGGATCGGCAATTGTACCGGTCAGCAGGACAAAATTATTGGTTGTGCTAACGGCAATGTCAGCGCTTGGCATGGCAAGCGAGAGCATCTGGTCGATGGAAGAGATTTCCGCACCGATCACTGCGATTTCAGCAGAATACACAACCCGGCCAGCGGCGTTTGTGGCATAAAAGCTGGTTTCCCCGCTCCTTTTGCCGAAGATGTACAACTGACGCGGCGAGCGTACCTGAACATCGGCAATTCCATTCTCGGCAATGAAGACATCCTCAACTGCAGCTGGAAGAGTGACCAGCTTGCCGCGGCTGACGGCCAGAGAAATCCGGGAGTTTGGCTCAGTGATCTTTGCGGACTGTGCCTGCACCGGAACCGCGCTGTTGGCAGCGAGGGCCATGGCCAGGGCTGCAGCAATTGCAGCACCAATGGCCTTTTTGGCAGGACGGCCTTGTGTGTTATAATGGATGGTCATTATTTGCCTCCGAACTCAACTTCAGTGACCGCGTTACCGCGTGACACCCGGACGACAGGTCCTTTTGGTTTCTGAGCCTCCGGCAACTGCGGAGGAGTGCGTGATTCAAAGCGAGAGACCTCACCGCCGGTAGAATAGGTTGATTTCTTCGCGGTAGGACGAGCGGCCAGCGACTTGATCAGCGCGGCTTCTTCGTTCGGGTCATCTGTTTCAGGCAGCTTGACCTCACCGGAAGCAATGGCCTGCTCAAGTTCCGCATGGCTGTCCGCCAGCGACCGGAGAGAAACGCTCAGCGTCCCCAGAGTCTGCGCGACAGCAATTTTCTCGGCAATTTTCGGTGTGGCTTCCAGCGTAACCAGCTTGGTTTTTGTTGCTACAGTTTGCCCAGCTTCATTGGTTCTGGAAGTGACCCGGTTATCGGTGGCAAGAACACGAACGTTTCGGATGACCGTTTCGGAAACCTTCATTTCCGGACCTTGTCCCTTAACAGTCTGAGTCAGCATCAGGTCAATACGATCTCCGGGAAACACGAAGCCGGCGACACCGGTCAGACCGGAAACCGGAATGGTGACGGCACGCATGCCTGGCCCAAGAGCCGCTGCAAGGAAGCCGCGGTCGCCCGGGCTGACAATTGCTCCGCGTGTCAGAGGCTGGCCGGCAGTGATGGCATTGCGAACGACAGTACCGTTCAATGCATTCACGTCTGTGCCTTCCTTCTGATAATAGGCCTCTTCAACCAGTTCTTCCGGCCAGGGCTGGAAGCGGAAACTTTCCGGTGTGATGATGGTGCCGACCGGGAGAGCCCGTGTCGCAACAAGTACCTCTTCACCGGCAATCTCTACCTTCTGGGCTTCTGCCTGAGGGGCTGATGCACCGGCAAACATGTTCCGGGCGAGCAAGGCCGTGACCGCAGCCACAACCAGCGCACCGATAAGTAATACTAGTTTCTTCTTGTCCATGACGTCTCACGCCTCCTGAATGCCCCACCTGTTTCGATCATTCGAAAAACGACCAGATGGCGGTAGATTTCTCTTTCAAGTAAAATGGTTAAAATATCGTTCGTATAGTTTTGTCGCTTGATCCCCCCAGATCACGAACAGACCCGCAAATGATATTGCGACTCCGTACGGCACCTTTATTGGACCAGGGGTTTTGTTGATTCTGTTGCGGATCATCATTAACGCGGTGAGGACTCCGCCGGCGATCGACATCACGATCAACATCTGTACGAGAGGGATCCAATGCAGCCAGAGGGCAATGGCTCCCAGCAGTTTGACGTCTCCGCCTCCCATCGCACCAAGCGCGAAGAATCCGGTAAATATGGTAAATATGATGGCAGCGATACCAATTTGTATCAGCATGTCTGGCCACAATTGCATTCCGCTTGCGATCCAGAAAACCGGCGCACCAAGTGCGATCATGATGTTCAATCGGTTGGAAATGGTCCGACTCTTTATGTCAGTGATCGCTGCGGTAATCAGCGCAATTGCCAATCCGACCCAGAGCAAGTAGATGAAATGTTCGCCATTCATGGGACGCGTTCTAGGAAAAATGACTTACCAAATAGTAACCATGATCTGTGGAGCGCGTTTTTGAGCAACAGCGAGGCTCCGGCGTTCGATCGACGCGCCATTCCCGATACTGCTGACGAGTTGACCTGGACCGCGTCAGACGGCTGGCCAATGCGACAACTGGAATGGCAGCAGCCGGAACCGCAGTGTCGCGGATCGGTATTGTTCATGACCGGGCGGGCGGACTTCTACGAGAAATATCTCGAGACTTTCCATGATTTCCATCGTCAGGGCTGGAACATCAGTTCGGTGGACTGGCGGGGGCAGGGTGGTTCCGGGCGGTGCGGACCGCACCCGCATGTCGGGCATATCGAGGATTTTGCCATCTGGGTTGATGACCTGTCGGCCCTGTTTGCCAGCTGGCGTCAGGACCGGCCCGGTCCGCATATCGTAATTGGGCACAGCATGGGCGGCCATCTCGTTATGCGGGCGCTGGCGGAACAGCGTATCCATCCTGATGCGGTGATCCTTAGCGCGCCGATGCTGGCGCCGGTCGGCGGAGGCATGCCGGAATGGACGGCGCAGCTCATTGCCAAAATCATGTGTACCTTTGGCAGAGCCAGAAGACGCGCATGGAAAGTCAGCGAAAAGCCCCTGGAACCGGAAGTTTTGCGGCAAGGCCTGCTGACCCACGATGCCGCGCGATATGCCGACGAGTTTTTCTGGTTTGCGCAGCGACCGGAACTGCGGCTCGGTCCGGCAAGCTGGCGCTGGGTTGAACGTGCCTACAGTTCTGCCCATCACTTGCGGGAACGGAAGAAACTGGAACAGGTGGATATCCCCATTCTGTTCCTCGCAACCGAAGTCGACAGGCTGGTCGATCACGCGACGATCATGCGCGCCGTACATCTCATACCCACGGCGGAGCTCCAGCTTTTTGGTGAAGAATGTGCGCATGAAATCTATCGGGAGAGCGATGCGGTTCGCAATGTGGCGCTAGAGGCGAGCTTCCACTTTCTTGACCGGGTGGCACCCGTTGCATGACCGACTTTGACGTCATCATCATCGGCGCAGGTATCGCCGGTGCCAGCATCGCTTCGGAAATTGGCGGCGAGCGGTCCGTTCTGGTTCTGGAAGCCGAGGATCACCCGGGATATCATTCGACCGGTCGCTCGGCCGCGTTCTGGACGGAAAGCTACGGTGGACCGCAGGTACAGCCCTTGACCACCGCATCATTTGATTTTCTCAAAACGCCGCCCGCTGATTTTTCCGATTCCGGATTTCTGACAAATCGTGGGGCCATCAATATCGCTCGAACGGGACAAGAGGGGCTTGTTGAGGGATTCCTCGCCGAATTTGCGGACAGCGGTGTAGCAATGGTGCGCTGGGATCAGGATGAAATTCGCAAGCGGGCTCCGCACATCGGTGACGACTGGGGGCATGCGATATTCGAACCGGATTGCTGTGACATTGATGTGGCCGGGTTACACGGAGCCTATTTGCGAGATGCGCGGCGCAAAGGCGTGGTCGTGGAATGCAGGGCCAGGGTCCATGCGATTGCTCATAACTCTGATGGCTGGAAGGTTGCCTTCCGGGGAAGCACGGTCTCTGCACCGACAATTGTCAATGCGGCAGGGGCCTGGGCTGACGGCATTGCCGAAATGGCTCAAGTTCAGCCGCTGGGAATCCAGCCCATGCGCCGCACTATGGTCCAGCTGCGTACGGATCCCCCATCGCGGGCCGATGATCCTCTGGTCGTGGCGCTCGACGGCAGTTTTTACTTCAAGCCGGAAACGGGAGGTTCATACTGGCTGAGCCCGCATGACGAAATCCCTGACCGGCCTGGTGATGTGGCACCGGAAGAACTGGACGTTGCGTTGGCCATCGACCGGTTCCAGTCTGCGGTTGATGCCGAGATAAAACAGGTGACCCGCAAATGGGCAGGCCTGAGGAGTTTTGCCCCGGACCGGTTGCCTGTTTACGGCTTCGACCCCGAGCGGCCGGACTTTTTCTGGTTCGCCGGACAGGGCGGTTTCGGCATCCAGACCGCCCCCGCCGCCGCCAGGCTGGCCAGGGCATTGCTGCTGGATGAGCCTGTAGCCGAAGACGATGCCGATATCCCTCGGGCGCTCTACGATCCTGCCAGATTTGCTTAGCAGATCGAGGTTTTACAAATTACCCGTTGCGTCAGTCTGGCGAACAGGCAATAAAAATTTGCCGGCAAAACCGGCGACCCTAGAAGGAGACATATTTCATGGCGCACAAGTTTGAAATCTATAAAGACAAGAAGGGCGAATTCCGGGTTCGCTTCAAGCATAACAGCGAAATCATGTTTTCGACCGAAGGCTATGCGAGCAAGGCCAGCGCCAAAAATGCGATCAAGTCCATTTTGAAAAATGGCCCCAACGCCGAGATTGAAGACAACAGCTAAGGTCAGCGATCACGCTGAAACCTTTCAGGCGCCGCCCCGGATCTGATCGAGGGCGGCGTCACTTGCCAGCTGGTCGGCGCGTTCATTGTCGGCGTCACCCGCATGGCCTTTGACCCAGACCCATTCAATCTGATGCCGTGCGACGGCCTCCTGCAAATCTTGCCAGAGATCTGCATTTTTTACAGGCTTCTTCGCAGCAGTCCGCCACCCGTTTTTCTGCCACCCGTGGATCCACTTGGTGATGCCATCTTTCACGTAGGTGCTGTCGATGGAGAGCCGAACGCGGCACGGGCGCTTCAGCGCGTTTAGCGCCTCGATCGCCGCTCGCAATTCCATCCGGTTGTTGGTCGTTTCCGGCTCGCCGCCGGAAATTTCCTTTTCATGCTCACCATATCTGATAAGTGCGCCCCAGCCGCCCGGTCCGGGGTTGCCCTTGCATGCGCCATCGGTCGCGATTTCGACAAATTGGGCTTCGGTCATGCGGAGAAGACATCCGGATGTTGCTGGTAAAAGGACAACCGGTTCAGAAAGGCCATCGGGTCCTTGCGGGTAACCATCGCTTCCGGTGGGGTGTTGATCCAGTCGTAGGCGCGGGTAAGCAGGAACCGCAATGCCGCTCCGCGTGCAAGCACCGGCAAGGCTTCCCGCTCTTTCTCCGGGATCACCCGGATGGCTTCATAGCCAGCGAGTAATGCGTCAGAAATCCGGGAGTCGAATGTCAGACCGTCATCGGAAAAACACCAGGCCGCGTGGGTAACAGCGATATCATAGGCGGTGAAATCGGTGCAGCTGAAATAGAAATCGATCAGCCCGGTAACTTCGTCTCCCAGCATCAGGACATTGTCGGGAAACAGGTCGGCATGAATTGCCGATATCGCAAGGTTTTGAGGCCAGTGCTCATCAAGAAACTCTAGTTCAGAGTCGACAAGTGCTGCGAGACCCGCATGAATCGCATTCAGTCCTTCAGGACCGCAATCCCTGGCCAGCTTGTGCCAGTCCGGACGCCCCATGTCATTTTGGCGGGTGGGCTCATAGTCGGCCGTCGACAGGTGCATTCTCGCGAGAGCTTTCCCGGTTGCTGCCGCTTGGGCCGGTGTCGGATGGCTGATCGACACGCCCGGCAGGAACTGGATCAGACAGGCGGTTTTTCCGGCGAGTTGTTGAATCTGTCGTCCCTCGCGATCACGGATGGCGGGCGGAACCGGCAGTCCGGCAACAACAAGATCATCCAGAAGCCCGAGAAAGAAGGGCAAGTCATCCGGGTTCACCCGCTTTTCGTACAAAGTCAGAATGAATCTGTCTGTTGTGGTTTCCAGCAGATAGTTGCTGTTCTCAACACCCTCGGCAATGCCCTTGGCCGACACCAGAGAGCCGGCGTCATATCGGGTCAGAAACTGTTCAATGTCTTCCGCGTCAACCCGCGTATAGACTGCCATCAGGCTGCTTCCAGGCCACGCGGGAGTTTGAACACCATCCTCTCGTCAGCTGTGCGGACTTTTTCTTCCGTGATATCGAAAAACTGCTTCAGATAATCCTTCACTTCAAGAACGAGTACTTCCGGTGCAGAGGCTCCGGCGGTGAGCCCGAGGGTGTTGACGCCGTCAAACCAGCTCGTGTCGATTTCATCGGCACGCTGGATCAGATAGGAAGTTGCCCCTTCGCGCTCGGCAACTTCGACAAGTCTCAGGCTGTTGGAACTGTTGGGTGCTCCGATAACCAAAACCAGCTCGCTGGCGCTCGCGATCTGTTTGACCGCTTCCTGCCGGTTGGACGTGGCATAGCAGATATCCTCTCCCTTCGGGCCCACGATGCCCGGAAAACGTTCCTGCAAGCCCTCGACGATTGCACGGGTATCATCGACGGACAGGGTTGTCTGGGTGAGAAATGCCAGCTGGTCGGGGTCGGCGGGATCGAGCGCCTCGACATCATCAAGGGTTTCCACCAGTGTCATGCGCCCTTCCTCGACCTGACCGAATGTTCCGATCACTTCCGGATGGTTAGCATGGCCGACAAATATAATATGTCGGCCGGCTTCCACCTGTCGCTCAGCCTGACGGTGAACTTTTGACACCAGCGGGCAGGTAGCGTCCAGATATTCCAGGCCGCGCTCTTCGGCCTTGTGCGGAACGGCCTTGGGCACGCCATGGGCGGAAAAAACGACCGGAACACCGTCTGGAACTTGATCAAGTTCCTCGACAAAAATGGCACCTTTTTCCCGAAGCTGATCGACGACGTAGCGATTATGAACGATTTCGTGGCGGACATAGACCGGCGCGCCATATTTTTCGATCGCGAGTTCGACGATTTTTATGGCTCTGTCGACGCCCGCACAAAAGCCCCTGGGGGCTGCCACAAGCAAGCTAATCTGCCGCTTTTTGGGATTTGAATCTGTCATGCTTCAAGCCTTAGGGAAAAACGTGGTTGTCGAAAAGCCCATCTGTTCATCTTCTGGACGGTTGCACCATATTAAAGGCCCGGATAAGGGTTGCGGAACCCGAAACCGGCACCCTGTCTCATATGGGTGTCGTGTGGGAAGAATTGCAAGGATCGAGCATGAAACGAAACGGCATTGGCCAGCCTTTATTTGTCGCAGGACTTGCGGCTCTTACTCTCGCTGGCTGCTCCTCGGATGGTGAAATCGATATCAGCTCCGGCGTGGGTGTCTCGGTTGTCCGGTCTGGCTGTCCGGCAGTTGCGGTCCCCAATCATCTTGGCGATGTTACAGTGTTTGATCCTGTGGGAAGCACCGATGCCAGCGCCATTGATGTGGTTGCCAACATTACCAACGTGCGTTCGACCTGCAACAGTGAAGGCGCCAGAATTTACAGCGAAGCGACTTTTGAAGTTCAGGCTTCACGCATGCGGCCAGGCGGTGCCCGGACTGTAACGATACCCTATTTCTCAACCGTGGTTCAGGGCGGCACCGCCGTTGTTGCCAAACGCCTCAACACGGTGACCCTGCAATTTGCAGACGGCCAGTACCGGGCGAGCACCACGGCAAAAGCCGGATCCTATGTTGACGCTGCGGCAGCGCGTTTGCCTGAAGAAGTGATCGAAAGGATCACGCGGCGTCGCAAACCCGGAGACCCGGATGCGGCGCTGGACCCTCTTGCAGATCCGTCGGTCCGGGCAGCGGTCGCTCGTTCGACATTCGAGATGCTGATCGGATTTCAGCTGACCGAAGCCCAATTGCAATATAATGTGACCCGATGAGATCCCGTTTTCATGAAATGTGATTCAGCTTGATTTGATCGGGCTGACAGGCCCTTTGACAAATTGAGTGAAACCATGCTTTTCCATAAATTTCAGAAACATGTGAACGATGCTTTGGACGCTTTGGTTGCTGACGGAGCGCTTCCAGCCGATATTGACCGGTCCAATGTGACCGTGGAGCCGCCGCGCGATCCGGCGCATGGTGACCTTGCCACCAATGCGGCAATGGTGCTGTCCAAAGCCGCAGGCAAAAAGCCGCGCGAGCTTGCAGAGGGCATCACGGGCAAGCTGACCGCGCTGGACGACGTGCACTCTGCCGAAATCGCAGGCCCAGGCTTCATCAATCTGCGGGTCAGTCCGTCTGTTCTGGTCAGCGAATTGCAGAAAATTGCCGAGCTCGGTGACAAATATGGCCAGTCTGAAATCGGCCAGGGTGTCACCGTCAATGTCGAATATGTGTCAGCCAATCCCACCGGCCCGATGCATATGGGCCATTGTCGCGGTGCTGTTGTCGGCGATGCCCTTGCTGACCTGCTGGAAGCCATGGGGCACAAGGTTATCCGTGAATATTATGTCAATGATGCCGGATCTCAGGTCGATACGCTCGCGCGGTCTGCCCATCTTCGGTATCTGGAGGCACTGGGCGAAGATATCGGACAGATTCCGGAGGGTCTTTATCCCGGGGAATATCTCAAACCGGTTGGAGAGGCACTGGCCGGGCGTTTTGGCGACCAGTATCGGAAAGCGCCTGAAAGCGAATGGTTGCTGACTTTCCGCAAGGCCGCCGTCGAAGGCATGATGGACATGATCCGCGCTGATCTGGCGCTGCTCGGAATCCGGCATGATATCTTCTCTTCGGAAGCGGAGCTGCATGCAGCCGGCAAGGCAGATGCCGCCGAAGCGGAATTGCGGTCCCGGGATCTGGTGTATGACGGCGTGCTGGAAAAACCCAAAGGCAAGACTGTTGACGATTGGGAACCTGTGGAACTGCCGCTGTTCCGTTCGACGCAATTTGGTGATGACCAGGACCGCCCGATCAAAAAATCTGACGGACGCTGGACCTATTTCGGTGGCGATCTGGCCTATCATTTTCAGAAGGCGCAAACGGCGGATGAGCTGATAGACATCTGGGGTGCCGACCATTCCGGAACCGTCAAGCGGATCAAGGCGGCTGTCCAGGCGCTGACTGAGGGCAAGACCAGATTTGATGTTAAGCTGGTCCAGATGGTACACCTGTTGCGCGATGGCAAGCCAGAGAAAATGTCCAAGCGTTCCGGTAACTTCGTGACGATAGCCGATATGGTGGAAGAAGTGGGGAAAGACGCAGTGCGCTTCACCATGCTGACCCGCAAGGCCGATGCCCAGATGGATTTTGACTTCGCGAAAGTGACCGAAGCGTCGCGTGATAATCCGGTTTTCTACGTGCAATATGCACATGCCCGTATCCAGTCGACGCTGCGCAAGGCGGCAGAAGAAGGGTTGCATCCGTCGAACGCGCATCTGACAAAGCTGCAGGACGAGGATCTGGATCTGATCAAGCAGGCTGCGCAATTCCCCAGAATTGTCGAATCGGCGGCCTCGAGTC
Source organism: Parasphingorhabdus marina DSM 22363 (assembly GCF_900128895.1). GTDB lineage: Bacteria > Pseudomonadota > Alphaproteobacteria > Sphingomonadales > Sphingomonadaceae > Parasphingorhabdus > Parasphingorhabdus marina. The sequence continues at coordinate 1,109,616 of NZ_FSQW01000002.1, read as the reverse complement.
GCGAACCGCACCGAGTCGCATTCTATCTGAATGACCTCGCAGCGGCATTTCACGCCTATTATAATCTGGGCAATGATCGGCCTGAGAGGCGGATCCTGATGGTTAACGACCAGGAAACCACGTCTGCCAGGCTTTTCTTGGTGAAAAATATCGGGCAAACAATTCGTAACGGTTTGGCGCTAATGGGTGTGGATGCTGCCGACAAGATGTAGGCCCGGGACATGAAACCGGAACCGCAAGGCCAGCAAACACCTGATAGTGTGGGGTTACGGGAGTTTTTGAATGTCGCAGGAAAATCATCAAAGCCTGGATCTTGATGACGAAGATCGCTTGCCATGGCTGGAATCAGCTGACGACTATGAGGATGAGGGGGAATATTCCCCCGTTCGGGTCGCGATTTTCGTGCTGTGCGGGCTGCTTCTCATCGGCGGGATTGTAGGCGGCATCTACTGGCTGCAAAACAGGGATGGCGATGGGCTCAGTGGCGATGGCGAGCTGATTGCGGCGCAGGAAGGCGACTATAAGGTCCGTCCTGATGATCCGCAGGCCCGCCAGTTTGAGGGCGAAGGCGATGCCAGCTTCGCTGCGAGCGAAGGCAAGGAAACTCCGGCAAAACTGGGTACGGCGGCTCCTGTCGAGGCACCGGTCAAGAAACCTGAAGCGCCAAATGCGCCAGGCAGCGCCATGATTCAGCTGGGTGCGTTCAGCACAGCCGCGATGGCGGATAGCAGCTGGTCCGGATTTGCGCGGCGCTTTGCCGATGTTGGAGGCCTGCCCAAGAAGATCGTGCGCGGTTCAGTAGAGGGCAGCACAATTTACCGGCTCAATGCCGTGGCCCCCAGCGCGGAGCGGGCACAGCAGATTTGCAACAATCTGAAAGCCGCTGGTGAAAGCTGTCTGGTCGTCCGATAACGGAACAGTGGGGGATTCGCTGTGGATAACGGCGCTTTCCCCTTTACCGGCAGCGAGGTTTTGCCCATTGTAGCCCAGTTATGTTTTACCCAGTTTCTCGGTGTGATCCGGCCATGGTACGCGCATGAAACCCGTCATATTCGGTATGTCGGGCTTGCGTTTGACCGATGATGAAAAGGCGTTTTTCCGGGACAGCGATCCGGCGGGATATATCGTTTTTGGCCGGAATGTCGAAAACAAGGACCAGCTGCGCGCCCTGACCGACGAGCTTCGGGACCTTCATGGTCGGGATGATTTGGCGATCCTGATTGATCAGGAAGGCGGCCGCGTGGCCCGGATGACCGAGCCGGTATGGCCGAGATTCCCGGCCGGCGGCCGGTTTGGGGAGCTTTACGAAAAAGCGCCAGCAACCGCTATCGAGGCCGCCCGGCTCAATGCCCAGGCGATCGCGGAAAGCCTTCGGGAAGTCGGGATTACGGTCAATTGCCTGCCTTTGCTGGATGTCCGCCAGCCGGAAACTGTGGAAGCGATTGGCGACCGGGCGATGGGATCGGATCCAGGTCAGGTCGCTGCTTTGGGCCGGGCGGTAATTGACGGCCAGCAACGCGGCGGCGTTGTCAGTGTGATCAAGCACATGCCGGGTCACGGCCGGGCTGTTGTCGACAGTCACCTCGAATTGCCGAGAGTTTCGGCCTCGCAGGAAGAACTGGAACTCGACATTGCCCCGTTCCGTGCATTGTCCGGTGCGGTCATGGGGATGACGGCGCATATTGTTTACGATGCCTGGGATGCAGAGCATTGCGCCAGTCTGTCCCCGACCGTGATCACCGACATCATCCGCGGGGAGATCGGCTTTGACGGGTTGCTGTTTTCCGATGATCTCGACATGAAAGCACTGAAAGGCGACGTGCCCACCCGGGCGAGAGATGTTGTGGCCGCGGGTTGCGACATTGCGCTGAACTGCTGGGGCCGGATGGATGAAATGGTCGCCATTGCCGATATTCTGGGTGAAATCGGACTGCAAGCGCGCCGCAGGCTGGATGACGCCATGGCGTCACTCGAAAGCGAAGGACACGAGGCGGAACTGGCAGAACTGTTGTCCCGCCGCGATGCATTGATGGCGGCGGCATGACCACGGAAACGACAGAACCGGAAAGCTTTTTCTTTGCTCCCCCCACCGGAGATGCAGAGGACAGTTTGACTCTCAATATCGATGGCTGGGAAGGGCCGCTCGATTTGTTGCTGGCTCTCGCCCGCAACCAGAAAGTGGATCTGCGCGAGATTTCGATCCTCGAACTGGTCCAGCAATATCTCAAATATATCGCTGATGCCCAGTCGCTGAAACTCGAACTCGCGGCGGACTATCTGGTGATGGCGGCCTGGCTGACCTACCTGAAGTCGGGTCTTCTGCTGCCCAAGGATCCGGAAGTCGATCCGTCACCGGAAGAACTCGCGCTCCGCCTGCAAATGCGACTGGAGCGCCTGAATGCCATGCGCGAGGCGGGATCCCGCCTGCTTGCCCGGGACCGGACGGGTCGCGATGTCTTTCTCCGCGGCGCGCCCGAAGGTTTGCGTGTGGTGAAAAACCGGCACTGGCAAGCAGAATATTATGACCTGTTGTCCGCCTACAGCCGGGTCAAGCTGCGCGGTGAGCCGGCGGTGCACATTGTCAAACAGCGCATGGTGATGACGCTTGAGGACGCACTGGCACGGGTTTCACTGATGCTCGGAGAAGCGATTGAATGGACCGATATCAGGGATTTTCTCCCGCCCGGCGCCCCGCCACAACTGCGAAAATCTGCTCTGGCTTCCAGCTTTGTGGCTGCTTTGGAACTGGCCCGGCAAGGCAAATTGCTGATTGACCAGGAAGAGAATTTTGCGCCGTTGAGACTGAAGGCGAATGAAAATGGACAATGATGTGGAAAATGCAATGGATGAAGACCGGAGCCTGATCATCGACGACAGCAACAGCGCGGTCGCTGAGGTTGGAGAAAATCTGCGGGCAGTCGAAGCGACACTATTTGCAGCGGAAACGCCGATGACGATTGCCGACATCAAACTGTATGTTGGCGAGGACATCGATATTCGCGCTACGCTTGAACAGTTGCAGGAAGACTATGCCGGGCGGGGCATTAGCCTGATCCGGACGGGTGACCGCTGGCATTTTCAGACGGCCCAGGACCTGTCCCACTTGCTGCGACGGGAGCGGGCTGAGCTTCGCAAGCTGAGCCGGGCGGGCATGGAAACCCTCGCGATTATCGCCTATCACGAGCCGGTCAGCCGGGCCGAAATTGAAGCTATTCGCGGCGTACAGGTGGCCAAGGGTACGCTGGATGTCCTGATGGAAGCGGGCTGGGTGCGACCGGCCGGACGACGCGAAGTGCCGGGGCGACCGCTGATTTATGCAACAACAGCCGAGTTTCTCACCCATTTCGGCCTGCAGAGCCGCAAGGATCTGCCGGGGATTGATGATCTGAAAGCAGCCGGTTTGCTTGATCCGGTCGATCTCGCGCTGGAAAAAATGGAAATGGAAGCCGGTGAATCCGCGGAAGATACGGATGAGGGTGAAGTGGACTCAGACGCAGAATCGTCTGATACACCTGCTGAAGAAAGTGGGGATGATCCCACGCATTCACTGGAAAATGCGGTCGAAAGCGCCTAAGTAGGGTGCAGAGATCAGGAGATTTGTGATGCAACCGAGTATTTGGCAGATTTTAATCGTGGCGGCCTTGGTGCTGATCCTGTTCGGTCGCGGCCGGATTTCGGAAATGATGGGCGACGTTGGCAAGGGCATTAAATCCTTCAAAAAGGGGATTAATGACGAAGAGGACACGCCAACGGCCAAGCTGGACAGCAAACCCGCCGAAGTGCCCGCTGACAAGAGCCCGACACAAGACAAGACCGCTGGCTGAACCGGTGGTCCGGTGAAGAGGACCGCAAAGGCCCATGTTTGATCTGGCATTTTCCGAAATCGCGATCATCGCGATCGTGGCAGTGGTCGTTATCGGCCCGAAGGAACTGCCGCGTGCGCTGGCAACCGCCGGCAAATGGATGGGCAAGGCACGCGGCGTGATGAACAATTTCCGCACCGGGCTCGATGCGATGGTCCGTGAAGCCGAACTCCAGGAAATGGAAAAAAAGTGGGCCGCGGAAAATGACCGCATCATGCGCGAGCATCCCGCTGGTTCCGACGAGGAACCCAAAATGGAAGCGCTGGACGCACCCGATCATGGTGATTCCGCAGTAGTTGAGACGGCACCGCCAGAAGATGAACCAGCAGCATCCAATTCCGGTGACCCGAATTCAGATGATGCAGCGAAATCATGAACAAGCCGGCCGCTCCCGATATTGATGACAGCAAGGCCCCGCTGATCGAGCACCTCATCGAGTTGCGCCAGCGTCTGTTATGGGCGGTGGTCGCGCTTGTGATCGCATTCGTTTTCAGCTTGTTCTACGCCGACGAGATTTTCGGCATATTGGTCGTACCGCTGACCGATGCCTTTCCGGCTGGTGAAGGCACGCTGATTTACACCAAGCTCTACGAAGCGTTCTTCGTCGAGATCAAGGTCGCCATGTTCGCCGCCTTTTTCCTCGCTTTTCCGATCATTTCCAATCAGCTCTGGGCGTTCGTGGCGCCAGGCCTCTACGCCAGCGAGAAAAAGGCGTTCCTGCCCTTCCTGATCGCCACTCCATTGCTTTTTACGGCTGGTGCAGCGCTGGCCTATTATATCGTGATGCCGACGGCGTTCCGCTTTTTCCTGGGGTTTGAAGGGGAAGTGGGCGGGCTGACACAGGAAGCTCTCCCGGCAATGGGAGACTATCTCTCGCTGGTCATGCAGTTCATTCTGGCATTTGGTGTGTGCTTCCAGCTGCCGGTATTGCTGTTGCTTCTTAACCGGGCAGGCCTTGTCACGCGCCAGCAGCTAAAGGGTTTGCGCCGATACATGGTCGTTGCGGCCTTCGCGCTGGCCGCCATCTTGACACCGCCCGACGTGGTCTCCCAGCTCATGCTGGGGATCCCCTTGATCCTGCTCTATGAAGTTTCTCTGGCGATCATGTGGTTCGGAGATCGCCGGAAATCCGCAACCAAAGAGGCGGACTGAGCCTGCCGGGCTCTAGTTGATGACCTCTTCGCCGGCTTTGCCGACAGATTCAATATCCTGTCCGACCCCTTGCACGGTGTTGCAACCGGCCAGGACCAGTGTTGATGAAATCAGCAGCGACGCAAATAGCTTGCGCATGTATAGTCTCCTCGATCTTTTGTCTCTGTCAGTTCGTTTCGTGCTTCAACGCACGGAACGCCCTCGGGTTGCTACGCGAAGCGTCAGTCGATCGCGCGTTCACCGGCCCGGCCGACAGACTGGATATCCTCGCCGACGCCTTGCACGGTGTTGCAGGCTCCGAGCAGAAAGGCTGAAGTCAGGCTGATAGCAGCCAGAAATTTACGCATGCAGGTCACTCCTGGTTTTCCGTCAGCAGACCGAAAACCAGCGATCTGGTCAATTCGGTCAGAAACTGAACTTTGCACTTACGCGAATATCACGTCCGGCAAGAGGTACAAAGTCTTTCGTGAACGAGGCATGACGACGCGCATTGACGTCGAAGATATTATTGGCGGAAGCCAGCAAGGTCACGCCGCCTTCCCGGCCAAACGGGCGCCATGCCGCCGAGGCGTTGACCATGGTGAAGCCATCGGTTGCGGTTTCGAAAGTGGTCACGCGATCCTGGTCATCGACCCATTCGACTTCCGCCCGGATATCGACATTGCCGCTCTGTGCCTCAAGTCCGCCCAGGAGTCGCAAGGGCGGGATGCGCGGAACGGGGCCGCCGCCATTGTCGATTTTCGCGCGGACATAGTCTGCGACGCCGTCCACAACAAAGTCAAATCCGCCGGATCTCGCGACAACCGCCGAAGCTGACGCCTCGATCCCGTAATAGGTCGCATCCTGCTGGAAAAACTGGAAGACCGGCAAGTCGTCCTCTTCTGCTCCGGTTTCTGTTTCAAAAATGAAATCGTCAAAAAGATTGGCGTAGAGAGTCACGCCCAGATTGACATTGTCGCTGTCCCACCGCGCATAGAGTTCGCCGCCCCAGCTTTTTTCGGTCGTGAAATTCGGATTGCCGATTTCAAAGGCCTGGGTGGCAATATGCGGACCATTGGACAGCAGCTCTTCCGCCGCCGGTGCGCGTTCGGACCGGCTGAGATTGGCGCCGATACGAAGCGCTTCGTCACCCGGAGAATAGGCGAAGCCCAATGCCGCTGAAAAAGCGTCAAAACTGCGGTCGAAATTGACAGAGTTTGCAGTGATGTCCGTTGTTTCAAAACGCAGGGCGCCTTCCACTTCATAGTCACCGAGATCAATTTCCTGGACCGTAAACAGAGCCCAGGACTCGATGTCATTCTGCGGAACGAAGGCTTCTGCCCCAATCGCATTGAAATCCCGGGTCAGAAATTGCGTGCCGATCACGCCGCGCCAGCCGTTGCGTTCGCGCTGCACCAGTTCGGCGCGGGCCTCGATGCCTTCGACCATGAACAAAGTTCCGATTTCATCGCCTTCAAACTCGGTATGTTCATAATTTGAGTAACCGGCCCGAAGATTCAGCGATTCGAAAAAGCCGTCAAAATTGACACCGCCGCGCAGATCCGCCCGGAACTGTTCCATTCCGATGGTGACCGGACCTTCCTCTTCCTCTTCTTCGCCGCCGTCATCATCACCATCTTCCTCACCGTGATGATGTCCGGCTCCCGGGCGTCCGGGTACACCATAGTCGCTGTCATAGTAGCTGACCGAGAAACCCAGATTTCCGCCTTCGTCAATGAAGGCCAGTCCTGCTCCAGCAGTCCAGGTCCGGGTTGCAGTGTTTTCCACGCGGCCACGCTGATTGGCGGCCTCCCGGAATTCTTCCGCTTCTTCCAGCTCACCTTCCGCTTCTTCTTCGGCGGCTTCTTCCAGAAGTTCTGCACGCAATTCCGGTGCAACGGCAAAACCGGGAATGCGGACATCATCGGTGTCGCGGAAGCTGCCATCGACATGCAATACCAGCTTGCTGGTCAGGGGGACATCCACGGAACCGGCAATGCTCCAGTCATCAGCAGCGCTGCCGAAACCGCCAAGCGCATCGATATGGACAGGCTCTTCCGGCACATCGCGTGGAATCCGCTTGTCAATAACATTGACCGCGCCGCCGATGGCGTCCCCGCCAAAGAGCAGCACGGCCGGACCGCGCAGCACTTCGACGCGCTGCGCAGTCAGGGGATCAATGGTCACGGCATGGTCAACAGAGGTGTTTGAAGCGTCCAGTGTCCCAATGCCATCGGTCAGGACCCGGACGCGCGGGCCCTGAAATCCGCGCAATACGGGGCGGGACGAACCTGGCGCGAAACTGGTTGAGGAGACGCCCGGCAATTTGGTCAGCGAGTCGCCAATCTGGCCCCGCAGGTCTTCGGCCAGATCTTCTCCGGACAGCGCGGAAGTGCCGGCCAGAATGTCGAGCTGATCAAGATAGGGAGCGGTGACAACAATCGCTTCACGATTGTGAAAATCATCGCCGCCAGCTTCTTCCTGCGCTGATTGTGCGAGGGCAGGGGAGAGGGGGGTGAGGACAAGAGCCGTACTGGTCAGAAGCCTTGAAACACGCATGGGAAGATTACCTTTTACACTGGAAATATGCAGTGCCAGATAAGAGATATGTTATAATATATCAAACGTTAATCCGGCGCGGTCGCCTTGCGACCTGATTTTTGCTACTCATTGTTGCAACAATATCACTGAGGAGGCCGAACATGGCGGATTGGAAAGAAGACGGATATCACAGTGTCACACCCTATCTCATAGTGGATGACGCGGCCGCGGCGATTGATTTTTACAAGGCAGCATTTGGCGCGGAGGAAGTGATGCGCATGCCGATGGGGGACAAGATCGGCCATGCCGACCTCCTCATAGGTGACAGCCACATCATGCTGGCCGACGAGTTTCCCGACATGGACAAGCTGGGCCCCAACAAGCGGGGCGGGGGCACCTGCAGCCTGATGATCTACGTCGAGAACAGCGATGCCGCTTTTGATCAGGCCGTCGCCGCAGGTGCGACGGCGGTCCGTCCGGTCGAGGACCAGTTTTTCGGGGATCGTTCCGGCTGGGTGAAGGATCCCTTTGGCCACGAATGGACATTGTCGACGCATATCGAGGATGTGAGTCCCGAGGAACTCAACCGGCGCATGGCCGAGATGATGGCGGGCGAGGGGGCCTGACCAGCACCGGGCAGCCGGATCCACGCCAGCTTCGGGGTGACGAATCCCTTTTCGCCCGATAGGGTCGCTGGATGACTTTTCCATGCAAGATACTTCTGCTTGGCTCCGGCGAACTTGGCCGCGAATTTGTGATTTCCGCCAAGCGCCTGGGCGCTTTTGTCATTGCCTGCGATTCCTATGAAAATGCACCGGCAATGCAGGTTGCGGACGCATCCGAAACCTTCTCAATGCTCGACGGAGACCGTTTGCGCGAAGTGATCACAACACACCAGCCGGATTATGTCGTTCCGGAAATCGAAGCGATCCGGACGGAGATCCTCGCAGAGATGGAAGCGGAAGGGGTGCATGTGGTGCCGTCCGCACGCGCGACCCAGCTGACCATGAATCGCGATGCCATTCGCGATGTCGCCGCGCTCGAACTGGGCCTCGCAACATCTGCCTATCACTATGCCGAAACTCTGCACGAGGTACGCGAAGCGGCATCGGATATCGGGTTTCCCCTGGTAATCAAGCCGGTCATGTCATCGTCTGGCAAGGGGCAGAGCAAGGTGGAGAGTGCCGACAAGCTGGACGAAGCCTGGAAGCATGCGGTTGGCATTATGCGCGGCGATCGCCAGCGCGTCATCGTCGAGCAGTTTGTGGACTTTGCCTACGAGATCACCTTGCTGACAATCCGGACTCGGGAAGGCGTTCTTTTCTGTCCACCCATTGGCCACCGTCAGGAACGCGGAGACTATCAGGAAAGCTGGCAACCCGCCGAGATGCAGGAGCAGTCCCTGGCAGACGCACAGAACATGGCGCGCAAAGTGGTCGACAATCTTGGCGGATACGGGCTGTTCGGGGTGGAATTTTTCGTGACGAAACAAGGGGATGTGATCTTCTCTGAACTCAGTCCCCGGCCACATGATACCGGAATGGTTACGCTGATCGGTCAGAACCTGAGCGAGTTTGATCTGCATGCCCGCGCCATCATGGGACTTCCTGTTCCGCATATCGGGCTGACGGCTCCGGCCAGCGCCAGTGCTGTCATTCTTGCCGATCGTGACAGTTCGGAGTTTCGTTTTGCCGGCACGGCTGAGGCACTCGCACTCGGCAAAGAAGGCGCGGAAGTGGATGTCCGGCTGTTCGGGAAACCGGTCACACGAACGTATCGCCGCATGGGGGTTGCACTGGCGACCGGCGAAAACACCGATGACGCCCGGGCGCTTGCGAAATCTGCCGCCGACAAGGTCACAATCCTCCACGACTGATCAGGCTCAACAGAAACTGAAGCGCTGATATCCGCCACTGCGACTTGATCCATCTGCGGGTTAGAGCCTATGCCGGGTCCTTCCCAACTCCTTTCAACAAACCGGAGCAACAATTTCCATGGCGGCAAATCTCATCATCTACGGTTCACCCCTGTCTCCCTTCCAGCGCAAGGTGGAGGCCGTCATGGGTGTCAAGGAGCTCGAATATGAGACAAAGGCCGTCAATCTGGGCAACCTGCCTGACTGGTATAATGAGCTGAACCCGCTGGGCAGTATTCCGACACTTCGCGACACCGACATTGCCGGGGACGGGTCCATGGGTACGATCCCGGACTCTTCGGCCATGTGTGCCTATCTGGAAAAGAAATATGCCAAGCCGGCCCTCTATCCGTCCGACCCGTTCCGGTACGGGCGGGCCCTGTGGATTGAGGAATTTGCCGACACGGCGATGGCGCGGGCCGGCGGACTGGGACTGTTCCGCCCAATCGCATTTGCGTTGTTTTCGGGAAAGGAACCCGATCTTGCAACCGCTCGCAAAACGTGGATCGAAGACCTGCCGCCACTGTTTGATTATCTCGAAGGCCAGCTGGATGGCGGCGAGTGGTTCATCGGAGACCGGCTGACGATTGCCGATATCGCAGTGGCCTGTCAGATGATGCAGACCGACATGCTTGTGGGACCACCGGATGCAGAAAAATGGCCGGCGCTTGTCAACCTGCTGAACCGCATGAAGGCGCATGCGGCCTTCCGGGCAAATCTCGGCGCGTGTGAAAAAATTCTCGGCAAGGTGATGCCGGAAAAATATGATTTGAACGTCTGATCAGGCGCCCGCCGGACCTCCGTGATCAGCTGTGCTGGCGGATTTCGTCAGGCGTGGCGAGCGGACGCTCCGACTGTTCGATCTTCCGCATCATGCGTTCCACCAGTTGCACATTGGTGTCAGCGGACCCCAGCGGCGCATCCTCCAGACCTGTCCGGACATGGCCGCCCATGGCGAGGGCAGGTTCGACAATGTCATCGATATCCGCATCCAGTCCGGAGATCATCCACGGCATGCCGGGAGCCGTTTCCGCCAGGTGCCGGGCATAAAATTCCAGATTGGCGCGGTCAGGCTTGAGTCCGAACAGCAGGCGATCAGAGAACATCAGACGGTAAACCGGCTTTTTCAGTCCTGCAAACCGATCTGCCCAGGCGGAACCCAGCCGGGCAAAACCCGGTTCGTAAATTGCAAAGGCCGGGCGCCAGCCATCCTGTTCCGCCAGACGAAGCCCCTCGCGAATATGCCCGTCGGGATTGGCATAGACGAGACCGTTGCGATCACCTGCGATCTGCGATTCATGGGTAATGTTGACGCTGCCGGGATCGATGACACCCATTTCCAGCAAGCCTCGAGCTGCCAGCTCCCGGATCGGAGCAAACCGGCTTTCGGCATCGCCAGCCAGTGCCAGCGTCGGATATATGATCGCATCGCAGCTTGCGCGAATACCCTCGATGATCCGGCTGTAGATATCGGTGTCCTCGACCGGGCGTCCGTTCTGGTCATAGGCATGCAGATGCACAATCGCAGCACCTGCCGCGACGCAGGCCAGGGCTTCCTCGACAATGTCTTCGGGTCGCACCGGGATATTGGGCTGATGCTTCTGACCCGAGCCGCCATTCAGGGATACTTCAAGCCATATGGGAGAGTTATCGGGCGTTGTCATGGACAAGGCTATCGTCGTTCATGGGGCTATTGGCAAGAGTGCGAGAATGTTTTCAAATAGATAAATTCTATCGAAACAACCTTTTTCTTTATAATATGAATATCATCGCTTGTCTCTAAATCAGATCGACAGATGGCCGCTCCAGTCGGGAGCGATGTCTGATTTGAAACGAGTAAAGGATTTCCAGGTGAAAAAAACACATGCTCTCAAGGGAGGTGCAGCGCTCGCTTTTGCAGCCATGCTCCCCGCCACGGCCTATGCAGAAGCGGGCGACTTTCAGGCGAAGCTGCTCGGAACACTGGTCGCACCAGATGCGTCCATAACAGAGGTCAAGGTTGACAATATCGGTTTGCCAGCTGGCAGCGACACGCGGGCCAATGACAATTTTGTTCCGACGGTCGCAATCGAATATTTCCTGACCGACAATCTTTCGCTCGAGACGATCGCCGGTCTGACGCAGCATGATGTGGATGGCGTCGGCGGTCTTGCCGGGGCCGAAACTGTTTCCGATGCGAAAATCCTGCCGGCCACGCTGACCGTCAAATATCATTTCGGCAATGCGGACGGGTTCAAGCCCTATATCGGGGCGGGCCCGACCTATTTTGTGTTCATCGATGAACAGCCCGGCACCGCGCTGGTCGCTCTGGGAGCGGACCGGTTGCAGCTGAATGACAAGTTCGGTGTTGCGCTCCAGGCGGGCTTTGATCTGGCGATCAATGATTCCGGTCTTGGTCTGAGTGTCGATGCAAAGCGCTATTTTCTGCGGACCGATGCGTCCTGGACGGACGCCACCGGGGCGGAACTGCTGCGGACGCGCCATGAAATCGATCCCTGGGTGATCAGCGCCGGTCTCGCATTCCGCTTCTAGATCGCGGCATTTGGCGCACCCGTCATGCGCTGAAAGAACAACTTGCGGCCTCCCAAGTCTTCTCGTCTTGCCGAGCAGCTTTGGGAGGCCTATCTGAATGCAATGATGATTGTTCCACAGACGCTCGACCTGATCGGAAACACGCCCCTTGTGCGGCTGGACGGACCCAGCAAGGAAGCCGGATGCGATATCTATGGCAAATGTGAATTTGCCAATCCTGGCGCTTCGGTCAAAGACCGGGCTGCTCTTTTCATCGTCAAGGATGCGGAAGAGCGGGGGCTGCTCGAACCCGGCGGCATGATTGTGGAAGGCACTGCAGGCAATACCGGAATCGGCATCGCGCTGGTTGCCAATGCCAAGGGATACCGGACGACGATCGTCATGCCGGAAACCCAAAGCCGGGAAAAAATGGATACGCTGCGGGCGCTGGGTGCCGAACTGATCACGGTCCCGGCGGCGCCTTATTCCAATCCGGGGCACTTTGTGCATACCAGCCGCCGGATCGCCGAAGAAACCGAAGGCGCTGTGTGGGCCAATCAGTTTGACAATGTCGCCAATCGGCGCGCGCATATTGAAACGACCGCGACGGAACTGTGGGAACAGACGGATGGCACGATTGACGGCTTCGTCTGTGCTGCCGGAACCGGCGGCACGATTGCCGGCGTCGGGATGGGATTGAAAGCCCGGAACGAGAATGTGAAAATCGCGCTGGCGGACCCTCATGGCGCGGCGCTCTATCATTTCTACGCGCATGGCGAACTGAAATCGGAAGGCAGCAGTGTTGCCGAAGGTATCGGGCAGGGCCGGATCACCGGAAACCTCGAAGATGCCCCGATTGATACCCAGTACCGGATTTCCGATGAAGAGGGGCTGGAATGGGTGGCCCGACTGCTCCGCGAGGAAGGACTGTGTCTCGGCCTGTCATCAGGGATTAATGTCGCCGGTGCTATTGCTTTGGGCAAGGAATTGGGCCCGGGCAGCAAGATCGCCACGATCCTGTGTGATACCGGTTTCCGTTATTTGTCATCTTTGTATAATGCAGAATGGCTGCGGTCGAAGAACCTCCCGGTGTTCCCGTGGCTGGAAGAGCAGGCGGATCAACTGGTCAGCTGAAGAACGAGGAATTCGGAATGAATGATCGTCAGGATACCATGCAGCGTATTCAGGTCGGCGTGGTTGGCCTTGTCGCCGTCCTGCTGCTGGTCAGTGTCGCCAATTTCGTTCTGCAGCGCGCCAGCGACGAGCGATCAGCCATCGAAGAAATTCAGGCCGAGTCCGCCGGAGCCGTGGGTGAACTGGCCCGCGAGCCCGAAGAGGCAGCGGCACCGGCCGAGCCACTGGCCGAGCTTGGCATAACGCCTGCCCCGGCGCCGGAAGAAGTGGAGGAAACGCCTCTGCTGGCTCCCGCGGGTTCCAGCGGTCAAGTCGTGCCCGATCTCGAACCGGATCCCAAGCTTGAAGCGCCCATGGATCAGGAACCATAAACATGCGGATGCTGACCGCTGGCCTGGTCGTTGCCGTCGCGGCGACGCTGGCCGTCTGGCAGTGGTCGGCGGGATCGGACCAGCAACCGGACTCATCCACTTCACATTCTGAAAACCCGCTCAGGGTTTCGTTGATGACAAGCCTGCCCATCGTCTGGGGTGAGGGCGCCACAATGAATGACATCATCGGTGGAAAGGCCACCCCGGCTCCGGTTTTTGTCCATTGGCAGGACCGCTATGACCTGCAGGCGGTGGATAGCTTCGAAGATCTTGACGCGTTGCAGCCAGATGTTGTCATTCTCGCACAACCTCGCGCCATGGACCCGGCTGACCTTGCGGCACTGGACCAGTGGGTCCGGGGCGGCGGCCGCATGGTCGTTCTCACCGACCCCGCGCTGACGTGGCATTCCCACTTTCCGCTGGGCGACAATCGGCGACCACTGGCCACGGGACTGCTCTCCCCCCTGCTGGAGCACTGGGGCCTTGAACTGCTCGCTCCCGAAGATGATGGCGCCGGCCTGGTGGAATTGCAGATGGAAGGTCTGTCCATCACAACCAGCGGGATAGGCACCTTCCGGTTGCACGACAAGAGCAGTTGCAACCTGAGTGCCGGGAAGATCCTGGCCGAATGCCGGATCGGGGAAGGGCGCGCGATTCTCCTGGCGGACGCGGATTTTCTCAATGCGGAACTTTGGGAATCGGAGTCTGAAAGTGCAGCGGCACAGCTAACGGATCGGCTGATAGCGCAGGTCACCAGATGATGCACAAAAACGACTCCACATATCCATCGAGGTTGTCTGCAAAGCTGACGAGTTCCGGACGGCGAGGCGAGAGGTGGACAACGGTAACCTTTCAAACTGTAGCGGCAAAAATAAAATACAATAAAAACAATGACATAGCAATACATGCCCTAAATTCCCCTTAAATTCCCGTAAAATCCCCTTCCATCCCCGGCTTTCCCCTGTTAACCCTGCTTGGTCATCGGGGAAATTTCCTGTCGGGAATCGGTATTTTCCGGAGCTGCTGAGTATGCACTTCCGGGGTCGGGAAAGCTTTGTCTTCGATGCAGGCGAGGGATTTGGCTGTGTCTGGTGTTTACGCATATTCAGGAACCGGAATATCCGCGATTGACGACAAGGGTCGTCTGTCGATTCCTGCTTTCCTGCGCAAGGACCTGGTGGCCAGCAGCGACGGCCGGACCGTGTGTATCGGCAAGCATGAAAAATGGGATTGCCTTGTCGGATTTGGACTGAGCCGCAAGATCGACATGCTCGCCGAAATTGATCGCGAGGAAAACAATGCCATTGCCCGCGGCGAAGACTATGATCGCGACCTTGCCAGCTTCAAGAAATTTCATTCGATCAAGGATCTGTCCTTTGACGCCAGCGGGCGTTTTGGTTTGCCCGACGGACATCGCGACAAGGGTCATTTGAAAGACAAGGTGATATTCTTCGGAACCGGATTGTCCTTCTGTCTTTGGGATCCGCAGGTTTTGCTGGACACAACCGTAGAGCTTCCGGTTGACCGTGATGAGGTCAAGCAACTGGTGGCTGACCTGGGGAAAAAGAAATGACCCCGGCAACCACCCCTGTCGCGCCATCCCCGCATGTCCCCGTTTTGATGGACGAAGTGCTCGACGCACTGAATATCCGCGTCGGGGAAACCCATGTCGACGGCACGTTCGGCGCCGGTGGATATACCGCAGCCATGCTCAAGGCTGGCGCCAGTGTCCATGCCTTTGATCAGGACCCGGATGCGATCAAGGCCGGAGAAGCACTGGTGAAAGCCAGCGGCGGCAAGCTGCATTTGCATCATGATGTCTATTCGCAGATGGCCAGTGTGCTGAAAGGTGAAGAGATAGACGGTGTTACCCTCGATATCGGTGTGTCCTCAATGCAGCTTGATCAGGCCGGACGCGGTTTCTCCTTCCAGAAGGATGGCCCGCTCGACATGCGCATGGCGCAGGACGGACCCAGTGCCGCCGATTTCCTGAACACGGCGGACGAATCCGAAATCGCCGATGTCATTTATCAATATGGCGAAGAACGCCGGTCGCGCAGAATCGCTGCGGCTATTGTCCGGGCACGTCCGCTGACGCGGACATCTGAGCTGGCACAAGTGGTTCGCAAGGCGCTGGGCTATCGGCCCGGAGACAAGAAAGATCCGGCAACCCGGACCTTCCAGGCCATTCGCATTCATATCAATCGCGAACTGGGCGAGCTGGAAGACGGCCTCGCTGCGGCAGAGCGTCTGCTCAAGCCCGGCGGACGGCTGGCAGTGGTCACATTCCACAGCCTTGAAGATCGCATCGTCAAGAATTTTTTGCGGAACCGGAGTGGCCAGCAGGCGTCCGGATCCCGTCATCTACCCCAGGTTTCAGAAATACGGTCGGCACCCACCTTTCATAAACCAGCCAAAGCGGTGCGTCCGACCGGGGCGGAGCAGGCCTCTAATCCCCGAGCCCGCTCCGCCACCCTTCGTTCCGCGGTGCGTTCCGACGCGCCGCCACAAACAGCGGCAGGTGGTGCGAGATGAAACTGGCAGCCAAAAGACTGGAAGGTATCGGCTGGCTGATGCTTGTCTGTCTGGTTGCCATCCTGCTTTACCCTTTGTCGCTGAGCGTCGCCTCCCTGCGAAGCGATCTGGCACGGACGGACCAGAAGATCGTCTCGGTCAAACGGGAAATCCGCTATCTGGAAACGGAGTTCGGTGCCCGGGCCAATCTTCGGCAACTGGAAGAGTGGAACAAGCTCGAATACGGGTATGTGGCCCCGAAAGCGGCGCAATATCTGGAAGGTGAGCGGGCATTGGCAAATCTGGGTGGCGAGCCCGCGCGCAAACCGGTGAAGATTGCCGTGGTCAACGCGATGGATGAGGTGCAGCCCGCCGGTATTATCGGTTCGGTTTTCGCGACCGCATCGGCGAAAACCCTGCCTGTGGATACGGAGCAGACTCTTGAGATCGAGGTATCCGAAACGCAGGAAGCGACAGACTCTTCTCCGCCAGCCGAGCTGACGCCGAGAAATAACCGCACCGAACGTGTGGCCAGCATCGAAAACAAATTGCTTGATGACGGACTGATCAAGGATCTGACTGTCAAGGCTGATCGGGAACGGACCCGGAGTAACGGGGGATGACCACACTCCTGGCGAGCAGCAGAAAAGTGCAGTTTTCCGGTAAAAACAAGGAGATTTCCGCCAGCGCCCACTTTCGGCTGATGGTTCTCCTGCTGGTATTTCTCGCGGGATTTACAATCGTCACCGGGCGTTTGATCAGCCTGACAATCCTCGAAGATGCGCAGCCGGTCCGGATGTCCAGCGCCACTTACATCCCGCCGCGCGGCGATATTGTTGATCGCAACGGTGTTGCACTGGCCCGGACCATTCGCGGTTATGCCATTCGCGTGGTTCCCGAGCGGATACTGGGCGACAAGCAGCAGCTGGCTCAGCAACTCGCTGCGCTTTTCCCGGATACCAGTGAAGCCGAATTTCTCGAAAAGCTTACGGGTTCACGACCGACCTATTTGCGCCGGCGGGCATTGCCCAATGAAGTGCGGCAGGTTCATGCGATCGGAGAGATCGGCATAGAGTTCCCGCGCGAGAATGAACGGCTCTATCCGCAGCGGGATCTGGCCGCACATATTCTTGGCTATGTCGATGCAGACAACAAGGGCGTCATGGGAATGGAACGCGCGCTGGATGAGCGCCTGACCGACGAGACGCTGCGTGCAGAGCCGAGTGTTCTGTCGATCGACACGCGTGTCCAGGCCGCCCTGGAAAGCGAGTTGTTCACCGCGATGACAGCGCATGAGGCCAAGGGTGCCGCGGGGATCATCATGGATGTCCGGACCGGCGAAGTCATGGCCCTGGCGTCGCTGCCCGTGTTTGATCCGAACAAGATCCGCCGCAACAGCATGAAGCATCAGGTCAATGAAGTTACGCAGAGTGTCTTTGAGCTCGGATCAACCTTCAAACCGCTCACGGTCGCCGCTGCGCTTGATGCCGGAACGGTGACCGATCTTGCCGTCCGCTACAATGCGACCGAGCCGATCAAGGTGGCCGGGTTCACGATCAAGGATGATCACAGCCAGGACCGTTATCTCAATGTGCCGGAGACTCTGGTGCACAGCTCCAATATTGTGACTGCCCGTATTGCCGACAATCTTGGCAAGGAAGGCATGGAAAACATGATCCGGCGGCTCGGATTTGATGAACGGCCGCATATTGAAATTGCCGAACGGGGCCGTCCGCTCTGGCCTCAGCGATGGGGGCGGGTCACCAACATGACCGTGGCATACGGACATGGTATAGCGGTCACGCCGCTGCACCTGGCCAGTGCCTATTCGGCTCTGGTCAATGGCGGTATCTGGCGCCCGGCGACGTTGCTGAAGGTCGAGGCGGGTGACGAGACCGAAGGGCGCCGGGTGTTCAAGGCGGCGACAAGCGCGCGGATGCGGCAGTTGCTTCGGATGATCGTGTCGAGCGGAACCGGACGCAATGCCGATGCTCCGGGATACCGGATTGGCGGCAAAACGGGCTCTGCCGAGAAACCTGCCGACGGCGGCTATAACCGGACATCGCTGGTATCCACGTTCGCCGCCGCTTTCCCGATGGACAATCCGCGATATGTTATCATCGCCATGCTGGACGAGCCCAAGGGGACGGCGGAGACAGGCTTTGCCCGAACCGCTGGCTGGACGGCCGCGCCGATCGTGCGCAAAGTGGTGCCCCGGGTTGGGCCAATGCTGGGTGTTGTTCCGGACGAGCATCGCGACGTCGATGTGTCGGAACTGACCCCCTTGTTATGGACGCCGAAAGGATAGCAGATGGATTTGCGTGCGCTTGTGGCAGGCATTGCGGAAGTTGATCTGACCGGCGATGCCGGCGACTCGCATGTGTCCGGTCTTGCGATCGACAATCGCAAAATTGCACCCGGCAACATATTCGGGGCGTTTCAGGGATCTGCTGCCAATGGAGAAAACTATATTGACGCTGCGATCCAGGCCGGTGCCATAGCGGTAGTGGCCCGGCCGGAGGCGATTGTCGAAGGTGTGGTACACATCAAGGACGACCAGCCGCGACGCCTGTTTGCGTTGCTCGCAGCGCGCTATTTCACGCCTTCGCCTTCCTGTGTTGCGGCGGTCACCGGAACCAACGGCAAGACCTCGACGGCAGAACTGACCCGGCAATTGTGGCGGATGGCCGGTTTGAACAGCGCCTCTATCGGGACACTGGGTGTAACAACGGCTTCGGAGCAAGTGAAAACCGGGCTGACGACACCCGATATCGTCACCTTTCTGTCCAACATGTCCGGTCTGGCGCGCGAAGGCGTCAGCCATGCGATATTTGAAGCCTCCAGCCACGGCCTCGCCCAGTACAGAACCGAAGGCTTGCCAGTGCAGGTGGGAGTTTTCACCAATCTCAGCCGCGATCATCTCGACTATCATGGCGACATGGAGAGCTATTTCGAGGCGAAGATGCGCCTCTTCGACGAGGTGCTCGATGCTGATGGAACGGCGGTGGTCTGGGCCGATGATGATGAATGGTCCAGCAAGGTTTCGCGCCGGGCCATGGATCGGGGGCTGAACCTCTTCACCGTCGGAGAAAAGGGTACGTCGCTTCGTCTCGTCTCGCGGATGCCGACCCAGCTCGGGCAGACGCTGATGGTCAAGGCCAACGGCAATACCCACCGGATCGCGTTGCCACTGATCGGATCCTATCAGGCCGCCAATGCGCTGTGTGCAGCGGGCGTTGTGCTCTCGACTGGCGGGACCCTGGACGATGTATTTGATCACATGCAGCGTCTGCAGCCCGTGCGCGGCCGGCTGGAACGGGCGGTCATTACGGCTGCTGGCGCACCGGTTTACGTCGACTATGCCCATACGCCGGACGGATTGCGGGCGGCGATCGAAGCGTTGCGACCTCATGTCAAGGGGCGGTTGATCACGGTATTTGGCGCCGGTGGGGATCGGGACAAGGGCAAACGCCCGGAAATGGGTGCTGTTGCTGCGGACATGTCGGATGTGGTGCTGATCACCGACGACAATCCACGCAATGAAGACCCGGTAGCGATCCGGGCGGAAATTCTGGCCGGGGCCGGTGATGCGCAGGAGGTTGCGGACCGCCGGGAAGCTATCCTGACTGCCATCACGCTGGCCGGACAGGATGATATCGTCCTGCTCGCAGGCAAAGGGCACGAGCAGGGTCAGATTGTTGGTGACCGGATCATTCCGTTTGACGATGTCGAAGTGGCCCGCGAATGCGCCCGCCAGGCCAGCAACGAGCAGGTGGCCTGATGGCGCTCTGGACATCTTCCGAAATAGCCGATGCCGTCGGCGGAACGATTCACGGAGACTTCCAGGTCAATGGTGTTGCTTTTGATTCCCGGGAAGTTGGCGAGGGTGATTTGTTTATCGCGCTCAAGGGCGAGCAGAGTGACGGTCATCTCTATATCGACAAAGCCATCAAAGCCGGTGCGAGCGGCGTACTGGTGTCTGAAGCAGTTGATGGCCCGCACGTCCGGGTTACCGACACGGCTGTTGCCCTCGACAAACTGGGCATCGGATCCCGCGCCCGAACCGGGGCGAAAATTATTGGCGTCACCGGATCGGTGGGCAAGACGGGCGTCAAGGAAGCGCTGTTCGCTGCCCTGAACCGGTCTTCGCTGGGAAAGGCGCACCGATCCCTTAAAAGTTACAACAATCATGTCGGGGTCCCGCTCAGCCTGTCCCGCATGCCACGAGATTCGCAATTTGGCATTTTCGAAATGGGAATGAACCATAGCGGCGAACTGTCGGCGCTGACCCGACTGGTCCGTCCGCACGCCGCCATCGTGACGACCATTGCGCCAGCGCATATCGGGCATTTTCCCGATGAAGAAGCGATTGCCGATGCGAAGGGCGAGATTTTCGAAGGTCTGGAAAAGGACGGAACAGCAATCGTGCCGTTCGACAACCGGCACTATCAGCGCCTTCGCGACAAGGCCGCCAGCCATTGCGAAAATATCGTGAGTTTCGGATTGCAGGAGGGCGCCGACGTCCGGGCGGTTGACGTGGTACCGGCACCAGGCGGTGGATCATTGGTCACTGCCAAGCTGGGTGATCAAAGTCTGTGCTTCACGATTTCCATGCCGGGCGAACACTGGGTGTCGAATGCTCTTGCGATTCTGGCGGCGGTGCAGGCGGTGGGTGGTGATCTCGCGTCGGCCGGGCTGGCGCTGGCTGAACTGGAAGGGCTGGCGGGACGCGGTCAGCGCCACAATCTGCAGCTCAAGGATGGCGGTTCTGCCCTGCTGATTGACGAGAGCTACAATGCCAATCCGGTTTCAATGAAGGCCACGCTGGTACAAATGGCAGAGGAAGCATGCGAAGGCCGGCGTATCGCAATTCTGGGTGCGATGGGTGAACTTGGTGACCGGTCTCAACATTATCATGAAGCGCTGGCTGATGATATTTTTGCGTCCGGAGTTGCGCAGGTCATACTGGTTGGCGACGAAATGGCGCACACGGCGGCCCGGCTGAAACAGGAAGCTGCGGCATCGCTTGATAATCCGCTGGAAATATCACATGTCGCCAGCGCCGCGGACGCACTGTCCGAAGTCGCTGAAATTCTGGGCGACGGGGATATCCTTCTGGTCAAGGGATCAAATTATCTGGGGCTTGCCAGCACGGTTTCCGGACTGGTGAGCGGGGAGTATTAATGTTTTACCTATTGGCACAATGGCTCGAGTTTGAAGGCATTTTGAATGTCTTTCGTTATTTGAGTTTCCGTTCCGGCGCTGCCGTTGCAACCGCTCTTTTCATCGGTCTGCTGATCGGACCGCGCTTCATCAACATGCTTCGCATGCGTCAGGGCAAGGGGCAGCCGATCCGTGAAGACGGTCCCATCACCCACCTGAAAAAGGCCGGGACGCCGACAATGGGCGGGCTGATGATCCTGATATCGCTAGTCATTTCCCTGCTGCTGTGGATGGATCTGACCAATATTTTCGTCTGGACCTGCATCTTCGTGACCCTGGGTTTCGGTGCGATCGGGTTCATGGATGACTATGACAAAGTCACCAAGGCCAGCCACAAGGGTGTCTCCGGAAAGGTCCGGTTGCTGATGGAATTTGCCATCGCCGCTTTCGCCACCTGGCTGATCGTGCGGGAAGTCGGAACCTCCCTCTATGTCCCGTTCTTCAGCGACATACAGATCAATCTCGGCTGGGCCTATTTCCCGTTTGCCATGTTTGTCATTGTTGGCGCCGGAAATGCGGTCAATCTGACCGATGGCCTCGACGGTCTGGCCACCATGCCGGTCGTCATTGCCAGCGCCACGTTCCTGATCATTGTCTATCTCTCCGGCAATGCGGTTTTTGCAGAATATCTGGGCATTCCGTTTGTCCGGGGCGCGGGAGAACTTGCCATATTCTGCGCCTGTATAATCGGCGCCTGTCTGGCGTTTCTCTGGTTCAATGCCCCACCCGCCGCCGTCTTCATGGGCGACACGGGCAGTCTCGCCCTCGGCGGCGCACTGGGTGCCATTGCCGTGTCCATTCATCACGAAATTGTGCTCGCCATCGTCGGCGGTCTTTTTGTTCTCGAAGCTGTGTCGGTCATCGTGCAGGTCTTCTTCTACAAGCGTACCGGCAGGCGGGTATTCCGGATGGCACCGATCCACCATCATTTTGAGCAGCTTGGCTGGTCAGAATCTACGGTGGTGATCCGGTTCTGGATCATCAGTCTGGTTCTGGCCTTGGCCGGTCTCGCAACACTGAAACTGAGGTAAGCGAAAGGGATGATCACCTCCTCCGTCTTTTCCGGCAAGCGCTATGCCATACTGGGTCTGGCCCGGTCCGGCATGGCGACGCTGGAAGCGCTTTCGGCGAGCGGGGCGGAGTTGCTGGCCTGGGACAATCAGGAAGATCTGCGGAATGCAGTGGCCGACCGGGCGGTGATCGCCGATCCGATGGAGTCCGATCTGGCTGGCTTTGACGGTGTCGTCGTGTCGCCGGGCGTGCCGCTCAACCGGCATCCGATTGTGGCCAAAGCCGCTTCTGACGGTGTTCCCATCATTGGCGACATGGAACTATTTGCACAGGCGAGGGGAGGCCTGCCGCCGCACCGGATCGTCGGTATTACCGGAACGAATGGCAAATCCACCACCACCGCGCTGATTCATCACATCCTGCAGAGCGCCGCACTGCCGACGCAGATGGGCGGGAATATCGGGTTGCCGATCATGAGCCAGAACCCGCTGCCTGCCGGGGGTATCTATGTGCTCGAACTGTCAAGCTACCAGATCGACCTGATGCAAAGCCTCGATTGTGACGTGGCCATGCTGCTCAACATCACTCCCGATCATCTCGACCGTTACGACGGTTTCGATGCTTATGCCGCGGCGAAGGCCCGGCTGTTTGACATGATGAGCCCGGACCATGTCGCCATATTCGCGGGCAAGGATGAAAAATCGCAACTCGCTCTGCGCGAAATCCGGGCCGAGGGCCGGGTAAGACACATTGTGGATAGCAGTCTGTCCGTCCTGGCCGGTCAGGAGAGCTGGCCCTCGCTGCAGGGTCCGCATAATCTGGAAAATGCGCGCGCAGCTGTCGCCGCCGTTGAAGCGCTGGGTATTGACGAGGCGCAGTGGCGGCCCGCCCTCGAGAGCTTTAGGGGTCTGGACCACCGGATGGAACGGACCGCGGAAGCAGATGGCGTCCTGTTTGTGAACGACAGCAAGGCCACCAACCCGGCGTCCAGCGGCCCGGCACTGGGGGCCTATCCCAGGATTCACTGGATACTGGGCGGCCTGCCCAAAAGCGATAATCTGGCGGAGTGCGAGCCGTTTTTCGGCAATGTGGTGCAAGCCTATACCATCGGCGAGGCCGGACCGCTGTTTGACGAACTGCTCCGACCAGTCATGCCCGTCGAGTCCTGCGAGATGATGCTGACCGCGGTGCAGCGCGCAGCGGCTAATGCCCGGCCCGGTGACACGATCCTGCTGTCTCCGGCTTGCGCATCATTCGACCAGTTCAAGGATTTTGAAGCGCGCGGCGAATGTTTCCGCTGTGCTGTCAAATCGGTGATTGAAAAACAACAGATCGGGACCGCAGTGGGGGACAATGCTGCATGACAGAAAACGCATCCAATAGCGCCATGCCAGAACTGGCTGCCGGTTTGCAGAAGAAGCGGTTTCAGCTGCAGTCACGTCTCGGACGCAGCGATCGTTCGCCGCTTTCTGTCTGGTTCTGGGAGCTTGACCGTGTTTTGCTCGCACTGATCGTGTCGCTTATCGCGATCGGGTTGATCGCGGTCGCCGCGGCTTCGCCTGTGTCTGCGCTCAAGCACAGCACCGACAAGGTCACGCTCGATCCGCTCTATTATTTCTATCGCCAGCTTGGCTGGGTGGCTGTTGGCATTCCGATCATGCTGGTTGTTTCCATGTTGCCCAAGGAGCAGGCCCGGCGCTTTGCGATTCTCGCGGCCATCGGCGCGTTCGGGCTGCTGTTTCTGGTGCCGATCATGGGCAATTCGGTCAACGGTGCCCAACGCTGGATCGGCTATGGTTTCGCAACCATCCAGCCCGGAGAGTTTCTCAAGCCCTTCTATGCTGTTTCGGTGGGCTGGTTGCTGTCGTTGCGGGTCAAGGATCCCTCGCTTCCCGTTGTTTCCCTGTCCTTCGTGCTGACCGGCGTCGTGGCGCTATTGCTGATGATGCAGCCCAATCTTGGGCAGACCATTATTTTTTGCGGGATCTGGTTCGTCCTGATGATGATTTCCGGACTGTCTGCGCGGATCATCGGAGGCATCAGCATTCTTGGCGTGGGGGGAATTGTTGCGGCCTATTTTTTATATCCGGTGGCGACACAGCGGATCAACAGCTGGCTGTTCGGTGGCGACGAGTTTGATCAGGTGATGCTCGCCCACAAGACCCTTGTCAGCGGTGGACTACTGGGCACGGGGCCAGGTCTCGGCACCGCGAAATTCAAACTGCCCGAGGCGCATACCGACTATATCTTTTCCGTGATTGGCGAGGAGTTCGGGCTGCTGGCCTGCATGGCCATTGCGCTGGTCTATTTTGCGATCATTGTGCGCGTTTTCCTCCGCCTGCTCGATGAAGAGGATAATTTCATCATTCTCGCCGTGGCCGGTCTCACCGCCCAGTTCGGTGGGCAGGCCCTGATCAACATGGCCGTGAATCTGCAACTTTTCCCCTCAAAGGGCATGACGCTGCCATTCATCAGCTATGGTGGTTCGTCCTTCCTGGCCCTGTCATTCGGAGCGGGACTCCTGCTGGCATTTACGCGCAGAAACCCGTATCTGGATCGTTCGCTTTATGTCAGAGAGTGGACGACAACAGGACAGACGAACAGATGAGTTTTTCGAAACATTTTGTACTCGCCGCAGGAGGCACGGGCGGGCACATGATTCCCGCCTATGCACTGGCGAAGGAACTGGTGCTGCGTGGCCACCGGGTGGCGCTGATTACGGATGAGCGGGGCGAAAAAATCCCTGGCATGGTTGATGACGGTCAGGTGCATGTTTTGCCCGCCGGCCGGATTACCAAGGATCCGCGTGGGTGGCTCAGGGGTGCGCGGGCAATCCTCAAGGGGCGCAGCATGGCGCTTCAGCTGTACCGGACATTTGAACCGTCCGCCGTGGTCGGATTTGGCGGCTATCCGGCATTCCCCGCCTTGCTGGCAGCGAACCGTCTCGACATCCCGACCATCATTCACGAGCAGAATGCGGTGCTCGGGCGTGTCAACCGGCTGGCCGCCCGCTCGGTCAACGCCATTGCGACATCCTATCCGGACATTTTGCGGCTCAAGCCGAAGCATGAGAAAAAGGTTCATCTGGTCGGCAATCCGGTTCGGGAGGAAGTCATCGCGCTGCGCGAGGAGCCTTACCCACCACTGACCGAAGACGGCATTTTCCGGGTGCTGGTTACCGGAGGCAGTCAGGGTGCGACGATCCTTTCCGAAGTCGTGCCCGATGCGATGGCGATGCTGCCAGTCCATCTGCGGCGGCGGCTCCAGGTGACCCAGCAATGCCGGGAAGCGGATATCGAAAAGGTCCGCGAGAAATATGCCGAGCATGACATTCCCGCGGAACTCGCAACCTATTTGCCCGATCTGCCGCAGCGGCTGGGCTGGGCGCATCTGGTGATTTCGCGCGCTGGGGCATCGACAATTGCCGAGCTGACAACCGCCGGGCGACCGGCCATACTGGTCCCGCTCCCGATCGCGACCGACGATCATCAGAGCTACAATGTCAAGGAGATGGTCGCTGCCGGCGGCGCCCGGGCGATAGCGCAGCCGCAATTCACCGCCAAGGAACTGGCGAAACAGATGCAGAAAATGGCTCTCGGTCCTGGCGCGCTGGAAAACGCAGCCCGCTTTGCCCGCAAATGCGGTCGGCCGGATGCTGTCAATGACCTCGCGGATCTGGTCGAGAGTATCGGCACCTCGCCGCTGACCAAACCGCTCAAGGTCAAGGAAGACACCAAGGCGCTTGCGCCCGGTGGCCGGGAAGCCCTTGCGCAGGACAGCGCTGCATGAAGGGTGTCGGGACCGATATCGGGACGATTCATTTCGTCGGGATTGGCGGTATCGGCATGTCCGGCATTGCCGAGGTCATGCACAATCTCGGCTATGAGGTGCAGGGTTCAGACATCGCGGAGAGCGCTGTCGTCGAAAGCCTGCGCGGCAAAGGCATCGACGTGAAAATCGGCCACAAGCCCGAGAATGTCGAGGGCACGTCGGTCATTGTCACGTCCACCGCGGTCAAGCGCGGCAATCCCGAAGTCGAAAAAGCGCTCGCGGATCGCATCCCGCTGGTTCGTCGGGCCGAGATGCTGGCAGAACTGATGCGGCTGAAATCTACCATTGCGATTGCCGGGACACACGGCAAGACCACAACGACGTCAATGGTCGCGGCGATGCTGGACGCAGGCGGCATTGATCCGACGGTGATCAATGGTGGCATCATCAACAATTACGGCTCCAATGCCCGCCTGGGCGACAGCGAGTGGATGGTCGTCGAGGCGGATGAGAGCGATGGCAGCTTCCTGCGGCTCGACGGGACGATTGCGGTGGTCACCAATATCGATCCGGAACATCTCGACCATTATGGCAGTTTCGACAAGATCAAGGACAGCTTTGTCGAATTTATCGAAAACGTCCCCTTTTACGGCGCAGCCATCCTGTGTCTCGATCATCCGGAAGTGCAGGCGATCCTGCCGCGGATCCGGGACCGGCGTCTGATCACCTACGGCTTTTCCGCCCAGGCTGATATCAAGGGCGTCAACGTCACGCCAATCCCGGGCGGAAACCGGTTTGATGTCGTTGTGCGCAACCGTGACGGCGAAACCCGCACTATTGAAGGCATCACCCTGCCGATGCCGGGCCGGCACAATGTCGAGAATGCTATCGCTGCGGTCGCGGTTGGGCTTGAGATGGGCATGAGCGATGATCAGATCGCGCGCGGCTTTGACCAGTTTGGCGGCGTGAAGCGACGCTTTACCAAAGTTGGCGAAGTCGACGGTGCGGTAATCATCGATGACTACGGGCACCACCCGGTCGAAATCCGGGCGGTGCTGTCGGCTGCGAGAGAAGGCGCGGAGGGGCGGATTATTGCGGTTGTGCAACCGCACCGATTCACCCGACTCCGTGACCATATGGAGGAATTCCAGCAGGCCTTTAACGATGCCGACATGGTCTATGTGACGCCGGTCTATGTCGCTGGCGAAGAGCCGATTGAAGGCGTTGACAGCGAAGCTCTTGCCGCAGGGTTGCGTCGTCGCGGGCACCGTGTCGCCGAAACTGTGGCCGATATGGATGATCTGGTCGGCCGTCTGGCCGAAGTTGCGCAGGCCGGCGACATGATCGTCTGTCTGGGCGCGGGCGATATCACCAAATGGGCAGCAGGTCTCGCCGATGCCATCGGGGAGGCGCGATCATGACGGTTGCGACAATGCCCCAGGTTCGTGGCAAGCTGACCGAAAACGCGGCGCTGGCCCCGCTGGTCTGGTTCAAAAGCGGCGGGACGGCCCAGTGGCTGTTCGAGCCAAAAGATCTCGACGATCTGCAACAGTTTCTCCGCGAGCTCGATTCCGGGATCGCGGTCTGGCCTTTGGGGCTAGGGTCCAATCTGATCATCCGCGATGGGGGCATCCAGGGCGTGGTGATCAGATTGGGCAAGGCATTTGCGGGCATCGAAACCGTGTCGAAGGGAACTTTCGATATCGACGATGCCTTGGTCTGTGGCGCCGGCGCGCCCGGCATTTCGGCGGCGAGCATGGCGCGCGATCACGGGATCGCCGGGATGGAATTTCTGCGTGGTATTCCCGGTACCATTGGCGGAGCGGTGCGCATGAATGCGGGCGCCTATGGCCGGGAAGTGGCCGACATTCTGGAAAGCGCGGATGTTGTGCTGCGCAATGGTGAACTTCGTACCCTCGCGCTGGCGGACGTGGGATATAGCTATCGCCATTCGCAACTGCCCGAGGGCGCAATCGTGGTCAGCGCCCGGTTGCGCGGAGAAAGCGGTGATCCGGAAACAATCGGCGCGGAAATGAAGCGCATTGCCGAAGAGCGCGAAGCCTCACAACCGCTCCGCACCAAGACCGGTGGCAGTACGTTCAAAAATCCCGACGGCAAAAAGGCCTGGCAGCTGGTCGATGAAGCCGGTTGTCGTGGTTTGCAGATGGGACAGGCGCAGGTGTCGGAAAAACACTGCAATTTCCTGATCAATCTGGGTGGAGCGACATCATCGGATATCGAGGCCCTCGGCGAAGAAGTGCGCAAGCGCGTGAAGGCCCATAGCGGCGTCGAGCTGCACTGGGAAATCCAGCGCGTGGGAGATGTGGCATGAGTGACAAACTCCATATTGCGGTTCTGATGGGCGGCTGGTCGGCGGAACGCGAAGTGTCGCTGATGAGCGGCAATGGCGTCGCCGCTGCGCTGGAGAAAAACGGGCATCAGGTCACGCGCGTGGACATGGATCGCAATGTTGCGATGGTGCTGAACGAGCTTCGGCCGGATGTTGTGTTCAATGCTCTGCACGGCTGTCCAGGCGAAGACGGTTCGGTTCAGGGGATGCTCGATCTGATGCAGATACCCTACAGCCATAGCGGTCTGGCCACATCGGTCATCGCGATCGACAAGGAACTGACGAAGCAGCAGCTGGTCCCGGCGGGTATCCCGATGCCGGAAGGCAAGATGATCAAATGCGAGGATATTTACCGGGCCGACCCCTTGCCACGACCCTATGTGCTGAAGCCTGTCAATGAAGGCTCATCGGTCGGTGTGGCGATTGTCACGAACGACGGCAATTACGGAAATCCGATCGGCAAGGATGTCGCGGGACCGTGGCAGGAATTTGATGAACTGCTGGCCGAACCCTTCATCCGCGGGCGCGAACTGACGACAGCGGTCGTCGGCGGGCGGGCATTATGCGTGACAGAACTGAAACCGACCCAGGGCTTTTACGACTATGACGCGAAATATACCGAAGGCCTGACCGAGCATATATGTCCGGCGGACATCCCGACGGACATCGAAAGGCTCTGTCTCGAATACGCCTTGCGGGCGCACGACATACTGGGTTGCCGCGGGACATCACGAACGGATTATCGCTGGGATGATGAACGCGGCGAGGAAGGGCTGTATGTTCTCGAAACAAATACCCAGCCCGGAATGACCCCGCTCAGTCTGGTGCCGGAACAGGCACAGCAAGTCGGGATCAGCTATGAAGAACTGGTCGAAATGATCATCAGGGAAGCTCTGCAGTGAGGAAGAGACAATGACGGCATCCAAAGTCAAGCGGACCAACAAGAAGGTCAAGGGCAAACCCCGCAAGTCCGGCAAGTCGAAGGTCCGTCAGGTCTCGATTTTCGACAAGCTGATCCGGGCCATGCCGGTAAGCGAAGCGCAAATCCAGAAAGGTCTGACCTGGGGGCTGGTTGGCGTGTTCATTCTCGGCCTGTTCAGTGTCGGTCACTATGCCGGGATCAATCAGAAAGTGGGTTCGGAAGTGGCGTCTGCCGTCGGTTCCGCAGGTTTTGAGGTGAAGCGGGTCGAAGTCACCGGGATCAACCGGATTGACGAACTGAAGGTTTATGAGATCGCGCTCGCCCAGAAGGACCGGTCGATGGCGGTGGTCGATATAGACCAGGTACGTGATGACCTGCTTGCCAATGGCTGGATCCGTGAAGCGCGGATATCCCGCCGGCTGCCCGAAACGCTGGTCGTGGAAATTCTCGAACGCGAACCGGCAGCCGTCTGGCAGCGCAACGGCCAGTTGTCGCTGATCGATGAAACAGGCTTTCCGCTGCAGGATATTGCACCGGAAGAATTGCCGGATCTGCCGGTCGTGGTGGGCCGCAAGGCCAACAAGCAGGTGCCGGAACTGACAGAACTGCTCGAAGCGGCTCCGGCGCTGCGTCCGATGATCACGGGTGCGACCTGGATCGGCAACCGCCGCTGGAATCTGGAGTTTGACAGCGGTGAAACGCTGGCACTTCCGGAAGGCCGCGATACCGCAGCCGCCGCCTTGCTCAATTTTGCGCGGATGGACGGGGTCAACCGGCTGCTGGGGCGCGGTGTGGTGCATTTTGACCTGCGGGACGAGGAACGGGCCTATTTGCGCATGCCGCCAAAGGCGACATCGGAACCGGAGAGCTGAGCACACAGGCCAGGTGAACAGGGCATGATCGAACAACAGGGGGTAGGCAAAGGAAGATGAGCGCAAGAGTAGAAAAAATATACACGGCACTGGATATCGGATCATCCAAGATCACGGCGATGATTGCCGGCCGGATGGACGATGGCAAACTCGCCGTTCTTGGCACCGGTCAGCGTGCGAGCACGGGGGTCAAGCGCGGATATATTGCCGATACGGAAAAGACCGAGCTGGACGTCCGCGATGCGGTTGAGCAGGCCGAGCGGATTGCCGGGACCAATATCGACGATGTCTGGGTGAGTTTTTCTGCCGGCGGCCTCACCAGCATGCTGACTTCGGTCGAGACGGAGCTGGGCGGACACCGTATCGAACAGGATGATATTGATCATTTGCTCGACGCCGGACGCAAGAGCATCGATCCGCAGGGCAAGATGGTTTTGCATGCCCAGCCGGCCCTGTACACGCTGGATGGGCTAAACGGAGTCAAGAAACCCAAAGGTCTGCATGCTGACCGGCTCGGCGTCGATATCCACGTCATTCTGGCCGATGGATCGCCGGTGCGTAATATCGACATGAGCGTCCGCGGCGCGCATCTTAACGTGAGGTCTATCGTGGCTTCGCCGATCTCCGCCGGCACCGCCTGCCTGTCGAGGGAAGAGCGCGAACTGGGTGTGGCTCTGGTCGAGCTGGGCGCAGAAGTGACCAACATCTCGCTGTTCGCCGGTGACATGCTTGTCGGCCTGCAAACCCTGCCTTACGGGGCTGCCGACATTACCGATGACATCGCTTCGTCGTTTGGCATGCGGCGGGCTCAGGCCGAACGGATCAAATGTTTTTACGGTTCCGCGACGACGAGCCCGCGCGACAATCATGATGTCATCAATATCGACGCCGAAACAAAAACCGAAGAAACCGATGAAGAAGGCCGGATTACCCGTTCCCAGCTGATTGCGGTGATCCGCCAGAGACTTGACCATTTGATGGGGGAAATCGGCCAGTCGCTCAAGGAACTGGGTTTCACCGGACCGGTGGGACGTCAGGTTGTTCTGACCGGAGGCGGAGCGGAACTGAAAGGCATTGCCGATTATGCCCAGTCGGCGCTCGGCCAGACTGTTCGCGTTGGGCGGCCCGTGGGACTGTCGGCTCTCCCCGAAGCTCATAGCGGTCCGGCCTTCGCAGGCCTGGCCGGACTGGTGCTTTATGCGGCGGAAGAACCGGTCGACCTCAGATCGCTTTCACCTGGCTATCAACCTGTGCACAAATATGCCGGGTCTGCGGTAATCGGACGGTTGATGTCAGCTATCCGCGGCAATTTTTGACATTTTACCAAAAAAATTAACTTTTCGGGTGATTCCGGTGACAAAAATGTGCAAAGCGTTACCCAAATGAGACACTACCATATTATGTCTGGGGAGACAGTGACATGAGCATCAATATTGGCCCGCCGGAAGTGGAAGAGCTGAAGCCGCGTATCGCCGTGATCGGTGTCGGTGGAGCTGGCGGAAATGCTATTGCAAACATGATTGCCGCCAAGGTCGAAGGCGTCGATTTTGTCGTGACCAATACCGATGCACAATCCTTGAACAGCTCGCCGGCAGAACGGCGAATCCAGCTGGGACCGGATATCACTCAGGGTCTGGGTGCCGGCTCTCGTCCGGAAGTCGGCCGCGCCGCTGCCGAAGAAACCATTGATGCGGTCGAACAGGCACTCGAAGGTACGCACATGTGCTTCATTGCTGCCGGAATGGGCGGCGGTACTGGTACTGGCGCGGCACCTGTAATTGCCAAGGCCGCGCGCGACCGCGGGATCCTGACTGTAGGTGTGGTCACAAAGCCGTTCACATTCGAAGGCACAAGGCGGATGAAATCTGCAGAAGCCGGGATTGAAGAGCTGCAGAAAAATGTTGATACGCTGATCGTCATCCCCAACCAGAACCTGTTCCTCGTGGCCAATCCCAATACCACGTTCAAGGAAGCCTTCCTGCTCGCCGACGAAGTGCTGCAGCAGGGCGTACGCGGGATTACCGACCTGATGGTCATGCCAGGGCTGATCAATCTCGATTTTGCCGACGTGCGCAGCGTGATGCACGAAATGGGCAAGGCGATGATGGGCACCGGAGAAGCCGAAGGTGACGGGCGCGCTCTGGAAGCTGCGGAAAAGGCGATTGCCAATCCGCTGCTTGACGGTGTGTCCATGCAGGGTGCGAAAGGGGTCATCGTGTCGATTACCGGCGGCGAGGACATGCGCCTGATGGAAGTCGATGAGGCGGCCAATCATATCCGTGAACTGGTCGACCCGGATGCCAACATCATCTGGGGCAGTGCCTTCAACGAAAATCTCGACGGCCGTATTCGGGTTTCCGTCGTGGCCACCGGCATCGATCATGACGGATCCGTGGCTGCTCCGGCACCGAGCTCAAGTTTTGCGATGAGTGCCCCGGCACCAACTGCCGAGCCGGTTGTTCCGTCCTTTGCCGACAATGAAGACGCACCGGCTGCGGAAGAAAGCCCCGAAGAAGAACCACTTGAGTTGGCAGAAACGGTAGCCGACGAAGAGCCTGAAGCGGTTGAAGAGGTTGAAGCTGCCGAAGTTGCCGAAGAGCCGGAAGCGTCTCCGGCGCCGGCTGCAACCTATGACGATGAGGCCGGAGGTGATGCAGAGCCGACAGTGCCTTCATTTGCCTCGCTTACGCCAGGAATGTCTGAAGACAAGGCGCCCGAAGAGGACGAGCTGGTTCTGGGGGACGAAAATACCCAGGCGGTATATGATGATGACGCGGCCGAACCGGCGGCGCCGGAAGCACCGGCTCCCCGTGTAGCCAGTGGCGGCGGGACATTGTTTGAGCGCATGTCCAATCTGACTCGTGGCGGAGCAAAGTCCGAAGACGAGAATGACGATGATGACGGCGAATCAAAGGATCCGCTGGATATCCCGCGTTTCCTGAATCGGCAGAATAATCAGTGAGCTTGCCGGCCCGAATCCGGCGGCGCGAATAGCTGTGTTACGGGGTCGCGGCACTTGTCCATTGATAAGGGCAGCTGGCCTCGCAATTTGTTTCGACTGCTTGAAATTTCGTCTTTCCGACCCTTTATCGGTCATGTGAAAATGAATTGGAAACATGCATCGCTGGCCATTCTTCCCGTTTTGATGGCGGGATTAACGCCAGCGCCAGTCTTCGCGCAGTCTGCTCCAGGCGCCGAACAGACCCGGCTCCAGGACGCCCTTCGGCGCATCGCCCGGAATTCAAATGACTCTTCTGCCCTTGCCGACGCGGGTTTGGCCGCGCTGGATCTCGGGGATACACGCGCTGCGATCGGCTTCCTCGCGAAGGCTGACCAGATTTATCCTCGGAGCGGGCGGGTCAAGGCGGGTCTGGCGCGGGCCTTGCTGAAAGAAAAAAATCCGTTCGGGGCGTTGCGCTATTTTGACGAAGCCATTGCCAACGGTTTTGCGGTCAAGGACATCGCGGCTGATCGTGGTCTTGCCTATGACCTGATTGGCCGCAATGCGGATGCCCAGAAAGATTATGCGATTGCCCTTCAAAATGGCGAAAATGATGAACTGCTGACCCGCTATGCGGTGTCGCTCGGGATCAGTGGTGACCTCGCCGGGTCGGAAGAAAAACTCTACAGTCTGCTGCAGAAAAGTGACCGTACCGCCTGGCGCAACCGCGTGTTTATCCTCGCGATGAACGAGCAGACCAAGGAAGCCAACAAGATCGCGCGGCAAACCATGACCAGGCGCATGGCTGAGGCGCTCAAACCGTTTCTGAAGCGTATGCCGAAACTGACGGCTGCGCAAAAGGCCGCCGCTGTTCATTTTGGACATTTCCCGGCCAGCGAAAATGTCGGAGTGGATGTGGCATCGGTGCGTTTCGCGGCCAACTCTGCGGTACGCGGTGGGGAAGGGGCTGATGCTGGTCTGATCCCGATCGGCAAGCCGCTCGGCGAAGATGCCAAAAAACCGCGGGTTCTGGCAATGCCCGATACATCTTTGCGCAGACGGCCGGGTTCAGTGGGAAATACAGCAACGGTCCCAGAGGCTGAGGATCGGGAGATAACCGTCCTCGAGGGTGCGCAAGAATTACCGCGTCCGGGCTCCCCGATTTCCGCGGACCGTTCCGCCGGAACTCTGATTGACAATCCGGCGCGCGGCAGCACGGAGTCTGCCAGACCCGGTTTTGAAACCGCCGTGACAGTTCCTTCCCAATCCCGTGAACAACCCAAATCTGCAGAAGTGGCAAAATCCCCTCCGGCGCTGGTATCGCAATCCGTCGAACGGAAAGTGGAAATCGCCGGCGTGCAACCGCCCGTCACAGGAAACCAGCCCGCCAGCAGCAGTGCGGAGAGCACTGGCAAAAAGCCCGTGCAACTAGTCAATTTTGATCTGGCGACCGCCGGGACCGGGTCTACCGGCGAAGCAGGTGCTCCCATCGAGCGCAAACCCCTTTCCGACATTATCGGTGCGATCAATATTCCGGAGCGGGAGAAGCAGTCTGCTGTGGTGCCGGTCGATCTGGCACAGATTACGCCGGCAAAACCGCAGTCCGCGGTTGAAAAAGCGGAAGAATCTGAACCTGTGAAGGCTGAACCGGAACATCCACGGCGGTTTTGGGTGCAGCTCGCGACAGGCTCCAACGCCAGCGCTCTCAAATTCGATTATCGCCGCTTCGCCAGGAAAAGTCCGGACCTGTTCAAGGGCAAGGAAGGATGGACATCTCCATGGGGGCGGATGACCAGGCTGGTTGTCGGACCGTTTGAGGATCTCGCAAGCGCGAAGAAATTTGAAGCAGATTTCCGCAAAGGTGGCGGGGACGGTTTTGCGTGGATCAGCGCAGACGGAACCGTGGTCAAACAGCTCGCCGCCAAATGAGCCGGAACCCCTGATGCCCCTTGCCAGCTATGCCTGCATACCTTCGGAAAGCCGGGGCCGCCTGCATGACGAGGGTCGTTCCTCGACGGGTCAGGTTACACGAGGGCCGCGCGATGACTTTCAGCGTGATCGTGACCGCATCATTCATTCGATTTCCTTTCGCCGCCTGCGACACAAGACCCAGGTATTTGTCTCACCTGATGGCGATCATTTTCGTGTCCGGCTGACGCACAGTCTCGAAGTCGCGCAAATCGGACGAACCATTGCGCGTGCCTTGGGCCTCAACGAGGATCTCACCGAGGCTTTGTGTCTGGCGCATGACATTGGCCATCCGCCATTCGGTCATGCCGGAGAAGACGCGCTCGAAGAGGCGCTGGCAGGATATGGCGGCTTTGATCACAATGCGCAGACAATCCGGACACTTGCGCGTCTGGAACGCCCCTATCCGCGGTGGAATGGGCTCAATCTCACGTGGGAAACACTGGAAGGGCTTGCAAAGCACAACGGTCCCGTGGCTGATGCACCCTGGGCCCTTGCGGAGGCGGATCGGGAATTCCGGCTCGAGCTGAACAGCTGGCCGTCGCTGGAGGCGCAGATAGCCGCCGTTGCGGATGATATCGCCTATGACAATCATGACATTGATGACGGGATCCGGGCCGGTTTGCTGACGATTGACCAGCTTCTCGAATTGCCTTTCATTCTGGAACGATGGGACGAAATTTGCGAGAACTTTCCCGACGTCCCGCAGGAGCGGCTGATTCCCGAACTGGTCCGGGACCAGATTGGCCTGATGGTCAATGATGTCATCCAGACCACCCGTGAGCGTATCGCGCAATCGGGGATCGTCAGCGTGGATGATGTGCGGGCTGCGGGCGTGATGATCGGCGGATTTTCAGAGGACATGGCCCGCAAGGAACGCGCTCTCAAAGGGTTTATGTACGCCAACCTGTATAATCATCCCGAGCAGCTCAACGCCGCGGAAAAGGCGCGTCTGGTCGTGTCTGATCTGATCGAGGCCTATAGCGCTGATCCGGCATTGATGCCAGCTGACTGGTCGTCCGGCCTGCCGGGGGAACAGCCGCACCGGATGCGGCATATTGCAGATTTTCTGGCCGGAATGACCGACCGCTATGCGGCAAATTGTCATGCCCGGATTTTTGGAAAAGTGGATGCCTGAGCGGATAATTGTTCTGGGCGCTACCGGTCTTACCGGCGGTTTGCTTGTGGATCGGCTATTGGAAGACAAACGCGCAGATGATCTGCATCTGCTGCTGCGCCGCCCGCCAGAAAAGGATTTCGGCAACGCGCAATTACATGTTTCTGACACGGCTGGCTGGCCGGAAGAGATTGCGCAGATCAAACCGGATATCCTGGTTTCCTGTCTTGGCAGCACGATGAAAAAAGCGGGTTCCAAAGAGGCTTTCGCTGCCATCGACCGCGACCTGGTTGGTGCTGTGGCGAAGGCCGGAAAACAGGCCGGCGCGAGGCACATGATTGCAGTTTCGTCCACGATGGCCGATTCCTCGGCCTCGTCCTTTTATCTGCGGATCAAGGGAGAGGCCGAAGATCTGATGCGGGCGCAAAAATTTGACCGGCTCGACATCATCCGGCCCGGACTGCTTCGTGGTGAGCGCACTGGCGATACCCGCATGAGTGAAGGGCTGGCGATTCTGGCAAGCCCGATAATGGACCGGTTGTTACACGGATCATTCCGGCGATATCGCTCGATAGCGGCGATGGATGTTGCTGCTGCGATGATGACGCTGATGGCGAAACAGGAACCGGGAACCTATGTCCACGAAAATGACCAGTTATGGAGCCTGAGCTGATCTCCACCGGGTAATCGCAGGTTTTTTTGGTCATCAGGGCAGGGCGAGCGATTTGCGCATCGACCTGATGATTTCTCCGCGCTGCTGCACCGATCGGGCGGCTGCGGTACTGCCATAAAGGCCGCGCAAAAACGCCATGTCCCACCTGGATAATTTTGTCGGCGGTTGAGCTTCTTCTCCAAGTGCCTGGAACAGCTGCAAAATTGTTTCTCCACCATCCGGTATCCTGCTGCCGGGGACTCCGGACAGCAAGCGCATCGCCAGATAGGAAGACAGGCCTTCAAATGTTGCACCATCGATCGCATGCACATCGACAACTGCAACCCCGGCTACGAAGTCTGACTTGACCGTGGTGCCGATCCGCGAGTTTCCAACGCCGCCACCCCGGACTATCGATTCGCTGATCCCGCCGAGAGCTTCCAGTCCGGGAGGAGGGGCTAGTGCGCCAGCGAAATGGATGGGTTGTCCGTCCTTGTTCAAATCCCGAGCTCCTAACAGAAGCCTGACCGGTTGATTGCCCTCCGTTGCGGCTCGGCGCTGACTGCGACTGAACCGGGTGAATATTCGCGGGGCAGACTTGCGGAGCTGATCAACAAATCTCTTGGGATCCGGGGAAAGGACAATTGCCATGTTCGGGCGACAGTCCGCTCCAGCCACGTCATGGCCAATCTCTCTGGTGAGTCTTTCGATCAACGATTTAACGTTAGCAGCATGCTCTTTTTGCCAGCCAATCATCTGCAGACAAAGCGGGGCCTCCCATCGGGCATATTGTCCGCCATATTCTGGAATCCGCAGCTGTTTCACAAAAGATCGCGTCGCGTCGCGGATATCCTGTCCGGTTACCACGATCGGTTCATTTGCCTGCTTTTCCTCGGCCTCGACCCCGGGGCGTTCAGGTTCGGTGGCGGTCGCCGGAAATGCGCTCAGGAGGAACAGGGGCAGAAGTGCACCAGATGCTGATTTCATTATCCAACCTCAAACATTGGGGGAATGCCATCTTATGCTGCAACAACCGGATTATCAAACCGCCAAATATGCGATCGGAATTTCGGGCCAGAGTCGATAGAATCATTGACTCTCCCGCCGCCCTCGGTCACTCTTCCGGCTGCTTTTGGTCAGCGCCATTTTGGTATCGACCAGAGACTGAGCGGGAGAGCGTCATCTCCAAAAAATGACCGCCGAAGGAGCAACCGCCCCGGAAACTCTCAGGCTACTGGACCGCAACAGTTTCACAGGCACTCTGGAAAGAGAGCGGACGGCCGTAAAGGCTGGCGTTCCACCGAAGGGGTAAATGGCACACGCGCCATGAAACTCTCAGGTTCCGTGACAGAGGGGGCAGTTTTGCAGGGGTTTTCTGCGAGCTGTGCCTTTATGTCGGAACGGAATTTTGATGAGCGAAACTAGCGACAACCTGAAACAATTGCCACTCGGTGACTGGCACCGCGCAGCTGGCGGCCGGATGGTGCCGTTTGCCGGCTATGAGATGCCGGTGCAATATGAAGGCGTGATGGCAGAGCATCTCTGGACCCGGGAAAATGCGGGTCTGTTTGACGTGAGTCATATGGGGCAGCTCAATTTGACCGGTGAGGGAGCAGCGGAAGCGCTCGAGGCGCTCGTGCCCGGCAATATCTCGGCTCTGGGTGTCGGCAAGATCCGCTATACGCTGTTGCTGGCGAAGGATGGCGGCATTCTGGACGACCTGATGGTCACCAATACCGGCCGGAACCTCTACCTGGTCGTCAATGGCGCGACCAAGCAGGATGACATTGCCTATCTGGAAGCCGAATTGCCAAAGGGGATTACCCTCAGTCATCTCGAAGACCTGGCACTGCTCGCCTTGCAGGGGCCAAAAGCAGCAGAGGCTCTGGCCCGCCTCGACATTCGTTCGACCTTTCCGGATGGCCCGGTTCCCGGAGACCTGTATTTCATGGAAGCCGGTCCATTCATGTGGAATGATATCCCGCTCGGGATCAGCCGGTCCGGATATACCGGAGAGGACGGCTATGAAATCAGCGTTTCCGCAGCCGATGCCCAGTCACTGGCCGAAGCCCTTGTCGCGTTGCCCGAAGTCCAGCCGATCGGGCTGGGTGCACGGGACAGCTTGCGTCTCGAAGCCGGCCTCCCGCTCTATGGTCATGACATGGATGCCGGGATTCTGCCGGTCGAAGCCAATCTGAATTTTGCCCTGTCAAAAGCCCGCCGTGAGGAAGGCAATTTTGCCGGTGCCGAGCGCGTGCTGGCGCAATATCCGCGCGGCGCGGCCCGGAAGCGGGTCGGTTTGCTGGTCGATGGCCGCCAGCCTGTTCGCGAAGGAGCGGCGGTTGTGGATGCAGATGGTGCTGTCATCGGGAACGTAACAAGCGGCGGCTTCTCACCGACATTGCAGCGACCGATTGCCATGGCTTATGTGCCGATGGAACTGGCCGGGAGCGGCACGCAAATTCTTGTTGAACAGCGTAAAAAGCAAATTACCTGCACCGTGGCGGACATGCCCTTTGTGCCACATCGCTATCACCGCAAACCAAAATTATAGCCTGGATGAAAGAGGACGAGACTATGAGCCGATATTTTACCGATGAGCATGAGTGGATCGATGTGGAAGGCGATACCGCTACGGTCGGGATCACAGACTATGCGCAGGAGCAACTCGGGGACATTGTTTTTGTCGAGACACCGGAAATCGGGGCAGAACTTTCCGCCGGTGACGATGCCGCTGTTGTGGAATCCGTCAAGGCAGCTTCCGATGTCTATGCGCCGATTTCCGGCACTGTCGTCGAAGCAAATGATGCGCTGGAAGAGGAGCCGGCGCTGGTCAACAGTTCGGCTGAAGAAGATGGCTGGTTTTTCCGGCTCACGCTCACGGACAAGGCGGAGCTGGACGATCTGATGGATGAAAAGGCCTACAAGGCGTTTGTCGAGGATCTCTGATTGAAAATGAACCCCTCCCGCTTGCGGGAGGGGCTGGGGAGGGCCTGAGACAAGGTCCTTTTCCCTCCCCCGACCCCTCCCGCAGGCGGGAGGGGAGAAGAAAGGAAAAAACAATGCGTTATCTCCCACTTACCCCCGAAGACCGACAGGATATGCTGTCGACCATTGGCGCGGCGTCAATCGACGATCTGTTCGTTGATGTGCCGCGGGAAGTGCAGCTGGACGGGCCGATCCGCGATCTTCCGATGCACGCGGGTGAAATGGCCGTTGAAGCGCATATGAAGGGGCTGGCAAAACGCAATCATGCGGCTGGCGACATGCCGTTCTTTCTGGGGGCAGGGGCCTATCGGCACCATGTCCCGGCCAGCGTCGACCATATCATTCAGCGCGGGGAGTTCCTGACCGCCTACACGCCATATCAGCCTGAGATTGCGCAAGGCACGTTGCAGACTTTGTTCGAATTTCAGACCCAGGTTGCGCGCCTGTTTGGTGTCGATGTCGCCAATGCCTCGATGTATGACGGGTCGACCGCATGCTGGGAGGCCATCACCATGGCCCGGCGGATCACAAAACGGGGCAAGGCGGTGCTGTCGTCCGGATTGCACCCGCATTATGTTTCGGTTGCCCATACCATGGCGCATTTTACGAAAGATCAGCTGGATCATCGGGCACCTGAGCTGACCGCCGCGACGGACTCGGATGATCTGTTCGACCGGATAGATGATGATACCAGCTGCGTTGTCGTTCAGTATCCCGATATACTGGGCCGGATTGCAGATATGTCAGCGCTGGCCGAAAAGGCGCATGCGCACAAGGCGTTGCTGATCGCCGTCGTCACCGAGCCGGTGGCGCTTGGCGCGATTCAGGCGCCCGGGGCTATGGGCGCGGATATTGTCGTCGGCGAGGGGCAATCGCTGGGCGTCGGTCTGCAATTTGGCGGACCTTATGTTGGCCTGTTCGGTTGCAAACAGAAATATGTCCGGCAAATGCCCGGCCGGTTGTGCGGAGAGACTGTCGATGCCAATGGCAAGCGCGGCTTTGTCCTTACACTGTCGACCCGTGAGCAACATATCCGCCGTGAAAAGGCGACGTCCAATATCTGCACCAATAGCGGATTATGTGCGCTGGCATTTACCGCGCATATGACCCTGCTGGGTGAAAAGGGACTGCGCGAACTGGCCATGCTCAATCACAAAAAAGCGGTGGCCGCGGCGGGGAAGCTGTCTCGGGTTCCGGGTATTTCGTTGATGAATACCAGTTATTTCAATGAGTTCACGCTGATTGTTGATAAAGACACACGCCCGCTGGTGCGCAAGCTCGCTGACCAGAGAATTCTCGCAGGCGTTTCACTGGGTCGGCTCTATCCGGAGGAAAGCGGTCTGGCTCACGGGTTGATCGTTGCGGTGACGGAAACGACCAGCGATGCGGATGTCGATCAGCTGGTGGAAGCGCTGGAAGGAGAACTGTCATGAACATGTTGTCAGAAGGTCGCCCCACCCGGCAGGATGAAAATATCAACACCGGTGCCAATTCGGCGCCACAGACCCATACCGGGAACCGCGCGCTGATTGTCGACGAGCCGCTGATTTTCGAAACCGGGTCGCCGGACCGCTCCGGTGTGGATTTGCCGGATGCACCGGATGTGGAAACCTGCCTGGGCGGACTGGAGCGGCATCAGCCGATTGCGATTCCCGGATTGTCGGAAGCGGAAACGGTCCGCCACTATACGCGCCTCAGCCGTCAGAATTACGCGATTGATGTTGGCCTGTTCCCGCTCGGCAGCTGCACCATGAAACACAACCCGCGGCTCAACGAGAAAATGGCGCGGCTCAAGGGCTTTGCCGATATCCATCCGCTGCAGCCCATGGAAAGCGTGCAGGGCGCTCTGGAGACCATTTATCAGTTGGCCGAATGGCTGAAAAAGCTGACAGGAATGCCGGCAGTAGCGATGAGTCCCAAGGCGGGCGCACATGGCGAACTTTGCGGGATCCTCGCGATCCGCTCGGCGCTGGAGGCACGCGGCGATGCGCGGGAAGTGATCCTGGTTCCGGAAAGTGCCCATGGCACCAATCCCGCAACCGCCGCGTTTGCCGGGTACAAGGTGGAAGATATCCCGGCCAATGCGGCAGGGCGTGTGGATCTGGATGCGCTGAAAGCCCGGCTGGGCCCCGATGTTGCCGGCGTGATGATTACCAACCCGAATACCTGCGGCCTGTTCGAACCCGACATGAAAGCCATTTCCGACGCGGTCCATGAAGCCGGTGGCCTCGTCTATTGTGACGGCGCGAATTTCAACGCGATTGTCGGCCGGGTGCGGCCCGGAGATCTGGGGATCGATGCGATGCACATCAATCTTCACAAAACCTTTTCCACCCCGCATGGTGGCGGCGGTCCGGGTTCCGGTCCGGTGGTCTTCTCGGATGCGCTGGCACCCTATGCGCCGTTGCCTTTTGTCGAGAAAAAGGACAACGGGCATTATTACCTGGTCGAGGAAGAAACGGCGGAAGACCATCATGACGTCAGCTTCGGCCGGATGGTCGCCTTCCATGGCCAGATGGGCATGTTCACTCGCGCGCTGACCTATATGCTGAGCCATGGAGCGGACGGTCTGAAGCAGGTTTCGGAAGATGCCGTGCTGAACGCAAACTATATCTTGCGCAGTCTGGAGGACACACTCGATGCGCCATTCGCCCATTCGGGTCCGTGCATGCATGAGGCTCTGTTCTCCGACAAGGGCTTTGCAGAAGGACTGTCGACTCTGGATCTGGCCAAGGGTCTGATCGACGAGGGCTACCATCCGATGACAATGTATTTCCCGCTGGTCGTCCATGGCGCGATGCTGGTCGAGCCGACCGAAACGGAAAGCAAGGCGGCCATCGATCAGTTTATCGGCGCGTTCCGATCAGTTGCCGAACGAGCCAAGTCGGGTGACGAGGCGCTGAAATCTGCCCCGCATTTCGCCCCGCGTCACCGGCTCGATGAAACCCGGGCAGCACGCAAGCCGATCCTGGTCTGGGAAGAGCCCGAAGAACTGGTGGAAGCTGCCGAATAAGCAAACCCTGACCGAGCCGGTTGCAAACCTGTCCGGACTCGCCCATCCTGAGATTGTCGATGGATGAAAAACGGGGGCTTGCATGCAATTCATGGTTCGACAGGCTCACCATGAGCGGAGTACGGACTGAATGATCCAGCGGCTGACCAGCCTTTTCGCGCTGTGGACGGTTTTGGGCACGGCGTGGGCGTGGCTGGTGCCCGAACATTTTCTCTGGGTCGTCGACGGGCGCTTTCAGCCCTTTGGCCAATCCCTGGTCAGTGTTCTGCTCGGGGTGATCATGCTGGGTATGGGCATCACTCTTTCGCTGGCGGATTTTCGGCGGATTGCGCAAATTCCGAAATGCGTGGGAGCTGGCGTGATATTGCAGTTCACGCTGATGCCGCTCGCCGGAATCCTGATTGCATCGGGCATGTCTCTGGAAGCGGGGCTGGCGGTCGGCCTGATCCTGGTGTCCTGTTGTCCCGGCGGAACCGCTTCCAATGTGGTCGCCTATCTCGCACGGGCCAATCTGGCGCTCTCGGTCACCATGACCATGGCCTCGACCCTGATCGCCGTCGTCGCCACGCCGCTGCTGACTGGCTGGCTGGCCGGCAAATTTGTCGAGATTGACCGCTGGAGCCTGTTCGTCAACATGGTCTCCATTGTCCTGATTCCGGTCGTTGCGGGAGTGGCGCTCAATCGCTATTTTCCGCGCATGACCGGACAGATCAGCAAGATTTCACCGCTCGCGTCCGTGATCGTCGTTGTGCTCATCGTCGGCGGTATCATTGCAGCATCCAAACCGCTGATTGAACAGCATTTCGGGGTTCTGCTGCTGGCGGTCCTGCTGCTCCATGCCTTCGGCTTTGCGCTTGGCTATCTGATCACCAGATGGCTGGGTTTCGGGACCGGTGAGCAACGCACGATCAGTATCGAGGTCGGCATGCAGAATAGCGGTCTGGGGTCCAGTCTCGCTTCGACTCCCAGTTTCGCTGCCCAGTTTGCCACACCGATGCAGGCGGCACTCGCACCCGTACCCAGCGCGATTTCGGCTGTCTATCATGTCGTGATCGGCAGTTTTCTTGCCGCGGTGTGGCGCAGACAACCGCTGGAGATGACGGATGAGTGAATCCGGTTCGAGACTGTTCCCGGAAAACGGGCCGAATGCCCAGCGCCATGCGCCAGCCACCTTGCGCAATCGGGATGCGATTGTGGAAGCTTTGCGGGATATCCTCCCCGAAAGCGGCACCATACTCGAAGTCGCAAGCGGGACGGGAGAGCATGCTGTCTATTTCGGGCGGACTTTCCCGCATCTCACCATTCAGCCCAGTGACCCGGATCCGGAAAATCACCAGTCGATCCGCGCGTGGACCGAGCGCGAAGCGCTGTCCAACATATTGCCGCCACTGGCACTGGACGCGCTTCATCCGGAATGGGATGTGGCGCAGCCTGCGGCGATCCTGTGCATCAACATGGTCCATATCGCGCCGTGGGAAGCGTCTATCGGCCTGTTTGAAAAGGCGTCCCGGTTGTTGCAGGCGGGTACGCCATTTTATCTCTACGGCCCCTATTTCCAGGCGGATGTACCGCCAGCAGAAGGCAATCTGGCCTTTGAACGCAGTTTGAAAAGCCGCAATCTGCAGTGGGGCATTCGCGATGTGGCGGATATGGATGCGCTGGCCGAAAAG
Organism: Parasphingorhabdus marina DSM 22363; assembly: GCF_900128895.1. GTDB lineage: Bacteria > Pseudomonadota > Alphaproteobacteria > Sphingomonadales > Sphingomonadaceae > Parasphingorhabdus > Parasphingorhabdus marina. Next base: position 1,065,138 of record NZ_FSQW01000002.1, on the reverse strand, counting down.
ACCGGCTTCCGGCGCGAGAAGCTAGTCAACATGCCGGCAAACAACATCTCGCTGATCTACCGTCGGCAATAGCGCGCCTGTCTCCCGGCATCTCCCTTGCCATGGTTCGGCCGTCCGCCTAACAATGCGGAAAACAAGGAAAATGGAGCGGGCATGACAGGTACCGAAAAACGCGTTTGCATGGGGTCGTCGATCGCCTACTGGGCGGAGCGGAATCCGGACAATATCGCGCTGGATGATCCGTCGGGGATATTGACCTATGCCGAGCTTGACCGGATCGTAACAGATTATGCCCGGGCGATGGCTGGCGCGGGACTGAAAAAGGGCGACCGGGTTTGCTGGCTGGGCAAGAATAGCGGTCTCTATTTCACCCTGTTTGCGGCCGCCAGCCGCGCCGGGCTGGTTATCGCACCGATTGGCTGGCGTCTGGCAGCGCCGGAAGTGGCCTATGTGTTGAAAGACACGCAGGCACCGCTGCTCATCTGCGAACCGGAATTTGCCGAAACCGCCCGAAATGCGGCGGCTGAGGCGGGAACCGTGCAAACAATACTCGCGGCCGGAGAGGCGGACGGTCTGCAGGCGCTGGACGAATGGCTGGTCAAGAACACCCCCGGCGACCTGCCGGAAACCGACACTTCCGAGGGTGTCCTGCAACTCTACACCTCGGGGACGACAGGCAATCCCAAGGGCGCCGTGCTGACCAACGACAACCTGTTCCGGCTGCGGCCGCTGGTCGAGAACAAGCCGGAACATGCCTGGATCGATATCGGTCCCGATGACAGCACGCTTGCCGTCATGCCTTGCGCGCATATTGCCGGGTCCGGGATCGGGCCGATTGCCTTCTATAACGGTGCGACGATGATGGTGATCCCGGAATTCACGCCGGACGGCGTGCTTGACTGCATCGACAAGGGGCTGAAACAGTTCTTCCTGGTGCCGACGGCGCTACAGATGCTGGTCAGCGTTCCTCGGGCCAGGGAAACCGATTTCAGCAGCCTGCGTTCGGTTACCTATGGCGCGGCTCCCATTCCGCTGGAATTGCTGCGCCAGTGTATCCAGACAATGCCACAGGCGCTGTTCTGCCAGCAATATGGCATGACCGAAACGACGGGCACGGTCTGCATCCTGCCACCGGAAGATCATGACCCGAACGGCAATGAACGGATGCGCGGAATCGGCATTCCGCTGCCCAGTGTCGAAATGAAGATTGTCAACGAGAACCGCGAGGAAGTGCCCCCCGGGACGATCGGGGAAATCGCGACACGTTCCGGCCTCAACATGCTGCATTATTTCAATAATCCGGAAAAGACGGCGGAGACGGTGGACGCGGATGGCTGGCTCTATACCGGCGATGCCGCGATCATGGATGAAGACGGGTATTTCTACATCAAGGACCGCGTCAAGGACATGATCATCTCGGGCGGCGAGAATGTATATCCCGCCGAAGTCGAGAACGCGATTTTCGGCCACCCGCAGGTTAATGAAGTTGCCGTCATCGGTATCCCGCACGAGAAGTGGGGCGAGGCGGTCAAGGCTGTGGTGTCGCCCAAGCCAGGCGTTGACGACGTGGATACGGACAGCGTTATCAGCTGGGCGAGAGAACGGATTGCCGGTTTCAAGGTGCCCAAGTCCGTAGATGTGATTCCGGAGTTGCCGCGTAATGCCAGCGGCAAGATCCTGCGCCGGGAGTTGCGTGCGCCCTATTGGGAAGGGCAGGATCGCGGGGTCAACTGAACAGACATTCTGTCCGAAGCTATCGAACCGCTTCTGGCCGACATTTTTCGTGGATGATGGAGCCTCTAGGCCTGAAACCCTTTTGAGTGCTGCTTGCCGTCGTCACCAATCTGGTCCCAATCCGCGCTTGAATCCACCCAGATGTGATGAGCGACCTTGAGATTTCCGGTCTCGCCTAGAACCAGGCCCGCAGGGACAAACATGGCCTGATCATCATTATTGCCGGGCAGGGCAGAGCCGCAATCACGACAGAACCAGCTTTGCCAGTCCGCTCCGGGTTTTTGCCAGCTGGCAATCCTGTCCTGTCCCGAAACCCAGCGAAACCGGTCATTGGGCACGATGGTGACCGCTATGCCGTTTGTTCCGGACCATTTCCGGCAGATTGAGCAGTGGCATATGTAGATGTCCGTCAGATCCATCGCGATTTCAAAAGATACCGCTCCGCAATTGCATTGGCCGTTCAACATGATGGCTGTCCCTCCCGGATCGTTCTGTTCCTATCGTTCGGATGACCGGACGACAATTGCAAGTGGTTGCAAAATCGCCCTATGCATGCTTTACAGTCCTATATCGCAACCAGATAGAGCAGGCCATGAAAACCAAGTCATTCTCGGACATGCAATGCTCGATCGCGCGGACGCTGGAACATGTCGGTTCCTGGTGGTCACTGTTGATCATCCGGGACGTGATGATGGGTGCGCGGCGCTTCAAGCATTTTGAAAAGTCGTTGGGGATCGCCAAGAACACCTTGACCGTGCGGTTGGCGCAATTGGTAGAAGCGGGCATTCTGGAAAAGGTGCCCGCGTCGGACGGGTCTGCCTTTGACGAATATGTCCTGACCGAGCGCGGGCGGGAGCTGGCGCCGGTGATGATCGCCCTGTCGCAATGGGGCGACAAATGGGTGCCGCACGAGAAGGGACCATCGACAGAGATTATTGACGGGCAGACCGGGGAGCGCCTGCCGCGGGTCTGGCCGCGCCGGGAAAATGGTGAAATGATGCCGCTCAACGAAGTCCGCATGCGACAGGCGGATGATGTGCCGCCGAAAAACTGGGCCAGGGACCAGGCCTGAACTACAAAAGGCTGGCGGCTTACCAGTTTTCCTTGAAAGGGCGGAGGTCCAGTTCATGGGTCCAGGCCGAGCGATGCTGTATGTGGACATGCCAGAACGCCTCGGCAATGGCTTCGGGCCTGAGGCACCCATCCTCCCCCAGTTGCTCCAGAAATTCGCCGAACCGGCTCCGCACCATGTCGCCGTCGATCACGCCATCGATGACGAAATGGGCGACATGGACGCCGTGCGGACCAAATTCGCGGGCGAGTGACTGGGCAAGCATGCGCAGTCCGGCTTTCATTGACGCGAAATGCGCGAAATTGGGCTTGCCGCGCATCGAGCCCGAAGCGCCGGTGAAGAACAGGCTGCCCTTGCCCTGATCCCTGAGTACCGGGATTGCCCGTTTGGCAGTCAGGAAAGCGCCGAAACAGCCGACCCGCCAGAAGTCTTCCAGGGTTTTCGCATCAAGCTGTTCGAAGGGAATGATGGCATTGTTGCCGGCGTTGTAGAGCACGGCTCCGATCGGTCCCCGTTCCGCAGCCAGAGCGAACAGGGCATCCTGATCTTCCTCGGACGTGACATCGACACGAACACCCTCGGCCGACCCGCCGTCAGCCGAGATTTCCTCGGCAATTTTCTGCACCTTTTCTTCGGTGCGCCCGGCGATGATCGCATGCAGGCCCTGGCTGGCGAATTGCCGCGCCAGTGCGCCGCCCACACCATTGGATGCTCCGGCCCCGACTATGATTGCAGACTCAGGCATTTTCTGCCGCCTTTCTGGCTTCATGCGCTGCAAACCAATCATCCTCTTCACCGGGTTCGGGCATGATATCACCGCCCTCCATCACCCAGCTGGCGGGCGTATCCCGGATCACGACCTGAATGTCATCTTGCGGCAGTCCAGAATGCTCGTGAATCGCCTGACGCATCTCATCGATGATTTGCGCCTTTTGTTCAGCGCTCCGTCCGGCCCGAATGCTGCCAAGCAGAAAGGCCGCCTTGCCGTCGAGCGGCATGTGCGGCGCGTCTTCCACAAAAAAAGCGTGGACAAAGGCGGGTGGGGCATCGGTGACATCACAGTGGATGCGGGTGATGTCTGTTGCGATCTTCTGCTTGGCGGCATCGGTGATCGCGCCCTGGACGGCATTGGTCATGTAAAGAGGCATGGGTTTCTCCTGCTGATATGTTGCGTTCAGGCGGGGTCGTTGATCACGCCGACGATTTCGTCGAGCGAACAGCCGGTCTCTGCCGACCAGAGGTCACACAGATCCCTGAGCATCGGGATGCGTTCAGACTGTTCCAGCGGCTTGTCAGCGGTCAGCGAGACAATGGACGAAGTGGACGGCTGTGTGGCGGTATAGCCGCTGCCGGGTGCAATCTCGACCCAGCCGATCTCCGCAGGGGACCCGAAACTGGCCTGGGAGAAAGCATCGAGACGTGACCGCAAGCCAGCCTGCGTTTCTCCGGATATCTGTCCGGCCTGCACGATACAATTGCATGTCGTCATGATCATTTTCCTCCTTCGCGCCAGGAAATCCCTCCTAGCATGGTTGCAATATAAGACCAAGTACGATAACTGGTCCTATATTGCAACTACTTTGCAGATGCGATTTCAGCAGCGGAGGAAAATTTATGAACGTCACCATTCACGGAACCATAATGTCCCCCTGGGTGCGCCGGCTTCTGGCGTTTTGCGAGGAAAAGGGGGTTTCCTATGACATCGTCAATGTGGTGCCGCTGGGTGATCCCGATCCGGAATTTCTGAAGATCAGTCCGCTGGGCAAGGTCCCGGTGCTCGAGATTGATGGACGTTTTCTGCCCGACTCACTGGCCGGCTGTGCATTTCTGGAAAGCGAGATTGCCGATCCGCCGCTATTCCCGAAAGACAGCTGGGATCTCGGGTGGATGCACTGGCTGTGCGACTATCTTGCGACCGGCCTGTTTTCGAAAGTGGAAGCCCCGTTGTTCATCCACCGTTTCGTCAATCCGGTGCTGCTTCAAAAGGAATCGGATCAGGCGGCGATTGATCAGGCACTCGCATTACTGCCGCGGCATTTCCACTATCTGGAAAGCCAGCTGGATGGAGACAAGTCCTTTCTGATGGGTGATGCCATGACGCTGGCTGACGTGACGGCCGGCAGCATTTTCATCAACATGCGGCATGCCGGTGAAGAGGTAGATGCCGGACAATGGCCCACTCTCGCAGCCTATGTCGATCGCATCCATTCCCGTCCCTCATTCTCCCGGATCATTGCCAGAGAGAGGGAAGCGGTGGGCGAAGTGTCGCCCATGTTTGCGGACTAGCTGACTCCGGTTCAGGAAAAGCGCTCCCACGCCGCTTGATTGGAATGGAACATCCATTGGCCGTTAAAAGTCGAGATCAAGTCGCACGGCAAATGTCCGTTCTGCACCAAGTCTGGAAAACTCGTCGCCCGGCGAGCCGACACTGAGCGACGTGAAATATTGCTCGTCAAACAGATTGCGGACATAAGCGCTCGCGCGAACGCCTTCCAGAATTTCGTAACCGATACGGGCATTCACAAGTACTCTATCGCCAAAATAATTCACTCCGAGATTTTCGTTCCCCTGAAAAACTTTTGACTGGAAATTGGCGTCTATGCCACCGAACAAGCCGAATTCGCTATTATAGGCGACGCCGGCATTGGCCGACCAGCGCGGTGCGAAGGGAAAACGGTTGCCCGCAAAATTGGCCTGATTGGCTTCGCTTTCCGGTAAAGCCGAGTCGAAGTTGCCGTTGGGAAAATCGTCAAATTCGGTGAATGCGTAACCCAGGCCGCCGTAGATTTCGAATTCGGGCGTGATTTCAAAGCTGATGTCTGTTTCAAACCCGTATAATGTCGACTGCCCCGCGTTCTGGGTGAGACCAAACGTCGGAAATGCCGGCACCGGAATACTCACCTGCTGGTCGGACCAGTCGGAATAATAGACATTGGCATTCCACTTCAGGCGACCGTCGAGCCAGGTGCTTCTCATGGCGATTTCGTAGTTCCACAGATATTCCGGTTCAAATTCGTTGATACTGCCGTCGACGACAAAAATCTGTGCGCCGCCAGCGCGATAGGCACGCTGTGCAACAAAGGACAGGTTGAAGTCTTCATTGGGAGACCAGCGAATCCCGCCTTTGGGCAACCAGGCTTCGAAGCTGGCCCCAACCTCCTGACTGGTGGTGCCCGCCTGACTGACGAGCAACTGTTCGACAAACGGGGGCAAGGCAGGGAGAGGCGGATTGGCAATTGCCGTGGTTGCCACTGCCAGCGTGTTGGTTTCTTCATTGTCATAACGCAGCCCGAACAGCAGATCGATCGTATCCGTCAGGGCAAACTCACCGTCCGTGAAAAAGGCATAATTGCGGGTATCAGCGGTATTGACCGCGGCGCGACTGATAAGGATGCTCGACGGGAAAATGGGTCCCAATATGCCGGCAGAGATGATGAAGTCATCATCGAAGACATTCTGGTTGTCGAAATAGTAGAATCCGAGGAGTGCCTTGATCCGGTCCGACTGATATTTCAAACGCAGTTCCTGGGAAAAGGTTTCGTCTGCTCCCTGCCGATCCAGAAAACCAAGCGAAGCGGGGCTGTTGTCAAAATCCTCCCGCCGCACATAGTCCGTGTCCTGATAGGTGCTGATCGATTGCAGATCGAGGCCGTCTGCCAGGCCGAGCTGGAGATTGATGGATTGAATGAACGTGTCCGTCCCTTCCAGTCCGGCAAAATCATAGCTGACCTCACGCGCCACACTGCCGGCGTCGAAACTGCCGTCGGCCTGTTGCCCGCTGAGAGGATTGACACTGTCTTCACCGGCAAAATTTTCGGTGTAGGAGCTCGTCGTGATGATCTTGAAATTGTCCGCGGGTTCCATCAGCAGCTTCAGCCGGATGGTTTTGAGCTCCGTGGCATCGGCCTGCTCGTCCAGGAACGTGTTGAAGATGAACCCGTCGCTTTCGCGGTAGTTTGCCGACACGCGGAAGGCCAGGCTGTCTTCCACGATCGGCCCGCCAAAGGCACCGGCAATCTGGCGCTGACCATTGTCACCAATTTCACCGCGCGCCCGGATATCCCATTCATAGGTCGGGTCCTGGGTGCGCACATATATGGCCCCGGCAAGTGCGTTGCGCCCGAAATTGGTTGACTGAGGGCCACGATAGATTTCGACCTGCCCCAGGTCCCAGCTGTCCAGCGGACCGAAGAACGTCGTTTGATTATCGAGAGGAGAATCGTCAACATAGATGGTCAGGGTTGCGCCACCACCCGCAATGCCACGCTGATCAATCCCGCGGATGGCAAAGCCCAGACCGCCAAAGGATGACGTCACATTGGGAATGCGATCCACGATATCATACAGGTCGGTAATCGGTTCGCGCGTGATGTCCTCGGCGGTAGTAACACTGACACTGGAAGTGACTTCCTGCAGGGATTGTTCAAACTTTTGACCGGTCACGATGATGATGTTGTCGTCACGATTCTCGGTATCCCCGCCCGACTGCTCCGTTTGGGCGGAAGTTGCATCGGCAGCTTGGGCAGAAGATGTGGCAGCTATTGCCAGCGTAATGACCGAAGCCGAACAGGCGATGATGTTTTTCATTGATGATCCCTCGTTTATTGATGCGAATGAGTCGCAACAATCGCGCTTGCTGATAATAATAATGATTCTCATTTACAAGAAGAGTCTGTGGAGTTATTCCAAAACTTCCATTTGAGGGGATGAGTCGTGTGGATTATTGGCGGTGTCGCCGTTCAGTCATTGAGCATCTTCAGTTTGCGCCAGGCCAGCAGCGATACCGGGGCAGCGAGGATCTGGCTCGTCGCAGGGCTGGTGCTGTTTGCGTTATCGATCTGGCTGATTGCCAATGGTCTTGGTTTTGAACTCGGCTTGACCTGGGGGCTGACCACCATCTCGGTCGTCGCCTATGCCCTGATCCTTGCACCCTTTTTCCGGACCAGTGCGATCGGACATGATCGCGTACCCCAACGCCAGAAAAAAATGCCGACGCCGCCATCGGGATCCAAGGCGCGACTGGCATTGCGGCTGTTTTCTGCCGGACCACTTTATCTGATCACGGCGCTGGCACTCAGCCTGATTGTCGCGACCAAACCCTGGGCGATCGAAATCACCCGGCTGTTCACCGGCGGACTGCTAACGCCGCTCTTCTGGTCTGTCGGCGCTCTGCATGCCACGGTCGATCCTGACCTGAAGCGGGTTGTCTGGATGCCGGTATTGCTGACTGCCGCTGCCGCCACCGGATATGTGCTGCTATGACATCCGAAACGAACATCGAAAGCACGGAACCGGAAGGCAGCAACAGCGGCTTTGTTCGCCGGATGATCGATTCGCATTCGGTGCTGGGTCTTGCCTTTGCCGCGCTGATCTACATCGTCAGTCTCTCCGGCGCGCTTACCTTGTTCGTGCCGGAAATTTCCCTTTGGGAAAACCGGAATACCGTCACATCCTATGAAACCACGCCTGCGGCGATTGCCACTGCGATGGAAAATGCGGAAGCCGAATTGCAGCCGGGCAACGAAATCCTCAATATCATCGCCTATGCGCCGGATGAGTTTAAGCCCTATCTCACCGTGCGACTGAATGAGCGAAAAGATCAAAAGTCCGATCTGATCAGCACCGACTGGGTAGCGGATCCCGAGACCGGAGCACTGGTTTCCGAAGCCCAATCGCCCTACGCCCATGTCATTGAAGATTTGCACACAATGCTGCATTTGCCGCGTCCCTGGGGACGCTATCTGGTGGGCTTGCTCGGTGTGGTAATGTTCACGCTGATCCTGTCGGGCATTTTTGCGCATCCGACGATTTTCAGGGATGCTTTCAAGTTGCGCCTGAAGCGTAATGCCCGGATCGCATGGACCGATGTCCATAACCGGCTCAGCGTCTGGGGACTGCCTTTCCATCTGGTCATCACTTTCACCGGCGCATTTCTGGGCGTGGCCGGGATCACCGTCGCCGCGCTCGCGATGCTGGTGTACGAAGGGGATCAGGAAGCCGCGATTCAGGTGATCCAGGGGCCGCAGGCGATTGAAGGTGCGCCGCCAATGCGTTCCTCCCCTGACTACCGTTCGATGCTGGAAAACTCGCAGGGCGAAGGCCGGACCTTTTCCCTGTTAATTGCCAATAATCCCAAAGACAGCGGCAACACGACAACCGTGGCCTACTATGAGGAGGGCATCCTGTCGATGCGGACATCGGATATTTACCGGAACAGCGGCGCGTTTCTGGAGAAATTCGGTGGCAGCGGAAGTCCGGCCGGCGCACGCGCATTCGGCATGGTGCAACCTCTGCATTACGGCACCTTTGGCGGCTATCCGATCAAGATTCTCTATTTCGTGCTGTCGCTGGCACTGACGTACATTACCAGCACCGGCATGATGATCTGGTTCAAACGCAAGAAGCAGCAAGGACAGCCAAAGCCCAAAAGCGAAGCGGCCTGGCGCGGGATGACAACCGGGCTTTCTCTCGGCCTGGCAGGAACCGCGTTGCTGGTCGCTGCCAATATCGCAGTGCCACTGGAACCGGTTTTCTTCGGGCTGTGGGGCCTGTCCATCGCGGCAATCTTTTTCACAAAAACTCCGGGCAAAGCAGTCCGCTTGCAATATTTGCTGATCGCTGTGATGCTGGCACTGGCCGCATTGCTCCACTTCCCGATCGCATTGTCCTCGGGCGCTGCCGCGCAAGGGATATTGATTGCAATCAATATGTCCTTGCTGGCCGGTGCGCTGGCTTTTGCCTGGATTGGGCTCCGGGGAAAAAAACCGGAGGCAAGTTCACAGGTCGAAATGGCGCCCGCCGAATAATCGCAGACTCAATCCAGCTGACTCAGCGCATAATCCTGCGCGGCGGTGCGCACTTCTTCTGCCAGTCCGGAATCCGGAAGCGATCGGGCGATGACCATACCGCCCACGCACAGCGCTGCGAGCGATAGCGCCTGTTGCCGCCGGTCCGTCAGGTCAGTTGCGAGTCCATTCTCAAACAGGCCAACCATGGCCTCCAGCAATTGCCGGTAGGATTCCTGAACTTGCGGATTGGCACGGGCAATATCCGAGGGCAGGGCGATCATCGGGCACTGGCCTTCAATATCGCCGAGATGTTCCGGCGACAGGTAACCCGAGATCATCTGGCGCATCATAACATGTCCGGGACTCTCGGGATCGACGCCGGCATCCCGGCGCCATTCTGCGCCCCGGCCATGGAGGAAGCTGGAGACGGCCGCCTGGTACAGTTCCTCCTTGTTGCGGAAATGGTTGTAGAATCCGCCGCGGGTCAGCCCGGCATTTTCCATCACCATGTCGATGGTGACGTCCTGAAACCCGTGCCGGTTAAACAGCATGCGGGCGCACTCGACAATTTTCGCACGAGTCTGGCGCTTGTGTTCGGCGCTGTAGGGCATGATGCTTCTCCTTCGGGCGCAATGTGGCAGAATTCAAAAAATGTTCTTTAACATATTTAGATTGCCGCAATAAGGAAATCCTCAGACACCCGCAAACACTGGAAGGACAAGGGAATGACCAAATATCTGCTCGCCTATCATGGCGGAAAAACCCAGATGAGCCCGGAAGAGGGACAGCAGCACATGCAGAAATGGATGGCGTGGATGGACGGGCTCGGTGATGCCGTGGTCGATCGCGGCATTCCGGTCAGCAACACCGTCACCGTGAGCAGCGATGATGTAACCGAGGGCGGGGGTGCCAATCCCTTGTCCGGGATCACCATCATCGAGGCGGACAGCCAGGAAGCGGCGATTGAAATGACCCGCAAATCACCGCATCTCGATATTGGCGGTACGATCGAACTGGCGCAGGCAATGGACATGCCGATGTAGGCTGTGTGGAAACAAGCCCCAGCCTTTGTTGCCTCACCCTAGCTGACGCTGCGTTCCTGTCCCTTCCAGTAAGGCGCACGCAATTCGCGCTTGAGAACCTTGCCGGCGCCCGACAGGGGAAAGGGCTCGGTACGAAAATCGATGGAGCGCGGGCATTTATAGCCGGCAATCTGGTCCTTGCAGTGGGCGATGATCGACTGTTCGTCGGGCGTGCTCCCTTCTTTCGGGATGACAATGGCGTGGACGGATTCGCCCCATTGCTCGCTGGGGATCCCGACCACGGCCACACCCGCAACATCGGGATGGGTGGAGATGGCGCTTTCGACTTCGGCGGAAAAGACGTTTTCGCCACCCGATACGATCATGTCCTTCATCCGGTCGACAATATAGACGAAACCCTCCTCGTCCTGATAGGCGCCGTCGCCGGTATGAACCCAGCCATCGATCAAGGTGTCGGCGGTCTGTTCGGGCTGTTGCCAGTAGCCGAGCATGTTGCCGGGGCTGCGCGCGGCGATTTCGCCCACCGTTCCTCTCGGCACTTCCTTGCCGTCCTCGTCGACAATCTTGATCTCGCAACCCCAGGCCGGACGTCCGGCCGATTTGATCTGTTTTGACCGGGGGCCTTCGAGGACATGGTCTTTCGGGTCGAGGATCGTCACCAGCGGGGCCATTTCGGTCTGGCCATAGGCTTGCGAAAAATCGACATGTGGCAGCAAACTCATCGCTTGCCGCAACAGGCCTTCCGGCATGGGAGATGCGCCGTAGAGATAGTTGGTGACGGATGCAAATTTTGCGACATCAAACTCGGGGTGCTGGAGCACCATGCCCAGCATGGTCGGGACGAGCAGCGCGTGGGTCACCTTGTTTTCCGCGATCGCATTCATCGTCGAAACCGGTTCGAATGAGGGCACATAGACATGAGTGCCGCCCGCCATCATCGCACCGCCACCAGCGGCGAGGTCAGCCATGTGGAACATTGGCGCGGTATGCAAATAGATCGAATCGCTTTTGAAATTCGCCTGCCCGCCGAGCGCGATATTATTGTACCAGAGCGCCTTTTGCGAAACCATCACCCCCTTGGGAAAACCGGTGGTTCCGCCGGTATAGAACAGGCCGGCCAGATCATCTTCGCTCCGCATGGCATCTTCACAGGGATCGTGCGCAGCGATCAGATCCTCAAAAGACAGCATGCCCTCCGGCGCGTTTTCTTCCAGATGCACAATGGTCCGGACGGTTTTTGCTTCATCTCCTATTTCCTGGATCATCGGCGCAAAATGACTGTCGACAAGCAGGATTTCCGCCTGGGAGTCGTTCAGCGAATAGGCGTTCTCCGTTGCTGACCAGCGGGTGTTCATGGGAACCACCGCTCCGCCAGCCCACCAGGTCGCGAACATATATTCGGTATAGCGATCGGAATTGAGCGCGAGTATGGCGACCCGATCGCCGGCCTTCATGTCCAGTTTCCGCAAGGCACCGGCCAGCCGGGATACCCGTTCCCGAACTTCCGCCCAGCTCTTCCGCCGGTCACCGTCGATTGTTGCGCAATGATTGGGCCGGGTATCGGCTGCGCTGTGAAGCATTTGAGTCAGGTGCATGGCGGGTCCTTTCCTGTAGTGGTGTCTGTTTCGGTTCTATTGCGCGGGGAACCAGCGGCCTTCGAATATCACGCCCTGGACCCGGATATTGCGTAACCCGGCCGCGCCGGCATCATGGGGATTGCGGTCGAGCACTGTGAAATCGGCTTTCTTGCCCGTCGCGATGGATCCGACCTGATCATCCATCCCGATCACCTGCGCCGCCTCAATGGTGATCGCGCGCAGGGCCTTGTCGAGCGACAGGCGTTCTTTCGGGGCTTTGACATTGCCGTCGAGCGAGATCCGGTTGCTGGCCACCCAGGCGAGATAGAGCGGGTTGATCGGCGCCATGTTGAAGTCGCTGTGCAGGCCGAGTGGCACATTTTTGCGTTCGAGCGAACCCAGCCGGCTCATCTGTGCCGCGCGATCCGGACCCAGTCCGGTTTTTGCGTAAGCATCCCCCAATATCCGGATATAGTTGGGCTGGGCAGAAACGAAGAGCCCGAGCTGTCCAATCCGTCGGTTCTGGGCCTCGGTCGAATAGCCGAGATGTTCCATGACGATATCCTGCCCGTTGCGCGGCGTCAGTTGTTCCGTGATTCCCAAGACCACATCCAGACCCTTGTCGCCATTGACATGCGTGTGGAGGTTCCAGCCGGCATCCCAGAAACGTTCGGTCTGTTTCAGCAATTCGTCCGGTTCGGTGAGCCATTTGCCTTCATGGCCATCGCTGTATCCCGGCGGGTTCATCTGCATATATTGTGCAAAAAAGGCCCCGTCGGCGAACAGCTTGACGCGATTGGAGAAAAAGAATTTCGCGCTGTCATATTTCGCTTTCATGTCTTTCAGCCAGACATTTGGATCACCTGTCACCAGCGGTGCGACCGGGATGGCGAGGATACGAGAGGGCGTCGTGGGCTGATCATACAGGCTCTTGAACAGCCGCGATTCCGCTTCCGGACCGCCGAACCCGCCAAATGCCAGATCGGCGCTGGTGGTCACACCATTTTCCAGCATCATCTGCCGCATTTCGGCCAGGCCCTGTTGTGTTTTTTCCGCAGAAAACAGATAGGGTTGCAGCTTCTCGACCCCATTGAACAGAGCGGTTTCGTGAATGACCCCGCTGGCAAAATCGGCGTGAGTCGGATCGATCCCCGGCTTGTTGAACTCGGCGACAAATTCGGCTTCCGTGCCAATGCCCAGCAGGTCCAGGGCCGGGGTGTTGACGATGATTTCGTGAAAACTGCGCTGCCAGATCACGACCGGCCGATCGGGCGCTATCCGGTCCAATTCCGCCTTGTCCATGTCACCATGGAACAGTTTGTGGTGGCCCCAGGTGATAAACAGCTTGTCATCGCTTTCGGCGAGCACTTCTCGCAGGCGCTTTTCATAGGCTTCCTTGCCGCGAATGGCCGGATAGCTTTTGCCCGGCAATTCCCAGCTTTCCGGGCTGATGAAAGGAATGGGCAGCATCATGATTGTCTGCATCGGGTGGATATGCGGTTCGACAAATCCGGGCATCAGAACATGATCAACAAACTCCCGGTTGACCGTGACGGCCCGACCTCGAGTCCAGGCGTCCAGTTCATCCAGTTCCTGTGCGAGACCGAGGATCAGACCATCGGCGGTGGCAACGAAGCGGGCTTCCGGATAACCCGGTTCCATGGTGATGATTTTCGCGGCCTCGTAAATCGTCACTTCGGCATAAGGGAGGGGTCCCTTGGTCTCTTCCGCCAGTGCCGGTGCACCGCCCATTGCCAGAACGACCATAACCCAAAGCCTGCTGATGAAACGCATGCAATCCTCCCTTTTTTTGAGGATGCTATGCGTTTTGTCGCGGCTTGCCAAGGAGCAAGCTTGGCGATTTCTCTGACGCTCCCGCTATCGGGTGGCCTTGGCCGCGCGAACATGCTCGCGCCAGGCGATGAACAGGCCGGAGCCGATAATCACCGGTGCACCGAGCCAGATCGACAGTCCCGGCCATTGGCCGAACACCATGATCCCGATGATCGTTGCCCAGAGCAGTGCGCTATAGTCCATCGGCATGATCGTCGATACTGGTGCAAATCGCAGCGACTGGGTGATCGTCAGCTGGCCCAGAGCCCCAAATATGCCGACCCCCAGCAGATAGATCCAGGTCTTTGCATCATGCCCGCCGCCATAGATCCAAGCGCAGACGGCGAGGCCTGGTAATGTGTAGACGGAAAACCAGAATATCGTGACGATGCTGGTCTCGGTCCGGCCGAGCATGCGGATGACGAGCGTCACCGAAGCTGTGACCAAGGCGCCGGCGAGAGCCACTGCAGCGCCGAAAGCGGGGATCAGGCTGCCGCCCGGCTGGATCACGATCAGCACCCCGACAAAGCCGATAAGGATGGCTGACCAGCGCCGAATACCCACTTTCTCGCGCAGAATCAGGGCTGCGAACAGAGTGGCAAAGATCGGTACGGTGAAGCTGATCGTCGTGGCGTCCGCCAGCGGTAAAAGAGTCATTGCCCAGAAATTCAGACCCATCGCAAAAATGCCGAGAAAGGATCGCAGCAGATGCAACCTGTGCTTGTCGGACCTGACCGCAGGCCAGCCCGCCTCGCTTCGCCAGATCAGAAAGCAGATCAGCGGCATCGCTGTCAGCTGCCGGTAAAACAGGCTTTCCGTGACATGGACACCCTGCTCGCCCGCCAGTTTGACGAAGGCAAACATGATCGCCAGCGACAGCATTGCAGCAAGCCGGGTGATGATTCCGGCAAGCGGCCGGTCCTGTCCCTGCACCGGCGGCGCCGCGACCGCGGCTTCGGTACTGCTCATGCCGGATTGCCAATAAAGATAGGGTCACGGGAGTTGTGCATTGCCGCGGTAAATAGCATATAGCCCGCAAAAGCAATCAGGAGTCTCACAATGCGCACCGTAACTCATGTCCTGGCAGAAGGCGCTTCGGCCGGCGGCGGACGTCAAAGCGATATTTTCGATCCCAATAATGGCGGAATTCAGGGCAAGGTCGATCTCGGTGATGCCGATGTCCTGCAAACGGCTGTGGATGCCGCACTGGCCGCACAACCCGCATGGGCGGCGACCAATCCGCAGAAGCGCGCGCGCGTCATGTTCCGGTTCAAGGAACTGGTCGAAGCCCATATGGACGAGCTGGCGGAACTGCTCAGCCGCGAGCATGGCAAGGTGATTGCCGACTCCAAGGGCGACGTGCAGCGCGGCCTGGAGGTGATCGAATTCTGCTGCGGCATTCCGCATGTGCTGAAGGGTGAATATACCCAGGGCGCGGGTCCCGGTATCGACGTCTATTCCATGCGTCAGCCGATTGGCATTGGTGCAGGGATCACCCCGTTCAATTTCCCGGCAATGATCCCGATGTGGATGTTCGGTCCGGCGATCGCGACGGGCAATGCCTTCATCCTGAAACCGTCGGAGCGCGATCCATCGGTTCCCGTCCGTCTTGTCGAGCTGATGCTGGAAGCGGGTCTGCCCGAAGGCATTTTGCAATGTCTGCACGGCGACAAGGAAATGGTCGATGCGATTCTCGACCATCCGGCAATTGGCGGAATCAGCTTCGTCGGCTCTTCCGATATCGCGCATTATGTCTATCAGCGCGGCGTTGCGGCGGGCAAACGTGTCCAGGCCATGGGCGGCGCGAAAAACCATGGTATTGTTCTGCCAGACGCGGACATGGACCAGGTGGTGAACGACCTGTCCGGCGCGGCTTTTGGTTCCGCAGGCGAACGCTGCATGGCCTTGCCGGTAGTTGTGCCGGTGGGAGAGGACACCGCCGATCGGTTGCGTGAAAAGATGATCCCGGCAATCGAAGCATTGCGGGTGGGTGTGTCTACCGATGAGGAAGCGCATTACGGTCCGGTTGTGAACCCGGCGCACAAGGAACGCGTCGAAGGCTGGATCCAGAAAGGTGTCGACGAAGGCGCCGAACTGGTCGTCGACGGCCGCGGTTTCTCGCTGCAGGGGCACGAAGACGGCTGTTTTATAGGGCCCAGCCTGTTCGACAAGGTCACCACCGACATGGAAAGCTACAAGGAAGAGATTTTCGGGCCGGTGCTTCAGATCGTCCGGGCGCAGAATTTCGAGGAAGCCCTGTCGCTGCCGAGCCAGCATCAATATGGCAATGGCGTCGCGATCTTTACCCGCAACGGCCATGCGGCGCGGGAATTTGCGAGCCGGGTCAATGTCGGCATGGTCGGGATCAATGTACCGATCCCCGTGCCGGTCGCCTATCACAGTTTCGGCGGCTGGAAGCGCTCGGCCTTTGGCGACACCAACCAGCATGGCATGGAAGGCGTGAAATTCTGGACCAAGGTCAAGACGATCACGCAGCGCTGGCCCGACGGCACCGCAGATGGTGGCAACAAGGATGCGTTTGTCATTCCGACCATGGGGTGATTGAAAGAACGCGTCCCTGTCTCGTCCAGTCTCGATTCAGGACAAGTCGCGAAAAACCGTGGTAAAACTGGCCATTGCTTGAAACAAGCTGTTGCTTGTCAGCAAGTGAGGGCAGATTGGACGGAATGTTCTGCGAAATTTCCACGAACCAGAGCGACCAGTGATCGGGCTGTCTCCCCGCAGCTTTGCCTTGCTGGCGCTGCTGGGCGCGCTGGTGTTTGTGCTGGCGACCTCGCTCCGGCTGGAAACGCCGTCTCGGGCCGAATCCGGTCCTGTTGCGGTACCCGAAACCACCACATCATCCGATAAACGTATCGCGTTCAGTTTCGACGATGTCCCGCGCGATCCGGGGGCGTTTTTGCGGGATGGTGAACGTCCGGGACTGCTGCTGGAAGCGTTGCGGCATGGCGGGATTGAGCAGGCTGCTTTTTTCGTCAATCCGGGGCGCATAACCGAGAGCGACGGCGATGCTGACACCGTGCTTAGGTATGCCGCAGCCGGTCATGTCCTGGCCAATCACACCGCCGATCACTCGAAACTGTCGGCTGTTTCGGCAGGCAGATTTCTGGCAGATATCGATGCGGCGCAGGTCTGGCTGGACGGCAAGCCCAATTTGCGACCCTGGTTTCGCTTTCCCTATCTCGACGAGGGCGGCACCAACAGGACCAAGCGCGATGCGGTGCGGGCGGGGCTGCAGAAACGGGGTCTGCTCAACGGTTATGTAACCGTCGACGCCTCGGACTGGTATATGGAAAATCTTGCACTGGCTGCGGCGAAACAGGGCAAGATCATGGACTGGAACGCCCTGCGCGATCTGTTTGTTGAATCCTATCTTGAATCCGCCAATTTCTCGGATGATCTGGCCCGGCGGACGCTTGGCCGGGCACCGGTGCAGATGATCTTGCTCCACGAGACCGATCTCGCCGCGATGTTCGTCGATGATCTGGCGATCGCGCTGAAAGAGGATGGATGGACCATTGTCACCGCCGACGAGGCTTATGCCGATCCGATGGTTTCGATGATCCCGGATGTCGAAATGGCCGACGGGACGCGGACACAGATGCTTGCGGCGGAACGTGGCGTGGGCAACCGCTGGTATATGCGCAATGATCAAAAAGTAGCAAAAAAGCTATTTGCGGAGCGGGTATTGCGGGAGTAAGCAGGCCGCTCGTTTCAACCTGTTTTCAAGAAGATTCTCCACGCCATGAATCAGTTCGCGCTCACCGACGACCAGATTGCCATCCAGGATATGGCGCAGAAATTCACGGCAGATGAAATCACGCCCCATGCCGCCAAATGGGACGCGGAATATATTTTTCCCCGCGACACCATCCAGAAGGCGGCGGAGCTCGGTTTTGGCGGCATTTATGTCAGCGAGGAATCGGGTGGAATCGGCCTCGGGCGTCTGGAAAGCGCGATCATCATGGAAGCCATGGCCTATGGCTGTCCTTCGACCAGCGCGTTCATCTCGATCCACAATATGGCCGCCTGGATGATCGATACTTTTGGTTCGCAGACGGTGAAGGATAAATATCTGCCCGACCTGGTGCCGATGGAAAAAATCTCCAGCTATTGCCTCACCGAGGCGGGGGCAGGATCCGATGCGGCTTCGCTGAAGACCAAGGCGGTTCTGGACGGCGATCATTATGTCGTGACGGGTTCCAAGCAGTTCATCTCGGGTGGCGGTGCCAATGAAGTGATGGTTACCATGACCCGCACCAGCGATGACGGCGCGCGCGGCGTGACATGTCTGGTGATAGACAGCGACATGGAAGGGGTGTCTTTCGGCGCCAACGAAAAGAAACTGGGCTGGCATTCGCAACCTACGGCGCAAGTCAATTTTGATGGCGTGCGTGTGCCGGTGGAAAACCGGGTGGGCGGCGAAGGCGAGGGCTTTCGCATTGCGATGGCCGGGCTCGACGGTGGCCGGCTCAATATCGGCGCCTGTTCACTGGGCGGCGCGCAACGGTGTCTCGATGAGGCGGTCAGTTATACGAAAGAACGCAAACAGTTCGGCAAGGCGATCGCCGATTTCCAGAATACCCAGTTCATGCTGGCGGACATGGCGACCGATCTGGAGTCGGCGCGGGCGCTGCTGTACATGGCGGCTGCCAAGGTGACCGAAGGCGCGCCCGACAAGACAAAGTTTGCGGCCATGGCCAAACGGCTGGCTACGGATAACGGATCAAAAATTGTCAACGATGCGCTGCAACTCTTTGGCGGCTATGGATATTTGCAGGATTATCCGATCGAGCGATTCTGGCGCGATCTGCGGGTGCATTCGATTCTGGAAGGCACCAACCAGGTCATGCGGATGATCGTGTCCCGCGAAATGCTGCGGCAGTAAAAGGACTCAAATGACCGACGATCTCATCATCAGGAAAACCGGTCGGGTCGGGCATATCAGCCTGAACCGGCCCAAGGTGATCCATTCGCTCAATCTCGACATGTGCCTTGCCATGACAGAAGCGTTACTCGAATGGCGCGAGGATGACAGCGTCGAAGCGGTGATGATCGATCACAGCGAAGGGCGCGGATTTTGTGCTGGCGGGGATATCGCCATGCTGCGCAATTCCGGGCTGAAAGACGGCAAGGAAGGCCGGGAATTTTTCTACAAGGAATATCAGCTTAACCACCTGCTGTTCGAATACCCCAAACCCGTGGTCGCATTCATGGATGGCATCACCATGGGCGGCGGTGTCGGCATTTCGCAGCCGGCGAGATATCGCGTGGCGACTGAAAATACCCGATTTGCCATGCCGGAAACCGGGATTGGGCTGTTCCCCGATGTCGGCGGCGGCTGGTACCTGTCGCGACTGGCGGGACGACTGGGACAGTTTCTTGCACTGACCGGAGCGCGTCTCGATGGGGCGGAGTGCAAGGAAACCGGCCTTGCGACTCACTATCTGTCGGCCGAAAGCCTGGCAGAAGCGAAGGAACGCATCGCCGAGAATCCCGGACGCATTGAAGGCATTTTGGGGCAGCTGTCGGCGGCCATGCCTGAAGCCCGGATTGCCGGGAATTTCGACAAGATTGACCGGTTCTTCGCCTCGGATGTCTATGAGGAAATTCTCGCCGCGCTGGAGGCCGATGAAAGCGAATGGGCGGCAAAAGAGCGCGACACGCTCGGCACCAAGAGCCCGCAAACCTGCAAGGTGGCGCTGCGCCAGCTGAAAGAGGGCGCGGCAATGGAGAGCTTTGCCGATGAGATGCGCAACGAATATCGTATCGGCTACCATGTGCTGGTGATGCATGACTTTCTCGAGGGTGTCCGGGCGCTGATCGTCGACAAGGATAATGATCCTAAATGGGATCCGCCGACACCGGAAGCGGTGACCGGCGAATGGATTGACAAAATTTTCGCGCCGCTACCGGCAGAAGAGGAATGGAAACCGCTATGAGCTACGAAACAATCTTGTCCGAGAAAAAGGGGCAGGTCACCGTCATCACGCTGAACCGCCCGAAAAGCCTGAACGCGCTCAACAGCGAGGTGCTGGATGAACTGATTGATGCCTTTGCCGCGTTCGAAGCCGATGAGACTCAGCTGTGCGCGGTGCTGACCGGATCCGGAGACAAGGCCTTTGCCGCCGGGGCGGACATCAAGGAAATGTATGAAAAAGCGGCGGCCGATTTCTATCTGGAGGATTTCTTTTCCAAATGGACCAGCCAGATTGTGAAGACCACCCGCAAGCCCTGGATCGCTGCGGTCAATGGCTTTGCCCTGGGCGGTGGCTGTGAGCTGGCGATGATGGCGGACTTCATCATCGCGAGCGACAAGGCGAAATTCGGCCAGCCGGAGATCAAGCTTGGTGTCGCCCCCGGCATGGGCGGCTCTCAGCGCCTGACCCGGGCAGTGGGCAAGTCCAAGTCAATGGATATGTGCCTGACTGGGCGGATGATGGATGCCGAAGAAGCGGAACGCTCGGGTCTGGTGGCGCGGGTGGTGCCGCATGATGCATTGCTCGACGAAGCGGTCAAGGCCGCGGGCACGATCGCGTCAATGCCGCCGATGGCGATCCAGGTGAACAAGGAAATGGTCAACGCGGCCTTCGAAACGATGCTCGATCAGGGCCTGCTCCATGAGCGGCGCCTGTTCCAGATCCTGACCGCCACCGAAGACAAGGCCGAAGGCATGGCCGCGTTTATCGAAAAGCGGGAAGGTAACTGGAAGGGGCGGTGATCACTTGTTCCCCTCCCGCTGGCGGGAGGGGTTAGGGGAGGGCAATCCCGACCCAATCGGATTCAAACATCAGGGAGCAGGCCCACCCCCGGCCCCTCCCGCAAGCGGGAGGGGAGAATTATGAAAATCGGATTTATCGGACTGGGCAATATGGGCGGCGGCATGGCGGCCAATCTGGCGAAGGCGGGGCATGAGGTGCATGCTTTTGACCTGTCGGGGGAAGCCCTGGCTCGCGCTGGCGAAGCGGGTTGTCATCCGGCCAGTGAAGCGGCGGCGGCGGTGAATGACATGGAAGCGGTGGTGACCATGCTCCCGGCCGGCGAACATGTCCGCAAGGTTTACGAATATGAGGTTGTCATCAATGGCGATCCGGGGACACTGGTGATCGATTGCTCGACCATCGATGTCGACAGCGCGCGTGACGTTGCGACCATGGCCGAAGCCAAGGGTCTGGTGCCAGTCGATGCCCCGGTCTCGGGCGGTATCGCGGCAGCCAATGGCGGTACGCTGACCTTCATGGTCGGCGGCAGCGAAGAGGGCTTCAAGCGCGCCGAACCGATCCTGTCCGACATGGGCAAGGCGGTGATCCATGCTGGTGCCAATGGCGCCGGACAGGCGGCCAAGATCTGCAACAACATGCTGCTCGGTGCGTCGATGATCGCGACCTGCGAAACCTTCAAAATGGCAGAGAAACTGGGACTCGATCTGCAGAATTTCTATGACATATCCTCCAAGGCCTCGGGTCAGAACTGGTCGATGACCAGCTATTGCCCGGTTCCTGGCGTCGGACCGCAGAGCCCCGCAGACAATAGTTATGAAGGCGGCTTCGCGGCAGCACTGATGCTCAAGGACTTGCGGCTGGCAATGGCAGCAGCGGAAAGTGCGGGGGCCGAAGTGCCGATGGGTGCGAAGGCCCAGGCGCTTTATGAGCAATATGCCGAGGCCGAAGGGCAGGGCGGCATGGACTTTTCCGGCATCATCAACATGCTGGGCAAGAACTGAGCTGTCATGCCGCCTCTGTGGATGATCGTCGCGGGAATTTCGGCGACCATTGCCCTGATCGCGGAAATTGCCAGTCGCCGGCGCAATAATCGCAAGGATATCGACAAGGTCGGCTTCATGCCCTGGCCGACGATCACTGCCATGTCCTTGCTGGCATTCGGAATTTCGCTGGCATTTGGCTTCGGCTTTATCGAGGCCGGCTAGGCGCAGTCGCCGGATCGCTTGTACCGGCCCGATGCGAATTGCCGGAAGTTTCCTTTTGCTTCCCTCACCCAGTCTGTGACAACCAGCGTTTCGGTCGCATCGAGGGCATAGCTGGTGCGACCGGTCTCCACTTCGGCATTGCGCCATATGGTCTCCAACGCATGGGACTCCACACGGGCATCAAGCTGGTGATTGACGCGGTTGCTGCCCACCCAGCGGCCTGACCAGCCCGACTCCTGATTCGGCCAGTACAGCGCATGTCCGGCAAAGATAATGGACACACTGGACGGGTCTTCGCCCCTGATCGCATAATCGAGCGCAAATCCCTGCTCGCCGGCTACCGGACAGATTTTGAGCTCCATCCGGACCGGATTGCCGAACAATTTTCCCGGCCCCGCCCAGTGGCCTGTCAACCAGCGGATTTCATCCGTTGGCTGGCCTGCCGGGTCCTGGCTGGTCGCCGGTTCCGTGGCGGTGGCCAGCAGAGCGGTGAGGAGCAGTTCGATCATGACCGATCATGCTCGAACAGCATCATCGCATTGCCATCGGGATCATAGAAAGTGAGCAGTTTGACCAGCCCCGGGATATGCTGGATATCGCCATCCAGCCTGACGCCATGCTGCTCCAGATGCGCTCTGGATGCCGCGATATCCTCGACTCCCCAAACGGGGGTTGCGCCGCCACCCTGCGGCACCTGTTCGACCTGACCCAGCCCGAGATTGACCGCGCTGAGCCCGGTTGACATTTCCGCCCAGGCAATATCGTCTTGCTTGTACAGCAGCTCGAAACCCAGCACTCTGGTAAACCAGTCGATCGCGGCATCCATATCGCTGACGCCGATCGAGCACGTCATTTCGTTGAGATATTTCAGAGACATGTCCCGGGTTCCTCCCATATTGCCGAATCGGAAATTGCTTTATAGTCAGAAATGTATATTACATATCAAATATGTCAAATGATGATCTCGCCACGACTGTCGCGCTGGCCCGGTATCGCTGGATTGTTCCGTTGCTGGCGATCCTCGCCGATCGCAACGGTGCGCGGTTTGCTGAGATGGCACGGGGTCTCGCGATTTCCGCCGACAGTCTGTCGAGCAGTCTGCAATATGTCATGGCGATGGGCTGGGTCCGGAAAAATCCGGGTCACGGCCACCCGCTCCGGCCGGAATATCTGCTGACGGACGAGGGCAGGGCCGTCGCCATGCGGGCACTGGCCGTGCACCAGGTGCAGGAGCGGCTCGATTGTGACAGCAGGGCGTTGAAGCGCTGGAGCCTGCCAATCGTCCATGTTCTGGGATCCGGAGTGCACCGGTTCAACGCCATTAACCGGACACTGGACGCGGCGACGCCGCGGGCCATTTCGCTCAGCATGAAAGCGGCACAGGAACAGGATCTGGTAAAGCGCAGCTTGCTGGACGGATTTCCGCCGGTGACAGACTATTCGCTCTCCCGGCGGGGAGAGGAGCTCGCTTCGGCGCTGGTGCGCTAGGCCTTAGAGGCAGGCTTCCAGGAGCGGCTGGTCAAACCCGTATTGCCGTGCTTTTTCCAGCGTGTACGGGCGCAGGCCGGAAGACACATAGTCACCAATGATCTTGCCGTCGGCATCCTCGTCCAGATACTGATATTTGAACAGTTCCTGGGTCACGATGACATCGCCTTCCATCCCGATCACTTCGGTGATGTTGGTTGTCCGACGCGAACCGTCACGCAGACGTTTCACCTGGACAATCAGATCCACCGATTCCGCAATCTGCCGCGAAATGGCTTCCTTCGGGATCTTGATGTCACCCATCAGGATCATGTTTTCCATACGGCCGAGACACTCACGCGGGCTGTTGGCGTGAAGCGTACACATGGAGCCGTCATGGCCGGTGTTCATTGCAGCGAGAAGGTCGAAACATTCTGCGCCACGAATCTCACCAAGAATGATCCGGTCAGGGCGCATACGCAGGGCGTTCTTCACAAGGTCACCAATGGTGATGGCACCTTCACCTTCAAGGTTCGGTGGCCGGGTTTCCAGCGGCAGCCAGTGCGGTTGCTGCAAACGAAGCTCGGCGGCATCCTCGATGGTGAGCACGCGCTCGCCGGGGTCGATCATTTTCGACATGGCGTTGAGCATGGTCGTTTTACCCGAACCCGTACCGCCGGAAATTACCACATTGAACCGGCAGGCACCGGCAATCTTGAGCGCCGTACACATATTGTCGGACATCGAGCCAAAGCCCTTCATCATGTCCAGCGTGATCGGCTTCTCGGAGAATTTACGAATGGAGATCGCGGTACCCTTGAGGCTCAGCGGCGGAACGATGACGTTCACACGCGAACCGTCTTTGAGGCGGGCGTCAGCCAGCGGCGTGGTCTGGTCAACGCGGCGGCCGACCTGGTTCACGATACGCTGGGCGATCTGGAAAAGATGTTCTTCATCGCGGAACTGAATCGGTGCGATTTCGAGCTTGCCCTTGATTTCGATGTAGGTCTGCTCGGGACCGTTGACCATGATATCGGAAATATCCGGATTCTGGAGCAATTCCTCCAGCGGACCAAAGCCGAGCAGCTCGTCGACCAGAACCTTTTCCAGCGCAAATTGCTCGCGGCGGTTGAGGGTCAGCTTGAGCTCGGTCAGCACTTCCATGATGATCGGGCGGAATTCTTCGGTCAGCTCTTCCTTGTTGAGCGTGGCTGCCGCTTCGGGATCTACCCGTTCCAGCAGTCGCGGAAGGACCTGTTCCTTGATCTTGTGAACAGATGCCCCAAAGCCTTCATCCTTGTCGGCTTCCTCGGGAATCGGATTGGAGCGTTCCGCCAGCCGTGACATGGCATCGCTTTGATCCGGAGCAGCTCCACCTTGCGAGTCTTCGCCGGGAAGCGGAACCGAATCTATCGGAGGAAACTGCTCTCCGCCTGCCTGGTTTTCCGGCGTTTCTGCAGCATTATCGTCTTTTGGGGCGGGCTTGGATCCGCCAGACATCGGTTTTGCAACACCAAAGGATGGACGACCGCCACCCAAACCGTTTTTCTTGCCAAATGCGCTCATGGTTCTCCGCCGGAAATAGTTGCATTACAATTGGACCCGCATCCTCTTTCCATGAAAATGGTTAATCTTTGGATAATGAACCCCGGCGAATGATTTGGTGCCGATTTGGCTATCTGGTTCAGAAGGCGGTTGTTTCCTGGGCAATAGCCTGCGAACAGACGACATAACGTGCAAAAATACTGGAAGCGGACTTGAACGCCGAAGCATCACGAAAATCCGCCTCTGCGGGCAGCGGCATTACACTGGCCCTGATTGCCTTTTCGGGATTCCCGATCGGAGACGCCATCGTGAAGTCAATGGCGCTCGACTGGCCGGCCGCGGCCGTGGCGGCGCTGCGCTTCACCATTGGCGCCATCGCTTTGGCGCTCATTCTGGCTATCCGGGAAGGCCGTCAAGGCTTCCGGATTCGCCGCCCCTGGCTGCATGCGGCCCGCGGGCTGGCCCTGGCGACCGGCACAATCACCTTCTTTTCAGCCATTTACGTAATGCCGCTTGCAGAGGCCGTGGCGATCGCCTTTGTCAATCCGATCATCACGGCCTTGCTGTCCGGCTGGTTCCTCAAGGAAAAAATGCGCCCGGCGACCTGGGTGGCCACCTTCATTGCCTTTGGCGGGGTTCTGATCATGCTGCGGCCCAACATCGCGGAATTTGGCTGGGTAGCGGTTTTGCCGCTGATTTCCGCCTGTGCGATGGCGGCGATGCTGATTCTCAACCGCATGGTGTCATCCCAGCGTTCGATCACAGCGGCACAATTCTACCTGTCATTCTGGACCGCGCTGTTTCTGATTGGTGCGGCGGCAGCAGGCCACGCTCTGGTCCCGGCCATGACGGTATCGGGCCTGCCGTCGTTCGAAGTCATCCTGAAATGCGCCTTGATCGCGTTTACCGCGACCTGCTGCCATTTTCTGCTGTTCATGGCGACCATGCGGACATCGGCGGCATCCGTGGCCCCGCTGGTCTACATCCAGCTGATCATTTCAGGCGCGATCAGTGTCTATATATTTGATGATCCGCTGGATTCCATCGCCATAGTGGGCGCAATGCTCATCCTCGCCAGCGGCTTGCTGCTGTGGCGGAGCGAAAGAAAAGCGGAAACGGTTCTGGAAGCCTAGGAAACGGCCTCGGCCAATACGGTCAGACCGGCTTCATTCACTTCAGCAAAGCCGCCCTGAACGGTGATGGTTTCGGGTGCCGCACCTTCACTGACATAGATCACCAGATCGGCATCACGGATGGTCGACATGACCGGTGCATGATCGGCGAGAACGCCAAAGTCACCTTCGGTGCCGGGAACAACCACCATGAATACATCATCCGACCGGACGAGTTTCTCAGGTGTGACGAGTTCAAAGTGAAGATTTGCCATCTGTTTGCCTCTTCCCCCCTCCCGTTCACGGGAGGGGCCGGGGGTGGGCCTGCTGGGGCCCGAAGTTCAACATAAAGGTGAGTGTATTCCCACCCCTAACCCCTCCCGCAGGCGGGAGGGGACTTTGAATTAAGCCGCTTCTGCAGCCAGCTGTTTGCCTTTTTCGATCGCTTCTTCGATGCCGCCGACCATGTAGAAGGCGTTTTCGGGAAGGTGATCATATTCGCCGTCGACAACGGCCTTGAACGATTTGATCGTGTCTTCCAGATCGACGAACTTGCCGGGGATGCCGGTGAAGACTTCGGCGACGTGGAACGGCTGTGACAGGAATTTCTGGATCTTCCGGGCACGGGCAACGACCAGTTTGTCTTCTTCCGACAGCTCGTCCATGCCGAGAATGGCGATGATGTCCTGCAGTGACTTGTATTTCTGCAGCGTTTCCTGAACGGCCCGGGCGGTGTCATAATGCTCCTGGCCAACGACGCGCGGTTCGAGAACACGCGAGGTGGAGTCGAGCGGGTCAACCGCCGGGTAGATGCCCAGCTCTGAAATCGCACGGTTCAAAACGGTGGTCGCGTCCAGGTGGGCAAAGCTGGTTGCCGGCGCCGGGTCGGTCAAGTCATCGGCAGGCACGTAAATGGCCTGAACCGACGTAATCGACCCCTTGTTGGTCGAGGTAATGCGTTCCTGCAGTGCACCCATGTCGGTGGACAGGGTCGGCTGGTAGCCCACAGCCGAAGGAATACGGCCGAGCAGGGCGGACACTTCCGAACCGGCCTGGGTGAAGCGGAAGATATTGTCGACGAAGAACAGAACGTCCTGGCCTTCCTGATCCCGGAAATATTCCGCCTGGGTCAGACCTGACAGGGCAACACGGGCACGCGCTCCCGGAGGTTCGTTCATCTGGCCGAAGACCAGAGCCACTTTGGAACCTTCGGACTGGGGATTGCCGTCGGCATCCTTGGCGATAACGCCCGCGTCGAGAAATTCGTGATAGAGATCGTTCCCTTCGCGGGTCCGCTCACCAACACCGGCAAACACGGATGTACCACCATGGCCTTTTGCGATGTTGTTGATCAGTTCCTGAATAAGCACGGTCTTGCCCACGCCGGCGCCGCCGAACAGGCCAATTTTACCGCCCTTGGCATAAGGTGCGAGCAGGTCGACGACCTTGATGCCGGTGACCAGAATTTCGGATTCGGTGGACTGGTCCACGAAGGCCGGGGCTTCTGCGTGAATTGGAGCGGTCGACTTGTTGCCGATCGGGCCACGTTCGTCGATGGGCTCGCCAACGACGTTCATGATCCGGCCAAGCGTTTCGGGGCCAACAGGCATCTGGATCTGCGAACCCGTGTCGGTCACTTCCTGACCACGGGTCAGGCCTTCGGTCGCGTCCATGGCGATGGTGCGGACCGTGTTCTCGCCGAGATGCTGTGCCACTTCGAGCACCAGCCGGTTGCCGTTATTGTCGGTTTCCAGAGCGGAGAGAATTGCCGGGATGTCCGAGTCAAAGGTCACGTCGACGACGGCGCCGATAACCTGTGAAATGCGGCCTACATTGTTGGTATTTGCCATTTTTCCGTTTCCTTGCGTACGTGCTTTAGAGCGCTTCTGCGCCAGCGATAATTTCAATCAGTTCGGTGGTGATCGCGGCCTGGCGGCTGCGGTTGTAAACGATGGTGAGGTTGTCGATCAGATCGCCGGCATTGCGGGTCGCATTGTCCATGGCGGTCATCGATGCGCCCTGTTCCGACGCCATATTCTCGAGCAATGCGCCGAAAATCTGGGTCGTCAGGTTGCGCGGGAGCAATTCGGCGAGAATTTCTTCTTCGTCTGGCTCATAGTCAACGGCGCCTTCAGCTTCGGAAACAGCGCCTTCTTGAACAGGTATCGGAATGATCTGCTGAACTGTTGGTTCCTGAACAAGCGCCGATTTGAATTTTCCGTAAAAGAGATGCGCGACGTCATATTTGCCGTCGTCGATCAGCGCAGTCAGTTCCGCGGCAATCGCCTTGGCTTCTTCAAAGCCCGGTGTCTTGACGTTCGTTGTATCGAAATGCTCGAGCATCTTGTCGGGATAGGCGCGCTTCAGGATCGGAACGCCTTTGCGGCCGATGGTATAAAACAGAACCTTATGGCCTTCCTTAAGCAGCTTTTCGGCCTTAACCTTGGCTTCCTTTACGATATTGGCGTTAAACGCGCCGCAAAGGCCGCGATCCGAAGTCGCTACCACCAGCAAATGCGTTTCCAGCTTGCCGGTGCCTGCCAGCAGCTTCGATGAATTTTCATCAATCGAAACCTTGGAGGCAAGGCTCGACATCACCTTTTCCATCTGCTCGGCATAGGGCCGCGCGGCTTCCGCAGCCTGCTGCGCCCGACGCAATTTTGCGGCTGCGACCATTTTCTTGGCCTTGGTGATCTTCTGGGTCGATTTGACCGACTCAATCCGATCTTTCAGTTCTTTAAGACTGGCCATTATCCTGTCTTGTCCTTCAATGTTGTTCCCCGGCGAAGGCCGGGGTCCAGAGTCTTTATCGACTGGCCTCCGGCCTTTGCCGGAGCACAATCAGCTAAACGTCTTGCCAAATGCTGCCAAAGCGCTTTCCAGCGATGCCTTGGTGTCATCGGCCAGATCGCCACTGTCCCGGATGGTTTTCAGAACATCGGCATGCTCGCTGCGCATGTGCGCCAGCATGGCTTCCTCGTAGCGGACAACATCATCAACCGCGACATCGTCGAGGTGACCGTTGGTGCCGGCATAGATGGATGCGGTCTGCTCTTCGAACGGCAGCGGCTGGAACTGTGCCTGTTTCAGCAACTGGGTCAGGCGTTCGCCGCGCGCCAGCAATTTCTGCGTGGAGGCGTCGAGGTCTGAACCGAACTGCGCAAAAGCGGCCATTTCACGATATTGTGCGAGGTCGAGTTTGATCGAACCGGACACTTTCTTCATCGCCTTGGTCTGCGCGGCGGAACCCACACGGGACACGGACAGGCCCACGTTAATCGCGGGGCGGATCCCCTGGTTGAACAGGTCGGTTTCGAGGAAGATCTGACCATCGGTAATCGAAATCACGTTGGTCGGGATGTAGGCCGAAACGTCGCCAGCCTGGGTTTCGATGATCGGCAGCGCGGTCAGCGAACCGGACCCGTTGTCCTCGTTCATCTTCGCAGCACGCTCGAGCAGGCGGCTGTGGAGGTAGAAAACGTCACCCGGATAAGCTTCACGGCCCGGAGGACGACGCAGCAGCAGGGACATCTGGCGATAGGCCACAGCCTGCTTGGACAGATCGTCATACACGATACAGGCGTGCATGCCATTGTCGCGGAAATATTCGCCCATGGTCACGCCGGTATAGGGGGCGAGATACTGAAGCGGAGCCGGTTCGGAGGCCGAAGCGGCAACGACAATGGAATATTCCATTGCGCCGTTTTCTTCCAGCTGACGGACGATCTGGGCAACGGTTGAGCGCTTCTGGCCGACTGCGACATAGATGCAGTAGAGCTTCTTGCCTTCATCGTCGGATTCATTGACCGTCTTCTGGTTGATGAACGTGTCGATGGCGACAGCGGTCTTGCCGGTCTGACGGTCACCAATGATCAGCTCGCGCTGGCCACGGCCAACCGGGACGAGGGCGTCGAGGGCCTTGAGGCCGGTCTGCACGGGTTCGTGCACGGATTTGCGAGGGATGATGCCCGGCGCCTTGACTTCCACCCGGCTGCGTTCCTTGGTTTCGATCGGACCCTTACCGTCGATCGGGTTGCCGAGGCCGTCGACAACGCGTCCGAGCAGTTCCTTGCCGATCGGAACGTCCACAATGGTACCGGTCCGCTTGACGACATCGCCTTCCTTGATTTCGGCGTCAGAGCCGAAGATCACGACGCCGACATTGTCCGCCTCGAGGTTCAGCGCCATGCCCTGAATACCGTTGGAAAATTCGACCATCTCACCGGCCTGCACCTGGTCGAGGCCATGAATACGGGCGATACCGTCACCAACAGCCAGCACGGTTCCCACTTCGGAAACCTGGGCTTCATTGCCGAAATTGGCGATCTGGTCCTTGATGACCTTTGAAATTTCTGCTGCGCGAATGTCCATTATATTCTTCCTTTAGCCTTTCATGGCCTGAGACAGGGTGTTCAAACGAGTTTTAATTGAGCTGTCGATCATCTGGCTGCCGATCTTTACGACCAGGCCGCCCAGAATATCCGGATCGACTTGTGTGGAAACGCTGACATCGCTGCCGACACGTTTCTTGAGCTGCGCCTTCAGCGCGTCAATCTGACTGTCCTCCAGCGGGTGCGCCGAAGTGACTTCTGCGGTGACTTCGCCGCGATGGCCGGAAGCCAGCGTTGTAAACGCGCGGACCAGCGCCGGGATCTGATCGAGCCGGCGGTTCGCCGCCAGTACGCCCAGAACATTGGTGGTCAGGTTGTCGAGCCCAAGGCTGGATGCGGCGGCGGCAATCGCCTTGCCGGCATCTTCCCGCGAAACAACCGGGCTGCTGGTAAGCGCCGACAGGTCTTCCGATTCGGAAATCGCCTGCTTCAGCGAGGCAAGGCTGGTTTCGACTGTGTCGATGGCCTTGTTTTCGGTGGCCAGTTCAAAAAGAGCCGTCGCATAACGACCCGCCAAACTTGCCCGTATACCGCTGGAATTCTCCACGCG
The DNA here is from genome assembly GCF_900128895.1 of Parasphingorhabdus marina DSM 22363. GTDB lineage: Bacteria > Pseudomonadota > Alphaproteobacteria > Sphingomonadales > Sphingomonadaceae > Parasphingorhabdus > Parasphingorhabdus marina. The sequence continues at coordinate 1,034,078 of NZ_FSQW01000002.1, read as the reverse complement.
TCTGTCACTCCCTGGCCTGTATTGCGGCCTTGAAAAATGGCTTGAAAACCGTTCCTGATGTGGTCCGTTCGATGGCCGAAAATCGTGCGATTCCGCCCACGGATGCGCGGCGTCTAGCAACCATTTTGCTGCGATGCAAGATCGGTTTCTGAATCATTTCACTCGCAACGAAAATGGGGAGTTTTCGGCGGCTTTCAATTACCTCCCGGATAATAATTTGCTTTGATCGCAAGATACGGGATGCGCGCCGTTGCGGAGGCTGGCAAAAGGTCATCATGATCAGGCACGAATCCACATTTGACGAGACCATTGGCTGGAAAGCCATGTCGGCCCGCGATCGCACCTTTGACGGCCGGTTTGTGACCGGGGTTTTCAGCACCGGTATCTACTGCCGCCCGTCCTGCGCCGCCCGCCATCCCCGCCGGGAAAACGTGCGCTTTTTTGTCACGGCGGAAGAGGCGGAAGCCGCCGGATTGCGGGCCTGTTTGCGCTGCCGGCCGAAAGAGGTTGCCCGGGACGAGGCCGCGGTCAAGTCCGTGATAGATGCCATCCGCATGGCCGAAAAAGCGCCGACACTGACGGAACTGGGGCAGGTGACGGGTTACTCGCCTTCCCATTTGCAACGGATATTCAAGCGCGACACCGGTTTGTCCCCCGCCGCCTATGCCCGCGCCCTGCGTCGCGAACGGGTCTGGGACGGTCTGCGCGAGGACGCGACGGTCACCGAAGCCTTGTATGACGCCGGCTATGGATCGGCATCGCGATTTTATGACGAAACGAAAGAGAGGCTGGGTATGCAGGCAAGCGCTTGGAAAAATGGCGGGGCGGGCGTGACGATCCGCTGGGCAGTGGTGCCGACCAGCCTCGGCGACATGTTGCTGGCCGCGACAGAAAAAGGTGTGTGCTGCCTTTCGTTCAACGAAGATGAAACGGATCTGCGACACCGCTTTCCGAAAGCGGACCTGCAATCCGGGGACGCGGCATTTGCCGCGCTGGCCCAGCAGGTTGTGCAATCTGTCGAGCATCCGGGAAAAGCCGCGAATATTCCCCTCGATGTCCGAGGCACCGCTTTTCAGGAAGCGGTCTGGCGCGAGCTGCAGAACATACCCGCCGGCGAAACCCGAAGCTATGCCGAGATTGCTGCGGCCATCGGCAAACCCAAGGCCGTACGCGCGGTTGGCAGCGCCAATGGCGCGAACAATGTGGCTGTCCTGATTCCCTGCCATCGCGTGATCCGGAGTGACGGGAGCATGGGCGGTTATGCCTATGGACTGGAGATCAAGGAGAAGCTCCTGGAGAAGGAAGAGGCTTGACCAGCGTTGATCCCCAGTATCACCGGAAGCTGGAGACTCGTCTTTCCGCTTTCGATGGCCGGGCAACAACCATTCTCGGTGAAATGGAAGCTGAACTCCAGCAGGATCGATCATATCATTCCAGTCTGATCGATCTGGCGGGAAGCAATGACAATAATGTTTCGAGCAGGGCAACATGGCTGATGAAGTCAGCGTTGGAGAAAGGAAAAAGCTTTTCGCCTGAACAGGTCGACCAGATTTTGGGCGTGCTTGGGAAGATAACGATCTGGGACGCGCAATTGCATATATGCCAGTCCGTGCAATATCTGTCATTCGGCAGGCAGCAGGCAAAACTCATGGTTTCCTGGCTCAGAAAACTGGTGGATCACAAGCGGCCTTTCCTGCGCGCGTGGTCGCTGGATGCATTGATACGCATTGGTCTGGATTTCCCCGACCTGGTGGAAGCGAACGAACTGATCATTGCGGCAGGCAATGACCCGGCTGCTTCTGTGAGGGCACGTGCCAGAAAGCTTTCCAAGGGCGCCGGGCTATAGATCACTCTGTTTTGGAGCACTCATAGACCAGCCGTTCATTGGCTTGCCCGGGCAATTCAACGCGGATGGCGCGGACCATGTCTTCGATATCGGACAGCACCTGTGCATCCGCCGTGCAGGCCTTGTTGCCGTATTTTTTGCGAATATCCCGGGCCCGGGTCATGGTCATCAGGTCGAGCAGATAGCGTTCGGTGATATATTCCGAGCGCGCGGGATCGAAGCTGCTGATCGTCACGGTCTGCTCTTCATTGGGCACGAATATCCGGGACCAGCGGCCGCCGTCGCGGGCATATTGCGTGCGTCCGTTCACACATCCGCCTTCCGCCCATTCAAACGGTACCTCGTCGAGTTGCGAAACGGTGATCCGGCTGCGGTCGGGATTGAGCCGGCAGATATATTTGCCCGGTTGGGCCTTGCCTGTTTGCGGGTTTTCCTCGTCTTCGTCCGGCATCTGTTCCTTCATCGCGACAGCCACCCGGTCATCGATTTCCGAAAAGGACGGCCGGGCGATAAAGACCAGAATGGCACCCAGGAAAAGCACACCAGCGCCAGCCGCCGCCGCCTTGGCCGGATTAATCTTCTGCTGCATCAGTAGCCAGGCTGCGCCCCCCAGGGCAATGAGCGAGAGGAACAGCATCAGTGCCGCCAGCGCCATCTGGTTTTCGCGTTCGACGATAATGTCCTGCGAGATCGAGGTTCTCAGGCTTTCTTCCAGCGCCTCCCGTTCGGCAGCTTCCGCCCGACGCGCGGCTTCGACTTTGGCGCGGGCGGCGAATTCCCTGGCTTGCTCTTCGCGGGAAATTTCTGCCGAAGAGCGGCAAGGCGTCGACGCCGCATTGGCGGCGACACCAGCTTTGCGCAAAAAGGCCATGATCTCGCGATTGGACACTGCAAAACCGAACTCGGCATCATTCCCGTCGGAAAGCGAACCAAAACTGTTGGCACCCAGCACCCGGCCACAATTGTCGATCAGTGGCCCGCCACTATTTCCGCTGGCAATGGGTGCCGTGTGGAGGATCGTGTCGAATTCCCGCGTCGAGCGGCCGCCGGAAACCGAGCCGCGCGTTTTGACTGGGGACATGGGATTGATCAGGTCATCGAGGTCCAGTCCTTGCGCCCGGTCGACCGAACTGGGGTAGCCGACAGCGATGACGCTGGCGCCATCGGCAACCGGTCCGCTGAACACGGTCATGGCCGGGATCCGCCCGCCATCCTGCACCTGGATCAGCGCGAGGTCGTTGCCCGGGGAATAGGCGATAACCTTGCCGCCGAAGCTCTTGCCGCCCTGCGACGGGATGATTCCGATGACCACCGTCGGCTCGTTGCGGGCGATTTCGACGACATGGGCATTGGTCACAATCTTGTCCGGTGCGACCGCAAAGCCGCTGCCATGACCGACAAAGGCGACCTTGTCCCCGTCCGTGGCTGCAAGAACCACCCGCACGACGGACCGGCTGGCGGCCTGGATGTCCGCAGGGTCTGCCTGGGCAGGCCCCGAAAACAGGCCGGTGACTAGCAGAGTGGCAAACAGAACCAGTTTTTTGATCATGATCTGCCCATGCGGGAAATCGGAAGTTTTTTCAAAATGAAATTGCTCAGTCATGGTCAAACAAAGCTGTAGGGATCCACATCAACGCCCACCCGGACCGCGCGCGGCCATTCCAGATCCTCCAGCCATTCGCGGACAAGTTTTTGCAGCTCAACCGAGCGGTGCGCGTGGATCAGCAAACGGTGGCGATGGCGGCCACGCAACATCGCCAAAGGGGCCGGGGCCGGGCCAAAGACGGCAAATCCTTCCGCACTGGGTGCCGTCTGACCGATCAGCCGTGCAGTCTCCATCGCCTCGCTATTGTCCTCCGAAGACACGATGATCGCGGCGAGTCGTGCGAAGGGCGGAGCCGCAGCCGCCCGGCGGGAGGCGATTTCGGCGGCGTAAAAGCCGTCGCGATCATTGTTGATGATGGCCTGTATCACCGGTGCATCCGGCATGCGGGTCTGGACATAGACATGGCCCGGTTTGCTCGCCCGCCCGGCGCGACCAGCCACCTGCGCGATTTGCTGAAAACTGCGTTCGGCGGCGCGCAAGTCGCCGCCTTCCAGCCCGATATCGGCATCGACCACGCCCACTAGCGTCAGATTGGGGAAATGGTAGCCCTTGGTGACCAGCTGTGTTCCGACGACGATATCTATCGCGCCGGCCTCCATCTTGGCGACAAATTCTCCGGCCTTGGCGGGAGACCAGATCGTGTCTGACGTGACAATGGCCGTCCGGGCTTCGGGAAAAAGGGCTTTCACTTCATCGCAAATGCGCTCGACGCCGGGTCCGCAGGCCACCAGCGAGTCCTCGTCTTCGCACTCCGGGCATTTCTCCGGCTGAGGCATGACATGGCCGCAGTGATGACAGGCGAGGCGCCGGGTCAGGCGATGTTCGACCATCCAGGCGGTGCAATTCGGACAATTGATCCGGTGGCCGCAGGTCCGGCACAGGGTGAGCGGTGCAAAGCCCCGGCGATTGAGGAACAGCAGCGACTGCTCTCCCTTGCCGAGATTGTCCTCCAGCGCGCGGACCAATGTGGGTGCCAGCCACGACCCGCGCGGCGGAATATCGCTGGTGAGATCGAGTGCTTCCACGTCCGGAAGACTTGCCGCGCCGAAACGGGCCGGCAGCTCAAGCAGTTCATAATTGCCTTGTTCGACCTGGTGCCGGCTCTCGATGGCCGGTGTCGCCGACGCCAGCACCACGGGAATTTGCTCGTTCAGTCCGCGCATGACCGCCACATCCCGGGCGTGGTAGCGGACGCCGTCTTCCTGCTTGAAGCTGACTTCGTGCGCCTCGTCGACGATGATCAACCCGAGATCCCGGTAGGGCAGGAACAGAGCAGAGCGAGCGCCGACCACAACTTTCGCTTGTCCTTCGGCCAGCGCCCGCCAGTTTTTCTTGCGTTCCGACTGTTTGAGTCCGCTGTGCCAGGCGACCGGTTCGGCGCCGAACCGGGTACGAAAGCGGTCAAGAAACGGCTCGGTGAGCGCAATTTCCGGGAGCAGGACAAGCGTTTGACGATCCTGACGCAAGGCCTCGGCAATGGCTTCAAAATAGACTTCGGTCTTGCCCGAACCGGTTACGCCGTCCAGCAGATAGGTCTTGTAGGCCCGTTGCCGGACCGCCTCGATCAGTACAGAGCCAACCCGGGCTTGATCTTCGTTCAGATCGATCTTGCCATGATCCGGATCAGGAAGATCAGTCGTTGCGAAAACGGGGACCTCAATCCGGTCCAGTGCTCCGGCCTTTTCCAGTCCGCGGACGACGGCAACAGAAACGTCCGCAATATTCGCCAGCTCGCTGACCGTTCCCTGTTCACCGGCCAGGGCAGCCAGGGCCTGTTCCCGTTGCGGGGTCATCCGGTCCGGTACCATTCCGTTCAACCGGTACTCGACAATCGGGCGATCATCGGCAAAGGCTGCGCCGCTCGACAGCACCATCCGCAATACGGCTGCCGGCGATGCCAGATAATAGTCCGCCGTCCACTCGACCAGTCGCCGCAGAGGTGCCGAAATGCCGACGCCGTCCCGGACTTCGCGCAGCGGGCGGAGGCGTTTGAAATCAATTTCCTCGGTCGGAAAGCGGTCCGCCTCCCAGACCACGCCCGGCAGTTTGCGAGGACCCAGCGGCGCCATGACGATCGAACCGGGCTCTGCGTGCATGCCTTCGGGCACCCGGTAATCCAGTGGCCCGAGAGCGGAGTTGAGAAGGATGACCCTGACACGGTCGGATGCACGATTCATGCGCCCGGTATAGGCAGGCATTTTCCGCACGTCATCCATTGTGGCCGGATCCATTGTGGTCGGGAAAAACAATCCCCGATCTGTCCCACAAATTATCCACAGATTTCTGCACAGTCGAACGTACCGGCAGTTTCACACTGATCGGAAAGGCGTTAGGCCGGTTCCGATATATTAGTCAGCCGGGCTGGCGCCGCCCAAGGAGCACAGAGATGAAGTTTTTCGTAGACACTGCCGACACCGCCGAAATTGCCGACCTGGCAGCGACCGGCATGGTTGATGGCGTGACCACCAATCCTTCGCTGATCAAGAAATCCGGCCGGGACATCATGGAAGTGACCAAAGAGATATGCGGGCTCACCGACGGACCGGTTTCGGCCGAGGTTGTCGCGCTGGATCATGAGAGCATGATGAAGGAAGCGGAAGTTTTGCGGAAAATTGCCGACAATGTCTGCATCAAGGTGCCATTGACGATTGATGGCCTGAAAACCTGCAAGGCGCTGACCAGCGACGGCACGATGGTGAATGTCACGCTCTGCTTCTCGGCCAATCAGGCCCTGCTCGCCGCCAAGGCCGGTGCGAGTTTTATCTCGCCCTTTGTCGGTCGTCATGATGACAATGGCTTTGACGGCATGAAGCTGATCGATGACATTCGGCTGATCTATGACAATTATGCCTATGAGACCGAGATCCTGGTCGCATCTATCCGCCATCCGGTCCATGTGCTGGAGTCCGCGCGGATTGGCGCCGATGTCGCGACGATGCCGCCGGGTGTGATCCGCGGTCTGTTCAAGCATGTGCTGACCGACAAGGGCATTGAAGGCTTCCTGGCCGACTGGAAAGACACCGGTCAGCAGATCGGCTAGGGCACTAGGCCGACGGGTGTCAGAAGCCTTTTGGCGCCGCGTCAATCACTGCGAAACTGCCCGAGCGGATCTCCTGCACCTCCAGTGCCCGTTCGGAAATCCCGTTGCGTCGGAAGCGGAATACGCCGTCCAGCCCGATAAAGCCGCCGGAGTCGGTCAGCTGATTGATCGGGAAAGGCGTTCCCACGCGCCAGTTCTGGGCAACCTTCACGGTCAGCAGCACCGAATCATAGCCGAGGCTCGAGAGACGGAATGGTGCCCGGCCGTAGCGGCTGCGATATTTGGTCGCATATTGACTATAGAGGCCATCGGCCACGCTGGCGAACCAGGCGCCGCGCATTGATGGTGCACCGGCGAGATTGCTGCTCGTATTCCACAGATCAGTGCCGAGGATTTTTGCCTTCTCGCTGGCATTCTTGCGGATCATCGGCGCCGCGCGGATCGCCATGGCACCATTGTCGGCAAGCAGGATGGCATCATATTCGCCATTCTGGTTGAGCCGTTTCGTGGCGGCTTCGACAGACGCGGAATCCCGGTTGAAATTCTGGATGGTGACCACGGTTCCGCCGGCGTCCTTGACCGACTTCAGCAGCGTGGAAGACGCCCGCTGGCCATAGACTCCGTTGGGGACCAGAGCCGCGAAGCGGTCCATGCCCCGGCCTTTGGCATAGGTGACAATCCGGTTGATCGACTGGGCCGGAATATGCCCCAGAAGGAACACGTTGTTCCCGGCGACCCCGGCGTCATTGGAGAAGCTCAGGATCGGAACTCCGGCTGGCCGGGCGATATTCGCGGTGGCCACAACATTGTCGCTGAGGAGCGGACCGATGATCAGCTTGTTGCCATCCGCAATCGCCTTGCGGGCGGCGGCGGTGATCCCCTTGGCCGTGTCATAATTGGTCATCCGGATATTCTGGGCCTTGGTGTCGAGCAGTGCCATGGTCGTGGCATTGGCCAGCGACTGGCCGACACCGGCATTCTTGCCCGTAAGCGGCACCAGCAGTGCGATGCGATGATGGGTCTGATCCGTCGGCAGCTGACCCGAAACCGGGGGAGGGGGCGCCGTCGGCGTTGTGGTGCGCTCGCCACCACGCGGAACGATCGACTGACAACCGGCGAGAAAAACCAGCGCGGCCATCCCGGCCCATCTTGCCAGGCGCCCGCGACTGGACTGTGTTTCGGCGGGCTGTGTTTCGGCTTGTCCAATTGTGCGCTTGTCTGCCATGACGGTCATATGTCTGCTCCCATTCAACCCGGTCTCTATATCGTTGCCACGCCAATCGGCAACCTTGGAGATTTGACGCGGCGGGCGGAAGCCACGCTGGCAGCCGCGGATCTGATTTTGGTCGAAGACACAAGAGTAACCGGTAAGCTGCTCAATCACATTGGAAAAAAGGCACGGATGATGGTCTATAACGACCATAAAGGTGCCCGGGAGCGCGCGGAGATTTTGGACGCCGCCCGATGTAAAATTGTCGCACTGGTCAGCGATGCAGGCACGCCGCTGATTTCAGACCCCGGGTATAAACTGGTCAGCGCAGCTCGGGCCGAAGACGTGCTGGTCAGTACCGTGCCCGGGCCCAGTGCGGTGATTGCGGCATTGACATTGTCGGGATTGCCCAGTGACCGGTTTCTGTTTGAAGGCTTCCTGCCATCCAAAACCAAGGCGCGGCGGGCGGCACTCGACGATCTGCAGAACTTGAAGGCGACTCTGGTATTTTATGAGAACGGGTCGCGCCTCGGCGCGATGCTGGGCGACTGTCTGGCCAGCCTCGGCGATCGCGACGCGGCCGTGGTGCGCGAAATCACCAAGAAATTTGAGGAGACGGTGACGGGTTCGCTGGCGGACCTAGCGGATCAGTACGCAAATGAAAAACCGAAAGGCGAGATTGTGGTTGTCATCGGGCCGCCCGGGGCGGCGCAGCCGGCGAGCCCGGAAGCTGTCGAAGCAGCGCTGAAATCCGCACTGACCCGTCTGCCCGCCGCCAAGGCCGCTGGGGAAGTGGCCCGCGAATATGGCGCCGACCGGAAGATGCTCTACGAGCTTGCAAGCAAATGGAAGGAAAGCGGGACGCCGTGAATCGCAAACAGGCGGAGCAGCGCGGGCGCAAGGCTGAGAAATTCGCTGCCACCTGGCTGCGGCTCCACGGCTGGCGGATCCTGGCAGAACGCGTGCGGACGCCGAAAGGCGAGGTCGACCTGATCGCCCGGCGCCGGAATTTGGTGGCCTTCGTCGAAGTGAAGGCTCGGACAAAACAGGCAGATCTGGACCTCGCCATTGATCAGCATCGCCTGAAACGTGTTGCCGCGGCGGCGGAAATCCTGTTTGCGGAATATTGCCGCAACGGCGAAGATGCGCGCATCGACGTAATTTTGGTTGCACCCGGACGCCTGCCGACCCATTTGAAAAATGTCTGGCACGGATTTTGATCTCAAATTCATGGTTCGACAGGCGCTTGCCGAGCCGGTATCTGGCGGTGAAACAACAGAAAGAATGACCAATGACCCGGAAAATTGCCGTCCAGATGGACCCCATGGAAAACGTCAATATCGCGGGTGACAGCAGCTTCGCGCTGATGATCTCGGCGCAGGAGCGCGGGCATGAACTGTTTCACTATGATGTGAAGGACTTGACCCTGACGGCAAACGGACGCCTGACAACGCCGGCGCACCCGGTCAAGGTGCAACCGGTCAAGGGGGATCATTATCAATTTGGTGATCCGGTAAAACTGGATCTCGGGCGGGATATCGATGTCGTGCTGATGCGGCAGGATCCGCCATTTGATGTCGGCTATATCACCGCCACCCATCTGCTAGAGCGGATCGAGAAAGAAACGCTGGTCGTCAACAATCCGGTATCGGTCCGCAATGCGCCGGAAAAAGTCTATGTACTGGACTATGCGGAATATATGCCGCCGACCCTGATCACCCGGGATCTGGACGAGATCCGCGCGTTCCAGGCCGAGCATGGCGGCGTGGTGGTCAAGCCGTTGCACGGCAATGGCGGCAAGGCGATATTCCTTGTGCCTGACGATGGCAGCAATCTGAGTGCGCTGACCGAAATGTTCAATCAGACCTGGCCGGAACCGCACATGATCCAGCCGTTTCTCCCCGAAGTGCAGGATGGCGACAAGCGGATCGTGCTGGTGGATGGCGAGGTCGCCGGGGCGATCAACCGCAAACCCGGCAAGGGTGAATTCCGCTCCAATCTGGCGCAAGGTGGCTATGCCGAAGCGGCGGGACTGACCGATCGCGAAAAAGAGATTTGCGCCGCCATGGGGCCGGATCTGAAGCGGCTGGGCCTGATCTTTGTGGGGATTGATGTGATCGGCGGCAAATGGCTGACCGAAATCAATGTCACGTCACCGACCGGCATCGTCGCCATCGACCAGTTCAACGGGACGGACACGTCCGGCATGATCTGGGATGCGATTGAACGCCGGCTGGGCTGATCGCCTAGAATTCCGTGTCGGCAATTGTCGTGCGGTGCAGCAGACGGTCATGGCCGTCATATCCTCCGGTTGCAGCATGCAGCAGTGACCGGTTGTCCCACATCACCAGCATGTCCTTCTGCCAGGGGTGAGAATAGACGAGATCTTCGGCGCTCTGATGCGCATAAAATTCCATCAGCAGCTTGTCGCTCTCTTCCTGCGGCATGCCGGCGAAGCCGATGATATAGGCCGCAGAACTGAACAGTGCCTTGCGCCCCGTCTCCCGGTGGGTGCGTACGAACGGATGTTCGTGGGTTTCGAGAGCCCGCTCGCTGGCGATGATTTTCATGCTGCGGCCCGATTCCTGATCCTCCGCATCATACATCCCGCCTGGTGCATAGCCGCGCCGGGCCGAGTGGATCGCGGTCAGCTCACCAGCCGTGTCCCGCAACTTGTCGGGGAGCCGCTCATAGGCCGCCACTTGGTCGGCAAACAGCGTATTGCCGCCATGGGGCGGAATGGTGATCCCGTAGAGCAGCGTTCCTGCTGGCGGTACATCCATGAAACTCCAGTCGGAATGGAAGATTTCCGCAAATATCGGCGTTGTTTCATCGGCATTGCGCTGAATGGCGGCGATATGCTCATGCCCCTCAATATGCCCGAAAAACGGGTCCTCGCCAAAATCCCCAAAATATTGCGTGAAGCGCTCGAGATCATCATCCGTCAGCTGCTGGCCCGGAAAGGCGAGGACCTTGTGTTCCACCCAGTGCGCGCGCAGTTCTGCCACGCAGTCGGCCGACAGATCCTGCGAAAGATCAATGCCGGTAATGTGCGCGCCACATGTGGAGCTGGTGGGTTCGACTTGCATGTTCATCCTGTCCCGTTTTTTCTTTGGCTGATAGAACAAACCGGGCGGTCAATCCAGAAATCCCTGATGATAGATTGCGTTCAGCCGGATCCGGCGCGCGGGTGGGCGTTCTCGTAGACATCGAGCAAGTGCGCAGCGTCGACCGCCGTATAGACTTGCGTGGAGCTCAGGCTGGCATGGCCCAGCAATTCCTGAAGACTGCGCAAATCCGCGCCGCCAGCGAGCAGGTGGGTTGCAAAGCTGTGGCGCAGCGCATGGGGAGTGGTCTTGTCCGAAATGCCCAGCTTCGTGCGTGCCTGTTGTACCACGCGGCGGACGATATTGGCGGACAGCGCGCCACCGCGCTTGCCGCGAAACAGCGGAAGCTCGGGCGACTCCGGATGCGGGCAGAGGTCGAGATAATGCATGATCGCATCCCGCACCTCGCCCAGCAGCGGGACGACACGGGTCTTTCCGCGCTTCCCGGTGACCCGAATCGTGTCGGACAGCGGCAGGATATCCGCCGTCAGATCCAGCGCCTCGCTGATCCGCAAACCGCTGCCATAGAGCAGCAGCAGGACCGCCCAGTCGCGGGCACCGATCCAGTCTTCGCTGGCGTTTGCCGCGATATCTTCCGCCATCGCCAGAATATCATCAGGAGCGGCAGGTCGGGGAACGCCCTTCTTCACCTTGGGCCCCTTGATGCGGGGCAGGGCCGGCGCCTCGCCATTTTCGGTCCGCAGGGCGAATTTGAGGAAACCGCGGATCGCGGACAATTCCCGCGCCGCGCTGTTGGTGGTCAGGCCACTGGCCCGCCGAAATGCCAGATAAGACCGGATATCTGCCTGTTTGAGGGCCGCCAGATCGGATGCGGTCACCGCCTGGCCCAGATGATCCGTCAGAAAGGCGCAAAACCGCTCGGCGGTGGTGATATAGGCGCGCACCGTGTGCCGCGATCGCCGGCGATTGTCGGCAAGTTCGCTGCGCCAGCTTTCAATCAGGGCGGTGGCCGTTTCCATTCGGGGAGCCTAGCAGAGGCCGGACTCCGGCTCAAACGCTCAGTTTTAGCGGATGATTTTCGGCAACAACGCGTCCAGCAGCGGCATGCCTTTTGCGGTTACCTGCAACCAGGATGCATCCGTTGTGACCAGGCCCAACTCCTGCAAGCGGCTGATGCCCTCAGCGTTCACCATCTCGTCCGCACCAAGCCCGGTTTTCTCTTGCAAATGCTCCAGATCAATTCCTTCGGACAGCCGCAAGCCCATCATCAGCGCTTCCGATGCCTGCGTTTCCGGGCTCAAAGGCTGTTCGCTCTGCAGACCATTGCCGTTGCGCTCGACGGCGGACAGGAAATTCTCGGGCTTGCGGTGACGCTCGGTGGCGGCATTCCCGCGCCGGCCATGGGCACCGGGTCCGACCCCCATATAATCGCCATAGCGCCAGTAGGTGAGATTGTGGCGGCTTTCCTGACCCGGACGGGCATGGTTGCTGATCTCGTAGGCCGGCAGGCCGGCTGCGGTGGTGATCTCCTGCGTCAGATCGAACAGATCGGCGCAATGATCGTCATCGGCGGGGATCAGCTCGCCCTTGCGGACGAGGGTTTCGAACCGGGTGCCGGGTTCTATGGTCAGCTGATATAGCGACAGGTGATCGGTCCCAAAGTCCAGCGATCGCTCCAGTTCCGCCTGCCAGTCGGCGGTCGATTGGCCGGGGCGTGCATAAATCAGGTCGAAACTGACCCGGTCAAATTCCCGGCGGGCAATTTCGAGTGCGGCCAGGCCTTCCGCGACGTCGTGCGCGCGCCCCAAAAATCGCAATGTTTCATCATCAAGTGACTGTAATCCCAAGGAAACCCGGTTCACACCCACCTGCGCCAGATCGGCAAAACGTGCCGCTTCCACCGACGAGGGATTGGCTTCCAGAGTGATCTCGCAATCACCGGTCAGACCCCATAGCCGGTCGGCCTCTCTGATGAGCTGCGCGACGAGCCGAGGGGGCATGAGCGACGGGGTGCCGCCGCCGAAGAATATCGAGCCCAGCCGGGTGTCCGGATTAACGGAATGTTCATGCCTTAGATCGAACACGAGAGCGGACAGCCAGATGTCCGGATCAATCTGATCGCGGACATGGCTGTTGAAGTCGCAATAGGGACATTTCGCGACGCAAAACGGCCAGTGGATATAGAGCGCCGAAACCGGGCGTGCCGACTGGGCCGATGAACGTGTGAGGGAGGGAATATGGGACACCGGAAATCCATTAGGCGCAGCGGCATCCTGCTGCAAGCATCAGCGGTTGTTGCTCTGACTGCCTGTGGCGGCGAACAGGCCGATCCACCGCCAGTGACGCTGCCGGGTACGCCCACACCGACCCCGACTCCCACGCCAACACCGACGCCGACGCCGACGCCGACACCGACACCGACCCCTACGCCAACGCCTACACCTACGCCCACACCTACACCCACGCCGACCCCAACGCCGACGCCGACACCCACGCCGACACCGACCGGCGATCCGATGCTGGATGTCATGCTTCAGTCGCACAACGAAGCGCGCGCCGAAGTAGGGGCCGCACCGGTGGTGCTGGATGCCGATCTCAACGCCCAGGCCAAGGCTTATGCGGAAGAACTGATCGCCAATGGACGGTTCGAACACAGCCCGCGCTCATCGCGGCCCAATCAGGGCGAAAATCTGTGGGCCGGGACCGCCGGATTCTTCTCGTTCCAGCAAATGGTCGACGCGTGGATCAACGAAAAGCAGTTTTTTGTGCCGGGCATTTTCCCAGATGTCAGCCGCAATGGCGAAGTGGTCGGGCATTATACCCAGATCATCTGGAGCACGACCAGCCGCATTGGTTGCGGGATCGCGTCCAATTCCCAGCGTGAAGTCCTGGTCTGCCGCTATAATCCGCCGGGCAATGTGATTGGTCGCCGGGTCCCCTGATCCCCCGGAAATCCGCCAAAATCAGCCGAAACAGGCGCTGACCAGCTTGCGAAACGCGTCGGCGCGGTGACTCATCGCGTGTTTTTCATCCGGATGCAGCTCGGCAAATGTGACGTCATGGCCTCGCGGCTGAAAAACCGGGTCATAACCAAACCCCATGGTCCCGCGCGGCGGCCAGACCAGTGAGCCATGTACCTTGCCCTCGAAAACTTCGCTGTGACCGTCAGGCCAGGCGAGGGCGAGCGTGCAGATGAACAAGGCACTGCGATCGGCATCGGGCCCGAGTTCAGCGAGTTTTCCCTCGACCTTGCCCATCGCCATATACCAGTCGCGGCCCTTTTCGCCCTCAAACCACTGCCGCTCGGCCCAGTCGGCGGTGTAGACCCCCGGCCGGTCGTCCAGTGCCGCGACACAGAGGCCGCTGTCATCCGCGAGAGCCACGCAATCCGCACCTTCCGCGCTGGCGCGCGCCTTGAGCAGCGCATTTTCGGCGAATGTCGTCCCTGTTTCTTCCGGCTCCGGCAGCCCCAGATCGCCGGCTGAGACCGGCTCAATGCCGAACGGTTCCAGAAGCGCACGGATTTCGCGCACCTTGCCCTGATTATGGCTGGCAATGATCAATTTGCCGGGAGCGAGTTTGCGGTGGGTTGTCATATTTGTCTCTCACGCGTCACCCCAGCGAAGGCTGGGGTCTCAGGCGTTATGAATAACCGCTCGAGATGCCAACCTGCGCTGGCATGACAATGGTGTTGGTGCCTATGAAACCGCCTTGTCCTGCGCTTCGAAAATCTGGCCGCAGCCGATTTTCGCGAGCCGGAGCAGGCGCATCAGGCCTTCCTCGTCATAGGTCGCACCCTCGGCTGTCGCCTGTGCTTCGGCGATATTGCCGTCGCCGGTCAGCACAAAATTGGCGTCCGCCCCGGCATTGCTGTCCTCGTCATAGTCGAGATCGAGCACTGGTGTGCCGTCATAGATCCCGCAGCTGATCGCAGCGATTTTCTGTTCGATCGGATCTTCGGTGATCAGCTTCTGTGCCATCAGGTCATTGACCGCCAGCCGCAGCGCGACCCAGGCGCCGCTGATCGAGGCGGTACGGGTGCCGCCATCGGCCTGGATGACATCGCAGTCGAGTGTGATCTGGCGCTCGCCGAGCTTTTTGAGATCTACAACAGCGCGCAAGGAACGTCCGATAAGGCGCTGAATTTCCTGTGTTCTGCCAGACTGCTTGCCGCGGGCCGCTTCGCGCGAGCCGCGCGTGTGAGTGGCGCGGGGCAGCATCGAATATTCGCCGGTGACCCAGCCCTCACCCTTGCCGCGGAGCCAGGGCGGGATCCGTTCTTCAACGCTCGCGGTGCACAGCACCCTGGTATCGCCAAAGCTGATCAGGCAGGACCCCTCGGCATGTTTGGTGAAACCGGTTTCAATGATGATAGCGCGCATCTCGTCCGGCGCGCGTCCTGAAGGGCGCATATGTGATTCTCCTGTGGCTTGTCAGTGCCTGGCACTATCTTCTGATTCGTGTGGAAGCAACGAAGCTATGGGGAAATTTGATGATATGGCGCACAAAGTCAGCTAACCGGTGCTATGGGCAGACGTCGCCAGATCGCATATTTTCATGGAGTTCCCGGATCACCAGCGGAACTTGATCTTGTAAGGTGCAAAAAACCGCATGAACTGGATGTTTTTGTTCCGGACAGACTTGTCTGCGGAACGGACCGGGACCTGTCCGAAAGTTTTCGGGCTGTGGCTGACCAGATTGAACAGCGATATCCGGATGGCAGGATTGAGATCATCGGCTTTTCACTGGGTACCTACTTTGCGCTCCAGGTTGCTCCCTTTCTGTCGCAGCGGATAGATGTGCTACACCTTGTTTCTTCGACTGCCCCTCTACAGTGGTCCGGCTATCTTGAGGATATGGCCGGCAAAGCCGTGTTTGGAATGGCGAGAGAGAATCCGGGTCTTTTCGGAGGGATGACGAGTATCCAGTCGTTCATGGCCCGATATTTTCCGAACATCCTTTTCAAGCTGCTGTTTGCCAGTTCACGCGGGGAAGACAGGAATCTCATCGGCGACAGCCGGTTCGAAAGTGTGCTTTCAGGCATACTGACCGACAGTCTGGGACATGGTTCAAGAAGCTACCAGGCGGAAATTATGGGATATTCAAATGACTGGTTGCCTCAGCGCAATTTGTCGGAAAAGAAAATCATTCTCTGGCACGGCCAGAAAGACAACTGGTCACCCGTTCAGATGGCTCATGATCTGCAAGCCTATTTCGGTGAGGGAACGGAACTGAAGGAGTTTCCTGGCCTTTCGCACTACTCGACACTGCAATATGCTCTCCATCAGATATTGTGCGATCATTCCTAGACGCTGGAATCCTGATCGGATCTATCTTATCTAGCCTGTATGACCAGCACACCCATCACCGAAATGAACGCACGTGCACAGGATATTTTCCGCGTGGTGGTGGAATCCTATCTCGATAGCGGCGCACCGGTCGGTTCCCGGACCATATCCAAGGCGCCGGGGCTGGAGCTGTCACCCGCCTCGATCCGCAATGTCATGCAGGATCTCGAGGAACTCGGCCTGCTCGCCGCGCCGCATACCAGCGCTGGCCGGATGCCAACCGAGCTCGGGCTGCGGCTGTTTGTCGACGGCATGATGCAGGCGGCGGAGCCGTCGCAACAGGAGCGGGAAGCGATTGAAAGTCAGATCAGCGAACGGGGCCCGGTCGAGGATGCGCTGCGTGCCACGACGTCGGTGCTGTCCGGCCTGTCTTCCTGTGCCGGTCTCGTCATGGTGCCGAAGCGCGAGCCGTTGCTCAAACAGTTCAGCTTCGTCAAATTGTCCGAAGGGCAGGGGCTGGCGATTCTCGTGTCACAGGACGGCGCGGTGGAAAACCGCGTGCTTGATCTGCCGCCGGGCGTCTCGGAATCGGCGCTGGTCGAAGCCGGCAATTATCTCACCGCGCGTTTCGCCGGATTGTCCCTGTCGCAGGCGCTGGCCCGGCTGGATCACGAGATCAGCGCGGGCGAGCTCGCGATCGACAAGGCATCGGAAGATCTGGTCAAGGCCGGTCTGGTGACCTGGAGTCGCGATCCGGCGGACCGTCCCGTGCTGATCGTGCGGGGGCAGGCCAATCTGCTCGACGACAGCAATCTTGATGATCTCGACCGTGTCCGGCAATTGCTCGACGAGCTGGAAGGCAAGCAGGAGATTTCCCGGCTGCTCGACAATGCCCGCGATGCCGAAGCGGCGAAAATTTTTATCGGCGCGGAGAACAAATTATTCTCGCTTTCCGGCTCATCTGTGATAGCGGCCCCCTATCGCGATGGAGAGGGCCAGGTGGTTGGCGTCGTGGGAGTTATCGGTCCGACACGGTTGAATTACGCCCGGGTCGTACCCATGGTAGACTTCACAGCGCAAACCCTCTCCCGTTTGCTGACCAAATAAACGAATTCTGGCGGACAAAATGCCGCCCAAATGATTGAAAACAGGTTGATTTGAACAAATGAGTGACACCAAGCCCGACGAGAAGAATGAAAATCTGGATGCCGCGGCAGAAGCGGAACTGGAAGGCGTGCCGGAAAGCATGAAACAAGGCGGCGAGGGCGAAAATCCGTCCGAAGAAGACGCCACCGGTGATGACAGCCTCGAGCGGATTGCAGCGCTAGAAAACGAGCTGGCCGAGACCAAGCAGGCGGTGCTCTATGCCCAGGCCGAGACGCAGAATGTTCGCCGCCGTCTGGAAAAGGATGCGCAGGACGCCAAGGCCTATGCCGCCACGGGTTTCGCGCGCGACATGCTGTCGGTGATGGACAATATGCAGCGGGCACTGGAAGCGATTCCCGACGAAGTGAAGAATGAAGAGAAATGGGGCGGTCTGATCGGCGGGATCGAAGCCACGGCGCGCGAGCTGGAAAAAGTTTTCGAACAAAATGGCGTGAAGCGCGTCGCCTCAATGGGGCTGCCGCTCGACCCGAACCAGCACCAGGCGATGGTCGAAATTCCGACCGAAGAGCATGAACCCGGCACGATCGTGCAGGAAATGCAGGCCGGCTACGTCATCAAGGACCGCCTGCTCCGCCCCGCCTTTGTCGGCGTGGCGAAGAAGCCGGAATAGCCGCTCGCATCACGCCGCTTTGGGTGGGCGCATCAGCAAAACAGGGGTGTTGTCGGCATAGGCCCGGTAGGCCGGGTCATCGCCCCATTTTTCCTCGGCATGGGCTTCCAGTTTGGGTATGCCGCTGATCCTGATCAGGAGCGTGGCGACGAAGATCGGGGAGATGATTGTGACCCATTGCCATCCGCTGAGGATCGGCAGCGAGGCGACCGTTATCCCGGTCCAGAGCAGGATTTCGCCGAAATAATTGGGATGGCGCGACCAGGCCCACAGGCCGGTGGAGATGAACTTGCCCTTGTTCTCCGGCTTCTTGCGAAATTCGCGCTTTTGCCGGTCGGACACGACTTCGATGCCAAAACCGGCCAGCCACAGGACGATGCCGATGATTGCGAAAATATCGATCGGCAGGCGGGTGTCGCTGGTGATGATGGCCAGCGCGCTGGCGGCGGTCAGCAGTACCCAGAGCGCCTGCAGGGTCCAGGTGAAAAAGAAACGCGGGGGCGAGACCTTGATCTTGTCAAACCGCTGATCCTTGCCGTCCGCCCGGATGCGCAGGAACAGGAAGGAGCCCAGGCGCAGCGCCCAGACCATGACCAGCGCGGCGATGATCAGTGCGCGATTATCCAGTGGCCCGGACAGCGCGCAGGCAACAGCCATGATCGTGACATAAGTGATCGACCCGGTGAGATCGTAGAATTTTTCGGTCTGCCAGATATTGGCGGGGATGAAGGCCAGCCAGTTGATGGCAAAGGCGAGGATGCCGCAGAGCAGGAACACCGGCATGGTACCGTACAGGGCGCCATTGTCGCTCCCGGCGAAGGCTACGCCGGCGCCAATCGCGATTGCAATGGCCAGCGGCAGCAAGATTTTCAAATTCACGAGTTAAACCCCCACAACAAAGGAACAATTGGT
Source organism: Parasphingorhabdus marina DSM 22363 (assembly GCF_900128895.1). Classification (GTDB taxonomy): domain Bacteria; phylum Pseudomonadota; class Alphaproteobacteria; order Sphingomonadales; family Sphingomonadaceae; genus Parasphingorhabdus; species Parasphingorhabdus marina. The sequence goes on along the minus strand of NZ_FSQW01000002.1, from coordinate 1,015,331 downwards.
GGTGCCCGATCCGCCCACATTGAACGTGCCGACATTTCTGGCGCCCTCAACCTGATAGTCTCCGGCGGTCCCGGTGACCTGTTTCATCGCATCGAGCATCATCCGCACGCCGGTCGCGCCGACCGGGTGACCCATGCCGATCAGGCCGCCGGATGGATTGACGGGCAAACGGCCATCAAAGCCGATCACACCCTCTTCGACCGCTTTCCAGGCTTCGCCCGGAGCGGTGATCCCGAAATGCTCGATCGCCATATATTCGGTGACGGAAAAACAGTCATGGGTCTCAATCGCATCGAGCTGGTCCGGTCCGCTGATCCCTGAGCGCCTGTAGGCATCGGTAATCGCCTTGCGGGTCCAGGGCAGGACATAATCGTCATTCGCACTTTCCTGCAATTTGGTGCGCATCAGCATCGGTGCTGTCGTGTGGCCCCAGCCTTTGATCTGGGCGAGGCTATCCAGCGCGATGCCATGGGTGTCGGCATATTGCTTGGCCCGGGCTTCGGAGGCGAGGAACACGACCGCGGCGCCGTCAGACACCTGACCGCAATCCTGTTTGCGCATCCAGCCTTCGATCACCGGGTTATGCTGGTCATCCTGGGTGAAGCTTTTCTCGGTAAACTCCCAGCTGCGGGTCTGGGCATTGGGATTGCGCCGGGCATTGGCGAAATTTGTTTCGGAAATGGCCATCAGATGGTCGTGATTGAGGCCATATCTGCGGTCATATTCCTCGGCGAGGTCGGAGAACATGGCGGGCCAGATATAGGTCGCGTCCTGGCCTTCTTCGCCGACATAGATGGCAGCGCCGAGATTGTCGGCGGCCTGCTGCCCGGACACATTGCGCATCAGCTCGACACCGGCGACACAGGCGAGGTCATAGCGGCCGCTCTCGATATCTGCCATCGCGCCGAGAATGGCGAGCGATCCGGAAGCGCAGGCACCTTCGTGTCGGGACGACGGCATGCCGGAGAAATCCTTGTGCACATGGCCGAAAAAGCCGCCCAGCATGCCTTGTCCGGTAAACAGTTCCGCGACGAAATTGCCGACATGACCGACATCGATATCTTTCGCATCCAGCCGGGTTTTCTCCAGTCCCGTGCGGACCGTCTGGGAGAAAAGGTCGAAGAGGTCGAGATTTTCGCGCGTCCAGTTTTGCGCAAAGTCGGTTTGATGACCGCCCAGAACGTAGACCTTGCCCGACATGCTGTATCTCCTTCTCACCTTATACGGGCCAGCCTACACAGTGGATGAGACTCTGCAAGCCTGCGCCGGAGATTGCTTCGGAAAATGTCGCTGGTACGGATTGCGGGGAAAGGTTAGTCTGACGGCATGAAACGCCTGCTGCTCCTCGCCTTTGTCCTCATTCTGGGCGGTGCGATCTACCATTATGTACTGGATGGCTCACTGCCCGGTGAAAGCAATTATCCACTGGACATCGCAGAGATCCGGACATTGGCAGCGGCTCCCGAAGACCAGTTGCCGGTCGAAATTCGCACCGAGATATTGGCGAAAACGCCGGTTCCGGCCTTTGCGGTCCGCGCAGGGGCGGGTTTCGGCGAGGCACTGATGAACCGGAATATCTTCCAGATTGTCACGCCGGATGGCCATTATGCGCTGGAAGCGGGCATGGATCAGCGGCTGGCGGAAGAATATGATCAGGCCGACGGCTTCGATGCGCAGGTCTGGACGCGGATACAGGATGTGCTGTCCTCGGCCAAAGGGATCATGGTCACGCATGAGCATCTGGATCATGTCGGCGGCATCGTCCGTCACCGCAATCCTTCTGAGCTGGCGGACAAGCTGATCCTGACCCGCGAACAATTTGAGGGGATGCTGCGCTACACTTTGCGCGGGGAACTACCGCCGGAGTTTGACAGCAATGAGCCGGTAAAGCTGGAACGCCTCGTGCAGGTTGCACCGGGAATCGTCATGATCCCCGCCGCTGGTCACACACCGGGCAGTGTGATGGTCTTTGTCAAACTGGCCAGTGGACAGGAATATCTGTTCATTGGCGATATCGCCTATACCGAAGGCAATGTCACTGAAGGCGTCGACCGGACGCGGCTGGTGCGGTTGTTGATGGTCGATCCGGAGGACAGGGGCGCGGTGGTCCATCAGCTCAAGGCCATTCATGATCTGTCCCGGGCCGAGCCGGACCTGCATATCGTTCCGGCGCATGCAGACGGCGTCATCAATCGCCTGATCGACGAAGGCCAGATCCGTCTGGGTTTCTCGCTGGTGCAGCCTCTGGCTCAGGAAGAAAAAACCGACGCAAATTGAAGGGCTTGCCATTTTTCCCGCGGCGACTTCTTGTTTAAGTAATTTAAAGATATATCTTAGAAATAGTTTAGATATAAAGGAGAGATATTATGCGCTATGCACGTTATTCTGATTGCGGACCGGGTTCCCGGCGCGGTAAGTCCTGGGGTGCCATGGACGGAAAAAAATTTGCAAGAGCCTTTGCCGCAGCGGCATTTGAAGGGGCGAAAGCCAAACGGCGCGCCCGGATGTTCCAGCGCGGCGAGCTGAAACTGCTGGCGCTTCACCTGATCGCCGAAGAACCGCGCCACGGTTATGACCTGATCCAGAAGATCGAGGAACTGACCGGCGGCCATTATGCGCCCAGCCCGGGGATTGTCTATCCGACGCTGACCCTGATGGCAGACATGGATCTGATCGATGAAAAAGTCGATGAAGGCGGCAAGAAAATCTACTCGATCACCAAGGCTGGCGCAGCGAAGCTCAAGGATGAAGAAAAGCATATAGCCGATATTCTCGAGCGCCTCGAGGGCGTGGCCCAGATGGGGCAGGCATCCGACGCCGCCTCCATCAAGCGCGCGACCGGGAATCTGAAAAGCGCGATCCGGATCCGTCTGGCGGATGAGGAAAAGGGCTCGGACAAGATCCTGGACGTGGCGGCGATCATCGATGAAGCGGCCAGCAAGATCGAACGACTGAAATAACGGAAGCCCGTTAAGTCACATTTGGAAAAGCTGGATTTACCCGTCCAGCTTTTCCAGTTTCCGCTCCAGATCTGACGAAGGCGGCACCTGTGGCAGCCACAGGCTGACCGCAGTTCCGCCCCGGTTTTCGCTCTCGATCGTCAGCAGGCCGTGCAATATCGCGGCCCGTTCATACATGAAATTCAACCCCTTGCTGCCATTGCGGCTGCCTGGCTCAAAGCCGGTCCCGTCATCCAGAATCGAGATCCGCAAGCCGGCCTTGCGCTCGAAGGAATCGGGCTTGCAGGCGAGGGTTATGGTGGTCGCTTTCGCATGCTGAAGAATGTTGCTGAGCGCTTCCTGCAGCAGGCGCAGCAGGTGGAGACTGTGACTGGCATCCATCCACTCGAGCGGATCGCAATCCTCGACTTTCCAGATACTCGCAATCCCGGCTTCGGTGAGTTCCTGTTCCATCCGGTGGCGGATATTGGCGAGCAGGGTCACGACATCGCCTTCTACTGGTGCCAGCGAGTCCACCGTGATTTTGAGATCGCTGATCGCGCGTTGCAGCGTCTTGATCGTTGGCGCCGGATCATTGCGCTTGCGAGCTACCGCCAGAGCAGTGACGAGGCTGGAGCCAATCCCGTCATGCATCTCGCGCATCAGCCGCTCGCGCTCGGTTTCCAGCGCCCGGTCCACTTCCATTTCCCGTTGCGCTTTCTGGGAGGCCGCCAGGGCGTCGGTGGCTTCCGTCACGCTTTTCTCGAGATGGACATTGGTCTCCTCGACCAGACTGAGCGCACTCAAAAAGCGGCGGGCGAGCGACAGCATGAAGACCATGAACAGGAAAAAACCGATAAAGGGCTGGAAATGGAATCCGGCGCCCGTCCACCAGTCGATATTCGGTATTCGGCCAATGTCGTGAATGCCGGTGGTGGCTGCCAGTGACAGCAGGACAAGCAGCATCCAGCTTTCCGCCGATCCTGTGCGGATGGAGTGGCGGAGCAGAAGCACGAGGAAGGTCCCGAACAGGACCACGGTCATGACGCTGCTGGCCATGTCGGTGCGATCGGTGAGAGTCAGCACATAGCGGGATACACTCAGCAGCAGGCCGATCGCAAACATGGCAAAGATGATCTGTTTACGGTGCCGCAGTTTCAGGAACTCGGCGCAAAAGGCCAGCGAGCAGGCGACGGCGAAATAGACGGAATAATAGGTGATTTGCTGAAACAGGACCGGGTCGAAAGGCACCGTTTCCGCGAAAAAATGGTAGTTGCGCGCAAACCAGAGGATGCCGGTGAGCGAAAGCCAGAGCAGTTCCCGTTCCTGCCGCCGCCCCAGCCACATCACAAACACGAACACCGAGAGCAGCAACATGATCCAGTTCAGGGTTTTGGGCGCATCGATGCGGGCAAAATACTGGCGCTGGTAGATCGCTCCGACGGCATTTTGTGAGCCGATACTGATGGTTCCGATTCCCAGCGCGTGCTTGTTACCGGATTCCACCCGCAGCGCGATTTCATTTCGGCCGGGTTTGAGCAGTGCCTCGGGCAGGGGGATCAGATAGGGCTGGTTCCAGCCGAGCATGAGTTTTTGATCACTGCTATAGTTGCGAAAGATATTCACGCCATTGACGAAAACCGACAGTCGTTCCCGGTTGTCCTCGGTGAACACCGAAATCGCCTCATTGCCAAGGGATGAGCGGTCAAATTCCGCGCGAACCCAGGCCGACAGGTCGCCGTCCTGCTGCGCCCGGGCTTCGTCGGAAAGCCAAAGGGCAGGCAGGCCGCGTGCCGCCCAGCCCGAGTCCGGCACCGCGTCACTCCTGCTCAGCGAGATTTCGGCCCGGGAGAAGCGCAGGATCGGTCCCTCGGGATGATCTTCCACAATGACGGCCGGACCGGATGGCGTGGTCTGCGCCAATGCGGCAAAGCCCAGCGTCGCCGCGCATATCAGCACGAGCAGGCAGATCAGCCGTGCAATCAAGCCATCAGCTCCTCAAAATGCCGCGACTGGAAGCCTCGTACACGGCTTCGGCGCGCGAATTCACTTCCAGCTTGCGATAGATATGCTTCACATAAGTGGCGACGGTATGCGCCGAGATGTTCATGATTTCGGCGGATTCCGAATAGGAAAAGCCGCGCGACAGCAGATTGAGGGTCTCCAGCTCACGGCTGGACAGCGCTTCGGCGAGCTGGTCGACCGGCTCCGCCTCCGGCTGCAGCTGTTTCAGCACCAGGCGGGCGATGATCGGGCTGATGGGAGATCCGCCCGCACGAATTTCCCGGATCGCATCGACGCAGCTCTCCAGAGGCTGGTCCTTGAGCAGATAGCCCCGGGCCCCGGCGCGGATCGCGTTGAGCACTTTCTGGTGATCGGCGAACATTGTCAGGACCATGATATCGATGTCATTCTGGCGTTCCGATGCCATCCGCACGAGATCGGTGCCGTCGCCGTCCGGCAGGCCAAGGTCGCAGATCAGGACATCGAAGCCGCCGCCCGCGACCAGCTTTTGTCCCGCAGCGAAATTCGGTGCGGACCCGACCAGCTCCATGTCATCGGCTGATTCAACGACTGTGCAGATATCCGCGAGAACTGGTGGGTCATCCTCGACAATGGCGACTTTGGAAAATCCGGGTCGCATAAAAAACCTCCCAATGACCAAATGCAAAGGATGACCGGGATCCGGACTAGTCCAGATGGCCGGTCAAGGCATATCCCATGAACTGGGGATGGCATATTGCGCGCCATTTCTCCACTTCTCTCTCAAACGCGGCAGCCAGGGTCGGGCCCAGGTTTGGGCGGTGCTTTTGGAAAACGGAAGGATTACCGATGAAAACATGGATGAAAGTGGTGCTGGGAGGCGTGGCCTTTCTGGGGCTCTTGTTCGGACTGGTGTTCTGGATAACCGGCGGGGCTGCGGATGCCAGCGACGAGTTCTTTGCGAAAGTCCAGAACGGTGAAATGGATCAGGCTTATGAATTGCTGACCGAGGATTTTCAGGCCGGGACATCAAAAGAGCAGCTCGAGAGGTTTCTGTCATCCTCTGCGCTCGATCACGTCACGGAAACCAGCTGGTCTTCGCGGTCCATTGAAAATAATGTGGCCACCCTGAAAGGAACAGTCACCACCGATACGGGCGGTGTCATTCCGCTCACGGTAACACTGGTCAATTCGGATGCCGGCTGGAAAATCCAGGGTATTGAGAAAGGACAGTCGGGGATCTCCGGCGAATCTGATATGCCGACATTGCCGCCCAATGAAAAGCAACGCGAAATTGCCGGGGCCACAACCGATGTCTTTATCGACAGCGTTGAAGCCGCGGACATGACGGCGCTACATCAGGTGTCCTCGTCATTTCTCCAGGAACAGGCGACCGTCGAGAAGCTCAACGCGGCATTGCTCGATATTGGGGGATCCGATGGTGAGATGAGTGTTCTCAAGGGCAAGACACCCTTTCTGGCCGGACCTGCAGAACTGGACAAGGAAGGAACACTGATCATCAACGGCTATTACGACACTCTCCCGAACCGGTATGAGTTCCGCTACAAATATGTCTATGAAGACGATGATTGGAAGCTTCTGGGGATCAGCAACCGGGTGGTTCCTGCCACCACGACCTTCGCCTCCTTCTAGAATATCCCGAACAGCACCACGGCCATGATTGTGCCGATCACCGGGATAACCACGGTGAGTGCCCCGACCGCCCCATAGGCATCCTTGTGGGTCTCCCCGCACACCGCGCGGATGGTGGTGACAACATAGCCATTATGCGGCAGACTATCGAGCGCGCCGGACGAGATGGCGACCACGCGATGCAGCTCGTCGGGTTGCGCGCCGACATCGAGATAATGCGGTGCAATCAGGGGAAGGGCGATCGACTGGCCGCCAGAGGCCGAGCCGGTGAGGCCGGCGATAACGGTGACTGCTATGGCTGCACCGATCAGCGGACTGCCGGGAATATTCTGCACCATCACCAGCGCTTCCTGAAAGGCCGGAGACAGTTTTGCCACCGCACCAAACCCGACGACCGCGCAGGTATTGGTGATCGCGACAACGGCGCTGGTGGCCCCCCGGGAAAAGGCATCGGGCATGGCGGCCAGCTTCTTGAATCCCACAATCAGCGCCACGACTGCTCCGGAACCCAGAGCGGCCACCAGCGCCCATTTGTCCAGCGAACTCGCGGGCAACAGGGCGGAAAGGGGGCCCATATTCTGGGGATATTGAAAGATCAGGAACACGCCGAGCACGGCAACCAGCGGCAACAGACAGAGGATCGGAGCGGGCAATGCGCTATAGTCGGTATTGGTATCGTCGCTTTCCCGGCCGACAAAATGTTCGCCCCGGGCCACCGCGCGCTTGACCATCGCATTGAGCCAGAAATGCCCGGAGACGGCCATGAATATCGCGACGACCAGGCTGACTTCCCATCCGGCATAGGCAGTGGTGCCCAGAAACTCCATCGGGATCAGATTCTGGATTTCCGGCGATCCCGCCGTCGTCATGGTGAAGGTCACCGAACCAAAGGCGAGGGCGGCCGGAATGAATCGACGCGGCAAATTGGCTTCGCGAAACAGGTGCACGGCCAGCGAGTAAACCGAAAAGGCGACGATGAAAACGCTGACCCCGCCATAGGTCAGCACCGCACAGGCTGCGACCACGGCGAGGACCGCATGCTTGATGCCGATCTTCTCGACGATCCAGTGGGCGACGCTGGCGGCGGCTCCGCTGGCACTCATGATCTCCCCGAAAATCGCCCCAAGCAGGAACATGAAGAACCAGCTTTTGAAGAAGCCGACAAAGCCGTCCATATAGGCGGTGGCAAAGTCGGGCGCATCGGCTGCGGCGAGGGGTGGCAACCAGGCGATGCCGCTGGTCGCAGCCACGATCGCCGCTGCCACGGGACCGGCAATGAGAATATTCACGCCTCTGACCGTCATGTAGATGAGCAGCGCCAGTCCGCCAATCAGTCCGATTGCACTCAACATCTGTATGAAGTCCCCGACCCGTTAATTTTGTGAATGCGCGGAACTGCCAGAGGTGCGCCTGCTCAGGCAAGGGATAATTTTTGGCTCTGGCTTTGAAGCCCATGAGAACCGCAAAAACAGATGTCTCAAAACGGGACAAATTTTTAACAATATATTGATTTTTCGGACCAATTTGGCTAGTGAAGCGACAGGGTCGAGGAATTTCTGTCTCTCGAGGGGGTTTTTGTGAATAAATTGATGAAATATACGCTGGGTACAGCGATGGCCTTGGCTATTCCGATGGTGCCGGCTGCAGCACAGAATATTGACAATACCACTGGCGGTTCGTCAGGGAACATTCAGCGCTTCGGATCGACAAACACAGCAACTTATGGCCAGTTGTTCAATGCCGGCGGCAGCGCGATCAACAGTTTTTCGCTCTTTCTCGGCGATCGGGTAAGTGGTGCTGGTGATCTGGACTTTAAAGGTTATCTGGGAACCTGGGACGGGACGAAAGTCGGGTCCGTTCTTTACTCCAGTGACCTTCGAAGCCACGGAGATGCCGGGTTGACGGAATATATGTTCAACACCGGAGGCTTGGGACTCACCACTGGCAATACTTATGTGGCGTTTTTGAGCATTTCGGATCTCGGTGCACAGCCCGTGAGCACGTTCAACATGCCATTCGCCAATGATGACATTGATGGAAATTTTGTTTTCCTGAATAATGGTACGAATTTTGGTGGACTCACGACCAATACATGGAGCTCCAGAAGTTCCGACATCTTCTTCAAGGCGAACTTCGGCATGGGCGCAGTTCCTGAGCCGGCAACATGGGCCTTCATGATCTTCGGCTTTGGTGCTGTTGGTGCAGCGATGCGTCGCCGCAAGCAGAATGTGAAAGTCAGCTACGCCTGATTCTTTCCAGTCTGAAAAATTTCACAAGCCCCGCTGAAGCAATTCGGCGGGGTTTTTTCTTGCCGCTGGAATTGCGGGATTGGCTGGTATCGGCGGTCTGACTGGGCTAACGCGCCGCAATGACTCGCACAGTGCAAACCTTGACCGGACCGGCAGCATGGCGGCACGAGACCGGGGCGACGCTTCGTCTCGCCTGGCCGCTCATCCTGTCGAATCTGACGATGGCGCTGATCGGGGCCACGGATGTCCTGATGCTCGGCTGGCTGGGGGCGAGAGAGCTGGCTGGCGCCACGCTGGGTTTCAACCTGGCGATGAGCTGTGCCATTTTCTGCATGGGCCTGATCACGGCTTCTGCACCAATGATGGCCAGTGAAATTGGCCGCATGGCCCACAGCGTCCGGGATGTCCGCCGGACGTTTCGGCAAGCAATCTGGGCGGCGGTTTCGGTCATCGTGCCGTTCTGGTTCCTGCTGTGGAATACTGAGCAGATATTGGTCAGTTTCGGTCAGCAGCCTGATCTGGCCCGGATCGCAGGCACATATATATCCGCCTATATGTGGTCTGTGTTGCCGTTTCTGGGATTCATCATCCTGCGAAACTTCGTATCGGCGCTGGAGCAGCCGGTCTGGGCGCTGGTTGTCAGCGTCATTGGCGTTCTGGCAAATGCCTTGTTCAACTATGCCCTGATTTTTGGCAATTTCGGCGTACCGGCCTTTGGAGTGGCCGGGGCCGGTATCGGCAGCGTGATGACCAATGTGCTGATGTTTGCCAGCATGGCACTGGTCGTGATGTTGCACCCGCGCTTCCGGCGCTATCGGTTGTTTGGCCGCTTCTGGCGCAGCGACTGGCAACGTTTTCGTGCCTTGTGGAAACTGGGTCTGCCAATCGGCATTACCATGGGGCTGGAAGGATCCGTGTTCGGCATTGCAGCTTTGCTGATGGGACTGATCAATGCCGAGTCCGTGGCGGCGCATGCGATTGCACTGCAACTGGCCTCGCTGACGTTCATGGTGCCGATGGGGCTGGGGCAGGCGGCGACGGTCCGGGTGGGCATTCAATATGGTCGCCGCGATCACCCGGGCATTGCACGGGCGGGCTGGGTCAGCTTTGTCCTCGGCACGGGGTTCATGGCTGCCATGGCCCTGGTGCTGTTGCTCGCACCCGAATTCCTGATCGGTCTGTTCATAGATGCGGACGCGCCCGGGAATGCGAAAGTGGCCACCCTTGCTGTCAGCTTCCTCGCGATTGCGGCAATTTTCCAGATTGTCGACGGGGCGCAAGTGGTGGGTGCCGGCATGTTGCGCGGACTGCACGATACAACGGTTCCCATGATCTTCGCGCTGATGGGGTACTGGTTCATTGGAATCGGCGTCGGTGCCGGCCTGGCTTTCTGGCAGGGCTGGGAAGGCGTAGGAGTCTGGGTCGGGCTTGCCAGCGGTCTGGGCATCGTCGCTGTACTCATGCTGGCCAGATGGTCGATGCGTGCACGTTTGGGACTATTGCCCAACCCATAGAAGCAGCCTATCAATAGTTCAGACATCATTCGATTGGATGAATTCCCCGATTCTCCCTATTTCTGTTTCAGGAGATGCGAATGAACAATTATCTGAACAAGCTTTATCAACGTCACCGCCGGCTCAACCGGCTGATTGACAACTGCAAGGCCGCCAGCCGGCAGCAGGAATTGCGGCAACTCAAGAAAATCCGCCTGCGGATCAAGGACGAAATCGCTGCCGCTCGGATGAAATTGGAACCCGCCCGGCTATGACGGGCGTTTACCCAAGGCGCCGGCATATGCAATACTTCGGAACTTCTCCCTCCCTCAACACCCCCGAAATTGCATATGCCGGCCATTTTCCGTTCATGGTCGGCTGGACCGGTGACTATCTGGCAGCCGTCAGGCCGGAACGACCTGCTGAGGCCCAAAAGGAATCAGCCCGGCAAAATCGGCCAGCTTCGATCCGTTCTTGAGGATCATGCCCTTGCGCAACAGGAAGACGTGGCGGACGATTTCCGCCTGCTGTTCGACATTGTAATCCAGGAAATTTTTGCCGGGTATCAATTCATAGTCATAACGACAAAAAGGATGGCGCACGAGTGGCAGGAAAACCCCCTGCTGGTGCTGCCAGACATGGACCATTTCGTGAATGAACAGCCCCTGCAGGTTCAGGCCCGCGCCACAGAAATCTGCACAGAATTTGCCGCTGTCGGGGTGGAACCACAGGTTGCCATCGGGCGCCATGGTGATGTGCCTCGGCTGGAAGGGCCACCATTTCCGGTTGAAAATGCGAACCTGGCCATAGTCTATGGCATCACCAAAGACCGATTGGCACAGCGCAGTTTCGGCGGTTGAAAGTAAGCGTCCGGTCACTGCGATGCAGCCGGATTATTCCGGATCACCCATTTTCCGGACCACGGCGTCAAATTCGATGCGGTCATCATTCGAAAAAATGAAGATCATTTTCAGCGATCCGCGCGATATCGAACCATTGCCGATACCCCAGATCATCAGATGTTTGCCGCCGGGTTCAAAGCTGACTGTCTTTCCAGCGGGGACCGGAACTGACTTCACCGGCTGCATGACTGAAACACCGTTTTCTTCAACCGTCTCGTGCAGCTCGAGCCGCACGACGTCATCAGAAGTCACGCCGACAAGTTCGACATCTTCCGGGCCGCCGTGAACATCAAAATATCCGGATGAGGGATTGCCGTCGACCGGGGAGAGATTGACCACGGCCTCGTCCACATAGAGTACATCACCCTGACCGCACGCGGTCAAAGCCATCAACAGGGCACCACCAAAAATTACCGATAAGAATTTGTGCATAAGCCTTACAAATCTCCTGAATTTCTGTGCCATTTCGCTACTGTTACCAATGTAGGGGCTTCCCGTCTGGCTGCCAAGTCTTGTGCAGGGAAAAATGCCACCTATATCCCATTGCGAAGCTGTAACGGTGCCACTCGAAAAGGGCCGGGCGGCTATTTTGCTTAATATGGAAATTGAACTGAGGGAATTATGGCTAAAGTTATCGGTATTGATCTCGGCACCACGAATAGTTGTGTAGCCGTCATGGACGGCGGCAAGCCGAAGGTTATTGAAAATGCGGAAGGCGCCCGGACAACTCCGTCCGTTGTGGCGTTTACCAAGGATGGCGAGCGCCTGATCGGCCAGCCGGCGAAGCGCCAGGCCGTAACCAATCCGGAAAGCACGATCTTTGCGGTCAAGCGCCTGATCGGTCGCCGCTTTGATGACCCGATGACGAAAAAGGACATGGAACTCGTTCCCTATGAAATCGTCAAGGGTTCCAATGGCGACGCATGGGTCAAGGCCGGTGGTGAAGACTATTCTCCCGCTCAGATATCTGCCTTCACGCTGCAGAAGATGAAAGAAACCGCCGAAAGCTATCTTGGTGAAACGGTCGAGCAAGCGGTTATCACGGTTCCGGCCTATTTTAATGACGCCCAGCGCCAGGCCACGAAAGATGCCGGCAAGATTGCGGGCCTCGAAGTTCTGCGCATCATCAATGAGCCGACGGCGGCTGCCCTGGCTTACGGTCTGGAGAAAAATGACGGCAAGACCATCGCGGTATATGACCTCGGTGGCGGGACTTTCGATATCTCCATTCTGGAAATCGGTGACGGTGTTTTCGAAGTGAAATCCACCAATGGGGACACGTTCCTCGGCGGTGAAGATTTTGACGCGAAACTCGTCGAATATCTCGCCGATGATTTCAAGAAGCAGGAAAGCATTGACCTCACCCAGGACAAGCTGGCTCTGCAGCGTCTCAAGGAAGCTGCCGAAAAGGCGAAGATTGAGCTGTCCTCGGCACAGACCACCGAAGTCAACCTGCCGTTTATTACGGCCGATCAGAACGGACCGAAGCATCTGGTGAAATCGATCAGCCGCAGCGATCTGGAAAAGCTGGTCGGCGATCTCGTCAAGCGGACGCTCGACCCCTGCAAAAAGGCGCTCAAGGACGCCGGTATCAACGCATCGGAAATTGACGATGTGGTGATGGTCGGCGGCATGACCCGCATGCCGAAGGTGCGCGAAACCGTGCAGGAGTTTTTCGGCAAGGAGCCGCATGTCGGTGTGAACCCGGACGAAGTCGTTGCCATGGGCGCCGCCATTCAGGCCGGTGTCCTGCAGGGTGACGTCAAGGATGTCCTGTTGCTCGACGTGACGCCGCTGTCGCTGGGTATCGAAACCCTTGGCGGCGTGTTCACGCGGATGATTGACCGCAACACGACCATTCCGACCAAGAAATCGCAGGTCTACTCGACCGCTGATGACAATCAGCAGGCCGTGACCATCCGGGTTTTCCAGGGTGAACGCGAAATGGCCGCGGACAACAAGATGCTCGGCCAGTTTGATCTGGTAGGCATTCCGCCGGCACCGCGCGGTGTACCGCAGATTGACGTGACGTTTGACATTGATGCCAACGGCATTGTCAACGTCTCGGCCAAGGACAAGGGCACCGGCAAGGAACAGCAGATCAAGATCCAGGCCTCTGGTGGTCTCACCGATAACGACATCGACCAGATGGTTCAGGATGCCGAGAAATTTGCCGAGGAAGACAAGAAGCGGCGCGAAGAGGCGGAAGCCAAGAACAATGCCGAAAGCCTTGTCCACACCACCGAGAAGCAGCTGGCCGAACATGGCGACAAAATCGATGACGAGCTGAAAGGCCAGATCGAGGCGGCGCTGAAGGAAACGAAGGAAGCCATTGAAGGCGGTGATCCGGAAGCGATGAAGACCAAGTCGGAAGCGCTGGCACAGGTCTCGATGCAAATGGGTCAGAAGATCTATGAAGCCGAGCAGGCTGCTGGCGGTGACGCGGCGGATGCAGCGGCAGCCGATGCTGCGGCAAAAGCCGATGACGATGTCGTCGACGCCGAGTTCTCGGAAGTCAATGACTCCGACGATGCCGAGCCGGAAGACAAAGCCAAGGCCGCAGAATAATGAAATGGACGCTGCCCCCGCAAGGGCGGGCAGGGCGGAACACTGATTTCCACCCGTGCCACCTTTGCGGGGGCAGCGGTTTTCCGGCTTCGGGGGAAGCAGTGTAATGGCAACCGAAATCGACTATTATGAACAGCTTCAGGTCGACCGTGGATGTGACGGCGCGACCCTGAAATCATCCTATCGCAAGCTGGCGATGCAATATCACCCGGACCGCAATCCCGGGGATGCCGAAGCCGAGGCGAAGTTCAAGGCGATCAGCGAAGCCTATGACGTTCTCAAGGATCCGCAAAAACGTGCGGCCTATGATCGTTATGGCCATGCTGCCTTCACCAATGGCGGCGGAAACAATGCCGGCGGCGGTGGTTTTGCCGGTGCGGCGTTCAACGACATTGGCGATATTTTCGAGACCATTTTCGGTGGCGGCAATGGCGGCGGGTTTGGCGGCCAGCAGCAACGCGGTCCGGCGCGCGGCGCGGATCTCCGCTATGACATGGAAATCACGCTGGAAGAGGCATTCCACGGACAGCAAACCGAAATCGAGATTGATGTGTCGGTCGGTTGCGACGAATGTGATGGCTCCGGATCAGAGCCCGGAACCGGTTCCAGGACCTGTCACACCTGTCACGGACATGGCAAGGTACGCGCGCAACAGGGCTTTTTCGTTGTTGAACGCACTTGTGCGACCTGTCAGGGTCGCGGCGAAGTGATCGAGAGTCCCTGCCATGTCTGCTATGGCGAGGGGCGGGTCGACAAGCCGCAGACACTTGAAGTCGAAATCCCGGCCGGCGTCGACACCGGCACCCGCATCCGGCTGAGCGGCAAGGGCGAGGCCGGCGCGCGCGGCGCGGCACCTGGTGATCTCTATATTTTCATCCACCTGAAACGGCACCCGATTTTCGAACGCGACGGTACGACCTTGTTCACCCGCGCCCCGATCAGCTTCTCGGTCGCGGCACTGGGCGGCGAAATCACGATCCCGGGACTCGATGGCACCAAACATGACATCCGGATTCCTGCGGGTATCCAGAGCGGCAAGCAGATCCGCCAGCGAGGCGCCGGCATGCCCGTGCTGCGCGGCCGCGGCCATGGCGACATGGTGGTCCAGATTGACGTGGAAACACCAACCAGGCTGAGCAAGGAACAACGCCAGATTTTGCGGCAGTTCCAGGAAACCGAAACCGGCGCCGAAAGCCCGCAATCGGAAGGCTTTTTCTCCCGCCTGAAAGACGCCTGGGAAGATTTGACGGAATAAAGCGGGTGTTGTCCCCTATCTCTTCAATGGCTTCAATCGCGCTGTGAGAGATTTTCTGCATTCGGTTTCCATCCCGGCGGCCCAAAAACGAACATCAGCGCATCCCGCCATGACCGGGCGCCGGCAATATCGCGGAAGAATTGCGGCAGTTCGGAAAACCATACGACCAGTGGATTGACGCTTTGGAAATCCCGTTTCAGACCATAGTTTGGTGTTTCTTCTTCACGCTGGTAGGTCCCGAATAGTCGGTCCCAGACAATCAGGATGCCGCCATAATTGGTGTCGATATATTTGTCGTCGCAGCCATGGTGGACGCGATGGTTGGCGGGCGTGTTGAGGAAACTGTCCAGAACAGGCAGCTTGCCTATCAGTTCGGTATGAATCCACACCTGATAGGCGAGCACCGCGATGATGCCGAAAAAGACCAGTTCTGCCGGGAATCCAATCAATATCAGTGGCAAGTGGAGGATGGCAGAAATGACCCCCTCCAGTGACCCGAACCGGATCGCGACGGCGATATTCATTTCACGGGATGAATGATGAACCGCATGCTGGGTCCAGAAAAGGCGGACTTCATGTGCTATACGATGTTCCCAGTAATATACAAAATCAGCCGCCAGGAGCACCGCCAATATGGTCCAGATATTGACCGGCAATGTCCAGCTGATGAAATTGTCGCTGAGCAGAACAAACCCGGCATATACGAAAGACAGCAGGAAAGTTTCGGCGAGAATCGAGGGTATCTGTGTGGATATGCTGGCAAGGATGTCCAGTAGCTTTCGGCCCTTGAATCTCCCCGAAAACAGGGATTTCGCCATCTCGATCGCGAGCATGGCGATCCCGATCAGGAAGAAGCCGTCCTCCAGTGAATAAGCCAGTTTCATGATAGGATCATTGTCCATTTTTATTTGCTCCCAGTCCGTGAACAAGTGTTTGCCAGGCGAGGGTCGTGGCCTGCGACGGTGTTGTTTCCTCTGCCATCACGCTCTCCCATGCCGCGTATAAAATGTTGTCAAAACTGCGTGTGATCCAGTCGGTGGGTACCGCCGTATCAAACAACCCCTCATTCTTGGCCGCATCCACCAACTCGCGCATTTCATGTTGCTGTTTTTGGAACTCTGCGGCGATATCGGCATGGTCCTCGACCGGTTCGCGCAAAAGAAACTGGTAGCGATCACCCAGCGGGATCAGCGCACCCAGCATCTGGCGGATGGCATCGGAGTAAGAAGGCGACTCCGAACAGGCGGCCTCCACAGCCTGATCCATTTCACGAATGGCGGTCCACGCCATCGCCCGGATCAGATCTTCACGGCCGGAAAAATGGCGGTGCAGAGTGGCACGGCCCACCCCGGCATGGCTGGCAATTTCCGCCAGCGATGCCTTGGGGTTTTCGTTGAGCAGATCAAATCCCGCAGCAATGACGGATTGTTCGGCAGATGGGCGAATCATGTTTTTCATGAGACATATATGTCTCAAATGGGACTATATTGTCAAATCTGTCAAATCCGCTTTGGCGACCAATACGGATACAGGCGCTTTGGCTGCCAGCCGATGTTCAAACCTTTGCTATTGATTTTTCGGGTTAATTCCAAAGAAATTTGCATCCACAAAGCTCTTTATGGCTGCATTGTCTTCATCATTGTTCGTGCCTGTATATTCCCAAATCTGTTCATGCAGGACGACCTCTTTTGACCGCGCGTCGATTCCGATCAATGCGATCGGTACGCCCGCAGCCTTTGAGATCCGCAAGTACCCCTTTTTATATGCGCGCACTTTGCTGCGCGTTCCTTCCGGCGTGAGCCCCAACCAGACATTTTCGTTACGATCAAACCAGTTCACCATTTGAGATGTCACATTTCTTTGCCTCGAACGGTCAATCGGCACTCCACCTAAATATTTGAAGATGGTGCCGAGCGGCCAGCGAAAGGCTTCTCTTTTCATCATGAACGAAACTTTGAGTCCCACGGATTGCATGCATGCCATGGCAAGTATGAAATCCCAGTTGGATGTATGCGGCATGCCGACGATGATCAGCTTTTTTTCCGACGGTAGCTTTCCGACCATTTTCCAACCGATACACCGCAATATAAAGCGTCCCAGCCATCGCGTGAATCGATTTCCCATACGTGGACTTGATGCCGAAAGTATATTGTCATAGTCTGCTTTCATTCTCAAAATCCGGTTTCAAAAAATCTTGTCAAATCACGCGTTGAGACGAATGGGGCGGCGCCAGTGAACAACATTGCGTCAGTTATTGGGAAATGAAACATGTCGTGCTTAACTCGATTATGTCGCTCAATATCACTACGCGCAAATTGCGAAACTGGATCGCGCGAGAACGGCCATAGCGGGAAATTTTCATGTCCGGTTTTGTGACTGTAGCGGGCATCCAATTGCGTCCGATCGGAATGTCGAATACCATTCTGCGCAATGGGAAAAAAACCGCATCTCCATATCCACGGCACCGTCATTTCGACCTACACCCGTATCGTGCAGACGGTGGCGGAGGAGGCGGGCGTCAGCTGGGGGATAACGGCGACACCTGCGCAATCACCGGAAAACTTGCGCCGCCATCCGTTCGGGAAAGTGCCGACCGTCGAGATTGACGGGCTCAACCTGTTCGAAAGCGTCGCGATTGCGCAATATATCGACAATGCACATCATGGCGGGGCGCTCCAGCCGGATGATGCGAAAACCCGTGTGGAAATGGATCGCTGGATTGCGATTGCCAATAATTATCTGTTTCCGGTCTTCGAGCATGGCCTGATCATGCCCTATCTCGCGCATCACCATCTCCACACGCCGCTGCGGTCGGACATTATTGAAGCCGCGCTGCCAGAAATCGCGCATCATCTGGGAGTGGTGTGCGAACGGATCGAACATTCTCCACATTTCGCTGGTCCGGATTTCACGCTGGCGGATATCTTTGTCTATTGCGTCACCCGCCCGGTGCAACTGACGCCGGAAGGGGATAATCTGATCGGCCAGTTGCTGCCGCTTCGCCACTGGCTCAACCGCATCGGAAAACGGGATAGCCTGGTGGCGACGCGATGGCCCGCGGAGAAATGACTGTCCTACCTTGCCGGTCTGGCTTATGTTCCTGCGCGATGACAAAGCGCCCGGACATCGAAAATTTCGCCAATGTGTCACCTTGGTACTCTGGCCAGAAAACGGCTGAAATCATATGCATGCAGCCTGACCTGGCAGGGTTACACACTGTCACCTTTGTCACCCTGGGGATGGCCAGATGATGCTGCCTTCGCTCCTTGTGATTGATGATTTCCTCGCCGATCCGATGGCTGCCCGGAGAGTGGCTCTGGAGCTCGATTATGACCCGGACAACAAGCATGGCAATTATCCGGGGCATATTTCGACCGAGCCTTTGGTCGTGGAGGGGCTCAACGAACGTATCGGCAAGATGATCAACGCGCCGGTAAAGGCTGCAGAGAATACCAGCCACATGCACTGCCGCGTGACGCTTTCAGGGGACAAGGGGCGCAGCGGGGTGCATATTGATCCGGCTTTCTATTCCGGGATCCTGTATCTTTCCCTGCCCGAAGATTGCAAAGGCGGGACGGAGTTTTTCCGCCACAAGCGCACCGGGCTGGAACGGGTGCCCACCGATCTGCCGGCCATCCAGAAAGCCGGCTACACGGATATCAATGATCTGATCGAAGACGTGGTGAACAAGGATACCAACCGATCGGCGCAATGGACCAGGGTGATGACCGTGCCCATGCGGTTCAACCGGCTGATCCTGTTCAGCCCGTGGCTGTTCCACAATAGCGGCAAGGCTTTCGGGAAAACGCCCGAGGAGGGTCGGCTGGTACAGCTGATGTTTTTTGCAAAAGGATGATTGTCTGTTAGGTGGTTGCAGACTTTTCAGGAGACTGTCGATGAATATGATCCGTTCCCGCACGCTCGCCGCCGCTCTTTTGGCTGCAACCCCGCTGGCATTGTCCGGCTGCGCCCAGAGCAATGCCCAGGAGACAGACCGGTTTGCCGGCGTCGAGATCAAGACCGAACAACTGGCAGATGGCGTGGCGGTGATGTTCGGTGCGGGCGGCAATATCGGCGTGTCTTACGGACCGGATGGCACCGTGCTTATTGACGACCAGTTCGCGCCACTGACACCCAAAATCCAGGCGGCGGTTGCGGCGCTTGGGGCGGATCCGGTCAAATATCTGATCAACACGCACTGGCATGGCGATCACACGGGCGGCAACGAGAATTTTGGCAAGGCTGGTGCGCTGATCATGGCACATGATCATGTCCGGGAACGCATGCTGGGGATTCAGAAGACCGGTCGGGGCAATGATCCTGCGTCTCCGAAAGAAGCGCTACCGGTGGTGACCTATCATGACGGTCTCAAGCTCCATCTCAATGGCGATGAAGTGCATGTGAAGCACATGCGCCATGCCCATACCGATGGCGACAGCATCATCTTCTGGAAGAAAGCCAATGTGCTGCACATGGGGGATCTGTATTTCAACAAGGTCACCTTGCCTTTTATCGATTTGAATAGCGGTGGCAATGCCCGCGGGGTGCTTGCTGCGGCTGAAAAGGCGCTCAAGATGGGCGATGAAAATACCAAGGTCATCCCGGGTCACGGGCCGATGGCGACCAAGGCCGATCTCGCGGAATATCGCGACATGGTGAAGACGGTGATTGGCGCGGTGGAATCTGCCATGGCCGAGGGCAAGAGCCTGGAAGAGATCCAGGCGATGAAACCCGCGGCCAAATGGGACACCAATCCCAAGGCGTTCATCAAGGGCGACGCGTTTGTGGAAGCGGTTTTCAAAAGTCTGGAATTGCCGCCGCATGACGAGAGTCATCACGACTAGCTTGTCCGGAGCTCCTGGAGGAATCAGACCGGGATGGCGCGGGCGATTTCCTTGCGGAGGGAAGTGAATAGCGGACCAATGGTGGTCAGCCGTTTTTCTTCCTCATCGACAATCTTGCGAAAGATCGTCTTTTTGAATTCCAGGGTCATTTGCGCATCGGGCCGCTTGCCTTCCGGCACGGTCGACAACATGATATCAATCATCCGTTCCGCCCCGTGCAATCGGCCCCAGAGATAGTCATTCTCGCGATAGCTTCGGCTAAAAAACGCACCGAAGTTATTGAATTCTATGCCTTTTAATGTCGCTGCGACACCTCCCTTGCGAATGGCTTTCGCATCTTCCGGTGAAATCCGGTCGACCTTGATCGGATCAAATTCATCCAGTCCTTCGCCCTGGAGCAGGGGCAGGGTGGCGATGTCGTAGAATGGGAAGCCCAGGAACGCCAGAAGCATGGAACGCTTTTCCTTTTTCGGCAGGCCGATCAGGGCCTCGGCCAGTCTCTGGTCGACCGTGGCATCCGCAGAGGTCAGATCCCGTGCGCTGGCCAGCCCGTCGAGCATGGCTGCAGGCATGGTATCTGCCTGAGCCGCCAGCGCCGCAAAATCCTCGCCGAGATAGTCCACCGTTTCGCGCTCGATGTAGATGGCGAGGCAGTCGTAGATCACATCGTGCATCTTCTCGATCGCGACGTAATCTTCCGGTGCACAGTCATCCAGATCCTCGGCCAGGCGTCGGGCAAGGAACCGCAGACGCCGAATCCGGTAGCCCAGATCCTGTTCGCGAAAGAAATCAATGGCCGATTTTGACGGACCCGCTCCGGCTTTCTTGCCGACATT
This sequence comes from Parasphingorhabdus marina DSM 22363, assembly GCF_900128895.1. Lineage (GTDB taxonomy): Bacteria > Pseudomonadota > Alphaproteobacteria > Sphingomonadales > Sphingomonadaceae > Parasphingorhabdus > Parasphingorhabdus marina. The sequence continues at coordinate 994,609 of NZ_FSQW01000002.1, read as the reverse complement.
TTCCAGACCGCGTTTGTGGAGCTCGCTCCACAGGATATCCCGCAGAGCCTGCTGGTTCTGTGCCAGCGGTTCATTTCTGGCCCGGCGGACAGTTTGCACGATTTCCTCGACAATGGTGGTCAGCTTCAGGTGCCCATAGGCGCTATAGGAAAAGCCGGAGAGCTTCGCCGCCTTGTCGCGGGATTTGCGTCGCCATGTCGCGAGGCGGCTGGCTGTTGGCCGGTCCAGAAACAGCGTGCGCCCAAACAGGCCCTCGACGATTTGCTCGACCTCGCCACGCAGATTGTCGGTGATCAGTCGCATCTGGATGATCCGGTTTGATCGCCGTGCGATATCATCGAGATTGTCCCGGATCGGTTGCTCGCGGGGAATATTGGATATCGCTCCGAATATCGTGGAGAAGAAACCGGGCAGACTTTCATTCTCTTCGTCCTGGGCGGCCTGCAACCGCTGCATCGCCTTGTCGCTCTTGGCGACATCAAGATCGGGACGCGGATCGATATAGACAAAGCGCCGGTCGATTTCACGTTTGGCCGGGCGGTTTTTCAAGGCCTCAATGGCCTGTGCAAAAGGCGCGTTCGCCAGCACGGACCCGTCGATCAGGATGGTATCTTCGGCGGTACCGGTGCGGCTCTGATTGGGAAGCACGCGCCGAAGGAAATTCTTGCGACCGGACCAGACATAGCCCTTGTCTTTCAGCACCTCGTCCAGTTCCGCCACGGTAAAAGGCGGGAAGGCCCCCGGAAAACTGGCGGTGGCGCGGCCGGAGAACACCAGCTCGGCGGGGTCGGCAACATTCCTGCTTTTTTGTCCGCGAGTGGAAAAACCGATGGTGATCCGGTGCTCCATTTCCAGCGCTTCCGGCGGACTGTTGAGTTGCAATTTTTCCGGATGGCCGACGAAATCGGTGACGGTCACGAACAAATCCAGCGGTTGTTCCGGGGGCAGCAGGCGCGGACCTGCTTCGCTTTTGGTCATGGCCTCCAGTGCATCGAAGATGAGCGTCGAGAAGACTTTCCCGCCAAAGGGTGGAGCGAACCACCGGGCGCGGACGAAACGGGACAGCTTCATCTTGACTTCTTCGCGGGCTTCCTTGGAAACAGTCTGTTCGACCGCACCACCTTTGCGACCGAGGGCCAGCCAGGCAATCGGTTCTGCCCAGAATTTGGAAAAGCGGGACAGCGGACGGGCATCGGGGTCGAGCAGGCGATCAACATCTGCCGTATCGAGCCACATGTCGGTGAGCGGTTCCAGCGACTGACCGGAAATGATGGCCTGCGAGAGGAAGATCCCGTTTATCCCGCCGGCACTGGCGCCGGCAATAATATCGGGGAGAACCCTCAGCCGGATGCCGGTTTCCTGTTCCATCCATTCAAACATGTCGAAATAGATGCCGCGACTGCACTGGTCATTGCGTGTGCCATCATGAAAATCCCGGCTGGCCTGGGCAAGCTTCCAGATTTCCTTGGTGATCCCGTGCATGTAGATGGCGAGGCTTACGCCGCCATAGCATATCAGGGCCAGTCGCAATTCTTTTTGACGCATGAATCACGTGCCTACAGCAAGGGCAGGGCGGTGCAAGTGGGATTGGTCAGAAAATTCTGGCGTTCCTTGTTTGTTCTGGTAAGTGAAAGCCATGGCCAAGGCGAAAAAGAAATATGTCTGTCAGGATTGCGGGTCGATTTCCCATCGGTGGCAGGGGCAATGTCCCGATTGCGGAGAATGGAACACGCTCACCGAAGAAGCGGGAGAAACCGTATTTGCCGCCAAGCATAATTTGCAGACAGGCGGGCGCGCGGTGCGGCTTGTCGGACTGGACAGCGATATTGCCCTGCCTGACCGCAAGCAAACCGGCATTGCGGAATTTGACCGGGCGGTCGGCGGCGGCCTGGTTGCGGGTTCCGCGACGCTCATGGGCGGGGATCCCGGAATCGGTAAATCGACCCTCCTGCTGCAGGTTTCCGCTCGTCTCGCGGATCTGGGTCTGTCGGTGGCCTATATTTCGGGAGAGGAAGCGGCCGATCAGGTGCGTTTGCGCGCGCGGCGGCTCGGACTGGGGAAGTCCCCGGTCCAGCTGGCATCGGCGACTTCGGTTCGCGATATTCTCACGACCCTGCGAACCGATGCGCCTGATTTTGTCGTCATTGACTCCATTCAAACCATGCACAGCGATCTCATCGAAGGCGCACCCGGAACTGTCAGTCAGGTTCGTGCATCAGCACAGGAGCTGATCAAGTTCGCCAAGGAGCATGGCACGATGCTGATGCTGGTGGGACATGTCACCAAAGATGGCAATATCGCGGGTCCGAGGGTCCTCGAACATATGGTCGATACCGTCATGAGTTTTGAAGGGGAGCGCAGCCACCAGTACCGGATCCTGCGGTCGATCAAGAACCGCTTTGGCGGGACGGATGAAATCGGCGTTTTTGCGATGGAAGAGAAGGGCCTGACCGAGGTGCAAAATCCTTCGGCTCTGTTCCTGACGGACCGTAGCGAAGAAGTGACGGGGGCAACTGTGTTTCCGGCTCTGGAAGGCACCAGACCAGTGCTTGTTGAAATTCAGGCTTTGACCGTCCGTCTGGCCAGCGGGGCCACGCCGCGCCGTTCCGTGGTGGGCTGGGACAGTTCACGACTGGCGATGATTCTGGCCGTTCTTGAAGCGCGCTGCGGGCTGAGTTTTTCCGGTGCCGAAGTCTATCTCAACATTGCCGGCGGCTATCGCCTGACGGATCCGGCTGCGGATCTCGCTGTGGCCGCCGCACTGATATCCGCCCATGCCGAACGACCGATGCCCAGCGATGCCGTGATTTTCGGGGAAATTTCCCTGTCCGGGGAAATTCGCCCTGTCGCCAACACGCCGTTGCGGCTGAAAGAAGCCGCCAAACTGGGTTTCGACCGAGCATTGATTCCCGCCTCGGGAGAGAAGGGGGCAAAAGGCCCGAAACAGCTGCATTTTGCGAAGCTCGCCAATCTCGTTGACCATATGCTTGGCCGCGACTAGCTAGACAGCATGACTGCCTTGGATATTTTTGTACTCTTGCTGATGGGCAGCGGGGCAATTTTCGGTTTTCTGCGCGGGCTTGTTCAGGAAATTTTGTCGCTTTGTGTCTGGCTGCTGATCATTGTCGCTGTGCGTTTTCTGCATCCGGCGGCAACCGACTTTCTCTCGGGTCCGATCGGAAATGAGGGCGGCGCTTCGGTTTTGGCCTTTGCGGCCATTCTGATCGTCGTTTACGCTCTGGGCCGTTCGATTGCGCGGGCCATTGGCCAAAAATCGCGCAAATCGCTGCTCGGACCGGTGGACCGGGTGCTGGGCTTCGGGTTTGGCATGATCAAGGGACTGCTTGTGGCAACGCTTTTCTATCTGCTGGTGACCCTGGTTTATGACAGCTTTTATGGTCCGGAAGAGAACCGGCCGGAGTGGTTGACGGAGTCGCGAACCTATCCGCTACTCAATGCGAGTGGCTCCGCTATGGTCGATCTTGTAGAACAGCAACGCAGCGGTCAGGAAGCCGACGAATGAACCAGCCATTATATACACGTGATATATTGAGATTGGCCGTTTCGATTCCGCATGAAGGGCGATTGCCTGATGCGCACGGAAGTGCCGAGATTCGCTCGCAAACCTGCGGCAGCCGGGTTGTTGCCGATGTGCGTATCTCCAGTGACCAAAAAATTGAACAGCTGGGAGTCGAGGTCAACGCCTGCGCGCTTGGCCAGGCGTCCACTGCCATTGTCGCGGGTCAGGCAGTTGGCCGATCCAGCACAGAAATCAAGGCAGCACGTGAGCATTTGCAGGATTTTCTGGAAGGCAGGCAAGAAAGCCCGGGCACATGGCGGGATATTGATCTGCTGGCAACTGCCAGGGATTATCCTGGTCGCCATGCCGCAATTCTGTTACCCTATGATGCAATTCTGGAAGCCCTTGCTATTGCTTCTCAAGCGGATGGGGCCAGCTGACAGATGGATCATGGTGCCGCACATTTCGGGGATTTGCTGATAGCCGGTTTCATCATGCTGGCGGCTGCATTGCTGCTCGTACTTTTGTTTCGAAAGTTCGGCATCGGTGCGGTTCTCGGATATTTGATCGCGGGCGTGCTGATCGGTCCGCAAGGATTTGGTCTGATCAGCGAAGGCAGAACCATCCTCGAATTCTCAGAGATCGGGATCATCCTGCTGCTGTTCCTCGTTGGCCTTGAGCTTGCACCGGCCCGGCTTATGCGATTGCGACGGGCGATTTTCGGACTGGGGATGAGCCAGGTGATCCTTTGCGGCATCGCGCTGTTTCTGCTGATTTATCTCTCGTCCACTTTTACCTGGGGAGCGGCTTTGGCGATTGGACTTCCGCTCGCCTTGTCATCGACAGCCCAGGTGTTGCCCATGCTGCAGTCCAGCGGACGACTAAACACGCCTTCCGGAGAAAACGCCTTTTCGATTTTGCTGTTTCAGGATCTGTCGATCATTCCTCTGCTGACGATTGTCGGGGTACTTTCACGTGCTCCCGCGGCTGATGACAGCCTCCCGGGGTGGCTCACCGCCATACTCGGTGTGCTGGCGATTGGCGGGTTGATTCTCGCAGGGCGCTACCTTTTGCAGCCGTTGCTGAAACTGATCGGTCAGATCGCTGAACGGGAGTTGTTCATTGTGGCGGGCCTCGTCGCGGTCTTTGGCAGCGCAGCCCTGATGGAAGTTATCGGCCTGTCACCTGCTCTCGGTGCCTTTATTGCCGGTGTCATGCTGGCCAATTCGCCCTATCGGCACGAACTGGAGGCGGATATCGATCCGTTCCGTTCGCTGCTGCTCGGGCTTTTCTTCCTGGCCGTTGGGATGATGCTCGACCTGAGTGTGATCCGGGACAACACGGCGTTTGTCTTTACGGCCGCTCTGATTCTGGTCGCGACAAAGACCCTGATCATTTTCGGCCTTGGAAAGCTTTTCGGAATGGAGACATTGCCGGCTCTGGGCATGGGACTTTTGCTGAGCCAGGGCGGAGAATTCGGTTTCGTCTTGTTCGCCGAAGCGGAGCGGGCCATGCTGATTGATCCGCAAGCCAGCAGTTTATTCGGTGCTGTCATCACCGTATCCATGGCCACAACACCATTCCTGATGCTGATCGCGCAGAAATTTGGCACGACGGCTTCCCAGACTGATGTCGAACTGGATGATCCCTCGCGTGCCGAGCGTTCCTCTGTTCTGGTAGTCGGGCACGGGCGATTTGGACAGACCGTGTCGCAGATGTTGCAGGGTGCCAATGTGTCCGTGACTATCATCGACATCAAGCCACAACAAATCGATGTCAGTCAGCAATTCGGGCGCAAGGTCTTTTATGGCGATGGCACGCGAACAGATCTGTTGCGTAACGCGGGAGCGGACAATTGTGCCGCAATCATTTTCTGCATCGATGACCGCCAATTCGGGGCGGAAGCACTCGACAAGATTGCAATGGCGTTTCCAGAAACCAAGCTGTTTGTCCGTGCCTTTGACCGAGTGCATCTACTGGATGTGAAAAAGGCCAACCTGGCGGGTGTCAAGCGGGAGGTGTTTGAATCGGCCATCCATCTGGCCAAGCAAGCGATGATGGCGATGGATCTGGACGAAGCCCTGATTGAAGAGGTCGACCGCGAATATCGCCGTCTCGATTGTGACCGCCTCGAAGCGCAGCGTGCTGCCGATGACATGTTTGCCGGCCGGCATATCGGATTTGGTCTTTCCGGCAGCAAGATGAGCAGTGACTAGACCCCTCGCTCAGCGACAATTGTCCAGAAAATCCACTACATCCTTCAGATCGACGTCGGGCGCCAGAAATGTTTGACCAATTCCGTTTGCCAGAAGGAAAGGCAATCGTCCGGATTGCATTTTCTTGTCATGCATCATGTGGCCGACCAGGGCTTGTCCTGTAGCCTCTACCGATGCACTTGTCAGATCAAACGGGAGGCCGACCGCCTGAAGCGCGGCTTTGACGCGCCCGGCATCAGCGGCCGGGCAATGGCCGCGCCTTTGAGAATATCCAAAGGCAAGGGCCATGCCAGCAGCAACCGCCTCGCCGTGAACCAGGCGGGCGGAATATCCCGTGTCCGCTTCCAGCGCATGTCCGAACGTATGTCCGAGATTCAGCAGGGCCCGTGTGCCACTGAGTTCGCGTTCGTCTGCTGCGACAATCCGGGCTTTGGCTGAAACGCTTTCCGCGATGGCATGGACCAGCGCATTGCTGTCCCGGCCGAGCACCCTGGCGCCATTCTGTTCGCACCATTCAAAAAAGTCCGGCTTGTCAATCAAACCATATTTCAGCACCTCTGCATAACCGGCACGAAGTTCGCGGTCGGGCAGACTGTTCAATACCTCCGGGTCGATCAGGACGAATTCCGGCTGGTTGAAGCTGCCCACCAGATTTTTGCCGGCCTTGCTGTTGATCGCGGTCTTGCCGCCGACGCTGCTGTCGACCTGCGCTAGCAAACTGGTGGGAATCTGCACGAATTTGCAGCCCCGCTTGATGATCGCGGCGGCAAAACCAACCAGATCGCCGATCACGCCACCGCCGAGCGCAACCAGAATGTCAGACCGTTCAATCTGCTCCTCGAGCAGGCTCTCAACCAGGTCTTCAAGCATCTTCCAGCTTTTGGTCGATTCGCCAGCCGGCAAGATATGTTCTTTGTGGGCAATGCGCCCGGTGTCGAGAGACGCGCGTAGTGTCGGGAGAATATGGTTCGCGACATTTTCGTCCGTAACAATGAATACCCGCCCGTTTTTCACAAAGGGACCGAGATGATCGCCAGCTGATGCCAGGGCACCGGGCTCGATCAATATTTCATAGCTGCGTTCGGCCAGTTCGACGGGAATGCGTGTCATTGTGCAAGGGAACTCAAGATGCTGTTTACGGTGGTTTCGTGCGGTGAATCATTCCCGACGACATGAACGTGGGCCTGCGCATAGACAGGATTTCGTTCATTCGCCAGCTTTCGCAAAATTTGTTCGGGATCACCATTTTTGAGTAAAGGCCTGGTATCCCGTCTCGCCACCCGCTTTACAAGGATATCAATATCCGCGTCCAGCCAGACCGCGGTTGCCTGTGACAGGATGAGGTTGCGTGTTTCCGCATTCATGAAGGCCCCTCCGCCGGTGGCAATGACCTGCATGTGATCATCCAGCAATCTCGAAATCACGCGGCGTTCGCCATCACGAAAATAATCTTCGCCAAACCGGTCGAATATCTCGGAAATCGTCAGGCCAGCGGCTTTCTCGATTTCTTCGTCGGCGTCAACAAACGGCAAATCCAGTTTTTTTGCCAGCCGGCGGCCAACGGTTGTTTTGCCAACGCCCATCAGACCGATGAGAACGATTGGACGATCAACTTCCAGTCCGGTGCTTCCACCCGAATCTTCGGCAGGCTGATCAAAAGAGTCTTCCATGTTTTTGTTCATTGAGGCAAAGGCTATACATAGGTTGCCAAAGAGTGCCAAACTCAATGCATCCGGATTTGGGTTATGGTCGAAAAGAGTTGGGATTAGAGATGCCGCGCAGTCTGGTTGTCATATTGTTGTTTGTGATTCTGTTAGGTGCTGGCATGTATGGACTGGCTTCGATGGACGTGGAGCAGGAGCTCGCACCAGTCGAGAAACCGGTGCTGAATCCCGGGACATCCAGTTGATGCGTCGACAGATCAACAAACTGCTTCTTCCTTCCGCCGCAATCGGTGCGCTGATCATCAGCCTGCCGGCTCTGGGTCAGGACAATCCCGAATCCCTGTTGCCCCCGGGCTTTGGCGATCCCGATCCTGCACCTCCCGCAACGCCTGCACCGCCGCCTGCGACAACACCAGTGGCTCCGCCACCGGTTACCGGGCCATCTCCCGCGCAACCATCTGCACAACCGAGTTCCCCAGCTCCAGGCGCGCCTGGTCCTGCCAGCACTTCCGGTCTGGATTTGCCGTCATCCCTGCTCGACGAGGATGGCGAGCCGGATCTCAGTGAACTGGATGATTTGCTGCAGCCGCAATATTATCTTGCTGCGGGCGAGACGCGTCCGATGGATGAAATCGGTGTGCTTTCTCCGGAAACCGGAGGGCTGGCACCTGACGCATTTGGTGAGGAGGGCGGTCAATATCTGTCCAATCTGATCCGCAATCTGCGGGGGCCGATATTGTCCCGCTGGAGCTCGATATTGCTGAGGAGAACATTGCTCAGCAAGGTGGATAGCCCGGCCAATGCAAATCCTGCGGACTGGGTAGCGGAACGGGCCTGGCGGCTGTTGCTGATGGGCGAAGCCGATGCCGCAAGATCCCTGGTTTTGAAGGTGGACGGCGGCAATTATACGCCGCGGCTCTATGAAGTTGCGATGCAGGCCCATCTGGCAACGGCTGATCCGGCCGGAATCTGTCCATCGGTTCCCGGTGGCGACAAAGTCAGTGATGCACCCACCTGGACGATGTTCGGACCGATATGCGCCTCATTCTCCGGAGAGCAGAGCCGAGCCACATCTCTGCTCCGGCAGGCACGCCGGAACAAGGTTGCAACGGGCATCGACTATTTGCTGGCCGAAAAGACCGTGGGTGCAGGGTTCGAAGGCCGGCGAGCGGTCACCATTGACTGGGACGAAATCCAGTATTTCAACAACTGGCGTTATGGCCTGGGTGCCGCGACCGGCGTCGAACCCCCTGATCGCCTGTATCAACAGGCTGGCCGGCACGTGCAGGGCTGGCGCGCCCGGGCCCCGATGCTGGCGATCGATTCCCGCATGAAGGCATCCGCCATCGCTGCGGCCATTGGTGTTTTGTCAAACAAGGCCATCGTGGGCTTGTATTCTGCTGCTTATGACGATCCGGAAACGGGTGAGGACTGGAAAGTCCAGGCTTCGTTGCTGCGCTCCGCCTACAGGGCGCCGACGGCATCCGAGCGCATTGAAGCCATGCGGACACTGTGGAGCAGGTCCGATGCGCCGTTGACATCATATGGCGCGAAAATACTGACAGCTCGAGCCGCAGCCAAAATTGCTCCATCCAGCAGTCTTTCCGACGACAGCACCGACCTGATCGCCTCGATGCTCAGCGCCGGATTTGATCGGAACGCAGCAAACTGGTTTCCGGAAGTGGCTGCGGGCAGTGAGAGTTGGGGACTTCTGGTAGTCGGCATTCCCTCGAACAGTCTCTCGATAAACTATTCGGATCTGGACGAATTTGGCGACAATGACGGGACGGAGGATCAGCTCAAGAGCCAGTTTCTGCTGGCAGCGCTTGCCGGCCTGGACAGACTGGACCAGTCGGCTTTGCAGGATTTTTCGCAAGATATGGACCTGGACCTGGACCGGAGCAGCAAATGGACCAGGGCGATTGTTTCCGCCGCGCGCCGGCAACAACAGGGAACCGTGGCGCTGTTGACCGCGGTCGGCATGCAGGGGAGGGACTGGAGCGCCATGTCACCCCTGCACCTGTACCACATTATTCGCGCCCTGAAATCTGTCGGGATGGAGCCAGAGGCCCGCATGATAGCAGCTGAGGCGCTGACCCGGGTATAATGGCGCAAACCCGGTTTGCATTTGCCGGGAAGGCTGAGCTACGTTGGGCCCATGTCGGGAAGTGATGCATCTTATATCGACCGGTTCCTGGAAATGATGGCCGCTGAAACCGGCGCGTCGACCAACACTTTGTCGGCCTATCGATCTGACCTTGAGCAGGCTGCGTCCATGTCACCCGATCCCATAAGCGGCGCCGGCAGAGACAGCTTAAAAAAGCTGGCACAGGGATGGAGCAATCTTCAAAACAGCACCGTCGCCAGGAAGTCCTCCGCACTCAGACGGTTTTTCGGATTTCTGGTCGAAGAAGGATTTCGGGATGATGATCCGTCGGACGCATTACCGCGCCCTGCCACGCGCAGGCCGCTGCCCAAGATCCTGTCGCATGAAGAAGTGGAAAAGCTATTTGCTGCCATAGACCATCGGCTGAGCGCAAAGAGACCAAAAACATCAGATTTCCGCCTGTCGGCCCTCATCGAATTGCTTTATGGTTCGGGTTTGCGGGCCAGTGAACTGGTGTCGCTGCCAAGGCAATCTGTTGTCCGGGATCGTCCGTTCCTTATGATCAAAGGCAAGGGCGGCAAGGAACGACTGGTGCCCATTTCCGACCGGGCCAGGAAGGCAGTACAAGACTGGCTGGATCATGTGGCTACGGACCGGCCGTTCCTCTTTCCGTCCCGTACCGGTCATATCAGCCGGATCCGACTGTATCAGATTATCAAGGAACTCGCCGCGCAAGTCGGACTCAATCCCGCCAGGTTGAGTCCGCATGTTCTACGCCATGCCTTTGCCACACATTTGCTGGAGGGGGGAGCGGATCTCAGGACATTGCAAACATTGCTCGGCCACAGTGATATCAGTACCACTCAGATTTATACTCATGTGGACAGCGCCCGACTGGTGAAGCTAGTAAATGAACGGCATCCGCTGAGCCGGGCGAATCTCTCGCGTTGACGTTTTTCGCTCACGGTTCTAACCCGATGACATGACATCATTTCTTGATTTTGAAAAACCGATTGCCGCTCTGGAATCGCGGATCATAGAGCTTCGGGAAACGGCCGACGAAGGCTCGCTGGATATTGAGTCAGAAATCGCGAAATTGCAAACCAAGTCGGCTAACCTTCTTCGCGATACCTATTCCAGATTAACTCCCTGGCAAAAGACCCAGGTCGCACGGCATCCTGACCGACCGCATTTCAAGGATTTCGTCGCTGGGCTTTTTGAAGATTTCATGCCGCTTGGCGGTGACCGGAACTTTGGCGATGACCAGGCGATTATTGGCGGGTTCGCCACTATCGGCAACCAGAAAGTTGTGGTGATCGGACATGAGAAGGGCAGCGATACCGAGAGCCGGCTCAAGCATAATTTTGGCATGGGCAAACCGGAAGGCTATCGCAAGGCGATCCGGTTGATGGATTTGGCAGACCGCTTCTCGCTTCCGGTGGTCACGCTGGTTGACACTTCCGGTGCTTTTCCCGGCGTTTCGGCTGAAGAACGTGGACAGGCGGAAGCCATTGCGAGGTCGACAGAAAAATGTCTGTCGCTGGGCGTCCCCATGGTAGCAGTCATAGTGGGCGAGGGTGGTTCTGGAGGTGCTGTTGCGCTGGCAGCTGCGGAACGCGTCCTGATGCTGGAACATGCCGTTTATTCTGTCATTTCTCCCGAAGGCTGTGCGTCGATTTTGTGGCGGACTGGCGACAAGGCTGATGTCGCTGCAGATGCCATGAAGATTACAGCCCAGAATCTCAAGAAACTGGGTGTCATCGACCGGATCATCAAGGAACCGGTGGGTGGGGCACATCGCGACCCGGATTTATGCATTGCCAATCTGGGCAAAGCGATCGCCGAGGAACTAAAAGCCCTGTCAGACGTTCAGCGTCAGGAACTGCGGAAAATGCGGCGTGACAAATTCCTTGCCATGGGCGCATTGTAAGAAAGATCATGCCGGGGTGAAGATTGTCGTCGGAACCCCATCTGATCGTTCCGATAGACCTTTTTACATCAGCTTCCCTGTTGCTGCGGGTCGGCTTGTTGTAAACTGCCAAGCCAAGGAGAGTTTGACATGAAAATCACGCAGAAGCTTTTGGCCACAGCCGCCTTTGTCGCGGTAGCGAGTTGTACCGGGTCCGGAGCTGATGCTGGAGCGGTGGATTCAGCCGGAAGTCAGTCACGACCGCAGGGCGGCGAAGTTCGAACCATTTCGGCGGCCGACAAAAAGAAAGGTGCCGAAGTCCATCCTCAGCTGCTTCAGGAATTTGGCGGTCCCTATGACGGACCTCAAACTGCCTATGTTGTGCGTGTCGGTCAGGATATTGCCGTGCAATCCGGCCTGGGAGATGCGCGGAGTGACTTTACCGTGACCCTGTTGAACAGCCCTGTGAACAATGCTTTCGCGATTCCGGGCGGCTATGTTTACCTGACCCGCCAACTGATGGCCTTGATGAACGACGAAGCGGAGATGGCCGGCGTTCTGGGGCACGAAGTCGGACATGTTGCTGCGCGGCACAGTCAAAAACGCCAGAAAGCCGCCAGAAGGAACAGCATATTGGGAGCTCTCGGACAGATAGGCGCTGCCGTACTTTTGGGTGACTCCGCAATCGGCAGACTGGGCCAGCAAGTGTTTGGTACTGGCAGCCAGTTGCTGACTTTGCGCTATTCCCGCAAACAGGAATATGAAGCCGATGATCTGGGGATTCAGTATTTGTCTTCCGCCGGATATGACCCGCGCGCGCTGTCCACCATGCTGGCATCGCTGGCAGCGCAATCCGCCATTGATGCCCGCGTGGCCGGTCGCGATGCCCGGGGCGTGCCTGAATGGGCGAGTACCCACCCAGATCCAGCTCAACGCGTGGACAGGGCAGCCCGCAATGCCGGGCAATATGGTTCAAATGGCGGCAAACGCAACCGGGCGGAATTCCTGCGTAATGTCGACGGAATTCTTTATGGAGACGATCCCAAACAGGGCGTGATCGAAGGCAATGATTTCCTCCATCCCGATCTCCGCCTGAAATTCACCGTTCCAAACGGCTTCAAGATGCAAAATGGTGCACGTGCCGTTTCGATAAACGGTTCGGCTGGCCAGGGGCAATTCACCACTGCGGCCTATAATGGCAATATGACGACATATATTGCCAATGCTTTCAAAAGCCTCGCCGGTGAAAACCAGAGCATTTCTTATGGCGAAGTACAGCGTACAACCGTCAACGGCATCCCCGCCGCTTATGCGATTGGGACGGTAAACAACCGGAATGGCAGAGTAGATGTGACTGTTTTTGCCTACGAGTTTTCGAAAAGCAGTGCATTTCATTTTGCGACACTGGCGCCAGCCGGACGTGCCAGTGTCTTTTCGGGCATGTACCAGAGCGTCAGCAGGTTATCGTCTGCTGCAGCAGCGGCCATAAAACCCCGCAAGATTGATGTCGTCACAGTGAAAAGTGGTGATACCGTCAGCAGCCTGTCCAGCCGAATGGCCTATCAGGATTTCCAGATGGAGCGTTTTCTTGTGCTCAACCGGTTGCGCTCAGGTGACGGCCTCCGCGCCGGTCAGCAGGTCAAGATCGTGACCTACTGACGATTTTTCCGGATTGTTTCAGGCACAAAAAAAGACGGCAGCTTTTGCAAGCTGCCGTCTCTTTTTTGAACTAATCCGAAGATTAACCAGCCATCGAGTTTTCGACCTGGGTGAAGGTGTTGCTGAGGGTGTTACCCAGCTGACCCATTGCAACGATAGCTGCAACAGCGATCAGAGCAGCAATCAGACCATATTCAATAGCCGTTGCACCTTCTTCGTTCTTGAACATTTTACGTACGAGTTTCATGTTTGGTCTCCTATATTTGACAAACTTCACTTACCCTTTCGACCAAAAATTTCGGCCGATGTTTCTCAACTTAGTCAGCAATTCTTTACAAAAGTTTAAAGGCAACAACCCGTCAGGAGGAACTGTCGACCACCTGGGTGGCAACGTCATTCCACATGCCCGTGGTTTCATTAGCTACGCCGCTGATAGCCGCCAAGGCAGCCAGAGCAATCAACGCAACAATCAAACCATATTCAACGGCTGTCGCACCTTCATCGGAAAGGCAAATATTCTTCAGAAATTCAATCATATCCCTCTCAACTCTTTAAAAGTTCTGCTAGGTTGCGAACGAGCCGTTTTTCACAGGAATGGATTAACAAAATCCTTACATCGCAAAAAAAAATGGAAAATAATCCGACATATCTGTTTGTCGTTGCTGCGGCCCTGCAGGACCGGAATGGGAATTTTCTCCTGCAAAAACGGCCGGTTGGCAAGCCCATGGCAGGGCTCTGGGAGTTTCCCGGCGGCAAGGTCGAAGAGGGGGAGACCCCCGAGTCGGCTTTGACACGGGAACTGGAAGAAGAACTGGGAATCGTTGTGGATGCCAGTGCTCTTGAGCCTGTTGCCTTCGCCAGCGAGCCATTGGGCGACCGGCATCTGTTGCTATTGCTATATCGCTGTGAAAGCTGGGAAGGGACGGTTGAGACCCGGGAATCGGCGGAACTTATCTGGGTGGCCGCCCAGGAAATGGATGCGGCGGAAATGCCGCCGGCGGATGGGCCGCTTGTCGACCAGCTTAAGCTGCTCCACCCGATCTCGGCCTGACTAGCCGCTAGCCATCCTTGTCGAGGGCCGTGCGAAGCGATACCTTCCCGCTGCCGCGTCGGGCCGGCAACGGCTGGTCAGGATGAGGCGCCCACGCACAGATGTTGACGATTTCGAACATCTCGGAAATTTTGCCATCCGGTTCCGCCTTTTCAGAAAAACTCTTTTTGGCTCCCTGATAGATCGCACGAGACAAAGGCTTGTCATGACCGGCAAGAATATTGGATCCGCCTGCATCCCTCAGATCCGATATGAGCTTATCCATCCGGGAATAGCGGAGCTGATGCCGATCACTGTCGACTACTGCCAGTTTGTATCCGATTCGCGTGAGCAGGTCTCCCATCGTGCGAATATCGATTTGGGGATGGACATGGGCGGAAACGGCTGGTCCTTCCGCCAGCATCAATGATGCCTTGAGCGTTCCCAGGCTTTCTGCTCCCACAAATGCGCCCAGGAAAAGTCCGTCGGGTTTCAGCGCCCGCAGTTGCAATGCCAGAGCACCAGGAAGATCGTTCACACTGTCCAGCGTACCAATACTGATCGCCAGATCGAAACTCTGGTCGGCAAATGGGAGGCGATCTTCATCGCACTGGACCCCCTTTGCCGCCTGAGCCACCTGATAACTCGCATCGGCGACGATAACTGACATTCCTTTGTCCGCAAGTTGACAGGCCAGTTGTGGCGCGGCCAGGCCGTTCACCAGGCAATGCTGAAAGTCGCGTTTCACCAGGTCCAGATTGTCCAGAATCGCAGCGACCATCAGCTCGCTCAGAATGTCAGGACCATCGGCACGCTGAAACGCTCTGTCCCGGACAGATCGTCTGCGACGGCGGTCGAATATTTCACTCTGTCCGGATGGGTCAACCATGAGGTCTTGTGCCTTTGTGTTCGCCGACCGACAAGGAAAAATGGGGCTCGGAAGAATCCTGGTCAGAACTTTTGCAGATTTTGCGCTACCACCGCGCTGTCCGGTCTGCGGTGTGACGGTCGAGGAAAATCACGAGTTTTGCCTGATGTGCTGGCAGCAACTCGAATTTCTGGCCGGACCCTGTTGCATTCAGTGCGGAGAACCTTTTGCCTTTGAGCGATCTCCTGAAAGCAAATGTGGTCAATGCCTTGCAAAACCGCCGCATCTGGACGGTGTCCATGCGGTTGTGCGCTATGGTGATGTTAGCGCCAAAATCATCATCCGGCTGAAATATGGCGGAAGGCTCGGTATTGCGGAACTGATCGCGGGTCATCTGCATCGTTTGGTTGCCGAGGGGGATCCTGCGGATATGATCGTTCCGGTACCCTTGCACCGCTCCCGCCTGTGGTCGAGAGGATTCAACCAGTCTGTTCTGATTGCCGAGGCTCTTGGCCGGCGGATGGCGCGGGATGTCTCTCACAACCTGCTGATTCGCAAACGCCCAACACCGCCATTGAAAAAAATGAACAATGCTGAACGGTTTCAGACAGTGAAAGACGTTTTTGACGTGACCGCAAAAGGGCGATCATTGCTGTCTGGCAAAAAAATTGTGCTGGTTGACGATGTCTATACATCAGGGAGTACCGCCAATGCCTGTGCCCGTATCCTCAAGGCGGGCGGAGCACAAAAGGTCACCCTGCTATGTTGGGCCCGGGTGTGCCATTCCGTCGAATGAGAAGACCGGTTTAGTGACAGTTGCAATTTCGTTGTGGAGAACCCATCTGACAGACCAGAGCATATTGGAGCACAACGATGGCCAAGGTTGAAATATATACCAAATTTACATGCGGTTATTGCTTCCGCGCGAAATCCCTGTTGAGTTCCAGAAATGTCGATTTTGAAGAGTTCGATATTTCCATGGGTGGTGCCAGGCGCCAGGAAATGATTCAGCGGGCCAATGGTCGCACCACGGTTCCGCAGATCTTTATCAATGATCAGCATATTGGTGGTTCGGATGATCTGGCGGCGCTCGATGCCTCCGGGCAACTCGAACAGCTTCTGGCGCAATAAAAATCATGCGCGTCGCGCTTGCCCAAACCTGCACCGGTCTCGATCCGGAGCAGAATGCAAACACCCTGTGCAGCGGGATTTCGGAAGCCGCCGCAGGCGGTGCAGAAATATTGTTTACACCGGAAATGTCCGGCCTGATTGACCGGAACCGCTCTCGTGCAGCATCCAAGATCCGCACTGAATCCGGGGATATGGTCCTTTCTGCGGTCCAGAAACAGGCCGCGCATTGCGGTATATGGGTGGCACTCGGCTCATTGGCCTTGCGGAATGAACAGCGCGACGATGACAAATGGGTGAACAGATCGCTGCTGATCGATCCCGATGGACTGATCGTGGCAAGATATGACAAGATTCACCTGTTTGATGTGGATCTTGATGCAGAGGATTCCTGGCGAGAGTCGGCTGCTTACGCCAGCGGCGACAAAGCAGTGCTCGCACGCGCAGGTGGCGCCAGCATTGGTCTGTCGATCTGTTATGATGTCCGGTTTTCTCGGCTCTACGCGGCTTTGGCAAAGCACGGCGCCGATATCCTGACGGTTCCTGCAGCCTTCACCGTGCCGACCGGCAAAGCGCACTGGGAGGTGTTGCTGCGGGCACGGGCGATCGAGTCTGCGGCATTTGTTGTCGCTGCGGCGCAATGCGGGACGCATGAAGATAGCCGCCGGACCTATGGTCATTCGCTGGTCGTCGATCCCTGGGGCCGGGTTCTGCTCGACATGGGGGAGGAGATTGGTGTCGGATTCTGTGATATCAACCTGAAGGATATTGAGGAGGTAAGACAAAAATTGCCCGTGCTGAAGAACCGGCGGGACTTTGCGGATCCGGAGTTGCTGAAATGATCGTTTTCGACCTTGTTTGCGAGCCGCAGGGCCACACATTCGAAGGATGGTTCGGATCATCGGCAGAGTTTGAGGACCAGAAGGCCCGTGGTCTTCTGACTTGCCCCGCCTGTGGATCTCTGTCCGTGAGCAAGGGATTGATGGCACCCAATGTCAGTGCGAAGGGCAATCAGTCCTCCCGCGGCCCGGCCAGGGAGAAGGACGCCGGTTCCGCATCCTCCTCGGGCGGCGTGAGCAATGCCCCGGCAATTCCGCCCGAACAGGGCGAGATTTTGAAGCTGGCTGCGGAAGTCCAGGCAAAACTGCTCGAGCAATCGGAATGGGTGGGCGAGGAGTTTCCGGAGAAGGCGCGCGAGATTCATTATGGCGAAACGGATGAGAAATCTGTCCACGGCACGGCAACTCCGGATGAGGTGGAAGCGCTGGAAGAAGAGGGCATTGAAATTGCTTCACTTCCGTTTCCGCTCACATCACCCAAATCCCGAAATTGAAGCTGGCCTATCCGCAAGTCAAAAGCTAAACGGCTGTTGTTGAAGCGCCCGTAGCTCAGGTGGATAGAGCATCAGATTCCTAATCTGGGGGCCACAGGTTCGAATCCTGTCGGGCGCACCACAAGCTTCAGCGATCAGAGATCAAACGGGATCCGGGACATGATTTCCACGGACTTGTCTTCGAACACGGCGTGCCCGAGTTCTTCCTTTTGTGCGGCCAGTTCTACGTCGCGCGCATTCAGCATTTCGATGATCGGATCGTGAAAGCTGTGAACAGCGGCGGTCAGCCAGTCATTGACAAGCGGGTCGCCCCTGGCGCCGGTCATGTCAAAATTCCTGAGCCGCGCAGCGATGGCGTCTGCCGGCATGAAATACTCGTAAGTCACCCAATAGTTGGTCGTAAACCAGCTCATCGGCATCCCGTCCAGACCGAAGCTCAGTGCACCAAAATGCACAACTCCCTGGGTCGGTTTGCCATTGGGCAGTTTCTTGGGTGGATTATAGAGCGATTTGACGCCCTTGAACATTTCCAGCGGAAGGAACAGGTGAAAATGCCCGTGTTCGCCTTCCTCGCGTTCTTCCGGCTTGTGAGCATGGTAGAACCAGCGAGACTGATTGCCTGGCGCAATGCAGTCGCCTTTGGGATAATGTTGATATTGAACGAAAGGGGCGTCTGCCGGTACCACGCGGGGTACCAGCGAGACGCCCTCTTTGGCTATCTGGCCTGTAAGCTCAAACAGCCTTTCTAATGCATTTTCCAATGCAGCGTACTGATATTACTCAGCAGCGCAGGCAGCGGCGCAAGCAGCGGCACATGCGGCACAGCCAGCGGCTTCAGCAGCACAACCAGCAGCTTCAGCAGCGCAACCGGCGGCACATGCAGCAGCACAGCCAGCGGCTTCAGCAGCACAGCCAGCGGCGCAAGCAGCACATTCAGCGGCACATGCAGCACACTCAGCGGCACATTCAGCGGCTTCAACAGCATCGCCAGCCTGCTCGGAACATGCGGAAAGCGCCGGTACTGCCAGAGCCAGGCCGCCTGCTACGAGAAGCATTTTGCGAAGATTGGTTTCGTTAGACATTAAAATATCCCCTTTGGATGAACTAGACCTGCTCCTTTATCTGCAAACATACAGGCATGGCAAGCCTAATTGTCATATATTGCGGAAAATGGCGGAAGATGTCCATTTATTGGGCAAAAATGGTCGATAATGCCCATTTTTTCAGCGAGTAGAATGGCGGTTTTCCGTCTATTTATCGACCCCGCGGATTTTGCCCCACTGACGCGCCATGGTGTAACCGAGATAGCCCGTGCCAAATAACGCATAGAGCGGTTCGGGGATGCCGGACAAATAGCCGTTCATGCCTTCCGCAATAGCTTTCGCCGCTTCTGGCCGGAACGCAGCGATGAAACCCATTGGTATGGCCCAGAGCAGGAGGATGTACATGACGTACAGAAAAGAAGGTCGCGCCCGGCTGGTCCAAGGGTCCGCCGAACCGGCTTCGACAATGATGGCGGAGAGCTGGGTGCGTATTTCCTCCATTTCCCGGGAACTCTCCAGTTTCAACAACTCGAGTTTCGCTCGTTCTCTGGCCGTCTTGTCCGGCAATATCCTGTCGATGATGCTGGTGAGCGGCGGAATCAGGCTGGGCAATAATGACATGTTTTGATCCTTTTCCATCAATGCATGGTTCTTTTTGAGGCGCTTGAGGCCGGGTTTGGCAAATGTTTGCGCGTGTCAGGAGATTCTGTTGGCGAGCCAGCCATAAAGAAAGGCTTCGTTCGCCGGACGCTTTTCCGCCAAACGGATATACCGTGCGCCCTGCAGTGCCTCGACCGCCTTGAGTAACACGGCTTCTCCGGGCTTTCCGCGATGTTTCAGATAGGCCTGCAGCGCTCCGATAGTTTGATTGCCGAGAATTTTGTCGACCAGGATTTCGTTGAAGTCCCGCTCCTGGCGGTTGAGGGCATTCAGAGCCCGCT
This sequence comes from Parasphingorhabdus marina DSM 22363, assembly GCF_900128895.1. Lineage (GTDB taxonomy): Bacteria > Pseudomonadota > Alphaproteobacteria > Sphingomonadales > Sphingomonadaceae > Parasphingorhabdus > Parasphingorhabdus marina. Next base: position 975,191 of record NZ_FSQW01000002.1, on the reverse strand, counting down.
GGAGGAATCCCGTCGCGATTCCCGGACCCATGTTGATTCCGGTATCGAACAGTTCCACAGCCAGGTCCGGTGCGAATGCATGAACCCGATCAAATCCCGGCTGTGACCAGTATCGGCGCTTGTAGATCTCCTTTGCCACCGATTTTGGGAGGTGGCGCATATCGCCGACATATCCTTTTTGTCGGGCGATTTTCTCTGTAATCCCCCAGCGCGTGGGACCGCCGCGATCGGCCGGATGGTCCGAATAGCCTCCTTCAACGGCAATTGCGTTGTCAATGATCCGATCAATATTCACCGCATTCTCCCGGGTTTGCTGGAACCACGGGACAAGAAGTAACCTATTTGGTTATATGTAGGAAAGCGCCTTTTCCCTCGCCCGGAGGCGATCCCGAAACGGCCAGCAAAAAAGAAGAAAAGATGAAGTTTGAAAATCTGGTCGGGACGAGAGGATTCGAACCTCCGACCCCCACACCCCCAGTGTGATGCGCTACCAGGCTGCGCTACGTCCCGACCATTCGTCTGGCCAGAGGCCATTCGAGAAGCGGCATATATGGTGGTCCGGATCTGATGGCAAGCGGTTTGGACCATTCCGACCTGCAGGCGCTGTCCAATGTTCGAGGTTATTCTCTTGATCTCGACAACCCATGTCACCATCTAGCTAGCGGATTGGCCGACCGGGCTTTGCGATTGCTTTCATGTGGTCTGCGTGATAGGCGCGCGCATCGCAGGGACCGGCCTCCGTCATGACCGGAAGGCAGACGGTTTGTCTGCGACGGTGGATCAGTATTTTTGGGGATTTCCGAATGACGATTTTATGGGTTTCAGCGCAGGCAGCTTCCGGTGGGGCTGGTGGATTTCTTGTCTCGATCATGCCGCTTGTGCTGATCTTTGCGGTTTTCTATTTCCTGCTCATTCGCCCACAGCAGAAGCGGATGAAAGAACATCAGGCAAAAATCGGTGCGGTCCAGAAAAATGACGAGGTCGTCACAGGTGGCGGTCTGGTGGGCAAAGCGACCAAGGTCGATGATGAATATGTTGAAGTGGAACTGGCCAAAGGATTGCGCGTGAAGGCGGTCAAGGGCACGCTTTCGGATGTTGTGCCCCGGGGCAGCGGCAAACCGGCGAACGATTGATTCGTGGAAACAGTCTTGACCGGAACGGGTCGGAAATATTGGGATACTAGTCTGACATGTTAGATTTTCCGCGCTGGAAAGTGATTGCCATCTCCCTGTTGCTCGCTTTTGGCGTGCTGATGTCTCTGCCCAGTCTGTTTTTTGGAGAGAGCCACAAATACTGGCCGACTTTCCTTCCGGATGAAACCATCAACCTGGGTCTCGACCTGTCCGGTGGCAGTCATATTCTCCTTGAAGCGGATCCGGCCGATGTCGCCCGTACCCGGCTGGAGACGATGGAAGAATCCGTCCGCGCGGTCATGCGCCGGGCTGATCCCCGGATCAATATTGGCGACATCTCGCGGCAGGACGGGGTTCTGTCCTTCATGGTGCGCGACTCCACACAAGTTGATGCGGCGCGGGAAGAATTGCTGCCGCTGACTACCGGTGCCGGTCTGACCGGACAGAGGGACTGGGACATAGAAGTTCGCGATGATACGCGTTTTGTCCTGACCCCGACATCTGCCGGTCTCGAAACTGCGGTTGATAATGCCATGGATACGGCGACCGACGTGATCCGGCGCCGAATCGATGAAATGGGAACAAGAGAACCAACCATCATCCGGCAGGGTGATGAGCGGATTGTTGTGCAGGTTCCTGGTCTCGAAGATCCGGAAGCCCTCAAAGCTCTGCTTGGTCAGACGGCCAAGCTGGAATTCAAGCTGGTCGATTTTGAGGCCGATCCCAATGCGGTTGCGTCCGGTCGCGCGCCGGTTGGCAGCCAGATTTTTCCCTATCCCGACAATCCGACCGGTATCCCCAACATTGCGGTCAAACGCCTGGGCGGAATATCGGGCGACAAGCTGACCGATGCGGGGCAGGGCTTTGATCAGGAAACCAACGCACCGGTTGTCAATATCACTTTCGATACCGAGGGCGGGGCCCGGTTTGCACGTCTGACGCAAAACAATGTGGGCCGGCCATTTGCTATCATCCTGGATGGAGAGGTTCTTTCGGCGCCGAATATCAATGAACCGATTCTTGGTGGATCGGCACAGATTTCCGGGAATTTCACGGTGGAAAGCGCTAACCAGTTGTCGATTGCACTGCGATCCGGCGCGCTGCCCGTCGAACTGAAAGTGGTTGAGGAGCGAACGGTTGGTCCGGACCTCGGTCAGGATTCGATCGAAAAAGGCATGCTGGCGGCCATTATTGGCACGGTTGCCGTGCTGACATTCATGGTGGTCACCTATGGCCGCTTTGGTTTCTACGCCAACATGGCGCTGACGCTGAACCTGTTTCTGATCCTGGGCGTGATGGCGATATTCAACGCGACGTTGACACTACCCGGTATTGCGGGCTTCATCCTGACGGTGGGTTCGGCTGTCGATGCCAATGTGCTGATCAATGAACGCATACGCGAAGAGCGAAGGCGGGGCAGGCGCATTATCCAGGCCGTGGAAGTCGGCTACAAGGAGGCGTCCCGCGCCATTTTTGATGCGAATATCACCAACGTGATTGCCGGCCTGCTGCTGTTCATTTTCGGCTCTGGTCCGGTTCGTGGCTTTGCCGTCGTTTTGATCATCGGGATCTGTACGTCGGTGTTCACGGCTGTTGTCGTAACACGCATGTGGGTCGCCCTGTGGTTGCGCAGGAAGCGGCCGCAAGAGCTGGTGATATAGGAGGGAATGGTCATGAAACTTCTCAAACTTGTTCCCGACAATACCAATATCGGCTTTCTGAGATGGCGGAACATCGCTGTCGCGATCAGCGTGCTGATGATCATTGGTTCCTTCGCGCTGGTCGCGACAAAGGGATTGAATTTCGGCGTCGACTTTGTCGGCGGGCAAATGATCCAGGTGACGTTCGAAGATCGCGAGGAAGCTCCGGTCAGCGAGCTGCGCGAGAGTATCGGCGGTCTCGGCTATGGCGAAGCCACGATCCAGCGATTCGGCGAACCCAACCAGGTTTCGATCCGGATGCGCTTGCCCGATGAAGCGCAGGAACGTCCCGAAGCCGCCAATGAAATGACCGCCGAAATCGTCCAGCTGCTGAAATCGGACTATGGCATCGATAAACCGGACTCGGTCGATTCCGTGTCGGGCAAAGTGTCGGAGGAACTGCTCTCCAAAGGTGTGTGGTCACTGGTGGGTGCTTTGCTTGCCATCTCCCTGTACATCTGGATCCGCTTCGAATGGCAATTCGGGGCAGGGGCATTGTTCGCGCTGTTTCATGACGTCTCGCTGACGTTCGGATTTTTCGCGCTGACCCAGCTGGAGTTTAACCTCAACATCGTGGCAGCGCTGCTGACAATCATCGGCTATTCGCTGAACGATACGATTGTCGTCTATGACCGAATTCGCGAAAACCTGAAGAAATATCGCAAGATGGACATTGTTGCGCTGCTCGACCTGTCGGTGAACGAAACGCTGGCCAGGACCGTGATGACCAGCCTGACCATGCTGGTCGCGCTGCTGGCTCTGATTATCTGGGGGCCAGACGTCATTTTTGGTTTCTCGGTCGCGATGTTCCTTGGTGTGTTGATCGGTACTTACTCATCCGTCTACATGGCTGCACCGATACTGATCTGGCTGAAGGTCGGTCCGGACAGCTTCATTCCAGCCGATGCCGACAATGGTAAGGCCGAGAAGCTGGGCGGTCCGGAACAGGCCGGCTGATCGAAGTGACCGGATGGCCCGACCATGGTTGAACTGCGCAAGGATGTCGATTTTGAAGGACCGGTGATTACCGGGTTCACAGCGGACGGTTTCAAGGTGGGCACCGAGCGTATCGACAGCGGCTTGTTGATTTCGCCGTTTCAATCGCTCGCGTGGGACGCACCGGCTTTCGCAGATCTGAGTTTGAGAGATATTGTGGACAGCTTGCAACTCGATCCGGCTCCCGAGTTTTTGCTCTTTGGTTCCGGTCCCGCGATGCAGCAGCCACCGGCCGGTTTCCGCAAGGAAGCGGAAGCGATGAATATCGGCATCGAAGTGATGGACAGCCGGGCCGCAGCTCGTATCTGGGGTGTTTTGCGGGCGGAAGAGCGATGGATTATCGGGGCGTTGCTCCCGCTGTCCTAGTTGCCGATGCGCCCGTCCGAATCGATCCGCTGAAAATGGGCGAGTAACTGATCGCCATTGGATTCCCAGCTGAAACCAGAGACTGTGTCGCGCACCGCCTGCTGATCTGGCGGACTGGCCAGAATTGACCGGATCGCCTCGGCAATGGCGTCGGGATTTTCCTCGACAATTCTGCCAGCATCAGGGTTTGCAAGCAGCTCCTTCGCGCCGCCTGCCGCGCTGATCACGATCGGGGTACCGCATGCCAGCGCCTCAACCCAGGCATTGGCCAAACCTTCCGAACGCGAGACCAATACCGCTATATCGGCTGCGGCCGTCAGCGCAGCCAGCTTCTGATGCGGCACATTCCCCATGAATTGCACCTGACCGGCAACACCCAGCCTGTCGGCGAGGCGCCGGTAATTTGTCTCCTCGGGTCCCGAGCCCGCCAGAATGAGCCGGGCATTGGGAAAGGCGGTCATGGCTTTGATGATGAGCGCCTGGTTCTTGCGCGGGATCAGCGCGCCGGTACAAATGAGAAGCGGGCCGGCAATCCCCATTTCGGCTTTCATCTTCTCACGATTGACCGGCTGAAACTGCGACTGGTCGACACCGGTATAGTGGACTGTGATCCTGTCACCGATCATGCCCAGATCGATCATGTCCTGCTTGAGTGCGCACGACACAGCCAGCAGACCGGCTGCCTTGTCAGCGGCGGCCAGAATCTGATCCTGGCATCCCGGCTGGTTCCCCCAGTGATGAATATCCGCGCCGCGCGCCTTGATACTGAACGGAATATCCAGCTGTTCCGACAGCCGCATAGCCACTGGTCCGTCCGGGTAGAAGAATTCCGCATCGATCAGTTCAAAGGGATTCTCCTCATGGAGCTGGCGCACGAGCGGCAAGATGGCGCGGTATATGCGATCCGGATTGCTCTTCCCGCTCATTCCCGGAATCAGCGGGAAACGCGGACGAAACAGCCTGAGGCCATTCCACAATTCATGGGTTGCAAGACCAACCATGTCCCGGTACCGGGACAATTTGCTGAGCGGCCATGGCGGCAACCCGACCGGATTGATGACGGTAACATCTGCCTCGGCCCGACGATTAAGCTCTGCCGTCTGGCGTTCGACGAATATGCCGAAATTTGCTGCTCCCGCGTGCGGAAACAAAGTCGACAGGGTCAATATGCGAAGCGGTCTGGTCATCGGGATCTGGAAGTGCGGATCACAATGACCGGACAAGACGGACCGCGACGCCAATCCAGGCAGGGTCGCTGACAATCTGCTGGCGGGCTCCGGCGGCGAGTGGCAGGATCTGCAGCTTGCCATCCTCCCGTCCGATCAGCCGGCCAAACAGAAAACGCCCGCCGGGGCGCGGCACCAGCACATCGCGGTTGAGGGCAGAGGCATAGTCGTCTGGTGTGCGGCGGGAGAGCCAGAGATCGTCACCGGCCCGATAGTCACCGGTACTGCTCTTGATGCGCAGGGCGACCATTCCCGCCTCAACCGTCGGCTGATGAATTGTTTCGGTCCGGGTCAGTGCATGCGCACCCTTGTGATCGAGAGTCGCGGCGACCGGAATGTTATCCTGATCGGGAAGTGCCAGGAGGGCGGTGCTGTCCACGCCCAGCGCATCGGCAATCCGGTTGAGCCAGTCGAGCGACAATGTCCGGGTCCCGGTTTCCAGCCGTCCAATCGTCTGGGCCGTTGTCGGGGGCTCACAGCGTCTGGCGACTTCATCCAGCGTAAATCCCCGGTTTTTTCGGACATCACGAATGCGATTGATCATATTCAGCTCCAACCTATATGGTTTTTTCTTTCCTACATTATCTCCAAAATGGCAAGAGTCTTTGCCACGAAATGGAGATGCCAGTGAACAGATCACCCAAGACAGCTGAAGATCCTAGTCTGTTGGTCGAAAGACCCGTCCCGCAAGACGGAAGGGAAAAGAAGAGGAAGAAGTCGGGAAGATCCGGAAGACCGGCGCGCAGCGTCACGGTCAACCTGGCGGAGTCTCCTTTGGCATGGCTGCATGCTCGTGGTCATCTGACCGACCGGCAACTGGATGCAGGAGAAAAACTGCGGGAGGACTGGGAGCGCGCCCATATGGCCCCGGGGATAACCATGAACTGGTCCCTGGTCCCGAGGGATCAGAACCGAAGGTCCGGGGAACAACATCTCGAGCCATCGGAAGTGCAGATTTCTGCAAGGCAGCGTTTTGAAGCGGCTCAAAGCGCATTGGGCAAAGACCTGCATGATATTGCCTGGCGGGTTATCTGTGCCGGGGAAACGGTCCCAAATGCAGAGCGAAACCTCAATTGGCCAGCCCGATCAGGCAAGATTGTGCTCAGGATTGCTCTGGACCGTCTCGCCGATTTTTATCGTTTGCCGGGTTAAGCGATTATCGGGCCTTTTCCATGGCTTCAACCTGTTCCGCCAGTTCCAGCCAGCGCATCTCGGCCTCGTCTTTTTCGGCAAGAAGTGCGGTGTTTTCTGCTGTCAGTTGGTCAAACCGTTCCCGATCGCTATTATAAAGGTCCGCATCCGAAAGTGCTTCTGCAATCGCCGATATCCTGCTCTCAATCTCTTCGATCCGCGCCGGAAGCAGATCATAGTCCCGCTGATCTTTATAACCGAGTTTTTTAGGAGACTGTGACGGGGAAGCGGTCTTGGGTGCGGTTGTTTTTTCCCGGGATGTCGATGCGCTCTTTCGTTTGGTACCAGGTTTGGCCTTGCGTTTGGCTTCCCATTCCGCATAGCCACCGGCGACAATGTCCACCTCTCCGCTGCCATCGAGCCCGAGCGTGACAGTAACCGTTCTGTCCAGAAAATCCCTGTCATGGCTGACCAGCAGCACGGTTCCGTCATAGTCGGCGATGACTTCCTGGAGCAGATCCAGGGTTTCCAGATCCAGATCATTGGTTGGTTCGTCGAGGACCAACAGATTCGACATGCGGGCAAATTCCCGCGCGAGCAGGAGGCGCGACTGCTCTCCGCCGGAAAGGGTTCCGACCTTCGCATCGATCAACTCGGGTGCAAAAAGAAAATCCTTGAGATAACCCTGAACATGCTTTTTGACCCTGCGGACATCGACCCAGTCGCTACCGTCCGCCAGAATATCGCGCACGGACTTACCGGGTTCCAGCAATTTGCGTTGCTGATCGATAAATATGCCGCTCAGTGTCTTTGCCAGCGTGACCTGACCTGTGTCCGGGGCGAGTTCACCGGTGAGTATTTTCAGCAAGGTTGTTTTGCCCGCACCATTGGCGCCAACGAGCCCGATACGATCCCCCCGCTGAATGCGCAGGGAGAAGTCGCGGATTACCGTTCGTTTGTTGGAACCATCGCCAAATGTCTTTGATACATGCTCGGCGGTAATTACCGACTTCGTCCGGCTGTCATCGCTCTGGACCTTCAGAGCCGCCGTTCCGGCAGGCCCAATCATCGCTGCGCGCTGTGCCCGCATTTCGTAAAGTTTTTCGAGGCGTCCCTGGTTGCGCTTGCGCCGGGCAGTCACTCCGCGCTCCAGCCAGTGTGCTTCCAGCTTCAGCCGGGCATCGAGTTTCCTCGCCGCCTGCGCCTCGTCGGCATGGATCTTCTCCATCCAGGCATCATATCCGCCAAATCCAACCTCCTGACGGCGGAGGGCCCCGCGGTTGAGCCAGGCTGTCTGTTTCGTCAGCCGGGTGAGAAAGGTGCGGTCATGGGAAATGGTGATGAAAGCACCACTATATCGACCGAGCCATTGCTCGAGCCAGTTGATCGCCCCCAGATCGAGATGATTGGTCGGCTCATCAAGCAGCAACAGATCCGGTTCGGATGCCAGTGCCCGGCAAATGGCAGCACGCCGTTTTTCCCCGCCACTGGCTTTGGTCGCCTTGATGGAAAGATTGATGCCCAACTGGTCTGCAATCGCTTCCACGTCATGAACAGCTGGGCCCTGATCGCCCGCAACAGCAAAATCCAGAAGCGTTTCGAACGGTGCAAAATCCGGTTCCTGTTCCAGCATGACAATATTTGTGCCCGGCTGGATCATGCGGCGCCCCTTGTCCGCCTCAATCTGATCGGCGAGCAAGCGGAGCAATGTGGTTTTTCCTGCGCCATTGCGACCAATCAACGCCAGCCTGTCCCGCGGTCCCACATGAATATCGAGATCGCGAAACAGCATGCCTTCTCCCTGGTGGAGAGAAAGCCCTTCATAGGACAGGATGGGTGGCTGGGACATATCCAAGCCGGTTAGGGGGAAGACCGCCTTTGCTCAAGCCCCCAGTTGGGAAAAACCCTTTCCTTTCCCAACTCGTGGGGAAACCATTTTGCCTTTGTTCAGTTATCGCGTCATAAGTCATCATCACAAGGGAGGGTTTCACATGCACAAAATGCCTCGGCTTCCAGCTAGCCTCGTTGCGAGTGCGGCATTGGCCTTTTGGACTCCGGTGACCCTGCAGGCAGCAGAGGTCCAGATTTCTGCACAACATCCTGTGGTCGATCTCCGCGTCACCGAAACGGTGGAAAGCGTTCCTGATACGGCTTCCTTCAGCACGGGTGTTGAAACCACGGCTGCTACTGCCACGCAGGCGTTGCGCCAAAATTCGCGGCAAGTCCGGGTTCTGATCGACAAGCTGAAATCCCTCGGAATAGCGCAAAAGGATATCCAGACGACGGGAATAAGCCTGAACGCCAATTATGACTATGATCGGTCCACCCGTGAGAACCGGTTCACCGGATATCGGGTGTCCAATCAGGTCAGTGCCAAAGTCCGAAACCTTGATGATCTGGGCCGCATACTGGATGCGCTTGTCAGTGAAGGTGGGGCGACCAGTCTGAACGGCCCCTATTTCAGTGTCCGGGATGACAGTGAACTGAAGGAGCAGGCGCGTAACCGGGCATTGCAATCTGCGAGGGAACAAGCTGAGTCCTACGCTGCAATATCGGGCTTTTCCGGAGTCAAATTATTGTCCATCTCGGAAACTCTGCGGAACAGCTCGCCGGCTGGACCGGTCCCGATGCGGGCGATGGTCGCCGAAGCCGATGCCAGTGTCCCGATATCGGCCGGTCAGGTGGGGACCAGCGTGACTCTTCAAATCAGTTTCGAAATGATTCCTTAACAATATTCGCTATTGAGTGAATTGCCCATTCACCTTTGGTTCAAAGCCAAAAGACTAGGAGGAAGGCACGATGATGGGAAAAAATCTTCTTGTTCCGCTATTTGCGGCTTTTGGTCTGGCGACCATTTCGGCGCCCGCAAGCGCCGGCCAGGCCAGCAATGAGCAAAATGCCGCGCGCGCGCAAATGCTGGCCGGCAAGGTGCAGTCGATCCGGTCTATCGAAAACCGGGTTTTGCCCAAAATGTCAGGAAGTCAGTATATCGGGCCGGAATATGATGCCGCCTCACAGGTTTACCGGCTGAAATTCATTCGCGAAGGACGCGTCATATTTGTCGACGTCGATGCGCGAACCGGATCGATCTTGCGTCGCCGCCGCTGATTTTGCCGCGGCCTTCCGGACCCTATTTGATCATTGTGCGTTTCTGTCATGGTGATATACCCTTCCGAAAATCAAAACAGGTTACCGGAGATTTTGCATGCGTGTTCTGATCGTTGAAGACGAACCCACTCTTGGTCAGCAGCTGAAATCCACCCTTGAAGCCAATGGCTATGCCATCGACCTGTCCACCGATGGCGAAGATGGCCATTTCATGGGATCGACGGAAGAATATGATGCGGTGATCCTGGATCTCGGACTTCCCGAGATTGACGGGCTGACGGTGCTGGATCGCTGGCGGAAAGAAGAGCGCAATTTTCCGGTGCTCGTTCTCACCGCGCGGGACAGCTGGTCGGACAAGGTGGCCGGGCTGGATGCTGGTGCGGATGATTATCTTGCCAAACCCTTCCAGACCGAAGAGCTGATCGCCCGATTGCGGGCTCTCATTCGTCGTGCTTCCGGAAATGCGTCTTCCGAACTGACGGCAGGGGATGTGCGTCTGGATACCCGTTCCGGCAAGGTTACACTTGATGGCAGTCCGGTAAAACTGACGGCTCAGGAATATAAGTTGCTGTCCTATTTGATGCACCACAAAGGCAAGGTGGTGTCCCGAACCGAGCTGATCGAGCATATCTATGATCAGGATTTTGACCGCGATTCCAATACTATCGAAGTTTTTGTGACACGTATCCGCAAGAAGCTGGGTGCAGATGTCATTTCGACCATCAGGGGGCTGGGTTATAGTCTGGAGGATCCGGCAGGCTGAATGAGACGAGCAAAATAGACCTGCCAGCGGACGATGCGCCAGAGGCACGTTCCGGCCTGATCGGCACCCGGACCACTGGGTCTCTGGGACGCCGGATGATCGGTATTGCGGCTGCATGGATCGTGATCCTGTTGCTGGGCGGTGGTCTGTTGCTGGACCGCGTTCTGGTCAGTGCCGTAACCCGCAATTTCGATAATCAGCTCGAATATGTCCTGACCGCCATGATCGCCTCGGCCGAGATTGGCCCGGACGGAGAGATTTTCCTCAACCGCCCGCTTGGTGACCAGCGGTTTTATGAGCCCAATAGCGGCGCCTACTGGCAGATCAGCGGGCAGGACAAACCGGACTTCTATTCGCGTTCCCTTTGGGACCGGCGGCTTGAACCCAATTTCGACTATGACGATACCGACGTGTACATTGTGGAAAGCAATCAGTTTTCCGACGAGCCCCTGCGGATCGTCGGACGGACGATCATATTGCCGGATTCCGACACGAAATGGTCATTCCAGGTGGCCTCCGCAAAGGAAAGCCTGACCGCTCAGATAGCTGAAATCCGCGCTATTCTGATCAACAGCTTCCTGCTTCTGGCGCTCGGCCTGATCGGCATGGCCGCCCTGCAAACGCTATATGGCCTCTGGCCGTTGCGGAAGATCCGCAAGGCGATATCGGAAATGCGAACCGGCCAGCAGAGGCGAGTCAGCGAGCCGATGCCCAATGAAGTAACTCCCATGGTCGAGGAACTGAATCAGTTGCTTGAGCATAATGAGAAACAGGCAGAAGAGGCCCGCCGCCATGCCGGCAATCTGGCGCATGCTCTCAAGACTCCGCTGACGGTCATCATGAACAGTGCGACCGCCAAAGCCGATGATCTGGCCGATACCGTCATCCGGGAATCTGGGGTGATGCGACGTCAGGTGGATCACCATCTCGCGCGGGCCCGTGCGGTCGGTCGTCGCGGGCATGCCCATAGCATGGCCCGGGTCTGGCCGAGCCTGCAGGCAGTGGAAAGGGCTGTCGGACGGCTCTACAAGCATGTCCGGATCGATATTGATGGAGACAAGGAAGCATCGGTTTCCGTGGAGCGTCAGGACCTCGACGAAATGATCGGCAATCTCGTCGAAAATGCCGCCAAATATGGCGGAGGCAGCGTTTTCATCACTGTCGAACCCGGGGATGATTTTGTTGATCTGCTGATCGAGGACGATGGACGAGGCATTCCCGAAGAGGAACGCCAGCGGATTTTTGATCGCGGCGTGCGTCTCGATACCGGAAAGCCAGGGACAGGGCTTGGCCTCGCAATCGTGCGGGACGTGGCCGAAATATACGAAGGCACGGTATCTCTGGAAGAAAGCGAAGACCTGGGCGGACTGCTTGTCCGGCTTCGTTTGCCGCGATCGTTTCTGGCTCCATAAAAAAATCTCCGCGAAAGGGACGCGGAGATTTCATACCAAACTTGTATATGGATCCGCTGACGGACCCGGAATGTCAGGCGATGCTGGCTTTCATCGCGGACTTGCGCCGACGACTGCGCATCGCGCCGCCGATCGCCCCGAAGCCGATGATCATCATCGCCCAGGTTCCGGGTTCCGGAATGGCTGGTGGCGGGGCAACGAAATCGGCTTTGACCAGACCCAGCTTGAAGGAGTCGTTGGAACTGCTGAACTTCGGTCCAACCAGCCAGAAATTGCCACTGTTATTTGCCGCATTGACCGAGCGGAACGAGCTGCTGTTGTTGCCGCCATCGCCGCCATTATAGTCGATCAGGGACGGAAAGAGTGCGTTCAGCGCGGCCACGTTCTGATTGTCCAGATTGGGCACGGCCGCGTTCCAGGCGAAGTTCACGTTGTTGAAGCCAGCCACGATATCGCTGTCTTCGTCAATGAAGTTGAGCCGGAACCCGTTGACATCAACGGCCTGATCGAACTGCAGCAGAATGAAATCCTTGCTGACACTATTGTCGGCCACATGCCCCGATGATCCCTCATTGCGGTTGGTCACGCCGAGGCCACTCGAGTAATGGCCGAGATAACCATTGCGAACAACGTTGCTGGTGTTGATCGACCAAGCCGAAGCCCGGACGTTTATTGTCATGCCATTGTCGGTTGCAGAAAAGATGCGGCCATTGCCATCCGGCCCGGTAAGCGAACTATTCCCGCCGTTGAAATTGAACACAAAAGCTGCATGCGCTGGCGCCATAGCCGTCACGGCCAAAGCTCCTGCCAAGGCAAACTTCATCAGCTTGATCATAAATAGCCCCTTTGAAACGATCTGATACTGAACTCACAGATAGTTTCGTCAATTCGTTGCGCGACCCACACGCAAAGCCCGAATCTTCCGACTCAAGCTGGTTAATATATAGTGAATCCTGCGGCGCAGCACAAATCATTTGTACAGCCTGTCAATCCCTGGCTTGTCTCATTTTGGGTCAGATAGGTCCGGATAGTATTACTTTCGTATCCAAAGGAAATATTATCCAGATTTTTCAATAATTTGCTCGTGATGCCTTATGACTTCATCGATGATGAAACGCAGAAATTTCTCGGAAAATTCCGGATCCAGTCGCGCATCGCTGGCAAGCTGCCGCAATCGGGCGATTTGTTCCTTCTCGCGCCCGGGATCTGCCGGTGGCAGCTGATTTCTTGCCTTATACTCCCCGACAGCCTGCGTGACCTTGAAACGTTCAGCCAGCATGAAGACGAGCGCCGCATCGATATTGTTGATGCTTTCCCGGTAGCGTTTGAGCGTATCATCCATTGCGTGCTGACCTGACTTTCTGAAATCCTGTTGCCGGTGAAGGTCTCCCATATACCGGCAGGCAGGTTTTGCAAACCACACCTTGTCTTGCAGCGATTTGACTTGCGTTATCCGCTCTCCCTTGCCACATCCCCAGCAACATGAGCGCATCCATTCATCATATCGGTCGCGACGACGCACCATCGCTTGAACCCCTCATGACGCTTGTCGCCAATGACATGAATGCGGTGAACAGCGTTATTCTTGATCGCATGCAATCCGACATCCCACTGATTCCGGAGCTCGCGGGGCATCTGATTGCCGGCGGAGGCAAGCGGATGCGGCCGATGCTGACCCTCGCAGCTGCCAAGCTCATCGGCTATGAAGGCGAACGGCATTTCAAACTTGCTGCCGCTGTGGAATTCATCCACACGGCGACCTTGCTCCATGACGACGTAGTGGATGGCTCGGATTTGCGCCGGGGCAAAACTGCCGCAAACCTGATTTTCGGTAATCCGGCAACGGTTCTGGTGGGGGACTTTCTGTTCAGCCGGTCGTTCGAGCTCATGGTTGAAGACGGCTCACTGAAGGTGCTGAAAATCCTCTCCAGCGCGTCCGCTGTCATTGCCGAAGGAGAGGTCAACCAGTTGACCGCTCAGCGCAAGATCGACACCAGCGAGGACCGGTATCTGGACATCATCGGATCGAAGACGGCGGCCTTGTTTGCAGCAGCCAGCCGGATTTCTGCAGTCGTTGCTGAGCGTGACGAGGAAACCGAACTGGCACTCGATGCCTACGGACGTAATATCGGCATTGCGTTTCAGCTGGTTGACGATGCCATTGATTACAGCTCTGACAGCGAAACAATGGGCAAGGACGCGGGCGATGACTTTCGCGAAGGTAAAGTGACATTGCCGGTCATTCTGGCCTATGCGCGCGGCAGTGATGAAGAACGCCAGTTCTGGAAAGATGCGATAATCGGTCACAAGACCTCCGGGGATGACCTGGCTCACGCTACGTCGCTGTTGCAGCGCACCGGGGCCATTGAAGACACAATTTCCCGGGCTCGCCACTATGGTCAACGCGCGATTGATGCATTGGGAACCTTCCCGGCAGGGAAGGCGAAAGCGGCGCTCATTGAAGCAGTTGAATTTGCCATTTCGCGGGCTTATTAGCAGCGAAACGCACGAGGAATCACTGATGGCTGCCAGAATTTTTCAAAATCCCATGAATGCCATGCAATCAGGCAAGGCCCTCACGGACAAATGGATATTGCAGTTTGAACCGGCAGAGGCCCGCAAGCCCGATCCGCTGACCGGCTGGGCAGGTTCGGGCGATACCCGTCGTCAGATTGAGCTGTCATTTCCCGATATGGAAGCTGCCAGGGCTTATGCTGACAAATATGGCATCGCCTATTCGGTAACGGAGTCGCCGCAGAAAACCCTCAAAATCCAGGCCTATGCCGACAATTTTCGGTAGTCCGCCAGAACAGGAATTTTGACTTTTCAATAGAGACGGTGATCAGCGCTGACGAATGCGCTAAAGCAAATTCAAGGACAAAGTCCGGGAATTGAAACAGAAAGCGTATCTTCATGAAACACCTGACGGTCGTTGATCATCCGCTCGTACAGCACAAGCTCAGTCACATGCGGGATGTTCAGACCCCGTCACACCAGTTTCGTCAGCTGTTGCGTGAAACAAGCCACCTGTTGGCCTATGAGATCACGCGCAATCTAAAAAGCGGAACCCGGGAAATAGATACTCCGATGCAGCAAATGGAGGCCCCGGTTCTGACAGGCAGGAGACCGGCACTGGTTTCGATCCTCCGGGCGGGCAATGGGCTGCTCGATGGTGTGCTTGACCTGGTCCCGATGGCGCGGGTGGGGTTTGTCGGTCTTTACCGGGACGAAGAGACACTGAAACCGGTGCAATATTATTTCAAGGTCCCGGAGCAGCTGGACCAGCGACAAGTCATTGTGGTCGATCCGATGCTCGCAACCGGACACTCTGCGATTGCCACCATTTCCCTTCTCAAGGAGGCAGGGGCGAAAGATCTGCGCTTTTTGTGCCTGGTTGCCGCGCCGGACGGTGTGGCGGCGATGCAGGATGCCCATCCGGACGTGCCAATCGTCACTGCAGCACTGGACAAGGGGCTCAATGAAAACGGATATATTTACCCGGGACTGGGCGACGCTGGTGACAGGATTTTTGGAACTGACTAGGGTTGGCCGAACGGCAGCAGGAGCAGCAACCTTACATCGATGCCGGCTCCAGCCGCGCGTTTGGTGGCGATGAACTGATCCAGTTTATCGAGATGTACCCGGTGCACGATGATATCTTCCCCGTCAGTACCGCCACCGTCACCCGTTTTGGTCAGCCCTATTGCACGAAAAAGAGAAAAACTCTCGGAAACCATACCGGGAGAGGAATAAAATTCTCCGCAATCCTCCATGCTTTCCGCGAGATAACCGGTTTCTTCTTCGAGTTCCCGGATCGCCGCGATATCGGCGGCTTCGCCGGCGGTTTCATCGCCAACCAGCCCGGCAGGCAATTCAATACAGTTCCGCCCCAACGGGACCCGGAATTGTTCCACAAGAAGAACGTGGCCTTCGTCAATAGCGAGGATGACCGCAGCCCGAATGCCGCGACTGCGGGCAACATATTCCCACTTGCCCTGACGTCTGGCCGTGATGAAACGGCCTTCCCACATCGTTTCCACTGGCGGCTCGGAACTGCTCAAAGTTCGATCAGCCTGTCAGGCAGTTCGTTGGGGTTGTTGTCGGTTTTCGGGAAATGTTCGGTCAATACCAGGCCCATTTGCCGGACCGCTTCTGCCATGCCTTCGCCGGGCTTGCCCTCGCGAACGAGATCGATCAGAGCGACCATGGCGTCGCCCCAGACAGCAGACTCGACCTTCTCGACAATTGCGTCATCTGCCACAATCTCTGCGCGATGTTCCCGCATCGAAAGATAGAGCAGGATGCCGGTTCGTCCGACCGTGCGATGGTCGGTGGATACGGTGAACAGCGAAACGGCCCGTTTTCGAACCCGCGCATTTTTGATCGGTGGCGGGATCAGCACAAACAGCAGAGGCTTCCAGATGAGGATCAGCCGCGTGCCAAAGAATTTCAGCGCTGCAAAAGCGAAAAGGGCCCAATAGGGCAGGGCGGTGATTCCACTCCATCCTCCGGACAGCCAGTCAACTATGCCCAGATACCATTCCGGAAAAAGGCTGATGACGAGCAGGGCAGTGAGGGCTACCAGCCCGGATATGGCCCATGCCACGTCCCCATAATGATCGGATTCCGCTGTCACTATTGTGACGATTTCACCATCGGTGGCCTTTTCCGCTTCTGACACGGCGGTGGTGACAATACGATGATCATCACCGGTAAACTGGCTGACTTTCCCCATTACCAGCCTCCCGACGCGCCGCCGCCGCCGAAGCTGCCGCCCCCGCCGCTGAATCCGCCGCCGCCAAAGCCGCCACCACCGCCGCCCCAACTGGAACCGCCGCTGCTGCTACCCCAGCCCGAACTGCCGCCGCCCCAGATAACAACCGGGCCCGCACCACCGCGATAGCGCTTGCCACCCTTTCGCGCCCGGATCATGGGAATGATGACAAAAAAGATCAGGACGAACGCCCAGAAGATGATCAGGCCAACATTTTCACCATCATCACTTCGGCTGGAGGCCCGTTGTCCGGCTTCCTGGGCGAGCAACCGGGCTTCGTCTTCGGGCAGGGTCAGCTGGGTCGTGATCCGGTCGGCCCCGGCCATGATCCCGCCAGCCATGTTCCCGTTGCGGAATTGCGGCAGGATGTCGTTCTGAATGATGATGCTCGACAGGGCATCGGTCATGATGCCTTCCAGTCCGTAGCCGACCTCGATGCGCACTTTGCGATCATTTGGCGCAACCAGCAAAATCACCCCATTGTCTTTCTCGGTCTCGCCTTCGCCATCCTGACCAATGGCCCATGTCCGCCCCAGCTGATAGCCATAGCTTTCAATGTCATAGCCTTCGAGGCTGTTGATCGTGGCGACCACCATCTGCCGGTTCGATTGCATTTCCAGCGCTTCCAGGCGCGCCGTCAGATCCGCTTCCTGGGCGGGATCAAGCAGGTTCGCCTGGTCGACAACCCGGCCGGTGAGCTCGGGAAATGTCTGCGCATGCGCCGGAGAGACGAGCAGCAGGAAGGCAAGAAAGATGGCCGCAAACAATGAGCTGGCGGAACGTGAGCGGGCGTGGGGCATCAGTTGCCGAAATTCACTTCTGGCGCTTCTTCCGCACCTTCGGTGGTTGCTGCAAAGGGCTCCATTGGTTCAGCGCCGTGAATGATCTTTGCACCGATAATGTCGGGGAAGGTGCGGATTGTGGTGTTATACTGCCGGACGGCTTCGTTATAGTCCCGGCGTGCCACGTTTATCCGGTTTTCCGTGCCCTCGAGCTGGCTTTGCAGGGCCAGGAAATTCTGGTTCGACTTGAGGTCGGGATAGGCTTCCACTGTTGCCAGCAGCCGGCCGAGACCTTGTGACAACGCGCCCTGCGCAGCTGCATATTCCTGAACTTTCGAGGCGTCTCCGAGATCATCGGCACTGACTTGAATCGATGTCGCTTTGGCTCGGGCTTCCACCACTGCCGTCAGCGTATCCTGTTCCTGCGCCGCAAACCCCTTCACGGTTTCCACCAGATTGGGGATGAGGTCCGCCCGCCTTTGATAAGTGCTCTCGACATCCGCCCACTTGGCCTTGGCCTGTTCTTCTGCGGTCGGGACACTGTTGATGCCACAGGCGCTGAGCGACAGTGCGACAGCCGGTATCATCAGGAATTTGATCAAATTGCTCGCCATGTGTGAAAATCCTCCATCATCGCGGCTGAACGCCGCTTCCAATTGTAAAAATAGGGATTTTGCTGCCGGATTTCAACGGCTTCTCTCGACAATATCGCCGGATTCGGGCAGTTATGGGCCGACTAACAAAGGGAAGGACCAGCATGTTTAGCGAATTCAAGGAATTCATTCTCAAAGGGAATGTACTCGACCTGGCTGTGGCCGTGATCATCGGCGCAGCTTTTGCCACCATCACCACCTCACTGACCGAGGACGTGATCATGCCGATTGTCAGCGCGATATTGGGCACGCCCGACTTTTCGAGCATGTTCATCCTGTTGGGATCACCGCCGTCGGATTATGCCGGAGCCATGGACGATTATGCGGCACTCAAGGAAGCCGGGGTACCGATGCTCGGCTGGGGGCAGTTCCTGACGGTTGTCATCAATTTCCTGATCCTCGCCTTCATCATTTTCCTGATCGTGCGCTATGCCAACAAGGTGATGAAACAGATGGAAGAAGAGAAGGCAGCGGAGGAATCCGGTCCGACCGAGATTGATCTGCTGACCGAAATCCGGGACAATCTGAAAAAATAGTTTATAGTCAGCGATTTATATCAGAAACAAACGGGTGCGAAATGTGGATTCCGCACCCGTTTTTTATGCATTCGCTTTTCATTCAGAAATATCCGCCTATATAGGGCTCGTTCGCTTCGGCGGACTATGGTGATAAATTGTGATGTGCAATAGGCACAGCGGACCCGGGGGCAGTACCCGGCGGCTCCACCATTTCGGATGGCTTTGAGGCATCCTTGTTGACGGGGCCGAACCAGGATCGACGTGTGTTGAAAAGCATTGTTTTTACCCGGCCTGAGTATGCCGTGATTGCTCATTTTATAAGTGCAAACGATAACGAAGCACTCGCAGTAGCGGCTTAAGCCAACGACCTCACGGTTGTAACTTGAGAAGTTAAAGCGCGGTTGGACCCACCGGGCAACAGAAGGGATACCGGCGGCCTGGGGGTGCCGAGCAACAGAAACCCCCGCCGTTCAACTCTGCATGAATTGGTAATGCGGGCGAGACTCAGTAATCGTCGCCATAGGCCTTGTGCAATTCAATCGCCTCGAGCATTTTTGCGCCAGCCATGAATACGGCACCAGTGGCGGCAAGAAAAAGCAATTTCCCCCCGATGCCGGGATATTGAACCATATAGGCCTGACCGCGGGCCACGGCTCCGGTGGCCAGGGCATAGGTTATGAGGAAAGCTTCAAATTTGGTCTTGATAACAAAGAGGCGTTTGAATTTTTTCCACATGCATTAATAAAAGCAAGGCTTATGCCAAGCCCGGAAAACTGCCGATTATGGGCTGGTGGCAGTAGTTAACTGTAAATTAAATCGACAGTTTCGGTCATTCGGATGATACGAGTTCTGAGAGATCGCACAGCTCGAGCAATGCGAGGCGTGCGGACTGGATCTGCTCCGCCAGTTTGGCATCTCTCAATTGTGCTGGCCTGATGCTCTCCGGCCAGTTTTTCTTGATGACCGCAGCCATAGCGACCAGTTTGTCCGGCGTGGCCATGAACCGGTCATCGACCGTGGTCGGGTCGGCGACGACACGCAGCCGGAGACAGGCCGGTCCGCCGCCATTGGCCATGGATTGCCGGACATCTACGGGACAGAGCTTGCGAATGGGCCCGTTGCCGGCGACCAGTTCTTCCAGATATCTCCACACAGCCGCATTGTCCCGCGCTTCCGTCGGCAAAACTAGCGCCATGCCGCCATCATCCGGAAGCGTCACCAGCTGGGCATTGAAGAGATAGGAGGTGATGGCATCCGCCAGGCTGACCTTGTCGGCCGGCACAGTGACTATTTCCGCTTCAGGAAATTTTTCGGAAATTTCCGAATAGAGTTCGTCGGGTTGCTCAAAAGCCTGTTCATGGGCGAATAGCACCGGGCCGTTGGCGACTGCTACAACATCATTGTGAAAGGCGCCGGCGGCAATGGCCGTATTTGATTGCTGCGTATATATCACTTGCGCCGGATCGAGCTGGTGCAATCTGCCCACCGCTTTGCTCGCTTCCAGATGCTGGCGCGCAGGGAAGGGACCACCACTTTCGCCATAGACAAATATCTCCAGACCGGGTGCCTCATGCCCGGAGCACAGCCGCATATGATTGGCGGCACCCTCGTCTCCGAAGGCCGCCGGAACCGGTTCGTGCACGGCAAAATGCCGGTCATCGGCAAAGGTCAGCCGGAGCTGGGCGAGCGTTCCTGGCCATTCGTGGCTGCGGTGGGGCATGGTCCGCAGGTTGGCGACCGTCAGATGGCATTTCCCGTCCACGCTATCCGGCGCAGGTGACACCGTCGCAGCATTGGCAGCCCACATCGAAGAAGCCGAATAACCCGCGGCCCGAACATGCGGGTCAGCGGAAGCAATGTCCGCTCCCAACGAGGCCAGCCAGTCGGTATTTGGCCGGTCCAGCGGCATGAAAAAGCCCTGCGTCAGTCCGAGATCGATATTGTGCCGCATCTTCGCCAGACCTTGCAGAGCTGCTTCTCGCGGGAACGCTGTTTCGCCCGCATTTTTTGACGAAGCAATATTCCCCCGGCTCAACCCGGCATAATTGTGACTGGGGCCAATAATCCCGTCGAAATTGATTTCAACAAGCTTGCTCATCGCGGGATGTATCGCACTGTGTCGCCCACGCTGAGGCCAATATTGTCAGCCGCCTCGCCATCGATGGTCAGGCCGTCATCCAGTTCCTCGATCATCGCATAGGTTGCCTGGAAATCATTGAGATGACCGTGCGAAATAATCGCTTTGGTCTTGCCGACATCAATCCGGCTGATCTTCGCTTCCTTGCTGTTGCGCACACTGGTCACGTCGTCGGTTTTTGCAATCATGGTGGGCCCACCATCGAAAATATCGACATAGCCATCATAGGAGAAATTCTCGTTCTCCAGCATCCGCATCGCCGCCCGCCCATTCGGGTGTGGTACACCAATGGCTGCTCTCGCAGTCTCGCTCAGCATCGCGGTATAGATCGGATGTTTGGGCATCAGATCGGCGATAAACTGGTTGCCGTGGATCGCATTGAAATAGTCGGCTTCCTGAAAACTCATGCCGAAGAATCGTCCGGCCAATCCGTCCCAAAAGGGCGATCCGCCAGCCTCGTCAATCACGCCGCGCAATTCGGCGAATATCTTGTCGCCAAAACGGGGCCGGTGTTCCTTGATGAACAGATAGCGACTACGGGCCAGCAGCATGCCCAGACCACCGGCACGTTCATTCGGGTGCAGGAACAGGCCGCCGACTTCGCTGGACCCTTCCAGATCGGTGACCAGTGACAACATCTGGGCGCTGAACGTCCGGTCCAGCTCCTTGCTCGTTTGGGACAGGGTGCTCAGCCGATAGGAATAGAAGGGCCAGCTTTGCCCGACCTTGGTGAACAATTGCGATGTTCCGCGGACCATGCCGGTCTCGACATTTTCCAGGACCATGACGAACAGGTCATTGCCATGTTCGTCGGTTGTACGATCAAAGGCGCGTTGCGAGCGTTCCAGTTTTGCGGTCAGCGACGGCTTGTCGGCCGGCAGATTGGTGAAACCTCCGCCCGTCAGCTTCGCCATTTCGTAGAGATGCTGGAGATCCTCCATTCGCGCAGCACGTATCCGGAAACTCATATCCCTCCCTTTTCGGCCATGCGCATGATGGTCAGCGCTGATAATTGTGTGCGTTCCACCAGGCTTTCCGTGATCAGAAATTCATCCGGGCTATGAATGGAACCCCCGCGCACGCCCATAGTATCGACGACCGGTATTCCGCAAGCTGCGATATTGTTGCCATCGCAAACACCACCGGTGCTGCGCCAGGAAATGTCGAGGCCGAGCTCCCGTCCGCACTGCTTCACGAGGTGGAACAGCTTGTCTGCCTGCGTATCCACTGGCTTGGGTGGACGACCAAATCCGCCGTGGCAATGCACTGCGAGGTCGTGCTCCTTTGCGATCACCTGCACCATTTCGGCCAGCGCGTTTTCAGCTTTGTCCTGATCATCCAGCGTCTTCGGGCGAAAGTTCACGCGCAATATCGCATGATCCGGCACGGCATTGTTCGGGGCCCCGCCATCAATCTTTGCGGGGTTCACGCTGAGCCCCGGTCGATGCAGGGCCTTGAGCCGCAACGCCATGTCGGAAGCTGCGATCAGAGCATTGCGCCCGTCATCCGGATTGCGCCCGGCATGTGCACTTTTTCCGGTGAAGGTGATGGAGTAATTCCCGCTGCCACCCCGTTCACCGGCGAGTGTGCCGTCGGGCAGCGCCGGTTCGTAGGTCAGCGCCGCCATTTTGCCCTGCGCACAGTTTTTGATCAGTTCTGCCGAAGATGCAGAGCCGGTTTCCTCATCGCTGTTGATCATGATGTCATAACCGAGCTGCGATGCCACAGGGCTCTGTTCCAGCAGCTGTAATGCCCCGAGCATGACGGAGATGCCGCCCTTCATGTCCGCGACACCGGGACCGTTTAATATCCCTTCTTCCAGCCAGGCAAGTGTCTGAAACGGATGATCGATCGGGAACACGGTGTCCATGTGACCGGTCAGAAGGATCCGGTTTGGGGCCTCAGGTCGAACGGAGACAAGGAGATGCTCGCCGCGTTCAATCCGGTCAATGCTGCCATCCTTGCGGACAGCTTCCACCGGGTCTGGTGGAACAAACCGGATATCTCCCGGCAGGACGGCAAAGGCATCGGCAAGCATGCCGGCGACGGTTTTCAGGCCATCCAGGTTGGTCGAACCGCTGTTGATCTTGGCCCATTCCTCGGTCCGCGCGAGCAGCGGCAGGTCGTTTGCCTTTTCGAGCAGGGGTTTTTCCGGGAGGGAAGTAACGGACATGGCGAACTGATAGCATTTGAAATCAAACGCTGTCACCTGATTCCGCTACAGTCCCGAGCGATTTCAGATGCGCGCTTCCTTCACCACGCTGGTCAGGCCCGCATGGATTTCCTGCAGGACCTGGCGTTCCTCGTTTTCGGAGGCAGGGATGGTTTCATCAATTACGGCAATACCGGCATCGACGAGGCCCGTGAACCAGTCGGAACTGACCCGCAATGTGTCCTCATGATGCGGCACGGTGCTGCCGAACATGATCCGGATTTCCTGTGGGCGTTCGAGCCAGTTCATGATGCAGTACAGCACGCTTTCCACCATCTCGGCTTCCAGCTTCCGGGTGTTGCCCAGCCCGTGTTCGCGAAAGGATTGCTGCGCGTTTGGATGATCCGAATAATATTGGGCCATGACCGGCTCGGTGACATCACCAAGTTGCGTCGCCGCGCGCTCGAGTATGTTTTCCAGAACGGTCATTTTGCTGGTGGTATTCATTGTACACCCAGCTTGAACCGTCTTGGCTGACACTGCAAGCATCCGTTCCTGAAAATCGGCTTTTCGGGATTTACAAAATTTGTCGCAACCGCCATAGCTTCTGCCCGATTCCTCCCCGGACAAATTTGCGCATTTTGGACCCGCTCAGACCGTCCAGCAATGCTTCAACAATTTAGCAAGAGGAAAACCCATGTCCGAATATGTCAGCCAGAACGGCATTCAGATCGCTGGCGAGTTGCACGCCTTTGTAAATGGCAAGGTCCTTCCCGGGACGGGTGTTGACCGTGACAGTTTCTGGTCGGGATTTGCAGACCTGCTCGCGCGCTTCGCACCAGCGAATGCGAAACTGCTGGCCAAACGTGAACAGCTGCAACAGCAGATTGACGAATGGCACATGGCGCGCCTGGGCAAGCCGGTCGATCAGCCGGAATATCAGCAATTTCTGACCGACATCGGCTATCTGGTTGAAGAACCTGCGCCCTTTGCGATCACCACGGAAAATGTCGATCCGGAAATTGCCCGCATGGCCGGACCGCAGCTCGTTGTACCCTCGCTCAACGACCGCTTCGTGCTGAATGCAGCCAATGCGCGGTGGGGCAGTTTGTATGATGCCTTTTACGGCACCGATGTTCTGGATGCCGAACCCGCACAGCCGGGAGGATATGATCCGGTGCGCGGTGCGGCAGTGATAAAGGCTGCCAAGGCACTGCTTGACGAAATATTGCCACTGGACGGAAGCAGCTGGGCGGATCTGACCAATGTCAAGGAAAGCGGTATTCCTCTGAAAGATCCTTCGCAATGTGTGGGATGGAACGACAGGGGATGCCTGTTCCGTCACAACGGACTGCATATTGATGTCATTTTTGACCCGGATCACCCTGTCGGCAAAGACGATCCCGCCAATATTGCCGATGTCCACATGGAAGCGGCGCTGACCACCATCATCGACATGGAAGACTCGGTGGCGGCGGTTGACGCCGAGGACAAGGTGCTGGCCTATACCAACTGGCTGGGCCTGATGCGCGGTGATCTCGATGCCTCGTTTGAGAAAGGTGGAAAAACCGTCTCGCGCAAGGCCAATCCGGACCGGACCTATACTGATCCGGACGGCAAGGAATTCACCTTGCCGGGACGCAGCCTGATGTTCGTCCGCAATGTCGGGCATTTGATGACCAATCCGGCGGTATTGCTGGCAGATGGTTCGGAAGCGCCCGAAGGCCTGCTGGACGGTGTGTTTACGAGCCTGATCTCCATGCATGATCTGAAAGGGCTGGGTGAACTCGGCAACAGCAAGACCGGGTCGATCTATATTGTGAAACCGAAAATGCACGGGCCGGATGAATGTGCTTTCACCAATGACCTGTTCGATGCCGTTGAGGATCTGCTGGGACTGGACCGCAACACGATAAAGGTTGGCGTGATGGACGAAGAGCGCCGGACTTCTGCCAATCTGGCGGCCTGTATCCATGCGGTGAAGGACCGGATCGTTTTCATCAATACCGGATTCCTCGATCGCACCGGCGACGAAATCCACACCTCCATGCAGGGCGGGGCGATGCTGGCCAAGGGCGACATCAAGAACAGCGAATGGATCGCTGCCTATGAGCAACGCAATGTGGGCATCGGGCTGGCCTGCGGCATGTCGGGCAAGGCCCAGATTGGCAAGGGCATGTGGGCCGCACCTGACATGATGGCCGACATGATGGAACAGAAAGTCGGCCATCCGATGACCGGAGCCAACACCGCCTGGGTGCCCAGTCCGACAGCAGCGACATTGCATGCCATCCACTATCACCGGGTCAACGTCTTTGACCGGCAGAAGGAAGTGGTTGCGGACGGGATTGCGTCACTCGACAAACTGCTCACCATTCCCTTCGCCGATGGCCATAACTGGTCGGCAGAGGAAATCGAGCGCGAGCTTGACAATAATGCGCAGGGGATCCTGGGCTATGTTGTCCGCTGGATTGATCAGGGCGTGGGGTGCTCGAAAGTCCCGGACATCAATGATATCGGCCTGATGGAAGATCGTGCGACCTTGCGGATTTCTTCCCAGCATATGGCAAACTGGATGCTTCACGGCGTGTGTAGTGCGGAACAGGTGGATGCCGCGCTGCTCCGCATGGCGGCCAAGGTTGATGGGCAGAATGCCGGTGATCCGCTCTATCGCCCGATGGCGGACAATCCGGATGCGAGCCTGGCCTTCCAGGCTGCACGTGATCTCGTCTTCAAGGGTGTCGAGCAGCCAAGCGGATATACCGAACCTCTGCTCCATGCCTATCGCCGCAAGCTGAAAGGCAGCTAGTTGACCTCATCCAGCTGACGGGCGAGGGCAACAAATTCTTCAACACTCACCGTTTCCGGACGACGGGTGGGATCAATAGCTGCGATATCCAGAGCTTCCAAGGCACCTGGCAAGCCCTTCAGGCTTTGTCGCAGCATTTTCCGGCGCTGGCTGAATGCGGCCTGTGTCAGCCGTTCGAGCGTGGCGGGATTGACACCCGGTGGCTGCTCGCGGGGTGTCAGATAGACGACGGCCGACATCACCTTTGGCGGCGGCGTGAAGGCGGAGCGATGGACCGGCATCGCCAGCTTCGCATCACATCGCCATTGCGCGAGGATAGAAAGCCGGCCGTAGGCAGATGATCCCGGTGCGGCCACAATCCGGTCCGCTACCTCTCGCTGAAACATCAGCGTCAGGGATTTCCAGAGCGGCGGCCAGGTGGGCTGGGAGAGCCATTTGACCAGCAACGCGGATCCAACATTGTAGGGCAAGTTGGAAATGATGTGAAAAGGCCTGGAAAACCGGGCTTTCAGATCAATTTGCAACGCATCAGCATTGATCACCTTGAGCTGATTCGGAAAACAGGCGTCCAGTTCGTCCAGAGCGGGGAGACATCGTTCGTCCCGTTCCACCGCGGTAACTTCAGCCCCCGCCTGAAGCAGGGCCCGGGTCAGGCCTCCGGGGCCAGGGCCGACCTCGAATACTTGTTCTCCTTCCAGGGGACCCGGAATGGCCGCAATGCGGTCAAGCAACTGGGTGTCGAAGAGGAAATTCTGGCCGAGTGCCCGATTGGCGGTCAGCCCATGTCTTTTTATGACCTCCCGCAGGGGAGGAAGAGAAGGAGAGTTACTCAAAATCTGACCCGGTGATCATGTTCTTTACGATTCTCGACCGCCGTGGCGGCCATCTGGATCGCGGCAATCATGGAACGTGGATCCGCCTTGTTCTGACCAGCAATTTCGAATGCTGTTCCATGATCGGGCGAGGTTCTCACAATCGGAAGGCCGAGTGTCATGTTTACACCATCAAAAAAATGCAGTGTTTTCAGCGGCACCAGCGCCTGATCATGATAGGGGCACAGCGCCACGTCATAACGCGAACGAGCCTCGGCATGAAACATGGTGTCGGCTGGAAGCGGGCCGCTGATGTCGAGGCCATCTTTCCGCAAGCGCTGAATCGCTGGCTCCATGACAGTTTTTTCCTCGGTTCCCAGATTGCCATCTTCTCCGGCATGGGGATTCAGCCCTGCAACCGCGATACGTGGCTGCAATATCCCGAAATTGCGGATCATCGCTTTCCTCGCCGCTTCAGCGCGGGCGGTGATCAATTCCTGGGTGAGAAGGGGCGGGACGGCCTTCAGCGCGATATGGGTCGTCATCGGAATGACGCGGAGCGACGGGCCGGCGAGCATCATGACCGCATTCTCCCGAGCAATGCCGCACCTCTCGGAGACAAATTCGGTCTGCCCGGGATAACGAAAACCCACCTGGTATAATTGCGACTTGGACACCGGGGCGGTGATGATGGCTGCGGCATCACCAGATCTTGCAAGCCCAACGGCTATTTCGAGCGCATGCAAGGCGCATTGGGCGCCATCAAGACTGGGTTGACCGGCTACCGCAGGATCGCCCTCGTGAATGTGAAAAACGGGCAGTGCAGTTTCGAATTTGCTGAGCGCTTCGGCAGGCTCGCTGATTTTGACCGTGGGAACATCTGAATTTCCTTCAAAGTCCAGGAAATTGCCCACCACAAAAAAGGGCTGCAGACCGTATTTCTGTCTTTCAAGCCAGCTTTTGCAGATAATTTCCGGGCCGATCCCCGCTGGATCACCACCAGAAATGGCAAAGGGTTTGGTCACCCCTTCGCCCTTCAGTTATATTCTATGATCGCGTCGCGCCGCAGGTCTCTCAGATAAATCTGCGCACGCTTGTTGACGCGCTGATTTTCCAGTTGCGACATGATCTGGTCAAAAGACGGTGCCGCTGCCGATTGCGGGTCATCGCGACCACATAGAATCAGAACGCGCACACCATCTGCAACGGATCCAAAGGGCGGACTGGCTTGTCCGATTTGAAGTTGAGCAACGGTATTTTGCAACGGGCCAGGCAGATCCCGGAGC
Source organism: Parasphingorhabdus marina DSM 22363 (assembly GCF_900128895.1). Classification (GTDB taxonomy): domain Bacteria; phylum Pseudomonadota; class Alphaproteobacteria; order Sphingomonadales; family Sphingomonadaceae; genus Parasphingorhabdus; species Parasphingorhabdus marina. The sequence continues at coordinate 947,433 of NZ_FSQW01000002.1, read as the reverse complement.
CGGACACGGTCATTGTCAACCACATCTGCATTAATACGTGCTGCGGTTTCGTTGGCTGCACCGCAGCCCTTGATCTGCTGGGTTGCTTCCGCAAATTCTGCTGCTCTGGCCGCGGCTTGCTGTTCCGTTGTTCCTTCCGGAAACGAAATTGCAAGTTGCTTGAGGCTCAGCAGAGCATTGCGCGGATCTGCTGTCAAAATCTGGCGTTGATCGATCAAGTAGAGGATGGAGAAACCGCCAGGTACCTCTACCGGGCCAACAACCTGTCCAACCTGCATCTGTACAGCTGCATCGGCAAGCGGCTGAGGAAGTTGCGCCGGGCGCACCCAGCCGAGATCGCCACCAGTCGCAGCGGTCGATGCTTCAGAGAACTGCCGGGCATAGGCAACAAAAGAGCCACCTGCACTGATTTGCTGGAGAATTTTCCGCATGTTTTCGACAACCTGTGGAGAATTTTCCTGACTGGCAGACATGTAGATTTCGCCAATACGGTATTCGGTTGTCCCCTTGGACGCATTTAACCGCTCGATAATGGCGTTCACCTCTTCATCACCGACATTGATGAACGGCTGAATATTGCGCCGGAGCAGCCGGCTCCAGGCCAGCTCACCCTTGATCTGGCGTTTCAGGGTATCGCTGGAGGAGCCGCGCTCGCGCAAATACTGGTCGAACGCTTCGAGATCCTGCCGAAAATTTTGCTGGGCTACCTGCTGGAAGGTGGAGTCGATTTCAGCCTGATCAATGACAATCTCGTTGGCTTCCGCTTCCTGAATCTGCAGTGTTTCATCAATCAGGTTGCGCAGCACCTGCAATCGCAGGCGTTGCTTTTCTTCATCCGAGACTTCGCCGCCATTGGCGGCCACGATCAGGGCCAGTCGGTGCCCGACATCGGTGCCGGTAATGATATCACCGTTCACAACCGCTGTGGCACGCCGCACATTCGGATCATTCTCTCCGAATATCGTCAGCTTTTCGGGAATATTAAGCCCGGTTTGCGGAACACTTGTATCCGCAACGGTTTGCCCGGTGGATGGTGTCACAGCGAGCATAGCTGCACCTGCCATTACCGCCAGACCAGAAAATGCTTTGGTTCCAAAACGCGATTTACTATGCATTATTCATTTCTTCTCAATACTATAAGCCATTAGGGGCGCGATCCTTTAGCGCACATGCTGTGAACCGGATATGACCGTTAACCAGTTTCCCGGACGTCTTACACGCCCAGATTGCGCAATGCCAGCCGGAACAGAAAAGTACTGCCGCGCTCCGCATCTCCGGTATCCTCATAATCATAGCGCCAGGTTACGCCAAGGGAAAGGCATCCGTCATCATAGGCTACGCCCAGCCGGTGGCGTACCGGTTCAAATCCGTCGGCAGAGGATGTCGGATCTTCCCGTTCATCAGTCAGGTCGACAATGGCTGATCCGAAAACGGACCAGTATTTGTCGATCTGATAGCGTCCCCCAATGCGAATCTCCTCGCGATCCCTTAAATCCTCAAGTTCTGCGCCAATGTCACGGTTGAGTCGCAGATAACCAGCCTGCACATATGTACTCTTGGAGCCGACAGTGAGGTCTATTTCGTTGCGCCGAACGGCGAGATTGTCCTTGTCGAGCCGGAACCGGTGGGTGAATTTGACGATATCCTTGAACCGCACATTGGATCGTCCGACAATGTCCGAGAAGCGGTCCGACAGCCCGGTACCTTCCGGTACGATATTGTTGTTGTTTTCCAGGCGGTAACTCTGTCCCACAATCGTGTTTATGCTGAGATTGGGACGGACGAGATTCCATTCGACGCCATAACTAGCGCGAACATTGTCCTCATACCGGTCATATCCGGGAAAGCGGTTCAATGAGAAAAGGTTGGTGTCTTCCAGATCAACTGCTCGAGAATCCTCATTGGGCAGCGACAGGTTTGCAAGGTTCGGCGTTGCCACAATCTGAAACCGCGGGGTTATCGTTTGAGTTCCGCCAAATGCTTTCCCTATAAACGGCCACTTGATATCTACCGCCGCGCTTACAATGCCTCGCGCTTCCCAGCCGCTATTGCCCTGATAGACCGTAACCGGATTCTGGACATTGTCATCGCTGTGATAGACATCTCCTCGGGCGTAGGCGGTGAAAGTAATCTCCTGACCAGTTTTTGTAAGCCTTCGCAGATCCCACCGGGCTGAGGCAAAGGCGCGCTGGGTATCCTGCCCGCCGGTCCTTTCAATGGCCAGGCTGTTGAACTGGAGCATCGCCTGTCCGCCCAGAACCGGATCGGAAAGCCTCTTGCGATAATCCACCATGGGCAGAACTATCGGTACCTGATTCTGCGGGTCACTGGTCCTCAATGTTTGGAATGCCCAGCCTGCCAGAGAAAAATAGCTGCTGTTGTCAATTCGTTCGAGGTTTATTGTGGACCGCAAACTGTCGTCATCACTGATGTCATAACGTCGGAGAAAAGTACGATCTGAAACCAGTCTCGCGGATTGGGAAACGGTCCAGTTATTGCCCAGTTTGAAACGGCCGCTGGTTTCAAAATAGCCCCGAAAATCCTTTTCCGCATTGGGCAGGGGGCCCGTCGCACCGGTGGGGATGCGGGAGCTGTAGGTTGCATAACCGGTTATTTGAAATGCGCCCTTGTCATCGAGATGGCGAAACGTGCCGCTCACAAGGGGCGCCACTTCCGTAAAGACCTGCGCAGTGACGGTGGCGTCCTGATTGGGCGCGATATTGAAATAGTAAGGCAGCGACACTGCTACGCCATTGGTCGAATCGATCCGCAGATTGGGAACCAGAATGCCGCTTCGGTTTTCGTTACTGATTGGATGGGACAGGCCGGGCAGGGGTATGACGGGCAGTCCGAATATCTCAATTCGGGCACCGTCATAGCTAACCCGCTTTTTGATCGGATCATACCGCACTTTCACAGCCTTGATCTGCCAGCTGGGTTCCTTTGGACATCCCTCTTCGGTCGTGACGGCACAGGCGGTATAGGCAGCGATATCGAGCGCCATTGATCCATCATCAAACCGCTCGCCCTTCAGGGCTGCCAGTCGACCGCCATCCTCCAGAACCAGCAGCAGGTTTTCAACCATCCCGTCGCGGAGGGAATCGGTCAGGGTTATGGTATTGCTGTAAACAATATCCCCATCGGGACCTGTGGTCCGGACGTCGCCTTCTGCGGTCACCCGCCCTGTTTTCCGGTTCCATGTGACATTGTCCGCCCTCAGCCGATAGCCTTCGCGTGCCAGCTCGACATTGCCGCGGGCAACCACAACGTCATTTTCGAAATCATAGTTGATTGTGTCAGCAGAAAATTCGATTTCCTCGGGATCACTCGCGGTGATCCCGGAGTCGGGTATATCTGGTTGTCCCTGCGCATTTGCCGGCAAGGAAAAAGGCAGAAGGCAAGCAGCAAGAGCGAAACAAGATTTCATCAGCTGACTCAATAAACCTCTGCCATTAACAAGTGGCGACCGGAACGCAAACCATCCAGCCGGGCCTGTTTTTCCTGTATCGGCCTTGGCCTATTGCACCTGATTGTCTCTGCTGCAAATATTTTGGACGCAAAAACCTAATTCTCATGCAACCCTCCTGCAACGTGCTGACATATTTGCGTTTGAGCGGTCCAATTGGTCCAGCAAATGATCGTTGCATTGCCTGAGCCAATCTTTCATTGATCTTGTCTTAACCAGGCCTGATGACTTCGGGCACAGGAACAGAATTTGCGACAGACAAGGAAGCCCGAAAGATGAAATTCAACTTCACAAGTAGCCCTGCACAGGATCCGGATGCGATGGCATTCGCCGTTGGCAAGGATTCCCTGGACGGCCTGAGCCTGCCTCTGGAACAGTCGGCGATGGTTATAGCAGGAGCCAAAGCCGCCCGTTTCAGTGGCAAGACCGGACAGACTTTTCAAACATTTGTGACCGAGTCGGATCGGGTCATTCATATCATTCTGACGGGGATCGGCGCCGGGAAACGGCGAGACATGGAAAGCGCAGGCGGTGCGGTGATCGCCAAATTGATGACGTCGGGCGCCGAACATCTCGCGATTTCGGCTGAAGGACTCGAATCGGGGCAATTGGCGCGGCTGGTTTTTGGAGCGAAGCTTCGGACCTGGCGGATCGACAAATATCGGACCACCATGCCCGAGAACCAGAAGCCGACACTGACGCAAGTCACCGTGCTTGACAATGATCTTGGTTCGGCAAAATCGTGGCAAGATTTGTCCGCAGTAGCCGACGGAGTCGGGTTGACCCGGGAACTTGTGTCGGAACCTGCCAATGTCATTTATCCGGTGAGTTTCGTCGCGCGGTGCCAGGAACTCGCCGACCTTGGCGTGGAGATATCCGTTCTCGGCCAGCAAGAAATGGAAAAACTGGGAATGGGTGCTTTGCTTGGCGTCTCTCAGGGGTCTGTCCGGCCACCCCGTATGCTCGCAATGCGCTGGGACGGAACCGATGGCGCACAGAAAAAACCACTGGCGCTTGTGGGCAAAGGTGTAACCTTTGATACAGGTGGTATATCTCTGAAGCCGCCGGCCGGTATGGAGGACATGAAATGGGACATGGGTGGTGCTGGCGCAGTGGCTGGAACCATGAAAGCTCTGGCCGGTCGTAAAGCCAAGGCACATGTGGTTGGCGTATGCGGGCTTGTTGAGAACATGCCCGATGGCAATGCCCAGCGACCGGGCGACGTGGTCACCAGCATGAGTGGGCAAACCATTGAAGTTATCAACACCGATGCCGAAGGTCGCCTCGTTTTATGCGATGCCCTGCACTGGACGCAGGAGACTTTTGAGCCAGAAGTCGTTGTGAATCTTGCCACTTTGACCGGTGCGATCATCATATCACTTGGAAATGAGCACGCGGGCTGTTTCAGCAATGATGATGGCCTGTCGGAAAACCTGCTTGCAGCCGGCAAGACAGCCGGGGACCCGCTGTGGCGTTTTCCGCTGACCAGTGCCTATGACAAACAGATCAACTCGCCGATTGCCGACATGAAAAATGTGGGCGGCAAGGGTGCCGGTTCCATAACCGCGGCGCAATTTCTGCAACGTTTCATCAAGGATGGAGTGAAATGGGCCCATCTCGACATTGCCGGCATGGTATGGGCGGACAAGCCAGGGCCAGTATGGGACAAAGGTGCGACCGGCTTTGGCGTGCGGTTGCTGGATCAGTTTGTAGCGGACAATTTCGAATAATAGCGATCGGGAAGGATGGGACGCGGTGGCCAGACAGGTTGATTTCTATCACTTGACCCGTGACCCGGTGGAAAAACTCGTTCCGGTGCTGGCCGAAAAAACGCTGGGAGGAGGGCAACGGCTGCTGCTGGTCTCAGCCAATGACGAACAGGTCCAACAGTTGTCCGCTGCACTCTGGGATGCTGGACCAGGCAGTTTCTTGGCGCACAACTTTTCCGGTTGCGAGGCTGAAAAGAACCAGCCGATCTTGGTCTCATCAGATTGCCGACCCGGCAACGGTGCGAAGTTTGTGCTACTTGCGGATGGCATCTGGCGAGATGAAGCATTGCAGTTCGACAGGACTTTCTATCTGTTTTCCGGTCAGGAAATTTCTGCGGCCCGGGATGCCTGGCGTGCTTTGTCTGCCAGGGAAAATGTCACGCCGCGATACTGGAAACAGGACAATGGTCGCTGGTTAGAAGGCCCGTGACAAATCAGTATTTGCGCTGAAGTGCGAATGCTTCTAGTTTTTCTCTCAGGTCGCGGTCTTTATTGATGGAGCCTTTCCCATGAACAGATTTTTGATTCTTCCAGCATTGCTGATCGCAACCGCCTGTGGCGGCAACGACGAGATAGCCTCCGGAACGTTTGATGACGGTGAGGGTGGAGAAGGCAGCTACTCGGTAACGGGCGATGAAGAATCCACCGAGACGGTGATCAAGTCGGCGGACGGTGAAGTCCGAATCGCCAGCGGATCCAAGGCACTTCAGGACCTGCCGATGGGCATCAAGCTCTACCCTGGAGCCAATGTCGAAAGCAGTATGACGGGAATGGCTGACGGTGGTTCTGGTGCGATGGTGGTCTTTTCCACGAGCGACAGTCAGGAAGATGTGATTGATTTCTACCGCAAGGAAATGGAAGCAAAGGACATCAAGATCGCTACCGAGGTGAAGGCCGGGGACATGCAGATGATTGGCGGCGAACGGGGCGATGGCGAGGGCGTCAACATTTCCGCGACCAAAGACGGGGAAGGCAAGGTGATGGTTACCCTTTTTGCCGGCAGCAAAAACTGAGTTCTGTCCTCAAATACTGACCGGGATACAGTTCTTGCCATGCGGTTCCGCAGCGGCTAGGGGCTGCGCAACTTTACCACTTCAGACAGATATGGAGCATTATCATGGCCGGTAACCGGACATTTTCGATCATCAAACCTGATGCCACTCGCCGCAACCTGACTGGCGCCGTGACCAAGAAGCTGGAAGATGCCGGTCTGCGCGTCATTGCCAGCAAGCGGATCCACATGACCAGAGAACAGGCGGAAGGGTTTTACGCGGTTCACAAAGAGCGGCCTTTCTTTGGCGAGCTGGTGGATTTCATGACCAGCGGTCCTTGTGTTGTCCAGGTGCTCGAGGGCGAAAATGCCATGCAGCGCAATCGGGATATCATGGGCGCGACAAACCCGGCCGAAGCCGCTCCCGGCACTATCCGTGCAGAATTCGCAGAAAGCATTGAAGCGAATAGCGTACACGGGTCGGACAGCGATGAAAATGCCGAGATCGAAATCGCGCATTTCTTCACGGAAGATGAAATCGTCGGATAATCCGGTAACGAATTTCAAAGCTCGCCCGATTGATTTCGGGCGAGTTTTTTATTGGCCTCAGGACACGGACGGCCCGTTGGCTTCGTCATATCTTTCCCAGTCATGGAAAGCGTCCCGGCGGACGATGATCCATTTTCCATCCCGTTTTTCCAGTTTGTCGCAATAGCGTCCGGCGACGATCCAGTCCGTTGCCTTGCCTCCGGTTGGCACTGGCGCAAAATCCACCGCTCCGGCTTCGACATAGTGATATGCGACAAAATTTGCTTCCGTTGAAGCCTTCATCCCATCGTCGGACAGTTCAATATGCACGTTGGCAATGGAATGATGTGTGGCCGGGACCTGTTTCAAAACCTCGCTCGCAAAACCGATAAACTCATCTGGAGGTCCGCTATAATCCCCATGATTATGTACATGATCATCAGCGAAACAGGATCTGACCAACACCCAGTCCTTGCGATCTATGCCTTTGCAATAACGGTATAAAATATCCCGGATTTCTTCCCTCGCCCAAAGCTTCTCAGTGATGTCCATAAGTGCATCTCTCTCATTTTATCAGTGCCCAATTGGCTAAGGCCAATCTAGGACTGTTCTCCACAAAGGGAGGTTTGACATGGGCAGGCTGGAAGGCAAAGTGGCAATAATAACAGGCGCGGCAAAGGGATTGGGTGAAGCTGATGCCCGAATGTTCGCAAGGGAAGGCGCAACCGTCATAATGACGGATATGGATGAAGCAAATGGCCAGCGCGTCGCTGGTGAAATCGGTCAGGCAGCTGAGTTCCATGTCCAGGATGTCAGGGATGAGCGTCAGTGGGAAGACCTGATTGCTGATGTCGTGTCCCGTCACGGCAAGCTGGATGTGCTGGTGAACAATGCCGGGGTCGTCGAGCCAGGAACGATCGAAACCCAGACTGCGGAAGAATATAAATTCGTCATGGAGGTCAGTGCTGACGGTACATTCTATGGTTGCAAATACGCTGTTCCGGCCATGAAAGCGTCCGGAGGCGGTTCGATCGTGAACATGTGTTCGATCGCATCTGTGCAAGGAGAACCGATTGTGGTGGCATATGCTGCTGCCAAAGGCGCAGTGGAAAGCCTGACCAGAAGCGTTGCGGTGCACTGCGCCAACAACCAGTATGATATTCGCTGCAACAGCGTTCACCCGGCGGGCATCCTGACTCCGATGGTCGAAGAGATTGGCCCCAAGGTCATGGACCGCGACGATTTGCGGCCGGCGAGCGAAGGACCGGCGCCCAGCGCTTTGGGCGAGCCGGATGACATCGCCCATACTGTTCTGTTTCTCGCTTCGGATGAATCCAAATTTATCAATGGCGCGGCAATTCGTGTGGACAATGCCAAATCTGTGGTTGAGGGTGTCGTACCCTGACAAGTTAAGTTTGGTACCATGAACAGCACAGAAAACGGCAATTTCTGCGCCTTGATGCTTGCTATCCGCTATCCTGATGGACTAGGTTTACCGACATGGATCGTGAGGGACGAGTAAAAGGTACCGATGGCAAATCGGTTGCTGCAGAGGTGGCTGCGCCCCGAAAGTCGGTTCAGGCGCTGATCGACAACAGCCCGATTGCGTCGGTAATCAGCAATCCCAGATTGCCTGACAATCCGATTATTGCATCGAATGACGCATTTTCAGAGCTGACCGGTTATGATCGGGACTTCATTATTGGAAGAAACTGCCGTTTTCTTGCGGGTCCTGCGACCGAACCGTGGTTGTCCGAGGAGATCCGGCGCGGTGTGCGCGAACGCAAGTCCGTTCTGGTGGAGATTCTCAACTACAAACAGGACGGGACACCCTTCCAGAATGCGGTGCTTGTTGCCCCGATGTTCGATAATGATGGCGAGCTCGAATATTTTCTCGGCTCGCAGGTGGAAATCGACAGTGAAGGCCCCAGTCTGGCCAAAGCCCGCAGAATGCGCGCGACTGAGATAGTGAAAGACCTGTCCAAGCGGCAGCGGGAAGTGCTTGAATTCATCGCGAAGGGCTTTCTGAACAAGCAGATAGCTCATGAACTGGATTTGAGCGAACGAACGGTAAAAATGCATCGTGCGATACTGATGAAACGGCTGGAAGCACCAAGCGCCGCGGATATGGTAAGGCTGGCTGTCGAAGCGGGAATGTAGCCGCAAAATTGTTACGTCCTTAGTGACGTATCGATAAATGTGACCTTGAGGTGCATTACATAGTCAGCATCGCGGGCAGGGTCACCTCCCAAAGATCCACTTTCGGACGACATCTCCTCCCTCCTCTTGTCGTTCAGATAGGACTCTGTTCCGCGATGTTTTACCTAAAATTGGTCTGCGACATCCGCCAGCTTCACTAGCCGTTTTGGTGCGACGATACGCCAGCTTTTGGCCAACCAGTCGCCGATATGATCCCAATCCGTTTTGCCGGTGTCCAGACGGATGGCGATCCATCCGGATTTGCCATAAAATTTTGGCAGATAGTAAAGTTCCGGGTCGGCTTCGAGGAGTGCCGACTGTTCATCAGGGCCTGTCGTTTTGACCAGCAACCCGACGCTCGCTTCGCCATGTAGTCGCTGGGTGAAATAGGCGAAATATTTGCCTGTTTTCTCGCTCCCGACCCGCCAGCCAGGAGAACCGAAGCTTGCGCGCTCGTGCGTTTCCTCAAGTGCCAGCGCCCGTTCCCGCACTTGCCCCAGGATCCATTCGGGATCCGCTTCAAGCGTTACATAACTGGACAGAATGGACGGATAAAGCTGGTGCTCGGCAATCAAAATCCGTTCGGCGAGACTGTCGGCATTATCGCCTGCGACAATAGCAACTTCGGTTTGTCCCAGCACCGGTCCGTCATCGAGCTCAGGTGTTACCAGATGCACGCTGCATCCGGCCCTGTCATCGCCTGCATCCAGCGCTCTCTGGTAGGTGTCCAGACCCTTGTATTTTGGCAGTAAACTGGGATGGATGTTGAGCATGCGCCCCGGCCATTTGCCCACGAATCCATCGGACAGAATGCGCATGTAACCTGCCAGGACAACATATTCTGCCCCCGATTCCGAAATGGCCTGGTGCATGATGTCGTCATGCGCTTCGCGTGACAAGCCTTTGTGGGAATGGGCTAATGTCGCAATTCCTTCTGCTGCCGCCAGCTTCAACCCTTCGGCGTCCGGGACATTGGAGCCGACCAAAACAACTTCATAGGGGCAGTTCGGGTCTTTGGCCGCATAGAGCAGTGCTGCCATGTTCGACCCGCGTCCCGAAATCAGGATGGCGATTCGGGCCTTGTCAGCCATGATGCGTGGCCGACCAGTCCTGCATTGCAGACCAGGTGTCAGAATTGCCGAAAACCGTACACCCTTTTTTGCCCTGGCGAACATCACCAACCTGAAATACGGTTTCGCCGGCGGCTTGGAGCGCGGCCGAGACTCTGTCCGCTTCATCCGCAGCGACGGCCACAATCATCCCAATCCCGCAATTAAAAGTCCGCGCCATTTCTTCGGGTTCAATATTCCCTTGCGCCTGCAGAAAGGCCATCAGTCGAGGCTGATCCCAGCGGCCCGCATCGACATGGGCATGCAGGTTGTCGGGCAGTACCCGGGGGATGTTTTCCAGCAGTCCGCCGCCAGTAATATGTGCCAGTGCCTTGATTTGTCCCGATTGCATCAGCGGCAACAATGAGCTGACATAAATGCGTGTTGGCGCAATCAGGGCTTCGATCAAAAGCACTTCGGGATCAAACAGGGCAGGGCGATCTAGTTTCCAGCCCTTGTCTTCCGCCAGTCGTCGAACCAGAGAAAATCCGTTGGAATGCACTCCGGACGAACTTAACCCGAGCAGGATGTCTCCTTCTTCCAGCTGCGCACCGGTAACCGCCTTTTCGCGTTCCACTGCACCGACGCAAAATCCGGCGAGATCATAGTCCCCGTCCGCATACATGCCCGGCATCTCTGCGGTCTCGCCACCGATTAGCGCACATCCGGACATCCGGCAGCCTTCGGCTATCCCGGCAACAACCCGTTCCGCGACACCGTTCTCAAGCCTGCCGGTGGCGAAATAGTCGAGGAAAAACAATGGCTCTGCACCCTGAACAATCAGGTCGTTCACGCACATTGCAACAAGGTCGATTCCGACCGTATCATGCCGATCATAATCAATGGCCAGTTTCAGCTTGGTCCCGACACCGTCATTGGCCGCGACCAGCAAGGGATCGTCATAGCCAGCAGCTTTCAGATCGAAAAAGCCGCCAAATCCCCCCAGTTCTGCATTGGCTCCTGGCCGGGCCGTGGCTTTCGCTAGCGGGGCAATAGCCTTGACCAGGGCATTGCCTGCCGCAATTGAGACACCGGCCTTCGCATAGGTATAAGGCTCGGACTCGTTTCGTTGCTCTTTCGCAGGCATGTTTTGTTTGTCACTCATGCAATAGGCGATTAGACAACTCGCGGCTGGATTTCCACGTCATAATCGTCAAAAGGACCGAAATGAAATTTTTGACTGACCTGAGGTTCAAAATTGCCGCCCTGTTTGCGTTGGTTGCGCTTGCCACCACCGGCATTGTCTATGCCCAGCTTGAAGGGACCGAACGGGGTGTCGCGCCGCTTGCGAGTACCGGTGATTTCGAAGTGCTCGGGGTTGAAGTGGACGTCCGCGGCAAAAACGCTTTTGAAGCCCGTCAAAAGGGCTGGGAAGAAGCACAACGCAAGGCCTGGAAGCAGCTTTACAAAAGAACGCAGGGCAGTGACACCTCCGGTCTTTCCGACAGCGCCCTGAACAATATCGTGTCCGCCATTATTGTTGAAGAAGAACAGATCGGTCCCCGCCGGTATATTGCGACTCTGGGTGTCATGTTTGATCGCGCCCGGGCGGGACAGATCCTCGGGGTAAGCGGCCGGAAACTCAGATCACCGCCCCTACTGGTTCTGCCCATCATGTGGAGCGGAGGGTCCCCTCAGGTTTTCGAGAATCGTACGGAGTGGCAGAAGGCCTGGGCCCGCTTTCGGCCCGGGGACAGCGCCATAGATTACGTACGGCCTTTCGGATCCGACAGCGAATCGCTCGTGCTCACCGCCGGACAGGCGGAACGGCGCAACCGGGTGTGGTGGCGCAATATTCTCGATCAGTTCGGAGCGGCGGATGTTATCATCCCGATAGCTCGGCTGGAATATGAATATCCGGGCGGACCGGTGAGCGGACGTTTTACAGCGCGATACGGGCCGGATAATCGCTTCATCGAGAGCTTCACCCTGAATGCCACCAGCAGTGAAGGTATTGCTGATATGATGGATACCGCCATTGCCAGAATCGACACAATCTATGCCAGTGCGCTGTCTCGCGGGATCCTGAAAACCGACAAATCGCTGATCATCGACGATCCGTTTGATCTGGATGCACTGGAAGCAGCACTGGAAGCAGAATTGGCGGCTGAAAATACGGAAAATCGTATTGATAGAACTGACGGTGCCGGAGATTCTGGTGCTGAGGCTGTGGAAAGCGGCGACGCGACAACTGCTCCATCAACGGGAGCTGCCATCACCGTTTCGGTGCAGTTTGACACTCCCGATGTGGGGGCGGTTGGCAGAGGGGAGTCTTCGGTTCGCTCAGTGCCCGGCGTATCCTCGGCGGCTACCTCCAGCCTTGCACTCGGAGGTGTATCGGTCATGCGAGTGACATATTCCGGAGATATTTCCACCCTTGCGGCGGCACTGCGTTCGAGAGGCTGGCAAGTGCAACAGGGATCCGGAGCGCTCCGGATCAGTCGCGGGGGGAACGAGTAGAGCAAGTGAACCAAATCGCACTTCCTCTGGATACACGACCGGCAGGTGCCAGTGACAGTTACATCGTCACTTCAGCAAATTCGGAAGCGGATCATCACCTGAATAACTGGCAACACTGGCCGAATGGAACAGCAATTCTGGTGGGGCCGGCTGCATCAGGCAAGACAGCCATGGCCAGCCAGTTTCTTCGCGAAACGGATGGCCTGTGTTTTGAAGCTGAAAAGGGCTTCCGGGAAGAAGACCTTTTTCACCTCTGGAACAAGGCTCAGACGGAGCGGAAACCGCTTCTGATCCTCGCTTCCCGGCCGGTTGCCGACTGGAGCGTTCTGTTGCCGGACCTGCAGTCCCGGCTTGCTGCCTCCCAGTTGATCGAAATTGGTGCGCCCGACGAAGCGCTGCTGACCGGACTGTTTCAGAAATATTTTGCGATGCGCGGAACCACGATTTCCGAAGAAGCCCTGTCCTGGCTGGTGCGACGAATGGAGCGCAGTTATCAGGATGTTCAGATATTGGCGCAAAGGATGGACAGATTGGCCATCGAACGGAAAAAACCAGTGACCCGGAATATCGCCCAGGAAGCGTTGCGTTCGTACCAGGATGAGGGACATGCTATTGGAACGGAAAACCTGGCGGATAAATGATGGACAATATCGGCTCAAGCAAAGCGAACGACGATGATCTGGCAACAGATTCTGCCGATGTCGCACCGGAAGAAACGGCGGCGCGCTATTTCAATCGCGAGTTGAGCTGGCTGGGTTTTAACGAGCGGGTTATTGAGGAAGCCCAGAATACCTCTCACCCACTTTTGGAACGTGTGCGGTTTTTATCCATTTCCGGCAATAATCTCGACGAGTTTTTCATGGTCCGTTTTGCCGGTCTGGTCGGACAGTATCGGCAGAATATCGAAGAGAGATCAGCCGACGGACTGACCGCATCACAGCAGCTTGCAGCCATTGCAGAACGGGCTGATCGAATCCTCCACAACCAGCAGGCGGTCTGGGAGCAACTGCAGGGGACTTTGCGTTCGGAGGACATCACCGTTGCACCGATCGCGGATCTCGACGAAACCGACAAAAAATGGCTCGAGCAGCATTTTCTTGATCAGATATTTCCGGTGCTGACCCCACAGGCGCTTGATCCGGCGCATCCGTTTCCCTTCATTTCGAACAAGGGGCTCAGTCTGGTCTTTGATCTGGTGCGCCGGTCGGACAAACAGGGCATACGCGAACTGGTCATGATCCCGTCCGGTTTGCCGCGGTTTATTCGGATGCCCAGCGAAAACGCGGTCTATGTCTCCGTGGAATCAGTCATCCAGCATTACTCCAAACTTCTGTTTCCCGGATATGAGGTGGCCAATAGCGGCCTGTTTCGAATCATCCGCGACAGCGATATCGAGGTGGAAGAAGAAGCAGAGGATCTCGTCCGCTATTTCCGCAGCGCGATCAAGCGGCGCCGTCGCGGCGATGTCATTCGGCTTGAACTGGGTCCGGGACTTTCGGATTCTGTGATTACGCTTCTTCGGGAAAGTCTCGTCAGCGACGGCGGCATTGAAAGCCGGATCCAGGGTTTTGTCGGGTTGAGCGATCTTGACTTACTGGTTGAGGAAGACCGCCCGGATCTCAAGTTTTCCCCTTATAGCCCGCGTTTCCCGGAACGAATCCGCGAACATGGCGGAGACTGTTTTGCGGCCATTCGGGACAAGGACATTCTGGTCCATCATCCCTATGAATCGTTCGAAGTGGTGATCGAGTTTTTGCGGCAGGCGGCTGCCGATCCCGATGTGGTTGCGATCAAGCAGACGCTCTACCGCGCCGGCAAGCAATCCGCCGTCATCCGTGCGCTGATCGACGCCGCGGAGGCTGGAAAATCGGTAACCGCGGTCGTCGAATTGAAGGCGCGGTTTGACGAGGAACAGAATCTCAAATGGGCCAGTCAGCTCGAGCGGGCTGGCGTGCAGGTGGTCTACGGATTTATCGAGTGGAAAACTCATGCGAAAATTTCGATGGTCGTCCGCAAGGAGCAGGACGGATATCGGACCTACTGCCATTTTGGCACCGGAAACTATCATCCGGTGACCGCAAAGATTTACACGGACTTGAGCTTTTTTACAGCCGATCCCAAAGCCGCCCGGGATGCCGCGCAGCTGTTCAACTATATTACCGGCTATGTTGAACCGGAGAAGCTGGAACTGATTTCGATGTCCCCGCGCTACTTGCGGGATGATCTCATGACCCTGATCGATCGCGAGATTGCAAACGAACGGGAGGGCAAGCCCGGCATGATCTGGGCAAAAATGAACAGCCTCGTCGATCCGGCCTTGATCGAAAAGCTTTATGCGGCAAGCAATGCCGGTGTGGAAATCGACCTGGTGATCAGAGGTATCTGCTGTCTGCGCCCCGGCGTGCCGGGCATGTCTGATCATATCCGGGTCAAGTCGGTGGTCGGTCGCTTCCTTGAGCACAGCCGGATCTGGGCATTTGGCAATGGCAAGGAGCTGCCCAATGACCGGGCCAAACTCTATATCAGTTCCGCTGACTGGATGCCGCGCAATCTGGATCGCCGGGTCGAGTACATGATCCCGATCACCAATGAAACCGTGCATGACCAGATCCTGGACCAGGTCATGGTGGCCAATCTTATTGATGACGAACAAAGCTGGGAGCTCAACCCGGATGGCAGCTATGAGCGTGTCAGTCCGTCTTCCAAGCCTTTCAACCTCCATCGCTATTTCATGACCAATCCGTCACTGTCCGGTCGCGGCAAAGCGCTCAAGAAGAGCAATGCGGTTCCGCGGCTCTCGCTGCGCCGTCGCAAGAACCGCAGCTGAATGCCAGATCATGCAGCTCGGGGGATTGCAGATAACCAGAAAGAAAAAGGCGTCGCGACGGAACGAGCGGACGGCTATCATCGATATTGGTTCGAATTCAATCCGGCTTGTTGTCTATCAGGGGCCGGCGCGGGTGCCGGCGATCCTTTTCAACGAAAAAGCCATGGCTGGCCTGGGCAAGGATCTGGCTACGACCGGGGCGATTTCACCTGAATCATTTGAGCTGGGTGTTGGTGCCCTCCAGCGGTTCCATCATCTTTGTATCGAGATGGATGTCGATAATGTCGAGAGTTTCGCCACCGCAGCGGTTCGAGATGCAAGCAATGGTGCGGATTTTCTTGCTGCTGCGGAAAAAATCGGGATTCAGACACAAATTTTGCAAGGCGAGGAGGAAGCCGACCTGGCCGGTCTTGGCGTGATCTCTGCCATTCCCGGTGCGAACGGAATCGTGGGTGATCTCGGGGGAGGCAGTCTCGAGCTGGCGCGGATCGAGAATGGGCAGGTGACGGACCGTTATTCCTTTCCGTTAGGCGTGTTGCGGATCGCCGAGTTGCGCGTAAAGGGAAAGGACAAGCTCAAGCGGCAAGTGCGCAAGATGTTGAAGAAAACCGGTTGGCCGAAAGACTCGGAGCGACTCCCGTTCTATCTGGTCGGTGGCTCATGGCGATCACTGGCAAGGCTTGATATGCACGACAGCGGCTACCCGCTTCCGGTGATCCACCATTATGAAATGGAACCGCGCAGAGCGCGACGGCTTGTCAGCCGGCTGGCCCGGCTGGACAAGGCAAAGCTGAAGGCAGTACCGGGACTTTCGACATCCCGGATTCCCACGCTTGATGATGCGGCCTGGCTATTGTCATTCATCGTTCGCCATCTCGACAGCAGCCGGCTGATTGTGTCGGCCTACGGCGTCCGCGAAGGCATGTTGTACAGCCGCATCAGTCCGCAGGAAAGCAAGCGGGATCCGTTACTTCTCGCGACCGAGGAGTCCGGTGCGGCTCAGGCTCGTTTTCCCGCCAACAGCAAGCTGCTCGGGAAATGGCTCGCGGAGATTTTTACCGGCGATTCCCCGGAATGGCAGCGCATTCGACAGGCCGCCTGCAATCTGGGTGATGTGGCCTGGCGGGCAAATCCGAACTTCCGCGCCGAGCGGGGTCTGGTGATGGGGCTCCACGGCAACTGGGTCGGTATCAACGGACCCGAGCGGGAAATGCTGGGCCAAACGCTTTTCACCAGTTTTGGTGGCGGCGCGAATGTGTTCCCTGGCGGTGGTAAACTCCTGGATGATGCGGCTACGGAACGGGCGATTTGCTGGGGGCTTGCGATGCGACTGGCCCAGAGACTCAGCGGCGGTACCCGCAAACCGCTGGAGCAGACGAGGTTACGCAAATCTGGCGAACGGCTGGAACTGGTAATGGCAGAAAGCCTGCGCGACCTTTATGGTGAAGCCGTGGCGAAGCGGCATGAACAGCTCGCTCATATGCTGAAGCTGGAAGCGGCCTGTGTTCTGGTTCCGGACTGAACCGGATCCGAGAGACCCGGGGCGGACCCATGGTCTCAGGCTCGCGCCGCGTTTCAGCCTTCAGACGCTTCTGCCTGTGAGTCTTCCTCGGGCTGATGTGTCATCTTCAGCCGACCGTCCTTGACGGTGAAGCTCATTCGTCCTTCGATCAGGTCGAGGGCATCGCGGCCAAATTCTTCATAGCGCCACCCTTCGAGCAAGGGCACGTCTTCCCGGTCTCCGCTGACGATCCGTTCCAGATCATCGGCGCGGGCAAGCAATTTGGAAGCGACGTTCATTTCTGCGGAACGAATTTTCAGCAGCAATTTCAACAGATCGGCAACGAGGGCGTTTTCCTTGCCAAATTTTGGTCGGCGGCCATTGCGCACTGGCATTTCTTCACGGGGAAGGGGATCGGCATTCTGGAGAACTTCCATCAGGCGCTCCCCAATGTCATTGTTTTTCCAGCCATTTGAAAGGCCGCGGACCTGACCAAGCTTTGACTGGTCCTTGGGCGGGTGCCCGGCAATATCTGCAAGCGTCTCATCTCGCATGATGCGGCCTCGCGGCAAATCCTTTGCCTGTGCTTCTTCTTCCCGCCAGGCAGCCAGCGCCTTGAGCCGTCCAAGCGCTTCCAGGTTGCGGCCCTGGAATTTGACCCGGCGCCATGCCAGATCCGGATCATTGATGTAGTTTTCCGGGTCCGCCAGACGTTCCATTTCAGCGTTGATCCACATGCCGCGACCCGATTCCCTGAGCTTCTCGAGCATCATCGGAAATATTTCGGACAAATGCGTGACGTCACCGATCGCATATTTGATCTGCCGTTCGTTCAGTGGTCTCCGCGACCAGTCGGTGAACCGGGCACCCTTGTCGAGGGTAACACCCAGCCAGCTGTCAACGAGATTGGCATATCCAATCTGTTCACTGGGGCCGAGCGCCATTGCCGCGATCTGGGTATCGAATATCGGGTGCGGGGTCTTGCCCGTCATGTTGTGGATGATTTCCACGTCCTGTCCGCCGGCATGAAAGATCTTCAGCACATCTTCATTGTCGACCAGCAGGTCGAGCAGGGGCTGCAGATCAACATCCTTGGCCAGTGGATCAATCGCTGCTGCTTCTTTGCCGTCCGAGATCTGAATCAGACACAAAATCGGCCAATAGGTATTCTCCCGCATGAACTCGGTGTCGACAGCGACAAAGTCAGCTTTGGAAAAACGTGCGCAAAGGTCGGCAATGTCCTGATTGTCGGTCAGCAAAGGATGTATTTTCATGGCAATTGCTATACAGAGTCCGGCGCAGCCCGCAAATGTTTCTGCACAGCGGAGTTCAACCTTGACAAAAGCCGCCTTTCACTGTGTTAGGCGCACCACAGTCTGCCTTTGGCAACAATCCATTTATGAAGGCCCATCATGCACGCTTACCGCACCCACAACTGTTCGCAGCTTCGCTCCTCCGATGTTGGCACCGAGGTTCGTCTCTCTGGCTGGATTCACCGGAAGCGCGATCACGGCAATTTGCTCTTTGTGGATTTGCGCGATCATTTCGGCCTGACCCAGATTGTCAGCGAGACCGGCAGCGAAGCCTTCAAGTTGCTCGACAGTGCCCGCATTGAGTCGGTGGTAACGGTGACCGGCAAGACGGTGGCGCGCGATGACGAGACGGTGAATGCCAACTTGCCCACCGGCGAAGTGGAAGTCGTCGCGGAAACCGTTTTCATGCAGGGACCGGCGGAAGAACTGCCGATGCCGGTATTCGGGGATCAGGAATATCCGGAAGATATTCGGTTGCGTTACCGCTTCCTCGACCTGCGGCGCGAGAAAGTTCACGCCAACATGATGCTGCGGTCCGAAGTTATCGCCAGCATTCGCCGCCGGATGGTCGACCAGGGATTTACCGAGTTCCAGACACCAATTCTGACCGCTTCTTCTCCCGAGGGCGCGCGCGACTATCTGGTGCCCAGCCGGGTTCACCCGGGCAAGTTCTACGCACTTCCGCAGGCGCCGCAGATGTTCAAGCAGATGTTGATGGTGGCGGGATTTGACCGCTATTTCCAGATCGCGCCCTGTTTCCGCGATGAAGATGCGCGTGCAGACCGGTCTCCCGGGGAGTTTTATCAGCTCGATCTCGAGATGAGTTTTGTCACGCAAGATGACGTTTTCGCTGCTCTGGAACCGGTCCTCGCAGGGGTGTTTGAGGAATTTGCCAACGGTCGTTCGGTAACGCCGGCAGGGGAATTCCCGCGTATTCCTTACAAGGAAGCGATGCTGAAATATGGGTCGGACAAGCCGGATCTCCGGAACCCGATTATCATCCGGGACGTCAGCGACCATTTCAAGGGGTCCGGCTTTGGCCTGTTTGACAAAATCACCGCGAGCGGCGGCACGGTTCGCGCCTTTGTCGCGCCGGAAGCCGGCAAGAATAGCCGGAAGTTTTTTGACGACATGAACAACTGGGCCCGCGGCGAGGGATTTGCCGGGCTGGGTTATATCAACATGAAAGACGGTGCCGCCGGTGGCCCGATCGCCAAAAACCATGGGGAAGAAGGAACCGCGAAGCTGCTGGCCGATCTCGGATGTGGTCCTGATGACGGCGTCTTCTTTGCGGCCGGCAAGGAAGCGGAAGCCGCCCGGCTGGCTGGTGTGGCTCGGACCCGGGCCGCAGAAAAGCTGGATCTGATCAAGGATGATGAATTCAGGTTTTGCTGGATCGTCGATTTCCCGATGTTCGAATATGACGAGGAACTGAAGAAAGTTGATTTCTCGCACAACCCCTTCTCCATGCCGCAGGGCGAAATGGAGGCGCTCGAAACGAAGGATCCGCTCGATATTCTCGCCTGGCAATATGACATTGTCTGCAACGGTGTGGAGCTGTCCTCTGGCGCGATCCGGAACCATCGGCCAGATATCATGTACAAGGCTTTTGAAATCGCCGGATATACAAAAGATCAGGTCGACAGCGAATTTTCGGGCATGATCAATGCGCTGAAATACGGCGCTCCGCCGCATGGTGGTTCTGCACCAGGTGTAGACCGGATCGTCATGCTGCTCGCAGACGAACCGAATATTCGGGAAGTGGTGGCTTTTCCGATGAACCAGAAGGCCGAAGACCTGATGATGAGTGCACCCAGCGGCGTGTCGCCCAGGCAGCTGCGCGAATTGCATATCCGGGTCGTTGAGCCGCCAAAGGAAGGCTAGTCTTTATTCCGCTAGTGGCAGGCCGGGCAATTGCCGATTATCGCCTTTGCCCATCGACCGGACCACTAATTGCGGAACGCTGCATATGACGCAACCCGAACAGCATGTCTTCTCCTCTTCCCATGGCGATATCTGCTATTTTGAATGGGGCAGGGCGGGCATCGGGCCATCTGTGCTGCTGTTGCACGCAACCGGATTTCATGCGCGGTGCTGGGATCAGGTGGTTGCTGCGTTTCCTCCCGATACCCGTGTCATTGCAGTGGATCAGCTGGGCCATGGACGTAGTGCCAGGCCGGAGATCACGGACTGGCACATGATCGCTGATGCCACGGCGCAGCTTCTGAAGTCGCTGGACATTCCGTTTGATATCGGTGTGGGACACAGCATGGGCGGGCATTGTCTGGTCCAGGTGGCGGCGCAGCTGACTGGACAGATTGGACGCCTGGTTCTTGTCGACCCGGTGATCATGGAACGCGAGACCTATCTCGACCCGCCTGATTACAGTGCGACCAATCATATGGTGGCAAAACGGCGGAACAGCTGGGCCGGACCGGATGAGATGTTCGAGCGATTTTGCGACCGGCATCCCTATCGGCTTTGGGATCCCGTTGTGCTCAGAGACTATTGCGAACATGGCCTGCTCCCCGCTGGAAACGGCACTTTTGAGCTCGCCTGTCCGCCGCAGTCCGAGGCTTCGGTCTATGCGACCAGCGCAACTGTCGACCCCTGGCCCCTGATGGAAAATATCTCGCAGCCGGTCACCATTTTGCGCGCCCCGCAGATTGAGCAAAAAGGCGGTTTTGACTTCGCTTCCTCTCCGACACCGCCGGGTCTCGCGGAGTTTTTTGTATTGGGAACAGATATTTATATCGATAATCTCACACATTTTATGCCAATGCAGGAGCCGGCGACCATTGCCGGTCTTATCCTCCAAAATCACGGTTAACCGGTTGGCTTCTGACGCTTTTCTGGGCTAGACCGACGCCATGACCATCAAGCTTTCCGACTTTGAAGCTGGCGAGAAATTCGACGGGGACTATGGCGATGCGCTGAAAGACGTGCAGGAACGGCTGGCGGACGTCCATTTCAAGCATATCATCTACGGCAATCGCACTATTTTGGTATTCGAGGGCTGGGACGCGGCCGGCAAGGGCGGGTGCATTCGGCGCATGACCGCCGAATGGGATCCCCGTTACTTCGAAGTTTATCCGATTGGCGCGCCGTCCAGCGAAGAAAAGGACCGGCATTTTCTCTGGCGTTTCTGGAAAAACCTTCCGGGAAGCCGCAATATCGCCGTGTTTGACCGCAGCTGGTATGGCCGGGTTCTGGTCGAGCGGGTGGAAGGATTTTGCAGCCAAGCCGAATGGAAACGCGGCTATGACGAAATCAACGAGTTCGAAGCGCAGCAGATTGATGGCGGCACCAACCTGATCAAACTGTTTTTCCACACGACCCAGGAAGAACAGGACAAGCGCTTTGCCCGCCGACTGGATACGCCCTACAAGCGCTGGAAAATCACGGCAGAGGACTTCCGCAATCGGGCCAGACGCGAAGATTATGTCGAAGCGATCGAGGACATGTTCAAACAAACCGACACGCGCTGGGCGCCGTGGACAGTTATCGACGGCAATGACAAAAAATCCGCCCGGATCAAGGCGATGACTCATGTTGCCGAGACGCTGGAGGCCGCTCTGCCGGAGGGTCTGCCGGATGCGGATCCGGAACTCGTCAAAATGGCGGAAGACGCTTTTGGATACAAACCCGACTGATCGTCACGCGTCACGCGTCGCGCGGCATGCATAACATCCGGATTTTGCTACTTGCGTTCTGACGGCGGCCGTTGCTTGATCGGCGGCAGATTGCCGATCATGCCATCTGGTCGGGCCGCGGCCAGCATGCGCTGGTAGGCAGGCCTGTTTTCGATCTTCTTTTTCCAGGCAGCAATGTGGGGAAACTTTTCCTTGTCGACGAGGTTCAGGCCCGTGGCGACATTGAGCGGAAACAGCATCATGATGTCGGCTGTCGAGAATTCCGATCCGCCAAACCAGGAATGTTTTGCCAGGTGGTTTTCCGAGAACTGGACCACCGCTTCGCTATCGACAAACCGGGACCGCACCGTCGGGGGCCGCGTGCGCCACGCCCGGTAATCGCTGAACAGGCGCGCGGCGAGGGACCCTTCCGCATAGTGCATCCACATGAGATGCCCGGGATAATCGACGCTGTCGCGCGCCGGGGTCAGTCGGCCGGGCGCATAGCGGGCAAGGATCAGGTCGATAATCGCTCCCGATTCCACCAGAATCTGCTCATCGATCACGACCGTAGGGACCATCGGCATTTCATGTCCGAGCGCGCGGACCTTGGCCATGGAGGCGGCAAGGTCACCGCGCACATATTCCAGCTTGTACGGCATGCCCAGTTCCTCCATCAGCCAGACAATCCGCTCGGAACGACGGCCCTCAAGATGGTAGATGGTGATGTCGGGTGCCGGGGCGTTGGCAGCTCGGCCGGCATCCGCCCGGACTTCAGTCGCAAATGTCCCGAAAAGTCCTGTGATGAAAAGCGCCAGACTGGCAGAGACAAGACGAAACATTCCAAACTCCGGGTTGCGTGACGAAGAAAGCCGAATGTGCCCGTCCCGATGGTAGTTGTCAGCATCTAATTTGCTGCGGCCATGCTGGCCCGGTTTCAACATTGCCTAGGGCTCTCCTGCCGGATATTGCCGACAACATGCAGATGTCCGTTTCGGGCGCAAAAGCGGACATTGGATTCAGTTGTTCAATTCAAGCGTTTTCAATCGTTTTCCGATCCTCTTCCGGAAGCAGGTTCCAAAGGATTTCATAGTAAGCCTTGTGTATTGAAGGATAATTTTCATCCGCAAATCTAGCAATTCGTTTGCCGTCTTTGAGGTTTCTCGGTTGATGAAACAGGTCATTCATCTTCTCCATTAGCTGGAAAAGGTCTCGGACATTTTCAACCGGCACTTCCACTGTGGATTTCATCTACTCACCTGTTCACTGATCGACCAGTTTCGTTCTCTATCAGAATTTGAAAGTGAGGGGCGTCTTATTCTTGTCTTCCAATGTCCGCTTTCGGGATGTAGCTGACCTTAGAAAATCACTCGCTCAGTCTGGCAGTTCCGCACCATAAATGTCAAAGTCGAGAAGCAGGCTTCTTTCGCCAATGGCTGCAACCGTTTCTGGTTGTAGTCGGATACCTTCATTTCCGCTTGCCAAGAACAGTCCACAAAATACTCTTCCTTGGTACAACTCAGATAACTGCCGCCACACTCCGATATCACTCTCAAGCTTCCCGAAGATATCTTGTATTTGCCCATCAACATCCCCGGGTGAACGGCGTTCAGAACCAATTCTCCAAGAACCGGTGATCGCAACTTTTTCAACACCGCCAACCGTTTTCCACACATCGCCTTTTTTTACACCCACATCCGGTTCAGCACCTAAGATTTCTGAGATGCGAGAAGGATCAAGGTCATCATTGTAGAAACCAAGAGAAACAGCGGATTTGTGAAGAATGCCCATCTTTCTTGTCTATCATAGGAGATTATTCGTTCCACCAATTTTCCCGTTGAGTTCGTTGGGTGCCAATGTCCGCTTTCGGGATTTAGCGGACAAACTCACTCCTCCGTCACCCCTTGTAATTCTTCCCGATATAGCGCGTCAGTGGTGTGTCGCTCTTCATCCGGGGGCCGCGTGGATTCTTGGTATCGTAGACCACCGCATTTTCCAGCACCCGTTTGACATAATTGCGGGTTTCGGAGATCGGGATGTTCTCGATCCACATCAGCCAGTCGATGCCGCCCATGCGCGGGTCGCCGTTGCGGCGCAGCCATTTGTTCACATTGCCCGGTCCGGCATTGTAAGCGGCGGCGGCCAGTGGCCAGGATCCGCCATAATAGGACAGCATGCGTTCAAAATAACCGCTGCCCAGCCGGATATTATATTGCGGGTCCGTGGTGAGTGCGGACATGTTGTAGCGCAGGCCCGCCTTGCCGGATTGTTCGCGGGCCGTTCCCGGCATGAGCTGCATCAGGCCGCGGGCGCCGGCATGACTGATCGCACCGATGGCGAACTGGCTCTCTTGCCGCGTGATCGCATGGATACTGGTCCAGCTGTTCTCATAGCCGAATGGCACCTTCAGCGTGGGAAAGAATGTGGCGTCAGTTACGCCGGCGCCATTGCCGACACCACTGATCCCCGAGATGACACCAAGATCGCGCTGGCCAATGCGGACGGACAGGTCGCTGAGCAGGGCATAGTCCTTGGGAGTTTCCGCCTTGTACGCGAGTGCCCGATAGAAACGGATCTGCTCGCGCCACGGTCCTGTGCGTGCCGAAGCAATCGCCGCCTGGACCAGCGTTTCGTTATTGAATACCTTGCGGTCCTCAGGCGATATTTCCGCCTGATAGGTCCGGTCAAACGCGGGCAAAGCACGGCCCAGTCGTTCATGGGCCAGCTGTCCATAGAAATAGGCGGGGAATTGCGCCGCTTTCTGGAAATAGCTGATCGCCTGGTCGGTCTGACCCGCATCCGCAGCAGCCCGTCCAGCCCAGTAATAGCCCTTGGAACGGATATTGGGAGAATTGTACGATCGTGCATAGCGGTCAAACATCGCCACCGCCTTGCGCGGCTGGCGTTGTTTCTCCAGCGCCACCGTTCCGGCCAGCCAGACCAGGTCGGAATATTTGTCCCGGATCCGGCTGTTCTGTTCGGCAATATTCACCGCGCCCGTCCATGCGTCATCGACATTGGAGGCGATGTCGTAAGCCAGCTTCCATTGCCGGTCATTGGCTGCAGCGCGCGCGTTGATCAGGTTCGACTCATACCAGGTTTCCACCTTGGCCGGCTTGACCCGCAATGGTGGGCGGGAAGCCAGCAGCTGACGCGACGCGAAGCTTTGCCCCTTGTTGCGGAGATAACGCGAGCGATCGGCGAGAAAGCCGGCATCATCGCGGGCCTGCGCGCCTACTGCACTGGCCCGGGTATTGGCATCTGGGGACTCAGTCAGCTGGGCCAGTCGGGCCGCAAATACCGGGCGCATCGAAGACGAAACGAAACCCAGTTGCCGGGTCGCGGCCTTGGTAGCGCGGGCCCAAAGCAGCGCATTCATCCGGGCATCATGATCGGCTGGTGAAAAGATGGAGCGGAACCGGCTCAGCAGGGCGGCTTCATCTTCATCCGCCATGGTCCCACCGCGCCAGGCCTGACGGGCCAGGGTGTTGGCTTTTTCGCGTTGCCCCGTGGCGAGAAGAGCAACTGCATATTTGGCTGCCCCGCCATTGGTGACCGGCGCAAAGCGATCAAAATATTGCAGCGCCATCCGCGGTGAGAAGCTTTCGATATTGATCGCCTGTTCGGCATTGCGTTTCATCCGCTCGCCATCCGGCCAGTCGGGATAGGTCATCACAAAGCCCGCATAATCCTCGAACGAATAATTGTCCGATTGCGAGAGCACCCGCCATCTTTGCAAGGCCAGTACGGCATTGCCATTGGTCGGGTCGGAAAGAGACCGGTCTCCGCTGCTTTGCCAAGCGGTCTGTTCCGCGGCCATGCAGGTGGCGGGTGTCAAAAGCAGCGACGACAGAAGAATTCTTGATACCATACTGGACATTTTGGGGTTAGGCTCCTTATCAGGCGCTGAACGGTAAACTATATCATTGTTAAGCTTGTGATAGCTGTGGCAATTTCCAGGCCAAATTTAAAGGAGTAATTCCATGTTTTCCGGCTCAATTCCGGCTCTGGTGACTCCCTTTCGCGACGGATCGTTTGCGGAGGAGGAGTTTCGGGCGCTGGTAGACTGGCAGATCGAGCAGGGGAGCAGCGGACTGGTTCCCTGCGGAACCACCGGTGAATCCTCGACTCTGTCCAATGCCGAACATCACCGGGTCATCGAAGTTTGCGTGGAGCAGGCCGCGGGGCGTGTTCCCGTGATAGCCGGCTGTGGATCGAACGATACAACCAACGCGATGCTGCACCTGAATTTCTCGAGGAAATGCGGAGCGACTGCGGGACTGGTTGTGGCGCCTTATTACAACCGTCCGAACCAGGAGGGCATTTATGCGCATTTCGAAGCGCTGACCAAAGGCAATGACCTTCCGCTGGTCCTGTATAATGTTCCGGCCCGGACGGTGACGGACATCCTGCCCGAAACGGTCGCCGCGCTCGCCAAGCTACCGTCGGTTGTGGCGATAAAGGATGCCAGCGGTGAAATTGACCGGGTGACCGATCACCGGCTTGCCTGCCCGAAAAAATTCTGTCTGTTGTCGGGTGTGGATGAATTGTCTCTGGCCTTTAACGCCTCAGGCGGCGGCGGATGTATTTCCGTCACCGCCAATGTTGCCCCCAAACTTTGTGCAGAGTTTCAGGCCGCCTGCCAGTCCGGGGACTATGACAAGGCCCGCGAGCTGAACGACATTCTCTATCCGCTGCACAAGGCGTTATTTTCCGATGCATCTCCCGGGCCAGTCAAATATGCCTTGTCCCGGGTTATTGACGGATTCCCGACCGACTTGCGCCTGCCCATGACTCCACCATCGGAAGCCAGCAGGAAAGCTGTGGATGCGGCTCTGGAAGGAGCCAGCCTGGTCTGATGGCAAAGCCCCGTCCCACCGAATTTGACAAACAGAAGGTCGTCGCGGAAAATCGCCGCGCACGGTACGACTATCATCTGGATGAAAAGTTCGAGGCGGGTTTGATGCTGACCGGGACAGAGGTCAAGTCTCTGCGTTTCGGTTCGGGAACGATCGCGGAGAGCTATGCCGAGGTCAAGGATGACGAGGTCTGGCTGATCAATTCCAATATCCCGGAATGGAGTCACGGCAACCGGTTCAATCACGAACCGAAACGGCCTCGCAAGTTGCTGTTAAACAGACGAGAGATCAACAAACTATATGGTGCGGTCAATCGCAAGGGCATGACGATTGTCCCGCTGTCGATCTATTTCAACAGCAAGGGCCGGGCGAAAATCGAACTGGCACTGGCCAAAGGCAAGAAGGCACCTGACAAGCGCGCGACCGAAAAGGAACGCGACTGGAAACGGCAACAGGGCCGGCTGATGCGCGAACATGGCTGAGCAAGACAAGGACTGGGGTGCACGAACGATCAAGCGGGCCGCCGCCTGGCTTGAGCGCAAGATGCCGACACGGGACGGGATGCGGAAAAACCGCTATCTCAAGCCGATTGCGCACCGGTTTCTGCGCTCTGACTTGTGGCGATTCACGCGTCGCTCCGTACCGCGTGGTGTGGCGCTGGGCATGCTGGCGGCCTTTCTGATTCCGGTCGGGCAGATTTTTGCTGCGGTGTTTTTGGCCCTTCCGGTCAGGGCCAATGTCCCAATCGCTGCGCTGACCACATTCATCACCAACCCGTTTACATATCCCTTCTGGATCGCGGTTGCGAACCAGATCGGCAAGTTTGTACTGCGGATCGACGCGTTGACGGCAGGTCAGCCGCTCAATGAAGGCATGCGCAGCGGACTGGGAGAATGGCTGAGCTGGTTTGTGCGCGAAGCCGGCGTCACGGCTTTCGGGTTTTTGCTGCTGGCCATTGTATTCGGAGCCCTCGGCTATGTCATCAGCTCGGTTGGCTGGAGATGGTGGGTGGCACGCAAGCGAGCCAAGCGACTGGGACAGATACATTATGGCGAGTGAAGCAGGCAGCAGTTCGGGACTGCTCAATCAGAGTACGAAGCTGACCAGTATCGGCACGCAAACCCGATTTGCGATACTGTGTGTTGCCGTCATCGCTTCTCTTGGCCTGCTATACTGGCAGGTTCCCAACACGGCATTGCTGATTGCCTTCGGAGCGATGGTTATCTGCACGGCCGCCGCGGTATATTTCATTCGGCCGCAAACCGGGCTCGAGGATGAGGCTGTCACGGAGTCGGCCGACTGGGTGGTGACTCGCCTGATCGCGGACCAGTCGGACATCGGACTTGCAGTTACGGACCGGGCCGGGCGGCTTGTTTGCGCCAATGACCTTTTCACCAAATGGTTCAACGGCCCCGCAGTGCCACCCGAACTGCCACTTCAGGATGGCGGCAATGACCTGCTTGCCACGGCGGGACGCAATGCCTGGCGGGATGGCCGGGGCTATGCCGAGGGGCTGAAGCGCGGTGTGGCGGAATATGCGGCAAAGGTGCTGCGGACAGGGCAGGGGGATGAGTATCTGCTTTGGCAATTCACGCCCGAAATTCGCGCCGATATTCTCGACGACACCATCAAGATGGTTGGCGGAGGTACGGGCCGGGCCCTGTCTGAAGCCGGGGTTCTGGCCACCGTAATCGGTAGCGAAGGCCGCATTCGGGCTTCCAATGCCGGATTCGCCTTGCGTGCAACGGGAAGCACGGATGCGAATATCTCCGGTCGCAATTTCATCAATTTTCTCCGTGCCGATGACAAGGGAACGATATTTTTCGAACGGGAAGGCCGGCACGGCACCCCGGTCCGCATGTTCCATATCCCGCTTGAGCGGACGCAGAAAAAGGGGCCGGCCCTGATCCTGCTGATCGATGATGATGGCGGGACGTTCGAACGCGGACAGGCGCTGGAACAGGTCGAGTCGATGTTGTCGCTGCTTCCGCTGGGGCTGGCGCTGACCGACCGCGATGGTCGGTTCCTGTTTCTCAACAAGGCCTTTGCCCGCACGGCCGGCGTCGGTGAAGGCGAAAAGCCGCTCTATCCAGGCGACCTGATGATCCGCGATGACAAGTCGGCAGTGGCGGATGCGGTGCGGCGCTACGCCAGCGGTCCTCCCATGTCCGGCGACATGGCAGTCCGGCTCCGCTCGGGCGGAGATGATCCGGTGGCGCTGGGCATGGCGAGTGTTCGCGGGCTGGGTGATGCGGCGGTGTTGCTCTCGATCAAGGACAATAGCGAGGAAACCCGGCTCAAAAGTCAGGTCGCACAGGCGACGAAAATGCAGGCCGTGGGGCAACTGGCAGGCGGAGTTGCGCACGATTTCAACAATATCCTGACCGCGATTATCGGTCATTGTGATCTCATGCTGCTGCGCCATGCGCCGGGCGACAGCGACTATGACGACATCCAGCAGATCCGCAACAACAGCAACCGGGCGGCCGGCCTGACCCGGCAGTTGCTGGCCTTTTCCCGTCAGCAGACCCTGCGGCCACAGATCCTGCAGTTGCCCGACGTGGTTGCGGACGTTTCCAATCTGCTCAAACGCCTGCTCGACGACAATATCGAGCTGGAAGTGAAACACGGACGCAATCTGGGACTTGTGCGGGCCGATCCGGGTCAGCTCGAACAGGTGATCATCAATCTTGGCGTCAATGCACGAGATGCAATCAATGATCGCGGACCCGGCGGTGGCACCATCTCCATTTCCACGCGTTCCGTTTCACCGGCAGAGGTGCGCGAGCTCAAAAACGAGATTCTTCCTGTGGGCGAGTATACGGCGCTGTTCGTGGAGGATACCGGCAAGGGTATTACGCCGCAGGTCATCGGCAAGATTTTCGAACCGTTTTTCACAACCAAGGAGGTCGGCAAGGGCACCGGGCTGGGACTGTCCACAGTCTACGGTATCGTGAAGCAGTCGGGCGGTTATATCTTCGCAGATTCCGAACTGGGCGAAGGCGCCAGCTTCTCGATCTACTTCCCGGTCCACAAATTGTCCGATTCCGAGAAAGCGCCGGCAAGCGAACCGCTCAAGGCAGCTGCGAAGAAAGAGCTTTGGGGCAGCGGCCATATCCTGCTGGTCGAGGACGA
Organism: Parasphingorhabdus marina DSM 22363; assembly: GCF_900128895.1. Classification (GTDB taxonomy): domain Bacteria; phylum Pseudomonadota; class Alphaproteobacteria; order Sphingomonadales; family Sphingomonadaceae; genus Parasphingorhabdus; species Parasphingorhabdus marina. Next base: position 917,644 of record NZ_FSQW01000002.1, on the reverse strand, counting down.
AGACATGGTCCGTGCCGTGGCCGAACGGGCCCTGACCCGGCAGGGTTATTCCGTCATGACAGCCTGCGACGGCGAAGAGGGGCTGGCTCATCTGGCTGCCCAGGCCGAAGCGGGCGAAGAAATATTCGACATGATCGTGTCTGACGTGGTCATGCCCAATATGGATGGCCCGACAATGGCGCAGCAAGTTCGCCGCGACTATCCGGACATGCCGATCCTGTTCATGTCCGGCTATGCGGAGGAGCAATTGCGCAAATCCATCGATCTCGACAATGTCGCATTTCTCCCCAAACCCTTTTCTGTCGCGCAGATTGCAGAAGCCGTCGGCGAAATTTTGACCGAAGAAGGCAAGGGTGACGACTAGTGTGATATAAATATCTGAAACAAAGCCAAAAAACACAGAGCTAAAAAAGTTTCGTTCCCCTCTTGTTCTGGTAGAACAAATGCGGTACATCATTTCCATCATTGATTGATATCGTACAAGCATTTAGCGAAGGGGACAGGCAAATGGCCGGCAATTTAAAAGTCGTGGAATCGGAAAATCAATTGAACTCATCAGACAGACAGAAGGCGCTCGACGCAGCCCTGGCACAGATTGATCGTGCCTTTGGCAAGGGCTCGGCAATGAAGCTGGGCTCGAAACAGGCAATGGAAGTGGAAGCCATTTCCACCGGCTCTCTCGGGCTCGACATCGCACTGGGCATCGGGGGACTGCCCAAGGGTCGTGTCATTGAAATTTACGGACCGGAAAGTTCGGGTAAAACAACACTGGCGCTGCACGCCATTGCCGAAGCGCAGAAAGCCGGCGGAACCGCTGCCTTTGTTGATGCGGAACATGCCCTTGATCCGGTTTACGCCAAAGCCTTGGGCGTGGATATTGACGAACTGATCGTCTCGCAGCCGGATACCGGTGAACAGGCCCTGGAAATCACCGACACGCTGGTGCGGTCCAATGCGATTGACATTCTCGTGGTGGATTCGGTCGCGGCTCTGGTCCCGCGGGCGGAGATCGAGGGTGAAATGGGTGACGCCCATGTCGGTCTGCAGGCCCGGCTGATGAGTCAGGCGCTGCGCAAGCTGACCGGTTCGATCAGCCGCTCCAAATGCATGGTGATCTTCATCAACCAGGTGCGGATGAAAATCGGTGTCATGTATGGCAATCCCGAAACCACGTCCGGTGGCAACGCCCTGAAATTCTATGCATCGGTACGGCTGGATATCCGGCGGACCGGCCAGATCAAGGAGCGTGACGAGATTGTCGGCAACTCCACCCGGGTGAAAGTGGTCAAGAACAAGGTTGCGCCTCCGTTCAAGCAGGTCGAGTTTGACATCATGTACGGCCAGGGCATTTCCAAGGTCGGCGAGATTATCGACCTGGGCGTGAAGGCCGGTGTGGTCGAAAAGTCGGGAGCCTGGTTCTCCTATGACTCCGTACGGATCGGGCAAGGACGCGAAAATTCAAAACGCTTCCTGCTCGAAAACCCGGAAATGATGGCCAAGCTGGAAGGTCAGATCCGCGGCAAGGAAGAAGAAGTGGCCGAAGAGATGATGACCGGACCTGTCGGCAGCGAATCCGAAGACAACAGCTAAACCATATCGAGGCAGGGACCCAATCTATCAGTCCCTGCATCATCGGGTGCGCCATCAGATGTGAAGTGCGTACTCCTGCCACAAAACGATTTTGCCAGGACCAGCCTTCCCCGAGGCGGCGTCAGGCAAGCGGGCCGTCCTTCTGTCCCCCGACACTGAGGACGGCCCTTTTAACATGCTCTGGTGTCATGCGGATTGTAAAGTTCAGCCAGATGGTTCGGAAAAGCCCATCGAGGCATCAAGCGGGATTGTAAACGACCAACGGCTGTCCTAAGTCGGCAGCATGCAGACGACCAACGATATAAGACGCTCTTTTCTGGAATATTTTGGAGATAACGGACATGAGGTTGTTCCGTCATCTCCCCTGATTCCGCACAATGATCCAACGCTGATGTTCGTCAACGCCGGGATGGTACCTTTCAAGAATGTTTTCACTGGCGCTGAAACCAGTGCCTATGCGACGGCCACGTCCAGCCAGAAATGTGTGCGTGCCGGTGGCAAGCATAATGATCTCGACAATGTCGGCTATACTGCTCGCCATCATACATTTTTCGAGATGCTGGGAAATTTTTCCTTCGGTGACTATTTCAAGGAGCAGGCGATCTATCACGCCTGGAAGCTGATCACCGGGGAATGGGGTATTGATCCCGGGCGGCTGACAGCGACGGTCTATCATACGGACGACGAGGCGTTCGATCTGTGGCGCAAGATTTCGGGGCTGCCGGAAGACCGGATCATCCGGATTGCGACCAACGACAATTTCTGGTCGATGGGTGATACCGGTCCCTGCGGCCCGTGCAGTGAAATATTCTATGATCACGGCGATCATATCGCCGGAGGCCCTCCTGGTAGCCCCGATGAAGACGGGGATCGCTTTGTCGAGATCTGGAACCTGGTGTTCATGCAATATGACCAGCAGGCAGGCGGCGATCGTCGGGATCTGCCCAGCCCCTCGATCGACACCGGAATGGGTCTCGAACGCATTGCAGCGGTGATGCAGGGTACGCATGACAATTATGAAATCGACCTCTTCAAGACGCTGATCGCGGAATCGGGTTCTCTGACCGGAACCGCCACGACCGGTGACAACCAGGCCAGTCACAGGGTGATCGCAGATCATCTGCGCGCCGCCTCTTTCCTGGTGGCAGACGGTGTGCTGCCGGCCAATGAAGGACGCGGATATGTCCTGCGCCGGATCATGCGCCGGGCGATGCGCCATGCCCATCTGCTCGGTGCGAAAGATCCGTTGATGCATCGCATGGTCGGATCACTGACCGGGGAAATGGGTAATGCCTTTCCCGAACTGATCCGCGCCAAACCGTTGATCGAGGAGACTTTGCTGCGCGAGGAAACCAGCTTCCGGCGAACTCTCGCTAACGGATTGAAGCTGCTGGATGCCGAAATTGCCGATATGAGCGAAGGCGATACATTGTCGGGCGAAACCGCGTTCAAGCTCTATGACACCTATGGTTTCCCTTATGACCTCACGGAAGATGCCTTGCGCGCGCGCGCGCTGGGCGTGGACCGGGCCGGCTTTGACGCCGCGATGGAACAGCAGAAAGCGGCGGCGCGGGCAGCCTGGAAAGGTTCAGGAGATCAGGCGTCGGAGACGGTCTGGTTTGACATCGCCGAAAAGCATGGCAGCACCGAATTCACCGGATATACCGCCGAAGAGGGTGAGGGCGTTGTTGTGGCTCTCGTTCAGGATGGCAATGCGATCGCGGAAGCCGGACCGGGTGATGACATTATCATCCTGACCAACCAGACGCCGTTTTATGGCGAAAGTGGTGGTCAGATGGGAGATGCCGGAATCATATCCGGCGCAGGCGATCTGCACGCAACCGTTTCGGACACGTCCAAGCCGCTGGGACGGCTGCATGCACACCATGCGAAGATTGAAAAAGGCACGATTTCGGTCGGTGACACCATTCATCTGGACGTAGACGGCGCGCGCCGGACACAATTACGGGCCAATCACAGCGCCACCCATTTGCTGCACAAGGCGTTGCGTGACCATCTCGGTGATCATGTGACGCAGAAAGGCAGTCTGGTTGCGCCTGATCGCCTGCGTTTTGACTTCTCCCATCTTTCCGCACTGACCGACGATGAAATCCGGGCGGTGGAAGCCGATGTCAATGCGCAGATCCGCGGTAACAGCACGGTAGTCACCCGATTGATGAGTCCCGATGACGCCGTTGCAGCCGGTGCTTTGGCCCTGTTTGGCGAGAAATATGGCGACGAAGTTCGGGTCCTGTCGATGGGAATGGAAGCAGGAACGGATTATTCGGTTGAACTGTGCGGCGGGACCCATGTCCAGGCACTGGGCGATATCGGGCTGATGGTGATCATCGCGGAATCGGCCGTATCGAGCGGTGTACGCCGGATCGAGGCGCTGACGGGTGAAGCCGCTCGGCTCTGGCTCGGGGAACGTGACAGCAAATTGAAATCGATTGCATCGGTCTTGAAGTCTTCACCGGAGGAAGCCGAAGAGCGCGTTGCCACCCTAGTGGAAGAACGCAAGAAACTGGACCGTGAACTGACCGAAGCGAAAAAGGCTCTGGCACTGGCCGGAGACGGCGGTGGCAATGCCGAGGCGGAAATCGAAACCGTGGGCGACGTGGCGTTCAGTGGTCAGGTGATTAACGGCCTGAACCCCAAGGAATTGCGCGGCCTGATCGATGAGGCCAAGAAAAAGCTGAACAGCGGCATTGCGGTTCTGGTGGCGGTCAATGATGGCCGCGCCGCGGTGGCTGTCGGCGTGACCGATGACCTGACCGACAATTTCAATGCCGTCGATTTGGTGCAGGCCGGTGTGGCGGCGGTTGACGGCAAAGGCGGCGGAGGACGCCCGGACATGGCGCAGGGCGGTGGACCGGATGGCAGCAAGGCCGATCAGGCGATTGCGGAGATCAGGTCGAAGATTGCGGCTTGAGATCGCCTTCGCCCGAAGATGTCTTCAGGGCGTTGGTCGTTTCCATCGATTTCAGTATCGGTGCCTTGTCGAGGTCTCCTTCCGACTTGATCTGCTGCCTCAGTTGATCCCGTTTTTCGTGGATGGAGGCGATGACCGGCCCCATGGCCACGCCGTTTTCCACCAGCACAGCTTCCGAAAGCTGCAACGAGCCTTCGAGTGCCTCGGGTACCGCATCTGTGGCACCGGCCTGATATAGCTCCGCCGCATGCTCGGTATCGCGTGCGCGGGCGATGATCGGCAAATCGGGCACCCAGGCGCGGACGCGTTTGACAATCTGGACCGACAGCACCGGCTCATCCATCGTCAGGACCAGCGCCTTGGCGTGACCCAGTCGCAATTTGTCGAGCATTTCGTTGCGCGACACATTGCCGAAGATGATCGGATAGCCGTTCCGACGTGCTTCGGCGACGACATCAATATTCGATTCTACCAGCAGAAACTCCTGATCATGCGTTTTCAGCATGTCGGCGATCAGCTTCCCGACCCGTCCAAAGCCGATGATGATCGTTTGCTGGGCTTCTGGCGGATGTTCTTCATCGAGACTGACATTGTCACCGCGCATTTCGATCCGCCTCGCCATGTCGTGCCCAAATCGCGCGAGCAGCGGGGTGATGGTCAGACCGATGGCGGTCACAATCTGCCAGAAAGCAGCGGTCTGTGGCTGAATGAGCTGGGCCTGTGCTGCGGCCGCTAACACGATCAGGGTGGTTTCCGAGGGGCTCGCCATCAACACACCGGCTTCGGTTGCCGTGCCAACCCGGGCGCCTGCAAACCGGAGCAGGCCGCCGGTCACGATAGCCTTGACGATGACGACACCTACCACTGCCGTGATCAGCGTAGCCCAGTTTTCCAGAATGACCCGGATATCTATCTGCATGCCCACCGTGATCAGGAAGACACCCAGAGCGAGGCCCTTGAAGGGCTGCGTAATGACTTCGACCTCGCCGTGATATTCGGTTTCGGCGATCAGCAGTCCGGCGAGCAGTGCGCCAACAATCGGGGACAGGCCGGTTGCAGCTGTTGCGAGGCTGGCGAGAATGATGACCAGCAGGCTGACCGCCAGAAACAGGTCGGGGCTTTTTGTCCGTGCAGCCTGAGCGAATATTTTCGGCAAGAGAATACGGCCGAGAACGAGCATTCCGCCAATGACAATGCCGCTGATCAGCAGAGTGCGGCCAAGTTCATCCCAGCCGGAATTGGCTGCCATCGCCGGGGAGATCGCACCCAGCAGGAAAATGATCGGGACAATCGCAACATCCTCGAACAGGAGCATGGCGAGCGCTGCCTTGCCAACCGGACTCTTGGTCCCAGACATCGGCAGGACCAGAGCGGTGGAAGACAGCGCCAGCGCAAGGCCCAGCCCAACCGCGCCCTCCCAGCTTTGTTGCGGATAACCATAGAGATATAGCGCCCCGCCGATCAGGGCACCGGAAATGGTCAGCTCGGCCGCACCGACGCCAAAAACCAGCCGCCGGAGCGACCAGAGTCGCTTGAATGACAGTTCCAGTCCGATCGAGAACAGCAGCAATATGATCCCGAATTCGGCGAAGGGTTCTATCGCCTCCCGGTCATTGATGGTCACAAATCGGAGCCAGTCATACTGGCTCTGGAGCGAACCCAGACCCGACGGGCCGAGCAGGATGCCGACCAGAATAAAACCGATTATCGGGGTGATCCGGAAACGGGCGAAGGCCGGAATGACGATCCCCGCCGCGCCCAGTATCACAATGGCATCAATGAAGGCCGGACTTTCAAAAGGTGTTGCCATGCTCCTCTCCTATACGGGAAAGCGAGCGATTGTCAGCACTGATGATGACTTTCCGGAGAAAGCTGGATTTATTTCCAGTTGTCCATTTCTTTTTCGAGATTGACCCGGATGGCTTCGAAAAACTGTTCGGTTGTCATCCACGACTGGTCGGGACCGATTAAAATTGCGAGATCCTTGGTCATGTCACCGCTTTCGACTGTCTGGATACAGACCCTTTCCAGCGTTTCGGCGAAGCGCGTGACTTCCGGCGTTTCGTCAAATTTGCCGCGATAAATCAGACCGCGTGTCCAGGCAAAGATCGAGGCAATCGGGTTGGTTGATGTCGCCTTGCCTTGCTGATGCTGACGATAGTGGCGGGTCACAGTGCCATGCGCGGCTTCCGCTTCCACTGTCTTGCCATCGGGCGTCATCAGAACCGAAGTCATCAGGCCGAGCGAACCGAAGCCTTGCGCCACGGTGTCCGACTGGACATCGCCGTCATAGTTTTTGCAAGCCCAGACAAATTTGCCGGACCATTTCATTGCCGCGGCGACCATGTCGTCGATCAGGCGATGTTCGTAGCTGATTCCCGCCTTGTCGAAATCCGCCTTGAATTCTTTTTCGAAGACTTCTTCAAACAGATCTTTGAACCGACCATCATATTTTTTCATGATGGTGTTCTTGGTCGAGAGATAGACCGGCCAAGCGCGTTGCAGGCCATAGTTCATGCTCGCACGGGCAAAGTCGCGGATGGAATCATCCAGATTGTACATCGACATCGCGACACCCGATGACGGGAAACGGAAAACTTCCTCGTCCTGCACAACGCCGTCGTCACCTTCGAAAATCATGCGGAGTTTGCCCGGACCCGGGATGAGCATGTCGGTTGCGCGATACTGGTCACCAAAGGCGTGACGGCCGATCACGATGGGATCGGTCCAGCCAGGGACCAGGCGCGGGACATTGTCGATGACAATCGGCTCGCGAAAAACAACGCCGCCGAGAATGTTGCGGATGGTGCCGTTTGGCGATTTCCACATCCGTTTCAGGTCAAATTCTTCCACCCGGGCTTCATCCGGCGTGATTGTAGCGCATTTGACACCGACGCCGTGCTTCTTGATGGCATTGGCCGCGTCGACGGTGATCTTGTCATTTGTTTCGTCGCGCTTTTCGACGGACAGGTCATAATAATGCAGGTCAATGTCGAGATAGGGTTCAATCAGTTTTTCGCGAATCCATTGCCAGATGATGCGCGTCATTTCATCGCCATCGAGTTCGACAACGGGATTTTTGACCTTGATTTTCGACATATTTGAAAGCTCTTTCCTGGATTGGGACAGGCGGGAGGAACAGTGTTGGGGCACCTCTTAGCAAAGATCGCGATATGTTCAACCATCTGTTCGGGATGAGCAACTATCAGTTCGGACCGGCGCTCCAAATTTGACCTGGAAGATCAGGAGTGTTGTCAGAGCAGGTCACTCTCCCTAAGTAACGCTTATGGCGATAGAGAAATATTCCAACAAGGGACTGGGCGAAGCGAAATGGTCTTTCCCGCCGGTTCATCCTGAAGGCCGCAAATTTGCGGTGATCTCCGGTCTGGTAACTGCGGCATTTGCATTCATGGCATGGGAGACCCTGGCCTGGCCGATGGCGGGTGTGACGATCTGGGTGCTCGCCTTTTTTCGTGATCCGAAACGGGTCACGCCGCTCGACGACAAATATATTGTTGCGCCGGCAGACGGCCTGGTAAATCTGATCATGCCGGTTGTGCCTCCCGCCGAATTGCAGGGCGAGGGGGGTCTCGGAGACGAAGAACTGATCCGGGTTTCGATTTTCATGAGCGTTTTTGACGTACATATTAATCGCACGCCAATCGAGGGTACGGTCAAGCGCCAAGCCTATATCTCGGGCAAATTCCTGAATGCCGATCTCGACAAGGCCAGCGAGGAAAACGAGCGTCAGCATTTCATGGTGGAGCGCAATGACGGTCTGAAAGTTGGTTTCACCCAAATTGCCGGCCTGGTTGCCCGCCGGATCATGTCCTTTGTCAAGGAAGGCGATTTTGTCGCTGCCGGCCAGCGCGTCGGTCTGATCCGTTTCGGCAGCCGTGTCGATGTCTATCTCCCCAAAGGCACCACCCCGAATGTGGTTCTCGGCCAACGGACGATTGCCGGGGAAACAGTTATCGCCGAAGTCGGAACCATGAAAGAGATCGAAGGCGTGGGTCAGTAATGCCCGGTCGTTTGATCCTGACCCGCCGGATCCCGAGATGAACGGTCCCGGTACTGGCAGGAGGCCCGAACGCGGTATCTCTCTGAGGCAGTTCATTCCGAATGCGGTGACCGCCTTGGCGCTGAGCGTGGGGCTTAGCGGCGTGCGGTTTGCCTATCTGGAAAACTGGGTCCTTGCCGCGGGCGCGATCGTGCTCGCCGGTATTCTGGACGGTCTGGACGGTAGAATAGCCCGTCTGCTCAATGCGCAAAGCCGTTTTGGCGCGGAGCTCGATTCTCTTGCCGATGTTATTGCCTTCGGTGTGGCGCCGGCTCTCGTCATGTTTTTCTGGTCAACACAGCATATGCCGCAGTTCGGCTGGGTGCTGACACTGACCATGGCCGTGGGATGTGCTCTGCGACTTGCGCGGTTCAATGCCCAGATTGACGATGAAGACCAGCCGCACAAATCCGCTGGTTTTCTGACCGGGATCCCGGCGCCGGTTGGTGCAGGGTTGGTCATGCTACCGCTGTATCTGTGGATGGTGACCGGGCAGGAACTGTTCCGGCATTATGCTCTGGTCGCCCCCTGGATCGTGATCATCGCCTTTCTGATGATTTCCAACACGGCGACCTACAGCTGGTCATCACTGCGTCTGCGCAAGAATATCCGCCTCGAAGCTCTGGCGCTTTTTGCCTTGCTGGGCGTGGCCCTGCTCAACAATCCCTGGATCACGCTCTGCGCAATCAGTATCGGCTATATTGTCCTGATCCCGTTCAGCATCAGAAGCTATGCAAGAGTCAAGCGGCAGCGGCGAGCGGAGCAGGCCGACGGGAATGACGCTGCGGCCTGATAGCTGTGCCAGTGATGCGGGTAGACCTAACACGGAATGTCCGAACTGATTCACCAGATAGTGGTTCGGGGGAGGGCAGCTGCAGTTCCTGCCGAATCACCGATGCGATCTTGCCGCGATAGGTGGCAAACATATATCCGATCACCGAAAGAGCCCCGAAAAAGGAGAGGACAAAGAGAGTCGTGATGGCAAATGTCAGCATGGCGAATTCCTGTATGTTCTTTCTATGAACGCATAATGTTCTAATTATGTTCTTTTTGTCAACCGTTATTGTCAACTCACATCCAAAATTCGCCAGAATCGGGAAAAGGTTACATTATTTGCCGCTTTGGGCTTGCATTCCGCGGCGCGCCGCTTTAACGGCACGCTCATTCCACATGGAAAGCACACATACCGGTGCCAACGCCGCCCTTTCAGGTCGACCGAGGTTCTCAGCTTTCCAGAGGCATAACCGGAAGGAGAAAGACTATGGCGGCCCCTGTCGTCACCCTACAGCAATTGATTGAAGCCGGATCCCATTTCGGCCACCAGACCCACCGCTGGAACCCCAAGATGAAACCATACATCTTCGGAGCCCGTAACGGTGTCCATATTCTCGACCTGTCCCAGAGCGTTCCGCTTTTCGCGCGCGCTCTCGACTTTATTGCCAATTCGGTTGCGGCCGGTGGCAAGGTCCTTTTTGTCGGAACCAAGCGCCAGGCGCAGGAACCGATTGCAGAAGCTGCCCGCGTCAGTGGCCAGCATTTTGTCAACCATCGCTGGCTCGGCGGCATGCTGACCAACTGGAAAACCATTTCCAACTCGATTCGCCGGATGAAAACACTTGAGGAACAGCTGAGCGGCGACACCGCCGGCTTCACCAAGAAAGAAGTCCTGCAGATGACTCGGGAACGGGACAAGCTGGAATTGTCGCTTGGCGGTATCCGGGACATGGGCGGAATTCCTGACGTGATGTTCGTGATCGACGCCAACAAGGAAGAACTCGCGATCAAGGAAGCCAATGTGCTTGGCATTCCGGTTGTCGCGATCCTCGACTCCAATGTCGATCCGACCAACATTGCATTCCCGGTACCGGGCAATGACGATGCGGCACGCGCGATCCGTCTCTACTGCGAATCTGTAGCTGCTGCTGCCACCAAGGGTGGTCAGGAAGCTGCTGTCGCATCCGGGGAAGATCTTGGCGCTGCTGTTGCACCGCCGGTCGAACAGATTGTCTCCAGCGAGGCGAATGCCAGTGCCATGGCCAGCGGCGAAGAAGCCGCGGTTGCGGACATTGCCGAGAAGGCTGCCGAGAAGCCGACAGAAGAAGCTCCGGCTGAGGCACCCAAGGCAGAAGAAGCGCCAGCCGAAGAAGCGCCGGCAAAGGAAGAGGCCAAGGTCGAAGTGGAGCCTGCCAAGGAAGAAGCGCCTGCAGAAGACGAAGCCAAGGCGGAAGAAAAGCCCGCCAAAAAGGCTGCTGCGAAAAAGGCTCCTGCCAAGAAAGCGGCTGCCAAAAAAGCTCCGGCGAAAAAGCCGGCTGCCAAGAAGGCACCTGCCAAGAAAGCTCCGGCGAAAAAGGCCGCGGCCAAAAAGGAAGATGCCAAGGCGGCTGACGAAAAGGCCTGAGCTTGAAGCGTCTTTCTGCGGCCATATATTGGCGGCATAAAAATTAGTAATGGGGCGGCCGCAGCGTCGCCCCAATTGTACATTCCCCACCCAAGACATTTGAGGAACGAAAAATGGCTATTACAGCAGCTGCAGTGAAGGAACTGCGTGAGCGCACCGGCGCCGGCATGATGGATTGCAAAAAAGCACTGAACGAAACCAATGGCGACGTCGAAGCCGCAGTTGACCTGCTCAGAACCAAAGGCCTTGCTGCTGCCCAGAAAAAGTCCAGCCGGACGGCTGCAGAAGGCCTGGTCGGCGTGGCTGTTGAAGGCACAAAAGGTGTTGCTGTTGAAGTGAACAGCGAAACCGACTTTGTAGCCAAGAATGACCAGTTCCAGGACTTTGTCACCACCGTGACCGGTGTGGCGCTGAACCTGGGAAGCGATGATGTCGATACACTGTCGGCTGCAGATCATCCCGCTGGCGGAACAGTGCAGGATGCGCTGACCAACAATATCGCGACCATTGGTGAAAATCAGACGATTCGCCGGATGAAAACCGTCGCGGTCAGCAGCGGTCTGGTTGTACCTTATGTGCACAATGCCGTCACTCCGACCATGGGCAAGATCGGCGTCCTCGTGGCGCTGGAAAGCACCGCCGGTGCCGACGTGCTCGAGCCGTTGGGCAAGCAGATAGCCATGCACATTGCAGCCGCCTTCCCGCAGGCCCTCAATGCCGAAGGCCTCGACAAGGACATGATGGAACGCGAACGCGCCATTGCCAAGGAAAAGGCCGCCGAATCCGGCAAGCCTGACAATATCGTCGAGAAAATGGTCGACGGCGCGATGGCAAAATTTGCCAAGGAAAACGCGCTTCTGAGCCAGATTTTCGTGATGGACAACAAAACGCCAATCGCACAGGTTGTCGAGCAGGCTGGCAAGGATGCAGGTGCGGAAATCAAGCTGACCGAATATGTTCGCTTTCAGCTCGGCGAAGGCATCGAGAAGAAAGAAGAAGATTTCGCAGCGGAAGTCGCGGCCACTTTGGGCAGCTGATCCGGCGAAATTACAGCCAATCTGCGGATTGGTGCATTAACACTTGGCGCAATGGCGCGGACTATCTATGGTCTGCGCCATTGTCATATCTGGCGTCATAAATGGGCCTGACATGATCATGTCATTGGGATGGAAATTACATGAACAGACCTGCGTTCAAGCGCATTTTGCTGAAGCTTTCAGGCGAGGCTCTGATGGGAAGCGGCGAGTTTGGCATCGATACCGACACAGTCGCACGAGTGGCCAAGGAAGTGCAGGCAGCGAAGGAAGCCGGATTTGAACTGTGCCTCGTTATTGGCGGCGGCAATATTTTTCGCGGCGTTGCTGGTGCTGCCGGTGGCATGGACCGGGCGCAGGCCGATTATATGGGCATGCTGGCAACCGTCATGAACGCGCTGGCCATGCAAAATGCGCTGGAACAGCTTGGTGTGCATACCCGGGTCCAGTCGGCCATCGAAATGGATCAGGTTTGCGAGCCAGTAATAAGGCGACGGGCATTGCGGCACCTTGAAAAAGGGCGGGTCGTGATTTTTGCGGCGGGTGTTGGCAGTCCCTATTTTACCACGGACAGCGGCGCAGCCCTGCGGGCCGCGGAAATGAAATGTGATGCGCTGCTCAAGGGTACCAGCGTTGATGGCGTCTATGACAGCGACCCCAAGACCAATCCGGATGCCAGGCGCTTTGACAATGTGAGCTATGACAGGGTCCTGAGCGACAATCTCAGGGTCATGGATGCGAGTGCGGTGGCGCTTTGCCGGGACAACAATATTCCGATCGTGGTATTTTCGATCCGGGAGCAGGGCAATCTGGCCAAGATTCTCGGCGGCGAAGGCACTGCGACCATCGTCGGAAGCAACGGATAACTTGCCCGACAGGGCCTGGAGGAACAGAAAATGGCGAAATATGACAAGGACGATTTGAACAAGCGCATGAACGCGTCCCTCGATGCGCTCAGGCATGATTTGAGCGGCCTGCGGACGGGGCGGGCAAACACCGCGTTGCTCGACAGTGTGACGGTCGAGGTCTACGGATCCAAAATGCCGCTGAATCAGGTGGCGACTGTTTCGGTTCCCGAACCCCGGATGCTGTCGATCCAGGTCTGGGACAAAAGCAATATCCAGCCGGTGGAAAAGGCCGTCCGCTCAGCGGGGCTGGGACTCAATCCCATGGTCGACGGTCCCAATATCCGCTTGCCGATACCCGATCTGACCGAGGAACGGCGCAAGGAACTGGCGAAACTGACCGGGCAATTTGCCGAGAAGGCAAGGATTGCCATCCGGAATGTCCGCCGGGATGGAATGGATGATATCAAGGCTGACGAAAACAAAAAGGAAATCAGCGAAGACGACAAGAAGCGGCTGGAAACCGAAGTCCAAAAGCTGACCGATGACAAGATCGCGGAAGCGGATTCGCTGGCCGATGCCAAAGAGAAAGAAATTCTCTCCCAGTGAACCTGCGTCCTGCCCGGAAGGAATCACACGATTCTCCCGCGACCGCCACGACCGTGGCTGACCCCACCCATGGGGCGCAGCATGTTGCGATCATCATGGACGGCAATGGCCGCTGGGCAAAGAAGAAGCATCTGCCGCGTGCACTGGGCCACAAAAAGGGCGTGGAAGCTGTCCGGAACATCGTGCGCGCTGCCGGAGAGATGGGGATCAACGTCCTGACGCTCTATGCGTTCTCGTCGGAAAACTGGAGCCGCCCGGAAGACGAAATCTCGGACCTGATGGGCTTGCTGCGGCAATATATCCAGTCGGACATTGAAGAGTTTGTCGAGAACGGAATCAAGCTGAAAGTTATCGGCAATTACAAGGCGCTCGAGCCGGATATTGTCAAACTGATTGAAGATGCGCTGGATCGAACAGCCGGTAATGACCGGATGGTTTTGGCGATTGCGCTGAACTATGGCGCGCAGGACGAGATCGTCCGGGCCATGCAAAATGTGGCACAGGCGGTAAAGCGCGGCGAACTGACTCCCGAGCAGATAGCGCCGGAACATCTGAACGAAGCCCTGGATACTGCCGATCTTCCGCCGCTGGACTTGCTGATCCGGACATCCGGCGAAATTCGTTTGTCCAATTTTCTGCTATGGCAGGCCGCTTATTCCGAACTCTATTTCACGGATGTGCTGTGGCCCGATTTCGACAAAAGAGAGTTGCAGAGAGCCTTGAAATCCTTCGGTGATCGGCAGCGCCGTTTTGGTGGCCGGTAACATATGACCGAACCCGCGCAGCCGGCCGTGCAGAATGAATTGCGAACCCGCATCATTGTCGGTGTCGCGCTGGTTGCGGTCACCGTCTTTACCCTGCTGGTGGGGGATCATTACATTGGCCGGCATGCGCTCTGGCTGCTCGTGACCCTGATGTCGCTCGGCATTGTGTCCGAATGGGCAGATTTGACAGACCGCAGCAGCAGCAAGAAGCTCGCCCAATACACGCTGTTCGTCCCGCTGACGATGATGTCTCCCTTTGCCGCCGGGCCATCCTTTCTGGCACTGGGCATGATTTTTGGCGCTGCGATGTTCACGGCGGTTTTTGACCGGTCCCTGAAGCTTGCGGCAGGGGTCATCTACGCTGGTCTGCCCGCCCTGGCTGTTCTTTACCTTCGCGGCATCGACGACGGGCTGTTACTGGTATTCTGGACCCTGGCGATTGTCTGGGCCACGGATATCGGCGCCTATTTTGCCGGCCGTGCAATTGGCGGTCCGAAGCTGGCACCTCGGTTCAGCCCCAACAAGACCTGGGCGGGTCTGATCGGCGGCATGCTTGTGGCTCTTCTGTTCAGCTTCGCCCTGCATGTCTGGTGGCAATTGCCTTTCCGGCTGGTCCTGCTCAGCATGCCGCTGGCCGTTCTCGCGCAAATGGGTGACCTGTTTGAAAGCTGGCTGAAGCGAAGCGCCGGAGCCAAAGACAGCGGGATCATATTCCCCGGTCATGGCGGCGTTATGGATCGGCTGGATGGCCTGATCCCGGTGGCACCGGTCGTCGCGGCCATCATGTTGCTGGGCAGCCAGACATGACCGGATCAACGCGAACCATATCGATTTTCGGTGCGACCGGATCGGTCGGCACATCGACACTGGATCTTGTCCGCCTCAACCCCGACAAATACCGCGTCCTCGCTTTGACGGCGAATGGCAATGCCCGGGCTCTGGCAAATCTGGCGAAGGAATTTTCCGCCGAGCTGGCCGTGATCACCGATCCGGACCGGTATGAAGAATTGAAGGATTTGCTCGCCGGGACATCAACCGAAGCGGCATGCGGCCCGGAAAAGCTGGTGGAGGCTGCGGCACTCGGAGCAGACTGGACCATGGCTGCGATCGTCGGATGTGCCGGCCTGCCGCCCACGCTTGCGGCGCTCAAATGTGGCAAGACTGTTGCGCTTGCGAACAAGGAAGCACTGGTGTCGGCCGGTGACCTGATGATGGCGGAAGCCCGTTCGAGCGACGCGGTGTTGCTTCCGGTGGATTCCGAGCATAACGCCATTTTCCAGTGCCTGCAGGGCGGGAAAATCAACCAGGTCCGCAAAATCACCCTGACGGCAAGTGGCGGGCCATTCCGGACATGGACGCGCGATCAGATGGCACCGGTCACACCTGAACAAGCGGTTGCGCATCCCAATTGGGACATGGGGGCCAAAATCTCGGTCGACAGCGCCACGCTGATGAACAAGGGACTCGAACTGATCGAGGCCTTTCATCTGTTTCCGGTCGGGCTCGATAACATCGACATTCTGGTCCACCCGCAGTCGGTCATCCATTCCATGGTTGAATATCAGGACCGCTCGACACTGGCCCAGCTCGGGTCTCCGGACATGCGTATTCCGATTGCCAGCGCGCTTGCCTGGCCGGAACGGATGGAAACGGACTCACGGCCGCTGAATCTCGCAGAAATTGGCCAGCTGGATTTCGAAGCACCCGATCACGACCGCTTTCCCGCTTTGGGTCTCGCGCGATCGGCGATTGAAGCCGGTGGCGTCAAGCCGGCCATCCTGAATGCGGCCAATGAAGTGGCTGTGGCAGCGTTTCTGGACGGGGCCATTCAGTTTCTGGACATAACGGAGATTGTATCGCGGGTGCTAAGTAGTTATAGCCCGCCGCAACCCATCAGTCTTGCGGATATCTTTGCAGCAGATGAAGAATCGCGCTGTCGGGCAGAGACAGTAGTTGAGGAAATGAAAGTTTGACTGACAATCCCGGCTTCCTGCTGACGATTTTTGCCTTTCTCATCACGATAGGCGTGCTCGTTTTCGTCCATGAAATGGGGCACTATCTCGTCGGCCGCTGGTGTGGCGTGAAGGCCGAGACTTTTGCGATCGGCTTCGGCAAGGAGCTGACCGGCTGGACCGACAAGCGTGGCACGCGCTGGAAAATCTGCATGCTTCCGTTGGGCGGCTATGTGCAGTTTGCCGGAGACATGGATCCTGCCAGCACACCCAGCAAGGAATGGCTGTCGCTCCCGGCGGAAGAGCGCAACCAGACGTTTCAGTCCAAATCTCTCTGGAAACGCGCGTCCATTGTGTTCGCCGGTCCGGCGATCAATTTCCTGTTTGCAATTCTGATTCTGGCTGGATTTGCTTTGGCCTACGGAACGAGCGAAACGCTGCCGGTTGCCGGTACCATATCCGAAAACTCGACTGCAGCAGAAATCGGCCTGGAGCCAGGAGACCGGATCGTATCGGTCAATGGCGACAGCATTGAAATGTTTGATGATCTGAAACAGAAAATTGTTCTGATTCCTGATCAGCAAGCCACATTTGTTTATGAGCGTGAAGGCCAGTTGATCGAAAAAACTGCAATTGTCGGCGTCGATGTACAGGTGGACCGCTTTGGAAATGAGTATCGGCTCGGCCTGCTGGGCATGTCCGCCGGTAAGGTGGAATGGCGAGAAGTGGGTTTGCTGGAAGCGCCGCTGGTTGCCACAGAGCGCACAATTCGCATCGTCAAAGCCATCTGGACCACTCTGGGGCAGGTTATAACCGGGAAGCGTTCAATCAAGGAGCTTGGAGGACCGCTCAAAATTGCTCAAATCTCGGGCGAGCAATTCAAACTTGGTTTGGAAGCATTTATTGGCTTTGTTGCCCTGATCTCAATTAACTTGGGGTTCATCAACCTGCTGCCAATCCCCATGCTCGATGGAGGGCATTTGATGCTCTACGCGATTGAAGCAGTGAGGAGGAAACCTGCCAATCCAAAGGTTCAGGAATGGGCATTCCGGTCCGGTTTTGCGCTGGTCATGGTGTTCATGCTGGTGGTGACATTCAATGACTTGTCATCCTTTGGCCTGTTCCGGGCATTCGGCGGCTAGCTTGTGCGTATGCAGAGTGGTGATTGGCCATTGATTGATGGGCCTGGTTGGGGCAGGGGGTTCGCAAAGTTAATGCGATTTTCGGCATTGACGGTAATTTTGGTTTTTAGGCGTGAAAGCGAGTTAGTCTGTGAAGCATAAGAAACGGCTCTTGCCCCTCCTGATGTGCGGTACGATTTTGACGGGCATTGCGGTTTCCGCATCTGCGCAGCAGGCCGCTCCGCCGGCGGAAGCCACCCCACCGGAAGCGACTCCGGTGGATAATACGATCCGTTCGATTGTCGTGAATGGCTCACAGCGCCTCGAACCCAGCACCGTCTTGTCTTACATGAAGCTGCGGGTTGGTCAGGAATATACCCAGGAAAGTGCTGACCAGGCTCTCAAGGACCTTTTTGAAACCGAATTGTTCAAGGATGTCAGCATTCGCAACAATGGCGGTGCGGTCGTCATCGAGGTCATCGAGAATCCGGTGATCAACCGGATCCTGCTGGAAGGCAACAAGCGGATCAAGGAAGACAAGATCTACCCCGAAATCCGGCTGGCTCCGCGGCAGATTTTTACCCGATCCAAGGTGCGTGCCGATGTGGCCCGGATCATTGAACTTTACAAGCGCAAGGGCCGGTTCGCGGCGAATGTCGAACCCAAGATGGTCCAGCTGGACCAGAATCGCGTCGATATTGTGTTCGAGATCAACGAAGGTCCGAAGTCCAAGGTTCAACAGATCAACATTATCGGCAACGAAGTGTTTTCCGATGGCAAGTTGCGCGGTGAAATGGCAACCAAACAGTCCCGTTTCTACCGGTTCTTCAGTTCCAGCGATACTTATGACCCCGACCGGCTGGCCTTTGACCAGCAAAAGCTGCGGCAATTTTATCTGACTGAAGGCTATGCCGATTTTCGCGTCATTTCGGCGGTAGCCGAGCTGACGCCTGACAAGCGTGACTTCATCATCACCTATGTTGTGGAAGAAGGCGAGCAGTATAAATTTGGTGACGTGTCGGTCGAGAGCGATATCCGGGATTTTACGGCCGAGCGTCTGACTCCGTTGCTCCCGATGGAAACGGGCGATGCTTATGACGCCAAGCTGGTCGAGGATACGGTGGAGCAGCTGTCCGAGACCGCGGGTCTTTTCGGCTATGCCTTTGCCGATGTCCGGCCGCAGTTTGACAGGAACAAGGAAGACCTGACCATGTCAATCGTCTTCCGCGTTGCAGAGACACCGCGTGTTTATGTCGAACGGATTGACATTAACGGCAACACGCTGACCGTGGACAAGGTCGTCCGGCGCGAATTTCGTCTGAACGAGGGGGACGCCTTTAACAGTTTCCAGGTCAAGCGCTCCGCGAACCGGATCAAGTCTCTGGGCTTCTTCCAGGACGAACTGGAAATCGAGCAAAAGCAGGGCAGTGCACCTGACCGAATCATTCTGGAGGCGAATGTCGAAGAGAGAGCGACCGGTGAATTGCAACTGTCAGCCGGTTTCTCCAGCGTCGAGAATTTCATTCTCCAGTCTTCGGTTCGGCAGCGCAATTTCCGCGGAAAAGGTCAGGAATTGCGTGCCAGCGTCAGCTATTCCAGTTTCTCCCAGGCGATTGAGCTTGGTTTCACCGAACCCTACCTGTTCGATCGAAATGTGGCAGTCGGTGTCGATGTATTCCGCCGCGATCTGAACAGTTTTGGCTTTGGCAGTACCGGCGATCGTCGGACCACCTTTGAGCAGCTGACCACCGGTTTCCAGATTCGTGCAGGTGTTCCGATCACGGAATTCATGTCGGCCACCTTGCGTTATGGTCTCAGTTTTGACGACGTGACGCTGGACCGGAACTCCTTCTTTACCGACAACAATAATGACGGGATCCTGGGTAACAGCCCGGATGACACCTGCGATCCGCTGCGTTCCGGACGCTTCCTGTGTGATGCCATTGGCGAACGCACGACATCATCCATCGGGGCATCACTTATCTATGATGACCGGGATAACCGGCTACGTCCCACTCGCGGTCAGCAGGTTGTTGGCAGTCTCGATTTTGCGGGTCTGGGCGGCAGTGTCAAATATCTTCGTGGCCGGTTAAATGCTTCGAAACACTGGCGCGTCTTTGGAGACTTCATTTTCAACATCAGCGCCGAAGGCGGTTATATTTATCCGCTGGAAAACCGCGGCAGCGCGGCAGATGGCATAGACGATGTGCGCCTGACCGACCGGTTTTTCCTCGGTGAACCGCAAATTCGCGGCTTTGATATTCGGGGGGTGGGGCCACGGGTAATTCGATCCGGATTTGTTCCGGAAATCGTCGATGGTCGGGCCGTCAACTCGGTTGTCGATTTCAACACCAATCGTAACAACGTCAACGACGATGCAATTGGCGGACGAACCTATTATCTGGCACGCGCAGAACTGGAAATTCCGCTGGGCAGCGGAGCCCGGGAGCTCGGACTTCGGCCCTCAATTTTTGTGGATGCCGGTGCTGTTTTCAATGTCACCCGCCCGTCGCTGGTTACGAGCCAGGTACAGCTGGTCAACGACGATGGTGATCCGTTGTTCCTGACCGTTGACAATACTGGCGCGATAGTAACGACGGTTGATGCCACGGACGCCATGGGCATAGCCAATGAGCCAGCGCTGAACACAAACCCGCTGGTCAGCTTCACCGAGCAATTTTTCGGCGACAGCCCCAGCCCGCGTGTTTCCGTGGGCTTTGGCGTGAACTGGAATTCTCCATTTGGTCCGTTCCGGATCGATATCGCCCGCGCTCTGTTGAAAGAGCCAGGCGACGATACTAAACTGTTTACATTTAACGTAGGAACTCAATTCTGATGAAAAAACTTTCCAAAACACTGCTGAAATCCGCAGCACTTGCCATTGCGGCGGTGTCGGTACCAGCTATCGTAACCGCTCCCGCTGCTGCACAGTCACGCACAAGTATCGGCATGGCCAATTTTGAATCCGCCATCGTGAAGTCGAACGCCTATCAGACGGCGGTCAACCAGATGAAAACCACCTACAAGTCGGACATCGATGCGACCAATGCCCGTGCAACGGCACTGCAGGCCGAAATCAAACCGCTTGTTGATGCCTATAACGCGGCGGTGCAGCAACCTGGCGCTACCCCGCAATCGGTTCAGCCGCAGGCACAGGCTTTGCAGGCCAAGCGCAATTCCGGTCAGCAGGAACTGGCCCGGCTGCAACAGCGCGTCACCCTCGCAACCGCCTATGTCGAAGAACAGGTCGGCAAGCAGCTGACGGCCGCCATTCAGGCCGCGATGAAGGCAAAGAACGTGGATCTGGTTCTGTCTCCGCAGGCCGTGGTTGCCCGTGAGCCCTATGTGGATATCACAGACGATATCGTGGCGGAACTGAACAAGCTGGTTCCATCAGCCTCGATTACACCGCCTGCGGGATGGCAGCCGGGTCAGCAGAATCAGCAGGCCCAGCAGCAACCCGCAGCGACCAACCAGCCGACCGGCCGGTAATCGGTCTCGATGACGGAAGCTCTCGATTATGACGTGACCCGGGTGATGGGGGTTCTCCCCCATCGCTATCCGATGCTGCTCGTCGACCGGGTGGAAGAACTGGTCAAGGACGAGTCGATCCGGGCGATCAAGGCTGTCACCATGAACGAGGGCTTTTTTCAGGGGCATTTCCCTGGCCGCCCGATCATGCCCGGCGTGATGATTGTCGAAGCGCTGGCCCAGGCGGCCGGCGTTCTCGCGATGGAAAGCTTCGATCTGGTTGGCTCCGGAAAACTGGTCTATTTCATGGCTATTGACGGTGCCAAATTCCGGCAGCCTGTCGAACCGGGCTGCCTGCTGTCACTCAATGTGGAGTTTGTCCAGAAACGCCCGCGGGTGTGCAAATTTGCGGGTCAGGCCATGATTGGTGACAAACTGGCTGCAGAGGCCAGTTTTACCGCCATGATCGCGGATCCA
Source organism: Parasphingorhabdus marina DSM 22363 (assembly GCF_900128895.1). Taxonomy (GTDB): domain Bacteria; phylum Pseudomonadota; class Alphaproteobacteria; order Sphingomonadales; family Sphingomonadaceae; genus Parasphingorhabdus; species Parasphingorhabdus marina. The sequence continues at coordinate 896,391 of NZ_FSQW01000002.1, read as the reverse complement.
CCTGCCGCCTGACCGGCGCAAAAGAATCTTGCACTTTGCAGCGACGGGGGCTAATGCGCCGCTTCGCACAAATTTATTCGCTTGGGGTCTGGTCGGAAACCAGCCCGTCATGGAGCAGAAAATGAAAAAAGATACACATCCTGATTATCACATGATCAAGGTCCAGATGACGGACGGCACGGTCTTCGAAACCCGCTCCACATGGGGCAAGGAAGGCGATACGCTGCAGCTCGACATTGATCCGACGTCGCACCCGGCATGGACCGGCGGCAACCAGCGTCTGCTCGACGCCGGTGGTCAGGTTGCTCGCTTCAACAAGCGTTTCGGCGGATTGTCTCTCAAGAAAAGCTGATCTCGGCGGTGGTGATAACATCTGTTTTCACCACAAGCTGATATCCCCCAGCCACGGTTGCAGAAGCTTGAGCTTCTGCCGGTAGATTTCCTGTGCCTTTTCCGGGCTGGTCAACACCAGCTGGACCCGATCGCCCGGACGCAATTGTCCGATCAGATGCCGGTCCGCCCGGATGACCTGGGCAACTCGCGGATATCCTCCGGTTGTCTGCGCATCCGGCCCCAGCAGAAACGGGGCGCCATCAGGCGGACACTGGATCGTTCCCGGAAACACCGCTGCGCTGGGCATGGTGTTGTGATCTTGCAAATCAAGCGGAGTGCCCGCCAGCATCGTGCCCATGCGACTGGAGCGTTGCCCCGATTGCCATTTGTTCGAAAAGAGACGGTGCCGGGAATCCTCCTCGAGTTTGGTGAATTCCGGGCCAGCGGTCACACGAAGCAGATGATGGCCCGACAGATTGGGTATAAACTGGACCGGAGTCTCGAGGGCATCCGACGGGAAGTTGTTCGCGGAAAATTCCAATATGTCACCGGCCCGCAGGCCACGTCCCTGATATCCGCCGAGACCTGCCTGAAGACACGTGGACCAACTCCCCAGGACGGGGTTCCATGAGGGATCCCCGGCAAATGCTACATAGCTGCGGCATCCCGTTCGGGCCGGGCCTATTCGAACCTTGTTGCCGGCTGTCAGCCGAAAACTTTTGTGCAGGGTTGCCGCTTCGTCATTCACCTTGACATATTCGGCAGCGCCAGTGACGGCGATGGTACAGGTCTCTCGGACAGTGAACTCCATCGCGTCGAGCGTGACCTCCAGCGTTGCCGCGGTCGGGATTTTGCCGACCAGACGGTTTGCCAGGCATGAGGACAGGCAGTCCGCTGCACCGGCTGCGGGCATTCCGACGTGCCGATGACCGAAAAAAGGTGCGGCCTGCACCGTGGTTTGCAGACCGGGCTTTTCAATACGGATGGTCATCACGGTAATCCTGCGACCAGGTCGTCATATTGCTCCCTCCCGATCTGCCGGAACCGGACAGGTTGATCGGGCTGAAGCAGATTTGGCGGAGTTTTTCCGGGATCGAAGAGCAGGGCCGGCGTACGCCCGATGATCGGCCATCCGCCCGGGCTGGAGAAGGAATAGAGACAATTCTGATTGCCGATCATGCCCACCGAACCGGCTGCGACATGCTGGCGTGGTTGTTCCAGCCGTTGAACATCGCCCATGTCCTGTGTGCTGCGAAGATAGGCGAATCCGGGCAGGAAGCCCAGCATGCTGACCGAAAAGTCCAGGCCCTGATGCCATGCGACAAAGCTCTCCACGCTATGTCCGGTCTGACTCACAACCCCATGGATATCTGGGGCAAATTCCGGATCATAGCAGATTGGTAACTCAATCGCTGGAGGCGCAGATATCGCGGTTTCCTGACCGGTTGAAATCTGTTCGCGCAAGACGGAGGCAGCTTCTTTGACCGAGATCCGGGCCGAGTCAAACTGCACAGTGATGCTGTCCAGTCCCGGCACCACTTCTAACCAGGTCCCGGCTTTCAGCAAGAAAGGCACCAGCGCATGGATATGCGGCAAGTCCTTTATTTTGCAGGAGATCCAGTCATCGCAAACGTGAAGGTCCGCTGTGACATCCGTCATGATTTGGGTACCCCGACCCCGATCCCGTGACGTTCCAGCTCCGCACGCATTAACTGTGCGGTTTTCAAAGCGCCGTTGCTGTCGGAATGGAGACAGAGTGTATCGGCCGAAATTTGTAATTCCTCGCCGCCGGAAATTTTGATGGGGCGGCCTTTGGCGAGCGCCAGACCTTGGTCAAGCCGTTCCTGTTGATCGGCTATGACAGCATCCGGCTGGCTGCGAGGTACGAGCCTGACGTTCTTGTCATAGCGGCGGTCGACAAAGGCTTCGGCGATAAATCCGATATTCTGATCACGGGCGTGATCACGGAGTCCAGAGGGGACCATGCCGACGAGCGGGAGCTGATGCGTCTTTGCCAGGTCCACCAGAATTCGCGACAAAATCTCGCTGTCCTGCGCGTCATTATAGAGCGCGCCGTGCGGCTTGATATGCGTGATTTTCGCGCCGGTCCGGTCTGCTACATCCAGCACAAGTCGCACTTGTGCGTGCAGTGACGCGGCCAGTTCGTCAGGCGCAATTGCCATGCTGACGCGGCCAAAATTCTCGCGATCCGGATAGGAGGGATGTGCGCCGGGGGCGACCTTGTGCTGCAATGCGGCGACCAGCATCCGGGCCGCGAGTTCCGGAGACCCGGCATGTCCCCCGCAGGCGATATTGCAGCTGGACACGATCTCCATCATGGCGACATCGCGCGCGATACCGTCAGCGGACTCATCCTCACCGAGGTCGGCATTGAGATCAATGGAGTCGCTCATGGCCAGATCCCCAGGGCGCGGGTGATCAGACGCACGCCGAGCAAGCCGGTAATCAGAAGAATCAGGATACCCGCGAAATTGGCTTTCCGGTCATTGACATGGTCCTGCAAAATATCTTGGTTATTCGCCAGATACAGAAGAAATCCAGCAATTATGGGTAGCAGCAACCCATTGGCAATCTGGGCCACGAAGATGATCTCGACCGGGCGGTAGTTCAGCAAAGCGCCAATTGTACCAGACAAAAGAACAATCGCGATTCCCAGAATATAGGGCAGCCTTGATCCGGAAGTCGCTGACCTTCCAAAGATTTCCTGCATGATATATCCGGTCGCGAGAGGTGCCGTTATGGCGGATGTCAGACCAGCTGCAAAAAGGCCGAGACCCAGCATCAGGGTGGCTATGCTTCCGAAAACCGGATCCAGCTGACGAGCCATGTCTGCGGCATTGGCGATCTCGCTTCCTGTCCCGAACAGGCTGGCCGCCGCCGTGGCCAGGATCGTGATTGAAATCAGACCACCGATACCGATCGAGACAATATTGTCCGTCTGTGCTTCAGGTAACCCGTCCACGCTGTCCCATCGCCGGCGCGCACTCGCGGCGTGCAGGAACAGGTTATAGGGAACAATGGTCGTCCCGATCAGGGCAATGGCGGTGAGGAGACCCGCTTCGGGGATCCGGGGCACAAAACCGGAGAATATTGCGGCGAAATCCGGGCGGGTCAAAAGAAAAGCCGAGAGAAAGGCACCGCTCATCAGCAGGACCAGCGCGATCAGCACCCGCTCAACCCATCGCGGTCGTGACAGCAGAAGCAGTCCGGTTGCCAGCAACGCAATCCCGATGATCACCAGCGGCCGGAATGAGGCAATGTCGGTTCCCGCGAGTGCCTCGACACCCAGAACCGCGCCCGAAATATTGCCGGCCTCATAGGCGGCATTGCCGAGCAGCAAGGCGGCGATCAGCAAAAGCGCCGCGAGGACTTTTACGATGGTAGAGGAAATGCTGGCCATCATGGCTTCCGCCAGACCCATGCGCGAAACCAGTGCGATCCGCACGGCGAAGCTCTGCAGAATGATTGTGGTTATCGTGGCAAATACGAGAGCCCAGATCAGCGCAAAACCAAAATTGGCACCGGCGAGGGTGCAGGCGGTGACGGTTCCCGGACCGATGAACGCCGCAGAGACCATCATGCCGGGGCCGGGCCGATAGGCGGATAGTTTCATGGGCATAACCAGCCTCGCATCAACTGTTCCATGGCCAGGGTTTCTCCCGGAACCATTTCGTGATCACATATTTGGTCCCGCTTGTCACCGCCATGCCATGATGCAGTGTTCGGTCATTGACCGACCCGTCAGGTTTGAGATTGTTCCAGCAAAGCAAGGTCCCGGCCTCGGGAACAAACTGATGATCCAGTTCCACAAACCAGGTGGTACCACCACCGGCCGGTGCATTCAGATAAATCATGAAGGTCCAGGTCCGCTGCCCGGAAAGCGAGCAGAACTTTTCGAAATCTTCCCCGCCGGGATCAAAATAATCTGTATGCGCTTTGAACTCCTGCCCCTCGGCATAGCGTTGTCCCTGAAGCGGTTCTCCGAATATGGGCAGGATATCTGCGAAGTTGCAAATCCTGTCATCCAGCTCGGCAACCAGAGGGTCCTGGTGATCCAGATCGCAGGTTTCACTGGTCCGGAAATAGTCGTCCCCGTTATCGTCCGCAATTGTCGAAGGTCGTCGTTTTTCGTCAATCCGCCGGATCAGCTCGTCGCATTCCGACCTGCGCAGAAAGTCTTTCACAACACACAGCTCGATATCGTCGGCCGGAAATCGTTCGACTCCGCCCAGTGCCACCAGATAATCCGCATTTGTGGTGTTGCTCATCTCCACAATCCATCCGTCCCTGTCGGCATCAGACTAGTAGAAAAATGGAGCACCGCAACTGCTCTTTGCGGATGTGCCGGGAGGGGCTATAGCATGAGCCACGATGACAGTATTCCGTCTCTCCGATCATTCGCGCAATGGCTTCACACTGGTCGAGATGATGATCGCTTTGCTGGTATTTTCGATGCTGGCAGTTGCCGGTGTCCTGTTGCTGCGCTCCGCCGTCGACAGCAATGAAGTCACCGATGCCAGATTGCGCGAAATGGCTGGGATGCAACGCCTTGTGTCGCTGATGGAGGCTGACCTCAGTCAGGCGATTGCGCGGACTTACCGGGATGAAGACGGTGACCGGAAAGCGGCGTTCATTGCGGAATCGCGTATTTCGGACGAGGATTTTCTGACCTTTACGCGAGGGGGGCAAGGCAATGTGAATGACGAGCCTCGTTCGAGCCTGCAGCGAGTTTCCTATCGGTTGACGGAAGGTCAGCTGGAACGTCGTCAGTTTGAAATGACTGATGGAGGTCTTGCCAGTGACCCCGCCCGTTTGGTCAGCGGTATTGAAAATCTCGAAATCCGGTTTCGCGATCGTCGCGGGCAATGGCTCAGCGACTGGCAGCCGGGACGGCTGAACGATATGCCGCGCGCGCTGGAACTGCAGTTTGATCAGAATGGCCGTACCTATCGTCATGTTTTTCTGGTTGGCACGGGATATTTGTGAAGATGTCTGAAAAGCCTTTCGGAAAATCGGAAAAAGGTGCGGCGCTTTTGACCGTGCTGCTGCTGGTTGCCGTGCTCGCGATTCTGGCGGCCCACGGTATTGACCGCATTGCGGGAGCGGCCAAGCTGACATCGAACGCCCGGGAACTGGCGCAAGCGCAGGCCTATATGGTGGCGGCCGAAAATCTCGGAATGGAAACCGCACAGCAAATCACGGCGGCATCTCCCGGACGCACCACGAATCTGGGAGACTGGAACGGTCGTCCCAATCGGGTGCCGGTGGAGGGCGGGATCATCACCGCGTCCATCTCAGACGGCGGCAATTGTTTCAACATCAATGGCCTGGTGCGTCAGGAGCAGAACATTTTCACGGCGCGACAGGCGGGGCTGGACCAGTTTGTCCGCCTTATGGGGCTGCTTGATGTGCCGCAGGGAGATGCGATCGACATCGCAGCTTCGGTTGCCGACTGGCTGGACAGTGACACGATCGCCGCGCCCGGTGGCGCTGAGGATGAATATTATCTGCAATCGGAACGCGCCTATCGCACGGCCAATAGTCTGATAGTCGACATCAGCGAGCTTCGGGCCGTGAAGGGGGTAGATACGACGATCTATGCGCGGCTGGCTCCCTGGATCTGTGCATTGCCGATCGCCGAACTGTCCCCGGTCAATGTCAACACTTTGAAGCCCGAACAGTCTCTGCTGCTCGAGATACTGTCAGAGAATCCCGTCAACAGCGTTGAGATTCGGCAGTTTCTCGGCCGTCGTCCCGAAACCGGCTTCAGCAGTGTCGGTGATTTCTGGTCCCGGCCCGTTCCCGCCCGGTTCGGCGCCGATTCCGAGGTGCAGCGACAGGTGAAGGTCGCAACGCGCTGGTTCCGGCTGGACCTGACCGTCGAAATGCAAAGCGCGCTGATAGAAGAACAGGCGCTGGTTGATGCAGGGCTGCAACCGGCCCGGCTTGTTCAGCGTCGCCGCGGGGATACGCTTTAGGCGGGAATTCACCGTCATGGCGCGGGAAAGGCTTGACGATGACCCGTTGCCGTCCCTATGCAGCGTCGCGCATCAGAATGTCTGATTGCAGCAAAGTTGTGGCGATCGTAGCTCAGTTGGTTAGAGCGCCGGTTTGTGGTACCGGAGGTCGGGGGTTCGAGACCCCTCGATCGCCCCAGCATTGGCCCTGTATTTTCCTTCGTTTGACAGTTAATTCAGGTCTCCCGGTTTTCCGGGATGACAAACGCGGTTTGTAATATTATTACTCCTTGAACAAATTTAATTACTACTTGCGCCGAGGAATTCCGAAATGACGGTAATGTGGGATTTGCCAGATTATGATGGACATGAAGCGGTCCATTTTTTTCACGACAATGACACTGGCCTGAGCGCCATTATCGCATTGCATTCGACTCATCTCGGACCCGGCGCTGGCGGCACCCGGTTCTGGCACTATGAGAATCGCGAAACAGCGGTCACGGATGCACTCCGGCTGTCGCGTGGCATGAGCTTCAAAAATGCTCTGGCCGATCTGCCGCTGGGCGGCGGCAAAGCCGTGATTCTCGCTGATCGCAACCGGACGAAGACGCCGGAAATGATGGCGGCCTTCGGGCGGATGATCGATTCCGTGGGTGGTCGCTATGTGACGGCGGAAGATGTTGGTATCAGTACCGCGGACATGGTCGAGGTCTCAAAGCAAACTCGCTACGTTTCCGGTCTTCCCGTGAGCAACAGCGACCATGCAGGTGGTGATCCTGGACCCTTTACCGCCAAAGGCGTGTATCTCGGGGTCAAGGCGGCCGTGGCCCACAAGCTGGGAAAAACCGACATGGATGGCGTCCATGTTGCGATTCAGGGTGTGGGGAGTGTTGGCGGTGGACTGGCGCGGTTGCTGGCAAAGGATGGCGCCCGTCTCAGCATTGCTGATATCAATCGTGAACATGCCCTCTCGCTCGCCGGGGAAATCGGGGCAGAGGTTGTGGGTCTTGATGAAATCATGCGGCTGGAAGCGGATGTGTTCAGTCCCAATGCCCTGGGGGCGATACTGGACAAGGTCTCGATTGCACATCTGAACGTCCCAATCGTCGCGGGTGGAGCGAATAACCAGCTGGCCACGCCCGAAGACGGGCAACGGCTTTTTGACCGTCAGATCCTGTTCGCGCCGGATTACGTGATCAATTCAGGCGGAATTATCAGCGTAGGTCTGGAATATCTGGGCGACAGCGATGTCGACGACGTCAATGCCCGTGTGGACCGGATCCCTGGTCGTTTGACCGAAATATGGGAACAGAGCGCTTCGCAAAAACTGCCCTCCGCCATCGTTGCGGACAATATGGCACAACGTTTGATCGGTCGGGCGTAAACTTTTGAATTTCTGCTGATTTTGCCGCTATTGGCGAACATTTTATACATGCGATTCCGTTCGCCCTTGTAAATCCATCCCGGCACTTTGGATCGCAGTAAAGATCACGGTAAACATTCCGGATCGAAATCCGTTATGGGAATCATGTCTGTTTGCCTGATTTCCTCCGACCACGCGTAACACTGTCTGATGCGTGAATTCGGAACATTTTTGCCACTAATTCTGGGATTTGCCCTGGCCGCATCCATTTGCATATTTTTGCGGGTGATCAGTCATGTGCGGTCGCGGCGGTCCGGCGATGATCCGCACACGGATATCCTGGCTGATGAAGCAGGCCACGAGCGCCATTCCATATCCGCGGAGGACCTGACCAGAATATTGGGGCCAAATGCACTCTTCAATCCCGATGAAGATCAGAGATTCCAGACGCTCGCAGACATGTCGCCCGCCGGTATTTTTCTCACCGACAGCGGCGGCGATTGCATCTACGTCAACCAGTCCTGGCTGAAAGTCAGCGGTCTGAATCTGGAACAGGCGCTGGGGCCGGGCTGGGTAGATGCCATTCATCCCGATGACCGCGACCAGGTCTGGACGGAATGGGATCGGGCGGTCCGGGAGGAAGGCTTGTTCAAGATGGATTTCCGGATGCGGCAGCCATCGGGTCAGGTCGTTTGGATCACCGTGCTGAGCAGCCCCTACCGGAACCAGGACGGAGAAATCGCCGGTTTTGTGGGTGTAAACATCGATATTTCGGAACAGAAAATCCTGCAGTTGCAGCTGGATTTTGCCAACCGTCAGTTCCGCCAATCGGAACTTATCGCCAATATCGGATCATGGCGGCTGACAGTCGATGACTGGAAACTGGAATGGTCAGACCAGATTTTTCGGATTCATCAATTGCCGATCGGCGAGATGCCGAGTCTCGAAGATGTCATGAAATACTATCCCGGCGAAGCATCCAAAACCCTGTTCCGATCGCTGCAACTCGCAATTGAGGAATGCAGTTCCTTCGACATCGAAACAGATTTCGTTACGGAAACAGGTATTGCGAAACGGGTGCGCAATCTTGGCGAACCGGAATTCGAAGACGGCAAGCTTGTTGCCCTGGTCGGGGTTATTCAGGATGTAACGGATCAGTCTTCCCTGCGAGAGAAACTGCGCAATATCGCGCGCATCGATGAACTGACGGGGATCGCCAACCGCAAGAAGCATAATGAAACGCTGGAATCACTTCTGGGACAGGACAACTGTCCGGTTGATCCGGTAGCGCTGTTCATAATCGATCTGGATAATTTCAAAACGATCAATGACAGCCTTGGTCATCCGGCGGGGGATGAGCTTCTCCGTCAGGTTGCAGAAAGGCTTGCCGGGATCCCGGATATCAACCTGGTTTCCCGCATCGGCGGAGATGAATTTGCCATCATCAAGCAGCAAAGACTGAAAGACCCGGATTTCACCCAGACAGCGAGGCAGCTTGAAGCCTGTTTCGATGATGATTTTCAGATTGAGGGCCAGACGATCGGGGCGAGCGCCAGCTTTGGTGCGGCTATTTCGTCCGACAGTGCCTTGTGCCCCGAGTCTCTTGCTAAAAGTGCGGACATTGCACTTTATGTCGCCAAGGCCAGTGGCCGAAAAGACTGTCGCTTTTATAACGAAGAGCTGGGCGCAGAATATCACAAATCCGGACAGCTCCGCCTTGATCTGAAATCAGCCTTGAAAAATGATCAGCTCCGGCTCTGCTATCAACCGATCATCAGCCTGTCGGGTCAGAAGATCATCGCGTTTGAAGCATTGCTGCGCTGGGAACATCCGACGCTCGGCCAGATTGCTCCTGATGAGTTCATCCCGCTGATGGAGCAGGCGGACCTGATCAATCCGATTGGCAAATGGGTCATTCTCGAAGCGTGTCGCCAGGCATCGAAATGGCCGGATGATATCAGGATTTCGGTGAATATCTCAGCAATCCAGTTGAAGGAAAAAGGGTTTAGCAGCCAGATATTGCAGGCGCTCGCAGCCTATCAGCTCAAACCCGGTCGGCTGGAACTGGAAATCACGGAGACGGTGCTGATCGATAACGTTCAGGAAGCTCGCAAGACGCTGAAAAACCTGCAGAACATGGGTGTGCGCATCGCCCTTGATGACTTCGGTACAGGCTATTCCTCTCTCAGCTATTTGCGATCCTTCGCATTCAACAACATCAAGATCGACCAGAGCTTCATCCGCGATGCGGGAAGTTCGGAAGGTACCGGCTCAATTATTGCGGCGGTTATTGGCTTGGGCAAGGCGCTCAATTTCGATACGGTGGCGGAAGGTGTGGAAAATGCCGAACAGCTGGAATTCCTGAAAAGTCAGGGTTGCGATCAGGTGCAGGGCTTTTTCCTGAGCAAACCGGTCGCTCCTGACGAAATCTACAATGTGATCGCCGAATTGAGCGGCGACCTTGCAAAAGTCCGGGCCGCCTAAAGCCCTTCGGGCTGCCGAATTCCAAGAAAAACACTTGTCGCTCAGCTGGTCTTCTGCCATCGAAACCTGCGATTATGCAGCTATTTCGGCAGACACTGAAGAAGACCGGTTCCTAAATGCACGCTTACGCGAATCCTGCCCGTTTTCTGTCCATTGCGCGGCCATTGACGCCATGGCTGTTTGGGCTGGGTATCCTGCTAATTGCCGCGGGTTCGGTCTATGGACTGGTCCTCGCACCGGCTGACCGGCTGATGGGCGACAGCGTCCGGATCCTTTATATCCACGTGCCGGCATCCTGGCTGGCCATGGGGGGCTGGACCGGCATTGCGATCGCCAGCATCATGCAGATCGTCTGGCAGCATCCGCTGGCAGCAGTCGCCGCGAGGGCGATTGCGCTGCCCGGAGCCATGTTCGCGGCAATGAGCCTGATGACCGGTTCAATCTGGGCGCGGCCGACCTGGGGCACCTGGTGGGTCTGGGATGGGAGGGTAACCTCTGTTCTGGTGCTGTTTTTTCTTTATCTGGCCTATATCGCGCTTGCAAATGCCAGCAGTGGAAAAGGCGGAGTTTCCAGGGTGACCGCCATTTTCGGGATTGTCGGGGCCATCAATATTCCCATCATCAACCGGTCGGTTGTCTGGTGGAACACCTTGCACCAAAAGGCGAGCATCACGGTGGGCGGGTCGTCGATTGATAGTGCATTTCTATGGCCATTGCTGGTAAATGTCATTGGCTTCAGCTTGCTGTTCGGTGCCATTGTTCTGATGAGAATGCGGGCTGTTTTGGCCGAAACAAAGGTAGAAGCGCGATTGAAACGGATGGCTGCAGAATGAACCATTGGCCATTTGTTATCGCTTCCTATCTGATTGTGCTATTCGGCACCATGGCTGTGGTGGCATTCAGCTATGCCAGCATGCGCAAAGCAGAGCGGCACGCTGAAGCGCTGACCAGGAAACGAAGTGGGGCCAAGACCGGGACATGAAGGCGAAACATCAAAGATTGACGCTGGCTTTGCTGGCGCTGGTGGCACTGATCGGTGCTGGATTGCTGGCGGCTTTTGCACTGCGCGATCAGGCCAGTTACTTCTACACGCCATCTGATATCGTGGCGAAAAAACCGGAGGCCGGACAAGCCATTCGCTTGGGTGGCATGGTGGAGGTTGGCTCGATCAAACGCGACGCCGACGGCGTGACGGTCAATTTCATTGTCCAGGACGGCGATGCCCGCCAGGCGGTCAGCTATACCGGGATCACGCCGGATCTGTTTGTTGAAGGATCCGGTGTTGTGGCCGACGGGTCGCTGACTGCAGACGGACAGTTCGTGGCCGAAACGCTGCTCGCCAAACATGATGAAAACTATGTTCCGCGCGAGCTGGAAGGCATAGACATGACGGGTACGCCACAGGCAACGGGAACACTGATTGAATGATTGCTGAAGCAGGACTGATCGCGCTCTGGCTTGCCGCCGGGCTGGCCTTGTTGCAGCTGGCTCTGGGCGGTATCGGGCTGAAGGCCGGACGCACAGATCTCCTGCAGGCGATTCGGCCAGTGGCTGTGGCACAGGGCGGACTGGTCACCCTGTCTTTCCTCTTGCTGATTTGGCTGTTTCTGCGATCCGACATGTCGGTGGCACTGGTGGTTAAGAACAGCGCGTCCGTAAAACCGTTTCTCTATAAGTTTGCGGGTACCTGGGGCAATCATGAAGGGTCGATGCTGCTCTGGGTGACCGTCATGGGGCTGGCAGGCGCGATGATCGCGCTTTTTGAACGCAATCTCAAGACGGCCACGCTGGTGACGACCTTGGCGGCGCAGGCGTTTATCAGTCTCGGCTTCTACGCTTTCCTTCTCATTTCTTCCAATCCCTTTGAACGCATGTTCCCGGTTCCGGCAGACGGGCAGGGGCTGAACCCGCTGTTGCAGGATCCTGGTCTCGCCTTTCATCCGCCAACCCTGTATTTTGGCTATGTCGGGCTCTCTGTTGCGTTTTCCTTTGCCGTTGGTGCCATGATCACCCGCGACGTCGGCCCCGCTTTTGCCCGGGCGATGCGGCCGTGGGTATTGGGCGCGTGGATTTTCCTCACGCTGGGAATTACAGCCGGCAGCTACTGGGCCTATTATGAACTGGGCTGGGGCGGCTGGTGGTTCTGGGATCCGGTTGAGAATGCATCACTCATGCCCTGGCTGGCCGCAACCGCCTTGCTCCATTCGGTGACGGTGCTCGCCACACGGGACGGGTTGCGCGCCTGGACCGTCATGCTGGCGGTGGTAGCGTTCTCGATGTCGATGATTGGGACTTTCCTTGTCCGTTCCGGCATCCTGACCAGCGTTCACGCCTTTGCCGTTGATCCGGAACGCGGCAGTTTCATACTGGCCTTGCTGGCCATCTATATCGGCGGCGCCATGGCGCTCTTTGCCCTGCGCATCGGAACGGTGAAAGAAGGCTCGAAATTCGAACTGGTCAGCCGGGAAGGCGCGCTGGTGGCGAATAATTTGCTGCTTTCGGCGATCCTGGGTATCGTCTTTATCGGTACGCTCTACCCGCTGTTTGTCGAAGCGATCACGGACGAGAAACTTTCGGTCGGTCCTCCATATTTCAATCTGGCAGCTGGACCGATCACTTTACTGCTCGTCGCGATCATGGCAGCCGGTCCGTTGCTGAAGTGGCGCAGGGACAATCCGAAAAAGTTGCTCAACCGGCTTTCAATCCCGATTTTGGTTACAGCCGCAGCCGTTTTCCTGCTGGTGCTGCTCACGACGTCCATGTCGGTGATGTCGCTACTGGCCATGGGCCTGGCAGCGGGCATTGCCCTGGCCAGTTTTGCGCCGCTCTGGAAACGCAATCTTCGGCGAACCCCGATGCATGTTTACGGCATGGTCATCGCCCATTTCGGCATTGCGGTCGCTCTGGTTGGGATGGCATCGGAAAGCAGCTTTACGGAAGAAAAACTGGTCGCCGCGCAGCCGGGGACCGAGATTGAAATTAACCGGTGGAATCTGAAATTCGAAGCAATTGAACCGCTGGCCGGACCCAACTGGACCGCTCTGGAAGCCCGGATTTCCGCACGATATGACGGGGGAGAAACGGTCGAAATCACGCCGCAGAACCGGATGTTCGCTTCCGCTCAGACACAGACCAGTGAAGCCGCATTGCTGACGCGGTGGAATGGTCAGCTCTATGTCGTGCTCGGCGAGGGTGACAGCGAAGGGCGCTGGCAGATCCGGACCTGGTGGAAGCCGTTTGTTACGCTGATCTGGTATGGTGGCATTCTTGTCGCGCTCGGTGGTCTGCTGGCGGTGGTCGGAAGATTGCGTCGCAGTCGTCGTCAGCGCCTGCAAAGAGAATATGCAGAGGTGATGGTGTGAGACGCTGGGTGCTCTGGGTGCCGCTGGGCCTGTTTGCGATATTCTTTGCCGCCTTCGCCACGGGACTGATCATGCCGAAGGATGATATCATTCAGTCGCGCATGGTGGGCAAGCCGATGCCCGAATTCTCCCTGCCAGCAGCGATTGATCAGCGGCCAGCGCTAGCCAGCAGTGACCTGGCTACCGGGAAGCCGCAGCTGCTCAATATCTTTGCAAGCTGGTGTCTTCCCTGCATTGCGGAAGCGCCGCAGTTGCTTGAACTGGAACGCGCGGGCGTCGACATAAATGCCATTGCCATTCGTGACCGGCAGGAAGATATCACAAATTTCCTTACTCGCTGGGGCAATCCCTATCGCCGGATCGGGTCGGATGAAACAAGCTCGGTGCAGCTGGAATTGGGATCATCGGGGGTTCCCGAGACTTTTGTTATAGATGGCAATGGTGTGATAACCCATCAGCATATTGGAGATATTCGCAAGGACGATGTCGCCATGTTGCTCGAGAAACTGAAGGAAGCGGAATGAAATATTTTTGCCTGCTCCTTGCATTAATGTTGTCGCCCCCGGTTTTCGCCCAGACAGGCCTGCCGCCTGCGCCACTGGCGGACCGCCAGCTGGATGATCCGGTGAAGGAAGCTGCGGCACGTAATCTGATGGAAGAACTGCGCTGTCTCAAATGTCAGAGCCAGTCCATCGCGGACAGCAACGCGCCCATGGCTGGCGACATGCGCAGCAAGGTGCGCGAACGGATTGCCGCCGGCGAAACGCCGGAACAGGTGCGGGACTGGCTGGTGGACCGATATGGTGCCTGGGTGACCTATGATCCGCCGGTATCTGCGATCACCTGGCCGCTCTGGATCGCTCCGGTCATCCTGTTGATATTGGCGATCTGGCTGGCACGCGGTCGGTTTCGCCGGAAAAAGGATAACGAGTAATGGGCTGGCTGATACTGCTCGGGTTCTTGCTGTTGCTGTTTGGCGCCTTGCTCTGGCTGGGCAAATTGCCGCGACCGGCCTGGGAACTGACCGGTGCGGCACTATTGCTAGCAGTGGCCGGTTATGCGTGGCAGGGTAATCCGGGGATGGCCGGCGTGTCGATTGAACCGACCGAAAAGCCCAACAGTTTTGATGACAGCAATATTGATGCCCGGAATGAGCTGGGTGAGCGGTTTGGCGATGCCCGGGAATGGCTCATCTTTTCCGATGCGCTGAATCGCGGCGGCAAGCACGGCGCAGCTGCGAATTACCTGCGAAACGGGGTCAAGGAACATCCGGATGATCCGGACCTTTGGGTGGGACTCGGCAATGCGCTGGTTGTTCATGCGGATGGCATCATTACTCCGGCTGCTCAATTTGCCTTTCAGCGCGCCGCCGAGATTTCGCCGGAACATCCCGGACCACCATTTTTCCTCGGCATGGCCTATGCCCAGTCCGGTAATATCGACCAGGCCCGGGCGATCTGGACGGAATTGCTGGAGCGCAGCAGTGATGATGCACCCTGGCGTGCAGATCTCGAGTCGCGTCTGGCCGCTATGGAGCGTGCGCAGCCTAGTTTGCCGCCATCTTCGGAACCCCCTGCGACTGAATAGAAAATCCCGGATTATCAAGCGATTGGTTAACGAAAAGATCGCTGTGTTGCGTGCGCAATAGGCGCGTGCTAATCGCGCCCGCTCGCTGAAACTTGCAGGCTGTGCTAGCCACCGGGTTTCTATCTATTCAGGGGAACGCCGTACCGGCCTGTCCAATGTCAGAATCAACCGCTAAATCCAGCCGCAAGCCCGGCCGCGTGATAAGACCGCACGGTTCGAGGCAGGAGGGCAGTGCTGTTGCCAAACTGGCGGCCGGCGCGATCGGAATTGTTTTTGGCGATATTGGGACCAGCCCGCTCTATGCGTTTCGGGAAACTTTCGTCGGGGCGCATCCGCTGGATCTGGACAAGCTCCACGTGTTCGGCGTGGTCAGCCTGATATTCTGGTCGATGACCCTCGTCGTGGCGATACAATATGTCACCATCCTGATGCGGGCGGACAACAAGGGGCAGGGCGGAAGTCTGGCCGTGGTTGCATTGCTTTCGGGGGCCTTGAGAAAGTCCAAATTTGGCTGGGTGGCCATATTGCTGGGCGTTTTCGCAACATCGCTCTTCTATGGCGACAGCATGATTACGCCTGCGATTTCGGTGCTGTCTGCTGTGGAAGGCCTAACTGTCGTTGAGGCTGGATTGCAACCATTGGTGTTGCCGATCGCTGTCGGTCTGCTGGTCTTCCTTTTCGTCATTCAATCGCGCGGAACCGCCAAAATCGGGGCTTTGTTTGCACCGATCATGTTTGTCTATTTTACGGTGATAGCAATTCTGGGGCTGACCCAGATTGTCCAGAACCCGGAAATCCTTCTCGCGCTCAACCCCTGGTATGCCGTCCAGTTTTTCCTGATTGACGGGTTTCAGGCCTTTCTGGCGCTGGGCTCAGTGGTTCTGGCTGTTACCGGCTCCGCGGCGCTGTTTGCCGACATGGGGCATTTTGGCCGGCGACCCATGCGTATTGCGTGGTTCGGCTTTGTCATGCCGGCCTTGCTCTGCAACTATTTTGGCCAGGGCGCGATGATCATCGGTCTGGATGAAGCCGGTGCCCGCGCCGCGATCCAGAATCCGTTTTTCTTGCTGGCCCCCGAAATGCTGAGACTGCCATTGGTGATCCTTGCGACAATGGCGACATTCATCGCCAGCCAGGCCGTGATTTCCGGAGCTTTCTCGGTTACGCACCAGGCAATTCAGTTGGGTTTCATTCCCCGGCTCACTGTCAAGCATACCAGTGCATCCGAAGCGGGCCAGATCTACATTCCGGTCATTAACTGGACGATCATGATCGCGGTTTTGATCCTCGTTCTGACCTTCCAGAGTTCCAGCAATCTCGCCTCCGCCTACGGCATCGCCGTCACGGGAGCGATGCTGATTGACACCTGTCTGCTCGCGGTTCTGGTTTTCACCATGTGGAAGTGGAAATGGTGGTACGCGGTGCCGTTGCTGGCGCTCTTCTTCCTCGTCGATGGTGCCTATTTCGCTGCGAACCTGACCAAGGTTCCGCAAGGCGGCTGGTTCCCGCTGATGGTTGGTGGTTTTGCCTTCCTGTTGCTGACCACCTGGGCCAAAGGCCGGAAAATCATGCGCGAGAACATGGCCGAAGCTGCCATGCCGATCGAGATTTTTACCAAATCGGCCAAGAACAGCGCGACGCGGGTGCCCGGAACGGCAATCTTCATGGCTTCCGCGTCCGTCGGTGTCCCTTCCGCCTTGCTGCACAATATCAAGCATAACAAGGTGGTGCACGAACGCGTTGTCATTCTCACCGTCAACATTCAGGATGTGCCCTATGTCGAACCGGAAAAGCGGGTCGAGGTTACCGATCTGGGCGATGGCTTCTACCGTTTGATCCTGAATTACGGTTTCATGCAGGAAACCGATGTCCCAGCCGCGCTGAAAAAGGTCAAGGAATGCGGGATGGAGTTCAAGATGATGCAGACCAGCTTCTTCCTGTCGCGGCAAACCCTGTTGCCATCCGAGAAACCGCAAATGATGATCTGGCGTGAAAAAATCTTCGCCTGGATGCTGCGCAATGCGGCGACAGCGATGGAATTTTTCAAGCTTCCCAGCAACCGGGTCGTTGAACTCGGCAGTCAGATGGAAATCTGATCCCGTCCGCCCAAAAGAAGTGGCGTTCAATCAAATATTTTGTGGCCTATCCCGCCCCGCTCTACTAGATAGCGGGCATTGATTCTCGCAACAGGATAACCGGCCCATGCGTCTTGCCATTGCCTCTGATCACGCTGCCATCGAAATGAAATCGGCTCTGGTAGCCTGGCTGGAAGAGAGTGGGCATGAAGTTGCGGATCTGGGGCCGATGACGGCAGACAGTGTCGATTATCCGGACTTCGGATACAAACTGGCGGAGGCTGTGGCTTCCGGGGCGGCGGAGCGGGGCATTGCCCTTTGCGGGTCAGGAATTGGAATATCGATCGCGGTCAATCGCAATCCGGCCTGCCGCTGTGCGCTGGTGTCGGAGAGCCTGTCGGCCCGGCTGAGCCGCGAACATAATGATGCCAATGTTATTGCGATGGGTGCTCGGTTGATCGGGATCGAAATTGCGAAGGACTGCATCACCGGATTTTTGAATACGGAATTTGGCGGAGACCGGCATCAGCGCCGGGTGGACAAATTGTCCGCTCCGACCACCGAAGGAGTAGCATGATGAGCAATGTAGCAGATATTCAGGATATCCGGCCGACCGGCTTTTTTGATTTTGCCGTTGGGGAAAGCGATCCCGCTGTCGCCGGCGCGATCAATGCGGAAATGACCCGCCAGCAAAACCAGATCGAGTTGATTGCCTCGGAAAATATCGTTTCGAAAGCGGTGTTGCAGGCGCAGGGCTCGGTGTTCACCAACAAATATGCGGAAGGTTATCCCGGCCGTCGCTACTATCAGGGCTGTGCCCCTTCCGATGATGTCGAAACGCTGGCAATCGAACGCGCCAAACAGCTGTTCAACTGCGGCTTTGCCAATGTTCAACCACATAGCGGTGCGCAGGCAAATGGCGCCGTGATGCTGGCGCTGACGAAGCCCGGCGATACGATATTGGGCATGTCGCTTGATGCCGGTGGCCATCTGACCCATGGCGCCAAGCCGGCGCAGTCTGGGAAATGGTTCAATGCCGTGCAATATGGCGTGAATGATGACGATCACCTGATCAACTATGACGAAGTGGCAGCGCTGGCGAAGGAGCATCAGCCGAAACTGATCATTGCCGGTGGTTCGGCCTATCCGCGCCAGATTGATTTTGCGCGCTTCCGGGAAGTTGCCGACTCCGTCGGAGCGATCTTCATGGTCGACATGGCCCATTTCGCCGGACTGGTTGCTGCCGGATACCATCCCAGTCCGCTGGACTTTGCGGATGTCGTGACCACCACGACGCACAAGACATTGCGGGGCCCTCGTGGCGGTATGGTGCTGACCAATGACGAGTCAATTGCCAAGAAAATCAATTCAGCGGTTTTCCCGGGTCTTCAGGGCGGACCGCTGATGCATGTGATCGCGGCCAAGGCGGTGGCGTTCGGTGAGGCGTTGCGCCCCGAATTTGCCAGCTATTCGGCAGCCGTAATCGAAAACGCCAAGGTTCTGGCCGCTCGCCTGAAAGAACGGGGCGCGGACGTGGTTGCGGGCGGTACGGATACGCACCTGGCCCTGATTGACCTGTCCCCGCTGGGGATCACCGGACGGGACGCGGACGAAGCGCTCGAACGGGCCGGCATTACCTGCAACAAGAACAGCATCCCCAACGACCCGCAACCGCCAATGAAAACGAGCGGGATTCGTGTTGGTTCTCCGGCTGGCACCACACGAGGATTTGGGCCTGCCGAGTTCCAGATGATCGGTGACATGGTCGCTGATGTTCTCGACGGACTGCGGGAGAAAGGCGAAAGCGGTGATCCGGCGGTGGAAGCCGATGTCCGTGCCCGGGTCGAGGATCTGTGTTCGCGTTTCCCGATTTATCCTGAATAGACGAGCAGGTTTTCCATGCGTTGTCCCTTTTGTGCCCATGATGACAGTCAGGTCAAAGACAGTCGACCAACCGAAGATGGCACCACCATTCGCCGGCGCCGGCAATGCGAAGGCTGTGGTGCCCGATTCACGACCTTTGAGCGGATACAGCTTCGGGAAATAACCGTCGTGAAGAGCGAGGACCGGAAAGAACCATTTGACCGGTCGAAGATCGATCTCTCGGTTTCCCTTGCCTGTCGCAAGCGCGGAATCGCTCAGGAACAGATGGATCAGCTTGTTTCGGGTATTCAGCGTCAGCTGGAAACCAGCGGGGAAAACGAGATCCCGTCGAAGCGGATCGGTGAAATGGTGATGGATGGACTGAAATCGCTCGACAGCGTGGCCTATATTCGGTTTGCGTCGGTCTACAAGGATTTCACTGAGGCGAAGGATTTCGAGGAATTTGCGGGTAGCGTGAAGGATATCGGCGCCAGCGATCTGAACGACAAGTGAGCAGCGACCTGCCTGCACTGGTGCTGGTCAAGCCGCAACTTGGCGAGAATATCGGCAAGGCGGCAAGGGCCATGCTCAATTTCGGCCTGACCGAGATGCGAATTGTCGATCCGCGCGATGGCTGGCCCAATCCGGCGGCGGGTCCAACCGCCGCAGGTGCAGACATCGTGCTGGAAAAAGCGGCGGTATATGCATCGACCGCTGAAGCGGTGGCGGATTGTGCCCATGTCTACGCCACAACCGTGCGCAAGCGTGGCATGACAAAGCCGGTTCTGGATCCGGTGGAGGCAGCAGCAGAGATGCAATTAGCAACGGGCAAATCTGCGATTCTGTTTGGACCGGAACGATCCGGGCTGGAGGTTGCCGATGTTGAACTGGCACGCAAGATTATCACCGTTCCCATTAACCCGGAATTTGGATCGCTGAACCTGGCCCAGGCCGTGATTCTGATGGCCTATGAACTTTCCCGAACCGGTCAGATGACTGTTCAGCCAACGCGCGAGAAAGAACCATCTTCCCCGGCACCGCAATCCGAGCTGGATCAGTTATATGATCATTTGGAGGGGGCCCTTGAACAGACGGGATATTTTTATCCCCCGGACCGGGCGCCGGCCACCAAAATTACACTCCGAAACATGTTAACGAAACCGGGATGGACCAGCGAGGAGATCCGGACATTGCGCGGTGTCATCAGTGCACTGGAAAACCCGCATCCCCGCAAAAAGCCCTGAAGCAGAATCTCATTCTCTGAGATCGCCCCATTTTTGAAATTCGTAACTGATTGATGTTTCAATCAGAATTTCCCACATTGCAGCGACGGAAGGGGACGGGATTCCCGCTTCACTGGCCAGTTTCTTCACATTTTCCAGGACTTCGGCCTTGCGTTTTTCGTCACGAACCGCGTCGCGCGTCTCCTTGATTCTGGCGGCTGCTTCCATGCATTGGAACCGCAATTCGAGAAGTGAGACAAGGTCGGCGTCCAGCTGGTCAATGGTCGTTCTGAGCGCGGCCATATCGGTGGTCCGGGAGATGGATTCTTTGGAATAAGACATAGGCGCGGCGTTATAAGAGCTTTAGTCAATTGTCGAGCAGATGTTGGGAATAGTTGTGGATTTCTACCGGAATTCTGCTAAGCATCAGGCATTCAAATTCCTGGAGATTTGTTGTGTTTTCAGTTTTACTTGCACTTGCCATGGCAGGTGGCACTGCTGCCACTCCGGCAGAAACAGACATTGTAGACGAGAAGAAGATCGTTTGCAGAACCCATAGGGTGGTCGGTTCCAGAATTCCGGAACGGGTGTGCAGGACGAACAAGGAATGGGCACGAATTGACAAGGAAAATGACCAACAGCTGCGGAAACGTTTTGACGAGAGTCGCGGCACACAAAACAGTAATTAGGCTTTTTTCGGCAGGTTCAGATCTGCTTCGCCTTTAGTATTTCAGGAGAATTGTTGTGTTTTCACTATTGCTTTCACTTGCCTTGGCAGGTGACACTGTCGCCACACCGACGGAAACGGATGCAGCCGAAGAAAAGAAAATGGTATGCAAGTCCGTCAAAACGCTCGGTACACGGATACCCCAGCGGGTTTGTCGTTCGAGCAAGGAATGGGCGAAAATCAACGAGGCACAGAAGCGCCAGCTGGAAACCCGTTCCAACCAGAGCCGCGGAACCCAGGGCAGCAACTAGACTTTGCGGACAGGAGTTAATTTGCAGGCGTAATTGTTTTCGGGAGAACTATGATGTTTTCACTTTTGCTTTCACTCGCTGTGGTCGGAGATACCGTCGACAAAACGGTCGAAACAGACAATGCGGAAGAGAAAAAGATCGTCTGCAGAACCCATCGGGTACTCGGATCCCGCATACCGGAGCGAGTCTGCCGCACCTCCAAGCAATGGGCACGCATCGACAAGAGCAACAAGGAAGAACTGCAGAACCGGTCCAACTACAGCCGTGGTACGCAGAATCTGAATGAAGACTAGGCGCCCGGCGTTCCGTCAGTTGAAATAGCGCCCAGTCTTGAAACGAGGTACCCGCGCTTGACAGGGACAGAGATTCTCGTCATAGCGCGCGTCTTGCAATTGGCTCCGCACCCCGGTGAAGCGGTAGCCGCGGATATCTTCCGGATATTCGGTGCATTCCGGGATTGTATCAAACAGCAAATTGGAGTCCTTTCGTGACCAAACGTACCAGTTCGAAATACAAGCTTGATCGCCGCATGGGCGAGAATATCTGGGGACGCCCCAAATCGCCCGTCAACCGGCGCGATTATGGCCCTGGTCAGCACGGCCAGCGCCGCAAGGGCAAATTGTCCGATTATGGCCTGCAGCTGCGCGCGAAGCAGAAGCTGAAAGGCTATTATGGCGATGTGACCGAGAAGCAGTTCCGCCGCGCTTATAAAGAAGCCGCTGCAATGAAGGGCGATACCAGCCAGAACCTGATTGGTCTTCTCGAACAGCGTCTTGACATGGTGGTCTATCGCGCAAAATTCGCACCGACGATTTTCGCCGCCCGCCAGCTGGTCAGCCATGGTCATATTCGGGTCAACGGCGTGAAATGCAACGTCGCTTCGCGGAAGGTTGTTCCGGGCGATGATGTGACGCTGAGCGACAAGGCCAAGGAAATGCTGCTCGTCATCGAAGCGCAGAGCCTGCCCGAGCGGGAAATTCCCGAATATGTGACCCCGGACGGTACCGACAAGGTGACCTATGTGCGCGTTCCGACCCTGGACGAGGTGCCTTATCCGGTAACGATGGAACCCAATCTGGTCGTCGAATTCTATTCGCGCTGATTTGGCACTTTATACCTGAAACAAGGGGCGGCCTCATTGCGAGGCCGCCTTTTTTGTTATTTCAAATGTGATCCAAGGAAAACGTCAATTTCCTGGAGCATTCTGGTCCGGACATTGCTGTCTTCGAGACCGTGGTCAAGATCCTTGTATTCGTGCAAAACCGACTCCTTGTTGGCATTTTTGAGAGCGTTCTGCATCTTGCGGGAATGGGCGACATCTACGCTCAAATCCATATCCCCGTGAAACATGATGACCGGAGCTTTCATCTTCTCAGCCTTTTGAGCCGGCGAGCCCTCGACAAGATGAGGCCCTTGGCCGATATATTTCAAAACATTGCTGAAATGCGTGTATTTTCGCGCGTTATCAAGTTCCGTCCTGAGATCTGTAACCGGGGCGATGGCAACGATGGCCTTGTACAGATCTGGCTCGGTAACTCCTGATTGCAATGCCGCATAACCGCCATATGACCAGCCAACTATGGCCAGTTTGTCCGGATCTGCAATACCTTCCGACACCAGCCACCTGGCTCCGGAGGAAATGTCGCCGATCGCTGTCGGCCACTGCTGGAATCCATTCACTTCAAACCATTTCTGTCCAAATCCATCTGATCCGCGAAAATTCGGTTGCAATACAGCATAACCCTGACTGGCGAAATACTGAGCCAGCCAGTCGAAGCCCCAGACATCGCGTGAAGATGGACCGCCGTGTGGCATCACGATTGCGGGCAGATTTGATGAATTCTGACCTGGCGGGAGTGTCAGGTAGCCGGGAATTGTCGTGCCGTCTGGCGTGGCATAGGAAACTGGTTTGACCCTTGCCAGCGAGATGTTTTCCAGCTGCGGTCGTTCCAGCATGATTTCTTCGAGCCTTTTTTGAGACCGGTCAAATATGTAATACCGGCCAGGGTCAATATCGCTGCCAGCGTAAAGCAGCAGAATATTTTCGTTCAGGCTGGATTGCAGAAACTGGAGAGTGGGATTACCTGGCAATGCCTTTGAAAGCTGCGCTGACAACGAGGCGAGTGACTTGTCAAAATACTCAACACGGTTGAATTCGTCTGCATATCGAGCTCCGACAACACGTTGGTCGCGTCCAAACTGCTTGGTTCCCGAGACATCAACTTCCGGATGCGCGTAGACCAGTTTCTTGTCGAGCGATCCGTCAAGCGAAACGGAGAAAAGAGCCATTTTTCCCTTGTTCAGCTGGAGGCCAAATACCGAATTGGTTGAGCTGTCGACAATAAGTGGCCGAAAACCACTGCGATCCAGATAATCATACGTACTCAGATCGTGAAGCTTCTTTTCTCCGGCTTTGCGATAGGAATAGCGTGTGACGGTCGAACCGCTTCCCCGAGTGGTGAGAACATCAAATCCAATGACCCGGATATTGCCACTCCCGTCACTCAGGAAATCGGTGGCCGTTCGCCGGGCTTTTTCGATTCCCTTCCATCTGCCCGTTTTCGTATTCAGCCGAACAACCCCCATACCATCTGCGGTCCGGGAAATTTTCGATGACGCGTTGACTTCCGGAACGAATTCCCATGCCATCAGAACATCATCACTTTCGGGAAGGCTATCTACAATAAAGCCGTCAAACTGGCGTCTTTTCGTGGCGTAAAAACTCTGCCTTTGACCTAGCTTCTGCATGTCTTTGCCATCGGTACCAAGAGCGATATTTTCCCGATAGTTGATGATCGCTCCGCCAATGTCTCTTACACCGTAGACAGAGCATGTTATCCGGTTGCCGGAAATAAAGTCGCAACCGGTAATCCGTTCCGGATTTCCGGAAGACCGGGAAATCAGCTTGGGCTGTTTGTCAGCGAGATTGACATGATAGACATGAGATGTTCGCCCCGGGCCCGGCGCAACATAAACGATTTGCTTCCCGTCTGGTGAAAGCGAAATGTCCAGCACACCCTGTCGTTGTCCAAAAAGCCACTCTGGTTCCGCCTCGGTCTGGGCATTGGCAGATGCAGAGAAACCAATAACGGTTAACAAAAGAAGTGCAAAACGCATGAAAAAAGCCCCGCCGGAAAGTAATACCGATTTTGTTGATCAAACATAATTTGGATGGCTTTGCAACGAGACATTTTGCTGCAGTCGTCACTTGCCTCAAATTCCTTGCTCTGCCAATGAGATTGCAAAGGAAACCAACAAGCACAAGGGTGCTCAAGAATGAAAAAGCTTCTACCTGCAGTCCTGGCTGCGTCTCTCCTCAGTTTAAGTGCATGTGTCGATGACGACATGGATGCGGGAATTGCTCCTGTTCCTCCGACTTCAGCACCCGAGCTTTCGCTGGAAACGATGAAGGATATCACCCGGGAATTGTCTTCGGATGAATTTGCGGGAAGGGCACCGGGCACTGTCGGGGAAGAGAAAACTCTTGCGCTGCTCACAGAAAGATTTGCAGCTGCCGGGATTGCGCCGGGCAATGGAGACAGCTGGTACCAGGATGTTCCACTTTTATCTATTGAAGCTCAGAATGTATCACCGTTGACGATTACGGGAGGCGGCGAGGATCTGAGCCTGGCCTACGGTCCGGAGATGGTTGTCACCACCTATCGGGAACAGAAAAAGATCGACATCGTCGACAGCGACATGGTGTTCGTTGGCTATGGCGTGAATGCGCCGGAACGCGGCTGGAACGACTATGAGGGGCTGGACGTCAAAGGTAAAACCGTTGTCATTCTGGTAAACGATCCGGACTTTGGGACCGATAGCCTGGAAGGTGATTTCGGTGGCCGGGCGATGACCTATTATGGCCGCTGGACCTACAAATATGAGGAAGCCGCGCGGCAAGGTGCAGCGGCGGCGCTGATTGTCCATGATACCGCACCGGCTTCCTATGGCTGGAACGTCGTGGAATCGAGCTGGAGCGGACCGCAATTCTATGCCCAGAGCGAGAATGGCGGCGCTGACCAAACCAAGGTCAATGGCTGGATACACAAAGATGTGGCGGCGCGGATCTTTGCGAATGCTGGTCTGGATCTTGCCGCACAGATGGCTGCGGCGAAACAGAAAGGCTTCAAGGCTGTCGATCTGGGACTGAAGGCTTCGGTGTCTTTCGAGAACACCATGATGCGCATGAATTCGAAAAATGTGATTGGCATATTGCAGGGCAAATCCCGGCCTGACGAATATGTGCTGTATACCGCGCATTGGGACCATCTGGGCATCTGCAAACCGGATGCAAGTGGTGACAATATTTGCAATGGAGCGGTGGACAATGCCACCGGAACCGCAGCGCTGGTCGCGCTGGCAGAAGCACATGCCAAGGCAGGCGCTCCGGAACGCAGCATCATTTTTCTGGCGGTGACAGCTGAAGAATCTGGTTTGCTGGGCTCGAAGCACTATGCCGAAAATCCTGTTTATCCGCTCGCAAAGACTGTCGGCGGGGTCAATATGGATGCTTTTCTGATTGCCGGACCGGCGAAGAATGTTGTGGTGGTTGGCAAGGGCAAATCGGAGCTCGATAACTATCTCGAGGCAGCATTGACCAATGATGGTCGCATAGCGGAAGCCGAACCGACACCGGAAGCGGGCTACTATTACCGTTCGGATCATTTCAGCTTTGCCAAGAAGGGCGTGCCGATGATCTATTTCGATGGCGGTGAGGATCTGGTTGACGGCGGCCGGGAAGCCGGCAAGAAAATTGCCGATGACTACCGCGCCAACAAATATCACGCACCGTCGGATGAATTTGATGCCGACTGGGACTGGACCGGCGTGATGGCTGATCTCAGAGTCTATTATACGGTTGCGCGGATGCTGGCGACGACGGAAGACTGGCCGAACTGGGTGGAAGGTGACGAATTCCGGGCCATCCGTGATCAGAGTCGTGCCGGTTCATAAAAAGGGTGCATCGACCTGGTGAGATGGCCTGCTGAATGGGAACGGCACGAGGCCGTCTGGATCGGATTTCCGGGCAATCCGGCGGAATGGCCGGAAATGCTCAAAGAAGCCCAGAGAGAAGTGGCGGCCTTTGCTGACGCGGTTTCTGATGACGGGAAGGGGGAGCAGGTTCTGCTCGTCTGCCGGGACCAGCAGGATGCCAGAACAGCACGGTCGCTGACATCAGATCGGGTCCAGCCGGTCATCGAACCATTCGGCGACATCTGGCTCCGCGACACCGGTCCGGTCATAACCATCGATGAGGGCAAATTGCTGGCCAATGATTTTGGCTTCAATGGCTGGGGCCGGCAATTTGAAATGGCCGGTGATCAGGATATCGGATCGCGTCTGGCCGCGATGCGTTCGATGCCGATCCGGAAACATGACTGGGTGCTGGAAGGTGGTGCGATCGACGGCGATGGCACGGGCCGACTGGTGACGACGGAACAATGTGTCCTAAATTCCAATCGCAACCCGGGACTGGACCGGGCAGAAGCCGAGCGCCGGCTGTCAGCTGCTTTGAGCGTTCGGAAACTCTGCTGGCTGGGCGACGGGCTGACGGCAGATCATACTGATGGCCATGTGGACAATCTGGCGCGGTTCGTTGCACCGGGCACGCTCGTCATTCCCATTGGGAGCCGGCCCGATGATCCCAACGCGGCGATATATGATGGTGCCGCCGCCCGTGCCGAAACAGCCGGACTGGATGTACGGCGCCTGCCGTCGGTTGGAAAATACCTGGTCGACGGTGATGTCGCACCAGCCAGCTACATGAATTTCTATATCGGCAACACGGTGGTCGCTATTCCGCAATATGGCGTGCCCGAGGACAGCGCGGCTCTGGAAAATCTGGCGGCCTTCTTCCCGGGGCGCAAGGTAATTGGTCTGTCCAGCATGGCGCTGCTTCGCGGGGGTGGCAGTTTTCACTGCATATCTCAGCAGATTCCGGCGCTGGACTAGCGATTTTTTTGGCTCTGCGGAACTTGGTTGCAGTCCGCTCTCATGCTAGACCTGACACAGCAATGACGGGGATCCCATGGCTGACAATATTCTCAATATTCTGAGCAGTTTGACCTATATCCTGATATTTCTTCTGGGTCTCGGTCTGGCCCTGCTGGTGGTCCTGTTCATCATCGATGTGACACAGAAGCAGGACGCAGTCCGGCGCAACTATCCGGTGATCGGGCGGTTCCGGCATTTGTTCAGCAGTCTGGGCGAGTTTTTCCGCCAGTATTTCTTCGCCATGGATCGCGAAGAAATGCCGTTTAACCGGGCTGAGCGTGAATGGGTGGTCCGTGCAGCGAAGGGGAAGGGCAACACAATTGCATTCGGTTCTACCAAGAACCTGCAGCCGGCCGGGACACCGATCTTCGTCAATTGCCCATTCCCGACTCTGGAGAAAGATGCTGCGGAAACGGCGCTTTGCACCATCGGTCCCTATTGTGAGAATCCCTTTGAATCGCGGTCGCTGTTCAACATTTCCGCGATGAGTTTCGGCGCACTGTCCGTCCCCGCCATTCGGGCCTTGTCCCATGGTGCGCGTATGGCCGGGTGCTGGTTGAACACCGGTGAGGGCGGCCTTTCTGCCTATCATCTGGAGGGCGGTTGCGACATCGTTTTCCAGATCGGCACCGCCAAATATGGCGTGCGAAATGCAGATGGCAGTCTCAACGCCGACAAGCTCAAGGCGATAGCGGCGCATGATCAGGTTCGCATGTTCGAGATCAAATTGTCCCAGGGCGCGAAGCCGGGCAAAGGCGGGATCCTGCCGGCTGCAAAAGTCACCGAAACCATTTCCGAAGTCCGCGGTATCCCGGTCGGGCAAGCCTCGATTTCTCCCAACCGGCATCCCGAGATCAATAGCGTGGGCGACATGCTCGACATGGTTGATATGATCCGCCGGACCACAGGCAAGCCGACGGGAATCAAGTCGGTCGTCGGGTCCTATGGATGGCTGAGTGAGCTGTGCGAGGAGATTCATCGGCGCGGCATCGAAAGCGCTCCAGATTTCTTCACGCTGGATGGCGGCGATGGCGGGACCGGGGCAGCGCCGATGCCATTGATGGACAATGTCGGGCTGCAACTGCACGAAAGCCTGCCGATGCTGTCGGACATTCTCCACCAATATGGCCTGCGTGAACGCATCCGCATCATCGCTTCCGGCAAGCGAATTACGCCCAGCGAGGTCGCCTGGGCCATTTGCGCCGGTGCCGATTTTGTCAACAGCGCGCGCGGGTTCATGTTCTCGCTGGGCTGTATCCAGGCGATGAAGTGCAACAAGAATACCTGTCCGACCGGTATCACGACTCATGATCCCCGTTTCCAGCGCGGGCTCGATCCGAATGACAAAAAGGCCAAGGTTGCCAATTATTGCAAAAGCCTGGTGCACGAAGTGGAGGTTCTGGCCCACAGCTGCGGTGTTGATGAGCCCCGCCAGCTCGGGCGCAAACATGTCCGTATCATGCAGGCCAACGGAAAATCGGTGCCGCTCGATGAGCTTTATCCGCGTCCGGAGGTGATCGATGCCTATCGAACCGGTCTATGATCTGACCCCTTCCAATGTCTGGCATCGTGACTTATGCAATGCGCCAGTCAAATAATCCCCCAAATCAGAGAGGCAAGACCATGAAAAAGATATTGTTTTTGGCGAGCGCTGCTGCCGCTTTCATCGCTGTACCGGCACTTCCTTCCGAAGCCCGCGACCATAAAAATACCGCCGAAAGTCATGAGAAGCTGAAAACGGTTTTGAGCCATGAACGCCGGGCGGATGACATGGCCCGTGACAGATATCGCCGGCCGGCCGAAACACTGGCATTTTTCGGGATCAAGCCGGAACATATGGTCGTGGAATATGGTCCGGGTGGCGGCTGGTATACCCGGGTGTTGCTTCCTTACGTACACGGGGCCGGAAAATATGTTGCGGTGGGAACCAATAGCGATAGCATCAGTTTCACAAGTCGGGCCAGGGAGGCGCGGTCCAAAAGCTGGCCCGAGCGTTTCCCGGAATCGGCTTCCGGATGGACCGGCATAGATGCGAAGGAGATCGCGGCCTATGAAAGTGATGAAGTACCGGAAGAGATTAAGGGCAAGGTCGACCGGATTGTGATCTTCCGATCCCTGCATGGCATGATGAATCGCAACTATGCGGATTCGGAATTGCGAGCATTGCGCGAGCTTCTGGCGGACGACGGGATGATCGGCGTCGTTCAGCATCGCGCCAAGCCGGATGCGCCCTATGCCATATCAAGCGGCAGCCGGGGCTATCTCAAGCAGTCTTCGGTGATCGCATTGTTCGAACTCCATGGTTTCGAACTGGCAGAAAGCTCCGAGATCAATGCCAATCCAAAAGACAGTTCGGACTATCCCAGAGGTGTCTGGACACTGCCTCCGCGACTGGCAGAAGGTGAAACCGATAAAAGCAAATATCTGGATATTGGTGAATCGGACCGCATGACGCTATTGTTCCGCAAGCGCAGCTAGAGAATATCCAGCATCTCATCGAAAGGACGGATGATGAAAAAGACACTGACTGCAATGGGTGCGTTCGCCGCGATCACCCTCGCAACCACATTTCCGGCATCGGCCAAGGATCATGACAAGGGCGAAGCCATGCAAACCGGCGAAGCCCTGGCAGCCATCGTCGCGCATGAACGCCGCGGAGATGACAAGGCTCGAGACAAATATCGCAATCCGGTCGAAACGCTCACCTTTTTTGGGGTAAAACCAACGGATACGGTTGTTGAATATGTCCCCGGCGGCGGATGGTATTCGAAGATTCTGGCACCTTATGTGGCAGAAAAAGGCAAGTATATCGGGCTGACTTTTGCGCCGGACCCACTACCATTTGGCGATGAAGCGAAAGAACGGATCCGCGGTTTTCCGGCCAAATTCCCCAATGATGTTGCCGGCTGGACCGGCATGCCAGCCGGGACCTTCTCGGCTTATACCGCGGACAATGTGCCGGAAGACGTCATGGGAACGGCGGATTTCGTAATTATTCCCCGGATGATGCATAATCTGATGCGCTGGAATCTGGCAGACAGCGAAATCAAGGTGATGCGCAGCATGCTGAAAGATGGCGGTACGCTCGGCATTGTCCAGCATCGCGCAAAGGATGACGCACCGTTCAGCTTTGCCGACGGCAACAAGGGGTATCTGCACACCGCTGCGGTAGTGAACTTTATGGAAGCCCATGGTTTCGAGCTGGTGAAACAGTCGGAAATCAATGCCAATCCGAAGGACACGGCGGACTATCCCAAAGGAGTCTGGACATTGCCACCCCGTTACGCCGAAGGTGATGTCGACAAGGCCAAATATACGGCGATAGGGGAATCGGACCGGATGACGCTCCTGTTCCGCAAGCTGCCTTGAATCAGATTCGCACATGAGCGGTTTGACCGTCGCGGCGCTGCAGCTGTCACTGGCCGGTCCGGAAGAACAAAATATCGAGATGACGGCAGATCTCGTCGTCAAGGCTGCAGAGCTGGGCGCGCAAATCATATTGCCCCCGGAACTGTTTGCTGGCCCCTATTTCTGCAGAACGGAAAACGAGGCCCTGTTCTCCTTGGCCAAACCGGTTGCCAGAAGCGCGCCGGTATTTGCCATGCAGAAGCTGGCGAAGCAGCTGCGGGTGGCCATACCAGCGAGCTTTTTCGAACGGGATGGCAACCATTATTATAACAGTATTGCCATGATCGATGCGGAGGGCGAGATCATGGGCGTCTATCGGAAAAGCCATATTCCTGACGGGCCGGGATATGAGGAAAAATTCTATTTCCGTCCGGGCAATAGTGGCTTCAAGGTCTGGGATGTCTTCGGAACCACGGTCGGTGTGGGGATATGCTGGGACCAGTGGTATCCGGAAAGCGCGCGGGCGATGGCGTTGATGGGTGCGGAATTGCTGCTTTATCCCACGGCCATCGGATCGGAACCCTATGATGCGGATCTTGACACCAGCCGGATGTGGCGGCGGGCGATGCAGGGGCACGCGGTCAGCAATTGCATGCCGATTGTTGCCAGCAACCGGATCGGGCCGGAAGGCGAACAGACATTTTACGGGAACAGCTTTATCGCCAATGAGTGGGGTGATCTGGTCGCGGAATATGGGGCTGACGAAACGGGCGTCCTGATTGCGAAATTTGACCTCGAACGGGCCCGCGAACGCCGCGCCGGCATGGGTTTTTTCCGGGATCGCCGGCCTGATCTTTACGGACGTCTGGTCGAGGATAGCTGAGCAGCGGCAAGCGCCTGACGAAACACATCTTCAAACATGTCCACGGTCAGGCGGCGGGTATTCATGTTGTACCGGCTGCAATGATAGCTGTTGATGAGGATTCTGCCATCTGGCAGCCGGTGCTCGGCACCATGCCCGAACGGGAACTCTGATAGCCTGCAACCGGTCATGCGAATGAGGCTATCATGGGCAATCTTGCCCAGTGCCAAAATAACGCGCAGGTTGGGGAGGGCACCAAGGCCCTTCTTCAGGAAAGGACGGCAATTTGCGATTTCCGCACCCACCGGCCGGTTTTCAGGCGGCAAGCACTTCACCGCGTTGAAGATCATCGCACCCTTCAATTGGACTCCGTCGTCCACGCGGGATCGAAACTGACCCTTGCTCAATCCGAACTTGTCGAGAGTGGCGAATAATGTGTCGCCCGATGCATCCCCGGTGAAGGGGCGACCAGTCCGGTTCGCACCTTCTTTTCCCGGTGCAAGGCCGACGATGGCGAGCCAGGCAGCCGGATCACCAAAAGCAGGTACCGGCGCGTTCCACCAATCCGGTTCCTCCCGGCGCAAATCCCGTCGCAAGGAGACCAGTCGGGGACAGCGACGGCAACCTTTTGGTGCCTCGGCAAAGGGAAGGGGACCATGATTGCTCATGACCCCCTTCCTGAATTGCGCTGGACCCGAAGTCCAGAAATGACTGTGATCAGTCTTTCAGTTCTGCCGGAACGATTCCGCCATTGGCCGCGATCTCGCTCATCACGCGCTTGTGCAACGCGATATTGTCTTCGGCCGATCCGCTATAGTCGGCATTGCCCAGCTCAATGGCCAGCGCCTTGCGGTTCTCATAGCTCGCATCAATCTGGACGAGTTTCATCAGATCGACGATGGATGTGCGCCAGTTCAATTTGTCGGCACCCGGAATATTGTCGAGACGTGCGGTCACATCGACTTCGCTGATAGCGGCCCGTTCCTTCGGTGCTTCCTCCATCGGGATAGCGGCTGGTTCGGCGGCCTTTGCTTCGCCACCGAAAATTGCGTTTTTGATTTTCCCGAAAATGCTCATGTTCTGCTCCTCTTTATTTCTGCGAAAAACCTGATTGCCCTTGAATCGTTTTCGGGCTTCGGAGCGGCGGAGTCAAACGCCGTCTCGTGATTGGTGCGTTTGGCCGCAAAACTGCGTGTGTAAATAGGTGTAAAGCCTCTCCGAAGCCGGTTTTATCGCGATATTTGTGCTAAGGCCGAGTCGAGAACAGAATCAAAATCAGTGACTTAGTGGGCAAGGAGACCAGAAATGAATATCATGGACGTACTGCAGCAATCGGGTGGTATCGGCAACATGGCGAAGGAACTGGGGATTAGCGAAAATGTCGCCCAGGCCGGCGCCGCAGCATTGCTTCCGGCGATCCTGGGGGGCTTCAAAAAGACCACACAGGCTCAGCCGAGCGGGCTCGACGGACTGGGCGGTTTGCTGGGACAGCTCGGCGGCGGCGGACTGCTCGACAGCGTACTGGCGCCACAACAGACTCCGGTTCAGCAAGGCAATGAAGTGCTGGGCCAGATTTTCGGATCCAAGGAAGTCAGCCGGACCGTCGCCGCGGGCGCAGAACAGCAGACCGGAATCAGCAGTGACCTGCTCAAGAAAATGTTGCCGGTCGTTGCGATGATGGTCGCTGGTTACATGGCCAAGCAATCCGGCGGAAATTCCGGCAATGGCGGCGGGCTGGGCGGCCTGATCGGCGGTTTGCTTGGCGGCGGATCCCAGTCTTCCGGCGGCGGTCTGGGGGGCTTGGGTTCGCTTCTTGATCTGGACGGCGACGGAAATCCGCTGGATGATATTATCAATATGGCCGGCAAGCTTGCTCGCTAGACCCGCCCAACCTGGAGGATGACAATGGCTCTACTCGACAATATTCTGGATATGATGCCTGACAATGTGAATCTGGATTCACTGTCGGAAAAACTCGGCATGTCTGCGGAAGAACTGAAGAACAGTGGTGAAGCGCTGTTTGCCAAGCTTCAGGACGGCAGTGTCGATAAAATGACGGCCATCAAGGAAGCAGCCGCGGAATCCGGCGTGGATGCGGAAAAGCTGCAAGGCCTGTTGCCCGCCATGGCGGAAAAAGCTGGCCTGGACGGAGAGGGTGGTCTGATGGACAAGCTGTCCGGCGAAGATGGCCTCTTGGGCAAGATGAGTGGTTTTCTGGATCGGGACGGTGACGGCAATCCGATCAACGATATTACCGACATGGCCAAGGGATTTTTCAAGAAATAGATCCCGGCCAGCTGGTTCCGCTAGCTGCTATGAGTTTGGCAGGGCCTGGGGCTCTGCATTGTCCTCGAGGACAACAACGCCATTTTCCACGTTGATGATTTTGGCGGTGGCCCCTTTTTTCAGCTCCGGCCCGCGCGCTGGCCATTCGCTGTCGCCAACCTTCACGCGACCGGCGGTTGCAGTGATCGGCTTGACGACAGTGACGGTTTTTCCAATCAGTCTCGCAGCCCGGTCATTGAGCAGCGGGTCCTCATTCTTCACATCATGGGTCAGGTACCAGCGACGACCAGCAAGGACCGAAGCGACTGTCGCAAGGCCAAATGTGGTGAGCTGTCCGGCAAAAGTCAGGTCTACAAAAGAAGCGATAATGCCGGTGAGAAACGCTGCGGCTGCCACCCAGATCAGAAAGACGCCGGGAACAAACAGCTCGGCCAGCGCCAGCAATATGCCCAGTATAAGCCAGGCATAATGTGCTTCTATCCCGAAAAAATCACCCATGGGTCCGTCTCGTGCCGTTACTGCTGATCAAAGGGATTGCGCCGCTTTGAAGGTTTTGCGGAAACAGCCGTGCCCGCATCTTCGCCCAGTGCTTCCTTCGCCAGTTCGCCGATACCGCCCAGCGTACCGATCAGCTGGGTTGCTTCGACCGGGAACAATATGGTTTTCGCATTGGGGGAGGTTGCGAACTGACTTACTGCCTTCACATAATCCTGGGCGATGAAGTAATTCACGGCTTGCGCATTGCCGCCCGCGATCGCGTCGCTGACCATCTGCGTCGCCTTGGCTTCTGCCTGAGCCTCGCGCTCGCGGGCTTCGGCGTCGAGGAAAGCTGCTTCCTTGCGGCCTTCGGACTCCAGAATCTGGGAACGCTTTTCACCTTCCGCCTTCTTGATTGCCGCTTCCCGCAGGCCTTCCGCTTCCAGAATGGCCGCGCGCTTTTCGCGTTCCGCCTTCATCTGGCGAGCCATCGCATTGGAGATATCCTGTGGCGGCTGGATGTCCTTGATCTCCACCCGGGTGATCTTGATTCCCCACGGGGTGGTCGCCTCGTCGACCACGGTCAGCAGCCGGGCGTTGATCTCGTCGCGACGGGAGAGCAGTTCGTCGAGATCCATTGATCCCATGACGGTTCTGAGGTTTGTCGTCGTCAGATTCATGATGGCGTTGTAGAGGTCATTGACTTCGTAAGCCGCTTTGGCAGCCTCCAGAACCTGGAAGAACACGACCCCGTCGCTGTGGATAATGGCATTGTCCTTGGTGATGATTTCCTGACCCGGAATGTCGAGGACCTGCTCCATCATGTTGACCTTGCGGCCGACCCGGTAAAGAAAGGCGGGAAAGAAATTGAATCCGGGTTTCGCAACCTGCGTGAAACGGCCGAAATATTCGATTGTATACTCGTACCCCTGGCGGACGATCTTGATGCTCGCAAAAAGGTAGAACAATATGGCAATCAATGCGACAAGTAGTACGAATTCCATCGGTCTTCACTCCTGCATTCAGTTCGGTTTTATCATTGATTAATTGGGGCATAATGCCAAGGAAAAAGCGAATATTCGCTTCAGGAAGAAGGTTATCAGTATCTATGCGTCTCCTGTTTTTTGCCGTTATCGCATCCATCGCCTTTTTTCCCGTCCCGGCATTTGCAGACGGCATTACGCAAGAGCAGCTCCGCGCCCATATCGACATTTTGGCCAGCGACGCCTTCGAAGGCCGGAAACCCGGAACGGCTGGCGAAAACAAGACCGTGAACTATATCGCGACCCAATGGCTGAAGGCCGGATTATCCGGTGGAGCGCCTGATTCCGGCTGGTACATGAAAGTGGGCCTGGTCGAGCGTGCGCCCGGGGCACAGGATATCACATTCCTTCGACAGGCTGGTCGTCGAACGCGAAAAATCGACATCGGCGACGGACAGATCGTGCTGCGAGGGTCGCAAGCAGCCAGTCAGATCTCAAGTGCCGAACTGGTTCACGCCGGCTATGCAACGGCCAGCGTTGATGAGCTTCGCCCCGAAGTAGAAGGCAAGGTCGCCTTCCTGTTTCTCTCGGGCCAGCCGCTGGTACCTGATTTCCCCAGCTATCGTGAACGCAAGGCCCGTCTGATTGCCGCGGGCGCAAATGGCGTGATTGCCGTCATTCGCGGCAAAAACCGGTGGCTGCGGTTCGAACGGCGATTCCGGTTACCTGCCACCAATCTCGACCGGGAAGGGCTTCACGCCCAGGTTGAGGGCATGATTTCCGAAGCCGGACTGGCACGATTGCTGCGCAAATCCGGACTCAAGCCAGCGGATATTGTGGAGTCTGCTGGTGGACAGAATTTTGTCGTGCAACCAATAGCTGCAACCGTCAATATGTCGGTCGAAACCGGGGTGCGAACCTTCATTTCGCACAATGTGATCGGCAAGATAGCCGGTCAGCGGCCGGACGGACAGGCGTTGCTGTACATGGGGCACTGGGATCATCTTGGCATATGCGGAGATGAGGGAGAGAGTGATCGCATTTGCAACGGTGCCGTAGACAATGCGAGCGGTATTTCCCTGCTGATCGAAACCGCGAGACAACTGGCGGACGCTCGCCCCGATCGTGACATCTATTTTTTGGCAACGACGGCTGAGGAAAACGGATTACTCGGTGCTCGGGCTTTTGTGGCTGATCCGGTAATCGCTCTGGACAAGCTGATCGCTGTTTTCAATGCCGACACAGTGGCGTTGACAGCGGAAGGCAGGAAAATCGCTGTCATCGGAATGGGGCAATCGGCACTTGATCCCCAGATTGACCTGGTCGCCGAGCAAGAGGGGCGCGAAATCGACATGTCCGGCAAACCGGATGTCTATCTCGCACGTCAGGATGGGTTCGTGTTCACTGAAATAGGTGTGCCCGCGTTCATGATAACCAGCGCTTTCGCCGATGAAGAACGGCTCAACGCATTTCTCGATGGCAGATATCATGATGTGAGCGATGAAGTGGATGGCGAACTGGTGCTGGGCGGCGCCACCGATGATGCCAACTTTCATGTCTCGTTGGGACGGCATTTTGGCAATATCGCGACATATCCGAAAAAGCCTACTAGCGGAGACGTCCAGAACTGATTACATGGGCCGCCACAGAATCAAATTCAGACGATGGAAAGTGGCCCGCCATGAGCAGCAGAGATATTCGAACCGGACTGACTTTTGATGATGTCCTGCTGCAGCCCGCGGCATCGGATATTGTCCCCAGTCAGGCGAATACGGAAACGCGCCTGACCAAGGAAATCGGTCTCAACATTCCCGTCCTGTCATCGGCAATGGACACGGTTACCGAAGCCGACATGGCGATCGTGATGGCCCAGCTGGGCGGTATCGGCGTTCTTCATCGCAATCTGACACTCGAGCAGCAGATCGCTGCAGTCCGTCAGGTGAAGCGCTTTGAATCGGGCATGGTGGTCAACCCGATCACAATATCCCCCGATGCCACGCTGGCTGATGCCGAAGCGACCATGGCACAGAACAAGATTTCCGGTATTCCAGTCGTCGAAGCGAGCGGGAAACTGGTTGGTATTCTGACCAATCGCGACGTCCGTTTCGCGGAAAATCCCCAGCAGCCCGTATCGGAGCTGATGACGAAGGATGACCTTGTGACGGTTCCTCTGGGCGTCAGTCAGGAAGAAGCCCGCCGCATGCTGCACCAGCGCCGGATCGAGAAACTGCTGGTTGTTGATGACAGTTTTCATTGCGTCGGCCTGATCACCGTCAAGGATATTGAAAAGGCGGTGACTTATCCCACCGCGACCAAGGATGATTCCGGACG
The DNA here is from genome assembly GCF_900128895.1 of Parasphingorhabdus marina DSM 22363. Taxonomy (GTDB): domain Bacteria; phylum Pseudomonadota; class Alphaproteobacteria; order Sphingomonadales; family Sphingomonadaceae; genus Parasphingorhabdus; species Parasphingorhabdus marina. The sequence continues at coordinate 858,864 of NZ_FSQW01000002.1, read as the reverse complement.
TCTCCGGGTTGCCGCAGCATCCACGGTTGGCGATGCAGGCCTGGAACGGACCGAAGCGCTGATTGATGCGGAATGCGATCTTGTGGTGGTGGATACCGCGCATGGTCACAGCGCGATGGTTGGTCGTGCGGTTGCGGAGATCAAGAAGCGATCAAACAATACCCAGATCGTTGCCGGGAACGTGGCAACTGCCGAAGCCGTCAAGGCGCTGATCGATGCCGGGGCGGATGGCATCAAGGTGGGCATTGGCCCGGGATCGATCTGCACTACACGCGTAGTCGCCGGCGTCGGAGTCCCGCAGCTGACGGCCATCATGGACTGTGCCGAAGAGGCCGAAAAAGCCGGCATTCCGATTGTGGCCGATGGTGGATTGCGGACATCGGGCGATGTGGCCAAGGCTCTGGCAGCTGGCGCGTCGTCGGTCATGGTCGGCTCGCTGCTGGCCGGTACCGAAGAAGCTCCGGGCGAAACCTTTCTCTATCAGGGCCGGGCCTACAAAAGCTATCGCGGCATGGGTTCTGTCGGTGCGATGGCGCGCGGTTCGGCAGACCGCTATTTCCAGCAGGATATTTCCGACCAGATGAAGCTGGTACCCGAGGGCATTGAAGGGCAAGTCCCCTTCAAAGGGCCGGCCGGCGATGTCATTCATCAGCTGGTGGGTGGCGTGAAAGCAGCCATGGGCTATACCGGGTCCGAGACGCTCAAAGACTTGCGCGAGCGTGCCGAATTTGTGCGCATCACCAATGCCGGTCTTCAGGAAAGCCATGTGCATGACGTATCGATTACCCGGGAAGCACCCAATTATCCGACGCGCTGATCGTTGACCCCGTCGGCGAGACTGCAGGCGGCCATCGAGCTGCTCGACGAAATCATCATCGCTGCGCGCGATGATGGGGCATCTGCGGACAACATCATCAAGCAGTTTTTCAAGGCACGGCGTTACGCGGGCTCGAAGGATCGCCGGGCGGTGCGTGAACTGGTCTATCAGGCCATCCGGCGTTTCGGCGACCGCCCCGCATCCGGGCGCAGTGCCATGGTCGGTTTGCTCGAGGACCAGCCGGAACTGGCAGAGTTGTTCGACGGGTCCGGTTACGGACCCGCAAAGCTGGGCGAAGACGAGCCGATGGCAGAGGGCGGGGCGATCCCGCACTGGCTCAGCGAAAAATTTGCCGAACCGATCGTTGCGGAGGAGCGGGAGGCCCTGCTCGGGAGGGCAGCGCTGGATATCCGGATGGTTCCGGCGAAAGTGGACCTCCGGACTCTTCGCAGTCAGTGGCCTGACGTTGAGGAACTGCCGCTCAAGAACGCGTATCGACTACCCGCCGGCACACGGGTCGAAAATAGCAGTTTGCACAATAGCGGTCAGATCGAAATTCAGGATCTCGGCAGTCAGACGATTGTCGCAGCCTGTACCGGGCATGAGCCCAAACTGGTGCTAGATCTGTGTGCAGGGGCAGGGGGCAAAACCCTTGGATTGGCCTCGGAATTGTCCGCAAAAACCCGGATCATCGCCGCGGATACCGACAAGAGGCGGCTTGGTCGGCTGGCGCCGCGGCAGCAAAGAGCGGGTATTGAGAATATCGAACCCCTGTTACTTGACCCGGGAAAGGAGGATGAGGCGCTGGCGCCGTTTGTCGGCCGATGCGACCTGGTTCTGGTTGATGCTCCCTGTTCGGGAACCGGAACGTGGCGGCGCAATCCCGAATTGCGCTGGCGCATGACCCCGGATCGGCTGGAAAGAACGGTGAATCTGCAGACGAGATTGTTCGAACTGGGCAGCAGGATGGTCGCCCCCGGCGGGCGTTTGATCTATGCGGTTTGCTCGTTGCTGGACGCCGAAGGGGCGGCTCAAACCGGCAGCTTCCTTGGAAAATACCCGGATTGGCAGCATATTGAGGTTGATTTGCCGCTGGGCCGGCCATATCGTAAAGGAAAATTACTTTCACCGTATCAAGACGGAACGGATGGCTTTTATTTCACCTGCCTCGAAAAATTGTGATATCAAATCATGTTAAGCGCTGGTGCAGGTGAATCTGCTAAACAGCGCGAAACCCTTTTGGAGCTGATTATGCGTTTTTCCCCTGCTGTACTGGCCGTTTCCTTGGTTTTTGCGACCGTTTCGAGCGCGAGTTTCGGACAATCTGCGGATATCGAGATCAAACCCCGGTCCGTCGAGTTGTTGAAATTGGGTGAAAAGGCACAAAACAAAGGAAATTTGCAGCTCGCGACAGATCTTTATGAAACGTCACTGGCGGTTGATCCCAGAAATGGGTCTGCTTTTGTTGCGCTGGCCCAGATCGCACGGGCCCAGAAACTTCCTGGCAAAGCCATACGGCTCTATCGGGAAGCACTTATCCTTGATCCCAATAATCTCGACGCCCTTGCCGGGCAGGGGGAGGCTTTGGTGCAGCGTGGTGCAGTGGAAAAGGCGAAGCTGAACCTGTCTCGGCTCAAAACAGTCTGTCGTGGCCGCTGTGATCAGACAAGGCAGCTCTCTTCTGTCATTGTTGCTTCGGAGAAAAAACCGGTCATGTCGGCTCAGGCAGTCACACCCAAACCCAAAGTGGGTGAAGAAAAGCCGGTTTCGGAAACCCCCTGATCATCAAAAATCGTAAATCAAGGTGGCACGGCTTTGTGTGTCTGTCTTGACGCGTCCGTCAGGCGGATCAGTCTCATGCTCTATCGTATAGGCAAAACGCGCAGACAGCCTGCCGATCAGTTTGGCGTCAAGGGCTGTAGTTGCCGTAAATGTATTGCTGCCCGACGAGAAGATCGCATTCGCGGATGCGAAGCCGTCAGATTCAGCGAGTACAGTTGCTCCGCCATCCTGAGACAGTTTCAGGTTTTTGGAGATTTGCCAGTCGAAATCGATGCCGAGTAATCCGGCGAGACTGCTGTCCGAACCGCCATCCGTAAACTCGGTCAGCCGCCAGGCCGGCCCGGCCTTGAGGTTGAGTGTCACGTCCTCGTTGCGAATGACCGAATATCCCAGTCCCCCTGATAATGTATAACGGGCATCAAAACCCTGGAACTGGTCACGTTCGAACATGCCGAGACCATAGGCATAAAACCGGTCGTCAAACTTGTATTCCGGCTCGACGCTGGTCTTGAACTGTTCGCGCGTGGTGATACCGTTACTGCGCTGATAATCTGCGCGTGCGAGAAACTTCAGGCGCCATTTCTCGGCGTCCTTGTTAAGTTTCAATCCGCCGCTCAAGCCAGTATTGCTGCTGTTCCCCGTGGTACGAAAGGCACCGATCTCGGCTTCACCTGACCAGTTCTCAAAAAAGCCGGCTTCCAGTTTTTCCTGCCTGGCGGCTGCGGCCATCTGTTCACGCGCAACATTGTGCCGGGCGACCATGGCATCTATTTCCGCAGCATCTTCCGGGTTGGTTTTTTTTGCAATCTTCGCGACACTTTGGACATCTGCATCGATGCCGGACTCGATTGCTGCATCGAGCATTGCCTTGACCGGAGCCGGCAATTCGGCCTGAGCGGAAGTTGCTGAACTGCTCAGCAAAGCGAGAATGAACAATTTTTGGGGGTTCCGCATGCTGTGTTACTCCAGCCTTTCCTTCGCTGCTTTGCGCCTAGCCTCAGATCAGCTTTTCAAATTCGCTGATAATCGCGCGATACAGGTCCCGTTTGAAGGGTACAATCAGGTTCGGCAGCTGTTGTGGATGCATCCACTTCCAGGCCGAGAATTCGGGATGATCCGTAGCGATATTGACATCCGAATCCTCACCGGTAAATCGCATCAAAAACCAGGTCTGTCTCTGCCCGCGATATTTGCCCTTCCAAATCTTGCCCATAAGCTCGTCAGGCAAATCATAGAAATGCTCTTCGGCACATTGTGCAATTATCTGGATATGGTGCGGCGCGATTCCCGTTTCTTCTTCGAGCTCCCGAACAGCGGCCATTTCAGCGTCTTCGCCGGGATCTATCCCCCCTTGTGGCATCTGCCAGGCATCGGGAAAAGCGCTGTCTTTTGCATCGAGCCGTTGTCCTGCAAACACCTGGCCGCGCCGGTTGGCCAGCATGACGCCGGCGCATGGCCGATAGGGCAGTTCAGCAAAGGGGTCGCTGGATCTGGTCACAGGCTTGCCAATGTGTTTTTCAAGGCGTTGCAGATATTGTCGATATCTTTCTGGGCGGAGGGAATGCCCTTGCGCAGACAGATCAGTCCGTGAATATTGCCGATCGCCTCAAGATAGGTCACCGAAACGCCGGCTTCTACCAGTCTGGCTGCATAGGCCCGGCCCTGATCGCGCAGGGGATCGAGGCCAGCAGTTATCAGCACTGTGGGCGGACTGCTGGCCAGATCACCATGAATGGGATCACAACGCACATCTCCGGCTACTCCGGCATAGTGCCCGGAAAAATAATCCATACTGTCCCTGGTCAAAAGGAAACCTTCGGCAAATTCGTCAATTGATCCACCAGCGGCAGTGCTGTCGACTACCGGATAGATGGGTACCTGTGCGATGACCGGAACCACTGCAGGTTTTTTGTGCAGATCCTGTGCAACCACGATAGCCAGATTGCCGCCAGCACTGTCGCCACAGGTAATCAGCCCGTCTATCTCTATTCCCAATTCGGTGGCAGCATTGTCCACTATCCATCGGGTTGCGGCCTCGCAATCGTCGGGGGCGGCAGGAAAGGGGGCTTCCGGCGCAAGCCGATAGTCCACTGCGACAACAGGAAGATCCATCTGGGCGGCCATCTCGGTGCAGAAGGGGTGATGGCTTTCGAGATCGCCAATCACGAAGCCGCCGCCATGATAGAACATGATGACCGGACCCTTTTCGCGGCTTTCCCGGGAGTCATAGTAGCGCAGCTTGATTTCGCCGGCAGGTCCTGGACAGACCAGATCGCGCACGATTGCGAGCTTGGTCGGTTCAGCATCGACGAGAAAACGCATCGCAACATAGGCTTCGCGGGCGGCTGGAGGTTCCATTTCGTTCATCGGAACCTCTACCGCCGCTTCCAGCATGGTCAGCAATGCTTGTGTGTCTGGTCGTACAAATGCCGTGGTCATCCGGAATCTCCCTTTGTTTTGCAGTCGACTAGATCAGTCCGGCTTGCCCATGCAAGCGCTATTCTAAAGGAATTGCGCCAAACAAATGCTTTATCCCTAATAGTTTTTGTGGTTTGAAGCGGGGAGAGAAAATGCTCTACGGAGCATGTTCCAAAAAGTTGAATGTGGATTGGATTTATGGCGACAGCGCTGAAACAGGATGATCAAGGCGGTGGCCCCGCAGGCAATGCGGAAAATGTTGTTGTACGCTTCGCCGGAGACAGCGGCGACGGGATGCAGCTGACCGGTGGCCAATTCACGCTGTCGACCGCGCTTGCCGGCAATGACCTCGCAACATTTCCGGACTTTCCGGCAGAGATTCGCGCGCCGCAGGGAACGCTTTTCGGTGTTTCCGCATTTCAGATCAATTTCGGCAGCCGGGTGATCGAAACGGCCGGCGACCAGCCGGACGTGCTGATTGCGATGAATCCTGCTGCTCTGAAAACGAATGTCCAGGAAGTCCGTCCCGGTGGTCTGGTGATCGCCGATGAAGGAGAATTCGGTAAACGCAATCTCGACAAGGCGCATTATGACAGCAATCCGCTCGAAGACGGGTCTCTGGCAAAATGGAAACTGCTCAAACTGAATATTTCCCAGTTGACCCTGGATGCGGTGAAACCATTTGGTCTCGGCAACAAGGAAGCGCTGCGCTGCAAGAACATGTGGACGCTGGGGCTTGCCCTCTGGATGTTTGAGCGCGAGCGGGAGCCTGTCATCAAATGGCTGAAGGAAAAATTCGCCAAGCTTCCCGAAATCGCCAACGCCAATATTGCGGCGCTGAATGCCGGTCATGCTTATGGCGAAACAGCAGAAATTTCGGGCGACGGTCTCGGTGGAGGGCATTTGCCCACGCATCGGATCAAGGCGGCGCCCGCAACGCCCGGCGTGTATCGGACGGTCACTGGCGCTGAGGCGATTTCCCAGGGACTGGTCGCTGGTGCGCAGCTTGCGGGATTGCCGATGTTCTTCGGCGGCTACCCGATCACCCCGGCTTCGGCGATTCTGCATCACCTGTCCCGGCTGAAAGAATTCGGCGTGACCACTTTCCAGGCAGAAGATGAAATTGCGGCGATTACGGCGGCGATTGGCGCGAGCTACGCCGGCAGCCTCGGGATCACCTCTTCCTCCGGTCCCGGCATCGCGCTGAAAGGCGAGGCGATGGGCCTGGCGATCATGACCGAACTGCCGCTGGTGATCGTGAATTCGCAGCGTGGCGGACCTTCGACCGGATTGCCGACCAAGACCGAACAGTCTGATCTGTATCAGGCTGTCTTCGGTCGCAATGGCGATGCGCCAATGCCTGTGATCGCAGCCCGATCCCCGGGTGACGCCTTTGAATGTGCAATCGAGGCCGTGCGCATCGCGGTGCAATATATGACACCGGTCATGCTGTTGACCGATGGCTATATTGCCAATGCCGCCGAGCCGTGGAAAATACCTGACGTGAATACGCTCGAACCTTTCCCGGTCAGTTTTCAGGAAACCATGCCGGAAGGCGGGCTGATGCCTTATGGGCGGGATGAAAAACTGGCCCGGCCCTGGATCAAGCCGGGAACTCCGGAATTGATGCACAGGATTGGCGGTATCGAAAAAGGCTTGAACACAGGCCATATCGATTATGGACCAGCCAATCACCAGGCGATGACCGAAATCCGCCGGGACAAGGTGCTTGGCGTAGCGGACAGTATTGCTGATCAGGAACTGGCTTATGGCAAACCGGGAGCAAAACTGGCCGTGGTCGGCTGGGGCTCGACTTTCGGTCCGATCCATCAGGCGGTGCTCCGCGCCTCCGAAGCCGGCGCAGATGTTAGCCATGTCCATATCCGCAATATCTGGCCAATGCCGAAAAATCTCGGCGACCTGTTGAAGAGTTTTGACCGGATCATCGTTCCGGAAATGAACACCGGCCAGCTCAAGACGATTTTGCGTGATCAGTTCCTGGTCGATGCGAAGCCGGTGAACAAGGTGTCCGGCCAGCCGTTCACAATTGGCGAAGTCGAGGCGGCGATACAGGAGGCTCTGGCATGAGCGACCCATTTGATGACAAGCCGAAAAACGTATTGCCGCTGATTGCCGGACTGATTGTGGTCTGTGCAATTCTCTGGATGTTGCTGGGTTAACTGGAAAAGGTTGAAAACCGGATATGAATGAAATGACCAAAATCACGACGCTGAAGGATTGGGAAACCGATCAGGAAGTGCGCTGGTGCCCCGGTTGCGGTGACTATGCCATTCTGAAAGCCGTGCAGCGAACGATGCCGGACCTTGGTGTGCGCCCGGAAGACACGGTGTTTATCAGCGGCATCGGCTGCTCGTCCCGATTTCCCTATTATATGGAAACATATGGTTTTCACACGATCCACGGACGCGCGCCAGCTGTAGCCACCGGCACCAAGCTGGCCAATCCCGATCTCGATGTCTGGATCATCACCGGTGACGGTGATGCTCTGTCGATCGGCGGAAACCACACGATGCATCTGCTGCGCCGGAATCTGGATTGTCAGCTGATGCTGTTCAACAATGAAATTTATGGTCTGACCAAGGGACAGTACAGCCCGACCAGCCGGGAAGGGACGCACAGTCCGTCTACACCTTATGGTTCAGTCGACCGGCCGGCCTCGCCATGTGCCTTCGCACTGGGTGCTGGAGCCCGCTTTGTTGCCCGTGGCATTGACGTCCACAAGGGACTTCCCGATGTGCTGAAAGCGGCGCATGCGCACAAGGGGACTTCGTTCATCGAGATTTTCCAGAACTGCATTGTCTACAACAAGGATGTGTTCGAGGAATTTGCCGCCAAGAAAACCGCCGCAGACACACAGCTGCATCTGGTCGACGGCGAGCCGATGCTGTTCGCCAAGGGCGCAAAGGGCATCACGCTGAATCACAAGACGCTGCAGCTGGAAGTGGTCGATGTGGCGGACGGCGACTGGGAAGCCGCCGGAGTCATCGTGCATGACGTAACCAACCGCTCGGTTGCCCACATGCTGGTCGAAATGCAATTTGGCGAATTCCCGATGGCGCTGGGCGTGCTCTATGACGACCCACGACCGACTTTTGAAGCCGCCGTTGTTGCGCAGAATGAAGCCTCTTCGGTGGGCAAGACGCCCGATCTGCAGGCGCTGCTCAACAAGGGTCAGAAGTGGACGGTGGACGAAAAGGACGGCCCGGAACTCTGACCGCCCATGGATAACCTGACCCACAGCCTGGCTGGTGCCGTGCTCGGCCAGCTGGGCCTCAAGAAGAAAACCGGGCTGGGCATGGCGACACTGATCATTGCGGCCAATATTCCGGACATCGATGCCTTTGCTACTTTGCTCGGCGGCCAGCAGCATCTCGGAATCCGGCGCGGGATTACGCATGGTCCGATAGCGATGCTGGTGCTGCCGATCCTGCTCACCGGGATCATGATCGGGTTTGACCGATGGCAAACAGGACGCGGAAAACGGCCGGCAGACCGGTTGCCGGTTCATCGTGGCTGGTTACTAGGCCTGGCCTATATCGGGACGTTGAGCCATCCCGCGCTTGACTGGCTGAACAGCTACGGAATCCGGCTGCTCGAACCCTTTTCCAGCCAGTGGGATTATGGCGATACAATCTTCATCATCGACATCTGGATCTGGATGGCGCTGATCGCTGGTGTCTGGCTGTCCCTGCGTCGGGAGAAACAGGGAGGCAACTGGCAGCGACCGGCCTGGATCAGCTTCACGGTCATCTGTGCCTATATTGTTGCCAACGGTCTGATCACCGGCAAGGCGGAATCGGATGGTCACGAACTGGTGGAAAAGGCTTATGACATCAGCCCGGACAAGGTGGTCGCCAATCCTGTGCCGGTGAAATTCTGGGAACGCCAGATATTGTGGCGTGTCGAGGAGAAAGACAAGCTGCACGCATCCTTCGGCGATGGATATTTCTCGGTTCTCAGCGGTGCCAGATTGTATCAGAGATCCGGGTTTTCCGACACTTCACCCAGGATCCTGACTGCCGATGATCTGACCGCCGCTGACCAGAAATCCCTGCAAGTAAACTATCCGGATGTTATCGAGCCGGTCCTGAAAGCGGCGAAGGACAGCAAAGACCTGCAGGCGTTTCTCTTCTGGTCGCGGATGCCGGTCATTGCGAGGACCGGGGATCAAATCCGGGTTTCCGACCAGCGCTTTGATGATCCGCTTGTGGGCGACCGGTTCGCCATACGGATCCCGTACCCAAAGGACAGGTTGGAACCCGCGGGCGAATAGTTCATTAGACGATGATGGCTTCTCCCACGATTATCTGGTTCCGCCGGGATCTGCGTCTTTCCGATCAGGCGGCGGTTGCTGCCGCGGTGGCCAAAGGCCCGGTTATCCCGGTCTATATCCTCGATGACGAGACTCCCCGGCATCGCAAAATGGGTGCGGCTTCGCGATGGTGGCTGCACCATTCGCTGGAACAACTGGACGCGTGTTTGCGGATTCTGGGATCCCGGCTGATACTGGGCCAGGGCCGGGTTGAGCAGGTGCTGGCCGAAATTGTCAAATCGACGGGCGCGACAGAAATTCACGCCCTGCATCACCACGAACCCTGGTGGCGCAATGCGGAAAAAGCCCTACGCGACGCGGTCGAAGGCGAGGCTGAACTGATCCTGCATCACGGCAATTACCTGCTGCCACCGGGTACCTTGAAAACCGGATCCGGCGGAGAATATAAAATCTACACGCCGTTCTGGAAATCGCTGCGCGAACGGATGCCGCCGGAAGCGCCTTCTTTGGGCCCGTCGCAACTAGAGGCTCCTGCTGAATGGCCAGACACTGCCGATCTGGGCGACTGGAATCTGTTGCCGAAAAAGCCGGACTGGGCCGCCGGGCTCGTCAAGGCCTGGTCACCCGGAGAAGCCGGAGCACAGGCTGCGCTGGAAGAATTTGTCGACAAGGCGCCCGGATATGACAGCGGCCGAAACCTGCCGTCCGAAGAGCGGGTCTCCCGTCTCTCGCCGCATCTGCATTTCGGGGAGATCAGTCCGGCACGCATCTGGCATGCGGTCAGCGCCGAGGGCGAAAATGTCGAGACCTATTGCAAGGAACTGGTGTGGCGGGACTATGCGCAGAATGTCATCTGCCAGTTCCCGCAATATGGCGGTGAGAGCTATCGCGAGAAGATGCGCGCATTGCCATGGCGGGATATGTCGGACCTGCAGGTGCAAAATGATTTTGCGGCCTGGACAATGGGAAAGACCGGTTATCCGATTGTCGATGCGGGCATGCGCGAATTATGGGTGACCGGTTGGATGCACAACCGGGTGCGCATGATCGCTGCCAGTTTTCTTGTCAAACATCTCCTGATCGACTGGCGTGAAGGCGAGCAGTGGTTCTGGGACACGCTGGTCGACGCTGATTACGCCTCGAACAGTGTGAACTGGCAATGGGTGTCGGGCACCGGAGTGGATTCCAACATGTTTGTGCGGATCATGGCGCCGCTCAGCCAGTCGGAAAAATTCGATGCCGGCAATTACATCCGCAAATGGGTTCCGGAACTGGCGGACCTCGATGATCCCTATGTCCATGATCCGGAAGAACATGGTTGCAAACCGGCCAGCTATCCGTCCAAGATCATTGCGCACAAGGCCGGGCGCGAGCGGGCGCTGGCGGCGTATCAAAAGGTGAAATAATGGGCGACCGCCTCAGCGGAAAATTCTGTGTCATCACTGGTGCCGCGAGAGGCATTGGCAAGGCGATCGGAAAGGCTTTCACGGATGAGGGCGCAACGGTGCTGCTCACCGATATCGATCCCGAAGAATTGGCGAAGGCGGGTAGCGAACTGGGTTGCGAGACTTGGGAGCTGGACGTGCGCAGCGAAGCCGGCTGGGATGCGCTTCTGGAGCAATATCCGGCCGCTGATGTCGTGGTCAACAATGCCGGCGTGACCGGGTTTGAAAACAGCACTGCGCCGCAGGATCCGGAAAACGCATCGCTGGAAGACTGGCGCGAAGTGCACCGGGTGAATCTCGACGGTACATTTCTGGGCTGCCGCTATGCCATTCGTGCGATGAAGCAAAAGGGTGCCGGTTCGATCATCAATATCTCTTCGCGCTCCGGCATGGTCGGTATTCCCGGGGCAGCGGCCTATGCGTCATCCAAGGCCGCGATCCGCAATCACAGCAAGTCGGTGGCGCTTTACTGCGCACAGCAGGGATGGAACATTCGCTGCAATTCCATCCACCCGGCAGCGATCATGACGCCCATGTGGGAGCCGATGCTGGGTGAGGGGGAAGAGCGGGAGGCCGCGATCAAGGCGCTGGTCAGCGACACCCCGATGCAGCGGTTCGGCGAAGTCGGGGAAGTAGCGGCTATCGCGGTCCTCCTGGCGTCGGATGAAGCGGCTTATATTACGGGTGCCGAGATGACGATTGACGGCGGAATTCTGGCCGGATCGGCAGCCGCGCCGGGGTGATTTGATCGAATTGACCGTTTTCGCTAGGCTGGACGTGTCGTGATCGGGAGAAGTTTGATGCAAAGGAAAATGCTGGTTGGTTTTGGAGCCATGTTGTTTGCGACCGCAGCGCATGCAGGTATTCCAGTGACCAACGACGTCGAATGCCCGGTGGGTGGTGAAAATTTCCAGACAGTCGGAACCGCTTCCTGCAGCAATTTTGGTGGTTCCCAGGACTTTCTTCTCAAAGTTTCGACGAGCTGCGACTTTGTGACACGACTCCCTCAGTGTCCGGGCAACAGGCTGCCAATGTACAAGAAATTTTCAGACGATGAGATCAAACGGTTGGAATCCTATTTGCAAAGCAGAGAGTTTCAGTCGTTCAGTTCCAGGTCTCGCTACTTTATTGCAAAAAAAGTCGATGATTTTCTTGTCAGCGGGGGCAGCGAAAAGGTCGTGAGTATCTATTTTCTGCTTGGCGGTTTGCAACATGACCGGGGTAATACTCTGAGCGATCCGGAATATCTGGCGTTTCTCGACTCCTTTGATGCCGCTTCGCTCGCGGAAAGGTCGAAGGATGACCTTCCTTACATCCGGCTGGTGATTGCCTACACGCATTTTGTGCGAAAATCCTATGATGAAGCACAAAAGCTGCTGGATCTGGTCAAGTCCAGCGTTCCTGAACGTGAAAACAAGTTTTTGACTACTTATATAACCCGCCTGGAAAGTTGTATGGCTGAAACGGGAGAAACCAGCTGTAGATCGACCGAGCAAGTGATGCCCCGGAAAAAGACAGACTGAAAAAGGCGTCTTCGAATATAATTTTCGGTGAAAATCCGAACAAACATTCATGTTGTTGATCCACTGGAAAAGACTTGCTTGTGGATTGCCAAGGGCTTGGCACTGGTCCATATTCACGCTCATGAATGTGGAGGGACCCAAACGTGGCAAGCATCTGCTCGAGCCGCGCAAGCAATTTGCGGGCAATGCCGGTTTTCTGTCCCGCAAATTTGCACCTTTTTTTCATCGGGTTCTGGACCGGATTGATGCGGGAATGGACCATGGCGCTTTCGAGGGGCACCTTCCCGATGGCACAACCCGTATTGTAGGGGGGCGCGGTGAGGGGCCGATGGTGGAAATTACATTGCACCATTGGAGGTCCTTGCTGCGTCTGATGAATAGCGGTTCGGTTGGCTGGTATCAGGCATGGGAGAAGGGCGAATGGGAAAGCCCTGATCTGGTTGGAACATTCGATCTGTTCTCCCGAAACCGGGCGGGTCTGAAAAACCTTGGCAGGGCATCGGGCCTGTTCAACTGGATAGTCAAACGTCGCCACAAGGCCCGGCGCAATGACCGGAAACGCGCGCGGCAGAATATTCAGTTTCACTATGACCTGGGGAACGACTTCTACAGGCTTTGGCTAGATCCCAGTATGAGTTATTCGAGTGCGATCTTCGGAAACAAAGATCAATCGCTGGAGGATGCGCAGCGCAACAAAGTTCGTGCTATTGCCGAACGAACCGCTGCAAAACCCGGCGACAGTGTGCTGGAAATTGGGTGTGGCTGGGGCACTTTGTCCGGAATACTGGTTTGTGACTATGGACTGGAAGTCACGGGCATATCGTTGTCCGATGAACAAACCAAATGGGCGCGTGAGCATCATCCGGAAGCGCAGTTCCTGATCCAGGATTATCGTGATGTTGATGGCCAGTTTGACGCCATCGCCAGCGTGGAAATGGTCGAAGCGGTAGGTCGGGAATATTGGCCCGACTTCCTGGACTGTATCGCAAAAAACTTGAAGCCGGGCGGGCGGGCGGCCTTGCAATATATTGCGATTGCCGATGATATTTACGAGCAGTATGCAGCGAGTGCCGACTTTATCCAGACCTATGTTTTTCCAGGCGGCATGCTGCTTTCGGAAAGTCGGTTTCGAGCTTTGGCTGAAGAACGCGGGCTTGAATGGACGGATCAAACCAACTTCCCGCTGGATTATGCCAAGACACTGAAAATCTGGCGCGAGAATTTCGATGCTGTGGTGGAGGCAGGCAAACTTCCTGCCGGGTTTGACGAACATTTCGTGCGGCTCTGGCGCTATTATTTGACCTATTGCGAAGGCGGGTTTCGCGGCGGCGGCATAAACGTCGCGCAGGTCACCTTGATAAAATCATAACTGAAACAGAATCATGATTGGGAGAGTGAAGTGGGACTGACGAGAACGGTGACAGTGGCAATGGCGACAGCGGGACTGTGCCTGGCATTGCCGGGATGTGAAAAAGTCAAGGAAGTGGCGGCGGATGCGGCCGGCCTGCCGACCGACAAGAACATCCTGTTCTGGACCGATGAACAGCGCAAAAAGGCGTTCCGCATGATGGACACGCTGGTGCCATCCAACACGATTGCGGCGGGCGACAGTCCGGCCGCACTGGAGACGGGTGAGCCGCTCAGTGTGGAAATTGCCGATGGCGAGGGCAGCATGACTCTCGATCAGTATATGGAGCGCCAGCAGACCGCCGGGATCGTGGTGCTGCAGGATGGCAAGATCCGGATGGAGGAATATCGTCTGGACTTCGGCAAGGATGACCGCTGGACGTCCTTTTCCGTTGCCAAGTCGCTGGTATCGACCCTCGTTGGTGCAGCGGTGAAAGATGGGTACATCAAGTCCCTCGAAGATCCGTTGACGGACTATATCCCCGAATTGAAGGGCAGCGGATATGACGGGGTGACGGTCGAGCAGCTTTTGACCATGACCTCGGGCGTGAAGTGGAACGAGGATTACAGCGATCCCGAATCCGACGTGGCCCTGTTCAACAACACCAAACCGGAAGACGGTCTCGATCCGATTGTCGTCTACATGAAAACGCTCGAAAACGAGGCGGAGCCAGGCACGCGGTGGCAGTATAATACCGGAGAGACCAACCTGATCGGTGTGCTGGTGGCGAAGGCGACCGGCAAGACGATCTCGGACTATCTCTCGGAAAAGGTCTGGCAGCCCTTTGGCATGTCACAGGATGGCGAATGGCTGCTCAACGAGGGCGGCAAGGAAATCGGCGGCTGCTGCATTTCGGCGACGATCCGCGATTACGCACTGTTCGGCCAGTTCGCCATGGATGGCGGCAAAATCGGCGACACGGCAGTTGTGCCGGACGGCTGGTTTGCACAGGCTGGAACCAAACAGGCCGATATCGGCGTGCCGGGTCGTGGCTATGGCTATCAGTGGTGGACCTATGACGACGGCAGTTATGCCGGTCAGGGCATTTTCGGCCAGGGGATATTCATCGATCCTTCGCGCAATCTGGTCATTGCCAGCAACAGCAACTGGAACGGCGCGACACCGGATGAACGGAAGGTGGAACGCGATGCCTTTTACGAGGCGGTGCAGTCGGCCATTGATGCCGAAGGCGGAGCCTAGTTCAGATCGAAATATGCGCCCGTTTCGAAATCTTCGGTCAGGATGCCGGCAATCCGGTCGGCGACGACCGAAGGTTCCTTGACGGATGCGGGATCTTCACCGGGATAGGCGCGCGCGCGCATGTCCGTTCGGGTTCGGCCGGGATTGATGATCGCGGTCCGGAACCTGCCGATATTGCGCATCTCTTCGCCATAGCTCAGCACCAGCGTTTCCAGCGCGGCCTTGGACGCACCATAAGCGCCCCAGAAGGCGCGCGGTGACCGGCCGACGCTGCTGGTGACCGCGAGCAGCCTGGCGTCATCGCTTTTGCGCATCATCCCGTCAAAGGCGGCGATCAACGCCTGCTGCGCGATGAAGTTCAGCGTCATCAGCTGATTCAGTTCCTTGCCATCAATCGCCGGCACCGGTCCCAGCGAACCGAGCATGGCGGCATTGAGCACCATGATATCCAGCTTGTCCCAGCGGTCCGAAATCGCGGTGGCCAGTCGACCGATGCTGTCGCCATCGGTCAGGTCCAGCGGCGCGATTGTCGCACTGCCGCCGGCTGCGTGAATCTGTTCCTCGACTTCTTCCAGCGCCTTCGAATCCCTTGCGGTCAGGATGACATGGGCGCCTTCGCGGGCAAGAGCTATCGCCGTGGCCGCACCAATGCCTTTGCTGGCGCCGGTCACCAGCGCGAGTTGGTCTTTCAGGGACATGTCAGCCGACTTTTTCCGCGAGCGCCGGTTCATCCCGTGTCGGCGCGCTTTCGTTGAGCAAAGTCAGCTGGTCTGGCTGTTCCTTCTCGTCCTGATCAGTCAGCGGCGTGGGATAGGCACCAGTGAAACAGGCATCGCAATATTGCGGCTGGATATCCTGACGCGAGTCTTCTCCCACCGCGCGGTACAGGCCGTCAATCGAGATGAAGGCGAGACTGTCGGCCTGGATATAGTCACACATTTGCTGCACCGATTTCATCGCGGCCAGCAGCTTCTCGCGCCTGGGTGTGTTCACACCATAGAAACAGCTGTGCATGGTCGGTGGGCTGGCGATCCGCATATGCACTTCCGCCGCACCGGCTTCGCGCATCATCTGGACGATTTTCAGGCTCGTCGTGCCGCGTACGATACTGTCGTCGATCAGCACGATCTTCTTGCCGTTGACCAGCGGCCGGTTGGCATTGTGCTTCAGTTTCACACCGAGATGGCGAACGCCGTCACCGGGCTGGATGAATGTCCGGCCGACATAATGGGACCGGATAATGCCCAGTTCGAACGGGATGCCGGACTTCTCGGCATAGCCAATCGCGGCCGGGGTCCCGCTGTCGGGAACCGGGATGACATAGTCTGCATCGACCGGATTTTCGATCGCCAGTTGCGCGCCGATTTCCTTGCGGACGCTGTAGACCGAGGAGCCGTCGACAATGGAGTCTGGCCGCGAGAAATAAACATGTTCGAAAATGCACGGGCGCGCATGGGTGTCGCCAAATGGCCGGTGGGAACGCAGCTCGCCATCGGTGACGATGACCAGCTCTCCGGGGTCAACCGAGCGGATATATTCGGCGCCAACCAGGTCCAGTGCGACCGTTTCGGAGGCGAAAATATATGCATCTCCCACCTTGCCAATGACCAGCGGCCGGATCCCGAGCGGATCGCGGCAGGCAATCATCCCGTCCGGAGTCATGCAGATCAGCGAATAGGCCCCTTCGACCTTGCGCAGCGCATCGATGAACTTGTCGAGCAGAGTGCGGAACGGAGAGGTGGCCAGCAAATGGATGATGACCTCGGTGTCGCTGGTCGACTGGAAGATCGATCCGCTGCGAACCAGTTCGTCCCGCAATTTGAGGGCGTTGGAAATATTGCCGTTATGGGCGATGGCAAAACCGCCGGAGGCAAGATCTGCTTCCAGCGGCTGAATGTTTCTCAGCGTTCCGGCACCCGTGGTGGAATACCGGACATGACCGCAGGCGTAATCGCCTTTCAGCTTGTCCATGACCTCGGCGCTGTCGAAATTGCCGGCGACCGGACCGAGCGCCCGGTGGCTGTAGAATTCGCGGCCGTTGCGCGCGGTGATTCCCGCCGCCTCCTGTCCCCGGTGTTGCAGGGCATGAAGACCCAGCGCCACCATCGCTGCGGCATCTTCCGCGCCGGCGACGCCGAAAACTCCGCATTCTTCTCTCAGCTTGTCATCGTCAAACGGGTGGGTTGTAAGCATGTCTCACCTTGTTTGCTGCCCAATATTCTGACGCCGGTTGGACGCCCGGATGGGGGATGGCCCGGATATAGATTTGAATCCCGGCTTTGTCTTCCCCCTTTGGTCACAAAAAGATCATATTCATGCGGATTTCGTATCTGATGCGAATGAAAGGCCGGTTTTGCGTTGCACTGGGGTCACCGGGACCCTAATTCGGGCGGATGACAACAGAGAAAGACAAGGATCGGGAAAGCGGAACCCGCCTGGATCCCAAATTTGATTCGGCCGGATTGCTGTCTGCGGTGGTGACAGATGATTCGTCAGGCGATGTCCTCATGGTGGCGTTCATGAATGCAGAGGCGTTGCAGAAAACTCTCGACACCGGAATTGCCCATTTCTGGTCACGCAGCCGCCAGTCGCTGTGGAAAAAGGGTGAGACGTCCGGCCATGTGCAGGAAGTTGTCGAAATCCGGACCGACTGTGATCAGGATGCCATCTGGATCCGGGCGAAACCGGCGGGACCGGCCTGCCATACCGGCAGGACCAGTTGTTTTTATCGCAGGATCATCGACGGCAAGCTGGAACATGTCGCGTGAAGAAACCGGCGCTGATGCTGCTGGCGCTGTGCCTGACGGGCTGCGAGGAAAAGACGGATGTACCGGCGGCGGAAGTCGCCTCCGATGCGCCGCTGTCGTCCCTGGAACAGGCGGCGATCGATGCCGGCGTGATCCCGGATATCCGAAATGTCACGCTGTCCGGTGCATTTGAGCGCCAGAGCGAGCTGGGCATCGACCGCTTCTGCGCGGTCGGCAATGACGAGCGCGGTTATCAGGTCGGGATGCTTGCGGTCTTCGGACCGGAAAGCAAGTGCGAGGGGCTGGGGGAAGCGACCCGTGCCGGAGAGCAAGTGAATATCCGGCTCGACAGCAAGGAAGCGTGCAGTTTTGTAGCCAGTTTTGATGGTGTCGAGCTGCAGATTCCCGGAAGTCTGCCCGAGTCCTGCGCTTCCTATTGCACCCCGCGCGCGACGTTCAGCGGTGTCAGCTTCTATCTGGTCGGGGAGGGCGACGCGGTTGCCCGGTCGACCCGGGGGCGGGAAATCGACAGTCTGTGTCCTGGCTGATGTCTTGACGTTTACGTTAGCGTAAGATATAAATGGGGCATGTCAAAATCCTTGAATCATGCCGAAATCGATACGCCGGACGTTCGTAATCGGGAATCCTACACGATTTCAGATCTGTCCGAGGAATTTGGCGTCACCGCTCGCGCGCTGCGTTTCTACGAAGACGAAGGTCTCATCGCACCGCAACGCAAAGGCCTGGCCCGGATTTACGGAAAACGTGACCGCGCTCGACTCGCGTGGATCATGCGGGCCAAGAACGTCGGCTTCTCCTTGTCCGAAATTCGCGAAATGATCGACCTTTACGACATCGGCGACGGCCGCGCGACGCAGAAGCAGGTTACGCTGGAAAAATGTCAAGAGAAGGTCGACCTGCTCAAAAAGCAGCGCAAGGATCTCGACAGCGCGATCAAGGAGCTGACAGAATTTATAAAGATTGTGCAGGACACGGTCATCGAACCCAAAGCACAACAAAAATAGAGGATCACAAGATAAAAGCAGCGCCGGTATTCCCCGGCCGCTCACAGCAACAGAAAGTACCCCATCATGCCTAGTTATACCGCTCCCATCGGTGAAGTTCGGTTCATTTTCAACGAAGTGCTCAAGCTTGAGAAATATTCGAATATCTCGGGTTTTGAAAATGCCACGCCGGATATGATTGATGCCATTTTGACCGAGGCCGGCAAATTTTCCAGCGAAGTACTCCACCCTTTGAACCAAAGCGGAGATGAAGAAGGCTGCACGCGCCATGAAGACGCATCGGTCACGACGCCAAAAGGTTTCAAGGAAGCTTATGCGCAACTGATCGAATCTGGCTGGACCACTCTGTCCTCTCCCGAGGAAATGGGTGGTCAGGGCTTGCCACGGGTGGTCGGAAATGCGGTCATGGAATTCATGATATCCGCCAATCAGGCACTCGAAATGTACACTGGCCTGACCCAGGGCGCGATCGCATCGATCCTGGTCGAGGGCAGTGAAGAGCAGAAACAGAAATATGTGCCCAACATGGTCTCCGGCAAATGGACCGGGACAATGAACCTGACCGAGGCTCATTGTGGTACCGATCTCGGGCTCATCCGCACCAAGGCTGTTCCGCAACCCGGCGGGACCTATGCGATTACCGGCCAGAAGATTTTCATCTCCGCCGGCGAGCATGATCTGGCCGAGAATATCATTCATCTGGTTCTGGCGAAGACTCCCGATGCTCCGGACAGTTCGAAAGGCATTTCGCTGTTCATCGTGCCCAAATATCTGGTCAATGATGACGGAACACTGGGCGAGCGCAATGGCGTTACCTGTGGGTCGATCGAAGAGAAAATGGGCATTCACGGCAATGCCACCTGCGTCATGAATTATGACGGTGCGACCGGTTACATGGTAGGTGAAGAGAACAAGGGGCTCCGTGCGATGTTCATCATGATGAATGCCGCGCGTCTCGGTGTCGGACTGCAGGGTCTCGCCCAGGGTGAAATCGCTTACCAGAATGCGGTGACCTATGCTGGTGACCGTCGCCAGGGACGCGCGCTGACCGGTGCGCAGGATCCAGAGGAAAAGGCGGACACCCTGTTCGTCCATCCGGACGTGCGCCGGATGCTGATGGACGGCAAGGCTTTCACCGAATCCATGCGGGCTCTCGTTCTGTGGGGTGCTCTCCAGGTCGATCTGGCCGCAAAGGCAGAGACGGAAGAAGAGCGGCAGACGGCTGATGACCTGATCAGCCTGCTGACCCCGGTGATCAAGGGCTATGGCACAGCCAAGGGCTATGACATTTGCACCGAATCCCAGCAGGTTTATGGCGGTCATGGCTATATTACCGAATGGGGTATGGAACAGTTTGTTCGAGATGCCCGCATTGCGATGATTTATGAAGGCACCAACGGCATCCAGGCCATGGATCTTGTCGGGCGCAAACTCGGCCAGAATGGCGGTCGTGCGGTGCAAGCGCTGTTCAAGCTGATCACCGAAGAAGTGACGGAAGCCAAGGACAATGACCGGTTGAAAGGTTTCGCCGAGGCTCTGGAAAAGGCCAATGGCGAGCTGCAGAAAGCGACCATGTGGTTCATGCAAAATGCGATGACCAACCCCAATAATGCGGGTGCCGGGGCCTATCACTACATGCATATCATGGGGATCGTATCCCTGGGTCTGATGTGGCTGAGAATGGCAAAGGCGGCGACGGAAGCGTTGGACAGCGGTACCGATAATGCCAAATATTACGAAGCCAAGCTGGTGACGGCACAATATTTTGCGGAGCGGTTCCTGCCGGATACCGGCAGCTTGCGGCGCAAGATCGAAGGTGGCAGCGACGCCATCATGGCGCTGGAACCGGAAATGTTCGCCGTTGCATGACCTGGTGTTCAGGCGGCGCGATTATCTTCCGCCAGCCTGAACGCTTCTTCCCACTTGTCGAGATTCTGCCGGGCATCCTGTACAAAGGGTGACCGGCGGATTCCCCAAAGGGCCAGATCAAGGGTGACCTTGCCAAGCAGCCGCATCGGTCTTTTGACCTGAATCAGCAGGATCACCCGGGTCTGTCCGGTTTCGTTCTTCACTTCGTGGCTGTAACTGTCGTCAAAGACGAGCCACTCTCCGTTCTTCCAGTGGACCCGCTGATCGTCGACCTGCATCCAGCAATTTTCCTTGGGCACCGGAATATCGAGACCGAGATGACAGGTCACCAGACCTCGGGTGACGCCGCGATGTTTCGGGATCACCGCCCCGGGTTCGAGGATGGAGAAAAACGCGGAATTCAGATCCGGTATTTGATCGATCAAAGCCGCGGTTTTCGGTGCGCGCGCGCAATTTTCCTCCACGCGATAGCCATATCCGACGAGAAAAAACGACTTCCAGTTCCCGTCACCAGCGATTCGCGCATGATCGGGGGAGATATCTTTCAGCGGAGGCACGGCGCTGCGATTTTGCAGTATTCCGGCCGCTTCTGCGGCGATACCCTGCCACTGTTCTCCGAGCTGGCTTGTCCACGGAAAAATGTCACTTTGATGCAGAGGTGTTGTGGGAATCAGCGACTGCGAGCTGGCCAACAGATTGGCCTTTTTGCGCAGTTTCTTGCCAATTCTCAGTATCAGCGGGCGGGAATTTTGATTGTGCCCGGTGTCGGATTTACTGGTTGCTGTGTCCTTCTTCATCATCGAAAGTCCCGAAAAATATCATGACCCCGACCCTGATTTGTGAAGTTGCCCGTCAATTGTGACAAAAGTTCGACAAATCTGCGCCGATTATCGATCAACTCGCGCCATCCGTCGTTCCTGTCGCCCGAATCACCCGTAACATCGACATTCACTGGCATGTCGAAGGCGGTTGTGGGAAAAAGACAGTGACAGGGGAATGAACTGCATAAGGAGTATATGCAATGCATTCCAAGAACAGCGCGAAGCCCCGGATCCGCATGACGCCCTACCTGATCACGGTCGGCGCGGGCTTGTCACTGGCAACCAGCGCAATTGCGTCCCCCGATATGGAAAAAGCTGCGCAGCAGGAACCGGAGGAATCCGAAATTCCGGCGCCCACCATTGATACTGACGGTGATGGCACAGCAGATGCGTGGGACCGCAGCGGTGACGGCAAGCCCGATGCCTGGGACACGGACGGAGACGGTGAGCCCGATCTTCTTGACGATGACGGCGACGGCAAGCCCGACTAGGCCTGCGTTTCGCAGACAAGACGAGACAACCCGACAGGGTCGCAAGGGGTTCGGGCCGGGTTGAACAAAGGTCCGGACCCCATTCGGGTGATCTAGAAGAGCTCGTCAAACATGCTCAGCATGGCCGCCTTGCTCTGGCGGTCGGCTGACTCGTTATATTTCACCACGTCAACCGGACTGGTGTCGCTGGCCGGATCAGTGAACCCGTGGACCACGCCGGAATAGATATGCATGTGGCAATCGGCGCCGGCGATATCCATTTCTTCCAGAAAGGCTCTGACCTGTTTGGGAGATACCAGTGGATCTGCACGGCCGTGACAGACCAGGATCCGCGATTTGATCGTTCCACGCTTGGCCGGGAGCGGGGTTGCGAGCAGACCGTGAAAGCTCACCACCAGAGCGAGCTCTTCGCCGCTGCGTGCCATTTCGAGGACAATTTCTCCGCCCATGCAATAACCGATCGCTGCAATCCGGTCATTGGCCAGTTTTGATCTTTTGCGCAATTCATCCAGAGCACAGCGGAAACGCGCCCGATAGTTTTCGGCGTCGGAACGCAAGGCGCTGGCAAGAAGCCGGGCCTTTTGCATGTCCTCGATATGGCCTTGCCCATAGATATCGCAGACCATCGCGGCATAGCCCAGCGATGCCAGCCATCTCGCCCTGTCATGCATGATCTTTGTCGGTCCCGAAATGGTCGGGACGATCAGAATCGCCGCCCGGGGATACCGGCTCGGTTGTGCCAGATACCCCTGCAATTCCAGATCATCGTGATGATAGGTGAACGTATTGACTTCGATGGAGCTCATTCTTCGGGCAGAAACTCCGGTACGGACAGATAGCGTTCACCGGTATCATAGTTGAAGCCCAGAACTTTCGCTTTGTCGCCCAGATCGGGAAGCTTCTGTGCAATGGCTGCCAGCGTCGCCCCGGAGCTGATGCCGACCAGCATGCCTTCTTCCTTCGCGGCCCGCAGCGCCATCGCCTTGGCATCGGCCGGATCGACCTGAATCGCGCCGTCAATGCTCTGGGTGTGCAGATTGCCCGGAATGAAGCCGGCACCGATACCCTGGATCGGGTGCGGACCGGGCTGGCCGCCGCTGATCACGGGGGACATGGTGGGTTCAACTGCAAAGACCTGCAGGTTGCCCCATTCCTTTTTCAAAACCTCGGCGACACCGGTAATATGACCGCCGGTCCCGACGCCCGTGATAATGGCATCCAGCGGATCATCCTTGAAGTCCGCGAGGATTTCCTGGGCCGTCGTGCGCACATGCACATCAACATTGGCCGGGTTGTCAAACTGTTGCGGCATCCAGGCGCCCGCGTTTTCGCTGACCAGTTCCGTTGCGCGTTCGATGGCGCCTTTCATGCCCTTCTCCTTGGGCGTGAGGTCAAAGCTGGCACCATAGGCGAGCATTAGCCGGCGGCGTTCCAGCGACATCGATTCGGGCATTACAAGGATCAGCTTGTAGCCCTTGACGGCGGCCACCATCGCGAGGCCGACGCCGGTATTGCCGGAAGTC
Organism: Parasphingorhabdus marina DSM 22363; assembly: GCF_900128895.1. Classification (GTDB taxonomy): domain Bacteria; phylum Pseudomonadota; class Alphaproteobacteria; order Sphingomonadales; family Sphingomonadaceae; genus Parasphingorhabdus; species Parasphingorhabdus marina. The sequence continues at coordinate 835,501 of NZ_FSQW01000002.1, read as the reverse complement.
GGTTCAATGATCGTGCCACCGGGTTGCAGGGCGCCGGATTTTTCCGCGTCTTCGATCATCGCCAGCGCAATCCGGTCCTTGATCGACCCGCCCGGATTGGAGCGCTCGGACTTGACCCAGACACTGGCATCGCCAAACAGACGCTGCATCTTGATATGCGGGGTGTTTCCTATTGTTTCGAGAATTGAGCTGGCGATCATCTTTTCGTTCTCCTGTCTGTCTTTATGTCGCGTTCGACGATTGTTTTCGGTCCGGCAGGGGGTCCGGATCGAGATCGTCGGGCGGATCAAATGTTTTTGCGGCACCCAGCTGAGGAAACAGCCGGGACCAGATTCCGGTCACCACTATAGCACCTGCACCGCCCGCGACAATGGCCGCGATGGGACCGAATAATACGGCCAGTCCGCCGGACAGTGCGTCGCCCAGTTCGTTGGACGCGCTGATCGTCATTTGACTGACCGCATTCACCCGCCCACGTTTGTCATCGGGGGTGTGGAGCTGGATCAGCGAGCTGCGGACATAGACGCCGAACATGTCAGCGGCCCCGCACAGGGCCAGGAATGCCATGGAGAGCGGCAATGAGGTGCTGAGACCAAAACCGATTGTGCCGATCCCGAATACCGCCATGGCGATCAACATCATGTTGCCGACATTGCGGGACAGCGGTGCGAAGGAAAAGATGCTGGCGACAATCACCGCACCGATCGCGGGAGATGCAGCGAGCAGCGACAAGCCGATTTCGCCGGCACCCAGTATATCCTTCGCAAATACCGGGATCATCGCTGTCGCGCCGGCGAGAAACATGACCAGCAGATCGAGCGTTATGGCGCCCAGCACCAGCTTGTTCGACCAGACATAGCCCATGCCGTCCATCACCTGGCGGAACGGGCCGCGGCTTCGGTCGATCGCACTGCGGGCCACGGGACCGATCAGGAATATGGCCAGTGTCGCCAGTCCATAAAGAAGCGCGCAGACAAGATAGGGCAGGGCGGGGTCAATCTTGTAGAGAGGGCCGGCCATGCCGGGTCCGGCAATGACGCCCACCTGCCAGGCGATGGTCGAGAGGGCAATGGCGCGGGGCAGCGAGCCCTTGGGCACCAGGTTGGGAGCCAGCGCGGTTATCGCCGGTCCCAGAAAGGCCCGGCACACACCGAGCAGTACCGCTATGACATAGATCGCATGGAGGCTGATTTCGCCGCTCATGGTGAGCAGCGCCAGTGTCAGGGCGATGGCGGCCTGACTGCCGAGAACGATCCGGGCGATCCAGCGCCGGTCCATATGATCCGCGACCCAGCCGACCAGCGGCGTCAGGATGAACAGGGGCACGAACTGCAAAAGGCCGAGCAGGCCGAGGATCCCCGCGGAGGCTGCGACGCCCATGTCCTCGCGCGCCAGATTATAGGCCTGCCAACCCAGGATCAGCATCATCGCATAGAGTGCGAACATCGATGTCAGGCGCGAAAACCACAGATAGCGGAAATTCGCGATGGCAAAGGGATGGGGCGCAGGACTGCTCACGGACTGTTTGCTAGCGACTGGAGCGGGTTGCTGCAATCTCTACGTGCACCATGACGGTGATTTACCGGAAGTCCGCAGGGATTTTGGCCAGAACCGCACCAATTCAGCCTGTTAACGGTCATTTTTAACATCCGCGGAGGGATCGTATCGCAACGGGACGCTGCCGAAAAAGCGCTGGTTTTCGGGGATCAGCTGGTAAATATTCCGTTAACGCGAAAGGAGAAAGTGATGGTTCAGAAAATTGCCCTGCGTGCCAGTGTGGCTATTTTGGCCCTCGCCGGCCTTGCCCTGCTGGCTTTGCTCGTTCTGGGTCTGACCCGGGCGATCACCTCGTCTGCATCCGCCGCTTCGGCCGAAAGCGGAACCGAAGCCGCGGCGACCATTGCTACCAAAAATCCTGTCGCTCCGGTTCCTGAAACCGCAAGCGCGGACTTGCCGCAGGCGGTCGAATCACCGAAGTCCAGCCCATTGCCGCTGGCCGGCAGCTCGCCCTTCACCGTCAAGCGCGTGTTGCAGATCGACGAGCCTTTTGTGCACGGATTCTACAAATGGGATGATGAAGGCGTGCCGGACGGTCCGATCATCATCACCGTCGACCTGAAGGCCGAATCCATCTCAGTCTTCCGCGGCGGATATGAAATTGGTGCTGCAGCGATCCTGTACGGTGCCGATGAGAAGCCCACACCCACCGGCGTGTTTCCGATCACCCAGAAGAGCAAGGATCATGTGTCCAACCTCTACCATACACCCATGCCCTACATGCTGCGCATGACCAATGACGGCATTTCCATTCATGGCAGTGATGTCGAATATGGCTATGCCACGCATGGCTGCATCGGCGTTCCGACCCCCTTTGCCGAGCTCCTGTTCCAGCAGGTCAAGCTTGGCGACCGGGTCATTGTGACCGACGGCAAAATGCTGAATGTCGGACAGACAATTGTCGCGGGCTAGCCGATAGCGATTTCAAACCGGGCCATTTTGCCCATTTTCCCTCAATAGCCGTCTCCCGCTTTCGTGACCTGCGCGGTTTTCGCCAAGCCATCGGAAGTGCCCGTGCGGATCAGGTTCCGCGCTTCGGCAATGGCAGCGCTTTCCGACATCTCGCCCTTGGCAATCCGGGTTCCCATTTCGAGCAACCGGCCGCTGATCACGGTGCCGGTTTCGGCTTCTTCCTCGATGCTGATGCCACCAGTCCGGGCCAGAGCCGCATCCCATTCATCCCGAACCGCCTTCCAGTAGCCCTGTGTCTGTTCCCAGTAACGGTCAGCGGCAGCGACCGGGTAGCCATCGAATTTCCTGTAGGTATTCAGCACCGACTCCTGCACGATGGGAACAAGCTTGCCTTCGACAAGCCCCATTTTCGTATTGTCCTGCCAGTGGATCCAGCCGCCGGGCATCGGCTGGTGACGGTTGATGGCACTGTAGCGGTCATAAACAGGATTGCGTGTCGCATCACGGCGAGCGAGGGGGCGTTGCGTCCAGTTGGAGCGCCACCGCCGCACACCATTGGTCGTCGTCCACTGACCCCAACCGGCATAGCGCGGACTGTCATCCACCTGATACACGGTCTGCGACCAGCGGCCTTTGCGCAGGCGTTCCGGGACGTCCTTGAGCACCCAAGTGTTTGGCCCGGCATAGGCCAGTATCTGCTCCGGTTCATATTCCCAGTCTTGCCGCCAGTGCTTGACGATAAACGGATCCTCATCGGATCCGACCACGAGCAGATGCTGGAGGACAATCTTGCGTCCCGTATCCTCGATGACGTGAACGCTCTCATGGCCGCCGGATATCTTTGCCTTGATCGGCTCATAATCCGCATGCCAGGCCGTCGTCTCCTGCATGTCGAACGTAACCTTGTAGTTACCGGCCATGGCCAAGATATCGGCACGGTCGGCGGCAAAACTGGCCTGCTCCTGCTGCGCCGTGCGACCCTCAATCGGATCATCTGCCAAAGCGGGTGATGTTGCCAGGGTCATCGCAAAAAGGGCGGTGCCGATTATCTGGTGGAATGTGGTCATGGATATTCTCCCGTTAAAGTGATTCAAAAGCTCGCACTCAGCGAAACGCTGAAATTGCGTCCCGGCTGGGTGAAGGCTTCGGTGATGGTGGATGTATCGGACAGTCCGCGGACGTCGTTCCAGTAGGCATAGGTTTCGTTGGTGATGTTGAAAAGACCGGCCCGGATGGAAAAATTGTCGTTGATCCGGTAAAAAGCTGTCGCGTCGAGGATCAAAAACTCGTCAGGCCTGAAACAGGCTGTTGGAATCCCTCGGTTGGTGCATGTTCCGGCTTCGTTTGCTTCCTTCCTGGCGTTGTAAGTGGCAATCAACTCGCCGCCGAAGCGATTACCCGGATCGCGATATCCAACACCCAGAACCGCGTTGAGTGGATCGATGCTTTGCAACGGGATGGTCTCGCCGCCAAGTGTCTGTTCCTCTCCATCGGCGTAGGCCAATGCAAATCGAGCTCGGAAGCCGCTTTCTGCTTCATAGGTGGCCTTCACTTCAAAGCCATGCACCTTGGCGCTGGACAGATTGACAAACTGAAACACCGTGGGGTCGACAGCTGTCCCGGATCCGCTGACATCCTCTTGGCTGATGAAATCATCATAGTCCGCGTAAAAACCGGTCAGGGACAGGAAGATTTCATCAGTGGCATAGCGGATCCCGCCTTCCACGCTTTCGCTGCTCTCTGGCCGCAGGTCAGGGTTGGGGGCCGAAGTGTAGCCAAAGGCCAGGTTCTCGAAGAAATTATTGACCTGGCTTGGCGTCGGTGCGCGAAACCCGTGGGCATAATTGCCGAACAACCGCACTTCCTCGGTCAGTTTGGCCACTATACCCAGTTTCGGCGACAGCTCCGATCCATCCTGCCCGGCGGCGGTAAAGGTGGGGAGTAAGGGATCATCCGTGGGATCAAGGTCATAGAAATCGAACCGCAGGGCCGGGAAAATTGTTACGGCGCCATCACCAAAACTGATTTCGTCTCCGAGGAACACTCCGCCCAGCGTGAAGTCCGTAACCGGGAAGGCGCGGCTCGGGAAGACCTCTCCAAAGGGCGGCACGACGCCGTCGCGGAGGCCTTCTTGCCGGGTCCAGCTGATATCACCGCCAAAGGCGATGCGGTGGCTGATCGAGCCGGTCTCAAAGCCGGACCGGAGTTCGGCATTGGCGCCGTATACCTCATTGTCGAACGTGTTCAGCCGTTCGCGGTCAGGGCGGGGAGTCGCACCAGCCGGAGAACGGTCCTCATCGGCAAACTGCCGGTCCTTGCCGTTCTGCCAGTAAGCCGCCAGATGGGCGTAGTTAATGAAACCGGCGCTGTCTGAACCTGCATCATATGTCCAGTCCAGAGAGACCCGCGTACGTTCCGTGGTGTCGAGCGCCGTAAGGCTGTCCACATTCCAGCTGGGGTCAGGACCGAAAAGGAAAACCGGCCCCCGTCCGGAAAGAATGTCGGAAAAGACTTCCCGTTCCAGATATTCCCCCGTCAGCCGAAGCTTGTGACTGCCGCTTTCCCATACCAGTTTGCCGAGAAATGCATTGGATTCGCCATCCTGGGGATTGGGCGTGGTGCGGGTCGCGTCTTCGGTATCAATTGTGCCCTGATTGTCGAGCTCCTGAAAATCGCGCCGGGAATAGGCCAGCATGGCGGAAATATTGCCCAGCCGTCCGGCAACAGCGAGGGTCTCCGAAAATTCTTCATCAGCGGAACTGTACTGGGCTCTGCCAAATCCGCCGAAGTCGGACCCTTCCAGCAGGTCTGAGGGATCCGAAGTGGTGAAGCTGACCGCGCCTGACAAACCGTCACTGCCATAGAGCGCCGAAGCCGGGCCACGGAGAATTTCGATCGATTTGACCAGTCCGACATCGGTGGAACCGCCGCGTCCGACCTCCTGAGCGCCAAAGGAAAATCCCTGCGGTGTCCGGATTCCGTCAACCTGGATGAGCACGCGGTTACCGCCGATGCCCCGGATATTGAAATCCTCGTTGCCGGCCCGACCTGTGGTTCCGAGAGCGGCACCAAAGCGGGCAGGGGCTCTGCGCACGGTCACGCCTGGTTCGAACCGGACAATATCCCGGACATCTGTGGCCAGCTCATCGGCAATCTGTTCGCTGTCAATGACGGTGACCGTAGCCGGCGCGTCTTTCAATTCGATCGGAGACCGGGTGGCGGTGACGATGATGACATTGGAGTCCTCGACGACCGCCTCATCTGCTGCGGCCAGCGCAGCTTCAGAATGCAAGAGTGCCACAAGGCTGGACGCACAAACCCCTGCGCAGAAGCGCATGTTTTTCTTCATATTGAATTTCCCTCTGAGTCTTATTGATAATGCAAATGACTCGCAAAAGCAAATAGGTCAATGAAGCAAAGACTGTCAATCGGTTTGTTGAAACCGACGACGCACATTGGGGAAAGACACTGATTAAAAAGGGAAAGCTTGTTGGGCATCGGCCTCAAAAATGGCCGGGCCCCAAATGATCAAGTTTTTGGTCGGCCCTGATCAAAATGCTCGAGCGCGGTTTCAATCGTGACCCATTCGTGCATGGACTCTTCCCATACAGATCGCACCGGCGGTGGGAAATCGGGGTCCGCAATTGCGCCCACGGGAATGCCGGTAAGACCCGGATTCTTGTCGCCGCTCATCAAGACGGTTGATCCGCATTGGGGGCAGAAATCTGTTCTGAATTCGCCACCAGATGCTGTCTCGCGGACATATTGCTTTGATTGACCGGTGATTTGGAGGTTTTCGGTGGGATGATAGACAGCGACGCCGAAAGGAGATCCCGAACGACGTTGGCAATCGATACAATGGCACGCAACGATAGCGGGGCTCGGTCCTGGCAACCGGACCGTCAATTGCCCGCATTGGCATTGTGCTTGCATTGCAACCCTCCTTCAACTTTCGTCCGATTTTTTCTCGCCGGTGATACTGGAAAATTCGGTGGAAATGGCCATTGCTGCCCATACAGCCAGGGTTGGCAATAACTTCGGTGGGAGTTCCATCACGCGATCATCGCCGTTATTCATGGACCACATGGCAAAAAGGACAAGGCCAACCAGCAATATGCTCCAATATTGACGTTCGGAGTAGGTGACGAACAAGATCGAGGTTACCGCGGTCGCCGTGACAACCAGAAGCAGAACATAGTCGAGAGTCGGGATATCACCGATTCCGCCCAGACTGATACCAATCACGGCGCCGAAAAAAATGTTGAGCGCGTTGATGGACGCCTCATATTCCTTGCGCGTATATTTGAAATAATTGTTCAAACTGGTCAGCAGCTTCTTCATCTGATCGTGCCTCCATGGTGACCGACGGAATTTCGCACCAGCAACTTTATGCCCGGAATTCGGGTCGAGGGAAAGACGTTTCAATTCAACAGTATGCTGGGCTGCCACCGATATTCCCAATTGTAATTGGCAGACCCGTGACGTGCGTTCATCGACGCGGATTGGAATAGGTTTCATCGGTGTGTTACCAGGATAACTCAACCCGAATGCGGAGGGAGAAACACATGATTTCGGTAATAATGGCAGGATTGCTGGCGGGAACCAGCGTGAACGCAGCCCAGTCCGGCGACGGCATGGATTGCAAAATGATACCGCAGGCGGACGGATCCGGATCCACGGAGTTATGCGCCAATGCCGCACAATGGGAATCCATTCGGGCCCAGGCGGGTGGTGACATCGCAAATCTGCGCTGTCTGTTCGTCAACAAAAAGGGATCCAGTGAACCGGTGCGGATTTGCGGGACCCAGGAAAAACTGCAGAAACAGATGGGGATGGACAGCGCGAAGGATCTTTCCAACATAAGCTGTCGCAACGTCAAGGAAGTCGGATCCCGTATCCCCCAGCGGGTCTGTCGGACCGAAAAACAGTGGCAGGAGATCAGCCGCGAAAACGAACGCGAAGTGGCGAATGATCTGCGCAACAGGACGGGCAACTAAGCCCGGTTCGCGCAACTGCATGCTGGTGATCGTCGAGCGGTCGGCGTTGGGCGGATAGCGATCAGACGATCTCGACAAAGGAGTCGAGCACCCGCTTGCTGCCCGCTTTTTCAAAGGCGATTTCCAGTTTGTTGCCTTCCTTGTCCATGACTTCGCCATAGCCGAATTTGGTGTGGAAGATCCGCTGGCCGATGGCGATGTCGTCACGTCCCTTGTTGCCCATTGATACTGCGCTGCGCCGGGCTTCCCTGATATTTTGCGGTTTGGTTGAAAAACTGCCGCTGGAACTGGCGCGTTTCCAGCCCGGTCCACGCTGTCCGGCGCGCGTGGCGTTAGCTGCGGCGAGATGGGCAAACGGATCGCTATTCTCGCTCCAGTTCGCCCGCCAAAGGCTTTCCCCGCCGCTCATGCTGCTTTCCTGCTCGATATGGTCTTCCGGCAATTCTCCGATGAAGCGGGAGGGAATGCTGCTGGTCCACTGGCCGTAGATGCGCCGGTTGGCGGCGTGGAAGATGGTACATTTTTTCTTTGCCCGCGTAATCGCGACATAGGCCAGCCGGCGTTCTTCCTCGAGACTGGCAATTCCGCCTTCGTCCAGGCTGCGCTGGGAGGGAAACACGCCTTCTTCCCAGCCGGCACAAAAAACATGATCATATTCCAGACCCTTGGCGCCATGCATGGTCATGATGGTGACCTTCTCGTCATCATCCGCCGCATCATTGTCCATCACCAGCGAAACATGCTCGAGAAAATCTCCCAGCGTTTCATATTCTTCCATCGCGCGGGTAAGCTCGGTGAGGTTTTCCAGCCGTCCGGCCGCTTCGGTCGTCCGGTCCGCCTGGAGCATGCCGGTATAGCCGCATTCGTCGAGTACGATCCGCGCCAGTTCGGCATGCGGCAGTTCGTCGGCACTGGCCCGCCAGCGTCCAAAACTCTTCATCAGCTCCAGCAATGTGGATCGCGCCCGTGCACCCAGTTCGTCAGTATCGCAGATATTCAATGCTGCCGCAGCCAGTGGAATGCCTTGGGCGCGGGCGAGGCGGTGAATTTTTTCCAAAGTTTTATCCCCAAGACCGCGCTTGGGCGTGTTGACGATCCGCTCAAAGGCGAGATCATCCGCCGGCTGCGCAATCACGCGCAAATAGGCAAGGGCATCGCGGATTTCTGCACGTTCGTAGAAGCGAAATCCGCCGATAATCTTGTATGGCATGCCGATCGCGATGAACCGGTCTTCAAACTCGCGGGTCTGGAACTGGGCGCGAACGAGTATTGCAACATCGTTCAGCGATACCTGTTTCAGCTGCTGCAGCGCTTCAATTTCATCGCCGGTGCGCCGCGCTTCTTCGGGCCCGTCCCAGACCCCGACAATCTGGACTTTCTCGCCGTCTTCTTCTTCGGTCCACAGCGTCTTTCCCAGGCGGCCGCTATTGTGGTTGATCAAACCCGATGCGGCGGCCAGAATATGTGGCGTGGACCGGTAATTCTGCTCCAATTTCACGACCTTGGCTTCGGGAAAATCCTTCTCGAACCGCAGGATATTGGCGACTTCCGCCCCGCGCCAGGAATAGATGGACTGGTCATCATCGCCAACGCAGCAGATATTCTTGCGTTCCTGGGCGAGTAGCCGCAGCCAGAGATACTGACTGGAATTGGTATCCTGATACTCGTCGACCAATATATATTTGAACCGCTCCTGATATTGTCGAAGAATGTCCCGATCGGTCTTCAGCAAATTCAGGATATGCAGCAGCAAATCCCCGAAGTCGCAGGCATTGAGGGCCTTCAATCGATCCTGATATTGAGCGTAAAATTCCTGACCACGACCATTGGCGTAGCGCTCATTCTCGTTCGCATCGAGATCCTGCGGATTGAGTCCGCGATTTTTCCACTGGTCAATCAGCCCGGCGAGCATCCTTGGCGGCCAGCGCTTCTCGTCCAGCTCTGCGGCCTGGATCAGCTGTTTCAGCAGGCGCAGCTGATCATCGGTGTCGAGAATCGTAAAATTGCTCTGCAGCCCGACCAGTTCGGCATGCCTCCGCAACATCTTGGCGCCGATGCTGTGAAATGTGCCGAGCCAGGGCATGCCTTCAAACGCTTCGCCGACGATCGCGGCGATGCGTTCCTTCATTTCGCGCGCCGCCTTGTTGGTAAAAGTCACCGCGAGAATTTCGCTGGGCCAGGCCTTTCGCGAATAGACGATATGCGCCAGCCGACGGGTGAGGGCGGCGGTTTTTCCGGTCCCGGCACCCGCCAGAACCAGCACCGGACCTTCGGTGGTCAGCACGGCATCCCGCTGCGGCGCGTTCAGGCCCTGAACATAGGGCGGATCGGCTTCCGGCGGTGTGTTGACAGGTTCGGTCATGGGTGAACGATTAGGGAACAAATAAGCGTGCGACAAGGGAAAGAATATGGCATGATTGCCTTATCGCAAATCTCGGCGCCGTTGTTCTGCAATAGCACGACGCCAATCAAGCAGGGGGCTGTACGGAGATGAAACATGTTTCGAAGCGACCTGACCAGTTTTTTTGCTGTTTGCCTTGTATTGGCAGCTGTCCCCATTCTCGCCAGTGACACTTTGGCAGCCGATGCGGAGTCGGTGCCCGTGGAACTGACCAGCTATGCATTTACGCCGGAACTCGTCGAATTTGAAAGTGGCAAGGACTATGTCCTGGAATTGAAGAATTCTGCATCCGGTGGTCACAATTTCAGCGCGCGAGACTTTTTTGATGCCGCGAGCATCCATCCGGAGGACAGTGGCCTGATCAGGAAAGGTCGCGTCGAACTGTCCGGTGGCGAAACCGTCAAGATTCGGCTAAAAACCGGCGCAGCGGCGACCTACAAGCTGAATTGCTCACGTTTTCTGCACAGCGGATTTGGCATGAAGGGGCAAATTGTCGTGCGGTGACAGACTGGCAAAATGGACATGACCCAAAGGGCAGGTTGTAATCTTTGTTGCGATGCACCATTTATCAGGCAAGGAAGAAATTTGAATTGTTGAGGTTCCCCCATGAGCAAACGACTGACAACAAGTGCGATTATCGCGACGCTGATGATGGCGTCTACGGCCGCGTTCAGCGCGATGCAGAATAATCACGTCGAAACGGCATCGCTTATGACGATGATGGGCGGCTAATTCGATCGCCTAGCTTTTCTGTCGACTTTCCGGGCGGACAAGCGTGAGCCGCGCTTTTCCGCTGTCACGCACCACATCCGTTAAAAATCCCTTGACCGCAACATCCTCGCGCCGCGACGTTTCGATCGCGATCCATGCTGATGGTGCGAACCAGCCGAGCCGACCCAGCTTGTCGAGTGCGACCGAGGCTGCACCCGTCTGATAGGGCGGGTCCATCAGGACGAGGTCATAGGCCTGACGGGCCGGTCCGAGCGCCAGCACCGATCCGATCCGGACGTCCGACCTGGTCGCGGCATCAAGTGTTGTGATGTTCTTTTCCAAAGCGGCTAGCGCTTCCCGGTCCTGTTCGACAAATGTGCAATGCGCCGCGCCGCGTGACAGGGCCTCCAGCCCCAGCGCACCCGAACCTGAAAACAGATCCAGCACCTGCAGATCTGCAAAGTCGCCCAGACGACTGGTCAGCATTGAAAATAGCCGCTCGCGCGTGCGGTCCGCGGTGGGCCGTGTGGTGTCACCCTTTGGGGCCACGATGTTCCGTCCGCGCCAGTCTCCCGCAATGATCCGCATTATTTCAGCGTCTTGCGAAATTTGACCAGGTCGTGCCGACGGACCGGCTCGATCGCACCCTTTTCCAGATCTCCGAGCAGGAACGGACCATAGCTGGTCCGGATCAGGCGCGAGACCTTGAGTCCAAGATGCTCCAGTACCCGGCGGACTTCACGGTTCTTGCCTTCGGTCAGAGTCATCTCAATCCACTGGTTACGCCCCGTTCTCCGCTCCAGATTGGCAGTGATCGGACCATAATGCATGCCCTCAACTGTGATGCCCTTGTACAGCTCTTCCAGCTGATTCTGCGTGACATCCCCGAAGGTACGGGCGCGATAGGTCCGTTCGATGCCGTTTTTCGGCAATTCCATTTCCCGCTTGAACCCGCCATCGGTGGTCATCAGCAGGAGGCCTTCGGTGTTCATGTCGAGCCGGCCGATTGGCATGATCCGTTCCATGTCCTTTGGCAGGACGTCGTAAATGGTGCGCTTGCCGGATGCATCGCGCTCGGCGGTGATCACGCCATTGGGCTTGTGGAACCGGAACAGCTTGGCAGGCGAGGGTTCCGCCACCGGTTGCCCATCTACTGTGATCCCCGTAAGATTTTTGAGCAGCAAGGAAGGATGCTCGACCAGGTCGCCATTGAGAGCGATGCGTCCCGCTTCAATCATCCGCTCAATTTCACGCCGTGACGCCACGCCGGCGCGGGCCAGCAATTTGGCAATCCGCTGCCCCTCGCGGACATTCGGATCCGGCGCGGGGGACGGTTTCGCCGGTGCCTTCGCGCGCCGGGTCGGTTTGGCGCGGTAGATTTTTTTGGGTGGGCGGTCATTCATACCGCCCGCATGGCCGAAATTTATTTGCGCTGCAATCGTAACCTTTGTGGCAGACAGCGCGAATGACCGGGCAGTACCCCGTTGGAGAAAGAAACATGCGTGAACTTATATTGCCTTCGCTGATTGCAGGTGCTGCAGTTGCGGGCTTTTTCGGATTTCAGGCAGGCCAGACTTCCGCGCAAGTGGAAACGGCGGCTTTCTCCCAGGGTGCGACACCCGCGAATTCGAATGGCGACGTCTCCCAATCCTCCAATCCTGTCGTCATCGAACTTTTCACCAGCCAGGGATGCTCGTCCTGTCCCCCCGCAGATATGCTGGCTTCCCGACTGGCAAAAGACAGCTCCCTGCTGGTGATTTCGCGGCCCGTAACCTATTGGGACCGCCTCGGCTGGAAAGATACGCTGGCCCGGGAAGACAATACCCGGTTGCAGCGGAGCTATGCCGCCAAGGGGCAGGCTGGATCGGGTGTCTATACGCCGCAAATGGTCATAAACGGCGGCGGCGGTGCCGTGGGATCACGCGAGAGCAATGTGCGGTCGCTGGTCCGACTGGCCAAGCGCATTCCCGGTCCGGAAATCCGCACCGAGCGCAACAAGGCCGGAGAATGGACCATCACCGTTAACGGTCAGTCGGAATATATGGCTCGTGTTTCGCTGCTCGCTCTCAGTTCCTCCGAAACCGTGCAGGTCGGCCGTGGAGAAAATGGCGGGCGCAAGCTGCACTATACGAATGTCGTCAAGGACGAACGGACGCTGGGAAGCTGGACCGGCAAATCCGTGAGCTTCACGATACCGCCAGAAAATCTCAATATCTTCGGTGCGGACAAATATGCCGTAATCGTCCAGCGCCCGAATGCGGGAGCAATCGTTGGCGCCCAGCTCCTCGATATCTGAGGGCAGGCGGCAAGTTCCCGCTGGCAATCGGCATTTTAGCCGCTAATGTTTCTCCCGGTAGTTCGGGAGGGTTATTGTGTGAGTGAAGTGGCAGAAAATGCAGGAAAGCCTGGCTGGCGCAAGGTGATTGCTGCCCTTGGGCACCGGAAAACTTTCTACATGACGATTTTCGGTTTTGCTGCAGGTTTGCCCTATGCGCTGTTGCTCGGCACGTTGTACGCATGGTTATCTGATGCAGAGGTTGATCTTGAGACCATGGGCGTTTTCTCGCTCATCGGATTGGCTTACGCGTTTAAGTTTCTTTGGTCTCCCGCACTGGATCGCCTAGACGTTCCCGTCTTGCGAAAACTGGGCAAGCGAAAGCAGTGGATTGTCACTGCCCAACTAATGCTGGGTGCAATACTTGTCGTACTGTCAATGCTGGATCCGGTCAGCTCATTGGGCTGGTTTTCTCTGCTTGCGGGCATCGGAGCTTTTGCATCGGCAACACAAGACGTCGTCATTGATGCATGGCGTGTTGATGTCGCCGATGAAGTCGCGACGATTGATATGCTCTCAACAGTTTACCAAATGGGATACAGGATTGCAGCTTTGGTAGGCGGTGCACTGGCCCTTTTTCTGGCGGAGCGAACCGATTGGCCAACCGTCTATCTCACAATGGGCGGTATCATGCTTTTCGTCGGTTTCTGCGGACTTTGGGCACCTGATGCGGAAGTCTCGGATGTCACAGAAGCCGAGGCCGCAGATGAACATGGCCTCCGAAAAGCGGGGCAGATTCATCCCCGAATTCGAGGTTGGGCCCTGGGAGTCGTTGGAGTTCTTTGGGGCTGGGCTCTTATTACTGTGGGCGTGTTCATGGTGCGCTCGCTGGGTAGTGACCCGGAAACGCGACCAGACTCCGTGGAGTTCATTTCCACCACCGGTCCGCTGGTTGTGATCGCCACAGTTGTAATTCCATCGCTTATCGCTGCCTGGTTGGTTCGGCAGGAGCGATCCGGAAAACATCTGCTAGAACAAGATCTACCGGCAGAGACATCGGCTGGACGAATTTTGGATCATGGGTACCGTGCCTTGGTTTTGCCGCTTACGGATTTTGTTGGTCGCCTCGGTTGGGCGTTAGTCATCATATTGGGTTTGGTACTGACCTATCGAATTACCGACTCAATCTGGGGCAGTTTTGCCTACCCATTCTATCTGGGAGAGCTTGAATATACCAAAGATGAAGTGGCTGTCGCTTCGAAGTTTTTCGGTGTAGGCGCACTCATGCTTGGTTTGGCTGTCGGCGGTTACATGCTGACCACCTTGGGACGTATGTTGACGCTGACACTTGGAGCTGTTCTCGCAGCCGCTACCAATTTACTCTATGCGGATTTGGCCCGAGGCGGTCAAATCGTTCAGGTCGTGAGCGACAATAGCGGGTTTTCATGGTTAGTTGCCAATCTGGGCGGAGATGAACGTTTGGCAAAACTTATGATGGCAATTGCTGGAGAAAATATCGCAGTTGGTATCGCGGGGGCTGCTTTTGTGGCCTATCTCTCATCGATTGTTGCAAAGGGATATAGCGCTGTCCAATATGCGTTGCTGTCTTCTCTAACATTGCTCGTCGGAACCTTGGGGCGCGGCGCTCTGGGTCAGATGATAGAGGAACAGGGATATTTTACCGTTTTCTTGCTGACCACCGCAATGGGCGGCGTCGCGGTTATTTTGTGTATGATAGAGTGGATTCGCATTTCGCGCCAAGGGCGCAAATCAGGAGTAGAGCAAACAGCTTTGGAGGGCGTTTAAACAAGCATTTCTTCAGTCAGTTGGGAGATGCTACCCCAGATAATGTAACGTGCAGGCGGCGTAACTGGAACCGTTCAAAAATGGACTACAGAATGCGGCTTGGGTAATGGTGAATAGCGTTTTATGCCCTATTTCATTTTAACAATATTGGTCCAGATTTTATGTGTTGTGCATCTGATGAAATCCGGGCGCAACAAGCTCTGGCTCACGGCGATCATCTTTCTGCCGATTGCCGGCAGCGCGGCTTATTTTCTGCTCGAGATTCTGCCGGATCTGACCGGCAACCGGCACATGCGCTATGCCAAGAAGAAAGCGGTCCAAAAGGTCGATCCTGACCGCGAGATCCGGCAGGCCCGCGAACGGCTGGCGCTGACCGATAGCCTGACCAATCATGTGCAGCTGGCCGATGCGTTGGCCGACAGCGGGCGCTTTGAGGAAGCGGCAGACTGCTACGCGGAGATCATCGCCAAGCCACATGGCAATGACGACCGGACGCTGGTCAAATATGCGCGAGCGCTGTTCGAGTCGGGCGAAGCGGCCAAAGCTCTCGATATCATCAAACCGATTGCGCCTGTCGCGGTGGCCACGGAAAATGGTCAGCGAGAAATTCTGAAAGCGCGCATTCATGCCGAACTGGGACAGCTGGACGAAGCGGACAAGATCTTCGGTGCGGTGATCGAGAAAGTTTCCGGCATCGAGGCACGCGGCCATTATGCCGCGCTGCTGCTGCAAATGGGCGAAAATGATCGTGCGAAGGAGCAGCTCACGGAATTGTGCACGCTGGCGAAGCGCATGTCCCATGCCCAGCTGGATGATGACCGGGCGATTGTCACCTGGGCGCACAAGGAACTGGATCAGCTACAGGACGTCTAGTCGGGCACCTGATGATTGGCCTTGAGCACATCGCCTGCGAGATAGAGCGAGCCTGAAATCAGGACAGTCGCACTGGCTTCCACATGCAGACCTTTCAGCGCCTCTGCCGCATCACTCGCTTCGCGCAGCTGACCCCGAAATTCGCTGAAGGCACTTGCCGGATGTGCATCATGACCGGCAACGGGAATGACCGTCACACTGGCCAGCTTGTCCTTCAGCGGCGACAGGATGGCCGAAGGGTTCTTGTTTGCCAGCATTCCGATAACCAGATGGATCGATCCTGCCTCGTGATCGGCAAAATGCTTGGCGAGCGCGAGGCCAGCACTGACATTGTGCCCGCCATCGACCCAGATTTCTGCATCTCCTGGAAGCAGGCCGGTCAGCGGGCCGGACATCAGCAGATGCATGCGGCCGGGCCATTGCGCCCAGCCCATGCCGGCCTTGAGGGCGCTTTCGGAGACCTGGACGGCATCCTGATGACGCAGCATGGCGACCGCGAGCGCGGCATTGTCCGCCTGATGCGAACCCACCAGGTCGGGGAGGGGAAGGTTCACCCGGCCATGGGCGTCGCGATAATGCAGCTGCGCTTCGTATATTGCCGCATGCCATTCCTCGCCGCGCGGCAGATAAAGGGCGCCAACAGAGTCGCAATGAGCTGCGATGACATCGTCCATTTTCTCCGGATAATGCTGGGTCAGGAGCGGCACGCCGGGTTTGGCGATGCCGGCCTTTTCCCAGGCGATCCGCACCATGGGTTCAGACGGCGTGCCTTCCTCTGGCGCGAGCAGGAAGCTTTCATGATCGATGCCCAGCGCCGCGATGCCGGTTGCGACCGGGTTTTCGACAACATTGGTCGCATCCAGCCGCCCGCCCAAACCGACCTCCAGGATACAGGCATCCGCTGGCGTATCGGCAAAGGCGAGCAGCGCGGCGGCGGTTGTCGTTTCAAAGAAACTCGGCGCGATATCGCTGCTTGAATCCAGAACATGCTCCAGCAATTCGGCGAGATAATCGTCTGCGATCAAATGTCCCGCCAGCCGGATCCGTTCATTGAACCGGACCAGATGCGGGCTGGTATAGACATGACATTTCAGTCCCTCCGCCTCGATGGCGGCGCGCAGGAATGCGCAGGTTGAACCCTTGCCATTGGTACCGGCAACATGGAAAACCGGTGGTAGCCGGTTCTGTGGATTGCCCAGCTTCTCCATGACTGCCGATATGCGTTCAAGGCCAAGGATATCCCGTCCGGGAGACAGCAGCGAAAGCCGATCGAGCTGTTTCTGTACCGCCGGATGATCCGAGCTTGCGCCGTCGGGCATCTACTCCCCTCCCGCTTGCGGGAGGGGTTGGGGGAGGGCGTGAAGTGCCAAAGGCGAGGCGACAGTCATTAGAGATTCTCCCTCCCCTAGCCCCTCCCGCAAGCGGGAGGGGGACTTACGCCGCGCTTTTCCAGGCCATCAGATAGTCCATCGTCCGCGCGAGCTCGTGGCGCATCTCCTTGCGGTGGACAACCCGGTCGATCATCCCGTGCTCGAGCAGATATTCTGCCGTCTGGAAATTGTCCGGCAGCTTTTCGCGGATCGTGTTCTCGATGACCCGTTGCCCGGCGAAACCGATCAGGGCGCTAGGTTCGGAAATCTGGATATCACCCAGCATCGCATAGCTGGCCGTAACCCCGCCGGTGGTCGGATCAGTCAGCACCACAATGAAGGGCAGACCGGCCTCGCGCAGCATCGAAATCGCGACCGTTGTCTTGGGCATCTGCATCAGGGACAGGATGCCCTCCTGCATCCGGGCGCCGCCGGCAGCGGTGAAAATGATGTAGGGGCATTGCTCTTCCAGCGCCCGGTTGGCGCCATCGACAAAGGCCTGACCCACGGCGAGGCCCATCGAACCGCCCATGAAGGCAAAATCCTGCACCCCGACCACGCAGGGCTGTTCCTCGATCGTGCCGAACACCGTGATCAGGGCATCCTGCTCCTCGGTTTTCTGGCGCGCGGCCTTCAGCCGGTCGGTATATTTCTTCTGATCCTTGAACTTGAGCGGATCTTCCTTGACCGCAGTGAACGGGATGATCTTCCAGCTATTCTCGTCCATGATCTGTTCAAAGCGCAGCATCGGCCCGATCCGGCCATGATGATCGCATCTCGGGCAGATATGGAGGTTTTCCTCATATTCCTTGAGGAACACCATCGCTTCGCATTTCTTGCACTTGTGCCAGAGATTGTCCGGGGTCTCCTTCTTCGTCATCGAAGCGATCTTGTTGCGGACGTTGCTCAGCCAGGACATGGTTCAGTTCCCCAAAATTTCAGCGTGCGCTTCTGATAGCATCGGAAAGCGATTTGACATAGTCCCGAACATGCGGTCCGGCCGCTTTGCCATGCTCCCCGACAATCTCGACAATGGCCGATCCAACAACCACACCATCGGCGACACGGGCGATATCGGCGGCCTGTTCGGGCGTCCGCACGCCAAAGCCAACCGCGACGGGCAGATCGGTCTGGGCCTTCAACTTGGCGACGGCGGCCGCAATGCTGTCCTGCGCGGCCTGCTGCTGGCCGGTAATTCCCGCGACCGAGACATAATAGAGAAACCCGGTGGCGTTATCGAGCACGGCGGGCAGGCGGGCGTCATCCGTGGTGGGTGTGGCGAGACGGATGGTCGCAATATCCTGCGCGCGCAGGGCAGGGCCGAGACTGTCATCTTCCTCCGTCGGAATATCGACACAGATCACACCATCCACACCGGCGGCCTTGCACTGTTCGGCAAACCAGTCCGCCCCGCGGATCGTCATCGGATTGGCATAGCCCATCAGCACCAGCGGTGTGTCGGGATGCCGCTCCCGGAACGCTTGGGCGATGGCGAAAATATCTGCTGTTTTCGTGCCTGCACCCAGACTGCGAATATTCGCTTCCTGAATGGATGGGCCATCCGCCATCGGATCGGTGAAAGGCATGCCGAGTTCTATGATATCCGCGCCGCCTTCGACGAGAGCGTCGAGGATGGTGGCTGTGTCAGCTGGCGAGGGATCGCCACCGGTGACAAAAGCGACGAGCGCAGCACGGTCTGAGGGAAAAGCAGAGGAGAGGCGGGTCATAGAGCCCTCTCCCCTTCAGGGGAGAGGGTTGGGAGAGGGGGATTCATGTCGCAAACTATTTCCCCCAGTCTCTGCAAAACACCATCCAAATTCGTCATAACTTCCTCATTTGTAAAACGAACAACCCGATATCCCTGACCTTCCAGATATCGCGTTCGCCGCTCTTCATATTCCCGCTGCACGCCATGACTGTCTCCGTCAATTTCAATTACCAGCATGGGATCCCGGGCTGAAAAATCAGCGATATACTTTCCGATCACCTTTTGCTTGCGAAACTTAATGCCGTGAAAGCGTTTGGCACGCAGTTCCAGCCACATGCGTGTTTCCGGTTCGGTCATTTCGCGTCGAGACCGCCGCGCAAATTCCAGCAAACGGGAATCACGCATGGGTGTTCCCCTCTCCCAACCCTCTCCCCTGAAGGGGAGAGGGCTTTTGGCAGAAACATGTTATCGAAGAGTCATTTGTCATCCCTTGGGGCCGTGAATAAACGTTCGAATTGTCCCGACCGCGAAGAATATGGCAAACCACACAGCATCGAAAGACTGCACGATCTCTTGTCCCATCGTGGCTCTGACCAAATAAATTATTGCCAGCACAAGCAAGGTAAACACAACACCGTTCCGAAAAGCACGAAGAGTTAGTCTGAAATTCACATCTCCGTCCCCAGCGCTTCCGCAACGGTGAAAATATCCTTGTCTCCCCGCCCGCAGAGGTTGGCGAGGATGATCTGGTCACGCTCCATCTTCATCGCTTCTCGCGTCACGGCGGCGATGGCATGGCTGGGTTCGAGCGCCGGGATGATCCCTTCGGTGCGGCAGAGCAGCTGGAAGGCGTCCAGTGCTTCCCGGTCGGTTGCGCTGTCATAATCGACCCGGCCGCTTTCTTTCAGCCAGCTATGCTCCGGCCCAATGCCGGGATAGTCGAGCCCGGCGCTGATCGAGTGGGCTTCGTCAATCTGGCCGTCTTCATCCTGCAAAAGATAGGTCTTGTTGCCGTGGAGGATGCCGGGTCCGCCGCCGGCCAGACTGGCCGCATGTTCCTTGTCGAGCCCGCGTCCGGCGGCTTCCACGCCGAGCATTTTGACGTCGCGGTCATCAAGGAACGGGTGGAACAGGCCGATCGCGTTGGAGCCGCCGCCGATCGCCGCGACCAGCAGGTCGGGCAGTTTGCCGGTCCGGTCCAGCATCTGGGCGCGCGCTTCCTTGCCGATCACCGATTGGAAATCGCGGACGAGTTCCGGGTAGGGATGGGGGCCGGCGGCGGTGCCAATAATGTAAAACGTGTCATGGACATGCGCGACCCAGTGGCGCAACGCCTCGTTCATCGCGTCTTTCAGCGTCGCAGAGCCGCTGGTCACTGGCACCACTTCTGCGCCGAGCAATTTCATCCGGAAGATATTCGGTTTCTGCCGTTCGATATCGGTGGCACCCATGAAGATTGTGCAGGGAAAGCCAAAACGCGCGCAGACGGTGGCGGTGGCGACACCATGCTGGCCGGCGCCGGTTTCGGCGATGATCCGGGTCTTGCCCATGCGCTTGGCGAGCAGGATCTGGCCGATGCAATTGTTGATTTTGTGCGCGCCGGTATGGTTGAGCTCGTCGCGTTTGAACCAGATCTGTGCGCCTTTGCCGTCCGGCGCATCCTTGCGGACGTCCTCGGTCAGTCTTTCGGCATAGTAGAGCGGCGACGGCCGGCCGACATAATGTTCGAGCAGATCGTCAAATTCCTCGGCAAAAGCCGGGTCCTGCTGGGCCGCACGATAGTGGGTTTCCAGGTCCAGGATCAGCGGCATCAGCGTCTCGGCGACATAACGCCCGCCAAATTCGCCAAAATGGCCGCGATCGTCGGGCTGATTGCGGAAACTGTTGGGAGAGGTTTCGTTCATGGTTTCAGATCATATCCGCTCATGCCGAGCTTGTCGAAGCATGTTGGTGGTTCTCATCCTTTGCCGGGCTCAGGATGAGCGAGTTTGGGGATCAAATTCCCGCACCGCTTGGCAAAAGGCAGCGATTCTGTCCACATCTTTGACACCCGGCGCGGATTCCACGCCCGAAGACACATCGACCAGTTTCGCTCCGGTATCCGTTAGAGCCTGAGTCACATTGTCCGGATCGAGACCACCCGCCAGCCCCCAGGGCAGCTGATGTTCATGCTCTGCGAGCAGCGACCAGTCAAAGCTGGTGCCTGTGCCTCCAGGCAGTGCCTTGGCGGGGGCGTCAAACAGCAACATGGCCGCGGCACCGGCATAGCGCGCAGATCTGGCCAGCGTCGGCTTGTCCCGTACGCCCAGCGCCTTCCAGATTTCCAGCCCGCTATTGTCGCCGACCAGCTTCAGCCAATCGGGCGTCTCGCTGCCGTGAAACTGGATGATATCCGGTCGTACATCACCAATCGCCTTGCCGGTGAGCCTGGGATCGGCATTGACGAGCAGCAACGCCACCTTGACCCGGGTTCCCGCATGTTTGCGCAGCTCCGCCGCCCGCTCGAGTGATACATGGCGCGGGCTTTTTTCGAAATGGACCAGACCGACATGCGTGGCGCCCGCATCAATGGCGGCATCAATCGCCGCTTCGGTGGACAGGCCGCAAATTTTGATTTGAGTGGTCATAAAAATTTTCCGGTTCCATTATGCTTGATACCAATTATGTGAATAGTGGCGAAATACATCAAACGTCAAAAGGGGATGACGATGTTCCGAATTTTTCTCGTCATGTTGCTGGCGGTGAGCCTGTCTGGCTGTTCCGCCTTAAGCGAAGGGACCGAGAAGGCCGAGCAGGAAGTCGATCACATTCACAAGCTGTTCAATGATCAGGAATTTGATCGTATCTTCACACGAGCTGGCCAGCAATATCGGGACAATACCGACAAGAAAATCCATGATGGGCTATTCAAGACAGTTCACAGGAAACTCGGTCAGGTTACCAACAAAACCCTGTCCGGATGGCGTGTAAATGCGACAACAAGTGGAACATTTGCCGTTCTGACTTATGAAACCGAGTTTGCAAAAGGCGAGGGATTGGAAACGTTTACGATAAACCTTGTTGGTGAGAAAGCGAAAATGGTCGGATATAACATAAACTCGCCAGCGTTGATTATCGACTTGGAGGAATGACCTAAAGAGTCCCTTCTATCGCCCGCGCGGCTTCTCCGGGATTGTCTGCGCCCGTTATCGGGCGCCCGATCACCAGGACGCTGGCGCCATTGTCGCGAGCTTGCCGGGGCGTGACGGCGCGTTTCTGGTCGCCCATGGCAGTCCCGGCGGGGCGCAGGCCGGGCACGACGAAAAAGCCTTTTTTCCAGGCCTTGTGCGCGGCAGCGACTTCGTTTCCTGAACAGACGATCCCGTCCAGTCCGGCTTCCTGCGCCAGCTCGGCCAGTCGTTCAACCTGGTCATGGGGTGTGCCGGTATAGCCGACACTTTCCATGTCGCGCTGGTCCAGTGAGGTCAGCAGGGTGACACCGACGACCCTGGTATGCTCGTTGGCCGCGGCCTTGGCATCTTCCATCATCGCCCGGCTGCCCGAGGCGTGGATGGTGACAATGGCGGGTTCCAGCACATTGATCGCCTGCATCGCCTTGGCCACGGTATTGGGAATGTCATGCAACTTGAGATCGAGGAAGATCGGTAGCCCGACCTTCTGGATTTCGTGAACGCCATGATGGCCGCTCGCACAGAAAAATTCGAGACCCAGTTTCAGGCCGCCGACATGCCCCTTGACCGATTTGGCAATGGCGATCGCGCGGTCGAGATCTGGTGTGTCCAGGGCGACGTAGATCGGGTTGCTCATGGCTATCCGGCTTTCGGTTTTTCGGTCGGTGTCTTGTCTGCCGGTGGTTTCTCCACCGGAGAAACGGCCGGTTCGGCTTTCGCGATCTGATCCTTCTGGAGATCCAGCGGTTTCGCTACGGGAGCTTTGGGTGCAGGCGTGCCATCTGGCGTCTGCGTCGCAACCGGCGCAGGCGAGGGAGCCGGTCGTGCCGCAGCTTCTAGCGTCTTGATCCGGCGGGACATTCGCCATTTCATGGTCCGGTGCAGAATCCACATCGGCAGGAAGCCCAGCAAAAAGGCACCGATCACCAGAACCGGCAATTTGGTGTCTACCCGGATATCCTGCCAGACCAGAACCGAAGTCGGAGACCAGTTATTGGCCGCAAACACGACCAGAATGACGGCGAGAATGACCCAGAAGAGCGTCTTTATGAATTGCATCGGTGCTCCGTTACGTTTTCGTGCAGCCAGTCTAGGCGGAAAAACCGCTGCTGGCAAAGCCCTAGTTCTGCCGGGCTAATTTCCGAACACGCGCGTGAAAATCGTGTCGACATGCTTGAAATGATAGTCGAGATTAAACCGCTCCTCGAGCTCTGCCTCACTCAGTTTCGCGGTCACATCCGGATCGGCCTTGAGCAGGTCGAGCAGCGCGATCTCGCCGTCGGATTCCCAGACTTTCATGGCATTGCGCTGAACGATACGATAGCTGTCCTCGCGGCTGATACCGGCCTGGGTCAGCGCCAGCAGGACGCGTTGCGAGTGGACAAGACCGCCCATCCGGTCGAGATTTTTCATCATCCTTTCGGGATAGACGAGCAGCTTCTCGACGACTCCGGTGAGCCGGGCGAGGGCGAAATCGAGCGTGATGGTGGCGTCCGGGCCGATCATCCGCTCGACCGAGCTGTGCGAGATATCCCGCTCGTGCCAGAGCGCGACATTTTCCATCGCGGGCAGGGCGAAGCTGCGCACCATCCGGGCGAGGCCGGTCAGGTTTTCGGTCAGGATCGGGTTGCGCTTGTGCGGCATCGCACTGGAGCCTTTCTGGCCGGGCGAGAAATATTCCTCTGCCTCGAGCACTTCGGTCCGCTGCAGATGTCGGATTTCGACAGCCAGCCTTTCAACCGATGACGCAATCACCGCGAGCGTGGCAAAATATTGTGCGTGGCGGTCGCGCGGAATGACCTGGGTCGAAACCGGCTCGACTTCCAGCCCCATTTTTTCGGCCACATGGGCTTCGACCTTGGGGTCAATATTGGCGAATGTACCCACGGCTCCGGAAATGGCGCATGTCGCGATTTCCTTGCGTGCGGCGACAAGACGTTCGCGATTGCGTTCAAATTCGGCATAGGCCTGCGCCAGCTTCAGGCCAAATGTCACGGGTTCACCGTGGATGCCGTGGCTTCGGCCAATGGTCGGGGTCAGCTTGTGCTCAAAGGCCCGGGTCTTGAGCGCGGCGAGCAGCTTGTCCATGTCTGCGAGCAAAATGTCGGTTGCCCGGGTCAGCTGAACCGCGAGGCAGGTATCGAGAACATCGCTGGAAGTCATGCCCTGATGCATGAAACGGGCTTCTTCTCCGACATTTTCGGCAACGTTGGTCAAAAAAGCGATCACATCATGTTTCACTTCGCGTTCGATCTCGTCGATCCGCTCGACATCGAACTTGCCTTTCGCCCAGATGGCTTTGGCGGCTTCTTTTGGCACAACGCCCAGTTCGGCCAGCGCGTCCGTGGCATGGGCTTCAATTTCGAACCAGATCTGGAATTTCGATTCAGGTTCCCAGATGGCAACCATGTCGGGGCGAGAGTAGCGCGGAATCATTTTTTCTTTCCTTGAAATTCAAAAACCGGTTTAACCGGAAGGGCCTGCGGATCGGATTTGCGGCTCCGCTAGCAGCAACATGTCGAGTCGGCAATCCGTGCCGTGACCGGCAGTGACGGAAATGACAGGGAGAATGACATGCGTCTGGCAGTATTAACCGGCGGCGGCGACGTACCGGGACTCAATCCCTGCATCCGGTCGATCACCATGTCCGCCTGGCAGCGGGGCTGGGATGTGATCGGTTTGCGCCGCGGCTGGGAAGGTGTGCTGGAAGTCGATATCAATGATCCCTGGTCGCTCGAAAATTCCGCGATGGTGCTCGACCGGGACCGGGTTCGCGGGATTGACCGGCAAGGCGGCACGATCTTGCACAGCTCGCGCTGTGACCCGCGCAATACGCCGGAAGGCGACCAGACCGAAAAGGTGCTGGACATTCTGGACGCGCTGAAGGTCGATGCGCTGATCACCATGGGTGGCGACGGAACGCTCAGATTTTCGGCCCATCTGGCCAGTCTCGGACGCAACGTGATTTCCATTCCCAAGACGATGGACAATGATGTCTACGGCACGGATTACTGCATTGGCTTTTCCACCGCGGTGACCCGATCGGTCGAGGCCATCAATGCGCTGCGCACGACCATGGCCAGCCACGAACGTATCGGCGTCATCGAATTGTTTGGCCGGCGATCGGGCGAAACGGCCTTGCTGTCCGGCTTCCTGTCGCAGGCCGACCGTACCGTAATCGCCGAGGTACCGGCAGATATAGACGAACTGCTGCCGTTGCTGCTCAAGGACAAGGAGAGCAATCCGGAATCCTATGCGATCTGCATCATATCAGAAGGCGCCAAGCTGGCGGGCAGTGCAGATTTCGCGGACGAGATCAACAAATCCGCTACCAATCGTGACGGTCTCAATATCGGGACGCAGCTGGCGCGCGAGATCGAGGCGCGTTCGGATGAGCGCACCATTGTCCAGGAGCTTGCCTATCTGATGCGCGCCGGGGAGCCGGATGCGATGGATCGCATGGTCGGTTTCGCCTTCGGGGCGCTGGCGGTTCAGCTGATCGAGGAAAAGCGCACGTCCAATATGGTCTGCCTGACCGATGGCAATTACGGGGCGGTTCCGATCGGCACACTTCTGGAAGATACCAAGGGTGTCAATGTGTCCGGTCTGTATGACGCAAGCCAGTATCGGGCAAGCCTGGTGCAGGTCGAAAACATGCCGATGTTCCTGTACTAGACGCTGGTTCCGTGTAACCTTGCGGCACAATCGGCGAACCAGTCGGTGAAGGAAGGGCACCATATGACAACCGGTACGACGAATCTGCAGGAAGAACGGCTATCACCTTTTGTTCGGGTGACCCTCAGGATCTGGGTCAAGACCTGGCGATCGATTATCGGGCTGGTCCGTCCGTTTTTTGATCTTCTGGTACGCTTGCTGGTGGCCCAGGCCATTTTCCGCTCCGGTATCGTGAAGCTTTCCGACTGGGACACCGCGTTGAATCTGGCCCGGTTCGAATATCCAGTATCCTGGATGGCGCCGGAGACAGCAGCTGTAATCGGCGCGTTGATAGAAGTCCTTGCCCCGATTCTGTTGCTTTTCGGGCTGTTCACCCGGGCAGCGGCCTTGTCGATCGCCCTGCTGCTGCTGATCAGCCAGATTGTCTATATCCCGGTGGACCTGAATCTCTGGCTCATCGCTATTCTGGGCTGGTACGTCTGGCACGGCGCAGGAGGGTTTTCTTTTGACCGGGCATTGGCGGGCGGCTTGGGTCAGAGTGCCTTGCCGCTGGCCCGGCCGGTCATGCAGTTTTGCGAGTTTTTGACAACGAGCATCGCGCCCCTTTGGTTGCTGCTGATCCGGCTGTGGCTGGCGGCCGCGGTTTTGGCTGGCGGCGGATTGCTCGATCTTTCCGCTTTTTCCGGCTGGCTACCTCTTTCGGGTTTTGCCGGGATCCACCCGGTTCTGGCGATCGGTCTGGCGATCCTGTTGATCGCCGGCTTTCTCATCCCGCTCACCGCAGTCCTGCTGACTCTGGTAATCAGCACGCTGGCCGTGATGGGCCTCCATCCGGATCTGTCATTATACCCGATGCTGCTGTTCGGCCTCATGTTCCTGTTCGGGAGCGGTTTCCTGGCCGTGGACCGGCTGATCCAGGCGTGGCTCGAATCCAACATCCTCTTCGACCGCAAATATGAGGACGTACCTGCGCACTGGCCGCATATCGTGGTTGTTGGCGCCGGCTTTGGCGGGCTTGCCTGCGTGAACAGACTGAAGAACCTGCCGGTGCGGATCACGCTGGTTGACCGGCACAATTATCATCTGTTTCAGCCGCTGCTCTATCAAATAGCGACGGCGGCACTTTCTCCGGCGGATGTCGCCACTCCGATCCGCGGCATGTTCCGCAATGACGGCAATGTCCGGGTCATACTGGGTGAAGTCAACGCTGTGGATAGTGAAGCGCAGACTTTGACCTATGGTCAAAACAGCCTCGATTATGACTATCTGGTTCTGGCGACCGGGGCCTCGCACAGCTATTTTGGCAAGGACGAATGGGCGCCTTATGCACCGGGTCTGAAAACCATCGAGGATGGGGTCTCGGTCCGGGCCCATGTGTTGCGGGCATTCGAACGCGCCGAGTCCTCCAGTGATCCCGAGCGGATCCAGCGATTGATGACCTTCGTCATTGTCGGAGCCGGGCCCACCGGCGTTGAACTCGCCGGCGCGATTGCCGAACTTGCGCATCAGGGACTGAAAGACGAATATCGCCGGATCGACCCGGCGAGTGCCCGGATCATCCTGGTCCAATCGGGCGAACGTATCCTTCCGGCCTTTCCCGAAGACCTGTCCGCACACGCTGCGCAGTCTCTCGAAAATCTCGGTGTCGAGATCCGCCTCAAATCGCGTGTCACCAATATCACCGCTGACCATGTCGAGATCGGCGAGGATGTCGAGATTGCCACCGAAACCGTGCTCTGGGCAGCGGGCGTGATTGCGTCTCCTGCCGGACAGTGGCTGGGTGCGGAAACAGATCGGGCAGGGCGGGTTGCCGTGGATGAACATTTGCGGGTTTCGGGGCATGACAATGTGTTTGCCATTGGTGATACGGCTGGCAGCAGCGCATGGGACGGCAATCCGGTTCCGGGTCTCGCGCCTGCAGCAAAACAGGCTGGCGCCCATGTTGCCAGCTATATCGAGAACAAACTGCTCAGTGATCGTGAAATGGCACCCTTTGCCTACAAGCACCAGGGCAGCCTTGCGACGATTGGCCGCAAAAGCGCCGTTGCGGATTTCGGATTCATGAAGCTGCACGGCGCCCCGGCCTGGTGGCTATGGGGGGCTGTCCATGTCGGCTTCCTGTCGGGCATGCGGAACCGGATTTCGGTGCTGGTGAACTGGATATGGTCCTATTTCACCTTGCAGCTTGGCATACGGCTGATCACCGGGAAGGACAGCGGAGGATAGATTCTGCAATCTGGGTCAGATCAGGCCTTTGCTCCGCAACGAAACATGACCTGCCCGGCCAATGATGATATGGTCATGGACCGTGATGCCCAGTTTTTCACCCGCCAGCGCAATGTCTCGGGTAAGGGCGATGTCCTGCTGGCTGGGTGTCGGATCGCCACTCGGATGATTGTGCACGAGAATGATCGCGGCCGAACCCAGCTCCAGCGCCCGCCGGAGGACCTCGCGTGGAAAAATCACAGCTTCGTCGACGGACCCTTCACTGACAAGTTCATCCCGGAGCAAACGGTTTTTCGTATCGAGATGCAGAATCCGGACCCGCTCCGTCGTCAGAAGCGCCATATCGGCCCGCAGATAATCGAGAAGCGCGGTCCAGCTCGCCAGCAGGGGTTGCCGACGGACTGGCTCTGACAACATGCGAATGGCGCCGGTCCGGACAATTTTGAGCGCGGACAGCTGATTGTCGGTCAGACCGGGCACCTGATCGAGAAGCGCGGTGCTGGCAGTGATGAGGGTCGCGAAACTCTCAAATTCGGACAGGAGACTCCGGGCGATTGTATCCGCATCACTTCGGGGTGAGGCGACATGGAGTAAACAGCACAACAGCTCGTGATCCGTGAGGCTTTCCCCGAGATCATCGCGCAGTTTCTGGCGAGATGCGCGGTAAGTCGAAGCATCGGAACCACCGCGTTTGCCCTGGTTGTTATTGTGAGAGAACATATAGCGAACATACAGACGCCGGGTCGGCAGGGCAGCACAAATTTCCCGTTTGGCCGAATATGACCGATTCTGTTCATCCGGAATTATTCCGGGCAAATCCCTATTGTACATTGCAACTTAAGGAAGACTTCTGCATTTCTGCGGTCATGGAGGAGACGCCGGAACCTGAAACGGGACAGCCAAGGTCGCGATTGACCATCGTGCTGGCCGCGCTTGGCGTGCTGTTGCTTTTCGGCTTCGCGATATTGTGGTTCAACCGGGTGGATCTTGCCGACGACTATGCGCGGCAGGAACTCGAGCGGCTGGATGTCGAGGCGGCGTTCGAGATTGATGATATCGGCTTTGACAAACAGATTATCCGCAACCTCGTCCTCGGTGATCCGGAGAATCCCGACCTCACGGCGGAGCTGGTCGAGATCGGGAATTCCGTGTCCACGGATGGTGCCGGCGTCAACTGGGTGAGGGCGAGCGGGGTGAAGCTGTTCGCCAGATATGTGAATGGCAAACTGTCGCTGGGCGAGCTCGAAAAATTCATGGATCCCGACGATGACAGTCCACTGGCTCTGCCGGACATCTGGCTGGGGCTGGACAAGGCGCAAATGCGGATCGAGAGTGATTATGGCGTAGTCGGCCTGTCGCTCAACGGCGAAGGCAATCTGAAGGACGGGTTCAAGGGCAAGCTGGCCGCGATCTCCCGGGAAATTGATCTGGGGTCCTGCCTGATTTCCGAACCGACATTGTTTGCAGATATCTCGATCAGCATCGGGCAGCCCCGAATGCGTGGCCCTTTGCGTTTGCCGGACGTGAAATGTGACGAGGCCGGATTTGCAGCTGAGAACATGGCGAGCCGCCTCAACCTTCGTCTGGGCAAGGATCTGGCGAGCTGGGAAGGGAGCCTGGGGACAATTGGCGGACCGCTGCGCCAGGCGGGAAATTCCGCACAGGAAATCCGCTCATCGCTCGATTTTTCGGGAGATATGGAACAGAGCAAAGGGGTCATCAAACTGACCGCGAGCGGGGTCGCGATGCCCCTTGGCGGTGCCGAGACTGCGGAGCTGGATGGGTTGTTTACCGCGGAATATGGCGGCGATGAAATCACGACAAGTTTCCGGGGAGATCCAGTGATCCGCAAGGCCCGGTTGTCTGCCGACATGCTGCGCAGCATCAACAATGGCGCGGGTTCGCTGGATGGAACGCCCGTTGGTCCGGTGGCCGGATCGATTGCGGATGCGATCCGTCAGGCGGGCGGGGCGATGGATATCGCCGGCACTGTCCGCTTTTCCTCAGGCAATCGGGGCGTGCGTCTGACGCTCAACAGTCTGGATGTGCAATCCCGGTCCGGCGCCGAGCTGACGCTGGATGATCCATTGCTCCTCGACTTCACACCAGACGGGCTGGCGATTTTGGCAGACGGCACCGTCAGCCTGAAGGGCGGCGGCCTGCCAAATTCCCGGCTGACCCTGTTTGACGGCAGCGTTTCGGACGGCTTTGCCGGGCAATTGCAAATGGCGTCCTATACCGCCGAGGATGCCAGGCTTACCGTGCCCGAAATGCGATTTTTCCCAACCGGCAATGGCGGGACGGCGATAGATGGCCGGATATTGCTGTCCGGGCCGCTGGCAGATGGCCGGTTGACCGGTTTGCAAGTGCCGATCAATGCCCGGATTGATCGCAACGGGAACTACGCGCTGTTCCGGAAATGCGTCGATGTTCGCTTCGCCAGCCTGAAACTGTCAACTCTGGAAGCCGGTCCAACCAGGGCGACGCTTTGCCCGGATGCCAGCACGGCTATTGTTCGCAGCGGGCGCTCAGGTCCGGAAGTGGCTGCGCGCACGACCGGGCTGGATCTGACGGCCCGTGTCGGCGACAGCCCGCTCAATCTGAGTGGCGGCCGGTTCGGCTATACAACCCGAAATGGCCTGATGGCACAGGATGTTGCGATCCGGTTCGGGGTACCGGGCAATGTCTCGAAAATGGAGATTGGCGAGTTCACCATGACGCTGGGAGAGTCGCTGACAGGTCGCATTTCCGGGGCAAGCGGTCAGGTCGCCAATGTGCCGCTCTTGCTGGAAAACATCGATGGCGAATGGTCCTATGAGGGCGGTGCATTTAAAGCCGATACCGGCCTCCGGGTGCGGGACGAGGAACAGGTCGAACGGTTCCGGCCGCTGATCAGCAATGATGCCAAAATCATCTTTGCGAACGGCATGATCACGGCGACGGGCATATTGCGCGAGCCGGAAACACAGCGTGAAATCACCACGGTGGATATGCGGCACTCGCTGGATAACAGCACGGGCGCGGCGCTGCTGGATGTCGGCTGGCTGACCTTCGATGACGAGCTGCAGCCGGAAATGCTGACCCCGCTGACACTCGGCATTGTGGCCAATGTCCAGGGCACCATTACCGGCAGCGGACGGATCAACTGGGACCAGTCGGGCGACGGCGTGCGCAGTATCGGCGAGTTTGCAACCCGCGGACTCGATCTGGCCGCGGCATTCGGACCGGTGACGGGGCTCAAGGGCAATATCCGTTTCTCTGATCTGCTCGGGCTCGAGACCGAGCCGGGCCAGACAGTGCGGATGGCCGAAGTCAATCCGGGGGTACCGGCGTTTAACGGGGTGCTCAGCTATCGGTTGCTGCCGGATCGCAAGATGGAGGTCGAGGGCGGGCAATGGCCCTTTGCCGGCGGCATGCTTTATCTGGAGCCGACGGTTTTCGATCTGGGTGAGGAAGCCGAACGGCGACTGGAGTTTACTGTAGTTGGCGTGGATGCGGCCCAGTTTCTGACCAAGTTTGAGTTTGAAAATCTCAGCGCCACCGGCATATTTGATGGTCAGCTGCCGATGGTCTTCGACCAGGATGGGGGCCGGATTGTTGGCGGATATCTCGAAGCCCGCCGGGGAGGTGGCACGCTGGCCTATATCGGCGAGCTGACCTACGAAGATATGGGCACGATGGCCAATTACGCCTTCAACGCGCTGAAATCGATCAAGTATCGCAATCTCACCATCGGGATGGAAGGCGCGATTGACGGCGAGATCATTACCGAAGTGAAATTTGCCGGCCTTCAGCAGGGGGATGATGCCAGCCGCAATTTCATCACCAAGCAGCTCGCCCAGATCCCGATTGAGTTCAATGTCCGGATTCAGGCGCCTTTTATGCAGCTGATGAGCAGCGCCAAGGCATTCTACGAACCGGAAATCCTCGTTGGACAGAATTTGCCGGCACTGCTTCGGGCGCAGGAAGCACGGGCCAGAGCTGCCGCCAAACAGCTGGAAGATAATGATGAATAGCCCATTCAGCGACGGGAAAGCGACAATGTTTTACAAGACAAGCCGATTGACGGATCGTGCGTATAATGCGATTCGCCGGAATATGAGGAGTTTAACCACCGGTTTGATCCTGAGCGGGGCAATGGGCCTGACGGCCTGCGTGCAGGTTTCTGCACCTGACAAGCCAATTGTCATCAACCTCAACATCAATATCAAACAGGAAGTGGTGTATCGCCTGGATGGCGATGCAAAAGATTTGATCAACGAGGAAGCGGATATTTTCTAATGTATGAGTTTATGAAGAAAAACAAAGCTTTGGCCGCTCTGGGTGGCCTGTCTCTGGTCGCTGTAGTGGCAGCGCCGGTCATGGCGCAACGTGATCCTGCCTATCAGGCGGCGCGGGCATCCGGGAAAATTGGCGAGAAACCGGATGGTTATCTCGGTTATGTGACGGCCCCTTCACCGGCGATCAAGGCGCTGGTTGAGGACCTCAACATCAAGCGCAAGGCCGCATACACACGCAAGGCTCAGGAAACCAATTCGACCGTCGAGCAATTTGCGTTCACGTCAGGCTGTAACCTGATCATGCGGACCGTGCCCGGCGAGAAATACCAGACTCCGACCGGAACCTGGAACACACGCGATGCCGGTAATCCAGTGCGCGACTCTCGCTGTCCCTGATCGGATCCGCTAGCGCAGATCAAACTCTACATGGAGTTCGGGCAGGTTTCTTAAAATGAAGCTCATTTCCGCCTGGGGTTCCGGTTTGCCGGGCGCCAGGCGGAAATTCTTGCCGTGACGCAACAGCGCGGTCCAGCCCAGCTGCAGCTCCTGCCGCGACAGCGGCGCGCCGATACAGGCGTGAACGCCGGCCCCGAACGCAAAATGCGCACCGGCCTTTTTGCGCTGCAGATCACACTGGTCGGCATCTTCAAACTTGCGGTCATCCCGATTGGCCGAGCCATAGCGCAGAAACACGATATCTCCGGCTTTCAGCTTATAGTCCTCCACCGCCGTGTCCCTGGTGACCAGCCGTGGCAGCCCTTGCACGGGTGCCTCCAGACGCAGTGATTCTTCAATGAATGTGGCCAGCATCTTCGGATCGGACGCGATATTCTTCTCGATCTCCGGATTCCGGCATAACAGCAACATCGCCCAGCCAAATGCGCTGGTGGTGGTCTCATGTCCGGCCACGAGAAACTGACCGAGGATGCTCAGGATTTCGCCATGATTGAGCAGGCGATTCTCGTCTTCCAGCCGGGAATTGGCGAGTATCGAAATCATGTCTTCTGTCGGATGGCTGCGCCGTTCCTCGATCAGACGGACCAGCAAATTCTGCAAATCGACGGCGGTTTGCGCGCGTTCGATCATTTGGTCGCCGGTCAGGGGAGTCAGGCGGAGGCCGCTCGCCGCAGCTGTCGCACCGCGGTTGAACATCGCGACATCTTCCTCCGGAATACCCAGTCGCTGACCGATGACCCGGAGCGGGATAGGGGCGGCATAAGCTTCCATGAATTCGATCGCGCCGGCATCACCCAGGGATGCGATGGTTTCCTCGACAACCTGATTGACTGCGGCCTCGGACTTGCGCGTTTCTTTCACAGTGAACAGCGCGCTGACCAGCGAACGGTACCGGGTGTGGCCGGGTTCATCCAGCGTCAGCATGGTTGGCACTGGTGGTATGATCTGTTGCTCGAGTCGCTCCAGTTCTGCCCGGACTTCGGGTGTGGCGGAAGCGATGCCCACCGCGCGCAACTGCTCGAAAAAGACAGTATATTCGCTGGAAAACACTTCCGTATCCCGGATGATCTCCCGCACGATATCATAGCGCGTGGCGACATGAACATTCATCTCCGGCACATGGTGCAGGGCGGGCCCATCGCGCAATTGCCGGTAGGCTTCGTAGGGGTTGACCAGAACATCCGGGTCAAAAATGTTGATGGGAGCTGTCGTTGCCACGATGACCTTTCCTTTCGCACAGTCTCTGCTGTTTGTCTGGTTTGTCTCAATCATATTTGCCGGAGATTGACCACTAGCATATCAATGCAAAAGGCATTTCTTCGTTGTGCGCCCCGGGAAAAAGTCCAACCCGAAATCCCGAACGGGGCGCATGATGACATTCCGCCGAACGGCCCGGAAACTGCTGCAGAAAACATGTCTTTTTTCGCAATGCAGCATGGCTGTTGACTTGGCGCGCGGGCTTTCCTAAACGGGCCGCGCCTTGGCGGGTCGGCCTGCTGTTGTTTATGGCACTTTTTCGTGACTTTCGGGGCATTGAAAGGGCAAAAATGGCGGCAAGCGAATCTGATCAGGATCCACTCGAAGAAGATGTGCGGGTTTCGGCGCTCGAAGAGCGATTGAAACGGGCACAGGACAAAGAGAGGGTCAGGCAGGGGCACCGGAACCGCGGACCTGATGAAAATCAGCGTCTCGGAGCCCGGGTGCTGAGCTATCTGGTCGGAGGCGTGGCTGCCGGTTTTCTTCTCGGGTGGGCTTTTGACACCTGGCTGGGAACAACGCCATTATTTCTGTTGCTGTTCTTTTTCCTCGGAACGGGAGTGGCATTCAGGAAGATTTATGTAATTTCCACGCAGTCCGCGCGCGATGCAAAGGCTGACGTACCGAAAGATGATCAGGGGTAAATCCGTGGCTGAAGAAGGCAAAATTGATCCAATGCACCAGTTTGAGGTGCAGCCGATTATTGAAGGGTTGGGTTTCAACCTGTTCGGACAGGAAATCAATTTCACCAACAGCGCCTTGTGGATGTTTGTGGTTCTGATCACCATTTATCTGTTCATGCGCGGCGGCATGAAGCGGGAACTGGTTCCCGGCCGCTGGCAGCTGATGGTTGAAGGCGTGATCGGCTTTGTCGACAATATCATCGACACCAGCATCGGTCCCAACGGCAAGAAATACACGCCCTGGGTATTCACCCTGTTCATGTTCATCCTGTTCGCCAACTGGTGGGGCATGATGCCCGTTGGAATCGCGGGTATTCACCCGTTCACTGTTACCAGCCAATTCACCGTGACCGGCCTGCTGGCCGCGATCAGCTTTTCCATCGTGCTGATTGTCGGCTTCTGGAAGCATGGCTTCAAGTTTTTCAGCCTCTTTATCCCGCATGGTACGCCACTGCCGATGATCCCGCTAATCTTCATGGTCGAGCTGCTGTCATTCATGGTGCGTCCGTTTAGCCTCGCACTGCGTTTGTTCGTTGCGATGATCGCGGGCCATATTCTGGTCAAGGTGTTCGCCAATTTCGTTATCCAGTCAATTGATGCGGGTGGTGCCAGCCTGCTGGTTGCCGGGCTCAGCATTGTGTTCATTGCGTTCGTGAGTGCGCTCGAATTGCTGGTTTGTGCCATTCAGGCCTATGTTTTTGCTCTTCTTACGTCGCTCTACATAAACGACGCGGAAAACCTTCACTAAGTCACTTTCAATAACCATATCTAGATTAGAAAAACGGAGTACAAAAATGGATCTCTCTTCTGCACAAGTAATCGGCGCCGGCCTTGCGGCAATCGGCGTTGGCGCGGCGGCTACCGGTGTTGGTAACGTCTTCGGTTCCTTCCTCGAAGGTGCTCTGCGTAACCCATCTGCGGCTGACGGCCAGCAGGGACGTCTCTTCATCGGCTTCGCGGCTGCTGAATTGCTCGGCCTGATCGCTTTCGCCGTTGCGATGATCATTCTCTACGCTCCGCCAGCAGCGTAAGACCGAACTTCCGGAGCGGCTTCGGTCGCTCCGATATTGCGCCGGCATTTGTCGGCCAAGCGTTTCGAACCAACGGGTGAATAATGCCTCAAATTGCTCAGCTCATGGAAGTTTACGGCAGTCAGTTTTTTTGGCTTCTGATTGTTATCGGGATCATTTATTTTGGTATCGCCAAAAACATGGTTCCGAAAATCAGCAAGACCGTGGACGATCGGCAGAAGCGGATCAGTGACGACCTCGAGGCGGCACAAACCGCGCGAGACCGGGCGGATCAGATTGAGGAAGAGTATCGGACGCGGATCAACGATGCGAAATCGGATGCGATTTCAACCATCGCCGCTGCGAAGGCCGAGGCCGCCAAGAAGAACGAAGCGTCGGTCAAGCGGGCAGACACCAGCATCGCCAAAAAGGCTGAGGAAGCCGATGCTGCGCTCAAGTCAGCACAGGCTGACGCCCTGAAGGAAATCGAGTCCGTTGCTGCCGAAGCGGCCCGGGACATTGTGGCTACCGTATCCGGCACAAAGGTATCGGCGGCGGACGCGAAAAAGGCCGTCAAGGCCGCTTTCTGAGCGACCGGGCAAGGAGATAGATGATGCTCATCACCATTTTGGCAGAAGGCGCAAAGCCGACCGCTCTTTATCTCGACGCAACCGGCTGGGTGGCCGTCGGCATGCTGATCGTATTCGGCATCATGATCTGGGCCAAGGTTCCGAAACTGGTTGGCGGCATGCTCGACAAGCAGATTGCGGAAATCAAGAAAACGCTCGACGAAGCTGCGGACCTGCGCAAGGAAGCCGAAGCGCTGAAAGCCGAATATGAAGCCAAAACCGCTGGCGCACAGGCCGAGGCCGAAGCCCTGATGGCGAGCGCCGAGAAAGAGGCTGAAGCGCTGGTTGCACAGGCAACAGTGGATACAAAGGCACTGGTGGCCCGTCGCAAGAAAATGGCGGAAGAAAAAATTGCCGCCGCCGAACGTTCGGCGATTGCCGCGGTACGGGCCAAAGCCGCTACAGCTGCAACACAGGCTGCGGAAGCCCTGATTTCCGCCAAGCATGATGCTTCGGCTGACAAATCGCTGGTCGACAAGGCCATTGGCGATATTGGCAAGACGGTCAACTGAACTCGCCCCGTCATCTCCCCGCGCAGGCGGGAGTTCAGCGCAGAAAATTCTCACGCGAAGACGCGAAGTCACGAAGTTTCTCCTTTGCATGGTGATCTTTGCGACTTTGCGTCTTCGCGTGATACCTATTGCAACCCCGCAAGTTTGTTACCGCTTTCGCGGGAAGGGAAAATTCCAGGCTTTCGAACGAGTTCCTGTCGAGAGTGGTCGGCACACAGCCGATTTGCGCAACATGGCATCTCTCGGCTTCGCTCGAGACGAACGTAGTGCTGGATTTGAGTTTCCGGCGAGCCTAAACCCTTTCCATGTCCAAGGCCGACCGTCCCGACCAGCCCAATGCCGCTTCCCGGTTTAACGAGGAGAAGGCGACCTATGCGGTGCGCGGGGAGGGGGACACGCCGGACCTGGAAACCGGCATGGCGGCGATCCGCGAGGTTCTGGAGACATTGCCGACCCGTCCGGGCGTTTACCGGATGCAGGATCAGCGAGGGGATGTGCTTTATGTTGGCAAGGCCCGTTCGCTAAAGGCCCGGGTTGGTGCCTATGTGCAAATGGCGCGATTGCCGCAGC
This sequence comes from Parasphingorhabdus marina DSM 22363, assembly GCF_900128895.1. Taxonomy (GTDB): domain Bacteria; phylum Pseudomonadota; class Alphaproteobacteria; order Sphingomonadales; family Sphingomonadaceae; genus Parasphingorhabdus; species Parasphingorhabdus marina. Next base: position 798,423 of record NZ_FSQW01000002.1, on the reverse strand, counting down.
GTCTGCTCCGCATGGTTGCGCAAACCCGATCGATGACGATCGTCACGACCGGCAGCGAGGCCGAGGCGCTGCTTCTGGAAGCGCAGCTGATCAAGAAATTCCGGCCGGCCTATAATGTCCTGCTGCGGGATGACAAAAGCTTCCCGTTCATTCTGCTGCGCGAGGATCATGATTTTCCGCGTATCCAGAAACACCGCGGCGCCCGACGCGCCAAGGGACAATATTTCGGACCCTTTGCCAGTGCGGGATCGGTCAACCAGACACTCAATGCGTTGCAAAAACTGTTTCTGCTGCGGAGCTGTACTGACAGCTTCTTCAACAACCGTTCACGGCCTTGTCTGCTCTATCAAATCAAGCGTTGCTCGGCGCCCTGCGTCGACCGGATCAGCAAAGAGGACTATGCGGAACTGGTTGAAGACAGCCGGAATTTTCTCTCCGGCAAGTCGACTGAAGTGCAAGGCAAGCTCGGTGAGCAGATGGAAAAGGCCTCCGAAGCGCTCGATTTCGAAATGGCGGCGGTTTACCGGGACCGGCTGAAGGCACTGACCTTCATTCAGGGCAATCAGGCGGTCAATGCAGCAGGATTACCCGACGCCGACATTTTCGCGCTGGCGTCCAAGGGCGCGACCGTTTGTATCCAGGCTTTCTTCATTCGCGGTGGTCAGAACTGGGGGCATCGCAGCTTTTTCCCGGCCCATACCAGCCATGTCGAGATCGAGGATGTGTTTTCGAGTTTTTTGATGCAATTCTATGACCGCATGCCGCCGCCGAAACTGGTGCTGCTCGATCGGGAGTTGCCCGATGCGGACCTGCTGGCCGAAGCGCTAGGCACCAAGGCGGAATATAAGGTCAGCGTATCAAAGCCCCAGCGTGGGGATCGTCGCAAACTGCTCGAACAGGCAAGCCGCAATGCGCAGGAAGCCCTAGACCGCAGGCTCGCAGAATCGTCGACCCAGGCGAAAATCATGCGCGAAATGGTCGAGTTGTTCGACATGGATGCGGTCCCCGACCGGATCGAGATATACGACAACAGCCATATCCAGGGCACCAACATGGTCGGCGGCATGGTTGTCGCGGGGCCGGAAGGATTCCGGAAAAACGCCTATCGCAAATTCAATATCAAAAACCCGGATATCGCCCCCGGGGATGATTTTGCGATGATGAAGGAAGTGCTTGAGCGTCGATTCGCCCGGGCACAAAAGGAAGATCCCGACCGGGCGCGGGGCGAATGGCCGGACCTGGTGCTGATCGATGGCGGCAAGGGCCAGATGAGTGCGGCGCAGGATGCGCTGCAGGAAATCGGTGTCGAGGATGTGCTGATGATCGGGGTCTCCAAGGGGCCGGATCGCAATGCCGGGCGGGAAACCTTCCATATGATGGATGGCCGCGAAATCAACCTGCCGATGAACAGCCCGGTATTGTTCTATCTCCAGCGCCTGCGCGACGAAGCCCATCGTTTCGCCATCGGCGCGCATCGCACCCGGCGTGCGAAGTCGGTGGGTCACAGCTCGCTCGACGATGTGCCCGGCATCGGACCGGCGCGGAAAAAGGCGCTGCTGCTCCACTTCGGCACCGCCCGCGCGGTGAAGAACGCATCACTGGACGATCTCCAGGGCGCACCGGGCGTATCGAAGACCGTGGCGCAGAAAGTTTATGACTATTTCCATGGCTGAAGGTCCCACCCATCTTCCCTGCTTGCGGGGAGGGTAGCGGAGTGGCCCATCTTCGCACATCTGCCATCATCTGCTCGGTCCGTCCGCATGGCGAACATGGTGCGGTGGTGCGGTCGCTGACGCCGGAAAACGGACTGGTCGCGGGCTATGTCCGGGGCGCCCGGTCGCGGACCATGCGGCCTGTGCTGATTCCTTCCAACATCGTGCAGGCAGATTATCGCGCGCGAACGGAAGATCAACTGGCATCGATGACGGCGGAACTGGTGCAAAGCCGGGGCGCCTGGCTGGGTGAACCGCTGGCCAGTGCGGGACTGAACTGGGCGACGGCGCTGACGGCCGCCATCTTGCCGGAGGAGCATAGCTATCCCCGGCTGCACAGCGCTCTCTCGGCCCTGCTCGACGCGATCTGCCAGGCACCTTCTGCCAAAGGCTGGGCGGTTGCGCTGGTCCGCTATGAATTGCTTTTGCTGTCGGAACTCGGTTTCGGGCTGGCGCTCGACAAATGCATTGTCAGCGGCAGCGAAGAGGATCTGGTCTTCATCAGTCCGAAGAGCGCGGCGGCGGTTAGCTCTGCGGCGGGAGAGAGCTATCGCGAACGACTACTGCCTTTGCCGGATTTCCTCCGATCTCCCGGACAGCCCGACTGGAATGCGATTTTTGACGGCCTGAAAGTCACCGGATTTTTCCTCCAGCGCCATTTTTTCGCCGACCGCCGAAATGACGTCATGGCGTCGCGTGCTGTGCTCGTGGACCGGCTAAAGCGGATAGAGGCTTAAACACCGGTTGCCTAATCGCGATTCACACGGCAGGAGATCGTTCCGATAACAGAGGAATGGGCATGCATATTGCGGTACTGGCCGGGGACGGCATCGGACAGGAAATCATGACGGAAGCTTTGCGGGCGCTCGACGCACTGGGTCTGGACGACCTGCGTCTCGACCATGCGGATGTGGGCGGTGTCGCCTATCGCAAACATGGCCGGCCGCTACCTGAAGAAACGCTGGAGCTGGCGAAAACCGCGGATGCGATCCTGTTCGGCGCGGTTGGTGATCCCGAGCTGGATGGCCTCCGCCGGGAACTTCGCGTGGAGAGCGCGGTATTGGGTCTGCGCAAGGAATTGCAGCTGTTTGCCAACCTGCGCCCGGCCAAGGCCTTTGCCGGACTGGAAGATCTCTCTGCGCTGAAGCCGGAAGTAGCTGGCGCGATTGACCTGCTGATTCTGCGGGAGCTGACCGGCGATGTCTATTTCGGTGAAAAGGGCCAGCGCACGACCGAAGCCGGTCGCCGCGAAGGCTATGATGTCATGGCCTATGACGAAGATGAGGTCAGCCGGATTGCCCACGTCGCCTTTCGCGCCGCGCAAGGCCGCCGCAAGAAGCTCTGTTCGGTGGACAAGGCCAATGTCCTGCAAACCTCGGTGCTGTGGCGCAAGGTGGTGGAAGAAGTCGCTGCAGAATATCCGGATGTGGAACTGAGCCACATGTATGTCGACAATGCCGCGATGCAGCTGGTGCGGAATCCGGGTCAGTTTGACGTGGTGCTGACCGGTAACATTTTTGGCGATATCCTGTCGGATCAGGCGAGCATGTGCGTGGGCTCAATCGGCCTGCTTGCATCCGCTTCGCTCGGAACTAGCACACGGGGGCTGTACGAACCGATTCACGGCAGTGCCCCGGACATTGCGGGGCAGGGGATTGCCAATCCCTCCGCGATGATCCTGTCCGCCGCGATGATGTTGCGCCACAGTTTTGGCATGGAAACCGAAGCGACCCGGCTGGAAGCGGCGGTGGCCCAGGTTCTCGAACAGGGGGTGCTTGGGCAGGACCTCGGCGGCAGTGCCTCAACCTCCGAAATCGGAGACGCCGTCGTCGCGCAGCTTGCCAGCTGACCGCGAACCGCTTTAGGAAGCAATCCATGAAAAAAGATACGGGCAGCAATCGCGAAACCACGAAAAACTGGCGACCGGCGACACAGGCCGTGCGCAGCGGAACCATGCGCACGGAATTCGGCGAGACGTCCGAGGCGCTGTTTCTGACATCCGGCTATACTTATGATTGCGCCGAAGATGCCGCCGCGCGTTTTGCCGGCGAGCAGGAGGGCATGACTTACAGCCGGCTGCAAAATCCGACGGTGCGCATGCTCGAAGAGCGGATCGCGGTCATGGAGGGTGCCGAAGCCTGCCGGGCCACGGCATCGGGCATGGCCGCGATGACCGCCGCCTTGCTTTGTCAGCTGGAAACCGGAGATCATGTCGTGGCAAGCCGTGCGCTGTTCGGATCCTGCCGCTGGCTGGTCGACAGCCTGCTGCCGAAATTCGGGATCGAGGCGACGGTGATCGACGGGCGGGAAATTGCTCTTTGGGAACAGGCCGTGAAGCCGAACACCAAAGTGTTTTTCTTCGAGACTCCGGCCAATCCGACAATGGATGTCATCGATTTGCGCGCCGTTTGTGATCTCGCCAAAGCGAAAGGCATCACGACGGTGGTCGATAATGCGTTCGCCACCAATGTGTTGCAGCGGCCGATGGAGTTTGGCGCAGATGTTGTGGCCTATAGCGCCACCAAGATGATGGACGGGCAGGGACGCGTGCTGGCGGGCGCCGTTTGCGGGACCGAGGAGTTTATCGAAGAGACCTTGCTCGCCTTCACCCGCAATACCGGACCGACGCTCAGCGCGTTCAACGCCTGGGTCGTGCTCAAGGGACTGGAGACCCTGGACCTTCGCATTCGCCGACAGACAATGAATGCGCTGGAAGTGGGCAAATTCCTCGAGCAGCGGGTGGAGAAAATTCTCTATCCTGGTCTGCCCAGCCATCCCCAGCACAATCTCGCAATGAGTCAGATGGAGGCCGCTGGACCGATATTCTCCCTCCATGTGGGTGGCGGCCGAAAAGAAGCACACGGGCTGCTCAACGCATTGAAACTAATCGATATTTCAAACAATATCGGCGACAGCCGTTCGCTCATGTGCCATCCGGCTTCGACCACCCATTATGGTCTAGCGGAAGAGGCGCGGCTCGAGGTCGGCATTACCGAGGACATGGTACGGATTAACGTTGGACTGGAAGACCCGATGGATTTGATCGATGACCTGGATCAGGCTCTTTCGTCCATCGGCCTTTGACGCTATCGTAGGGGCATGGATTCTTTTTTCCCATATTCCGAAACCACCGAGGGCATCACCATCCGGGTTTCGGTCACCTTCCTGCCCGAGCAATCGGACATTGATGGCCTGCGCTGGTTCTGGGCCTATCATATCCGGATCGAGAACCACGGCGATACCGCGGTACAACTGCTGACCCGGCACTGGCGGATCAGTGACGGACATGGCGGACTGCACAAGGTGGACGGGGAAGGCGTGATCGGGGAACAGCCGATTATCCAGCCAGGCAAGTCGCATGATTATGTGTCCGGTTGCCCGCTCAATACGCCCCATGGTGCGATGGAAGGCCATTTCATGTTCAACGGAGCGGCTCCCGAACCCTTCGCAGTTCGCATTCCGCAGTTTCCGCTGAACATGCCGACGGTCGAACCCTGAGCCCGCTCCCGTGAAAAGAACGCATCTGCCTCTCAATGGCCTGAGGGTCCTCGACGCCGCAGCGCGTCATCTCAGCTTCACGCGTGCGGCTGACGAACTGGCGGTCACGCCAGCGGCAGTCGGACAGCAGATCCGGGCGCTGGAAGACATGCTCGGCGTTGTGATGTTCCGGCGGACCCCCAAGGGACTGGAGCTGACCGACGAAGCGGAGGCGGGCCTCGATGCCCTGCGGTCGGGCTTTCTGCAGTTTGAGGAGTCGGTTCGCGCGATGCAGGCGGGGCAGTCGTCGCATATGCTGACCATCGCGGCCCCACGCGACCTGACCACCAAATGGCTGAACGAACGGCTCGCGAAATTTTCTGCGGATAATGCCGATGTCAGCTTCGCACTGGTCGCATCCGAAGGCGGTGCCGATTTTACCGAAGCCAATCTCGACGTTGCCATCGGCCTGACTGACGGCCCGGGCGAGCAGGAAGGCGTGCTGATTGGCGATACCAATTTTGTGAAAGTGGCTGCCAGCGCTGACGAACCCGGACAGAAAATCGACTGGCCCGGCTGTCCGATTTCAAAGGGCGAAGAAACGCTGATGCGGGTAGCCGATGGCGGTCTGGCGATCGAAGCGGCCGCCAATGGCTTTGGCCATGCCTGGGTCCCGAAAATGCTCGTTCAGCGGGATCTCGCATCGGGACGCGTTGTGGTGATTGGCGAGGACAGCAAATCTTCGCGCGGCTACTGGCTGGTGGCGCCTTTGCCGCAATGGCGCCAGAAAAAGGTCAAGGCGCTCGTCGCGGCGCTTTCCGAAGGCTGATTACCGGGCGTTACCGCGCCAACAAGTTTAGTAGCCGGTTCATCAGCGCCAGAAATTTCGCATTGTCGACCGGCTCTCGATTGTTGTTCCAGCTGCCTGACACGGCATGGATCTGTCCGGACCTGGCCTGCGCCAGAAAGGCAAAGGCCACGACACCGGGTTCCGATCCGCCCTTGCCGCCAATCTGGTCCCAGCGCAGCGCATCGCCCGGCGGGATCAGGCTGTTAATTGCAAGAATTTGCCGGACAACGGGGTCATCCGTCTGATGCAACATTTGCAACAGCCGCGTGATGTCCGACGGGGAGGCGAACCATTCCACCGTGTCGATATGGCGCGGTGCTGTCGCCAGATTGGCGGCTGACACATCATCCAGTCCCAGCCTCTCCTGATTCTGATCAAGCAAATCTGACTGCGCGGCCTCAGATGCCTTGGTCCATATATCGCGCAGATCGGCATTGGCGGGCATTTTTAGAGCAAAGGCTTCCAGCGTGGTCAGCAAGGGCAGCATGCGGTCGGGCCGCGTATGTCCTGAGCGCCGCACCAGAGTCCCGATATTCGACCGGCCCAGCTGCGCGATCAACATGTCGGTCGCGCTGTTGTCGCTGATGGAGATCATCAATGTCGCCAGGGTCTGCAGGGTCAGGGCGCTGCCATCGGGCCAGTTCTGCAATAGGCCGGAGGGCAGGGACTTGCGGTCCAGTTGCACGACATCATCCCATTTGCGGTTGCCTGCACGGATCTGGCGGGACAGTTCGGCGAGCACATAGAGCTTGAATGTGGATCCGATGGCGAGTTGTTGAGCTGGGTTGTGATCCAGAATGACCTGCGGCGTTGCACCTGAGATTTCGGCAATCTGGAAGCCGGTAATACCGGGCAGTTCAGCTATCTCGGATCGGACCTGTTCCAGACTGTCCCCGATTGTTTGTGCACCGGTGACCTGCAGACCGATGACCGGAAACGGTGCGGCGTCATCCAGTACCATCCGCATCGCCACTATCGCTTTCGCATAGGTGATTTCCACAGTGCCGTCGGTGCGCGAAGCCGGCCGGATCTGGCTGATCGCCCGCACCTCTCCATATTGCGCAGTCAATTGTGCAACAAGCTCGCGAAAACGCGCTATGGGAATGGCGTCAAGGAACGAGGCGGCAAAGAAACGCTCCTCCTGTTCCGATCCCTGCAAAATGTCGAGCAGTTCTGAAGCTTTGGCCTGATATTCCGGAGCAACCACGTCCGGTTCCTGCGCGTGTACAGGTGCTGGCGTGGCAATCACAAGCATGCCTGCAAGCAGCGACCCGGCCAGCAGCCGGATCAGCCGGTCAGGCATCAATCGCTTCCTCGTCGAGGCTGGCGGCGTTTTGCTGGATGAAATTGAAACGATGTTCCGGGTTCTTGCCCATCAGGCGGTCGACCAGATCCTTGACGCCGGCGCGATGCTCATATTCCTGTGGCAGCGTCACCCGGTAGAGCGATCGCGTGTCCGGATCCATGGTGGTTTCCTTGAGCTGGCCGGGATTCATTTCGCCAAGGCCCTTGAACCGGCTGACTTCAACCTTCTTGCCCTTGAATGGGCCGGCCTCGATTTCCGCCCGTGCATGATCGTCCTGGGCATAGAGACTCTTGCCGCCTGCGGTCAGGCGATAAAGCGGTGGTCGCGCCAGATAGAGGTGCCCGCGGCGGACCAGTTCCGGCATCTCCTGAAAAAAGAAGGTCATCAGCAAGGTCGCGATATGCGCGCCGTCAACATCGGCATCGGTCATGATGATCACCCGCTCATAACGCAGATTGTCGGGATCACAGTCCTTGCGCGTGCCGCATCCGAGAGCGAGGATGAGGTCGGCTATTTCCGAGTTGGCGAGAATCTTGGCGCTGTTGGCGGAAGCCACATTGAGGATCTTGCCGCGGATCGGGAGGATTGCCTGGGTCTTGCGATTGCGGGCCTGTTTGGCCGAGCCGCCGGCGCTGTCGCCTTCGACGATGAACAGTTCCGTCCCGTCCGGATCATTGCCGGAGCAGTCGGTCAGTTTGCCGGGCAGGCGTACCTTGCGACCGGAAGTCGCCGTCTTGCGCTTCACCTCGCGCTCGGCCTTGCGCTTCAGCCGCTCTTCCATGCGCTCCATGACGAAGCCGAGCAGCGCCTTGCCGCGGTCCATATTGTCGGTGAGGAAATGGTCAAAATGATCGCGCACTGCATTCTCGACCAGCTTCGCAGCCTCTGGTGAGGTCAGGCGGTCCTTGGTCTGGCTCTGGAACTGCGGATCGCGGATGAAAACGGAGAGCATCATTTCTCCGCCCGAGATGATGTCATCGGCGGTTAGCTGCGAGGCCTTTTTCAGCTGCACCAGCTCGCCAAAGGCGCGCATGCCCTTGACCAGCGCGTTGCGCAGGCCGGTCTCGTGCGTGCCGCCATTGGGTGTCGGGATGGTATTGCAATACCAGCTATAGCTGCCTTCGGTCCAGATCGGCCAGGTGATCGCCCATTCGACGCGACCGGCATCGCCCGGAAAGTCCTGATTGCCCGAGAAAAACTCCGTGGTGACACATTCGCGGCCGCTGAGCTGTTCGCGCAAATGATCGGAAAGGCCGCCGGGGAACTGGAAAACAGCTTCGGCCGGGACGTCATCACTGGCCTGTTCGGGATCGCATTTCCAGCGGATTTCAACGCCTGCGTAGAGATAGGCTTTGGACCGGGCCAGTTTGAACAGCCGCGCGGGCTTGAACCTGTTGCCTTCACCGAAAATTTCGGTGTCGGGGATGAAAGAAATGGTGGTCCCGCGCCGATTGGGTGTGCTGCCCACTTCCTCCAGCTTGCCCGTGGCATTGCCCTGCGAAAACGCCTGGCGATAAATGGTCTTGTTGCGGGCGACCTCGACAATGGTTTCGGAAGACAGCGCGTTGACAACCGATACCCCGACGCCGTGCAGCCCGCCCGATGTGGCATAGGCGTCGTTGGTGAATTTCCCGCCCGAGTGCAGGGTGGTCATAATGACTTCCATAGCAGATTTTTCAGGGAATTTCGGGTGCGGATCGACCGGAATGCCGCGCCCGTTGTCGGTCACGGTCAGACGGTTTTCGCTGTCCAGCGTGATTTCGATGCGGCTGGCATGTCCCGCTACCGCTTCGTCCATGCTGTTGTCGATCACTTCGGCTGCGAGATGGTGCAGCGCGCGCTCGTCGACGCCGCCAATGTACATGCCGGGCCGTTTGCGGACCGGTTCCAGTCCCTCCAGAACCTCGATCGCGGACGCGTCATATTCACCGGATTTGGACTGTTTGGGCGGCTCGTCGCCGAAAAGATCATCTGACATGGATGATCCTATAAGAGCGCAGGAGTCTTGCTGGCAAGAGGCTTGTTCAGCCTCCTGCGATCAGCATGACTTTTGTGTCAGATTAACGGACCCGTGGACCACCAAATGGCAGTGGCGGAGGCGGACGGCGGGTGCCGCGCGGCAGTTGGGCCTGGAACGCCCGGCCACAATGCTCAACGCAATAGGGAAAGCCCGGATTCACTTCCTTGCCGCAGAAATGAAAATCCGGTTCACCAGGGTGATTCATCGGCCAGCGGCAGATCTTGTCGTTGAGATCGAGCAGGCTGGTCTTGTCCGCAATTTCCTCGCTCGGCTTGGCCGGAACCAGTCGCCGGGGCGGTGCCGGCGGGATCGGGGCCTGCTGATCGCCGGGACCCTGACGCAAAAAGCCGCCTGGACCAACGGAGACGATTTTGGGGCCGTCCTGTTTGGGCGCCTTGGACTGCTGGGCAGCATGGGTGCGTGCAGCCGGCGTTGGCGGCGGCATGGCGCGCCGGGCCACATGTTCTTCCTTGGGCTTTTTGGCTTTGGCGGTTTTCTTCGCTGCCTTTTTCGGTTTGGCTGCCGGTTTCGCACCTTTGGCGGTCTTCGCCTTGGATTTCACCGGGGAGGGACGGGATTTCAGCCCCAGCCGGTGCGCTTTCCCGATCACGGCGTTGCGGCTCACTCCGCCCAGTTCTTCCGCGATCTGGCTGGCGGTCAAGCCTTTTTCCCACATTTTCTTGAGGTGATCGATGCGTTCGTCGGTCCAGGCCATATAGTTTCCGTTCTCGTTTCTTCCTTGCGTCCCATATAAGCGCTCTCGGACGCAGATCAATGTTACTTAGGCACGGTTTCGGACATTGCCGATACAGTGTATTTTATGGGGTTGTGCTGGTTCGCCAGAGCCGATAGGCGAAAAGCCCATGTCAGACCAGCCCAAAAATGCAAATACCTCCGTTCCGCAAAATGCCGGACCCACTTATAACGAGCCGGGTGTCGCGGTTATTCGCGGGGTCAACTGGGGTGGTTTTCTGGCCCTGTACTGGAAGGAAGTGCGCCGGTTTTTCAAGGTTCAGCTGCAAACGGTCTGGGCCCCTTCGATAACCACATTGCTGTTTCTGGTGATCTTTACCGTGGCATTGGGGCGCGGGGACCGGATGGTTCTTGGCGTTCCCTTTGCCGATTTCATTGCCCCCGGCCTGATCTGCATGGGCATGATCCAGAATGCTTTTGCAAACAGCAGTTTTTCCCTGCTTGTCGGCAAGATCCAGGGGACAATTGTGGATTACCTGATGCCACCTCTGTCCATTGGCGAGTTGCTGGGTGGTCTGGTCGCGGCCGCCGTAACCCGGGCGGCGCTGGTCGGCTTTGCGGTCTGGCTGGCCATGGCGCTGTGGCCGGGAGTCCAGGTTTCCGTAACCCACTGGTGGGCAGTGATCTGGTTTGGCCTGATGGGATCGGTCATGCTTGCGCTTCTCGGCGTGCTGACATCGATCTGGGCGGAGAAATTCGACCATGCTGCTGCCGTCACCAATTTTGTCGTGGCTCCGCTGGCGCTGCTGTCCGGAACCTTTTACTCGATCGACCGCCTGTCACCCGCGGTTCAGGCCTTCAGTCATGCCAATCCGTTTTTCTACGCCATCTCGGGGTTCCGGTACGGATTTTTGGGCGAATCCGATTCGCCGATTGTAACCGGTTCGGTGGTGCTGTTGGTGATCAACCTGCTGCTTACGGCGATCTGCTATTACCTGCTGAAAAAAGGCTGGAAAATCAAAAGTTAGCGCCGGGCTTCTACGATCCCGAGATTCTGGCCCTCAATGGCGGTGAATGCTGTGCAACCGGTATTTGCCATCGGCCAGTGCATGAAACATCCGTCCGACTTCCGGATGCATGACCGGCTCCCCGCTATCGTCTTCCAGCAGGTTCTGCTGGCTCACATAAGCGACATAACTGCTGTCCGCATTTTCCGCGAGCAGGTGGTAAAACGGCTGGTCCTTGGCGGGTTGCAGGTCTTTGGGGATCGACTCGTACCATTCCTCGCTATTCGCAAATACGGGATCGATATCGTAAATCACCCCGCGAAAGTCGAACAGCCTGTGGCGCACCACGTCGCCAATGGCAAAGCGCGCGTCAAGAACAGGAGGAGTGCCTTTGGGCAGGGGGTTGGTCGAAACCAAATGTCTGGTTGCTGTCATGCCATCAATTTAAGCCGATACGGGGGATATGCAAGAGCGCGCCTTGGAGGGGCCGGTTTGCGGAAGCTGTTAGATGGAGGTGCGTGAGGGATTCGAACCCTCGGTACGCGTGAACGTACTTCGCATTTCGAGTGCGACGCCTTCGACCAACTCAGCCAACGCACCTCACTAACAGCGCGTCCCATTAACCGCAGCGGCCCGGTTCTGCAACCCTGTTCGCGGGGCGTTTTGGACGCGGAAGAGGAAACCCGCGCTTGCAGTTTCCGCTTTTTGCGGATTTCGGCGGATTTTTCATCAAAACTGAACCATTTCCGGACAGAGAAGCCATTCCGGGCAATTAATCCCCGCCTAACCCAATAAAGGGTGGGAAATGCAGCATAATTTTGGCACAAAGGAATTTGGCTTGGCGAGATTGAAGGATCAAGGGACGGACATGGCTGATCACGACTCCCATTTGCAGGATGTACTGAACGCGCCGGAAGGTCCCCATATCGGTGCCCTTTTTGATTTTGACGGGACCATTATCGCCGGATATTCGGCGACCGCGCTGCTCTGGGAAAAGATCAAGCGCCGCGAGATGTCTGCCGAAGAACTGGTTGAGACAGCCAATGTCATGGCGCAATATTCGATGGGAAACATGGGCTTTTCGGGCCTGATGTCCTCGGCCTCCCGCTTGCTCAAGGGCGTCACCGAAGACAGCTATTTCGAATTTGGCGAGGAGCTTTACGAAAAGCATATCGCACGGAAGGTCTATCCGGAATCGCGGGCGCTGATCGACGCCCATCTTGCCAAAGGGCATACGGTGGCGATTGTTTCCTCGGCGACCATCTACCAGATCGAACCGACCGCACGCGATCTCAACATCGAACATGTGTTGTGCTCGCAATATGAAGTGGAAAATGGCGAGTTTACCGGAGAGATTATCCGCCCGCTTTGTTTTGGTGAGGGCAAGGTGCTGGCCGCGGAAAAGCTGGCCCAGGAGAAGAATCTCGATCTTTCCAAAAGCTATTTCTATTCTGACAGCTATGACGATATCGAGCTGCTCGAACATGTCGGCAAGCCGCGGCCGCTCAATCCCAACAGCAAGCTGACTGCAGTGGCTGAAGAGCGGGGCTGGCCGATCCAGAAATTTGATAGCCGTGGCCAGGTGAAACCGGTGGACTATGTCCGGACCATCTATGCCACCGGTTCGCTGATCGGATCCGCCGTGGCCTCGCTGCCGATCTGGGCGCTGACCGGATCGCAGCGCGAAGCGATGAATTTCTCGACCGGATTGTTCGGCGATTTTGCGACGGCGCTGACCGGCTGTGAGCTGGAGGTTCATGGCGAAGCCAATCTGTGGAATGCCCGGCCCTGCATCTTTGTGTTCAATCACCAGAGCAAGGCGGACGTCATGATCCTCGCCAAGCTGATCCGCAAGGACATGGGCGGCGTCGGCAAGAAAGAGATCCGGGATACGCCAGTCATTGGCAAACTGATGGAACTGGCAGGCACGGTGTTTATCGATCGTGCAAACGCCAAAAGTGCGATCAAGGCCATGGAACCCCTGATTGAAGCAATTGAAGTCGACAGGAAATCGATTGTGATTGCGCCAGAGGGCACACGGACCCTGTCGCCGCGGCTTGGGCCCTTCAAGAAAGGCGCGTTTCACATGGCGATGCAGGCGGGTGTGCCGATCGTCCCGATCGTGATCCACAATGCCGGCGACATTGCGCCGAAGAACGAATTTGTGATGCGCCCGGCGAAAGTACGAGTGGATGTCCTGCCGGCGGTGGACACCAGCGAGTGGTCGGTCAAAACCATTGACCAGCATGTTGCCGAAGTCCGGGGCATGTTCCTTGAGGCGCTGGGGCAGGATGATGAGGAAGCGGCACTGGAAGCGCTGACGAGCAAACCCGCCCGCAAAGCAGCGGCGAGGAAAACGGTAAAGGCAACCACGCCCGCCAAAAGTCGTGGGAAGACAGCGGCTTCGGTCAAGAAAAAGGCTGTGCCCGCCAGGAAAACCACCGTGCGGAAAAAGTCGACGACCCGGCATGCTGCGGCGAAACCGGGAGCCAAACGAAAAACTGTCAAGAAACCGGCCAAACGCAGATCACCAAAGGCCGGGGCCAAAAAAGCAGGAGCCGGGAAAGCATAGTGAGGCGCCATGGATGAAGCGGCGGCAATAGCCAGAACCTTACCCCTGGTCAGACAGGGGCCAAAGCTGTTTATCATTGACGCCCGCAACGGGGTAGAACGCCGCTATCTTCTGGATTGGCTGCATACCAGTCTCGCAGAAGGTGGCCCCGGCCGCGAAATCAATTGGGTCAGCCTCCCGATATCCGATGAACGGGCGCGGCTCAGACTGAAATCACTGGAAGAAAAACTGGAGGGTGAACCCGATACGCTGGTGATTCCGGTTCGTATTGCCTGGCGCATTCCGAATTTTGAAAAAAGCCGGGCGCTGAAGATGCGGCATATCCTGTTCGGTGATCCCCGGACGCCGGGCAGCTTTCGCGCCAAGACCATTTTGTGGCGCAACAAGCGCCGGGCCCATTGCCTGACCGGGCAGCCCGCCACCATCGGTGAACTCCGGCAGCGTTTTGAACAGCAGGACATATCAGGCGAAAATCCCGGTGAGACGGAATTTGCCCGCTTTGTCGTTCGCCAGGCGGGCCTGGTGCTGGATATTGAAGAGCGCGGTCTCCGGGGGCGGCGCTACAAGGTTCCAAAATTTGTCGCGGACAGCCTGCGCACCAGTCCGAAATTCCGCGCAGCGGTAACCGAATTGTCGGAAGACCTCGGCAAGCCGGAATCCGCGCTCTACGAAGAAGCCGGCAAATATATGAAGGAGCTGATCGCCCGGCCCAGTGCGCTGTTTATTGACATGAAAGCTCGGCTGGACCGGTTCATGCTGTCGCAGGGATATGAAGACGATGTGGTGTTCAACAAGAATGAACTGGCGCGTCTGCGGCGAACCATGCGGGATCATCCGACATTGCTGCTGTTCACCCACAAGACCTATATTGATGGCGTGACGCCAACTGATCTCGCTTATCAGAACGACCTGCCAATGGTGCACGTGTTCGGCGGGATCAATCTCGATTTCTTCGGACTCGGGTTCATGCTGCGCCGCGCCGGCACGATCTTCATCCGCCGGAGCTTCGAGAACAACCCGCTCTACAAGCTCGTGCTGCGTCACTATGTCAGCTATTTGCTGGAAAAACGGTTCCCGATGACCTGGGCTTTCGAAGGCACCCGTTCGCGTCTTGGAAAGCTGATGCCGCCCCGTTATGGGCTGCTCAAATATGTCATGGACAGCGCCAATGCCAATGACATCAGAAATGTCCATATCATCCCGGTTGTGACCAGCTTTGATCTGATCCGTGATGTCGAGGAATATGCTTCCGAACAGACTGGCAGAGTAAAAAAGGCGGAGTCACTGGGCTGGTTCTTTGGATATCTGCGGAGCCTGCGTGAACCCATGGGCAAGGTCTATGTCGATTTCGGCGAGCCGGTTATCGTGGATCAGGCGCCGGAACCGGATGACCGGCTCAACCTGTCAAAAATTGCCTTTGAAGTCGCGGTCGAAGCCAATCGGGCCACACCACTGACCATGACATCGCTGATGTGCCTGTGTCTGCTGGGCACGGCGCCGCGAGCGATGACGGCCGAGGAATTGCGCTCGGCGCTGACATTTTTCGTAAAATGGGCGCAAGACCGGGACATCCGGATCAGTGAGGATCTCACGACGGAAAAGCTCCAGACCGTTCAGGGCATTGTCGACACGCTGGTCAATAGCGGATTGTTTGTCCGCTATGACAAGGGCTCGACCACCGTTTACGGCATCGAGCCCGACAAACATCCGCTGGCGAGCTATTACCGGAATTCGATAATCCATCATTTCCTCGACAAGGCGATCATCGAACTGTCGATTCTCAAGGCCCGCGAAGAGCGGGACAAGAAAGCCGAAGAGGTTTTCTGGTCGGAAACCGAGCGGTTGCGCGACCTGTTCAAGTTCGAATTTTTCTATCCGTCGAAAGAGGAGTTTCGCGAAAATCTGAAAGCGGAGCTGGCAAGAGCCTGTCCGGACTGGGAAGAGAAATTGCAAACCGGTGGTCCGATGCTGAAAAGCCTGACCAACCGGTTTCAGCCGTTGATCGGCCACGCTGTATTTCTGCCCTTCGTCGAATCCTATACCGTTGTTCTGGACATCTTGAGCCGTCTGGAAAAAGGGCAGGTGATTGACCGGAAGACCTGTGTTGAGGAAGCTCTGGTCGAAGGCCGGCAACTCTATCTGTTGCGCCGGATCACCAGTGAGGCGTCGATCGGGAAGATCCTGTTTGAGAATGGTTTCCGGATGGCTGCCAGCCAGGGGCTGACCGGAGAGACCACGGACGAGTCCATTGCTGCGCGCAAAGCGCTGTTGCGCAAGTTCCGGGCGCTGTCACGACGCATGGAGAAATCGCGCCTGGAAGTTCTCAGCCTCGCCGACAAGATTTTTGACTGATCCCCCAGCAAAGGAATGACGATGACAGACAGCAGCGAAGACAGACATATCAGTCAGCTCAGCGCCCAGGATGCGCAGTTTCTGTACATCCAGTCTGCCACCAATCTGACCCATGTCATGGCGGTTTACATCTATGACCCGTCAACCGCGCCGGGCGGCAAGGTCCGGTTCAAGGACATTATCGAACATGTGCGCAACCGCCTGCACATCTCGCCGATGTTTCAGCGCAAATTGTATCGTCTGCCGCTCGACATAGACCATCCTTATTGGGTTAAAGACGAGCATTTTGATCTCGAGGCGCATATTTCACACAGCCGCCTTCCAGAACCGGGGGACTGGCGGCAATTCTGTATCCAGGTCGCACGTCATCACAGCAAACCGCTGGACATGAACCGGCCGCTCTGGGACATGTATGTCATTGAAGGTCTCGATAATATTCCGGGATATGCGAAGGGCAGCTACGCCATTCTGACCCGGATTCATCATTCCACGATTGACGGCACGTCAGGCGCGCACTTTTTTGCCGCGTTGTCCGACAAGGATACCAAGGGAACACCGGCTATCCCGATGCCCGAAAACACTGAAAAACCGCCGGAACTGCCAACCGCCACGGAAATTCTGAACCGGGCGATCAACAGCACCGTGACATCTCCCGTGAAACTGGCGCAGGCCTTCATGAAATTTGCCCCGGCCATTGTTTCGAATACGCAGCAAAACCTGCTCAATGGAAGCGAAGAGCGCGACAGCAGTATTCCGGACACGCGGTTCAACAGCGCTGTAACGCCGCACAAAATGTTCGATGCCATCACCTTTGATCTCGAAGAGCTGAAAAAGATGCGGGCGCTGGCCGAAGGGTCCACAATCAATGACATCGTACTCGCAATCTGTAGCGGTGGCGTGCGCAAATATTTGATGAAACACAAGGAGTTGCCGAAGGAATCTCTGGTTGCCGTTGCGCCTGTCAACGCGCGGAGCCGGTCCGGCGAGGAATCCAATCCAGGCAACAATATTTCGGCGATGACAGTCAAAATCTGGTCCAATATCGCCAATCCGGTGCAGCGTTTGAAAGCCATTCGCGATACCACACGCGAGACCAAGGCAGCCAAGTCGGGATTGAGCGCGCGGATCATGACAGATCTGACCAAGCACATACCCGGTGCGCCCATGTCCGGCTTGTCCCGGATCCTCACCGACGAACGCTTTGCGCCGAAGATGAACAACCTGATGGTTTCCAACGTTCCCGGGCCGCAAATGCAGCTCTACATGAATGGCGCAAAGCTGACACATCAATATGGTCTGGCCCCGCTGGCCCATGGCATGGGGCTGTTTATCGCCACGCCGAGCTATAATGGCACAATCTCGTTCAGCATCATTTCCGACCGAAAAATCATGCCGGATATTGAGTTTTTCCGGGAATGCCTCCAAAAGAGTTTCGAAGAGCTACGTAAAGCCAAGCCTGAGGGGGGTACGAAACAGGGCACAACGAAGCGGCCGACGGCCAAAAAGGCTGCGGCAAAGGGTGACGCCGGCGTGATGTACCGGAAGGTGTCAAAGACACGGCGCACCGCAAAGCAAAGCAAGAAATAGCGAGGAGCGGAGACGAAAGGGTAACCAGCACGGACGTGCTGACGAAGGCCAGCATGCAAGCTGGTCCCAGAGTGAGTGAGTAGCGAATGATTCTGAATACAACCCTGAAAATGGAAAAGGCCATGGCCCAGGCGCAAAGCTATGGTGAATGGTCCAAGGCAGCCAAGGCCCATGACAAGTCCACTGGCGTGGATCTCTGGGTCAAGTCGGACGAAAGCAAGCATTTTGACCACAAATCGATCCGTCGCCGGCTGAAGCGGCTGTCGAAGCTCTGGAAAAGCCAGGACAATGCCGGGCTGCTTTATGCGCTGAACGAAGGCATTCACGGGAATATGGATGGAATGGGCAATGCCCGGCTCCATGAAAAAGCCCGGTTTGGCACCAAGCGCCTGATCCAGGATTATGTGGATGCCATCGTCAATTCGCTGGAATATCTCGCCAGCGACAAGGTTACGGACATTCCGTTCGAGGAGAAACTGGATTTCTTCCGGCGGGCGCAGCATTGTTACGGGCGCTCGGCCTTTTTGATGAGCGGATCGGGGGCTTTTCTCTATTTTCACCTCGGCGTGGCCAAGGCGCTGTGGCGTCAGGGTCTGCTGCCGCATATCATGTCGGGCTCCAGTGGAGGTTCGGTAGTTGGTGCGCTGATCAGCACGCATGTCGATGAAGACATGGAACCGTATTTTGAGCCGGAAAATCTGGTGATGGGAGATGAAGAGCCCGAGAATGATGGTGGCTTCGGCGGATTGTTCGGCGGTTCGAACCGGATGCGCGCCGACGAGATTGAAGCCCGTTTGTCCGAAATGCTTCCGGACCTGACCTTCCAGGAAGCCTATGAGCTGACCGGTCGGCATCTCAACGTGTCCATCGCTCCGGCAGAAAAGCACCAGACATCCCGGCTCCTCAATGCGATCGCTTCACCGAACGTCTATATCCGGGAAGCGGTGATGGCATCCTGTGCCGTTCCGGGCGTTTATCCGCCTGTGACTCTGGCTGCGAAAGATCACAAGGGCGAGCGTGTACCCTATTTGCCCAACCGCAAATGGGTGGACGGATCTGTCACCCATGATTTGCCGGCAAAACGACTGGCGCGGCTCTATGGTGTCAATCACCACATTGTCAGTCAGGCCAATCCGCTGATCACGCCTTTTGCCAGCGACGTAAGCCAGCAGAAAACCGCAATGTCGGCCATTCGCAACGCATCGACCGCAACGATGAAGGCCTGGCTCAATGCCAATGTCTCGATCATGCAAAAGCCATTGTCTTTCTTCCCCCGGCTGAACAGCCTCGCGAACATGACGCTGTCGGTGATTAATCAGGACTATACGGGCGACATCAACATCATTCGCCCGACCATGTTCTGGAGCCCGTCCAAGATTCTCAGCAACCTGCCGATCGAGGATATCAGTGAGCTGATCGATCTCGGTGAGCGCACAACCTGGCCGAAAATCGAAATGGTCCGGACGCAGACAAAAATCAGTCAGACCCTCGATCGCATTCTGTTCGAATATGAAACCGAACTGGCGCATGACCATGAACTGGCGCACGCCCAGGACAATGCGATGAAGAGGAAAATCGCTTGATCCACAGTGAAGGGACGCTGACCCTGCCAGCCGGCTCGGAAGCGGCGGGCGCCAGCCTGTTTCAGCAAAGGTGGCTGCCCGACACCAAGGCGCGGGCGGTCATAATTCTCGTCCACGGCTATGACGAGCATAGCGGTCGTTATCACCATTTTGCCGAGCATTGCGTGAACCGGGGACTGGCGGTCCTGGCGCTCGACCACTGGGGGCATGGCAAGTCGACCGGCGTAAACGGCTTTGTACCCAGATTTTCGGTTTATCATGATGGGCTGGATGCGCTTCTCGCCGATATCCCGGAAGTTCTTGCCAATGTGCCAAAAATTCTGGTCGGTCACAGCCTGGGAGGGCTGATTGCAGCAACATATCTGCTGGAACATCAGACTCGTTTTCAGGCAGCCATTTTGTCGGGGCCTGCGATCAAGGCGGCCGAAGAACCGTCGGCTACACTGAAGGCACTCAGTAAAATTCTGTCGCGGCTGACCCCGAAAATGGGCGTTATTGGTCTGGATGCAAATGCGGTCAGCAGGGATCCGCAAGTCGTGGCTGATTATCTGGCTGACCCCCTGGTTTCGGGTCAGAAAATCAGCGCACGACTTGGTCTGGAAATGATGAAGCGCATGGAACAAATCCAGGCGGAAGCCGGCAAGATCACATTGCCATTGCTGCTTGTGCACGGCAGCGAGGACAGCCTTGCCGCACCCGAAGGGTCGACGTTTCTGCACGAGAACGTTTCCTCGAGCGAAAAGAAGCTCACGATCTACCCGGACCTGTATCATGAGATATTCAATGAACCTGAAAAAGAGCAGGTTCTGTCGGACATGACCGACTGGATCGACAGGATCCTCGCTCAATAAATTTCGACCGGCACGGGGGCGGTTTGCATGACGACATTGCTTTACATAATTCTGGCGCTGATTGCCGCCATGTTGATTGTCTATTTTGCTTTTCCAAAAGCCCTTTATGGCGGTCTGCGCAACATGCTGCGACGGCGAGGCGGCCTGGTTGAAAAGTCCATCACTGTAGGTGATCATGTCTGGCCGTTTCTGGAAGGCAGGCCTGCGGAGGGCGTCCCTGTCGTGCTTTTACACGGATTTGGCGGGGACAAGGACAACTGGTCCGTCTATGCAGCGCATATTACCGGAACCCATCGATTGATTGCGCCGGATCTCCCTGGTTTTGGAGAAAATGACCGATCGCTGGATCGCGACTATGACATTGCTTCCCAGTGCCATCGGCTGGTGGCCTTTCTCGATGCGATGGGCATTACAAAATGCCATCTCGGCGGAAACAGCATGGGCGGGTTCATCGCCTTGCAGTTTGCCCTCGAATACCCGGACATGGTGGCATCTCTGACATTGTTCAACAATGCCGGTGTTGTTGGTGAAGACAAAAGCGAGCTGCAGATTGCCGCGGAAGACGGCAAAAATGTTCTCGCTCTGACTTCGGTGGAGGACACGACACGTCTGATGAAGTTTGTGGCGTACAAGCCGGTGGCGATGCCGGGACAGTTTCGGAAGCTGTTTTTCGAAGAAGCCAATGCCCACAAGGAACTGCTCGACAAGATTTTCTGGCAGATTGCCGGATCGGGCCTCAATGATCCACTGAACGACCGTCTTGGTGATGTTAAGGCGCCAACCCTGATCATCTGGGGGCGCCATGACCGGCTTATCGATGTCAGCTGTGTGAAGGTTCTCGCTGACGGTATCGAAAACAGCGAATCGGTGATATTTGAAAAGACCGGTCATATTCCGATGATTGAAAAGCCCAAAGAATCCGCGAGCGTGCATCTGGCTTTTCTTGCCAAACAGTGAAAACCTCGCCAGTCTGAGCCCAAGAGTTCCGTCAGGGAGCCGTGCAAGGGGAGAGGATAATGAAGCTGCGTGTTGGATTGCTGGGTGGGGGATCCTGGGGAACTACGGTGGCTTCGCTGGTGTCCCGCAACGCGCCGATCAAGCTTTGGGCGCGGGATGCGGAAACGGTTGATGATATCAACAGCAATCACCGCAACAGCAAATATCTTCCCGACAGCGTTCTGCCCAGGGAACTGAAAGCGACCGGCGATCTGGGCGAAGCAGTGGCGGATGCGGATGTGCTGGTGATGGGAATACCATCGAGCAATTTCCGGGCGGTCCTGGAAGAAGCCAAACAATATCTGCGTCCCTGGGTCCCGGTAATCAGCCTGACCAAGGGTCTGGAATTGTCGACCGGCAAGCGGATGACCCAAGTGATCGAGGACGTTCTGCCGGGACATCCGGTCGGCGTGTTGACCGGCCCCAATCTGGCGCGGGAGATCATGGCCGGGCAGGCGGCAGCCAGCGTAATCTCGATGGAAGACGAGATCATCGTCAAACAGCTGCAACAGCTTTTTCATTCCGGTTTGTTCCGGGTGTACACCAATACCGATCTGTTGGGATGTGAACTGGGCGGGGTGCTGAAAAACATTATCGCCATCGCGGTTGGCATGGGCGATGGCCTGGGGGCAGGGGACAATACCAGATCGGCACTGATCACCCGCGGTCTGGCCGAGATTACTCGTCTCGGCGTGGCGATGGGTGGACGGCCAGAGACCTTTGCCGGGCTTACCGGCATGGGCGATATGATCGCCACCTGTACCAGTCCGCTCAGTCGAAACCGGCATGTTGGTGTCGAGTTGGGCAAGGGCCGCAAGATCGACGAGATTATTGACGACATGCTGATGGTGGCGGAAGGCGTCAAAAGCGCACCGACCGTCATGGCCCTGGCAAAGGAACATGGCGTGGCCATGCCCATTGCAGAGGACGTTTTTGAAGTGACCAAGGGCAATCGCTCGGCGGTTCAGGCCTATCGGGGGCTGATCCGCGCGTCGGCTGGCGCTGAGTCGGACGCGGGCTAGTATTTGGAAACATTTGCAACCGGTTTTGATCATCCATGGCCGAGAGTGGCAAACAAGCGCAGGAACTACTTGGACCAAAACGGGGCTGTTAACGAATATTAACGCCCGAAATTGGTGCTAACTGGCGTAAAGATAAGCATATAATCCGTGGTGTTAAGCATGCTGGTCAACACTTGCAGTTTTGCTTGCTTCTTTTTGGGGCGGCCCATAAAATTCTCTTCCAACCGGATTGGGAAATGATAGGCCGAAGTTTCGTCGATCAGCCCATGATGTGGAGAGTAGATATGGAATTCAGGGGTCGGGCCGCCAATGATCGGGAGCAGAATGCGCTCTTTGACACGACCGAGTCTTTGATCCAGTCCGATCCGGTCTACGGATCCGATATCCTCGATCAGAAATTCAACGAAATCGAATTGCGGTTTGATCGTTCTGATCAGATTTTCTGGTGTTTCATGAACCAGAAATCCCGTCCCAGCTACACTTATGAACTGGGTGATGAAATTCAGTCGGTGCAGGACTGGATCAACACCAATTACGGATTTGACGTGACCAACAGTCGGGATCCGTTGCGCTATTTCGTATGCGGTTCACGGACGCCTGGAATTTACAATCTGGGCGGAGATCTGAAGCATTTTGCCGACTGCATCCGGCGGCGTGATCTTGGCGCTCTGCGGAAATATGCACGCACCTGTGTACACATGCAGCATGCCAACAGCACCGGTTTTGGCGCGCCGATCATTACCATGGCCCTGGTTCAGGGCGACGCACTGGGCGGCGGATTCGAACATGCGCTGGCATTTGATATCATCGTTGCGGAGAAAAGTGCCCGCCTCGGCCTGCCCGAAATCCTGTTCAATCTGTTCCCGGGAATGGGAGCCTACAGCTTTTTGCGGCAGCGACTGGGACGGCAGGATACCGAGCGGTTCATTCTCGAAGGCAAACTGTTCACGGCCGAAGAACTGTACGAGATGGGTGTCGTGGATATTCTCGCCGAAGATGGAGAAGGCGAAGCAGCCATCATCAACTATACCCGGCAAAACGATAAGCGTTTTCACGCAGAACGCGCCGTTTACCGGGCGCGCAAGATTACCAATCCGGTCAGTCTCGACGAACTGCTCGAAGTCACGGACATGTGGGCAGAAACGGCGCTGTATCTTGAGGATGCGGATGTCCGCAAAATGGAGCGGCTGGCTCTGGCGCAGGAACGTCGTATTCAACGATCACTTCGCGCCGTCTGACCTGACCCTCAACCGGATTGTCGCACGGCATCGTCATCGGAGGATTCTGTATCCTCACCCGACACGGCATCATCCATATTGCGGAAATATTCCGTAATCTGTCCGACCTCGCTTCGGACCAGTTCCAGATGTTCTTCCGCATGTGCGGCAAAATCCGGTTCGGTGATGACCTCAAGTCGCGCGCAGATTTTCGAGAGCATCATGGCGCCGACATTGTTCGCGCCGCTCTTGAAGGCGTGCGCATGGAAACGGAATTCGTCGATATTCCCGGCAGCAACGGCTTTTTCGAGGGCCTCCATGATGGTGGCCGTGTCTTCCAGATAGGCATCGATGATCGACTGGACGAAATCCCCGTCCCCGATGGAGCGCAGATAGTTTAGCTGGCTCGGATCGATGGAAACCGGTTGCTCCGCAACGCCTTTGTCGGTTATCCGGGTGACGGTGCTGAACGGATCGGTTGTTGCATCGACCACATCCGGACTGACCTCGCTGCTGGTCAGGCGTACAATCGTTTCCAGCAGCGGCCCAGCTTCGACCGGTTTTGTGAGTCTGAGATCCATTCCGGCATCGAGACATCTTTTTTCGGTTTCGTCGGTCGAGTCCGCTGTCAGGCCAATGATCGGAACATGGGCCCGCGATCCTTCAATCTGCCGCCACATCTTGCAACATTCAATGCCCCCGAGGCGCGGCATGTTCACATCGAGGAAGACAATGTCAAAGGCCTCGTTCTCCAGCTCATCCAGCGCCTTTTCACCATCAGGAACCACGGTTACGGAATGGCCCGCATTGCTGAGGATGGTTTCCAGAACCATCTGGTTGGTGCGGTTGTCGTCGGCGACCAGCACGCGTTGCGGGCGGGCTTCGAGGAAGATATTCTCACTGACATCCTCGGCAGACTTCAGACTGCGATTGAACGAGCAACCGATCTGGACA
Organism: Parasphingorhabdus marina DSM 22363; assembly: GCF_900128895.1. Classification (GTDB taxonomy): domain Bacteria; phylum Pseudomonadota; class Alphaproteobacteria; order Sphingomonadales; family Sphingomonadaceae; genus Parasphingorhabdus; species Parasphingorhabdus marina. The sequence goes on along the minus strand of NZ_FSQW01000002.1, from coordinate 774,224 downwards.
ACGCTGCGGATGGTTTCAAAGTCGGGTGTTGACGGCAGCACGGATGCAAATGCCGCACGAAGCTCGATATCCTCAAGGTCACGGCTGCCCGAGCCGGAAAGGAGCACAGGTGGCAGTTTCGCCTCCCTGAAGATGGACCAGAGTGCATGTTCCTCATCATATTGCGCCGCAAATTCTCCGCCCAGAACCGCGACGTCATAGTCCGCCAGATCCCGGTTCCCGATCAGCTGGAGGATGTCGGTTCCCGGCACATGCATGACATGATCAATTCGGACGGACTGGCCGTCGGCAATGTCAATCTGCGGGGCCTCGGGTGAGTTGCCCAGCGAGAGAATATGAACTTTTTCCGCGTCACTGTCGCGCCCGGCCTGTTCGGTATCGGCGAATGCGATGGGACAGGACAGGGTGAAAACGCTGCCGACGCCGGTTTTGCTCGACAGCGAAACGTCGCCACCCATTTGCTGGGCAAGTTGCCGGCAGATGGCAAGGCCGAGACCGGTGCCACCGAATTTGCTGACGACAGAGTCATCGGCTTGCTGGAACACGCCGAATATGCGCTCCTGCGCATCTTCGGCAATGCCGGGACCGGTATCGGCGACAGAACACCAGAGACTGTCGCCATCCTTGTCCTCCTCATATCCGCATTTCAGCAGAACGAATCCGCTGTCGGTAAACTTGACCGCATTGCTGGTGAGGTTGATGAGGATGTTGCGGATATGATCGACCTGTCCGACGGCGATACGATCGCTCATGGGTTCGGCCTGCAAATGGATGACCAGGCCTTTTTCCTCGGCGGCAATCTGCATGATGTCGCGAACGTCGGTGAGCAGATCGACTATCGAAAAATCTACCGGTTCGGGCAATTCTTCCTGGGAGTCCGACTTGGCGAAGCTGAGCAGCTGATTGATCAGATGCAGCAGGTGGCGACCGGCGGACACGCTGGTGCTGATCATCTGCTGCTGGCTTTCCGGCATTTTCATGCCCAGCAAATGCGTACCATAGCCGATAATCGCATTGAGCGGGGTCCGCAGCTCGTGGCTGATGCTGGCGAGGAACAGGCTCTTCGATTTGTTGGCCGCTTCTGCCTCTTCTTTCGCCTGGGAGAGTTTCGTGATCAGGGTGGAACAGTAAGAGGGAATGACTGCCAGACCGATCAGCAACCCGATCGACAGTGACAGATTCTCCTGCCAGTAGGGGACATTATATACTGTCCAGCCGAATGACAGCGTCGCCAGACCGGTGGCCACAAACAGCCAGCTTATGCCGAAGCGAAAACCATATCCCAGGATAACCCAGAGATAGATCGGATAGAGTGCGGCCAGGCTGGCACCGCCAACGTGGAACAGATAGGTACCAGCACCGAAATCATTGATGATGCCCGCCAGCCGGCGCACCGTGCTGGGACGCCGGTCGAACCGGTAGGCGATGGCAATCATCAGGCTGACCATGAAGTGGATCTGGAACGCGATCATGATGTCGGGGGCCGCATCAAGAAACCATGCGATCGACGATGCGATGATGATCAGCACGATCCGGTTGATGATCATTTCATGTTCGCGGTCCTGGGCATGACCCAGCCCGGCATGATGGCCCTTGTGGCCACGATGTCCGTGGTGGCCCTTGTGTCCGTTATGCCGGTGCGAATGATGTTTGCCGGATTTCCCTTTTCCGGCATGTTTGCTGGTCAGCATGATTATGATCCACCAGCGGACCGTGCGGTTCCAAAGCCTGCATTTTCAAAAAGCCGGGGCAGATCGTCCGCCTTTTGCGGACGGGCAATCTTGAAACCCTGAATTTCGTCACAGCCCGAAACCTTGAGCAGTTCCAGCTGGGCGTCATTCTCCACACCCTCGGCAATAACCCGCATATCGAGCGCATGGGCGAGATGGGCAATGGTTCCGATAATCGCGCGGTCTGCCGGTGAGTGTTCGATCCGGGAAATGAAGGTCCGGTCGATTTTGAGGCAGTTCGCCGGCAGATCCCTCAGATATTGCAGCGAGGAATATCCGGTACCGAAATCATCGATGGAAATACCGACACCGGCATTGCGCAGCTTGTTCAGCGTGTTGCTGACCCGTTCATTGTTGTCGAGCAACAGCTCTTCCGTGATTTCCACGACAATCTTGGAGGGCTCAATGCCATTCTCTTCGATATTGCGCAGGATTTCTTCGCAGACATTCTGGTTCTGGAACTGGCGCGGCGAAACATTGATCGCAACACGCGGCAGAATGATGCCATCTTCCTCGGACACGCGGATCTGGCGGCAGACTTCGCCAATGACCCATTTGCCAAGAATGTCCATGAGCCCGGTATCATCGGCCACCTGGATAAACTGTTGCGGCAACAGGCGCCCTTTTTTCGGGTGATCCCAGCGGATCAACGCTTCCAGTCCGACATATTCGAGGGACTTCGCATCGACGATCGGCTGATATTCCAGGGCAAACTGTTTCTGCGAAATGGCATCCCGCAGCTCGTTTTCCAGCGCAGCATTGGCCTGAGCGATCTGGTTCATGCCTTCAGAGAAGAAGCGATGACAATTGCGGCCATTGGCCTTGGCATCATACATGGCGAGGTCCGCCATGCGGAGCAGCTCTTCATATTCGTTGCCATCTTCGGGAATCAGGCTGACACCGATGCTGGCACCGATAACCTGGTCGACACCACTTATCGAATAAGGTTCGTTGATCGCGGACAGGATCTTGAGGCAGCGGGAATTGATCGTCTCGGCGCCGCTGATATTGTTGAGAATGATGGCAAATTCATCGCCCCCGATACGTGCCGCGAAATCACTGGGCCCGAGGATGGAGGTCAGCCGTTCGGCCACTTCGCGCAGCAGCGTGTCCCCGGTATGGTGACCCCGGGTATCGTTGATGGTTTTGAACCGGTCCAGATCGAGCAGCAACAATGCCGCCTCTTCCTCGCTGTTGGTGCAGGTTTCTATCGCCGTCCGCACTTTCTCCGCGAGCAATACCCGATTGGGCAGGCCGGTCAGCATGTCGTGCAGAGCGAGATGCGTCCGGTGTTCTTCGGCGAACTTGCGGGCCGTGATATCGACCGCGGTGGTGAGGACGCCAATGGTTTCACCCTTGTGGTTGAGCAGCGGCGACTTGTTACAGTGGAAGATCAGGTCGACACCATCGCTGGTGAATTTTTCCTCATAGTGCGGGATCGCCTGTCCGGACTTGAGCACGATATCATTGCGGCGATCGGAATTCCGCTTCAGCTGCGGTTCCAGAAAATCACTGAATTCATGGCCGACCATCTGATCCGGCGTCTTGTCAAACAGGGCGGACTGGTAGGCATTGGTGAACAGGCATTTGCCTGATCGATCCGTCGCGTTGATCATGATCGGGATCGTGTCGATGATCTGCTCGAGCATGCTTTTGCCGGTATTGGTGTCCTCGGCCTGCTCGCCGACAGCAGCGTGCTTGCGTTCGATCTCCGAGGCACGCTGACGCAGATTGACGCTCTTTTCGCTCTTGCTCAGCAAGGACATCGCCCGGTTGCAGAATTCCACATGGGATACCGGGCTCTGCAGAAAGTCCGTGGCCCCGGCATCAAGCGCCGAGAGGCGACATTCGCGGTCCTGATGAGCGGTTATGACGATGGCCGGAACATCATTGCCGGTCGACATCGAGCGGACTTTTTTGATGAACTCCGCACCGTTCATTTGCGGCATGCGATAGTCGACAATCAGCAGATCTGCGCTGTTGTTGCGCAGCCAGTGCAAGGCTTCGACAGGATCAGCGAACGTAACGGCAGAGTATTTCTCTCCCATTATCGTCACAAACTGGGCGTAAATCCGGAGATTTGTCGGCCTGTCATCCACAATCAGAACGCGCGTTGTCATAGGTTGGCATTAGCTGCCGATAATCAAAATAAGGTTAACATCAGTTTGGTGCTAAAAATGCCGGTTTTGTGCCCGGTCCGCCTGAAGCTGTTCCTGCCGGATCGCAGTGCTACGCGTTGAGCAATTTTACATCGCCACCGGCCGCGGCGATATTGTCCGTCACGGTCTGCTCATGGACATAACGATCCCAGCTGTCATCCGGGTGCAAAATCGCTATGATTGCGCCCTTTCTTTGGGCCAATATCGTGCCGATTTCGAGAATTTCCGGATCGTCTTGATCGAGGAGAACAGCATCAATTGGCTGGTTCAGCAAGATATCCCGCAAGTCTTTCGGGTCCGGCAAGCTGGCAACCTGAAGGATATCTGGGTTCTCAAAGAGTTGGCCGAAAATGCTAAACTCCCCCTGATCCACCAGGTTGTGATCACTTGTACAAATGTGGACCACGGCGTTTCCTGTCAGGATTGAACGGGTCCAGGCGGGGATGGCCCGTTCGGCGTCGCTGATCAGTGAAAGCACCACACCGCGACCGCGCAGATGGTATTGGTTGGTTTCACCGGCAGGTGAGGGCAGAATGGTCTCAGCCGCCATGAACTGGCTGATGGGCTGGGCTTGCTGATCCAGGAGTTTCCGCCAGTCACCGTCCGGAACATTGTCCGGCAAATCCGGCATGTTCATGGCAGGCATCCGGCGGCCCCAATTCTTTTGGGCGGTCTTGGCTCGGGCGATCAACTCGCCGATGTCGCCATGTTTAGAAGCTCCGGCTTTGCCGAATTTTGGCAGCACGGCTGGTTGTGCTGTGTTCGCGGGTGGTTTGCTCAACCGGTTGAGATAGAGCGGCCCGCCGGCCTTCGGACCGGTCCCCGAGAGCCCGGCACCGCCAAAGGGCTGCACGCCAACGATCGCCCCGATCTGATTGCGGTTGATGTAGATGTTCCCGACATGCGCGCGTTCCGCCATGTCCCGACAAATCGTGTCGATCCGGCTCTGCACGCCCATGGTCAGACCATATCCGCTGGCATTGATCTGCTCGATAACCTGCATTCTCTCACTTGCCCGGAAGCGCACGACGTGAAGGACCGGACCGAAGATCTCGCGCTGGAGATCTGCAAATTTGTCGAGCTCATAGGCCACCGGAGCAATAAAGGTTCCGTCCGGCAGGGATGTTGCCGGTGCTTCTCCGATCTTGCTTGCGGATTGTTCCAGGTGGTTGATGTGATCGGCAATATTGTCCCGCGCAGTTGCATCAATGACCGGGCCGATGTCGGTGGCGAGACTGGCCGGATCACCGACGGTCAGTGCCGCCATTGCCCCGCCCAGCAAACGGATCATCTCATCGGCAATATCCTCCTGGACACACAGGATGCGCAACGCCGAGCAGCGTTGACCCGCGCTCTGAAAGGCAGAGGATATCACGGCGTCCACTGTCTGCTCCAGCAAGGCGGAGGAGTCCACGATCATGGCGTTTATGCCCCCGGTCTCGGCAATCAGGGGCGCCGTGGCCCGACCTGTTTCGGCCATGCGTGCGGCTATCCGCCGGGCTGTAGCGGTTGAACCGGTGAAACAAATACCGGCCGTTTTCGGGTGGGCAACCAGACTTTCACCGACAAGAGCACCATTGCCCGGGACAAAATTGACGACTTCGGCGGGGATCCCGGCTTCGTGCAGCAGTCTCACGGCCTGCGCCGCGATCAGAGGCGTTTGTTCGGCCGGCTTGGCGACGGCAGTGTTGCCGGCTGCCAATGCGGCGACGACCTGGCCGAGAAAAATGGCCAGCGGGAAATTCCACGGAGAGATGCAGACAACCACACCCAGCGAATGGCGGTTCGAAAACGTCTCGCTGCGGACCTGCGCGGCATAGTAGCGGCAGAAATCGACCGCTTCGCGGACTTCGTCAATTGCGTCTTGCCAGGTCTTTCCGGCCTCCCTGATGGCCAGATCATGGAAGATGTCGGCTTGCTCCTCCAGCAGTCCCGCTGCGCGGTCCAATATGTCTGCGCGTTCTGCTGCAGGCCGACCGGACCAAGATGCAAATGCGGAGTCAGCGGTCTGGATTGCCAGTTCTGCTGTTTCCGCGGAGGCTGCCTGGACTTCTCCGACGACCTCGCTGCGGACTGCAGGATTTCGCACATTTTCGGCGGTGCCGTCATGACGTCGTCCGCCGATCAGCGGGACGGCAGTGAACTTTACCTGGCGTGCGCCAGCTATACCGTCGGCAAATTTCCGGCGATCCAGCGGACAGGACAGATCCCGGCCGCGGGCGCTTTCCCGTGTCTTGCGGAGATATTGCCGCGGTTGAGGGATATTCGCATTGGGAATATCATTATACCGGTTCAGGCTGTTGACCGGATCACGTGACAGTAGCGATGCATCCACAGCGGGATCTGCCAGCTTGTTGACGAAAGAACTGTTGGCACCATTTTCCAGCAATCGGCGGATCAAATAGGAGAGCAGATCTTTCTGGGTTCCGACCGGCGCATAGATGCGGCTGATGATGTTCGGCTCTGCGAGGATTGTGTCGTGCAGTTGCTGACCCATTCCGAACAGGCGCTGAAATTCGAGATCGCGGTCATCTCCGGCGAGTGCGCGGATGGCGGTGACGCTATGGGCATTATGCGTAGCGAATTGCGGGCTAAACCGGTCAGGGTGGGCGAGCAGCTTTTTCGCACAGGCGAGGTAGCTGAGGTCGGTCATTTCCTTGCGCGTGAATACGGGGTAACTGTCCAGCCCCATTTCCTGCGCACCCTTGATTTCGCTATCCCAGTAGGCGCCCTTCACGAGGCGGATGAAAAGCGGTGCGCCGAGACGTTCCGCTTGCTCCGATAGCCAGAAGAGCAGAGGCATCGCCCGGCGCTGATAGGCCTGAACAACGAAGCCGAGGCCATGCCAGCCTTTCAGCTCCGGTCGGGAGATCAGCGAAGACAGTACGTCCATCGAAATATCCAGCCGCTCGGCCTCTTCGGCATCGATGGTCATCTGGACATTGGCCGCCCGGGCTTTCACCGCGAGCGGGACGAGCAGGTCGGCGATTTCCGGAACGACGTCCTCGGCCTGGGCAAATTCATAGCGTGGATGGAGAGCGGACAATTTCACAGATATCCCGTGATTATGCCGGGGATCAGCCGAACGGGCATCGGTGCAGACATTGTCTAGTGCCCTGACATAGGCGGCATAATAGCCTTCTGCATCACTTTTCGTGCGCGCGGCTTCTCCCAGCATGTCAAACGAGAACAGATAGCCTTTGCGGCCATATTGGCGGGCCCGGCTCAGCGCTTTCTCCAGCGTCTCGGCAAAAACAAATTGCCCGGAAAGTGCCCGGATCGCGAAGCGGGTGCCGAAGCGGATCAGGGCATTGCCGCATTGCCCGATCTGCCGGAGGGGGAAGGGAAGTGGCTTGCCGGACCAGCCCAGCCACTTGTCAGTCAGGTTCAGCGCATGCCCGGACAGGCGCATCGGCAAGGAGCGGCCGGCACCGGTATGGGCCAGCCAGTTTCTGCCTGCGATCTTGTCCCGGATCAGCTCGTCAGCGGTGCAGGAATCGCTGGTCCGCGACAGGGCTTCTGCCAGCCGCATCAGCTGAACACCTTCGTCGTTGGACAAGCCATATTCGGTCAGGAACTGGTCAATCAACGGTCGACCTTGACCCGCACGCAAGTTGACGATGAGTTCGCGGCTGCTGACCGCTATTTCTTGCCAGCGCTCTTCATCGAGGCCGAGATAATCAGACAATTCACGAAACAGCTCTTCTTCATCCCGCAAAGTGGATTCGGCGATCTGGTCGCGCAAATCCCGGGTGGCCGAATCAATTCTGCGGTGCTGGTTCATGTCCACAAGCTATCAGCGCAGTTCAGGCGTTTCTGTCCGACTTGTGCTTTTTGGCAGGACATATTACCAATTATCTGAAGAAGAATAGGAAAATGATACTGGACTATGACGGAAGACAGAATATTGGACCGGCATGACTGGCGCATTCTTGATGCGGTCCAGGCCGACGGCAAAATCTCGCTGGCCGATCTCTCGGAGAAGGTCGGCCTGTCCCGGACACCTTGCCAGATCCGCCTGCGTCGGCTGGAAGACGAAGGTTTCATCACCGGCTATCATGCCCGTCTCAACATGCGCATGATCCGGAAAAACTATGTGGTGTTCATTCAGGTGAAACTTGAGGGCACCAGCCGACGGCATCTCGAACAGTTCAATCGCGCCGTGCGGAAGATGGACGCGATCCAGTCCTGCCACATGATGGCCGGCGGTTATGACTATCTGCTGAAAGTGCGCTGCCGGAACATGGAAGAATATCGGGTGATCCTGACCGACAGCATCAACAATCTGCCGGGCGTGTACCAGACAACGACCTTTCCGGTGATGGAGGAAGTCAAACGCTCGCCCGGTGTCGATCTGTCGGCCCGGATCTGACGACTCATTTCCGGTTCTGAAGGGGGAAATGGTCGGGAAGAGAGGATTCGAACCTCCGGCCCCTGCCTCCCGAAGGCAGTACTCTACCAGGCTGAGCTACTTCCCGACGGCGTCTCGCGCTGTCATTTCCCCCGCTCCATAGGAGGGTCGGCCGCCTTGATCAAGCCCAAGAAATTTGCACTCACCGGTTGAGCATCTTTCCGGCGGCGTATAGCGTTGCTGTCCACCCTGCCGGAGACAGAACAAGTGATTCCCCAGCCGCAATTCGACCCGTCGCATTATGAGCAGCAATATCTGGATCTTATGCGCCATATCTGGTCAGCCGGCGACGAACGGGTCGACCGGACCGGTGTCGGCACGCGGGCGATGTTCGGTGCGACCATGCGTTTCGATCTGTCAGACAATGCAATCCCGTTGCTGACGACCAAGCGGGTCTACTGGAAAACCGCCGCGCGGGAGATGCTGTGGTTCCTCACGGGCGATACAAATATCCGGGAACTGGTGAAACAGAAAGTCCATATCTGGACCGACTGGCCGCTCGACAAATACCGGCGGGCGACCGGTGAAGATATTGATCGCGACAGCTTCGAGCAGAAGATCATTGAGGACCCGGAATTTGCTGAGCAGTGGGGTGATCTTGGCCCGGTATACGGCAAGCAATGGGTTGACTGGCCGGTTTATGAACCCGCCGGTAACGGGCTGTATCACAAGGCGGAGACAGGCATAAACCAGATCGCGCTGCTGGTGGAGGGCATCCGGAGCAATCCCGGGTCACGGCGCCACATATTTACCGGATGGAATGTGGCCGAACTGGACAGGATGGCTTTGCCGCCCTGTCACAAGACCTATCAGTTTTATGTGGCCAACGGCAAATTGTCGGCCCTGCTCCAGCAGCGCAGTTGCGATCTCGCGCTCGGCGTTCCCTTCAATGTCTTTTCCGCCGCCCTGTTGACCCGAATGGTGGCCCAGCAGTGCGATCTGGAGCCAGGAGAGCTCATCTGGAATGGCGGTGATGTCCATTTGTATCTTAATCACGAAGCGCTGGTTGAAGAGCAACTGGCCCGGACCCCGTCGGGTGCGCCCACCCTTCACTTGCTGCGCAAACCGGAATCGGTTTTTGCTTATGAAATCAAAGACTTCGAAGTCCGTGATTATTCGCCACAGGCCCATATTCCCGCGCCTGTTGCGGTCTGATAAAAGCGCGATCAAGGGCTTTGGGACAGCGGAAAAAAAAGGCCCGGTTGAACCTAAATAATCATTTTGGATCATTTTTTTGCTGTGGATGGATATAATTTTGCGTTGAAAAGTGATATCCCGTGTAACTAGAGCGAGTCGCTCTAAGTCTTGGTAAAAGTGTGTTATTTGGATTCAATCTAACCTCGGGGAGGGGAATAATGTCGTTCGCCCATATTAATCGTTTTTTGCTTCTTGGTGCTTCTTCAACCGCCTGCATTGCTGCACTGGCCGCTCCGGCTCATGCGCAAGTGGCGGCGAACACGTCTGGTGGGTCGGTTCTCACCTCGACAGCAGGCGGAGCTTCAAGCCAGGCATCCGCACCGATTATGGTCGAAGACAGTAACAGGATTGTGATCCGGGATGATCTTTCTCCCGATGAAGGGCCGCCGACAGGTGCGCTTGACAATGTGGTGGACATAACCGGCGTCGGGCAAATGGCGACCCGCCCGGACCAGAATTCCTTTGGCCTTGGCCTGTGTACCGGTACGTTGATCAACCCCCGGACCGTGCTTTTTGCCGCGCATTGTGTGAACGACCAGCCTGCCGAAAGCTACGGATTTGACAAGGGTGGCACAGCCATCAGCTTTGGTTTCAGTGCGGACAACCTGCCAGGCATACGGCGGTGGGTTGGCCTTGATGGCGGCACGGCGAATGCGACCGACGAAGATTTTGCGATCTACAATGTCGAACATGTCTGGTATGATGAGCGCTCGGTACCACTGAGTTTTCTGGAGGCCGATGTCGCCATTGCAACGCTGGACACGCATGCTGGCAACATTCCGACATGGACGCTTCTGTTCTCTCCGCTGGAAGAAGAAACGCATGTAACGATCAACGGTTATGGTTCGCGCGGAATCGGGTCTGAAGGTCCGATCGGTATTGACTTCCGTCGTCGTATTGCCGAAAATGTGCTCTCGTCGCTCAGTTCATTGAATGAACGCAACGAGTTTCTCTTCGGACCCGGCGATTATGGATTGCCGCAATCGCTCTACAGCCTGGACTTTGACAGTCCGGCCGGCGAAGAGGTTTTTGATTCCAACAACGGTCTGTTTGATTTTGACCTGTTTGACGGCCCGGCCTTGCCACGTGAAGGTACCACAGCCGGTGGCGACTCTGGCGGGCCGCTGATCGTGGATGAGAAATATGATACTCCGGTCGTTGCCGGTGTGCTTTCGGGTGGCTCGCGGTTCTTCGGAAACGACGAGAATGATCCGAACACCTTCCAGCCTTTCTCTTCATACGGGACGCAATCCTTTTACCAGCCGCTGTTCATGTTCTGGGAATCGATTGTGGCGAACAACAACTATGTTTACGCTTCGGCCAAGGCAGGCAATCGCAACTGGGAAAACCCCAATCACTGGGAACAGGACATGGATCCAGCCTATGTGATTGATGTCGACGGCGAACTGGTAAATGCATTGCCCGGCTTTGCAGAGCCAGGCGTAACGGGCGACACGCCGAAATTCGGCAATGTCTGCTTCCTCGACGATTGTCTTGATCTTTCGGCGGGCAGCGTTGCCTTGCCGGAAGGAGATCCGAACAGCATATTTGTGGAAGGCGGCCCTGGCAGCACCGGTTTCGTGCCCAACAATGTCGCTGTCACCGCCGGAAGCAGCGCCGGGCCGCGTTACTATGAGGTGACGCTTGATGCCATTGGCACAACACGTCTGACCAGCAACATCACGATTGACCGGTTGAACGTTGAAGGTCTCGCTGCGCTGAAAATCCGCAAAAGCGGCGCACTGAAAGTCTGGGGTGACTACACCCAGACCGGTGGCTGGGTTCAGGCAAATGGCTCGCTGACAACCGGGGAAGCATTCCTTGGCGCCGGACTTCTGTCAGGCAACGGGTTAGTAGATCCAACTTTCCTGACCGTTGTCCAGGGGGCGATCGCTCCCGGCAGCCGGCTTGGTAACATAGGGACTCTCACCGTAGCCGGTGATGTCATTCTGTCTTCGGGTGCATTGACCTACTTCGATGTGGGACGCCGGGGCGGAGACTTGCTGGCAGTTGTCGGAGATGAGGACAATCCCGGAATCATCTCGCTCGGCGGCACCGCGGCGGTCATCAACAAATTTGGCCGCAGAGGCGCACGCTTCGGACAGAGGTTCGATATCATCACCGCAGAAGGCGGTGTGCAGAATGTGTTCGACAACGTCGTCGGCCGCATCGGTGTGCTTTATCCGGAACTGGAATATGGCACCAATACGGTAACGGCGCGGATGCGGGCGATCCGGTTCTCGGATTTCTTCAGCCAAAATGGGGTGCGCAATCCCTTCTCGCTGGCATTCGGTTCGGCTCTGGATTTGACCCGGACCAGTTCCTACAACGATCTGGCCGATGTTTACGGTTTGATTGATGTGATGGAAGTGGCGGAGCTCAATGCGACGTTCCAGAGCCTTTCGGCAGCTCAGGCCGGACGGACCACCACGCTTGATCAACAGCAAAGCGCAGCCATGCGTTCGCTCGTTGCGGATCGGCTGTCGGTCATGGGAACCAGCCGTTCCGGAGCTGGGAAATTCCAGATCATTGGTTCGTCGAGGACGATTGGAGGCAATGGCGGGCTGAATGAAACAGCCGCAGCGCAAATCAGCTTTGCGGCCAAATATCAGTCATCCGACTGGAATGCGGTGCGGTTGCCGGAAAACATGTCCGGTTTCATGTCATCCGGCTATGACAGAAGCACGCTCGCGTTTTCTGATCCGGGCAGCGGTGCAAACCAGGGCAGCTGGCATATTGCCATGGGTCTGGAATATGCGCTCGACAATAGCGCAACGCTCGGAACTGCATTCGGCTATGCCCGGGGTACGCAGGAAGTCAGCGGTACCCTTGCCAGTGTCGAAACCAACCAGGCATCGGTTTATGGCAACTATCTGCTCGGCGGCAATTTCTATGTCGGTGGTCAGGCGAATGTGACACATTCGCGCATCGACTCTTCCAGTCGGGCAACCGGTGTCGCTTCGGTCGGCAATCTCAACACAAATTCCCTGGGATTTGCCGGAGAAATCGAAGCGGGCTATAATGTCGAGGTGGATGGCATGATGCTGACACCGCGAGCTGCCATTGGCTATTCTTCCTATAATGTGGACGGTTTCCGCAGCAGCGGTAGCAGCCTTGCCATGGCGGTTGATGAAATCAGCCGGGCGGGTGTGGACGCCCGGGTCGGACTGAAGTTGTCCGGTTCCTCTCAGGTGAGCTTTGCATCATCCTGGGCGTTCCAGCCGGAAATGAAGCTGGACTATGTCAACCGTCTGTCCGGGAACGACACGAGCTTCCTGGTTCGTTTTCTGGATGCAGAGAATGTGCCTTTTGCCTTGCCGATTGGTTTGCAGGATGCATCCTATGGTGAAATCAAGGGCGGATTCAGCCTGACAAACGGTGTCATGCGCATCGGTGCGGCGGTGGAAACCCGCATGGGTCAGCAGGTCTACCGCGATGACCGGGCCGTGGTGAACATGTCGATGCGCTTCTGACCACGGGGGATAGTGACGAAAAAGGGAGCATGATATGCTCCCTTTTTTGTGGGAAGAGCGATAGGACAGCTATATTGACCTTTTAATCTGCATATAATAATATAATAATCGATTGAAATAAAAATCACTGCGAGAACGCTCGCATCGACAAGTGATGTAACAGGAGACGCCGGATGGCCGACGGAAAATCGAAGAGCAATTTGCCGCCTTTGTCTCTGCATGTTCCCGAACCCAGGTTCCGGCCCGGCGACGCGGTCGATTATAGCGATCTGGACATTCCGAATGCTGGTGAGCAGGCCAGGCCAGACACAAATACCGAGCCAAAAGCCATGCGCGACATGGTCTATGACATGATCCGCGTCCTGGATGATGATTACAAGGCCGTCGGTCCGTGGGATCCCCGGCTGGACGATGACAAACTGCTCGAAATGCTGCGGACCATGGCGCAGGTGCGGGCCTTTGACGACCGGCTGCATCGCCAGCAACGTCAGGGCAAGACCAGCTTCTACATGAAATGCACGGGCGAGGAGGCCACATCGGTTGCGGCAACCATGGCGCTGGACAAGGAAGACATGTGTTTCCCCAGCTACCGGCAGCAGGGCATATTGTTTGCCCGCGGTTATCCCATGGTCGAAATGGTCAACCAGATTTTCTCGAACCGCGAGGACAAGCTGAAGGGCCGCCAGTTGCCGATCATGTACAGTTCGCGCGAGCTGAATTTCTTTACCGTGTCGGGCAACCTGACCACGCAATATCCGCAGGCCGTGGGCTGGGCTATGGCCAGCGCCTCCAAAGGCGACGACCGGATCGCGGCCGTCTGGTGCGGGGAAGGATCGACAGCCGAAGGCGACTTTCACGCTGCGATGACTTTTGCGGCGGTCTACAATGCGCCGGTGATCATGAACGTGATCAACAATCAGTGGGCGATTTCCTCCTTTTCGGGATTTGCCGGATCCGAGCGGACCACCTTTGCGGCAAGAGCAGCAGGATATGGCATCGCCGGTCTGCGGGTCGACGGTAATGATCCGCTTGCCGTCTATGCTGCCACACAATGGGCGGCCGAGCGAGCGCGGACCAATCAGGGGCCAACCCTGATCGAGCATTTCACCTATCGCGCTGACGCACACAGCACGTCGGATGATCCAACCGCTTACCGCAGTGCCCAGGAACGCGAGGAATGGCCGCTTGGCGATCCGATCATGCGGCTCAAGCGACACCTGATCCAGCGTGGGGTGTGGAGCGTCGAGCAACAGGAGGAGCTGGACTGGCAATGTGTCGATGCGGTGAAGGCGGCGGTCAAGGAAGCCGCCCGGAACGGCATTCTCGGTCACGGTCTGCACCAGCCGTTTGAAACCATGTTCCAGGATGTGTTCGAGGAAATGCCCTGGCATCTTCAGGAACAACGGGTCCAGGCCGACAAAGAAAGAGCAATCAAATGGCCCGATGCGGAGGCACCTGAACAGTGACCACGATGAACATGATTGAGGCGATCAATTCGGGTCTCGACAACATGATGGAACGCGATGACAATGTCGTCATTCTTGGCGAGGATGTCGGCTATTTTGGCGGCGTCTTCCGTGCGACGGCGGGCCTCCAGGAAAAATATGGCAAGACCCGCTGCTTTGACTCGCCAATTTCCGAATGCGGGATCATCGGCGCGGCGGTCGGCATGGGGGCCTACGGCCTGCGGCCGGTCCCGGAAATCCAGTTTGCCGACTATATCTATCCAGGCATGGATCAGCTGATCTCCGAAGCGGCCCGGTTGCGCTATCGTTCCGCCGGCGATTTCATTGCGCCACTCACCGTGCGATCCCCCTTTGGCGGCGGCATTTTTGGGGGGCAAACCCACAGCCAGTCACCGGAGGCGATGTTCACCCATGTTTCCGGGCTGAAGACTGTCATTCCTTCCACACCTTATGACGCGAAGGGGCTGCTGATCTCGGCGATCGAAGATAATGATCCCGTGCTGTTTTTCGAACCGAAGCGGATCTACAACGGGCCCTTCACCGGCTATTATGACAAGCCGGTGGAGCCCTGGTCGAAATTTGACGCGGCAGAGGTTCCCGACGATTATTACAAGATTCCGCTCGGCAAGGCGAATATTGTCAGGGCAGGGGAAGAGGTGACGGTTCTGGCTTATGGCACGATGGTCCATGTAGCCGCTGCCGTGGTTGCAGAGCATGATGTCGACGCCGAGATTATCGATCTGCGCACACTGGTCCCGCTCGATATTGAAACGATTGAGGAATCGGTAAAAAAGACCGGCCGCTGTCTGATCATCCACGAAGCCACCCGCACCAGCGGTTTCGGCGCCGAGCTGTCGGCGCTGGTCCAGGAACGGTGCTTCTATCATCTCGAAGCCCCGATCGAGCGGGTGACCGGATTTGACACGCCCTATCCGCACAGTCTCGAATGGGCGTATTTCCCCGGACCGGTACGGATCGGCGAAGCGCTGGAGAAAATTGTCAGGGAACTGAAATCATGAGCAAGTTCACATTCAACCTTCCCGATATCGGTGAAGGCATTGCTGAAGCAGAGATCGTTGCCTGGCACGTCAAGGTTGGCGATATGGTCGAGGAAGATGACCAGCTGGCGGATGTCATGACCGACAAGGCCACCGTCGAAATGGAAGCGCCCGTGTCGGGAAAAATCATCGCCATGGCGGGCGAAGAAGGGGATATCATCCCGATCGGATCGATGCTGGTCGAGATCGAGGTCGAAGGCGATGTCGATGTTGAAGAGCTCGAAGCAAAAGTCGAAGAACAGGTGGGGACAGAGTCGACTGAAACGGCCCCCACTGCCGCCATGACGTCGCCGGAAGTTCCTGAAAAAACATCTGAAAAATCCGAAGTGGCCGAAAATGTCAAAGAGCCGGCTCCAGCGGCAAACAAGCGTCCAGCTGTTCCAGAAAACCCCGTCGAACAGCCCCAAACCGGGCCGGTGACGAAGGTCCTCGCAACCCCCGCTGTCCGGAAAAGGGCCGCGGATCTCGGGGTTGATCTGACCCAGGTCAAAGCCCAGGGCGAGCATGTCCGGCACAGCGATCTGGATGCGTTTTTGAGCTATGGCAGCGGCCAGGGCTATCGTCCTGCCGGCGCTTCTCTGCGGCGGGATAACGAGACGATCAAGGTCATCGGCATGCGGCGCAAGATTGCCCAGAACATGGCGGAATCGAAGCGAAATATCCCGCATTTTTCCTATGTCGACGAGATCGACATGACCGAACTGGAGGATATGCGTCAGGATCTGAACGCCAATCGCGGCGAACGGCCGAAACTGACCATGTTACCGCTGATGATCGCGGCAATTTGCCGCAGTTTGCCGGCATTTCCGATGCTCAATGCGACATTTGATGATGAGGCGGGCGTGGTAACCCGGCACGGCTCTGTCCACCTCGGCATGGCGACGCAGACGGAGCAGGGACTGATGGTTCCGGTCATCCGGGATGCCCAGGACAGGAATATCTGGCAGTTATCCGCCGAAATCAGCCGTCTGGCAGAGGCGGCACGGGCCGGAACAGCCAAAGCCGCCGAACTCAGCGGTTCCACGCTTACATTGACGTCTCTGGGGCCTTTGGGGGGCATTGCGACGACACCGGTTATCAACCGGCCAGAAGTGGCCATTATCGGCCCCAACAAGATCGTCGAGCGCCCCGTGATCATTGACGGCGAGATTCACGCGCGCAAGCTGATGAATCTGTCGATCTCGTGTGATCACAGGGTCGTAGACGGCCATGATGCCGCCAGTTATGTGCAGTCGCTCAAGCATCTGCTTGAAACGCCCGTTTTACTCTTCGCCGACTGAAAGGCAGCGAAGATTTGACCTTTTGCCTTGCTACAGCCCCAAACTGCTGAAGGTTTCCTGGTCGAATTTCAGGCGGAAGGTGATGAACGGACCATCTCTGGTGTAGCGACTTTCTTCAAAGTCCCGATCCTCAAATCCCACCACATTGTAACCGACGGAAATATAGCCGTTTTTAAACGGTGTAATCCCCACACTCGGTCCCCCGCTATAGGCAATGGTATCAAAGTCCTTGCCTATGCGCGCGGTCGCCTGTCCGCCGACATCAATGGTATCGGACAGGTCGAACTTGACGTCCGCTCCGATCACATTGCTCCAGCCTTCGACATCATCTTCCCCGAACCGGTCGAACACGTAGCGGCTTCCCCAAAAGACACTATATTCGCCCGCCTCGGTGAAAATTCCGTCATCCGCGTCAATCGGCGTATAATTGACGCTTAAACTGTTGATAATCCTGCGCGAAGTTACGTTGCCGTTGACAAGCAGCGGCGCGCCGCCAATCGGGCCGGACTGGCCAGCGGTGGCATTGCGGACCTTGTCTTCGCGAAATTCGAGTTTTTGCAACCAGGACCACTGGCTGTCGGCCGGACGATGCGCCCAGCTGGCCTCGGCCTCGATCACCCGGGTACTGACTCCATTGTCATCTTCCGCGTGGAAAATGCTGCCAACCGCACCCAGAGCCTGGCCTTCCCCAATCTGCTTGAGAACGGCGGACGTGAAACCGTAGCGTTCGGTGGTATCTCCATCGCGATATTCTGCGCGGCTGACCCAGCTCCAGTCGTTCGACCGGAAAGTTGCCCCGGCCGTAACCGCGACAAAATCCTCGGTCAGCGAGCCGTCGCTGCCCAGAAAACCGCCGGATGCAACCGGTTGTGCGGGACTTATGACGTCTGCGCGATCAAATCCACCCAGCGTCTCATTGCCGTCGAGGGAGAAATCCACGGTCCATTTCTCATCAATCGGAATGGACTGGGTCAGGCCGTAGGCGGCGAAAGTCCGCGGTCCGAATTCGGTAATTTCCTGCTGATTGGCGCTGGCCACGATCCGGGCCCCGTCCCAGGGCGCAACATCAACACCCAGGCGAGCAGTCCGCGCATCGATATTCTCGCCATCCGCGATTTCATAGGTTCCGACCAGCTTGATCGAATCTGTGATCGCGTAACGCGCCGTCAGACTGTGCCGGGCCGGGAAGTCGATGCTTTCATCCTCGCCGCCGAGTGCGAATTCGGTCTGTGCATCGAGTTCCAGTTTGCCATCGAACAGTTTCTGTGTGGCGCCCAGCCGTACGAGGGTCGAGCGATTGACGCTGCCATCTGACAAGCGATCCTCAGCATGAGTCAGTCCGGCACGGAAGGCGGTCTCCTGGCTGCGATATTCGAGTTCCGCCGTTCCCGCGCGTCGCCGGGCGCCGCTAGTCAGGAAATTCTCCTGATAACCGGTGGCGGTGATCGAGAGTTTGTCGGTAATCCGCACCCGGGTGTCGAGACCGAACTTGCGGGTCCCGCTTTCCACGGAATTGAGCTGGCCGAGGCCAAAGCCGGCAGACTGGCGCCGGACATAGGCCAGCACATCAAATGTCGACCCGTGATGTTCGGCTTCGATCAGCCAGGCTGTTGCGGAGTCGCCGGCACTGGCCGTTCCGGTCAGTGCCCCCACCGTTTTCGCCTGATTGTCGGTCGCAGCCAGTTCGGCGCGGAATTCCGTCTTGAGGCTCGGACGGTAGCGGACATCAACGCCCAGCAGATCGGTTTTTACCGTCTCATCTTCGTCATGAACAAATGTGGTGCCCAGTTTGAACTTCTTGTCGGCGGTCTGCCAGGTCGCCCGGCCACCGCCGTTGAGATCACGTCCGCCGACGCCGAGAACTTCATATTCGGCGATGATGAACTGCGGGTCAAAGCCGCTGCCACGGCTCAGAATCGGCTCCCGGAAGCGCAATGTGCCTGCCAGATAATCGATATCATAATCGATATGCCGGGTCAGCTCACGCCGATCCAGGATCCGGTCGGACCGCAACCGATCACGGGTTTCCAGCGTGATCCGTTCACTGTTCGAGAGGATATCCCGGCTGGCGAGCGCATAGGGCCCCGACAGGCCATTGCCCTGGATTTCTTCGCGGCGGAAACGGTTGGCAGCATCCGCGCCAAAGGCGAGGGCGCTGACCTGTTCATTGCGATACTCGGCCTTGATGCCGTTGAAGGTCCGCTGATAGCGTGCCAGTTCCGGTTCATTGATCCCGGTTTCATAGTCCCCGAACAGCGCGTAGAATTGCGGGCGCTCCAGCTTGAGATAGAGCCGGCGCACGGATGCCGCATCATAGCGCTGCTCTGCGCGGTCGGCATAAACCGTGTAATATTGGCGCGGATCGATGATCCCGGCGAAATCGGTTTCGTCTTCTTCCTTGTCCGTGTCATAGGCGAGGGTCATCAGCCATTTTCCGGTTACACGACCCTTGGCGTAGAGGGCCACCCGGCCATCCACGTTGATATTGTCATCTTCGTCCACAAGGTCTTCCAGCCGCTCATCCAGCGTATTGAAGCCGACGGTACCAGCGGCAAAGCCGACGACGGTCCACGGGCGATCTCCGGGATCCAGCCAGGTTTCAATGCGCTGTTCGCGGGTGACTTCCCCGTCACGCAGCGGGAATGTGATGCTCAGCGAACCCGAAGCCGTTGTCGGTGCGAGCTCGATATAGGCGATGCCGTTGTCGCCCTCGACCCGCCAGACCGGGCGTCCGCGCTCGAGCCCGGATAGCTGGTTGGCCTGCTGTGCATCGACCTCGATTGCGGGCAGATAAGGCGCAGGGACGCTGAAATCGCCCACAGCACCATGATGCGCCGGACGACCATCGCGATCGGTCAGGCGAACCGCGATAACCGGACGGGTCACACCATCTGCCACAAGCACGGACTTGTCCTTCAGCAGTTCGGCGTTGAGCGGGCTGGCCGAATAATGGACTTCCCGGCGCAATTCCTTGATCAGCTGGCCGGATTTGTCGGTAACTTTGGCGACCAGCAGGTTTTTCCGCGTTTCGATATCCAGTCCACGCCAGACGCTGACCTCGATCTGCCCGTCGGCGCTCTTTTCCTTGCCATCGAAATTCAGCGGATTGACCGCTTTGCCGTTGACCGTGAGCTCCACCTTGTGCCCTCGGCCATGCTTGACGGCTACACGCAGCGATTTGACACGGGGGTTGTAGTCCTCGGCCGGGAACACCCAGTCCACACCCTGATCCTGTCCTGCGAGCCAGTCGGTTTCGGCACCGGCAGCTTGCGGATCGGTCAATATTTCGGGTTTCTGGTACTCCGGCAAACGGTTGACAGCGCGCTCCGCGACTTTGTGCGCCCGGAAATCCGCGCGTTTCAGCGCGCCGCCGCGGCCTTCCACAAAACGGGAGATATCGCTGCCCGCGCTACGGGTGTTCTGCGCACAGTCGATCGGGGCGAGATCGGCCGGGAAGGTCGAAGGATCCACCTGGACCACATGCAGACCTGGGCGGATACCCTCGAAATGATAGCGGCCATCGGGATCGGTAACCGTATAGGTTCCGTCCTGCAGCATGACCCGAACGCCGCCAATTCCCTTGGCTTCACGGGGATCAACGTCGCATCCGCCATCGGTAATTCGACCGATGATGGTAAATCTCTCGGATATGCCATCCCGTTCGATGCGGACCGATGCATCGACGATGGCACTTTCTGCTCCGCGATTGTCGCGGGCCTGTGCCGTATTTATAGCGTCGCCCGGACGTGCATCCTGTCGGATTTCGGTCAAATAGGTCAATATTCCGGTGCCCGCCGGTGGCAGGGCGGGGACCGAAACAGAGAAATTTCGGCCGTTGGGCTGAACGACAGGCGTAACCAGTGCGCCATTATAGCGCATCGTGTCCACCTGGAGCCGCATGGATACCGGCAACTGGTCTTCAATGGTCACCGTGCCCGTATTTCGCACCGGATCGGTGTTCTGGACGGTAATCCGGTACTGCAGAGCATCCCCAGGTGCCGCGACGGTTGTCGAAGCCGTCTTGGTTATCTGTATCGGCACGCCCGGTCGGTCGAGTGGAATATCAATCCTCACCGGTGCCGGGTCATTGAGGATTATGATGCCGCCATAGGATCCGTCCGCGATCGTGAACGGTTGTCCGTCAGTCCGCCGGAATCCCGCCAATTGTTCGGGCGTTGCCTGTGATGGAGCCGTGTAAGGGGCTGGGGGCTCGATCAGCAGCCGGTATTGTCCCGGACGGGCAAAGGGGAAGCGGTAGAACCCGTCGGTAAAATCATAGACGTTGCCGCCACTGTCCGTAACGGTTCCACCGGATATGATCGTACTTGGGAAGATTGACATGCCGTCGTCGCCAAAGACATCGGCAGGTTGTCCCGTTGCCACATCAATGAGCGTAACCCGCGTACCGGAAACCGGCGAGCCATCACCGCTGTCAAATGTTTCGCCGAACGGATCGATCAGTATCCCCAGTTCGACCGTGCCCAGCGGCAGGCCTCCGGACTCGTCAACACTCACATCGAGCGTATCTCCGGGACGCACTGACAGGGTGCAGTCTCCCTGAACCGGGGTTGGCGGGATCGCGGCCGTATTGATCATGCCCACAAATCTGCCGCTATTCTCTGCCGTTTCGCCGACGCTGATCGTTTCGACATCTCCCGTAGGAGTGGTCAGCACAATATCAAACCGGTCCAGCGCAGCGCTGCTCAAATTCTTGTTTGGGGCAAGGATTGAAACAATCAGCGGTTCGCCGGCCCTGATATGGGTTGTAGGCGCAAGCGAAGCCGGATCGGTGCTCGTACCGGCAAAAACGCCCATAAGCTGGACAGGAATATCGCCACCGGAACCACGACAGATGGTTCCCGGTAGAGACAATTGTTCCGCACCCGGAGGGTCATCGAAATGGAAAAAGCTGATTTCCGGTGGAACCACGGGGGGTGGCACGACCTGGATATCTATGCGGTTTGAAGGTTTTTGCAATCTTTGGCCGCCGACATCCCATTCTGCCTGTGCAATATTGGATATCAGGGGAAGAGTTTGCGTTTGGGCGGCCACCATGGACACAGGCGCGACAAAACTGCCTGCAGCCAGTGCAAGTCCAAGGGACTTAAAGATTTTGGTTAACCGCTTCATCTAAAAAGGGGGCGCGGCGACCGACCGGACTACCCGATCAGTCGCCGCGTTCCTGTCTTTTAGTCAACCGTCACGCGGAACAGCAGGGTTTCGGTGCTGCTAGCAGCCACGTCGCCCAGGTTGCCGCTGATGGTTCCGCCGGACTCGCCCAGTCCGGAAGCGTCAGCATTTGTGCCGGTTCCGTCACAGGCAGTCGCCGAAATCACCCCGTTGGCCGTCGGGATCGTTGCCGGTCCGGACGGGATGGTCGTTCCGTAGAACGAAACATCCAGTGCCGAGATGTTATCGGTGATTGCAACATTGGTTGCTGCGGTTGTGGTGGAACTGTTGGTAACAGCGATACAATATTCCACAACAGCACCCGGAATCGACTTCGGATTGGTGCTACCGTTGATCGGATCCCACAGAACCGTGCTGGTTTTTGCAACCGCAATATTTGCGGAATCGATGACGAAATTGTCAGTTGCGGAATCGCTGATATTGACGAAAACATTGTCAATATTCGCCGCATTAACGGTGCCATCCTCGGTGTTTGCGCTACCACTGTCGTCGCTATACGCGCCGCCAATTGCGCCGCCCGTCACGCCGTCATTACCCTGGCGAATGGAGGCGGTCAGCGTGATACCGCTGGAATCGCCATTGACTGCGGAAACCGGAATATCGCCAACGATGAAGACTTCAACCGACAGGTCTTCGCCAAGTTCATCAATGAAGGTCGCGGTATCGACACCGGCATCATAAACGCCATTGCCGTTGCTATCCACGAATATCTGCAGCGAGCTGACATCAAAATCGTCAGTTCCGCTGAACGGTGTCGCTGTACCGGTTGTCAGCTGGGTAGCAGACAGGGCAAAGTCGACTTCGTCGTTGGAATCGTTGGTGACGGTGAAGGTCAGATAAGCTGGCGGGTTGCCTGGTGAATCTGCTGCGGTCTGACCCGGAAATACGGGGCGTGCAGCACCATCAGTTTCAGCGATTGTCATATCCAGTTTACGGTCAACCGTAAACGTGTCTGAATCGGTTTCCGCCGTCTGGGCGACGCCTCCGACTTCGTAAGCAACGCTTACGCTATTGGTAATCGTGTCACCGGCGCTGGTTCCTGCGGCAAATGCCGGGTTTGCACCCAGCATTGCTGCACTTATAGTACCTGTGGTCACGAGAAATCTCAGTTTACTGGTCATAACTGATCTCCTGTCTCACTTAAAATGAACTGCCTTAACCCCGCGGCAATTCGATACGGTTTGTGGTCACCTGACGGTCCCACGAAAAACCAATTTTCCTTCAGATCCCGCTGAAAGTGATTGATTGAACGTCCATTTCACATGGGTGACATCACTCATGAGGGCGGGGCGAACCTCGCCATTTTCACGGGTGAATTTGAGGTCCGATAACGGTCCCCAGCTTTTGCCTCCGTCAACGGAGACAATTTCGGTGCCATCAGACGTTCCATTGAACGCCACCGCCTTGGGGAGCGGATTGGTGACAGAGAAATCGGTCGCCGGCGTATCGCCGACATTTTTGTATTTGACGACGAAAACGAGCTTGTCGCCCGGAATGACCCGGGTGGGCTGTTCCAGGACAACTGCCGTTTTGCCGTCCGGCTTTTGCACATTGCGTTCGACGAAAACATCGCTCGACAGGGCAACCTCATTGGCTGCCAGCAACGGGGCCGGCGAGACGAGCGCCAAAATCAGCGAAAATTTCCTTAAAATATTGAATTTCATGGATTATTCCTAGTCAATCGTAACTTGAAATGTGATTGTGCGGGTCTGGCCACCGGCGATGTTGCCCAGCGCAACGGCAATCTGGGAGCCATCAAACGACCCTTCATCAGCATCGGCATCGCTGTCGGTCAAAGCGCCACCTTCGAGGGTGATGCTCTCGGTAACGTAGGTGGTGTCATTGGGAATATCGTCAGCAATGGTGAGATTGTTCAGCGTGCCAGTACCTGAGGTCGTGGCGACCAGCTGATAGGTGATCGTTGCTCCGGGGACCGCTTCGGTGCCACCAAACGGATCAACAATTGTAGCACTTTTTACCAGGGCGACATCGGCGACCTGGACCACAAAAAAGCCACTGTCTCCGGCATCCGCCCCGGTAGAGCCAACGACCGCGTCACCGCCGCCGTCACCTTGACCGGTGAAGGTGGTGCCCGGCGTTCCGCTGCCGGTCAGGGCAACGGCAGACAGTTCAACTTCGGCCCGTTCGGCATCATTTGCTGCCGCAGGAATTTCGGAAAGTACGAAAACCGTGACACTTTCATCAGCTGCCAGTGAAGGATCATTGGTACCGGGCGTGTAGATGGTGTCGACACCGGGGTCATAAACGCCATTGTCGTTGGTATCGAGGACAATCTGCTCAAAGACGGTGTCAAAATCGTCGCCGGTCCGCGCGGTATCAGCAGAAAGCGTGAAAGCCTCGGTGCCGTTACCGGTATTGGTCACCTGATATGTCAGCACCTGGGAGGTTGCTCCGGGGCTGACGGGTACGTCACCGGTATCACTGGAGACGACGGTTACGTCCAGCAGTTCATCCACGGTGATTGTCACGGGATTGGAGTCCACGGTGATCGTGCCGCCGCCGCCATCGTCATAAGATGCCTGCGCAACGTTGACGATGTCGGTGCCTGCAATCGTCCCCGCTGCCTGCACAGGGGAGATCGCCGCCAGCAACGCCGTAGCGCTTGCCAGACACAGGATCTTCCCACCTGCAAAACCTGTTTTTGCCCGATGGATCAGTCCACTGGTCACGGATGCCTCCATAAAATTCATGACGGTTTTATGGCCGACAAAGGCAAATATTTCGTAAAGATGACGTCACGTTTTTGATGACGCCAACATGGCAGAAAACGGCGGAAATCTAAGGATATAGGTTCAGAATGGGGAGATTTTTTGGCTTCTGGTTAACGGTATTTTAACTGTAACAATAAGTAACGTTTGCAAACTGATGCAAATTCGGATTCTCGAATGAGAGCGTTTGGAAACGAGGGAAAGGGACCGATCAGACGGAGGTGTTCCAGGTTCGGCGACTTTGAATTTTTGCCAAACATTGAAGGTCTTCCAAATTTTCTTGCCTTCATTGCAAGAGCAGAGTTGACAGCCGTGCAGCGCTCTTCTACTTGCGCTGCTCTACTGCTCATGCAGAAGCATTAGCGGGTGTAGCTCAGTTGGTTAGAGCGCCGGCCTGTCACGCCGGAGGTCGCGAGTTCAAGTCTCGTCACTCGCGCCATTCCCTGAAAAAGGGTTTTGGCGGTTTAAAGCCGGAACTTTCCGGTATTCATCCACAAAAGCAATGGCTTGACCGGAAATATCCAGATTATTCCGGCGATCAGATATATCGGAAGCTGCAGCCAGAAATTCAGGGTGTCGATCCAGTCCATGAGACTGACCACGATCCCGCACCAGACCAGAATGATTAACAGAATCAAAATCATGCCGAATGGTTTCCGCCAACTCGGAGAATCCGGGGA
This sequence comes from Parasphingorhabdus marina DSM 22363, assembly GCF_900128895.1. Classification (GTDB taxonomy): domain Bacteria; phylum Pseudomonadota; class Alphaproteobacteria; order Sphingomonadales; family Sphingomonadaceae; genus Parasphingorhabdus; species Parasphingorhabdus marina. The sequence continues at coordinate 748,851 of NZ_FSQW01000002.1, read as the reverse complement.
ATTGTTACCATTTTCTGCTGTCATGGCGTCGGATTAACCTCTTGAATTATTTCACTTTCCGTTACAATCATATGCAACCGGATATCGTTATCGTTAACCGGTACAGAATCGGTTTCCTGAACTGACCAGGCCAGCCCGACACGGGTGGCACCGGGATATTCTGCGAACGTCCGGTCATAATGTCCCTGACCCTGACCAAGCCGATTGAGAGACCGGTCGAAAGCTACCAGTGGCGCAATGATCAGATCGGGATCGACCTGCTGGCATTCCGGACCAGGTTCGGGGATGTCCTTGTAACCAGAAACCAGCATGTCCATGGCAGGGACGCGTCTGAAAATCAGCGGTGCATTCGGTGTAGCAACCGGAAAAGCAAAGGTTTTTCCTTCATCAGCCAGATATTCCGCCAGCCTCGATGTGGGGGCTTCCGAACCAATGGCACTGTACAGGGCAACATCATTGTTCTGCTGCAGGAGCGCTGCGAGTGGTGAGGGAGGGCGCCGGAAGGCAAGATTGCGTGTCGGCGCGTCCAGTTGGCTGACAAACGCATCCCGGCGTCGCCGATATTCTTCACGTAGAATCTTCTTATTTTCCTGTAACACGTTCAAATATAACACTTTCTAGGAAATAGTGACGGGACCATCAGAGTCGTTTGCCGGAAAATCCTCTGACGCCTATTACGTCAGGTGGGCGCCATATGCATCGAACCCGATTTCCTAAAAATCCGCAATCCGGGCAGGGACGGCTCCCTATGTTGTGATATCGCCTCAGGGATGTTCGCTTTCTAGCTCGTGCAAGACAGTACCCGTCGGGGAACTATCTAGGCGCTATCTGTGGCCTGCTCAAGGCTATTTGCGAAGGATTCCGCTCTTTCCGCAAGTTTTTCAAGCGCAGCGACGGTTTTTTCATCCGCCAGCCCCGAGGATGCACTTGCGGGCGCAGCGGGTGGTGGTGCCTTTTTCTGGGCATGCAGCTCATCTGCCAGCAAAAGCGAGGTAAACAGCAACATCCGGCTTTCCGTCAAACCGGCAGGATCACCGGCTTCTCCAGCTTTTTCGCTGACCATGGCAGCCAGTTTGCCCAAATGCGCTTCCTCGCCGTCCTGGCAAGTGACCATGAACGAGCGTCCGCCAATCTCCAGCTTGACCTGACCCATATCAGTTCTCCTGTTTGGCAATCAGGCCGTCAATCGTCCGTATTGCTTCCTGCATTTCCAGCTTCAGGGCTTCATGGCGTTGCTCCAGCCCGTCATCGACAGGCATCTGCGGAGGTGTGACCTGGGCATTCTCGATGCGCGAAAGCGCCCGCTCAATCCGTCCGATTGCTAGGATCACACGTTCATTTTCCATGACTTGTTCCCGACTTGTCAGTTTGTCTGTTTCATCCGTACCAAGCAGGCACTGATCCGTAAACAGGAGATGCCCCGCAAGTTGTAAACATGTGCCATTTTGCAGACGAACGGACCCGCTACTTGACGCCGGGAACTTAGGCCATCAAAGGAGGTGGCAAATTTCCGAATCGGACCGTCAATTCGACCGCCCGTTCACCAGATTTGCTGTCGGGGGATCCAAGAAATCATGACCGTTTCCGAGAAAATGATGGCAAATGCCATTCGTGCGTTGTCAATGGATGCGGTACAGGCAGCAAAAAGCGGACATCCGGGCATGCCAATGGGTATGGCGGATGTGGCTACGGTCTTGTTCAAGGATTTTCTCAAATTTGATCCGGCCGCGCCAAAATGGGCGGATCGGGACCGGTTCGTGCTTTCCGCTGGTCACGGGTCGATGTTGATATATTCACTCCTGCACCTGACCGGCTATGACCGCCCGAACATGCAGGATATCCGGGACTTTCGGCAGCTTTCGTCGCCGTGCGCCGGGCATCCCGAAAACTTCAAGCTGGACGGAGTGGAAGCCACCACAGGGCCGCTGGGGCAAGGGTTTGCCATGGCAGTGGGCATGGCCATCGCCGAACGCCACCTGAACGCGGTATTTGACGATGGGCTGGTCGATCACAAAACCTGGGTCATCGCCGGTGACGGATGTCTGATGGAAGCCATAAACCACGAAGCTGTGGGACTTGCCGGCCATTTGCAGCTCGGACGGCTGAACGTTTTGTGGGATGATAATGATATCACCATCGATGGCGGCACCGATTTATCCACCAGCGAGGATATTCCTGCCCGCTACCGGGCGTCCGGGTGGCATGTGGTGTCCTGCGATGGCCATGATTTCGACGATATTCGGCGGGCACTGGTGGAAGCACAGGATGATCCGCGGCCCTCTCTCGTCGCCTGCAAGACCATAATCGGCTATGGGGCGCCCACCAAACAGGGCACCTCGGCCACGCACGGTGCGCCGCTTGGTGACGACGAAATCGCCGGTACGCGAGAGGCACTGGGCTGGGAGCATGAGCCCTTTGTGGTGCCAGACGATATCAAGGCTGCCTGGCTTGAACTCGGCAAAAAGGGCCAGGAAGCGCACAAAAGCTGGCAGGAGCGGCTGGAAGGCCATGCCGAAAAGGCCGAATTTCAACGCCGCATGGCCGGTGAACTACCTGATGGCAGCGCGATGCAAGCCTATCTGGCGGATCTGGCCGCGGACCCACCCAAGGTGGCAACCCGGAAAGCATCGGAAATGGCGCTTGGTGCAATTACCGCCGCCCTCCCGGACATGCTGGGCGGAAGTGCGGATCTGACAGGTTCAAACAATACCAAAACACCTTCCACCAAACCATTGACAAAAGATGATTATTCGGGCCGCTACATCTACTATGGTATTCGCGAATTTGGCATGGCTGCGGCGATGAACGGCATGGCGCTCCACGGCGGGATCATCCCCTATGGCGGCACATTCCTCGTGTTTACCGACTATTGCCGCGGGGCCATGCGGCTTTCGGCGATTCAAAACACCCGTTCCATCTATGTCATGACCCATGACAGTATCGGACTGGGCGAAGACGGGCCCACCCATCAGCCCGTCGAGCATTTGCAGAGCCTGCGGGCCATGCCCAACATGCTGGTTTTCCGGCCGGCGGACGCCATCGAAACAGCGGAGTGCTGGGCACTAGCCATCAAGAACCAGAATGGCCCTTCCACCCTGGCGCTGACCCGGCAGGGCCTCCCGCCCGTCCGTCATGACGTCGATGTAAACCATTGTGAAAAAGGCGCTTATCGTTTGAAAGCGGCGGAAGGCACCAAAAAGGTTGCGTTGATTGCAACCGGGTCGGAAGTATCACTCGCGCTTGATGTTGCCGCCAAACTGGAAGCCGCTGGACATGGAGCTGATGTCATTTCCATGCCCTGCACGGAGCTGTTTGACAGCCAGGATAGTGCCTACAAGGACGAACTGCTCGGCGGCTCAGGAATATTGCGAGTATCGATCGAAGCCGGAACGACCTATGGCTGGGAGCGGTATACGGGTCTCGGCGGGTTGCGCTTCGGAATTGACAGTTTCGGGGCTTCGGCACCGATTGCCGATCTTTTTGAACATTTCGGCCTGACCGCCGATGCGATTACACCACAGATAATAGAGAAAATTGGCTGAATAGCCGAGCATTTGATCAAAGGAGCACGAAATTCCATGACAAAAGTAGCAATTAACGGATTTGGTCGTATCGGACGCCTGGTGGCACGGGCAATCCTCGAGCGGAACGATGACAATCTCGAACTGGTCGCGATCAACGATCTTGCCGATGCGGACGCAAATGCGCTGCTTTTCGCCTATGACAGCGTTCACGGCCGCTTCCCGGGCGAAGTGAGCGCGCATGGTGATCATATCATGGTCGATGGCAAAAAGATTGCCGTGACGTCGGAACGCAATCCTGGCGATCTGCCCCATGGCGAAATGGGTGTGGACATCGTTCTGGAGTGCACCGGCTTCTTCCAGTCCAAGGAAGCTTCGCAACCGCATATCGATGCCGGCGCAAAACGTGTGCTCATTTCCGCTCCGGCGAAAAATGTCGACCAGACCGTCGTTTATGGGGTCAATCACGATGTCTTGACGTCATCGGATGTCATTGTTTCCAATGCATCTTGTACGACAAATTGCCTGGCGCCGGTAGCGAAGGTCCTGAACGACACGGTCGGCATCGAGCGCGGGTTCATGACCACGATCCACAGTTATACCAATGACCAGCGGATGCTCGATCAGATGCACAGCGACATGCGCCGGGCCCGGGCAGGTGCCGTGAACATGATCCCGACCACCACTGGTGCGGCGCGTGCCGTGGGTCTGGTGCTGCCGGAACTGAACGGCAAGCTGGACGGTTCTTCGGTTCGCGTTCCCACGCCAAATGTCAGCCTTGTTGATCTGGTGTTCACGCCCAGCCGTGATACCACGGCCGAGGAGCTCAATGCCGCGCTCAAGGCCGCAGCAGAAGGTCCGATGAAAGGCGTGCTGGTCTTCGAAGACAAGCCTCTGGTTTCCAGCGATTTCAACCATCAGCCTGCGAGCAGCTCGGTCGACAGTCTCGAAACCTCAGTGATGGAAGGCAAGCTGGCGCGTGTCGTCAGCTGGTATGACAATGAGTGGGGCTTTTCCAACCGGATGATCGATACGGCCAAGGTCATGGCGGGCCTGCTCTGATCCGAAAGGACGCGCAATGGCGGCAAACAGCTTCAAGACACTGAGTGATCTCGGCCAGCTGGCCGGGCAGACAGCCCTTGTCCGGGTGGATCTCAACGTGCCGATGGCCGACGGCAAAGTCACCGATGACACGCGGCTGCAGGCCGTGGTGCCGACGGTAACCGAACTGGCCGACAAGGGCGCCCGGGTCCTGCTTCTGGCGCATTTCGGGCGTCCGAAAGGCGAATATCGCCCGGAATTTTCGTTGCAGCCCGTCGTCAAACCTCTGGCGGATGTGCTCGGACGCGAGGTCGGTTTCATGGAGCGTCCCAGCCCGGAGGCGATCGCCGAATTGCCCGAAGGCAGCATCATGGTGGTCGAAAACAGCCGTTTCGCGCCCGGTGAAGAGAAAAATGATCCCGGCATGGCGAAAGCCATTGCTTCCTTTGGCGATCTCTACGTCAATGATGCCTTTTCCGCCGCCCATCGGGCGCATGTCACAACAGCAGGAATTGCCGAACATCTGCCATCCTATGCCGGACGGTCGATGGAACGGGAGCTGACGGCGCTGGACAAGGCACTGGGCGCTCCGGAACATCCGGTGGCTGCAGTCGTCGGCGGCGCAAAGGTTTCCAGCAAGCTCGACGTCCTCCGGCAAATGGTGGAAAAGGTCGATCACCTGATCATCGGGGGCGGCATGGCCAATACTTTCCTGGCCGCACGCGGCGTGGCTGTCGGCAAGTCGCTGTGCGAGCATGACCTGACCGATACCGCCAACGAAATACTGGAAGCCGCGGACAGGGCCGATTGCACGGTCCACCTGCCTTATGACGTGGTCGTGGCAAAGGAGTTCGCTCCGAATCCGCCAACCCGCACCGTGAATGTGCACGAAGTTGCAGAAGACGAGATGATCCTTGATATCGGCCCGGCCGCGGTTGAGGCGCTGTCCGATGTGCTCAAGACCTGCAAGACGCTGGTATGGAACGGACCGCTCGGTGCATTCGAGACGCCGCCATTTGATGCGGCTACCGTTGCTCTGGCGCAGACGGCCGCTGCGCTGACCAAGGAAGGCCAGCTGCTCTCCGTTGCCGGCGGAGGTGATACGGTCGCGGCGCTGAATCATGCCGGTGTTGGAGACGAGTTCAGCTTTGTTTCCACGGCCGGCGGCGCCTTCCTGGAATGGATGGAAGGCAAGGAATTGCCTGGTGTTGCGGCGCTGCAAAGATAACGAGACCAAACAGTAACAAAACCCGGATTTGACTTTTCAACCAAGGACAAAATTCATGCCCAATGCAGAGATGATGGACAAAATCGAGAATGGCGCAGGCTTTATTGCCGCGCTGGACCAGAGCGGCGGATCCACGCCCAAGGCGCTGGCAGGATATGGAATCGGCGAGGATGCCTTTTCCAATGACGACGAAATGTTCGGCCTGATCCACAAGATGCGCAGCCGGATCATTACCGCACCGTCATTTGGCAGCGGCAAGGTAATCGGCGCCATCCTGTTCGAGAAGACAATGAACGGACAGGCGGATGGCAAACCGGTTCCTGCACTTCTTTGGGAGCGCGGCGTGGTTCCGTTTCTCAAGGTCGACAAGGGACTGGCGGACGAAGAGAACGGTGTCCAGCTGATGAAGCCGATCCCGGATCTTGATGACCAGTGCAAGGCCGCTGTCGCCAAAGGCATGTTCGGAACGAAAATGCGGTCGGTGATCAACAAGGCCAATGCGGAAGGCATTGCCGCCAATGTCGAGCAACAATTTGCATTCGGCAAACAGATCCTCGGACACGGTCTCGTGCCGATGATCGAGCCCGAAGTGAATATCAAAAGCGACGAGCGGGCTGAATGTGATCGCCTGTTGCTCGGCGAACTGACCAAACATCTTGATGCGCTGGATGATGATCAGCGCGTGATGCTGAAATTGTCTATCCCGGTGGAACCCAATCTCTACAAGCCGCTGATTGATCACCCCAAGGTGGTACGGCTTGTTGCCCTGTCCGGCGGATATTCCACCGATGATGCCTGTATCGAGCTCTCCAAAAACAATGGCATGATCGCCAGCTTCAGCCGCGGATTGCTGCAGGATCTCCGGGTGTCGCAAACCGATGAGGAATTTGACGCGGTGCTCGGCGGCGCCATTGATCAGATTTATCGGGCCTCGATCAGCTGAGACCGGAAGTGAGCGAAGCACCGCCTTGCCAGCTCTATCTGATTTCTCCACCGGACGTTTCGGGAAGTTTTCCAGACCAGCTTCGTAACGCGCTGGCGGCAGGTCCGGTCGCGGCGTTTCAGTTTCGGGTCAAGGACGTCGCTCTGGAAGAGGCAGTGGCCTTGGCCCAGCCACTCCAGGCCATTTGCGATGAACATGATGTCGCTTTCGTGGTCAATGATGATGTGGAATTGGCGCAGAAGCTGGATGCGGATGGCGTGCATCTCGGGCAGAGCGACATGGCATTGGCGGATGCGCGCAAACTGCTGGGTGACCAGGTCCAGATCGGGATCACCTGTCATGACAGTCGGCATCTGGCCATGGAGGCTGGCGAGGCAGGAGCGAACTATGTGGCTTTTGGCGCGTTTTTTCCAACCCAAACGAAGGAAACCACGCACAAGCCCGATGTCGATATACTCGAATGGTGGTCCAGGGTCATGGAAATCCCCTGCGTCGCAATTGGTGGCATTACTCCGGACAATTGCGGGCCGCTGATCAAGGCAGGCGCCGATTTTCTGGCGGTCAGCGGCGCCGTCTGGAGTGACCCGCAGGGACCGGCCTCGGCTGTGGCGAGGTTTTCAGAAATTCTCGATCAACAATAGCCGGCGGGCTGTCCGGTGGTAATCGCGGCATAGGACTGCATGTAATTTTTCACGAACTGTTCGACGGAGGGCAGGGTGAAATTCGGCATTTGTTCGAGATCACGGATATAGCCATTCACCGGGTGGAACCCGTGGATTCGCCGGACGAGTGCATCGCGGCCAAACAGGCCGGCGGCCAATGTTCCCTGATATTCGGTGTCTCCTGATCTGATGATTTCAGCCGGAACGCCCCACTCGATTTCTTCCATCGATCTACAATTGCCGATTGATAATCAACGGTATTGTATAAAAAAGACATCCCCTCTCAGGAAGAGACCGCCTTTCAGGAAGAACTGAATGTCTTGCCGATGGCAGAAGAGACATAATGGGCGACAAATCTGTTGACCGGCGGCGGAGAGAAATTGGGCAATTGCTCCATCTCCCGCAAATAGCCGTCGAAGGATTTGAACGCACATCGTTCGCCATTGGCGATCGAATAGCCGAACAGGCCAGCGGCGCATGCTGAAGTCGATTTCGATTCGCGTTCGATTTGATCCATGGATTGACGATATGCGCGGGTTGGGCCGGGGTATTGTATGAAACAGACAATCGACGACCAGTCTCTGCGCCGACCCGTGATGTGCAAGGCGTGCTAATCACTTGCCTAATAGGGAGCGCCGCGATAGAGCGCCGCTCAATCCCATTATTGATCAAGCGAGACTGGCCATGAAAATTAGCGGCGTAGACATTCGGCCCGGCAATATTCTGGACTATGAAAACGGCCTCTGGAAAGTTGCCAAGATCCAGCACACCCAGCCTGGCAAGGGCGGAGCCTATATGCAGGTGGAAATGAAGAACCTGGTCGACGGCCGGAAAACCAATGTGCGTTTTCGGTCTGCCGACAGCGTGGAAAAGGTGCGCCTGGATACCAAGGAGTTTCAGTATCTGTTTGCTGATGGCGATCTGCTGACATTCATGGACAAGGAAAATTACGAACAGATCACCCTGCCTGCCGACTTGCTTGGCGATGCGGTCGAGTTTCTGCAGGACGGCATGGATGTGCAGCTGGAACTTTATGAGGAAAAGCCGATTTCGGTCCAGCTGCCCGATCAGATCGAGGCGGAGATTGTTGAAGCAGATGCCGTGGTCAAGGGACAAACTGCGTCTTCCAGTTACAAGCCTGCGGTTCTGGACAATGGTGTCCGTGTGATGGTGCCACCGTTTATTTCGGCTGGTACACGGATCATTGTCGACGTTTATGCCCGGGAATATGTCGGGAAAGCCTGATTAGTAATTTTCCCCTCCCGCTTGCGGGAGGGGTCAGGGGAGGGCCTCGCTCACCCCGCCTTTGAACACGAGAAACCCACCCCCGGCCCCTCCCGCAAGCGGGAGGGGGGAGATGCAAAATGCCAGCACATTCCGCTCTTATCACCGTCATGGAACGGGCTGCCCGCAAGGCGGGGTCGCGTCTGCGCCGGGACTTTGGCGAAGTTGAACATCTGCAGGTATCGAAGAAGGGGCCGGCCGACTTTGTATCCAAGGCGGACATGCGCGCGGAGCGGATCCTGTATGATGAATTGCAGAAGGTCCGGCCGGGCTGGGGGTTCGTGCTTGAAGAAGGCGGCATGATCGAAGGCGAAGAAGGCAAGCCGCGCTGGATCGTCGATCCGCTCGACGGCACTACCAACTTTCTGCACGGCATCCCACATTTTGCCATTTCCATTGCGGTGCAGGAACGCGGCCTGGATGGGGTCAGCTGGGGCAAGATTACCAGCGGACTCATTTATGAACCCGTGTCCGACCAGACTTGGTGGGCTGAAATGGACAAAGGGGCGTGGCTGGGCGACAAGCGGCTGCGGGTATCCGCAAGGCGTGATTTGTCCGAATCCATCCTGGCGACCGGAATTCCTTTCCAGGGACATGGCGATCTTGCCGAATGGTCCCGGATCTTCGGTGCATTTGCTCCGCAGGTTGCGGGTATCCGGCGCTTTGGTGCGGCATCACTGGATCTCGCCTGGCTCGCTGCCGGTCGCTATGACGGCTTTTTTGAAGCGGATCTCCAGGTCTGGGATGTCGCGGCGGGCATCCTGATGGTGCGGGAAGCAGGCGGCTTTGTCACCGACTATACCGGGGGCAGTGAGCCGATTGCCCAGCGCGAAATTCTGGCCTCCAACGAAGCTCTGCACAGCAAGCTGCACAAAATCCTGGCACGCGCACTTCTGTAAAAGAATTCGCCACCCCACGGGCTTAGTGCGAATCCTTCTCAAAACGGCGCAAATTTAGCCCATTTCGCCCTTGCGGCAACTCCGGCCTGCCCCTAAAAGCGGGCGCATATTCCTAGCGAAGCGAGTCTGTTTTGGTCGATCTATCCGAATATGCGCCGATCCTGCTTTTTCTGGCAGTGGCACTGGTTCTTTCCTGTGCTTTTGTTTTCCTGCCAATGGGCGTTTCAAGACTGACCGGAACGCACAATCCAAGCGCCGAGAAGCTCTCCGAATATGAGTGCGGTTTTCCGGCTTTCGAAGACTCCCGCAGTCAATTTGATGTCCGCTTCTATCTGGTGGCGATCCTGTTCATCATCTTCGATCTCGAGGCCGCATTCCTCTTTCCCTGGGCGGTGTCGCTTGACCAGACCGGCTGGGTTGGCTGGAGCAGCATGATGATTTTTCTGGTCATCCTGACCGTTGGTTTCATTTACGAATGGAAAATGGGAGCGCTGGAATGGGAGTAGAAACCAACACTCCGGGTTCGGCAATTCTCAATGCCGACGGGACTCCAATGCGTGCGGATACGCCGCCGGATGAAGCCTTTTTCAAGGATCTGAATTCGGAAGTGAACGACAAGGGCTTTTTGGTCACGTCGACCGAGGAGCTTTTTCAGTGGGCCCGCACCGGATCATTGTGGTGGATGACCTTTGGCCTGGCCTGCTGCGCGGTCGAGATGATCCATGTGAACATGCCGCGCTATGATATGGAGCGCTTTGGCGCGGCGCCACGTGCCAGCCCGAGGCAATCGGACGTGATGATTGTTGCCGGAACGCTGTGCAACAAGATGGCGCCTGCGCTGCGCAAGGTTTATGACCAGATGTCTGATCCGAAATATGTAATTTCGATGGGCAGCTGCGCCAATGGCGGGGGTTATTATCATTACAGTTATTCGGTTGTTCGCGGCTGTGACCGGATCGTTCCGGTTGATATTTATGTACCCGGCTGTCCACCGACAGCCGAGGCGCTTCTTTATGGCGTGATGCAGTTGCAGCGGAAGATCCGCCGCATCGGAACGCTGGAACGATAGAGGGGCCTGGACCGCATGCCACATAGTGCCCCCGCCATTTCCAGCAACGAAGGCGTTGCTGACGCGCTCGTCAAATCACTCGGCTCTGCCGTACTCGACACGCTGGAAGCCCATGGTGAGATCAGCTTCACCGTGGATCGCAAAAAGCTGCCCGCCGTTTTGACCAAATTGCGGGATGATCATGAATATCAGCAGCTGGTCGAGATCGCCGGCGTCGATTATCCCGAACGCGCAGAACGGTTTGAAATCGTTTATCATTTGCTCAGCCTGACCAAAAATCACCGGGTCCGGGTCAAGGTCACGACAGACGAGGATACACCGGTCCCGACCGTCACCCATATCTGGGAAGTGGCCGGCTGGCTCGAGCGCGAGGTGTTCGATCTTTATGGCGTATTGTTTGACGGCAATACCGACCTGCGCCGGATCCTCACCGATTACGGTTTTCAGGGTCATCCGTTCCGCAAGGACTTCCCGCTCACCGGCTATGTCGAAATGCGTTATTCCGAAGAAGACAAGCGGGTGATCTACGAGCCCGTGAAGCTGGCTCAGGATTTCCGCAGCTTCGACTTCATGTCGCCCTGGGAGGGTGCAGATTACATCCTCCCCGGCGATGAAAAGAGCGAAGATGGTGAAGATAAGGAGGCCGGCGAATAATGGCTGACTATATCGACGAGTTACAGGGGCGGACGGACGAGGCGGATCCGACTGTTGGCGACGTCACGATCGAAAATTATACAATCAATTTCGGTCCCCAGCATCCGGCGGCGCATGGCGTTTTGCGGATGGTGATGGAGCTGGACGGCGAGACGGTCGAACGCGTCGATCCGCATGTCGGCCTGTTGCATCGCGGCACCGAAAAGCTGATCGAACACAAGACCTATTTGCAGGCGCTGCCCTATTTCGACCGGCTCGATTATTGTTCGCCGCTGGCCATGGAATATAGCTATGTGCTGGCGATCGAGAAGCTGCTCGATCTGGAAGTGCCGGAGCGCGGTCAGTATCTCCGGGTGCTGTTCGCCGAACTGACCCGGATCTGCAATCACATGCTCAACATCGGTGCGCATGTCATGGATGTGGGCGCGATGACGCCGAATATCTGGATTTTCGAAATACGCGAACAGTGCCTCGAGTTTTTCGAGCGGGCATCCGGTGCGCGCATGCACAGCGCCTGGTTCCGGCCGGGCGGTGTCCATCAGGACGTGCCGCTGAAGCTGCTCACCGACATGGCTGACTGGCTCGATGAATTCCCGAAACTGTTCGAAGATGCGATGAGCCTGGTTGTCGATAACCGGATCTTCAAGCAGCGCAATGTCGATATCGCGACGGTGTCCAAGGACGACGCGGTGCGCTGGGGTTTTTCCGGCCCTATGATCCGCGGCAGCGGTATCGCCTGGGATCTCCGCAAATCGCAGCCCTATGACGTCTATGACCGGATGGACTTTGAAGTCCCCGTCGGTACCAAGGGCGATTGCTATGACCGCTTCATGGTGCGGGTCGAGGAAGTCCGGCAAAGCGCGCGGATCATGCGGCAATGCCTGAATGACATGCCCGACGGCCCGGTCGCATCCACCGACCGCAAGATCGTCCCGCCCAAACGCGGCGAGATGAAACAGTCGATGGAGGCGCTGATCCATCACTTCAAGCTTTATACCGAGGGCTTCCACGTGCCCGCTGGCGAAGTCTATGTCGCCACCGAAAGCCCGAAAGGCGAATTTGGCGTCTATCTGGTCAGCGACGGCAGCAACAAGCCCTATCGCTGCAAGATCCGCCCGACCGCCTTCTCGCATCTGCAGGCGATGGACTTCATGACCAAGGGCCACATGCTGCCCGACGCGACCGCCATTTTGGGCGCAATCGACGTGGTGTTCGGGGAGTGTGACCGGTGAGTTTGTTCGAGCGCCAAACAGCGATTGTATACGATCATCTTTCCGCCTTTGCGGCACTCAATCTTGACATTGCTGATGAATGGGACGGTATTTCTGCAACTTGGAACACAGGTGAAGACGTACATGACTTCGTTGGAGTTTCACAACTTTGGAGAAGCATGTCGCAAGCGTGGGATTATTTGCCATCAAATTGGCGTATTACTGAAACTGATGGAGGTGTTTCTGCTTTGATAACACTTTCAGATGGACTTCGTGCAAAATCGATTGAAGCGGATTTTATTTTCAACGGCGATAACATTTCCAGCATAAATGTTCGTGATTTGGAAAGGCCAGTAGAAAACAATGGCTGAAGCACCCAATATCCCTGACGAGACCGAAGTCCGCGCGAAGTGGGGCGATTTTGCCTTTACGCCGGAGAATGAGAAGCTCGCCAAGTGGCAGATTGCCAAATATCCCGAGGGCCGTCAGCGCTCCGCGGTGATGGCGCTGCTCGATCTGGCGCAGCGCCAGGTCGGGGCGGATACCCAGACCCAAGGCTGGCTGCCGGTGCCGGTGATCGAATATGTCGCCGCCTATCTCGACATGCCCTATATGCGCGCCTATGAAGTCGCGACTTTCTACACCATGTACAATCTGGCGCCGGTCGGTCGCTATCATGTACAGGTTTGCGGCACCACGCCCTGCATGCTGCGCGGCAGCGATGATGTGATGGCGGCTTGTAAGAACAAGGGCATGGCCAAGGGCAAAACCACGCCGGACGGACTGTTTACGCTGACCGAAGTCGAGTGCATGGGCAATTGTTCCAATGCGCCAATGGTCCAGATCAACGACGATAATTACGAAGATCTGGATTACGATATCACCACGAAGATTCTGGAAGATCTCGCCGAAGGCAAAGAGGTCACACCGGGTTCGCAAATTGGTCGCAAGACCAGTGAAGCAGTGGGCGGCCCGACCAATCTCAAAGAAATGGTCGATGCCAATCATGACTACCGGAAGGAGTGGTGATGCCATGTTTCTCGACGGATATGCAGGCTGGGTTGCGCTCGCTGTGGTCGCCATCGGCGTCATTGGCGGCATCTGGGGTCGCGGGAGGAAAAAGTAATGGGCTTTGATTTCCTGCAGGACAAGGACCGCATCTTCACCAATGTCTACGGGTTCCAGCACTGGGGCCTGAAAGAAGCCGAAGCGCGCGGAGACTGGGACAAGACCGCCGATATCATCAAGCTTGGCAACGACAAGATTATCGAGGAAGTCAAGGCCTCCGGTCTGCGTGGACGCGGCGGTGCGGGTTTCCCGACCGGTCTGAAATGGTCGTTCATGCCGAAGGAATCGCCCAAGCCGAGTTTCCTCGTCATCAATGCCGATGAATCCGAGCCAGGCAGCTGCAAAGACCGCGAGATCCTGCGCAACGATCCGCACAAGCTGATCGAGGGAGCGTTGATCGCCGGTTTCGCGATGCGCGCGCGGGCTGCCTATATCTATATTCGCGGCGAATATATCATGGAAGCCAAGGTCATGGAGGCGGCCGTCAAAGAAGCCTATGACGCGGGCCTGATCGGCAAGAATGCCGCGAAGTCCGGCTATGATTTCGATGTCTTCGTCCATCGTGGGGCAGGGGCTTATATCTGCGGCGAAGAGACCGCGATGATCGAAAGCCTCGAAGGCAAGAAGGGGCAGCCGCGCCTGAAACCGCCATTTCCTGCAGGTGCGGGCCTTTATGGCTGCCCGACGACGGTCAATAATGTCGAAAGTATCGCCGTGGTTCCGACCATCATGCGACGCGGCGGCTCCTGGTTTGCCAGCTTCGGACGCGAAAACAATCATGGCACGAAACTGTTCCAGGTTTCCGGCCATGTCGAAAAGCCGGCGGTGTTCGAGGAAGCCATGTCGATCCCGTTTCGCGACATGATCGAAAAGCATTGTGGCGGCATTAACGGCGGCTGGGACAATTTGCTTGCGGTCATCCCGGGCGGCTCATCCGTTCCGCTGGTGCCGGCCGAGCAGATCATGGACGCGCCGATGGATTTTGACGGGCTTAGCGAGCTCAAATCCGGTCTGGGTACCGCAGCGGTGATCGTGATGGACAAGTCGACCGATATCGTTCGCGCGATTTCGCGGTTGAGCTATTTCTACAAGCACGAAAGCTGTGGCCAGTGCACACCGTGCCGCGAAGGCACCGGCTGGATGTGGCGCGTGATGGAACGGCTGCGCGACGGCGATGCGACGATCGAGGAAATCGATACACTGCACGAAGTCACCAAGCAGGTCGAAGGTCACACCATCTGCGCGCTCGGCGATGCCGCGGCCTGGCCAATCCAGGGCCTGATCCGCCACTTCCGCCCCGAGCTGGAACGGCGTATTCGCGAGAATGCCGGTGCGGAACCAGTGATGGAGGCGGCGGAGTGAACGTTGTAACCAAAGCTCTGCTACTGCTATTTTTGGTTTTCGGTGGCGTGTCTCTACCTGTAGCAGCGCAGGATGGTGCTGTCAGCGAGAATCCATTGATCGGAAACTGTTCCGATGCTCAACGAATAGCAAATCGAGCTTGGTCAATGTACATCGCAAAAAATGCGGTGAGCGATGACGATACCATTGCCAATGGTGCGAGGCTTCAAGGGTTATCGAGTTTGCTTTCATATTGTATGGTTCCCGGACCTGACGGCAAACCCAAATTAAATCTCAGTTCCTTGGATACTGAAGAAATGATGCAATATACCACGTTCGTTCCCGACGGCCCCATGTCTGATCTAGCAAAGTGTTTGGTGGATTCCGCGCCAAACGAAGCTAGTGCATTCATAGTTGCCGCTGATCGATTAGCCGTTAGCAAATATTTAGCCGAGAAATCCTTTGGCGCGTTTCCAGATGATGCATTTGTGAAAATGGTGGAAGCAAGTGACGGTTGTGGCGACCTACTGAACGAGCCCGTGAAAGCGGTCATGCTATATACGGACATAAACTGGTTTGTAAGAGTTGTTACAAAGCACGATGACATCATCGCGTGGCATAAACAGGCGGGGGGATCATAATGCCTAAAGTCACCGTAGATGGTGTTGAACTTGAAGTGCCTCAAGGCGCAACCGTGTTGCAGGCGGCGGAACTGGCGGGCAAGGAAATCCCGCGTTTTTGTTACCATGAGCGCCTGAGTATCGCCGGCAACTGCCGGATGTGTCTGGTTGAAGTGAAGCCCGGACCGCCCAAGCCGCAGGCCAGTTGTGCGCTGCCCGCTGCCGATGGGCAGGAGATCCGCACCGACAGCGAAATGGTCAAAAAGGCCCGCGAAGGGGTGATGGAATTCCTGCTGATCAACCATCCGCTGGACTGTCCGATCTGTGACCAGGGCGGCGAGTGCGATCTCCAGGATCAGGCGATGGCCTACGGCAAGAGTGGCTCGCGCTATGACGAGAACAAGCGCGCGGTGACCGAGAAATATATGGGTCCGGTGGTCAAGACCGTGATGACCCGCTGCATCCACTGCACGCGCTGTGTGCGCTTTGCCGAGGAAGTGGCTGGCGTTGAAGAAATCGGTGCGGTCGGACGCGGCGAGGGGATGGAGATCACCTCCTATCTTGAAGGCGCCGTGCACAGCGAGTTGAGCGGCAATGTCGTTGATCTCTGTCCTGTCGGTGCGCTGACCAGCAAGCCCTATGCTTTTGAAGCACGTCCCTGGGAACTGACCAAGACGCTGGGCATCGATGTCATGGATGGCGTCGGCACAAACATCCGCATCGACAGCCGCGGCCGCGAAGTGCTGCGCGCATTGCCGCGGGTCAATGATGACGTGAACGAGGAATGGGCAACCGACAAGACGCGCCATGCGATTGACGGTCTGATGAAACGCCGCCTCGACAAGCCCTATATCCGCCGCAACGGCCAGCTGGAAGCGGCGAGCTGGAATGAAGCGTTTCAGGCGATTGCCGATGTGAAGGCGGGTAGCTCGGTGGCCGCCATCGCCGGTGATCTGGTCGATTGCGAAACGCTGTATGCCGCGAAAAAGCTGCTGAAATCGATGAAATCGGACATGCTCGAAGGACGCCAGACCGGCCTGTCCTATGATGTGTCGAACCTGGCGGCAGTCAATTTCAACACGACCATAGCCGGGATCGAGGAGGCAGATGTTATCCTGCTGGTCTCGACCAACCCGCGCTGGGAAGCGTCGCTGGTCAACACGCGGATCCGCAAGGCCGTGCGCAAGGGCGGGGCGAAAATATTCGGCATTGGCCCCGAAGCGGACCAGACCTATCCGGTCGAATGGCTGGGCGATGACATGGGCCTGCTGTCCAGTCTGCCGAACAGCGTGAAGGATGCGCTGGAACAGGCCAAAAAGCCTGCAATCATTCTGGGTGGCGGCGCGCTCAGTGTCGAGGGCGCACATGGCGCAGCGCTGAAACTGGCCAAGGAATTCAAGCTGGTTCGAGATGACTGGAACGGTTTCAACGTCCTGCATATTGGCGCCTCGCGCACCGGCGGCCTGATGCTCGGCTATGCCTTTGACGGCGGCATCAAGGCGATTGCGGCGAAAAAGCCGAAACTGCTGTTCGCGCTGGGTGCGGATGAAATGGATTACGCGCCGTTTGAAAAGAGCTTCAAGGTCTATATCGGCCATCATGGCGATGCCGGGGCACATGCCGCCGATGTCATCTTGCCGGCGGCCGCCTATACCGAGAAAAACGGCACTTATGTCAATCTGGAAGGCCGGGTGCAGCAATCGAACAAAGCAATTTTCGCACCGGGCGATGCCCGCGAAGACTGGTCGATCCTGCGCGCGCTGTCCGACGTGATTGGCAAGAAACTGCCATTTGACAGCTTTGCCGAGTTGCGCGCCAAGATGGCCAAGGACCATCCGGAACTGGCCAGCGAAGGGCTGGTCAGCTTCGACTGGGCGCCGCCATCGGGTTTGCCTGACAAGCCAAAGGGGCAGGGCGTGCACCCGATCAAGGATTTCTACCTGACCAACAGCATCGCCCGCGCCAGCGCCACCATGCAGCGCTGCTCGGCGGAACTGCTCCATGCCGATGACGAAGTCCTGGAGGCTGCGGAATGAGTGACTTTCTGATCGTGATCGCCGCCATAGTCTCTTCGATCGTTTTCCTGTTGCTGGTCGTTCGGGTGTTCAGCTGGCTTGCCCATCGTGAACGCAAGCGGGCCGGGCACAAATATGCAAACCGGGGATCCGGAGGTGTCGGCGTTGGCGGCTATGTCGCCGGAGGGTATGGCGATGCTGGCGGCAGCGACGGCGGAGGTGGTGACTGATGACCGAATTTCTCCAATCCGTTCTGGGATACGAAATTGGCTGGTTTGTCGCGACCCTGGCGCTGATCCTGCTGATCGCACTGCCGCTGATGCTGGCCGTGGCGATGATCATCTATTTTGACCGCAAGGTGATTGCGGCGGTGGCGCTGCGGCGCGGTCCCAATGTCGTGGGTCCCTTCGGCTTGCTGCAAAGCTTTGCCGATGGCCTGAAAGTGTTCTTGCAGGAAACGATCATTCCGTCGAGCGCCAACAAGGGGCTGTTTTTGCTCGCGCCGATCATCACCTTTACCGTTGCCCTGCTCGCCTGGGCAGTGGTGCCGTTCAGCGAAGACATGGTGCTCGCCAATATCAATATCGGCCTGCTCTACATTCTCGCGATCAGCTCGCTGGGCGTTTATGGTGTGGTCATTTCGGGCTGGGCAAGTAACTCAAAATACCCGTTTTTCTCCGCCATGCGGGCCGCCGCACAGATGATTTCCTATGAGGTCTCTATCGGCTTCATCCTGATCTCGGTGGTGCTGTTCGCCGGGACGTTCAACCTCAATGACATTATCAAGGCGCAGGAAGGCCATATCTTCGGTGTGGTGAACGCCTATGGACTGAACCCGCTGCTTTTTCCGATGGCGGTGCTGTTCCTGATCAGCTCGATGGCGGAAACCGCGCGCGCACCCTTTGACCTGACCGAAGCGGAGAGCGAGTTGGTTGCGGGTTATCAGACTGAATATTCGTCCATGTCCTTCGCCCTGTTCTGGCTTGGCGAATATGCCAATATCCTGCTGATGTGCACGCTCAACGCGATCCTGTTCTGGGGTGGCTGGCTGCCGCCGATGAACGTCGATTGGATTCCCTGGTTCGACATTCCCGGAATTGTTTGGCTGTTCCTGAAGATATTCTTCTTCTTCTTCCTGTTCAGCTGGGCCTGGGCGACAGTCCCGCGCTATCGCTATGACCAGCTCATGCGCCTGGGCTGGAAAGTCTTCCTGCCGATCAGCCTGTTCTGGGTCTTCCTGGTCAGCGGCGTGGTCATGATCGACAAATTCGGGTGGCCGCTGTGAGAAAATTGGTCGCCTTTTCCATCATGGCCGTTTTTTGCGCTTCATCTGCCGTGGCGTTGACAACTTTGCCTATGTATCCGGCAAGTAAAACAGTTAAGTGTCACCTGCATTCGTTTGACGGACAGCTTGTGTCTATTTTGACCGGAGAAATTCGCGAAACCACGACCCTCGAAGGGGAAGAAGGCCTCCATAATCTGCTGAGTTTTTCCTCCATCGACGGCGAATTTTCAGATTTGGAAGTTAGATTGCCAGCAAAACAAATTTCATTTGGGATGAGTTTTAACAAAACCGTAGATCGTGATTCAAATTCATCGGTTCAGATTCCGCCTCCGCCTCCTAATGCTTTTGATCCCTATGTCAGTTACAATTTTGTTACTAACGTTGGTTCGCAACTCCAATGGTCGGTCAGTGTATCGGAATCAGGGAACTTGTCGGCGACTGGTATTTGTGAACTTAAACCAGTCTACGCTCCCGATGATGGAGACGAAAAATGACGCTTGTCCAATACATAAAAGCCTTCACGCTCTACGAGTTCATTCTCGCGCATGCGAAGACGCTGAAATATTTCTTCAAGGCGAAGAAGACGATCAACTATCCCTATGAGAAGAACCCGATTTCGCCGCGGTTCCGGGGCGAGCATGCCCTGCGCCGCTATCCGAACGGGGAAGAACGCTGCATCGCCTGCAAATTGTGCGAGGCGGTCTGTCCGGCGCAGGCGATCACGATCGAGGCGGAGCCGCGCGATGACGGATCCCGCCGGACGACGCGTTATGATATCGACATGACCAAGTGCATCTATTGCGGTTTCTGTCAGGAAGCCTGCCCGGTGGATGCGATTGTCGAGGGGCCGAATTTCGAATATTCGACCGAGACGCGGGAAGAACTGATCTACGACAAATCGAAGTTGCTGGAAAACGGCGACAAATGGGAGCGGGCGATCGCGGCAAACCTTGCCGCCGATGCGCCCTATCGTTAAGGCGCTGGCAGGACCGGACGGGGGTTAAAAGACAACGAACATGCAGGTTTTTGCTTTTTATCTTTTTGCATCCATCGTGATTGCCAGCGGAGCGTTTTGCATCTTCGCGCGCAATCCGGTGCATAGCGTCCTTTGGCTGATTCTCGCCTTTTTCAATGCTGCCGGCCTGATGGTTCTGGTGGGGGCCGAGTTTATCGCCGCCTTGCTGGTAATTGTCTATGTCGGCGCGGTGGCGGTGCTGTTCCTGTTCGTGGTGATGATGCTGGATATCGATTTCGCCGAATTGCGGGCCGGGTTCATGAAAAACCTGCCGCTGGGTCTGGTTCTGGCGGTGGTTCTGCTGGCCGAGATCATCATCGGCATCGGCGCCTGGAGCTCTGTCGGCACCGGCAATGCCGATGCCGCCGTCGGTCTGCCAGCGGGCGGCCCTTCGAATATCGAGGCGCTGGGGGCCTTGCTCTATTCCAAATATATCTTCCTGTTTGAGGCCGCGGGCATGGTGCTGCTGGTCGCCATGGTCGGCGCCATCGTCCTGACCCATCGTCAGCGCGGCGGCGTCCGCAAGCAGAATATCGGTGCCCAGGTCTCTCGCCGGCCCGAGGAAGCCATTCGCAATGTACAGCCGGAAATCGGCAAGGGGGTCGAACTGTGATCGGCATCGAACATTATCTCGTCGTCAGTTCCATTCTCTTCGTACTGGGCATGCTCGGCATTTTCCTGAACCGGAAAAATGTCATCATCATTCTGATGGCGATCGAGCTGATCCTGCTGGCCGTCAACCTGAACCTGGTGGCATTCAGCGCATTTCTTGGGGACATGACGGGGCAGGTCTTCGCCATGTTTGTTCTGACCGTCGCAGCTGGTGAGGCGGCGATCGGTCTGGCCATTCTTGTCATTTATTTCCGTCAGCGCGGCACGATTGCCGTCGATGATGTCAACCGGATGAAGGGTTAGGGACTTGTCGATCCAGCTTATCGTTTTCCTGCCTCTTCTGGCAGCAATTGTCGCAGGTTTTGGCAACCGGATCATCGGCAATGTGCCGGCGAAACTGGTGACCACCGGCGCCCTGTTCATCTCCTGTGCCCTGAGCTGGCCGATATTCCTCAGCTTCGTGAGTGGTAATGCGGTTGAACAGGTCGTTCCTGTGCTGACCTGGGTCCAATCCGGGGATCTGGATTTCTCCTGGGCGCTGCGGGTCGATACCTTGACTGCCGTCATGCTGGTCGTGGTGACCACCGTATCGGCGCTCGTGCATCTCTACAGCTGGGGGTATATGGACGAAGACCCCGATCAACCGCGGTTTTTCGCCTATCTGTCGCTCTTCACCTTCGCCATGCTGATGCTCGTCACGGCGGATAATCTGGTGCAGATGTTCTTTGGCTGGGAAGGCGTGGGGCTGGCTTCCTATCTGCTGATCGGTTTCTGGTTCAAGAAACCCACCGCCAATGCGGCGGCGATCAAGGCATTTGTTGTCAACCGGGTCGGCGATCTCGGCTTCATGCTGGGCATATTCGGCACATTCCTGGTATTCGGTACGGTGTCCATTCCCGAAATTCTCGAAGCCGCGCCCGGCATGGCCGGCTCGACCATCACCTTTGCCGGCATGCGCTGGGATACGATGACCATCCTCTGCCTGCTTTTGTTCATCGGGGCGATGGGCAAGTCGGCACAGCTCGGGCTGCACACATGGCTCCCAGATGCGATGGAAGGTCCGACACCCGTGTCGGCGCTGATCCACGCGGCCACCATGGTCACTGCCGGTGTTTTCATGGTCTGCCGTCTGTCGCCAATGTTTGAAACCAGCGAGGTCGCGCTGGCCGTGGTCACCATTGTCGGTGCCTGCACGGCCATTTTTGCGGCAACCGTTGGCCTTGTGCAGAATGATATCAAGCGGGTCATCGCCTATTCGACCTGCTCGCAGCTCGGCTACATGTTCTTTGCTGCCGGCGTCGGCGCTTATGGCCCGGCAATGTTCCACCTGTTCACGCATGCCTTCTTCAAGGCACTGCTGTTCCTGGGAGCCGGCTCGGTCATTCATGCGATGCATCACGAGCAGGACATGCGCTATTATGGCGGCCTCAGAAAACAGATCCCGCTGACCTTCTGGGCAATGATGGCCGGTACGCTGGCGATTACCGGGGTGGGCATATTGGGGGTCTTTGGCTTTGCCGGTTTCTATTCCAAGGACATGATCATCGAAAGCGCCTTTGCCAGCGGTACGGCAACCGGCCAGTTCGCTTTCTTCATCGGTGTTCTCGCCGCCCTGCTGACCAGCTTCTACAGCTGGCGTCTGATGTTCCTGACCTTCTGGGGCACGCCGCGCTGGATCCAGTCGGAGCATATCCAGCACAGCGTCCACAAGACACCGGAAGAGGCGGGCGAAGACCAAACCGGTGGCTATCATCCGCATGAAAGTCCGCCCAGCATGCTGATCCCGCTGGGATTACTTTCCATTGGCGCGGTGTTTGCCGGTTTCCTCTACTACTATCCCTTCACCGGAGCGGTCGAAGGCGCTGCCTTCTGGGGCGACAGCATTGCCTTTAATGTCGGTCTGATGGAGGCGGCCCGTGAGGTGCCACTCTGGGTCAAGCTGGCTTCTACCGTGGCCATGCTGACCGGCTTGGGCGTTGCCTTCCTGATGTACTTCCGGGGGCAGGACCGTCCGGCCCGTCTCGCGGCGACCTTCGAACCCTTGTACAAGTTCTTCTTCAACAAGTGGTATTTCGACGAACTTTATGACCTGATCTTTGTTCGTCCTGCCTTCTGGTTTGGCTGGATATTCTGGAAGAGGGGTGATGAGGGCACGATTGACCGGTTTGGTCCCAATGGCGTGGCCGGCCTCGTCGCAACCGGCTCTGGCGTGGCCAAACGCTTCCAGAGCGGTTTCCTCTATACCTATGCCCTTGTCATGCTGCTCGGACTGGCTGCCGCCGCGACATGGATTATTGTTCGGGGAGCCGGCGCATGAACCAGCTTGATTTCCCGATCCTGTCGCTGATGATGGGCCTGCCGATGCTGGCGGCGATCATCTGCCTGTTCCTCAATGCACAGGCGGCAAGGCTGCTCGCTCTGGCAACCACTTTGGCGCTGTTTGTCCTCGGCGTCGTGCTGTGGATCAATTACGATATTGGCGGTCCGCAATGGCAATATGTCGAACGCGCCGAGCTGTTCGGCAATTTCGCCTGGGCGCTGGGTATCGACGGCATTTCGATGATGCTGATCATGCTGACCGTTTTCCTGATGCCGATCTGCATCGGTGCCAGCTGGGAAGCGATCCAGGAGCGGGTTGGCGAATATATGTCCGCCTTCCTGTTCATGGAAGTGCTGATGATCGGCGTCTTTGCGGCGCAGGATCTGTTCCTGTTCTACATCCTGTTCGAGGCCGGACTGATCCCGATGTATCTGATCATTGGCATTTGGGGCGGTGCAAACCGGATTTATGCGAGCTACAAATTCTTCCTCTACACGCTGCTCGGATCGGTTGTGATGCTGATTGCAATGCTGTGGATGGTGCAGGAAGCCGGGACTTCGGATATCCCGACATTGCTCAATTACGACTTTGACCCGGCCGCCCAGACCTGGCTGTGGCTGGCCTTCTTCGCCAGTTTCGCGGTGAAAATGCCGATGTGGCCGGTCCATACCTGGCTGCCGGATGCCCATGTTCAGGCACCGACGGCAGGATCTGTTATCCTTGCGGGTGTGCTCTTGAAAATGGGCGGCTACGGCTTCTTGCGTTTCTCGATCCCGATGTTCCCGGAGGCTTCCGAGCAGTTCATCTGGCTGATCTTTGTCCTTTCAATGGTGGCGGTTGTCTACACATCGCTGGTGGCGCTGGTGCAGCAGGACATGAAGAAGCTGATCGCTTATTCTTCAGTTGCCCATATGGCAATCGTGACGCTGGGGCTGTTCGCGTTCAACCGGCAAGGTATCGAAGGCGCGATCATTGTGATGCTCAGCCACGGACTGGTCTCTGGCGCGCTCTTCCTGTGCGTTGGCGTGATCTACGACCGGCTGCACACCCGTGAAATCTCCCGCTATGGCGGCCTGTCAATCAACATGCCGAAATATGCGCTGCTGTTCATGCTGTTCACCATGGCATCGGTCGGACTGCCCGGAACCAGTGGCTTTGTCGGTGAATTCCTGTCGCTGGTCGGCCTGTACAAGGTCAACAGCTGGGTCACTTTGGTCGCAACCACGGGCATCATTCTCGGCGCCGGCTACATGCTCTATCTTTATCGCCGGGTCGCTTTTGGCGAACTGGTGCATGAAGATGTCAAGGCCATGCCGGACCTGTCGAAACGCGAAATGGCCCTGCTGGCCCCGATCGCGGCGGCGGTGATGTGGATGGGTGTCTATCCCGAAAGCTTCCTCGCTCCGATCCGCGGAGATGTCGGAACACTGGTGGCCCGTATCGACCGGGCTGCGCCGGAAGGTGACGCGCATCTGAAAATGGGCAGCGCCGAGGCGGTCACGGAACAAAAACTCTCAAGCGCTGACGGGGAATCGCACTGATGGATTATACAATTTCCCTGATTTTCACGATGCCGGAGATCATTCTGACGGTCAGCAGTCTGTTGCTTCTGCTGGTGGCCGCTTATGGTGGTGTCAAGTCGGCAAATATCGTGACGCTGCTTTCCATATTGGCGCTGGCAGGTTCTTCGTTGATGGCGCTCGTGTTTCTCACAAACCCGTCCTACGAATTTGGCGGTGATGCCTTTGGCGGTCTCTACCGCATGGATGCTTTTGGCAGTTTTGCGAAGCTTTTGATCTATTTCGCTGCGATTGTGTCGCTGATGGTTGCACCACGTTTTTTCAACGCCGGCGGTGAATATCGACCCGAATATCCGGTTTTGATCATCTTCGCTGCGATTGGCATGGGGATGATGGTGTCGGCCGCCGACATGCTGACACTCTATGTCGGTCTCGAACTCAACAGCCTGTCGGCCTATGTGCTGGCCAGTTTCATTCGCAATGACGAACGTTCGGCAGAAGCGGGGCTGAAGTATTTTGTGCTCGGCGCGCTGGCCAGCGGCATGCTTCTGTTCGGGATCTCGCTGGTTTACGGATTTGCCGGATCGACCAGCTTCTCGGTTATTGGCGACACGCTGACCGGAGATCTGTCCACCGGCCCGCTGATCGGTGTGGTGCTGGTTCTCGCCGGCCTGGCCTTCAAAATCAGCGCGGTGCCGTTCCACATGTGGACACCCGATGTCTACGAAGGTGCGCCGACGCCGGTTACGGCTTTCTTTGCCAGTGCGCCCAAGGTTGCCGCGATTGCACTGACCGTCCGGGTGATCATCGACGCATTTGGCGGTCAGACATCCACCTGGCAGCAGATCATCGTCTTTGTCGCACTGGCTTCCATTGTCCTCGGCGCAGTGGCGGCAATCGGACAGCAGAACATCAAGCGACTGCTGGCCTATAGCTCGATCAACAATGTCGGCTTCCTGCTGATCGGCCTCGCAGCCGGTACGGCACAAGGCGTCTCGGCGATGCTTTTCTATCTCGTCATCTATGTCCTGATGACGCTCGGCAGCTTCATCTGCGTGATGGAGATGCGCGACAAGGATGGCAAACCGCTGGAAAGCCTGTCCAGTCTCGCCGGTCTGTCACAAACCCGTCCTGGACTCGCGGCGGCATTTGCAGTGTTCATGTTCTCTCTGGCCGGTATTCCGCCATTGTTCGGTTTCTGGGGTAAGTTCCTGGTGTTTGATGCGGCCGTGGCTGCTGGCATGTTGCCGCTCGCCGTAATTGGCATCGCAGCTTCGGTCATTGGCGCGTTTTACTATATCAAGGTTGTGAAGATCATCTATTTCGATGAGCCTGCCAATGAGATCGTAGCAACCGGCAACAAGACCGAGAACGGGCTGATCGCGCTGATGGCTGTCGCTGTTTCTCCGCTGGGTTATCTGGCCATTCCGGCGCTGGCACCCGTGACATCGGCTGCGGCCAGGGTCCTGTTCTGACCATCCGGATTGAAACGGTCGCAGAAACCGGGTCCACCAATGCGGATCTGAAATCCCGCGTGCAGCAAAAGGATCCTTCGCTCACGGAAGGCCTGTGGCTGCGCGCCGAGCGGCAATCCGGTGGCAAAGGGCGTCTGGGCCGAGCATGGGAAAGCCCGGTGGGCAATCTCTATTGCAGTACAGTCGTCGATTGTCGGGATACGGATCCTTCTCCTTCAACCCTGTCCTTCGTCACGGCACTGGCTGTTAGTGACGGCATCGCCGCACATATTGAACCGGGTTCGATCAAACTGAAATGGCCCAATGATATTCTGGTGGGTGGAGCCAAGATTTGCGGTATCTTGCTCGAGCGCTGCGGGGACCATGTCATTGTCGGGACCGGTGTCAATGTCTCGGTGACGCCGGAAGTACAAGATCGACAGGTGACGAGTCTCCTCGACGAGGGCGCGGATCCCGAACTCTCTGCCGAAACGCTTCTCCAGGAAATCGCTGCCTCTTTTGCCCAATGGTTATCCCTATGGCGGCGAGATGGCCTTTTGCCGGTATTGCAGGAATGGCGGAAACGGGCGCATGCCGAAGGGACAATGCTGACCATCAACAAACACAGCAGCAATTCGCTAATCGGCAGCTATGCGGGGCTAAGTGACGAAGGTGCGCTGCGCTTGAGAAAGCCTGACGGAACGCTTATCGAGATACATGCCGGTGATGTGGAAATCGGTTAAAGGAAAGGTCCGCCCATGTTGCTGGCGATAGATGCTGGAAATACGAATGTCGTGTTCGCACTGTTTGACGGTGACGAGATCCGGGCGCGCTGGCGGATCGCGACTGATGCCCGGCGTACAGCGGACGAATATGTCGTCTGGCTGCGCCAATTGCTGGAACTGGAAAATCTTGCGTTGACGGATATCGATGCCGTGATCATTGGGACTGTGGTCCCCCGGGCGCTGCACAACCTTTCCGTATTGTCGGAAAAATATTTCGGCGTGACGCCACTGGTCGCAGGCCGTGGCGATGCCGCTTGGGGCGTGGCTCTCGATGTGGCGCAACCGGATACAGTGGGCGCTGACCGCGTCCTCAACGTGATTGCCGCGCACGAGAAATACAAGCAGGACATCGTCATCATCGATTTTGGTACGGCCACGACATTTGACGTCGCCGACTATGACGGGGCCTATAAAGGCGGCGTGATTGCGCCAGGCATCAACCTGTCTCTCGATGCGCTGGTCGGCAAGACTGCTCAATTGCCCAGAATTGCTCTGGAGGCACCCGAAGATACCAGCGTGATCGGCACGACCACTGAAAGCCAGATGCTGATCGGCATTTTCTGGGGTTATGTTGCCATGATCGAAGGGCTGGTGGAACGCACCAAACAACAGATCGGCCGACCGACCAAAGTGATTGCCACTGGCGGACTGTCCATTCTTTTTGATCAGCATACGGATGCCTTTGACATTCTGGAATCCGATCTGACACTCCAGGGTCTCCTGATCCTCTACCAGCGAGCAACCAAAGCTTCATGACAAAATCTGACAGTGAACTTCTTTTCTTGGCTCTGGGCGGGTCAGCGGAGATTGGCATGAACGTCAATCTTTATGGCTGCGATGGCAAATGGGTCATGGTGGATCTCGGCATGACGTTCGCTGATCCGGGTTATCCGGGCATCGATCTGGTGCTGCCCGATCTGGAATTCATTGAGAAGCGCAGTGACGATCTGCTTGGGATCGTGCTGACTCACGGGCATGAGGATCATATCGGAGCGATTCCCTATCTGGCCGGGGATCTCGACGTGCCGCTCTATGCCACGCCATTTACCGCCGGTCTGATCCGGCGCAAGCTCGAAGAGGCGGGTCTGGAACATGATGTCGAACTCAACATCATTCCCAATGAAGGCAGCTTTGAGCTCGGCCCGTTCGGCTTCCGCTATCTGCCGATTGCGCACAGCATAGCCGAAGGGAATGCCCTCCTGATTTCCACGCCGCACGGAAACATCTTCCATACCGGCGACTGGAAACTGGATGATGAGCCTTTGCTCGGAATTCCCGCCACGCCGGAAGAATTGACTGCAGTCGGGGACGAGGGCGTCCTCGCGATGATTTGCGATTCGACCAATGTCTTCAACAATGATCCCTCCGGATCGGAAGGGGATGTGTTTCGCAATCTTGCGCGCGTCGTGGAGGAAATCGACACCCGTGTGCTGATCACCACATTTGCCTCCAATGCGGCGCGCCTGCAAACACTGGGAGAAGTGGCAAAGGCGACGGGCCGGACATTATGTGTTGCCGGTCGTTCGCTGGACCGGATCATCGAAAACTCTCGGGAAACCGGCTATTTGAAAGACTTTCCGCCGGTGGTCGATTTCGAGGAAGCGATGAACCTGCCACGTGACAAGGTGATGATTGTGGCGACCGGCGGGCAAGGCGAGACCCGGGCCGCGCTCGGGCGGATTGCCGGCGACAGCCACAAGATCAAGCTGACCGCAGGCGATCATGTACTGTTCTCGTCCAAGCAGATTCCAGGCAACGAAATTGCAATCGGACGCATTCAGAATCAGCTTGCGGCCAAAGATGTGGTGATGATTACCGACCGCCAGGAGCATATCCATGTGTCCGGCCACCCCGGACGCCCCGAACTGGCCAAAATGTATGACTGGATCCGGCCCGACATCCTGGTGCCCGTGCATGGGGAAATCCGGCATATGAAGGAGCAGGCGCGTTTTGGTCGCGCACATGGCATTGCGCATACGGTGTTTCAGCAAAATGGCGACATTGTCCGCCTGGCACCCGGGAAGCCGGAAGTCATCGGTCAGGAACGGACCGGACGACTGGTTCTCGACGGAGATGTGATGATCCCGGCCGACGGTAGAACACTGAATGAGCGGCGCAAAATCGGCTATAATGGTTTGATATCCGTCGCTGTGGCTCTGGATGGAGATGGCAAACTGGCCGGAGATCCGGTCCTGCGGCTTGCGGGTGTTCCGCTGGAGCAAGATGAAGAAGAATTTCTCGATGAAATCGGGGAAGACATACAGAGCAAATTTGTCAAACCCGTCGGAGATCTGGAGCGATTTTCGGAAGAATTGCGGCTATTGGTGCGCCGGTCGGCGACGGAATGGACCGGGAAGAAACCGGTTGTCAAAGTCCTCGTAGTGGAGACCTGATCAAATGGAATGGACGTCCATCATTGCCATCTATGTGCTGTTCTGGGTGATATCGGCCTTTATCATCCTGCCGATCGGGATCCGCAATCATCATGAAGCGAATGTCGAGATGGTGGAAGGGCAGGCGGACGGTGCACCGGTCAACTTCCGGCCGCTGCGGGTCATATTGTGGACGACAGTTCTGGCGACGCTGGCCTTTGCCCTGTTCTACTTCAACTATGTCAACGAATGGCTGACCATCGATGATATCGACTTTTTCGACAGCCGTGAGCGGTTGCAATAAGCCCTAGCTGCGCAGGCGCTCAATCGCCTGGGCCAGAGCCACATAGAGCTTGCCGATATCCGACGAGAGTAGGGTCACGCTGATCGCACTGCCGTCGCGCGTGGCCAGGACACCGCGGAGCATGGCTTCAAAGTCATGGATATAGCGGTTCACATGCTCGCGGAATTCGGAATTGCCCTCATATTCTGCCAGAATCTCGCGGACCTCTCCGGAGTCCAGCAAACGCACGGCCCGGCGCGAGAATATCCCGCGATCACCTTTCAGATAGGCGGCCCATTGGGTATCCGTGACTTCATTGGACATCAGCTTGGTAATGTCGATCGCTGTGGAATTGAGGGACTCTGTCAGAAGCGCCACACGCCGCGTGAAATTCTCTTCGCTGCTCTGTTCGGCCTTTTCCTTGGCAAAGAGGATGCGTTGTTCGAGATTCGTCGTCATGTCCTCAATGGCGGTCAGCTGCTCGGTGAGGTGACCGGCGGTTGACTGGGTCGTTGCAACGGCGCTGGACACAGCGGATTCCAGTTTCGGCGCAATGGAGGCAATTTTCTCGTCAATGATCCGGTTCAGCGCCTCTTCGCTGACCTTTTCAAACTGGTCGGTGGAACCCATGATCGAGTTTTCCAGCGCATGGCGGGAGAATTCGGACGCCTGATTGGCGGTTTCCTTGACGCGGAGCAGGGCGCTGATCAATTTCTCGCCGGCACTTTCTGCCAGAGATTCATTCTCGTCCCGGATTTCCCGCAGCGATGCCGACATGGTGTCGATCTTCGCCAGCACGTCTTCCATTGACTCATTGCCCGCTTCCCGCAGTGCCTGCAGCTTGCTGCTCTGCGCCTCAATCGCTCCGTCGGCCCGTTCGATCTTGGCCGAAAGCGCATCCGTTTGCTGGGTAATCTTGGTGGCTTCCTGGGTCATGCGGTCGAACAGGAAGATGCTCTTGTCCGATTTTTCATTCATGCGGTCAAAGGCCGCCGGCAGTGTTTCATCCATTTCCCGGGCACCGCTGTCCAGCGCAATGAGCAGCTTCTCGATCTTCTCAATCATGCCATCAGCGACGCCATAGCCCTTGTTGAGGGATTGCTGCAGATTGTCATTATTCTGCCGCAACGCGTTCATTGCAAAGGCCAGTTTGGCGGTTTTCTCGCCGCCCTCATTATCCAGCTGGGCCACTTTCTCCGATATATCGAGGACATTGCGGTCCAGTTCCGCCACCAGTTCCTTGAGCCGGGTGTCTTCCTCATCCGCTGCCGTGCTGACAGCACGCAGGGAATCCTCGATCGCTGTCATATCCGCACGAATGGCCTGTGATGACCGTGACGTTTCGCTGGCTAGCTCTTCCTGCGCCTTGTGAAGCGCCTGGATCACCTCGTCAGCGGAGTTCTTGAGATCGCCGGCAATCTTGCTCGATCCGGTCTCTGTTTCCTGCAGCTGCCGGGCAAAATTTTCCTGAATGTCTTCTGCCGTACTCGCCAGTCCCTGCAGTGCTTCCGCAGACTTTTCGTTAAGCTGGTCAAGGCTTTGCTTGGCGTTCGTGCCCACTTCACCGACACGTTCCAGCGTCGTGATCATCCGGGCCATCTCGGCCTGGGCAGAGCGACCAGAATTGCCAATCTGGTTGGTCACATCCTTGGCGGTATTGATGACCACTGGCAGATGCTCGCGCAGCTGCTCCAGATTCTGGTAAGCCGCCGCACCAACCTCATCCAGTTTGGTCATTTTGCGCAGACCGTCGCTCAGCACTGCTTTGATACTGTCAGCTGCTGTGGTCAGCTTCTCGGTGGACTGGCTGCCAAGCGCGGCGAGTTCCCGGGTCTCTCCGGCGAGAAATTCCCGCGCCATCGACAATTCATTGTTCACGGACTTCAACCGGGTCTGCAATTGTTCCGATTCCAACCGCAGAGAAGAAGAGACGTCGGTAAAGCGTTTTGCTTCGCGTGTGCTGTTTCGCATGAACAAGAGGTAGGTCAGCGCGAACAATATTATCGGCAAAGACCAGTCGGAAATCAGCTCGATCCCGGCCTTCGGAGTCGGCAAAGTCACAAAAATGTCCTGATTCGCCCAGGCGAAAAAGCCGGTCCATGCCGCTATCGCGATGCCGAGCAATGCCGGAGCGAGATAGCCCTTGCCGGACGAATCATCCGCTATGTCATCGGCATAATGCGACCATTCGCTTTCTTCAGATGACGTCTCATCATCCTTGTTTTCAACAGAAAATTCTTCCGCTGCGGAATCCTTTTCGGCTGCTGACTTGTCGTCAGAGTTTTCATACTCGACATGATCATGAGGATCGCCCTCCTGATCATCCCGGATTTCCACGATTTTTGATCCACCTGTCATGGTTCCTGTTTACCATATTTTTTACAGAGAGAAACCTTAAGTTAACCACCACATCCTAAACCTCGGGCATGTCATTTGATTATGGAGCTCTGGATGCGGCCCTCGCGGCGGCCGTCGGCGACGA
This sequence comes from Parasphingorhabdus marina DSM 22363, assembly GCF_900128895.1. GTDB lineage: Bacteria > Pseudomonadota > Alphaproteobacteria > Sphingomonadales > Sphingomonadaceae > Parasphingorhabdus > Parasphingorhabdus marina. Next base: position 717,167 of record NZ_FSQW01000002.1, on the reverse strand, counting down.
TGAGTCGCTGATTGCGGAATTGCGAGGCGCATTTCTGGAAAGTGCCGAGCGGCAGGTTGATTTGCTGCGCCGCGCCCGTTGTGATGCCAACTGGCATTATGCTGCATGGCGGCTCAAGGGGCTTGCTGCCAGTTTTGGTGCAACGGATGTAATCGCCCTGGCAGAAGAGGCCTCCCGCTCCGCTCCGGGTGATCCGGTCATTTTGCGGAAGCTTGAGAACGCGATCGCGACTGATCAGGCCGATCGCAGCTAGCAGCGGTCTCCCCCGCTTCCTTCCACAACCAGATCACATCGTGAACCGCGCCTTATAGGGATGCCTGGGAGAGGCGATAAGCTTTGCATGAGCCATTAGGGCATTCTATGGACTGATCAGCATGATCATTCCTTTCGGCGGACCATATTTGTGAAACTGGCACTGATTTCCCTGCTTCAGAACAACAGCGAAGGAAACGGGCCGATTGGTTTGCATTCCCTGTTCGATGACAAGATTGTCGACCATCAAATTCGTCTCGCAAAATCCTTCGGTGCCGAGAAAATCCTATTGCTCAGTGACAATATGCCTGGCGCCCTGCTGCAGCATGTCGACATGCTGCAGCAAAATGGCGATGACATACAGATTGTCCGCAACGGAAAGGATATTGCGGAAATAGCAGGTGATGAGGGTGACATGCTTTTCCTCGGGGATGGCATTCTGCCATCGGGAGACATGTCCGGGGTTCTGGCGGGCAATCCATCGGAAATGATCCTGGTAACCGAAAATTCCGACAGGTTCGCCGCATTTGAACGTGTTGATCTGGAACATCGCTGGCTTGGCGTTGCGCTATTGAAGACGTCGCGGCTCAGGGAAATGCAGGAAATTCCCGATGACTGGGATTTTGGATCTGCGCTTCTGAGGACAGCGGTGCAGGCGGAATGTCACCGGGAAGTGATCTCCGAAAGTGATGTTGAGAATGGTCAGTTGTTCGCGCTGGATGATGCGGGAGCGATTGAGAATTATGTCACGTTCCAGCTGCGCGACCAGTCAGGAACACCTCGCAATTTCGTCGAGCGATTTGCTACCTGGCCGCTCGCCATGTGGACGACCCGCAAACTCGAAGCTGTTCCAAATTCAGGCCAATATCTGGGCATTGCAACAATATTGCTGGGGTTTTTTGCTGCCATTACGGCCTGGTTTGAGTGGGCTATTCCGGCCTTGTGCCTGCTGATTGCCGGGCAGGTCGTGATGAAGCAACTGGAGGCCATGGAATTAATGTCTGTCGGACGGCATCGCGGGGCGGACCTGGGACGACTGGGACTGGTCGCGGTTCCGGCAGTCCTTCTCATCCTGACGGTCAGGCTCTCGGATCCCAATGCCCTGGTCCCCAATTCCGTCATCATCCTGGCCCTGATGCTGAATCTTGTCGTGCTGAAGCTTTTGCCGAAATGGCCCCGGTTTGATGTTCTGCGTCCTGACCTGGCGTTGATACTCATAATCATCCTGGCAGGCGCCGTTTTCGGGCAAATATTTTCCGGAATATATGCCGGATTGACGCTTGGTTCGGCATTTTTGGCAGGCTGGGCTATTTCCAAATCTGCAAAACCCTGATTTATCAGTGGTTTCCAGCTTCGCGCGCCACTTGAGCTTAGCAGGATATTAACCACATTAACCTATGGCCAAAGCTATGGCAGACCGGGATTCTCAGAACAGGCCGCAATATGGCAGGGAGCTTCTGCAACGTGCAGCAAATGCCGCGCGTTCCAGCGTTTCCGTGGCTGACGATCTTTCGGCGGCGCTTTCGCCGCGGTCAGACGTGCGCTTTTCCGATCGCATGCTGTCGTTCAGCCGACAGTTTCTGCAATCGGTCGTCAGCCATGTCGAAAAGGAAGTCTGCAAGACTGCAATCGAGCATTTCGAGGCTGCTGATGAAACCCTGGCAGCAATTGCAGGAAGCGATCGGGTTCATAGCTACCAGCTGCTCGAGCAGGCAGGCGCACTCGAAAACCGGCAGCTGCTGAAATATGTCTTCATCCAGGCGCAGAAAGTCGAGCTGTCGTCGCGCCTTGTCCAGAAAATTTCCCGGTCGGAACTCGAAAGCATTCTGACGCGGTATCTTGATCATGACAACAAGCCGATCGCCGAGGCCGCGATGCAATTTCTTGTCGCACAGGGCAGGGAGGGCACCACCTCCGATACCGTCCTGGCGACGCGGGAAAGTTTGCCGGCAGAAATTCTCCATGGCCTGATCTGGCCGATCAGTGCGGCGTTGGCGAAACTGTCCGGATCGGGTGAAAGTCAGCTTATCGCGGCGAGCCGCAAGATACTGGCAGAGCATGATGAAGGTCAGTCTGCAGCAAGATGCGCCGAACGGCTCGCCCAGTTGCTGAATGCCAGCGATGATCCCGCCATACAGAGTCCCCATCCTCTGCTGGACGGTGTGGAGTTGTTCGTGGCCAGACTGGCCAGCATGGCGCGGTTGAATGCCGGTCAGGTGTACACTTTTACTGCTGAAGAGCGCATGGCTCGTCTCATTGTCACACTGAAGGCGCTTGGGATCGAACCGCAGTCAGCTTTGTCAATTCATGCATCCCTCGACGGTAACGGAGAATCCCTGACGGCTGCAAGTTATCAGGAGATTGACGCACAGGATGCCCGGCACCTGTTGCAGTCCTGGACTCTGGATCCGGCCTATCAGGCTGCCAAACATGCCCTTGATATCCCGATTTCAGGACAAACGGATCGATGACCGCAAAAGGCAACCTTGCGGAACCGGTCCGGGCGGAGCTGGGAGCTGACGGGCGCCTTCTTTCGGCGGACGCTCCATTAATTCGTCTGAACCGGCAATGCGGGGGCATTGACGGGGGACAACTGGCCATTCCGCAATTGGCCGATCTTGTTCGTCTGAGCAAAAGACTGGGGATGAATCTGTCCCGTTCGGCTGTTGCAGCCAATGAAGAGTCGACCATCGAGATGTGGGTCAAAACCCGAATTCCCGGAATGAACGGACCGGGCAGCGTCGGGATCGAGATTACGGAATGGCAGGAAAGTGAAGCGCCAGCGGAGGACTCGTTCTCGTTGCAACGCCAGCGTGATCTGGACCGGCTCAACGGTCGCGGCTCGGTGCGGACAGATGCCTCCCTGCGGATCATGTCGATATTTTTGCCGGGGAGACCCGAGATCGCTGCCGGGATGGTCGGTCAGATGCTGTGGGAGTGTTTCGAAACGCTGCCCGGCGGACAGGGAACCGGTGTCGCGGATGCCATTGAAGAGCGGCAACCGATACGCAATCAGTTGATGCAGCGCACGGGGCAAGCGTCGGAGAAATATGCATTCAGTGGACAGCCGTTAATTGACGGCGGCGGAATCTTTTCGGGATATCAGTTCTCGCTGGAACGTGAAGCAGCCACGGAGGCAGAAGCAGCAGATGGTGCAAAGGACCGGGCAGGACTGATTGGAGATTCCCTGTTCGGCCAGCAACTGGCCCCGGCTCTGCGCCAACCGCTCGACAAGATTATCGCCAATGCGGAAACGATCAGCAATCAGCTGGTCGGGCCATTGCGCGGGAATTATTCGGACTATGCGAACGATATCGCCGCAGCGGGACGTCATCTGCTGTCGCTTGTTGATGATCTTTCGGATCTGGAAGCCATCGAAAAGGCGAACTTCACGGTCGCGGCCGATGATATCGATCTGGTTGATCTGGCCCATCGCACGGCGGGGCTGCTGGCAGTCAAATCTGCCGATCACCAGATCCGTATCGATGTTCCGCCCGAAGAACGGGAAGCACCTGCAAAGGGCGAATTCCGGCGGGTTTTACAAATCCTCGTGAACCTCGTTGGCAATGCCATTCGCTATTCACCTGACGGTTCGGTGATCAAGATGCAGGTTCGGCAGGACGCAGATACGATCTCCCTACTGGTTACCGATCAAGGCGACGGCATTGCGCCGGAAGATCAGGCAAAGATCTTTGAGAAATTTGAGCGACTGGGCCGTTCCGGAGATGGCGGAAGCGGCCTGGGGCTGTTCATTTCGCGGCGACTGGCAGAAGCCATGGACGGCAGTCTCACCGTCGAGAGCCAGGTCGGCAAGGGCACCACCTTCACCCTGACGCTGCCTGCCCGGCAGAAATAAAAAGGGAGCGTCCTGCGCTCCCCTTTCTGAATTTGCAAGATGTTGAACGCGATCTAGCGGTCACCGATCGCCACATATTCGCGGTGCTTGGGTCCGGTATAGAGCTGACGCGGACGACCGATGCGCTGACCGGGATCGGAAATCATCTCGTTCCACTGTGCGACCCAGCCAACGGTACGGGCCAGGGCAAACAGGGCCGTGAACATCGATGTCGGGAAGCCGATGGCCGAGAGGATGATGCCGGAATAGAAATCGACATTCGGGAACAGTTTCTTCTCGATGAAATAAGGATCGTTGAGCGCCATTTCCTCGAGCTGCAGCGCCACGTCAAAGACCGGGTCATTGACCTTCAGTGCCGCAAATACCTCGCGCACGGTTTTCTGCATGACCGACGCCCGGGGATCGTAATTCTTGTACACCCGGTGACCAAAGCCCATCAGGCGGAATGGGTCATTCTTGTCCTTCGCACGCTCGATATATTCGGGAATGCGATCCGGATGACCGATTTCGTGGAGCATGTTGAGCGCGGCTTCGTTTGCTCCGCCATGGGCAGGGCCCCAGAGGCAGGCGATGCCGGCAGCGATACAGGCAAAAGGATTCGCTCCGGAAGACCCGGCCAGGCGAACCGTTGACGTCGAGGCATTCTGCTCGTGATCGGCATGCAGGATGAAGATCCGATCCATGGCTTTTTCAATGACAGGATCTACTTCATAGTCTTCTGCCGGGACGCCGAACGTCATGCGCAGGAAGTTGCCGGTATAGGACAGGCGGTTATCCGGATAGAGGAAGGGCTGACCAACGGCATATTTGTAGGCCATGGCCGCAATGGTCGGCATTTTTGCGATCAGCCGGTGGCTGGCGATCATCCGCTGCTGGGGATCGTTGATGTCGGTGCTGTCGTGATAGAATGCGGAAAGCGCGCCAACGACACCGCACATGATTGCCATCGGATGGGCGTCCCGGCGGAACCCGGAATAGAAACCGCGCAACTGGTCATGCAGCATGGTGTGCCGGGTAATGGTGTTGGTGAAATTCTCATATTCCGTCTGGTTCGGCAATTCGCCGCGGAGCAGCAAATGGGCCACTTCCATAAAGGTACTGTGCTCGGCCAGCTGTTCAATGGAGTATCCGCGGTGGAGCAAAATGCCTTCGCCGCCATCAATAAAGGTCAGTTCAGATTCGCAGCTCGCAGTCGAGGTGAAGCCGGGATCGTAGGTAAATGCGCCGGTTTGCGCATAGAGCTTGCGGATATCGACGACATCGGGACCCTCGCTACCCTGCATGACCTGGAATTCGTGATTGTCGCCGTTGAGGCCGAATGTTGCGCTATTGTTGCCCACAATATTGTCCTTTCTGCTCCTGAATGACTCAGGTTATTTTGTTTGATCTTCGAGACGTGCCAGCGACTCCTGCTTGCCCAAAAGCACAAGAACGTCAAAAATTCCGGGTGAACTGGTACTTCCCGTCAGAGCAGCGCGCATAGGTTGTGCGAGCTTTCCCAACCCCAGTTCGGCAGCTTCTGCTATCGCTTTTACACAGTCTTCCGTGGCCTCGAGTGTCCAGTCGTCAAGCTTGGCCAAGGCAGAATGAATCGATTCAAGCAGATGCCTTGCGTCAGCATCTAGCAGAGCTTGGGCCTTCTCGTCGAGGCCAAGTGGCCGTTTTTTGTAGAGAAAAACGCTATTTTCGGCGAGCTCATTGAGGTTTTTGGCCCGGCTCTTCAAAACCGGCATGGCCTGGGTCAGCAATTCGCCTTCTGCATCGGTCAAATCCCGTTCCATTAGCTTCCCAATCAGAGGGCGCGTGAGCGCAACCAGAACCGAATCATCAGCTTCGCGAATATATTGTCCGTTGAGATTCTGGAGCTTTTTGGCGTCAAAACGGGAGGGAGACTTACCAACTCCGGCCAGGTCGAACCACTCGATCGCCTGCGCCCGGGAGATAATCTCGTCATCGCCGTGCCCCCAGCCGAGCCGAAGCAGATAATTGAACATCGCATCTGACATGATGCCCATGTCCCGATAGGCTTCAACGCCCAGTGCGCCGTGCCTTTTGGATAGTTTGGCGCCGTCATTTCCGTGAATGAGCGGAATATGGGCATAGACCGGTTCTGCCCATCCCATTGCCCGGATCAGGGCGAGTTGGCGGAAGGCGTTGTTGAGATGGTCATCGCCGCGGACCAGATGAGTGACACCCATGTCATGATCGTCGACAACCACCGCCAGCATGTAAGTTGGCGTGCCATCCGAGCGGAGCAAGATGAAATCATCGATCTCGCTGTTTTGGACAGACACATCACCCTGAACCGCATCGGCGATGGTGACCTTGCCCTGTTGCTCGGTCTTCAGGCGGATGGCGAAAGGTGCACCCTCGGGAGCTTCCGAAGGATCGCGATCACGCCAGCGCCCGTCATAGCGCATCGGCTTTTTCTCGGCGCGCTGCTGTTCCCGCATTTCTGCCAGTTCTTCCGGCGTGGCGAAACATTTATAGGCATTGCCCGAAGCCAGCAATTCCCTTGCAACCTCGGCGTGGCGTTCTGCACGACGGGACTGGAATACCGGCTCGTCATCCCAGTCGAGCCCGAGCCAGTCGAGGCCTTCGAGAATCGCATCAATCGCCTCCTGTGTGGACCGGACCTTGTCGGTATCCTCGATCCGCAGCAGCGCCTTGCCGCCATGATGCCGGGCAAAAAGCCAGTTGAACATCGCCGTGCGTGCGCCCCCGATATGCAAAAAACCGGTGGGAGACGGGGCGAAGCGTGTGACGACCGGTGCGCTGCTGTTTACATTCACGGTTGAAAAGTTCCTGTGATAATTCGAGTGGATGCGAACGGATGTTCATTCGGACAGTTCAGACAAATCCGGCCTGTTTCCGGGCTTCCTGTTTCGGAGCACGGCAAGAGCCCGATTAGCTGGCAGCGCCCTTAGCATGGCGATAAGCCGCCGACAATTGCCAGAATCCATTCCGGTCACATCTGTGTTTCAGCGCCTGGAAAAACAGCTGGAGCGGGAGAGGGACCAGCTGCCGCTATGGGTGCCCGTTGCGCTGGGGATCGGGGTTGCGGCCTGGTTCCTCGCCGCCAGCATCTACTGGTGGCTGGCCCTGGTCGCGGTCTGCCTGGCCATCATCATTTTCTGCGCCAGGCCCGCCCGGACATATCGCGCAGCCCGGGCCATGCTCTGGGCAGCTCTGCTGATTGCAGCCGGTTGCCTTTTGGTCTGGGGACGATCGCTGATGGTTGCCGCGCCCGTCCTGGAAGGGCCAGCCATCGCCAGCTTCCACGGGGAAATAACCGGTTATGAGGAAATCCCCTCCCGCAACCAGATACGTTTGATGCTGAACCCTCTCGGATCGCCGAGGTTGCCGCCCAAAGTGCGCGTGAACCTGCCCCTGGACCAGGCGGACGCCGCCATGAAGCCGGGTGCGATCATCGCGCTTCGGGCGAGATTGATGCCGCCGGCCATGGCTGCCTTGCCTGGCGCCTATAATTTTGCGCAGCGGGCCTGGTTTCAGGGTCTGGGCGCAACAGGTCAGGTATTGGGCAAGGTGGAGATCATTCGGCCCGCTGAGCAACCGGCCTGGATTTCGGATTATCGCCAGCGTCTTTCGCGCCATGTACAGTCGCGAATGGCGGACGGGACCGGAGCCATCGGCGCGACGCTGGCAACCGGTGATCGCGGAGCCATATCGGAGGCCGATGCGGACTCCATGCGCAACAGTGGCCTCGCGCATCTCCTGTCGATCAGCGGACTGCATGTAACCGCTGTTGTGGGGGCTTTCTATCTGGTTGTGCTCAAGACGCTGGCTCTGGTGCCGATCCTGGCCCTGCGCTGGCGTCTGCCGCTGGTTGCGGCGGGCTTCGCGGCGATTGCTGCCATATCCTACACCTTGCTGACCGGCGCACAGGTTCCGACGATCCGGGCCTGCGTCGCGGCGTTGCTGGTCCTGGCTGCGCTCATGCTGGGGCGAAGCGCCTTCACCCTCCGCATGGTTGCTGCCGGCGCCCTGTTCGTGCTGGTTTTCTGGCCCGAAACACTGATGGGTCCCAGTTTCCAGCTGAGCTTTGCGGCGGTCACGGCCATCATTGCCTTGCACGAACACCCGGTGATGCAGCGATGGCTGGCTCCGCGCGAGGAGAACTATCTGCGGCGGATACGGCGGATTGTTCTGTCGCTTTTCTGTACAGGCCTGGTCGTTGAACTGGCGCTGATGCCTATCGCTCTCTATCATTTTCACAAGGCCGGATTATATGGCGCGCTGGCCAATATCGTGGCGATCCCGCTGACAACTTTCGTCATCATGCCGCTCGAGGCGCTGGCCTTGTTGCTTGATCTTTTTGGTCTGGGTGGCCCGGTCTGGTGGCTGTGCGAGAAGGCGCTGGCCGGCCTGATCAGCCTCGCCCATTTTGTGTCGACCCGCCCCGGAGCGGTAACCTGGTTCCCGACGGTGCCGCGGCTGAGCTTTGCGCTGGTGATTGCTGGCGGCTTGTGGTTGCTGCTGTGGCGCGAAAAGTGGCGCTATGGTGGCCTGGTGCCCATGCTCATCGGTACCGTGATGATGGTGACTGCCCGGCCAGCAGATCTGTACATCACCGGCGATGGGCGCCATCTCGCCTTGCGGACGAACGCGGACAGTCTGGTGATGCTGCGGACGCGCAGCGGCGAATTCATTTCCGACATGATCCGCGAAAATGCGGGAGTCACCAAAGCGTTTGCACGAATGGACGACTGGCCCGGTGCCCGGTGCAATGCCGACAGTTGCACCATATTGGTCGCCAGGATGGTCGGTGGAATCCAACGCGAATGGACGCTGGTAGCGCTCAGGAGCCGGCACTATATTCCGGAAATTTCCCTGGCCGCCGCCTGTCGCCGCGCGGATATCGTGGTCAGCGAGCGGCGGCTGCCCCGCAGCTGCCAGCCGCGCTGGATCAAGGCCGACAGAAGGCTGCTCTCCCGCACCGGAGGGCTGACCATCGATCTGGTGTCCGATCAGGTGGAAACCGTGCGTGGCCGGTCAGGCAATCATGTCTGGATGCGTTTTGTGCCGCCCTGACGTCAGTTGTAGCGACGCAGAAGTCCCGCCATCTTGCCCTGAATCCGCACCTCGCCCGGTCCGTAAACCTGCGGCTCATAGGCCGGGTTGGCCGGGTCGAGACGGACTTTGCCGGATTCCTGAAACAGATATTTGAGTGTCGCTTCTTCGTCATGGACAAGAGCAACGACGATTTCTCCGTTTCGTGCGGTTTCGGTGCGCTGGATCAGGGCATAGTCGCCATCCAGTATGCCGGCATCGATCATCGAGTCTCCGGACACTTCCAGTGCATAATGCTCACCCGATCCCAGTAGTGCTGCCGGTACGCTGAGCGAGGACTGGCCTTCCATCGCCTCGATCGGAACGCCGGCCGCAATCCGGCCGTGCAGCGGAATTTCGATGATGTCGTTGGCGGCAATGGGTAGTTCTCGCGCCGTCGACGCCGCAGGACGCGCCTCGGGGATGTTGACCACATTGGCCGGTGCCGATTGGACCACCCCGCCTTCAGGCAGCTTCAGCACCTCCAGCGCACGGGCCCGGTTGGGCAGACGGCGGATGAAGTCCCGTTCTTCCAGGGCACTGATCAAGCGGTGAATACCCGATTTGGACTTGAGGCCCAAAGCGTCCTTCATCTCTTCGAAAGAGGGAGAAACACCGGTTTCCTTCAGCCTTTCATCGATGAAACAGAGAAGTTCATGTTGTTTGTTGGTCAGCATGATCGTGCCTTTATCTTTAGAACGAATAAGGAACAATTATGAAACAAAAGGAGGCAAGTCAAGCGTTAAGTGATTTCCGCCGGACCCCTCATATGGCGATATAGGGCACAATGCTTCCGGCGGGTTGCTCTGGCGCGTGGGCGGGGCGGCAGAGCAGGGCGTTGGCGGCAGCAAGTACGGAGAGCTTGGCGCTGTCCTGGCTGTCATAGGCGGTAATGCCGCCCTGATCGACGCGCGCCCGAAGGAACTGGGCGCGTTTTTCCACTGCTGGCAAATCCGTGGTTGTGATCGCCGGTTGCTGGACGGGAAGACAGTCCCGGGCGCCAGCGTAGAGGCGGATCAGCGGCAACAGGAACAGGGTGGCGGTGACAAAGGCCGATCCGGGATTTCCGGGCAGCGCGAGAACCGTTGTTTCGCCCAGTTTTCCAGCCATGAGCGGCTTGCCGGGTTTCATCGCAATTTTCCAGAAATCAAGTTTGCCGCCGAGTTTTTCAAAGGCCGGAGAAACCAGATCATGATCGCCCACCGAAGCGCCGCCGATGGTGACGATGATATCGCAATCCCGCGCGCTTTCCAGCGCGGTGCAGATGGCATCCATCTGATCGGGAATCCGGCTCAGACTGCGGCTGACAGCCGGCAGATCGGAGAGCATCGCCGATATCATTACGTCATTGCTGGCGGGAATCTGATGCAAGTCCGTGGCTTCGCCCGGTTGGACGAGTTCGTCGCCTGTGGAAATGACGGCGACTTTTGGACGATTTCCCACCTGAACCGTGCCGTGCCCGGCGATAACTGCCTGACCCAGCCCCCGGGCATCCAGTCGGCTCCCTGCTTCCAGTACCCGGTCGCCTTGCGCGAAATCCCCACCGGCATGGCGGACATGCCGGCCCTTGACGGGGGAGGGGTCGGTGGTCAGCCGGATCTCTTGTCCATCGACCGCGACATTTTCCTGCATCACCACGGTATCCGCGCCGTCCGGCATCAGGGCCCCGGTGAAGATCCGGGCGGTTTCACCAGGTTCGAGCGCACGACAGGGCGGACTGCCCGCCTTGCATTCGCCGATCAGTTGCCAGGGCCCCGATCGATCTGCAAAGCGAATGGCATAGCCATCCATGGCCGACATGTCGGCCGCAGGCTGATTGCGCAAAGCCGCGAGGTCTTCAGCCAGATATCGTCCAAGGGCTTCCTGAACCGGAAGGGTTTCCGGGGGCAATTTTTTGCCGAGCGCAAGAACCCTTTCCTGGGCGTCTTCCAAAGGCAGAAGTGCGCCCATCAGGCGCTCCAGTCTCCGGATTTGCCACCGGTTTTGGAGAGCAGGCGAATATCGCTGATCACCATGTCCTTCTGCATCGCTTTCGACATGTCATAGATTGTGAGCAATGCGACAGAAGCTGCTGTGAGCGCTTCCATTTCGACACCGGTCTTGCCGGTCAGACGGGCCATGGATTCGACGGCGATTCCGTCATCCAGAAAGGTAAATTCGACCGCCACTTTACTGAGGGCCAAAGGATGGCAAAGGGGTATCAGATCATGCGTCTTCTTTGCCGCCATGATCCCGGCAATGCGCGCTGTTGCCAGCACATCGCCTTTCTGCATCATGTTGGTCTTTATAGCGTCCAGTGTGTCCAGATTCATCGATATCCGCCCCGCCGCACGGGCTTCGCGCACCGTTTCGGATTTGGCGGATACATCGACCATATGGGCTGTACCATCGCTGTCTGTATGCGTCAGTTTGCTCATGCCGCTTCCCTGTGCCCGGTCAAAAGCAGCCGGGTGGCGGCTTCGACGTCGGCCTGCCGCATCAGCGACTCACCGACCAGGAAACTGCGCGCGCCGCATTGGGACAGTCGCTCGCAATCGGCAAGGGTGAATATCCCGCTTTCCGAAATCATCATCCGGTCATCAGGGACCAGCTGCGACAACCGCTCGGTCTGTTCCAGACTCGTTTCAAATGTCTTCAGATTTCGGTTGTTTATGCCGAAAAGCGGAGATTTCAGCTGCAACGCGCGCTCCAGCTCGTCCTCGTCATGGACCTCGACCAGCACATCAAGGCCCAGTCCGATTGCGGCATCTTCAATTTCCTGCGCCTGGTGATCATCAAGGGCGGCCATGATGATCAATATCGCATCCGCGCCCAGTGCCCGGGATTCGACGACCTGCCAGGGATCAACCATGAAGTCCTTGCGCAGGCAGGGCAGGCTCGTCGCCGCGCGGGCGGCCACCAGATACGCATCCGCGCCCTGAAAATAGGGTTCATCGGTCAGTATGGACAGACAGGCCGCTCCCCCCGCTTCATACGCACTTGCATGAGCGGGCGGAGAAAAATCCTCGCGGATCAGACCTTTGGAAGGACTGGCCTTCTTGATCTCTGCGATCAGTGCAAATCCCGATTTGCTGCGAGTTTCAAGCGCTTTGGCAAACCCGCGTGAGTCCGATTGCTGTTCAATCTGCTCGTGCAGGTCCGCCATCGTCACCTCTGTCTTGCGGCGGGCAACATGTTCGCGTTTGGCGTCACAGATTTCGGTCAGCTTGTTCATGTTCCGGACTTCATAGGGCGGGGGATTACTGATTGGCAATCCAGCAATTGAGCAAGGCATTGGCCAGACCCTTGTCGATCGCCTCGGCGGCTTCCTCGACGCCCTCCTGCCAGCTGTCCGCTTCGCCTGCCACCATGAGGCCGGCGGCGCTGTTGAGCAAGACTGCATCGCGATAGGCCGAAGGTTCGCCCTGCAGCAAGTGTTTCAGGGCAGCCGCGTTGAAAGCCGCGTCGCCACCTTTGATCGCTTCAGCAGGGTGGGAAGTCAGGCCTGCATCTCCGGGAGATATGCGGCTTTTCACTATCTCGCCATTCTTCACTTCGGCGATCTGGCTCGGACCGGAAATGCTGATTTCGTCCAGTCCTTCCTCGCCGGAGACGATCATCGCATGCTCGTAGCCCAGGCGCAGGGCCGCTTCGGCATATCTGTCAATCAGGTCCGGCGAGGCCACACCGATCAGCTGCCGCTTCACCCGGGCAGGGTTGCACAGGGGGCCCAGCAGGTTGAAGATGGTGCGCCGTCCCAGCGCCTTGCGAATGGGGGCCAGCGGCCCCAGCGCCGGATGGTGATTGGGAGCAAAGAAAAAAGCGATGCCGATTTCGCGCAGGGATTCCTCTCCGCCGGTTGCCGCTTTGCCCAGATCCAGACCCAGCGCTTCCAGTGTATCCGCTGCTCCGGATTTGCTCGATGCTGCGCGATTGCCGTGTTTGGCGAGCGGAACGTCGCAAGCCGCCACGACAAGCGATGTTGCCGTAGAGATATTCAGGCTGTGGCTGCCGTCGCCGCCAGTCCCACAGACGTCGATCGCACCTTCCGGGGCTTCGACCGTGATCATGCGATTACGCATCTCGGTCGCGGCAACTGCGATTTCCGTCGCGGTTTCCCCGCGATCAGCCATCGTCACAAGGAAGGCCGAAATATCGTCAGCATCGCACTGTCCATCGAGAATTGCAGCAAAAGCCGCATGCGCGTCGTCAGGGGAAAGAGGCTGGCTGGGGTCAGGTAAAGTCATGACGTGGCGGTGTACCGGCGATGCGGCCTTTCTTTGCGGAAATTCAGACGGATTCGAGCCGGTTGCCCATCTTCGGGGAAAGACCGGCAAGTTTCATGAAATTGGCCAGCAAATCATGGCCATGTTCGGTGGCGATGCTTTCCGGATGAAACTGCACGCCATGGATCGGCAGACTTTCGTGGCGGAATCCCATGATCGAGCCGTCATCCGCGGAGGCGTTGACCGCGAGGCAGTCCGGCATATTCTCGACAATAAGCGAATGGTAGCGCGTGGCCACAAATGGAGACGGGAGACCAGCAAACACGCCGCTCCGGTCATGTGTCACCGGTGATGTCTTGCCATGCATCAGACCACCGCGCACGACTTTGCCGCCAAAATGCTGACCGATGCTCTGATGTCCCAGACAGACACCCAGCAAGGGTTTTGCCGCGTCCGCACAGGCTGCCACCAGATCCAGGGAGATACCCGCCTCATTGGGGGTGCAGGGGCCCGGTGAAATCAGAAACGCATCAGCACCAGTTGCCAGCGCCTCACTGGCGGACAGGGCATCATTGCGCTCCACCCGCACGTCAGCACCCAGTTCCATCAGATAGTGGACAAGATTGAACGTAAAGCTGTCATAATTGTCGATGACCAGGATCATGACGCCAGTGCCTAGTCCGAAAATCGCACGACGCCAAGTGTTTCGAAGGAGAATTGACCTTACGAGACGCTGTGTTAGGAGAATATGTCAGGGAGATGAAAATATGGGCGTACCCGTTACCGTAAACATACCGCACAAGCTGGGCGTAGCAGATGCCAAGGTTCGCATGGGCAATGGCGTGCATACACTGAGTGAATCCGTGCCGGGTGCGACGGTCACAGACCACCATTGGGAAGGCGATACGCTGCATTGCACGCTAGAGGCGATGGGCCAGAAAATCGGCAGCGAAATGCAGGTCCGGGAAGACGAAGTTTATGCGATTTTCGATCTGCCGCCGCTGCTTGGCATGTTCGCCAACAAGATCAAGGAAAAGCTTCAGAAAGAAGCCCCGAAAATGCTCGAATAGGTTTCAGGAGTTGTAGCTCCGGCTACTGGCCGAAACTGATGTCCTGTGCTCGCCGGATCGCCTCACGGGCAGCCGCCAGCAAGGCGCCGGATTTTGCTTCGCATTCGGCCTGTTCATAGGCGGGGTCGCTGTCCGCCACGATTCCCGCTCCGGCCTGCACATGCAGGGTCCCGTCCTTCACAATGCCCGTACGCAATACAATGCAGCTGTCCATACTGCCATCGGGTGAAAAATACCCTACGCCGCCAGCATAGGCCCCGCGGGTTTCCGGTTCGAGTTCGGCGATGATTTCACAGGCCCGGATTTTTGGAGCGCCACTGACAGTACCTGCCGGGAAGCCCGCAAACAGCGCATCAATGGCATCTTTTTCCGGATGCAGCTGACCAACCACATTGGACACGATGTGCATGACATGGCTGTAAAACTCGACCATGTAGCTGTCGGTGACTTCGACGCTGTGCGCGGAACTGACGCGGCCGACATCATTCCGCCCGAGATCGAGCAGCATCAGATGTTCGGCCCGTTCCTTCGGATCTGCCAGCAGGCTTTCCCGGTTTGCCTTGTCTTCCGCCGCATTTTTGCCCCGCGGCCGGGTTCCCGCAATCGGGCGGATGGTTACTTCGCCATCCCGGGAACGCACCAGAATTTCCGGACTGGAACCGATAACGGCAAAGCCGGGAAGATCTAGGAAAAACAGGAAAGGAGAGGGGTTTACCCGCCGCAGAGCCCGATACAGTTCTATGGGCGGCAGTGTGAAAGATGTTGTGAATCTCTGGGCCAGCACTACCTGAAATATGTCTCCGGCCTCAATATAGTCTTTGGCCTGCAGAACCATGTCGCGATAGCGGTCCGGTGGGCAGACATGGTCGAATTGCAGGTTTTCCGGATCAACGGAAGACATGTCAGGTGCTGAAGCGGACGGGATCATGCTGTCGAGCTGGCGCTCCACTTCATCCAGCCGTTCGCCCGCCATCTGGACTTTTTGGTCCTCGGATCCGGGATTGTCAGGCCAGACTGGTGACACGAGGAACATCTCGTCGGTTAGCCGGTCAAAGACGATAATCACCGTCGGTCGGACAAACAGCATGTCCGGAAGCTCCAGATCCGACTGCGGCGCTCGCGGCAGTTTCTCGACCAGCCCTACGGTTTCGTAACCAAAATAGCCGACCAGGCAGGCCAGAGCTCCGGGGAGGCCTTCCGGTACGTCCATCTGACAGCGATTGACTAATGTGCGCAAGGCGGTGAGGCTGTCTTGCTCCTGGGCAAAAAAAGCCGACCTGTCGGTCAGCCAGTTCGAGTTTATTGCAGCTTCTGTTCCCTCAGCCCGAAACACCAGGTCTGGCGCCAGGCCGATAAGGCTGTGGCGACCGCGCGTTTCTCCACCCTCAACCGATTCCAGCAGAAAATCACCGCGTTCGCCGGACATCAGCTTCAGCGCGGCTGAAACAGGCGTTTCGGTATCGGCAACCCGCTTTCTCCAGATCAGAGCAGGCTGACCGGATTCGAGGGCTGCTTTTGCTTCGGTGATTCCCGAGCTGCCTGCCATCAGATCTGGCTTGAAAAGAAGGCCATCATGTCAGTTTCTGCCAACAAGCTGGTTTTTCAGGGCGCTGATGGCACTGTCATTGCGTTCGACACCGACATCGGCCTTCATCGCATTGATGAACTGTTCGGTATATTCATTGCCGAAGACCTGCTGGAACTGTTGCTTGGTGGCGGCCAGAAGGTCTTCACGGCTCGCCGCATCACCTTCGATGATATTATCGAGCTGGACAACAAACCAGCCCTGATTTTGCGGCGCCCTGAGCGTTTTCGCGGTGCCTTCTGCCATGCTGAACATGAGGGTAAGTGGAGGAGGTACCTGACCCTGCTGGCTCTGCCTGGCGATGTCGGCCCGCGTGGACCGGATATTGTCGGGTCGGGGCAGTCGCACGCCAGATTCGGACATGGCCTGCGCCAGCGATGTGCCTTCTGCGAGTTTTGCGGCGATTTCATCTGCCACTGTCTTCGCCTTTTTGGCACCCTGGTCGAGCGCATAGTCGCGTGCCACCAGCTGCTCGATCGACTTGAGTGGCGGAGGCGCGGCTGCGGAGATCTCGGTTACGTCGAGAATGGCATATTGCTGCCCGGGCAGGATTTCGACGACCTGGGGATCAGAATCCTCTTCCATCGAGAAGGCGATCGGCAACATGCGCTGCATTTCGGGAATGGGACGATATTCCGCATCTTCCGGATTCTGTCCGTTTGCCAAAAGTTTTGGCGTGGTCTGAATATCCAGCTCTTCCGCAGCGGCGACGTCGGCAAGCGATGACCCGTCTGCGAAAGCGTCTTCCATCTGCACGGTCAGCTCGGCGAGCGCCTCATCGATTTGCTCGGCTGTCAGCACCCCGATAATTTCTGTCCGCGCCTGTTCCAGCGTTCGACCGGGATTTTGGTCGATGCCGTTGATCTTGACGATATGCCAGCCGAGCGCGCTCTGTGCGGGTTCCGAAACGCCGCCATTTTCTGCGCGAAAAGCAGCATCAGCGACAGCCTGGGATGCCAGGCCGGCAAATTGTGACCTGGTGGTCGAGCCGACTTCCGCTGCGGACAAACCAACCGACTGCGCTGCGGCTGAAAGCGACATCCCGCCGCTGACCTTTTCGGCCAGCGCCTGTGCTGCCGCCTCGGTCGGGAGGATGACCTGCTCAATATTCCGCATCTCGCTTGCGGCATATTGGGCCTTGTTCAGATTATAATAGCCCTGAATCTGTTCTTCGGTGGGATTGATGCGCTCATTGAATCTGGACTTGTCGAACAAGGCATAGCTGATCGTCCGTCGCTCCGGGATTGTGTAATTGGCGCTGTTCTCACTGTAGAAGGCCGCAAGTGCAGCATCGGCTGGCTCGCTGTTATCGACGAATACAGCGGATGGTATGACAGCAATCTTGCCTTCACGGGTTTCGAGGAGGAGCGAGGCGTAAGGCGTAACCAGTCTCTCGGGAACTGCCGTGGCGAAGCCGGCGACCGGCAACAGCTGCTCTGCCAGCAGGTTTCGGCTGAAATCTGCGCGCAACTGCTGTTCTTTCAGGCCCTGTTGTTGCAAGGCCCGGCGGAAGTTCTCTTCGCTGAATTGCCCGTCTGCTCCCTGGAAAGTCTGGATACTGGCGATCTCGCTGTCGACCAGCCGTTTGCCGGCGGTCATTCCATGTTCGTTACCAAATGCCGCAATCGCCACGCTGTTGATCAGCCGCTCCAGTACACTGTCAAAACCGCCGCCTTCGACATATGTTTTCAGGTCGAGGCTGGTATTCTGGCGCTGTTCGCCGCGAAAGGCGTTGTTCACCGAAGAGCCGAGTTCCGACGTTGTCAGTTCCGCATTGCCAACCTTTGCCGCGGTTCCGGAACCCGTGACGCCACCAAATGCCCCCGAGCCGGAAACATCGGCCGTGGCAAAAGCCACTGCGATCAGACCGACAAAACAAAAGGTCAGGAAGAGACCAATTTTGGAAGAGAAGATTCTGCGAAAAAAACCGATCATGAAGGACTGCAATTCTGTTGGATGAGAGAGTTATGTGGATGCTTTAGGCGGCTTGGGTTTGCGGTTCAAGCAAAAGCAAAAACATTCCGCCAACGCATTTCCAATCAGGACCAACGAAAGCAAATTGGCATACTGCCCGGAATTTGTTAGCAGCCCTGAACAAAAGTTTCGGAAGGGGCAATCAACATGGCCAATCGCAAGTTTATCGTCGGCAACTGGAAAATGAACGGACTGCGATCCGCATTGGGTGACATTGGCGGAATTGCCAAAATCGCGGAACAGAATTCCGGCGTTGACGTCGCCATTTGTCCACCCGCGACACTGATCGCAAGCGCGGCGGCGGAGTTTCCGGACGTTGCGATTGGCGCGCAGGATTGCCACCAGGCTTCCAGTGGCGCCCATACGGGTTGTCTTTCTTCTGATATGATCAAGGAAGCCGGCGCATCCCTGTCCATTCTGGGGCACAGCGAACGGCGTGCCGATCAGCACGAAACGGATGCCGATGTCAAAGCGAAGGCTGAGGCCGTCCGGTCCGCCGGGCTGGGGGCAATTATCTGTGTCGGAGAAACCGAAGAAGAGCGAGACGCCGGCTCGGCGGTATCAGTGGTTTGCGGGCAGCTGTCGGGGTCCTTTCCGGAAGGTGCTGATGGCGACTGGTTGACTATTGCCTACGAGCCGGTCTGGGCAATCGGAACAGGCCGGGTACCGGAAGCATCCGATGTCGAAGAAATGCATGCCGCGATCCGCAGCAAGCTGGGGGAGTTGATGGCAGATGGATCAGAAAACGTCCGCATTCTCTATGGCGGCTCGATGAATGGCGGAAATGCGGCCGAATTGCTGGCGGTTCCCAATGTCGACGGCGGTCTGGTAGGAGGAGCGAGTCTTTCCGCTGAGAAATTTGGCCCGATCATTGAAGCGGCTGCGGCATTCTGATCGACATTCCCGGCCGTTCGCGGTCCGGCAATCCTTGGCTTGAACTGGGCAGGGTCAGTCGCTATGTGCGCTGCACACCTATATTAGACCCTCTATCGAGTCCGGGAATCCCATGTTTCTTTTTCTTACTGTCGTTCAAGCCATTGTCGCCGCCATGCTGGTGGGCGTGATTTTGATGCAAAAATCCGAGGGCGGCGGTCTTGGGGTGGGCGGAAGCCCGTCGGGCATGATGTCGGCGCGCGGTGCAGCCGATCTGCTGACCCGGACAACAACGGTGTTGGCCATCCTGTTCGTGAGCCTTTCGGTAGCTCTTGCGGTTCTTGCGGCCAAGGAAGGCAAGCCTGCCACGATTGATCAGTCCTTGCAGAGGGACAGCGGAGCGGTTGTAGCGCCGGCGGAGCCTGTTGATGAGGTGCCTCTGGTTGGTGATGATCCGCTTGCGGCAGCCGCTGCGGCAGAAGCCGCTGACGATTCGTCACCATCCGATGATGCCGTGCCGCTGGATCAGTAACCGGACCAGCCTTCACTCGCGACGCCAGATGTAACTTTTCCGGCGTTATTGAAAAATATTTCGCTTTTTCGGATTCGCACGCTTGTCTTTTGGGCGCGAGAGGTCTTAAGCCTTTCCTCCCATGGCGCGATATATTTTTATTACCGGCGGTGTGGTCTCCTCACTTGGAAAAGGTCTTATGGCAGCGAGCCTCGGCGCGCTGTTGCAAGCACGCGGATATTCGGTGCGGATCCGCAAGCTGGACCCCTATTTGAACGTCGACCCGGGGACGATGTCACCCTATCAGCACGGCGAAGTTTATGTCACTGATGACGGGGCGGAAACCGATCTCGATCTCGGTCATTACGAGCGATTCACTGGCGTTCCGTCCCTGCAGTCTGACAATGTCACCTCGGGCAGGATCTACCAGTCGATCATTACCAAGGAGCGGCGTGGAGACTATCTGGGGGCCACGGTTCAGGTGATTCCGCACGTCACCGACGCAATCCAGGAATTCGCCCAGGATCAGCTGGACGGCATAGATTTTGTTCTGTGTGAAATCGGCGGAACGGTGGGGGACATCGAAAGTTTGCCCTTTATCGAGGCGATTCGGCAGCTGCGGAATGAAGTGGGCCGCGAGAACGCCATTTCGGTCCACGTGACTCTGGTGCCCTATATCGCCGCGGCCGGGGAACTGAAGACCAAACCCACCCAGCACAGTGTCCGGGAGCTGACGTCACTGGGAATTCAGCCCGACATTTTGCTTTGCCGTTGTGAGCATGATTTGCCCGATGGTGAGAGAGCCAAAATCGCGCAATTCTGCAACGTACGGAAGGAAGCGGTGATACCGGCGCTCGATGCGAGCAGCATTTACAATGTTCCGCTTCAATATCACGAACAGGGTCTGGATGCGGAAGTGCTCCACGCCTTTGGCATCGCCGATGCGCCGGAACCCGATCTGGCGCGATGGCACGATGTGATGGAACGGATTGAGAACCCGGAAGGCGAGGTCATTGTCGGTGTGGTCGGCAAATATGTGGGTCTTCAGGATGCCTACAAGTCCCTGCAGGAAGCGCTTTTTCACGGTGGCCTGGCGAACAGAGTCAAGGTTCAGGTGCGCTGGCTTGATGCCGAGCTGTTTGAGGATGACCGAGACCTCGCGGCCAAGCTGGAGCCGCTCCATGCCATATTGGTGCCGGGAGGTTTCGGCGAGCGCGGCAGTGAAGGCAAGATCGGGTCTGTCAAATTCGCCCGAGAACGGGATGTTCCGTTTTTTGGCATCTGTCTGGGCATGCAGATGGCCTGTATCGAGGCAGCCAGAAACATGGCGGGCATACCAGCGGCGTCGACAACCGAATTTGGGGAAACGTCTGAGCCGGTCGTCGGCCTGATCACCGAATGGATGACCGAAGAGGGGCTGCAGAAACGCGAGGCAGGCGGCGACCTCGGCGGTACCATGCGGCTTGGCGCCTATGATGCGGTTTTGCAGCAGGGATCGAGAATCAGCGAGATATATGGTGAACGCGAAATTAGCGAGCGCCACCGTCATCGCTATGAAGTCAACAAGAGCTATGTCGAGTCACTGGAAGATACCGGCCTGATATTTGCCGGCATGTCACCGGATGGTGAACTGCCGGAAACCGTGGAAAGGCCCGATCATAGCTGGTTTGTAGGCGTTCAGTACCATCCTGAACTGAAAAGCAAGCCGTTCGATCCACATCCGCTTTTCGCTTCGTTTATCGCTGCTGCGGTCAAACAAAGCCGACTTGTCTAATTTATCCAATCTATTTTACACAAAGTGACTATTGTCACATTTAAGCAGTGAGAAACGGATATCCGTTTTCATGCAAGGTGACCGGTGTTGGAGCGGGATGAAGTGAAAGCCGAGGAACTTGCAAACATATTGGCGGAGCACAGTCTTTTCGCTGATTGTGACGAAGCGGAACTGGCAGATATCATATTGCGCGGGCATTTTGTGCAATATGAAAAGGGAGATGAAATGATCATGCAGGGGGATCCTGGTAATTCGTTGCTGATATTGCTCTCGGGCAATGCCCGCACGAGCATGATCGCCAGCAACGGACATGAGATCGTTCTGGATTATGCCGAACCGGGCCAGGTTCTGGGTGAGATTGCTCTGCTCGACGGTGGAGACAGGACCGCCAGTGTCACGGCCATTGAGCCAACGACCGCATTGACCATTACACGGTCAGCATTCGAAGAAATATTGCAAAAACACAAGAACATGGCATTGCGCTTGCTCAAAGTCATGGCCACGCGGATCAGAACCGCTAACACCATGATCGAAGGGGACCGGGCTTATACCTCGGGGCCGCGTCTGGCTCGATATCTCTTGAGGTTATCGGTCGTCGGCGCAGAAGAGGGGCGTCTGAAACTGGATTTGAGTCAAAGTGAGCTCGGCAATTTCGCCGGAATGTCACGCGAACATATTAATCGGCAACTTTCAGCCTGGTCGGAAGACGGCATTGTATCGGTTGAAAGCGGGAAAGTGCGAATTCTCAACCACGCGACACTTTCCAACATTGCCAATGCGGATTCTTGATTGAAGTTGGCCATTTGCGACCCGGGCTAATTTCGTCAAGAGTGACACCAAGCGGGTGTCAGGGGTAGTCGGATCCTCATCCGGCTGCCCCATTTTTTTGCTTTTCAAGAGCGACGAGCAGAAACGAAAACAGGCAGCATCTTGTGAAGCTGCCTGCTAAAACTGGTTTCGGCAATTCCTGCCAGTGCTTAAGCGGCCTTGTCTTCCGAAGACTTGCGCTTGTCAGCAATTTTTGTGACTTTGGCATCGCCGTTGATCGCAATTTTTTGCGGCTTCATGGCATCGGGGATCTCCCGCACCAGGTCGATGATCAGCAGTCCGTCTTCAAGGGCCGCATTGTCGACGCGAACAAAATCGGCCAGTTCAAAGCGACGTTCAAAATT
The DNA here is from genome assembly GCF_900128895.1 of Parasphingorhabdus marina DSM 22363. Classification (GTDB taxonomy): domain Bacteria; phylum Pseudomonadota; class Alphaproteobacteria; order Sphingomonadales; family Sphingomonadaceae; genus Parasphingorhabdus; species Parasphingorhabdus marina. The sequence goes on along the minus strand of NZ_FSQW01000002.1, from coordinate 694,825 downwards.
GCGGTTGGCAATTCCCATGTGCAGGAACTGCTTTCCGTCATTGTCGTCGTTATTCTTGTTTCCGGCGACCAGCAACAGGTTCTGCTGGGCAGTGATTTCGATCTCGTCTTCTTTGAATCCGGCCACTGCGAGCGTGATCCGGTAATGGTCATCGCCGCTGCGTTCGATGTTGAACGGGGGATAATTTTCGGATTGTTGGGTCCGGGCATTGTTTTCAAGCAGATCGAACAGGCGGTCAAAGCCGACAGTTGAACGACGATAGGGTGTAAAATCAAAACGATTCATGTCTTTATCCTCATATTGAGCAATCAAGGTTGTGGATCCGAAAATCGGCATCCGGTTTGGTGTGTAACGCCCAATCTGGCGCGTCACATTCAAAAGATATGAAGATTTTCCGACTTTTCAAGGTCCGGTTTCAAAAACCAAAAACGCCCGGAATCATTGCTGATCCCGGGCGATAATGGTGACGAAATAATTCGTCCCCCTGTTTTCCCTACCTATTCGCTTCCGCTTGTCCCCCAACATGCGGTGGAACCGGAAGGGATCCCTGAACCGTGACCTTTAACTGGTATCTGATTCGCCTTACTGTTTGCTTGCGAAAGCTGGTCTTGTCATGCGAATTTTCACAAATTTGAAATATTGGTTCAGCCTTGTGTCATATCCGCAACAGCAGTTTAACCAGTTAGATACTTGTTTGTGAGGCTTTGCGACCCTAAAGCCACATTGTACTTTCCGAGGAAGAACACACCAATATGCTCCTCTCCCGCTATGAATGGGTTATTGCAAAACGCTACCTTCTGCCAGGCAAGGGCGAGGGGTTCATTTTCCTCGTCGCGAGCATCAGTCTGGTCGCCGTCATGCTCGGCGTGGCCGCACTTATCGTCGTCATGAGCGTCATGAACGGATTTCGGGCCGAGCTTTTTGACAAGATCGTCGGGTTAAATGGCCATGCCGTTATTCAGGGCTATGGCGGACGGCTGCCGGACTGGCGCGAGCTTCTGGACGAAACCAGGGAAACCGAAGGTGTCGTGTCTGCCTCTCCGCTTATTGAACAGCCATTACTGACCACTTTTAATGGCCGGGTGGAAGCGGTCCTGGTTCGTGGCATGCTCGTCCCTGATATCCTGAATAACGACACGCTGGACGGGAAGACAGTCGCCGGCGATTTGGCCCGGCTCGAACCGGGAGCGGGACGCGTGGGCATAGGAAGCCGGCTTGCGACAACTCTCGGAGCGCAGGTGGGCAGTCAGATCACTGTCATCAACCCGCAAGGTCGTACCACCCCGTTTGGGACTGTTCCGCGCGAAATTTCCTATGAGGTCGCGGCAATTTTCGAGGTCGGGGTTTATGACTATGACAAGGCTTTCGTCATCATGCCGATGGAGGATGCCCAGACTCTTTTGCTGCTGGGGGACCAGATTGGCATGATCGAGCTGAAAACGATCGATCCGGAGAATGTCGGAAACATTTTGGAGCCATTGCTGCCCAAAGTGGCAGAGCGCGGCGTTATTACAGATTGGAAATCGATGAATGCGTCACTTTTCGAAACACTTCAGGTGGAACGAGTCGTGATGTTTGTTATTCTGTCGATCATCATTCTGGTCGCGGTGTTTAACATTTTGTCCTCTCTGATCATGCTTGTCCGGGCCAAGACCCGGGATATCGCGATATTGCGCACGATGGGCGCCACCCGGGCCTCGCTGACCCGGATATTTGTGGTGGTTGGCACATCGATTGGCTCGCTTGGAATCGTGGCGGGAATCATACTTGGTCTGATCGCGATCTATTTTCGCCAGAATGTCATCAATTTCGTCCAGATGCTGACCGGCCAAAATCTCTGGGACCCCTCCATTCGGTTTTTGACCGAATTGCCGGCCCGGACGGATCCCATGGAGGTCCTCGGCATTGCCATGCTGGCCCTGCTGTTCAGCTTTCTCGCCACCTTGTATCCTGCCTACAAGGCAGCCAGCACGGATCCCGTACAGGTGCTTCGCTATGAGTGATCACAACAAACAAAAGGTCGTGGAACTGCGTGACGTCCGGCGGAGTTTTTCGCAAGGCGACGTGCGGATCGACGTCCTGAAAGGCGTGAATCTGGATATTCGCTCCAACGAAATTGTCGCGTTGCTCGGACCATCGGGCTCAGGCAAATCAACCTTGCTGCAGGCCATCGGACTGCTGGAAGGCGGGTTCGAGGGTTCCATCAAGCTTGCCGGCGAAGAAACGGCGCACATGTCGGCCAGCGGACATACCCGCATCCGGCGGGAGTTGCTGGGTTTTGTGTATCAGTTTCATCACCTTCTTCCGGACTTTTCCGCGAAGGAGAATGTTGTGATGCCGCAACTTATCGCCGGAACCGGGAAAGCCGATGCCGAGGTGAGGGCCGAAGCGCTGCTAACCAGCCTCGGCTTGGACCAGCGTCTCGATCACAAGCCCAGCAAATTGTCCGGAGGTGAACAGCAACGTGTTGCGGTAGCGCGCGCACTGGCCAATGCGCCGAAGCTCGTGCTTGCCGACGAACCGACGGGAAATCTTGATGAGGCAACTGCCGATATCGTATTGGCCGAACTGATGTCGCTGGTCCGGGAAGAAGGCAGTGCCGCGTTGATAGCCACCCATAACGAACGTCTGGCTTCCAAAATGGACAGGGTGGTCAGACTTCACGAAGGGGTTTTAGACTAGGCTTTTCAGGCAGAAGAGAGATTGTCTTTGACTTTTGACCGGTGAATATCGATCTGGACTCTGAAAAGAACAGGCAAATGACAACAAACGGGGCGCATGAATGCAGATTACAGATTTCGAAGTGAAACAGGCGGACGGCTCGGCGCTGGACCTGTCCGCGCACAAGGGCAAGGTATTGCTGATAGTGAACACGGCATCGAAATGCGGTTTCACACCGCAATATGAAGGCCTGGAGAACCTGTATCAGGAATATGCTGACCGGGGATTAGAAATTCTCGCCTTTCCCTGCAACCAGTTTGGCAACCAGGAACCCGGCGACGCCGATGAAATCAAGAATTTTTGCAGTCTCAACTATGACGTCAGCTTCCCGCTCATGGCGAAGATCGAAGTCAACGGCGCCGATGCAGATCCGCTGTGGAAACATCTGAAATCGGAAAAATCCGGATTGCTGGGTTCGCGAATCAAGTGGAATTTCACCAAGTTTCTGGTTGATCGCGACGGCAATGTCGTCGCCCGGCACGGGCCTGCCGTCAAACCGGAACAGCTGAAAAGCGAAATTGAGGCACTGCTCTGAGTGTCACTCACAAGTTGCTGTGGAAAACCAGTCGATAGGTCACCACCCGCAATCTAAACATTGGCGAATCTCTCACGATCGCGATAGGCTGACGCCATGGCGCAAATCCCGTTCGTTCATCTCAGATCATTCTCTGCCTACACCATATTGGACGGCGCGATGGAGCCGAAAGCGATCGGTCCTGCCGCACTGGAACGGGGCTTTCCGGCGGTGGGTCTTGCTGATCGCATTGGCCTGTTCGCTTCCATGGCATTTGATGACGGCTGCCGGGCGAGTGGTATTCAGCCGATAACCGGATGTTTTCTGCGGGTGGCCAGGCCCGATCATTCAGGCGACAAACCGGTCATGGACTGGCTGGCGCTCTATGCTCAGAATGAGCAGGGTTATACCAATTTGTGTCGCCTCGTTTCGGCTTCGCACCTTGAACGACCGATCGAGATGGAAGCACATATCCCCTTTGAAATGCTGGAAGCGCATAATTCCGGCCTGATCGCCCTTACGGGCGGTGGTGAGGGTGCACTTGCGCGGCTGGTGGCCGAGGAACAGCAGACAGAAGCCGAAGCCTATCTGACGCGGCTGGAGAGAATTTTCGAAGGCCGGTTGTATATCGAATTGTCCCGCCGGGAAAATCCGGTGGAAATGGCTGCCGAAAAAGGACTGATCCGCCTTGCGATGGATCGTAGTATCCCGCTTGTTGCCACCAATCCCAGCTGTTTCGCCGATCCGGATTTTCATGAAGCGCATGATGCCATGACCTGTATCGCGGGTTCGGCCTATGTCGAGAATGACGACCGCGACAAACCCTCTCCCCATTTGTGGATGAAGAGCGCGCTGGTCATGGAAGAGCTGTTCGCTGACATTCCCGAAGCCCTTGAAAATACCGTCGTTATCGCGCAGCGCTGCGCATTTTCGCCGCCCCGGCGAGATCCGATATTGCCGAGCCTGGCTGGAGATCTGTCGGGGGAGGCAAACCAGTTGCGGGAGGATGCCAAAGCTGGCCTGGAAGCGAGGCTGGCAGCAATCGGCGAACTGGCTGACGAGGAGCGGCAAGTCTATTTTGATCGTCTGGCTTTTGAGCTGGACGTTGTCATCAACATGGGCTTTCCCGGCTATTTTCTGATCGTTGCAGACTTCATCAAATGGGCGAAGGAACAGGATATCCCGGTCGGTCCTGGTCGCGGGTCCGGTGCCGGATCAGTGGTCGCCTGGGCCCTGACGATCACGGATCTGGATCCCATAAAACTCGGGTTACTGTTTGAACGTTTCCTGAATCCGGAACGCGTGTCGATGCCAGACTTCGACATCGATTTTTGTGAAACGCGTCGCGGCGAGGTGATCCGCTATGTGCAGGAGAAATACGGAACAGGGCAGGTCGCGCAGATCATCACCTTCGGAAAGCTCAAGGCGCGGGCCGTTCTCCGGGACGTTGGCCGGGTACTGCAAATGCCTTATGGCCAGGTCGACCGGTTGACCAAACTGGTCCCCAACCATCCGACAGACCCCTGGGACCTGAAACGGGCGCTGAATGGCATTTCGGAACTGGCGCAGGACTATAAGCAGGCTGATGTGAAACGGCTGTTTGACCTGGCGATGAAACTCGAGGGATTGCCCCGCCACAGCTCGACGCACGCTGCCGGTGTTGTGATCGGAGACCGGCCGCTTGACCAATTGGTACCGCTCTATCGTGATCCGCGATCGGATTTGCCGGTAACGCAGTTCGACATGAAATTTGTCGAGCAGGCGGGTCTCGTCAAGTTCGATTTTCTGGGGCTGAAAACGCTTTCCGTTCTGAAAAAGGCCGTGGAACTGCTGGCCGAACGCAATATTGACGTGGATCTGGAATCGCTCGACTGGGATGATCCGAAGGTGTTCGAATTGCTCCAGAGAGGCGACACCGTCGGTGTGTTCCAGCTGGAATCCGAAGGCATGCGCCGGACACTGGCGGCCGTCAAACCCACGAACTTTGGGGACATCATTGCGCTGGTGTCACTATATCGTCCGGGTCCGATGGACAATATTCCCCTGTTTGGCGACCGCAAAAACGGGCGGGCCGAAATCGCCTATCCCCACCCGTTGCTCGAGGATATTCTGCAGGAAACTTACGGGATCATCGTTTATCAGGAACAGGTGATGCAAGCGGCCCAGGTCATCGCTGGCTACTCGCTGGGAGAAGCCGACCTGTTGCGCCGAGCGATGGGTAAAAAGATCCAGTCAGAAATGGACGCACAGCGAACGAGATTCGTCGAAGGTGCGGCTGCCAATGACGTGGGCCCCGAGCAGGCAAATGAACTGTTTGACCTGATTGATAAATTTGCCGGCTATGGTTTCAACAAAAGTCACGCTGCAGCCTATGCCCTGCTGGCCTACCAAACGGCCTGGCTGAAAGCCCACTATCCGCATGAATTTTATGCGGCATCCATGTGTTTTGACATGCATCAGAGTGAAAAGCTCAGCATCTTTGTCGATGACATGAAACGGCTGGGAGTCACGGCGCTGCCGCCCTCGATCAACAAAAGTCGGCCCTATTTCGCGGTAGAGGAACAGGAGGGCGCCCTGCTGGCGGTGCGTTACGCGCTCGCAGGACTAAAGAATGTTGGCGAAAAAGCGATGCAGGGACTGGTTGCCGAGCGGTCAGAAAGTGGCCGTTTTCAGTCGATCGATGACTTTGCCAACCGGATTGACCCGGCTGGTATGAACAAGCGGCAAATCGAAAGCCTCGCCGCCGCGGGGGCGTTTGATGAACTGGAACCCAATCGGGCACTGGTTCACGATGGCGCGGACATGATAATGTCTGTCGCGAACAGTGCTGCCGAAGCCCGGACCAGCGGGCAGGGCGGTCTGTTCAGCGATGGCGAATCCGGTGACATGCAGGCAATCCGGCTTCCGGATGCCGAGAGCTGGGATCTCAGCGAAATCATGATCCGTGAGCGGGATGCCTTTGGGTTCTATTTCGCATCACATCCGATATCGCAATATGCGGCGGTCACGTCCGCTCGCGGGGCGCTCACTTACGCATCGCTTTGCGAAGAAGGTCCGATCGCGGAAGGGCAGCGCAAACCCGCGGTCATGGCAGCGCTGATCGAGAATGTGCGCTGGCGGGAGAGCAAGCGGGGAAATCGCTTCATTCTCGCTGACCTGTCGGACAGCAGTGGCCAGTTTTCAGCCAGCTGTTTCGAAGAGGAGCAATGCGAAATTCTCGCCGAAATGGCCCGTGAAGGCCGCTGTGCGCTGCTCAATGTTGAACTGGATCAACGGTCCGATGACGAGGATCCACGTGTTGCGATCCGAAGAGTTCGTCCACTGGATCAGCTGGAAAAAACCACACGGACGAAGATGGAACTGGATATTCGGGACTTCGACGCCATGAGGGAATTGGCCAATATTCTTGCCGCACATTCGGGAGGGAAAAGCCAGCTGGTCGCCAGGGTTCCCGGTGACAACGGCCTCACTGTGGAAGTGAGCCTGGGAAACAGTTTCCAGCTGGATGCCCAGGTTGCAGAAACGCTGGACAAGGTCCCGGGTCTGGAAAATATTCGGCTGGGACCGGCCGGATTGCCGGGCAAGGCTCGCCCGAATTTAAGACTTGTAAGCTGATCCGATTCCGGGGAAAACCCGAATAAATCACAACAGACGGAGAGAATCTATGGCCGGAGCAATGCAGGCTAGTGCGCTCAAAATTTCCAATCTGATTGATCACGCCGCGCGTGAGCACGGAGACCGGGAAATCGTGACCTACTGGGCGGATGGTTCCCTGACTCGTTCCAACTGGGGTGAAGTCGGACGGGAATCACGGAAATTCTCGCAGGCTTTGCAACGGCTGGGCATGAAGAAGGGCGACCGGATTGCCACGATCGCCATGAATCACGTCCACCATCTGATCAGCTGGTACGGATCGGCCGGCATTGGCGGCATTCTCCACACCGTGAACCCCCGACTTTTCGAAGAGCAGCTGGTGTACATTATCAACCATGCGGAAGACCGGGTGCTGTTGTTCGACAAGATGTTCACGCCAATCATCGAAATGCTGAAGCCGCAGTTAAAAACGGTGGAGCACTATATCCAGTTTGACGGTGAGAAGGGCGATTATCCGACATTTCGCGAGCTGGTTGATGCCGAAGACGGCAATTTTGAGTGGGTGGACGTCGACGAAAATGATCCGTGTGGCTTGTGCTATACCAGCGGCACCACAGGCAATCCCAAAGGGGTGCTCTACGAACATCGCTCCAACGTGATCCATGCGATCACCGAAGTGCAGCCAGATGTGATGGATCTGGCGACGGGGTCCGTGATGTTGCCCGTTGTCCCAATGTTCCATGCCAATGCCTGGGGGCTGCCATTTGCTTGTGCGACGGTCGGTGCGAAAATGGTCTTCTCGGCGAGCAATGAAGCTCCGGTATTGTGGAAATTGATCAGGGAAGAGGGCGTAACGCACAGCGCGGGTGTTCCTACGGTCTGGCTGTCGATGTTCGCAGACATGGACTCCAATGGCGGGGATTATGGCAAGTTGCGCGTTGTTGTCATCGGGGGATCTGCCTGCCCGCGTTCGATGATCGAGCGGTTGATGTCTAACGGGATTCGGGTTGCGCATGCCTGGGGAATGACGGAAACATCGCCGATTGGTACCACGGGTGCGAAGCCGGCCAATTGGGACGAACTGGATTTCGACGCACAGGTCGACGTCATTTGCAAACAGGGTCGTCCGCCATTCGGCGTTGAACTGCGTGTTGTTGACGAAGAAGGCAACATCCAGCCCAGGGACGGTGAGTCCAGCGGGACCCTGGAGATCCGCGGACCCTGGATTATCAAGCGCTATTACCGTGCGGACGAAGATGCGGTTGCGGACGATCTGTGGTTCGATACGGGCGACGTTGCCGTTTTGCATCCCGATGGCACAATGCAGATCACGGACCGTGCAAAGGACGTGATCAAGTCGGGCGGCGAGTGGATCAGTTCGATTGAACTGGAAAATGCTGCGGTTGGCTGTCCGGGAGTGGCCGAAGCGGCCGCCGTGGGCGTTTATCATCCGAAATGGGATGAACGGCCGTTGCTCCTTATCGTGCGCAAGCCGGAGGCTGATGTGACTGGCGAAGATGTTATTGCCTTTTTGCAGGACAAGGTGGCCAAATGGTGGTTGCCGGACGAAGTCAAATTTGTCGACGAGCTGCCGCATACGGCGACGGGAAAGATCCTGAAGCGCGCGCTTCGCGACGAATATAAGGACTACAAGCTCGCCAGCCTGGCGGAGGCCTGACTTCGCCCTTTTTCAGGGTGATCAAAACAGTTCCATCTGGCTGCCAGGCAATATCGGCGGCTTGAACAGGTCGGTACGCAGCGCAAATTTGGTCGTTCCCAGTCCATGTTTGCGCACCGCAATTTTCGTGCGTTGATGCAACAGCCGCGCCCAGGGACCTGACCCTCGCATTCGTGCGTGAAAGCGGGGATCGTTGCGTTTACCACCGCGCATCGATGCGATGATGTTCATCACCTTGTCTTTCCGGTCGGGAAAATGGGACTCCAGCCATTCTTCAAACAGCGGAGCGACTTCATGCGGCAGGCGCAAGGGGATGATGGACAGACTGGACGCGCCTTTGGCTGCTGCGGCTTCGGTGATTGTCTCGATCTCGTGATCCGTGATCGCCGGAACAACCGGTGCGATATTGACATGCACATAGATGCCGGCGTCACTCAGTTGGCGAACAGCATCAAGCCGCTTGATCGCAGACGGTGCTCGTGGTTCGAGCAGGCGATGGACATGCCGGTCAAGAGAAGTGACGGAAATGGCCACCCCCACCAGATCCCGTTTGGCCAGTTTTCGCAAGATGGCCAGATCGTCGACAATACGATTGGACTTGGTGGTGATTGCAACCGGGTGACCCGTCTCGTGCATGACCTCCAGAATATCGCGCGTGATCCGGTAGTCCTTTTCGATTGGCTGATAAGGATCAGTATTGGTGCCCAGCGCGATCGGTGCTGGATTGTAGGAAGGCCGGGCGAGAGTTTGCCGGAGCAAACTGGCCGCATCGGGTTTGGCAAAGAGCCGGGTTTCGAAATCCAGACCGGGCGACAGGTCGTGATAGGCATGGGTTGGCCGCGCATAGCAATAAACACATCCATGTTCGCATCCCCGGTAGGCATTGATCGACCTGTCGAAAGGAAGGTCGGGCGACGTATTGAAACTCAGGATGGATCTGGGGTGTTCGATTGTCACTTCAGTGCGAAGTCCGGGGAGTGGCAGCTCATCCTTCGCCAGATCGTCCAGCCAGTCGCCATCGGCCTCCCGTGAGGGCAGATTGAATCGTTGGCTGTCCAGGTTGCTGACGGCTCCACGGCCCTTTAGCGGAGGGGCGCACGAATGCTTTGACTGAGAAGGCATGCCGTCATTTTAGCATGAGAACAAAAAAGGAACAAATGGAATTTATTCTGGAAAAATTTGCCTATTTTTCAAGCAATCGCGGCATGAGTTCGACGAAATTGCAAGGCCGGTGACGGCTGTCGAGTTGCGTGTCCAATATGCCGTCCCAGCCGTCCTTTACGGCCCCGTTGGAGCCTGGCAGAGCAAAAATATAGGTGCCTTGTGCCACAACCGCGCAGGCCCGCGACTGAACGGTAGAGGTGCCAATACTCTTGATGCTGAGCCAGCGGAACATTTCTCCGAAACCCGGAATATCTTTCTCTTTCACTTCATCCAGAGCTTCGGGGGTTATGTCGCGTCCAGTCAGTCCAGTTCCGCCGGTTGTGATAATGGCGTCGACACTGTCATCGGCTATCCACTGATTGAGTTGTTCGACAATCGCGGCTTTTTCGTCCCGGATAAGCGTGCGCTTGTGCAGAACATGGCCTTTGGCTGCAATCCGTTCTGCCAGAATATCCCCGGAGCTGTCTTCCTTGAGCGTACGCGTATCGGACACGGTCAGCAGCGCTATATTGATCGGTTTGAATGTGCGGCTTTCATCTATCGGCATGCGGTGACTCCGGAAATTTTGTCGTTGCTATAGCCCATATTCACACGGAAATTGAAACCATAATGAATAGGGGCTTTTCGCAGGCTCGCGAACCGTCTAATCGCATGGGTTCATGTCCAACGTTCCTGACCTTACCGCTGTCATTCTGGGGCTCGTTCTGGCCGCTTGGCTGGCCGCGGCTGCATGGGCCGTCTGGACTGGTTTGTCGATGAAAAGCAAGGCCCAGGCGACGTTGCGGCAAACCGGCCGGTTGGGGCGACTGCTTGAGACATCACCGGCGCTGCCTCTATTGGTACGATCAGACGGGAAGCTCGAGGCGTCCCAGCGCTTGATGCACTGGCTGGGATTTGATCATCTGCCGGCACATATTTCCGAACTGCATGCCCATGACGCCGGCATGAGCCGCGACGATCTGGAGGGACTGTCAAAGGATGTGAATCTGGCCCAGAAATCGGGTCGGGAGTTTACGCGAGCCGTTCAGGTTTCGGGCTCTGACAAGTCCTTGCTCATCAAGGGTGGACTTGCCGATCCCAAGATTGCGCCCAATGGCAGTGCTTTGCTCTGGGTTTTCGATGCGACCGAAAGCCAGGCGGAGATCAGAAGCCTGCAGGAGGAGAAAGCTAGCGCCCGGAATGCATTTGATGCCCTGTCGGCCCTGATCGAAGCCGCACCGATGCCGATGTGGCACCGCGATGCCGATTTCCAGCTCACTCTGGTCAACCAGGCTTATGTGCGGGCAGTAGATGCCGAGAGCGGGGCTGAGGTTGTCGAGCAGGCGATTGAGCTGGTCGAAACTATTGACGGTCTGAGCCCCAAGGATGCTGCAGCACGTGCTCTGGAAAAAGGCGCACCCTATGAGCGCGTCGTCGCCACAACAATCGGGGGGCAGCGACGCATGACGCAGGTTGTGGATGTGCCCCTGGGAAAATCCGGAATAGCCGGATATGCGATCGATATTCAGGAGCTGGAAGATGCACGCAAAGAGCAGCGCCGCTTCAGCGAATCACAGCGCGACATGCTCGACAAGATTTCCGCTGCAGTGGTCCAGTTTGATGCCGACAAGTCTCTGAAATTCTGCAACCTTCCGTTCCAGCGCATCTTCTCGATGCGGCAGCAATGGATTGCGGAGCGTCCCGAGTTTCCGAGGGTATTGGACCGGATGCGCGAGATGAACCGTATACCTGAGGTTCGGGATTTTCCTGAATGGCGGGAAGAGAAAACGCACTGGTTCCAGTCGAAGGATTCGATCGAGGAAAACTGGCTGCTGGCGGACGGCACCCATTTGCGGGTGCTCGCCAATCCGACTCCCGATCGCGGACTGCTGGTGATATTCGAAGACCGGACAGAGCAGGCTCAGCTGGCCAGCGCACGGGACATCCTTCTGCGGGTTCGAACAGCGACTTTCGACAATCTGTTTGAGTCCATTGCGGTCTTTGCAGCCGATGGCAAACTCAACATCTGGAATCACCAGTTCGCCAGCAACTGGCGGCTCGACGAAGAGGAGCTTGGCAAGCATCCCAGAGTAGACTCCCTGATGCAGAAGATGGCCGGACAGTTGAAGCAACCGGCCCGGATTTCCGAAGTCCGCGAGATGGTTCGAACGGCAACATCCGAACGCGTGCAGCAGGAGGGCCGGATCACATTCGCAGACGGGCGCAAATTCCAATATGCCGCAATACCGCTGCCGGATGGGAATGCCTTGTTCACGATGCTCGACATTTCCGACAGCAACAAGATCGAAGAAGCACTAAGGGAACGCAACGAAGCCCTTGTTGAAGCGGACTCCATAAAGGCGAGCTTCCTCGCCAACATGAGCTATGAATTCCGGACACCGCTGACTTCGATCGGCGGCTTTGCAGAACTGCTCGACAATGATGTCGCCGGTCCATTGACCGATCAGGGGCATGAATATGCCCGGGCGATCCTGCAGTCGGTCAAGCGTCTGGGGAGCCAGATCGACAATGTCCTGGATCTCAGCCAGAGCGAAGCCGGGGCGCTGCCCATTGCAAAGGAAAAGGTAAACCTGAACCGGCTGGTTGAGAAAGTGGCAGACCATTTTGCCGACGAGGTTCAGACGCTGAACATCGATGTTGAGCTGCAACTTGACGAAACTCTCGGCTCGGCAATGGCGGATCAAAAGCGTCTGGGTCAGGCCATCTCTCAGGTTATCGACAATGCCATCCGCTATACCGGGAAGGATGGGCGGATCCTGATTAACGGCAGCGGCAATGTGAAGCAGGCAGTTATCCATATTTCCGACAATGGTCCTGGCATGACGGCCGGACAGCAGTCCAAGGCGTTTGACAGTTTTGCGCGATCCCGAAACCAGAAAGCGGGAGAAAGCAGCGGCGGTCTCGGATTGCCACTGGCAAGGCAATTGGTGCTGGCGCATGGCGGAGATCTCACCCTGACCTCCGAGCCAGGACAGGGAACACTGGTGTCGATCTACTTGCCGAGACAATGACGACCGCTAGTCGCAATCTCGAATCGGTGCAGGCAACCGAAACATTTGGTGCTGAAATCGGCCGGCGGCTGCGCATCGGTGATACAGTTGCGCTTCGCGGCACGCTTGGTGCGGGTAAAACCACGCTGGCGCGCGGGATAATGCACGGGCTTGGATTTGATGCGGAAGTGCCCAGCCCAAGCTTCGCCATTGTTCAGCAATATGAGCCTCCCGAGACCCGGTTGCCGATTGCGCATGTGGATTTCTATCGCATCGAGGATCCGCGGGAAATTGTCGAGCTGGGTCTCGACGAGATTTTGCAATTCGGTGCGATGATCGCCGAATGGCCGGAGCATCATCCGGACTTTCCGTGGACTAACGGTCTGCAGATCGAGATGAAAATCAAACCAGATGACACACGCCTGTTGACTTGGCAGGCCGGTCCGGCTTGGAAGGACAGATGGCCACCAACATGACACCTCCGGCGCAGGCCGTACCCTTTCTCGAACAACATGGATGGACCACTCCCAAATTGACGGCTGTGGCCGGGGACGCCTCCTTTCGGCGATATTTCCGGGTTGATTCCGGTGCCCGTCACGCCATTCTGATGGACGCACCTCCGCCACATGAGGATCCCAGACCCTTTATCGATATTGCATGCCATCTGCGTTCCCAGGGCTTTGCTGCACCTGAGATTCTGGCGCAAGATCTGGACCAGGGTCTGGTTTTGCTGGAGGATTTTGGCGATCAGCGAATGCGCGAACATGTGGATCACCATCCGGAAGAGGAAGAGGCGGTTTACCGGCACGTTGTCGACCTGCTGGCCGAACTCCGGCAGCAGCCTGCAGCTGATATTCCGCCATACAGCCGGGACGAATATGTGCGAGAGGTCAACCTGTTGACCGAATGGTATTGTCCTGCCCAAGGGCTGGAAGTGGACCTGCCAGGCTTCGAAAGGGCCTGGGATCAGGTCCTCCAATCCATACTGGATGTTCAGGAACCGCCCGTCACCGTTCTGCGCGATTATCATGCAGAGAATATCATGCTGCTGAAAGATGGTCGTCTCGGCTTGCTGGATTTTCAGGATGCTCTGGCCGGCCATCGCGCCTATGATCTTGTGTCGATGTTGCAGGATGCCCGGCGCGATGTTTCAGACGAGCTCGAAGCTGCCATGATTGCACATTATCTGTCAGTCACGGGTGAGACTGATCCGGAACAGTTCCGCAGCCACTATGCGATATTGGGTGCACAGCGAAACACCAAGATCATCGGGATATTCACGCGCCTCTGCAAACGGGATGGGAAGGCGCGCTACCTGGATTTCCTTCCGAGGATGTGGGGACTCCTGGAAAAAGACCTGCGGCATCCGGATCTGGCCCCGGTTGCAGCCTGGTTTGACGAAAATATTCCCGCTGAGATTCGGCAACAGCCAGTTCCGGTTGAGGCCCCGATTTCATGACGGATGTGCAAACAGCCATGATCATGGCCGCCGGCCTTGGCAAACGCATGCGGCCGCTCACCGCCACGCGGCCGAAGCCGCTTGTCAAAGTTGCCGGCAAGGCGATGATTGACCACTGTCTCGACAAGCTCTGGGAGGCGGGGATCACCAGGGTGGTGGTGAATGCACACTATTTGCCTGATGCCCTGGAAGCTCATTTAAAAAGCGTCAATTACCCGTTTGAAATCCGGATTTCCGATGAGCGTGCCCAGTTGATGGAAACTGGCGGTGGACTGGTTCAGGCGGAACCTCTGGTCGAGGAGGACAGGTTTTTTTGCATCAACTGTGACAATCTCTGGTCAGATGGCCCGACCAACAGCCTGCAGCGTCTGTCGGAACGGTGGGATGATGATGAGATGGATGCGCTGTTGCTGCTTGTGCCTCAGACATCTGCGCATAATTACAAGGGCGCCGGGGATTTCCGACTGGATGAACATGGACGCGTCACAAGGCGCCTTCCAAACCGGCAAGCCCCGTTCATTTATACGGGCATTCAGCTGCTGTCGAAGCGCTTGCTTCGCGATGCGCCGGACGGTCCGTTTTCGACGAACATCCTGTGGAGCCGGGCGATAGAGGAAAAGCGTCTGTTTGGCATCGTCCATGAGGGCGACTGGTTTGAAGTGGGCACTCCCGAGGCGATAGCGCCCACCGAAGCTGCGCTGGCCAGTGCCTGATCGCGTCAAACCGCATATTTACAACATAGCCGCTCATGGCGGATTTGCCGATGCACTGGCGCAGGGGCTGATTGACAGGTTTGATGACAAGGCGTTCGGCCTCGCCAGACTGCTCCTCATACTTCCCAATAACCGGGCGCGAAAAGCGGTTCAGGATGCCTTTGTTCGTCTGAGCGATGAGGGGCTTCTCTTGCCGCAGATGGCAGTGATCGGGGATCTCGATCTCGATGAATCGGTTGGAGTGGCGCTGGATAGCGGGGAACTCGCGCTCGATATTGCTCCCGCAATAGAACCGCTTGATCGCCTGTTGATGCTGGCGCAACTGATCGAACAACAGAGCAAGGCGAGAGGTGAGCCGGTGCTGGCGAAAGATGCCCTTCGGCTGGCCCGGGAATTTGCGCGGACCCTTGATCAACTGACTGTCGAAGAAATTGATGTGCGGAAGTTGCTCGATCTGGAGGTGGAGCCGCATCTGTCGGACCACTGGCAAAACTCTCTGTCCTTTTTCCGCACCGTTGCCGAGAAATGGCAGAAGCAATTGCACACGCTTGGTTATTCCGAACAGGCAAGCCGGCGGAACCGGTTGTTCGATAGCCTGTCCCATATCTGGTCCAGTGCGGCATCGGAACGGACGATCATTGCGGCGGGTATCACGACCTCAGCGCCAGTCATCGCGCGCTTTCTCCGCACCATCGCATTTTTGCCGAGAGGTATGGTGGTGTTACCGGATCTGGATCTGGTCATGCCCGATGAAGAATGGGCGTTACTGGATTCCGGAGATTCCAGTCAGGAGGGTTTTTCGGTCCGGCGTGCGCAGGAGACGCACCCCCAGTTTCATTTGAAAATCCTGCTTGAACGGATGTCCGTCGCTCGTGTGGAGGTGATGCGCTGGCCGCGGACCGGGGAAAGCGGTGCGGTGGCCAGAAGGAGCAAGGCGCTCAGTCACGCTTTTGCGATTCCCGAACTCACGTCCCGCTGGTCAGACTTGCCGGCGTCCGAACGCAGCCTGGCCGGCGTTCAGACCGCAGAGGCGAAGACCAGTGGTGAAGAAGCGCAAATCGTTGCCTTGCTCGCTCGCGAGGCGCTGGAACAACCAGAGCGACGCGTTGCGATCGTCACGCCGGACAGGACCCTCGCGGCGCGCATCGCCGGTCACCTGAAACGCTGGGACATTCAGGCGGATGATACAGCTGGTCAACCATTGTCAAAGCTCCCCGAGGGAATCCTTTTTCTCAATCTGCTGGCCGTCGCTGCAGAAGGCTTCGCGCCTGCTGCCTTGCTGGCTCTGCTCAAACATCCGTTGGTCCGCTCCGGAGAGAATCGACTGGACTGGCTGGACAATGTTCGCAAGCTGGATCTGTTGCTGAGGGGACCGCGACCGGCTCCGGGGCTAAAAGGCATCGACAATTTGCTGATATCGGATGACCGGCGCACAAGAGTATTGCGCGAGGAAGTATCAGGCTGGTGGTCTGAGATCCGGCCAATGTTCGAAAACCTGAGCGTGATGCTGAAATCGCCCCTCGACTGGGCAAACCTATTGGCTGAAATTCGGTCTGTTGCCGGATTGCTGACAGGTGACCAGCTGTGGAAAGGTCCTGGTGGCCGGGCATTGGCGGATTTTCTGTCGGAATTGCAAGTTCGTGACACACTTGGCCCTGGAAGTATTCAAGCGGCAGAAATTGGAGAATATTTCGAAACCTTCCTTTCCGAAATCGCTGTCCGCGCCCCTTATGGAGGACATCCCAGGATAGCGATTTTCGGTTTGCTGGAAGCCAGGTTGCAGCAGGCAGATCTGGCTATTTGCTGCGGGTTGAACGAAGGCAGTTGGCCCCAGAAAATCAGCCCGGACCCATGGCTGGCGCCGATGGTGCGCAAGTCACTGGGCCTGCCGGAACAGGAACGTCAAATCGGATTATCGGCTCATGATCTGGTTGGCATCATGGGCAGCAAGGATGTTATCCTTACGCGCGCCTTGCGGGATGACAATGGTCCGGCCCTGGCATCGCGCTTTCTTCTGAGACTACAGGCCATGTGCGGCACCAGCCTGCGCACGCATTCCGATGCGCGCCGTCTTGGACAAATGATCGACTGGCCTGCAAAAAGGATCAAGCTGGCCCGTCCAGCGCCAAACCCGCAAGTGGAACAACGGAACGTTCCGTTTGCTGTTACGCAAGCTGATCGCCTGAAAGCCGACCCATTCGCATTTTACGCGAGCAAGATCATGGATCTGTCTGCGCTGGAAAAGGTGGACGCGGAACCGGGAGCGGCCTGGCGGGGAACGGTGATCCACCAGATTCTGGAGGATTGGGCCAAACAGGATCGCTATGATCCGGATCGCCTCATTCAGCGGGCCGAGCGCTTTTTGAACGACCGGAACTCGCATCCGCTGATGCGCAGCCTGTGGGCTCCCAGGCTCATGGAAGGTCTGCGATGGATTGCGGCTACCGTGTCGGAGAATTCAAAATCTGGCCGAGTACCGGTGCTGTCAGAACAATATGGCGTGTCCGAAATTGCAGGTGTGGAATTGTCCGGCATCCCGGACCGGATTGACCGGCTGCCTGATGGAAGCCTGGCCATTGTGGATTACAAGACCGGTGGCCCACCCAGCAATCGTGCGGTCCGTGAAGGTTTTAACTTGCAGCTGGGCTTGCTGGGCGCATTGGCGGAGCAGGGAGCCTTTGGCGAGGTTTCCGGCCAGGTCTCAGCTTTCGAATATTGGTCGCTTGCCAAGAAGAATGATCTGTTTGGTCATGTCCAGTCACCAACCAGGGGACAGGGTGACAATTTTGTCGCTGCGGATGAAATGGTCGATCGTTCGGTCGCGCAGTTTAATGACACCGTGGATCGCTACATCCGCGGGTCCGAACCGATGACGGCAAAGCTTCATCCCGAATATGGCTATGCGGATTATGATCAGCTGATGCGGCTGGAGGAATGGTATGGTCAAACCAGCGCGGAAGATCCGAAATGAGCCGGCTCCATTCTTTGGCAGAAGAGCAGACAAGAGCGGTGCAGCCCGAAGACAATATCTGGCTCAGTGCTTCGGCAGGTACCGGGAAAACCCAGGTGCTCACAGCGCGGGTATTCCGCTTGCTGCTGCGCGAGAATGTTGATCCCGAGCACTTGCTCTGTCTGACTTTTACGAAAGCAGGAGCCGCAGAAATGGCAGAGCGCATCCGCAGCCAGCTCGCGGCCTGGGTGCGGATGCCGCAAAAAGATCTGCGTCAGGACCTGCACGCCATCGGCGCAAGCAATGACCCGGCCACTCAAGAAAGGGCACGCACACTTTTTGCTCGTGTACTCGATGCCAGAGGTGGCGGATTGCGGATCATGACGATCCACAGCTTTTGTCAGTCCTTGCTGGCGTCTTTCCCTGAAGAAGCCGGAATTGCTTCTCTTTTCCGGCCGCTAGAGGAACGGGACCAGAAAATTCTCGCCCGGGAAGCCCTGGCGGACATGTTGCAAGAAGAGGAGACATCCGGAAGAACTGACATTATTCAGGCGGTCCAGGCTTTATCCGTTCGCATGGGAGAGGATGCTGCGGAGCAGTTCCTGATGCGGTGCGCTCAAAAGGCAGATGCGATGGAATTTTTGCCTGCCAGGGTCGTCCCGTTTGTGCGCGGGATTCTGAACCTGCCCATCGAAGAGGATCCCGTGACCTGGCTGACTGATGCATGTCAGGATGAAAAATTTGATCGGCATGTTCTGCAGGCATTGCAATCTGCAATGGCCGGATCCGGGGGCAAAAAGGAACAAGAACGACAGCTCGTCATCGGCGATTGGCTGGCTGCTGATCCCAAGGCTAGAGCGCAAAACCTGCAAGAATTGCACGAGGCGCTGGCCACGAAATCTGCTGGCACGGTCTACAAGCCAACCAAAGGCTTGCTGGAGGCATTGCCTGATTATGACAAGGTGGCTGGCGAGTTGGTGGACTGGAGCAGTGAACTGCGCGGCAAGGCGACATTGTTTCAATATGCGGACCTGTTGGCCGGTGCGCTCGAAGCTGGACGGGCGTTCTATTTTCGCTACCGGGACGCCAAGCGGCTGCGAGGCGGGGTCGATTTTGATGACATGATCCGGATGACCGCGAAGTTGCTGAGGCAGGGCGATATGGCTGAATGGATCCGCTACAAGCTGGACCAGCGAACCGACCATATCCTGGTGGACGAAGCACAGGATACCAATCTGGCCCAATGGGATATCGTTCATGCGCTAGCTGACGAATTTTTTGCTGGATTGGGCGCCAGCGGCGACCGTTTGCGGACGCTTTTCACCGTTGGAGATTTCAAGCAGGCCATCTTCGGTTTCCAGGGAACAAGTCCTCACAATTACACACAGGCACGGGATGATTTTTTTGAACGTGCCAAGGCTTCTGGCCGGTCGTTCAAATCACTGTCCCTTGATCGCAGCTTTCGCTCAACACCGCCTGTGCTGGAAGTGGTGGACCGGACGTTTGAACAGATTGGCTATCGCGATCTCGGTCTCGGCAAGGCCATTCGACAACATCGCAGTTTCTTCGATCAGCAGCCGGGCAGCGTCACGTTATGGAAGCCTGTAATCCATGGCATTAACGCCAGTGAAGGAGACGACGAAACATGGCTGGAAGACGAAAAGCGGGTTTTTGCACAGCGACTTGCGGACCAGATCAAATGGTGGCTGTCCCCGGACAATGGATTGTGGCTCAGTCAGAAAAAACGGTTTGCCAAGCCGCAGGACATCATGATTCTGGTCAGCAAAAGAGACGAACTGAGCGCGTTGATCGTCGCCCGGCTGTTTGCCGAGAACATTCCGGTTGCGGGGATCGACCGGATTCGCTTGAACCAGCCGCTGGTCGTGCAGGATCTGCTGGCCTCCATTCGCTTTGTCCTGCAACCGCATGATGACCTTAATCTGGCAAGTCTGCTTGTGTCTCCGCTGCTTGGCTGGTCGCATGATGACCTGCTTAAACATGGTTATCGCGGACCGAAGCACAATGACAAATCGCTCTGGGATTTCCTCAAAGCCGGGAACTCACACGGCGAGGCGATTGAGGCGCTGCGTGACTTGCTGAACATGGCGGACTTCAACACGCCCTACCAGTTCCTCGAAACCATATTGTCCGGTCCGATGCAGGGTCGCATGAAACTTCTGGCCAGATTGTCGCATGCCGCTCTCGATCCAATGGAAGAGTTGATGAACCTGGCTCTCGAGTTTGAGCAAAATCATGTGCCGACACTTCAGGGATTTCTCGACTGGTTCGATCGCGGAGATGTGGAAATAAAACGGGACCAAGGTGAGGTTGCAAATGAAGTTCGCCTGATGACGGTTCATGGTGCAAAAGGTCTGCAGGCCCCGGTGGTTGTCCTTGCCAATGCCACTTTCGACCCGGCGAACAAACAGCATACCGGATTTGATATCCCGCTGGGGCAGGGGATCGGTGCGAATCTTGACTATCCCCTTGTCCCTCCCCGGAAAGCCGAGCGTGTCGGGGTTCTTGCCGAGCATGCGGACTATGCCGCAGCCCGGGAGATGGAAGAGCACTGGCGACTTCTCTATGTCGCGATGACCCGGGCAGAAGAGCATCTTTTTGCCGGTGGTGTCCTTGGGCCACGGGCACGAGGCAGAATCCCGGATTCCAGCTGGCATGCAGCGATCGGACGCGGACTGGAGTCGTTGGAAAGGGATGAGCAGAGTGTCAAACTCTGGGGCACGGCACAGATATATGCGATGAAGGCTCTGAACAGTGCGCGCAAGGTTGTTCCGGCGGACCATGATCGGTCGTCGCTCGACAAGTCGGATCTTCCGGGCTGGCTGTATCAGCCCGCCCCCCAGGAATCACGGCCACCGAGGCCACTCACGCCATCAGATCCCGGGATTGATGACGCTATCAACCCGCCTGCCGGTATCGCAGGCAGAAAAGCGATGGAACGCGGGAAACTGCTGCACAGTCTTTTTCAGCGACTACCGGACATTGCACCAGAACGCCGTGCAGATGTTGCGGACCGCTGGCTGGAAAACCAGAAAGGAATTGCAGATCCAGCGGAGCGACAGGAGCTTGCTGAAGAGGTTTTGCAAGTGCTGGGGCATCCGCAATGGGCCGGGTTTTTTAATGTCGATGCATTGGCCGAGGCGCCGGTCGCCGCGGTTGTCGACGATTATGTCATTTCCGGCACCGTGGATCGCCTGGTTATCGAGGACAACAGAATCCTTGTCATCGATTTCAAGACGGGTCGAAAGCTGCCCAGGGATGCGGGAGATGTGCCAAGCTCCTACCTCCGGCAAATGGCCGCTTATCGGGCGGCGTTGCAGAAAATATTCCCCGATCGCCAGGTTCAGGCCGCGTTGCTGTTTTCGGAAGGTCCCCTTTTGCTGGAACTACCTGCCGAGTTGCTTGACCATCACAAGCCTGGCTTTGTGCGGCCATGAAAATCCTATTCTGGCAAAAGCTTGAGCAATGCCGCCAGTGCACCTAGATTGAACCTGTAACCGCGAAGGAGATTCCCCATGGCGACAAAAGCAATAAGTGATGACAGTTTTGAACAGGACGTTCTGAATGCAGACGGCCCGGTTCTTGTAGATTTCTGGGCAGAATGGTGCGGACCATGCAAGATGATCGGTCCCGCGCTTGAGGAAATCAGTGACGAAATGGGTGAGAAAGTAACCATCGCCAAACTGAATATTGACGACAGCCCGGATGCCCCCGGAAAATATGGTGTTCGCGGAATTCCGACGATGATCCTGTTCAACAATGGCGAACCGGTCGAAACCAAGGTCGGAGCGGCCCCCAAAAGTCAGTTGAAATCCTGGCTCGAAGGCGCGCTTCCCGCCTGATCAGAAAACAGGTCACAGAGCAGCTCGGCGGCTTCATCCCACAATTTTTGGGATGAAGCGCCGAGCAGCCCGGTTCTGCGGTCTGCAGGATGGTAGGCAGACCCGTCCCATCGCGCAGCCTTTCCTCCGGCTTCGTTGAGGAACAGGATGCCCGCGGCATGATCCCAGGGCAGAGTTCTTTCAAAAACAGAGACATGATTGGTGCCCAGGACAAGCCGGGGATATTGCTCGGCTGCGCAACGGGGGATATCCACGATCTGGTAGTGACCTTCGGCGCGTTCCAGCAGCTTTTCACGCTGATCTGCTGCCATGAAGCCGGTCGCCAGAGCAGCGATAGGCATCTTTGGTTCGTCCTGGCTGACCCTGATCCTGTTTCCGTCTATCCAGGCACCCTGGTTTTTCCCGGCGAAACATACGCGATTGGCAAGGGGATCGTATAGCCAGCCCGCTATGGTTTCGTTCCGCTCGCTCAGCGCGATCAATATCCCGAAGGGTGGTTGGCCCGCCGCGAAATTGCCTGTCCCGTCAATCGGATCGATGATCCATGCCAGCTCACCGGACAGGCGCTCGAGAATGTCCGGGTCTGTTGCCGCGGCTTCTTCCCCCACGATGGCAGCCGCGGGCAACAGGTCTGCCAGCAATCCGTGCAGCATCTCTTCGCTGAGACGATCAGCAATCGTGACCAGATCTCCCGGTGATTTTTCCTCGATATCTTCCGAACGCAGGTTACGAAAATGCGGCAAAATGACTTCCGCAGAGACTTTCCGCAGGATTTCCTGAACATCGTCGTTCAGCCGTTTGCCGATCATGCGGGAGACAATATCTGGCCGAGCCGGGGAAAGTGCACATGGACTTTGCCGGTCAGATCATCTGTTCTCTCGATACTGATTCGACGCCTGGAAAGTCCGACGAGCCTTCCGCTCACGGTTGCCGGGTCAGGTGTTTCGGTTTTGACGGCGACCAGGTCTCCAGCCTGAAAGCCCGAACCCGCTTCCACATCGCACAGGCCCGTTGGCTCGGAATCGGCGGCCAGTTCTATCGCCTGCTCACCGGACCAATCCTCAAAATCTCCATATCCAATCGCGTCAATCCGGTCGTACCATGCTTTGACTTCCGTACCGAAATCGTCGGGCTGCTTGCCCGCGAAGCCGACGAAACGGATATTCATATAGAGCAGCAGATCGGCATGGCCCGGGCTGGAACCGCAGACATAATCGCGGCCATCAGCCAATGTCTCGGCAAGCAAGGTTGCTCCTGCTTCAAACTGGCCGACCAGATGCGGAACAGCAGGAAGAAATCTCTCCCGGTCCATTCCAAAGCGTTTGGCTCGATCGGCCCAGAATTCATCGGATACGATTGTCGGGTCGGTCCCCAGCGCGGTGCCGACTGCCGGCATGAACCAGAGACCTCCGGACCAGAGCGCGATCATCCGACCGGCAAAGCCCATCGGTTCAGGGTACAGGCTTGGCTCCGGTTTCAATTCTTCGAGGACGTCGACGATCAGAGCCGTGTCGCAATAGATGTCGGCGCCGACCTGCAGCACGGGAATCCGCTCATATCCTCCGGTCAGCGCGCTCAGATCCGGTTTGGGGCAGATATCCGGTTGCTCCACCGATTTCCAGGACAGGCCTTTCAGTCCGAGCGCGAGGCGCATGGCCTGACCAAAGGGAGAATTTTCATAGTGATGCAGAACGAGATTTTGTATTTTTCAGCTCCTGTAGTCCGCGTTTATCGTGATATATCCATGGGTCAGATCACAGGTCCAGACCGTCGCTCTTCCGCTGCCCAGGCCGAGGTCGACCGCGATTTCAATTACCTCGCCTTTCAGGTGCTCGGCAACCGGGGCCTCGTCATAGTCCGGTACGACAACGCCGTCGCGGGCGACGGTCATTCCCCCAAAGCTGATACTGAGCCTGTCGCGATCTGCGGGTTCTCCCGCCTTGCCGACCGCCATGACCACACGGCCCCAGTTCGCATCTTCGCCAGCGATGGCGGTTTTCACCAGCGGCGAATTGGCGACGGACATCGCAACCTTTTTGGCACTTTCGTCAGAAACTGCCCCCGTAACTGCAACTTCGATAAATTTGCTTGCTCCCTCGCCGTCCCGTACCACCAGGTGCGCCATTTGCCGGCAAAGATCGGACAGTGCCGCCTGAAAAGCGTCGGCACCGTCATCATCAAAACCTTCTAACGCGGCGGCATCCGATCGCCCCGTCGCAAATGCAAGAACCGTGTCGCTCGTCGATGTATCGCTGTCCACGGTGATGCAGTTAAAGCTTCTGGCCGTCGCGGCATTCAGCATTTCCTGCAGGAAATCAGCGCTCACGGTCGCATCGGTAAAAACATACCCAAGCATCGTCGCCATGTCCGGCGCAATCATTCCGGACCCTTTGACAATCCCGTTCAGATGGACGGTGGTTCCACCGATGACGGCACTAACGGTCGCCATTTTGGGAAAAGTGTCAGTCGTCATGATCGTTGAGGCCGCAGATTCCCAGTCACAGGGTTCGGTGCTAAAGGCCTGCTTCAGTCCGTCGTTCGCGCGTTCCCGGGGCAACGGCTCGCCGATAACACCGGTAGAGGACACAAAAATTTCCTCCCGGGTGCATTTGAGGTGACTGCTGGCCAGGTTCAGTATGAGGTCAACCGCTTCCATTCCCCGTGCACCCGTAAACGCATTGGCATTTCCGGCATTGACCACCAGCGCGCGGGCTTTTCCGCCCGGCAGGGATTTGCGGCACCATTCGACTTCGGTTGACGGGCACTTGCTTTGCGTCAGCACGCCAGCGACTGACGTTCCTTCCGCCAGTTCGACATAGGTCAGATCGCAGCGATCCCATTCCTTGTACCGGGCGCGGGCAATGCGGCAGGTAACTCCCGCTATTGCTGGCAATGCTGGTTGTTCGGATGGGGCAAGCGGTGATTTTGTCATGACAGCCCCTGCGATAGCCGATCTTTGGCGTTCGTCAATTGACTATCTGGCCCGTCAACCCTACATCGCGTGCTAAAGGGAAAAGCTTTGCAACGAGCCGGTTTGGCGCATTGGGAAGCTCAGCAAATACAGGACAACAACATGCTCGGCGGTTTAGCCAAATCCTTCTTCGGGTCATCCAATGACCGCTACGTAAAATCCATGATGAAGATCGTTGATCAGATCAACGCTTTTGAACCGGAAATCGAAGCCCTCAATGACGATGAATTGCAGGCAAAAACGCCGTATTTCCGGGATCGGGTGGCCAATGGCGAAACGCTCGATGACATTCTGCCGGAAGCCTTTGCCGTCGTTCGGGAAGCAGCGAAACGGACATTGGGCCAGCGGCATTATGACGTGCAGATGGTGGGCGGCATTGTGCTGCACCGGGGAGAAATCTCAGAAATGCGCACCGGCGAAGGAAAAACGCTGGTGGCGACCCTCGCATGTTACCTGAACGCGATTGAAGGCAAGGGCGTTCATGTTGTCACAGTAAATGACTATCTGGCCCGCCGTGACGGCGAATGGATGAGCCAGGTGTATAATTTCCTTGGCATGAAGGTGGGTACCATTGTCCCAAACCTGCCGGAGCCAGAGCGTCGGGAAGCTTATGCCGCAGACATTACCTACGGCACCAATAATGAATTTGGTTTCGACTATCTCCGCGATAATATGAAGCATGACCGGTCGCAGATGGTCCAGCGGCCGTTTAATTTCGCGATCGTCGATGAAGTCGACTCTATCCTGATCGATGAGGCGCGAACACCGCTCATCATCTCAGGACCGACCGATGACAAGTCCGATCTGTACATTTCAGTAAATGAGATTGTTCAGCACCTGACTGAGGAAGATTACGAAAAGGACGAGAAAACCAGAAATATTTCCCTTACCGAAGAAGGTACCGAAAAAGCCGAGCGCCTGCTGGAAGAGGCGGGGCTGCTCGAGGGCAACAATCTGTATGACTATGAAAACACGCAGGTGGTGCACCATCTCAATCAGGCGCTGATGGCCAATGTCATGCGCAAGCGTGACACAGATTATATCGTCAAGGACGGCAAGGTGATCATCATTGACGAGTTTACCGGCCGGATGATGGATGGACGGCGCTGGTCCAACGGTCTGCATCAGGCGGTGGAAGCCAAGGAAGGCGTCCAGATCGAGCCGGAAAACCAGACCATGGCTTCGATTACCTTCCAGAATTATTTCCGCATGTACCCCAAGCTTTCCGGCATGACAGGCACGGCCGAGACCGAAGCTGCGGAATTTTTCGAAATCTACAAAATGAATGTTGTGACCATCCCCACCAACAAACCGGTGCAACGGATCGACGAGAATGACGAATTCTACAAGAACACCATCGACAAGTTCAAGGCGATTGCCAAAACCATCAAGGAACATGCTGAAAAAGGCCAGCCCGTGCTTGTTGGAACGGTATCGATCGAGAAGTCCGAACTTTTGTCTGATTTTCTCGAGAAAGAGGGGGTCAAGCATAGCGTCCTGAATGCCCGCTTCCACGAGCAGGAAGCGCATATTGTCGCCCAGGCCGGCAGCCCCGGTGCAGTGACCATCGCCACAAACATGGCTGGACGTGGTACTGATATCCAGCTCGGCGGCAATATCGATTTCCGCATCGAGGACGAGCTTGGTGACATGGAAGACGGTTCCGAAAAGGACAAGGCGATCGCGAAGATCGAAGAAGAAGTCCGGGCGCTTCGGGAAGAAGTCCGGGCCGCGGGCGGGCTGTTCGTTCTGGGAACGGAACGGCACGAAAGTCGACGCATTGACAACCAGCTCCGCGGCCGTTCGGGGCGTCAGGGCGATCCCGGGCTCAGCCGTTTCTACCTGTGCCTTGAAGACGATCTTCTGCGTATCTTCGGTACCGAGACGATGTTTGCCAAGATGATGAACAAGAATCTCGAGGATGGCGAAGCGATTGGTGGGAAATGGTTATCCAAAGCCATTGAAACTGCCCAGAAAAAGGTCGAAGCGCGCAACTATGAGGCGCGGAAACAGGTTGTCGAATATGATGACGTGATGAATGACCAGCGAAAGGTCATTTATGAACAGCGCGCGGAAATCATGGATGCGGAGACCGTCGGGGATGTCGTGGAAGACATGCGGCACGAAACGGTCAATGCCATGGTTGCCGATGCCTGTCCGCCAGGCAGTTATCCTGAGCAATGGGATATTCCAATGCTCAAGACCCGGGTTGAAGAAGTGCTCGGACTGGAACCGGATCTGGATTCCTGGATGACCGAGGAAACCCTCGAGCCAGAGATCATCGAAACCCGGATCTCGGAAATGGCCGACGATGAATTTAACCGGAAAGTCAAAGAGATCGAGCCGGATATCTGGAAACAGATTGAGAAATCCATTTTGCTGGAATCTCTCGATCACCACTGGAAGGAGCATCTCGCCACACTGGATGCCTTGCGCCAGGTCGTTTTCCTCAGGGCCTATGCACAAAAGAAACCGCTCGACGAATACAAGCAGGAGGCGTTCGGTCTTTTTGAACGCATGCTGGAGGTCATCCGGGAAGGCGTGACGAAAACCATCGCAGTCAGCCAGTTTCATCGCCAGGAAGAAATTGAAATTCCCGAATTGCCGGAGCTTCCCGATTTCCTGACGACACATATCGATCCACTGACTGGCGAAGACAATAGCGCCGACATAGACGGCGGTACCCTCGGCACCGTGTCGACCACGCTTCCCCCGCGCCAGTCGCCGCCGCTGGCCAATCCCGGCGTCGATTTACCGCCGGGCCAGAAAGTCAGCCGGAATGCCCCTTGTCCTTGTGGATCGGGACGCAAGTACAAGCATTGCCACGGCAAGAACTGATTTGGACATGTGCCGGATAGGCAGGCCCTGATTTGACGATCAGCCTTCCCGTTCTGGCGTTTTTGTTTTTTGCCGTTGCCGGTCTCTATGCAGCGGTAGGATTTGGTGGCGGGTCCACCTATATCGCTTTGCTGGCCCTGTCCGGCATGGACTATCGGCTGATCCCTTTGATCGCACTGACTTGCAACATCATCGTGGTCAGTGGTGGCACGCTGCGATTCCAATTGCGCAAACTCATAGACTGGTCGCGGATCTGGCCGCTTCTGCTCTTGTCCGTACCGGCAGCCTGGCTAGGCGGATCCCTGGCGATTGATCGGAATCTGTTTCTGCTTTTATTGGGCGTTTCGCTGGCTATGGCCAGTCTGCTTCTTTTCGCTGAATCCTGGCTGCAAAACACGCGGTTAACATCCGCTGGCGATCTGGCACGAAAAGCCTGGTTTCTTCCCCTGACCGGAGCGGCAATCGGCCTTCTGTCCGGCATGGTCGGTATCGGCGGGGGGATTTTTCTGGCCCCGATATTGCTGCTTGCGAACTGGGCGGACAGCCGGCGTGTGGCTGCAATCGCCAGTGTGTTCATTCTGGTGAATTCCGTCAGCGGTTTGACCGGGCAGCTGAGTAAATCGGGATGGGGACAGGGGGGACAAGACATATTGTCCTACTGGCCACTTTTCGTCGCCGTTTTGCTGGGTGGCCAGATCGGCAGTCATCTCGCGAGCAAAGCCCTTCCAGAGACTTGGATCAAGCGGATGACCGCTGTTCTTGTTCTTTATGTGGCGCTCAGGATATTTTGGCAGCAAGCGAGTTGAGCAGCGTCAAATCTTGATTTCGCCATCGTGAAATCGCTGAATATCGCCGATATCCTTGAATTTCCAGCCAGTTCCGGTATGTCAGTGCTTCTACACACAAAGGAGGCTTGGATGAATCTTCGGAAAACTTCACCGGCATTTTCGGCATTGGCCGGCTTGCTTTTACTGAGTGCATGCGGACAGGGTGGAGAGGCTGAACGGGCTTCCGAAGACAGCGCCGATGCGGGAGCGACCACGCTGCCGAACGGTATGACCGTAAAAGAACAGATTGAAGCACGACAGGGCCAGCTTGAAAAAATCGGCGAGTCTTTCAAGACAATCTCCGATCAGCTCAAGTCTGACAGCCCCGATGTTGCAGCCATCCAGGCCGCTGCGGCTTCGGTACCTGAAAATGCCACCGGGATGGCGGACTGGTTTGCGGAAGGCACCGGACCTGATTCCGGCGTCGAAACCGACGCTCTGCCGATCATTTGGGAAGAAAAGGATGATTTTCTTGCGAAAGTGACCGCTATGCAGGAAGCAGCTGTCGCGCTGGTTGCAGCAACCGAAGGTGGGGACGTGGCGGCCATTGGTGCGGCGTTCCGGGAAACAGGTGGAACCTGCAAGGCTTGCCACGACAAATATCGCCTGGATGACTAAAGCCGGATGACGGCTGACCCCCGATCCGTTCTCGTCTGGGACTGGCCAGTTCGCCTTTTTCACTGGTCAATCGTCCTGTTGATTCCGGCTCTCTGGTGGACAGCCGAAGAGGGCTATATGGACTGGCATCGGCGATTTGGACTGACGATGCTGGGCCTTGTTATCTTCCGCCTGATCTGGGGATTTGCCGGAAGCTGGACAGCCAGGTTTATGCCGATGCTGAGACGGATTACTTCTGTTCCGGCCTATCTCCGCGAACTGCGGGCCGGCACTCACAAGCCGGTTTTTGGCCATAACCCCATGGGTGTCCTGAGTGTCTTTGCTCTCCTGCTGATGCTGAGCATTCAGGTTGGGACCGGGCTGTTTACGGTTGACGTGGATGGTCTCGAATCCGGTCCGCTTTCGGTGCTGGTCACTTTCGATACGGGTCGGGAACTGGCTGACATTCATGAACTGAATTTCGATCTGCTCTCCATTTTTATCAGTCTGCATATCGTTGCGATCCTGACCTATCGGTTCTGGCTCAAGGATCATCTTGTTGCGCCCATGATAGGCGGCAGCCGGCCGCGATCGGACTTTGCTGCAGATACAGTACATCCTGTCCGCTCCAGTCCGGTTATGCTGACTCTTGCGGTACTTATCGCCCTGGCTGGCGTATATGCGGCTCTGAACGCCGCGTAGACCAGGGACTTGATCTAGCGCCCCGGGAAGTCGTCGGGCTTGTTGATATCTATCGAGCCGCCATCACTCACCGGAAAAATGCCGCGCCCGAACCAGACATATTGGGCAGTGGAAGAATTCAGGTCATTGTCATATTCTTCCCGTGCATAGGTGTCGGGATACCCCATAAGCTGTAATGTGGTGGGAAATATCTGACTGGCACTGTGGCTGGTTGGTAGTTGCGGGGTGTAATCCGCAATCTTTCCGGGAGGCAGAAACGCCAGCAATGGGACGGAAAACTCGGCCTCAACGGGCTGGGTGCTACAATGCGGTAGCAAACCCGGGCCGATATTTTGCCCGTGATCCGATGTATAGAAGACTGCTATTTCCGAACGATCCGTGTCCTTGAACAGCTCGTCAAAAAAGCCCTTTTTGGAATAGGAAACCGCCTGTTTATATTGCGTCATTATCGAACTGCCAGCCACCAGATCTTCTCTGGGAAAATGATCACGATATTGAAAATGCACACCGCGGAGCAGAACCAGGACAAATTTTCTGCCATCTGATTTCAATAGCCCGTTTAAATGTTGCGCAATCTTGAAATCGGTCCGCAATCCGCCTTTCATCGCCCGGTAATTGTCTAACAGCTTGCGTTCCGGCGCGAGCAGCAGATTCTGGGGCGGTCCTGAGACCTGCCCATCGATCAAGGTTGTTTCATAGCCGGCCTTTCTCGCATATCCCCAGATCGAAGGACTGGTCCGCAGATCGGTTTTTTCGTCCACGTTCCGGACGTTGACACCGGATCGCAAGGCAACATTTGCGGGCGTGCTGCAATTACCCATTGAAGCGACCTTGCCATAATCCACAATCGCCGTTTCGGTGATGCCCGGTTTGATGATTTCCGAAAATATCTCGTGGGAAACGCTTTCGTCCACAATCCACAGAATCTTGTCTGTGCCGACACCGTTTTGCGGCGCTACTGCGATGTTTCGCCTTTTGGGAGGTGGTTCCGCCGTCACCAGTGTCGCCAGATAACCATAAACATTTCTTTCGGCCGCCTCCGGGCCGAAGCCGGTTGCCGGCCAGACCAGTGAAGGTAACAAGGCGATCAAAATGACAGGGACTGACGAAACAGTCTTGCGAGGCAGGCGAGCCTGGATGAAATCCTTGACGGGCTGGCGCATGGCTCTTCGGGTGCCCCACAACAACAGGATCGCCAGCAAAAGTTTTCCTATCGCGATCATCAAAGGGATAGCAAACTCCGATGCCGCATTTCCGGCCTGTCGGGCTTCTGTCAGCACCCACGCCATCTTCTGCAGGTCGATTGTGTCATTGAGCAACTGGCCATATGTGATGTTGACCGCAGAGGAGATCGCAACGAAGATCAGCGTTCCTGTGAACCAGCTTTTGGGCAGGATCACTACCGCCACGAGCAATAACAGGCCCTGAATTCCAAATGAGAATAGCGACGAAATCGCGGTATCGTAGTCATGGGCAGCCGCCCGGTACAATATGGATTGCGTGAGCAGATGCTGATTCAGAATGGCGTAGGCCATGCCGAATAACAGCAGGCCCAAACCCGCTCGGAGGAGACTTTTCTGTGCCAAGCTCGTCACCAAATCCTGAAAAAATTCCAGATCAGCGTTCCGGAATGACAGAAATCGGTTAAAAAGTGCTGATTCTGAAGGTAACCCGGATTGTGCGGAAGCGAAGTCGCTGTCACGAGGCGTGGACTGGATTCCAAAACCGGAAAAAATGGCTCCCCGAGTAGGATTCGAACCTACGACAACTCGATTAACAGTCGAGGGCTCTACCGCTGAGCTATCGGGGAACAACCATCATTCGATGACGAACAGCGGGCCTATAGCAACGTCATTCGCAGCCTGCAAGCCATCAAACAACAAATTGTTCCATGGCAATTCGGTCGTCCAGTGCATGCTCGGGATCGAACAGCATTGTCAGGGCCTGATTGCGGTCTATGGCCACCGTCACACGGCTGACATCCCGGATTTCCTGCTGATCGCCAACAGCACTGACTGGCCGTTTTTCGGCATTCAGCACCCGGATTCCGATTTGCATTTTGTCAGGCAGAATTGCACCTTTCCAGCGGCGTGGACGAAACGGGCTGATCGGTGTCAGGGCCAGAAGATTGCAGGACAAAGGCAGGATCGGACCATTTGCTGACAGGTTATAGGCTGTAGACCCAGCGGGTGTGGCAATGAGCACGCCATCGCACACAAGTTCTTCCATCATGATCCGTCCGTTGACCTCGATCTCCAGTTTCGCCGTCTGGCGCGTTTCACGCAGCAGTGAGACTTCGTTGATCGCAGGCAGGGAGAAACTGGCGCCGGAAATGGTCTCGACTTCCATCCTGAGTGGTTTGACCTTGAACGCCCGGGCTTTTTCCAGTCGCTGGGTCAGGTCCGCTTCATGCCAGTTGTTCATCAGAAAGCCGACGGTTCCGAGATTCATGCCATAGACGGGCATGATCTTGCGGCGGTTCAGCATCTGGTGCAGCGTCTGCAACATAAAACCATCGCCGCCGAGGACCACGGCCTTGTCAGCCTCATCAAGGGAAACCCATTCCATCAGCGGTTGCAGTTTTTTCCCCGCTTCCTGGGCCTGCGGGGTGGGGGACACGATAAGTGCCCATTTTGTGTCGGTCATCCGCCCGTAACGTTCATGTGACGCTCCAAAATGTCTGCGGACCCGTCGAGTTGCGCATTAAATTCATGTCTCAACGGCTTGAGCTTCAAAGCTTTTTGAAGCAACCGATCAACAGCCTCAATGCCTTCATTGCGCACTGCGCTTCGTAAATCAACATGGGCATTGTGCCCCAGACACATAAATATCTTGCCGTCGGTGGTCAGACGCAGGCGATTGCAGCCATCGCAAAAATTCTGGCTGAGCGGGGTTATGGTGCCGAGCCGCAACCCCAAAGGCCTGACCATGTGATAGCGCGCGGGCCCCGCACTGCGATATCCGACAGG
The DNA here is from genome assembly GCF_900128895.1 of Parasphingorhabdus marina DSM 22363. Classification (GTDB taxonomy): domain Bacteria; phylum Pseudomonadota; class Alphaproteobacteria; order Sphingomonadales; family Sphingomonadaceae; genus Parasphingorhabdus; species Parasphingorhabdus marina. Next base: position 662,278 of record NZ_FSQW01000002.1, on the reverse strand, counting down.
TTCCAGATCATATTCGCGCGTCAGCGGAGCGATGAACTCTTCAGCGGGGATATGTTCCAGCTTGCGGTCTGCTCCAACGTCACCGAGTGGCATGGTTTCGATGACCGTCAGGTCATGACCTTCCCGGGCACAATATTCGGCCATGGGGAGCAGATCTGTTTCATTGAAATCACGCAGGCCAACCATGTTTATCTTGACCCGAATGCCGGCATTCTTTGCTGCATCGATTCCTCTCAGCACCTGAGCAATGTCTGCACCGCGCGTGATTTCCCGGAATCTCTCGGGGTTCAGCGTATCCATACTGACGTTGATCCGGCGGACATTGTGATTTGCAATATGGTCTGCATATTCTTCCAGCAACGACCCGTTGGTGGTCATTGTCAGTTCCTCCAGCTCGCCGGACTGAACCTTGCGGCCCAGCCGCTGGATGACATCACCCATATCGCGTCTGACCAGCGGTTCGCCGCCGGTCAGGCGGATCTTGCGGATGCCGTGCCCGATGAATCTTTCGGCTATGAGGGTGATTTCTTCGAGCGTGAGCAATTCGCTTTTTGGCATGAATGTCATTTTTTCCGACATGCAATACTGACATCGAAAATTGCACCGGTCGGTCACCGAGATGCGCAGATAGTCGATTTTCCGGCCAAATCCGTCCTGCATGCCTGTCTCACCTGTCATGAATGGCCAATTCTTAGCGATTTGTTGAAGCGCGGGCAATGGTTGAGAAAGATTTGGCTGCTATGCAAAAGAATAGGATATCTGCGCTCTCAGCGCGGTCTGGACGAACCAAACGAAGGAATATTCCGGTTACACCTGCGCAATCTGCATCTATCGAACAGCCTGCGGCAAAACATCTGTTCTTGCTGTCGTTCCACGACCGGGATCCGCTTGCTGCGGAACTCTCGGGCCTGGGCTGGCGAGTGAGCTCTGCGCGCCGGGGGGATGAACTGCATAGCCGGATTGCGTCTTCGCGGGCTTTGATCGCAGTAATTGATGTCCGCGATGCGGAAGCAGAAGGGCAGGCGGCGATTGCGGAAGTACACGCCATTGATCCCCGCGGTAGCCTCGCCATTCTGGCGCTGGGGGATGCCGTGCGACAATGCGATATAGCTGCAAAATGCTATATCGCAGGGGCCACGCATTTTCTGGATTTGGGAAATGACAATGCAGACCTGGCACAGGCGTTGAAGTTCGCCAATCGATATGCCGAAAACATGCGCGGGGGCAGGAATGCAACGGATCAGCTCCAGCAGCTTCTGGCCCGCTCGGATGAGGCATGGTCTTTCCGAAAATCGGACCTGAATGATGTGATGTTTAGTGATCAGATGCGCCTTGGTCTCGGACCAGACCAGATTTCTCGCTATCCGGTCACCGGGTTCTATCGGAATATGACTGACAAGGATCGTGCGAGGGTGAGGGGAGCGATGGGTCGGCTGCGCAGCGGTTCCGCACAGGCTGCGATCCCCCACCACTGGAATGGCGAAAAGGTTATTCATCATTTGCATGATGCCGGGGACCGCCTTCATGGTCGAATTGAACGCCTGTATTCAGACCCGGCGGCGGAAAACTGGATGGAACGGGATCTGCTCTCCGGCCTGCGCAATGGTGCAGCTGCCCGGACCTGGATCCGCGACGGCATGGAACAGGGCAGGGAAATCGGTTTTGTCGCAATGGGCCTCAAGAATTTCGAGACCATCAACGCCGCTTATGGGCGTTCTGTGGGCGACGAGGTCATGCGGCGTATTGGGCAAAGACTGATCGCGACAACTACGGAGCATTCCAGCGAAAGTATTTTGGTAGCGCGGATGGATGGTCAGAATTTTGTCGTCGCGCTAAACTTGGGCGAAGGTGTGACGGACACACCGGCTTTTGCCGACGGGCTGCTGAACAAGGTATTCGACCCCGTCTCCATTGATGGACGGAAAATTCGTCTCACTGCCCGGGCGGGCGTGGCCAGTGGTCAGGGGCCGGGCGATGAAGCCTCACTTGTGAGGCGAGGGATCCTGGCACTTGCCGAAGCGATGGCGTCGGATTCGGTGATGATCAAAATCAGTGCCTCAACCGACAAGGATGTCTTGCTGGAACAACAATTGGAAGGTGAACTTGCTCACGCCTTGGAGCGGAACGAGATCACCATTTCGTTCCAGCCGCAAATCCGGACCGATACGGGGCAGCTTATCGGAGCGGAAGCCTTGGCGCGCTGGAACCATCCCAAATTCGGATTTCTGGGTGCCGGAACGCTTTTTGCCGTTGCTGACCGCGCCGGTTTGATGGAATTGCTGTCTTTGCACATTCACAATCGCGTTCTTGAGCTCGCTGCGCAATGGCCGGAAAGTCTGTCATTTCTGAGACTGTCAATCAATGTGACTGCTGGCGATCTGGCGAGCAGAAGATTTGTGACGAATATTTCGGACGCAATCGGAAAATCCGGATTTTCCGGCGATCGCCTGACCCTGGAAATAACGGAATCCGAATTGATTTCTGATCTCGATAGCGCTGCTGACCGGCTGAAGGAATTGCGGGAACTGGGGCTGCGCGTTGCCATTGACGATTTTGGCACTGGCTATAGCAGCCTGGCCTATCTCAAAAACCTGCCCCTGGACTATCTCAAGATTGACAGCGGACTGACTGGCGATATTTCCGGATCGGAGAAGGACCAGGTGGTTGTCAGGTCGATTATTTCCATGGCGCACAGCCTCGGATTGTCGGTCATTGCCGAGGGCGTGGAAACCGAAGAACAACTCGCACTTTTGTCCGAACAGGGCTGCGAATTCTACCAGGGATTCCTGCGGTCCGGGCCACTCGTACCGGAAGAATTCGAAATATTCGCTCTGCGCAGCGACTAATTGGTGCGATCAACTATTTTTGACGCGCCAGTTTGGACAATCCTGTAGTGAGCTGCGACAGACCATGCAGGCGCGATCGTGGATCGCGCCAGCGTCGTTCGATAAACAACTTGTTGTCGGGACGGATTTTAGCCGTCCCTTTCAACCGTTCGGCATAGGCCAGCAGTCCGGGAACGTTCGGAAACACATCATTGTGGAAACTGACAAGCGCGCCACGCGGCCCCATTTCGATCTTGGCGATATGCGCTTTTACGCAGTTCATCTTGATTTCCATCAGTTTGAGCAGATTGTCTGTTTCCACCGGCAAATCGCCGAATCGATCGATCATCTCGGCGGCAAATGCCTGAATCTCCTGATGGTCCTGCAAATTGTTCATGCGCCGATACAGACCCATGCGCAGTGACAGATCGGGCACGTAATTCTCGGGAATGAGTATGGGGGCATCAACAGTAATTTGCGGGGAGAAATCCTGGCTCTCCCGTTCCAGCCCGGCACCCTTGGCTTTTGCGTCCAGAATCGCATCCTCGAGCATCGACTGGTAGAGTTCGAATCCGACCTCGCGGATATGGCCCGATTGCTCGTCCCCCAGCAAATTGCCGGCTCCACGAATATCCAGATCATGGCTGGCAAGCTCGAAACCGGCCCCAAGGCTATCGAGATCGCCTAGAATTTTGAGACGTTTTTCGGCTTTTTCCGTAATGACCCTGTCCCGCGGTGTAACCATGTAGGCGTAGGCACGGGTCTTCGACCGGCCGACGCGGCCGCGGAGCTGATAGAGTTGCGCTAGCCCAAAGCGATCCGCCCGGTGGATGATCAAGGTGTTGGCACTGGGGATGTCCAGGCCGCTTTCTACAATTGTTGTGGAAAGCAGCACGTCATATTTCCGGTCGTAGAAGGCAGACATTCGTTCCTCAACCTGGGCTGGCGGCATCTGGCCATGGGCAACAACATAGGTGATTTCCGGGACATGCTCTTTCAGAAATTCCTGAATTTCGGTCAGATCCGCAATTCTCGGCACGACAAGAAATGACTGACCGCCGCGAAAATGTTCGCGCATGAGCGCTTCGCGCAGCGGTACCGGATCCCACGGCATGACATAGGTGCGCACAGCCAGTCGGTCGACGGGAGGTGTCTGGATTACCGATAGCTCCCGCAATCCTGTCATCGCCATCTGCAAAGTCCTGGGAATGGGTGTGGCAGTCAGTGTCAGAACATGCACATCGGCCTTCATTGCCTTCAGACGTTCCTTGTGAGTGACCCCAAAACGCTGCTCTTCATCAACAATGATCAGTCCCAGCCGCTGAAACTCGACCGATTTGGCGAGCAGCGCGTGGGTGCCGATCACGATATCAATATTTCCGCTGGCTAGCCCTTCTTTCGTCTTCTTCGCTTCGGAAGGTGGGACCAGCCGGGACAACCGGCCGATATTGACGGGGAAAGGACGGAAGCGTTCCTCGAAATTGGAGAAATGCTGACGGGCGAGCAAGGTGGTGGGGGCGATAATCGCCACCTGCATGCCGGACATGGCAGCCGCAAAGGCGGCGCGCATGGCAACTTCGGTTTTCCCGAACCCGACATCGCCGCAAACCAGCCGGTCCATGGCCTTGCCGGATGCCATGTCCTCGAGCACTTCCTCGATGGCCTGCTGCTGGTCTTCGGTCTCCTGATAGGGGAATCGGTCGACAAATCCCGCCATGTCCGGGGCTTCCACCCGGGCCGGAGTAGCTGGCTGGAGCGCCCGCGCGGCGGCTGTCTTCAGCAGCTCATGAGCTATGGCACGTATGCGCTCTTTCAGTTTGGACTTGCGACGCTGCCATCCTTCACCGCCCAGCCGGTCGAGAACCACATTCTCGCCGGCCTCGCCATAGCGGCTGAGTACATCAATATTTTCTACCGGGACGAAAAGCTTGTCCCCGCCCGCATATTTCAGGGCTACACAATCATGCGGACTTTCGCCCACCGGAATGGAGACAATGCCTTCGTACAGGCCAATGCCATGCTCGAGGTGGACAACCAGATCGCCCTGTTCGAGCGCAGAGAGCTCCTCGATAAACGCGTCGCCACTCTTGCGCCGACGTGATTTGCGGACAAGACGGTCTCCGAAAATATCCTGTTCTGTGAGCAGCGCAATTTCGTCGGTCCGGAAACCGGAAGCCATGGGCAGGACGGTCAGCGCGACCGAATTGTCGCCGGAAATACTGGATGTCCAGTCATCACAAAGCACTGGCGTCTTGACGTCATGATCATTGAGCAGGTCAAAAAGTCGCGCCCGGGACCCTTTTGTGTAACTTGCCAGAACAACCCGAAGGCCAGATTTGGCAAGGCTGTTCACGTGCGCGGACAGCGCCTTGTAGATGTTTTCGTTGCGCGCCCGTTCCGGCGAGAAATCGCGAGGGGAGGAAACCGATAATGAAATGACGGTTGACGATTCCGGTTCGTCAAATTCGCTGATCCGGTGGATGGGACCATTTTCCTGGATCGCCTGCCACTCTTGAGGAGACAGGTACAGTTGATCCGGCGGCAACGGGCGGTAGCTGGAAAGATTGGCCTTGTCCGCTTCCTGGCGGTTTTTGTAATAGTCAGCAATCGCGGCAAATTGCGCCTCTGCGGCCGCTTCGGTTGCCACATCGGCGAGGATCACTACATCGTCACCGACATATTCGAAGAAGCTGACCAGCCGCTCTTCCAGCAATGGCAGCCAGTGTTCCATTCCCGACAAACGCCGACCATCGGAGATGGACTGATATAGCGGATCACCTGTGGATTCGGCTCCAAACAATTCCCGATACCGGGTACGAAAGCGGGTGATACTGTCCTTGTCGAGGAGGAATTCGGATACCGGCAACAATTCAAACTGATCCACCGACCCGGTTGTACGCTGGTCCGCTGGATCAAATGTCCGCAGGGACTCGATCTCATCTCCGAAAAGATCGATTCTAAGGGGACTTTCGGCCCCTGGCGGAAAGAGATCTATCAACCCGCCGCGGGCAGCAAATTCACCGCTGTCCGCCACGGTATCCACTCGGACAAAACCGTTGGAATATAACCAGGAAATCAGCTTTTCCTGCTCGATCACGGCTCCCGGCGCAAGTCGCGTCACCATTTCGCCGATCCGCGCAGGATCCAGCAGCTTTTGGGTTACGGCATTAACAGTCGTCACAACCAGCTGCCTGCCAACCGGCTCTGCTGCCAGCCGGGCCAGTGCTGCCAGCCGGTCCGCACTGGTATGCAGTGCCGGGGAGGCGCGGTCATAAGGAAGGCAATCCCAGGCCGGAAATTCAATAATGTCCAGATCTGGCTCGAAATATCGGGCTGCTTCGGCAACAGCGCTCATGGCTGCATCGTCGGTCGCGATATAGACGGTGCGTTTCCCGGAATTCGCTGTAATCTCACCAAGACAGAGCGACCGATAGCCGGAGGGCACACCGGCCACGGTCAGCGGATGCTGCGCATCAAAGAGGGAAGAGAGCGGAGTCACTTTTTCGATAAGTCCCAGGAAATCGCGATGCTATTTGGCAAAATCAATGAAATCGAGTTTTCGAAAATCATCCATTTGCGGGCCTTCAAATTGCACGGGAACCGGCAATGTCCCAATTGCCCAGGCCATGACGTCGACATCTTCCTGTTCGAGCAGCTCCTCAAACCAGTCCAGCTGGGCATCTGACCAGGTCGCTCCATATTTGTCGAAAAACCCGCCAATCATGTTGTCGGCTTCTCGCGTTCCCCGGTGCCAGGCCCGAAAGTACAGCTTTTTGAGTCGGATTTCCCGTTTCATACATGCTCCAGATGGTTCTTTGGCTGTTCGCCGGTACACTGCCCAATCACGACATGGAGATGGCTGGCTTAATCATCCCGCGCGCGTATAAAGCCGGATAGCCATGCGACCCGAGATTCTCAATCCATTATTTGGGGAAACCCAGTCTTTGACCGGGGTGGGCAAGGCGCTGACCAAACCCCTGGCCAAACTGGGCCTCACACGGGTGAAAGACCTTCTCTATCATGCACCATCCTACTGGATGCGGAGAAAACATGTCGAGACAATCGATGCGCAGGATGTCGGCCAGACAATTGTCGCGAAAATCACCCCGGTAGATTATCGCAGTGGCGGTCCGCGGAGCCCGTTTCGGGTGCATGCGACCGATGGGGAGGGGAACAGCATCAGCCTGACCTTCTTTGGCCGCAATACCGGCTGGCCGAGGAAACTGCTCCCGCTTAATGAACAGAAAGTCATCACCGGCAAGCTGGAACAATATGGAGACGAGTTGCAGATCCTGCATCCGGATGTTTTCGCTCCGTCGGAAACTGGCGATATTGCCGAGGTTGAGCCGGTCTACCCGCTGTCCGAAGGTTTGGGCAACAAACGGATGCGGCAGCTGATATCGCAAGCGGTTGAAATGGCCCCCGAACTGCCGGAATGGATCGAGAGCAGCCTGCTGAAGACCCGGCAGTGGCCGGCATGGCGACAGGCGATTGGTTCACTGCACGGCAATGCCAACGCCGAGCCATCTGTTCCGGATCGACTGGCCTATGACGAAGTCTTTGCCAATCAGCTGGCCTTCATGCTGATCCGGGCCAGCAACCGCAGGAAGAAAGGTGTGCCCATCAAGGGCGATGGACGGTTGCGAGATCAGATCCAGTTGCCCTTTGAGCTGACCGGTGCACAGAAACGATGTATCGGCGAAATCGATGGCGATCTGGCGCAGTCCTCTCCGATGCTGCGATTGCTCCAGGGTGACGTCGGCTCGGGCAAAACGCTGGTTGCGTTGATGGCTTTGCTGAACGCGGTGGAAGCCGGCTATCAAGGCGCTTTTCTGGCACCAACCGAGATTTTGGCCCGGCAGCATTTTGCGGGCCTGCAAAAGCTGCTCGCCGGCATTCCTGTCAATATTGCGATTCTGACTGGCCGGGAAAAAGGCAAGGTGCGGGAATCGACGCTGATGGGCCTGGCGGACGGATCGATCCAGATCCTGGTGGGGACCCATGCCATTTTCCAGGACAAGGTCCAGTATCGCAACCTGGCTCTTGCCGTCGTCGATGAACAGCACAAGTTCGGTGTCTCACAACGGCTGATGCTGACCCGCAAAGCGAAGCAGGCGCCCCATTTGCTTGCAATGACGGCGACGCCCATACCCAGAACGCTGACGCTGAGCCAATATGGCGAGATGGATGTGTCGCGGATCGACGAACTGCCGCCGGGCCGGCAGGCGATTGAGACCCGTGTCATAGCGGACAGTCGGCTGGACGAGATCATGGACGGCCTGTCCCGACATATCGCCAGCGGGAAACAGGCCTACTGGGTTTGCCCTCTGGTGGAGGAAAGTGAAAAGACCGACCTGATGGCGGCCGAAGAGCGCGCGGCTTCCCTGCGCGCACGTTTCGGGGACAAGGTCGGACTGGTGCATGGCCGGATGAAGGGTCCGGAAAAAGACGCCGTGATGGAGCGGTTTGTCAAAGCGGAGAGTCAGATCCTGGTGGCCACCACGGTGATTGAAGTCGGCGTTGACGTTCCTAACGCCAGCCTGATGATCATTGAGTCAGCGGATCGCTTCGGTCTCGCCCAGTTGCACCAGTTGCGCGGGCGCGTGGGCAGGGGGGACGTGAAATCCAACTGCCTGTTGCTTCGCGGGCAGAGTCTCAGTGAAACGGCGAGGGCCCGTCTGACTCTTTTGCGGGAGACCAATGACGGTTTCCGGATAGCAGAGGAAGATCTGAAGCTGCGCGGGGCCGGAGAACTGCTCGGAACCCGGCAGTCTGGTGATGCAGGTTTCCGCATTGCTTCGCCGGAGCAAGTGACAGAGTTGATTGGACCGGCGAGCGATGATGCCCGCCTTCTGCTGGATCGCGACGGCGGACTTAGCAGTGCAAGAGGCGAGGCGGCACGAATTGCACTCTATTTGTTCGAACGGGACTGGGGCGTAAGTCTGATTCGGAGCGGTTGAACCCGTTTACGCTGGCTGACTCATTTTATCGAGCATTGCCATGAAATCGGACTGGCGAATAACGCGCTCATATTCGAATCCGGAACGACCACCATGTGACCATACAAGAAAAGCTTCAATCCGTCCGGCAACGGGGAGCCGAACGGTGACCCGGTCACCCTTTTTCAAAGGGACATCATGAACGATTTGACAACCATGGGCAGAAACATTGCTGATTTTGGCCGAAAACTCGCCCTCTTTGCGGGTCTCGCAAATAGTCTGATAATCCACCGGAAAACGCGTGGCACGACGCATGTCGGGGACTGGCTGTTTGGGCATGCCTTGCATGTTGAATGCTCCGTCAATTCTTAATTCAGACGGTTAACAGAGCTTTCCGAAGAAATGGTAAATCCGGACGATGATTGCAACCTAGCTAGCCTTGCGCAAAATTCCGTGTTTTTTCTTGCCTGCAGAGATTTTGATGTCGTCGCCGGAAATCTCGATACGGGAGCCTGTGTCCTTGATCTGGACATCATCAACACGTGCCCCGCCGCCGCTGACGAGGCGCTTGGCTTCACCTTTGGAAGCGCAAAACCCGATCCCGACCAGCGCGTCGAGAATGGACAGGTTGTCCTCTCCGGTTTCGAAAATGGGCAAATCGCCACCGGCATGGCCCTGCTCAAAGGTTTTTTGCGCCGTTTCCGCCGCCTGTTTGGCGGCCTCTGGACCATGAGCGAGCGTGGTAGCCGTGTCGGCAAGCAGCTTTTTCGCATCATTGATTTCGGAGCCTTCCAGCGCTTCCACGCGGGCAATCTCTTCCAGATCGATGTCCGTAAACAGCCGCATGAACTTGCCGACATCGCGGTCATCGGTGTTGCGCCAGAACTGCCAGTAGTCATAAGGGCTCAACCGGTCGGCATTCAGCCAGATCGCGCCATCCACGGACTTGCCCATTTTCGAGCCATCCGACTTTGTAATCAGCGGGGTTGTGACGCCAAAAAGCTCTGCGCCGTCAATGCGCCGACCGAGCTCGATTCCATTGACGATATTGCCCCATTGATCGGATCCGCCCAATTGCAATTTGCAGCCATGTTTCCGTGACAGCTCCAGAAAATCATAAGCCTGCAGGATCATGTAGTTGAATTCGAGGAAAGTGAGCGGCTGTTCCCGGTCGAGGCGCAGTTTCACTGAATCAAATGTCATCATGCGATTGATCGTGAAATGCCGGCCAACGTCCCGCAAAAACGGGATATATTCGAGATTGTCGAGCCAGTCCGCATTGTTCACCAGAACGGCATCTGTTGGTCCGTCACCAAAAGTCAGAAAACGCTCGAAACAGTTCCGGATCGAGTCAATATTGGCAGCAATGCCGTCATTGTCGAGCAGCTTGCGCACCTCGTCCTTGCCCGAAGGGTCCCCGACCTTGGTCGTGCCGCCGCCCATGACGACAATCGGCTTGTGCCCGGCCTGCTGCAGGCGGCGCAGGAGCATGATCGAAACCAGATTTCCGACGTGCAGGGAATCTGCGGTCGCATCAAAACCGATATACCCGGGCACGACAGATTTCGCAGCCAGGGCATCAAGACCCTCCGCATCTGTTAACTGGTGGATATAGCCGCGATCATTGAGTAGACGCAGGAGATCTGATTGATATTCGGTCATGGAGAGCGCGTTACATGGGAACCGGGAAACTCGCAATATGCGTTTGAGCCTGCAGTGCCATCCTGACACGCCAGGCGAGGCTGTTACCGCCGTGAGTGTTCACTTGAACTGGTCCCCGGGTAAGGCACTGGTGCTGGATTATTGGGTTGAAGGGGATTGTTCATCGATCATCTGGCCCACCGGAGAAGCGGCAACAAGAGCTGATGGATTGTGGCAGACGACCTGTCTGGAGTTGTTTGTTCGGCAAGGGCAGGGGCCAGGCTATGCCGAGTATAATTTTTCGCCCGATACGCGCTGGGCCGCCTATGCGTTCGGAGATTACCGGGAAGACATGCAGCCATTGCATCTGGCCGATCCGCCGCGGGTGACCCAGGTTGAAACCAGCGATCCGAAGGCGACTCAAGTGCGAGTGATGCTGAACGAAGCGTCACTGACCGCTACCGATCTCATCGGCCTCTCCGCGATTATCGAGGAAAAAGATGGGCGGAAGTCCTGTTGGTCTCTGGCTCACCCCACCGGAAAACCGGATTTTCATCACCGGGATTGTTTTGTGCACCAACTCAGGGCAACGTGAACTTATGAAATTTGGCATTGATCGATTGTTGTCCGAACCGGAATTGCGTGCGCCACTGCAAGGCAAGCGGGTGGCTTTACTTGCGCATCCGGCATCGGTTACCGAAAACCTGACCCATTCGCTGGACGCGCTGGACGCTTGTGACGGCATTACGCTTTCTTCCGCTTTTGGGCCGCAACATGGCCTGCGCGGCGACAAGCAGGACAATATGATCGAATCACCGGACTATGAGGATCCGGTTCACGGCATACCGGTCTTCAGTCTCTATGGTGAGGTGCGCCGGCCGACCGCTGCAATGATGGACAGTTTTGATGTCATCCTGATCGATTTGCAGGATCTGGGATGCCGCATCTACACTTTTATCACCACGTTGCGGTACATTCTTGAGGCGGCTGCAGAACATGGCAAGGCGGTGTGGGTTCTCGACCGGCCCAATCCCGCTGGCCGACCGGTTGAAGGTTCACTGCTCGAACCAGGCTGGGAGAGTTTCGTCGGGGCCGGTCCCTTGCCGATGCGGCATGGCATGACGCTCGGAGAACTGGGCAAGTGGTTTATCGCCGGCTTACAACTTGATGTCGATTATCAGGTAATCGAAATGCAGGGATGGCATCCGGGAGAGGCGCCTGGCTTTGGCTGGCCGACCGACCGGATCTGGATCAATCCGAGTCCCAATGCGCCCAATCTGCCGATGGCTCGCGCCTATGCAGGCACCGTCATGCTGGAAGGCACGACCTTGTCCGAAGGGCGCGGCACGACCCGGCCACTCGAACTTTTTGGCGCTCCGGATATTGATGCGCGGGCGGTGATTGCCGAAATGCACAAGCGGGCACCCCAGTGGCTGGAGGGCTGTATCCTGCGGGAATGCTGGTTCGAGCCGACATTTCACAAGCACCAGGGGCTGTTGTGTCACGGGGTCCAGATTCATGCCGAGGGGCCTCCCTACAAACACGAGCAGTTCCGGCCGTGGCGCATCCAGGCCCTGGCTTTCAAGGCCATACGAAAGCTCTATTTCGGCTATGAGCTGTGGCGCGACTTCCCCTACGAATATGAGGAAGGCAAGCTGGCGATCGATGTGATCAATGGCGGGACCATGCTCAAGGACTGGGTGGATAATCCCTCCACGATCGCCAATGATCTCGATGGCGTGGTTGTCCCTCAGGAGCGGAGCTGGTCAGCCGAACGGGAAGCGTTTCTGATCTACTAGCTGACGGTGCCGACAGATTATGTTGCAACGCAACATAATCCTTGCATCGCCGGCGGCATATGATATTTTGGCGCCATGTTGCCGAACAAGGAATTTCTGGAAGGCGTGGCGCTGAAAAAATGCGTGACCGCCACCTATAACCGGACCAGTTTCAAGCTGGCGCCGCATATTCTCTACACACGTCATGACGAAATGTATGTCGATGCCGTAGCCCTTGAACATGAAGGTCAGCCGCCGCGGGAAATCAAGCTCGGAACGTTCAAGCTGGCCGGACTGAAAGACGTGTCCGTCGAAGATCAGTCCTTCGAGCTTTATGACGTGTTTGACCCGTCAGCAGAAAAATACCAGGGCACGACCTTGCTGGCGGTCGAAGCCTGATTTTCAGTCGCGGGTTTCCCGGACCAGATCATCCACCATTTTCCTCAGCCGGTGATTTTCGGCGAGCAGATCGCTCATCATATCTCTGGACTGGATCAGCATGAAGGATTTCCCGGGCTGGGGAACGATCAGGCCCGAATTTCCGGATGTGCGTTTTGGTGTTTTGCTGATCATGCGCTTTGCGGGAACTTTCAACCAGCTGTTGATTGATCGAACCATGCGGCTCTGATTCCAGTGCCGGATCGCACCGGACTTGATCTTGCCAAAGATGACGGACGGATGAGAAGCGTTGTAAACAACCAGTTGACTGCCGGTTTTCACAGACCGCGGAACAGGAAAAGCCACATATGCCTCCATATTGCAGTTACTACTACAACATCTGGTATATTCGGGAATCCGGGAGCGCCAAGAGCTATTAGGCCCGAATTGGGCCTATTGTCAGGTCAGCCCTGCTTGCGGGTCAGTTCCTTCATCGCATCTCCCAGCCCTTCGAGGGTGAGCGGATACATGCGGTCGTTCATCAATTCCTTGACGATCTTCACACTCTGCGAATAGCCCCATTGCTTTTCGGGGACGGGGTTGAGCCAGGCAGTGGCCGGATAGGTATTGGTCATCCGCTGCAGCCAGGTGACGCCGGCTTCCTCGTTGAAATGTTCCACCGATCCACCCGGATGCGTGATTTCATAGGGGCTCATCGACGCATCACCGACGAAGATCAGCTTATAGTCATGGCCATATTTGTGGAGGATATCCCAGGTGTTGGTCCGCTCGGAGAAACGCCGGCGATTGTCCTTCCAGACGCCTTCGTAAACACAGTTGTGGAAGTAGAAAAACTCCAGGTTCTTGAATTCGGACGTCGCGGCGCTGAACAGTTCTTCGCAAAGCTTGATGAACGGATCCATTGAGCCGCCAACATCCAGAAACAGTAACAGCTTGACTGCATTGTGCCGTTCGGGGCGCATATGGATGTCGAGCCAGCCCTTTTTCGCCGTCCCGTTGATCGTGCGATCAATATCCAGCTCGTCGGCCGCCCCTTCGCGGGCAAATTTCCGCAACCGGCGAAGTGCCACCTTGATGTTACGGGTGCCCAGCTGCTTGGTGTTATCGAGATTCTGAAACTCCCGCTTGTCCCAGACCTTGATTGCTTTCTTCTGACCACCTTCGCCGCCGATTCGGACACCTTCGGGATTGAAACCGCTATTGCCGAAAGGCGAGGTGCCGCCCGTGCCGATCCATTTGCTGCCACCCTCGTGACGCTTTTCCTGTTCCTCGAGACGCTCTTTCAGCGCTTCCATGATTTCGTCCCAGGTGCCCAGAGACTCGATCTTCTTCATTTCTTCCTCGTCGAGGAATTTTTCGGCAACCGCCTTCAGCCAGTCGAGCGGGATTTCCTGCTCTTCCATGCCATAGCTGGTCTCGATACCCTTGAAGACCTTGGAAAAGACCTGATCAAAGCGGTCGAGCAACCCTTCGTCCTTCACGACCGTCGCACGGGAAAGATAATAGAAGTCCACCGGACTGCGCCGGATCACTTCCTTGTCCAGTGCCTCAAGCAGAACCAGATGTTCTTTCAACGACGCATTGATTCCGGCGGCGCGGAGTTCATCCATGAAGTTGAAAAACATTACAGTTCTCCGGTTTTAGCGCGCTTCGCGTTTCGCCATGAACGCCAGGCGCTCAAACAGCATCACATCCTGCTCGTTTTTCAGCAGCGCTCCGTGAAGGGGCGGGATGGCCTTGCTGGGATCCTGGGACTGCAAAACTTCCAGCGGCATGTCTTCGGAGAGAAGCAGTTTCAGCCAATCGAGCAGTTCCGATGTGCTCGGCTTCTTCTTGAGGCCGGGAACATCGCGCACATCGTAGAAAATATCCATTGCCTTCTTGACGAGTACGCCCTGGATGTCCGGGAAATGCACATTGATAATTTCCTGCATCGTCTCGCGATCGGGGAATTTGATGTAGTGGAAGAAACAGCGGCGCAGAAACGCGTCGGGCAGTTCTTTCTCGTTATTGGATGTGATCACGACGATGGGCCGGTCGGCGGCCTTGACGGTCTCCTTGGTCTCGTAAACATGGAATTCCATGCGATCCAGTTCCTGCAACAGATCGTTCGGAAATTCGATATCCGCCTTGTCGATTTCGTCGATCAGCAGCACCGGCAGGTCCGGGGACGTAAAAGCTTCCCAGAGCTTCCCGCGGCGGATGTAATTGGAAATGTCGTGAACCCGTTCGTCGCCCAGCTGACCGTCGCGCAAGCGTGCAACCGCATCATATTCATACAGGCCCTGATGAGCCTTTGTGGTGGACTTCACGTTCCATTCAATAAGCGGAGCGCCGGTGGCCTTGGCAATTTCATGTGCCAGGACGGTTTTGCCGGTACCCGGCTCGCCTTTGACCAGCAAGGGCCGGCGCAAAGTCACGGCTGCGTTGACCGCAACTTTCAGATCATCAGTTGCAACATAGTCCTTGGTACCGTCAAAACGCATTTTTCTTTTTCCCTTGCCGTAAACGTCAATGGCATAGCGATAGGGAAAAGGCCTGTTACAGGCAAGTTAATCATTTAGTTAAGACGATATGCCGATCAGGAGATCAGGCAGCCTGCCGGGCCTTGCTTCGCGCTTCCAGCAGCTGCCAGAGTCCCCGATGCTGTGCGAGGATCTGTTCGGCACCGAAATTGACGGCGCGTTCGATAGCTGCCGACTGATTGACTGCCCGGGAAAGATCCAGCGTAATGTCGCTGTCCGGCAGGATCGCCTCGCGCGGTTCAACGCCCAGCTTGATCGCGACCTTGTCGAGCAGCGGCCGCACGGCATGCCAGTCCAGAACCAGTGCGAATGAGGCGCCCAGGGCGCATCCGTCGCGATCAGACTGTGACAACATGTCCAGTGCCTTGCGCTGCGCAAGCACCGTGGCATTGCTCTGATCGCTGGCACCAACGCCGGAAATCGGTCCTGCGGCCACTGTCAGCTTGGTCAGGAACGCACGTTCCGCGGAAAAGGCTTCCATGGCCCGAACCAGCCATTTTCGGGCCGCGATATCAGCGGTCTTGTTCGCCGCGTGATCGACCACGCCCGGATGACGACCGTGCAAAATGCAAAGGAAGTGGGCCAGGTCGGCAATATCGGCTCCCGAAACGGAGTCGAAATCCGTCAACATCCGCTGGACATGGGCCGCGCTATGGCTGCCATGCTCCCGGACATGGTCGACGAGACTGGCTTGTGCCGACGGTATCGGATTGGTTTCTGGCATCTGGCTCACATTACTCAAGGGTTTACGAGACCGCTGCCGGTCCCGAATATCCCTGTAATAGAGCAGAATTCTAAAGAGGCAGTTTACCGCCCGTTAGGGATATGCAAACCATGATTGGTAATCCCGGGAAAACCGGCTCACTGATCCAGAAAACTGCGCATTTTGCGACTGCGACTGGGATGTTTCAGCTTGCGTAGGGCCTTGGCTTCAATCTGCCGGATCCGCTCTCGGGTCACGCTGAACTGCTGACCGACTTCTTCCAGAGTGTGATCGGTGTTCATGCCGATGCCGAAACGCATGCGCAGTACCCGTTCCTCACGCGGTGTCAGGCTTGCCAGAACGCGGGTTACGGTTTCCTTCAGATTGGACTGAATCGCGGCATCCACTGGAATGATCGCATTCTTGTCCTCGATAAAGTCGCCGAGATGCGAATCCTCTTCGTCGCCGATCGGTGTTTCGAGAGAGATGGGCTCTTTCGCGATCTTCATGACCTTGCGCACTTTTTCGAGTGGCATGGAAAGACGCTCGGCCATTTCCTCCGGTGTCGGTTCGCGGCCCTGTTCGTGCAGGAATTGACGCGATGTCCGCACCAGTTTGTTGATCGTCTCGATCATGTGGACCGGGATCCGGATGGTCCGGGCCTGATCGGCAATCGAACGGGTTATCGCCTGACGAATCCACCAGGTGGCGTAGGTCGAAAATTTGTAACCGCGACGATATTCAAATTTGTCGACCGCTTTCATCAGGCCGATATTGCCTTCCTGGATCAGATCCAGGAACTGCAGACCGCGATTGGTATATTTTTTGGCGATCGAAATCACCAGGCGCAGATTGGCTTCGACCATCTCCTTCTTGGCGATTCGCGCTTCGCGCTCGCCTTTCTGGACCATGTTGACGATCCGGCGAAATTCATCGAGTGAAGTGCCGGTAGCCGCAGCAATGTCGGAAATTTCCGACCGGATGCGCTCGACAGAGCTGGCTTCCTTGGCCGCGAAGGCTGCCCATTTTTTGTCCGCCTTGGACATGCTGGCGAGCCAGCCGTCATCGAGCTCGTTGCCGATATAGCTTTCCAGAAACGCGCGGCGCGGCACCTTGTGCCGCTCTGCCAGGCGCAGCATCTGTCCGCCAAGCGCGGTTAGCCGCCGGTTGAACGAGTAAAGCTGATCCACCAGGAATTCGATCTTGTTGGCATGAAACTGCACGCTTTCCACGAGAGCGGTCAGCTGCTCGCGCAAGGCGTGATATTTCTTTTCCGAAGCCGCGGGAAAGTCCTTGCCGGCGGCAAAGGCTTCCATGCGCGTGTTCTGCAGTTTCGAGAATTTCTTGAAAACAGATGTGATCTCGGCAAATTTTTCAAGCGCTTCCGGCTTCAGGGCCTCTTCCATCTGTGCCAGCGAGAGGGTGTTGTCTTCCTCTTCTTCCTCGACACGTTTGGCGCGGCGCTCGGTCAGCTTGTCTTCATCATCCTCTTCCCCGTCCTCCGCTTCGGGCTCGTCTTCGATTTCGTCATCATCCTTGTAGGAAGGGCCGGCGGTCTTTTCGCTGATCTCGCCGTCATCATCGTCTTCCTCTTCCAGGTTTTCCGGAACAGGGTCCTTGGAAAGCATGGCGTCGAGATCGAGGATTTCGCGCAGCTGCATCTCGCCGTCATTGAGGGCAGTGGACCATTCGATAATGGCGTTGAAAGTCGTCGGGCTCTCGCAAAGGCCCCAGATCATGGTGTCGCGACCGGCTTCAATGCGCTTGGCAATGGCGATTTCGCCTTCCCGGCTGAGCAGTTCCACGGCGCCCATTTCGCGCAGATACATGCGGACAGGATCGTCGGTCCGGTCACCCGCCGCCTTTTTTGGCGCAGCCGCAGCAGCTTTCTTGTCCTTGTCCTTGCCGTCGATCGATTCGACTTCTTCGCCGCCCATTTCTTCGGCCGCTTCGTCATCATTCTCGACCACGCGCACGCCCATTTCGGAAATGGACGACATAATGTCTTCAATCTGTTCGTTCTGGTCCTGAGGCAGCGCTTCGTTGAGCTCGTCAATCGTGATGTAGCCGCGCTTCTTGGCCTTGGTAATCAGTTTCTTGATGGATGATCCGTTCAAATCAATCAGGGGAGCGTCTTCCGCTGCCGATTTTTTTGCTTTGCTTGCCAATGCCTGTGGCCCCTACAATTAAAATCCAACCGAATGCAGAAACCGATGTTGTTCAGACAACATCGTCGATCTGGGTGAGTTCCATCAAGCGATCGTGAAAAGCCTGTTTTGCCTGACGCAGCCTTTGCTGTTCGGCGTAACTTTCCTCGTCAAGATTATCCTGTACCCGTCTCGTTGCTTCTGCCAGCGCTGCTTCCAGTCCGGGGCGCGCGGTTATCACCTGTATCGCCTCCGACAAATCCCTGTGCGCCCGTTCGATCAATTCAGACGGGGCAGGATCTGGCAGTTTGCGGTTGAAAGTGAAATTCAGCGCATCGGCCCGTAACAGCCCTTTTGCGACATTATAACAATCTGTCTGTTCCAATATGGTAAGAAGGCCCTGCATATCAAGCGTTTCTTTACGCATGGCCTGTCTTACCAGCTCCGACAAAAGGTCCTGAAGCTGCGAATCGGCGAGTTTGAACAGGGTGAGTTCTTCAAAATGCCTGGAAATCTGGGACGGATGGCGGATCAGGCCACCCAGAATCGCCTTCGCGATCCTGAGGTCATGTCCGCTGACCGAAACCGATTTTGTGTCATCGGTTGCGGTGGAGGCGGAATATTTTGCGGTGAACGGTGATCCCGGACGCCGATATCGACGATCCTGGGCTGCGGAACCGCGATTGGCGAAGAAGGCTTTCTCGTAGCGCTCCTGGAATTCCTGCCGATAATGCTGGGCGATATCCTGATCCGATATATCCCGGACATGGTCCGACAGACGCTTCTTCAGCCCGGCCTTGCTTTCCGGGCTATCAAGCGGTTCTGCCGCCAGCTCGTGAGACCAGATCTTTTCACTGAGAATCTGCGGTTTTTCCAGCAATGCGGCAAAGGCCCGGGGCCCTTCGGCACGGATCAGGTCATCGGGATCCTGACCGGCGGGCAGGGAGATGAAGTTCAGGCTGTGCGAAGGGCGGAGCAGGGGGAGGGCGCGGTTGGCGGCGCGCATAGCGGCCTTTTGCCCGGCATTGTCCCCGTCAAAGCAGAGGATCGGCGCTTCCACCATCTTCCAGATTCGTTCGATCTGGTGCTCGGTCAGCGCGGTGCCGAGCGGTGCGACCACATCGGGAAAACCGGCCTGGGCCAGCGCGATCGCGTCCATATAGCCCTCTACGACCAGTATCCGCCCGGTCTGGCGGGAGGCCGGTGAGGCTTTGTCGAGATTGTAGAGCGTGCGGCCCTTGTCGAACAGCGGCGTATCGGGCGAGTTCAGATATTTGGGCTCGCCATCGCCCAATATCCGCCCGCCAAAGGCAATCACCCGGCCGCGCGGATCGCGGATCGGGATCATCAGCCGGCCACGGAACCGGTCATAGGGATCGCGGTCATCCACCTTGATCAGCAACCCCGCCTCAACCAGCCGGTCCACGCCATGCGATCCCAGGGCCTCTTTCAGCTTGCTGCGGGAGTCGGGCGCAAATCCAAAACCGAATTCCCGGACGGTCTGAGCTGTTATGCCCCGGTTTTCCAGATACTGCCGCGCCTGCACACCCTCGATTCCGCCCAGCTGATGCACGAACCAGTCCTGCGCTGCCGCCATGACGTCATGTAGCGTGGCTCGCTGTTCCTGCCGCCTGGCGGCCCGCGGATCCGGGGCGGGAACCTCCATCTGCGCCTCGGCGGCGAGGTCCTTCACGGCATCCATAAAACTGAGTCCACGCTGATCAGTCATCCAGCGAATGGCATCGCCATGCGCACCGCAACCAAAGCAGTGATAGAAACCCTTTTCATCGTTGATCGTGAAGCTGGGCGTCTTTTCGTTGTGAAACGGGCAACAGGCCTTGTACTCGCGCCCGGCTTTCTGAATCTTCACCGTCCGCCCGATCAATGTCGACAGCGTGACACGCGATCGCAGTTCATCAAGCCATTGCGGGGACAGGGTCATAGATTCCCCTCCCGCCTGCGGGAGGGGTCAGGGGAGGGCATGCCGGAGACAATAAGCTCTATTTCCCTCACAACGCCCTCGACATTGGTCATCACATCCCGATTGCTGAATCTGGCCACCCGATAGCCATGATTTTCCAGGTCCTTCGTTCTGGCCAAATCATAACCCTGTCGGGTGTCATGAGAATAGCCATCAATTTCAATTATGAGCTTGAGTTCGCGACAAAGGAAGTCGGCGAAATACGGGCCCACTGGCATCTGTCGGCTGAATTTGTATCCTGCAACCCGGCGATTGTTCAGGTATTTCCACAATTCACGTTCGGCGGGTGTCGCCTGATTGCGCAGGGTTTTGGCGCGATTGGTATCTCTTTTCCTGAAGGTTACCACAATGCTTTCGTTCAATCCCACCCCTAACCCCTCCCGCGGGCGGGAGGGGGACTAGTCAGCTTAGCGCCGCCTTTACCAGGCTGCTGGCCTTGCCCATGTCGATTTCGCTACCGTGGCGTTTTTTCAGTTCGCCCATGACGCGGCCCATGTCTTTCATGTCTGAAGCACCAAGTTCTGCCTTGATCCCGTCGATCAGGGCGGCGGTTTCCTCTTCGCTCAATTGCGCGGGGAGAAATTCCTCGATCACCGAGAGCTCATATTTTTCCTGTTCGGCGAGTTCGGTCCGGCCGCCTTCCTCATACATGGAAATCGACTCGCGGCGCTGTTTGGCCATCTTTTGCAGGACATCGGTGACCATTGCGTCATCATCCCCGCCCCCGTCCTTGGTGCGCAGTTCGATATCCTTGTCCTTGATCTTGGCAAGAATGGCCCGAGTCGCGGCGGTGCGATCCTTGTCCTTTGCCTTCATCGCCTCGATTTGCGCGGCTTTCACGGAGTCGCGAATCATGGGAACCTCTCTTTTTGGAATAAGCGTTAACCCTAGCGGGAAGATTCCGGATTTCATAGATTGTGCCCAAAATATTTCGCCCCTAGTGCCAGCGAAATTTTGTGCCTACCAAGAGACCCGAGAGGACAACGCCCATGACCGATGCAAATATCCCCGAAGCTCCCCAGGGCGCAACCGGGATATTGGTGTTGGCCGATGGTACAATCATATGGGGACGCGGCTTTGGCGCGACCGGTTCGGCGGTCGGGGAAGTCTGCTTCAACACCGCGATGACCGGCTATCAGGAAGTGATGACCGACCCCAGCTATGCCGGGCAGATTGTCACCTTCACCTTCCCCCATATCGGCAATGTCGGCACCAATGACGAGGATGTCGAGGCGGACACGCCCCATGCTCTGGGCTGCATCGTCCGGGAAGATGTGACAGCTCCGAGCAATTTCCGCGACCAGAAGCCGTTTGACCAGTGGATGGCGGAACAGGGGCGGATTGGCCTCAGCGGTGTCGATACAAGGGCGCTGACCCGGCGGATCCGGGAAGCGGGAGCCCCCAATGCGGTGATTGCCCATGATCCGGAAGGCAATTTTGATATCGATGCCTTGCTGGGACAGGCACGGGACTGGGCCGGACTGGAAGGCATGGATCTCGCCAAGGAAGTGACCGGGCATCAGACGAAAATCTGGGAATCGGGCATCTGGCGTCTGGGTCACGGTTATGCGCCAATCCCCCTCCCGCCTGCGGGAGGGGCCAGGGGAGGGCCAGAATCCTCCGATTCAGACTTGCACTCCCCCGACCCCTCCCGCGAGCGGGAGGGGAGAGACAGGCCGCATGTCGTGGCGATGGACTTTGGCGCGAAGCGGAATATCTTCAGAAATCTTGTGAAAGCTGGCGCAAAAGTCACTGTGGTGCCTGCGGAAACCAGCTTTGCCGATATCATGGCGCTAGAACCTGCCGGCGTGTTCCTGTCCAACGGCCCCGGCGATCCGGCGGCGACAGGGGAATATGCCGTGCCTGTGATCCGGCAGCTGCTCGAGGCGGATATGCCGCTGTTCGGCATCTGCCTCGGCCACCAGATGCTGGCGCTGGCGGCAGGGGCGAAGACGGTCAAGATGCACCAGGGCCACCGCGGCGCCAACCACCCGGTCCAGCGCGTCGGCGGGGATTGGGATGCCAGCGAAGGTCTGGTCGAAATCACCAGCATGAACCACGGCTTTGCGGTGGATACCGACACGCTGCCCGCTACCGTGGTCGAAACCCACAAAAGCCTGTTCGACGGCAGCAATTGCGGCATTAGCATCACCGGCAAACGCGCCTTTGGCGTGCAATATCACCCCGAAGCGAGCCCCGGCCCGCAGGACAGTTTCTACCTGTTCGAGAAATTTGTGGGGGGATTGTAATGCTGAAGGTTATTGCAGTCGTCATTTGTTTTGTGTTTGCCTCGGCAGCTGTCGCAAACTCAGACGACAGTGAGCGTCCGAAAAGAATAAACCCGGTTTTGAAGGCAGCAAACGAATGCGGCATCGAAAGTGGGTTTATTAGGGCGGCTTACGAGTCTCGACCAGATGTCGGAATCTTCAATGTTTTAACACCTCCGGACGGTCTCAGCGAAGCTGCGGCAAGATGTTTGATTTATTGGAATCAAAGCAGGGCAAATGTCCTTGTCTTTGATGATATTCGCTTCAATCGAATTCAGGAAAAAGTTGGTCAAGAGTTCTCCAGCGGGTACGTATTTGCGATGGCTTCTGCATGGCTTAGAGGCGCGCGGTTAATCGAAAAGCTAGAGCCATTTGACCCTGATGCGACCTCTCTTGCTGATCACATCGTGCGTATTGAAAAAACATGTGGAGCGGAAGCAGGGCAATTATTGAGAGTGGCTCCTGAGGCTGGCCCTTACAACGTAACATTAGTTGATTTGGATTCTTCAAAAATTCCAACTGATGAGAGCGTTTGGCAATTCGAATGTGCGATGCAGTCGATAATGCTTTCGATTTCGAAAAGTGATGAAATTAGATTTGGATTCCTTGGCAATGAGGAAATGAATGAAGAAGACATCGATTAATGCCCAAAAGAACTGACATCTCCTCCATCCTCATCGTCGGCGCTGGCCCCATAATCATCGGCCAGGCGTGCGAGTTCGACTATTCGGGGACCCAGGCGTGCAAGGCGCTGAAGGAAGAGGGCTATCGGATCATCCTGGTCAACTCCAATCCGGCGACGATCATGACCGATCCGGAAATGGCCGATGCGACCTATATCGAGCCGATCACGCCGGAAATTGTCGCCAAGATTATCGAGAAGGAACGCCCGGATGCGATCCTGCCGACCATGGGCGGCCAGACGGCGCTGAATACCGCGCTTTCGCTCAACAAAATGGGTGTGCTGGACAAATACAATGTCGAGATGATCGGTGCGGATGCCAAGGCGATCGACATGGCCGAGGACCGCGAGCAATTTATCGCGGCGATGAACCGGATCGGGCTCGAAAACCCGCGTTCGGCCATTGCACATAGTGTCGAGCAGGCAATGGAGGTGCTGGATGACCTGGGCCTGCCTGCCATCATCCGGCCGAGTTTCACCATGGGCGGGACCGGCGGCGGGGTCGCCTATAACCGCGAGGAATTCGAGGAAATCGTGCGCGGCGGGCTCGAAGCCAGCCCGACGACCGAGGTGTTGATCGATGAGTCGCTGATAGGCTGGAAGGAATATGAGATGGAGGTCGTCCGCGACAAGGCGGACAATTGCATCATCATCTGCTCGATCGAGAATGTCGATCCGATGGGTGTCCACACAGGCGATTC
The DNA here is from genome assembly GCF_900128895.1 of Parasphingorhabdus marina DSM 22363. Classification (GTDB taxonomy): domain Bacteria; phylum Pseudomonadota; class Alphaproteobacteria; order Sphingomonadales; family Sphingomonadaceae; genus Parasphingorhabdus; species Parasphingorhabdus marina. Next base: position 638,690 of record NZ_FSQW01000002.1, on the reverse strand, counting down.
CATTACCGTGGCACCGGCGCTGACGCTGACCGACAAGGAATATCAGATCATGCGCAACGCCTCGCTGGCGGTGCTCAGAGAAATCGGAGTCGAAACAGGGGGTTCGAACGTACAGTTCGCAGTCAATCCGAAAGATGGACGGCTTGTCGTCATCGAAATGAACCCGCGGGTTTCGCGCTCTTCTGCGCTCGCTTCCAAGGCGACCGGCTTCCCGATTGCCAAGGTCGCGGCCAAGCTGGCCGTCGGCTACACGCTGGACGAGATCGACAATGACATTACCGGTGCCACGCCCGCGTCATTCGAACCGACCATCGACTATGTCGTGACCAAGATCCCGCGCTTTGCCTTTGAAAAATTCAAGGGCGCCGAGCCTTTGCTGTCCACCGCCATGAAGTCGGTCGGCGAAGTCATGGCGATTGGCCGCAACATCCATGAATCGATGCAAAAGGCCCTGCGCGGGCTGGAAACCGGGCTCGACGGCTTCAACCGGGTGCCGGAGCTGGAAGGCGCCGAACGGGACGATATCATCGCCGAGCTGGCAAAAGCGACGCCCGACCGGCTGCTGGTGGTGGCCCAGGCGATGCGTGAGGGCTTCAGTAACGAAGAAATTCACGACATCGCCTTTTACGATCCCTGGTTCCTCGACCGGATCCGGGAGATTATCGATGCCGAGCAGGAGATTCTCGACAATGGCCTGCCCAACGGCCCGGAAGCGCTGCGCAAGCTGAAATCCATGGGATTCTCGGATCAGCGGCTCGCCAAACTGGCCGTCGATGCCGTTCATGTCGCGGGCGGGGCAGGGCGCGCGGTAGCGGGCAGCCACGGGCTGGTCCATGATGCAGTCGCCGCCATGGCAGGCGCGACCACCGAAAAAGAGGTGCGCGAACTGCGTCACAAGCTGGGTGTCCGCCCGGTGTTCAAGCGGATCGACACCTGCGCGGCGGAGTTTGAAGCCAAGACGCCCTATATGTATTCCACCTATGAAGCGCCAATTTTCGGCGCGCCGGAGAATGAGGCGCAGCCGTCGGACCGCAAGAAAGTGGTTATCCTGGGCGGCGGACCGAACCGGATCGGGCAGGGGATCGAGTTTGACTATTGCTGCTGCCACGCCTGTTTCGCGCTGTCCGACGCGGGTTTCGAGACGATCATGGTCAACTGCAACCCGGAAACGGTGTCGACCGATTACGACACGTCTGACCGGCTCTATTTCGAGCCGCTGACGGCCGAGGATGTGCTGGAGATTCTCGATGTCGAGCAGAGCACGGGCGAACTGGCGGGCGTGATCGTGCAATTTGGCGGTCAAACGCCGCTGGGCCTGGCCTCCGCACTGGAAGATGCGGGCATACCAATTCTCGGCACCACGCCGGATTCGATCGATCTGGCGGAAGACCGGGACCGGTTTGCCAAACTGGTCAATAAACTGAAGCTGAAACAGCCGGACAACGGCATGGCACGCACCGAGGAGGAAGCGGTGAAAATCGCCGAGCGGATCGGCTATCCGGTGCTGATCCGGCCGAGCTTCGTGCTCGGTGGCCGGGCAATGGAGATTGTCGACGGTCCGGCGCAGCTGGAAAATTATATCAACACGGCGGTACAGGTTTCGGGGGATCAGCCGGTGCTGGTCGACCAGTATCTGCGCGACGCCGTGGAAGTCGATGTCGACGCGATTTGCGATGGTGAGGATGTGGTCGTTTGCGGCGTGCTCCAGCATATCGAGGAAGCCGGCGTCCACAGTGGCGACAGTGCCTGCACCATCCCGCCCTACAATCTGCCCGCTGATATCATCGTGGAAATGGAACGTCAGGCTGGAGAGCTGGCACGGGGCCTGAAAGTGCGCGGGCTGATGAACATCCAGTTCGCGGTCAAGGATGGCGAGGTCTATCTGATCGAAGTCAATCCGCGGGCCAGCCGGACGGTGCCCTTTGTCGCTAAAGCCATCGGGACGCCGATTGCCAAGATTGCCGCCCGGGTAATGGCCGGAGAGAAGCTTAAAGACTTGCCAGTGATTGACAAGAATATCGAACATATTGCTGTAAAAGAGGCGGTCTTCCCGTTCAGCAGATTCCCCGGAATTGACCCGGTTCTGTCGCCGGAAATGAAGTCCACCGGCGAGGTCATGGGGATCGACAGCAGCTTCCCGATCGCTTTCGGCAAGGCGCAACTGGGGGCGAGCAACCATCTGCCTGATGGCGGTACGCTGTTTGTCTCAGTCAAGGAAACCGACAAAAAGGTTATCGAACCTGCTGCCCGCATGGCGGAGCAGCTCGGATTTGACATAATTGCCACCAGCGGAACCGCCCGCTATTTGCAGGAAAAAGGCATCACAGTGGAGCAGGTCAACAAGGTCGCAGAAGGCCGGCCGCATATCGTCGACCGGATCAAGGATGGTGAAGTGGCGCTGATTTTCAACACGACCGAAGGCTGGCAGTCGCTCAAGGACTCCAAATCCATCCGGGCATCGGCGCTGAACGGTAAAATTCCCTACTATACGACGGCCACGGCGAGCGTTGCCGCCATGGAGGCAATCGCGGCGATGCGTGACGAGACGCTTGAAGTTCGTGCACTTCAGTCCTATTATAAGGCTTCGCAGACGTAATTCCCCGACAAATTGTAGACTGCGGGCGAACTTCGGCAAGAAGGGCGCCGGGAAACTGTTTTTGACGCTCCGGGGCAGAAAACCGGGGCGAACGGAAGGAAGAAAGGCCAAAGATATGGCTGTAGAAAAAGTACCAATGCTGCAGGAAGGCCACGACAAACTCGAGGCGGAACTGAAAGCACTGAAAGAAGAGCGGCCGCGGATCGTGGATGCGATCGAAGAAGCCCGCGCGCACGGGGATCTTTCGGAAAATGCCGAATATCATGCGGCGAAAGAGCGCCAGGGACAGGTGGAAGCGACCATCGCCGATCTCGAGGACAAATTGTCACGCTCCCAGGTTATCGATCCCACGACGCTGAGTGGCGACAAGGCAGTATTCGGTGCGACGCTGACCCTGCTCGACGAAGATGACAAGCCGGTGAAATATCAGCTGGTTGGTCAGGCCGAAGCCGATGCCAAGGCCGGCAAGATCAGCTATAACAGCCCGATCGGCCGCGCCTTTATCGGCCGCAGTGTCGGCGAGGAAATCGAAGTCACGGTTCCGTCCGGCGACAAATATTACCTGCTCGAGAAAATCGAGTTTATCTGAACCGATCATGCACCTGCCCCAGGGAAAACTGACCAACGGACTGATCATCGCCAATGTGGTGATTTTCCTGCTGTTGTGGGTTTCCGGACTGGAGCAGGATGCGATCCTGCGCGGGGCGTTTTTTCCGATCCGCCTCGGCGAAGGCTATCCGGCACTGGACCAGGTTGCGGGGATTGTTCCGGCCTGGCTGACGCCCATGTCATCGGCCTTTTTGCATACCGGGCTGATGCATATCGCATTCAATATGCTGATGCTGCTGTTCTGCGGCCGTTTCGTCGAACAGGCGCTGGGGCCGCAGCTGATGGCGCTCCTCTATGTGCTGGGCGCTTATGCCGCGTCGATCGCGGAGTTTCTGTTCAACAGCAGCTCGACCATTCCGGTGGTCGGGGCCAGCGGCGCGATTTCTGCGGTTCTCGGGGCTTATGCGCTGCTGTTTGCGCGCAATGAGGTCAAGGCGGTGGGGCCGGTGCCGGGCCATATCGTCCGGATTGTCTGGTTGACCCTGGCCTGGATCGGCATTCAGCTGATGATCGGAATCGCGACGCGCGGGGATCTCCACGGCATCGCGATTTATGCGCATATTGGCGGCTTTGTGGCCGGACTGTTGCTCACCCGGCCGCTGCTGGAATGGCGCTTCCGCTCAGCCTGAGCGGAGCAACGGATTCACTCTTCTTCCGGTAATTCCGGTTCGAGCAGCTTGTGCAGGTGCACAACGACATATTTCATTTCGGCATCGTCCACGGTGCGCTGGGCATAGCCGCGCCATACTTCCTCGGCTTCTTCATAGTCCTTGTAGACGCCGACCAGATCGACTTCGTCGAGATTTTCATAGTCCAGTCCGCGCGGATCCTTGACCCGACCGCCCATTACCAGGTGGATTTTGCTGCGTTCACTCATGCTTGGCCCCGTCTGCATTCATTTTGATTTGTCGGTTTTGACCGCGTCTGTCGCGGCTTCGGCGGCGCTCTTAGCAGCCTCACCGGCTTTGCCAAGCAGATCTTTGATCTGGTCCTGCACGCTGTCCCTGGAAAGGCCGAGCGTATCGATCTGTTCCTGACCGGCATCTTTCGCGGCATCATAGGCCTTGCGGGCAGTTTCGTTGATTTTCTTGCCCGCGGCGCCGACATATTTCGTTTCCGCCTTGCTGCGTGGAAGCAGCGCGCCGATCAATGCACCGAGTGCCACACCTCCTGCCACGACGGCCAGCGGGCTCTTGGCAATGGTTTCTTCCGATTTGCCGACGGCCTTCTTCGCAGCATCCCGTGTCGCTGCGACGCTCTGGGCGGCCTTTTCCTTGCCTTCACCCAGCAGAACGGCGGCCCGCTGCTTGCTTTCGGACATTTTTTCGACCGCGGCATCCTTGCTCTCGCTGGCTTTTTCCCGGGCGTTGTCAAATCGCTCGCGGGACGCGGCACGGGCCTTTTCGATATTGTCTGACAGGTTACTCATGGCTTACTCCTTGGGATCGGGGGTCTGACTGGCCGAACGACCGGCAATCAGCCGGGTCAGCGGCTTGCGCAGGGTCACGAGCGCAGCTGCCGCGATCACCGATGCCGTTATGCCGGGGTTGGATTTCACGGTTTCGACAGCTGTCATCCCTGCATCCTGTGCCTTGTTCAGCGCATTGTCTTTCGCTTCCCGCATCAGGTTTTTGGGTTTCACGCGATCTTTTGTTTCGGCGATATTGTCACGCAGGTTCTCGCGCGCGGCTTTTCGCTCGATTGCGATTTCCCGCAAACTGAATATGTCGTCATTTTTCGGTGTCATCGGTCTCTTCGTCCAGCGGCAGTTTTCGCGCCCGTTTTATCGCCATTGTGATCAGGATGGTAGTCAAAAGCAATGTCGTTCCGGTGACGAGGCCTGTGGCGGCTACCGGACCGAGATAATGCGAGGCAATCAGCAGAATCCCGAGGATCATCGCAAGGATGGTGGTAATCCCAAGCGTCGCGCCGACCGTGAACAGGATCAGGACCGTGCGCGTGGCCTGCAGATTCACGGACAGCTTGGTCTTGTAATATTCCAGCTCAACCTGCGCGAGCGTGCGCGCGTCCTCGACCAGGTCGGCGAACTGGTCACGGAGCGGCTTGCGGTCGCCGGGATGACCGGCGCCGGAGTCGCCGGCGACCGTGTCGTTTTCGACCGCAACAGATTCGTCCGCAGCCGCGATGGGCTGCGGAACGTCACCCGCCGGTTCTGACTGCTCTTGCTTCAACGCATTATCCCGTCTGGAGATGGATCAGTCTGACGGTACAGGACCTAGCTGCGATCATCCATCCCTGATTTGATCAGACGTGACACGAGAAATCCGACGACAGCCGCGGCGCCGATGGCAACAGCGGGGCTTTTGCGTACGAACTGGCGCGCATCTTCAACCATTTCGTCGACATCTTTCTGGTCAAGCTTGTCCGCAAAGGTATGGACGGCATCCGCAGCCGAACGCGCATAGTCGCCATATTTTTCACCGACATTTTCGTCCAGCGTCCTGGCGCTGTCATCGATCAGCTTGCCGAGATTGCCAATCGCGTCCCCGGTGCGCTCCTTGCCCTGATTGGCAGCAGCGCGCGCTTTATCGATCGCCTTGTTCTTGAGATTGTCGGTATCGATGATTTTTGATTCAGAAGCGGCCGCGCGTGTCGCACCGGCCTTGAGCGGTGCCGACGGCTTCGGTGTCGTCTTTTTGCGAGTTGTCGATTTTCGCGCAGTGGTCGTCTTTGCGGCGGTCTTTTTGGCAGCGGTTTTCTTCGCCGCCGGCTTCCTGGTTGCAGCCTTTTTCGCTGCCGGTTTCGCGGATGCCGGCTTTTTGTCCTGTTCAGTTGCCATGTTGGTATTTCCTCTTGAAGTTTCCCTCGCCCATATAATTCAATTGATATCGCTATCGATCGAACTTCCCTTAACAGCGAGATGGGGGCTAATCATCAGAAATCAAGGGTTAAGCAGGTGGTTCCGGTTGCCACGCAGGCGCTGGCACATTAAGGGCTTGGGCTTTCATTGTCAGTTCTCCAGGAGCCTCTTTCATGACCGCCATTCTTGATATCCTCGCCCGCCAGATTCTGGACAGCCGCGGCAATCCCACAGTCGAAGTCGATATACTTCTCGAAGATGGCAGCTTCGGCCGCGCAGCGGTGCCGTCCGGCGCATCGACCGGGGCTTATGAGGCGGTTGAGCTGCGAGACGGAGATGCTGGCAAATATCTGGGCAAGGGCGTGACGAAGGCCGTCGATGCAGTAAACGGAGAAATAGCGGACCTGCTGCGCGGATTTGATGCGGAAGACCAGGAAGAACTGGACGCCGCGATGATCGCCCTGGATGGCACCGACAATAAGGCCCGTCTGGGCGCGAACGCGATCCTGGGTGTCAGCCTGGCAGCGGCCAAGGCCGCGGCGGATGCGCGGGGGTTACCGTTGTATCGTTATGTCGGCGGCGTATCGGCGCGGGTGCTGCCGGTGCCGATGATGAACATCATCAATGGCGGGGAACATGCGGACAACCCGATCGACTTCCAGGAATTCATGGTCATGCCGGTTGGTGCCGACAGTCTGACCGAAGCAGTGCGCTGGGGTGCGGAGATTTTTCACACGCTCAAAAAAGGATTGTCCGAAAAGGGCCTGGCAACGGCCGTTGGTGATGAGGGTGGTTTTGCGCCGAATCTGGGTTCGACCCGTGACGCGCTCGATTTCGTCATGGCCTCGATCGAAAAGGCCGGTTTCAAAGTCGGTGATGAAGTCGTTCTCGCGCTGGATTGCGCAGCGACCGAGTTTTTTCGCGATGGCAAATATCATATCTCGGGGGAGGGCAAGGTCCTGTCTCCGGCTGAGATGTCCGATTATCTGGCCGATCTCTGCAAGGATTATCCGATCAAGTCGATCGAAGATGGGATGTCGGAAGACGATTTTGAAGGCTGGAAGCTGCTGACCGACGCGGTCGGGGACAAGGTTCAATTGGTTGGCGATGATCTGTTTGTGACAAATCCGGCCAGATTGTCGCAGGGCATATCTGACGGGCTGGCCAACAGCCTGTTGGTGAAGGTCAACCAGATCGGCACCTTGTCGGAGACCATGGAAGCTGTGAGGATGGCGCACAACGCCTCTTACACCGCCGTCATGTCGCATCGCTCCGGTGAAACCGAAGATGCAACTATCGCGGATCTCGCCGTGGCGACCAATTGCGGACAGATCAAGACCGGCAGTCTGGCGCGTTCCGACCGGCTGGCGAAATATAATCAGCTGATCCGGATCGAGGAAGAGCTGGGCAATGTTGCCCATTATGCGGGGCGGTCCATCTTTTCCTGAGGGCATATATCCGATGTAGTGGCCGATGACCGCGATTAATTCGTTAAAATGCTTGCCAGCGAATCAATAATCTGATTCAAGGATGTCCATGGCAAAAAAGGAAAAAATTGGCAGTTTGATCAAGGCGGCTCTCGGGCCAGGCTTTGCTCTGCTGACACTTCTGGCCATTGCCGGATATGCGGTCCTGGGGCCGACCGGTATCCTTGCCTGGGGCGAGTATCAGCGCACCCTAGATGATCGCGCGCAGTTGCTCGTGACCCTGGAGGAAGAGCGTGACGCTCTGAAAAACCGGGTCGCGCTTCTGGATCCGGAAGGTGCCGATCCGGATCTGACGGGCGAGCTCATCCGCAAGGAACTGAATGTGGCTCATCCCGACGAGATTATCATCCCCCTGAAATAGGTTGCCCGTGAAACCGGTTCTCGGAATCCATCGGGATTTTGACGGCTTGACCGTCTAAACGCTTGGGAAATTCTTCCGAACTGTTTAAGGTGCCGTCGAACAGAAAACAGGAAATCGCAAGCGTGGCAAAAACTCCCCGGAAAACTTCCACCAAAGCCAGAACAACAACCAAATCAAAGTCGAAGCCTGCAGCCAGATCTGCTGCAAAAGCTCCGGCGAAACGCGCGGCAAAGGCGCCAGCGAAAACGGCTGCAAAGTCTCCCGCCAAGCGCACGCCGAAACCGCGTGCCAAGTCCCCGGCCAAGTCCCCAGCCAAGTCTCCAGCCAAGTCTGCCGCCAAACCGGCGGCCAGTCGGCTGCCTGTGCTGAAGACTCCAATCTACAAGGCCAGCAAATCCGAACTGATGGATTTTTACGAGCAGATGCTGCTCATCCGGAGATTTGAAGAAAAGGCCGGGCAGCTTTACGGCCTCGGACTGATCGGTGGCTTCTGTCACCTGTATATCGGGCAGGAAGCGGTTGTGACCGGCCTGCAGTCGGCTATCGAACCAGGCAAGGACAGCGTGATTACCGGTTATCGGGATCATGGTCACATGCTGGCCTGCGGTATTGATCCCAATATCGTTATGGCCGAACTCACGGGCCGGGCGTCAGGCATCTCCAAAGGCAAGGGGGGTTCGATGCACATGTTCTCGGTTGAGCATGGCTTCTATGGTGGTCACGGTATTGTCGGCGCACAGGTTTCGCTCGGCACAGGCCTGGCCTTTGGACATAAATACAAGGAAGACGGTGGCGTCTGTCTCGCATATTTTGGCGACGGGGCGGCCAATCAGGGGCAGGTATACGAAAGCTTCAATATGGCGGAGCTCTGGAAATTGCCGGTCATCTTTGTGATCGAGAACAACCAGTATGCGATGGGAACGAGCGTCAACCGGTCTTCGTCGGAAGATCAGCTCTACCGCCGTGGTGAGAGCTTCCGCATTCCTGGCATGCAGGTCGATGGAATGGACGTGCTCGCGGTGCGCGGTGCAGTGGAAGAGGCCCTGAAATATGTCCGTGCCGGAAAGGGGCCAGTGCTGATGGAACTGAAGACCTATCGGTATCGCGGACACAGCATGTCGGACCCGGCCAAATATCGCAGCCGTGATGAGGTCCAGGGTGTGCGCGAAAAATCGGACCCGATCGAACGCCTGAAAGCGATGCTGCTCAAGCAGGGTGTTAAGGAAGAGGAGCTGAAGGCCCTCGACAAATCCGTGCGCAAGACCGTGATGGAGGCGGCAGATTTTGCTGAAGAATCGCCCGAACCGGAATTGTCCGAACTGTATACTGACGTTCTGGTGGAGCAATATTGATGGCGATCTCCCTGAAAATGCCTGCCTTGTCCCCGACAATGGAAGAAGGAACGCTCGCGAAATGGCTGGTAAGCGAAGGTGATGAAGTCAGCTCTGGTGACATTCTCGCCGAGATCGAAACCGACAAGGCCACCATGGAGTTTGAGGCTGTTGACGAAGGCGTGATTTCGAAAATCATCGTTCCGGAAGGAACCGACAATGTTGCTGTTGGTGCCGTGATCGCAGAAATGATCGGGGAAGATGACGACGCAGATGACAATGCATCTCCTGCGCCCGAACCGGCCGCCGAACCGGAACAGCCGGCGGCAGAAGAAGCGCAAGCAGCTGCAGAAGCGCCAGCACCGGTTTCGCGCGCGAGTGATCCTGACATACCGGAAGGCACGTCCATGGTTTCGCTGACCGTGCGCGAAGCCTTGCGTGATGCGATGGCAGAAGAAATGCGGGCAGACGGCGACATCTTCGTCATGGGTGAGGAAGTTGCGGAATATCAGGGGGCCTACAAGGTCACGCAGGGACTGCTCGATGAATTTGGTCCGAAGCGGGTGATCGACACACCGATTACCGAACATGGATTTGCCGGTATTGGTGCCGGTGCGGCAATGGGCGGGCTGAAACCGATAGTCGAGTTCATGACTTTCAATTTCGCCATGCAGGCGATTGATCACATCATCAATTCTGCCGCAAAGACAAATTACATGTCCGGTGGCCAAATGCGCTGCCCGATTGTGTTTCGCGGTCCCAATGGTGCCGCGTCCCGCGTCGCGGCGCAGCACAGCCAGAATTATGGCCCCTGGTATGCCAGCGTCCCCGGCCTGATTGTCATTTCACCCTATGACGCCGCAGATGCAAAAGGCCTGCTGAAAGCTGCCATTCGCAGCCCCGATCCGGTGGTATTTCTCGAGAATGAACTGCTTTACGGCCGATCATTCGAACTGCCCGAGCTGGATGACCATGTGCTGCCGATCGGCAAGGCACGGATCATGAGGGAAGGCACGGATGTGACCATCGTCAGCTATTCGATCGGTGTAGGACTGGCTCTGGAGGCAGCGGACAAGCTGGCCGGAGACGGTATTGATGCTGAAGTTATCGACTTGCGCACGTTGCGGCCGCTGGACACTGAAACAGTGTTGCAAAGTCTCGCAAAAACCAATCGCATGGTGGTCGCCGAGGAAGGATGGCCGGCCTGTTCGATTTCCAGCGAGATTGTCAGCCTGTGCATGGAACAGGGTTTTGATGATCTCGATGCGCCGGTTATGCGGGTCACCAATGAAGATGTCCCGCTACCTTATGCGGCAAATCTCGAAAAGGCTGCCCTGATTGACAGTCCCCGGATCGTGGAAGCGGCCAAAAAGATATGCTATCGCTGAGCTAAACCCGCTTTTTCGGGGTCAGGTCGACGTATAGAGATTGCAGGTCGCAGCCGGTTCTCCGTCTGCCACCACCCCGGCGCCGAGGTTGCGGTTGTCGCGGATGTTAAACACGGCTTCGTGGCGGATGATCTTGTTCTGATAAAACAGATCACCGAACAATGGCTCATGTTCGTAGATGATTTCGACAAACATGACTGCGGTTCCGTCTGATGCCGTGACCTCATTCCCGGCTTCGCCCATTCCGGCAAAGGAAGTGCCGGTGGCACCGGTGTCTTCGGTACCATAGTCGGACTGATAATTGGCCTTCCCCTTGCACCGCTGCCAGTGGATCCACTGGCCACCGTCACCGTTGCGCTCCAGGCTCGACAGGATAACGCGTCCGCGCTCGAGGATTTCAATATCTCCGGCCTGGAGGCCGAGGCCGGTCAGCATCTGATTGACATCACTCTCATAAACGGTCCGAGAAGTGGAATTGGCGATGGCCTGACCCATGCGGGAGGCATTGTCCGACAGGTTGAGCGCAGCCTGGCTGACGCGCAGGCTGGTCAATGTCAGATTTGCGGTTTCCAGTCCGAACATGCCCAGTCCGGTAAAGATGGGCAGGGCGTAGGCAAATTCCGTCAGGGCAAGACCCGACTTGTTACGGGCCAGTCTTGTCAGAATGCCAGGTTTTTTCCGGCTTCCTGCTGCAGGCAGGGTTTTTTGACTGTCAGTCATGTGCAAATCACCTCGACGGAATTGGCAATCTGATCTCCATAAGGCTGGTTCTTCAGTACTGTGGAGGATGTGATGGTTTGCCGTTTCGACGCACCGATCATATGCCAGAACGGGAACATCCGGTCATAGCTCACGCTAACGTCATAAAGCACAACATCATTTGGCCCGCCAACGCCATCTTCGCCGATATCGGCGTCCCACGTATCGTTGCTGTTCATGTCCTCAAAGCACTCGCCGCTGTCGTAGCTGCCGTTGCCATTGGTGTCCGTAAAGCTTTCGGGCTGTCTGACATTGTTATAGTCAAAATAACTACGTCGTTGAAACGTCACCGTCGCGGCGGAATTGAGGTCCTGGACATGAGCTTCGACTTCGTCGTCAATAGCGGTCAACGCACTTGGGCCAGTCTCCAGAGCAGCCGAGCGCGCCGCATTCTGAACGGCTCCGGTCAGCGCCGAGCGCATGTAGACCGAATAGCCGAGATCAAACAGACCCATGAGCATCAACAGGAAAGTTGGCGCTACGAAGGCGAATTCGATCAGTGTTGCGCCGCTTTCATCGCGGGCCAGCTTCTTTTTGCGCAGGAACCGGATCATTGTGACAACCTCAGATCAGAGACAGATTGCGCGATCGTCGTGAATGCCGCGTTGAGCTGGCTGGCATTTGACGACGTGAACGCGCTGTTTGGCGATGCACAATTTGTCATTTCCGTGCTCAAACCGGTCGCAAAAGCGATCACCCAGACACGAATGCCCTTCGCTTTTGTGGCTTCGCAAACGGCTGAGAAACGCGAAGTATGGTTGGCAGAGGCTTGTGTTTCGTCGCCCGTGCCGACTTTTTGATCATGTCGTTCCAGACCATAAGCACTGTAATAGGTCTGGCCGATATCCAGGATGCCATCGGTCATGAATATCAAATGGCGACTGACATAGCCACCGTTGGTCGGCGTGGCATTCACATTTGCCGCGAAAATACCCGTAGGTGAGCTGAATCGGGCACCCCAGATCATGCCAATATCATGGTAGGTACCGCCATCGGCGACAAGTGAATTGGCATAGTCGGAGAATTCCGAACTGGTCATTTCCTCAAACTGCTGAGCCTCTGCAGGGCAGGCAGTCTGCGATTTACGCGTATTGGTTGTGAAACTCTGCATGGTTGTCCCGGCGTCACGGTGACGGACGACTTCCGGCCAATAGGGGCGCCACCTGGATGCATCATCGGTCGGTGCCGCATCAATGTCCAGATCCAGTGTCCCGTTCGGATCGATGCTGTCGGTGGAACCGTTATAGACGACGGTGTCACTGTCCACGGTATCGCGTTCCTCGATACAGCCGTCCCAATTTACGTTGCTGGCAAATTGGTCGCCCGGGAGAGGAGTAGACGGTCCGGTGTCGATGGATGCGATATAGGCATCGATCGGATGGTTGATCTGCTTGTGCTCCCAGCGCAGGAAGGTGGCACTGGAGTCCCATTGGTTCGATTCGATTCTCGGATTTCCAACTACGGTAGTCGTTGTATCGGTCACCACACGGCGGACACATGTGCGCCAATAGGAACTGCCCACCGCATTGCTCGGAGGCTGTGCTGTGCTGCCATTCCAGCTGTAATAGGAATAGGTCCTCGTCGTATCGACGGTTGTCGTCGTCCCATTATTGTTCGAGGTGCTCGAGCTGGTCACCGGGTTTCCGGAGGGATTCGCTGTCCACCATCCAGGTACTGACTGGTTTTGACTGAACTGTCCGGTGCACTCCGGACCATCTACACTATTGAGCGTTTCAAATGTGGTGGTGGTGTCGTTTGTAACAGTCGTTCCGGGAGGTCCGTCGACTTCCCAGATCGCTTCGCGGGATTGGTAATTGTGGTTTCCGCTGACCATATATGCCGGATCTACGGCAATGATCTGCCGGCCAACATTGACCGTACCCGTATAGGGAACCATCGCGTAGCGAATTCTGGACCCGGTTCCGTTGGCTGCGGTATCAACGATGCTGTAGAAGCTGTTCATGGCTGCACGCAGAGCTGCAATGCGAGTTGTGGTTCCGCCAGCACCATCATCGATATTGTTGGCCATCGAACCGGTACTGTCCAGCACCATGGTGATATCGGTGTTGGCGATTTCGAGAATGGCGGTACAATCGACAGCGACATCAATATCGTCATTGCCGAAGATCTTCATGACAATGGTCGGCAATTCCACCGATGCGCTTGCGGACACCTGGCTGGTTCCCGAAGGGCTGGTCGGATTGAAAGTGCGATTGGTACTGTCGAGATAGCCAACAGGGAAGTTGGCATTGAAAAACTTGTCGGTCTGGGCGCGCGCATTGCTGTCATAACTGCCTTCGCCCATCGCTTTACGACCGGCCAGCACGCCCGCGTCACAAGCCTGCTGCAAGCGGGTCTTGACCATATAGGCCCGGCTGAGATCGACACCGCTGCCGATAATTCCGGCGAGCGGAACGAGGCCGGCTGCAACCATCGCGAGTGTGTTGCCTCGCGTATTTGAGCGTAATCTGCTGAAGAATGTCTTCCGAGATTTCAGCCGTTTTGTGTCAGTCATAACCCATGGCCCCTGGTGTTGCGCACGCGATAGTCACGCGGTTAGAATTCAATTCAGCGTGTCAGATAGAGGAATAAGGGTTAGCGGCTGACCAAAGGACTTGGTTAAAGCGATCTTTACCTTGATTTTGCTGCGAAAACTGGCGACGGCGACAGGATGAATCCGGTACAGAACGAAATTGATCCCTTGCGCCGTCTGATACTGGCCTATGCGAGGGCCTCTGATCGCAACCGTTACATCGTGGCTTTCGCGCTGGATGCAAAACTCGGCGAGATTATTCGCTCGACCTCTGAACTTTTAATAGGACAAATGCGGTTAACATGGTGGCGGGATATCTTAACCAAGGATCCCGCCGAACGTCCTGCCGGTGAACCATTGCTGGAATTGCTTTCGCCGGTTGAGGCCGCAGGCCAGAATCCGGAACCGCTGATCCGGATGATCGAAGGGTGGGAGATGCTGCTCGAAGATTTTCCCTGGGAGGATCGTCAGTTTGCCAATTACGCAGAATCCCGAGGGGAAGGGTTGTTCGGGTTTTCTGCCGGTGATCAGTATCGCTTAAATGATCAACAGAAGCTGGCGGCCCAAAGCTGGACGTTTTGGGATTTCGCGCGACATTGCTCCGATGAAGGCATGCGCGAAGAAGCCTTCGCCAGATGCTGCGAATTGCATGGAAAATGGCAGGCAGTCACGTTTGACAGAAGCGGTCGACCACTTTCAATTCTCTGTCAAATCGTTGCGCGCGATGTCAGAAAAGGCGAACTGAACGCCAACATTTATACCCCGTCTGTCGCGGGAAGAATAATTTGGCATGGGCTCACTGGCCGGTAAACCCGGATTGAAAAGGAGCACAGGCGCGGTGAAAGGCGCGATAACCGGAGCAACTGCAATTCTGCTGGCAGCAGTTGCAGGCGCGCTGATGTGGTTCGGTGCTCGCAGCCAGGACAGCTGGATTCCAGAGCCTCCCCCGCCGCCGCCCGAGCCGGAGCTTTCCGTTTTGCCTGAGGCAAGCGAAGAAATGCCAGCCGAAGGCGAGCCACCGCCAGAACCGCCGAAAGCCTACAAGGCATCCCGCGAAGAACTGCGTTTCAACCGCTATGATCGCAATCGTGATGAAATCATCACGCGTCTGGAGATGATGAGTAGTCGAACCAAAGGTTTCCGGGAGTTGGACAAGGACGGAAACAATCTTTTGACTTTTGAAGAATGGGCTGCCGCCACATCCGCACGTTTTGCCGGTGCCGATGCAGACGGTGACCAGCAACTGACCCGTGCAGAATTTCGTACAACCCGGCCGAAACGTTCCCCAAAGCGGCGCTGTCGCTGTTAGGCGGGTTCGGATTCCGCCAGGGTGTGATTTTGCCATGCGGAGAAATCTTCCCGCGCCCGGTGGGTATAGGCTTCCTTGCGGAATTTCTTTTTGACCCGGACTTCCATCGGAGGAAACAGTCCGAAATTGACGTTCATGGGCTGATAGTCCGAGGCGTCCGCACCGCCCGTGATATGGGACAGCAATGCGCCGAAAGCGGTGGTTTGCGGCGGCTCGGTGAAAATCTCCCCCTTGACCTCAGCAGCGACCATGCGTCCGACCATCAGGCCGACAGCCGCACTTTCCACATATCCCTCGCATCCCGTAATCTGACCGGCAAACCGGATATGCGGGGCTTTTTTGAGGCGCAACTGGTTGTCGAGCAATTTGGGTGCATTGATAAACGTGTTCCGGTGCAATCCGCCCATGCGCGCAAATTCGGCTTTTTCAAGGCCCGGTATCGAACGTAACAGTTCGGATTGCGCGCCATATTTGAGCTTGGTCTGGAATCCGACCATGTTCCAGAGCGTGCCGAGGGCATTGTCCTGACGCAGCTGAACCACGGCATAGGCGCTTTCGCCGGTATGGGCGTTCGTCAGTCCTACCGGTTTCATGGGACCGAAACGCAACGTCTCCGGCCCTCGTGACGCCATGACTTCAATCGGCATGCAGCCTTCGAAATAGGGCGTGTCTTTTTCCCATTGCTTGAATTCGGTTTTTTCACCGTCAAGCAGTCCCTGGATAAACGCTTCATATTGGTCGCGGTTCATCGGGCAATTGATATAGTCTTTGCCATCGCCTTCTGGCCCGACCTTGTCCCATCGCGATTGCATCCAGGCGATATCCATGTTGATGCTCTCCCGATAAACGATCGGGGCGATCGCATCGAAAAAAGCCAGGCTGTCCTCGCCGGTCGCTGCTCCGATACTCTCGGCCAGCGACATGGCGGTCAACGGGCCGGTCGCGACAATCACCGGTCCCGAATCCGGCAACTGGTCCACCCGTTCGCGAACAATCTCGACCAGCGGATGTTCCGCCAGTGCCTGAGTGACGCCTTGCGAGAAATGATCGCGATCAACTGCCAGGGCGGATCCCGCCGGCAAACGCGCCTTGTCGCCTTCCCCCATGACAATGGAATTCAGCTTCCGCATCTCCTGATGGAGCAATCCGACGGCATTTTTTTCCGCGTCATCCGACCGGAAACTGTTGGAGCACACCAGTTCCGCCAGTCCATCCGTCTGGTGGGCCGGTGTCATCTCCCCGGATCCGCGCATTTCCGACAGCCGCACTTTCACGCCAGCCTCAGCCAGTTGCCATGCAGCTTCCGATCCGGCGAGTCCACCGCCAATAACATGTACCTGTGTCATGCCGGTCTTAGTGTTGTGGTAATCAAGATACGTCAAGCTTTTACCAAATATCGCTGTTTTTCCCTCAGACGAGGGCATTCTGCAATTTCTGCTGTGAGCGACAGGAGCAAATTGTCGTGCAACATCCCGGCTCTCGCCACTAAAAGAGGCGCCAAAGCGGATTTTTCGTTCGTTGAAGCTGAGGGCGTAAAGGCGAGCCGCCTCTGATCATGATTTATTCTTGCGCTTTTTCTTTGGCTTTTTTGCCCTTAGCGCCACATCAAAAGCCTTTCTCGCCCAATCCGAGAAAACATCAGGCTCATCGTAGAGTGCTTCGGGTAATTCGTAGTAGGACGCCACGTCCTGTTTTCCGTTTTTTGATTCGTAAACAAACGGCCTTTTGTCTTCTGCTTCGAAATCGGCCCGGGTGGTGTCATCGACCTTCAGGTAGAGCGTCTCGTCGGCGATAAGGCCGAACATCAGATCGCCGTCAGGCAACTTCATAAAAACGCCATCTACACCGAACATGCTCTTGGTCTTGATCCGGCCAAGCGGTTCAAATAGCTCCTGCAAAAACTCTTTGTATTCAGCGCTAACGGGCACCGAGTGCTCCCACGTCTCGAAGATGTATGATCGTCCATTCGTTCGACTGCTCTCTGCAATAACATGTGAAGTGAATTTGATCACCCAACGAATTGGGATCGGAGATTGAAGCCCGAGAACTTCATTTTCAACGAATTCTTCGGTGAGGCGAAAGTTTGTTTTCGGGATCAATCGGGCTTTGTGCAGACCAGGGATACATTGTGCAGCAACAATTTTTGGGGTTTCGTTGGGGATGTAACGTCTGCACCAGCGTTGGATTTAGTGGTTGTTAAGGTGCGACAGTTACCGTGTATCCCGGCCAAAGATGTTGTGGCGATACCAAAAAAAGCCAACGGTTGTGGTAATCAATCAATGTCAATCTGGCAGTTGATTTGCGGGCATGATAAACGGCATGAGTCAGGTAAAAAGGGGACCGATCATTGAAACGTGCGATAGTTGAATCTCGTCCCTTTCTGCTGCTCAGCCTGTTACTCGCGATCAGCTATTTTTTCGTTATGGACAGCAATGTGCCGGGCCTCTTCCTGATTTTCTGGAAAGGGGCTGGTGTGGCTTTTCTGGCGATTTATGCGTGGCGGCGTGTTGCCAGTGCGGATGGCCGCATGATTGCGGCGGTAATGGCATTTGGCGCCCTCGGGGACATGCTGATCGAGATAGACCTGATTGCCGGTGCGGTCGCTTTTCTTGTCGGACATGTGATTGCGATTGCCTTATATGCCCGGCATCGCCGCGAACAAACGGTATTCAGCCAGAAGTTGCTGGCGATCCTGCTGGTTCCGGTGACTGTATTCATTGCCTGGTCGCTGCCTTTCGACCGTGCTGAAGCGCCCGGATTCGCGGCCTATACGCTGTTCCTCGCAATCATGGCTGCCATGGCGTGGACCAGCAGTTTCCCGAGGTATCGTGTGGGGGCAGGGGCCTTGCTGTTCGTCCTGTCCGATCTGCTGATTTTCTCGCGCTCCGGGTTTTTGCAGGATTCCGTCATTCCGGCCTGGACGGTCTGGCCGCTTTATTATGTCGGCCAGTTCATGATCGTGACCGGAATTGTCCGCACGTTGCGGGCAAAGGCGCACATCTATAATCCTTGAAGATTTCCCGGCCAGGACCGGAATGACGGATGCCTAATCCTCGTTCGGATCCGCTGCCGGTTCCGCAGAGTCCTCTCCGGTCGATGCGGGGGCGGCTTCCGCCAGTTCATCGGCAACAGCCGCTTCGGCCTCGTTCTCCGGCTCTTCTTCCTCGTCGATCTTGGCAGCACCCACCACGGTTTCTCCTTCGGCGACGTCAAACAGCCGGACGCCCGAGCTGCTGCGGCCGATTACCCGCATGTCCGCAACCTTCATCCGGATCAGCTTCGCCTGATCGGTGACAAGCATGATCTGCTCTTCGTTTTTGGCCTCGAAGCTTGCCACAACCGTACCGTTGCGTTTGATATTGTCGATATTGAGGATGCCCTGGCCACCGCGACCCGACTGACGATATTCAAAGGCGCTGGAGCGCTTGCCGTAACCGTTGGCACAAACGGTAAGGATGAAATCCTCGTTTTCGGCAAATTGTGCCATCCGTTCGGCCGACAGTTCGGGCGCATTTTCGTTTTCTTTCCACGGTGCCGCCTTGAGATATTGATCCCGTTCCTCCGTGGTTGCTTCAAATCCGCGCAGGACGGACAGCGAAATGACCTCGTCATCATCTTTCAGGGCGATGCCGCGAACGCCGGTTGATGTCCGGCTCTGAAAAGACCGCACCGCATCGCCGGCAAAACGGATCGCCTTGCCGTTGCGTGTGGCGAGGAGAACATCATCGCTGTCGGTCAGCAATTCGACGCCGATCAGGTGATCATCACTGTCTTCGTCAAACTTCATGGCAAACTTGCCGTTGGAAGGCACGTTGGTGAAGCTGTCCATGCTGTTACGCCGCACACCACCTTTGGCGGTGGCGAACATGACAGACAGTTCCGACCATTCATTCTCGTCCTCGGGAAGCGGGAGGACTGTGGAAATGGCTTCGCCTTCCGCCAGTGGCAGCAGGTTGACCATCGGACGACCCTTGGTCTGTGGTCCGCCTTCGGGAAGTTTCCAGACCTTGAGGCGATAGACCTTCCCGTGATTGGAGAAGAACAGCACTGGCGTATGCGTTGAGGTCACAAACAGTTCGGTGATCGCATCCTCATCCTTTGTCGCCATGCCGGCGCGGCCCTTGCCACCCCGGCGCTGCGCCCGGAAGGTGTCGAGCGGCGTGCGCTTGATATAGCCGCCATGGGTGACGGTCACGACCATCTCGGCCCGTTCCATCAGGTCTTCGTCTTCCAGACCGTCCCAGGCCGCTGTGATTTCGCTGACCCGGGGCGTGGCGAACTCGTCGCGCACCTGTTCCAGCTCTTCGCGCATCACGGCATAGAGCTTGGCCCGGTCGGCGAGGATGGACAGATATTCCTCGATCGCGGCAGCCAGTTCCTTGAGTTCGTCGCCAATCTCTTCGCGGCCCAGCGCGGTCAGTTTTTGCAGACGGAGGTCCAGTATGGCTTTGACCTGGACGGCTGACAATTTGTAGCTCTCGCCTTCGACCTCGACATCGGTCGCTTCGACCAGTTTGATATAACCGGCGATTTCCGCGATCGGCCATTCTCTGGCGAGCAGGGTTTCCCGCGCTTCCACCGGCGTGGAAGATCCGCGGATGATGCGCACCACTTCATCCATATTGGTGACGGCAACGACCAGACCGAGCAAGACATGCGCGCGTTCACGGGCCTTGTTGAGCTCGAATTTCGTCCGCCGTGTAATGACCTCTTCGCGGAATTTGATGAAGGCCTCGATGATGTCCCGGAGGTTGAGAACCTCCGGACGTCCGCCGCGAATCGCCAGCATGTTGGCGGGAAAGCTCGACTGGGCGGGGGTGAAGCGCCACAGCTGGTTCAGCACCACATCCGGAGTGGCATCGCGCTTCAGGTCCACCACGACCCGGACGCCCTGACGGCTGGACTCGTCCCGAATGTCGGATACGCCCTCGATCCGCTTGTCCTTTGCCGCTTCGGCAATCTTTTCAACCAGTGCGGACTTGCCGACCTGGAACGGAATGGAGGTCAGTACAATGGACCGCTTGTCACCGCGGCCTTCCTCGATTTCGTGGCGGGAACGCATCATGATCGATCCCCGGCCGTCGCGATAGGCAGCGCGTGCGCCGGATTGTCCCAATATCAGCGGGGATGTCGGAAAATCCGGGCCCGGGATGATCTCGATTAGCTCATCAACAGTGATTCCGGGATTTTCGATATAAGCCAGGCACCCGGCGATGACTTCACCGAGATTGTGCGGAGGAATATTGGTCGCCATGCCCACGGCAATGCCGCCGGCGCCATTGACCAGCAGATTGGGGAAACGGGCGGGCAGGACATGCGGTTCTTCCCGGCTGCCGTCATAATTCGGGACAAAATCGACCGTATCCTTGTCGAGATCGTTGAGAAGATAGGCGGAAACCTTGTTCAGCCGGGCCTCTGTATACCGCATCGATGCCGGCATATCGGGGTCCATGGAACCGAAATTGCCCTGACCATCGATCAGCGGGACACGCATGGACCAGTCCTGGGTCATGCGGGCCAGGGCCATGTAGATCGCGCTGTCGCCATGGGGGTGATAGTTGCCCATCACGTCGCCAACGATCTTGGCAGATTTGCGATAAGGGCGTCCGGCCGTGAATCCTCCCTCCTGGGAGGCGAACAGAATCCGGCGATGGACCGGTTTCAGACCATCGCGGACATCGGGCAGCGCGCGGCTGACAATGACCGACATGGCATAGTCCATGTAACTGGATTTCATCTCGTCGACGATGTCAACAGGCTCAATGTCAGATGGTTCTGGCGGAGTGGTTTGTTCGTTCACAAACGGCCCTTTTTCTCATGATATTTTATGGTGATTCTTGTAGAGGATCGGGCCGGGGATTGCCAGCTTTTCCGATACCTGTCGCATGCTGACACACCCGTATTTCCAGGCGTTTTTTCAGGGTGTAATTTCTTCTCCGTCCCAGGCAAAAATCCGCCCGGTATCTGCGGGTTTCAGCCCGTCGAGAACGTCCAGCAATTGCCCCGCAGCCCGTTCCGCATCGAACAGCTTGCCCGGCGGGACATTGGACTGGAAGGGTTCGCTCAATTCGGTATCGACCGTACCCGGGTGCAGAGCGACGATAATGGATCGCCTGTTCTTGCGTTGCCATTCTATGGCGAGGTTGCGGATCATCATGTTGAGCGCAGCTTTTGCGGCGCGATAGCCGTACCAGCCGCCCAGCCGATTGTCCGAAACACTGCCGACGCGGGCGGAGAGTGCGGCAAAAATGCTGGGGCCATTGCGGTTCATGGTCGGGAGGAAATGCTTGGCAACCAGTGCCGGGCCAATCGCATTGATCCGGTAATTTTCGCTGAGCCAGTCGCCATCCAGCTCCCTGAGGCTCTTTTCGGGCCCTCTGGACTCATTGTGGAGCAGGCCGGTGGCGACGAACACCAGATCGGGTTGCAATCCCTTGTCCTTGATCCATTCCGCTGCAGACGCAATCGATTCTTCTGACGTCAGATCCAGTTTGACCGGACTATTTTCGGATCGGGAAAAACCGACGGTCTCGCCGTATTCGTCTTCATCCCGGAGGATCTCGAGCATCGCGCGGCCGATGCCGCCGCCGGCCCCGATGACCACCGCTGAACGGGCGGTCATGAACGGATGAAACGGAGGCTGTTTTCCGAGCTGTCCTTCGGTGAAAAGCGATATCCGTCACTGTCAAAGCCGGTCAGGGCCTCAGGATCCTGAATATGGTTGTCGCAAATATATCTCGCCATCATCCCGCGGGCCCGCTTGGCTTCGAAACTGATGAATTTCGGTCCGTCCGGCCCGTCCTTGCGAAAGTCGACTTCGATGATGCGCGCGTTCAGCTTTGCGGCATGCGGTTTCACTGCCGCCCAATATTCGTTGCTGGCGAGATTCACAATGACGCGATCACCGCCATGATCAAGATCAGCAGCCAGTTCCTTCGCAATCTCATCCTTCCAGAAATCCGTCAGTTTTTTGTAGCGCGGAGCCCATTTTGTCCCCATTTCCAGGCGGTGCGGGCGGATCGGGTCGAGCGGTCGCAGCAGTCCATAAAGGCCGGACAGGATCCGGACATTGTTCTGCGCAAACCTGAGGCCGTCATCGTTCAGGCTGGATGCCTCGAATCCGGTATAGACATCGCCGGCATAGGCAAAAATGGCTGGTCGTTCCGGTTGATCGAAAAAGGCGCTGTAGCGTTCGCGGTTCAACGCGATCAGATTGTCTGACACCGGCATGATCGACTTGAGCTTTTTCTTCGTCAGATTGGAAATCGCGCTGGCCAGCCGCGCCGTGTGTTCTGGAAAGCGGTTCTCGCTAATCTGCACATCGGGCAGGGGGCTTTCAAAGTCGAGCGATTTGGCAGGGGAGATAACGGCAATCACGGAATGGGAACCTCAAGATCTGGGAGTTTACAAATATATACATATTGCGCGGATAACATGGCTTCGGGCTGGCATTTGTTCAACCGCTATTCAGCGCATTTACCCTATAAATCGATGTGAACCTTGGTAATAAAGCCAAGACAGTTTATGGTGCAACCATATTCGATGCGGCGGCATATGATCCACCCGCCAAAAAGTTTTTATCTGGAGGAAATTTATGCGTTTTCTATCTCATTTTTCAATGGCTGTCGCGCTGGCTGCTGCTGGAACCTTGACCATCACGGCCTTGCCCAGCGAGGCGCAGGCGCAGAAAAAGAAAAAGGAAAAGAAGCCCAAACTCAGCAAGGAGATTACACCACAGGTGGCTGCCATACAGAAAGCCATGGCGGAAGAAGATCCATCTCCGGCCAAGCCGATGGTGGAAGCGTTGCTTGCCGGACCCTGGACCGGATATGACCAGTTTGTTGCCGGTCAGCTTGCCATTCAGCTTGGGGGCAAACTGAAAGACACATCACTCCAGGAACAGGGTATCAAGACTTCCCTGGCCAGCGGTCAGACCCCGGCGGAACAGGCACCTGTGTTCAATTTTTACGCCGGCAATTTTGCCTATGGCGCCGAACGCTGGGCGGAAGCGCGACAATATTTTGAAACGGCAATTGGTCTCGGATACCGCCAGAACAATGTCGCGGCGCTGATCGCCGAGTCTTACTTCAAGGAAAACAATCTTCCGCAAGGTCTGACGGCTCTTGATCGCGCGATCAGTATTGAGAAAGAGGCCAATGGCCAGGCATCCGAAGAATGGTATCGCCGGGGAGCCGGTGTTGCGATGCGGACTAATCAGCCGGCGCTGGCTGCCGAGTGGACTTACAAGCTGGCAGAGGCTTATCCCACCGGTGAGAACTGGCGCGCTGCCCTTTCAGTTTACCGTGACAGTGCCAAACTGGATGACCAGCAAAATCTGGAATTGATGCGCCTGATGCGCAAAGCCGATGCCATGGTCAGCGAACGGGACTATTTTGAATATGCCGATGCGGCGGGTCCGCGGAAACTTCCCGGCGAAGTTGTGTCTGTACTGGAAGAAGGTATTGCCAAGGGCGCCGTTCGCGAAGCGACTTCCTACACCAAGGATACGCTCTCCCTGGCTCGCGGGTCGATCAGTGCGGACAAAGCCAGCCTTCCGGCTTCTGAGAGGGATGCGTCGCGATCGGCCAACGGCAAGATCGCGTTGGCAACCGGCGATGCCTATCTGGGCTATGCGGATTACCAAAAAGCCGTAAGCATGTATGAAACGGCGATTGCCAAGGGCGGCATTGACACCGCTAGGGCGCAAATGGGCAAAGGCATTGCGCTGGCTGGCCAAAAGGACTGGGCCGGAGCCAAACAGGCTTTCTCGAATGTGACAGGTCCACGGCAAAGCGTTGCCGAATTCTGGAATCTGTGGATTGATCAGCAGTCTGCACCGGCCGCCGCCACTGCACCGGCCGCCGAGCCATCGCCGACGGCAAGCTAGGCTGTTGCGAATTGAAGGAGAAAGGGCGCCATGTGCGCCCTTTTTTATTTGTCGATCGGGACGCCCGGCAGGTTCTTGGCGGAACGAATGGTCAGTGATGTCTTGACGCTGGCCACATTTGGAGCGGATGTCAGCTCGCTGGTCAGAAAATTCTGAAACTGCTGCAGGTCTCTCGCGACCACCTTGAGCATGAAATCGATTTCTCCGTTCAGCATGTAGCACTCCCGCACTTCCGGCAGGCGCTGCACATGATCCTCGAAGGCCTGAAGGTCGGATTCCGCCTGGCTTTTCAGGCTGACCATGGCAAAGACGGTAATGGTATAGCCCATTTTCGATGGGTCTACCGCCGCATGATAGGCCGTGATAACGCCACTGTCTTCCAGTGCGCGCATTCTGCGCAAGCAAGGCGGAGCTGTGAGTCCCACGCTCTGCGCCAGTTCGACATTGGTAATGCGGCCGTCATCCTGGAGCCGCTTCAGGATCTGAATGTCAATTTCATCGAGAGTATTATCAGCCATGGCAAGGTAATTTCCGTTCGCGAATCATATTTCCTCTATAATATAATTAGTGACACGCGCAATGCTGGATGGGATGTCCCACATTGTGACGCGACGTATTCGAGGCTTCCGCGAAGCGGTCAAAGCGGTTATCTCACCGTTAATCACAAACCACAGCGACGACCGGAATTCCCATTGCGCTTCGATGACCGACTAACAACTGTTCTCAAGGGGCAACTACCCGAGGGGCAGGCTGCAGCAGCTCAATGGAGGCAAGTCATTGATCTTCTCGCACAAAAGCCGGGGCAATTGATGAACGAGGAAGTTCAGTTGGGACTGACGCGATTGCGGGACTTGCACAACCGGGTGGATGAAGCAGATCGTGTCACGGCGGTACGTGCGCTGGCTGGCCGTCTTCGGTCCGCACCACTACTTGTTTACCTTTGCGCAGATGACAGAGCTGTTGCCGAGGCGGCTCTGGAAGGAGCGGATCTGCCGCAAGAAATCTGGCTCGATATCTTGCCGCAGCTTCCCGAAATGGCGAGTGATGTTCTTCGCGACCGAGCGATTATCGGCGAAGAAATGGTGTTCGCGTCCGATGAACGGCAAGCGTCAGCTCCGGTGGAGGACAAAACACTGATTCTGACCGAGGAGCATGCCGAGGAAAATTCCCAGATCAGCAGTCTGGTGGCAAAAATTGAAGATTATCAACGCAAACGGATCGTTGACCCGGTGACACCTGCGGTGCCTGAGCCGGCAGATGAAGGCGATCGCAGTTATTTTGTCGACAATATCGACAAACTGGAATTTGAAACGGATGATAGCGGAACCATTACCTGGGCCAAGGGACCGCCGAGAGGAGCCATAGTGGGGGTCACCATTGCCGAACCGACGTTCGATGAAGGCCCGGGGCCTGACGCCTATGGCGCGGCGGCTTTTCGTCAGCGCATGCCACTGGAGAACGCGCGGATGCGATTATGCGGAGCACCGGTGCTTGCGGGAGACTGGCGGATGACGGCCATTCCGTTCTTTGCACCCGATACAGGCCGTTTTCGCGGGTACCGGGGAGTCATGCGTCGGCCCAATGCAGCCGAAGACGTCAGCGCGCAGGCCAGTGTAGATATTGCCCGGCGCGAGCAGTTGCAGCAGCTGATTCATGAGCTGCGGACGCCGCTCAATGCCATAATCGGTTTCAGCGAGATAATCGAGCAACAGCTATTCGGGCCGGCTTCGTCGGAATATCGAAATCTCTCACGCAGCATCATGGACGAAGCCCGCCGTATGCTGGCCGGATTTGAAGACCTCGACATGGCTGCCAAAATTGATGCCGGTCAGTTGCAGGCAAATCCCGGGGAGACAGCCCCAGACTGGTTGCTGGACCGCCTGACCGAACGCTTGCAGAGCCTGGCGCACAGCAAGGCGGTTGATTTGCGGATAAGCAAGGCGGAGCCGGTTCGGGCGTTCGCTCTGGACGGAGACACTGTCGAGCGGATCTATGCGCGGCTCTTGTCGGCTGCAATTATCGCTTGCGAAGAAGGCGAGGAACTGGTGGCTGATCTGAGAACGCAGATCGGACCTCAGCCGGTTAACTGTTTCAGCCTGTCACGACCGTCTCGCATTCGGGGAATAGACGAGCAGCAACTGCTCGACCCTTCGCAGGGCATTGAAGGGGAGCCAGGCGACACACCGCTTTTGGGTCTTGGGTTTTCCTTGCGCCTTGTTCGCAACCTGGCGCGGTCTGCCAATGGCGTGCTGACCCTGGCAGACGACAAGATTGGCTTGACGCTCCCTGCGGTGATGACTAGCCAAATCGGAGCCCGCGAAACAGAACTGGAATGATCCAGTCAGGCTTTGCGGCCTCTGTCCCTTGAGGAAAGCGGATTTGCCATGCTGTCTGACCTGAGATTGCCGATTGGTCGAGAAGATTCTTGGCGTAAGCTGGCACTTTCTGGTGATTTCGGCAAACGCTTCCTGATCACCGTCGATACCGAAGAGGAATTTGACTGGAACGGACCATTTGAGCGCAAGGGGCACACCACCATCTCCGTGCCCAAGCTGTTGCGATTTCAGGAATTTGTTGCGAAATATGGCGTGAAACCCGTCTATTTTGTCGATTATTCCATAATCGAGGATGAGGAAGCTGCAGCTTTTCTGAAGTCTGTTTGCGAACAGGGCACCGCGAGTGTCGGCGTGCATCTTCATCCGTGGGTGAATCCGCCCTTTGATGAGGAAACCAGTCCGCGGAACAGCTTTGCCGGCAACCTGTCCCCGGAGCTGGAAGAGGCGAAAATGATGTTCCTCTGCGAGGCGATTGAAAAGGCGACGGGCAAACGGCCTGTGGCCTATCGTGCCGGGCGATATGGCGTTGGGCCCAATACGATCGATATTCTCCTGAAGAACGGATTTCTGCTGGATAGCAGCGTCAGATCCCATTTTGACTATAGTGCAGAGGGTGGACCGGACTTCACTGCGGTTGGTTCTGAGCCATTTTGGCTGGGGGAGGGAACCAGCTTGCTGGAAATGCCGCTGACCACAGTGGTTTCCGGAATGCTGCGGAAACAGCACTTGCCCCTCCTGAAGCTCATGAATCGCTCGGAAATTATGGCGGCTGCCATCTCAAGACTCGGGATCGTTGAGCGTATTCCTCTCACGCCCGAGGGCATATCCACCCGGGAGGCCAGGGAAGCAATTGATGTGGCGCTCGATGACGGTCACAAAATGCTGGTGTTTTCATTTCATTCCCCATCATTGTCTCCCGGTCATACCCCCTATGTTCGTACCAGCGATGATCTGAATCGATTCTATGACTGGTGGCGCGATATTATGAGCCATTTGGCGGAGCAAAATGTGCAGCCGATCAGTATGGAAGAACTTCTGGAGCATGCCGGGTTGCTGCAGCCGTGAAACCAGACGCCCCACCTGTCCGCAATTTATTTTTCACGCAGCTTGCCAAGTCAGCCAGGCTTCCGCTATCGGAGCGGTCCTCTAAAGTCTCCGTTTGGAAAGTCATTGGCAGAAAAACGGGATTTTTCGGGGCCTGTAGCTCAGTTGGTTAGAGCTGGCCGCTCATAACGGCTAGGTCGGGGGTTCGAGTCCCTCCGGGCCCACCATTTTTTCTTTGCTTTTCCGGGAATCACCGCCTAGGGGAGGCGCGCGTCGGGGAGTGGCGCAGGCTGGTAGCGCACCTGGTTTGGGACCAGGGGGTCGCAGGTTCGAATCCTGTCTCCCCGACCATTTTTTATCTAAAGATGAACGACATAGCTTCATTCACGGAAGTTCCGTGTTTCTTTTGATATTCGTCAAAAATATGACACGCAATCACGTTACAGATTTGTTTATGTTTCCAATGATACGATCTGGTTCAGGGTCCTAGTTGTTTTCGGAAGCTTTCGGGGGAAGTCTTTGCAATGCAGGATTATATTGCAGGATTGCCAGATTGTGACACGCCGAAATCTTTATGGGCTTATTGTTTGCGGGTGGTAAAAAGTCTGGGATTTGGCGCTGCGATATATGCCGTGCCTCCGCCAAACAAAAAACCCACTCATCCCGATACCATCATTCGCCTCCACGGCATTTCTCTTGCCGATTTCTACCGGTTCGCTTTGCAGGGTCTCATCGCGGAAGGTCATTTGACGACGTCTAACAGTCTGTTCCGGGCAGCCCCGTTCAGATGGACCGATATTGCTTCATTGACATCGCGTACCGAAGAATTCTCGAATCTGAAGCAGCAGGCAAATGATGTGGGCTTGACCGATGGCTGGGTTATTCCGGTTTTTGGTCCGAAGGGGCGAACGGGACTGGTATCTTACGGCCTGCCAAACAATATCGCGGCGATGGAAGACAAGGCGAAACATGCGTTGCAGCATTTTGCGCAACTCGCGCATCTCCGGCTCTGCCAAATCACGCCCTATATGTATGAGTTGAACAAGGATCTGTCGAAACGCGAGACACAGATCATCTCCTGGGTGGCGAAGGGAAAATCCAATTCCGAAATTGCGCAGATCCTGAAAGTGTCCGAAGCATCCATTGACAGCTACCTGCGCCGCGCCTTTGCCAAGCTGGGTGTCCATGACCGAACCTCTGCCGCCGTCAAGGCGATCAGCCACGACATTGTGAGAATATAGTTCAGCCTTCCTGTTTGCCAGAATGCACTTTTGTCGAAGTGTAACGGATGTTCGTGACAATACATGCTCCGGGAATTGCCCTAGCTTCTATATATGTTCGATCCAGTAACAGTCAGGGATAGTGGTACATGACGGGATCCGGAACCGCTTGCCGCATCAGTCTTTCCGATCAGTCTGCAAATGAAAATCCCGATACGGCTTTGATCCGCAGTCCGGCCGAAGTTGCCGAAACCGCAGAACTGCTCTTGTCCATCCGGCGCATACGAAATGCTGCTCTGGCCGACATACTCGGAGATGTCGACGAAACTTCATGGAATATATTGCTCGATATATATCTGTCCGACTGTCTTGATCGACCGGTCGTGACTGCTGACCTTTCGATGATCTACGCTGTCCCGAAAACCACAATTACGCGCTATGTTGAATATCTGCGGGAACTTGGCCTGGTCCGCAAAGAGCGAGATCCAGCCAACAGGGTCCGGATTTTGCTGTCACTGACCGACGCCGGACAGAAGCGCATAGACACGGCGCTGCAGCGTATCGCGGACGCAATTTCCCGCCAGGCTGTTCAATAACGTCGGTATTCGAGGGGGAAAAGTTGGCAGCGGACATGCCGCCGCCAACTCCGGGGGTTCCAGAAAGGTCATCCCTGCTACATGAATGACCTTCTATCTCTGGTTGTGTGAGTGTTTTGTAGCGGGACCTCTGCAAATTGTGGTCGCAACGCAGAAATTCCCAACACGTCCCACGGATGCAAGGCTGTCACCCGGTATCGCAACAGTCAATAACAGCATCACCTTCTTTGGACCCATAATGGGTCAAATGACCGGCGATGAGGATGCGCTCAGTACTGCCGTTCAGGATCGCGTTGCCGAGTCGAGCACCTGATTGAGCCGGCTCATGCCACTTTGTGTCAGCAGGACATAACTGGTTTCTCCGCTCGACGAATCGTCTTCGACAAAAACAAATCCGTCCTGCATCAGAATATCGACATAGCGGATGGCCGTACTGGGCTTCAAATGCGTGCGGCTGCTGATTTGCTGGATTCTGAGCTTCTCGCGTTTCTCGTGTGCGTCATAGAGAACAAGCAATATGTCCCATGCTGCGGTTGAAAAATACGCTTCGGGAAAAACCTTGTGCCCCTGGCGGCGCAGGCTGAGAACCAGACTTGCAAGTTCCTGATTGCTCAGGGTGCGTTCCGTTTGCAGCTGTTCGAGCCGTTCCAGCCGGTGTTCAATTCGCCGGAGCACGTCGGTCTGATCGAGAGTCTTTGTGGGCATGTCATGGTCTCTGCTAAAGCCTTGAGTTGTCCAGCTGGCGGCCTGAGCCTCTTCTTCGTGGACGGGCGGCGCAAATAGCGGGTATTT
The DNA here is from genome assembly GCF_900128895.1 of Parasphingorhabdus marina DSM 22363. Taxonomy (GTDB): domain Bacteria; phylum Pseudomonadota; class Alphaproteobacteria; order Sphingomonadales; family Sphingomonadaceae; genus Parasphingorhabdus; species Parasphingorhabdus marina. Next base: position 608,621 of record NZ_FSQW01000002.1, on the reverse strand, counting down.
CAGACTTGTCCGTCACCGGAATGGGGGACAAGTTGAAAAAAAGTGTAAAATCTGCTTCATTGCAACGCGAACACCGGGTCGTGCAAAGGTACCGGGATGGCCATTGTGGCTGACAAATACGAGCTTATTGGCCAATGGCTGGACGATATCGGTCAAAAGACCGAAGTCATCGATGTGCTTCGTCTCATCCGCAAAATTTGTGAAGAACTGGGCGCTGACCGGACGAGCTATCATCTCACACCGAAACTGCATTCCCAGACAGACCGAGCCATCCACCTGCTCGCCAGTGGTTTTTCCAGTGAGTGGATTTCCCTCTATGAAGATCCGGAATTTCGTTGCCACGATCCAATCCCCGATCTTGTCATGCAGTACGGGGAGCCCATAACCTGGCTCGATGCGCTGGCGCTTCGCAAGCTTTCCAAGGGAGAACAAGGCTATGCGGATGCGTTAAAGGCCCATGGTCTGGAGCATGGCATCGGAATCCCGCTCTATGGAAAGAATATGCGACATGCCTATTGTTCGTTCACATTTCCCGATCCGGAGATGTTGCAGGATTCTCGTCTGATCGCGACAATTGCCGCACTTTCACGAGCCGCGCATCTGAAAATATGTTCGCTTATCGACCAGACGGAGAATGATTCCGGCAGGCTTTCCGAGCGAGAAAGACAAGTTGTTCAGCGCATTGCAAGCGGTTTTTCAAACAAGGCAATTGCGGATGATCTCGAGATCAGCCTCTCGACCGCTGACACCTATGTGAAGCGTGTTTTTGCCAAGCTGGAGGTGAATGACCGGATCGGAGCGACAATCAAGGCGCTGGAAAAAGGCATTTTGCTGCTCTGATATGGGGTCGCCATGCAACCGCAGCCGAACAAGCCTTAATTCTGCCTAGGAAACGGTGGCAACCCGGCGGCGATCCAGTCTTTCCATCATGGCTTTGATCACGGCGGGGTGGAAGGTGTAGTCAATCTGGCAGCCATATTCGTCACTCTTCTTCCAGAGCAGGTTGGCGGTCAGAATGTTCATGCCCGGAATTTTCAGAGTCAGGGAAATATCCGGATTGAGCTCGGCATTGCACTGAATCTTGATGATCGTGTCGGAGATTGTTGTGACAACGCACGGAATGTTTGAGGAATTGGCCTGTTTGACCTGCGCATCAATTTGCAAAAAATCGCCGTAAATCATGATCCTGCCCCCATTGCGCGGTTTCCCCACCGCCGTGTTGAACATCTTTAAATCCGATGACGGGTCTAATTGGGCATATCTAATCCGCTATGGCGAGACAGGGTTAACAGAATTCACCGGTTTTTAACCGTGTTTCGTGCGAAACGGGGAGCTAGATGGCCGGTTCAATCCCGGTCATCTCGACCGACAGGTCCCACAGTTTTTCCGCAAGTTCCTCGTCACGCGCCCGAAAGGATCGGGAGGCTTCTGTGGCAGGTCCGGTCCAGCCTCCAAAATTGGCAGGTCCGTAATATTTTCCGCCAACCGCGCCTTTCCCGGCCGCTGCGGCCAGGGTGGACCAGGCGCCTTCTGCGGATGTGCTCAGAAAAAGGCGGGCCAACGGCATGATGGCTTGCGCGAAAAAGGGCAGGTGCCGGGCCAGTTCGGTATCGGCAACCCCGGGGTGACAACAAATGGCCGAGACAGTCGATCCTTGCGCCCGAAGCCGTCTGTCAAGTTCACCTGCGTGCAGGATATTCGCCAGTTTGCTCATCGCATAGCGTTGCATGGCATTGTAGCGTTTTTCGGCATTGATATCGTTGAAATCGATCCGTCCGCTGCGGTGCGCCAGGCTGCTTGTGATAACAATTCGGGCCTTTTTCCGTTGCTGCAATTTGGGCAACAAGAGCGCGGTCAGCGCGAATGTACCGAGATGATTGACCCCAAACTGGGACTCAAACCCGTCTTCGGTCAGTTCATATGGTGGCATCATGATACCAGCATTGTTGACCAGTACATCAAGGCGTTTTTCCTTGCCCACGAGTTTGGCGGCGGCCGCGACACTCTTGAGGCTGGCCTGATCGAGGGGAACAAAAGCCAGGTCGCTGTCCGGAATCTCTTTACGGATGACAGCCATGGCATCCTCGGCGCGCTCTTCTGATCGACAGCCGAGCAGGACCCGTGCGCCTTTGGCTGCAAGCACCCTGGCGGTTTCGAAACCGATACCGCTGTTCGCACCAGTAACCATTATCGTTCGACCGCGCTGGTCCGGAACCTGCCGGTCGGTAAAATTCTTGATCACAGCCTTGTCCTCTCGTCAGCTGGCGTTTCGGTCTTGCGCGTCGTCCACCGGCGCCGCGTCGGGGGCACCGATACCGTCAGCTTCCAGCTCGTCGGCAATATCCTGTTCGAGTGCCTGCACCGCCTCAGCGGCCGCCTCCTCGAGTGACCGGGCATCCTGCTCGATCTGACGCTCCATTTCGGCTATCGCCTCTTCGCCCTGTTCCTCGATTGGCGTTTCCGAACAGGACGCCAGGAGGATTATCGCCGGAATGATCGCCGTCTGTTTCATGTCATTCTTTGGCTGGCATGGTGAAATCGACATCGCTGTTGGCGATGATCGAAAGCACAGTGGTCCATGCCGCGACATTCTGGCGCATTTGTTCGGGGTCAATCTTGTCGAGCGTATCATCCGGGGTATGGTGGAGATCGAAATAGCGCGTACCGTCCTGCTGCAAATCGATTGCCGCCAGATTCTGAGCGGAGATGATGCTGCGAACGTCGGGTCCGCCAGACGCGGGCGGACCAAGGGAACCGATTCCCAAGGGAGCCAGTGCCTCGACAATCTTTTCACGTAAGGGCTGGGCAGCCTCCGGAAGATTAAACTCCACGCGCCAGACCTTGTCCGCGCCAAAATCGGATTCCATCGCGATGGCATGCCGGGTTTCACCATGGGCTTCGGTATAGGCCCGGGCACCCCATAGCCCAACTTCCTCGGCACCTGCCCAGAACAGGCGGATGGTGCGCAATGGCTGGCCATGCTCCATGATCTTTTTGGCTGCGGCCGTGGTGATTCCGCATCCGGCTGCGTCGTCAAATGCGCCTGTGCCCAGATCCCAACTGTCGAGATGACAGGCGATCAGGATCATCGGCAAGGATGGATCCCGGCCAGGAACCTCGGCAATGACATTTCCCGATTCCTGCTCGCCAATATTTTGCGGGGTCAGCACCAGTTTCATTTTCACCGGTTCGTCGGCACGTTCGACCATGCGTCGCAGGTTCTCCGCATCCGGGATGGATAGTGCAGCTGCGGGAATGGGGGTCACCCGATCCGAAAAATTGGTGTTCCCGGTATGGGGATTGCGGCGATAGGCTGTCCCGACGGAGCGGATGACCATTGCGGACGCGCCTTTGCGGGCCGCGATATTGGGGCCAATGAATCGCACCGGCCCAAATGCGCCATAGCTGGAGCCATCCTGGCTGCGCATCATCTGGTGACTGACAAAGGCGATTTTGCCCTTGAGGCTGCCGTCAGGAACCGCCGCAAGCGCAGCCAGTGTGGGAAAGAACCGGACCTCTGCCTCCAGGCCTTCGGGCGGCGTGCTGCCGGAATTGCCCAGTGCGGTGAGTTTCAGCTTCTGCGGGAACGGGCTGGTTACTTCTGCCGTTTCGGTTCCCCGGACCCAGGTCGGCATGTTGAAGGGTTCGATTCGGACATTGTCAAAGCCCAGGCTGTTGAGTTTTCTCACCGCCCAGTCCCGTGCCCGTGCTTCGGCTTCGGTGCCTCCCAGTCGCGGCCCGACTTCTGTGGTCAGGCCTTCCGTGATTTCAAAGGCGAGGGAATCCTGCAATGCCTCGTTCTGGAGCTTTGCCGGATCATGATTATCGGCCAGCGCAGCCGAGGAAAAAAACAGCGCGGTGGCGCCAGCAAGCGGTGTGATCAGAGTCTTCATGGCCATTGCCTAACCCGCCCGTATCGCTTTGCCAATGCTCTCTTGCGGGCCGGAGCCAGAATAGCTACATGCAGCGGTGAAATTGAACACGTCATCCCGGCCTGTGCCGGGGTCTTCTTCGACATCGTGCCGCGACGCAAGGGAATCCGGATTTGCCGGAATGACGAGAAATATTGAAAGTGAAAGACATGGCCGCCCAGTACAGTTTTGTGATGAAGGGTCTGACCAAGACCTATGCGAACAAGCAAAAGCCGGTTCTCGAGAATATCAACCTGCAATTCTATCCGGATGCCAAGATTGGCATTGTCGGTCCCAATGGCGTCGGCAAATCGACGCTGATGAAGATCATGGCCGGCAAGGATACCGAATTTACCGGTGAAGCCTGGCCGGGCGAGGGGATTACCGTGGGCTATCTCGAACAGGAGCCGGAACTTGATGCATCCAAAACGGTCAAGGAGAACGTGATGGACGGTGTCGGCGAAATTGCCGACCATATCCGCCGCTTCAACGAGATTACCGAGCTGATGGGTGATCCGCCGGAAGACGCCGATTTCGACGCGCTGATGGAAGAAATGGGCGTGCTGCAGGAAAAGATCGATTCGGTTGATGGCTGGACGCTCGACAATCAGCTGGAAATTGCGATGGAAGCCCTGCGCTGCCCGCCTGGGGACAGTTCTGTGGACAACCTGTCGGGTGGTGAAAAGCGCCGCGTGGCCCTTTGCCGCCTGTTGCTTGAAAAACCCAGCATTCTCCTGCTCGATGAGCCTACCAACCATCTCGACGCGGAAAGCGTGGCCTGGCTGGAAAATCATCTGCGCGAATATCCCGGCAATGTCATCATGGTGACCCATGACCGTTATTTCCTCGACAATGTCGTGAACTGGATGCTCGAGCTCGATCGAGGCAAATATTATGTCTATGAAGGCAATTATTCGCTCTACCTGGAAAAGAAAGCCAAGCGGCTTGAACAGGAAGCCCGGGAAGACAAGGGCAAGCAGAAAGCGATCAAGGACGAACTTTCCTGGATGCGGCAAAATCCAAAAGGTCGTCAGACCAAGTCCAAGGCGCGGATCAAGAGCTTTGACCAGCTGGTCGAGGCGCAGGAAAACCGGGACCCCGGCAAGGCGCAGATTCTCATTCAAACGCCCGAACGTCTTGGCGGCAAGGTGATTGAAGTCGCAAATCTTTCCAAAGGCTATGGTGACAAGCTGCTGATCGACGATCTCAGTTTCTCGTTGCCACCCGGAGGCATTGTTGGCGTTATTGGCCCCAACGGCGCCGGTAAATCGACTCTGTTCAAGATGCTGATCGGGCAGGAAGAACCGGATAGCGGCAAAGTCGAAATCGGTGAGACGGTCAAGCTCGGCTATGTCGACCAGAGCCGCGACGATCTCGATCCAACCAAAAATGTCTGGGAGGCGATTTCCGACGGTCATGATTACATGACGCTCGGCAAGCATGAAATGTCGACCCGGGCCTATGTTGGCGCCTTCAATTTCAAGGGCACCGATCAGCAGAAAAAGGTTGGCCAGATCTCCGGTGGTGAACGCAACCGCGTCCATATGGCGCGGATGCTGAAAGAGGGCGGCAATGTCCTGCTGCTCGACGAACCGACCAACGATCTCGATGTCGAAACCCTGTCCGCGCTCGAAGAAGCGCTCGAAAGCTTCGCCGGCTGTGCCGTAGTCATCAGCCATGACCGCTTCTTCCTCGACCGCCTGGCAACGCATATTCTGGCCTTTGAAGGCGACAGCCATGTCGAATGGTTCGAGGGGAATTTCGAGAGCTATGAAGAGGACAAGGTACGGCGTCTGGGCGAAGATGCGCTAAAGCCTAGTCGGGCGACGTACAAGAAGTTGACGCGATAGAGAATTTTAGCCGTTGAGGCGTTCGGCATCATCCAAATCTGGAAGATGAGGCCAGTTGTCTTTGTACAGCTTAATGCTGCTTAGAAGGGCTTCCTTTCGCTGTCGCATTATCGCTTTTGAAATCGCGTGACTTGCAATCGGGTCCTCTTTCTGTTCATCCAAAGCGGTCAAGTAGGCCTCTATTTCATAGACTAATTCGTCAGCAGGAAGTTGAAGCGGTTTATAGGCGATAATATCGTCCTCATCGCCTGTTTGGAACCATCGCGTTTGGTCGTTCCAATCATCATCTTCCTGCGGAAGCCAAACTGCATGTTGACCTGAACGCAAAAGCAATATTGCACCTCTTTTTCCGAATTCCGGTCTGGAATCGCCGATCTTTCTGAATCCTTTGGGAGTTTTCAATTGTCTTACTCACAGCTCTCGGAATTATGATTTGTCATTGCTCTATAGAATTTTGAAATATGAATGTCATTCCGGACTTGATCCGGAATCCAGAGCGCTTTTTCGCGAATTGTGCCTACTGACGCTCTGGATGCTGAATCAAGTTCAGCATGACGGAAATCGGGATAGGCTCCTTTTACTTTTGGCCCCAATACCTATCTCTTTTAGGTGTCAAACCAACCCACCATAACCGACTTCGAAACCATCGCCCGGCGCGTGTTTGAAACCATTCCGTCGCCTTTTGCCCAGCATCTTACGGATATCATTCTGCGGGTGGAGGACTGGCCATCGCGGGAGATACTGGACCATTTCGGCATGACCGATCCGCATCAGCTGACCGGGCTTTATCAGGGCATTCCGGTTGGCGAGAAGTCGCAATTTGGTGCGCCGGGCGTGGAAGGCGACCGGATCTTTCTCTACCGTCGGCCGTTACTCGCAGAGATGGCACAGACCGGAGTCGAACTGGAAAAGCTGATCCGGCATGTGGTGATCCACGAGGTCGGGCATCATTTTGGTCTCAGCGATGCGGACATGCATGCGATTGAGGAAAGTGTGGAGGATTGATGCCATTTGTCGCCCCAGCGCAGGCTGGGGTCTCCGGTGGTGATAGCGACCCTCTGTCGAACGCTTGAGATGCCAGCCTGCGCTGGCATGACGGCATGTTTCAGGCGGTAGCTGCTTCTTTTGCCGTCGCCTTGCTGACCAGCCAGATTGCCAGTCCGGCCGCCACAAATCCGGGAATAATCTCATACACACCCGGACCGCCCAGGAATTCGGCATTCCAGCCCAGTGCTATCCAGGCGATCACCACGCCTGCACCCGTCACGAGCCCCGCGACAGCTCCGGCACCAGTCATGCGCTTCCAGGTCAGCGACAGCAGGATCAGCGGGCCGAAAGCGGCGCCAAATCCCGCCCAGGCATTGCTGACCAGCCCCAATACCTGGCTGTCCGGGTCGCTGGCTATCGCGATCGCGGCCAGCGCGACCAGCGCCACGCAGGCCCGGCCGATGTTCACGGTCTCCCGCTCGCTGGCCTGCTTGCGCAGGAACAGGCGATAGAAATCTTCGGTCAGCGAACTGGAACTGACCAGCAATTGCGAGCTGATCGTACTCATGATCGCGGCGAGCAGTGCGGCCAGCAGAAAGCCGGTGATCAGGGGGTGGAACAAGGTATTGGCGAGCAGGATGAAAATGGTTTCCGGATCGTCCAGCACCAGTCCGTTCTGGATGACATGAGCCCGACCGGCAATGCCGACGCCGATGGCGCCGATCAGCGCGACAGCCATCCAGCTCATCCCGATATTGCGCGCGGTCCGAACGGATTCCACGGACCGGACGGCCATGAAACGGACAATGATATGGGGCTGTCCGAAGTAACCGAGACCCCAGGCAACCGCGGAGAGAAAACCGACAAAGCTCAATCCGGCGGTCAGGCTCAGATAGTCGGGATCGATCTCGGTCAAGGTGGCGGACACGGTTCCGGTCCCGCCATCACCAATCACAACGACCAGTGGCATCAGAATGAGCGCCACCACCATGATACATCCCTGTACAAAGTCGGTCAGGCTGACGGCCAGAAAGCCGCCGACCATGGTATAAGCCAGCACCACTCCGGCGGTCAGCCAGATGCCGAGCATATAGTCGGACAGGTCAATATCACCGAACAGGCCGGCAAAACTTGTTTCGAACAGCTTGCCGCCGCCGACCAGACCGGCTGCCGTGTAGACGGCAAAGAAGATGACGATGATGACCGCACTGGTCACCCGCAGCGCCAGCGCCTTTTCCGGAAAGCGATTGGCCAGAAATTGCGGGATGGTGAGGGCGTTACCCAGTTCTTCCGTTTGTTGCCTCAGGCGTGGTGCGACGATGATCCAGTTGATCAGCGCGCCGACAAACAGACCGATCCCGATCCACGCTTCCACCAGCCCCGCCGCATAAAGGGCGCCTGGCAAGCCGAGCAGCAACCAGCCCGACATGTCGCTCGCACCGGCGGACAGGGCCGCGACCGCCGGATGCAGATTGCGTCCGCCAAGCAGATAGCCTTCGCTGCTATCCGTAGATTTGCGCCAGGCATAAAGCCCGATGACGATCATCAGTATGAAATAGAGTGCGAGCGATACAAGTGTGCCGGTTTCCATCCGCTGGTCATAGCGACCTGTGAGGCGATGTCACGCAGTGAACGGCAAGTGGCCAAGCCTTAACGCAACCGTTTCACAAATAGCTGCTGGTTCTCATCCCGTTTGGTTTGAAAGTTCGGAACCTCTTCGAACATGTCAGAGAGCCGGGAAAAGCCATAATTCCGAACGTCAAAACTCGACCGGTTGCCGGCAATTTTCCCCACCTCGCTGAGGCTCGCATAACCCTCGGCATCGCGCTTGCTGGCCTGATAGGCGTCAACGAGCAGCTTGAGAAGTTCGTCGTCCATTTTGCCATTGCCGTCCACGGCTTCTGGCCTGGATGCGGTCTTTGCGCCGCTTTTGCCGCCGCTGCGCTCGCGTTTGTCGGCCTTGATCAATGCATCGACATCGATGAAGCGGCTGCAGGCCTGTTTGAAGGCATCCGGGGTCTTGGCACTGCCAAATCCGTAAACCGGAAACCCGTCCTGGCGGAGGCGCATGGCCAGCGGCATGAAGTCGCTGTCGCTGGACATGATCCCGAATCCGCTGACCCGCCCACCATAGAGCAGGTCCATCGCATCCACGGTCATCTTCATGTCCGTCGCGTTCTTGCCGCGAGTGATATCAAATTGCTGCTGGGGTTCGATGCCATATTTGTGGAGTCTGTCGACCCAGCCCTTGAGGGCCTGTTTGCGCCAGTTGCCGTAGGCCCGGCGGATATTCACGGTGCCCAGCTCGGCGAGGGCTGTCAGCACCGGATCAATGCCGTTGTGACTGGCATTGTCTGCATCAATCAGCAGGGCGATATTGTCATTATTGTTCATGGGGATCTGATGGACCGGGGGCAGGGCAGGTTCAAGCGGAAATAGTGATGCTGCCACAAATAGCGGCGTTTATGGCTCAGGGGACCAGCCACTCGTGCTGCCAGTCTCCGGTTCTTGAATCCCAGGTGCTCGCGGCCCGCCGGTGCCCGGTATGAGCCAGATAGAGCCATTCAATCCGCACTACATCTACAAGAAGGATGGCGAAATTTGCCCGGGCTGGCTCGACCTGTTCTTCCGTAGGCTTCCGGCCTTCGATATCCGCAGGAAGTCCGGAAGTGGCCTCCTCAACCGCGCTGCCCGGCGCAGGTTCGGCGAGATAACAGCGTTGACCGTAGAGAGAGGCCTGATCCCAGGCGGCATCTGCTCGCGGACCGTCTCGGTGAATATGACCGGTTCCGGTCAGTCTGAGCTGAATTTTCGCCTCCGGATGGTAACCCAGTACCGAAACGGGTGCACCATTGCCGATATCACGAACCTTGGATACCCGCGCATCCGTATTGAACCGCAATTGGCGTTTTTCCGGGTCTGCTGATCGCAGGACCATGATCCGCTGACTGGGGAGCCCCTCTTCTGTGACTGTACCGATTGCGGGCATGTGCAGGGGAGACCGGCGGTCGCTGACGGCTTCCGACAGAAGCTCCCAGGCTTTCTCAAGAGAAAGATCCAAGTCATTCAGAAAAATGTCTTCTTTTGTATCCGTCATTCGACCAGTGAAAATTCGCCGGAAGCTTCATCCAGTTCGAACAGTTGCGCTTCGCCAATCGCGTACCAGGCCCCGTGCAGTTTCAGATTACCCGCAGCTTCCTCTTCCGCAATGAACGGAAATGTCCGCAAATTGGCGAGGCTGACCTTGATGGCCTCCCATTCCAGCATGCGTTGCGGATCTTCCGGCGCGTCTGCAATGACCTGATCACGGGCATCGTGAATGATCTCCATCCAGTGATCGATAAAGCTGGGTCCGGGAACGCCCAGATCTTCCCCTTTCAGAGCGGCACCGATGCCCCCACACTGGCCATGGCCGAGCACGACGATATGTTTGACATGAAGACCGGTGACACCGAATTCAATCGCGGCCGAGGCCCCGTGTTGTCCGCCGCCTTCCTCATAGGGCGGCACCAGATTGGCGACGTTGCGCAGGGCAAACATCTGGCCCGGACCGGTGTCGAAAATTGTCGCCGGATCCACCCGGCTGTCGCAGCAGGATATGACCATGACCGGCGGGTGCTGGCCCTCTTTGGAAAGCTCATCATACCGGGCTTTCTGACGCGGATAGCTATATTCCCTGAAGCGCTTGTACCCGTCGAGCAGTGCGGCAAATTCCGGCATCAGAACCGTTCTCCCCTGACCACCTCGACATTGCCGATGGTGATCAGCAGCCCGTGACTTTCGAGCAGCGGGGCGACCTTGTCTGCCAGCAGATCCGCCTTTTCCTGGTTGGCGATCATCAGAACGATGGATTTGGCCGCCGCACCTGTCACTTCGTCATGATCCCAGCGTCCGTCCCGTCCGCCGCCGGACGCGATTTTTATGACGCTCCAGCCGGAGATGTCGACATCCTTTATCAAGCGTATGACCCGCGGAACAAGCGGCGTGTCGACCAGTATTTCAATGCGCTTGCGCTGTACGGTTGTGACCATGGTCTACCCCAGAAAGTTGGCAATAGCCGCGAACAGCGAAATGCCAAAAATAATATTGAACGGGAAGGTGATACCAAGAGACATCGATAAGTAAATACCGGGATCGGCCTGCGGCATGGCCAGCCGCATCGCGGCAGGGACGGCGATATAAGAGGCACTGGCGCACAGGACGCCGAGAACAGCCGCAGAGCCCGGCTCCAGACCAATCAACGTGCCGACTGCTACACCGATGGTCCCGTTGAGGATCGGCATGAATATGGCGAGAGTGGCGAGGTGGAACGTAATTTTCTTCGATTGCATGAGCCGCCGTGCCGCCAACAGGCCCATGTCCAGCAGAAACAGGCAAAGGACACCGTTAAATCCGATGGCAAACAGCGGTTTGATGGGTTCGAAACCCGCTTCGCCAGCGACCATCCCAATGGCAAAGGCACCCATCAGCAGAATGACGGACCCGTTGGTAAGCACTTCGTGGAGCAGGCCGGACCCACTTTCCTTGGCAGCATGGGCATCTTCCGCCACTCCGGGTCGTTTGGCATAGGCCCGCGCAAGCAGCAAACCGGTAATGATGGCAGGCGTTTCCATCAGCGCCATGACACCGACCATGAACCCGTCCGGCTGCATGCCCTGATTGGTGAGCAGTTCCACAGCGGTGACGAAAGTGACCACGCTGACCGAGCCATAATGGGCTGCGACGGCTCCGGAATCGATGGCGCCCAGCTTGCCGATCGATCTCAGCAGGAAAAACGCGAGAATTGGTATCGTGAAACCCAGTGTCACCCCGGCAATGGCTGCTGATGCCAGTTCGGAGGTAAACCCGGTGGAAGCAACCTCGACACCGCCTTTCAAACCGATGGCCGCCATGAGGTAAATCGACATGGCTTTGGCAAAGGGTTCCGGAATGCTGAGATCGGACCGGATCATGGCGGCAAAAAAGCCGAGAATGAAGAACAGGATTACCGGGGAAGTCAGTGTCTCGATTATCATGGCTGAAAGCGCATCCCCCGATTATTTTCATCTGGGAGGCGGGTTACGCAGCGTCATCGCGGTTGGCAAGCGCCGAATGCATCGCTATCTGATAGAAATGAACGAAATTACCAAGATCCCATCGCCTTCGGGCAAACCTGTCCGTCAGCGCAAACCAGACTGGATTCGCGTCAAGGCGCCGATGGGCAAGGGCTTCGAGGAAACTCGCAAACTGATGCGCGAGCACAAGCTCAACACAGTCTGTGAAGAAGCGGCCTGTCCCAATATCGGCGAATGCTGGACCAAGAAGCATGCCACGGTGATGATCCTGGGCGACGTCTGCACCCGGGCCTGCGCGTTCTGCAATGTGAAGACCGGCATGCCGATGAAAGTGGACCCGCTGGAGCCGCAGCATACAGCCGATGCAGCAGCGAAACTGGGCCTGGAACATATTGTTATTACATCGGTCGACCGTGACGATCTGCCGGACGGCGGCGCCAGCCAGTTTGTGAAGGTTATCGAAGCGCTGCGCCGCACAACGCCCGATACGACCATTGAGATCCTGACCCCCGATTTCCGCAACAAGGCAGATGCCGCAATTGAGGCGATCGTGGCGGCGCGTCCGGATGTGTATAATCACAATCTTGAAACGGTGCCGCGTCTTTACCCCACCATTCGTCCAGGCGCCCGCTATTATGCTTCGATCCGTCTGCTGGAACAGGTGAAACGCCTCGATCCGTCGATCTTTACCAAATCCGGGATCATGCTTGGTTTAAGTGAAGAGCGACTGGAAGTGCATCAGGTCATGGATGACATGCGTTCGGCGGATATCGACTTTCTGACCATGGGCCAGTATCTCCAGCCCACCCCAAAACATGTCAAAGTAAGCGAATTTGTGAAGCCGCAGGCCTTTGATGCCTATGCTTCCATTGCCCGGGCCAAGGGCTTTCTGCTTGTCGCATCCAGTCCGCTGACCCGATCAAGCTACCATGCCGGCGAGGATTTCGCGAAAATGCGGGCGGCGCGAGACGAGAAGCTCGCCAGAGAAGCAAAGCATGCCGGCACATAGAGAGACGCGGGAACTGTCGCACAGCGCCGCGCAAATGTATGCGCTGGTGGCGGATGTCGGTCGGTACCAGGAATTTCTTCCCTGGGTCGTTGGCACGCGCATCCGCGCGGATACGGAAACGGAAATGACGGCCGATGTCCTGGTGGGTTTCAAGGGTTTGCGTGAACAATTCACCTCTCGGGTGTTGAAGGTGCCGGGAAAGTCCATCACGGTGGACTATCTCGATGGACCGCTCAAGATGCTCCACAATGAATGGCATTTTCGGCCGCGTGCCGAAGGCGGCAGTTACGTCGATTTCTATGTCGAGTTCTCATTCAAGAACCGCATGTTCGAGAAAATGGCCGGGCAAATGTTTTCAAAGGCCCTGCACAAGATGACCAGTGCTTTTGTCACCCGGGCAGAAGCGATTTACGGCAGTAACTATTCCGATTTGTCGGGAAGCAACAGTTCAAGCGCAACGAGCACTGCCTGAAGCCGAATGTCTGCACGGGTCTGATCTTCGCCGAAGTTCCGGCGATCTGCTACGACATCCTCAAGGCTTTTGCCTTTCTCCGCCTTGGCAAAAACCACCGTGCCAACCGGCTTTTTCTCGGTACCACCGCCCGGGCCGGCCACCCCGGTAATCGCGACTGCGACATCGCAGCCTGATCGTTCAAGTGCACCTTGCGCCATGCCCCAGGCCACCGCGATGGAAACCGCGCCAAATGTCTCCAGCAGGTCGTCACTGACATCCAGCATCGATTGCTTTGCTTCGTTCGAATAGGTGTTGAACCCGCACTCAAACACGTCGCTGCTTCCAGCGATCTCGGTCAGCGCCGCCGCGACAAGACCACCGGTGCAACTTTCGGCGACAGCAACCCGACGCTTCACTTTGCGATTTTCATCCACGACCTTTTGCGCAAGATCGACCATTTCCTGTGGAAGGAGATTGTTCATAGGCTGGGGCCGTTAGCTCATTGTTGCGGTGTTTTGCAAATGTTGAGCGGATCTTTTTCGCGTGAACTGCTGCCGAGCTGCATGAGCGGGGGTGAATTTCATTTCAATCCTACAGTTACTGTTGCCTGAGCGGCGATGCCTTCGCCCCGGCCAGTGAATCCGAGTCGCTCCGTCGTGGTGGCCTTCAGGCTCACGCGATCGATCTCGATATCCAGCATCGCCGCGATATTGGACCGCATGGCTTCACGATGCGGTTTGATTTTCGGCTCTTCGCATATCAATGTCATGTCGACATTATGGACGGTGGCACCTTTCTGGCGGATGAGCGAAACCGCATGACCAACAAATACATCTGAAGCAACACCGCGCCATTTTTCGTCCGAAGGAGGAAAATGATCGCCAATGTCCCCGGCGGCAATCGCACCGAGCAAGGCATCCGTAAGCGCATGCAGCAACACATCGGCATCGCTATGTCCGGCCAGTCCCTTGTCATGTTCGATCCGCAGCCCGCCCAGCCACAGGTCTTCTCCTGCGGCAAGACGGTGCACATCAAAGCCGGAGCCGGTGCGTATTTCGATCATGGTTGTAAGTGCTGCATCTGCAAAATCCTGGCGGGTGGTGAATTTTCGCAATTGGTCATCACCTTCCACAATTGCTACATCATATCCGCAGGCCCGGATCAACTGGGCATCGTCAGAAGCATCAGCGCTCTTTTCGGTTTGTTGATGCACCTCAACCAGCTTGTCGAAATGGAATGCCTGGGGTGTCTGGACCCGCCAGAGACCACTGCGATCAAGGGTTTCTGCGGCAAGCCCGTTCTCAATCCGGATGGTGGTGTCGACGGTCGGCAATACCGGTATGGCTGCTGGTTTGGCGTCCAGTGCGTCCAGCAGCCTGTCAATGACAGATGCCGCCAGAAAGGGGCGGGCCGCATCATGAACGAGTATATGATCGGTTCCGCCGCCTGCGGTGATGGCCGCAAGGCCGTTTGATACGCTCTGTTGACGGGTATCGCCGCCAGTAACCAGTCGGTAATTTTCGATCCCGGACATGGCTTTTTTAGCCGTCTCTGCCTGTCCATCTCCAATAACAATCCAGATCCGGTCGATCATGGGATGGTCGGCCAGGCTTTGCGCGCTGTGGCGCAGCATCGGTTTGCCAGCGACGGGAACATATTGCTTCGGAATGTCCTGACTGGCACGTTCGCCTTTTCCGGCGGCAACAATCATGGCGTCAATCCGGGCTGTGCGTGGCGATGAATCAGTCATTTCGGTCCGTCTAGCCCAAGGATAACTTGCCTGCCAGCCGCTTTGGAAGTAAAGGCTGCTTAAATTTTAGGCACATCACATGAATCTGACCCCGATCTCGATAGGAAATATCCGCATAGAAAGTCCGGTTTTGCTGGCTCCGATGACTGGCGTCACCGACTTGCCGTTCCGCAAACTGGTGCGCCGTTTCGGCTCCGGACTGAACGTCACCGAAATGATTGCCAGCCAGGCGATGATCCGGGAGACTCGCCAGTCACTGCAGAAATGTGCATGGGATCCGATTGAAGAGCCGGTTTCGATGCAACTGGCCGGATGCTGTCCCGATGCTATGGCGGAAGCGGCCAAACTCAACGAGGATCGCGGTGCCCAGATCATTGACATCAACATGGGTTGCCCCGTCAAAAAGGTCGTCAACGGAGATGCAGGTTCCGCCCTGATGCGCGACCTTCCGCTCGCCGCATCGCTGATCAAGGCAACTGTTGAGGCCGTAAATGTGCCGGTCACGGTGAAGATGCGGATGGGCTGGGACCACAGCAGCCTCAATGCACCGGAGCTCGCGCGCATCGCGGAGGATCTGGGCGCCCAGATGATTACCGTGCACGGCAGAACGCGGTGCCAGATGTACAAGGGCAGTGCTGACTGGACGTTCGTGCGTCAGGTCAAGGATGCCGTGTCAGTTCCGGTTATCGTGAACGGAGACATTTGCACCATTGCGGACTGCGAACAGGCGCTGGAAGAAAGCGGTGCCGACGGACTGATGATTGGCCGCGGGGCATATGGCAAGCCATGGCTGCTTGGCCAGGTCATGCACTGGTTCGAGCATCGGGAAATTCTCGCTGATCCGGCACTGGACGCGCAATATGCGGTGCTGGATGAACATTATCGCGACATGCTGACGCATTATGGCGAAGATATTGGCGTGAAAATCGCCCGAAAGCATATCGGCTGGTATACCAAAGGCATGCCTGGCTCGGCGGAGTTCCGCAATGCAGCGAACAAGGAAGCCGATGCTGACAAGGTTTTGTCGATGTTGCAGCAATTTTATGCGCCCTGGCTCGACAAAGCAGCTGCCTGATGCACGAACTTCCTGCGACCGAGCAGATTTTCTCCGGGTTGCCGGACGCCTTGATACTTGTTGATCCCGACCACCTGATCACCAAGGTCAATCCGGCGGCCGAGCAATTCCTGGGCACCAGCGCCAAAAATCTTGTCGGTCAGCCTGTTCAACAGCAGATTCAGTTTGGCGACGGGCGTCTCGCCAGTGCGCTCGAAGATGCGGATGCGAATCTTGCCGCTCGACGAATGGCGGTTTCGGTTCGCGGAACGAAATCGGGGTTTGTGGATTTTTCGATCCAGACCCTGCCCAATAACCCGGTCTGGCGTATCATCTCCCTGTCGCCGCTGCCGAGCGACGGACCGGAAAATGTTGACGAATCCGGGGGGTCGAACGAATTTTCCATTCGCGCTCCGGACATTCTCGGGCATGAGATCAAAAATCCGCTCGCGGCGATCAAGGGGGCTGCTCAGTTGCTGGACCGTTCCATCAGCGAGGAGCAGAAGAATCTGACGGCGATGATCAAGCTGGAAGTGGAACGGATCGCCACTTTGATGGACAGGGTGCAGGGGCTCACCGCAACCCAGCCGGCAAAGGTCGAGGCGATCAATGTTCATTCACTGATCGATCGCGCCAGGCAATCGGTCGAAACTGGCAGCCGGAGGCAAATCCGGATTACTGATGAGTTCGACCCGTCGCTGCCAGATGTGCTGGTGGACCCAGATGCCATGCTCCAGATCCTCACGAATCTCCTCTCCAATGCGGTGGATGCCACGAACAATCTGGACGAACCAATGGTGCGGGTAATCACGCGATACAGTTTTGGGGCATCCTTTTCCGCACAAGGGACCAAGCAGCCGGTGCGGTTGCCGATCGAGATCATGGTCCGGGACAATGGCCCCGGTGTTCCCGCGGAGCTGGAACAGGACATTTTTTCGCCCTTTGTGTCCACAAAGGCAGATGGACAGGGACTGGGGCTGGCTTTGGTCCGGAAGCTGATTGGCGATATGAATGGACGGATCAGATATGAGCGATTGGCTGATGCTGGCCTGACCCAGTTCGTGCTGTTTTTGCCGATCGCAACACAGGATTGATGTCATGAGAAAACAATCGGTACTTCTGGTCGAAGACGACAGTTCTGTCAGTCATATCATTTCGACGGCTCTGAAAGCCGAAGGCATGACGGTGGACAGCTGCAGGACAGTAGCCGACCGGGACAATCTGTTGTCAGGCAACAAATATGATGTGCTGATCACCGATGTCGGACTGGGTGAAGCAGACGGTATTTCCACGCTGGATGCCGTGCGCGCCCAGGATGCTGACTTGCCAGTTATTGTGATATCTGCCCAAAATACGCTGAATACAGCTGTTCGCGCGTCCGAAACGGGCGCATTTGAATATTTTCCCAAACCTTTTGACCTAGATGAACTGGTGGAAGTTGTGCGGCAGGCGGTGAAGCCGCGCGTGGCCGACCTGCCGGTCGAAAGCATTGATGACGACAGTTTGCCGCTCGTCGGGCGTAGCGCTCCCATGCAGGAAGTCTACCGGATGATTGCGCGGCTCCTGCGCAACGACCTCTCCGTCCTGATCCTGGGCGAGTCCGGAACCGGCAAGGAACTGGTGGCTGAAGCCATTCACAGCCTTGGGCACAGGAAATCCGGACCGTTCGTGGCCGTGAACATGGCGGCTATTCCGACCGATCTCATTGAAGCGGAGTTGTTCGGGCATGAAAAGGGTGCATTCACCGGCGCCGTGGCCAGCGCGGCCGGCAAGTTCGAGCAGGCGAGGGGAGGCACTTTGTTCCTCGATGAGATCGGTGACATGCCGATGCATGCTCAGACCCGGTTGCTGCGGGCATTGCAGTCGGGGGAAATCAGCCGTGTAGGGGGCAAGGGGCTGGTCAAACTCGATGTCCGCATTATCGCTGCCACCAACCAGAATTTCGAGCAGCTTATTGCCGACGGCAAGTTCCGGGAAGATCTCTATTACCGGATCAATGTTGTGCCGATTGACCTCCCGCCCTTGCGCGAAAGGGCGAGCGACATCCCCGCGCTGGCTGTGCATTTTTTGAATCTTGCAATATCGGAAGGATTACCGCGCAAATCTCTTTCGGACAAAGCGATGGCAACATTGTCCCGGCATAGCTGGCGCGGCAATGTGCGAGAGCTGAAGAATGTGATCTACCGGGCTGTAGTCACCGCGCGGGAAGAAGAGTTGTCCGATTCCGTTATCCGGCCCATTCTGAAATCCCAGCAGAACGACGAACAGCGTATCCAGGCCGCGGAAGATTTTGAGCATCAGGTCAAGTCGATTGTCGCGGATCTGATCGGGGATCAGGACGACCCCGCCGCCATCTACGGAAAGGCTCTGGAAAAATTTGAACGACCCCTGCTCGAAGAAACTCTGAATCAGGCGGGCGGAAACCAGATAAAGGCCGCCAGGATCCTGGGGATTAATCGCAATACGTTGCGGAAAAAACTGACCGAATATGACATTGATCCCGCGCGAGCGAGGTAAGCAAGAGAGACAGACCGCCGCTGGACTCCGTTCAATCGTGACATAAATGTCAAAAATGTGCTTTTTTTACAACGAAACTGTTGTATTGAGAACACAATGAACGCGCCTCATCCCCCTTCAGGCAAACGTGCTCCGGTCTGGATCAGACGGCTGTCCATACTCGCGGAAAATGATGCGCTGATGAAACGGGTCGAGTGGTTTGTCCTGTTTGTATTCGCCAGCATGCTGGTAGGAACCTATTTCCTGCTCAGCGCCCAGTCTGACCGCTCCGAACTGATTTCTCCTCCGCTCGCGGCATCCTTGCTTGTCGCCAATCTGGTGCCCGCGATAGTGTTGCTGGTGCTGCTGGGTCGGCGCATTGCAAAGGGGAGGGCGGCGAAATCCGCTATTGGCAGCAACGGTCGCCTGCATGTGCGTCTGGTGGCCCTGTTCTCGCTTGTCGCCAGTATTCCCATGTTGCTGGTTGTGATTTTTGCATCGTTTCTGTTCCAATATGGAGTCGAGTTCTGGTTCTCCGACCGAGCGCGAGGGATGCTGGAAAATGCCAATGGTCTGGCCCAGGGCTATTATGAGGAAAACCAGCGAGATGTCGGCGAAGAAACCATTACGATGGCCAATGACTTGCGCGACTATCTGCGCCAGGCGCGTCTGGAGAGTCCGGAATTTGCCGAAGGTTATGTTTTTCAGGTCCTGTCGAGAAAGCTGAATGAATCTGCCATAGTCGAATATGGCGATGACGGCGTCGCTCGAACGGCTGCAGCGGTGGATCCGGATAACCGTGAAACCAGCAACAAAATTACCCCGGAAGTCATTGAAAAGCTGGCTGCCGGGGAAACCTATGTCGTGACGGCGCGCGACAACAAGATTGAAGCGGTAACGGCCCTGGATCTGGAATCCCGGATATTTCTCTATGCAGCACGTGACACGGACATGGACGCGTTGAGCCAATGGGAACGGGCTCAGGCGGTTCTCAAGGATTATGACGATCTGTTTGTCCGTTCGCGCAGTTTGCAGCTGCAATTCAACATTGCGTTATTTGTTGTCTCGTTGCTGATTGTCGGTCTGGCTCTCTGGATCGCGCTGGCTGTAGCAGACCGGATGGTTCGTCCGGTGAGCGAACTGGTTCACGCAGCGAAACGGGTCACGGAAGGGAATCTCGCCACGCGGGTGCCAACACCGGTCGAGAAAGATGAAATCGGAACTTTGGGCCGGGCGTTCAATCGCATGACCGAACGTCTGGAAACCCAGACAACAGCGTTGCTGACTGCCAATGATCAGCTGGGAAGTCGCCGGGCGTTTATCGAGACTGTACTCGAATCCGTCACTGCCGGGATCATGAGCCTCAATACAGCCGGACAGATTCGGCTGACCAATTCCCGGGCCCAGGCGCTGCTGGCACAAAAGGGTGATGAACTGCTGGATCAGCCGATAGCAGAGGTAGCGCCGGAATTTGCCGAACTGGTGGCAGAAGGCGTGGAAAACACGATCATCCAGTTTTCTTCCGGGGGAGAGGTCAAGACGCTGGAAGTCAAGATCGTCGCTGGCTCAGCCGGGCATGTGATCACTTTCGAGGACATCACGCAGCAGCTTCTGGACCAGCGCAGGGCCGCCTGGTCCGACGTCGCCCGCCGTATTGCGCATGAGATCAAGAATCCCCTGACTCCGATCCAGCTTGCAGCAGAGCGTTTGCAACGCCGCTTTGGCAAAAATATCGATGACGGCAATGCCGTCTTCACCCAGTTGACCGGTACGATCGTCCGGCAGGTTGGGGATCTGCGAAAAATTGTTGACGAGTTTTCTTCATTCGCGCGGATGCCGAAACCGACATTCCGCGCCGAGAACCTCGTGGATATTCTCAAACAGGCCCTGTTTCTTCAGGATGTTTCCAACCCGGACATCAATTTTGAGTTCAGGTCAGACGAAGCGGAAATCCCGCTGGTATGCGACCGCCGGCAATTGGGTCAGGCATTCACAAATGTCACCAAGAATGCCGTGGAAGCGATTGGGCAGAAGATGGAGCAGTTCGAGGCAAACGGGGAGCAGCCCCAAGGGCGTGTGTGCCTCACTGTTTCTGCCGATGACGAGCATATTGTCATTCAGCTGGACGACAACGGAATCGGATTGCCGGCAGATCGGGAACGGATCGTAGAACCATACATGACCACCCGTGAAAAGGGGACCGGGCTTGGCCTGGCCATTGTCAAAAAAATTATTGAAGAACATTTCGGGGAGATTGCATTTGCCGATGCACCGGATGGCGGCACGCGCGTGACCATCATCTTCAATCCCGCGAAACTGGAGAGGCTGGGGCAGAACCCGACACTGGAAGGGGGCATTGTCGGACAGGAAGTAGGTGCCGGAAGTGATCTGGCACAAAATGTAGAAGATCAGCGAAAGTAGAGGTCGCCACATGGCTTTGGATATTTTGATTGTAGACGATGAACCCGATATTCGGGAATTGATTTCCGGCGTGCTCGAAGATGACGGCTATGAAACCCGCACGGCGGCGGACAGTGATTCAGCCCTGGCAGCAGTAAATGAGCGAAAACCCTCGCTCGTGTTGCTTGATGTCTGGTTGAGAGGGTCGCGCCTGGATGGTCTGGAACTGCTGACCGAGATCAAAAAGCTGGACCCGAAGCTGCCGGTCATCGTCATCTCCGGCCACGGGAATATTGACACGGCGGTGGCAGCCATATCCGAAGGCGCGGTCGACTTTATCGAAAAACCGTTTGAGGCCGAGCACCTTATGCACCTTGTGGCCCGGGCTACGGAAACGGAAAGCCTCCGCCGGGAGAATGAAATTCTTAAAGCCCGGATCGGACTGGCGGATGAGCTAACCGGTAACTCTGCTGCTGTGAATTCGGTGCGGGCTACACTCAAAAGAGTGGCCGGCACCGGAAGCAGGTTACTGATTTCCGGTCCGGCAGGCGTAGGCAAGGAAGTGGCGGCTCGGCTCATGCATAACTGGAGCACGCGGGCAAATGCCCCATTCGTGACCATCAGCGCTGCGCGGCTGTCGCCGGAAAGTGTCGAAGAAGAACTTTTCGGCACCGAAAAAGGCGGCCAGGTTGATAAGACAGGGTTGCTGGAAGAAGCCCATGGCGGCACCCTGTTTATCGACGAAGTCGCAGATATGCCGCTGGATACCCAGGGCAAGATTCTCCGGGTTTTGACCGAACAGAGTTTCACGCGAGTGGGCGGCAATCAAAAGGTAAAGGTCGACGTGCGCGTGGTATCGGCGACCTCCAGTAATCTGGAAGAGGAAATCGAGGAAAAGCGGTTCCGGGAGGACCTGTTCTACCGTTTGAATGTTGTTCCCGTTGAACTTCCACCCTTAAACCAGAGGCGGGAGGATATTCCTTCGCTTGTCGAACATTATTCCGCCCGCTTTGCGGCCGACCAGCGTCTGAACCCGCCTGAAATTTCCGCTGAAGCAATGGCCGCTCTGCAGGCCTGTGACTGGCCCGGAAATGTGCGGCAGTTGCGGAACGTTATCGAACGCACGATCATTCTGGCGCCCAAGGAAAATTTCCGCCGGATCGAAATTGAAATGTTGCCGGCAGAAGTGCTGGGGCACAGCGATGATCTGGATCAGGGTGTTGCGTCGCTGATGGGATCGCCGCTGCGGGAAGCCCGGGAAAGCTTTGAGCGCGAGTATCTCAAGGTCCAGATTCGCCGGTTCTCGGGAAATATTTCCAAGACGGCCAATTTCATCGGAATGGAGCGATCAGCCCTGCACCGGAAACTCAAAATGCTGGGCCTCGCGACCCGGAAAAAGGCGGAGGCGGATCAGGCGTCGGGTTAAAGTCAGTGAAAGGCGGTTGTAGCGATCGCCGGAAATCCATATATCCGCAGTGACGATCCCCCGGAAGTCTTTCCGTCGTCACCAAAAAACATAACCTGCGGCAGCAAATGCCGCCAAAAAGCGGATGTCAAAAATGACCGACAAGTCCAATAATCTGCAGGATCTGTTCCTGAACTCCCTGAGAAAATCCAAGACACCCGTGACCATGTTTCTGGTCAAGGGTGTGAAGCTGCAAGGCATCGTGACCTGGTTCGACAATTTTTCCGTTCTGTTGCGGCGGGATGGCCAGTCTCAGCTGGTTTACAAACATGCCATCTCGACGGTCATGCCGTCGGACAGCATCGACATGCAGCCCTTTGCCGAACTGATGGACAAGAGCCGGGCGCGGAACGGTGTACTGCAGGAAGTGTTTTTGACAGCAGTGCGGGACAGCAATGACTCGGTGACCATGTTTTTGGTGAACGGCGTAATGTTGCAGGGAGAGGTCGCAGCATATGACCTGTTTTGCATATTGCTGGAGCGGGAAGGCATGTCGCAGCTGGTCTACAAACATGCGATTTCGACCGTGCAGCCCGGAGGTCCGATCAATCTGGCCGACTATAATAACAGTGAAGACGGTTAGCTTTGATCCCATTTGAAAAAGACGGACTGGACGGTAGCACCGATCGCGCGCTGATCGTTCATCCCGATCTGGGCGCGATATCCGGAAATCATCTGGAATATCGCCTGGAAGAGGCGGCGGGTCTGGCACTGGCTATCGGGCTGGAAGCGACATCAACCCGCGCCTTCACCATTCGCGCACCCAAGCCGGGAACGTTATTCGGGTCTGGTCAGGTGCGCGAGATCAAGACGATTCTTGCCCAGGACGACGCCACAATATTGATCGTCGATGGAACGCTGACCGCGATCCAGCAGCGCAATCTGGAGGAAGAGCTCAAGGTCAAGGTGATCGACCGGACGGGACTGATCCTTGAAATTTTTGGTGCGCGGGCAGCCACGGCTGAAGGTCGGTTGCAGGTTGAACTGGCCCATCTCGACTATCAGGCGGGCCGACTGGTACGCAGCTGGACCCACCTCGAAAGGCAGCGCGGTGGCTTCGGGTTTCTGGGTGGTCCGGGCGAGACCCAGATCGAGTCCGACCGTCGGATGATCCGTGACCGCATGGCCAAGTTGCGGAAAGACCTTTCTCATTTGCGCAAAACGCGGACCCTCCATCGCTCGCGGCGTCAGAAGGCTCCGTGGCCAGTCATTGCCCTCGTGGGTTATACCAATGCCGGCAAGTCGACACTGTTCAACCGCCTGACCGGTGCCGGGGTTTTTGCCGAAGACCTATTGTTCGCGACGCTTGATCCGACAATGCGGGAATTTCCGCTGCCGGGTTATGACAAGGCCATTCTCTCTGATACGGTGGGATTTGTGTCAGACCTTCCCACCCAGCTGGTGGCGGCTTTTCGGGCAACACTGGAAGAAGTGACTGCAGCAGACATCATTGTCCATGTCCGCGATATCTCACATGCCGCGAGCGATGATCAGGCGAAAGATGTCGAGCATATCCTGCGGGAATTGGGGGTGGATCTGGAAACTGGTGAGGGCGCCCAGATCATTGAAGCCTGGAACAAGATCGATCTGCTCAATGACGCAGACCCTCTTTCTGTTCAGATACCTGATGACATTCCTGAACATGTGTGTCCCATATCTGCCATAACCGGTGAGGGCGTTGATCAACTGGTTCAGATGATTTCACGGAATCTTTCGCTAAACCACGATGTGGAAACCGTAACTCTGGACATGTCAGACGGCAAGCGTCTGGCCTGGCTGCATGAAAATGGGCGGGTGCTGGAAACCGAAGAAGCGCAGGGGGCGCTGGTTCTTGCGGTGAAAATGTCGAAAAGAAACTGGGGCCGGTTCAAACAACTGGAAAGCTGATCAGGCAGACCGCAGAGAGGCCTTCACCTGTTGCCAGGCTTCTTCCAGTTCATCGATTGTCATGTCTTTCATGTCCTGTTCAACGGTCTCTTCGACCTTGTTGAAACGGGTTGAAAACTTCGCCGTCGCATCTCGCAGGGCTTGTTCGGCATCAACCTTGTGATGGCGGGCGAGATTGACGGCGGCAAACAACAAGTCTCCGAGCTCATCGTGCAGCTCTTCCTCGTTTTGCGCCTGTTCAACTTCTTCAAGTTCTTCGAGCAGCTTGGCCTTGACCGGAGCAATATCCGGCCAGTCAAAACCGACCCTGGCCGCGCGTTTCTGGATTTTTTGCGCACGCAACAAGGCGGGCAGGGCCAGAGCAACGCCATCAAGCGTCCTCGCCTTGCCATCGGCGGCCCGTTCATCTGCCTTGATCTGTTCCCAGCCAGGCGATGTATCACTGGCGCCAAATATGTGTGGATGCCGACGTGTCATTTTGTCGCATATGCCGTCGACAACGTCCTGAAAGGTAAAATGATCGTCATCACTGGCGATCTGACTGTGAAAGACAACCTGCAGCAAGAGATCACCCAGTTCGTCGCGCAGTGCGTCGATGTCCTTGCGCTCAATCGCATCCGCGACTTCATAGGCTTCCTCAATCGTATATGGCGCGATGGTTTCAAAAGTCTGCACTGTGTCCCATTCGCAGCCGTCTTCCGGATCACGCAATCGTCGCATGATTTCCAGCAGGGGAGCTATTGTTTGGGTATTTTCCATGAAGATCGGCTCAGGTATTTAAGGTTGATAATATATATTATGTTAAATTATATTCGCTATCAGGAGCCCGGAGGTTCAAGGATCATCTCATTGCCCTCCACCCGCCAGCTCTTCATTGCCGACAGAAAGTTCATTCCCAACACATTGGTATCGCCAAATTCTTCCGCCACGATAACCGGAAAATCCGAAGCGGCCATGAGATCGAGATCCAGAGACTGAATACGGCCCCGGCGTACTTCGACGGTGCCGTTGGCGGTTGATACATATGCCGGAAAGCCACCTTCATTGATTTCAATACCCGCTGCGCGCGCCGTATTCAGATTCATAGCGGTTGTCGTGGCGCCGCTGTCGATCAGAAAACGTACCGGCGTATCGTTCACCTGTGCATTCACCCAGAAATGGCCGTCCATCGACTGGCGGATGCGCAGCGTCGTACCGACAACATTCTGGTTGCTGGCACCGGTGAGCTCTTCTGTGACCCGGTACCACACACCGGTCAGCTCATCACGATAAGTAAATGCAACTATGAAGACCGCAAATATGGCCACCCAGGCCAGCGCCGACCGGATCATTTCTCCCAGACCAATTCGCCGGGAAAACAGCGCGCTGGCGACAAGGACCAGGGCGCCTATGGCGAATACCAGATTGATATTTTGATCTTCGGTCATGTCATATCTCTTGGATGCATCCGTCATATGCCGGAGCAATGGTTTCCGGCAGCATAGATGCGAGACGATTATAGTCCATCGATTTGTCCATATGTGTGAGCAGCGTGAAACCTGGCTGAACATCTTGGATCAGGTCCAGCGTCATCTGCAGATGGGCATGGGTCGGATGCGGCTTTTCGCGCAACGCATCGACAATGAACAGATCGCAATTGCGATACAGATCACGCATTTCATCGCTGACTTCACCGAAATCAGTGGCATAGCAGACAGACTTGCCACCATGCTCAAAACGCAATCCGGTGGACGTGATGCCGCCATGTGGCTGGTCAACACAGGTTACGGTCATATCCCCGATGGTCTGCGTGTCTTCCAGAACCTGCGCTTCGCAAATCGTGGGATAATAGCTGTGACCCTTGAACACATAGGAGAATCGTGTCTTCAGGCTGTCCAGGGCAAAAGAGCGCGCATAACCGGGGATCGGTTCGCGCCGATTGTGAAATATCTGCCGCAAGTCATCAATGCCATGGCAATGATCCGCGTGGTCATGGGTCCATATCACATTGTCGACTGTAGTGATTTCACAAGCCAGTAACTGGTTGCGCAAATCCGGTGACGTATCGACCAGAATATTTGTCGTTTCCGACTCCACCAAAATCGAGACCCGGCTGCGTCTGTTTTTGGGTTCTTCGGGATTACAATCACCCCAGTCATTACCGATACGCGGCACGCCCGAAGAGGTTCCGCAACCGAGTATGGTTGCTCTCACGGCTTGGCTTTGCTGAAAAGCCGGTAGAAATTCCGGGAAGTTGAATCGCAGAGTTCGGAATATTCCTCACCCCGGAGTTCCGCCAGAAAACGTGCTGTATCGGCGACAAATGCCGGTTCACCGGTTTTCCCCCGGTGCGGTACCGGAGCGAGAAACGGGGCATCTGTTTCCACTAGCAACCTGTCGCCGGGCAGGTTTGCTGCGGTTTCCTGCAGATCCTTGGCATTTTTGAACGTCACGATTCCGGAAATCGAGATATACAGCCCCATATTCAAGGCTTTCCGGGCAAAGTTTTCACTCGCCGTGAAGCAGTGGATGACACCGGTATAGGCGCCCTGCTCCATCTCTTCGGCCATGATCGCAGCCGTATCGTCTTCGGCATCCCGCGTGTGCACAATTATCGGCAATCCGGTTTCGCGGGCGGCATGAATATGGGTCCGGAAACTCTGTTTCTGGCGTTCCCGGTCGCTGTGATCATAATAATAGTCGAGCCCGGTTTCTCCGATGGCAACAACCCGCTCCTGATCTGCCTGTTTCACGAGCTTCGCCAGATCGACATCCGGATGGGAATCGGCCTCATGCGGATGAATGCCAATGCTGGACCAGACATCCTTTTCGCGATTGGCCGTGGCAACAATATCGCTCCATTCCGATTCCCGGGTCGAAATGTTGAGCATGGCGGTTACGCCGCTTTCCCGGGCCCTTGCAAGGACAGCATCCTGCTCCTCGATCAGGCCCTTGTAGTTGAGATGGCAATGGCTATCGACCAGCATGCGGATCAGGCCTCCTCGGTGGCTGCCGGCAGCTCGAGGCGCGGAAATATCGGGCTGGGTTTGGAAATTTCGGTTCCGGGCTCCAGCAATTGTTCCAGATGATCGAAATTCCTGGCGTCCCTGGGCTGGTTCAAGACATCCAGCATCTTGTCGCAACTGTCCGGAATAACCCAGCGCAGCAATATGGCCAGCCGGCGTATGGACTCCGCCGTGTAGTAGAGCACCGTATCCGCGCGCGCCGGGTCGGTTTTTCGCAAGGCCCAGGGCTCCTGATCGGCGAAATACTGGTTGGAAGCGCTCAGCCGTTCCCGGATCAGGTCAATGGCGGCGTGAATAGGCAATTCATCGCTCGCCAGCAGTTCTGTCACGGCGTGAAAACACGTCTGCAAATCCTTCAAAAGACTCTTTTCTGCCTCTGTGGCTTCGCCGGGTTGGGGGATTTTTCCATCGCAGTTTTTGGCAATCATCGACAGGCTGCGCTGCGCCAGATTGCCGAAATTATTGGCCAGATCGGCATTGGTCCGGGTGACGATCATTTCGGCCGAATAGCTGCCGTCCTTGCCGAAAATCACATCTGACAACAGGAAATAGCGAAGCTGATCCACACCGAATTTATCGGCCAGATTCAAGGGATCGACGACATTGCCGACAGATTTCGACATTTTTTCCCCGCGATTGAGCAGGAACCCGTGACCAAAAACCTGTTTCGGCAGAGGCAATCCGGCGCTCATCAGAAAGGCCGGCCAGTACACGCTGTGAAACCGGACAATATCTTTGCCGATGATATGCGTGATGTCGCCACCGGCGGTCCAGTATTTCGGATAATCCTCTGTTTCTGCAGGATAACCCAGACCGGTGAGATAATTTGTCAGTGCGTCCACCCAGACATACATGACGTGATTTTCTGCACCGGGGACTTTCACCCCCCAGTCGAAACTTGTACGGGAAATCGACAGATCCTTCAGACCGCCTTCGACGAACCTGATCATTTCGTTGCGACGGCTGTCCGGTTTCAGAAATCCGGAGTTTTCCCGAAACAATTTGAGCAATGGTTCCTGATATCTGGACAGCCGGAAAAACCAGCTTTCCTCGACGGTCCATTCAACAGGCGTGCCCTGAGGCGACAGTTTTTCCGTCTCACCCCCCTCGCCTTCGGCTGTCACCAGCTCGCTTTCATCATAATAGGCTTCGTCGCGAACCGAGTACCAGCCTTCATATTTGTCGAGGTACAGGTCACCGTTGGCTTCCATTGCTGACCAGATCGCCTGGCTGGCTGCATGATGATCAGTTTCTGACGTCCGGATGAAACGATCATGCGATATGTCCAGTTTTTTGGTCATTTCGATGAAATAGCCGGCCATTTCGTCGGCCAGCACCTGAGGCGGTACGCCTTTCTTCGCGGCTGCCTGCGCCATTTTCAGACCATGTTCGTCAGTTCCCGTCTGGAAGCGCACATCGCGGCCTGCCATCCGGTGAAAACGCGCCAGGGCATCGGTGGCGACGGCTTCATAAGCGTGCCCGATATGGGGTGGTCCGTTGGGATAGCTGATAGCTGTTGTGATATAATAGGGTTGCGACATGAAATTCTTTCTCGAATCCGGCTCCGAACAGCCGTTCAGGGCCTTCTTTATGCGGGCTCCCGCCGGAGGGCAAGCGATCCCATCATGCTGGCCAGGCGGAATATAACGGCCTGACTATCAAGTGCCTTTGGAACCGCCATACCCGCCAGATCGCAGATTTCCTGCCATGTTTCTATTGCCCGAATTCTGTCAGAGTCCCGGTTCGATCGAACATGGTCCGCTACCAGTCCGGGAACGAGGTCCAGAAAGGCGTGATATCGTGCCGTTGCGGCTTTGAGCGACAGTTTGCGGGCCAGATCATTTCTGATCCTGTTGTCCGGATCTCCACTCTCAAGGATCTGCATGGCGAGTTGTTCCAGCTCAGCCAGACCCGCATCGACATATTGCAGGGCGCGTCCCGGCGCCCCCTTCCCTGCGCGGATCAAAGCCTCGGTTTCCGGATTGTCCAGATCTGGTGCCAGCTGTTGGAGAACTTCTCGCATCTGTGCGTCATCCAGCGGTTCAAACCGCAAAATCTGGCATCGGGAACGGATCGTCGGCAGCAATCGCTCCGGCGTGTGACTGACAAGTAAAAATACAGTCTTTAGAGGCGGTTCCTCAAGATTCTTGAGCAGGGCGTTGGCCCCTCCCCGCTCAAGATCGTCGATCGCATCAATGATCACCACGCGATGGGAGGCGATCGAAGCCTGAGTGTTGAAGAGCGATTGCAGACTGCGCACCTGGTCGATCGAGATATTGCGTTTCAGTTCATGTGCCTCGAGCGATTCAATGCCGCTTTCTCTCGCCTTTTTGTCTTCCTTGTCGGACTTCCCTCCGCGTTGCAGCAACCGGAAATCGGGATGTGAGCCTGCGGCGAGCAATCTCGCAGCCTGGCTTTCAGCATCAATTTCCAGGCGATTTGATGGTGCCGGTGAATGCCGATCCGATTCCAGCAGGAATTGCGCAGCCTGCCGCGCGAAACCGGCCTTGCCCAGGCCTTTCGGGCCAGCAAGTATCCATGCATGATGGAGCGTGCCTTTTTCGAAAGCAGATGCGAACACCCGTTTCGCCTGATCATGTCCCAATAGGGTATCCGGAGCAAATGACGTCATGACATCACCCCAGCAAATCGCTCAGATCTTCCAGGATGGACGCGGTCACATCCTCGGGCAGTCCTGACGCCTCGATCAGCCGGACCCGCCCGGGTTCATCGGCGGCATATTGGCGGAATTTTTCCATAACCTGCCGGTGATAGCCGGAATCGCGACCGCCAATGCGATCGCTCTCGCCACGATCGCGGGCATGGGCGCGACGGCTTGCCACTTCCTCCGGTATGTCGAGCACGAACGTCCGGTCCGGCAGCAGTCCTCTGCTTCCGACATCGTGGATCGCCAGGATATCAGCATCCGTCAGTTCGCCGCTGACGCTTTGATAGGCCCTGCTGCTGTCGAGGAAGCGGTCACTGATCACCCATTCACCCTTTTCGAGGGCAGGCCTGATCAGAGAATCGCAATGTTCCGCGCGCGCGGCGGCGAAAAGCAGAGCCTCGGTTCGCATGTTCCATTTTTCGTCATGCCCCGTCAGGAGAAGCTCTCTGATTGTTTCGGCACCCGGGGTACCACCCGGTTCCCGGGTGAGGTGCACGGTCAGGCCGCGTGATTCCAGAGCCTGGCCAACGGCTCGGGCCTGTGTCGACTTGCCAGTTCCCTCGCCGCCTTCCAGGCTGATGAAACGTC
Source organism: Parasphingorhabdus marina DSM 22363 (assembly GCF_900128895.1). Classification (GTDB taxonomy): domain Bacteria; phylum Pseudomonadota; class Alphaproteobacteria; order Sphingomonadales; family Sphingomonadaceae; genus Parasphingorhabdus; species Parasphingorhabdus marina. The sequence goes on along the minus strand of NZ_FSQW01000002.1, from coordinate 578,043 downwards.
CGGGGGCGGTCATGCCTTGTCCATCCTTCAGGCTAGACCGAGGAGAGATTTGAGACCAGCCCATACGCGGTCAAAAAAGCCCGCTTCTCCAACGGCCTCACCGGCGACGAGGGCCATGGTCTGTGGCTGGGAATCCCCTGCGATCACCTCAAGGACAGCAATTTCCTGACCCGCGGCGATTGGTGCCTTGATCGGACCATTATAGCGCACTTTCATGCGGATGGCGTCGTCAGAACCCTTGGGCAGGGTTGCCGCCAGATCGGCGGGGGCCACCAGGCTGACAACAGATGCATCGCCCAGTTGCACTTCTGCCGCCTGAATCCGGTCGCCTTTCTTGAACAAGGGACGGGTTTCCCAGGCATTGAAGCCCCAGTTCATGAATTTCACGGACTCATCGATACGGCCGCCATAGCTGTCCAGTCCGGCAAGCACCGAGACCAGGCGTCGGCCATTTTGCCTGGCCGAACCGGTAAACCCGTAACCGGCTTCCTCGGTATGGCCGGTTTTCAGCCCATCCGCGCCATCAATCTTGCCGAGCAGCGGGTTGCGATTGGGCTGAGTGATAGGATCGCCCTGATTGGTCTTGCCCCAGGTAAATTCGGACAGACCAAAGAAATCATCATACAGGTCCGGAAAATCTTTCGACAGTCTGGCTCCCAGGATCCCCAGATCCCGCGCCGTAACCATTGTTTTGCCTTCATCCGGCCAGCCCGTACTGTTGCCAAAACGACTGTTGGACATGCCGATCTTTTTCGCAGTTTTGGTCATGATCTGTGCGAAATTCTCTTCGGTCCCGCCCAGCGTTTCCGCCAGTACAACGCTCGCATCGTTGCCCGAAAGGGTGATGACGCCGTGCAGCAGGTCCTTGATCGTTGGCGTGTCGTCGGCGGCGAGAAACATGGTGGACCCCTGCCCTTGCCATTTTTGCCAGGTGGCGCGCTGAATTTTGACCTTTTTGTCAAGCGCGACCTTGCCCTGCTGGATTTGGTCAAAGGCGACATAGACGGTCATCATCTTGGCCATCGAAGCTGGCGGAATCTGCCGGTCGGCATTTTTCTCGAAAAGCACGGCACCGGATGACAGGTCGGTCATATAGGCAATGGGCGCGTCGGTCTCATAGGCGGGAGCGGCCAGACTGGTTGCGGGAAGTATGATCAGGGGCAGAAAAGCCCACGCCTTTTTGTTCATCAGATTTCCGGTTTCCTTTGCAGTTAGACCTGTTTTCTATTTCCCGGCCCGAAGAATACGTGCGCCGCCATAGCCGCGGCGCCGGGCTTCGTTGAGCCCCTGCTCTGCCGCGCGTTCGGTGGCATAGGGCCCATAGCGGACCCGCCAGATTTTGCCAGTTCCATCGGACATGACCTTTGCACCGATCTTGTTGGCCAGAGTATTGGCACGCGCGCGGCTACTGAATGCCGCAACTTGTACCACGAAACCGCTGGCTGTGCTGACCGCACGAGGGGCTGGCGCGGTGGAACGCGATTGGGTGGCTCCAGTCTGGTTTTCGATGATGAAACGGTCACCGGAAGCACGGGATGAACCGGTTGGCCTGCCCGTTGGGGGCACATAGGACGCGCCGACCCCGCTAGTATTGACCGCACCCGCCGGCGCAGCGCTCCGTGTAGCCTGGCGCACCGGAGCCGCCGGTTGGGGCAGTTTGGCGAGGTTTTTCCGCAATATGGTCAGCAGGGAATCGGGGGTCGGAATGCGCTCTGTCACCTGGCCGCCATTGCGCAGGACCGCTCGTTCCTGTTCGTTGGGATTGACTTTCCGGACCCGCACACCAGCCACGCCTTGCTGATCAATGCCCAGTTGCCTCGCGGCACCATAGGAAAGATCGATCAACCGGTCATTGGTAAACGGCCCGCGATCATTGACGCGGACCAGAATGGTACGACCGGTGTCGAGTGCGGTGACTTCGACATAGCTGGGGAGTGGCAGGGTCTTGTGCGCGGCAGATATCCCGTTCGGGTTGAATTTCTCGCCATTGGCCGTCGGATTGCCTGCCAGTTCTTCGCCATACCAGCTGGCATATCCGACATTGTCATAGCTGGCGACATCCTCGGGCGTGTAGGTCTTGCCACCGACTTTATAGGGTTCGCCGATCTTCTGTGGAAAATCGGATATGCCGGTGGATGCCGCGGCCGCAGGAGCAGCCGGTGCGGGCTCAAGGCCCCGGCTCATATTGTCATTTACCCCGTCAAACGAACCGCAGCCCGCCAGGGCACCGGTCAGCGAAACCGCGCACAACAGCCTAAGATTGAATTTCATCCGCCAGTAACCCCACTGCTAATCCGTAAAAGTTCGAACAGTTATAATCCAGTATCACCCGATAGTTGCCGGTGAGCAAATAGGCGGTTCGCCCCGGCCCGTCAGGTTCCAGCAGCGTCGCCAGCGTTTTGTTGTCCAGACGCCGTGCCGTTGCTGGCGCAACCCCGAGTGCGCGCCATTCTGCCATCGTCTTCCACTGGCTGTGGCGCTCATGGACCCGGGGACATCGCGCAGCAACCGTTCTGTTCCTGATGGCTTGCCGGTTGAGTGTCGATGGAACCCGCACTGCGATCCCCCAGGGTTCGCCGCGCCGCCAGCCGGCATTGACGAAATAATTGGCGATCGAGGACACGGCATCAAATTCGCTATTCCAGATATCTGCATATCCATCGCCATTGCCGTCTTTCGCCAGCCGAAGATAAACGGAAGGCAGAAACTGGGGTTTGCCCATCGCTCCGGCCCAGCTGCCTTTCAGCGCAGACTGCGGCACACCATTGTCGATAATCTTGAGGACAGCAATCAGTTCTGCTTCAAAAAGTGCCCTGCGCCGTCCTTCATAGGCCAGTGTGGCCAGCGAACGCGGGATATCAAAATTGCCGGTGAACGAACCATAATTGGTTTCCTTCCCGTAAATCGACATGATGATATGACCCGGCACGCCGGTTTCGCGTTCGACATCCACCAGCTTCCCAACCAGCCGCCGATAAGCCTTTTTGCCGTTGGCGATCCGTTGAGCGGTGATGTGACGGCGCTGATAAGGTGCAAATGGCGGTATCGCGCTGTTCGGCCGTCCGCCTGGCTGTGACTGATCCAGAGTAATAACACGGGGATTGTATGTGAGGCCTGCCAAAACCCGCTCGACGGTGCGCTGGCTGACCCCTTCCCTCACGGCCTTGCGACCAACCTGGTTCAGGTAACCGCGAAATCCGGAATTCCGGGAATTGGCATCGGATGAAGCAGATTGCGCCATTGCCGGATTGACCGGTGCATAAACGGGAAATGCAAGTGACGCCAAAGCACAACAGGCCGCTGCAAGGGTGAGACGCATGAACAGGTTTCCTTCCGCAAATCTTCTGGCACAATCTGACTTGCAGGGGAATCCCTAATCGTCGCCCGGCACAAACAATTCGGCTGAAATGACGAACAGCTTTGGCCCGGTCAAAAGTCGTGTGCACCGGCGATAAAATCTTTGCGCTTTTTGAGGGAGATCGCTAGGAGGCGTCCGACCAGCGCGGACAGGTGGCAGAGTGGTCGAATGCACCGGTCTTGAAAACCGGCGTGGGTGCAAGCTCACCGTGGGTTCGAATCCCACCCTGTCCGCCAGGATATCCCTGAAAATCCGACTATTTCAGACCAGAAGCATATTGTTTGCCGGCTTCTGTTGCCGATTGCGGCACAAAAAAGCTGGCAACGTTACTATCCGGCAAGTGCAATCATGTGGTTTCGCAACAGCATGGTTCTTGTTAGCGGTCGAAAAAGTGGCGGTATCTGAACAATCGTCTTGTTTGCAAAGGGCAAACTTATTGTCCTTGGCCGCGACAGGGATGTGGACCGCACCGGATTCGCGTGAACCATAAGATTGTTGTTCGTTCCCAAAGAGGTTTTCGCATCGAAAGCTTAAGAACAACAAGGTTCATCCGTTATTGCAATCGTGGTTAACGGAATATGGGGTTGAGACTGTGCTTGGACAACAAAATGTACAAACCGGATATGAAGATTGCCGGGCGAGTGTTCGGGAGGACGTGGATGCGGAGATATTGCTCCACCAGTCCGGCGGCAAAATCCATCGGGCACAGTTGGTCAATCTTTCTTCCACCGGCTTCAAAATGACCAGCCTTTCCGGTGTGGATCCCTCGAAACCGGTGTTTATCCGCCTCCCAGGCCTGCCCATTCTTGCAGCTAACGTTCGCTGGGAAGGCTTCAGCGACTTTGGCTGTGAATTTGCCAGGCCACTGGAAGCCCATGTGATGGAAGTTCTGCTCAAAAAGCTCCGGAACCAGCGCTAATCGGCAGCTGACCAGACAAGAAGCATATTGTTCGCCGCTATTCCTCTCTGACCGGACGCGTATTTGAGCTCATATAATCAGCATATCCGTCAATAAATGCGAAAACCACATTCTCGGTTTCCTCATTTGCATAGTCGGTTGCCTCTTGTTCGGTGCTGCCAAACTCCAGTTCGTCCTTTTTGATGGCAGCGGCCATGGCATCGCGCTGTGAGGCGCAGGCCTCGCGTGCGGATTTCGCAAAAACACTGCGCTTGGTTTTGGCATCCAGCTGTTCAATGGTGAAATCCACCAGGCAGTTGTTGTAAGCCATGCGCATGGAATCGGCATCCGCGACGCTCGAAGTCGCACTGAGGAGAGCAATTGTGAAAATGGCTGACATGATGAGATCCTCTGTTCAATAATGATCATTCTTATCATGAAAGTTGCAGATTCTTCAATGATTACCGGATGCCGGGTCAATTGAATTTACAATTTGCAATTGCGAGACACAATTCCTCGAAAACTTTATAGAATTATATAAAAACAGTTATATAAAAGAATATTCTAATAATTTGTCATAGTAATCACGGCAATTCTCGGCCACCTTTCGATCCCGTTCTTCCAGTTGCGGTGGCGGTCCCGGCGGGCGCCCAAATCCGGTCGTCTCGACGACACGGTTATACCAGTGCGATCCCCAGATTCCGTCGGTATCTCGCACTCCGGCTGTCCAGCCAAGCATCGCCGGATCCCAGGAAATGCCCAGGGCCTGGCATAGCTGCTTCAAAACCTTTCCCGGATTTTGCAATATGGCGGCGCTGTCGACCACAAAGGGCAGTTTTCCGGTCTTTTCCGCAATTTCTTCGACATAGCGGAGTTGCCGCTCATAGCCCAGGTCCTCCGGCGTCACTTTTACCCGTTTGGCGGCATAGCTGCCGACAACGCGAACCGGATCGCGGATCAGAAATGCATGGCGATGATCCGGAAAATCGGAAATGGAAATCGGGCCTGTCATCTGGTGCGGCATGTGTTTTTGATACCAGATGGGCTTTTCAGCTGGCACGGGGCCTTTCAGGCTGCTTGTTACGGAATGCCAGTCGCAATCCATGTCCGCGATAATCTGCTCCGCCATGGGTTGCGGTTCTCCGGTATCCCGCAGAAATGCGCCATAAAAGGGCTCGTCGGTGACAAATGTGTCCTGCCGGCTGCCAAAACTGCGCATCATGGCGGTCGAAATATTGCGGGGCCCGGACCACATCGCAATGCGAACAGGCCCGGAATCAGCGTCTGACGTCATGACGTCGTGTCCTTCTCCAGAAGGGATTTATACAGGCTTTGCAAGTGCTTAACCATGGGTCCTCTGCCCTTGGTGAGCACCCGGCCATCGACTTCTGTCGCGGGAACCACACCGGCAAACGTCCCGGTCACAAAGGCTTCATCAGCGCCATAGACATCGGTGAGCGAGAAATTCTTTTCAAAAACCGGAATATCATTTTCTCGGCACAATTGGATAACGTTGCTCCGGGTGATTCCGCCGAGGCAATAGTCACCGGAGGACGTCCAGACCTCTCCCTTGCGGACGATGAAAAAATGCGTGCTGTTGCAGGTGGCGACAAAACCGTGCGGATCGAGCATCAGCGCTTCATCTGCCCCGGCCTGCGTCGCCTGGATACAGGCTGTGATGCAGTTGAGCTTGCTGTGCGAATTGAGCTTCTGGTCCTGAACCGCCGGATCACCGCGGCGGACATGCACGGTGAACAGACGAATGCCATTCTCGACCGTGCTCGGCAGGGCCTGTTTATATTCCGGGATGATAACAATAGTTGCCGGTGAGATGACCACCCTGGGATCCTGATAAGGGGTGGATCGGATGCCCCGGGTCACCATCAGCCGGATGTGGACCCCGGCTTCAGTATCCATCCCGTTTGCTCCAATTGTTTCGTAGAGTCTGTCTGTAAGTGACTCCCGGGAAACACCAATATCCATGGCAATGGCTTTGGCACCTTCATACAGCCGATCCAGATGCGCCGCGAGAAAGGCAATCTTGCCATTGTGGACGCGCAGGCCTTCCCAGACCCCGTCCCCGAGCATGAAACCGCTATCAAAAACCGAAATGACCGCGTCTGCGCGCGGGGTCATGACCCCGTTCACATTGATCAGGATTGTCTGGTTTCTGGGGTCGTCTGCATAGTCATGGGTGCCCTTGGCCATAGTTCCCGATTCCTGCTCTGTGGATTCTCTCTTTTGTCCCTGATTCATAGGCCAAACTGGCCGCACAGGCCAGACGGGACGTCGCTTTGCCCTGCACTGCGCACCAATGGGCGAATTTATCAACAAAGGTGCGCATTTCCCTGTTTTCTGGGGACGCGTGGACGCACGCACAAATCCAGGGGGTTATCTGTCCGGTACGGGTAGAGCTCCCGCTCTGCTCCCGGGCTCTAACCATGGAGTAGAATATGCAAAAAATCATGCAATCTGCCACTGCGTTCAAATATGCGGTGGTTCTGGGTCTTGGCACTTTGCCAATGGCCGGAGTGCAGGCTGCCACGATCATCGGCAATCAGACCGATGTGGAAGTGACGGCATTTGATGCGCTGACCGGGCTGGGGCTGACGCTCACGCCATTCGGCACGGCGATGATCGACACAGGCGGGGCCTTGCCTGTCGCGACATTTGCCATAACCGGCGGCACCGTGGATGACGGGACCGGAGATGCCGTGATCCTGCATGAGGGGTCCGGGCTGACCTTTACTGCCGGGGCCATGTCGGTGACCTACAGCGATTTCGTCATCGATACGGCAACATCTGTCCTGAGTTCCACGGTGACGATGAATGGCAGCATGCCGGGTACCATTGACCTGTTCACCTTCGACGCAGATCTCAACCTGTTCCTGACCGACGCCGCTGCCGGAGGTCTGACCACCGTCTTTGGCGCGCCGGATCTTGGCGGAACGCAATTCGGTGTTGCAAATGTGGATCTCGCCGTGACCGGAGCAGTTCCGGAACCGGGCAGCTGGATGATGATGATCGGGGGTTTCGCTCTGGTTGGAGGAGCCCTGCGCCACCGTCGCCGCCAGTCCAGGGCACTCGCACCACAGCGAGTGGGTTAAAATTTAGGCTCAGGGGGCGATTTGCCCCCTCGCCTTTCCCTCAGATATGCATGACCCGGCCATAGGCATCGAGAACACTTTCATGCATCATCTCGCTGAGCGTGGGATGCGGGAAGACCGTGTTCATCAGTTCGGCTTCGGTCGTTTCCAGCGTTTTGCCGACCGTATAGCCCTGGATCAGCTCGGTGACTTCGGCGCCGATCATGTGTGCGCCCAGTAATTCTCCGGTTTTTGCGTCGAACACGGTCTTGATAAAGCCCTCGGTTTCGCCCAACGCAATCGCTTTGCCATTGCCGATAAACGGGAATTTGCCGACCTTGATCTCATGTCCGGCCTCTTTGGCCTTCGCTTCGGTCAGACCAACGCTGGCAATTTGCGGGTGGCAATAGGTGCAGCCGGGAATATTGTTCACATCCATGGCGTGAGGATGGCCACCGGCAATGGTTTCGGCGGCGATCACGCCTTCATGACTGGCCTTGTGCGCCAGCCAAGGGCCACCGGTGCAGTCACCGATCGCATAGATCCCAGCGATGTTGGTTCGGCAATTCGCGTCGGTCTTGATGTGGAAGCGCTCGTCCGGTTCGATGCCGAGCTCGTCCAGCCCGATGGTCTCGACATTGGGCTGAATTCCCACAGCGACGATGACGTGGCTGAAGTCGTGGCTGGCCTTCTTGCCTTTGCTATCCTCGATCTCCGCCTTCACACCCTTGGCCCCGGCATCGATGCTTTTCACGCCGGCCCCGGTCATGATCGTCATGCCCTGCTTCTTCAGCGATTTTTCAAGGAATTTGGAGACTTCCTCATCCTCTACCGGGACAATCCGGTCGAGCATCTCCACCACCGTCACGTCCGCGCCCATGTCATTGTAGAAGCTGGCAAATTCGATTCCGATCGCGCCGGATCCGATGACCAACAGCTTTTTCGGCATTTCCGGCGGTGTCATGGCGTGGCGATAGGTCCAGATGCGCTTGCCGTCGGCCTTGGCAAAGGGCAGATCGCGGGCCCGGGCACCAGTCGCGATGATGATGTCTTTCGCCTCCAGCTCTTCGTCGCCTTTGTCCGTTTTCACCGTCATTTTGCCCGGCGCAGTGATCTTGCCATCGCCCATGACCACATCGATCTTGTTCTTCTTCATCAGCCCGGTGACGCCCTGGTTAAGCTGCTTCGCCACCCCGCGCGAGCGTTTGACAACGGCATCGAGATCGGCACTGATCTTCTCCGCCGCCAGCCCGTAATCGGCGGCATGTTTCATATTGTGGAAAATCTCCGCCGAACGCAGCATCGCCTTGGTCGGAATACAGCCCCAGTTGAGACAGATCCCGCCGAGATTTTCCCGCTCGACAATCGCGGTTTTCAGACCGAGCTGGGACGCACGGATCGCCGCCACATAGCCACCGGGTCCGGAACCGAGAACGATAAGGTCGTAGGATTTAGGCATTGTTGGTTATCCGTTTCCAATAGTATTTGAATTCTGCCGACAATGGATATCCCAGCAGCGGGCTATCCGGTTCTATTTTTCGCCAATCTACACCGGTTTCATCACATAGAATGGAACGAAATCGGTCCCAGGCACCAGGAGATTTGACTGACGATGCACCGGTCGCCTGAAGTGATTCCCAAACGCTTCCTGCGGTCGCCCACTCAGAAGCGTCGTTGTAATTCAGCGACACGCCAAAATCCTTCTCGATGGCTTCGATCGCATCGCATTCGTCTCCATCGCCACCAAGTCCAACGCTAACTGGCCTACTCAAGCCAGCATCCCCATCGGTTTCTCCACCAGGGTCTTGAACGCCGCCAGCAATTTCGCCCCATCCGCACCATCAATTGCCCTGTGATCAAAGCTGCCGGTCACTGTCATCATTGTCGCGGTGGTCAGCGCGCCATCGACCACATGCGGCCGCTTCTCGCCGGCGCCAACGGCCAGAATCATCGATTGCGGCGGATTGATCACGGCGGTGAATTGCTTGATGCCCATCATGCCCATATTGGAGATGCTGGCAGTACCACCCTGATATTCATGCATCTGCAGCTTGCCCTCCTGTGCGCGGGCGGCAAGGTCCTTCATTTCGGTGGCGATTTTGGAGAGCGGCTTGTTGGTCGCATCAGTGATCACCGGGGTGATCAGACCGCCGGGAATGCTGACTGCAACCGAGATATCCTGCCGCGTGTAGCGTCGCATCGTGTCGCCGAGGAAGGAGACATTGCAATCGGGTACCTGCTCAAGCGCAATCGCCAGCGCCTTGATCAGCATGTCATTGACCGACAGCTTGACCCCGCGGGCCTCGAGGCTCTCGTTAAGCTGCTTGCGCAGGTCGAGCAGCGCGTCGAGCTGGCAATCCACGGTAAGATAGATATGCGGCGCTTCCTGCATCGATTGCGAAAGCCGACGGGCGATGGTTTTGCGCATGCCGGACAGTTTTTCGTCACTATGCGGGATGTCGAACTCGCCTGCCGGTGCCGGTGCTGGCGCCGGTGCGGCAGTGGCAGCAGGCGCGGCGGTCTTGACGGGAGCGGTTCCGCCCTCGGCCGCGTCAATATCGGCCTTGATGATCCGGCCATTGGGCCCGGTGCCGGTTATGGCAGAGAGGTCCACGCCCTTCTGCTCCGCCAGCCTGCGGGCCAGCGGGCTCGCTTTCACCCGATTGGAACTGGATTGCGGCGCCTTGGCCGCCGGAGCCGGCGCTGGCGCGGGTTCCGGAGCCGGTTCGGCCTTGCGATTGTCTTCGCCCAGTGCATTGGCTCCCTCATCGACCTGACGGCGACCCTCTTTGGCTGGTGCCGGTGTCGGTGCGGGCGCAGCATCCGCGCTGTACGCTTCTCCCGCATCTTCGCCATCTTCGGCAATAATCGCGATCACTTCGCCGACTTTGACATTGTCGGTTCCCTCGGCGACGACGATTTTCGCAATCGTGCCCTCATCGACGGCTTCAAATTCCATGGTCGCCTTGTCGGTTTCGATTTCCGCCAGCAGATCACCGGATGCCACTTCATCGCCTTCCTTGACCAGCCATTTGGCTAAGGTGCCCTCTTCCATTGTGGGAGACAGGGCTGGCATCTGGAGATTGATCGGCATGAAGTAAGACCTTTGCGTCTGAATCAGTGTTGAAGCCCGTGTTACGCAATCAGCCGCGAAGCGCAACGGGCTAAATCTTGCATATCATAGGCTTTTATCGCAAGCAGGGCATTAGTAAAACAAATACGCGGACAAACGGGGAAAAATCATGCGTACTTACCTGGTGGTTATCGACGAGACAGACGAGGCCAGCGTTGCGCTGCGCTTTGCGTCCCGTCGTGCGATGAAAACCGGCGGGGCTCTGCATATTCTGGCATTGGTGGAGAGTGAAGGATTTGTCGCCTGGGGCGGGGTTCAGGCCACGCTTGAGGAAGAAGCCAAGAACCGCGCCGAAGCCCTGGTGTCCAGCGCCGCCGGCACACTGTTTGACGAAACCGGCATCCGTCCCTCGATTACTGTCAAGGAAGGCAAGGGACCAGATGACGTGCGCCGGGTGATGAAGAAAATCGACGGTCTGGCTGCCCTTGTGCTGGGTGCAGCCGCCAGCGGCTCTCCGGGGCCGCTTGTAACGCATTTCGCGGCCAGTGAGGCAGGGTCACTGCCCTGCCCCGTCATGGTTGTGCCAGGATCTCTCTCAAAAGAAGAGATTGACCGGTTAAGTTAGGCGATTTCCCCGCGCGCCGGATAATCATTGGCCAGCGCGTAATCGATACCCATGATTAGCTGGTCGAGCGGCGGCCGCGTGAATGGCATGCTCTGCACGCTTGCGAAATAGAGTGTTCGGTCGGGACGCACCAGGAACAAGGCTGGTTCCGAAAAGAGTTCCGGTTCGCTGCTGTCCGGGCGACCTGCTGACAAATAGAGGCCGAGTTCCCGGGCCGTCTCTTCGCTCAAACCGTAACCCAGCATCAATTCATCAATGCCCCAGTTGGATGCCGACTGCTCGGCACGCTTCTGCTCATCCATGCTGATCGCTACGGCTGTGACCCCACGTTCGGCCAGGTCTTCCAGCTTGCGCTGGAGATCACGCAGTTGACCTTTGCAGATCGGACAGTGCAGGCCGCGATAGAATAGCAACAATGTGAAATTGTCACCGGCGCGCTGACTCAATTGAAATTGCCCACCATCGGTCATCGGGACGGTAAAATCGGGGACGGTCTGGTTGGGAATCATTTTGGACATGGGCGGCACCTTTCTTGTTATCCAAGGCGCTATTCAAAGCCGATGAACAAAAGGTTACAATCCGAAATAACTGCGGGATGATCAGAGATTTACCGGCTTTTGTGCCGAATATTGCCCGGACGCCCCCGTTTGCCCTTCTTGCGGAATTTGCCCTTGCCACCCCTGCGCGGACCGGAAGGCCTTGCGCCGCCGCCTGGCATGTGATTGGCGCCTTCCGGCAGTTCAAACAGCAGGCTACCGGTCGCCGGGTTGGCATCCACCAGCCGTAATTCCAGTTTCTCGCCAATGGCATAGCTTGTACCGCTGTCCATTCCGGTGAGGACCTGTTTTTGTTCATCATAGTCGAACCGCTCGATACCGAGGGTACGAACAGGCACCAGCCCGTCGCCGCCCAGCTCCTCGACCGTCGCGAAAAACCCGAAATTCTGAACACCGGTAATCCGGCATTTCAGTACCTGCCCGACATGGCTGGAAAGATGAGCGGAGATGTAGCGATCGACGGTTTCGCGCTCCGCCATCATTGCGCGTCGCTCGAGCTGGCTGATCTTCTCGGAGATCCGGTCCAGTCGTCCGGCACTGTCAGTATCCAGTCCGGTTTCCTTCGGAACATCGCGGTTTTCGGGTGCCGGTTGCTCGAGCTTGCAGGCGGAGACCAGTGCTCGGTGCACGATCAGATCGGCATAGCGGCGGATCGGGCTGGTGAAATGGGCGTAACTCCCTAGAGACAAACCGAAATGTCCCATGTTCTGATGGCCATAATAAGCCTGAGTCTGGCTGCGCAATATCTGTTCCATGACCAGCGGCAGCAAGTCCTCATCATCGACTTTTGAGATCAGCTGATTGAACACCCCGGGCTTGATCACCTGTCCCATCGCAAAACTGATCTCGAAACTCTTCAGATAATCCTTGAGCGCAATAAGTTTCTCCCGCGACGGTGTTTCATGAACGCGGTAGATCAAAGGTGATTTGTGCGATTCCAGTTTTTTGGCGGCTGCCACATTCGCCGCAATCATGAAATCTTCGACCAGTCGATGCGCATCAAGACGGTCGCGGACGGCGATTTCGGCGATCCGGCCGTCGTCATCCAGCACCACCCGCTTTTCCGGCAGATCAAGATTGAGCGGCTCCCGGTTGTCGCGGGCTTTGGCCAACAGTTTCCAGCAGTCCCAGAGCGACTTGAGCGCAGTTGATTTGAGGTCATGCTCAATCTCGCCATTCATGGCGGCCTGCGCGTCTTCATAGGCAATATTTCCCGCCAGTCGCACAATGGCCCGCGTGAAACGGGAACCGGTAACCTGGCCTTTACTGTCAATCGTCAGGTGACAGACCAGTGCTGCCCGGTCGACATCCTGTTTCAACGAGCAGACATCGGTCGACAGGGCTTCCGGCAGCATCGGGACGACACGGTCCGGGAAATAGACGCTGTTGCCGCGTTTATAGGCTTCCCTGTCGATCGCGCTTCCTGGCCGCACATAGAAGGACACATCGGCGATCGCCACGAGCGCCTTGAAACCGCCGGGATTGGCACTGTCATCATCCGGTTTCGCCCAGATTGCATCATCATGATCGCGCGCGTCTGCCGGATCGATTGCCACAATTGGAAGATGCCGCAAGTCCTCCCGTTTCTGCTCATCGAGCGGCAGTGAGGTAACCTGCCTGGCCGCGTCTTCAACCCGTTCCGGGAAGCGATTGGGGATGTCATATTTGTGGATCGCAATCAGACTGAAAGACCGGGGTGCAAAGGGATCTCCCAGCACTTCCTTCACGCGGGCCTTCACTTGCGAGCCGCGGCCAGACGGTTCCGCCAGAACCAGATTTCCGACTTCCGCATCGCCCAGATCAGAAATGGGTGTGCTTCGACGAATCTTCCGGTCCACCGGCTTGAGCCAGAACCGATCGCGCTCGTCCTTTTCGACGATACCCATGAGCATGTCGCTGCTCTGGGCCAGCTTCTTCATCATCCAGGCGACATAGCCCTGGCCGCGCTCTTCGGTCCGTGCAAGGATCCGGTCGCCGACCGCCAGCGCGGCACGCCGGCCCTTTTCGCGCACCCGGATTTTCGGCGCGGGCTTGCCCTCGGCATCCCAGCGTTCCGGAGTGCCGATCGCTTCATTTCCATCAATTTCGACAATCTTGAGCACCGTGACTTTGGGTACGCCGCCCATTTTATGAAAGGCCCTCCCCGGACTGCTGTCAATGAGACCCTCGTCCGCCATGTCCTTTAGCAGCGCCTTGAGGGCGATCTTGTCAGAGCCGCGCAAACCAAAGGCCTTGGCAATTTCCCTTTTGCCGGCGGGCTGGGGCGATTGCTCGATAAATTCCAGTATCTGCTTGCGGGTCGGTACCTGCCGGGGCTTGTGCGGTTTTCTGGATCGCGCCATCAATAGGCTTTGCCGACAAGAATCCGTTCAACCGCCGGTTTTCCGGTGAAAATGCAATTGCCGTCTACTGGTGCCGCATCTTGCGGCACGTTACGGAATGTGAGCTTCAGCTTTTTGAGCCGTTCCTCGATCTGATCCAGTTCCTCACCGGTCGCACGGCACCATTGGACTTCCAGCCAGCCGGGATATTTCTTGTTTTCTTTGTAGAACGCTTCCAGTTCCGAAAACTCCGAAAACCCTCGTGTGATGTTGGAGTTGAGTCGCTCGCTTGCTTCGCCGTGCAGGCGCGACTGAATGTCTTCCAGAAGTCCGGCTGCCTGACCGACAAAATCGCCTTTCGCCAGGATGTGTGAATCCAGCTTGCCATTCTCCTTGTACAGCGCATCGCGGCGGATCATCGAAACATTGCCTTCGGAAACGTCGCGCGGACCGATTTCCAGAATGAGCGGTGCTCCCTTCTTCACCCAGCCCCAGCGCTTGTTTGACGCCTTGGCACCGGTCTTGTCGAGTTTGACCCGGACTGTCTCGTCAAACGCCTTCAATTGCGTCAGTTCCTTTGTCAGCTCCTGACAATAGTCCAGAACCGCTTCGTCTTCAGGCTTGTCGCGGAGCATCGGAATGACCACGATCTGGTAGGGTGCGATCAACGGCGGCACGCGCAGGCCGTCATCATCGCCATGGGTCATGATGACCCCGCCAATCAGGCGCGTCGAGGTGCCCCAGCTGGTGGTGTAGGCGAACTGGAACTGGCCTTCCTTGTCCTGAAAGCGGATATTCTGTGCCTTGCTGAACGTTTGGCCGAGGAAATGCGATGTGCCTGCCTGGAGAGCCTTGCCATCCTGCATCATCGCTTCGATGGAATAGGTCGCATCGGCTCCGGGAAACCTTTCATTCTCTGGCTTCTCGCCAGCGATAACCGGCATCGCGAGGACTTCCTCGGAAAAACTGCGGTACAGTTCCAGAATGTTCAGCGTCTCTTCCATCGCTTCTTCGCGGTCGGCATGGGCCGTATGGCCTTCCTGCCAGAGAAACTCGCTGGTTCGCAAAAACATCCGGGTGCGCATTTCCCAGCGGACGACATTGGCCCACTGGTTGATCATGACGGGCAGATCGCGCCAGCTTTGAACCCAGCGGGCAAAGGCGGTGCCGATGACTGTTTCCGATGTCGGGCGCACAACCAGAGGCTCTTCCAGCTTCGCATCCGGATCAACGACCAGACCGTCTTCCTCGTCCTTCATCAGGCGGTGATGAGTCACGACTGCCATTTCCTTGGCGAAACCATCTACATGTTCCGCTTCCTTCGCGAAATAGCTGAGCGGGATGAACAGCGGGAAATAGCAATTCTCATGGCCGGCCTGCTTGATCCGCTGGTCCATCAGGAACTGGACACGCTCCCAGATACCATAGCCCCAGGGCCGCATGACCATGCAACCGCGTACGCCGGACTCTTCGGCGAGATCCGCTTCCGAAATCAATTGCTGATACCAGCCCGCAAAATCATTTTCCCGGGTAACCGAGAGCGCATTTTTCTTCACGATAGTCTAATTCCTGCCAGCCTGTTCGGGTCTATTCGTCCATCTTGTCGATCTTGGACTGAATGTCCGCAAGCTGCTTCTTCAGTTCCATGATCTCGCGATCCTTTTCGGAAAGCTCTTCTTCTTCCGCATCCTCTTCCTTGCCGCCGCTTTTCAGCGGGGCGAGCGCTTTTTCGACAACACCGGCCAGCGGACTTGCCTTGAGCGCGTTTTCCACCGCTTCCTGGAATTGTTTCTGATTTTTGACCGCCATCTGCCCGAGCGGGTTCTTGTTGAGCGCGCCTTCCACTGCTTCCTGAAACTGCTTCTGGTTCTTGCGGAAATTCTCCATTGATGCTTCCAGATAGGAGGGCATCAGGGACTGCATGCTGTTGCCATACATCGAAATCAGTTGCCGCAGGAAATTGACAGGCAACATGTTCTGTCCGCTGCTCTCTTCCTCGACGATGATCTGGGTCAGAACCGTATGGGTAATATCTTCTCCGGACTTGGCGTCGACAACCACAAAGTCGACATCATCGCGGGTCATTTCCGCGAGGAAATCGAGAGTGATGTAATTGGATGTCTCGGTATTGTAGAGGCGGCGGTTGGCGTATTTCTTGATCGTAATAGGGCCGTCCTCGGTCCCTTTTTTGGATTTTGCCATGGATTCTCCTGCCAAACCGGTCTGTGGATGGTTCTTCGCCTCTCACATAGGTTCAAATTGTTGCGATATTATCACTGCAATAGACAAAATTGTGCATCGCCGCAACAAAAGCCGTTCCGGAGAGGTTTTCCGACGAATTATCCCGGAATTGCGCCCGTTTCTTCTTTGCGACTGCAATATAGCGGATGCACAATCAGGGCGTGTCAGTCCAGTCACGCGCAAAACGCTGGCCGAGATTTGTGAGCAGTTCATATTGCGAGAGGCCGGATGCGACAGATGCGTCGGGTAGGTCATAGCCACAGCCCAGCCAGTCCCCCTCAGCCAGAGCTGAGGCCGACCGGATGTCCACTGCCGTCAGGTCCATGGAAATTCGCCCGAGCACTGGCAGCTTCTGGCCGTCTGCCACAAAATATCCGGAACCGGCAAAAGATCGCAAATATCCGTCCGCATAGCCCATGGCCAATATGGCGACTGGATGATCATCTTCGGCAATATAACGTGCATTATAACCCAGGCGGTCCCCTGACCTCAACTGGCGAATTTGCACGATCTGGCATTCGGGCCATGCAACCTGCTCAATATGGTCTTTCAGCTCTGCCCGGGGTTGACCGCCATAAAGCGCCAGTCCTGGGCGGGTCGCATCGAAATGATAGTCCTCTCCAAGAGCAATTCCGGCGCTGTTGGCAAAGCTGATCCGGCGGGCGGACACCTGCTGCAGAGCTTCGCGAAACTCAGACAACTGATCGGCATTCTGATCCACATCCTCATCGGCGGAGGCCAGATGGCTCATGACCATGTCGATATCCAGCTGGTCCAGTTCAGCCTGAGCCAGTTGATCCGGGTTGATGCCCAGCCGGTTCATGCCGCTATTGATCATGAGATCGCAGGGCCGACCGGTATCCCTCCAGCGCCGGGCTTGCTCCAGGCTGTTCAGGACGGGCTTCGCCGGAGATGCCAGTGCCGCCGGCATTTCCGAATCCTGAACACCGTTCAGCACGGAAATCCGGGCATCGCCTGCAATCAGGTCAGCAATATCTGACGCTTCCTGCCAGTTGGCAACATAGAAATCCCGGCATCCTGCGGCGATCAGCCTTTTGGTGACCCCGCGAGCTCCCAGACCATAACCGTCCGCCTTGACCGCGGCACCGGCACTGGCCGACCCACTTAACCGGTCCAGGGCGTTCCAGTTGGCAACGAGAGCAGCACCATCGAGTCTGAGCCGGGCCGAAGCCGGAATATCTTCGTTACCCACACTCATCTCGAACCTGTCTGGCGCATCAGCTTGTTTCGGCGAGTTCGGCTTCGGGATCGTTGGGGATACCCCACCAGGCCACAATCACACCGAAGGCCACAACAATCCATGTATACCATAATCCCGCATAGATATCTCCGGATCGGGCCACGATATATCCCGCAATCAGTGGCAGAAACCCGCCCAGATATCCCGCGCCGATATGATAGGGAATCGACATCGAACTGTAACGGATTTTGGGCGGGAACATTTCCGCGAGCAAGGCGGCGACCGACCCGTAGGTCAACGCACTCAGCGCACCGAGCACCAGCAGGATCGCCACGATACCGAGGATGCTGCCCACACCCAGTTGCTGCTTGCTGAAGTCATAGCCATATTCGCTCAGCGCCTCCCGCATTCCGGCGCTGCGCGCTTCGCCATCGGTGAGCCACTGCGCGTCAATTGCTATTTCGCTGTCACCTGCCGTCATCCGCAGACCCTCGCCATCGGACAGGTCATAAGCGACGCCGGCCGAAGTCAAGGTTTCCAGGATCTTGCCGCAATCACTCTGTTCGCGATTGAACAGTTCGGCGAAGGGATCCGTGCTGCACTGACTGCCTTCGACACGGACGGGATTGGCCTGCGCGGCTTCCGAAAGGCCGGGATTGGCAAAATGTCCCAGACCCCAGAATGCCGGGAAGAGCAGGAGAAGTGACAACAGCGCACCGACAATGATCGGCTTTTTGCGACCGACCTTGTCTGACCATTTTCCGACGATCAGATAGAAGGACATCGCGATCAGTCCGGCGAAGAAGAGGATCAGATCAACAGTCAGCGCCTCGACGTTCATCGGTCCGCGCAGGAAGGACATTCCGGAGAAGAAAGCAGTGTACCAGATGGTCGTCAAAATCCCGGTAATCCCGAACAGAGCAACAAAGATCCGTTTCTTGTTCCCCGGATAGGAAAAACTTTCGGTGAACGGGTTTTTCGAGGTTGTCCCTTCTGCCTTCATCGCCTGGAATACCGGACTTTCATTCAATTTGATCCGCATCCACAGTGAAATGGCGAGCAATATGATCGACAGCAGGAATGGCACGCGCCAGCCCCAGGCCTCAAACTCGGCTTCGGGAATGAGGAACCGGCAAGCCAGGACGACACCGATCGACAGCACAAATCCGCCGGCAACACTGGCCTGAATATAGCTGGTATAGTAGCCGCGCTTCTCGGTTGGCGCATGCTCGGCCACATAGATGGCGGCTCCTCCATATTCTCCGCCCAGCGCCAGGCCCTGCAATATCCGGAAGAATATGACGATAGCCGGCGCCCAAAGCCCGATTGTTTCTGCACTGGGGATCAGTCCGACACCCGCGGTTGCGATCCCCATCAATGTGACCGTGACAATGAAGGTATATTTGCGCCCCAGCTGGTCTCCCAGATAGCCGAACAAGACCGCGCCAACCGGTCGGAATCCGAAACCGATGGCGAAAGTGGCCCAGACCAACAGGATCTCCAGCGTTGGGTTTCCGCTCGGGAAAAATGTCGGGCCGATGATGTAGAACAGGGTTCCGTAAATAAAGAAATCATACCATTCAAAGACAGTCCCGGCGGAAGATGCGCCGATCACCATCCGGATTTCCTTTTCGGTCGGCTCCCGCTGCATTGCAGCGCCTGCTTCACTGGCCATGAATCACTCCCCTACATGTCCTCCGCCTTGCGTTCCGGTGCGGTTGGCGGAAATTCTATTCCAGTTCCAGTATCACTGCGTCCACGGCAAGGCTATCTCCCTGCGCGGCTTCCACGGATTTCACTACGCCATTTTTCTCGGCGCGGAGAATATTCTCCATTTTCATGGCTTCCACAACGGCCAGTGGCTGGCCTTCCTCGACCTTGTCCCCTTCCCCGACATGCAGAGCCACCAGAAGACCCGGCATCGGGCAGAGCAGGAATTTGGACATGTCCGGCGGGATCTTTTCGATCATGTGCACGGCATGTTGCGCAATATGCGCCGGCAGTACCTGAACCTTGTGGGTTGCCCCATTGGTATTCAACGCAAAGCCACTGGCGGTCCGCGCAATCTTGACGGATAGCGGCTTGTCACCAACCGTTGCCAGAATCAGACTGTCTCCCGGCGTATAGGCGAGTGACAGGTCGACGTCCGTGCCATCGACAACAATTCCGTCTTCCGACACCGACACGGCAAATTTTGCATCATCGATCTTCGCTTCCCATTCGGAGGGCGGATCCAGCTGTTGACCGAGCTGGTGATCCACCCGGCGCGCACGATCGGCATGCGCCGTGGCGACGAAGGCGGCAATCGCAGCCAGATTGCGCTGCAGCTCTTCCGACGCAGGTGCCCCCTGGAACCCGTCGGGATATTCCTCGGCAATGAATCCGGTGGTCAGTTCGCCGGACCGAAAGCGCGGATGCTGCATCAGGGCCGACAGGAAGTCGATATTATGTCCGAGCCCTTCCAGTTCGAACCGGTTCAGCGCCTCTATCTGACGATCAGCCGCTTCGTCCCGGGTTTCGCCCCAGGTCACGAGCTTGGCAATCATCGGATCATAGTAGATCGACACTTCCCCGCCATCCATGACACCGTCATCCACCCGGACGCCATTGGTGCCCCGAATGGGATCGCCGGACCAGCCGGGAACCGGCGGATTATAACGCACGATCCGGCCCGTCGATGGCAGAAACCCGCGATAGGGATCTTCCGCATAGACCCGGTTCTCAATCGCCCAGCCGTCAATGCCGATGTCTTTTTGCTGCAATTCCAGCTTCTCGCCAGCCGCGACGCGGATCATCTGTTCGACCAGATCGACACCGGTGATGGCTTCGGTAACCGGATGCTCCACCTGAAGGCGGGTATTCATTTCGAGAAAGTAGAAACTTTCACCGGTCTTGTCGGCGCCAGAGACTATCAGCTCGACCGTGCCGGCGCTGTGGTAGTTCACCGCCTGTGACAGTGCCACGCATTGCTCGCCCATTGCCTTGCGCATTTTCGGCGTGACGAAGGGCGATGGTGCTTCTTCCACAACCTTCTGATGGCGGCGCTGAATCGAGCATTCGCGCTCGTTCAGGTAAAGAATGTTGCCGTGTTTGTCGCCGAGGATCTGGATCTCGATATGGCGCGGATCCTCGATAAATTTCTCGATAAACACGCGGTCGTCACCGAACGAGTTAAGGCCTTCCCGCTTGGTTGCCTCAAAGCCTTCGCGCACATCCTTCTCGGAATAAGCCAGTCGCATGCCCTTGCCGCCGCCGCCAGCGGAGGCCTTCATCATCACCGGATAGCCGATATCATCGGAGATTTTCACCGCATGCTCGGTATCCTCAATCTCGCCGACAAAACCGGGCACGACATTGACGCCGGCTTCCATGGCCAGTTTTTTGGATTCGATCTTGTCGCCCATCGCCGCAATGGCATTGGGCGGAGGCCCGATAAAGGCGATGTCATTTTTCTCCAGCTCTTCGACGAAACTGGCGCGTTCGGACAGAAAACCATAGCCTGGGTGAACCGCTTCCGCTCCGGTTTCCTTGCAGGCGGCAATGATCTTGTCGGCGAGCAGATAGCTTTCCGCAGCCGGTGGCGGACCAATATGGACTGCCTCATCCGCCATCCGGACAAAAGGTGCACGCGCATCGGCATCGGAATAGACGGCCACCGTCGCAATGCCCATTTTTTTGGCGGTGCGAATAACACGGCAGGCGATCTCCCCCCGGTTAGCGATCAGGATTTTTTTGAACAAAGTCAGGCCTCCAGCAAGCCGTCACCCCAGCGGAGGCTGGGGTCTCTGGCTAGATGTCTGTTTAGTATCGATTGAGATTCCAGCCTTCGCTGGAATGACGAAATATGGATCACTCAGCCGCCTCCAGCGCACCGCAGGTCTTCTCCGCCCGCATTGGCTCTTCGCCTTCCAGCGCTTTCAGTCCCAGGCGTTCAAACAGTGCCGCGTCACTGTCATCGCCGGCATTGGGCGCAGTCAGCAGCTTGTCGCCGGTGAAGATGGAATTGGCACCAGCCATGAAGCACAGCGCCTGTGTCGCCTCGCTCATGCTTTCGCGGCCTGCGCTCAGACGGACCATGGATTGGGGCATGGTGATCCGGGCCACGGCGACGGTGCGGACAAATTCGATATCGTCAATCTTCGCCATCGGCGTATCATGGAGCATGTCGCCGAGGATCGTTCCCTTGACCGGGACCAGCGCATTGACGGGCACGCTTTCCGGATGTTGTTCCAGCGTCGCCAGGGTGTGGACAAAGCCGACACGGTCTTCCCGGGTTTCCCCCATGCCAATAATGCCGCCGGAGCAGACGTTAATTCCGCTGTCGCGCACATTTTGCAACGTATCGAGGCGATCCTCCATTTTGCGCGTGGAGATCGCCTTCTCATAATATTCGGGGCTGCTGTCGATATTGTGGTTGTAATAGTCGAGTCCGGCCTCGGCCAGCATGTCCGCCTGTTTGGGCGTGAGCATGCCCAGGGTCATGCAGGTTTCCATGCCCATGTCGCGGACGCCCTTTACGATCTCGACAATCGCGGGCATGTCGCGGTCTTTGGGATTGCGCCAGGCGGCACCCATGCAGAACCGCTGCGATCCTGCATCCTTGGCCTGGGCCGCAGATTGCAATACTGCCCGGACATCCATCAGCTTGGTGGCTTCCACCCCGCTGTCGGCATGGACCGACTGGCTGCAATAGCCGCAGTCTTCCGGGCATCCGCCGGTCTTGATCGACAGGAGCGTGCAAAGCTGGACTTCATCCGGCTTGTGATAGGCGCGATGCGCCGTGGCCGCCTGAAACAGCAATTCGGTAAAGGGCAAATCAAACAGGGCCGCGATTTCCTCGCGGGTCCAGTCGGTACGGATGTCACTCATTCTGCGGCTTCCTCCATTTCGCCCTCGGGCGGCATATTGTGCCCGAGCAAGCGCAAGATATCGGCTGCACATTCCACAATATTGCTGCCGGGTCCATAGATTCCGACCACACCGGAATTTCTCAGGAATTCATAGTCCTGCGGCGGGATCACGCCGCCCGCAAAAACCTTGATATCGCTGCGCCCCGCATCTTTCATGATGTTGATAAGTTCGGGGATAAGTGTCTTGTGTCCCGCGGCCAGGCTGGAAGCACCCACCGCATCGACATTTTCGGATAGCGCCAGATCTGCGGTTTCGCGTGGTGTCTGGAAAAGAGGTCCGGAGATGACGTCAAATCCCATATCCGTAAAAGCGCTGGACACCACATTGGCGCCACGGTCATGCCCATCCTGGCCCATTTTGGCGACGAGGATTTTGGGTTTGCGACCGAGACGCTGTGACACAGCATCCACACCGTCAATTACAAGGGCATATTGCGGATCGCCTTCATAGGCGGCACCGTAAATACCCTTCACCGGAGTAGGTTGCGTGGCATAGCGACCAAAGGCAGCTTCCATGGCATCCGAGATTTCCCCGAGCGAGGCCCGCTTGCGCGCCGCATCAACGGCCAGCGCCAACATGTTGCCATCCGCCCTGGCGCCTTCGGTGATCGCGTTCAGCGCGGCCTGGCACGCATCCTCGTCCCGTTCCGCCCGCATCTTGTCGAGCCGGGCAATCTGCCCCTGGCGGACCTTGGCATTGTCAATGTCCAGCGTTTCAATCTGGTCCTCGTCTTCGAGACGATATTTGTTCACGCCGACAATCACGTCTTCGCCGCGGTCGACGCGAGCCTGACGACCCGCGGCGGCTTCCTCGATCATGCCTTTGGGCCAGCCGTCAGCAACGGCTTTGGCCATGCCGCCCTCTTTTTCGACCCGCTCAATGATCTCCCAGGCCTTTTCGACCAGTTCATCGGTCAGCGCTTCAATATAGTAGCTGCCGCCGAGCGGATCGACGACCTTGGTGATCCCGGCTTCTTCCTGCAGGACAATCTGCGTATTGCGGGCGATCCGGGCCGAAAAGTCGGTCGGCAGCGCAATCGCTTCGTCGAGTGCATTGGTGTGCAGCGACTGGGTCCCGCCCAGTGTCGCCGCCATGGCCTCAATCGTGGTGCGGATCACATTGTTGTAGGGATCCTGCTCGGTCAGGGACACGCCTGATGTCTGGCAATGGGTGCGCAGCATCTTGGACCGCTCGGCCTTGGCCCCCAGACCGTCCATCACCCGGTACCATAGCGTCCGGGCGGCCCGCAGCTTGGCGACTTCCATGAAGAAATTCATGCCGATACCGAAAAAGAAGCTCAGGCGTCCGGCGAACTTGTCGATATCGAGGCCGGTCGCCATCGCCTGTTTCGCATATTCCTTGCCGTCCGCAATGGTGAATGCCAGCTCTTGCACCGCCGTCGCCCCGGCTTCATGCATATGATAGCCGCTGATCGAAATACTGTTGAATTTCGGCATGTTTTCGGAGGTATATGCGATAATATCTGAAATGATCCGCATGCTGGGATCCGGCGGATAGATATAAGTATTGCGGACCATGAACTCCTTCAGAATGTCATTCTGGATGGTCCCGGACAGCTGTTCCTGAGAAACCCCCTGCTCTTCCGCAGCGATAATGTAGAATGCGAGACACGGAATGACCGCGCCGTTCATCGTCATCGAGACCGACATCTGGTCGAGCGGAATCTGGTCGAACAGGATTTTCATGTCCTCGACACTGTCAATCGCGACGCCGGCCTTGCCGACATCTCCGACAACACGCGGATGGTCGCTGTCATAGCCACGATGGGTGGCGAGATCGAAGGCCACGGACAGCCCCTTCTGTCCCGCCGCGAGATTCCGGCGGTAAAAGGCGTTTGACTCTTCCGCAGTCGAGAAACCGGCATATTGGCGGATCGTCCAGGGGCGCCCGGCATACATGCTCGCCTTCACGCCGCGGGTGAACGGACCAAATCCGGGCAGCCCCGGATCTCCTGCATCTTCCTGCGTGTAAAGCGGCTTGACGGTAATCCCTTCCGGGGTCTCCCAGTCGAGATCGCGGCCCTTCACTTCCTTGTCGGCCAGGGCTTTCCAGTCGGCAATTGTCGGTTTATCAGTCATGGCGTGCATCCTAGCCTTTCCGTAACGTCCTGTCGAAACCTGATTTGGATTATCCGCTCTTCGACAACGCCGCCGGGATCTGGCTTATTCTCCCTTGAATTCGGCCTTGCGCTTCTGAAGAAACGCGATGGCACCTTCGCGCGCATCCTTGCTGTCGCCCGCTATGCGTTGCCCTTCGGCTTCGGTAAAAAGTGCAGTGCTGTAGTCCGTGTCGAGCGCCTTGGCGATATTCTGCCGCATCACGCCGAGGGCCACGGTCGGGCCGTCTGCCAGCCGGCGCGCGAGGGCTCCTGCTTCATCCATCAGCGCATCATTATCGACGCATTTGTAGACGAGACCCCAGTCTGCCGCTTTTTCGCCAGGTATTTTCTCGCCAAGCAGCATCATTTCGGTGGCCCGGGCCTTGCCGATCAGCCGGGGCAGCATCCAGCTGGCACCCCCATCGGGTACCAGACCGATATTCACAAAAGCCTGCAGAAAATAGGCAGCTTTGCCGGCGATCGCGAAGTCGCTGGCCAGAGCGATCGAGCAACCAACCCCGGCTGCCGGACCGTTCACGGCCGTAATCGTCGGGATCTGCAGCTTGGACAGCTTCAGCATCAGCGGGTTATAGCTCTTGTTGAGCGCCATGAACGACGCCTTGCCGCCGGTCACGGCGCTGTTATTGCTGGCCTGAAGGTCGGCCCCGGCACAAAAAGCCCGGCCTTCCCCGGTGATGATCAGGGCACGGGCATCTTCGAGCAGATCGAGGGCGGTGAACAGCTCGTCCGCCATGTCCAGCGAACAGGCATTGAGCCGGTCCGGCTTGTTCAGTGTGATCGTCGCCACCTGATCGGTGATATCCAGCTTGATTGTTTCAAATTCCATGATTGTATCCCTCATTTTTGTCATTCCCGCGAAGATGGGAATCCCGGACGGTTTTCCATTCCGCCTGAAACCCCGGCCTGCGCCGAGGTGACGCTGTGTTTAATGATCCTTTGGCGTTTCCATGATCTCGGTTAGCATCCCGCCCATATCCTTGGGATGCACAAAAAAGATAAGCGTGCCATGGGCACCGATGCGCGGTTCTCCCAGAACGCGTTTGCCCATCGCTTCAAATTCCGCCTTGGCCTCGTGAATATCCGGAACCTCAAAGCAGATATGATGTTGTCCGCCCAACGGATTCTTTTCCAGCCATTTTCCGACAGCGCTGTCCGCTTTGGTCGGTTGCAGCAATTCGACCTGGGTCCCAGCTGTTCCGCCCTCTCCCGGCGTGTTCACGAAGCACACGCGCACTTTCTGCGATTCCAGCACAAAGGGCTCGGTGATATCGGTAGCGCCCATGACATCGCGGTAGAAGGCAATGGAAGCGTCCAGATCCGGTGTGGCCACGCCAATATGGTTCATGCGTCCCAGTTTCATGGCTTTTTCCCTCGGTTTAATTGATCAGTTAAATGCCCAAATGGTCCCGCTTTTGCAACAGCAGAATTCAGTGCTTTTCCCCATGCGGGAAAATCTTGTGGACCAGCGGTGCGATCACGGCCCCGATCGCTACGCCGAGCAGGCCCGACAGGATGGCAAATAGGATGCCTTCGCCAAAATAGCCCCAGGATTCCGGCAAAAAGCCGACAATCGGATGCGAAACAATATCGATCAGATGTTCCGGGCCGTGCCAGCCAACCGCGGCAATATTGTGAACCAACAGGCCGCCACCGACCCAGGCCATGGCGAGCGTGCCGATAACCGATATGGTGGCCAGCAATTTCGGCATGAACTGCACCAATCCGCGGCCGAACTTCGCAGTAAAACCGGTATTTTCAGTGGCCAGATGGAGCCCAACATCATCCATTTTCACTATTAGCGCCACCGCGCCATAGACAGCCACGGTAATCACCACGCCGATCAGCGCAAGGATGATCCCCTGTTGCCACCAGACCTCGTCGGTGACTTCGGACAAGGCAATGGCCATGATTTCCGCGGACAGAATGAAATCGGTCCGGATTGCGCCGGAAACCATTTCCTCTTCACGGCCATGGCCTTCGATGATCGCCGGTTCCTCATGTTTGGTGCTTTCGTCGACATGCAGCCATTCGAGCACCTTTTCCGCCGCCTCATAGCAAAGGAACAGCCCGCCGAGGATCAGGATGATCGGGATCAGAAATGACGCAAATTGACCCAGCAAAACCGCGGCGGGGAGCAGGAACAACAATTTGTTCTTGATCGACCCCTTGGCGATCTTCCAGATCATCGGCAGTTCGCGCGCAGGATCGAACCCGGTCACATATTGCGGGGTCACCGCCGCATCATCAATCACGACCCCGGCCGACTTGGCCCCTGCCCGAGCGGCGGCGGCGCTGATATCATCCACGGAAGCGGCCGCCACCTTGGCGATTGCGGCAACGTCATCAAGAAGGGCGACTAGTCCTGTGGGCATTTTATATCAGAGCCGCAATGCCAAGGCCCACGGAAGCTAGCATCCCGACCAAACCAGCAGTTTTGACACCTCTGCCTTCATAAAATCTGTCTATTCGAGCTCCTATTGTGGGAGAAGCTGTGATTAAACGATTTTTGCTAGCCTTCCTCATAACTGAGCAAAAGAATCCTACCTTCGACAAAGTGGATTGATGCATTTTAATAAATTCACCGTTTTCAAAGGCTTCTGTTTCCTGTTGCCCATTGAGAAAGTCTTTTGGTTTGCCTCCATTCAAATCCATCAGGGTTGGCATCTGTGGGTGGTTCGCATACAATTTTCCGTACTTACTCCTCAAGATGTCATTCAAGTTGATACGCTGTTCGGGTGGAATAAACGGCGGATTGGCTATGTCGAGCGTTCGAGCACGATGTTCCAGATGCTCGAATCCATATGTCAAATTTCGCATGTTCCAGTGAATCCAATATGATCCTCGATAATTCTGCACGAAATCGTAAAACCGTTTCAACAATTCCTTTTCGACCCTGTCGAACTCAGCGAAAACGTCATCCTTAGCGATGTGCAACTCTTCAGCGATTGCGTGCGTGGAAAAACTCATTGCTTGTCCAGTTGCAAACTGGGTTACAGCAATTGAAGTTATTCGCGGTGACAATCCGGGATTATCATCGAAGAGACTCTGACAGGAATAATGAATTACAAAAAAGTCGTCCGGTGATTGTTTAACCTTTAGCAGAAATTTTTTCGGCGACTGTATACTCATAACGGAATATTGTCATGCTTCTTCCATGGATTCTCCAGCTGCTTGTTCCGCAGCTTCCGCAGCCCCAGAGCCACTCTACGCCGCGTGGAATGCGGCATGATCACTTCATCCACAAAGCCTTTTTGCGCCGCGATAAAGGGATTGGCGAAACGCGCTTCATATTCAGCCGTGCGCTCGGCTATCTCTTCTTCGGTCTTGCCGCGAAAGATGATCTCGACCGCGCCCTTCGCACCCATCACTGCGATTTCTGCGGTCGGCCAGGCATAGTTGAGATCACCGCGCAAATGCTTTGACGCCATGACGTCATAGGCCCCGCCATAGGCTTTTCGGGTGATGATCGTGATCTTGGGCACGGTCGCTTCGGCATAGGCAAAAAGCAGTTTTGCGCCATGTTTGATGATGCCATTGTGCTCCTGATCGGTGCCAGGCAGAAAGCCGGGCACGTCGACCAGCGTGACAATCGGAATATCAAACGCGTCGCAGTAACGCACGAAACGCGCGGCCTTCTTTGAAGCGTTGATGTCGAGACAGCCGGCCAGCACCATCGGCTGATTGGCGACCACACCCACGGTGCTGCCTTCCATCCGGCCAAAGCCGCAGATGATATTGCCGGCATGACCGGGCTGGATCTCGAAGAAATCGCCCTCGTCGAGCATTTTCCGGATCACTTCGTGCATGTCATAGGGCTGGTTGGCATTGGCCGGGACCAGCGTGTCGAGGCTTTCCTCCAGCCGGTCCCACGGGTCCGCCGTTGGCCGTTCGGGGACTTCCTCGCGGTTGGATAGCGGCATGAAGTCGATGAAATCGCGTGCCGCGAGCAGCGCTTCGATATCATTGTCATAGGCAACATCGGCGACGCTGGTCTTGGTTGAATGGGTCACGGCCCCGCCCAGCTCTTCCTGCGTCACGACCTCATTGGTCACAGTCTTGACGACGTCCGGGCCAGTGACGAACATGTAGCTGCTGTCCTTCACCATGAAGATGCAGTCATGGCGGGCGAGTACACTGCCCCACCGGCGCATGGTCCCATGATCAGGCTGAGCTGCGGGATGACGCCGCTGGCCAGCACATTGCGCTGGAACACCTCGGCATAGCCACCCAGGGAGGCGACACCTTCCTGAATCCGCGCGCCACCCGAGTCATTGAGCCCGATAACCGGCGCTCCGACTTTCATCGCATTGTCGAGTACCTTGCAGATTTTCTCGGCATGGCGTTCGGACAGAGATCCGCCGAACACGGTAAAATCCTGGCTGAACACATAGACCAGCCGGCCATTGATGGTGCCCGACCCGGTGACCACACCATCGCCGGGGATTTTGGTTTCTTCCATGCCGAAATCGACGCAATTATGTTCGACATACATGTCGATTTCTTCGAACGAGCCTTCATCGAGCAGGACTTCGAGACGTTCGCGAGCGGTGAGTTTGCCCTTGGCATGCTGGGCGTCGATCCGCTTCTGACCACCGCCGAGATGGGCCTCGGCCCGTTTTGCTTCGAGTTGCGCGATAATGTCTGACATCATTCCCCCATGGCTGCAGGCGCTAAGTTGCACGCGGCTTATCCTTTGGGCGGCGCGCCCGTCAATAGCTAGCTGCTATTGAAAATGGTATCTTTGGAAACGGTCAGACTTTGACCACGCCGTGGTCAATCAGGCTGTTGGCAGTGTCGGCAATGGTATCCTCGACCGGACGCATTTCCCAGCCCAGCTTGTCCTGCGAATGGGTTCCCTTGACGATCCGGATCTTGCCCAGTTCCGACTTGATCCCCCGCACCTCGGCGTTGAACAGTGCGAGAACATTGACCAGAAAGCGGGGCATGCCTTTCCTTGGGGCCTTGCGGGCCTTTTCACCGAGCATGTGATGCAGGATATTGGCCATGTCGAGGAAGGTCAGCGTCGGTCCGGCTGCGAGGAACCGATCATTGTCGATGTCCGGTGCGGTTAGCGCCTTGACATGCAGATCGGCGACATCGCGCACGTCGACCAAGGGATAGGCTATGCCGGGGGCCATGGGGATACTGCCGTCCATCAATTGCTGAATGGCCAGAACCGAAGCCGAGAAATCGCCGTCGGTCACGGGCCCCAGGACCATACCGGGATTAACCGAGCAATATTCCATCCCCTCCCCCTTGTCCGCGATCCAGTCGCGTGCCGCCCGTTCGGCAATGGTCTTGGATTTCACATAGGCATAGGCGTCAGGATGATTGATGTCGGTCCAGTCATTCTCGTCAAATTCATGGGTGCCTTCATCGACACCATAGGCCACGGCGGCCATGGAGGATGTGTGCACGAAACGCTTTACGCCGGCTTCTTTCGCATATTTCAGAGCGCGTAATGCGCCTTCCCGCGCTGGTACGATGAGATCATTCTCATGTTTCGGCGTCTGCGCAACGATGGGGGATGCAACATGCACCACATGGGTACATCCCGCCATTGCGGCCGCCCAGCCTTCGTCATGCGTGAGATCGGCCTGAAAAAACTTCAGTTTGTCGTTTGCATCCGGAAAGCGGCGTCGTACCTCGGCCTCTCGGTCGAGATTGCGAACAGTCGTGTGCACGGTCCAGCCATCATCCAGCAGCTGTTGAATGATGTAAGTGGCTATATAGCCCGATCCGCCCGAAACCATCGCAATGTTGGACATTCACCCTCTCCCAAATGTTGGAGAGAGTTTACATTGCAATTTGAAACTGTCCAGTGCGGCTTGCTATTTGAGCAGGACAAGTTCTTCCGACATGCTGGGGTGCAATGCGACGGTGTCGTCAAAGGCCTGTTTGGTCAGTCCGGCCTTCACCGCTACGGCAGCTGCCTGCAGGATTTCGGGCGCTTCCGGTCCGATCATGTGGAGGCCCAGGATTTTCTCGCTCGTGGCCTCGACAATCATCTTGTACAGACTGCGTTCCGCGCGGTCGGCAAAGACATTACGCATTGCCCGGAAATCCGAGGAATAGACCTTGATGTTGCCATATTGCGAACGGGCTTCGCCTTCGGTCAGGCCCACCGAAGCAATGGGTGGCTGAGAAAAGACGGCGGACGGAATCATGTCATAATCCACCGTCCGCGGGTTGTCGCCAAACACGGTGTCAGCAAAGGCCTGTCCTTCGCGGATCGCCACCGGAGTCAACTGAACCCGGTCCGTCACATCGCCCACGGCATAGATGCTTTCGACATTGGTCTGGCTGTATTCATCAACCTTGATCGCACCCTTCTCGTTGGTTTCCACGCCGGCATTTTCCAGCCCCAGGCCGTCGACCTTTGGCCGGCGCCCGGTCGCGGCGAGAACAACATCGGCGACAACCGGGCGATCCCTGCCGTCCATATAGACATCGAGTGCGCCATCTTCGCGTTTCTCGATCTTGTCGAATGTGCAGTTGAACTTGTAGGTGATACCCTTGCTGGTGCCGATCTGCAGCAGCCGGTCGCGCAGACTTTCGTCATAGCCCCGCAGAATGACATCGGATCGGTTGACCACGATAACTTCACTGCCAAGGCCGTTGAAAATGCCGGCAAATTCATTGGCGATGTAACCACCACCGGAAATGATTACTGTTTCGGGGAGCTTTTCCAGATGAAACATCTCATTGGATGTGAGCATGTACTCACTGCCCGGAAATTCGGGCACATCCGGCCAGGCACCGGTTGCAACCAGGATGGTTTTGGCCGTGACGGTCTTGCCCGAAGCCAGTTTGATTTCGTTGGGTCCGGCTATTTCGGCGCGCTCCAGTATCATTTCGACATCATGATTTTTGAGCGTGTCCATATAGGCGTTGTTCAGACGATCCACATCGCCGAGCACATGGTCCCGCAATTTCGTCCAGTCAAAATGCGCATTTTCCCAGGTCCAGCCAAAATTCTTGCCGTCTTCCAGATCTTCGGAAAAATGGGAGCCGTAAACGAGGAGCTTTTTCGGCACACAGCCACGGATGACGCAGGTGCCACCGACCCTGTATTCCTCGGCTACAGCGACTTTCGCGCCATAGGATGCCGAAACGCGCGCCGCGCGCACGCCGCCGGAGCCGGCACCAATGACGAAGAGATCATAATCAGATTCTGACATGTTTTTTCCTTGATAGTCAGGCCGGAAAGGCCCGCTTTTTCAATTGTTCGGTCGAAGGGTCCATTTTGTTACCGTCGCCGGACATTAGTTGATTGGCCATCTCTTTGCCGAGTTCGACTCCGAACTGGTCAAACGGATTGATCTCCAGCATCGCCGCATTGACGAAGGTCCGGTGTTCGTAAAAGGCGATCAGCGCACCCAGTGTCTTGCCGTCCAGTCTGTCCAGCAATATCGTGGTCGATGGCCTGTCCCCAGGGTAATTGCGATTGGGATCATCAGACGTCTTGCCTGCCATCAGGGCTGCGGCCTGGCCAAAACAATTGAGCAACAGTCCCTTGTGATGCGCTTCCTGCAGTGAATGGCCGGGTTCGATCACCGCGAGAAATTCGACCGGAACCACATGTGTTCCCTGATGCAGGAGCTGGAACACTGCATGCTGTGCATCGGTACCGACGCCGCCCCAGGTAATCGAACCGCTGTGGCCATCAATGGGCTCACCGTTCAGTTTTACCGACTTTCCATTGCTCTCCATTTCCAGCTGCTGAAGATAGTCCGGAAGCAGGCCGAGACGCTCGTCATAAACGAACACCGCCCGGGTTTCATATTCCCGTACCTGGGCGTAAAACTGGTCGCACCAGGCAGCAAGCACCGGAATATTCTGCTCAGGCGGCGTGTCGGCAAAATGCCGGTCCATTTCCGCCGCACCGGCGAGCAGATCTTCAAACACCTCAAATCCGACCGTCAGGGCCACACTGAATCCGATGGATGACCAGAGCGAATAGCGTCCTCCGATGGTCTCGGAAAATGGCAGGATCCGGCTTTCATCAATGCCCCATTCGACGGCTTTGTCCGGTTTGGCGGTCAGGGCGACAATCCGCCCGAAGGGATCGGATTCGCCCTCTTCCCGCATCCAGTCCATTACCGACTGTGCGTTCAGCAGTGTTTCCGCCGTTGTGAAGCTCTTGGACGCAATGACCAGAAGGGTCCTGGCGGCCTCAAAACGTTCCAGTACAGGCTCCAGCGCACTCCCGTCGATATTGGACACGACTGCCGTTTCGTATTTTTCATCACCAAGGGACAAAGTCTGCAAAAGTAATTCCGGACCCAGAGCCGATCCGCCAATCCCAAGATGAATGACATGCCTGATCTCGCCCAAGGCACCGGCGTCGATAGCCTTGATCAGTCCCGCCATACGGGATCGCAAAAGCCCCGCCATATGCACGCTGTCCGGATCACCAATTCCCCGTTCGGCGCTATGCTCGGCGGCCCTGCCCTCGCTGGGATTGACCGTTTCGCCAGCGAGCAGCGACTGAATGCGATCGGATACTGCCAATTCTTCGGACAGTTTTTGGAAAGCAGATATCAGCTCACCATCAAGATGTGTCTTCGAGAAATCGAACAATATGCCGGATTGTTCAAAGGAGAACTGCCCGACGCGGTCGGTATCTTGATCGAACAATGCGGTGAGGCTTTTGCGGGGCTGGTTTTTGATACTGTTCCAGTCTGCCAAATTCTGTTCCTTCTGTGTCGGACCCGGAAGCTGATCGAGCCTTAGGCACTATCGCCAGCAAGACTTTCTCACAAGCGCAAATTGTCCTTTGCCAACCACCGATCGGGCGACTTGTTCGGCACTTGACCCCGCGGGGCAATGTCAGCAAAGGGGCGCGATGAGAAAATCTGGAAACCAGAAATCCGAAACGGCCGAGTTTGTCGGTTTTTTGTTCAAGCTCGCGCTCTTTGTGCTGGTACTCCGGAGCTTCGTTGTTGCACCCTTCAACATTCCTTCAGAATCGATGCAGCCGCGCCTGATGGTCGGTGACTTTCTGCTCGTTGCGAAATGGCCTTACGGGTTCTCAAAGTACAGCATGCCCTACAGCGCCCCGATAATTCCCGGACGGCTCCTTCCCAATCCCCCAACCCCGGGAGATGTGGTAGTATTCAAGGCGCCACCCAATGCGAAGGAAGACTATATCAAGCGCGTAGTCGGATTGCCTGGCGATATTGTCGAGGTTTCAGATGGACTGGTATCCATCAACGGAAAGGCCGTGGAGCGAACCGAGATTGAACCTTTTG
Organism: Parasphingorhabdus marina DSM 22363; assembly: GCF_900128895.1. Classification (GTDB taxonomy): domain Bacteria; phylum Pseudomonadota; class Alphaproteobacteria; order Sphingomonadales; family Sphingomonadaceae; genus Parasphingorhabdus; species Parasphingorhabdus marina. The sequence goes on along the minus strand of NZ_FSQW01000002.1, from coordinate 544,378 downwards.
TCCATGCAATCACGCCAAACAGCCCCTGTTACAGGGAATCATTTGAAACATCAGACGGTGAAGGCAATGCGATTTGCCGCTATCCTCAGTTTGAGGAAACTCTGCCCAATGGCCGGTCTTACCGGATACTCGATCTGGACGAAAACTCTGACGGGGATGATCGGGGACCGTTTGTCGTTCCGGATGGTCACATGTTTCTGATGGGTGATAATCGGGATCGCAGTGCAGACAGTCGCTGGCCTGCCCAGGAAGGTCAGGCCATCGGCATGGTCCCTCAGGAAAATCTGGTTGGGCGGGCTCTGGTTTCGGTGTTTTCTACAGACGGATCTGCAGAACTGCTAAATCCGGTTTCCTGGTTTCCGGCCGCGCGGTGGGAACGGATTGGAGAGGACTTTTGAGCAACACGGACTTTCGGAACTGGATAACGCAGATTGTCGGGAAAGCACCCGGCGATATCCGCCTCTATGTCCGGGCGGTTACGCACGGCAGTTTTGGCGAAAAAGACTATCAGCGCCTGGAATTTCTGGGTGACCGAGTGCTCGGCCTGACCATCGCCGCGGAGTTGTACTCGCAATTCCCGAATGAACCTGAAGGCAGGTTGTCTCAGCGGCTCAACGGCCTGGTGTCCGGGAAAACTTGCGGAGAGGTTGCCGGCTCCCTGCAGGTGAATTCACACATCCGCCTCGGCAAGCAGGCGCGGGATGATGGCGCACGTAACAGCATAAAGGTGCTGGGGGACGTGATGGAATCGTTAATCGGCGCAGTGTTTCTCGATCACGGTATGGACTCGGCCCAGGCGTTCATTTTGAAATACTGGGACAGCCGGATATCCGGCATGGACAAGGATGTGCAGCACCCCAAATCGGCGTTGCAGGAATGGGCCGCTGCCCACAAACGCAAAATGCCGATATATGAATTGATCGAAAAAACCGGACCGCATCATGATCTGAGATTCAAGGTTCAGGTCTCGGTAGCCAATGTCGGCTCCGTCGAGTCAACAAGCTCTTCGATACAGACCGCGGAAACGGATGCTGCCCGATTATTTCTGGAGACCTACGCATGACCAAAAAATGTGGGGTAGTGGCGCTTATCGGTGCACCCAATGCCGGAAAGTCGACAATCATCAACGCTCTGGTTGGTCAGAAAGTGGCTATTACCAGTTCCAAACCACAGACCACCAGAACCCGCCTGCTTGGCATTGCGATTGCAGAAGAGACGCAGCTCCTGCTGGTGGACACGCCGGGCATATTCGAACCACGCCGGAGGCTTGACCGAGCTATGGTGTCTGCTGCCTGGGAAGGCGCAGAGGATGCCGATATCCTGGTTTTGCTGGTGGATGCCCGTGCCGGACTGGGACCGAAAGTCACATCGATTGTCGAGCGCATGCACCACCGGAAGGAGCGGAAAATCCTGGTGCTCAACAAAGTAGATATTGCGGCAAAGGACAAGCTGCTCAATCACGCCTCGCGTCTGAACGAGCTGGCGGAGTTTGAAGAGACCTTTTTCGTGAGTGCGAAGACGGGCGATGGACTGCCGGAATTGCGCGAGTATCTGGTCGAAGCGATGCCGGAGGGGCCGTGGCATTTTCCGGAAGACCAGGTGTCCGATGTGAGCGAGCGGCTGCTGGCTGCGGAAATCACGCGTGAACAGGTATTCCGTCAACTCCATGCCGAACTGCCTTATGCGATTGCCATCGCCATGGAGCAATACAAGGATCGTGCCGACGGATCGCTGGAAATTCACCAGCAAATTCTGGTGGAAAAGCCCAGCCAGAAGGCCATTGTTCTGGGCAAGGGCGGGCATCAGATCAAGGATATTGGCGCCAAAGCGCGGGCCGAGCTGTCCAATATTCTCGGGCGCAAGGTGCATCTGTATTTGCACGTCAAAGTCAGCGCCAACTGGGACGAAGACAAGGGCGTTTACGAAGACATGGGCCTGGATTGGGTCAAATAGACCGGCTCAGACCACAGGGCGACCGTTTCAGCTTTCAGATTTTGCAGCGGCCTTCTTTTTTGTCGCCGGTTTTTTCTTGGCTGCAGGCTTCTTTTTTGCAGCAGCCTTTTTCTTCGGTGCGGCTTTCTTCCGGCGCTTCTTCGCTGGTCCTTTTGCGGCGCGGTCATCAATCAGCTGCGCGGCTTCTTCCAGCGTCAGTTCGTCCTTGTCGACAGTCTTGGGCAGAGAGGCATTGGTGGTTCCGTCAGTCACATAGGGCCCGTATCTGCCGTCCATCAGCTTGATTTCTTCTTCCGTTCGCGGATGCTTGCCGAGGATCTTGAGCGGCTCCTGGCGGCCTCGCCCCCTGCCTTTGCCGTTTTTCGCTGCATCGGCCAGTTTGGCAACCGCGGCATTCATGCCGATCTCAAACACCTCCATGGTGTTCTCGAGCCGGGCAGAAGACCCGTTATGGCTGAGATAGGGTCCATAGCGTCCAATCTGTGCGGTGACGATCTCCCCCGATTCAGGGTGCTTGCCCACTTCTCTTGGAAGTGACAGCAGTTTCAGAGCCCACTCCAGACCAAAATCTTCCTGCGGCACATCTTTTGGTATCGATGAACGCTTGGCTTCCTTGCCTTCGCCGCGTTGAACATAAGGGCCAAAGCGACCCACCATCTTGGTCACTTTTTCATCGGTGTCCGGATCGATTCCGAGCTCCTGTGGCCCCTCATCTTCTCCGGCATCAGCGCCGCCACCTTGCGCAAAACGTCGGGTAAACTTGCATTCTGGGTAATTGGAACAGGCAACGAAGGCGCCGAAACGTCCGCCACGAAGCGCGAGTTTGCCCTCCTTGCACCGCGGGCACAGTCGTGGATCGCTGCCATCTTCTTTTTTCGGAAAAAGATAGGGTTCCAGAAATTTGTCGAGTTCTGCCGTCACGTCCGAAGGCAGCTTCTCCATCACTTCAGCGGTTTTCGGTTTGAAATCGTGCCAGAATGCTTCGAGAATTTTCTGCCACTCTGCGCGCCCACCGCTGACATCATCAAGCTCTTCTTCGAGTCCCGCCGTATAGTCATAGGCGACGTAGCGGTCGAAAAAGCGCTCCAGAAAACCGGTCAGCAACCGCCCGCTTTCTTCCGCAAAGAACCGGTTTTTTTCGATCCGGACATAGGCGCGATCTTTCAGCGTCTTGATGATCGAGGCGTAGGTGGAGGGACGACCGATGCCAAGTTCCTCCATCTTCTTGACGAGGCTTGCTTCGCTGTAGCGCGGCGGTGGTTGCGTGAAGTGCTGGCTGGCTTCGACGGATTTCTTCGCCGGGCTGTCGCCTTTGCTGATCGCCGGCAGAAGACCGCCATCTTCGTCCCTCTTGTCATCGCGGCCTTCTTCATAAAGAGCAAGAAATCCAGGGAACTTTACGACCTGACCCGTGGCCCGCAATCCGGTTTGACCGGTACCATCGAGCATGTCCACGGTGGTTCGTTCAAGCCGGGCAGCTGCCATCTGGCTGGCCATGGCCCGCTTCAATATCAGGCTGTACAGTTTTGCATGATCACCGCTGCCAACTGTGTCCCGCGTGAAATTGGTTGGGCGGATGGCTTCATGCGCTTCCTGCGCATTTTTGGCCTTCGATTTGTAAATCCTCGGCTTGTCCGGAACATAGCTGGCATCATATCGATCGGAAATGGCCTTGCGGGCAGCAGAAATGGCGCTGCCGTCCATTTGCACGCCATCGGTACGCATGTAGGTAATCGCGCCGTCTTCGTAGAGTTGTTGCGCGATCCGCATGGTATGACTGGCGGAATATCCCAGCTTGCGGGCGGCTTCCTGTTGCAGGGTGGAGGTTGTAAATGGTGGTGGCGGATTGCGGGTGAGCGGTTTGGTCTCAACCGTCTCAACAGTAAACAGACCTTGCTCGACCGCGGTTTTCGCGACGTTGGCCTGTTCTTCGGAAGCGAGGTCCATTTTGCCGAGCTTCTCGCCCTGATGGATGGTCAGTCTGGCTTCGAATGCCTGACCTGCCTGCTCCATCTGGGCGGCAACGGACCAGTATTCTTCGGGATTGAAGGCTTCGATTTCGCGCTCGCGTTCAACAATCAGCTTTAGCGCAACCGATTGTACACGCCCGGCAGACTTGGCTCCCGGCAGCTTGCGCCACAAGACAGGAGAAAGTGTGAAGCCGACCAGATAATCGAGGGCCCGCCGCGCCCGATAGGCATCAATCAGGTCGTCATCGAGCGCACGTGGCTGACCCATGGCTTCAGTCACGGCGGCCTTGGTGATCGCATTGAACGTGACCCGGTCGACTTTTTCCGGAAGGGCTTTCCGCTTCTTGAGGACTTCCTGAACGTGCCAGCTGATCGCTTCCCCCTCACGGTCAGGGTCGGTAGCGAGAATAAGGCGTGTGGCCTTTTTTGATTCGTCCGTAATGGCCTTGAGCTGTTTGGTCTTGTCAGAATAAGGCTGCCAGATCATCGAAAAGCCATCATCCGGATCCACCGAACCATCTTTGGGCGGCAAATCGCGGATATGACCATAAGATGCCAGAACCTTGAAATCGGATCCGAGATATTTTTCGATGGTCTTGGCTTTGGCGGGTGATTCGACAATGACTAGTTGCATAAGGTCCGTTTTCGTTTCTCTCACGTATACGCGCGAGGCTGTGACAGGGAATTGGAATTCGTCAAGGGCTTGATGTCGGAACTGGCAAAAAAAACTCCGAAAGGTTTAGTGCAATCGCGATAGCGCAACCCGCGCTCCGGCACTGCGGGTAAGTTTGCCAGCCAGTTCAAGTTCCAGCAAAATCAACTGAATGTCCGACGGATCCAAATGGGATTGCCGGATCAGTTCATCAACTGTGACGGGTGTAGCGCTCAGGAGATCAATGATTTTCGCTTCCTGGTCTTGCCGATTTGTCGCGACGAGAGGTCGATCTATCGGGCTTGCTGCGGGTTTGGTCCGAGATTGGGGTTCTGACGGCATCGGTCGGGACATGCGCTCATCGATTGGTCTGATCAATTCCAGCACATCTTCTGCCGATTGTATCAGTGACGCTCCCTCTCTGATCAGGCTGTTGCAACCCTGTGACCGGGGGTCCATTGGCGAACCGGGAACGGCCATCACCTGTCTTCCCGATTCTGCCGCAAGTCGCGCCGTAATGAGTGAACCGGATCTGGGTGCAGCCTCGATCACCAGGGCACCGGTGGCCAGCCCGGCGATGATCCGGTTGCGAAAAGGAAAATGCCTCGCATGAGGTTCGGTCCCCGGCGGTTGTTCGCTCAACAGCAAGCCGGTTTCCGCAATCCGCTCCTGCAAGGCCTGATTTTCTGGAGGAAAGTAAACGTCGGTACCACCTGCAATTACGGCAACCGGGCCGTGCTGAATCGAACCCTCATGGGCCGCGGTATCAATCCCCCGGGCCAGTCCGGATACGACGGTCATTCCCTGTTCCGAAAGCTCATTCGCCAACTGTCGCGCAAAAGATCGCGAGGCAGCGGACGCGTTGCGAGCTCCGACCACAGCAACCGACGGATTCTGAAGGAGAGAGATGTTGCCACGCCAAATCAATACCGGTGGCGCATTGCGAAGCTCTGACAAGATGGCTGGATAATCAGGGTCATCATGAAACAAGTACTTGCCACCCACTTGTTGAACCGACTCGATTTCTCGTGCGACAGTCTCTGCGGAAGCAATTTCCGGACGCCGGCGTCCCCCGCCTCTGGCAAGATCAGGCAAGGCTTCCAGAGCTCGTTTTGCTGTGCCAAATTCCTTCAACAAGCGATAATAGCTGACCGGACCGACATTGCTTGATCGTATCAGTCGCAGCCGATCGAACGGTTCTCCAGACTCCACATCCATATTCATGTCTTGCTGGACGCTCCCACCTTTGGCTCTTCGCCAGCCATCAATCGTTCGATGTTGGAGCGATGTTTCCACAAGACGAGCAGGGCAAAGCCGATAAACATGGGGATCAGAGTATATTTCCCAAGGAAAACTGCCGTTATGGGAGTAGACATGGCGGCAAGCATGCCGCCCAGCGACGAGAAGCGCCATATGACCAATGAGCCAATCCAGACCACCGCGAAAACGGCGCCGAGTATCGGATTGATGGCGGTAACGATGCCCAGCAGGGTTGCCACACCTTTTCCTCCGTCAAACCGGAGCCACACCGGATAGAGATGGCCGAGAAATGCCCCCATGCCAGCCAAAATGCCCCAGGCCTCGGAAAACTGGTTGGCGAGCAGAACGGCCACAGCACCCTTTCCGATATCAAGCAAAAGTGTCAGTGCCGCTACGGCCTTGTTCCCGGTTCGCAAAACATTGGTGGCGCCTATATTGCCAGAGCCGATGCTGCGAATATCCCCGCCCCCGGTCAGTCGTGTCAGGAGCAAACCAAAGGGGATTGAACCGAGCAAATAGCCGGTCAGAACCGCCAGAACAGGTTCAATCCACATGGGCAGCATCTCAAGTCTTCCCCTTCTGTTTTCAGGCGCTATCGTTAACAGCTTGAACGAGCAAGTGTTTTGCTGTGTAAAAACGGGTAATATCGACCATCTGATGCGGGCGCTGCTTTGTTAGTTGCGGTCGATCCGAAGAAATTGAGGGAGTGCATGTCAGCGCAATCACCTGTCATGAGCAAGCCATTGCTCTTTTTTGATACCGGAATCGGTGGTCTTTCCGTACTGCGCGAAAGCCGGAAACTGATACCAAACGCCCCGATCGTTTATGCGGCGGATTATGCCGGTCTGCCTTATGGGCAAAAATCGGAACGCGAACTGGCTGCTCGGGTGCCCGCGCTTTTGGGCCGGCTCGTTGAACGATACCAGCCAGGGCTTGTGACGATAGCCTGTAACACGGCCTCTACAATTGCGCTGGATTACGTGCGTTCCGCTCTGGATGTGCCTGTTGTCGGTACAGTTCCCGCGGTCAAACCGGCTGCTGAAATGACCAGGACCGGAGCTATTGGGCTTTTGGGTACGGAAGCAACTATCAGGCAACCTTATGTGGACCGCCTTGCATCCGAATTCGCTGTCGGCAAGAAACTCATAAGGTTCGGAGCACCTGATCTGGTATATGCTGCAGAGCAGAAACTGCGGGGTGATCTTCCGGATACTGATATCATCCAGAGCGCACTTGCGGGCCTCTTTTCTCAGGAAGATGGTGACCGGATCGACACCATCATTCTGGCCTGCACACATTTTCCGCTGGTGGGAACCGAATTACAAAATTCGGTGTCCAGAGATATTCAATTTATCGATGGTTCCGCTGGTATCGCCCGCAGGATCCTGCATCTTTCTGCTGACCGGAAATGGCCGGAAAGCAAGGAAAATGGGGTGTTTGTGACAACCGGTAAACTGGACGAACTGGAACCGTATCACAACGCACTAAAGGGATTCGGCCTGCAGGAGTTTCACGCACTTTGAAACCGGCGCTTATTGCGAGCCGTTCGCGCTGGAAATTCCTGAAAAAGGTCGTTAAAGCCCTTGCTCCAAGGATCGCTGAACGGACAGAATGAAGCAGGGAACGTTTGAAAGTGGACTACGACAAGGTTTTTTCCCAGGCGATTGATCGCCTCCATGCCGAAGGCCGTTACCGGGTCTTCATCGATATTTTGCGCAACAAGGGGACTTTCCCCAACGCCCGCTGTTTCGCGCATCACAACGGCCCGAAGCCCGTTACCGTCTGGTGCTCAAATGACTATCTGGCGATGGGACAACATCCCGATGTAATCAAGGCAATGGAAGAAGCGTTGCACGATGTAGGAGCCGGATCGGGGGGGACCCGCAATATCGGTGGCAATACGCACTATCATATCCAGCTGGAACGGGAACTGGCTGATTTGCACGGCAAGTCCGGTGCATTGCTGTTCACATCAGGCTACGTTTCCAACGAAGCAACGCTGTCGACACTCACGAAAATCCTGCCTGGATGCGTCATCTTTTCTGACGAACTTAACCATGCATCGATGATTGCCGGAATAAAAAACAGCGGCTGCGAGAAACGCGTGTTCCGCCACAATGATCTGGAACATCTGGAAGAATTGCTGGCGGCAGAAGATCAGGATACGCCCAAGCTGGTCGCTTTCGAAAGCATCTATTCCATGGATGGCGATGTCGCACCTTTGCATGCGATCTGCGATCTGGCCGACAAATATAACGCCCTCACCTATTGCGATGAAGTCCATGCTGTCGGAATGTATGGCGAGCATGGCGGCGGTATCTCTGAACGTGACGGCGCGGCTGACCGGATTACGATTATCGAAGGAACGCTGGCAAAGGCGGTCGGAGTCATGGGCGGCTATATCACGGCCGATCAGAAGATTATCGACGTGATCCGTTCCTATGCTCCGGGATTCATTTTTACCACCAGCCTGTCACCGGTTCTTGTTGCCGGCGCGCTGGCCAGTGTCCGCCATTTGAAACAATCCTGCGCCGAACGCGAAGGTCAGCAGAAAGCTGCGGAAAAACTGAAATCCCTGTTTTCCGAAAACGGGCTTCCCGTGATGGATTCAACGACGCACATCGTGCCGCTGCTAGTGGGCGATCCAGTCAAGGCCAAGAAAGTCAGCGACATCCTGCTGGCCGAATATGGGGTCTACGTGCAACCGATCAACTATCCGACCGTTCCGCGGGGAACAGAGCGTTTGCGGTTTACGCCTGGCCCGGTGCACAGCGAAGAAATGATGGTCGAATTGACCAAAGCGCTCGTGGAAATCTGGAGCCGAATGGAATTGCAACGGGCGGCCTGATCACCCGGTCAGAATTTCAGCGAAGAGCTGTCGATCAACATTTCCGCCGGACAATGTCACTACGGTTTCCGGTGTGGCCGAGACTTTACCCGAAACGATTGCTGCCAGCGCGACCGCACCACCAGGTTCCACGCACAGATGCAGGCGTTCGAAGGCAAGTCGCATGGCGTGTTCCACTTCTCGCGGGGTAATCGCAACACCTGTCACGCCCCGCCTCGCAAGGATGTCAAAAGTGATCGGTGCAACTTCGAGTGTTTGCAATGCATCGCATCTTGTCGCTGGCGGATTATCTTCGACTGGCACAATCCGGCCGAGTTCGAGTGACCGGCGCATGTCGTCCCAGCCTTCCGGCTCAGCGACCATGACCTCGCTGTCGGGATTGGACAGCGCGATGCCCGCGGCCAGCCCGCCACCGCCACAACAGGCCACGATCTGGTCCGGAGCATTGCCGGTTTGCTCGATTATCTGTTCCCGTAGCTCGATTCCACAACTGCCCTGCCCCTCGACTATCCAGGGATCATCGAAGCTTGGTACAACCGTTGCTCCGGTTTTGGCGGCGAGTTCCTCCGCGAGTTGCTCACGCGATCCCGTCATTCGGTCATAAGTGACCACGCTCGCTCCCAGTGCCCGGGTGTTGGCCATCTTTGTTGCGGGTGCATCTTCCGGCATCACGATTGTTGCCGGGATCCCCAGTTTTTTTGCAGCCCATGCCACCCCTTGCGCATGATTTCCGCTGGAAAAGGCGACAACGCCGCTGCGTCGTTGCATCTCATCCAGATCCGTCAGTCGGTGCCAGCCGCCCCGGATCTTGAAGGCACCTATGGGCTGGAGAGGTTCCGCTTTGCACCAGATGATCTGACCGTCGATCTCGAGTGGTAATAGGGGCGTGCGGGGCAAAATCGCGGAAATTTTTTCGGCAGCCCGTTCGACACCCGCGAGGGTTGGTTTTCGGTCCGGGTTCAAAAGGGATTGCTCTGTCATGGAGTCATTCTATATGCGGGCCACAGATATCTCCAGCATATTGAGGGCATTTGATGAGCAAGGTTCTGGTTATTGGCGCGGGCGGAGTGAGCTCCGTGGCGGTGCATAAAATGGCACAGCAGATTGCTGACGGCAGCGGCCCCTTTTCTGACATTCTTTTGGCAAGTCGCACGCTCGAGAAATGTGAATCAATTGCCCTGTCGGTGAAAAAGCGCACCGATGTTGATATCTCTGTCGAGCAACTCGATGCGGATGATGTTCCGGCTACGGTCGCGCTAATCGAAAAGTCCGGTCCGGATCTCGTGGTGAATCTGGCTTTGCCGTACCAAGACCTGCCGATCATGGACGCCTGCCTCGCAACAAAGACGGATTATCTGGACACCGCAAATTACGAACCGCGCGATGAAGCGAAATTCGAATATAAATGGCAATGGGACTATCACGAGCGCTTCAAGGAGGCTGGCATTATGGCGCTTCTCGGTTCAGGATTTGATCCCGGCGTCACCTCTGTTTTCACATGCTGGCTGAAGAAGCACCATTTCGACCGGATCGATACGCTGGACATACTGGACTGTAACGGCGGGGATCATGGGCAGCATTTTGCAACCAACTTCAATCCCGAAATCAATATTCGCGAGATTACGGCTCCGGCGCGACACTGGGAAGACGGGCAGTGGGTGGAAACCCCTGCCCTGTCTCACAAACAGGCCTTCGATTTTGAAGAAGTTGGCGAGAAAAACATGTACCTCATGTATCATGAGGAGATTGAATCGCTGAAAACGCATATCCCGGAAATCCGGAGAATTCGGTTCTGGATGACTTTTGGTGATGCTTATCTGACACATCTCGAAGTTCTGCAAAATGTCGGCATGACCTCGATCGAGGAAATCGAGTATCAGGGAAAGAAAATTGTTCCCCTACAATTTCTCAAGGCGGTTCTCCCGGAACCGGCCAGTCTTGGGGAAACCACCAAAGGAAAAACCAACATTGGTGTCATCGCAACCGGGGTGAAGAATGGCGAGCAGAAAACCGTTTATGTCAAGAACATCTGCAGCCACGAGGCAGCTTTCCAGGAGACGGGCAATCAGGGCGTGAGCTATACGACCGGTGTCCCGGCGATGATCGGATCCGCGCTGATGCTGTCCAACAAGTGGCGGGGTGATGGCGTGTTCAACATGGAACAGTTTGATCCGGATCCGTTCATGGACATGCTCAACGCACATGGACTGCCCTGGAAAGTCGAGCAGCTCGACGCTCCGCTGGACTTCTGATGCAGACGAAAGCCGGTGACCCGGGCGCTTTCGCACATTTTGACCTTTCGCGGGTACCGACCCCGGCGTTCGTGATTGATGAAGTCAGATTGCGTGCCAATCTCGAGATTCTCGCAGACGTCAAGCATCAGTCGGGCGCAAAGATTCTCTGCGCGCTGAAAGCCTTTTCAATGTGGGAATTCGCACCGTTGATTGATGAATATCTCGATGGTGTTTGCGCATCCGGTCTTTGGGAGGCCCGACTGGCCTTTGACAAATATGATGGCGAGGTTGCGACTTATTCCCCGGCATTCAAGGCGTCGGAACTGGCTGAAATCGCCGCGATGTCCGATCACATCATTTTCAATACACCGGGACAGATCGCCCTGCATTCTGCGGCCATCCGAGGTCTTCGTGATGGTGGCGAACAGTTTGATATCGGATTGCGTATCAACCCGCTGCATGCCGAGGGTGAAGTTGCGAAATATGATCCATGCCAGCCGCACAGTCGCTTGGGTTTCCCGGTTAATCAGTTGACTGACGCGCATTTCGAAGCGGTTGACGGGATTCATTTCCACACCTTGTGCGAACAGGATTTTGAGCCGCTTTACCGAACCTGGGAAGCGATCACGCCACTTATCGAAAACCACCTGGACGGTCTGAAATGGTTCAATTTCGGGGGCGGCCACCATATCACACGGGCGGACTATCAGCGGGAGGAACTGATCGAATTCCTTGATTTTGCCGCTGATGCCACCGGGTGCGAGATCATATTGGAACCGGGCGAAGCGGTGGCTCTTGATGCCGGCATTCTGGTTGGCGAGATTTTGGATGTTTTTGAAAATGACATGCCGGTCGGGATTACGGATATCTCGGCCACCTGTCATATGCCCGACGTGATTGAGGCACCTTATCGTCCGGCAATGCTCGGAGAATTGCGCGAAGGTCAGCAGATCCGTCTGGGCGGGCCCAGTTGCCTGGCCGGCGATATTATTGGAGACTATGTGCTGCCGGAACCCCCGCAAGTGGGCGGGCGTATCGCATTTCTGGATCAAGCCCATTATTCCATGGTCAAAACCAGCACATTTAACGGTGTGCCACTGCCCTCGATCTGGATCTGGAACAGCGAGACAGATGACTTGCGTTGTGTGAAGGAATTTGACTGGTCCACATTCCGGGACCGGCTGAGTTAGAATCCAGTTTACAATGGGTCTTTACAGAAGCGGAAACGCGCCATATAGCCGCGCACTGCTGCCCCATGGCACTTGTGATTCCGCAAGGCAGCTCAATTGATCACATTCTTTTAGGGGGTCCCTTGAGTTGCACAATTTCCATGATGCGCAGGAGCTGACCGAAGCTCTACGTCCCGAAAACCCGGTTTTGCTGAAGCGCCCGCATGCTGCACGGCGCGCGGCTCGCTATTTTATCCGGCAATTTCCCGGCAAATCGCTTTACGCGGTCAAGGCGAATCCTGCCCCTGAGTTGCTGCAATTGCTGTTCGATGAAGGCGTCACGCATTTTGATGTCGCCTCGATCGATGAAGTGCGTCTGGTTGCCAGAGTATTGCCCGAAGCTGTTCAGTGTTTCATGCATCCGATCAAATCCGAAGCGGTTATCCGCGAAGCCTATCATCAGCACGGGGTTCGTGTCTTCGCGCTGGACAGCCTCGAAGAACTGGAGAAAATCAGGCGCGCAACCGATGAAGCGAGTGATCTGACCCTTTGTGTGCGGATCAAGGTTCCCTCGGAATTCGCCCAAATTAGTCTCGCCGCCAAATTCGGTATCGAGGCTGACGATTCTGTTGAGCTGCTGCAGTGCACACGCCAGACCGCGGATGCACTGGGGATCTGTTTCCACGTGGGCAGCCAAACCATGACGCCGCTGGCCTATGTCCACGCGCTGGAGCGTGTGCGGACGGCAATTGTGAACGCCTCGGTGACGGTCGATATTGTCGATGTTGGCGGGGGATTCCCAAGCATTTATCCAGACATGGTTCCCACGTCGCTCAACCACTATTTCCACGCGATTGACCGGACTTTTGAGGATTTGCCGATCAGTTATTCGGCTGAACTCTGGTGCGAACCCGGTCGCGCTTTGGCGGCTGAGTATAATTCTCTTGTCGTGAAGGTTGAGCAGCGGCGTGATAACGAACTTTACATCAATGATGGCGCCTACGGGACACTCTTTGATGCCGCACATATTGGTTGGCGGTTTCCAGTCCGGATGCTCGGAGAGAACGCAATCGCGGCCGCGGATACCGAATTTGGCTTTTATGGCCCCACCTGTGATGACATGGATCATATGCCGGGACCGTTTGTGCTCCCCGGCACTGTTGCTGCTGGCGACTATATCGAGATTGGTATGCTGGGAGCCTATGGTGCGGCAATGCGGACGAAGTTCAACGGGTTCGGATCGCTTGATGAATATGAGGTTGCAGACGAACCGATGGCCAGCGCTTATGTCGGCGACAATCTGGATCTGGCGGATCGCCAGAACGTGGTTTCCTTTCCGACGGGTTGACTTCATTTAGGTTGCATTTGACAATTGACCTGTGGTGGCGCAGGATTTCCCGGTCAAGGGGAGGTTGATATGAGCACCGCAATTCTTGCACCGGCGGCTTTGCTGGTGATCTGGTCACTTGTGATGTTGTTCTGGATGGCAGGGACACGTCTGCCGGCTGCCAAAAAAATGGGTATTGATATTACCGAGAAGCCGGGTGGCCGGGGGCCGGATATCGACCCTGCTATGCCGGACAAGGTTGCGTGGAAGTCCCACAACTACACTCATTTGATGGAACAGCCGACGCTGTTTTATGCAACCGTTGTGATACTGGCGCTGGCCGGTGCGGGCCAAGGCCTGAACCTGTGGCTCGCCTGGGCTTATGTGGTGCTACGCATTGCACACAGCATCTGGCAGGCAACGGTCAATCTCGTCAATGTCCGCTTCTTGCTTTTTCTGGCGTCGACAATCTGTCTGATGATGATGGCGATCAACGCCTTTTTCACCACCATAGTCTGATTTTTTCCCGAAAGGATTTTCCATGGACAACAGTCCCGTGTTGCAGCCTCTTGTCGCCTTGATGGCGTGGACCATGATCATGTGGCTCTGGATGTACGTCACTCGCCTGCCCGCGATGAGCAAGGCGAAGGTTGACGTCGACAACCTGACTGGTGGTACCGGCGGAAGTCTGGACGATGTGTTGCCCCCAGAAATCCAGTGGAAGTCACATAATTACAACCATCTCCTGGCAGAACCGACGTTGTTTTATGCCGTTTGCATTGTGTTGGCGCTTGTGGGTCAGGGTGACGGTCTGAACCTGATTTTGGCCTGGGCCTATGTCGGTCTGCGTGTCCTCCACAGCCTGATCCAGGCAACAGTCAATCGGGTAAAATACCGGTTTTTGGTCTTTGTATTATCCAGCCTTTGCCTTATCGCGATGATTGTACACGCCGGAGTGGCGGTTTTTCATTAGGATCTGAATGCCCCAATTGCTGACCGCAACCATTGTCCAGTCGTCCCCCGTCCCGTTATCTGTCGACAACGGGATCACGCGGCTTTGCGAACATGTCCGGGACGCTGCAAAATCCGGTGCGGAAATCGTGGCCTTTGGGGAAAATTTTCTGGGCGGCTACCCGATATGGCTGGATGAAGCCCCGGGCGCGGCGCTCTGGGATCACCCCGGTACCAAGGCGCTGCACAGGATCCTTATGGAACAGGCCGTTATCGCTGGTGACGAACGTCTGGCGCCGTTGCAGGATCTGGTGGATCAGCACAATATCTGCGTCTCCGTCGGAGTGCACGAGCGTGTCCGATCCAGTCTCTACAATAATCAGCTGCTTTTCCGACCGAATGCAAAGCCACTTGATCATCGCAAGCTGGTTCCGACGCACGGTGAACGATTGATCTGGAATCGCGGGGATGGCTCCACACTCAATGTGCACGACGCCCCGTGGGGCAAGATAGGCAGCCTGATTTGCTGGGAACACTGGATGCCTCTGGCCCGGGCGGCGATGCATAATCTGGGGGAAGACGTGCATGTGTCCACCTGGCCAACGGTCAGGGAAACCTATGCAATCGCCTCGCGCCATTATGCCTTTGAAGGCGGGTGCCATGTCTTGGCAGCTGGAACCTTGTTGCACAGGGATGATTTGCTGGACGGTCTGAAGGCGGTCGGTGGCGATGCCGAAGCCCAGTCGCTGATTGCAGAAATTCCGGACCAGCAATTGCAGTTTGGCGGCAGCATGATCATCGCACCGGACGGATCTGTTCTGGCAAGTGCCGAAGACAGGGATATGATCCTGTCAGCGGAAATCGATCTGCAGGCCGGGCGGGAAGCAAAGGCGGCTCTGGATACCGATGGACATTATTCCCGGGCGGATGTTTTTGAACTCAACGTCAATCGTTCCGAGATGCCGGGAGTGAACTGGAAAGATTAACCGGATTTCGAAAACTGGCTGACCAGTTCCACATGTGTGGACCAGAGAAATTGGCCCGCTGGCCAAACTTTTTCCAGGGCGTATCCCGCATTGCAAAGGGTTTTGGCATCCCGTGCAAAACTCGCCGGATTGCAACTGATATAGCAGATTCGCTTTACGTCAGACTTTGCAAGCTGGTCGATCTGATCACGGGCACCGGCTCTCGGGGGGTCGAGGATTACGGCATCAAAGCGATTAAGTTCCTCCACGCTTAATGGTCGCCGATACAGATCTCGATGCTCCGTGAATATTTCACGTTTGCTGGTGTTCGCGACAACTTTCAACGCCGCTATCGCATCGCGCGAACCCTCCGCCGCGTAGATTTTGCGACCTTCGGACAAACCCAAAGCAAATGTTCCAAGGCCTGCAAACAGATCCGCAACCAGTCGGGATTCAGAAACGACCTCATCAGCTATGGAAACAAGCATCTCTCTGCCGTCCAGAGTGGGTTGCAGGAATCCGCCGTGAGGAAAGGACACCGGAACGCCACCAAGTGTTATTGTCGCCGGTTCCGGTTCCCACTGGGTTTCCGGTCCGATACCGCCATCCACCGAGAGACGTGCAAGGGCGTTTTCCCTCGCGAAGTCCGCCAGCGATTCGCGCTGTTGCAAAGTCTCCGGTTCGAAATTCCGGATCAGAAGATCGACTCCCTGGTCCACCAGCGTCAACTCCAGATTGAGGTCATGTTTGCGGCGGGCCAGCGGTTGCAGCCACTCACGCAAAGGTTGCAGCACGGCGAACAGTTCCGGCCGCAGAATTTCACATTGCTGCAGATCCACAATCCGGTGACTGCCGCTGCCGCTGAACCCCAGCTTGAGAACCGCTCCGATCCGCGTCGCCCGGAGACTGGCCCTGATCCGGCTCTTTCTGGCGGAAATCCGGGGCGGAAAAATCTCGTCGGCGACAATTCCCTGCCCTTCGAGCGCATATTTTACGCGCCCGGTTACAAATTCGGCGTAGCTTTCCTCATCGAGATGTTGAAGCGTACAACCCCCGCATTCCTGAAAATGCCGGCAAGGCGGGTCCCGGTAATGCGGTCCGCGGGTCAATCCGCCATCCGTATTGAGCACGTCCCCTGGGGCAGAGTAAGCGACATGCCGGCCATCGGCAGTGATACCGTCTCCCTTTGCAGCGACACGAACAATACGCCCGGAATCCGGTCCGTTTTTGTCGGTCACAGGCATTCTGCCAGAGCTTGTGGCAACTGATCGACCAGCCCTTCAGGAGAAAAGGCCGGACCGGCCAGCTGCGCCGCCCGCGTATGCAGCCATTGAGCGGCGCAGGCCGCAACAAAAGCGTTTTCATTGCCAGAAAGACGCGTCGCAATGATGCCGCTGAGGACATCGCCGGTGCCGGCTGTTGACAGCCAGCTGCATCTGGCATCGCTGATGGCTACCTTGCCCTGTTCATTGGCAATCATGGTGTCGGGTCCCTTCAACAGCATGATCGCATGGGTTTTGCCTGCCATTCTGCGCAGCTCGTCCATCCGGAAACGATCTCCGTCATTCCTCATTGCTGCAAACTCTCCCATATGCGGGGTCAAAACGGTTTGACCCGAGCGTGATGCAATCAGAGAAGTTGCATCCTTGCCCATAAGCATCAGCGCATCGGCATCGACAACAAGCGGCGCAGCGGCTTTCAGCGTTTCGGAAAGCAATTTTCGGGGATCCCGGTCACGGCCGAGCCCGGGACCAACCACCACCGCAGATATCCTTGGATCAGACAATAATTGGCCCAACTGTTCTCCGGTATCAAATCGCTCAACAACAATGCTGTGGTGAGGCGGAACGATATCGGTCTGTGCGAAAATCTTGACATAGCCTGCGCCGGACGCTTGCGCCGCCAGCGCGGCGAGCTGAGCCGCACCAGACATTTTTCCCGCAACTATTGCGACCAGCCCCCGGGAATATTTGTGATCACTCGTGGCCGGTTTGCTGATTTGTGGACGTTGGATGACGGAGAAGTCAGATCTTGCCCGGATGCCAATATCGATCCCGGACACATGCCCCATATAACCGCGGGATGGTTCCAGAAAATGCGATGGCTTGTAGGCACCAAGGGCAAGTGTGTGATCAAATTGCGGGATGTCGCTCAGAGTTTCGCCATTATCACTGTGCACCCCGCTTGGCAGATCGATCGCAAATCGACGGTTTGCGCGAAGGGCAAGCCTGTGGAGATTTTGTAACAGCAGCCCCTCCAAAGGCCGGGTAAGTCCGGTCCCGAAAAGGCAATCCACAAATTGTACCGCCGGCACCGCCTGATCCAGTGCGACAGTTTCTCCCTGCCATGCGGTCCTGGAGTTTCTGGCGGCATCGGTGATGGGATCTCCGTTGGCGGCAACACGGACCTCGACCCCTTTTTCCAGCAGCCACTGAGCAATCACATAGCCATCCCCGCCATTATTGCCGGGGCCGCAGGCGACCAGTGTCGGCATGTGACCAGATATTCTCCAGATTTGCTGGGCTGCAGATGTTCCTGCGAGGTACATCAACCGATCCACTGTGGTCCCGTTATCGAATACCGCTCGTTCGGCTTTCCGCATTTCGTCCGCCGTCAAGATGTATCCGCTGTTGAGCATCTGGCGTCAGTTCCCTGCCTGAATTTCGGGATCATCCGTCGGCTTCATGCGCGCGGGCAAGATATACCGGTCGGAACCGATACTCACTCGGATTTTGTCATCCTCCACGATTTCGATGCGTGCCGGTTCCGAGCCATCTGCCGCTTCCAGTCCCCGTCCATCGGTCAGCACCCGGAATCGGCGAAATCCGCCATCCGGATGGCGGATGATCAGGGTGACCCCCTCCTCTCCCGAGAGCCGTTCCGTCTGGCATCCGCGCGTGAAACTGGTGTCACCATTGATTGCACATTCGATCCGGCCATCATCTGCCGGTTGAGAAGCCGCCCTTTGTTCCACATCTGCCAGCACATCATTGTCCGGCCTGTTGTCACAGGCCACCAGGGCTGGCAGCAGCAATAAGGGTTTAAATATCCGCATAGACATGTTTCTCGGCTTTTGCGCCGGGATGTGTGACGGCACCTTCTTTTGCCGATCCCACATTCTGTGCATATCGCCAAAGCGTACCCGACGCATAATCGTTGCCATGGGGGGTGAATTTCGCCCGCCGGGACTCCAGAATGTCCGCCTCGACTTCCAGGTCGATGGTTCCGGCAACAGCATCAATGTTGATCATGTCACCTTCTTCGACGAGCCCGATAGGTCCTCCATCGGCGGCTTCCGGTCCGACATGGCCGATGCAGAATCCCCGGGTCGCTCCCGAAAACCGTCCATCCGTGATGAGCGCAACTTTCTCGCCCATTCCTTGCCCGTACAAGGCTGCAGTCGTGGCCAGCATCTCCCGCATGCCCGGACCGCCCTTCGGCCCTTCGTTGCGGATGACGACAACCGAACCTTCCTTGATTTCCCGCTTTTCAACCGCGGCAAAAGCATCTTCTTCACATTCGAAAATCTGCGCCGGCCCTCGGAACTGCAAGCGTTCCATCCCGGCCACTTTTACAATGGCTCCATCGGGCGCAAGACTTCCTTTCAGCCCCACAACCCCACCGGTTTCGGTGATGGCGTTCTCCACTGCATAGATCACTTTCTGATCCGGGTTCCAGGTGATTTCCTCGATATTCTCACCGAGGGTTTTGCCGGTCACTGTCCGGCAATCCCCATTGAGCAGTCCATGAGCCATCATGGTCTTCATCAGCATGTAGACACCGCCTGCGGCGTGCATGTCCTTGGCCACATATTTTCCACCGGGTTTCAAGTCAGCCAGATACGGCGTGGTCTTGAAAATCTCGGCCACGTCAAACAGATCAAATGCGATCCCCGCCTCATTGGCCATGGCTGGCAAATGCAGGGCTGCATTGGTCGAGCCGCCAGTCGCAGCGACAACCCGGGCGGCATTAACGAAGGCTTCCCTTGTGCAAATATCCCGCGGGCGGAGATTCCATTCGATCAGATCCATGATCTGCCGACCAGCGGCGACCGCCATGTCATCACGGCTTTCATAGGGTGCCGGCGCCATGTTGCTGTTGGGAAGCGACAGGCCGATGGCTTCCGCCACGCAGGCCATGGTATTGGCTGTAAACTGGCCACCACATGCACCATGTCCCGGGCAAGCGACTTTTTCCAGTTCGATCAGTTCCTGCAGGGGGCAGTTGCCGGAACTGTGCTGGCCTACGGCCTCGAAAACATCAACAACGGTCACGTCCTCACCGTGGAACCGTCCTGGCAGTATTGATCCGCCGTAGACAAAAATGGATGGTACATTGAGCCGCAACATGGCCATCATCATGCCGGGAAGGCTTTTGTCGCATCCGGCATAGCCAATGACGGCGTCGTAACAGTGGCCACGGACGCTCAGTTCAACCGAGTCAGCAATAACTTCCCGCGAAACCAGTGAAGATTTCATCCCCTGATGTCCCATGGCAATCCCGTCCGTCACGGTGATTGTGTTGAACCGGCGGGGAGTGCCACCCGCCTCGATCACGCCCTCGCGCGCCATGTCGGCCTGGCTGTCGAGAAGCGTGTTGCAGGGGGCGCTGTCATTGCCAGCCGATGCGATACCCACAAATGGCTTTGCAATATCTTCTTCGGTCATCCCCATGGCATAATAATAGCTGCGCTGGGGGGCCCTTTCGGGACCGACGCTGACATGGCGGCTTGGTAGTCGCGATTTGTCAAATTTCCGGGTCATATCTGTTCCTGCTGGCAAAGGCCTAAATCCGGATGTCTCCTTCCAAAACTATCCGCCGGAAGCAAGCCCTGTTCGTACTTTGTCGCAGGTTCGCAACAATAATTCAGCGAAATGACGTTGCCCCATCTCGTTTCCGATGAGATCCTGCCGTATTTCCACACCGAGATAGGGCTGATCGATCGCCTCAGCCTGCCGGTTCATCGTCGCATTGAGGTCCTTGCCTGAATATGGAAACTGATCGCCAACAATCAGTTTCTCCTCCTCCAGATACCGGAATGCCAATTTCGATGCGGTGTCATAATAGTTGTACAACACGCCGATTTCCCAAGGCCGTTCGATGTTGCGGTTGGACCGAAGAGAAGGCGTGAAGCTGTGGAGTGACAACACCAGCGATGGCTTCAATTCCGATATCAAACGGCTCACCTGATCGTGATAGGGATGAAAATATCTATCGAGCCTGCGCTGCCGTTCCCCATCATCGATCCGGTTGCCATGAATTTGGACGCCGTCACTATGTTCAGGTACGACGGATCGTTCGTCCGGATAGCGGTTAAGATCAACGACCAATCGTGAAACGCCACCCGCAATCGCCAGATGAGAGGTCTTTTCCGTCATCATTCTGGCGATTTCCATCGTGCCGATGTCAACCGCAATATGGTCCTTGTGAAATGTTTGCGAAATACCAAGATCTATGTCCGGTGGCACAAAACTCGATGCATGATCCGCAACAATGAGTAACTGGCCCGGTTGGGGACTCCCCAGTATCTTGAATGCATCCGTCACTTCAACTCTCCCGACATGATCCAAATGTCCGGAGCATTTTGCCGCAGAAAGGCTTCTGCCTCTGCCAGTTCCTCGGCTCCCCGATAGAGCGCGAAGCATGTGGCACCTGAACCAGACATGCGGGACAATAGAGGGTCAGTGGTTTCCAGCAGGTTGAGAATTTCGGAAACAACCGGCTGCAACGCCGTGGCTGCTTCGGTCAGCCCATTTGAGCCGGAGAGCGCCATTGTCATCAGATCGCCCCCAGGGATAGGTCCCTGATCCACACCGTCCCAGGCATTGAATATATCGGCCGTTGAAACCGGAGTCAGCGGATTGACAAGGAGAACCGGCATGCCGATCAGGCTGTCATCGTCCGCAATAACCAGATCCTGCCCGATGCCTCTTCCGATGCAGGTTCGATTCAACACGCATGCCGGCACATCCGCACCCAGAGTCGCGGAGATATCGGCCAGTTCCTGTAAACCAATATCGAGTTTCCAGAAACGGTTGAGCAATCGCAAGGCGGCCGCGGCATCTGCGGATCCGCCGCCAATGCCGGATGCAACTGGCAGGTGTTTTTCCAGCTTCAGGGCCGCTCCCGAACGTATGCTGGAATGATTTGAGAGAAGTTCTGCGGCATCCATCACCAGATTAGGAGATTCAGTCAGATCTTCTGCAAATGGACCAGAGATTTGCAGGGTCAGATTTTCTGCAGGACTGACGCGCAGCACATCGCCGCGATTCAGAAATGCGAATACGGTTTCCAGCTCATGATAACCATTGGGGAAACGTTTTCTGACATGCAGTGCCAGATTGAGTTTCGCACAAGCGGGTTCGCTGTCCGTGAAGTTCTGGGCCTGGGACACCATCAGGGGGAAACAAGTTCAGCCATCAACCCCAGGTCGATTTTCTTGGCAAGACGATCCTGATCTTCCTTGTCCGCGAACAGTTTCGCCGATTGCCATGCATAGCGTGCTTCATATTTTCGGCCGACTGTCCAATACGCATCGCCAAGATGTTCATTTATCGTCGGATCCTGCGGTTCCCCTGCCAGAGCCCTTTCGAGATATTTGACGGCTTTTTCATGCTCACCGGTCAGAAAATAGGCCCAACCAAGGGAATCTGTGATTGCCGGTGATGTTGACCGTAATTCGAACGCTTCCTTGATCGCGGCAACAGCTTCTTCGGTATTCTCGCGTCTCTCGAGCTGAGCATAGCCCAGATAGTTGAGAATCGTGGGAGATCTGGGTTGTAGTTCATTCGCTTTTTTCAGAGACTCCAGACCTTGCGGCCAGATCCCGGCCTGTTCCTGTGCGCCACCCAAAGAGAGCCAGTAATTGGCCAGGACGGAACGCTTTGCGCCTTGTTGCTCCGCAAGTGTAACGGCTTGCTTGAAGGCTGCAGCGGCTTCCATATAGGACTGATCCATCTGCAAAACCTGCCCTTTCAGCAAATGCAGTTGCGGATAATCGGGATCGTCCGCAATGGCATCCTGGACCAGACTGATAGCGAGGTTGAACTTGTCCTGCTCTATAAGACCAGCAAGATTGGCATTCAAAGCAATCAGCCGATAAGGACTGTCTGGCCCAATCTCGGCAAACTCATCAAAAGCCAGCTCAGTTGCGCCTGCATCCGAGTAGCGTCTGGCCAGAACCAGATGGCCATAATCCGTGTCTTCATCTATGCGGTCAGCCATTTGCGCACTGACCAGCGCCAGAAAAGGTGCCTGTTGTGAACCGAGGTCATTGGCAAGGCGTTGCAAGGTGAAGGCTGCTCCGGCCTCGAAATTGACCGCCCGTGCGTTACGCCGGGCGGTGCCGTTTTCAATCTGATTCAGTAGCCGGGACTCGGTGGAGGTACCGGAAAATCTCAGGATTGCCCGGGCGTAATCTACCATTCCTACCGACAGAAAGTGCCGCGCGGCAATGACCCTGACCGGAGCCATTCTGGCTTCATTTTGCTCAACAATTTCGTCGATCAAGGGGCGAACCCTCGCATGCTCTTTTCTCGCAAGGAGATGAAGTATGGTCTGCTCCTGGAGGTAGTAGCGCGCTGTCCGGTTGTCTTTTACGGCTTTCAGGTCCAGCGGACTTTTCCGATTGACCGCCAGGTTAGTCCAGGCCTGCAAGGGAGGAGACAGAAAGCCGAAATTGCCCAGTTCTTCCAACCGCTTCAAAGCGACGCCGGCACGACGCCAGTCCCTCGATTCAAACGCATCAGCGAAAAGTACCAGCGGCATTTCCGCGTCAATCGAGCCATTGGCGTCGATGATGCGAACCGCAGAGAGTGCGAGATCAAAGTCCCCGGTCTCAATTGCCTTTGCAAATGCCTTGCGTGCAATCAGCAAATTTTGCGGCTGTGCCTTCAGCTTCTCTCGATATATCTCGACGGCTGTATCATTATCTTCCGACAGTTCAGCCAGCCGGGCTTCGGCAAATCGCGACAGGGCTGCCGCATTCTCGGTCCTTTTGGCCAGGACCGGTTGTCCGGAAGTTGCCAGCAATGTAGCAGCTGCGAGGAGACTACATATTCGGATAGTTGGGACCTCCTCCACCTTCCGGAACAACCCAGTTAATATTCTGGGACGGATCCTTGATATCACAAGTTTTGCAGTGCACGCAGTTCTGCGCGTTGATCTGGAACTTTGGTTGCCCGGACTCATCCTCGACAAATTCATAGACTCCCGCGGGACAATATCGCTGTGACGGACCGGCAAAAGTCGGCAGGTTTACATCAACAGGTACGGACGGATCTTTCAGCTGGAGATGAACTGGCTGATCCTCTTCATGATTTGTGTTGGAAAGAAATACCGACGAGAGCCGGTCGAAGCTGATAACGCCATCGGGTTTGGGATACTCGATCGGACGACAATGCTCGGCTCGCTTGAGACGACTGTGGTCCGGGTGATGTTTCATCGTAAAAGGCATCTTGATACCAAAATTTTCGGCCCACATGTTGATCCCGGCAATGATTGAACCGAGGAAATCTCCATATTTTTCCGCTGCTGGCAGGACATTGCGAACAATCCGCAATTCTTCCCGGACCCAGCTGTTTTCATAAGCGGTGCCATAGGCTGTCAGCTCATCACTTTCCCGGTCCGCCACGATTGCTTCATAAGCCGCCTCAGCTGCCATCATTCCGGATTTCATGGCGGTATGGGTACCCTTGATCCGCGGAACGTTCACAAAACCGGCCGAGCACCCGATTAGCGCGCCGCCAGGGAAATACAGCTTCGGAACTGACTGGAAGCCGCCGTCATTAATCGCCCGCGCACCGTAGGACACGCGTTTGCCGCCTTCGAGGATCTTCCGGATTTCCGGATGCTGTTTCCATCGTTGCATCTCTTCAAAAGGCGAAAGATAGGGGTTTTCATAGTTCAGCCAGGTAACAAAGCCCAGCGCGACCTGATTGTCGGCCTGATGATAGAGAAAGCCTCCTCCATTTGCGCCTTCTCCAAGTGGCCAGCCCTGACTGTGAATCACCCGGCCCGGCACATGTTTGTCGGGATCAATGTCCCACAATTCCTTTATGCCCAGACCATAAATCTGCGGCTCGCTATCTGCATCGAGTGCGAACTTTTCCTTCAGGATCTTGGTCAAATGGCCGCGAACACCTTCGGCAAAAAACGTATATTTCGCATGCAATTCCAACCCTGGCTGATAGTCCGGTTTCTTGCTGCCGTCGCGAGCAATGCCCATGTCCCCTGTTGCAACGCCCTTTACCGAACCATCGTCATTGTACAGAATTTCGGCTGCGGCAAAGCCGGGAAAAATCTCGACGCCCATATTTTCGGCTCTTTCGCCAAGCCAACGGCACAGGTTTCCAAGCGACCCGGTGTAGGTTCCCTTATTATGCATGAAAGAGGGCGTCATGATGTGGGGTAGCGCGAATTTCTTCTTCTTGGTGAGAACCCAGTGATGGTTTTCAGTGACGGGTGTTTGCGCCATAGGACAGTCTTCGTCGCGCCAATTCGGGATCAGTTCGTCGAGAGCCTTCGGGTCGATCACCGCACCTGAAAGAATATGGGCACCGATTTCAGAACCTTTTTCCAAAATACATACAGAAAGATCTTTTCCAGCTTCGTCGGCCAGTTGCTTGAAACGGATCGCCGCACTCAGCCCGGCAGGACCGCCGCCCACGATAACGACGTCATACGGCATGGATTCACGTTCACTCATCATAAATTCCTGTATTCAATATGTTGTTGTTCTTTTACAGTCGCTCTACCGCAAACCGTACCCTTTTGAACAGAATCTTGCTTGCCCGCCAATTGACCAATTCGTCAACTCATGACTCAGTGTATCCATGAATTTTTCTGAAACCGCGCAAAAAAGCGAGGATATTGAAGCCCTCGCGGACAGCCTCCAGAAATGGTGGAAAGATGCCGGCGTGGATGTGGACTATCTGGATGCACCGAGCGCGCTTTGGGAAGCCCCCCTGCCCGCGAACCCGGAAAATGGGTCGCAATCGGAGAGATTATCTCCTGCTCCCGCCCCGCAATCGCCGGAAACCGTAGCGGAAGTTCCGGCGAACGAGAATTTACCGGATAGCCTTGAGGCATTCCTGCAATGGTTGAGGGACACACCGACTGTCGGCGACCAGCGGGGGAACTCAGGAACGGTCTTGCCGTATGGGCCGACCAATCCCGACCTGATGATTGTCGTTGCGATGCCGGACCAGGGCGGATCGGATCCGGCGAAAATTTTTAATCCATCAACCGAACAACTCGTAAAAAACATGCTGAGAGCGATCGAGATCAGCACCGAATCGGTGTTTTTTGCCCCGTTATCCCTTTCCCGCCCGGTCGAGGGGCGCATTGATCATGGTCTGTATCCGGTATTGAAGCGCCGCATGCTGAAACTTTGCGAACTGGTAAATCCGAAAAAGGTCATCTTGTTCGGAGACTCTGTTACTCGCGCCCTTTGCAACGAGGAATTGCTGCAAGCCCGCAAAAAGAAACTTTTTATTAACCAAGGTTCCTCACAAACGGAGGCCATTGCCACATTTCATCCCGGAATTCTGGTCGAACGACCGGAAATAAAGGCTGAAGCCTGGCAAGATTTGCAACGATTACTGGGGACCGACTGATCGTGATATCGAGAATTGTTCTTGCCTCGGCGCTGTGCGCATGTGTCGCAGCGCCGGCATTCGCGGATGACGGGGGCGCTGTCCTGTTCAACAGCTCCGCGATTGCCAAGGATGTGCCGTCGCAGCTGAAGAAAAAGCAATCCAGTCATTACAGGGCACTTTTCGAAGCGCTTGACGCCAATCAATGGTCAACAGTGCAGGCGCTGATTTCGGATGCGCCCGACAGCCCGCTTAAACCGATAGCCAAAGCCGAATATTTCCTGGCCGCATCGTCACCAAGAGCAGAACTTGGTCCGCTGCTGGTGCTGCTCAATGAAGCCCCTCATATTCCGCAGGCCGCACAGCTTGGCAGGCTTGCCAAAAAGCGGGGCGCCCAATTGTTGCCCAGCCTGCCGCAAAGGCAGAACCTGTCCTTCATTCCCGGGTCACCGATCCGGTCGAAACCCAAGGTTTCCACAGCGGATGTCGCCGCCCAGGAGGTTCGCGAGCAAATCCGGCAATTTATTAAAACTGACAATCCGCGTTCTGCCGAAATGCTTCTCACCGAAACCGGTGACACTTTGTCCGCAGACATTCTGACCGAAATGCAGCAGCGCGTTGCGTGGTCCTATTATATCGAAAACGAGGACAAATCGGCCTTGCGAATGGCGCAGCAAGCGCAGCGGGGCCGAGGAGAATGGGTCGTTCATGCCGACTGGGTAACCGGACTTGCAGCCTGGCGTCTGGACGATTGCCATACCTCGGGTGCGGCTTTTGACAAAGTTGGTCAGCGGGCCAGCAACAAAGATCTGAAAACAGCCGGCCTTTATTGGGGGTCGCGGGCAGATCTGGCATGCGGCAGGCCGGAGCGGGTTCAGGACAAGCTCCGTCAGGCCGCCCAATATTCTGACAGTTTTTATGGACTCCTCGCGGCCCAGTCTTTGGGTATCGATGTGCAGAGCGAACCTGTTTCGGAGACCTTTGCCGGCAAGGACTGGAAGTCCCTTCGCAAGCACGACAATATTCGCGCCGCCATTGCGCTTGTGGAAATTGGGCAAGAAGCGCTGGCCGATGAGGTGCTGCGTCACCAGGCCAGAATTGGTGCGAAGGATGATCATGTGGCTTTGTTGAAGCTCGCGCGTGAGCTGAATCTGCCACGGACACAGCTTTGGCTGGCCCATCATGCGCCCAGAGGTGTCCAACCAGGTAATCAGGCGCGTTTCCCCGCCCCGAAATGGACACCCGATGGTGGCTGGCGTGTTGATCCGGCACTTGTCTATGCGCACACATTACAAGAGTCTGCTTTTCGCTCGCGCGCTGTCAGTCCGGCCAATGCGATTGGCCTGATGCAGGTCCGACCTGGCACGGCCGGCGATATTGCCCGTGCGCGGGGGGAAAGGTTTGAAAAAGCCCAGCTGTTCAAGCCATCCACCAATCTGGAATATGGACAGTCTTATCTGGAATATCTGAGCCGCTCTGCGATAACAGACGGTAAACTGCCGAAAATTGCTGCCGCATATAATGCTGGTCCGGGGTCGATGCAGCGCTGGAATACCGAGATTAACGACAAGGACGATCCTCTGCTGTTCATGGAAAGCATCCCCTATGTCGAGACGCGCGGATATGTTTCCATAATCCTGAGAAACTACTGGATGTATGAACAGCAGGCCGGCATCAGTTCTACCAGCAGAAAGGCCATGGCACAAAACCAGTGGCCACAATTCCCGACAAATCCGAACAAGCGCAAAGTTCAGTTCACCAAACGCTAAAAAACCGGAAAGCTGTCTCCAGCTTCCCGGTTTTCACATTCGATGGGTTGCCCTTGTCGCTGATCAATAGCGGTAGTGGTCCGGTTTGAATGGTCCTTCGGCAGACACACCGATATAATCGGCTTGCTCCTGCGAAAGCTTGGTCAGTTTCACACCCAGCTTGGCCAGGTGCAGTTCGGCAACCTTCTCATCAAGATGCTTCGGCAGCACATAGACATCATTCTCGTACTGGTCCGGACGCAACCAGAGTTCGATCTGCGCCATGACCTGGTTGGTGAAACTTGCAGACATGACGAAGCTCGGATGCCCGGTCGCACAACCGAGGTTCACGAGGCGGCCCTTGGCCAGCATGATCAGTTTCTTGCCATCCGGAAACTCGACTTCGTCGACTTGCGGCTTGATCTCGTTCCACTTCATGTTCTGCAGTCCGCTGATCTGGATCTCGCTGTCGAAATGCCCGATATTGCAGACAATCGCCCGATCCTTCATTTCCCGCATGTGATCAACCGTAATGACATCTTTGTTGCCGGTCGTGGTCACGAAAATGTCCGCCCGCTTGGTGGCTTCTTCCATCGTTACGACTTCAAAGCCTTCCATGGAGGCCTGCAATGCACAGATCGGATCGATTTCGGTCACGAGCACCCGTGCGCCGCCATTGCGCAGCGACTGGGCCGAACCTTTGCCCACATCGCCGAAACCGGCCACACAGGCCACTTTGCCGGCGAGCATGACGTCGGTAGCACGACGAATGGCGTCAACCAGTGATTCCTTGCAGCCGTAAAGATTGTCGAATTTCGACTTGGTAACGCTGTCATTCACGTTGATAGCCGGGAAAGGCAATTTGCCGTTCTTGGCCAGTTCGTAGAGGCGATGAACGCCGGTGGTCGTCTCCTCGGAAACGCCGTTAATGTTCTCGACGGTCCTGGTCAGATAGCCGGGACGTTCTGCCAGAAAGCGTTTCAGCGTTGCACAGAACACTTCTTCTTCTTCGTTCTCTGGCGTGAACAGCTCTTCGCCAGCTTCGACGCGGGCACCCCAGAGGGCAAACATTGTGGCGTCACCACCATCATCGAGGATCAGATTACAGGTCGTTTCTTCGCCCCAGTCAAAAATGCGTTCCACATAGGCCCAGTATTCGTCCAGGGTTTCGCCCTTCACCGCAAAAACCGGTGTTCCACCGGCAGCAATAGCTGCAGCAGCGTGATCCTGGGTGGAAAAGATATTGCAGGATGCCCAGCGCACGTCAGCGCCAAGGGCCAGCAGTGTTTCAATCAGCACGGCGGTCTGAATCGTCATGTGGAGCGACCCGGTGATCCGCGCGCCTTTCAAAGGCTGTTCAGCGCCATATTCTTCGCGCAATGCCATCAAACCGGGCATTTCGGTTTCGGCGATCTCGATTTCCTTGCGACCGAAATCCGCCAGGGTGATATCCTTGATCACATAATCCTGGGTCGTGTCTTTTGCTGCCGTTGCCACTTTATATTCTCCTTGAAAGACGAATTGCCGCACTGGTTAGCCAGCGCGGCAGTTTCTTCGTCTTTAGCGTTGAGCGGCTTCGGAAGCAAATATAAAGATGTCTTTATATTTGTATTATAATTACTGCTGACCCTTTGCAGCCATTACAATTCCACAGCGTCCACCCGGCAAGCTGGGCGTCAGCGAGTGCATTTGGGCGATATCGACCAGCGCGGTGAGCGTGGCTTCGCTTGTAGCCGCCTGTCCGGCAAGCGACTTCATCCGCTTGCACTCGGACAAATCCCCGGAACCCGCGCCATATCTGTTGGCGAGTGAAACGGCGTAGCGGTCATAAGCCCGCGTAGCCTGCTTGCGGTTTTTGCCTTTCGCAAAATGATTCTTCAGAACCCCGTTGCCCAGCTTGAGCAGCGGCTTCTTGTTGCGGACGAACGCGTTATATTCTGGAAGCAAATCATGACTGGACTTGGCGCAGCGAAGGGCCGCTACCATCAGTCTTGATTGCAGGTCTCTTACCTTGGCCGCATCGACCGCCGCTGGAGTCCAGCATGCGGCTTGCGCCGTCCCTGTCAGCAAGACGCTTCCTATGGCGCCTGCCAAAAACATGTTTCTTACCCTTGTCATTCCCCTGTGTCCCCTTTCCTTTGAACGGGCACAGACTGTGTCGGGGCGATTAGCGATGTTCTAACGTTGGTGGTTAAGAGATATTCAGCAAGGAAGTGCTGCTATCCGGCGGATTAATTACAGGCTTGCGATCGGGTTAGGCGCTGCCGAACTGTCCGGACAGTCGCCCGGGGTCGATTCCCTGTTCTTGCCAGGCCATTTGCCATTTGTCACGATCTCCGGATTGGAACAGCCAGTCAACCTTACCCGGTGTCACGGACCATCCGTTCTGTGTGAGCTCCTCTTCCAGCTGCCCTGCCCCCCAACCAGCGTAACCCGTGGCGATCATCCAGTTTTGGGGACCGGTTCCACCGGCGATGGCCTCAAGGACTTCCAGGGAACTGCTGAGGCCCCAACGATTGCCAACCTGAAGTGTTTCGGACAGGTTGAAATCCAGACTGTGCAGGACAAAACCACGATGCATCTCCACAGGGCCGCCGACATAAACCAGCTCATCCGGGCAATCACCTGCAGAGATATCAAATTGATTCAGTATGGCATGAAAGGTGATGTCCTGCGATATCTGGCCGATATTGATGCCCAGCGCACCATTTTCGTCATGGGAGCAGATGGCAATAATCGATCGTGCGAATCTCGGGTCCGCCATGCCCGGTGTTGCCAGGAGAAATTGTCCGGAGAAATAGATCGGATCCTGCATGACCCCATGTTAGGGGAATTCTGACATGCTGCCCATGACAATCTGGGCGGCCCGAGCAGATTCTTCAGACCGCTTGCAATTTCCCCATCCCGTCACCACAACATGATATGAAACGCAACCGCTGAGACCAGCACAATCAACAAGGAAAAACTCATGATCAACAAAGGCGACAGAATTCCAGAGGTCAATCTGGTAAAAGCAACGGATAATGGCCCGGAACAGGTCAGTTCCACCGACTATTTCGCGGGCAAGAAAGTCGCCTTGTTCTCTGTGCCGGGCGCCTACACGCCAACCTGCTCGGCCAAGCATCTGCCCGGATATGTGGAAAAGGCCGCCGACCTGAAAAGCAAAGGTGTCGATGAAATTGCCTGCACGGCTGTGAATGACGCCTTTGTTCTGGGAGCCTGGAACAAGGATTCCGGGTCGGAAGACGTCACCATGCTGGCCGACGGCAATGGCGAATTTGCAAAAGCCTGTGGCCTGGAAATGGACGGATCAGGATTTGGTCTGGGCACTCGCGGTCAGCGGTTTTCCATGATTGTAGATGACGGTGTGGTCGAAGAACTGAATGTGGAAGCCCCCGGCGATTTCAAGGTCAGCGCCGCGGAATATATGCTCGATCAGCTTTAATCAAAAACTGTCAGCGGGAAGTCTGTTTTGTCTTCCCGCTGACAAGAATTCGGCTGCCGAAGTTCACCAGCCGCAAGATTTGCCGGCATTCTCTTCCTTCAGCCAGTCCATCAGCGGCTCAAAATAGCTGATCATCGCCGATCCATCCATTTTCCGGGTTCCGGTAAAGGCTTCCAGTGCATCCGGCCAGGGTTTGCTGGCCCCCAGCTCCAGCATCGCGTTCAGCTTTGCGCCGACTTCCTTGTTTCCGTAGAAAGAACACCTGTGCAGCGGGCCATCCCAGCCTGCCGCATCGCAGGCAGCCTTGTAAAACTGGAACTGCAAAATTCGCGCAAGGAAATAGCGGGAATAGGGTGTATTGCCCGGAATGTGATATTTCGCTCCGGGGTCAAAGGCATCCGCCGGACGTTCGACCGGAGGCGTTATCCCTTGATATTGCAGCTTCAGGCCATGCCAGGCGGAGGTATAATCATCCGGTTTTATGTCTCCGGAAAATACCCCCCAGCGCCATTTGTCGACCAGCAACCCGAAGGGCAGAAATGCCACCTTGTCCATCGCCTGACGCAGCAACAGCCCAACATCCTTGTCGGCGCTTGGCAACCTGCCTTCGTCAAGCAGTCCAACCTGAACCAGATATTCCGGCGTGATCGACAGGGCGATCGCATCCCCAATAGCCTCATGGAATCCGTCATTGGCACCATCGAGGTGCAGGTAGCTCTCCTTGTTATAGGCCCGCTGGTAATAATTGTGACCGAGCTCATGATGGATGGTAACAAAGTCATCTCCATTCACCTTTATGCACATCTTGATCCGGATATCGTCGACATTGTCGAGGTTCCAGGCGCTGGCATGGCAAACCACTTCGCGATCCGCGGGTTTGGTGAATTGCGATCGGGTCCAGAAGGTTTCCGGCAGCGGGTCGAATCCCAGCGAGGAGAAAAACTGTTCTCCGGCCTTGACCATCTTGATGGCATCATAGCCTTTTTCGGTCAGCAATTCCGTGGTGTCGAAACCGATATCACCCGCGCCTTCCGGTGCCACAATTTCGTAGATATTACCCCATTCCTGAGCCCACATATTCCCGAGCAAATCTGCGCGGATCGGTCCGGATTTTGCCTGAACATCATCGCCATATTTGGCGTTGAGTTTGTCTCGGGTGTAGCAATGCAATTCGTCATAAAGCGGTTTGACCTGACCCCACAATTCGTCGGTCAGTGCGGCGAATTCATCTGCCGGCATGTCATATCCGGACCGCCACATTGCACCGACATCGGCAAAACCCAGTTCCTGTGCCCCCTGGTTGGCGATTTCGACCATGCGGGCATAATCTGCCTTCATCGGTGCACCGACATTGGAATGCCAGCTTTCCCACATTTCCGACAGTTCAGCGGGATTGCGGTTGGTTCCCATGGCCGCTTCAATATCCGAGCCGTTGATCTCCTCGCCGTTCAAGGTGCCCTTGCCCTTGCCGTAGGAGGATTGAAGTCGTGTGGCGATGGTCGATAATTCGGCTGCCGCGCCATCCGTTGTCGGTGCCGGCAGGACGATGCCGCCACGCAATTTGTCGAGCTTGCGTCTTGTGACCGGAGAAAGACCCGAAACATTGTTGAACTGGGCCGCATCTATTGCCGCCTGAACCGCCATGGTCGTTCCCTCAGCTCCAGCCTTGGCTGCGAGCGCGTCGGTATCCTCATTGAGATAGGTGGCATTGATCCAGTAGACTTTCGCAGCATCCACTGAAAAATCGAACATTTCTTGCTCGGTTTTTTGGACAAATGTTTCCGCATCTTCAGCCGACGGTGTTTGGGCAGTTTCATTATTCTGGTGGTCTCTCGCCTGGGCCGGAGCGGTGATGGCAAATGTTGCCAGTGCCAGGATTGATGCTGCAGTTTTCATGGTGTCATCCTCTGTTTGTATGTGGCGGAAGCTGTAACGATTTTCGGAGCCGGTCAAGCGGGTCTTTGTCGGCGGTACCAGATCAGTGCGATGACAATGCCGACTGTTCCGATAATCCACGTGGCAACTTTTGGAGGCTGGGCCAGTGCGGCTAATCCGGCCAGCGTATCACTGCCCTGCAGTCGGATCAGCTGAATGATCTGGCTGATGGTCTCCAGATAATCCGTCAGACCGAAGAGGAAATAGACCAGGATCAGGGCCAGTCCCAGCTTCTTGAGTGAAGGCGACCAGGCATCCTGCCACAAGAGACGCCCGCCAATGATGCCGCCAATCGTATAGAGGCCGATAAAAATCAGATCGCCGATCATCGACCATTTGGCATGATTGAGCAGTCCGGCATCCGCCCAGCTTTTCTGTATGGCATCCACCCGTTCCGCGCTTCCAGCACTTTGATGATCCAAAATGCCTCCGGGGGCAACATCAGTCATCAGCGGTGCACCGGTCGCCACGACAACAGCGAAGACTGTCAGGCCGCTCAACCAGAAAATCCAGAAATTTCGCCAGCTGAAAAAGGATGACATATTCTATTCTCCCCCGGTTACAGATTGTTTTTTGAGGTTAAAAATGCGGCCATCTCTTCCCCGAGTTCGGCTTTGGTCACACTGCTCATGTGCGTGCCCGGAATATCGGTCCTGATTCCATTGGGTAGCAAATCTGCCAGCTTTTCCGGGTCACCATTGTCCCGGTCTTCTGTGCCACAAAGAATCTGGACCGGAGTCTCAATTCCCGCCAGTTGGTCCGCATCGAGATCCGAAAAGGTTCTGAGCAGATGCGCGGCAGCGACCGTATCAATCTTCTGGCTCTTCATGAACTGTATTGCGAGCCAATGCGGATCCCCGCGCCTGGCCGTGTCTTTGGTCGCGATGGCTTCGAGGAAGAAGTCCTGCCGGCGTTCCCAGCCCGCCAGCCCTTCCAGCCCCATCCCGGCCAATATGGCCTTGCGAGGAGATGCCCCCTCAACAAGAAGTTTGGCCGTGGTCCGGGCACCAAGCGAAAAGCCGCCCAGATCATAATCTTCAAGTCCCAGATGGGCGATGAGTGCCAGTGTATCCTGCACCAGAACGTCATGGGGATAAGCTTCCGGATCGTGAGGCGCGTCGCTTTCGCCATGAGCTCGCAAATCCGGCATGATCACGCGAAAGCCCGATGAAGCCAGTTTTCGCGCATGACCGAATTTGATCCAGTTCGTTTCAGCATTGGAAAACAGGCCATGAAGCAGGATTACGGGTCGACCTGTCCCCAGTTCGTGGATTTTCAGCCCGACACCGTCAAAAGACGTGAAATCCCAGCTTTCGTCACTCATCAGTCTTTCCCCAGATTTTCGCGCCATGTGGCCACGTCATCAGGCTGCGTATCATATTGTTCGCTGTCGGGATCCAGAAAGATCCCGGCCTGTTTCTTCGACACCCATAAATGGCCGAGCGGTTCAATATCCTGATCATTATCCAAAGTGCCCGCTTTGAGCGTGATCTGATCTGGCGGGGCTGATCCCGAATGCCAGAGACGGGTTCCGCATACTGAACAGAAATAGTTATATTTGGCCTTGCCGCTAAAGGCTGTGCTCTGGAAAACTGCCGGGGTCCCGTCGACCCGAAGCCGGTCAAAGGGCATCGGAAGTGACATCGAAAACGCGCTGGCGGATTGTTTCTTGCATTCGCCGCAGTGGCAGGCATAGGCCGCGGGCAACGGACCGCTGACATGGTAACGCACGGCACCACATTGGCAGCCTCCGGCATGGTCTTCCGTCATCAATTTACGCGATCCTTGATGATCACCATCCCCCCAAAATTGCAAACTTGCTTCCGTGATCTTGTAAAACTGGAACAACTGGACACGTGTTCAACCTTTTCCACCAGGAAAAAGGACAGAATCGCGGACCAGCCAGAGCGTAGCGGGGATCACCCTAGTAGGAAACCCGGTAGCGCTTCGATCAACGCTCCTGCAATCCTTCCTGCTGCATCCGCCACAGCGCAATCTCAATCCGGTCCTGTCCGAAAAAGGGTTCGCCCTGATACACCAGCGTAGGGACACCCCAGTGCCCCGCCGCTTCCAGAGTTTCCTGATTGGCGGCAATTTCGGCATCCAGTTGTTCCGGTTCCGCTTTGGCTTCCGCCCGGAGTTCCTGGAGATCCAGCCCGGCCCGTTCGGCAGCCTGGTCGAGATGATCCCCTTCATGCCAGTTCGCAGTCCCGCCCCAGATCAGTTGCGAGACTTCGTGAGCAAATTGCAGCCCCCTGCCCCGCCGCGATGCAGCTTGCCCCATCCGGGTCAGTTCGAAAATATAGGGCTGGTCTTCGGCAATCTTGCGCGTGGCGATATCCTGCACGATCGGATCCGGATTGGGTGGCGCCATGGGAATGCCCAGATATTGGGCCACGCGGAAAATATCGCGAAAGGTATAGCCCAGCCAGTTGGGGTGGTTGCGCTCAAAAAAATCCGGCTCCCGGATCGCCAGCGGGTAGACAAACCGTTGATTGATATCGAGATCGTATTTTTCGGTGAGCTCCACATAGCGCCGGGTGGCAAGATAGCTGTAGGGCGAACGGAAAGACCAGTAGAGATCGGCAGATAATGTCATCAGATATTACTGCACCGGGCTGGCGGGAAAAGGCAAGTTGGAATGTCGACTCCGGGCAAAGGCGGATGTGTCGAATACACCATCGCGTTTCCCGGTTTCCGGATAGGAGCAGATCTGTACCTGACTTATTATCCCGCCGCGGCGCGATTCAATTCCACCGGTTTTGCCTCTTGATCTGGCACTGCCTCTTCCCGTCGGCGCTCTCCGGCGTTCTCCACGCGATTTCGGCCATTCGATTTGGCCATGTAAAGGGCCGTATCTGCCCGGGCGAAGAGTTTTTCGTAACTCTCCCCTTCGCGTGCTGTGGCCACGCCGAAACTGGCGGTCAGCCGGATATCTTCGCTCAGACCGGAATGCTGGATATCCATGAATGCCAGTCTGATCCGTTCGGCCAATCGAAGAGCCGGATCATTCTCACAGTTCCAGATCGCGATGCAGAATTCCTCTCCACCAATCCGCCCTGCCGTGTCACCTTCGCGAATCATTTCATCAATGAGTCTGCCAATATTCGAGATCGCCTGATCGCCGGCCTGATGCCCCCAAATGTCGTTCACTTGCTTGAAGTGGTCGATATCTGCAACCACCAGGCTCAGCGGACGACCTTCCGTTTGTGCGCGTGAGAGAAGAGCCCGGATCGATTGTTCAAAAGAACCCCGGTTACGCAGCCCGCTTAGCGGATCTCGTTCACTGTTTTCACGCAGCGCGGCAGTCCATTCGGCGATCGCCGCACCGATCAGAACCATCCCGGTAGTGACACCTTTCACACCGAGAACCAGCCCGATCAGCGAGTAGTAGATGGAATCCCGATAGACCTCGGCGGGAATCGAACGTTCAAACAGCAAGGTCAAAGAGGGTCGTACGAGAAAATCAGCGGTCTGGAACGCCATAATTGCAATGATCGCAATATCGAACGCATCGCGTCGCCGGGCGGAGAGGAGCGTTGTCACGCCCATCGCAAACATGACGCCATAGCCCATGTTGACGATTACCAGTCGCGGTCCGACATCGTTGGAAAAACTGACCGCCAGGCCCATTGTCAGGGCGGTGATCACATAAACAACCGCCATGCTCGGAAGATGCAGCGGTTTTCCGGCGCGCTCGCAGACCGAGGCCAGCAGGACGATCGAACCAAGAGCATAGAATAATTGTGTGGCGTGGAAGACATAGACCGCATCGCCTGGCGAGAAATGGGTGATCAGGAATCCGACGGCGGACAGCGCATAGGCAATGCCGAAGCCAAGTACGTGTCGCTTCAGCCGGCCCACCCGCCAGAACACCACGAACGTCGCGGCAAAGAACAACGCCATGAGCGGTGTTACCAGACCCAGAATTTGCGTTTGCATTTGCCTCCAAGCGCCCCCTCACAGCGGGTTATGCCAATTAAGTTAAAGGCGCCTTAAGGAATCGCGGCTGCGTCGAAGAAATCCGGGGGACAGCGATTTTTTCGAGTGTATCCACTGTCATGTCGATCATGGGCTTGCTGACTCTCAATGTCCATTTCGTGCTGGTTATCTGTATAGTCCCTCCCATGGAAGCGAGTGCGGGGGCACGCATTCTGGATAAATACGGAGACGATCGTGCGAAGAATATGGTGGTTGGCGGTCCTGTTATTGTCGGCATGTCAACCAACGCCGGAAGTACAACCGGTGATTGACATGCACCTTCACGCGCCGATGGCAGACAGCTCGGAAACACCCGATGCACCTGCCACAACGCTCGCGAAACTGGCGGACAACAATATCGTTCTGGCCCTCGTTTCGATCACTTCTCCGGAGCAAGCGGAATCCTGGCATGCCGTGGGTAGAGACAGATTCCTGCTTGGGGCGATGATGCCCTGTCCCGAAAATCTTGCGCCATCATCATATGTTTGTTTCCCCGAAACAAAGGGTCTTCCGGATATTGCCTGGCTGGAACAGAGCATTCGATCGGGAATGATCGAAGCCCTGCATGAAATGATGTTCAATTATGACGGATCTCTGCCTGATGATCCTAAAATGGCACCCTATTGGGCGTTGGCGAAACAGTGGAACATTCCGGTTGGTGTCCACACATGGAGCGGGCCACCGCCCGGCAAGGCCATCCGCAGAAACCCCGATTGTTGCCCGCTCTATGACAGAAAGATCGGCAATCCCCGCAATTTACGGCCAGTGCTCGACCGGCATCCGGATCTGAAAATCTGGCTGCAACATGTCGGATCGGATGGCAGTGAAGCTGCGGAACTGTGGAGAGAAACCATCGCTTTGCTCACCGACTATCCCAATGTCTATGTCGATCTGTCGATCACCAACAGCATGCTTCCCGTCACAGAATATGAGGCCGCGCTGATGCGGCTGATCAACGCCGGATTTGGCGACCGGATCATGTTGGGAACCGATAATGTACCTCTTCAGCTCATTCTGGATCGTATGGACGAGATCGATGGCCTCAGTGATCGGCAGAAACAGGCGATACTATATGACAATGCTGCCAATTTTCTGGAACTGTCGCCGGAGACGCGTCGACGGCATCACATGGCCGAGTGAGGGCCGTTCTGCCCAATTCACCCTTTCTGGAGATGCTTCCGTCCCAGCAATTCGGCAATCTGGACCGCATTCAGCGCCGCGCCCTTGCGGAGATTATCGCTGACACACCAGATGTTGAGGCCGTTTTCCACCGTCGCGTCTTCGCGGATACGACTGATGTAGGTGGCGCTGTCGCCAACGCATTCGACCGGGGTCACATAGCCCTCGTCCTCGCGCTTGTCGACGAGCATGCAGCCCGGCGCATCGCGCAAGATTTTCTGAGCATCCTTGGCGCTGAGTTCCTTTTCAAACTCGATATTGATCGACTCGCTGTGCCCGACAAAAACGGGGACGCGAACACAGGTCGCGGTGACCTTGATCTTCGGATCGAGGATCTTCTTGGTCTCGACGACCATTTTCCATTCTTCCTTGGTCGAGCCGTCGTCGAGGAACACATCAATATGCGGGATTACGTTGAAGGCGATCTGTTTGGTGAAGACCTGGTTTTCCTTGGGGTCGCCGACGAAAATCGCACGGGACTGTTCGAACAGTTCGTCCATGCCGCCCTTCCCTGCGCCCGACACCGACTGATAGGTCGACACAACGACCCGCTTGATGGTGGCGGCATCATGTAGCGGCTTGAGTGCGACCATCATCTGCGCTGTTGAACAATTGGGGTTGGCGATGATGTTCTTCGCCTTGTAGCCGTCAATCGCATCCGGATTCACTTCCGGCACGATCAGCGGCACATCCGGGTCCATGCGATAGAGCGAGCTGTTGTCGATTACCGTGCATCCCGCTTCCGCGGCCTTGGGAGCAAACAGCCTGGTTGGACCGGACCCGGCGGCAAATAGCGCCATGTCCCATCCGGAAAAGTCGAAATGCTCAATATTGTTGACCTTGAGCATCTTGCCGGTTTCGCCCATCTCGATCTCGCTGCCCTGCGACCGTGGTGAGGCGACGGCAGCGATGTCATCAAGCGGGAATTCCCGCTCCGCCAAGATGTTCAGCATTTCGCGCCCGACATTCCCGGTGGCGCCGACAACTGCGACTTTGTATCCCATGAAACTTTTCCTGTGCTGAATATGAAAACAGCCGGTTTTCCGTTTTAGGAGAACCGGCTGCCTGGAATTGTTGAGAAGCTTTCTTTAGCTGGCTTCTGCGCCCTTGGCAGGCTGGTTCACGCGGCGTTCCGCAATACGGGCCCGTTTACCTGTCCGGCCACGCAGATAGTAGAGCTTGGCACGACGGACGACACCGCGGCGGACCACGGTAATGTTTTCAATATTCGGGGAGTAAAGCGGGAACACACGCTCGACACCTTCACCAAAGGAGATTTTCCTTACCGTGAAGCTGGAGCCCATGCCGCGATTGGTACGTGCGATGCACACACCTTCAAAATTCTGGGTACGAACGCGCTGGCCTTCAACCACGCGTACACCGATGCGCAGCGTGTCGCCGGCGCGAAATTCGGGGATATCTTTGGAAGCTGCAAAGGATTCTACCGCTTCTTTTTCCAGTGTCTGGATCAGGTTCATGACCGATCTTCCTTATCATTCTCTTCTTGCGCACCAGAGGGCGACTGATCCGGAACGTCCCTGTGACGTTCCCATAAATCCGGCCGCCTTAGCCGTGTATCTTCCGCCGCGCGTTGTTGCCGCCACGCGTCGATTTTCGCATGATCCCCCGATCGCAAGACTTCAGGGATGATGCGCCCTTCCCATTTCTGAGGCCGGGTATAGTGCGGATATTCCAGAAGTCCCGTTTCGAAACTCTCGTCATCTCCGCTACAAGCCGCGCCCATTACCCCGGGAAGCAGCCGAATGCAAGCGTCTAAAAGCACCAAAGCGCCCATTTCTCCGCCGGACAGCACATAATCGCCGATCGAGACCTCTTCAATTGGCCGCGCGTCGAAAATCCGCTCGTCAAATCCCTCGAACCGCCCGCACATGATCGTGACCCCCGGACCGGCGGCCAGTTCCCGCACACGCCCCTGTTTCAGCGGTTTTCCGCGCGGTGTCATGGCCAGGACCGGCGCATCTGGCTGCTGTGCCAGGGCATGATCCACCGCTGACGCCATGACGTCAGCTCGCAAAACCATGCCCGCACCGCCGCCAGCAGGCGTGTCGTCCACGCTGCGATGCCTGTCGGTGGCAAAATCGCGCGGGTTGATCGTGTCGAGCGACCATTTTCCCTCCTCCAGTGCCCTGCCGGCCAGCGAAGTGCCGAGAGGGCCCGGGAACATGTCGGGATAAAGCGTCAGGATTTGGGTGCGGAAGGTCATTTGAAAATATCGTCCAGTGGCTCGGATTTCTTCCATTTCATTGTCTTAACGACGAACCAACTGACCGGAATTCCGACCAATGCGCCAGAAAACGGTAATATGATCGCAAGCACGATGCTCGGTACCAAAACGAAAGCATCGAAACTTTCAAAACCGGAAAATAGTGTTACAACAGTGACCAGTAGCCACAGCGCCGCAGGCGGCAACATACTGCACCACAAGATGTGCTTTTTGCTGCTCCATTGCGGTCGAAGCACATGAATCACAAAGTTTGCCGCAACCGATCCCAATGCAAACATGATGGAAATTCCAACAAGGCCACCCAAGAATCCCATCACTCAACAAACTCCGCCTTCACAATCGCGGGATCGCTGCGCATATCAATCGCGCCGATCGGGATCATGAATTTCTTGCCGCTGGCGCGTTCAATCTCGATCACGTCACCGGCGCCGAATTCGTAGATCGCGAAGACCTTCCCCAGTTCTTCGCCATTATCGGATACGCACCGCAAGCCGATGATATCGATATGATAAAATTCGTCATCGTCCAGCGCCGGCAAGGCTGATCGCGGAACAGACAATTCGGTGCCGCGCGCGGCTTCGGCTGCATTGCGGTCGGTAATCTCGGAAAAACGGGCGATCGCGCCCATTTTGTGCGGCTTGACCTTTTTCAGCGTCAATGCGCCGCCATTATAGGCTTTGTGCTGCTTCAGGCTGTCGAGACTGTCGCAGAAAAGCTTGATCCGGACCTCGCCCGTGACCCCGTGCGCGCCAGTGATGACGGCGAGCGGGACGGACGTGTCCGGATCAACTTCGGCCAAGGATTATCCTTCGGCCTTTTCTTCGCCGGCATCGTCAGCCTTGGCTTCTTCGGCAGGGGCTTCTTCCGCAGGTGCTTCCTCTGCGGGAGCTTCTTCCGCAGCGGCTTCTTCAGCCGGAGCCTCTTCAGCTGCAGCTTCCTCGGCAGGTGCTTCCGCAGCTTCTGCAGCGGGTGCTTCTTCTGCTGGTGCCTCTTCAGCCGGAGCAGCAGCCGCTTCCTTGGCAGCTTCTTCGGCAGCAGCAGCCTTTTCGGCCTTCTCTTCAGCGCGCTCGGTGGCTTTCTCGCCCGGCTTCGCCTTGTTCGGGTTGTTGCGCGGCTCGCGCTTCATCAGGCCGGCGGCATCAAGGAACCGGGCGACCCGGTCCGAAGGCTTGGCGCCCACTTCGAGCCAGTGTTTGGCACGTTCAACGTCCAGAACCACGCGCTTTTCGTCGTCCTTGGCGAGCAGCGGGTTGTAGCTGCCGATCCGTTCGATGAACTTGCCGTCACGCGGCGCGCGGACGTCGGCGATCACGATTTTGTAATAAGGACGCTTCTTTGACCCGCCCCGGGACATTCTCATTGCAACTGACATTGGTAAACCTTTCTAAAATTCAAACTTTCTGATTACTTTTTCTTGTTCAACAAATTCGCGAGATCTGGAGGGATATTGCCAGGTGACATGTCGGGAAGGCCCGGCATGCCGCCCAGACCGCCGTCCTGTCCGCCCATGCCGGCACCGGCAGCACCGCCGCCTCCGCCAAACATCGACATCAAACCCTTGATACCGCCCATTTTCTTGATACGCTTCATCGCCTTGGACATTTCCTGATGCATTTTCAGCAATTTGTTCACGTCCTGAACCGTGGTACCCGATCCCATGGCGACGCGTCGCTTGCGCTTGGCGTTGAGCAGGCCGGGACGGACCCGCTCCTCCCTGGTCATCGATCCGATAATCGCATCCATGCGCAGCAAAATTTTGTCGTCCATCGCGCCGCCGGCCATCGCCGCCTTGGCTTTTTTCATGCCTGGCATCATGTTCGCGAGCGCGCCGAGGCCGCCCATTTTGGTCATCTGGCGCAGTTGCGAGCGCAGGTCGTTCATGTCGAACTGCCCCTTGGCCATGCGTTCGGCCAGTGCTTCGGACTCTTCCTTGTCAACGACCTGCGCCGCCTTTTCGACAAGACTGACCACATCGCCCATGCCAAGGATCCGGCCCGCGACACGTTCAGGGTGGAATTCCTCCAGCGCATCAATTTTTTCGCCGACACCGACAAATTTGATCGGCTTGCCCGTAACCGAACGCATCGAAAGCGCTGCACCGCCGCGGGCATCGCCGTCCATACGGGTGAGGACGACGCCGCTCAGATCCACCTGTTCAGAGAAGTTTTTCGCAACATTCACCGCGTCCTGACCGGTCAGGGAGTCGACAACGAGGAGGATTTCCTGCGGGGTCGCCACGTCGGCAACCGCTTTCATCTCGTCCATCAGCTGCTGATCGACATGCAGCCGACCCGCGGTATCGAGCATCAGAACGTCGAAACCCTGCAATTTTGACGCCTGCAGCGCCCGTTTGGCAATCTCGACCGGCTGCTGGCCTTCGACAATCGGCAAGGTTGCGGCATCAATCTGTTCGCCAAGCACCGCCAGCTGCTCCTGGGCCGCCGGACGATTGACATCGAGCGAGGCCATCAGGACTTTCTTGTTGTCCTTGTCTTTCAGCCTTTTGGCGATTTTGGCGGTCGTGGTGGTCTTGCCGGAGCCCTGCAGACCGACCATCATGATAATGGCTGGTGGCGCAACCGCCAGATCCAGTTCGCTGACCTCGGAGCCCAGCATTTCGGTGAGGCCGTCATTGACGATCTTGACCACCTGCTGACCCGGCGTGACCGACTTCAGAACCGCCTGTCCGACGGCTTTTTCCGTGACCTTTTCAACAAATTCGCGAACCACCGGCAGGGCAACATCGGCTTCAAGAAGCGCAATCCGCACTTCTCGCATCGCGGCGCGGACATCTTCTTCTTTCAGGGCACCGCGGCCGCGCAGCTTGTCAAAAACTCCGCCAAGGCGGTCGCTTAACTTGTCAAACATGTTTCCGCCTTTCTCTCAAAACCGCAGCTTTCCGGGCCGCAAAATGGTCCAACGCAAAAAACGCCGGTGGGCGAAACCTCGCTGACCGACGTGTGAGTTTTACACTCGAAACTGATTTTTGACCACCCGAAGGCAGTCGTGAAACCGCGCTTTAGGCGAAACTCTCCCGGGCTGCAAGCCCTGATTTCGCCGTGGTTTCCTTATCTTAACCAGAAATTGAGGTTTTTTGCTCCATAGGAAGGCCGCATTAACAGTGGGAAAAGAATAGGTCATGGATCCACAGATCTCAGCGTCTGCATCACCCGACCGGGGCAACAAGCATGCTGCAAGTGCCCGCCGTGACGTCTTCACCGGCGCCATTGTCATCGTCGCGATCCTGATGTTCGTAGGAACCGGCGGCACGGTATTGTCCGATGCCATCGCCTCGCTCTCGGGCTATGGTGCGGCCAGCGACAAGATGCTGGTTTCGGCATTCTTGCTCAACATCGCGCTTATTTT
Organism: Parasphingorhabdus marina DSM 22363; assembly: GCF_900128895.1. Taxonomy (GTDB): domain Bacteria; phylum Pseudomonadota; class Alphaproteobacteria; order Sphingomonadales; family Sphingomonadaceae; genus Parasphingorhabdus; species Parasphingorhabdus marina. The sequence goes on along the minus strand of NZ_FSQW01000002.1, from coordinate 500,555 downwards.
GTTTGGCTGGCGGCGTTATCGTGATCTCACCAACGAGGTTTCCGAGCGGAAGGCTGCGGAAGAACGGGCGCAATCTCTCGCTGCTACTGATCCTCTGACCGGATTTCTCAACCGCCGCAGTCTGGCGGAGCGGACGTCGGAGATGATCAAGAAAGCGCAGCGGAAAAACAAGAGCATTGCGTTTCTCATGCTCGATCTCGACAATTTCAAGACCGTGAACGACGTACATGGTCACAGTGCCGGTGACATAGTGCTGAAAGAGGTCGCGCGGCGTATTGCCCACAGCCTGCCGACAAACAATCTGGTTGCCCGTCTTGGTGGCGATGAATTTGCCTGTGCATTTCTTTTTGATCCCGATCAGCCGGAAATGGTCGACAGGATAGCTGACGACCTGATCGAAAATATTGCTGCCCCGATTGTCGAGAATGGCAATCATCTGGTGGTGACGACGTCGATCGGGATGTCGCGCTTCGATTATGAAGCCGATGACGTCGAGGTTCTTATGCGGCGGGCGGATATCGCCATGTATGGAGCCAAGAAACAGGGCCGCAACCGGTTCTGCTGGTTCGATAGCTCGATGGAACAGGAACTGCAGACCCGCAACACCATCGAATCCGGTATGCGCAAAGGCATCCCCGCTGGCGAGTTTGTGCCCTATTACGAGCAGCAGATTGACCTCGCGACCGGCAAGTTGACCGGTTTTGAAATGCTCGCCCGCTGGGAATCCCCGACCCAGGGTCTGGTTTCGCCGGAAGTTTTCATTCCGATTGCCGAAGAAACCGGCATGATCGGCGACCTCTCGCTCAGCATCATGCGCCAGGCCTTTGAAGACGGGAAATCCTGGGATCCGAGCCTCAGTATTTCGATCAATATTTCTCCGGTTCAGTTGCTCGATCCCTGGCTCGCCCAGAAAATTGTCAAGCTGCTTGTTGAAACCGGTTTCCCGCCGACGCGTCTGGAAATCGAGATTACCGAGAGTTCCCTGTTTGAAAATCTCAGCCTGGCGCAATCCATTGTCGGCAGCCTCAAAAACCAGGGTATTCGCATTTCACTGGATGATTTCGGCACGGGCTACAGTTCGCTTGCCCACTTGCGCGCCCTGCCCTTTGACCGGATCAAGATTGATCGCAGCTTTGTCACTTCCATTCTGGAAAACTCGGAGAGCGCCGCGATTGTGAAGGCCATTACCGGTCTTGGCGAAAGCCTGGGCATGCCGATCACTGCTGAAGGCATTGAAGACAAGGCGATTGAGAACGAATTGCGGAATATCGGCTGTGCCAAAGGCCAGGGCTGGTATTACGGCCGTCCGCTGTCGATGCAGCAGACCCGCAAACTTCTGGCCGAACGCAATTTGTTGCCCGAGCCGGTCACGCCAGTTTCTGAAGATTCGGCAGAGGAGAGTCCGGAACTGCAGGAACAGCCCCGGAAGGCCGGATAAGCAACCCAATTGGAAGGTTGAAACCGGTAAAGCCCAAAGCTGCACTGATTAGCTGGACTTGAGCGGGCTTCGTCCCTAAATCCGCGTCCATGAACAAGGGTGCTTTTCACAAGATGCACGGTCTGGGCAATGATTTTGTCATTGTCGACATGCGCCCGAAAGAATGGGAATTCAGCCCTGTCCAGGCGGCGGCCATTGCACACCGTCAGCATGGCATTGGCTGCGATCAGCTGATTGTTTTGCGCAATTCCGACGCCGCTGACGTCCGCATGCAGATTTTCAACGCCGATGGCGGAGAAGTCGAAGCCTGCGGGAATGCGGCTCGATGTGTAGCCAAGCTCCTGGGAGACAAAACCACCATCGAGACGTCCGGTGGCCTGATTTCGGGAAATGCGACGGGTGAAGGTGCCATTGTTGATATGGGAGAGCCCCGGTTTGAATGGGACGCCATTCCCCTCTCCTATGCGATGGACACACTCCATATGCCGGTTGGCTGGGAAGATTTGCAAGACCCGGCTGCGGTTAATGTCGGAAATCCCCATGTGATCTTTTTTGTGGATGACAGCAGTGAAATTGCGCTCGATCGGCTCGGTCCAATGATCGAGATTGACCCCCTGTTTCCCGAAAGGGTCAATGTCAATGTGGCGCATGTCACCGAAGAAACAGTGCATTTGCGGGTCTGGGAACGCGGTGTCGGTCTGACCCGTGCCTGTGGCACTGGAGCCTGTGCGACAGCTGTGGCGGCGATCCGCCGTGGCCTGGTTTCCAGTCCGGTTTCCGTGCATCTTCCGGGCGGTGAACTGAAGATCAGCTGGAACGAGGGTGGACCGATCCTGATGGAAGGCCCGACAACCCATGTTTTTACCGGCGAAACTGACTGGGATCAGTTCGGATGAGCGGGCCCGATATTGTCAGTATGGGATGCCGCCTCAATATCGCGGAAAGCGAGACAATCCGGCAGCGCCTGAAAACGGCTAATGTCAAGGCTGATGAACTGGTTATCATCAACAGCTGCGCGGTGACCAACGAAGCGGTGCGGCAATCACGCCAGGCGGTCCGGCGTGCGCGGAAAGCCAGCCCCGACAAGAAAATCGTGGTCACGGGCTGTGCGGCGCAGATCGATCCGGTCATGTTCGGTGACATGCCCGAAGCGGACGCTGTCGTGGGCAATTTTGACAAATATGATCCCGCCAGTTTCAAATTTGGACTGGAAACCAACCAGTCGGACATCCGCGTTTCGGACATCATGCAGGTGAAGGAAACGGCGCCGCACATGATCAGCGCTTTTGCTGAACGGTCGCGCGCCTTTGTCGAGATCCAGAACGGCTGCGACCATCGTTGCACCTTTTGCATCATCCCCTATGGCCGCGGAAACAGCCGTTCCGTGCCGGCAGGCCAGGTTGTGGACCAGATCCGCAAGCTGGTGGATCAGGGGTTTCTGGAGGTCGTGCTCACCGGTGTGGATGTCACCAGCTACGGTCCCGATCTTCCAGGACAACCAACGCTCGGCCAGCTGGTCGAGAGGATCATCACTCATGTTCCCGATCTGCCCCGTCTGCGGCTGTCATCGCTGGATGGAATCGAAATCGACACGCGCCTTTTTGAACTGCTGACTTCTGAAAAGCGGATCATGCCGCATGTCCATCTGTCACTGCAGTCCGGGGATGACCTCATTCTCAAGCGCATGAAACGGCGACACACCCGTCAGCAGGCCATTGAAATGGTCACGCGGCTGAAGGAAGCTCGACCGGAAATAGCGATTGGCGCAGACATCATCGCAGGTTTCCCGACAGAAACGGAAGAGATGTTCCGAAACAGTGTCGATATCGTCGATGCCTGTGACATCGTTCACGGCCATATCTTTCCCTATTCACCCCGTGAGGGCACACCGGCGGCCCGGATGCCGCAGGTCGATGGCACTGCTATCAAACAGCGGGCCAAAATTCTGAGAGACAGGATAGCGGAGAAGAAACGGCAGTTTCAGGCAGACTTGTGCGGTACCGTTCAAAATGTGCTAGCCGAACGGGGCGGAAAAGCTGGATATTCCGAAAATTTTGCCCATATTGCCTTTGAAGAACCTGTTCCCGAAGGCGTGATCATTGCCGTGAAGGTCCGGCATGGCAAAGACGACAAGCTGATTGGAAAACCTCTCTGATGAATGACAAGCCTGGCTGGAAGGACCGACTATTCGGCGGCTTCAGCAAAACTTCTTCCCGTCTGACCGAAAATCTGACCGGCCTGGTGACCAAGGCGAAGCTTGACGAGCAAACGCTCGACGAGATTGAGGACGCGTTGATTGTCTCTGACCTCGGCCCGGCGACTGCAGCATCCATTCGCGAGAAACTGTCTCAGGAACGTTTTGAAAAGGGTCTGAGTGAAGACGCGGTGCGCAAGATCATTCAGGAGGAGATTACCGGAATCCTGGAACCGGTGGCAATTCCGCTGGAAATCGATGCATTTCCCCGGCCCCAGGTCATTCTCGTGATCGGCGTGAACGGATCGGGCAAGACCACCACCATTGCCAAGCTGGCTCATCTGTTCCTCGAACAGGATTACGGGGTGATGCTGGCCGCTGGCGATACGTTCCGGGCGGCCGCCATCGGTCAGCTGAAGGTCTGGGCCGAACGTCTCGGCGTGCCGATTATCAGCGGCAAGGAAGGCGGCGACAGCGCCAGCATTGTTTATGAAGGAGTGAAACAGGCAACCGCGACCGGCATCGACGTGTTAATTGTGGATACAGCCGGGCGATTGCAAAATCGCACCGAACTGATGGACGAACTCGACAAGATCCGGCGGGTTCTTGGCCGGTTGAATCCCGAAGCGCCGCATGATGTGGTGCTGGTGCTGGACGCCACAACCGGTCAGAATGCCCTGTCCCAGATCGAAGTTTTCAGGGAGGTCGCGAAAGTCACCGGCCTGGTGATGACCAAACTGGACGGAACCGCCCGGGGCGGTGTTCTGGTGGCTGCAGCAAAGCAGTTTGAACTCCCCATCCATGCCATTGGTGTGGGGGAAACCATGGAAGACCTGCGGCCGTTTGAAGCGAGCGACCTGGCCGCCGCAATTGCAGGAATTGAAGAATGAGCGAAGCCGCAAGCCAAAACGAACCACAGACGAAAAACCCGCAGGCCGAAAACAAGGGCCTGAACTTTGCGCTCGATTTCGGACCGCTGCTGGTGTTTTTCCTCGTCAATCAGTTCACGCCGGAACCAAAACTGCTCAAAATCCTCGCCGCGACTTCGGCCTTCATGGTCGCGATGATCGCCGCGATTGTCGTGTCTTATGTGAAGCTGGGAAAGATCAGTCCGATGCTCTGGGTTTCCGGCGCACTGGTGACCTTTTTCGGTGCCGCCACCCTGTGGTTTCAGGATGAGACCTTCATCCAGATCAAGCCGACCATCGTCTACATGATTTTTGCCACGGTGCTGATATTCGGCATGTGGACCGGTCGATCGCTGCTCAAGGCGCTGCTGGGCACGGCCTATCCCGGACTTTCTGATGAAGGCTATCGCAAGCTGACAATCAGCTGGACGCTGTTCTTTGTAGGTGCCGCTCTGCTCAACGAACTGGTCTGGCGCACCCAGACCTGGGACTTCTGGGTCGGTTTCAAACTCTGGGGAATGCTTCCCCTCACCTTCCTTTTCGCAATCGCAAATGTCCCGATGCTGATGAAGCACGGACTCGATCTCGGAGAGGATGAGGAAAAGGAAGAGAGTTGAGGCTGGCGGCAGCGACCCTGACAGGTCCCTGCCACCTAATCATGGCATCACTTCATCCCTGATCGGCACGGGACACCCCTTTGCCATCCAGATTCTGGGCGACAAAATCCCAGTCGATCGCATTTTCCAGTAGTGCGGACACATAGGCAGGTCGGGCATTCTGATAGTCGAGATAATAGGCATGTTCCCAGACATCGAGTGTCAGCAGCGGCGCCACGCCATGCGCTACCGGTGTATCCGCATCATGATATGAGGTAATTTCCAGCTTGCCATCATTGAGTACAAGCCAGGCCCAGCCCGATGCGAAATGCCCGGTCGCTTCGGCAGCAAACCGGGATTTGAATTCTTCCACCGATCCGAAATCTGCGACCAGGCGTTCGACAAGTTCTGCCGGGATGTCTTTCTTTTCCGGGCTCAGGCATAACCAGTAGAAGCTGTGGTTCCAGACCTGCGCGGCATTGTTGAACAGCCCACCATCGGCGACCTTTATGATTTCTGACAGTTTCCTGTCGGCATGATCGGTCCCCTCAATCGCCGCATTTGTCTTGGTGACATAGGCATTGTGGTGCTTGCCATGATGATAGTCGAATGTGGCTTCGGAAATCAGATCACCAAATGCAGTCCTGGAATAGGGAAGCGGGGGAAGTTCGAATGTCATGAAACAGGTTCTCCGTTAATTTGATGGTTCTCAACAAACATAATTGCCGTCAAAAGGATGCACGGACAAATGCCCGTATTGTATCCTTTGCTTTTTGCGTGACATCAATCTGCTGAGCGCATAACATTACGAACATGTTACAAGTCGCCTAGGGGAGGTAAAATGGCTAAATTTTTTGGAAATCTCAATCTCGTACTGGTGGTCAGTCTGATACTGACTGTTCTCGTGATGGTTGGTCTTCATCCGGGCCAGATCACGCCCAATTCGGTCATGCGCTGGGCGCATCTGTTTTTCGGCGTGTTGTGGATCGGCCTGCTCTATTATTTCAATTTCGTGCAGGTTCCCCAGATGCCGAACATACCTGACGAGGCCAAACCGGCGGTGACGAAGCATATCGCGCCATCAGCGCTTTTCTACTTCCGCTGGGCGGCGCTGCTGACCGTTGTGACCGGCCTCTTCGTCGCGATGTTCTCTGGCTATCTGGTCGAGTCTCTGACGCTGCAGGCGCCGTTCACGATGATCGGTGTCGGGATGTGGATTGCGATCATTATGGCCGCCAATGTCTGGTTCATCATCTGGCCCAACCAGAAGAAGGTGCTGGGCATTGTCGAAGCAGATGCCGACGCCAAAGCGGGTGCCGCGAAAATGGCGATGATGGCTTCCCGGACCAACACGTTGCTGTCCTTGCCGATGTTCTACACCATGGTGAGCTTCAACGGCGGATAATTCTCACGAAAAACCAATCGGAAAAGGGGGCCGTTGCGCCCCCTTTTTCATGGTCAGGATCCCAGCAGATCGTGACGCTTCAGCGAGTGCCGAAGCTGGTCGTAGGTTAGATTGAGTGCTTTTGCGGTCTGACGCTGATTGTAGCGGGATTTTGCCAGTGCGGATTCCAGTATCCGCTTCTCAAAAGCCTCAACAGCTTCCTTCATGTCGTCCACGGCGGCATAGTCCGGAACTGTGGAGACCGGTTCCGCAGGTATTTCCTGTGCGTGCGAAGAGCTGGATTTCTCATTTTCACCGCTATCCTCAGCCGATTTCTGATGTACCGGCTTCCAGGGTGACTCAAATGGATCAAACACGACATGATCCACCGGGCGGCTGTGATCGTTCCACTGATATACGGCGCGCTCTATCACGTTCCGCAGTTCCCGGACATTGCCGGGCCAGTTGTGCCGGTCCAGCGCTTCGGATGCCAGATGCCCAAATCCGGGCCAGGACGGCCATTCCATCTCGGCCGCCATGCGACGTCCGAAATAGTCCGCCAGTACCGGAATATCACCATCGCGATATCTTAGTGGCGGGAGCGTCACGACTTCAAAGGACAATCGGTCGAGCAGGTCGGCACGAAATGTCCCCTCTTCTGCCATTTTCGGCAGGTCGGCATTGGTTGCCGCGACAATCCGGACATCCACCCGAACGGGACGCGACGAACCTATGCGGGTGATTTCGCCATATTCCACCGCGCGCAGCAGACGTTCCTGAGCGGCAGAGGACATCGTGCCCAGTTCATCAAGAAAGAGGGTGCCGCCATCAGCTTCTTCAAACCGCCCTGCCCGGCTTTTGGTTGCCCCGGTAAAGGCGCCGGCCTCATGACCAAATAATTCCGCTTCAATAAGCGTTTCGGGCATGGCTGCACAATTCAATGTGATCAGGGGGCCATCCCACCGGGAACTCAGGCGATGGAGGCGTTCCGCAATCAATTCCTTGCCGGTTCCGCGTTCGCCGATTACAAGGACCGGACGGTCCAGTGGAGCCGCGCGACTGGCCTTTTCGACGGAATCGAGAAACGCCCCTGACTCGCCTATAAACTGACTTTCCCGTTCCATGGCCAATATATAGTGGAAAATCCCACTAAATAGCAATTGTTACTATACGCTATTCAGCCACTTTCTCTATTATTCCTTATATTTCAATAATTTATAAAACTGGCACGCCTCCTGCAATGTTGTTTTCGAACCCGAAAGGGACAGGAAACGCAGACAGATGCAATCGGAGGATAAAATGACCGCACTTTCCAAAATGAGCCGTACAGACATTTCCGCAGTCATTTCTGTCGTGCTTTTTGGCATGACGATCCTGATCAGTGCGGTTGGCCCGGCAGAAGCCCAGGGCACCACGGTCATCGACAGCAACGCGTCTTCCCCAACTGTCAGCTACAAGGCATGACAGACGAAATGGCCGGGACTACTTCCTTCCCCCTTGCCGAAGTCAAGTCCCGGCCACCTTTTCAAATCGAGGACGATCCCATAAAAGGATCGGACAATTACAGGCAAGGCTACAGGCCACCAATCCGGAGCAGCTATATGGGCATTTTTTCAAGAACCCGCGATATCATCGCCGCCAATGTGACCGACATGCTCGATCGGGCGGAAGATCCGTCGAAAATGATCCGCATGATCATCCTCGAAATGGAGGAAACCCTGGTCGAGGTTCGTGCATCAGCTGCCCGCACGATTGCCGACCAGAAGGAAATGCAGCGGCACATCACCAAGCTCAATCAGCTTACCGACGACTGGAACGAAAAAGCCGAACTGGCTTTGTCCAAGGATCGCGAGGATCTCGCCAAGGCTGCCCTGATGGAAAAGCGCAAAGCCTCCGATATGGCAGAGCAGCTGACCGTCGAAATTCAGGTTCTTGATGATGCGCTGCGTGCATCAGAAGAAGATATTTCGAAGCTTCAGAAAAAGCTCCAGGAAGCCCGGTCGCGCCAGAGCAGTCTGGTCAACAGGCTGGAGAGCGCTGAAAACCGCGTGAAACTGCGTGAAATGTATAATGGCGACAAGGTGCAGGACGCCTTCTCGCGCTTCGAATATCTCGAACGCCAGGTCGATTTTGCCGAAGGGCGCGCCGATGCGCTGGGCATGGGTAACGAACCGCAGACGCTGGAAAACCAGATCGCCGCGCTCGAAACCAGCGACAAGGTTGATGACGAGCTGGAAGCAATGAAGGCCGCAATGAAAAAATCAGACAATAATTCAGATAGCAAGGGCGACGCCTAATGGACGATTTCTTTTTCCCCATCATCATAGTGGGCATGTTGTTTATCGCCTTTCCGTGGATCATTTTTCACTATGTCACCAAGTGGAAAACCGCAGCAACGATCACCAACGAAGACGAGCAACTGCTTGATGATCTCCACACGATGGCTCGTCGCCTGGACGAGCGGATGGAAACGATCGAACGGATCATGGCCGCCGACAATCCGGACTGGCGCCAGTCTGCGGCTCTGCCCAAGCCAGGTGCCGAAAGCCCCTCACTCGAAAACTTCGACAAAATCCAGAAAGAAAGGCGCTAAGATGACCAGCACGAGAACCAAATTCTACCTCGACAAACAGCGCGCAAAATGGAGCGGAGTTTGTGCTGGCATCGCCGACTATACAGGCATCAATGTGGTCTGGGTTCGTCTGGCTGCCATCATCGCAACCGTAACTTTCGCCTTTCCCTGGACATTGGTCGCTTACTGGATTGCAGCCAAATCCGCGGATCCAAAGCCGATTGAGCTCTACGGTGATCGGGAAAACCAGCAATTCTGGCAAGGTGTGCGCCAATCGCCGCGCCGGACCGTCCGCGACGTCAAATCCCGTTTCCGGGAAATCGACCGCCGCCTCGCCGACATGGAGTTATATTATACCAGCAGCAATACGCAGCTTTCGAACGAAATTGAGAAACTGCGCTGAAAGAGACGATCAGGGAGGGAGTGAAACATGGGACCAGATCCGGAAGGCATATTCACCGCAGGCATACTGGTCGGTATTTTCGCCACCCTGTTTGTCCAGTGGTTCGGTCGGCGGAAAGCCCGAAAGGCCGTGGAAGCGGCAACGCAGAACCAGGACCTGCAGCAGGACAAAACTTCACATGATGCGGACATCAAGCGACTGCAGGAACGCCTCGCAGTGATGGAACGGATCGCCACTGACCCGGGCGTCAAGACCGCCCAGCAAATCGAACAGCTTCGCGAAGAAGCCAATAGGGAGAAAGCATAATGGATTGGGGAAGCCCGTCATTTGTCATCGCCATCGTCGCCATCAGCACCGTAGGCTGGCTGGTCAGCAGCTGGATCCGGGCAAAACATGGTTACCCGCTCGAGAATGAATGGGGTGGTCATACCGAGAAAGCCGGTCCGGACGAACAGCGCAAAATTGAACTGCTGTCCAATGAGAATGCAGAACTGGTCGGCAAGATCGATCGCTTGCAGGAACGGTTGCAAGTTCTGGAACGCATTGCCACCGATCCGGCGAAACGGACGGCGGAAGAAATTGAAGCGCTGAGGGAGAAGAACTGATGGATCCGGACAAGATTGCCTTGCTGAGTGAAATCTTCCCCTTTGCCGTCGTCATCACCCTGATTGCGGTTGGCGGATGGGTCACCACAACCTGGTTGCGGATCAAGAACGGGTATCCCCTGGAAAACCAGTGGGGCAAGGCGGTCTATCCCAAAACGGATCAGGAAGCCGTTGAACGTGTCAAATTGCTGACAAACGAGAATGCCGAGCTGCGCGCCGAAATCGGATCGATGAAGGATCGCCTCGCCAATGTCGAACGGATCGTGACCGATGACAGCCACCGGTTGACACAGGAAATTGAACAGCTGCGCGACACGCGGGCCAATTGAGGGACGGACAATGGACATAACCTATATCGCATTGATGATACCCTTTGCCGGGATAGCTCTGGGGGCCTTCGCGGTGTGGACCGATCACCAGCGCAAAGTGCTCGACAAACAGGCGGAAATGTCTGCGGAGAAGGCGGCGCAATATGCCGCCAGCAACCAGAAGCTGGAACAGCGTGTCCGTGTTCTGGAGCGGATCGTGACCGACAAGGGCTTTGATCTGTCGATGCAGATTGAAGACCTGCGGGATGATACACAGACGAAGGAACTGAACTGATGTTTGAAGCTTGGGTACTGATACCATTGGCACCATTTCTTCTGGCCGGGCTGGCGATATGGACCAGGCACCAGAGCAAGATGGCAGAAAAATACGGTCATCTGCCGAAGGGGATCAGCGAGGACACCGATCGGATGCGGGAGGAGATGCAATATCTCAAGGACCGCGTCGCGACACTGGAGAAGATAGCAACGGACGGACGTGAATCACGTCTGCTTGAAGACGAGATTGAAAAACTGCGGGACCGGTAAGGCCGCAATCAGGAGGGACAATTGGATAATCCGTTTGAAATGGTTTTTGGAATAATACTGGTGATCGCAATTGCCAGTGTCTTGAAATCCCGGTTTCGCGCCAAGAACGGCATCATCGAAGACCGAAAAGGCAATGTTATCGCGACACAGGACCCGGATTCCGAAAAATTGCGGGAAGAGGTGCAATATCTGAAAGAGCGGGTCGCAACGCTGGAGAAGATCGCCACGGATGATCGCGGCGCCCGGCAACTCACGGACGAAATCGAGAAATTGCGCGACCGGTAGGACGGTTGGCTGTTGAAGTAGGAAAGAAGGACAAGCAAGATGCCAGAATCAACCATATATCTGCTGACCGCTGCTTTCACTGTCATAGGCGTGACAGCAGTATCCCTTGTTGCCTTGCGTGGCTGGCGTGACTGGATCGCGCTGAAGACCCGGGAACTGGAGCAACAGCGTGCGGATTCCCCGCCGACCGCGACGTCGCGCATTGAGGTTGCGGATCTCAAGGAACGCATTCGCAAGCTGGAGGCGATTGCCGCCGGTGTGGAGCTGTAAGATTAATTGATGACGTACCGTTCCTGCCCTGCTAGCGGGCGGGAATGAGCAAGATAGACGACCTGATTGAAGAATATGAGTTTCTCGAAGCTGATGACCGATACCGGCTTCTGATTGATCTGGGCAAATCCCTGGAAGACATGCCCGACCCCCTCAAAACCGATGCAACGCTGGTCCGAGGATGTTCCGCGTCCGTTTGGGTTTATCCCACATTGACCGATGATGGACAGCTGCATTTTCTGGCGGACAGCAATGCTGCGATTACCAAGGGCATTATCGCACTGGTTCTGGAAACGGTTCAGGACAAGTCTGTCGATGACGTGCTGGCCACAGATATCACGGAAAAGCTGGCACCATTTGATCTCAAAAATCAGCTGAGTTCCAACCGGACCCAGGGAATTCCCAATATGATCGCGTTGATCCAGGAAACCGCGAGGCGGTATCAATGATAGCAACTCTGCTTTTGTTGGCTACAGCCTCAGATGCCCATCAGCCGGCAAATACGGCTGTTTGCCAGTCGCAAAACGTGCTGAAACACGAACTGCGACTGTCTCCCGAAGATATAGAATCCGCCGAGTTAGGCAATCATTCTGGCAGACCAGTTATCTACCTATTGTTTTCGGAAATCGGCAATCAGCGCTTCATGACCATTCAAAAAGGGCGCATTGGGAAATCCATTGCTCTTTGTTTCAAAGGCAAGCTGATCTCTGAACCGGTCTTGAGAGAGTATTTATACGGAGGTTCAGTACAAATTAGTGGCGGCTTCACGATTGAAGAGGCGGAAAAACTGACAGTTGGTCTCCGCGGCCAAAAAAAAAAGCGTTAGCTCGGCTTCCAGACCCGGCGCTCTTCGGCGACTTTCAGCACATCGAAGGCCGCCTGGGCAGCTTGAAATTTCCTGGCCGCTTCTTCGTCCCCGGGATTGACGTCCGGGTGATATTCCTTGGCCATCGCGCGCCAGGCCTTTTTTACCGTTTCGAAATCGACATCAGGCGTCAGGTCAAAAATCTCCAGCGCGGTCATCTCGTCTCTTGATCGGCTGCCGTCGCCGGACCCCATCCAGCTATAATGTTTCGCTTCCTGATAGGCATTGGCATCCCGGGTTTCATCGGCTTCACGCTTTGCGCGCTCTTCCTTGTCGAGCCCTTCGAAATAGTCCCATCCGCGATTATATTCCGCGGCATGCTTTTCACAGAAATACCAACGTTCGGGACTGTTGGGTGATTTGGGAGCCGGGCAGTCTCCGGGTTCATTGCACCCGTGACGATCACAGATCCGCACCTGTTGCGCTTCCCGCGAACTGTCATAGCTGCCCCAGCGGGGAAAGCCCCAGTTATCTGATCGTCTGGCTTTGGGCATGACTCTTCTTTAACAAAGCGTCAGTTGCATCGCTAGCGCAAAAAATCCGACCAGTTAAGTTGATGCATTTGAGCAGTTTTTGATTTAGGTAAAATTGAAATCCTTAACGCAAGACGGCGGGGGCAAGATTGCGCGCAATAGTCATCAGCTATGATCCCAATAAAAAAGTTGGAATGCTCCGATCTGACGAACTTGGGAAGCTTGAATTTGATATGTCGCAGTGGAACGGCAGAGGGCGGCCCAAAATTGGCGGAGAAGTAGATTTCGATGCAACATCAACGGCATCAGGTCGCGCCGAAGACATTTATCCCATCAGTCGTTCAGATCAGGTAGATTTCTATTTTCCAGAGGACGAAGGCAAACAGCGACTGACTTATGGGATATTGTCTCTGGCTCTGTCGATAGGCGGCATAATGACCGGAGTATTGGCGATAATCACGATTCCAATTGCAGTCTGGGCGAGCCGGAAAGGATTGAAGATACAACCGGAAATCCGGGATGGATCCTATGTCCTTTGTCAGGTGGCGTTGGTCGTTTCGGTTGTTTGTTCAGTCCTGCTTTTTCTGATAATTCTGATGATAATCGGTTTCTTTGTCTATTCTTTGAGCAGTTAAAAAATGCCAGAGGGCCTGTAAGCCGGGTTCTGTCCATCCGCATAACGGAATAGCCAGCCATTCATCTCGGCGATGCATTGCTGCACCGCTCCAGCAACCAACCCGGGCAGCAGGCCGATATCGCCATTTGCCGCCCCTATTTGGTTTTGCTCCGGGTGGGGTTTACCGTGCCGGTCCTGTCGCCAGTCCCGCGGTGCGCTCTTACCGCACCCTTTCAATGTCACGCAGCCGAAACCAACGCGACCTGCTTTCTGTTGCACTGTCCCTGAGGTCACCCTCGCCGGAAGTTATCCGGCACCCATATATCGTGGAGCCCGGACTTTCCTCCCGCAGCTGCAAAAGCAGCCACGAGCGACTGGCCGGCCCTCTGGCCAACCCTATTTAGTGACTCCACGCTCTCTGTCCAACATTAAAGCGAGCAATATCGCACGACATTCACCGTCAATGACGCCGTCGATATTTTCAGGGCGGAAGCGCCGCTGAAACGCGACAACCGCATCTTTTTCTGCGGTTATGTCATATCCAAACCGTTCGAGCGCGAGCATGAAGCCGCCATCCGTCCAGATCGGATCAAAGAGGTTTTTGCTGGGCCGCTTCAGCGCGATGCCCATTTTTGCGAGCCTGTCCCAGTCAAAAAGCTCCCCCGGATCCTGTTTCCTAGCGGGAGCCAGGTCGCTGTGTCCGATGACGTTGGACGGCGTGATATGGTGGCGTTTGACAATATCTGCCGCGAGACGCGTGACGGCATCCATCTGCTCTTCGGGAAAGGGTACATAGCCCCACTCATGGCCCGGATTGACGATCTCGATCCCGATACTGGCGCTGTTGACATCTTCAATGCCACGCCAGTACCCGCGTCCGGCGTGCCAGGCCCGGTCTTCCTCCCGAACCATGTTCACAATCTGACCATCCTCGGTCACGACATAATGAGCGGAGACCCTGGCATCCGCATTGGCCAGCCAGTTGATCGCCGAGGCTGCATCTTCCATCCCGGTATAGTGCATGACGAGGATCGATACCGGTGATTTCCGCTCGTCAAAATTGGGTGAAGGCGTCCAGATCATGTCCATGCCCACCCCCATGTTCCGGTTACCCCGCGACGATGGCGCCGAGCAGAAGTTCGGACTCCGCTGGCGGTGAAACTCGCAGGTCGCCGTTATTCTGCAATGCCAGTTCGCGCGACATCCAGGCGGCTGCGGTGCGGGCACTCAGATCACTATCGGCCAGCGTGCCTTCCAGCGCCGCCCGGATACCTTCATCCAGTGCAATTTTCGGACCTTCGGCACGAACCACGACTTCGGTGCCCTGCTCTCCTGCTTCCGCGCCGACATCCAGCCGTCCACCGCGAACCAGCGCTTCCCGGGCGATCATCGCCAGGTTGAGCAATATCTTGACCGCCTTTTTCGGCAAAGTTGCGGACTGAACCGCCCAGCCCAGTGCAATTTTCTCCTGATCCCCCACGAGGCTTTCAACCAGCTGTTTGGCTTCCGCTGGGTCCACCTGATCACCAAAACCTCCGGCCGCACCAAAAGCGAGCCGGAAATATTTCAGCTTGTTCGCCGAGGCCACAGCACTGTCCGACAACAGCTCCAGACAGCGATCCCGCATTTCCGGATCTGTCTCATCTTCCAGCAGTTCGAGACCATTATTGATGGCGCCAACCGGGCTGAGCAGGTCGTGACAGAGTTTGGAACAGAGAAGAGCAGCTATGTCCAAGCTGTTTTGGGTCATTCAGATGTACCTTTTGCGAGTGATTTCAGCGTCATTGGCTATCTGGCCTTTTGCGCGCCATCAATCAAGTGGGCATTCCAGTTCTACCGGGTTGAACCGGTCGAGAAGCCTACCGGATTCGGTCGCTTGCCAGGCCGCGGCGTCCGTTCCGTTGATGATCAGCCATATCCGGCCATCCGGAGCAGCAGAAACGGCGTCTGTTGGGGATGGTTCGACCTTGTTGCCCGGGTGGGAGTGATAATAACCGACAATCGGCATTCCGCCGTTCCGCATGTCCCTTTCGGCGGTGATCAGCATCGCCGGATCAATTTCAAAATGTCGCTGCCGATCCACTGCCACGTTTTTCGCTGCACGGATCGAATCAACCCTGTTGTTTCGCCCCAGCAGAAGTCCGCAGATTTCTTCGGGCGAGGCCGACCGAGCCATCGCCTGCATTTCCATCATCAACTTGCTTGATATGATCAGCTTCATGGCCCACATCTAGGCGATGCCGACATCGCATTCCATCAAAACCGGAACCATTCCGGAGACTGACAAAAAACAGCGTCTGGATGCCGCCCTGGCGGGGGTTCTGGAGGATCTTTCGCGGGAACGGATCAAGGCGCTGGTTGCTGCCGGAAACCTGCAGGTAGACGGGGTGACGGTATCCGACCCGGCTTCAAAGAAATGCGCGGGACAGCCTTTCGTCTTGACGGTTCCGGCACCAGTGGAAGGCCCGGCACAGCCGCAGGATATTCCGCTGGATGTGGTGTTTGAAGACGATCATCTGATCGTCGTCAACAAACCCGCCGGGCTGGTGGTGCATCCGGCTGCCGGCCATGCGGATGGCACATTGGTCAATGCCCTGCTCCATCACTGCAAGGGGCAGTTGTCCGGAATCGGCGGGGTGGCCCGCCCCGGTATCGTCCACCGGATCGACAAGGACACATCCGGGCTGATGGTTGCCGCGAAAAGCGATGCGGCCCATCAGGGACTTGGCACGCTGTTTGCTGAACATGACATCGATCGGCGATATCTCGCCATTGTCCACGGGCGTCCCAATCCTCCTTCGGCTACGATCGAAGGGAATATCGGGCGGAGCAAGGTAAACAGGAAGAAAATGGCAGTTGTCGGAGATGACCGGGGCAAGCCGGCGATCACCCATTATACCACGAAAGAACCGCTGAACGGGGCCACTTTGGTCGAATGTCAGCTCGAAACCGGACGGACCCATCAGGTGCGGGTGCATATGTCCCATGTGGGGTATAGTCTTGTTGGTGATCCGCTATATGGTGTTCGTCGAAAATCTTTGCTTTCCAATGGAAAAGTAATTCGATTTTGCCGTCAGGCGCTCCATGCTGCTAATCTAGGTTTTATACATCCCGTGACGAAGGAAAAACTGAGTTTTAACTGTAACTTTCCCCCGGATATGCAGGAACTATTCAGCAAGTTGCGTGTATAAAGAGGACACCCTATATAGGGTGAGACCAATGGGTGCTTGATGAGGCCCTGAGGCATATAGAAAAGGAACAAAAATGGCTAAAAATAGCAATGTTCCGGCAAAAATCCCTGCCCTTGGGGGGGACGCAAGCCTGAACCGTTATCTATCGGAAGTGCGAAAATTTCCGTTATTGACTCCCGAACAGGAATATATGCTGGCGAAGCGCTATTCTGAGCACAAGGATCAGGAAGCCGCCGCACAGCTGGTAACATCTCACCTTCGACTGGTGGCCAAGATTGCCATGGGCTTTCGTGGCTATGGCCTGCCGGTGTCTGATCTCATTTCCGAAGGCAATGTCGGATTGATGCAGGGCGTGAAGAAGTTTGAGCCGGAAAGAGGTTTCCGCCTGGCGACTTACGCCATGTGGTGGATCCGCGCGTCAATTCAGGAATATATCCTGCGCAGCTGGAGCCTCGTGAAAATGGGCACCACCGCCGCACAGAAGAAGCTGTTCTTCAATCTGCGCCGGATGAAGAATAATCTGGAAGCCTTTGAAGACGGCGATCTGAAACCCGAAGACGTTGCCAAAATCTCGTCTGACCTTGGCGTGGCAGAGCATGAAGTCGTGAACATGAACCGCCGCATGTCGATGGGTGGTGACGCCTCGCTCAACATTCCGCTCTCGGAAGATGGCGAAAGCGGTCAGTGGCAGGATACTCTGGAAGATGATGGCCCGCTGCATGATCAGCAGATTGCCGACGCCCAGGAAGCCGATTTCCGCCGCGAGATGCTGAATGAAGCCATGGAATCGCTCAACGAGCGCGAACAGCATATCCTGGCCGAACGCCGCTTGTCGGAAGACCCGAAAACTCTCGAAGATCTGAGCAAGGTCTATTCGGTGAGCCGCGAGCGGATCCGCCAGATCGAAGTGCGGGCCTTCGAAAAGCTTCAGAAAGCCATGCTGCGTATCGCTGGTGAAAAGCAGCTTCTCGCCGCTGGCTAAACCACCAACAGCATGATCAACATGCAAAACGGCGCCCCGAAACAGCAATTGTTTTCGGGGCGCTGCTTGTTTAGGCGTGGGTGACAGTCAGCAGTTGTAAAGCGGTTTCATGGGTCTCCTCAAATTCCTGATCAAATTGATATTGTGGTTTCTGCTGATCTCCCTCGCCTGGGTCGGTATCACCGCCTTTGTCCCTCCCCCGATCACGGCGACGATGATCATGGACGAAAATGGCGCGAACCGGGAATGGGTTCCGCTGGAGTCGATCTCGCCCAATTTCACGCGTGCTGTCATTGCCGGGGAAGATGGCAAATTCTGCAGTCATGACGGCTTTGACCGGGAAGCGATCCAGAAAGCGATCGAGCGTAACCGCGAAGGTGGTCGCATTCGGGGTGGCTCGACCATTTCCCAGCAAACAGCCAAGAATGTTTTTCTGTGGCAAGGCGGGGGCTATTTCCGCAAGGGGCTGGAAGCCTGGTTCACTTTCCTGATCGAGGAAATCTGGGGCAAGCGCCGGATTATGGAAGTCTATCTCAACGTCGCGGAAACCGGCATTGGCACCTATGGCGCCGAAGCAGGCGCGCAGCGATATTTCAAAAAGAATGCTGCGGATCTGACCCGAATGGAAGCCGCCCGCATGGCCGCCGCCCTGCCCCTCCCCAAAAAGCGCGCAGTCAATGGTGCGAAAGGCTTTACCAGACGTTATGGCAACACGATCGCCGCGCGGATCAATGTGGTGAAGCGGGATGGGCTGGACGGATGCGTTTATGAGTGAATGCCCGCTTTGGGCGCAAAAGCGGACATTAGAGGATATGAAGCTGACCTTCCGTTTACGACCCATTTGCGGACAGCAGAAATTTTGATAGAACGCGGCATGGCAGACACCCAGTCAACACCACCGGCTCAAAAAGCGGCACCGTACAGTTCGAGCGCTCCTCATCCCTACGCTTGCTTTCGGTGTCGCAAGAGCTTCAAACGAGCCAGTCGGGTTGAAGCTGTTCTTCCTTGCCCAAATTGCGGTGGGCCTAGCATCGGACTGACCCGCAAGTTTAAGCCTCCAAAAAGCACTGACGCCAAGCAATGGAAGAAAGTAGAGGCGCTTGTTCGTCATGGCTTCCTCTTTTGGAGCCTTAGTGAGCCTTATCCGGAAACCTTGGAGGAAGTGCCCGCATTTGCGCTTCGCCATGCCAGCTTTGTTGCATGCGAACGTGCGAACAATCCCGAAGCCTTTGCACAAATTGATGCTGCGCTCTCGCTCGAGACGTAGGTCCGCTTCCGCCCCACTTTCAGACATTCAACGGGATAAAAGCTAGAGTCCGCTTTGAGCGCAAAAGCGGACGTTAGAGATCCATCTTTTTTGACTGCCAATCGACTAGCTGGCGGAAATTGGTTGAACCAATAGCGGCGCAATCTTGACTGCGATTCATAGGGGCAACAACGACGCCGCCTTCATCAACGCACTTTTTTGCACTACTCATTTTCCAGACCAATCCGCAGATAAGAAGCAATGCAAAAGCGACAATGAGTATTATTGGATGAAGGCTTTTCATCGACGGACATTGGGCGGTTGTTTTAACAAATACAATATTGCTGAGCTCTCATATGACGAACGCTAATGTCCGCTTTCGGGATATTACTGACGCCTATTGAACTTACGCGCCCGTTGACGGAACCTCGCGATTCCGCGAGAGCAGCCATACCCTCTCCACGCATCGGTTAGGTTACGTCGCCTCATTGCCACTGATGAATCTCCGCGTTCGATCGCTTCATCTATTCGCTTTTTGCAGCGTTCAAGAATCCAATGATGCTTATTCCTTGGACGGGGCTCTTGGAATATCGCCTTCCAATCACTCCATGTCGGCTCAGGCGAGCGCCGCAATCGTCGTCGCATAATCCTTATCTTTGAGATGTAACACTGGGCTGCGGCTGCTCTCACCATTCCGCGCGCACGCGCCTCCAAGCAAAAGCTATGCTGCCAGTCGAGCCGATAACTTATATCTGTCGGGTCCCGCCAATTCATTTGAAAGGCCTTATACGAGCATCTTTAACATCCGCTTTCCACTCCACTTTCGGCCATTCGACAACGCCAAATCTAGTGTCCGCTTTCGGGATAAAGCGGCCATCATTTCCAAAGAGTCGTGCAGCACCTGCCACTAAAGGCAAGATCCGTCGAGAAGAGAAATATCGATGTTCTTGGGCAGTCGGACTCCGGCACCTGGGAAGAGGTTCAGGCCGTACCTAAGCCGCGTCTTCTTTCTTCGCCTTGTTGCTCTTGGCAATCACCTTCACAGGCTCCTTGGTGCCAGCCACCACATCCTTGTCGATGACAATCTCGTCCACGCCTTCCAGATCCGGTAGGTCGAACATGGTATCGAGCAGGATATTCTCGACGATGGACCGCAGCCCTCGGGCACCGGTCTTGCGTTCGATGGCTTTCTTGCCGATCGCGATCAGCGCATCCTCGGTGAAGGTCAGGCCGACATCTTCCAGCTCGAACAGTTTGCGATACTGTTTGACCAGCGCGTTTTTGGGCTCCTGAAGAATAGTCACCAGCGCGTCGATATCGAGATCTTCCAGGGTCGCAATAACCGGCAGACGACCGACAAATTCCGGGATCAGGCCGAATTTCAGGAGATCTTCCGGTTCGCCTTCCGCGAGCAGCGCGCCTACCTTGCGTTCTTCCGGCGCAGCAACATGAGCGCCGAACCCAATGGATTTCGCTTCCAGGCGGTCGCCGATAATCTTTTCCAGACCGGCAAAAGCGCCGCCACAGATGAACAGGATATTCGTGGTATCAACCTGCAGGAATTCCTGCTGCGGATGCTTGCGGCCGCCTTGCGGCGGTACGCTGGCAGTTGTGCCTTCCATCAGCTTGAGCAGCGCCTGCTGCACGCCCTCGCCCGAGACATCCCGGGTGATCGACGGGTTTTCCGCCTTGCG
Organism: Parasphingorhabdus marina DSM 22363; assembly: GCF_900128895.1. Classification (GTDB taxonomy): domain Bacteria; phylum Pseudomonadota; class Alphaproteobacteria; order Sphingomonadales; family Sphingomonadaceae; genus Parasphingorhabdus; species Parasphingorhabdus marina. The sequence continues at coordinate 479,979 of NZ_FSQW01000002.1, read as the reverse complement.
GCTGATCTTGTCAATCTCGTCAATATACACGATGCCGCGCTGTGCCTTCTCGACATTATAGTCAGACGCCTGCAGCAGCTTCAGGATGATGTTCTCGACATCTTCACCGACATAGCCAGCCTCGGTCAAGGTCGTGGCGTCTGCCATGGTGAAGGGCACGTCAAACGTCTTGGCGAGAGTCTGTGCCAGCAAGGTCTTGCCGCAGCCAGTCGGACCGACAAGCAGGATATTTGACTTGGCGAGTTCAATATCACCTGATTTGGCCGCGTGATTGAGGCGCTTGTAGTGATTGTGGACAGCTACGGACAGAACCCGCTTGGCCCGGTCCTGACCGATCACATAGTCATTGAGAACATCGCAAATTTCCTGCGGTGTCGGGACTTCGCCGTCTTTTTTGCCGGTTACCGCACCTTTTGTTTCTTCACGAATGATGTCGTTGCACAATTCGACGCATTCATCGCAAATGAAAACCGTCGGGCCCGCGATCAGTTTGCGGACTTCATGCTGGGATTTTCCGCAGAAAGAGCAATAGAGCGTGCTCTTCGAATCAGATCCCGTCAATTTCGTCATAAAAAGTCCTCAACTATCGGCCAGAGTCGCCAATTTAACTGGCAAACTGCAAATTGCTACCGCTTTTTTGCGCCCCGTTGGCGCCGAGCGATAAGTCTATCAAATCGGGCTTAATTTTGGTTTAGTGGTGCGATAACCGCTTATTTATCATCTTCTGCGGGTTTTGGGCGCTTGTCGTAAACCTCGTCTACAATGCCAAAAGCCTTGGCTTCGTCGGCCTCAAGGAAAGTATCCCGGTCCATGGCTTCCTCGATATCTTTGATCGGCTTGCCGGTATATTTGGCATAGAGTTCGTTCATCCGGCTGCGGATGCGCAGGATTTCCTTGGCCTGGATTTCGATATCGGACGCCATGCCCTGCGCCCCGCCGGACGGCTGATGAACCATGATACGGGCATTGGTTGTCGCCATGCGCATGCCAGGCTCACCGGAGGCCAGAAGGAAGCTCCCCATGGAGGCCGCCTGCCCGACGCACACCGTGCCTACGCGGGGACGGATATATTGCATGGTATCATGAATGGCCATGCCGGCAGTCACCACTCCACCCGGAGAATTGATATAGAGATAGATGTCCTTTTTCGGATTCTCCGATTCCAGAAACAGCAACTGGGCGGTGATGATTGATGCCATGCCGTCTTCGACCGGTCCGGTCACAAAAACGATGCGTTCGCGCAGCAACCGCGAAAAAATGTCGAAACTGCGTTCGCCGCGATTGGATTGCTCGATAACAACGGGAACCAGAGCATCGACAACCGGATTGCGCTCATGAGAATCGAAAGGGTTCATGGATATTCCTTCTAACTGTAGGGGGTCTATATCTGGTCTCCTTGCCAAGCAATCAACCCCCGATTGCAGATAGATGACATTGCCAATGAAATAGCCTGCTCCTATATCAGCTGCAGGCTTGGCCAATTAGCGATTTCAAGGAGAAACACATGTCGCAATATTCACCCTCGATCGGGGACTTTCAGAGTGCACAAGAGGATGAATCCGCTGGTCCGATGGCGGCGATGATGAGCAAGTTTCTCGAAACCCGCACGGTCCTGATATTTGGCGGCGTGGATCAGAAGCTGGCCGAAAGAGTAACAGCGCAGATCCTGTATCTCGACCATTTGAGCAATGATCCCATCAAATTGATGATCAACTCCCCGGGTGGTCATGTTGAATCCGGCGATACCATTCATGACCTCATACCCTATATCAACTCGCCGGTTGCCGTTGTCGGCACGGGCTGGGTTGCGAGTATTGCAACCCACATATTCCTGGGCGTCCCCAAGGAGCAGCGCTTCTGCTTGCCGAATACCCGCTTTCTGATCCATCAGCCATCCGGCGGCGCGGGCGGCAAGGCCTCCGACATTGCGATTCAGGCTGAGGAAATCGTCAAGATGCGTGAACGGATCGCCCTGAAGATTTCCGAAGCCACGGGTCAGGATATCGAACGTGTCCGCAAGGATATCGATCGCGATTACTGGATGAGCACGGATGAAGCCAGGGAATATGGAATCCTGGGCACGGTGATCAACACGGCCAGCGAGATCAAGATCTAGCAGCCACGTTACCTCCAGACACAAAAAAGGGCTCCTTCGCGGGAGCCCTTTTTCGTTTTCGATCTGATTATTTCTTGGCGGCGGGCTTTTTGGCAGCCGGCTTCTTCGCAGGGGCTTTCTTTGCCGCAGGCTTTTTCGCAGCCGCTTTTTTCGCCGGAGCTTTTTTGGCAGCGGGCTTCTTGGCTGGGGCCTTCTTCGCTGGCGCTTTTTTCGCAGCGGCCTTTTTGGCCGGCGCCTTTTTCGCCCTGGGCTTGGTTTCCGCTTCGTCTTCCGCCTCAATCGCGGCTTCCAGTTCTTCGCGGGTCACAGTCTTGTCCGTGATTTCGGCCTTCTCAAACAGGAAGTCGACGACCTTGTCTTCGTACATCGGGGCGCGAAGCTGGGCAGCTGCCATTGCATCCTGCTGGATATATTCCATGAACCGCTGACGGTCTTCCGGACGATATTGCTGCGCTGCCTGCTGGATCAGCATCGACATTTCCTGCTGACTGACTTCAACGCCATTGGCCTGTCCGATTTCCGACAACAGCAGGCCGAGGCGCACACGGCGGACCGCAATTTCGCGATACTCGTCCTTTTCGTCTTCCATTTCCTTGCGTGCCGCTTCCGGATCCTCTTCCTGGGCGGCTTCCTGTTCGAGCTGCTGCCAGATCTGGTTGAATTCGGCTTCGACCATGGTTGGCGGAACGTCAAAATCATGATCGGCGGCGAGCTGGTCGAGCAGCTTGCGCTTCATGTGCGTGCGGGTCAGACCGTTCAGTTCCTGCTCAACCTGCCCCTTCAGCAGTTCACGCAGCTGGTCGAGACCCTCAAGACCCATGGACTTTGCCATTTCGTCGTCAGCCTTGGATTCCTTCGGCTTCTGCACTTCGCCGACAACCACATCAAAAGTGGCATCCTTGCCCTTGAGATCCTCGACATTGTAATCATCCGGGAAGGTGACCTTGACCAGAACTTCGTCATTGGCCTTCTTGCCGACCAGCTGGTCTTCGAACCCGGGGATCAGGCGGCCCGAACCCAGTTCGATCGCCATGCCCTCGCCCTTGCCGCCTTCGAACGGCACACCGTCAACCTTGCCTTCAAAGTCGATCAGGCACTGGTCACCAATTTTGGCCTTGTAGGACTTGGCTGCGGTTTCGAACTGCTTCTGGCTCTCGGCAAATTTCTGCAGCGACTCTTCCACCGTCTTTTCATCGGCTTCGACCTGCAGGCGTTCCAGCTTGAGGTTGTCGACGGAAGGAGCCGGCACTTCGGGAAGCACTTCCAGTTCGACTTTGACTTCAGCATCCTTGCCTGGTTCATAGCCTTCGCCAAGCTCGACCGAAGGTTGCATGGCCGGACGCAGCCCGTTGTCGGCAATCACTTTTTCCACACTTTCCTGAACAGTGCTGCTGAGCGCGTCCTGCATCAGGGCATCATTGTGCATCTTGCGCACCAGATTCGCGGGCACCTTGCCTTTGCGGAAACCGGGCATGTTGACCTGCGGAGCCAGTTTCTTGACTTCATTGACCACCCGGTTTTCAATATCGTCAGCGGAGATCTTGATGTCATAGGCCCGTTTCAGACCTTCGTTCAGCTTTTCAACAATCTGCATGATTACCCTTTAATGCCTTCATAATTTCTGTTTCGATCAGATTTTCTGATGTGATGGTGCGGGCGAAGGGACTCGAACCCCCACACCCGAAGATACCAGAACCTAAATCTGGCGCGTCTACCAATTCCGCCACGCCCGCACGAATATCACCGCCAAAACCGTATCGAATTTTGATTGACACGCGCGCCTAGCGGAAAGGTGCACAAAGGGCAAGTGCCGCTGTGTGATTGCCTCAACAGTATCGGTCTTTTAAACTTATTTTCCGGTCAGTCTCACGCTGTTGACCAGATTCAGGAAATCATCCCGGTTGTGCTCGAAGAAATGAATTTCCGGAGCGGTGTAGTTAATGAGATACAATTCTCCGTCCACGATCGCTCCCATCGCCTCTCCCTTGCGAACCAGCTCGTTCCCTGTCGCGACATAGTGATAGGTAAACCGGAATCCTGGCTGGTCTGCAAACTGCGCCGGTTCGATAGCATCGATTTCAAAAAGGGCAGTATCCAGTACAATCCGGTTCGTTGCTTCGAACCATTGCACAACATCGGGAACCAGCATTGTTGAATCAAATTTGGGAAGTGGTTTTGTCTTCTTTTTCCGGTCTTTCAACAACGTATCGCCGGTTTGGAGGCCGCCGTAAAAAGTTATTTCGTTCAAACTGAGGCCATCCAGAGTCCATGCCTCGGCCTTTTTGCCCGGACGCCGGGTCCACCGGTTCCACTCCTGCTTTGGCGTGACCAACATGCCGCTTTTCTTGAGCTTGACCTCCTGATTTGCGGCGATGAGTTTCCAGCCCGCTTCTACAGGAACCGGCAAGGATAGGGCGATAGTAGCAGCGACCACGGCGCCAAAAAATCGATTCATTGTACAACTCCTGCAATCATTGAAATCATGGGTTTGTCCTTGGCATCCGGAGCCAGCTCCAGATATCTTCTCAAATTGGCTTGGCCTTTTTCTTTCAAACCGCTGCGCATTTGCGCCAGTCCCAGCCCTCGATAAATTTCCGGATATCCGCCCCCGGCATCGATGGATTGCTGGAAATAGTCCGAAGCTTCAACAAAATCTCCGGGATTCCCGCGGGCGCGATGCAACTCGCCTTTGGCGTAGAGCAAATCGGCGGTCCAGCCACCTTCGGCAAGCTGACCAAGCAAAAAATCTGTCGCGCCGAAATCATTTAACTTGATCTGATCGTCAATCAGTCGGGGCCACCAGGGGCCTATTGCTGCCCGAAATGCCTCGATATTGTCAGTGGCAGAATCCGGCACATTGATGGCCAACGCCTTGGTTTTCAGAGTTTCCATGCGCTCCCCCGTATTGGGGTGTGTCGCAAACAGGCCACCGGTCTTGTCTTTGCGGCTCTTGCGCTTCCGTTCTGCGGCGGTAGCGTCCTGTTCATCGCGTAACTGCTGCCAGATTTCTGACGCGGAGATCGGCGTGTAGCCAGCCTTGACCAGATAATCGAGAGATATGTCGTCTGCTTCCCGTTCCATGTCGCGGTTGAACGAAAAAATCGAATCGATCATGAACAATCCGGCAAATGGAATGACAAAACTAAGGAAAAACCCGGACCCCGATTTGCTTTTGATATCCCGAAAGGATTGAAGACTGTGGCGCCGTTCATAATGACCATATTCGTGCGCCAGCACCGCCGCCAGTTGCGCCTCGTTCTGGACGCGAAGCAGCAACCCTGACCAGACCTGCATCATGCCATTGGGTGCCATGGACGCATTAAAATGTGGCGTTCGCATCAGATACAGGCGAATTTCCCCACATTCCGCTTCACCAACCGTGTTGCAAAGTACCGAACGTACATATTCATTCAGCGCAGGATCATCGATTATGAAATTGGAATTTTTGAGTTCCCGTTCGACTTCATCCACCTGCATCCACAGGCCTTTTTCATCATCATCCAGAGGCTGATAGCCGGGTTTGATCGACTCGCTGAAATCCTTGATCTGCCTCTCGTTCTTCGCATCCACTGGCGCAGCTGCAAGAACGGAGGCAATAACCCCTATGGAAACAATCCTGGAAATATTTCTCAGCAATTGTTTAATCTGTCGGTGTTGAAGCCGGTTCGGATGACACCGGCTCGACGACAGGTTCGACTGGCTCGCTTTCGATTGTCTCTTCAACTGCCGCCTCGACTTTTTCATCAGGTTCGCCGGTGATGCCAGCATCTTCTTGTGTGGCTTCTTCTGTTTCTGCCTGCTCCGTCACTGCGGTCTTGATAACGGCACCGCCCACGGTACCCTCTGCGGGCAGCGGGAAGTCTTCCAGTAGTTGCGCGACGCGCTTCTGGGCGCCTTCCAGTTCCCGCACATCGCCACCCATTGATCCATCGGCATTAACCCAGACCAGATCTCCGGTCTCCAGGTCGACAAGGCCGGCATATCCAATATGCACGCCGGACGGCACGATCACGCAGGCACCAATCAGACAACCGAGCATGCCTACGGCTTGAGCCGCCTTACGTCCGGCGGATCCGTAACTGTCATATGTGCAGAAAAACAGGCCATATTGTCCGCCACCGAGTTCAGCAAGTTTTTGGGTACCATTGCCCATGTTATATTCGAGAGAATCCACCTTCTTTTTGGTCGGCAGACGGTTACCTACAAACAACTTGTGAGTTAAAACGGAACCGGTCACGGCCTTGAACAGGTTCCGGTAATCCGAAACCAGTTTTCCATCGTCTCCCTCATAATCAGGAAGAAACACAAACCGGTGCTGGCTTGTCACGTCCGCTTTGGTCAATTCCTCTGTCAGAAGCGTGCGGGCTGTTTCTGTCCACTCGACATTCGGTTCGTTCAGACCGCCGGCTGATTGTTCGCCGACACTTATGTCGGGACGAAATACAAGGATTGTGGCACTTCCGTCAGAAGGAAAGGCAAAACCTTCCTTTGCGGCAGATTTCTCCTGCGCGGATACTGGACTGGTAACGAATATTGAAAATGTGATTGCGACAAGCGCAAGCAAGCGATGCATGGTGTGACCCCCTCGATTTCCCCATCCACCATGAAATACTATTCGAGCTAATTATCAAGTGTTTTCTTGAGCAGTTCGTTCACAACCTGCGGATTGGCCTTGCCCTGCATCGCTTTCATTGTCTGGCCCACGAAAAAGCCGAACAATTTGTCTTTTCCGCCGCGATATTCTTCGACCTTGTCTGCATTAGCCTGCATCACTTCGGCGATGACCTTTTCGATGGCGCCGGTGTCAGACTCCTGCTTGAGACCTTTTTCTTCCACGATCTTTGCGGCGCCGTCGCCGGTTTCCAGCATGATCTCGAATACCTGCTTGGCGATTTTGCCGGAAATCGTGCCATCAGCAACCAGTCCGAGCAATTCGGCCGCCTGTTCTGGCGTAACCGGGCTTTCCGTGATGGTCAGCCCCATCTTGTTCAGCGCGCCGAACAGTTCCGAGGTCATCCAGTTGGCTGCGGAACTCGCGATTTTTTCGGGTTCGTTTGACGTGTCGAGCAATTTCTCGAACCACAGGGCCGTCTCGTGCTCGGCCGTCAGGACGGCGGCATTATAGGCGCTGAGGCCCAGCACATTTTTGTAGCGCGCCCGTTTTTCATCGGGCAGTTCCGGCAGGCTCGCCTTGCAATCGAAGATGAAATCATCCTCCAGCTCGAGCGGCAGCAAGTCCGGATCCGGGAAATAGCGATAGTCATGCGCGTCTTCCTTGGAGCGCATTGACCGGGTTTCGCCCTTGTCCGGATCAAACAGGCGGGTTTCCTGTACGATTTCACCGCCGCTTTCGAGCACGTCGACCTGACGCTGGGCCTCATATTCGATGACCTGCTGGACAAAGCGGACGCTGTTCACATTCTTGGTTTCGGTGCGGATGCCCAGCTCTTCACCGGGCTTGCGCACACTGACATTGACGTCGGCGCGCATCGAGCCCTGTTCCATATTGCCGTCACAGCTACCGACATAGCGCAGGATCGAGCGCAGCTTTTTGACATAGGCTCCGGCTTCTTTCGGCGACGTCATGTCCGGGCGGGAGACGATTTCCATCAGTGCAACGCCACAGCGGTTGAGATCGACATAACTCATCGTCGGATGCTGGTCATGCATCAGCTTGCCGGCATCCTGCTCGATATGGATGCGCTCAATCCCGATTGCCTTCCCATGGGCATCCGGATCCTTCTCATCGAGCGAAATCTGCACTTCGCCCTCGCCGACGATCGGATGGTAAAGCTGAGAGATCTGATAACCCTGCGGCAAATCGGCATAGAAATAATTCTTCCGGTCAAAGCGCGAATATTTGTTGATCTGTGCGTTGATCGCGAGGCCGGTTCGCACGGCCTGCCGTACGCATTCCTTGTTGGGAACCGGGAGCATGCCGGGCATGGCCGCGTCGACGAGGCTGACCTGCGTATTTGGCTCTGCCCCGAATTCTGTGGAAGCCCCTGAAAACAGCTTGGCATTGGAGGTGACCTGCGCATGGACTTCCAGGCCGATCACGACCTCCCATTCGCCGGTTGCACCCTGGATACGATATGTTGATTCTGTCATAGCGTCACACTGCTCTTATCTATTTTTGCATAGCCGGAAATTTCAGCGCTTCCGTCGGCATCTCGAATATAAATGTTCACTTGGCCATCCCAAGGATAATGTCTTGGAGAAACCTCGACATCTTTGCCAAACCACTGGCTTTTCTCCGAAATTATCGTCCCAAAGGCCTTTTTGTCACTGCACTTTAATCTGCACATAAATTCTGATGGAGTCTCAATCGTCGAATGCCCATCTGACCAACCAAAGCCATATTCAGGTTCGACCTTTACCTTTAAGCTCACCACCACTGCTCCGGTTTCGCGACAAATCCGGCCCGTTCTTCCAGGGCCAGTCCTGCGTTAAATACATTTTGCTCATCCAGTGCCTTGCCGATGATCTGCAGGCCCAAAGGCAGTCCCTGCCCATCCAGTCCTGTCGGCACCGACATGGCGGGCAGACCGGCGAGTGAGCTCGGTACGGTGAACACATCATTGAGATACATAGCGAGCGGATCATCCGCCTTTTCGCCCAGTCCGAAGGCGGCGCTCGGCGCGGTTGGCGTCAGCAGCAGGTCACAGCTGTTCCATGCTTTCTCGAAATCCTGCGAGATCAGCGTCCGGACTTTCTGTGCCTGAGTGTAATAAGCGTCGTAATAACCGGCGCTCAGCACATAGGTGCCGATCATGATCCGGCGCTTGACCTCGGCGCCAAAGCCGGCCTCGCGCGTGGCGGCATACATGTCCTGTAGCCCCGCGCCGTCCGGCAGATCCCGCGAGCCATAACGCACGCCATCATAACGGGCGAGATTGGACGACGCTTCTGCCGGTGCAATAATATAATAGGCCGGCAGTGCATATTTCGTGTGCGGCAGCGATACATCGACGATGGTTGCGCCCGCATCCTTCAGCCATGCGATGCCCTGCTCCCACAGTGCATCGATTTCCGCCGGCATATTGTCGACCCGATATTCTTTCGGAATGCCGATCTTCTTGCCTGCCAGATTGCTGTTCAGCGCGGCTTCCCAATCCGGAACCGGCAATTCGAGGGAGGTCGAATCCTTGGGATCAAATCCGGCCATCGCTTCAAGCATGATGGCGCAGTCGCGCACATCCTGTGCCATCGGTCCGGCCTGATCCAGCGAACTGGCGAAGGCGATGGTGCCCCAGCGCGAGCAGCGTCCGTAAGTCGGTTTGAAACCGGTGATGCCGACAAAAGCGGCAGGCTGACGAATCGACCCGCCGGTATCCGTACCGGTTGCCGCCGGAGCAATCCGTCCCGACACGACAGCGGCGCTGCCGCCTGACGAGCCACCAGGAGCCAGATCGGTGTTGCCACCATCATTGCGCCGCCACGGCGAGATCACATTGCCGAACGCGCTGGTCTCATTGGACGAACCCATGGCGAACTGGTCCATGTTGAGCTTGCCAAGCATCCCGGCGCCGGCCTTGAACAGATTGGCCGAAACGGTGGATTCATATTGTGGAGTGAAGCCTTCCAATATCCCGCTGGCTGCCGTGGTCTCAACGCCTTCGGTACAAAACAGGTCCTTCATGCCAATCGGCACGCCGACCATTTTGCCCAGTGTTTCTCCAGCGGCAATGGCCTTGTCTGCGACATCTGCTGCTGCGAGTGCGTGGTCCGGTGTTTCGACGAGGAACGCATTGAGCGGCTTTGCGGCACTGACGCGGCCGATAAAGGTTTCGGCGACTTCCCGGGCGGTGAAATCGCCGCCGGTCAGACCATCGCGAATGCCGGCGATGCCGAGATCAGAAATATTGCTCACTATTCAATCACCTTCGGAACACCGAAAAAGCCATGCTCGGCTGCCGGTGCGTTTTTCAGTATCTTGTCGCGCATGTCACCGTCGGTCACCGCATCTTCCCGCAATCGCAGCTTGTTGGGAATGACCGCCGTCATCGGCTCGACATCCTTGCAATCCACTTCGCCGAGCTGCTCCACCCATCCCAGGATGTTGTTCAGTTCCGGCACGAGGGCATCTGCTTCGGCATCGGTTATCGCGATGCGGGACAGGCTGGCGATTTTCTGGACGGTTTGTTTATCGACGGACATGAGGGATTTCCGGGCTGGTTCGTGTGGACATTCTATTGCGGTTCATCTTTTTACGGGTATTTCTGTGGAAAATTGTCTATCTGGCGCCGCTAGCATTGGCGCGATGCGGCTTCAAGCTGAATGAGCCGATTTCCGCCAGACAGGAGCAAATAATTGGCACGCAAGTTTCTCTATTTTGTTGCAGGCATAACAATTCTGGTCATTGCAGGCGCATTTGTCCTGCGAATCTACGGCGAAGATCTCGCCGAAATCGTGTTTGTCCCCGACACGGAGTTTGAGCCACAGGAGTTGCTGGAAACCAGTATTTATGCCGACGTCTCCATGTGGTTTGCCCGCCCGGAAATCGAAGAGGGCAATCCGGCGCTGTGGCTGCCGCAGGGATATGAGGGCGAATCGGCAAAGCCCGATACGCCGGCGGCGATATTCTTTATCCACCCGACATCCTTTCTGAAAAAGGACACATGGAACGGTTCGCTGGACGACAAGGAATCACAGGATCGCGCGCGGATTTTCCTGAGAGGCCAGGCCAGTGCCTTCAATCAGGTCGGAGACGTCTGGGCACCGCGATATCGTCAGGCGACGCTGGGAGCGTTCCTGACCGACAAAAAGGAAGGGCAGCAGGCGCTGGATGCGGCCTATCAGGATGTCCTGGTGGCATTCGATCATTTTGTCCGGGAAATTCCCGCAGATCAGCCGGTCATTCTCGCCGGCCACAGCCAGGGCAGCCTGCATCTGACCAATCTGCTGAAAGACCGGGTGGCCGGCACGCCGCTGGCGAGCCGGATTGTGGCGGCCTATATTGTTGGATGGCCGGTATCGGTCGAAGCTGATGTCCCGGCCCTTGGTCTGGATATTTGCAAGGAACCGGAACAGGTCAATTGCCTGCTCAGCTGGGAAAGCTTTGCCGAACCGGCGGACTATGGCCGGATAGTGGAAGTATATGACACAACGATTGGATTTACCGGCGAACCACGGGCCGGCACGCAATTGCTTTGCACCAATCCCTTGCGCGGAGATGTCGACTCCGCAGCCCCGGCCAGCGAAAATCTCGGAACCCTGGTGCCCAATGACAAACTCAGCGATGCCACATTGGTTGAAGCGGCGGTCCCGGCGCGCTGCGATGACCGGGGGTTTCTGCTGATCGGCGACCCACCTGACCTCGGACCCTATACGCTTCCCGGAAATAATTATCATGTCTATGACTACAGCCTGTTCTGGCGCAACGTCCGGGCGGACGTGACAAGAAGGATGCAGTCATTTCTGGAACGCTGATCACGGACGATCTTGCCGAGTTTCGCGCCAGCTTGCCCGATGGCGGGCGGTTGATGGGCCTGGATGTCGGCAGCAAGACGGTCGGCCTTGCCTGTTGCGACAGCCAATGGACTATCGCCACGGCAACGGAAACCATTGCGCGTCGCAAATTTTCGAAAGATCTGGAAAGGCTGAAACAGGTCATTGCAGAGCAACAGATTGCCGGACTTGTCGTCGGCCTGCCGCTCAATCTGGACGGCAGTCAAAGCAAGCAAACTCAGGCTTCCCGAGCCTTTGCCCAGAATATTCGCGTGCTCGAGCTGCCCATTTTGCTGTGGGACGAGCGGTGGAGCACCCAGGCCGTCACCCGCGATCTGATTGCCGTCGATGTCAGCCGCAAGCGCCGCAGTGAGATTGTCGACAAAATGGCAGCAGCCTATATTCTCCAGGGGGCGATTGACGGGCTTGCCGCCATCGCCTGACCGCTCTATAGGGCTGGCTTTAATGACATCGAAACAGCAAAGCTCGCCGCATCAGTTTCCCGACGGATCAGATGCCTTCCCACATCGTCATCTATTGGGCATTGCCGGGCTTCAGCCCTGGGAGATTCTGTTCCTGCTGCAGGAGGCGGGCCAGTGGGTCGATCTCAATCGCAAGTCCAGCAAACATGCCAGCCGGCTCGAGGGACTGACGGTCATCAATGCGTTTTTTGAGAACAGTACCCGCACGCTGTTGTCCTTTGAAATTGCGGGCAAGCGCATGGGTGCAGATGTCGTCAACATGCATGCCGCCCACTCCAGTGTGAAAAAAGGCGAGACACTGATTGATACGGCGGTGACATTGAACGCCATGCGGGCCGACGCGATTGTGATCCGGCATGCCAGTTCGGGTGCAGTCAGCCTGATTGCGGACAAGGTGGACTGTCCCGTGCTCAATGCCGGCGACGGCAGTCATGAACATCCCACCCAGGCCCTTCTTGACGCCCTGACCATTCAGCGTCGCAAAGGAGATATCAGCGGCCTCACGGTCACCATATGCGGTGACATCATGCACAGCCGGGTTGCGCGGTCCAATATCTATTGTCTGACCACCTTGGGCGCCCGTGTCAGGGTTTGCGCGCCCCCTGCCCTGCTGCCTGCAGCGCTGGACCAGATGAATGTCGAAACCTTCACTGATTTTAATGCGGCTCTGGATGGCACCGATGTGGTGATGATGCTGCGCCTCCAGAACGAGAGGATGAGCGGGGATTTCATACCCAGCCCCAGGGAATATCACCATCTCTATGGCCTCACTCGTGATCGGCTGGCGCTTGCCGGTGAAGATGCGCTGGTCATGCATCCCGGGCCGATGAACCGGGGGGTTGAGATCAGCAGCGACGTAGCAGATGATGCTGATCGCTCCGCCATCACCGAGCAGGTCGAAATGGGCGTTGCGGTGCGCATGGCCTGTCTGGATGTCCTGACCCGCAGATCCCGCAAGGTGGAGGGATGGTCATGAAAAAGGTCTTTCGCAGCTCAAAAGTTCTGCTTCCCGAACAGGCCGAGCCTCAAAGCACGGCCATCGTTACCGATGGCGACCGGATTGTATCTGTCGGCGAAGACCAGGGCCCGGATACCGGTGAAATCGTGGATTTTGGTGACCAGATCCTGGCACCCGGTATTATCGACCTGGCTGTATTTGCCATCGACAAGCCGGCCTTTCATTTCGGTGGCATCACACGGGCGGCCCTGATGCCGGACCAGTCCCCCGTTCTGGATCTGCCCGCGATGGTCAAGCACAGCGCCACGGAAGGCAAGCCGGATCTGTGGCTGCATCCGATCGCTGCAGGGACAAAAAGCCTGGAAGGCAAGGAACTCGCCGAGATTGCCCTGATGAAAGAAGCGGGCGCACGTGCCGTCGCTACGGGCCGAAAATGGATCTCAGACAGCGGCATCATGCTCAAGTTGCTGAAATATTGTGCTTCACTGGACATGCCGGTCATCGTTCACAGTGAAGATCAGGGACTTGCGGGTGATGCCGTCGCAACAGATGGCGAAACCGCCACACGACTGGGCCTGGCCAGCGCTCCCGCATCGGCGGAGGCCCTGTCCATTGCACGGGATATTGCGCTGCTACGAGAATGCGGCGCCCGCCTGCATTTTCGTCAGGTTACAACCGCCAACGGGCTGGAATTGATTCGTGCAGCAAAGAAAGAGGGGTTACCGGTTACCTGCGGCATTACCCCTGCCCATCTGTTCCTGTCAGACATCGCGGTCAGTGATTTTCGCACCTTCGCACGGTTGTCTCCTCCCCTGAGAGCCGAGGAAGACCGGCAGGCCTGTCTGGAAGCCGTCGCCGACGGCACCATTGATGTGATTTCTTCAGGACATGATCCCCGGGGCCCGGAAGACAAGCGCCTGCCTTTTGCGGAATCTTCTCCCGGCATGGCTGGAGCGGAAACGCTACTGGCCTTGTCGCTCAGTCTCGTCCGCGACGAACGGATATCACTGAACCGGCTGTTCGAGCTGTTGTCCACAAATCCGGGTCGCATATTGGGCGTATCTGCTGGCAGCATCGCAGAAGGACAGGACGCGGATTTCATCTCCGTTGACGTCGATGCCGCCTGGCAGGTCGATAACCGGAAAATGGCGGCGGCGGCAGGCAATACGCCATTTGACAAATTACCGGTTCAGGGCCGCGTACGCGCCATGTATAAAGGCGGGAGCGCTCTGTAGCACCCCCGCCTATAATTTCGATTGATTGTCAGTTTTAGCGCGAAGCCAGTTTCTGCGGCTTATTGCTTGCCAGGCGAACTGGCGCGCTGTTCTTGGAAGAACGGGCGAAGCATGAGCCACCTTTGGATTTGATTCCGTCACACATGGCTTTGGCAGCTTCCGCATTGCCAAACCCGACAGCAGAGAGGCGGTACAGCGTCTTGCCGCGCGCCTGAACTTCAGCGCTGGCATGATCGAAATAGGCCAGCTCCTTGTTCTTGGCCGACAGGATTTTCCACGCCTTCTTCACATTTTCTGGTGAAGAAAACACGCCAAGCTGGACATAATGCTTGCCTTCCGAAGCCTTTTCGGAACGCGGTTTGAATGCGAAGTTCTGCAAGATCGGCTTGACCGCATCCATGGTCTGGACTGCGGCCGTCTTGACCGGTGCAGGCTTGGCAGCAGGCGCTGAACGCACAGGCTCCGCATCGGCCTTGATCAGAGGAGCTTTGGGGGTTTCAGCGGTTTTGACCGGAGCAGCGTCGCTGGCGGGAAGCTCAACGGCTGCGATTTTGACATCTTCTTCCGCTACGAGTGCGGTCGAAGCGTCCGCCACCGGTGCTTCGCCCATGACAGGAACGGTTGTCGGCTGGTCGAAGCTTGCCACTTCCTGTGCATAATCTTCAGCCGGCGTTTCAGCGACTGCGACGACAGCTGGAGCAGCATTCAGAGCCAGGCGAACCGGCTGACCCGGATCGGATTTGACCGGATTGACGTTGAGCAGCGATGCGACACGCACTTCATAGGCGCCCGGACGGGCCATCTGTGCCCACTGCATGACGCGCTTGTCGACTGCAGCCGGCTTGATATCCTGGGACGCCATGAGCTTGGCTTCTTTCCAGCGTCCGTCCAGGGCATAAGCCAGCCCCAGATTTTGGCGTGTACGACCATTCACATTGGCATCACGGATCGCCTGTTCGAGAACCTCTACAGCGACCTTGGTCTCGCCAGCGAGAGCCATCGCGAGACCGTAGTCGGCGACAGGGATCGCGTTCCGGCTATTTTCTACAAGACGTTTGGCTTTGGCCACTTTGCCTTGTCCGAGCTGCGCCAGTGCGAGGCTGAGGACGGTGCGGGCATCATTGGCACCGAGTTCCATCGCATCCATGAAACTGCGCTCAGCAGAGCTGAACCGGCCAGCTGCCAGATAGGCCTGACCAAGAAGAGCACGGGTATCGGCATCGGTGCCGACTCCTTCAACAGAGCGTTCGGCGTAGATCACAGCCTTGTCGATCTGACCTTTTGCCAGGGCCTTTTCGGCCTTTTTGGCATATTTGGCGCCATCCTTGACGGTCGCCGGCTTGCTGGAAACAGAAGCCACCGATCCTCCGAAGGGTCCACAGCCAGTCAGCGTCGTGCTGATGACCATGGTCGAAGCAGCCAATTTCAATATCAAATCGCGTTTCATTTTAATGCCCTCGCAAATTAATCTGTATATTCAGTCAAGCAGCGCCACGCGACGGAACGTGTGCGGCCAGTTCATCCAATTCAGGGATATTCTTCAAATATTCATCGACAGCTTTGGTTACCAACTGCTGTGCAGACTGGTTTTTCACCGCTGTTGCCAAACGCAATTTGAGATGCCGGTCGGCGTCGAGCCGAAGCGTAAAAGCCGCTTTGGCTTTTGCGGTCCGGGACCGTTTGGCCGGAGTCTTTTTCTTCGTGGTACGTTTGTGCGTACGTGCCGCTTCAACCACAGCCGAATGTTCTTCCAATGGCGCAACTTCGCGGGAAATCGACAATGGTACCGGTGTTGGTGCCGGCTGTTCCTGAGTGGTTTCTGCGCGCTGAGGTGCTGGCGCCGGTTCGCTGAGCCGATCGATAATTTTCTTCTGTTGCTTTTTCACGGCAGGAACCGGATCGGGAATAGCGCCCGCCAGTGGATTAAGGTTAACAGGTGCTCCCGAATCCGATCCATCAGAACCGTTTTCAGCTTCGCTGTGATCCGGATCGACATCATATCCCATGTCGTTCCAGCCCAGATCATCCTGACCTTCATGTGTCTGGTCGGGAAAAGCCGCGCCCTGACGCCGCATGGCCGGCTTTGCGCCGCCTTTGCGCGCAAGAAGCCCGGAAGAGAGAGAAGCAAGTGGTTTCATTGATCAGCCCTCCCTTCTCAAGATCCGACAACCCGGCGGCCGAAATTGCCTCCGGGGCGCTGCATGCCCACCTGTGTGGTCGGAGCCATGGCAGGCGACGAAAAGATGGTGCGCCGGAAATTTTTCTCGAGACGATCCGAGATATAGCTCCACAGTTGCACGATTTCCTGGGAAGACCGGCCTTCGGGATCCACTTCCATCACGGTACGACCGTCGATCATGGATCCGGCAAAATCCGTCCGGTGATGGACGGTGACCGGTGCAACGGTGCCGTGCTGGGACAGGGCCACAGCGGCCTCTGAGGTAATTTTTGCCTTGGGTGTCGCTCCGTTCACTACAAACAGCAGAGGCTTGCCGGCGCGTTCGCACAGATCGACCGTGGCACCGACGGCGCGCAGATCATGCGGGCTGGGCCGGGTGGGAATGACGATCAGTTCCGCGACGGAGATGACACTCTGAATGGCCATCGTAATCGCCGGCGGCGTATCGATAACAGCCAGTTTGAATCCTTGCTGACGCAGTATTTGCAAATCGGCAGCGAGACGGGAAACCGTGGTCTGGGCAAAGGCAGGCAGTTCCGCTTCCCGTTCGTTCCACCAGTCCGCGAGCGAACCCTGCGGATCGATATCAATCAAAACGACCGGACCGGCTCCGGCCAGCTGGGCCTGAACCGCGAGATGTCCTGACAGCGTTGTTTTGCCAGACCCACCTTTTTGCGATGCCATTGCTAGAACTCGCACTCTATTCCCCTTCGACAAACTTGGGCCACGGGATGCCCCGATAAAATTTCGTGAAGCCGGTTTGGCAGAACAGGGCTAAAATAGAGTTAACGAGGTCTGGAAGTTTTTCGGGACTTTCGATTTGACCGATTTTGTCCAGCGACAGGACCCTTCAAAGATCAAATCCAGCCCCGAATAACCAATTATTTGCAAAATGGCGTTAAGGCGGCATTAGTAGTGAAAATGCCTTGTTCCGTTCGCCTGAGGAAAATCTGATGAGAAACCCGCAAACAGCAATATCCGGCTTCATGAAGTCTTTCGTGCTCGCCAGTACCATGCTGTGCTCCATCCCCGCCCTGGCCGATGTCAAAGACGGCGTGGATGCCTGGGGTCGCGGGGACTACAAAACCGCCGTGAATGAATGGAAAGGCCCTGCTGCTGCTGGCGATGCGGATGCCCAGTTCAACCTCGCTCAGGCCTACAAGCTGGGCCGCGGAGTGCCGCAAAGCCTTGCCGAAGCCGAGAAATGGTACAAGCGGGCGGCAGACCAGGGCCATTTGCAGGCCAATGACAATTACGGTCTGATCCTTTTTCAGGCACAGCGACGGGGCGAGGCCCTGCCCTATCTTCAGGCCTCTGCAAACCGGGGGGAGCCGCGGGCGCAATATGTGCTGGGCACCGGCCACTTTAACGGGGATTTTGTCGAAAAGGACTGGATCAAGGCCTATGCGCTGATGAACCGGGCCTCGGCTCAGGGCTTGCCGCAAGCCACATCGAATCTGGCCCAGATGGACAAATATATCCCGCTGGATGACCGCCGGCGGGCAATCGAACTGGCCAGCCAGATGGAACAGAATGAAAAACGGGTGAGAACCGCGCAGGTTGGCGGCCTTCGCCCGGCGACAACACCCGGGGCCGTGCAAACGGCGCAACTGCCTCCGTCGCAGGCGGTATCACCCGCACCCCAGCCACGACCGGTTGCTCCGGCACCTGCCACCCGTCCGACTCCTGCTCCTGCGCCCGCTCCGACGGCAGCACCTCGTCCTGCTCCTGCACCTGTGCCAGTCAGGAGCGCCTCGCGTGGCTGGCGTGTTCAGCTGGGTGCGTTCAGTGATCAGAACAAGGCCAGAAACCTGTGGACATCCCTGGAAGGGCGGATTTCCGCCTTGCGGCAACTCCAGCCCTATCTCGTCCGCGGTGGCAATATTACGCGTCTGCAGGCCGGACCGTTTGCGACCCGCGCCGAAGCCGACCGGATGTGCAGCACCGTGAAATCCACCGGCAACGCCTGCATTGTCAAAAAGCGCTAGTTCAGCCTGTTACCCAGTCTTTGGCGGAAATACCCTGAGCATATAGCAATGCGGTAAGGTCATTGTGCCGGATCGCTGCGTCAGCGGCTGCGACCGCTTTTGGTTTGGCGTGATAGGCGACGCCCATTCCGGCCTTTTCGATCATCGGTATGTCATTCGCGCCGTCACCGATCGCCATGCATTCTGCCAGCGACAAGCCCTGTTCCCGTGCGGCATGTTCCAGCACCGCGGCCTTGCGCGCGGCGTCCACGATCGGTCCCGTCAATCCGCCGGTCAATCGTCCGTCATTTTCTTCGAGAGTATTTGCCTCGGTTCGTTCGAACCCGATTTGCTTGCCCACAGGTTCCGCGAAGCGCGTGAAACCCCCGGAAATCAGAATGGTTTTGGCGCCGCGACTGGCCATGGTTTGCACCAGCGCGGGGCCGCCAGGCATCAGCTGCACTTTTTCCGTCAAACATCTGCCGATGGCAGAAATTTCGAGATCTTTCAGCAATGCCACGCGGCCGCGCAGCGCCTGCTCAAAATCCAGCTCTCCCAGCATCGCGCGCTCGGTAATCTCGGCGATCTGCTCCTTGATGCCCGCATAATCCGCGAGTTCATCGATGCATTCGACAGTGATCATCGTGCTGTCCATATCAGAGATCAGCAGCTTCTTTTCCCGGCCCATTTCCGGTTGCACCGCTACGTCAAGCTGGCCCGTGTCGGCCAACGCCTTGCGGGAGGAACCCGGATCGCCTTCGAAACGGATGTCGGCGGCGCGACTATCCGATATTTGGCCGACCGAATGCACCTCGGCACCGATCCCGGACAATTTGTCCGCGGCGGCACTTAGCTCTCCCTTTTCCAGATGTTCTGCTGCTATGAGCGTGGCAATGAGCATGGTTTCTCCAGATGGACCCGACCCGGTTGATCCCGGCCCGGACAATATTGGCAAGGTCGCGCTGATCGTCGGACCGACAGCCAGCGGCAAATCGGCATTGGCACTGGAACTGGCCAAAAAGCAACCCTCGATCATCATCAATGCCGACAGCGCGCAGGTCTATGCGGACTTGCAGATCCTGAGCGCACGACCCACTGCGGATGAGATGGGAGACATCCCCCATAGCCTTTATGGCTATATCGACGGTGCCGAAGCCTGCTCGGCGGCAAGATGGGCGGCTGACGCAAAGGCTGAAATCCGGGAGGCCCATGCAGCAGGCCGGATGCCAATCCTCGTCGGGGGGACCGGGCTCTATGTCCGCACCCTGCTCGACGGCATTGCTCCCATTCCGGAAATTGACCCGAAAATCCGCCATGAAATCCGCAACATGGACACAATGGACGCTTATGACACCCTGCAGGCCGAGGATGAAGTATCTGCTGACCGGCTCAATCCCCGGGACAGCAGCCGGATCAAGCGGGCCCTGGAGGTCGTCCGGTCCACTGGCCATGCACTGGACCACTGGCACCGTCATCTGGAAGGGGGCATTGCAGATCAGATCCAGCTCAAACCCCTGGTCCTGCTGCCAGACCGCGACTGGCTCTATGAACGATGTGACCTGCGCTTCGAGCAGATGTGGGATGATGGTGCGGTCACCGAAGTGCAAAACCTGCTGCAGCGCAATCTCCCCGAGGATTGCCCGGTCATGCGGGCCATTGGTGTCCCGGAAATCCGGCAGTTTTTGGACGGTCACATGACCCGTGAGGAGGCAATCGCCGAGGCCTGCACCGCAACCCGGCGTTATGCCAAACGACAATATACCTGGTTCCGCAATCAGACTCCGGACGACTGGCCTCGCTGGAAGAGTAATATTTCATCTGCAAATATCAATGATATTGTAAGTTTATTACAATAAAAGCTGTTGACATAACATATATAGATATGTAGCGCCGCCCAGTTCCGCGGAAAATGATGCCGGGGAATGCGGTTGCGTTGCGTTGCAGCATAGCCTATCAATCGCCCGCCCTGTGCGGGTCTGGTGAAAAATTGGAGCAGATCGTGGCCGAAAAAAGCGGTGCAGACATATTGGTTGAAACATTGCTGGACCTCGGCGTGGATACCGTGTTCGGGTATCCGGGCGGTGCCGTCCTGCCGATTTACGACGGACTCTATGAGCATCCGAAGATCAAGCACATATTGGTGCGCCACGAACAGGCCGCCACGCATGCCGCAGAGGGTTATGCCCGTTCAACCGGAAAACCCGGCGTTGTGCTGGTCACATCCGGTCCAGGGGCGACCAATGCGGTCACCGGCATTACTGATGCCCTGATGGACTCCATTCCGATGGTTGTCATTACCGGTCAGGTGGCAACCAATCTGATTGGGACAGATGCCTTTCAGGAAGCAGACACGGTCGGTATCACCCGGCACTGCACGAAACATAATTATCTCGTGAAAAAGCCGTCGCAACTGGCCTCGGTCGTCCGCGAAGCCTTTCATATCGCGACAGAAGGCCGCCCAGGACCGGTCGTGATCGATATTCCCAAGAATGTCCAGGTTGCAGCGACCGAGTTTCAGCGTCATGGCGGCAAGCATAATAATCGCTATCAGCCGCAGATTGACGGGGACTTCAAGGCTGTCAACGAAGCCGCCGAAATGATCATGCAGGCCAAAGCGCCGATATTCTATACCGGCGGCGGGATCATTAACAGCGGCCCCAAAGCCAGCGAAACGCTGCAGGAACTGGCCGCCCTTACCGGCGCTCCGGTCACCTCGACCCTGATGGGTCTGGGCGCTTTTCCGGCCTCTTCGGATCAGTGGCTCGGCATGCTGGGCATGCATGGGACTTTTGAAGCCAATATGGCGATGAACCGCGCCGATCTCATCATCTGCCTCGGTGCGCGTTTTGATGACCGGATTACGGGCCGGATCGACGCTTTCTCGCCGGACAGCAAGAAAATCCATGTCGATATTGACCGCTCTTCGATCAACAAGACGATCCGCGTGGATCTGCCAGTTGTCGGTGATGTCGGACGCGTCATGGAACAATTGCTGGCGGTCCTGAAGGGCCGCAAATTTTCCGCGCCGGATTATGAAGAATGGTGGGCCCGGATCAAGGGCTGGCGTGCGCGCAACTGTCTGGAATATCCGGAAAATGACAAGGAAATCATGCCACAACTGGCGGTCCGGAAACTCTGGGAAGCAACAAAAGACCGTGACCCCATTATCACCACCGAGGTCGGACAGCACCAGATGTGGGCCGCACAGCATTTCGATTTTGAACTGCCCAACAAATGGCTCACCAGCGGCGGTCTGGGGACCATGGGCTATGGCCTGCCTGCCGCCATTGGCGCCCAGCTCGGCAATCCCGACAGCCTGGTGATCGACATTGCCGGCGAAGCCTCGATCCAGATGAATATCCAGGAACTGGGGACGGCCACGCAATACCGGTTGCCGGTCAAGCTTTTCATCCTCAACAACGAATATATGGGGATGGTCAGGCAATGGCAGGAACTGACATATGAAAGCCGCTATTCAAATAGTTATTCCGATAGTTTGCCAGACTTTGTGAAGCTGGCCGAAAGCTATGGCTGGAAGGGCATTTGCATTGAAAAGCCTGCTGACCTGGAAGCCGGGATCAAGGAAATGATCGAAACCGATGGTCCGGTTCTGGTCGATTGCCGGGTGGCCAAGCTGGCCAATTGCTTCCCGATGATTCCGTCCGGCGCGGCCCATACCGAGATGCTGCTGTCTCCGGAAGACATCAAGGGCACGATGGACGATCAGGCCAAGGCGCTGGTGTAAGGGGACGGGATGATGCGTATCAAGGAAGAAGCCGTTGAACGTCATGTTCTCGCCGTCATGGTCGACAATGAAGCCGGCATATTGGCCCGCATTGCAGGCATGTTCACCGCACGCGGCTATAATATCGAAAGCCTGACGGTGGCGGATATCAGCGAAGATCATGCGATCAGCCGGATCACGATCGCCACCAACGGCCCGCCGCATGTCATCGAACAGATCATTGCCCAGCTGGATCGTCTGGTTCCGGTCCACAGCGTCCGCGACCTGACCGAAGCAGGACCACATGTTCAGCGGGAACTGGCACTCGTAAAAGTTGCCGGGAAAGGCGAAAACCGGATCGAGGCCATGCGCCTCGCCGACGCCTATCGCGCCCGTATCGTTGATGCATCAACCGAAAGCTTCGTCTTCGAAATCACCGGTGCGCCGGACAAGATCGAGACCTTTGTGGCTCTGATGCGCGAAGTGGGCCTCGTCGAAGTCGGCCGAACCGGCGTTGTCGCCATTTCCCGCGGACCCGATGCCGCGTGAACAGCCTGTTACTCTATGTTGCGGCCTTCCTCGCGTTGATCACCATGCTGATCCATTCGATCGTTGGAGAGAAGCGGTTGATCAGTCCGCTGGTCAATTCGAATGATGGTATAATGGCGCAGAATCTCGCGAAACAGGTCCTTCGCTTTGCCTGGCATTTCATGACGCTTCTCGGGCTTATCGCGGTCTATGTCCTGTTCGACGCTGCCAGGAGCTTTCCGGCTGTCGACAGGGTTTTGCTGCTCCTCACCGGAACAGTGTTTCTTGTGGCTGGTGTTTACGATGCCATTGTCACGCGCGGAAAACATATTGGCTGGCCATTTCTGGCTGGCATCGGAGTTCTGACCCTTATTGCATTATATATCTGAACCTAAGGAAGAAAAATGAAAGTCTATTATGACGCCGACGCAGATATCAATC
This sequence comes from Parasphingorhabdus marina DSM 22363, assembly GCF_900128895.1. Taxonomy (GTDB): domain Bacteria; phylum Pseudomonadota; class Alphaproteobacteria; order Sphingomonadales; family Sphingomonadaceae; genus Parasphingorhabdus; species Parasphingorhabdus marina. Next base: position 456,899 of record NZ_FSQW01000002.1, on the reverse strand, counting down.
TGATCACAGGCAAGAAAATCGCAATTGTTGGCTATGGCAGTCAGGGCCATGCCCATGCCCAGAACCTGCGGGACAGTGGCGTGAAGGAAGTCGCCATTGCTCTGCGCGAAGGTTCAGCGACTGCCAAAAAGGCGGAAGATGCGGGCTTCAAGGTATTGTCCAATGCCGACGCTGCAGCCTGGGCCGACATTGTCATGATCCTCGCCCCCGACGAGCACCAAGCCGCAATTTATGCCGCCGACTATCATGAAAATATGAAATCGGGTGCCGCCCTCGCCTTCGCACACGGGCTAAACGTCCATTTTGGCCTGATCGAACCCCGGGAAGATCTCGACGTCATCATGATCGCACCCAAAGGCCCCGGTCACACGGTACGCAGCGAGTATCAGCGCGGCGGCGGTGTGCCCTGTCTGGTCGCGGTCCAGGCAGATCGCAGCGGCAATGCGCTCGACGTCGCGCTCGCCTATGCTTCGGGTGTCGGCGGCGGTCGGTCGGGCATCATCGAGACCAATTTCCGCGAGGAATGCGAAACCGACCTTTTCGGTGAACAGGCTGTGCTGTGCGGCGGTATCACCCATCTCATCCAGGCCGGCTTCGAGACATTGACGGAAGCGGGATACGCTCCGGAAATGGCCTATTTTGAATGCCTTCATGAGACCAAGCTGATTGTCGACCTGCTCTATGAGGGTGGCATTGCCAATATGCGCTATTCCATATCAAACACCGCCGAATATGGCGATATCACGACCGGACCCCGGATTATCACCGACGAAACCAAGGCCGAGATGAAGCGAGTGCTGGCGGACATTCAATCGGGACGGTTTGTGAAGAATTTCGTGCTCGACAACCGGGCGGGTCAGCCGGAGCTGAAAGCCTCCCGCAAGGCCGCGGAAGCGCATCCGATCGAGGAAACCGGTGCCCAGCTCCGGGCGATGATGCCATGGATCGGTGCCAATCAGCTGGTTGATAAAGAGAAAAACTGATTGAACTGTCACCCCAGCGCAGGCTGGGGCCTCGGGCGTTTGTACATGTTTGCATGAGACCCCAGCCTGCGCTGGGGTGACGGAAAACCAAAAAAAAGGGCGGCGGAGTATATCCGTCGCCCTTTCTGTTTCTCTGACCACAATTATCAGCTGGCATAGTGCTCGCTGGGATCATGGGTCGGGTAATTCTTGTCACCATTCTCGATGAAGCCCGGAATATCTTCGTTCCAGCGGGTTGCCACATCTTCGCTGAAATTCAGATACAGCTTGCCGTCAACGATCTTGTAGACATTTGGATCACCGGGAGCGAGCGCGTCATTGGCGCCGATGGCCCAGGCGCAATAGCCGCCATATTGCGGGGCGTATTTCGCCGGATCCGCCTGGAATGTTGCGGCATTTTCCGCGTTCGCGAACTGATAGTCAAAGCCCTGGTAACGCACGCGGAATTCGTCGCTGCCTTCCACCGGTGCATCGCCGGAGAAGTAGCTCACCGCGTCATATCCGGACAGGGCAAGGGTTTCGCCCTGATTCTTGGTATAGATCGGGCCCTGTGGGTCACCGCCGAGATCAGCGATCAGTCCGGCGGGAGCCGTAACTTCTGCCGTTTCACCATTGTCGGATGAGGGGGCGGCACAGGCGATCGGCAGGGTTGCCATCATGATCGCCGCGAAAATTGCTTTATTCTGTTTCATAGTTATTTCCTCTGTTCGATTTGAGGACCGGGAGGGGCACTGTGATACATGCCCATGCCACTCCCGGCCAGATGGTTTGGGTTATTCCGGTGCACAGGCTCCGCAGGCTGCGGCACAGGCCGAAGCTGCACAAGCCGAGGCAGCACAGGCTGCTGCGCAACTGGCAGCGGCACATTCCGCGGCGCAGGCTGCGGCACATGCAGCTTCAGCGACCTTGGTTTTCTGGGTTTTCGCCTTGTAGGTTTTGGTTGGCGCCGCATAACAGCGAGCGATTGCCGTGGACGGTGCAGCCGCCAGGGTCAGTCCGCCGGCGACGGCGAGCATGGCAGCAAGTTTGCGTTGGTTGTTCATGATTGTTTCCTTCGTTTTCGGTTGGGGGTTATACGCGTGACGAAAGCGTGTCGCTTGACCTAGCCGCCAAATTTCGCGGTATCGGGGAATTTCGGCCAGTTGATGTCCGCCTTCTTGATGAAGCCGGCAATATCGGTCAGCCAGGTTTTCTGGACCTGTTTGTTGACGTTGAAATAGAGTTTGCCGTCGACAACCTTGTAAACGAGCGGATCACCAGGTGCGAGCGAGCCGCGGGACATGGCCCAGGCGCAATGTCCACCATATTGCGGCGCAAAGGCCGTCGGCTTTTCCTTGAACTTCTCGGCATTGGCAGCGGTGCTGAAATAATAGTCTGCGCCCTTGTACGACACGCGATGCGCCTTGCTGCCTTTGACCGGAACACCGGAACCGGTGAAATATGACGTGACGTCATAACCGCCGACGGCAACATTGCCGCCTTTCACTCCGGTATAGGTCGGGCCGGCCAAAGCCGGTGCGGTGGGGAGCGCCAGCGTTGCGGCCGAAGCCGTCAACGCCAGTGCCAGGGGAACAATAATCGATTTCATTTTTTGGTCCTTCAATTTTTCTTGTCTAAAGAATGGGGGATTTATTTCGTTTGTAATTCAGGGTCTTGAGAAACTTGTTGAGCCGTTGTGCTCGGACAATGTTTCGCTGGACCAGATGAAAAGGTTTCACGTGCATGAAAAAAAATGCACCACCGCCGGTTGATTTTTGCGTCAAGCCAGATAGAGAATGCGATATGGCAAGGTTCTGTAACTCACAGCTACTGCGACTTATGCGCCCTTAGGCGCCCTGTTTCGCTGCGTCCTGCAGCGAGCTGTGTCTAAGGGATATTTTTTTCCGAAATTGAAAATTCAGGAGCCCTTTTCGCTTTGCGCGAAACCGCTCGCAGCATAAGAGTATCGACCATGCATTCCGACCCTTCCCGCAAATACCGTCCGTTCGGCCAGATTGATTTGCCCGATCGCCAGTGGCCCTCCCGCACCATCGACAAGGCCCCGCGCTGGCTTTCCACCGACCTGCGTGATGGCAATCAGGCGCTGATCGACCCCATGGACGCGGAGAAAAAGCAGCGCTTCTTTGATCTGCTGGTGAAAATCGGGATCAAGGAAATAGAAGTCGGCTTTCCATCCGCCGGAGCGACAGATTTCGATTTTATCAGCGGACTGGTCCGGTCAGGCAGAATACCCGATGATGTCATGGTCCAGGTCCTGACCCAGTCGCGGCGTGATCTGATAGAAACCAGCTTTGCCAGCCTGGAGGGAGCGAAACAGGCAATTGTCCATCTCTATAATGCGGTATCTCCTGCCTGGCGCGATGTCGTCTTCAAGCTGGGCAAGGATGGCGTGAAAGACATCGCCAGGGAAGGCGCTACGATCCTTCGTGAACAGGCCGAAAAATATCCGGATACCGACTGGCATTTCGAATATTCGCCGGAAACATTCTCGACAGCCGAACTGGATTTCAGCCTCGAGGTTTGCGAAGTTGTGATGGACATTATTGAGCCGACAGCCGAAAAACCGCTGATTCTGAACCTGCCGGCGACGGTGGAAGCCGCCACTCCCAATATCTATGCCGATCAGGTGGAGTGGATGTGCCGCAATATCAGCAAGCGCGAACATGTGGTGATCAGTCTGCACACCCATAATGACCGGGGATCTGGCATTGCCGCTTCCGAACTGGGCATGATGGCGGGAGCCGACAGGGTGGAAGGCTGCCTGTTCGGCAATGGCGAGCGAACCGGCAATGTCGATCTGGTGACACTGGGTCTCAACATGTACACGCAAGGCGTTGATCCCGGAATCGATTTTTCCGACATGGACGAGATCGTCAACACGGTCGAATATTGCAATCAGCTGCCTGTACCCGAGCGGCATCCCTATGCCGGAGAACTGGTTTTCACTGCCTTTTCCGGGTCGCATCAGGATGCGATCAAGAAAGGCTTCGCCGCGCAGGAACAGCGCAATGATGAATTGTGGAACGTGCCCTATCTGCCCATCGATCCCCGCGATATTGGCCGCGACTATGAGGCCGTCATCCGGGTCAACAGCCAGTCCGGCAAAGGCGGCATCGCCTGGATTCTCGAGCAGGATTACGGGCTGAAACTGCCGAAGCGCCTGCAGGCCAATTTTAGCCGGACCGTGCAGGAACTGGCCGACCAGACCAGCCGTGAACTGTCCTCTGAAGATATCTGGGGCGCGTTTCGCCAGCGCTATCATCTCGATGGTGACGGAAAATATGGTCTGGAGGACTATCAGGAAAGCCAGACCGGCGGCGAACGCATATTTGTCGGCAAGGTCACGGGGCCCGAGGGCGAAATCACTGTCAGCGGTCGCGGCAATGGCCTGATCTCCAGTGTTGTGGATGCCCTGTCTTCGTCACTGGGCGTCAATCTGGAAATCATGGATTATCAGGAACATGCCCTGGGCTCCGGCAAGGATGCGCAAGCAGCAGCCTATGTCGAATGCCGCACCGAGGACGGCAAGGAATTCTATGGAGTGGGAATCAACAGCGATGTTGCCCGGGCTTCCGTCGAGGCGCTCCTGAGTGCGCTCAACCGCGTGTGAATCACAAAAATTAAGCACCCGGTTAAATTAACAGTGGAATCCGCTGTGCCTTGCGGTATGGCTGCCATTCACTTTTGCGAACGGGGAATCCATGACTCTACCAGCTATTTTTGACAATCTGCGCCTGCCACTTATCGGCTCGCCACTTTTCATCGTGTCCGGACCGGAACTGGTAATCGCCCAGTGCAAGGCTGGAATCGTCGGATCCTTCCCTGCCCTCAACGCTCGCCCGCAAAGCCTTCTCGATGAATGGATGCACCAGATTACCGAGGAACTGGCCGCATGGAACCGGGACAATCCCGACAAGCCTGCTGCGCCGTTTGCGGTCAACCAGATCGTTCACAAGTCCAATGACCGGCTCGACCAGGACATGGAAACCTGCGCCAAGTGGAAAGTGCCGATCATCATCACTTCGCTGGGCGCAATCGAGGATTTGAACAAGGCCGTACATGGCTGGGGCGGCATCACCCTGCACGACATTATCAACAACCGCTTTGCCAACAAGGCGATCGAAAAAGGTGCGGACGGCCTGATCCCGGTTGCTGCCGGGGCTGGCGGCCATGCCGGGACCTTGTCTCCGTTCGCGCTGATGCAGGAAATCCGCGAGTGGTTTGACGGTCCGATTGCCCTGTCCGGCGCGATTGGCAGCGGCGCGTCCATTCTTGCGGCCCAGGCCATGGGCGCCGATCTCGGCTATGCCGGCTCCGCTTTCATCGCGACCAAAGAAGCCAATGCGGACCAAGGCTACAAGGAGGGTATTGTCGAAGGCAAGGCCGCCGATATTGTCTATTCCGACCTGTTTACCGGTGTGAAAGGCAATTATCTGCGCCAGTCGATTGAAAATGCCGGGCTGGACCCGGACAACCTGCCCGAAGGCGATTACAGCACGATGAATTTCGGCTCTGGCGGCAATACCGAGAAGAAAGCCTGGAAAGACATCTGGGGCTGTGGCCAGGGTGTCGGCCTCATCGACGAAGTGATGAGTGTCCAGGACATGGTCGACCAGTTCACCGAAGAATATCGCGCCGCGCGGGAAAGCCTGAAAGAGCGCTTTAACTACTAATCAAAATCACCCACGCGAAGCCCTGCTGGGTGGGACAAACGATATCGGTTTCATCCGGTTATTTAGTTATCGCGCTCATCGATGCTGTTCTCGATCAGGCTGACGATCTCGGGGGCGCTCGGTAAATCGAGATTGCCAAACGCAACCATGGAGTAACCATTGGGCAGCAGCCGGTAGCGCGTGCTGGCCCCCGGGGCACCCCCCGCTATTCCGGCGCCGCGCGTCCGGCTGACAAAACCTTTCCCGAAAATCTGTTCGAGCGAACGGGAGGAGATCAGGACATTGTTTCGCAATGCCTTGTCGAGTTTGACAAAATCCAGAACGGTGGAAAATCCTCCTCCGGCAGCTGTGCCCCGATCGGCGAACATGTTGGTGTTCGCGATCAAGTCGCGCCCCGCTAACTGATCCGGACTTTCCGCAATGCCATCAAGGCCTTCCACGCGATAACCGATGGCTTGGGGCTCGCTGTGTGGCTCGTCCCGCGAAAAACCGGAGGCTTCCATGCCTGCCGGAACAAATATGTGGTTCCTGACATAGGAGTAGTAGTCTTCGCCAGAGACCAGTTCTATGATGCGGCCAAGAAGAATATAGCCCGCATTGCTATATGCCCGGTCAGATCCAGGCGGGAATGCAGGCGGTTGTCTTTCAAACAATCGCAAATAGTCGGCATGCGTTTTCAGATCCCGTTTCTGGAGATCATATTCATCGGTAAAGATATCACCAAGACCGGATTGCATCTTCATCAGATGCCTGATGGTCGCCTGTTCGCGGATGGTCACGTCGACATAGTCGGGCATATATTTGCCAACCGGTTCGTCCAGATTCAGTTGCCCGGTTTCAACCAGCTGCATGACTGCAATTGAGGTGAGAAGTTTCCCGGTAGAAGCGAGGCCGAATCGGGTTTCGACCGTATTGAGCCTGCGAGCTTCCCGATCTGCATATCCATGAGCTGTCGAGAAGGTCAGTTTCCCATTGAGCGCCACAGCAATCGCACCAGAAAAATTCCGATCAACCACCAGATTTTTCCAATGGTCATGTTGAGCGACATCTTTTTCCTGATTGGCCGGCACGCTTTCGACGGATTCAGTCACAGGAGAACAACTGGCAATCGCCAGTGGAGCCAGCGCCAAGATCAATATTTTTACGTCCACAACACCCTCTCTGCTTTACCGAATCGATATGCGCTGCCACCTACTCCAAATGACAGATCATAATTTGACTAGTATGCCCGGCCTTACCAAAATGGCCATTCGCCTGTTGATCGACAGACAGACGCTCGACATTTTTGATGTGGTTGGTGATCAGGAGATGAGTGCAAAACAGATTGGCGATGCTCTCGATAAAACCGCCAAGGATATCTGGTATTCATTGCGGCAACTGGTCAAGGCAGAGCTGTTAATTGAAGCCGGACTGAAAAAGCGAAAAGGCCGGCCGCAAAAACTTTATCGCACCAGCGCAAAGAGCTTTTTCATTCCCGCTGACCAACGAACGAACACCGTCGGTCAAAATCTTGGCGCCAAGCTGCTAGAGTGCCTCGAGCATGGCGATGATGCGCTCGGGGAACGTTTTTATTTCGACGGTTCAAAATGGCGCGTGGAGAAAATCTACGAACAGCCGCGATCCCGGACAAAGCTCCTCGAGGAATTCTGGATGGTGACCGAACTTGGTCCTGAAAATGCAGACCAATTTTCGGCGGATGTCCGCAAGATTTTCGACAAATATCAGAAGAAAAAAATTCGCAGCAAAAACCGGACGCTGGTGCACTTCGCGTTCGCGCCCCTACCCTGAGCAAACCATCTGATCTCTGGAAATTGGGGAAAAGCAGAACGAGGCCAGGCCTCTGTTGTCAATGCGCTGATCCGCCAGGTCGACGGAACAGCCTGCAGCTGGTTCACCCCTTCCGCCCTCCAGCTAGGGATGCAGCATGATATACTGGTCGGTATATCCCAAATACGGGCCGCAATTTTCCGAACAGGGCCTGGAGATCACTTTCCCCTGCTTGTCTTTGTACACCAGTTTCCCTTGCGGAAGAAGCACCGCATTGTCCCCTGAATCGAGCATGTTTTGACCAAGGACGGCGTTTCCCGATGTGACACCGAACGCTTCAAGTATGGTTGGGTACAAGTCAATGGTGCCGTAGACGTTCGACACCGTGGTACCTTCAAAGCTCGCATGACAAATCATTGCAGGTATGCGTGACTGGGCAATTTCACCATCTCGAGGGTGAACGTAGCTGGGGTGATCTGCCGTAAGAATGAACAGGTTTTTGCCATCCTCGAAACCTGCGCTTTGCATGGAAAACAGCTCTGAAATCATTTGGTCAACTTCATTCATCGTGGCGAGATAGTCGGAAAGGATATCCGAGCTTGCGCCAATCGAGAATTTTTCTGCAGTCTGCGCTGAATAGCCCTGGTAAGGGCCGTGAGACTGATAGTTGAAGAAGTAGTGGAAGGATTTTTGGGAATCCTTGAGCGAAGCCGCCAGGGCCTTTTTCGCAAACAGGCGTTCCTGGATCGTCTCATGCGGTTTTTGAAAGTCGGTCTCGACCGAGTTGATTTTCTCATATGCGATGTTCCGCCCGTAATATCCGGCATTGTTATTGTGAGCGAACCTCGAAACCACGCCCGCCGACCGCAACTGGTCATAGAGCGTCTCCACGCGGGAAAAATCGGTGTTTCTCAAAGCCGGAAGCCGGAGTGATGGAACCAGCCCCGTCGCCACGGAAAATTCCGCATCTGAAGAACCTCCCGCTCCCTTCATCGCGAGGAAGTTGGTGTAGTTGACGCATTTGCTGCGCAGCTCGTCAACAAAAGGCATGACTGGTTTGCCAGACAAACTGGCTTCAATGGCTTCCGAGTCAAAGGACTCGATTTGGACAAGGATGATACGATCAACATCCTTTGGCATCGACGACGTAGCTTGTGAGGAAACCGGATCTGGAGAAATCAATTTGGAGATTCTGCCAGGATAAGCGGCTTTCGGTCCCAGATACCCTCCCTTGATATTCACCCATTCGTTGATCGAGTTGTAGGAGAAACCGGCCAGTCCGAACCGGCGCACAAGCGTTTCGTTACCCAGGCTCTGGCTAATGCCCGGAAGGCCAAATTGATAAACACTGGTGGAAAAGACCGCCAAAGGTAACAGGACCAGCGCCAGGACGCCTTGAACGGGCAATCGATGCCGGGGAACCAAATAGAATAACAGCGCCGCAGTGATGACGAGCAACACTTCCCGATAGCCGAATATTTGTTTGAAATAATGCCCCATGACTTCACTGACATCTGACACATTGCCGGAGCCAAAAGTGTAGAGTTCAGGAATGAAGCCAAAATAGGGAAAGAAACCCACCAGAAAATATATGTAGAGAAAATAGACGATTAGCCCCAGATATCCCAGGACCTTGACGATCGACCGGGACGATTGTGCCATATAGGCAGGAACGATCAGAATGAGGCAGTGCAGAGCCGCCACCATCAATTTTGCGATCTGAAAAAACTGATTTTGATTGGCAGTGAACAAAAACAGTGCCGAATAGAAAATCAAACCGGAAAGATAGATCGCGCCGCCGATCAACAACAAAGATCTCAAGACTATGCCCTTCCGTCTTTCATATCGACCCGACACCGGTGCGAAAGGAAAACCACACTACTGGGACCGGACACCATCATCGTTGGCTGCTCACGCAGCCGTCTTTGTTTTGTAACGCAGCTTTCTTAAAATTGTAACATTGCGATTGATATGGCCTGCCGCCAATCAACGCAATGATTTCCTGTTATTTGTATCCTTTTGGGACCTGATTGAGGCTCAGAACGGCAAATGCCTCCGGTTCTGTTAGAGCATGTGTTTATCGTGAACTTGGACAGACAACAGTGGTCGGTTCAGCAGCATATAGTCATCTCGAAGCGGACGAGCGTTTATTCCTGTTTCCCCCTCGCCGTATTGATAACCGCTACAGTTGATCCATCAGTGGCACTTTTCGACAGCTCACTTACATGGGCTTTGCGCCACTGTTATGCGTAACCCAAGAACGCAACAAATCCATGGTCGGCATCTATGATTTAGACCGCATCGCAACGGAAATCGGGATCACGCACGCATTCTGATAATTTCTTGAATGCCATAATGGTTGGTGCATTGCGACACTCCGCCATTGGACAATGAGGGCCAGTTTCCCCGTCTCGGCTTTCGGTGAAATCCAAACCGGACTATATTTTCCGTTTCATGATATAACCGGCAATCAGGAGGTACTGCTATGCGCATTATCCAGATCATCACGTTCTTGTCCGTCGGCACCCTTGTGTCCTGCGGCGCACCGGTTCCACAACCCTTTGATCCGTCTTCGGGAAAATGGGTTGATCTCAGCCATTCCTATGGCGCGGAAACAATCTACTGGCCGACATCGGACAAATTCGCGCTGGAGACGGTTTCTGAAGGCGACACGGACGGCGGATATTATTACAGTGCCTACAAGTTCACCACTGCGGAACATGGTGGCACCCATCTGGATGCTCCGGTCCATTTCGCCCGGGGAAAGCATTCTACCGAGAATATCCCGATATCCAGCCTGACCGGACCGGCTGCTGTCATCGACGTGAGCGACGTCGTACAGGATAATGCCGACTATCAGATCGGGGTGGCAGACATTGCAAGATGGGAAGCCCTGCACGGACCCGTGCCAGCGGGTGCACAGGTGCTGTTCCACACTGGCTGGGCGGCGCGCTGGCCAGATGCCAAACGCTATCTCGGCACCGATGAACGCGGTGCAGCAGCGACAGCCAAATTGCGATTTCCGGGCCTTTCACCGGAGGCGGCAACTTTTCTGGCGGAGGAACGGCAAATTGAGAGTGTCGGCCTCGATACAGCCAGTCTGGATTTTGGCCGATCCACAGGATTCGAAGCCCATCGCATATTGATGGAGAAGAATATCATTGGTTATGAGAACGTCACCGGGCTGGAACAACTGCCGCCTATAGGCGCTTATTTGGTGGCTCTGCCGATGAAAATAGAGGGCGGGAGTGGCGGGCCGCTCAGAATAGTCGCCTTTGTGCCATCTGCCGCAGAGACAGTCGGGCAGAACTAGCTACATTTCTCCGCGTGCACGGCGGATAGCGAACCATTTTTCGACATTGGCATTGTGCTCGGCCAGTGTCCTGGCGAAGACATGTCCGCCTTTGCCGTCCGCCACAAAGAACAGGTACTCGGTCTCTACAGGGTTCAGCACAGCCTCGATCGACGCCCGGCCAGGATTCGCAATCGGTCCTTTGGGCAGGCCGACCATCGAATAGGTGTTGTAATCGTTAACCGCAGCAATTTCCGACTGCCGGATTCGCCGACCCAGCGGCTTGCCCTTCGTGATCGGGTAGATGATCGTCGGATCTGCCTGCAGCATCATGTTGCGATTGACACGGTTGCTGTACACCGCCGCGACCGTTCGACGCTCGCTCGCCACCGCGGTTTCTTTTTCGACGATGGACGCCAGAATTACTGCTTCCTCGGGTGTTTTTACCACGCTGGCTGCGGTCTTTTTTGGCCATAATTCGCTCATGGTTTCCTGCATCGCCTTTTGCATCCGGGACAGGACGGCCGCGCGTTTTTCGCCACGCTCAAAGCTGTAACTGTCGGGCAGCACGGACCCTTCTGCCGGAACCGGAATTTCCCCGGTGAGCAACGGCTCGGCCATCAGTTTTTCATGAACGATAATGGAGGGCGTGCCTTCAGGAATGGTGACCAGTCGCTGGACCGTTTGTCCGCCCTGGAGAATGGACAATATCTGGGAATTGCTCGCTCTGGCCGGGATATTGAATTCTCCCGCCTTGATCGGCTCCGATCCCCCGAAAACCCTGGCGCGGTTGAGGAAACCGTCCGCTGATTTCAGCACACCTTCCTGTTCGAGCGTCCGTGCAGCCTGGCTCAGGCTGGATCCGGATGCAATGATCACAGTCTTTTCCGCCTCAAGCGGCCCGCTTGCCGTCCAGCCATAGAGAAAATTCCCGGCCAGCAGGCCGACTATCGCAACAGCGGCAATCAGAACAAGGCAACCGAAGCGCCGCATGTCCGGATCAGACCGCTTTCATGATGACGCTGGCATTGGTGCCGCCAAATCCGAAGCTGTTGCTGAGCACGGCCCGGACTTCCCGTTGTTTGGCAACATGGGGTACCAGGTCGACACCTTCACAGCTGTCTTCCGGATCGTCGAGATTGAGCGTCGGCGGCACGGTCTGGTCACGCATCGCAAGGATCGAGAAAATAGCTTCCACTGCGCCTGCACCACCAAGCAAATGGCCGATGGCAGACTTGGTCGAGCTCATTGACATGGTGGCTATATCATCACCAAACAGACGCCGAACCGCGGCAAGTTCCAGAACATCTGCCATGGTGGATGTACCATGTGCATTTACATAATCGATATCTGCCGTGCTCAGACCCGAGCGGTTCAGGGCCATTTCCATGGACCGGTAAGCGCCAACACCATCGGGATGCGGAGCCGTCACGTGATGGGCGTCTCCGGACAGTCCATATCCCGCAACTTCGGCATATATGGTCGCTCCCCGCGCCTTTGCGCGCTCATATTCTTCCAGCACGACAACCCCGGCGCCCTCGCCCATAACGAATCCGTCGCGGTTCTTGTCATAGGGACGGGAGGCCGCTTCGGGATCGTCATTGCGCGTCGAAAGCGCCTTGGCCTGCGCAAAACCGGCGATACCGATCGGGCAGATGGTGGCCTCGGCGCCGCCGGCCAGCATGATGTCCGCGTCGTCCAGTGCGATCATCCGGGCTGCATCCCCGATGCTGTGTGCACCGGTCGAACAGGCGGTGACTACGGCATGATTGGGCCCCATCAGGCCATATTTGATCGAAACCTGTCCGGAGATCAGATTGATCAGCCGCCCGTGCACAAAGTGCGGGCTAACCCGGCCCGGTCCACGTTCGGCCAGGACCAGGGATTCCTTTTCAATGCCCGGCAATCCCCCGATACCGGACCCGATCGAACAGCCAGTTCGCAGTTTTTCCTCGTCGGTCATATCCATGAGGCCGGCATCTTCCAGGGCCTGACCTGCGGCATCTATGCCATAGACGATGAACGGATCCACCTGTCGCTGGACCTTGTGATCCACCCGCAGATTGGGATCAAAGCCATATTCATGCTCAGGCGGTTTGACTTCGCAGGCGATGGTGGCTTTCTGGTCAGAGGCATCAAATTTCGTGATCTGTCCTGCCCCGGACTTCGATGCGAGGATGTTTTTCCAGCTGGTTTCGACATCTCCACCCAAAGGCGTCACCAAACCCAGTCCGGTCACTACGACACGACGCATGTTCTGCTCCTTATGACGGGCTCCCCTAAAGCCCCAATTGAAAAGCGGCCACCGGTTCGGAAATTCTCCCGGGCCGGTGAGCCGCTTTTGCGATATTTAGCGATCATTGGCCCCGGAATGCGCATCGCATCCCAAAATCAATCAACCCTTGTTGTTGTCGATGAAATCAATGGCATCTTTGACGGTGGCGATTTTCTCGGCGGCATCATCCGGAATTTCGACGCTGAATTCTTCTTCAAAAGCCATGACCAGTTCAACAATATCGAGGCTGTCCGCACCCAGATCATCAATGAACGCCGCTTCTTCGGTCACTTTGTCAGCTTCTACGCCAAGATGTTCAACAACAATCTTTTTTACGCGGTCTGCAGTCTCACTCATGGGAGTTCCTTCTTCGTTAGGAATGAATTTCAATTTCGTCCTAGAGACATGGGCCGTCGCTTGCAAGAGGGCAAGAGCCGGTTTGTGCCCTGCCCTTCAGGGTTTGTCTGACGCACCTTTTCGGAATTCTTCTTCCAGATCCCACAGCGCTCCGCGCCATTCCCAGTAATTGTAGGCCAGTTCCCGGGATTCCGGGTCCGCTGGATAGCCTTCTGCGGTCAGATCCCGGTCCATTTTGCCCGACACGAACAGGTGTTCCAGAATATGCCTGCCATCCGGCTTGACATTGTCGGCATAATAGCTGTCGAGAAAATCCCTGAAATCGCCAATTTTCCGGATTTTGCTGATCAGGCCGTCCTCGCGCATCCAGCCATCCATAAGAGCCACGCGAAAAGCCGTCCGGGTTTGTGCCTGCGTCCAGCCATGATCTTTCCGGCAGCGCATGGCGGGAGACTCCGCCATCACAAATGCGTCCGTTTCGCGACCCGAACGGGCCATATTGAACCAGTTGCGAGAATCAGCCGGAGAGACTTGCCTGCTGATGCAATCGATATGCGGCACTGTCAGAATTCCGGCGGTTGGTCGCTCTTCTGCCGGGCTCGCCGCGAGAGCCAGGGCCATCAATCCTGTTACCATGGCCAGTCAGCCTCAGCTGATCATCGCCATGCCGCCGTTGACGTGCAGGGTCTGGCCGGTGACATAAGAGGCCTCGTCGCTGGCGAGATAGGTCACAGCTGCACCAATATCATCACCATTACCCATTTTCCCGGCAGGAATCTTCGCGTTGATATCCGCTTTCTGGGCATCGGTCAGCGCATCGGTCATGGGCGAAGCGATGAACCCTGGCGCGACGCAATTCACAGTTATTCCCCGCGAAGCCAGTTCCTGAGCCAGCGCCTTGGACATTCCCACCAGCCCCGCCTTGGACGCGACATAATTGACCTGCCCCGGATTGCCGGTTGCACCGACCACCGATGTGATCGAAATGATCCGCCCGCTGCGGGCTTTCATCATCGGGCGGGCAGCTGCGCGGGCCAGTCGGAAGGCCGATTCCAGATTGACCTGAAGCACATCGGACCAGTCCTCGTCCGACATGCGCATCGCCAGACCGTCCCGGGTGATTCCGGCATTGTTGATCAAAATGTCAATCTTGCCCAGTTTTTCGATCACCTCCGGCACCAGGCCGTTGACTTCATCGGGGTCGGACAGGTTGCAGGGGATGACCGCATGGCCCTCTCCAGCCAGCTCCGGGACCAGTTCCATCAGTGTCAGCTTGCGGGTGCCGGAAATCGCCAGTGTGGCCCCCTGGGCCGCCAGTGATTTGGCGATGGCCGAACCAATTCCGCCCGAGGCACCAGTTACCAGAGCGGTTTTTCCCGTCAGATCAAACATTCACTTCTCCCTCGGCGTGATCAGTATTCCAGATAATAGAGCACAATGTCTTCGGCTTTGGCGCCGTTGGACTCATAAAGCTTGCGGGCTGCTATATTGTCTTTTTCGGTTCCTAGCCAGCATTCTTCGCAGCCGCGTTTGTCCGCCAGCACCAGCATGTGGTCGAGGATCTTTTTGGCGATCCCCCGCCGACGATATTTGGGGATAACGTCAATCTCGTCGAGATACAGTTCATCAGGCTTGTCCGGCCTTTTGTGAACAATGGCGGAGGATTTGCCGATGACCTGGTCATCCAGAACCGCAACCACCAGCCAGTGAGTCGGTTCCATCAGGAAGGCGGCAAGCAAATCCTGTTGGACCGGTTCATCAAACAGGTCAGCCGCGACATTGTCCATGACCGCCTTGTTGTCCGCTGTTATCTCGAAAATTTCGAGGCCGTCCGGAACCGACAAGTCAGACTTCTTTCAGAAAGGCTTCGATGTCGGCCATTGATACCAGGCTGACGTTGCCGGAATCCCGGTTGATGCGCTTCACCATGCCGCCGAGAACCTTGCCGCCAAATTCCACAAACTCTCCGACGCCCGCTTCGGACATGGCCAGAACCGACTCCCGCCAGCGAACGGTACCTGTGACCTGTTCGACCAGCAATTGCCGGATGACATCCACATCATCAGCGGCGTCAGCAGTGACATTCGCGAAAACCGGGACCTTCGGCGGCAAAATGGTGGCTTCAGCCAGTGCCTCTTCCATCGCTTCGGCCGCCGGCTTCATCAGCGAACAGTGAAAAGGGGCAGACACGGGCAGTTTCAATCCCCGCTTGATATTGTGCTCTTTGGTAGCCGCAATCGCGCGATCAATGGCGGCCATATGACCGGAAATGACAACCTGGGTGGGATCATTGTCATTGGCTACCGTACACACTTCACCTTGTGCAGATGCCTTTGCCAGACCCGACGCCTTTTTGATGTCCGCACCCAGCAGGGCCGCCATTCCGCCTTCGCCAACCGGAACAGCCTTTTGCATGGCCTGTCCACGCAGCTTCAAAAGTTTTGCCGTGGTCGTCAGATTCAGGGCACCTGCACCACAAAGCGCGGAATATTCGCCCAGGCTGTGGCCGGCGACATAGCTGCAAAGTTCATCAATATCCCTGCCGCCGTCCTTTTCCATCACCCGGAACGTCGCAATCGCATTGGCCATGATCGCGGGCTGCGCGTTTTCGGTGAGCGTCAATTCGTCTTCCGGGCCTTCGCACATCAACCGAAACAGATTTTGTTCGAGCGCGTGATCCACTTCCTGGAACACTTCCTTGGCAGTCGAGTGAGACTCCGCCAGTTCCTTGCCCATGCCGACGGCCTGACTGCCCTGCCCCGGAAAAATAAACGCCCTCATAAATGCCCCTTGCCGTATAAATATAGGTGATCAATCATGCTCCCGCAGTTAGGGGCGAAAGCACCTGGTTGCAAGTTTCCTCATGTCGCCCGGACGCATCTCCGATTGCGATTGCCTATTTTTAATCGGTCAATTAAGTTATCTGGATGGAACCGGCCTTATTTGAAGAAAAACTGTCTGCGGCATGTGTCAGGGCATTGAAAGCAGACGGGAAAATCAGCGAATTGCAGCGCCTGTCAGGTGGTGCCAGCATGGAAAGCTGGGCCTTTGTTTTTGGTGGGGAGGAATTTGTCCTGCGCCGGCTCCCGTCGGGCATCTCTGCCGATGATGAAGGGTTGCGGGGGATTCCTCTGTCGACTCAGGCCGACGTGATCGAGCAAGCTGCAAAACAAGGCGTGACTGCTCCGGTGGTTCGCGGCCGTCTGACACCAGAAGATGGTATCGGAGAAGGCTTTTTCATGGAACGGGCCAGGGGCGAGACCCTGCCCCACAAGATTCTGGGAAATCCGGAATTTGCCAAAGCTGAAAAAGCCCTTTCCAGCCAGTGCGCCGCCGAATTGGCCGCCATCCACAACATGGATCCGGCCACACTGCCTGAAAATCTGGAATATTTTACGCCCGTCCAGCTGATACAGTTGCAGAAGGACAAATATCACGAAATTGGCGGTGCGATTCCGATTTACGAATTTGCCTTTCACTGGCTGTTTGAAAATGCGCCTAAAACTGATGTGCGCAAGCCGGTACATGGTGATTTCCGGATGGGTAACCTCATGATCACGCCGGACGGCATATCAGCTGTTCTGGATTGGGAGCTCGCTCGCTTTGGCGATCCGGTACAGGATCTGGCCTATCTGTGTACACCAAGCTGGCGTTTTGGTCGCTATGACCAGATCGCCGGCGGTTTTGACAGCAAGGACAATTTTCTGGCGGCTTATGCCCGGCATTCGGGCGAGGAAGTGGACAACGACCGCTTTCGTTTCTGGCTGATCTACTCCACCTTATGGTGGGGCGTCGCCTGCATGGTGATGGGAGAAATATGGAGATCCGGCGGGGATCGCTCGCTGGAACGCACCGTGATCGGTCGGCGCGTATCGGAAGTCGAGATTGATCTCGCCCTGCTGTTCGAAGAATTACTGCCACCGGAAATCTGTACGAAGCTCGACTGGCAAACCTCGGGTCCGGAATCCGTCAAAGGCGAAACCGCCTATGGCGAGCTGCTGACAGCGTTACAGGACTGGAACAGCGAGCATGTCCTGCCGGGCCTCAAAGGTCACAACAAGTTCCAGTCACGTGTGGCCGGCAATGCGCTGGGTATTTTGCAGCGTCAAGAAGACTGGGGCCGCCTATTTGCCGATGCACAGCAACGGCGGCTCGCCGCTATCGGATATGATCATGGACAGGTGTGCCGGGCGCTTTCAGAAGGCGTTCTCGACATCGCAACCCCCGGTCTCTGGGATCATTTGCGGCTGTCTGCGCTGGAACGACTGTCCATTGACCAGCCCCGATATGCCGGATTGCAGACCGCCCTCAAAAAATGGAGCAGCCAAAATGAGTTTTGAAATTCCCCAGGAGATTGAAGACTATTTAACTGTGCTCGATGACTTCATCGAAGCGGAAATCAAACCGATTGAACAGCGCGATGACAATATCCGCTTTTTTGATCATCGGCGCGAAAATTCCCGCACCGACTGGGATAATGATGGCTTGCCGTCCAAAGAGTGGGAAGACCTGCTCGACGAAATGCGCAAGACAGCCGATGCAGCAGGCCATTTTCGCTTCGCGCTGCCCGAGGAATTTGGCGGCAAGGACGGGTCCAATCTGGCGATGGCGCGAATTCGAGAGCACCTGGCTCACAAAGGACTTGGTCTCCACAATGATCTCCAGAACGAAAATTCGATTGTCGGTAACCTTGTGCAACCGCTAATGGTCCGGGATTTCGGCACAGAGAAGCAGAAGCTGGAATTTATTCCGGCCATGCTGCGCGGGGAGATGAAATGGTGCTTTGGCCTGACCGAAGAACATCATGGATCCGATGCGACCTGGATGGACACCACCGCCGTACCCGAAACACGAGACGGCGTGGATGGCTGGCTGATAAATGGCAACAAGATGTGGACGACCGGGCTGCATGTCGCCACCCATGTGATGACCTTCGCCCGTCATCGCGGCAAGGACGGTGATGCCCAGGGTATCGGCTGTTTTCTGGTGCCGGTGGACGCAGAAGGTTTCGAAATCGGCGAATATATGTGGACATTCAACATGCCCACTGACCATCCCAAATGCAGTCTGACCAATGTCTGGATCCCCGCCGACGCCGTGCTCGGAGATCTGGATATGGGGCTTGCCTGTGCCCAGCATTTCGTGCACGAAAACCGCATCCGGCAGGCCGCTTCCTCTCTGGGCGCGGCCCAATATTGTATCGACGAAGCGGTACGATATGCCGGTGAACGCAAACCGTTCGGCAAGCCGCTGGCAATCAATCAGGGAATCCAGTTCCCGCTGGTTGAACTGCATACCGAAGCCGCCATGCTCCGGCAGCTGATCTATGCCACCGCTGCAAAGATGGACACGATGCCCAAACCCGACGTTGCCAAATATCTGTCGGCCCAGGTCTCGATGTGCAACTATCGCGCAAACCGTCTGTGCTGTGATGCCGCGGACCGGGCGATGCAGGTTCATGGCGGGATGGGCTATTCGCGGCACAAACCGTTCGAGCATATCTACCGCCACCACCGCCGTTATCGCATCACGGAGGGCGCCGAAGAAATCCAGATGCGCAAGATCGGCGGAGACATGTTCGGATTCTTGAACCGGAAGAAAAAGTGAGAAGCTCAGCTCATAAAAAAGGCGACAGCCTGATGCGTGCTCTGTAGTTTCAGCCTCTGATTTATTGATTCGCCAGCTGCAATTAGCTGGCGTGACTGCAGGGGCATTTGATTTGAAAAGGTTTTTTTGGCAGCCTGTTGTTGCCGCAACTGTTGCAATTGTCGCCTCGTCTTCGGCGATTGCAGGTGAGCAACCCCTGTATCAGCCGGTTCCGGAATGGGTTGACGAGGTCGACATTTCAGACGTTTTGGCGAAGGGAGCGTCCTCCAGCGATGCCCTTGTCTCTGTTGACCAAAATGTAAAACTCGAAGGTGGACAGGGTTGGATTTACCGCGATCTGGTACTGCGGGCATCGTCCAGCGAGGTCCTTTCACAGATTGGCAGGTTGCAAGGCGCCTGGCACCCGGACCTTGGAGATTTCATAGTCCATGAAGTCCATATCATCCGGGACGGCGAAGTCATTGATGTACTGGCCAGTGGCAACAAGTTTGAAATTCTTCGGCGCGAAGCCGGGCTGGAGCAATTACAGGTAGACGGAATACTGACAGCGTTCATGCAGCTGGAGGGCTTGCGGATAGGGGATCTCGTCCGCATGAAAGCTTCTACCACGATTTTGGATCCGGCGCTTGAAGGCCATGTGCAGTTTACCGATGCACTTCTTGCCGAACCGGTCCGGGCACAATTTGGCAGGTTTCAGCTGATCTGGCCGAAATCAGACGATATCCAGTGGCGGGTCACCGGCAAGGATGCAGAACATGCACTGGAAAGAAGGGATGATTACCAGGTTCTGAATATCAATGTTCCCATTCCCAAACAGCCGGAAAATGCGCCAGATGCGCCTGCCAGATATGCGAACCTGTCGATGGTGGAAGCCACGAGCTTCAAGGACTGGAAATCTGTCTCGCAGACAGCCGCGAAGCTTTATCAAACGGCCGACCTGATCACGGAAGGCAGCGAACTCGACCGGGAGGTGCAGCGCATAGCTGCATCCAGTGATGACCCCTTGCAGAGGACTGCGGCGGCGCTGCGTCTGGTTCAGGACAAGGTCCGCTACCTGTTCAATGGTCTCAACGGGGGTAACTACACCCCCCAAAGCCCGGAAGAAACGTGGAACCTGCGCTATGGCGACTGCAAAGCCAAAACATTGTTGCTTCTCACTCTCCTGGATCGACTTGGAATAGACGCCAGGGCAGCGTTGGTACACTCCACACTGGCAGACGCCATTCCGGACAGGTTGCCATCCTTTGGAACATTTGATCACATCATTGTGAAAGCATCCATTGACGGACGCACTTATTGGCTGGACGGCACAAAGACCGGAGACAGACTGGCCGACATTGGAGATACTCCGCCATTTCGCTACGCTTTGCCGCTTGATCTTGCCGGAGCTGAACTGGAGTCCATTCCGCTTTTGCCAATGTCGCGTCCAATCGAAAATATCAGCATCGCCATTGATGCAAGTGCCGGCATCAACTTTCCCGCACCTTATGATATTTCAATTGTCTTGCGCGGACCTGCCGTCGACCAGCTCAGCACAATCAAAAACACGGTGTCCGTCGAACAATATGAGGAATTGCTGCAGTCTTTCATCATGCGATACACAGGCGACCAGGCCAGCGTTACAAGGAGTGAGGCCGTTCTTGACGGGGAAGCTGGTACAGCCTCTATCACCGGAAGCGGACTGGCAACCATGTCCTGGTCCTTCGCCGACAACAGGCGCCGTTATTCCGTTGATAACTATATCGGCAACACCAAACTGCTGCGAAATCGCACCAAAACGGAATGGAAGGAGATTCCATATGCGATGAGTTATCCCGGCTATTATGTTCGAAATTTCGAAATGATCCTGCCTGCTGCCGGAAAGGGATTCGAATTCCAGGGCCTCGCGGAGGTGAGCGATGTCATCGCAGGATATGAGCAAGCCAGGAAAACCAGCCTTGACGACGGCAAAGTGACAGTCAGTGAATATTGGCGGACAGCCAGGTGGGAGGTACCCGCAGATGAGGTGAAGGCTGAAAGGGCCAAATTGCTCAAATTCCAGTCACCAAAGCTGCGCATCCTGACGCCGGAAGACTATCCTCCGGCCTGGCTGGAAACGCGTCAGGCAGCGGAATCAAACGGGTTTGCGGAAATAATTGCCGCATATGAAGCGGATATTGCGCTACACCCGGACAAGTCAAGGCCATACGAAAATTTCGCCGGATTTTACCAGGGAACCTACCAGTACCGCAAAGCCGCAGAACAATTGCTTTTGGCGCTAGAACAGGAGGAAAATGCCAAAACATATGTCCAGCTGGCCTCGTTATACGCCACGGTGGAGGACAAACGCGCGTTGGAATCCGCGAAACGTGCTCTGGAACTTGACCCGTCTTCTGTCCGGGCCCTTGCAGCTGTGACTGAAATTCTTGCGATGGATGGCCAAATTGACGAGGCTCTCGAAGTACTGGACGCGGCAAGGGGCAACGGGATCGAACCGGATGACATTACTCACGCAGAGTCTGAAGTCCTGATGCAGGATGGCCAATATGAAGAAGCCATCGCAATAATGGATGAACTGATTTCCTCCAAGCCCAATGATCACAAGCTGCTCAACAACCGTTGCTGGAACAAGGGTCGGGCAAAGCTGTATCTTGAATCCGCCTTGAAGGATTGCACAAAAGCTATTCAGTTGTCCCGATCACCCAGTGCAATATTGGACAGCCGCGCGCTGGTGCACTTTCAGCTGGGACAATATGATGAGGCGCTACTCGATCTGGATACAGCCCTCGACATCAGCCCAAGCCTGCCTGCCGCTCTTTACCTGAGGGGGCTGGTGCACGCCAGAATGGGCAATGATCAGAAGAGCGAGGCGGATATTTCCGCAGCGGAGTTTATCGTTCCGACGATCGCAAAAGAATATGCGAAATTCGGTATCATGATCCGTTGAGGGAGCAGCCAATAACCAGGGCAGCATTCCTGAACCATGGCGAAACGGATATCCGCTGAAGCCGCGCCGCGTGTCGGAGGATTTCAAATCCCATACCCGCAGGGGCAGTTTTTGCTGCATTGCTTTTGCCGGATGCGGGTTTCTCTCGATTTTCCTGCAATGACTTCCTATCGTCCGGGAGAATAATCAGAGACGGATCGTGCACCCTGAAATCCCCTACCTCAGAGAAGCCATAGTTTTCCTCGTTGCTGCCGGGCTGGTAATACCGCTGGTCCGAAAGATCGGGATCAGTCCCGTCCTGGGCTTTCTGTTTGTCGGCCTGATCATTGGACCTTTCGGGGTCGGCCGACTGGTCGGCGAAACACCCGTCCTCGAGCTGATGGTTTTTGATGACCTTGAAGGGGTTCGCCGATTTGCAGAACTGGGTGTGATATTTCTGCTGTTCACGATCGGACTGGAGCTGTCTGTCGCACAATTGTGGGACATGCGGCGGCTGGTATTCGGGCTGGGTGCAGCGCAAGTCGTAGTGAGTGCGCTGGCCATCGGGGGCATCGCCTTGCTGTTCGGCAATTCGCTTGTAGCCGCTACTATTTTCGGACTGTGCCTCGCGCTGTCTTCCACCGCTCTGGTCATGCAATTGTTGACCGAAACACGAAGACTGAGCGCACCTGCGGGCAGATCCAGTTTTGGTATTCTTCTGTTTCAGGATCTGGCAGTTGTGCCTATCCTTTTTTTCGTTGGTGTCGTGGGTGCCACCGTGGAAGGCTCTCTGGCGGGAGCGGCATTTTGGGCCATTTTCGAAGCCGTTCTTGTCATCGCCGCGATTTTCTTCATCGGCCGTATCATTGTCGAACCCTTGCTGCGTTTCGTCAGCGGCACGGGCAGCCGCGAGATGTTCATGGCGGCCGTGCTCTTGCTGATTTTGGCCACAGCCGCCCTCACCGCGGTTGCCGGTCTCTCGATGGCGCTCGGCGCCTTCATGGCCGGCCTGCTTTTTGCCGGCACGCAGTATCGGCACCAGATTGCCAGCGACATCGAGCCATTCAAGGGGCTGCTTCTCGGGCTGTTCTTTATTTCGGTGGGCATGAGCCTCGATATTCTCGCCGTCTGGGCAGATATTGCCTGGGTGGCCGCATCGGTTCTGGGATTGCTGCTGCTAAAGGGGTCAATTCTGTTTGTGCTGGCGCGCATCTGGCGCCTGCCAACCGCCGTGGCCGCGGAAACCGCGATTTTGATGAGTCAGGGCGGGGAATTTGCTTTCGTGGTGATTGCTGCATCGCTGTCATTCGCCCTGCTTGATCCTGACATCGCGCAATTCATGCTGCTGGTCGTGGTGGTGACCATGTTCCTGACTCCGGGGCTCGCAATCCTGTCGCGCAAGGTGGGCAAAGCGCTGCGCGTGAAAGAAGCGCCTGCGCCGAATCGCGCTGCATATGGGGATGGAGAACAGCCCGTCATTATCGGCGGCTTCGGACGGGTTGGCCGGTTACTGGCCCAGCTGCTGGAGGACCAGCGCATACCCTATATCGCCGTGGACAGTGATCCCGATCTGGTAGCCAGTGAGCGTGCAAGGGGTGTGGCGGTATATTTTGGCGATGCCGGACAGTCTGATCTTTTACAGCATCTGGGGATCGAACGCGCCGCGGCCTTTGCCACAACAATGGATGCCCCCGATACCGCTGAACATGTGATCCGGGCAATACACGACAAATGGCCGTCGGTTCCGATTATCGCCCGGGCCCGTGATGTTGAACATGCACATTTGTTACGGGACTGCGGTGCGCGCACGGCGGTTCCCGAAACAATGGAAGCCAGTCTGGAACTGTGCGAGCAGCTTCTGGGGGGCATTGGCTTTCCGGCGGACACCGCCCGGACCATCGTCGACAATCAGCGCACCTGGCAAACGGAGATTCTGGAAGGGAAACCGCGATCCTGAACAAGGTTCATGAAGCAAAACCTTTTAACGGATCCCGGTGATACGGGCGGATTGGCGTATACTGAAGACTTCCGCAAAGCTGTATCGCGCCCTTCATGACCCGCAATCTCGTTCTCATTCTCGGCGATCAGCTCTCCCACAGTATCTCCGGCCTGCGACACAGTGACCCCGAAAAGGACAGGGTGCTGATGGCAGAGGTGATGGATGAAGCCACCTATGTGCAGCATCACAAGAAGAAGATCGCCTTTCTTTTTTCGGCGATGCGACACTTTGCCGAAGAGCTGAAAGAAAAAGGCTGGACAGTGGACTATATCCGTTTGGACGACCCCGAAAATCCGGGTAATCTGAAAGACGCGATTCAAACATGGTCGGCGAAACATGAGCCAGAAAAAGTGCTTTTGACAGAGCCTGGGGAATGGCGACTGGCCGAAATGTTCCGGAAGCTAAACATCGAAATGCTCCCCGATGACCGGTTTTTGAGCACAAAAGCAGAATTTGCGGAATGGGCCGATGGCCGCAAGCAACTTCGCATGGAATATTTCTACCGGGAAATTCGCAGGAAAACCGGCCTGTTGATGGATGGTGACGATCCTGCAGAGGGAAAGTGGAATTTCGATTCCGAAAACCGCAAGCCCGCAGACTCCGACCTTTTCATGCCGCGACCGCTGGAATTCTCCCCTGACGCCATGACGTCAGAAGTACTCGAGCTGGTTGCCGGGCGGTTTGCCGATCATTTCGGTGATCTTGAGCCTTTCACTTTGGCGGTCACACGCCAGGATGCGCTCAAGGCCCTGGATCATTTCATCGAGACTGCCCTGCCGGAATTCGGAGATTATCAGGATGCGATGCTCACCGATGAACCCATTCTCTATCACTCCCTGCTCGCACAATATCTCAATTGTGGATTGCTGGAGCCGCTGGAAATCTGCGAAAAGGTTGAGGAGGCCTATCGCAATGGCAAGGCCCCAATCAATGCTGCCGAAGGATATATCCGCCAGATTATCGGATGGCGGGAATATATCCGCGGTATTTACTGGCTGAAAATGCCGGAATATGTCGACCGCAACCATTTTGGACATGACCGCGCCCTGCCCGGTTTTTACTGGACCGGCGAGACTGATATGCAATGTCTGCGTTCAGCCATCAGTCAGACCAGGGAACTGGCCTATGCCCATCATATTCAACGTCTGATGGTCACTGGAAACTTTGCGATGCTTTGCGGCGTCGATCCGGTGGAAGTCCATGAATGGTATCTGGCCGTCTATGCAGATGCCTATGAATGGGTGGAGCTACCCAATACCATCGGCATGAGTCAGTTTGCCGATGGTGGCGTCCTTGCCTCCAAGCCTTACGCAGCAAGCGGTTCCTACATCAACCGCATGTCTGATTATTGCGGCTCCTGTCGCTTCAATGTCAAAAAGCGCACGGGCGAAGATGCTTGCCCGTTCAATGCGCTCTATTGGAATTTTCTGGCAAAACATGAAGACAAACTGAGCGACAACCCACGGATGGGCGCTATGTACAGCACCTGGAAACGCTTTGGCAGTGAAGAGCAGGAGCGCATCCGAGAGAGCGCGGCAAACTTCCTGGAAACTCTGTGAAAAAAGCGAAGTTCCGCAAAGGCAATCTTCCGGAAAAGACCTGCCTGGCGTGCGGACGCCCGTTTGCCTGGCGCAAGAAATGGGAACGTGACTGGGACAATGTGCGTTATTGCTCCGACCGGTGCCGGAAAAAACGGTGATTTTTTGCCCTTTGCCCCTTGCATTGCAGCGGATTTTTCGTCATACGCGCCGCTTCCGGCTGAAACGGTCACTGCTGTTTCGCCGGATATTTGAAGAAAGCCGGAGGGGCGTGTCTGCATGGTGCGGCGTCAGCGATCGGTAACATGAAGGAAAATCTGCATGCCATATTATGAGCATGTCTTCCTTGCGCGTCAGGATCTGAGCCAGTCTCAGGTTGACAGTCTCGCACAGGAAGCCACCAAAATCGTAGAAGATAATGAAGGCAAGGTCGTTCTGACCGAGACCTGGGGCCTGCGTACGCTCGCCTACAAGGTTCAGAAAAACCGCAAGGCCCATTATGTGATGTTGCGCCTGGATGCGCCCGGCAACGTGATCGAGGAACTGGAGCGCCAGACCCGCATCAACGAAGACGTGATCCGTTTTCTGACCATCCGCGTTGACGAGCATGAAGAAGGCCCGTCCGTGATGATGCGCAAGCCCGACCGCGACAATCGCCGTGGCGGCAATGACCGCGGTGGCGATCGCCCCCGTCGCGACAATAACGACAGTTAAACCCAGAGAAGGAGTAAGAACATGGGACGTCCATTTTTCCGTCGCCGCAAAAGCTGCCCCTTTTCCGGCAAAAACGCACAAACCATCGACTATAAGGACGTGAAGCTGCTGCAGGGATATATTTCCGAACGCGGCAAGATCGTTCCCAGTCGTATCACCGCCGTATCGGCCAAGAAGCAGCGCGAATTGTCCAAGGCAATCAAACGTGCCCGCCATCTCGGCCTGCTGCCCTACCTCGTGAAATAGGAGCGAAACAATGGATATTATTTTGCTCGAACGGGTCGAAAACCTGGGTACCATCGGTGACGTGGTCACCGTGAAAAACGGCTATGCTCGCAACTATCTGCTGCCCAACAAAAAGGCGCTGCGGGCCAACGAAGCCAACAAGAAGGTATTCGAAGCCAATCGCAAACAGATTGAAGCGGACAATGAAGCCAAGCGCAAGGATGCGGAAACCGCATCGAAGGATGTGGATGGCAAGCAGATCGTTTTGATCCGCGCATCATCTGCCAGCGGCCAGCTTTATGGTTCGGTGACCGTGCGCGATATCGTTGAGGCTCTTAACGCCGAAGGTGCCCATGTCGAAAAAAGCATGGTCATCCTCGAAAAACCGATCAAGACGCTCGGTGTATTTGATGTCCGCATCCGCCTGCATCCCGAAGTCAATGTCACGATCCAGGCCAATGTCGCCCGATCGGATGATGAAGCGGATCTGCAAAAAGACGGCATCGACGTCATCGCCCAGATGTTTGAGGAAGAGCAGGCCGAACTGGCTGCTGCTGCCCTCGCACCGGAAAGCGAAGATGACGGAAGCGAAGACGAAACAAAGGCTGAGGATTCTGACGGTGAGACCGATTCTGAGTCAACATCGCCAGACGCTGCCGAAGAGTCCGGCACTGAGGAGACGACGTTAAACGAAGACAGTTAGTCGTTCGTCTAATCGCAATGGTTTGGCCCCACCCCTGTATTAGCACAGCAATACAGGGGCGGGGCTTTTTGTTGCGAGGTTGTTTTGGATCAGCATTGGAAACAGAGTTTTCCGGAAAATCCTTTTCATTTCACGCATCTGCTGGACCTGCACAATGATCGGGTCCTGCTGTCACAACTGACAGAAAAGGAATACCGGCAAGCGAGTTTCCTTGATCAGCGCATTTTGCAAACCGGTCTGAGGCGAGAATTTGTTAGCTGGGCGGAACTGGACGCGATTTCGAATATCCGGTCCGCGTCCCCGGAATATATTTTCCATATCGGACATGTTGGGTCGACGCTGATTTCCCGCCTTTTGGGCGAAGTGGACAACAGTCTGGCACTTCGTGAACCCCAGATTCTGCGAAACCTCTATGAAATTTCCCAGACGGTGGGGCAACCGGAGAGCCTTTGGTCCCCTGAAACATTCGAAACACGTTCCCGCGATATCATCCTGTGGCTGGGTCGGCATTTTCATCCCGGACAGAAAGTCATTATCAAGGCGAGCAGTTTCGTCAGTCCTCTTGCCGCCCGGCTGCTGGACGGATCGCAAAAAGCCCTGTTTCTTTACGTTCCGCTGAACAAATATTTGCCGACGATTCTGGCTGGAGAGACCTCTTTTCAGGAATGTCAGGTCATGGCTCCGGCGCGGCTGAAGAGACTTTCCGTTCTGCTCGGAGAGCCTCCCTGTAATTTGTGGGAATTGTCGTCGGCGAAGCGCATTGCTCTTGGCTGGTTGTGCGAGATGCTCACTTTGTCGATGGCCCAAACCGGGAACGCCACGCAAACGATCGACCGATCAGAAAGCGTCAAATGGACCAATTTTGACCGGTTTCTGGAAAATCCCGCAGAGGACTTGTGCAAGCTGGCCAGGCATTTTGGCCTTTCCCTGTCAGCCGCTGGTGCACAGTCCCTTGTTTCCGGGCCGATCATGTCCAGCTATTCCAAAGCTCCCGAGCATGATTATAGCCCGGCACTGCGACAACAATTGTTGCAGCAGGCGACGCGAAATCATAATGCGGAGATACAGGAGGCAATCTCCTGGGTGGATCAACTGGCAACCCGCTATCCCATTGTCGCCGATGTGATGCAGCGGGTGGAAGAAAATGTGTAATGTTCAAACAACTCAGCCTTCTGGACAAGGACCAGGTCAAAACCCTTAAAGACATTGCTGAATCCAGCAAATTTGTTGACGGAAAAATCAGCAATCCGCATTCCAGGGTGAAAAACAATCTCCAGCTGCATGATCCGGCGGCCTATGAGCAGTCGTCGAAAATCATGCTCGATGCGCTGATGGCGAACCGCGAGTTTCTGGACTTTGCCTTCCCCCAGCATGTGGCTCCGCCCATGATAACATGCCACAAGCCGGGTATGAACTATGGTCTGCATGCCGACAGTGCCCTCATTCCCCTGCCCTCCGGGCCCATCCGGTCGGATATCAGCTGTACCATCTTCCTCAACGGCCCTGATGACTATGAAGGGGGCGCGCTACGGGTCACCCATGGCGAAGCCAGTATGCGGTTCAAAGGCACTCCTGGCACTGCGATCGTATACCCGTCCTATACTCTCCACGAAGTCGAGAAAGTCACCAAAGGGGAACGGCTGGTGGCGATCAGCTTCATTCAGAGCAAGATCCGTGACGTGATGAAACGCAATCTTCTCTATGAATTCAACGAGGTGGCTGCGCTGGAAGGTCTGAACATGCGGCACGAAAACTACACCCGCATGCAGGCGGCCCAGTATAATCTGATGCGGATGTGGATGGAATAACCCTGCGGCAGCGGTCAGTAGCCCATCAGGCTCATGACTTCCTTGCGGCTGCGCGCGTCCTCCAGAAAACATCCCAATAGCCGACTGGTTGTCATGCCAACGCCGGGTGTGCGGACACCCCGTGCCGTCATGCAACTATGGCTTGCTTCCACAACCACTGCCACACCATGGGGTTTCAGATTGTCCCAGATGCACTGGGCGACCTCGGCAGTCAGTCGTTCCTGAACCTGAAGCCGCCGCGCAAAGCCATGCAGCACCCGGGCAAGCTTCGAAATGCCCACGACCCGGTCGGTCGGCATATAGGCGATGCTGGCCTTGCCGATAATCGGCGCCATATGGTGTTCGCAATGCGAATGGAACGGAATATCCTTGAGCAGGACCAGTTCGTCATAGCCGCCGACTTCTTCAAAGGTCCTGGCGAGATGAATCGCCGGATTTTCGTTATAGCCCTCGCAATATTCTTTCCAGGCGCGCGCCACCCGCTTGGGCGTGTCCAGCAGGCCCTCCCGATCGGGATCCTCGCCCGACCAGCGCAACAGGGTTTTCACGGCTTCCTGAACTTCGTCAGGGACCGGCAGTTTCGCGGCTTCCCGCGCCGCCAGCGCGTCTTCTATGCTATCGGAATAGTCAGCCAAAGCGGCGTTTCCTTTTGTAATTTCTCTAAATGCAATGCCAAATCATTACGCGTCGCACATTGGCGGCGCAAGTGCACCTAGTGCCGTATCGTCCACAGATCGGAGAAAATGGCGCGCCCGGGAAGATTCGAACTCCCGACCCCTTGATTCGTAGTCAAGTACTCTATCCAGCTGAGCTACGGGCGCGCATTGAACGGTGCAGATAGGGCGTGAAGCGTCAGCTGGCAACCCGTTTTTTCACTTTTCCGCAGCAACCGCCAGCTGCTCTGTCTCCATTGCTTCGGTATCTTTGAAAGTTTCCCTGATCAGCGTGAATTTCAACCGGGAACGATGCGTCCGGACGTTTGATTGACGGGTCTGACAGCGCCCTCTCACTCAGGGCTTCATTCTGGCAGGAACGGCGCAATTTGAACATT
Organism: Parasphingorhabdus marina DSM 22363; assembly: GCF_900128895.1. Classification (GTDB taxonomy): domain Bacteria; phylum Pseudomonadota; class Alphaproteobacteria; order Sphingomonadales; family Sphingomonadaceae; genus Parasphingorhabdus; species Parasphingorhabdus marina. The sequence continues at coordinate 427,002 of NZ_FSQW01000002.1, read as the reverse complement.
GCTTAACGTTCCTGTGCCAGAATTGCGCGAAACGGAAAAGGAGTGACGGCCATGGGGGCTTGGGGAGCAGGCAGTTTCGAGAATGATGACGCACTGGACTGGGCGGCGGAAGTTGGCAGCGTCGAAGATATTGCTGCCCCTTTCGACGAACTGAGTGCGCTGGACGAAGATCCCGATGCTGAAGAGGAACCTTATGTGGATGTCGATCTGGCATCCAGGGTGATTGCAGCCGCCGAAGCTGTGGCGAGCATGATGGGTCGGATCGCGCCGGATGTACCAGATGATCTGCAGAAACGTCTGGAAAAGCTGGGTGAACCGGATTCTGCATTGATTGAGAAGGCCAAGTTCGGCGTCTCTCGTGTGTTGATGGATTCTGAGCTTCTGGAGCTTTGGTCCGAAGGAGACGGAGACAATAATGAGTGGAATATCGCGATTACCGGGCTCATCGACCGACTGAACGCGGATGTGCCTTGTGAAACTCCGGAGATCGCTGAAATCAAGGGGATTTCCGGCGATCTGACACCCTGCGCCTTCTGCGGGAAAGGCATTGCCGAGAACGAATTGTCCAGCCTCGAATATCGTGATCTCACCAGCAAGGATTCGATGCACATGGCGCGCGGGATCTATTGTCATCTGTCCTGCCTGAACGGCAAGCTTCATCCCAAGCATATTGTCCAGAACTGGCGCTTTGCCGTGGATGATGACGAAGTCGACCGCATCCTGAACGGTGATATTGACTAGGCTTTTTCCAGCGCTGCCTGTGCCGCTGCGAGCCGGGCAATCGGCACGCGATAGGGAGACGCGCTGACATAGTCGAGCCCGGTTTCTTCGCAGAAAGCTATGGAAGCCGGATCGCCGCCATGTTCGCCGCATATGCCCAGCTTGATATCGCCGCGTGTGGCACGGCCGCGTTCGGCCGCCAGTTCGATCAGTTGCCCCACACCCTCGATATCGAGGCTGACAAACGGATCACGGGGGAAAATGCCTTTATCCACATATTGGGTCAGGAAGCGGCCTGCATCATCCCGGGAAACACCGAGCGTGGTTTGCGTCAGGTCATTGGTGCCAAAGCTGAAAAACTCGCCATGTTCAGCGATTTGGCCGGCCATCAGCGCCGCTCGCGGCAATTCGATCATGGTACCGACCAGATAGGTGATCTCGCGCCCTTTTTCCGCAAATACGGCCTGGGCCATGCGATCAACCGCATCCTTCATCAGTTCCAGCTCGCGCGCGGTTGCAACCAGCGGGATCATCACTTCCGGAATGGGGGCTTCACCGGTGGCTTCGGCCACGGCACAAGCGGCTTCAAAGATCGCACGCGCCTGCATTTCATAGATTTCCGGGTAAGTTACGCCGAGACGACACCCGCGATGACCCAGCATCGGATTGAATTCATGCAGCTCGCTGGCCCGTTGTTTCAGCGTTTCGACCCCGACATCGGCCGCGGCGGCCACTTCTTCAAATTCCGACTGCTGGTGCGGCAAAAACTCGTGCAGCGGCGGATCGAGCAGGCGGATGGTCACGGGCAATCCAGCCATGACCTCGAATATCTGGCGGAAATCCTCCCGTTGCTCGGGGAGCAGCTTTTCCAGCGCCTCCCGGCGGCCTTTTTCATCATGCGCGAGAATCATCTGGCGCACAGCGGTAATCCGGCTCGCTTCAAAGAACATGTGCTCGGTCCGGCAAAGACCGATCCCTTCCGCCCCGAAATCCCGGGCAACCTGGCAGTCCTGCGGCGTTTCGGCATTGGTCCGGACACGCAAGCGGCGAACCTTGTCGGCCCATTCCATCAGCACGCCAAAATCGCCGACCAGTTCGGGCTGAATCGTTTCGACCTTGCCGGCCATGACCTGGCCATTGGATCCGTCAATGGTCAGCATGTCGCCTTCCCTGAGCTCTCGGCCGCCCACCGTCAGCAGCTTCGCTTCGTTATTGATGCTCAGACCTCCTGCACCCGAAACACAAGGTCTTCCCATGCCTCTGGCGACCACGGCAGCGTGTGACGTCATGCCGCCACGGGCGGTCAAAATGCCCTTGGCCGCGTGCATGCCGTGAATATCCTCGGGCGAGGTTTCGACGCGGACAAGGATGACATCCTCGCCCATTTCGGTGCGGTGCTCGGCCGTATCGGAGTCAAACACGATCAAACCGCAGGCCGCGCCCGGTGAGGCCGGCAAGCCCGTGGTCAGGACATCGCGTTTCGCGTCCGGGTCGAGAGTCGGATGGAGCAACTGGTCGAGCGCCATTGGATCGACCCGGGCCACGGCTTCCTGCTCGGTGATCAGGCCGTCATTGGCCATGTCTACCGCGATTTTCAGTGCCGCCTTGGCCGTCCGCTTGCCCGCGCGGGTCTGCAGCATCCAGAGTTTGCCGCGTTCAACGGTAAATTCAATGTCCTGCATATCGCGATAATGGCGTTCCAGCAGGTCGAAGACGTCGGTCAGCTCGCCATAGGTCTCCGGCATCGCCTCTTCCATCGACAGCGGCTTTGCATTGGCGTCCTCGCGCGCGGCCTTGGAGAGATATTGCGGAGTACGGATTCCGGCGACCACATCCTCGCCCTGCGCATTGATCAGCCATTCGCCGTAATAAGCGGCCTCGCCGGTCGAGGGATTGCGGGTAAAGGCCACGCCGGTGGCCGATGTTTCGCCCATATTGCCGAAAACCATCGCCTGGACATTGACCGCCGTGCCCCATTCGGAGGGAATATCGTTGAGCCGGCGATAGACCTTGGCCCGTTCCGCCTGCCAGCTGCCAAAAACCGCGCTGACTGCGCCCCAGAGCTGGTCATTCACATCTTGCGGAAAGGGTTTCCCCCATTGCTCCTCGACCAGCGCCTTATATTCGGAAACCAGCGCCTTCCAATGTTCAGACTGCATCTCCGTATCCGTGAAGAATCCATTGTCTTCCTTGGCGATTTCCAGAGCTTCTTCAAAACTGTCATGATCCAGTTCAAGCACCACATCCGAATACATCTGGATGAACCGGCGGTAGCTGTCCCAGGCGAAACGCTCGTCTCCGGAGGTTTTCGCCAGTCCTTCGACGGTTTCATCGTTGAGTCCGAGATTGAGTACCGTATCCATCATCCCCGGCATCGACGCGCGCGCGCCGGAGCGGACGGAAACCAGCAGCGGGTCAGCTGCATCGCCGAAGGTTTTGCCGGTGACTTCTTCAATATGCGCCACGCCCTGCGCCACTTCGGCGGTCAGGCTGTCCGGATACTGGCCCGCATTGTTCATATATTCGGTGCACATTTCGGTCGAAATGGTGAAACCCGGGGGCACCGGCAGGCCAATATTCGCCATTTCCGCCAGATTCGCGCCCTTCCCGCCCAACAGATTGCGGGCCTCGGTTGCATCCGAAGGCGCGCCATCCGCGCTCATTCCACCGCCAAAACGATATACATATTGGGTCATGATCAGCCCTCAATCTTCGAAAAATCAGCAACCTGATGCACAGCGTCCCGGAACCGCGCGAGCAAAGCCAGACGGGCCGCGCGCTTCTCCTGGTCTTCGTCATTCACCGTCACATCGTCAAAAAACCGGTCAATCGGCGCCCTGAGAGCCGCCAGAGCGCTCATCGCATCGGTAAAGGCTTCCTTCCCGATCGCAGTACCCACCTGCGGCTGCGCGGCGTCCAGCGCGTCAATCAACGCCTGTTCAGCCGGTTCGGGGGTGTAGGAAAGCGCAACGTGCTCCGCACTTGATGCGGAGCCCAGAGCGTCTGCAGCGCCCTCCGCTCTGGACTCCGGGTCTGCGCCCGGAGCACTTTCCTTCTTCAAAATATTCGAAGCCCGCTTGTACCCGGCCAGCAAATTTGTGCCGTCTTCGGTTTCCACAAAGGCTTGGAGGGCCTTTACCCGGGCCAATATCAGGACAATATCATCACGCTGGCCTGAGCTGACTATGGCATCAATGATATCATGCCGGACACCCGCCCCTTTCTGTTGAACCTTGAGCCGGTCCACAAAAAAATCAGGCACGGCCCTGAAAAGCTCTTCGCCCAAATGCTCGCTGATCCAGCTATCGGATTGCGAACCGCTCATTTTCTCAATTGTTCGCAGAATCAAATTGGAAGCCTTGGCAGTCACATAGTCCAGGTCCAATCTAAGACTGTTCGCCAAAACAAGTTCGATTATTCCGAGCGCAGCCCGGCGAAGAGCAAACGGGTCCTTGGAACCGGTTGGGCGTTCCTTGATAACAAAAAAACCAACCAGCGTATCCAGCTTGTCCGCCAGACTCACCGCCACTGTCACCGGATCGGTCGGCACCTCGTCGCCCTGCCCGACCGGTTTGTAATGATCGCGGATCGCGTTGGCGACGGCTTCGGATTTCCCCTGTTTCTCTGCATAATAGCCGCCCATCAGACCTTGCAGGTCGGGGAACTCGCCGACCATTTCGGTGACGAGATCGGCTTTGCAGAGACGGGCGGCCTCGGTCACTTCCCTGTGAAGCGCATCGCCGGGGCTGGACTGGTCAAAACCATTCCCTTCTAAAGAAACCAGCCACTCGGCCAATTTGGCCACCCGCTCTACCTTGTCGGCAACCGTTCCCAGTTTTTCATGGAAAACAATATTGCCCAATTTCTTTGCATGATCCTCCAGTGGTGTCTTCTGGTCAAGTTCCCAGAAGAATTTCGCATCCGACAGACGCGCCGCGAGGACTTTTTCATTGCCGGCGACAATTGCCTGACCGCCATCTGTCGCTTCGATATTCGCGGTGCAGACGAAATTCGGCGCCAGTTTGCCCGATTTGTCGCGGCAGATGAAATATTTCTGGTTCACCCGCGCGGTCAGCTGGATAACTTCTTCGGGCACATCGAGAAATGCCGGATCAAACCCACCCAGCAGCGGCACAGGCCATTCGGTCAGACCAGCATTTTCGATCACCAGACCTTCGTCTTCAACCAGTTCCAATCCACCTTCAGCAGCGGCTTTTGCCGCACCTGCACGGACAATATCCTGCCGTTCCTCATGATCGACCAGCACATGGGCCGCGCGCAATTTGTCGGCATAGTCCGCCGCACTGCCAATAGTGATGCTGCCCTGATGGTGGAAGCGATGGCCCACCGTCTCGGTCCCTGACGTCAGGCCGTCAATTTCGCATTCCACCAGATCTTCGCCAAATAGCGCGACAATCCCGCTGAGCGGCCGCACCCAGCGCAGGCTTTCGGTGGACAGGCTCGCATCGCCCCAGCGCATCGACTTGGGCCAGGGAAAGGCCCTGATGATCGCCGGAATAGCTGCCGCCAGGACGTCTTTGGTGTCGCGCCCCGGACGGTTGATCACGGCGAAATAGGTGGGACGTCCCTTGACGTCACGCACTTCGAGTTGATCCCGGGTTACGCCGTTCTTGCGGCAAAAGCCGTCGACGGCCTGATCCGGCGCACCGTCGGGTGGTCCTTTGGACTCTTCGCTAACGGCTTCCGTCTGTTGCGGCAAATTCTTCGCAATCAGTGCGAGCCTGCGCGGGGTTGAATAGACGGTGATTTCACCGGCATTCAGGCCGGCTTCCTCCATCTGCGCAACAAATAGCCGCTCCAGATCGGCGCGCGCTTTGGCCTGCATTCGTGCGGGGATTTCTTCGGACAACAATTCGAGCAGGAAATCGGTCACAACACCCTCCCCTGCAAGAAACCGTCATGCTGAACTTGTTTCAGCATCCATGGCGCGTTACTCGCCATCAGTGCAGACGGAGAAATAGGCCCTGAACCAAGTTCAGGGTGACGGGATTGTACAACCATCACGCGGCCCACCCGTTTTTCGCCATATAGGCCTCACAGCTGCCTTTCGCGAGGTCGCGGACGCGGCCCATATAGCTGGCGCGTTCCTGGACGCTGATGACACCGCGCGCCTGCAGCAGGTTGAACACATGGCTGGCCTTGATCGCCTGTTCATAGGCCGGAATCGGCAATTTCGCCTCGAGGCAGTTCTCGCACTCGCTGGCCGCCTTGTTAAACAGGTCAAACAGCGTTTCGGTATCGGCGACTTCGAAATTCCACTCCGACATCTGCTTCTCATTATCCAGGAAGATTTCGCCGTAAGTGACTCCGTTTCCGTTGAAATCGAGATCATAAACGCTGTCGACGCCCTGGATGTACATGGCGAGACGCTCGAGCCCGTAGGTCAGCTCTCCGGCCACCGGTTTGCAGTCAAACCCGCCCATCTGCTGGAAATAGGTGAACTGGGTGACTTCCATGCCGTCGCACCAGACTTCCCAGCCCAGTCCCCAGGCACCCAGCGTCGGGCTTTCCCAGTCATCCTCGACAAAGCGGATATCGTGCAGCATCGGATCGATGCCGATCGCGGTCAGGCTGTCGAGATAGAGCTGCTGAATGTCCGGCGGTGAAGGTTTCAGGACCACCTGATATTGGTAATAATGCTGCAGCCGGTTGGGATTTTCCCCATAACGTCCGTCGGTCGGACGACGGCATGGCTGCGCGAATGCGGCATTCCAGGGATCCGGACCCAGCGCCCGCAAGGTGGTCGCGGTGTGGAACGTCCCTGCCCCCATTTCCATGTCATAGGGTTGCAGTATGACACAGCCCCGATCACTCCAGTATTCGTGGAGTTTCAGAATGATCTGCTGGAAGCCCAAAGGATTTTTGGCTGGCTTCGGATCGGTCAATTGTCGTGCTTTCTTCGCGAGTGCAACATCTGTCGTGACGCTTTGGCGAAACCGCGCCAGAGGGTCAAGCCGTCATTGCGGTTTTTGCGTTACTCGGCGGCGACAATCTCCATTGCTGGCTCCACCGTCACAGGCGTTGCGTTGAGAACCGCATTACCGGACAGCGGATCAAAACTTTCGGGATCGGTCAGATCATTAAGCGAGACACCCGGCTTCTCCCGCGCCACGGACAGGCCGACGCCTTTCCGGCCATGGCCGAAGCCATGCGGGATTGACACCACGCCTGGCATGACGTCGTCGGTGATTTCCACCACGATCTCGACACTGTTCACCCGGCCGGTCACTGTTGCCATGCCGCCGTCTTCCAGCCCGCGCGCCGCCGCGTCGTCCGGGTGGATCATCAACGTGCAGCGCTCGGGGCCTTTCAAGAGCCGCTTGCTGTTATGCAGCCAGCTGTTGTTCGATCGCACATGCCGGCGGCCGATCAGGCACAGGCTGTCCGGCTGTTCATCAGCCAGAGAGGCGGAAAACCGCTGCAATTCGGCCAGAAAATCCGGATGGGCACACTGGATCTGCTTATCTTCGGTCATCAGGCGGTCCGCCATGCAAGGTCGAAGCGGGCCAAGATCAATGCCGTTCGGTGCCGCTTCCACCTCTTCCAGGGTCAGCCCGGCAGGCGAGCTTTGCAGCATATTGTCGAGCACATCGCGTGGCGGGCGGATATTGGGCACGTCCTGGCCGTCACTGGCGAGAATTTCGCGGGCCAGTTCAGCGATGATTTCCCAGTCTGCCTTTTCCCCTTCGGGAATGTCGAAAATGGCGGGGGAGTAACTGGCATAGTTGCGTACCGCCAGCGGACCGAAGAAGAATGGATAATGGTCCTTTTCCAGCGGGCCACAGGGCGGCAGGATATAGTCCGCATGACGGCTGGTCTCAGTGACGTACATGTCGAAAGAGACCATCAGGTCGAGCTTTTCCAGCGCAGTATCGAGTTTCGCGCCATCGGGGGCGGAAAGTACGGGATTACCGGTGATGACGAACAGCGCCCGGATGCGTTCTTCGTCCTCGCGGAGCATCTCGTCTGCTAGCGTGATCGTCGGCAGTTCGCCCATGATCACCGGCATTTCCCCGCGGACCGTATCCGTCTTGCGCACCGAACCGCGTCCGACCAGGTTGATTGTGTCCAGCGCCGGTTCCGGCACCATCGTCCCGCCTTCGCGGTCGAGATTGCCGGTGGCGATATTGATCACCTGGATCAGCCACTGGTTGAGCGTGCCAAATTCACAGACCGATACGCCCATGCGGCCATAGATCGCTGCGGGCTGATCCGCCGCCAGATCGGCCGCCATGGCCTGCATGACATCTTTTCCGATTCCGCAATGTACGGCAAGCTGGTCGAGATCGAAATCCGCAATCGCCGGTGCGATATCCGCCCAGCTGTCGTCCAGAATATCGTCAAGCCGGCTGGTGTCGACATGTCCGCCATCGAAAACGCTTTTCAAAATGCCGATCAGCAGCGCGGTGTCGGTACCAGGTTTCACAAAATGATGCGCATCCGCCAGTTTCGCAGTCTCCGTTCGACGAGGATCGACCACGATCAGCTTGCCGTCACGTGCCTGCATTTCCTTCACGCGCTTTTTGAAATCTGGCACAGTCCAGATACTGCCGTTCGAGGCCGCCGGATTGCCACCGATGATGATCAGGTGCTGGCACCGGTCAATATCCGGGACAGCGGCGAGCGAAACATGGCCATACATGTGATATTGCACGACATGATGCGGGATCTGGTCAAGGGTGGACGCCGAATAGATATTCTTGAGGCCAATTGCCCGCCGGAGCTGGCCAACCTGGGTGGAAATACCATAATCATGGGCAGACGGATTACCCATATACATGGCGGGCTTCCCGCCCTGCCCTTTGAGTTCACCGAGCCGTCCCGCAATCTCGGCAAAAGCCGTTTCCCAGGAAATTTCCCGCCACTGCCCGTCCACCTTTTTGACCGGTCGACGCAATCGGTCATGATCATTCTGCAGATCCGCAATCGCCGTCCCCTTGGGGCAGATATGTCCGCGGCTCAGCACATGGTCGGGATTTCCCCGGATCGAGAGGATATCCCGTCCCTCCACTTCGACAAGAAGCCCGCAATTGGCTTCACAGATATGGCATGTTCTCGCATGTGTCTGGGGCATGGGATTCTCCTGATTTAATCGATCGATTAGCAGATTGATTTTCGGCTGGCCACTGACCGGCGCGGGTTTATTTTGCGCTCCGCTTTCTCCGCACAAAAAATCTGCTGGGAATTAGGTCGTAAATGTTCGATTAAAGCCTCCTGCCTATGTCTATTCCTTCATCCCAGACCTTAATCCGGAAAAATCACATATGATGAAACGCCTCCTCCACGCATTCGCTTTGCTGCCGTTGATCCTGGGAACTGCGGCCTGTGCAACCCAAACCGCGAACCCTGAAACAGCTGCGGCGACCGAACCTTCCGCGCCCGCGATCGCACAACTGCCGGAAGATGCCGATCCGGCCCTGTGGGTGCTCAAGGATGAGGATACGACCATCTACATGTTCGGGACGGTACATATCCTCAAACCCGGAATGACGTGGTTTGACGAGGCTGTAAAAGACGCGTTCGACAAATCGGACGAGCTTGTGATCGAAATGATCGAACCCGATGCCACGAAGATGGTTCAGATCATCAACGACATTGCGATCGACAAGAGCGGAACATCTTTGCGCGACAAACTGGCACCGGAAGACCGGGCGAATTACGAAGCGGCACTGGCCAGGCTTAATCTGCCACCCGCTTCATTCGATCCCCTCGATCCCTGGTTTGCCAGCGTCAGCATTTCTCTGATTCCGCTGATGAGCAATGGCTATGATGTGAACAGCGGCGTGGAAAAGGATCTCAAGGCGCAAGCGGAAATGCGGAACATGAAGATCATCGGGCTCGAGACTCCGGAACAACAGCTGGGCTTTTTCGACAATCTCCCCGAAGAGGTCCAGATCGGGTTTCTCAACTTCACCATTTCGACGCTGGATGATGTCCCCGCTGGCATGGAGAATATGGTAGCACAATGGGCCAATGCCAATGTCGATGCGCTTGCGGAACTGATGAATGCCGGTCTTGAAGACAAGATTTTGTACGATACTTTATTGGCTGATCGCAACGCCACTTGGGCGGAATGGGTGGAACAGCGCATGGAGCAGCCCGGCACGCTTTTCATGGCCGTCGGAGCGGGGCATCTGGCCGGCGAGAGCAGTTTGCAACAGAAACTGAAGGCCAAAGGTCTGAAGGTGAAACGGCTCAAATATTAGATTGTTCGCCGCTTGCATCTTTCCTTTTGGCCGAGCTGTCCCCAAATAACTGCCATGCACATCTTCAAACTCCTGCTAGCACTGGTCGCGACGGTATCTCTATCTGCTTGCGGAAACGCCAGCGAAACCGTTGTACTCAACACCGAAAAACCTGGAAAACCGGCTATCTGGAAGGTGACGGGGACTTCGAAGGAACAACCGGGTACAGCCTATCTGTTCGGTACAATCCATACCTTGCCCAAAGGCATTTCCTGGCGGACCGAATTGCTGGACCAGGTTGTTTCGGAATCCGATGAACTGGTCATTGAAGTTCTGGGACTGGAAGACAGAAGCAATTCGGCCAAAATCTTCTCAAAACTGGCAACCTCGCCAGATCTTCCCGCGGTGGAAGCCCGAATCGCGCCCGCCCTTCATGATGATCTGGACCGGGTTCTGGATAAGTCCAATATACCGGAAATCGCCTTGAATCGCATGGAAAGCTGGGCAGCCGCCTTGTCACTCGCCTCCGCGCAAAGCAGCCATCTCGGCCTGCGTTCGGAAGAAGGCGTTGAAAGAAAGCTGGTGCAGCAATTTACTGATGCGGGAAAAGCGATTGCCGGGCTGGAAACGATTGAAGGGCAGCTTGGTTATTTCGACAAATTGCCGGAAACGGATCAGCGTGAGATGCTGACCACAGTCATTGAAGATGCCGGAACCAGCAAAAACGCATTCGAGAAGCTGTTTAACGCCTGGTATAGTGGCGATATCGCTGAACTGGAGAAACTGACCGAGGGCGGCATTCTCGAGAAGCCGGAAATTCGAGAAAAAATCCTGGTTGCACGGAACAGGGACTGGGACAATCAGCTCCACGCCCGATTGCAAAAACCTGGCACATCCCTCGTGGCCGTGGGCGCTGCGCATCTGGTCGGTCCGGACTCGGTGCAGCTGATGCTGGAAAAGCGCGGCTATAAAGTCGAAAAAATTCAGTAAATTCAAAGTCGGGGCACCAGAAATGACATTTCAGTTCGACCGCGAAACCGCACTGGTTGCGCTTGATGACAATCGCTACACGATCGAGGCGAGCGACTTTTATCGCAACCCGACAGGCATGGCCTTCGGTGGCTGGGTTGCCGGTATCTGTGCCCGTGCCGTCGACATGCATCCCGAACGCAGCGGTCCGATCGTCTCCCAGCAGACGAACTTTCTTTCTGGCGTCGGTCCGGGAGAAGTCGAGGTTCAGACCAGCCTGCTCAAATCCGGAGCAACAACCCAGTTCTGGCGAGTGGAGCTCTATCAGAATGGCTCCGTCACGATAGTGGCGGACATTGTCTCGAGCACCCGCAAACTCACGGATATTGATTATCAAAAACCCCGACCTGACTGCAGGGCGCCAGAGGACTCGATCGCACTGCCGTCGGTCAACCCGATGGCTCCGCAATGGGTGGCATCCTATGATCAGCGGATCGCCAAAGGCATTCCGTTCAAGGTCAACAAGACGCCAGAAGCCCTTGTCTGGATCCGGGAGGCAGACGGCCGTCCGGTGGACCGGGTCAGCCTGTTTTCCATCTGTGATACCCCGATGCCCAGAACCTTCTTTGTGACGGAGCAGTTCCGGCCCGGATCCACTGTCTCGATGGCGACCTATATATATGCCAGTGAGGAGGATCTTGCCGACGCCGGAAGCGATTACATGCTGATGCGGGTCAACGGGGCAACGGTTCGCAACAGTTGTTGCGACTCTCGCGTGGAATTGTGGTCCGCCGGCGGAGTCCTGCTGGCCACCAGTAACCAGATCGGCTTTTTCAGGTGACGTTCCCTGAGCGCAATTTGCCTTGCTTTTCGCGAAATCGCTGCCTATAGCGCCCCCTTCCTGACCACAAACCACCCTGGAGGCGTGGCAGGACCTTGAAAAAACCGAATTTTGGAGCAACATTATGAGTGATCAGCTGACTTTATCAGCCGAGCCTCGCGAACGGGCTGGCAAGGGAGCCTCCCGTGCACTGCGTCGCGAAGGCCGTGTCCCCGCCGTTATCTATGGCGACAAGAAAGAACCGCAACCCATCCACGTCGAGGAAAAGGAATTGACCAAGCTGCTTGGCACCGGTCATTTCATGAACTCGCTGGTTCAGGTCGAAGTGGGCGGTACGAAGACCCGTACACTTCCCAAGGATGTTGCTTTTGATCCCGTCACCGACCGGGCAATCCATGTCGACTTTTTCCGTCTTGCGAAAGGCGCGAAGGTCCAGGTCAATATTCCTGTTGTATTCGTGAACGAAGAAGAATCACCTGGCCTGAAGCGCGGCGGTGTTCTGAACGTTGTACGCTACGAACTCGACCTGATGTGCGATGCCGACCTGATCCCGGATCAGATCGAAATTGACGTAACCGGCCTGGAAATCGGGGACTCGATCCACTTGTCCGACATCACCTTGCCCGAGGGGTCGGAAAGCTCGATTACCGATCGCGACTTCACCATTGCCGGTGTCGCGGCTCCATCTGCCCTCAAATCTTCCGAAGACGAAGCCGAAGACGGTGAAGGCGAAGAAGGTGAAGAAGGCGAAGAAGGTGCCGAAGGCGAAGCAGCTGAAGGCGAAGGCGGCGAAGAAGGCGATTCCGAAGACTAGACCTTCCCCGCTCAAACAATGTAACACCAAACCGTCCATGCAGCGCCCGGCGCGACATGGACGGTTTTTTATTGGCTGTGGCAGACTGCCGCAGCCGGTTCGGAGATGGAAAGCACATGCAGATCTGGGTCGGTCTCGGCAATCCAGGAGCGGAATATGCGCTGCACCGGCATAATGTCGGATATATGGTCATGGATGCGCTGGAGGAGGTGCACGGATTTCCGCCTCCCAAACAGAAGTTTCAGGGTTGGGTAGTTGAAGGCCGTCTGGGATCCGAAAAGCTGTTGCTGCTCAAGCCCGCCACTTTCATGAACGAAAGCGGCCGGGCAGTCAGAGCCGCGATGGACTTCTACAAACTCGGTCCCGAAGACATCACGGTATTCTATGACGAGCTGGATCTTGAGCCTTTCAAGATCAAGGTCAAACGCGGCGGCGGCACGGCCGGCCACAATGGCATCAAATCCCTGGTCGCCCATATTGGCGCGGATTTCCGGCGCGTGCGCATCGGTATCGGTCATCCTGGCCATAAATCCCGGGTTCAGGGGCACGTACTCGGCAACTATACCAAAGGCGAGATTGATGACCTGGCCGAGATGCTGGGCGCGATAGCTGCCGAAGCGGACTGGCTCGCAAAGGACAATGACGCCCGGTTCCTGAGCGAACTGGCGCTGAGGATGCAGAAAGACTGATTTTGGTCACCCGAGCCTTGTTTCCGAGGCTGAAACGGGTAAAGGCGACGCTGCTATAATAGAGACACCGGCCAGGCCCGGCAACATGAGGTAAATATGGGATTCAAATGTGGCATTGTTGGGCTGCCCAACGTCGGTAAATCAACCTTGTTCAATGCGCTGACTGAAACCCAGGCGGCGCAGGCAGCAAATTATCCTTTCTGCACCATTGAACCCAATGTCGGTCAGGTTGCTGTGCCAGACCCGCGGCTATACAAAATCGCGGAAATTGCAGGCAGTGCCAAGATCATCGAGACCCAGCTGGCCTTTGTCGACATTGCCGGTCTGGTGAAAGGCGCCTCACAGGGCGAAGGGCTCGGAAACCAGTTTCTTGGCAATATCCGGGAAGTTGATGCCATTGTGCACGTCCTGCGCTGCTTTGAGGATGACGATATCCAGCATGTCAGCAACAAGGTGGATCCCCTGTCGGATGCCGAAGTGGTCGAAACCGAACTGCTGTTGTCCGACCTTGAAAGCATGGAAAAGCGTGTCCCGGCTTTTGAAAAAAAAGCCACCGGCGGAGACAAGGAAGCAAAGATTGCAGCGAGTGTTCTGGGTCAGACGCTGGACCTGCTTCGCGAAGGCAAGCCCGCGCGACTGACCAAACCGAATGATGACGAAGAACAGCGGATATTTGACCAATCCCAGCTGCTGACGGCCAAACCGGTTCTCTACGTCTGTAACGTCGATGAAGCCGATGCCGCATCCGGAAACGCGCTCAGCGCACAGGTGTTTGAAAAAGCAAAAGCTGAAAATGCCGAGGCTGTCATTGTCTCGGCTGCGATAGAGGCAGAACTTGTCGGGATGGAGCCGGAAGAGCGCGCTGAATATCTGACTGAACTCGGGCTCGAGGAATCGGGTCTGGCCCGCGTCATCCGCGCCGGATATCAGTTGCTGGATTTGCAAACATTTTTCACCGCGGGCCCCAAGGAAGCGCGAGCCTGGACAGTGCACAGGGGAGCCAAGGCCCCCGAAGCCGCAGGCGAGATTCATACAGACTTTGAACGGGGCTTCATTCGGGCCGAGACGATTGCCTATCAGGATTTTGTCGATCTGGGCGGCGAAAGTGCCGCTCGCGATGCCGGCAAGCTGCGTCAGGAAGGCAAGGATTATGTCGCACAGGACGGCGATATCATGAACTTCAAATTTAACGTCTGATCTGCTGAAACTTCGCGGTACATATTAAGTGCGATCAGATCAGGCGGGCGGGTGTCCACTGCCCCTCTGTTAGACTTTTTCCCTATTTTCTGCTACCTGCAGCCTTCATCTAATACGGGCGCACAAATCTCAAGCACAGGGAGAGCAGGATGCAGAGCGACTATGATGATGAGGATATTGTAACCATTATTCCCGGGCGTGTAGAACATCCCGAAGCCATATATGCCCTGAAGTCGCCGACTTTCTGTTTGCGCAAGGACGGGATTATCTACGCCACAATCGGGGCGTGGGAATATGATGCAAGCAAGGCAAAAACGCCGGAGCAGAAACGTGATGTGGCCCAACTCGACTCGGATTTTGACACGATCATTGAAGATCCGGAAAAATATATACGGGAAGCCATTATACGATCTGAAGAAGTGATGGTCAGTTACCAGCAGACCGGCCCCGAGGAGGGTGGAGGCTAATATTCCGCCGGACACGACGGTCGCGAGACCTCGCATTCCCCCCGGCGATGCGCTTGCCACAGCGCGAAGGCTCGGACCCGAGAACGGTGTCACCCGGCTTGCCAATATCACGGGACTGGACAGGATCGGCTTGCCGGTCTGGCAGGCGGTCCGCCCGCTCGGACGGGCCCTCAGCGTGCATCAGGGCAAGGGTGCGACCGATGAACTGGCGCAATGGTCGGCACTCGGAGAGGCTGCCGAAAGCCACGCAGCAGAAAGTTTGGGACCGGACGTTTTCCGGATCAGTCATGCCGAACTCCGGCACCAGGCAATCGCAGAAAATCTCGAAAATCTGCGTAGCAGTGACAAGAAAAAGCCCGATCCACAGCGAATTCAGGACTGGACTCGGACGCACGACCTGCGGAGCGGTGCAGCGGCGTATGTCCCGCATGCCTGTGTGTCCCTCGACTATTGTCTGGATGCCGATCCGGCTCTGGACCGCAGCAGCATGGGACTGGGTGCCGGAACCAGCTGGGATCAGGCCATTGCCAAAGCCTTGTACGAATGCCTTGAGCGCGATGCTGTCGGCAGCTGGTTGCGCACGGCGCCATCCCTCCGGCCAGCCCGGGAAATAGAGCTGGAAACACTTCCACCAGCCTGGAATACTCCCTGGGCTGGTGCTCTCGCCGACCTGCAAATCCGCCTGCGGATTTTCTCGATCCCCGCCGTCATCGGGATCCCCACAATTGTCTGCACTGTTGAGCCCACAATCCCGGCTGAGCCATTTTCGCTTTCGACCTATGGATCAGCCTCGTCCCCGGAACCGGAGAGCGCGCTGTTTGCCGCCTTCGCCGAAGCTGTACAGTCACGACTGACCTTGATCGCCGGTGCACGCGACGACATCACGCCCTCGGAATATGTCGCTGATCGGGCGACGGGCTCCTGTCCCCCGATTCCGCCTGGCTGGTGCGGCAAGTCCTGGTCCACAACAAAGGCATGCAGCGGGACCTGGCAAACCATGGCTGACCGACTGGCAGATGCCGGTTTTGAGCGCGTGCTGATACGCCGCCTCACGGGGGACAAGGATTTCTGGAAAGTGGTAAAAGTCATCATTCCCGGTCTTGGTTCCCTCAGGCGCAAGCGGAAGATGGTCACATGACAGACCATATATTTGCCGGACCATCGCTTGCGGGAATTGCGCGCCCTCCCCTGGCTGACACCAGATGGCATCCGCCGGCAAAAGGTGGTGATCTGTTGCAGCTGGATTTGCGGGCCGGTGACCGTGTCTGCCTGATCGACGGAGTGTTCGAATCTGCGCCTGCCGTTCGGCACAAGGAGATTTTGTTGCTGCTCGCCAGCCATATTGCCGTCTTTGGCGCATCCAGCATGGGCGCCCTGCGGGCCGCCGAAATGGCCAGATATGGCATGACAGGAGTCGGTCGGATCTATTGCGCTTTTGCCAGGGGAGTTTTCACAAGAGACGACTGGGTTGCGCTTCGCCATGCCCCCGCGGAAATGGATTGCCAGCCATTGACTCTGGCCTTGGCAGATTTGATCTTCGGACTGCAACATGCCGTGCGCGAGAAAGCGTTGAGCGCCAGACAGGCGGGCCGTCTCCTCCGTGCCGGTGCCGGGATATTCTATCAGGATCGCGACTGGGCGAGGATTGAAAGCGCCAGTGCGCTTGGCAACAACATCCTGGAATCATTTCGGACATGGCGTGCTGGGCGTTGGCGCTCCCAAAAAAGGGAAGATGCCCTCGCCTGCCTCTCGTTGCTGACCAGCTGCAGGGACGAACCGAATATCCGCCCGGAATATGTCGACACGCCCTTCCTGCGGAACTTTGCGACTGCTTCCGGAATTGATCTGGCAAGATCAAATTTCGGGGTCACCAACCAGAACATCCTGTAATAGTCGTGAAACCTGATCCCGTACGGCGCTGTCTTGAAACGGGTGGTGCAACATGGTCCAGTCCAGTATTTGCGCCACTTCCGGCAACGTCTCATCGTGCCAGCTGTCACGCACCCGCTCCAGGAAAGTCTTCGCAAATTTACTGCGTTCTGCCGAATCTGCTGCCGAGCTTGCCAGCAGCCGGTACAGGAGCACCGAAATGGTCGGCTGCTCAATCAGCGACAGGCATTTCTCGGCATCGCCATAATCGCCGGCGAGAAAATGCAGAAGTCCCTGGTCTTCGAGCAAGGCGTCCGTGGCGAAAGGTGTCAGGGCAGCGCTGCTGGCCAATATTGTTCCGGCCTTTTCCAGATTGCCGATAAACATCATTCCGGTTGCCGCTTCGAGAAGCCTGACCGCGTTATAGGGGTTGAGAGCTGCGGCCTCGTCAAAGTGTCGCTCGGCCTTGTCAGGTTCCTTGCTCCACAAATAACTCCACCCCAGTAACACGTGGAAATGCGCGTTGACCGGATCCAGGCGAAAGGCCTTGTGCGCAAGCTTTCGGGCAAGTGTGCGTTCCGCAATGCCGGTTTTGCCCAGCGCCACATAGGCACCATCGGTATTAAGCAGCCGGATCAACCGCGCATAGGCCGGCGCGAATTCGGGATGATGCTCGACCATGCTTGTCCAGGCGGCAATGGCGGCATCGACATCAGATGCGTTCTGCAGGTCGCTATAGTCCCGAACGGTGCGGTAATATTGATCATATATATCCGCCGGTCTGTCGGGAGCGCGGGTTACAAGATCACTCTCGATCTGCGGAATCACCGCGGTCACGATGCGGTTGACCAGCAACCCCACAAGCGGCTGTGCATCTGAAGCCGGCATCTGGGCCATGTCGGTCCAGATTATGCTCTGATCACCGATACGAGAGACTCGCAATGACACCCGCAGGTCCGGGCTTTCACCGAAAACCGTGACTTCGAGCCGATAGTCTCGGGGGCCACCATTGCCCGATGCATCACCCGGGTGATGATTTTCCTCCGACACCAGGCTGATATCGCGAAATCGGGTCAGGGCAAACAATACCTGTTCTCGCAGCATGACCGCAAAAGCGGGCTTATTGTCCGTCATGGCGCTGATATCAAATCCGGGCACATATAGATGAGGCGGTTTTCCGGCTACCAGCGAGATTACCGGTTCATTTCTCCCGGGGATCGCATCTGAATTGGGCTTCTGGTGCCTGATCGAACGGGCTTTGCCAGTGAAACGGTATCCCCGGCCATATACGGTTTCTATCAGTCCGTTCCTGCCTCGCTTGTCTGCCAGGGCCAGACGAATTTCCTTGATCACGGAGGTGAGCGCAGAATCTGAAACAATTGTGTCCTGCCACACCTTTGCGAACAGCTCTTCCTTCGTGACCAGAAGGCCCTGATTGGCGATCAGAACCGAAAGAACGCCAAATGCCTTTCGGCCAATTGCAATTGATCCGTTTCGTCCAAACAGCCGCTCGTCCCGGCTATCCAGAACAAAATCACCAAACTGAATCTGCTGATGTTCGCCTTCGTGCAGCTTGCCAGTCAAGAGATCCACTTTTCCTGTTGCCTCAAGATGATGCCCGGAACCGCTCTGTCACAGCCATCCGGCGCCAAGCCTATTGTACACATATTCCGCCAATTATGGGAAAATTCTGGAATTCGCCTTCTCCGGATTCTTTCCAGATTGCTCGCAGGATGTTGGTGCGGATCGTCCGTATCTCTCTGGCCATCGACAATGTCGTCGTGAACCCGAAAGGAGAAACAAGATGTCCACCAAAATGAAAACCAACATTCTTGCCGCCGGAACTGCTGCTCTCATGCTGATGGCAGGAGCCGGTTCGGCAAAGGCGGAAACCGTCGAGGTCCGCTATATGGCGAGCGAACTTTCGACCCAGGCCGGGGTTGAGCGCGTGTCACAGCGCATCAATCGGAAAGTTCGCCGCGCCTGCCGCAAGATCAGCGTCGCGTCCTCGCCGCGCAGTCGGCGGGAATGCCGTAACGATCTGACAGCACAGCTCGTTGGCAAGATTGATCACCCGGTGCTGACCGCCATCTATTCCGGTACCCGTTCCGGACGGCTGGCCAGCAACGCTGCGGGTGGCCTGCAATGACCCGGTGGCGGAAGGGGCGGCAGAGATGCTTTCCCTTCCGCTATTTCTCTACGCCCAGCAGGTCATCCTATTTCCTGCCAAAAAGCTTTTCGATATCTACATGCGCGAGCTTGACCCAGGTTGGCCGGCCGTGGTTGCACTGACCGGAATGCGGCGTCACTTCCATCTCTCGCAACAAGGCATTCATTTCCGGCACATTGAGCACCCGCCCTGCCCGGACCGATCCGTGACAGGCCATTGTCGAAGCGACATGATCTATACGTTCCTTCAGGCTCAACGCTTCATCGAAAGCGCCCAGTTCATCGGCCAGGTCCGTAACCAGACCGCGAACATCACCGGACCCGAGCATGGCTGGTGTCGCACGCACCAATATGGCTGACGGTCCAAAGCGTTCCAGCTCAAGGCCAAAACCGGTCAGCTCTTCCAACCGGCTTTCCAGACGATCGCAGGCATTTTCATCCAGTTCCACGACCTCGGGCATCAATAATGCCTGTGCGGCCACCCTCCCCCCTTCAACCGCTTTGCGCATCCGTTCCAGCACCAGACGCTCATGTGCGGCATGCTGATCAACGATAACGAGACCATCTTCGGCTTCTGCCACTATATATGTTTTGGCGACCTGTCCGCGCGCAACGCCGAGCGGGTGGTCCGTCGCTTCGGGGACCGCTTCGGTCGCTTCCTCGGCCCGGCCCATCAGCGGAGCGAGATCCTCAGCACCTGCCGCATCGACATAATCTGATTTTCCATCAAGCAGGGAAGTCAGCCCATCAGCGGAGGTCGCCGGATATGGCTGGGTCTGGATCCTGGCATGTGCGGAGGGAGCCGTCTGCCGGGCGAAGATACTTGCCTGGGGATCGGGAGCCGGCGGTTCCGTCTGCCAATGTGCGAGAGCGGATTCCGCCGGGCGTTGCACGGCACGAAATCCGCCTTCGTCCAGGGCCCGGCGAAGACCGCTGACAATCATGCCTCTGATCATGGACGGTTCGCGAAACCGGACCTCAGTTTTCGCAGGGTGCACATTCACATCGACCTGTTCCGGCGGCATGTCGACAAACAGGGCGACGACCGGATGACGATCTCGCGCCAGCATTTCGGCATATGCGCCCCGGACGGCACCCGTCAGCAGCCGGTCCTTTACCGGACGTCCGTTGACGAAAAGAAACTGATGATCGGCCACACCGCGGTTGTAGGTCGGAAGTCCGGCGACGCCCGTCAGTCGTACATCCTCGCGTTGCAAATCGACACCAACGCTGTTGGCAGCAAGCTCGCGGCTGGTCAGGGCGGCGACGCGGTCCGGTCCGGTATCACCGGCCTGGACGGCAATCGGCTTGCGTCCGGCGTGCTCCACCGTGAATCCAATGTCCGGGCGAGCCATGGCGAGACGACGCACGACGTCGACACAGGCGGCATATTCGCTGCGGGCGGTGCGCAGAAACTTGCGGCGTGCCGGAACCTTGGCGAACAGCTCCTCGACACGCACTCTGGTGCCGGGAGGAATGGCCGCTGGGCCGTCATGTATCAGTTCGCCATGATCAACGACCCTGAACCAGCCATCACCAGTCTTTTCGCGGCTTTCGATTGCCAGCTTCGCGACACTGGCAATCGACGGCAGGGCTTCCCCGCGAAAGCCCATGGTTGTGACCAGTTCAATGGCTTCATCGGGCAATTTCGATGTTGCATGGCGCTCAAGTGCCAGCCCAATATCTGCCCGGCTCATGCCGCACCCGTTGTCCGCCACCTCGACCAGCGCAAGCCCGCCCTGCTCCAGCCTGACATCAATCTGTGTCGATCCGGCATCGATCGCGTTTTCCACCAGCTCCTTCAACGCGCTGGCCGGACGCTCGACCACTTCACCAGCGGCAATGCGATTGATCAGGCTGTCGGGGAGTCTTCTTATTGACATGACGTCATTCCTAGCCCAAGCGACTTGCCCAGGCGAGCCTTGATTTTCGGGGGAAAATACTGAAAGACATTACAGTTGTTTTCAGCCCCCGTTCAGCAAAAGAAGCGCTGTAGTGATAAGCCGCGGCATCTGCTGCAACTATAAGAAAATACGGATAAAATTATGGTCTTTGGAAATCTGTTCAAGTTCAGGTCGCAGGATATGGCGATCGATCTGGGAACCGCCAACACGGTTGTCTATGTCCGCGGTCAGGGAATCGTCCTCAACGAGCCGTCTGTTGTTGCCATCGAAACGTCAAATGGTGTCAAAAAAGTAAAGGCTGTGGGCAATGACGCGAAGATGATGATGGGCAAGACGCCCGACAGTATCGAGGCGATCCGTCCGCTGCGAGACGGCGTCATCGCGGACATTGATGTCGCCGAGCAGATGATCAAGCATTTCATCAAGAAGGTCCATGGCAAGCGCAAGCTGCTCAGCTATCCGGAAATCGTGATCTGTGTGCCCAGCGGATCGACATCCGTCGAACGACGCGCCATTCGCGATGCGGCATCCAATGCCGGCGCCAGTCAGGTGTTCCTGATCGAGGAACCCATGGCGGCTGCGATAGGTGCGGACATGCCGGTTACCGAACCGATCGGTTCCATGGTCGTCGACGTTGGCGGTGGAACAACCGAGGTTGCTGTGCTTTCGCTGCGCGGCCTGGCCTATACGACATCCGTGCGGACCGGTGGCGACAAGATGGACGAAGCCATTGTCTCTTATGTTCGTCGTCATCACAACCTGTTGATCGGCGAAACCACGGCGGAACGTATCAAGAAGGATTTTGGAGTTGCCATGGCTCCGGCGGATGGCATTGGCCACACGATTCATATCAAGGGCCGTGATCTGGTGAACGGGGTGCCCAAGGAGATTTCAATAAACCAGGGGCAGATTGCCGAAGCGCTTGGTGAGCCCATCGGAACAATCATCGAAGGTGTGCGGATCGCCCTGGAAAACACCGCCCCTGAACTGGCTGCTGACATTGTCGATCAAGGGATCGTGCTGACGGGCGGCGGCGCCTTGATTTCCGGACTTGATGAAGCATTGAGTGAAGAAACCGGCCTGCCGGTCACTGTTGCCGAAGATCCGCTGGCATGTGTCGCTATTGGAACCGGTCGTGCCATGGAAGATGAAATTTTCCGCGGCGTTCTGACGACGGCGTAGACGAAATTTTGATGATTTTGGGTCAACCTGAGACGGTAATGAAAGGATAGACGGGCATGGCCGCGCCAAAACATCGGCGCCCAGGATTTTCCAAGCGCGCGCAATACAGCATTTTCGCGAGCTATTTGCTGGGCATATTGGGCGCGGTTATCGGGCTTCTCTTGCTGGCCATTTCCATTCTTGATCCGCGCGGCTTTGCGGTTCTGCGAACCATAGGTGCGGAAGCCACCGCACCAGTGAGCAAAACCCTCAGCGAAGTGGGGGGCGCAACCGGAGAATTCGGCGAAGAAGTTTCCGCCTATTTTGCGGCGGCATCGAAAAATGCCGAAATGCAGCGGGAGCTGGATAGCTACCGGATCGAGATTCTGGAAGCACGTGCGTTAAAGCAGGAAAATGAAAGGCTCAAACGGCTGCTCGATCTCAACGAGGAGGTGCCGGAAGCCGTGGCCATGGCCCGGCTGATTAGCTCCACTTCCTCGAGCTCCCGCCGAATCGCAACTCTCGGCGTGGGGAATACGAGCGGGGTGGAGGCCGGGCAACCGGTGCGGGCCCCGGAAGGGCTGGTTGGACGGGTGCTGGAGACCGGACCAACGACCGCCCGGATCCTGCTGGTTTCCGATGGCCAAAATGTCACTCCGGTCAAGCGGGCAAGCGATGAACTGCCCGCCTTTGCCACAGGACTTGGTGACGGGACCGTTGAAGTCAAACCGATCAATCTGGGGACCAATCCGTTCAAAGGCGGTGACCTGCTGATCACTTCCGGCAGCGGCGGGTTGTACAGTCCCGGCATTCCGGTAGCCGTTGTTATCCGTCAAAGTGACACCGGCGCCATCGCAAGAATATTGGCAAACCCTGCCAAGGCCAGTCACGTCATCGTGCAACCGATTTTTCAGGCAGAGACCGTTCGCCAGGCTGAACAGGATGAAGCGGACAGACTGGCCGGTGATGCAGCGGGCGGGGACTGATGGCCAAGGCTTACCGATCCCGCCTCAACCGCCAACCGTCGCAATTGCGGATCAAGGTTGTTCCGGCGGTGACAGTCATTCTGGGCTCGATGATCACGGCCCTTCCGCTGATCACTGATTATCCGATCCTGCCCCCGATGGGATTGCTCATATTGCTGGCATGGCGTCTCATCCGACCCGGCTACTGGCCGGTATGGGCCGGTTTTCCGCTGGGCCTTGTCGATGACATGTTCAGCGGACAGCCCTTTGGCAGTGCGGCCCTTTTGTGGTCACTCATATTCATAGCCCTGGAAACACTCGACAATCGCGGGGTTGGCCGGGACTATTGGCAGGACTGGCTGATCGCCTCCCTTTCGATCATTTTTGTGCTAATATGCGGCATGCTCGTCATCGACTTCCAGAGTAACCTGTTGCGTCTCGAAATTCTCGTACCCCAGATTCTGCTTTCGATTTTGCTCTATCCCTTCGTGACACGGCTGATCGGCGCTGTTGACAGCTGGCGGGTGGCACGATGAGCAGTCTTGGGGGCGGCAAGACCATTTCCAGCGCTGTTCAGGCGCTGACCTTTTCGCGTCGGGCAACAATCATCGGAGGTTTGCAGGCGGGCATAGGAATATTGCTGGCCGGACGCATGGCCTATATTTCGGTGGCTGAAAACGAACGCTATCAGCTGCTTTCGGAAAGCAACCGGGTCAATCTGACCCTCGTGCCGCCCCGGCGCGGCTGGCTGATCGACCGCAATGGCAAGCCGGTTGCAAACAACAAGACCGATTTTCGTGTTGATATCATTCCAGACCGCATGCGGGACAAGGAAAAGACGATCGCCACACTGGCGGAATTACTGGCACTGGATCAGGAAACCATCGAACGGATCAACAAGGAACTTGAGCAGGCAACAAGCTTCCAGCCCGTCCAGGTGGCCACGGGACTGGACTGGGAAAATTTTGCAGCCGTCAGTGTGCGCCTGCCGGACCTCCCCGGTGTTTCACCAAGGCAGGGATTTTCGCGCTTTTATCCGACCGGTGCAGCCGTGGGTCACCTGGCTGGTTATGTCGGAATTGCCAGTGCCGAAGATTACGAAAAAAATCCGGATCCCATCCTGGTGACGCCGGGCTACAAGATCGGCAAGGATGGGCTTGAGAAGACATTCGAGGACCGGCTTCAGGGCAAACCCGGCGCCAAAAGGGTAGAAGTGACGGCCCGCGGGAAAATCGTGCGCGAGCTGGATTCCCGACCCGACACCCCGGGCAAGGCCCTGCAACTGACACTCGACATCGACTTGCAGGAATATGCCGCTCGTCGTCTCGGCCCGGAATCGGGCGCGGTTGTTGTCATGGACTGCCGGAGCGGTGACATTTTGACGATGACGTCGATGCCGTCCTTCGACCCAAACAGCTTTTCCGACGGGATCGGCCAGACCGAATATGGCATGTTGCGGGATGATGACCATGTGCCGCTGCGCGACAAGGCCCTGAAGGGGCTCTTCCCGCCCGGATCCACGATCAAGCCCATGGTCTCTCTGGCATTGCTCCGTGGCGGCATCGACCCGGAAGAAACCGTCCGGTGCGGGGGCGGGATGCGCGTCGGCAACCGGTTTTTCAATTGCCACAGCAATCATGGCACCGTCGACATGATGAAAGCCAACGCCCAGAGCTGTGACACCTATTTCTACAGAATGGCCTTGCGGGTGGGTTATGACACGATTGCGCTGATGGCCCGGGAACTGGGTCTGGGCGCCAAATATGATCTGCCCGTTGCGTCCCAAAGCTATGGCACTGTTCCGGATACGCAGTGGATCAAAAAACGGCATGACCGCGAGTGGGCGGATTTTGACACGGTAAACAGCGCCATCGGTCAGGGATTTTTTCTGTCAAACCCTCTGCAATTATGTGTCATGGCGGCCCGCATGGCTTCCGGACGCAAACTGGAACCGCACCTGCTTTACGACAAGGACCGGCGCGCTGCCCCGCCGCTGGATATCTCTCCCGAGCATCTCTCTTATGTGCGGACAGCGATGAGCGAAGTCGTCAATGGCGCGGGAACGGCACGTCGAGCGCGGCTGCCCCTCGAGAATATCGAACTTGGCGGAAAAACGGGCACGGCTCAGGTGGTCAGCCTGAAATACGGCCGCGGGGGTCGTGATGTCCCCTGGAAATTCCGCGATCACGGACTGTTTGTCTGTTTCGCACCGGTCGACAATCCCCGCTATGCCGCGGCTGTCGTCATCCAGCATGGTGGTGGATCCGGCGCGGCCTATCCTGTCGCTCGCGATGTCATGACATTTCTCTATGATCGCGACAAGGCAATGGAGCGACTGGCTCCGCTGGAAGAAGCCTGGGGCGGTACCATCAAGACTCGCATGGACCGGCAACTCGCGGAATATCGGGCAAATCTGGAATTGGAAAAGGCGATTGCCGAGGGGCGTCAGCCGCCGCCGGCAGCCGAAGATGCAAATGCAGCCACCGATGGCGCGGAACTGGGGCAATAGGCGTTGAACGACTTCATCCCTGCACCCATCGCACAGTTGCCCTGGCGAACAATTTTGCTGTTGCTGGTGCTCGCCTCGTTCGGCTTCGTCGTGCTCTATTCGGCAGCGGGAGGCAGTTTGACCCCCTGGGCAGGACTGCACATGATCCGTTTCATGGTGTTTCTGGCGATGGCCATTGTCCTGTCACGCTTCAAGGAACGATTCTGGAAAACCATCGCCTTCCCGGTCTATACCGTGGTCGTAATCATGCTGCTCGGAGTCGAGCTGATCGGTGCAGTTGGCGGTGGCAGTCAGCGCTGGCTCAACCTTGGCTTCATACGGATACAACCGTCAGAGCTGATGAAGCCCGCCATCATTCTGGCCGTCGCGCGGTTCTATGACCTCCTGCCTCCCGGCCAGATCCGGACATGGGGCGCAGTCTGGCCTCTGTTGCTGCTTCTGGCCTTTCCCTGTGCCCTGATTCTGCTTCAGCCCGATCTCGGGACGACCATCACGGTGGTGTCCGGCGCCATGACCGTGGCATTTCTGGCCGGCCTGCCCATGCGTCTGTTCGTTGGCGGCGCTGCACTCCTCGCCGTCCTCGCCCCACTCGCCTTCTTCTTCGGACTGGAAGACTATCAGCAACGGCGCGTCACCACATTTCTTAATCCGGAGAATGATCCGCTCGGTGCGGGATATCATATCAGCCAGTCCAAGATTGCCATTGGATCGGGTGGAATTTTCGGCAAGGGTTTTCTGAATGGCACCCAGAGCCATCTCGACTATCTTCCCGAAGGTCACACCGACTTTGTTTTTGCCACAATGGCGGAAGAATGGGGGCTTATGGGTGGCGTCGTTGTGTTGTTCTGCTTTTTCCTGCTGTTCCGCTGGGGTCTGGGGGTGGCGATGAAGGCCAGGACCCGCTTTTCTCAGCTGGCGGCAGCCGGGCTGACCACGACAATTTTCTTCTACGTGGCGATCAACCTGATGATGGTGATGGGGCTTGCACCAGTTGTCGGCATTCCGCTGCCATTCCTGAGCCACGGCGGCTCTTCGATGATGACAATCATGATCTGCGTAGGGATTCTCATGTCGATTGACCGCCATCCCGGACGACGCGGTGGTGCATTTGCATAATTATTTGCCGAAAACCCGAAGGAATCC
Source organism: Parasphingorhabdus marina DSM 22363 (assembly GCF_900128895.1). Lineage (GTDB taxonomy): Bacteria > Pseudomonadota > Alphaproteobacteria > Sphingomonadales > Sphingomonadaceae > Parasphingorhabdus > Parasphingorhabdus marina. The sequence goes on along the minus strand of NZ_FSQW01000002.1, from coordinate 400,379 downwards.
ATTGCACTCCGTCTGATAGCCCCTATATGGCCCATATCGAAATGGACTTGGACGCTTAGCTCAGTTGGTAGAGCAGCTGACTCTTAATCAGCGGGTCACAGGTTCGAACCCTGTAGCGTCTACCATTCGATATCCTTTCCCTGCCTGATCAATATATGATGGCCCGCACAGGATCGTCCCGGTCGCAGATATTGAAAAAGGCGGACCCGTGAGGATCCGCCTGAGTTTTCAAAACAAAGCGCGAAAGAAAAACGGGAAGCGCTTCCACGCTTCCCGATTAAACAATTACTTGTTTACAGCGTCCTTCAAGCCCTTGCCGGCTTTGAATTTCGCCTGAGTCGATGCAGGAATCTGCATTGGCTCACCGGTCCGCGGGTTGCGGCCGGTAGATGCTTTGCGCTTGGAAGTAGAAAAAGTACCAAATCCGACGAGACGGACTTCATTGCCGCTCTTCAGTGAGCCTGTGATGGAGTCAAAAACCGCGTCTACGGCTTTGCCGGCATCGCTTTTGCTGAGACCACTGTGGTCTGCAACGCTACTGATAAGATCCTGTTTGTTCATAATGGGTATCCCCCCTTCTCTGTGCAACTCTGTATTGAATCGCGTCTTTGTCTGAGACGCAGTAACACCAAGATTAACCCGTGAGTCAAAGGAAAACCGCCAGATTTTGGGTCAGTGACACAATTTTTACGTCAAAATACCGAAAAAACTGCGATGAGTTGCATTCTGCCTCTTCAATAGGCACCGGAAGGCCCGAATCTTGGCGGAATACCGGGACTAAACGACTCGCAACGGACAGTTCTGTTAGTGCCGGGCAGCGGATCCCGGCTCATCGGTCACCGGAGCCGTCGCATGGCTGGCCAGTTCGTCGGCATCACTCCATTCAATGGGGGCAACTTTCTCCGCCAGCGCCTGCGCCAGAACCTCGTCGACATGCTTCACCGGGATGATTTCGAGTGATGAGGTGATATTCTCCGGAATTTCCACCAGATCCTTTTCGTTTTCCGCCGGAATAAGCACGGTAGTGATTCCTCCGCGCAAGGCCGCAAGCAGTTTCTCCTTGAGACCGCCGATCGGAAGCACCCGGCCACGCAGAGTCACTTCACCAGTCATCGCCACATCACGACGGACAGCAATCCCGGTCAGTGTCGAAACAATCGCGGTGACGATACCCACACCAGCTGACGGCCCGTCCTTGGGGACGGCGCCTTCAGGAAGGTGGATATGAATATCCTTGCGGCTGAAGAGGCTGGGCTTAATGCCATAGGAAGGTGCCCGCGCCTTGACGAATGACAGGGCCGCCTGAACGGATTCTGTCATGACTTCTCCAAGCTTGCCGGTGGTCTTGATCTGTCCCTTGCCAGAGACGGTGACCGACTCGATGGTCAGCAATTCGCCGCCCACTTCGGTCCAGGCGAGACCGGTAACCGCACCGACCTGATTTTCTTCTTCACTGACCCCGTGACGGAATTTCCGCACGCCGGCATATTCGGACAGATTGTCTGGCGTGATTTCGACGGTCTTGAACTCGCCTTCGAGGATGCGTCGCAACGCCTTTCGCGCGAGTTTAGCGATTTCCCGTTCCAGCGTCCGGACACCGGCTTCCCGCGTATAATAACGGATCAGGTCCCGCAGAGCGTCGTCAGTGAGGGCAAACTCCCCCTCCTTGAGACCATGCGCATCCACCTGTTTCGCAATCAGGTGGCGCTTGGCGATCTCAAGCTTTTCATCTTCGGTATAGCCTTCGAGCCGGATGATCTCCATCCGGTCCAGCAAAGGCTGCGGAAGGTTGAGCGAATTGGCCGTGGTCACAAACATGATGTCGGACAGGTCAATATCAATCTCGAGATAATGATCCTGGAACTTGTCATTCTGTTCCGGATCGAGAACTTCGAGCAGGGCCGATGCCGGATCACCCCGGAAATCCTGACCCAGCTTGTCGATCTCGTCGAGCAGGAACAGCGGATTGGAGGTCCCGGCCTTCTTCAGGTTGGAGACGATCTTGCCCGGCAGCGAACCGATATAGGTCCGTCTGTGACCTCGAATTTCCGCTTCATCGCGAACTCCGCCCAGCGACTGACGCACAAATTCGCGTCCCGTAGCCCGGGCAATCGAGCGGCCAAGCGATGTCTTACCGACACCGGGAGGGCCAACCAGACACAGAATCGGGCCTTTCAACTTGTTGGTTCGGGCCTGGACCGCGAGATATTCAATGATCCGCTCCTTCACCTTCTCGAGAGCGAAATGATCATCATCCAGCGTTTTTTCGGCCTGTTTGATATCCTTTTTCAGCCGCGACTTCTTGCCCCATGGCAGTCCCAGCAAAACATCCAGATAGTTGCGGACAACCGTGGCTTCCGCCGACATGGGCTGCATGCCCTTGAGTTTCTTGTACTCCGCCTTGGCTTTGGTTTTGGCTTCCTTCGAGAGCTTCATCTCCTCGATCTTCTTGCCAAGTGCCGAAAGCTCGTCGCCTTCGCCGTCCTCGCCATCACCGAGCTCGCGCTGAATGGCCTTCATCTGTTCGTTCAGATAATATTCGCGCTGAGTCTTCTCCATCTGGCGCTTCACACGGCCGCGGATCTTTTTCTCAACTTGCAAAACGCCCAGTTCGCCTTCCATGAAAGCAAAGGCCATCTCCAGTCGCTTGACCGGATCGCCTTCGATCAACAGGCTTTGCTTGTCAGCCACTTTGACGTTGATATTGGCGGCAACTGCATCTGCCAGTCGCGCGGCTTCATCAATCTCGCCCAGCTGAACAACCGTCTCAGCCGGCATTTTCTTGTTGAGTTTGGAATAGTTTTCGAACTGCTCGACCACCGACCGCATCAGGGCTGTAGTTTCATGCCCTTCAACCGGCTGCTCTTCTATGAGCTCCACACTTGCGAGTACAAAGCCATCTTCCTGCTCATCGAGCGAAGAATGGCGGGCGCGCTGTTTGCCTTCAACAAGAACCCGGACGGTGCCATCCGGCAGTTTCAGCAGCTGCAGAACCGTCGCAACAACTCCCATGTCATAGAGCTGATCGCGGGACGGATCATCCTCTGCCGGATCGAGTTGTGCCACAAGAAAAATGTCCTTGTCGCTGTCCATCGCCTTTTCCAGCGCAACAACCGATTTGTCGCGGCCGACAAAAAGCGGGACGATCATGTGCGGAAAAACGACGATATCCCGCAGGGGAAGCAATGGAAGGGAACGGTTTTCCGGGCGGGATTCAGACTGAGACATTTATACTCCAGAATATTGCGTGACGGTCACGCACAGAACTACTTTAGAGCTATATGGGGTGCCGGATTTGCACTTCAAGCGCCCTGCGACAAGCTGAACAGAAGCTCAGAATGGCAATTTGAAACCACCGGGAAGTGGCAAACCGCTGGTCATTTTGCCCATTTCTTCGCTGCTGACAGCATCAGCCTTGTCCCGCGCATCATTAAACGCTGCTGCAACAAGATCTTCGAGAATGCCCTTTTCATCCGGTTTGAGCAGGCTGTCATCAATCTTGACGCCCAGAATCCGGCCTTTGGCCGTGGCCGTGACAGTCACCAGCCCACCGCCCGATTTGCCTTCCACTTCGATGCTGTCCAGTTTCTTCTGGGCTTCCTCCATCTGTGTCTGGACCGTTTGCGCAGCCTCCTGGGCCGCCTGGATCATTTCTTCCATTGATTTCATGCCAGCGAACTCCTTGTCTGGTGCGGCTGTTGTGTTTCCTCGGTTATCTGGTCAGATGACTCTGCCGATTCAAGCAATTTGGCATCTGGAAAGGCTTCGAATGCCGCCTTGACCATCGGCATTTCCAGAATTTTCTGATGCGCGGCCTGTTTTTCAAGCTCCGCCTGTTCATCCAGGCTCGGCTTTGGCGTTCCGGTTCCCTCCTCAAAGGACCAGATTTCTCCCGTTTCCTGCTTGAGAATGTCAGAAATCTGATTGAGATCCGCCGGGGAGATCGGGCGAACCGCCTCGTACACAATCTTTGGCGGCGCAAATTCGATTAATCGAATATCTGCCTTTAAAATGCTCTGTTTGGTGACCGAGACTTCCCCGACAAGATCGACGATCCCCGAAAAAGATGCTGGCGATGCGTCCGGCTTTGTCGCTTCGGGTTCTGATATCTCTGGACCCGGCTGTGTGTCCGGTTCACTTCCGGACGTGGCGACAGATTGCGGATCGCTTAACTCCTGGCTCTGGCCTGATGGCTCGGACTGTGCGGCATATGCGGGCTCACCCGATGTACTTGCAGGGGTATTTTCCATCGGTGGGGGCGCATCGATGCGACCCGAATCCGACATGTCATCCAGCATTTTCCGCAATTTGCCGGGATCCGGCATATCTGCGGCGCATTGCACCCGCAACAGCGCCATATCACAGGCTTCACGCGGCATATGGGCCTGTTGCACTTCCTGATACCCTTTCAGAAGAAGCTGCCACAAGCGGTGGAGAACAGGATAGGAAAGGCCTTCCGACCAGTCTTTCAGGAGGGACCGGGCTTCTTCTGACAACGTCGGATCGGTTGTTCGGCCAACCTTGTACAACGTCACCTGATGCGAAAGCGAAAGCAGTCCGTTCATCAGCGACAGCGGCTCGACCCCAATGCGATATTGCTCGTCCACTGCGTCCAGCAGTGCTTGCGAATCGCCGGTCAGCAATTGTCCGAAAAGACGGCGTATGGCACCGCGATCGGACAGACCTAGCATTTCGCGGATCTGGACCGCGCGAACTTCACCCGAACCGTCACCTTCGCCGTCCATGTCCGCATGGGCAATCGCCTGATCCAGTATGGACAGACCATCCCGCACTGATCCTTCGGCCGCCTGGGCAATCAGATCCAGCGCTTCCTGCTCGGCTTTCACGCCCTCTTTGTCGACGATATGCGCGAAATGTGCGGAGAGCTGGTCTGCCTTGATCCTTTTCAGGTCAAAACGCTGACAGCGCGAGAGGACGGTAATGGGAACCTTGTTCACTTCAGTTGTTGCGAAAATGAACTTCACATGGGCCGGTGGTTCTTCGAGTGTCTTCAACAGCGCGTTGAACGCATTTTTCGACAGCATGTGCACTTCGTCGATAATGTAGATCTTGTAACGCGCCGATACCGACGAATAGCGCACGGCCTCGATAATCTCGCGCACATCGTCCACGCCTGTATGGCTGGCCGCATCCATCTCGATGACATCGATAAAGCTGCCTTCTGCTATGCCCTGACAGGGTTCGCATTTTCCGCAGGGATCGATGGTTGGGCCACCCTGCCCGTCTTCTCCGATACAATTCAGTGCCTTGGCGATCAGCCGCGCTGTGGTGGTCTTGCCGACACCACGCACGCCGGTCATCAGAAAGGCATGCGCCAGCCTGTCCCGCCGGATCGCATTGCCCAGCGTCTGAACCATGGCATCCTGACCGATCAGTTCTGCAAAGCTGGAAGGCCGGTATTTCCGGGCCAGAACGCGATAAGGCTGGTTCGCCGATGGCGCCGGGGCAGCCGGTGCCTCCACGCCGCCAGCTGCAAAAATATCGGGTGAATCGGACATGCGGTCAGTCTAGGCGCTTGGTGCCGGAATGTCGAAGGGTTAAACCGGTATTGGAAGCACAAATGCCAGGCAACAAAGCGATCAATGTAATGAGTAGGAGCCGGGCGACCCGCAGAAAAATCGTTACGGCTGCTTCCTTCCGGACCTGACCGGGTTGGCGAACACTACGTCCACCCGACTCCCGCTGCGCATATGGCGAGGCTTTGCCTCAGTTTCAAGCAAATTCCGGTCCTGCCTCAACCTTCCCGCGGAACTAACCAGGCGGCAATCTTTGCGATTCGGGCCATTGCCAGTTCGGTTTCCACGCGCGAAACCGTTGGGCGATCCCAATAGACACTCAAAATGCGTGGCTCATCACCCCCGTAACCAGAGAAAGACGGCCAGAAAATCGCCACATCATTCACGGCAATACCCCCGGCGGCCGTGCCGGTCTTTGTCCCGACGGGCCAGCCATATGGCAAACCCAGACGTATGCGATTGCGGCCGGTGGGACTGTTGGCCATCCAGTCATAAACCGTGGTGCTATGCTTGTGTTTTGGCCGGGCAATCATCAGGCTGTGCATCAAAGACGCAAAAGCCTCCGGCGAAGTTGTGTCCCGCGGATCATCCGGCTTGTTCTCGTTCAGAAACGGCTCGATCCGGTCCAGGCGGGTAATTTCATCGCCGTGATTTCGCACAAAGCGCGTGAAGCCCGCCGGCCCTCCAATAGCCTTCAAGATGAGATTTGCAGCTGCATTATCACTGATCGCCACGGCCGCTTTTGCCAGCTGCATGAAACTGACGGGCTGGTCTTCTGCCAGGCGCTTTTCCACATAGGGTGCGTAAGGCACCAGATCCGATTTCTTGAGTGCAAATCGGGCATCAAGGTCCAAATCCCGTTTTTCCACCGCGTCGAATAGCGCAAATGCCAACGGTGCCTTGAATGTCGAGCACATGGCGAAACGTTCGCCACCCCGCCAGGAAAAGTCTGTCTCTCCGCTTCGGCTCGTCAGGGCCACCCCGACACGGCCGCCGGTCTGTTTTTCAATGGCCGCGATTTCGCGTCGGGCGGCAGCATCCTGATATCCTGAGGTCGCATCCTTTGGCGGCGCGGAAAGGGCTCCCACCGGTCGAGCCAGCAGCATCGCCGGGACTCCGGCGATCAATGTCCGACGGTTTAACATCCTCAAATCCCCTGCATATTGTGGCTTTCGGATGGTATCCGTACGGTCAGGCCATCGAGATCTTCGGTAAGGTCTATCTGACAGGCCAGGCGACTGGTTCGCCGCACGCCTGCGGCAAGATCAAGCATGTCCTCTTCCATTTCCGAGGCTTCCGGCAACCTGTCGAAAAATTCCGTGTCCACAATCACATGGCAGGTCGAGCAGGCCATTTGACCTTCGCAGGTTCCTTCGAGCGGTTGATCATGATTTTGCGCGACAGCCAGCAGATTGTCTCCGACGCTGGCCTGCACTTCGGTCACACTGTCTCCGGTTGCACCGACAAACCGGACCTGAATCTGTGAATCAGTCACTGCGCCTCCGCTGCTTCGTTGATGGTTCGAGCCGCTGACTCGATCTCTTCCAGACTGTTGTACCGTCCAAATCCAAGCCGGATCGAGGATTTTATCTGGTCTCGTTCCAGTCCGAGTGCCGCGAGAACATGGCTGGGGCGGCCGGAACCGCTTGCGCAGGCCGAGCCTGCCGAGAATGCAACCGATCGGACATCGGACATCAGTCGCGCCACATCCAGCCCTTCACGACGGATATTGAGGTTGCCGGGATAGCGCTCCTCGGCACTGCCATTGATCGTCCAGTCGGAGAAACACGCGCGGGCCCTCGCCGCCAGGGCAGAGATATGCTCCCTGTCCGCATCCGCCCGTATCGCACACAGGCTAGCGGCTTTTCCCATTCCGACGCACAATGCCGGTGAAAGAGTCCCCGAACGCAGACCGCCTTCCTGACCACCGCCGTGGATCAGTGGCGGGACATCAATACCATCCCTTACCCACAAGGCTCCGACGCCCTTGGGGCCGTAGATTTTGTGACCGGAAATTGCCGCCATGTCGATATTGTCCGGGATGTCCACCCGGCCATATCCCTGCACGGCATCGCAAAGACTGACTGCACCGGCCTGGCGGGCCAGATCTGCAATTTCACGAACCGGCTGGATGACACCAATCTCGTTGTTGACCAGCATGCTGGCGACCAGGGCTGTCTTCTGATCAATCACCTTGACCAGATCATCCAGGGACACCCGGCCATCCTCACGGACCGGATGCAACAGGACATCAAAGCCCTGACTGCGATACCAGAGCGCGGTGTCACGCACAGCCGCATGTTCAGTGTCGGGCAGGACGATCCGGTTTCGCCCTGTCTCTTGCATGCCTCGAACCACGCCGAATGCCATGTTCAACGCTTCTGTTGCGGTCCCGGTGAAATAAACCTGGCCGCCGTCCGGAAAGAGCGTCGCCACCTGTTCTCTGGCCAGTTCTACTGCCGCGAACGCTTTCCGGCCCATGATGTGGGGGCTATGCGGATTTCCGAAATCATGGCCCAACCATGGTGCCATGGCGTCAAATACCTCCGGGGCCAGCGGGGTCGTGGCCTGGTTGTCGAGATAGATCAGGTCATTCACTGCCGTTCAGGTCCGTCGGGATTCGTCGAAAATCGCCTGCCATTTTTCAATGAAGGCATAGATTTGTGACCGCGTGGTGTCCCGCCCGATGCTGACCCGGATCACTTCGCTGGCGGTCGTGTCATCAATGCCCATGGCCTGCAGCACATGGCTGGTCTTGAGCGTGCCTGAGGAACAGGCGCTGCCGGCGCTGATCGAAAAACCAGCCATATCAAATTTTATCAGTTGCGTATTCGCCGCCACGCCAGGCATCTGGTAGCTGCCTATGGTGGCGATACGCGGTGCGTTTTCGCCGATGACCGTACCACCCATATTTTTGATCGCATTGTCGAGATGGGTTCGCAGTTCCGTTGCGCGACCTGCCCAGTTGGCCGGCGCTTCAAGGGCAGCGACCATCGCCATGATATATGGCAGATTGTGCGTGCCGGAGCGATATCCCTGCTCCTGCCCGCCGCGTGGGCTCAGCAAGGTTAAGTCCTTGATCAGCAGGGCACCAACACCCGGCGGTCCGCCAAATTTATGGGCCGCAATCGCAATCATGTCGGCATCTGGCAATGGCATTTTTCCGGCAGACTGCGAACAATCAGCAAAAAAAACTCCGCCGCGGTCCCGCACGATTTTGGCGATTGCTGCCATGTCCTGCATCACGCCGGTTTCATTGTTCACTGACTGGACGATAACGAGTACGGGCGCTTCGTGCCCCTTGAGCTGATGGTTGAGTTTCATCGGCACAACAAGGCCATTGAGGTCGACCGCGATACTCTCCGCATTTTCTGCGCAGCGCAGGACCACGTCATGCTCAACCGGTGATACCAGTCGGGTGTCTGTTTTTGACTGTCCGATGGCAAGGGCAATCGCTTCGCTTGCACCGCCGGTGAAAATGACCTCCCCATCCCAGTCGAGCGCCTTTTTCATGCGCAGGCGTGCATTTTCCAGCATCTGCTGTGCGGCACGACCGTCCGCATGGGGCGACGACGGATTGGCCCACCGTGCAAAGCCTTCCAGACAGGCTGCCCGAGCTTCCTCCAGCAAAGGAGCAGTCGCTGCATAATCCAGATAGGTGCGTTTCAGTTCAGACATGCCCGGGGACAAAACCTTTATGTGTGTCGGATAGAGTTGCGGATTTGCTGACTATCTCTATATAGGCGCTTCAGCCAGCGCAAAAGCTTATCTGCATTTTTGTCGCCACTCAGTACACTCTGATTACAGAATTGAAAAACACATGCCTGACGTAATTTTTACCGGACCTGAAGGACGACTTGAGGGACGGTTCAGCCCTCCCCCTCGCGAACGCGCACCTGTCGCCATGATCCTGCATCCTCACCCCCAGGCTGGCGGCACGATGAACGACCGGATCACTCAGGAAATGTACAAGACGTTCGTTAAACGCGGCTTCGCCACGCTGCGATTCAATTTTCGTGGTGTTGGTCGATCCCAGGGCACATTTGACAATGGCATCGGCGAATTGTCCGATGCCGCGGCAGCTCTCGACTGGGTACAGAGTTTTCACCCCGAGGCGCAAACGACCTGGATCGCCGGCTACAGTTTTGGCGCGTGGATCGGGATGCAATTGCTGATGCGTCGTCCGGAAATTCGGGGTTTTATCTCGGTTTCGCCACCTGCCAACATGTATGATTTCAACTTCCTCGCTCCCTGCCCCTCGTCCGGGATCATCATTCAGGGCGTGAATGACGAAGTTGTCACACCGAGTGCGGTCCAGAAGCTGGTCGACAAATTGCGGACCCAGAAACACATCACCATCCATCATGATGAAATACCGCGCGCCAATCATTTTTACGAGAATGAAATGGAATTGCTGATGGGCTCTGTCGACAATTATCTCGACATGCGCCTCGCACCGGACTCGCCAATTAAATAACTTCCTAGAAAGTCGCGTTTTACCGGTTTTCCGTTGACGCGGCCTCATTCGGGGTCGGGATGGTCCAGATCACGACGTTCATGAACATCACCGCTGACGCCAGCAGCATCAGCCAGCCCTGCTTGCGGTTCTGTCCCTTGACCAGAAGATAGATACCGCCGCCCAGAAGTGCAGCGCCTGCCAGCATCAATACTGATAATACCCAGTCAGCCAAAGCTTGCTCCTTCCAGTCAGTTATTGCCTGCCCCTACCGCAGATTTCAAGGCGATCCCACGACAATATCCAGACAATATGCATTAGGGAGCCGCAGCGACCTCGGCTATTTTTGCAGCATGAGCAAAGCTGTCGATAGCAACTGGGACGAAACACATTGTCATGTCCCGGTTTTATTGATCCTGTGCCGGCAAGATGTCGATGTTGATCTCGACAAAATCTCCATTGTCCGGGATACGGCTCGACCCAAATCCTCCCGACCCAGAAATGAAAGAGCGGCTTTGTTTCGAGAAGTCGTCTGTGATGGGATGGTTTTCCGATTAAGCGTCGACTGTACCCGGGACATGGGCCGTGATCGCGAAATCAATAATCTTTTTACATCGAGAATCCACTCTGACTGCCCAGCTGTCGGCATCGCACTGGGACAACATCTGGTTGGCGGGAAGCACCTGGAACCCATCAACATGGTCTTGCTTTCGATCGCGCGCACTATTGGTCACGAACTCGGGGCAACGGGTGTTTTCTGGCGTCCGGCAAAACTCCATGTGGATTTCGCGCATTTCTCGGAAGCGGTGGATCATTATGTAGCGGGTCACATATTCCCCACCATTGTTCAGATTGGCTTGCACGAACCGGGCAACGGGCGCTTTGAGACGCGAGGTCTGCATTATTTTTCAGGCACCGAAATACGTACCCTCTTTCCAGCCCAACAAAGTGCGCGGGAATGGATGGCGCATTTTCTGAAGATCACAGGCGCACTCCGATGCGGAGACAATGTGACCCGCGATTCCGAGCTATTGCTGAACGCCCCGCAGAATGCACAGCTTACGGGGTGCCACAGAGATGGCGCAGTGCTCGAGATCAGCTATTCGGAGCTGACCCCGTCTCAAATCGAAATTCCGGCAGATCAGGCCGCATTTGGTGCGGCTTCCCTGACATTCTGATCCACATGTTCGGCAAATTGCTCAAAATTGTTAATGAACAAGCCGACAAGTTTCTGGGCAGTTTCGTCATAAGCTGCCTTGTCTGACCAGGTGGAACGGGGATCAAGAATTGCGGTATCAACGCCAGGCACGGCAACCGGAACTTCAAAACCGAAATTGTCGTCGATCCGGAATTCCTCATTGTTGAGGCTTCCGTCGAGGGCAGCATTGAGCAGCGCCCGGGTTGCCTTGATGGGCATGCGGCTGCCTTCGCCATATTTGCCACCGGTCCAGCCCGTGTTGACCAGCCAGCACTTCACCCCGCCTTTTGCAATGCGTTCCTTGAGCAGATTGCCATAAACCGACGGATGACGCGGCATGAAGGGCGCGCCAAAACAGGTTGAGAAGGTGGCTTCGGGTTCCGTTACACCGATTTCCGTGCCGGCCACCTTGGCCGTGTAACCCGAAAGGAAATGATACATCGCCTGCTCCGGCGTCAGCCGCGAAATCGGAGGCAACACGCCGAACGCATCTGCGGTCAGCATGATAATATTCTTGGGAACTGGCCCCATATTCTTTTCGGACGTGTTGGGAATAAAATCGATCGGATAGGCGCCGCGCGTATTCTCCGCTTTGCTTCCATCATCCAGGTCGAGTTCCCGTGTTTCCGGATCCATGACCACATTTTCCAGAACCGTTCCGAAGCGCCGGGTGGTGGCGTAAATTTCCGGCTCGGCTTCTTCGGAAAGACGGATCATCTTCGCATAGCAACCGCCCTCAAAATTGAATACGGCGGTATCCGACCATCCATGCTCGTCATCGCCGATAAGTGTCCGGCTGGCATCAGCCGACAAAGTGGTCTTGCCGGTTCCGGAGAGGCCGAAAAATACGGCGGTATCGCCTTCAGGTCCCATATTGGCCGAACAGTGCATCGGCATGACGGAATCCAGCGGCAGCAAATAGTTCAGCAGCCCGAAGACGGACTTCTTCATTTCACCCGCATAGGCGGTTCCGCCGATGAGAATCAGCTTTTCGGACAGATTGACCGCGATCACGGTTTCACTACGTGTTCCGTGCCGTTCCGGATCCGCCCGAAAGCTGGGCAAGTCGATAATCGTATATTCCGGTTCAAAAGCGCCCTGCTCTTCTGCGGTGGGTCGCACCAGCATGGTTCGGATGAACAAATTGTGCCAGGCCAGTTCGTTGATGACCCGCACATTCACGCGGTGCTCCGGCTGGGACCCGCCAAACAGATCCTGGACAAACAGTGTTTCCTTGTCGCCAAGTGCAGCGAGAAAGTCTTCTTTCAATGCTGCAAAATGTTCCGGCGTCATGCCCTTGTTGGTTTTGCCCCACCAGACTGTGCTTTCGGTCTCGTCATCACGAACGATAAATTTGTCATTGGCGGAACGGCCTGTGTGCTGACCTGTCTCGACCACCAGCGGGCCATCTTTTGCCAGATGTCCTTCACCTCGAGAAACAGCGGCTTCGATCAGCGCCGGAGAGCCAAGATTCCAGTGTTGCTCTGCTTCTGTGGCAAAGCCCTGGTCGTTCAAGGTTACAGACGAAACTTGTGGCACGATAATTCCCCTAGGTTGAATTCGGGTCTGGCTGAATCCCGTTTGAAACGGATTTGGAGTGGCGCGTATCGAACCAGATCGATTCGGTCAAATATCTAAAACCGAAAGCGCCCCAAAATATGACATATCTGGTAGTATTTGTCCAAAATAGCGGAAAGCCAACCCCAACATCCTGTATTGTAAGGCGCGGAGACAAGCGCTAGGTCACTGCTCATTGTTTGCAAAGGATACCATAGACCATGGCCGCCAGCATTGCTCTTGTTGATGATGACCGGAACATACTGACTTCGGTATCAATTGCCATGCAGGCAGAAGGCTATGTTACGCGCGTCTATTCCGACAGTGAGGCGGCATTGCAGGCCATTGTCGACAATCCTCCCGATCTCGGGATTTTTGATATCAAGATGCCCAAAATGGATGGTCTCGAACTGCTCCGCCGGGTCCGGGAAAAAAGCAATTTGCCCGTGATATTTCTGACGTCGAAGGATGAAGAGCTCGACGAAGCACTCGGATTGGCGATGGGCGCGGATGACTATATCAAAAAGCCTTTTTCCCAACGCCTCCTGATTGCCCGGGTGAAATCCATTCTGCGCCGGCTGGAATTGACGCGTGACGCCAATCAGGACCAGGAGGTCGAAGGCATGGAACCGCTGGTGCGGGGGGAACTGAACATGGATCCTGCCCGCCATGTCGTGACCTGGAAAGGGGATAATGTCACCCTCACGGTGACGGAGTTCATGATCCTCGAAACCCTGGCCAATCGGCCGGGTGTGGTGAAAAGCCGCAATCAGCTGATGGACGCCGCCTATCAGGATGACGTCTACGTCGACGACCGGACGATCGACAGTCATATCAAAAGGCTGCGGCGAAAATTCCGGGAAGTCGATCCCGATTTTGATGCCATCGACACGCTCTATGGAGCAGGCTATCGCTACACCGAATAAGCCTCCCGTCGATCCCGATTCTTCCGATCTCTCATTACAGTGGTCCCGCAGGCTATCGCTGACCACGCGCATTCTGGCCGTCAATATTCTTGCCATCGCTCTGCTTGCTGGCAGCCTGTTCTATCTCAACAATTATCGCGACCGGCTGACCGAAGAACGGTTGGCACAGGCGGAATTGCAATTGCTGATCATCGGGGATGCCCTGGTTGACCGGTCCGACACGGAACAGCGAAAACTGGTGGTTCAGCTGGCCACACATTTGAGAAACCGGATCCGTATCTATGACGGCAACGGCATTAAAGTCATCGACAGTTTCCTGCTGGCAGAACCGGCCTATGAGTTTATTGATCCGGACACCCAGCCTCTTCGCAAGGATATTGCCCGCCTTCTCGACAAGGCCATCGAGTTTGTGGTGCTCACGGAACCCCTTGGGAGTTATACCGAACCGACACCAGATACCGGCGAGGCATGGCCGGAATTGCGCGATCTGACTCCAGTCAGTGGACCGGTCAGCAATGTGCGCCTCGCTCCGGACCGGACGCCGGTCATCATCGCCGGAGCCCCGTTGCCCCGAACTGGAAACGGGGATGGCAACACCGTCCTTCTCACCAGCAATGCCAGGGACATTACCCGCATTGTCCGGGCCGAACGCAGTAGTGTTGTTCTTGTGATTATCGCCGCAGCTCTGGTTTCGATTCTGTTATCGCTGTTCCTCGCCCGTACGATAGTGCGGCCCATTCGCAAGCTCGCCCGCGCGGCCGTGCGGGTCCGGCTCGGCAGAGAACCGGAAATCGCGATCCCGCGCATGCCGGGGCGCCGCGACGAAATTGGCCAGCTATCGCGCGCCCTGTCCGACATGAGCGGCGCTTTACGGCACCGGATTGATGCGACGGAAGCTTTCGCCGCCGATGTCAGCCACGAAATCAAAAACCCCCTCGCCTCCCTCCGTTCCGCGCTGGAAGGACTGGACCGGGTCGATGATGCGGACCTGCGCCGCCAGCTGCTTGACGTGGCCAATGACGATGTTCGCCGGATTGACCGGCTCATCAGCGACATTTCGGATGCTTCGCGGGTCGATGCGGAACTCGCACGAACCCGGTTTGAACCCGTCGACATTGGTCGCATGCTCGACGAGCTTCTGGCATCGATGGAGCAGCGGGAAGCCTCTAGCAAAATCAAGATTGCATATGCACGACCTGGCAAGGGCGCCGCTATGGTGTTTGGGGATGATGGCCGCCTGGAGCGAGTGTTTGCCAATATCATCGACAATGCGATTTCCTTTTCACCGGATGGCGGACTGATTGAAATTCTTGCGACCCCTGACGGGGAGGACGTCGTGGTTCAAATCTCTGACGAAGGCCCCGGCATTCCCGTGGATCAGCGGGAAAAGATTTTCGCCCGGTTCCATTCGGATCGCCCCGCAGACGAGGCCTTTGGAAAACATAGTGGTCTCGGACTGGCGATCGCGAAATCCATAGTCGAAGGGCATGAAGGCCGAATTCTCGTCCATGACAAACCAGCGGGCATGCCCGGCGCATGTTTCGAAATCCGGTTACCCAAAGCTGACAGTGACAGGCCAAGATGAGTAGCGGGCAACCGGAAATCGTTCATGCGACGGCGATTGCCATGAAAGACCAGGGCGTGCTCCTCCTGGGCCCATCCGGTGCGGGAAAATCTGATCTGGCTCTTCGGCTGATCGATCGCGGCGCACGGTTGATCAGTGACGATCAGACGGAGTTGCTCCGGAGTCAAAACAGGGTGCTGCTACGACCGGCACCAAATATTGCCGGCAAACTGGAGGTTCGTTCGCTGGGGATAATTTCCATGGAGCATGTATCCGACGTGCCGCTGCGCCTGCAGGTCCGGTTGGTCGAGCAGCCCGATCGCTATCCCATGGACCGGCAATTCGAGACCGTTCAAGGTGTTGATATCCCCACTGTCGCGATAAACGCTTTTGAGCATAGCGCTCCGTTGAAGGTTGAGATAGCTCTGCAGCAACTACTGGCGCAGGAACACAAGTCATGACGGCAAACAATGCAAAACGGGTTCTCCTGATCACCGGTCTTTCCGGAGCGGGAAAATCGACTGCGCTGAAAACTCTGGAAGATATCGGTTGGGAAACAATTGATAATTTCCCGATCCGTCTGGTCGAGGGCTTGCTTAAAACTCCGCCCTCCAGCTCTCGCAGCGATGAAGATCCGCCGCTGGCGCTAGGCTTTGACAGCCGAACCAGAGGTTTTGATCCCAACCGGTTGATCGAACGCATCAAGCGTTTGCAGCACAATGAAAGTCTCCTGATCTCAACGCTGTATCTTGATTGTGCCGGAGATGAGCTGGAGCGCCGCTACGCCGAAACCCGGCGTCGGCATCCGCTCGCGCTCGACCGACCGGCCAAGGACGGCATTGCCCTGGAGCGAAACCAGTTCGAACCGATCCGCCGCTGGGCGGATCATGTGATCGATACCAGCAGATTATCTGCCAATGCCCTTCAGCAACAAATCCGGAAAGAGTTTGCGCTGGGCGACAGCCACAACACGACCATCACTCTGACGAGTTTCGGGTTTTCCCGCGGCCTTCCCAGCAATATCGATCTGCTTTTCGATGTTCGCTTTTTGAGCAACCCGTTCTGGGATCCCGAATTGAAAGACCTGACTGGTCAGGATCAGGCTGTGGCGGAGTACATTCGACAGGATCCTGCCTATGAGGAAGCTCTGAAAAAATTTCAGGACATGCTGGAATTTCTGCTTCCCAAATATCAGGCGGCCGGCAAAGCCTATGTCAATATTGGCATTGGTTGTACGGGTGGACGTCACAGATCGGTACATGTTGCCGAAACGCTCAGCAAAAACTTGCAAGCCGTCGGCTTTTCGACCAGTGTCGCCCATCGCAATCTGGCATCTCGCCCCATGGAAGCGCTTGAATCAATGCAAAACGGCAACGGGAACAAGGGAAATTAATCGCGATGATCGGTTTGGTTCTCGTGACTCATGGACAGCTGGCCGTCGAGTTCATCACCGCAATGGAACATGTCGTCGGGCCGCAGAAGGCGATATTGCCGGTATGTATCGGTCCGCATGACGACATGGAAGAACGGCGACAGGAAATCGCCGACTCCATATCCAGCGTGGACCGGGGCAACGGGGTCATCGTGCTCACCGACCTGTTTGGCGGCACGCCATCCAATCTGGCCATTTCCCTGATGGACAAGGGCAGGATCGAAGTCATTGCCGGTGTGAATCTTCCCATGCTGATTCGTCTCGATGGCGCTCGCAAATGCATGGACGTCGAAGAAGCCGTCAACGCGGCCAAGGAAGCCGGTCAGAAATATATCAGCGTGGCATCCGAGATATTGGGTGCTGAAGGGTGAGCGAATTTCGCAAGACGGTCACCATCACCAACAGCCGCGGATTACATGCCAGAGCCAGCGCGAAATTCGTGACCTATGTCAGCAAATTGCCTGACAGTCTGACCGTTCGGGTGGCCAAGGATGGCACCGAAGTTACCGGCACGTCCATCATGGGCCTGATGATGCTGGGCGCCGCCAAGGGCGATACCGTCGACATCATCGTCGAAGGCGAAAAAGCGGACGCGGCGCTCGAAAAACTGGCGGGACTTGTCGTTGACGGGTTTGGCGAGGACTAGCTCCCATGCCCAGCCAAGAACGCCGGCAGATTACCGGCTTTTCCAATCCCACCATCAAGCGCCTCCGAAGTCTTCGCGAGAAGAAGCACCGCAAGCGTGAAGGCCATTTTCTGGCTGAAGGCCTGCGTATATTGACCGAAGCGCTGGAGGCGGGGAAAACACCCAAATTGCTGGTTGTGGTGGAGGGCGCCGAACTGCATCCTCTCGCCCGGGACCTCGAAGCAGCGACATTTGCCGACGGCGGCGAGGTTATTGAAACCAGCGAAGCCATTATCGGCAAGCTGACCGGCAAATCCAATCCCCAGTCGATTGTCGGCATATATGCAGACCATCCGGTCGCACTTGCTGATCTCGACCGGGATCGTTCCGGCATCTGGCTTGTTGCCCAGGCACTGAGGGATCCCGGCAATCTCGGCACCATATTGCGTACAGGCGATGCGGTCGGGGCCGGCGGATTGATTCTGATCGATGACTGCGTCGATCCCTTTTCGGTGGAAGCCGTTCGGGCCAGCATGGGCGCCATATTCACGCAGCAGATCGCCCAGGCTTCCTGGCCGGAATTTCTGGCATGGCTCCGCGCCGGAGAAGGACAGCTGGTGGGCGCGAGCCTGAACACCGACAAGGACTACCAATCCGTCCGCTATGAAGCTCCCACATTTCTGTTGATTGGCAATGAAGCGCAGGGGCTCCCGGAAGCCTATGAACAAGATTGCGATCTGCTGGTCAAAATGCCGATGATGGGCAAGGCCGACAGCCTGAATGCCGCGATCGCGTCGGCGGTCATGGCCTATGAAGTGCTCAATCAGCGCCGAACGAGCTAAACCGCCTACTCCGCGGCTTCATCCTTATATGCACTGGCATCTTCAATCAGCGAGGATTGCACATCTTCCGCGTAGCGCGGTAGGGCTTCAATCTCCTCCACCCGATCCAGTTCTTTCTTGCCAGTTTCCACATTAAGCGCTGCGAATTTCCGGCCTGTCGCCATCACATTGCGTTCGAAACTGCCGACAAATTTGTTGTAATTGCCGACTGCGCTGCCGAGGCCGGAACCCATGCGTTTCAGATGTTCCCCTGCAACCGCAAGCCGGTCATACATTTCCTTGCCCAATTGCCCGATCTGCTTGGCTTCGGCCGCCATTTTCTCCTGCCGCCAGACACCCGCCACGGTCCGCGCAATTGCTACAAGATTGGTTGGCGTGGCCAGCAACACCTTCTTCTCGAATGCATGATCCCACAATGCTGGTTCATGTTCCAGCGCCGCCGACAGGAAATGCTCGCCGGGCACAAACATGATCACATAGTCGGGCGCGTCTTCGAACTGGTCCCAATAGGCCTTTTTCGAGAGACCATCGATATGCACTTTCATCGAATTGCAGTGCCGCGCCATGGCGAAACTCCGCGCGTCATCATCTTCGGCTTCAAAGGCGTCCTGATAGTCGTTCAGTGAGACCTTGGCATCGATCACCAGCTTGCGTCCACCGGGTACGCTGATCACCGCGTCGGGACGCAGTCGCCCTTCGTCGGTATCGATGCTCTGCTCCGTCACAAAATCGGTATGTTCGGACAAGCCGCAGGTCTCGAGCACATTTTTGAGCTGCTGTTCGCCCCAGCGTCCGCGGGACTTGGGTGCATTGCGCAAACTGTTCACCAGACGTGCGGCTTCCTGCTGTACCCGGTCCTGCCCCTGCCGGACCTGTTCGATCGTGGCAGTGATCCCGGCATAGGACTCAGTCCGTTCTTTCTCGATCTTGCGGACGCTTTCTTCGTAGGCCGATAGCCGTTCGTTGACGGGTTGCAGCAATTTGGCGATTTTCTCACCGCCTTTTTCGCTGGCCTGATCAAATCGCTGATCCGCACGTTCGAGGAACTGGCGCTGGGCGGTTTCCAGCATTTTGGCTCCGACTTCGGAAAACTGGGCCGAAAGCGATTCCTTCGCCTCAATCAGCTGTTGCAGCTGCTTTTCATGATTGCGCGCATCCGCCTCCAATGACGCAAGCCTTTGCCGGGCCTGGTCCCGGTCCTCGCGGATGTGATCCCGCTCCTCGCGGGCACCATCCCGCTCCCGGGTGACACCATCGAGCATCGACCGCAGTGAATCCGTGGTATCTTCGGCGGCCTTTACGGCGGAACCAATAGACTTCTGGCCAAAAAACCATCCTGCTCCCAGCCCGAGAACGAGAGTGGCTATAGCCAGAACAAGAGCGAAAACAGGGTCCAAGGGCGGCTCCTCAAATCAGAACGAAACAAGAACCTAGGCTGATGGAGACCGTTATGCAACCATCAATGGGAAACAGCGGAAATGATGCGGAAAATCAGGCCGCGACGCCCTGTTCCTTGCGCAATTTGGCGAGTTTTTTCAGTACCATCTGCCGCTTCAGACGGGACAGATGATCAATGAACAAAATGCCTTCCAGGTGGTCCATTTCATGCTGGAGACAGGTGGCCAGCAATCCGTCCAGCTGTTCCTCATGCTGTTTGCCATCTTCATCCTGCCAGCGCGCCGTGATCGTCGCCGGGCGCTCGACATCGGCATATTGGTCAGGAACCGAAAGGCAGCCTTCGCTATAGGTGTTCATGTCATCCGACGGATTCAGGATTTCCGGGTTGATGAACACCTTCGGGTCTTTCACCACTTCATGCTCGTGATTGCAATCTTCGCCATGCTCATGATCGTGCTCGACCGGTTCCTGCAGGTCGATAACCAGGATCCGTTTGGGGACACCGACCTGTATCGCGGCCAGCCCAATTCCAGGCGCGTCGTACATGGTTTCGAACATGTCGGCGATTAGGGTTTTGAGCTCGTCATCGAACTCGGTCACAGGTTCCGACACCGTTTTCAGACGCGGATCGGGAACTTCAAGAATTGGTAATATGGCCATCCGGGAAATTTAGGGATTCGACCGGGTTGCGTCAAGCGCCGGAGCATCGCACAACGAGCTGAATGTCATTATCCACGAGGTAATTGCGAGCCCTACGTCGGTCATCATATAGCTTGTCACCGCAACGCAAACAGCAAAGAAACCGGGGGAAATCATGCTCATATTCCGTTCCATATTGACCGTCATGTTCGTCAGCATTGTTGGCTACACGCTGGTCACAATCTCCAATCACGGGTGGGGGCTGGTTCCGGTCTTTTTTGGTGACATCGCGAAAATGGCCTGGCCAGGGCAGTTCAATTTCGACTTCCTCGGCTTTCTGATCCTGTCAGCGCTCTGGATCGCCTGGCGCTACAAGTTTTCGGCCACCGGACTTTTGCTCAGTCCGCTGGCCCTGACCGGCGGAATCCTGTTTCTGTCCTTTTATCTGCTGGTGATCAGCTTCACTGAAGGCGGTGATATCAGGTCGATTTTGCTCGGAAAACAGGCCGAGACCTGATCCTCACTCGACCGGGCGGCGGGATCGCAAAGCCTGAGCGAGCGTGCCTTCGTCGAGATAGTCCAGTTCACCACCCACCGGGATACCATGGGACAACTGGCTCAGCCGGACGGGAAAGCTTTCCAGACGCTCGGCAATATAATGCGCCGTTGCTTGCCCCTCGAGCGTCGCGTTCATCGCCAGTACGACTTCGTCAATTCCGCCCTGCTCTACCCGCTTGAGCAGCTTGTCGATACTTATGTCCTCCGGGCGGACACCATCGAGTGCAGACAATTTGCCGCCGAGGACGTGGAATTTGCCCGGAAACAGCCGCGATTTGTCCAGCGCCCACAGGTCGGAGACCTCCTCGACCACACATAGTGATTTTTCATCCCGGCGCGGATCGGAGCATATCTGGCAGGGATCCTTCGTGTCGACATTGCCGCAGATGGTGCAGGTCACGAGATTGGCTTCCACCTGTTCCATAGCAGACAGAATCGGCTTCATCGTCGTCTCGGGCCGCTTCAGCAGATACAGGACCGCGCGGCGTGCGGATCTTGGACCCAGACCGGGAAGACGCGCCAGGGCCTGAACCAGATTTTCGATCTCTTGCGATGCCATGGTCCAGTCTTTAGGGACATACACTCCTGTCTGCCAAGGGGCAGCTTTGCACATAGCGAGTTTTTATGCGTTTGATTTTCATGGGAACCCCGGATTTTGCGGTTCCTGCCCTCAAGGCCCTGCATGCCGCAGGTCATGATATAGTGGCGGTCTACTCGCAACCCCCTCGCCCGGCGGGTCGCGGGAAAAAGCTCATGCCTTCCGCGGTGCAACAGACGGCCGAGGAGCTCGGCCTCAAGGTGCGAACACCTGTGTCCCTGAAAACCGCGGAAGCGCAGAAAGACTTTGCCGCGCTAAACGCAGATGCCGCCATTGTTGCGGCCTATGGTCTCATCCTCCCGCAGGCCATTCTGGATGCCCCTGCGCGCGGCTGTCTCAACATTCACGGCTCTTTGCTCCCTCGATGGCGGGGTGCCGCGCCGGTCCAGCGGGCCATTTTGGCCGGAGACAAAGAAACCGGCATCACCATCATGCAAATGGAAGCCGGATTGGACACCGGGCCGATGCTTCTGAAATCCTCGACTTCCACGAGCGGCAAAACGGCAGGTGAGTTGACCGAAGAACTCGCCGAAATCGGAGCCGAACTGATGGTTCGCTATTTGCAGCAACCGAACGATTTTCCTCCGGAGGCACAGGATGACGCACAGGCAACCTATGCCAGCAAGATCAGCAAGGAAGAAGCCCGGCTCGATTTTAATCAGACGGCCGCGCAGGTCGAACGCCAGATCCGAGCGTTCAATCCGATGCCGGGGGCGTTTTTCGAACATGATGGATCCCGCTATCGCATACACGCCGCCGAAATCGTCGACACAGACGGAGCGCCTGGCACGGTCATCGATCACCGCCTGTTGATCGGTTGCGGTAAGGGCGCCATCCGTCCGGTGATAATCCAGAAAGCGGGCCGACCCAAAATGCCCTTGGCCGACTTCCTCAACGGGATCACCATCGCATCGGGCACCGGGTTGCAGTGACCCGCTTCGCCATCACTCTCGAATATGATGGCCGGCCCTTCATGGGCTGGCAGCATCAGGACCATGGACCGAGCGTACAGCAATCGGTTGAACGGGCGATCAAGACCATTACCCGGCAGGATATCCGTGTCTTTGCGGCCGGGCGCACCGATGCGGGAGTCCACGCTCTGGGCATGCGGGCACATTTTGATCTGGAAACACGGCTGACCCCATTCCGGCTAATGGAAGGGTTGAACGCGGGGTTACGGCCTGATCCGGTAGCCGTTCTCACCTGCGATGAGGTGGATGAGGAATGGCATGCGCGGTTTTCCTGCATCGGGCGACGCTATGTCTACAAGATTATCAATCGGCGGGCGCCGTTGACTCTCGACAAGGGACAGGCCTGGCGAGTGGTGCGACCGCTGGACGTCACCGCCATGCATCAGGCAGCACAATGCCTGGTCGGCCAGCATGATTTCACCACTTTCCGATCAACCCAATGTCAGGCGCAAAGCCCGGTGAAAACTCTGGACAGTATTTCGGTCAGCCGCTTTGGCGAAGAAATCGAAGTTGAGGTGGCCGCCCGGTCTTTCCTCCACCATCAGGTAAGGTCCATGGTCGGGAGCCTCGCCCTTGTCGGCGAAGGCAAATGGACTGCCCAGGATCTTCAAGATGCACTGGAAGCCAGGGATCGGAAGGCGCTGGGGCACAACGCGCCGCCCGACGGACTTTACTTTGTCGAAGCCTTTTACCCGCCTTCAGAGACTGAATAGTTTTTTCAGCGACCGGTCCAGCATCAGCAATTGCCACAAAAGCCGGCTGTTGTCCGAGCGTCCGGCAATGTGATCTTCTGCAGCTTTTGACAGCGACTTACTGTCAAACCAGCCCATCCGGCCAAGTGCCCCGGCAGAAGCAATATTGCGCGCCTCGTCTGCCAGCGGTCCGCGAAACCACTGGGCGAGCGGTGTGACAAAACCCATTTTCGGCCGATACAGAATGTCCTGCGGCAAATAGCGTTCCATCGACTTTTTCAGCAGATATTTCCCGGTCCCGCCGCGCACCCGGTATTTGACCGGCAATTTCGCGGCAAATTCCATCAGGCGATAGTCCAGCAGCGGTTCCCGCGCCTCGAGGCTGACGGCCATGCTGGTCCGGTCTGTCTTGGTCAGAATATCTCCGGGCAACCACATTTTCATGTCGGCATATTGCGCCTGATCCAGACCATTGCGTGCCGGTGCCGCTTCCATCAGGCTGATCATGCGTTCCTCGCCCTGATATCCGTCCAGATGGCGTTGCATCTCATCCGAGTAGATGGCCCAGCGGCCTTGCGGCGTGGTGACGCCGACGGCCTCCGAATAGCCTTCCGCGCCCGACCGGGACAGCGACAGCAGGGTCGCCTTCGCCCGCAAGGGACGCGGTGCCCAGTCGGCTTTAGGCCACATCCGCCCCAGCCAGCCCAGTGCCGGCCCGCGAAAAGATTGTGGCAACAGGGCACGCACGCGCTCTTCGGCATTGTGAAAGACATGCCGCCGGTAACCGGCAAAGGCCTCGTCTGCCCCATCTCCTGACAGGGCAACAGTCACCTTTTCCCGCGCGAGCTCGCAAACCCGATAGGTGGGCAAGGCGGAACCATCAGCGAAAGGTTCGTCGAAATGGTCCGCCAGAACGTCGATCAGGCCGAAGTCATCTGCCGCGACGACACGGCTGCGGTGGTCGGTCTGAAATCGCTCGGCAATCACTTGGGCATAGGCCGTCTCGTCCAGCGAGGCCTGGTCAAATCCGATTGTGCAGGTCTTGACAGGATGGCGCGTCTGTTCGGCCATCAGCGCCACCACCGCGCTACTGTCTACGCCGCCCGACAAAAATGCGCCCAGCGGCACATCCGAAATCATCCGCGAGCCAACCGCCTCTTGCATCAGCGCGAGCAATTCCTCCTCGAGATCAGAGGCGGAAGCCTTGCTCCGCTGGCTAAAGTCCAGATCCCAATAGCGGACGGGATCCGGTTCCGGTTTGCCGTGCCGGAGCAACAGATAGCTTCCGGCAGGCAGTTTCTTCACACCCTTGAGCAGCGATGTCTGGTCGGGCACATAGCCGAAGGCGAGATAGTCATCGACCGCCCGAATTTCCGGCTCACGGCGCAACAGCGGATTGGCGAGCAAGGCCTTCAGTTCGGAACCGAACAGGACACTTCCGTCTGATACCGGCGCGTAAAATAGAGGTTTTACGCCCAGGCGATCACGAGCGAGAAACATCGTCCGGTCACGCTGGTCATAGATTGCAAAGGCAAACATGCCATTGAGCCGCTTGAGACAGTCCGGCCCCCATTGCCGCCATGCGTAGAGGATGACTTCGGTGTCGCAAGTGGTGGCAAAGACATGACCCAATGCTTCCAGTTCGCTGCGCACTTCGCGAAAATTGTAGATCATGCCGTTGAAACTGATGATCTGGGCTTCATCCGCGGTCATCATCGGCTGCTGGCCGCCATCCGGGTCGATGATCGCGAGTCTGCGGTGGCCCAGCCCCACGCCCGGCGCTGTCCAGATGCCGCTGCTGTCGGGTCCGCGGTGAACCAGACTGTCGGTCATCTTGCGCAGCCGCACCGGATCGACCGGCTTGGCCGTTTCCAGGTGAAATATTCCGGCAATGCCACACATAGCGATGCGCCCTAGCGCAGACCGGCCAGTTCGTCAGCCAGTTTGTCAATCGGACCCAGCGCCTTGGTGAAATCGATCATCTTCTGGCGCGGCCCCTCTTCGCTGTCGCGCTCCGCTGAGACAAGAAACGCTACCGCGTGCTGGCTACCGCCAAGCAGCCGCAACTTCAGTGTTTCCAGCTTCACTGCGGACCCGCTACCGGTCAGCTTTTCCCCGATACGATAATAGGACAGAACATCCCGAACCACCGGACCCGGCGCCACGATCTGCTCCGCACGGGCTTGGGCTACATCCGGCAAGTTTCGGCTCCATGCCCATTCCGTATCCGGATCAAAGGCACCCTGCCCATAGCCGACAATCTCCCGGCCATCCTCCTGACTGGCAAAAACGGCTATCGCGAGATCGACCGTCTGACCATCACTGAGCCGGCGATAGCTGCCAAGCAGCTGATGATCTGCGCCATCAAAACGGGGCTTCCAATCATAAGTCGGCTCATAGGCGACAACCTCCCAGCCTGGAATTTCGGGCAACGCGATACGTTCCGGAAGTGCTGATGTCTGGGCAGATGTTGCCGAAAGCCAGGCAACCGGCGCAAGGGCGATCAAGGCCGTCGCCAGCACGGTTCGAGAGACGGAAAAGCGTGATTGCCGCGCACCGCTGCGTTCGAGGACGTCACCGTCAATCAGGGCATCATCGATCTTGCGATCAAAAAAGGGCCAGCCAATGGCCATCACCAGCACCAGCACGAACGCAAAAAAGAACCACCCATAAAATATGTGGTCGAAACCGGTGGCAAAATCCGTTGAGGTATGATGCGCGATATAAATGGTCCCAAAAGCGCGAATCCCGTTGGCAATGATGGGAACCGTGAGGGCCATCAACATGAACAGCGCGCGCCGCCGCCAGCTCCGGAAACAGATATTGCTGACCAGCGCCCCATAGGCGATCATCGCGATCAGGAATTTCACACCGGAGCACGCCTCTGCCACTTCGAAATAACCGGTGGGCGTGGAGATGAACACACCATCAATAAATGCCGGAATATTGGCCCAGGCCAGGAACAGCATCGACATGTCAGCCGTAATCGTCTGCAACAAGGGAACGAATTCCTCGCCGAACGGGACGAGGAAGAAGCTGTAAAACAGGACGAACAGCAGGCCTTTCGCCACTTTTTGGCCCAATAGCGCGACAACCGTTCCCTGCAGCATCATCACCAGACCCAGATGCCGCGCCAGTGATACACCGGCGGCCTCTCCCAACAGCCAGGCGATCGACCCCAGAGCAATCCAGGCGAGGCCGGGAAGCCAGACATGCGGCGTGGTTTTCTGCAATTCCGGCCAGCGCTGGTGGACTTGCCAGGCCAGTATCGGAAGGATCAGCAGACAGTGGTTATAAGTGGAGATATTCCACCATGTCACCACCATGTCTCTGGCATCCCGCCAGAACAGACCGAGTATTACAAGCACTGCCACGCCAAGCATCCTGAGATGCGGCTGCCACAGCTGGCTTCGTTCCGAACCTTGCGGCTGTCCGGAAGCAACAGGCATGACGGCACCGGTCATTCAGCAGCCTCCATGACGGGTTCTTTTTTGAATCCGCATAGTTCCGGAAGGCACGACAACTGATCTGCCCAGCGATATTCCTTCCGGACCAGTGTGGCGGCGGCAGAGCCCAGCTGGTCGGCAAGAACCGGAGCAGTCAGCAACCGGATTGTCATTGCGGCCTCTTCTTCCGGCGAGCCCGCGACCAACAGGTGCTGGCCGTTTTTCGCCTCAATACCCTGCGCCGCATCTTGCGACGCCACGACTGCCTTCCCCATCGCCATGGCTTCCAGTACCTTGTTCTGGATACCGCGTGCTATGCGGAGCGGAGCAACAACACAATCGGCCGCTTTCAGCCAGGAGCGGATATCATCCACTTCGCCGATGACCCTGGTCCCGTTTAGTCCGTCCAGGTCGCACACATCTTTGGTCGGTGCGCGTCCGACAATCATGAATTTAGCCGCCGGATGCGACTGACATATCCCGGGCATGGCCTCATGACAAAAGGATGACACCGCTTCCACATTGGGTGGATAGTCCATCTGCCCGGTAAACAGGATCATCGGTGCGCCCGGTTCTTGCCTTACGGGATCAACATTCGCGGGATCGTAGAAATCCAGGTCAATCCCGTTGCCCATCGCCCGTATCTTGCCGGACGTAATTCCGGATCGGTTCCGAAACAGCGTCGCTTCTGCGTCGCTGACAAACAGCGCATGATCCACGCGATGAGCGATATTCTTCTCAAATGCCGCAAGCAAGCGCCCTTCGCGCCGGTGAACCCACCGCATCGGTCCACTGCCGCTATTGGCGTAACTCTCGAACTTCGCACTGTCGACATCGACAAAGTCCATCACCGTGCGACCGGCATAACTGTCCGGAATATATTGGGCCATTTGACCGGAGAACACAAAGATGCAGCTGATGTCCCGCTCTGCAATGGTGCGTTCAACGAATTCCCTGATGCCGGGACTTTCGAATGCGGTCAGCGATACCGGTTTGCCGCTGGCCAGAGCCTTGATTCCGTTCAGCCACATCGGCGTCGTTTGATCCGCAATCTCGCTTGAAGCCAGTCGCAGTCCGACCTCTTCAGCCGACTGCACAGTGTCATTTTCATCGGCAAAACAGGCCAGATGGACGGGAGCCATGTCGACAAGGGCCCGCAAGACATGAAAGGAGCGGATCTTGTCTCCCCGATTGGGTGGCCAGGGAACCCGGTGGCACAGGAACAGGATTTCCGACATCAGCCGAGACCCCGGGCGATGACCGGACCCAGACGATTGGCAACAGAAAGCGGCAGCTTTTGCCAAAGGGCAACTTGCAACCGATATCGTGGACTCATCGGGTTGACGTCCCGCGCTTCTTCTCCGTCAGCCGTCCGTACCGCGTAGGACAGCGGCTCCGGCTCAAATCCCCAGTTCTTCTTGAATGACCATGCCCCCGTTCCGCGTTTTGAGCGGCCAAAGTCAAACTTCCGACAGCCTTTTTCGCGCGCGTGGTTCATCAGCGCGAAGTACATGACATCATTCGCTCGTGACCGCCGCGCATCCCAGGTACCGCCGCCCCAATAGGGCATGACCGTTCCCTGGTGATAAAGGCTCAATACGCTGGCAACGGGCGCTTCACCTTCCAGCACCGTGAGGATATCGGCATCCGCGCCAAAGCGATCCAGAACGGTATCAAAAAGCGCTCTCGGAAAAACAGGCGTTCCCAAATTGCGGACGCTTTCGGCGTAAACAGCGTAGTGATTGCATCGCTCTCGCTCGTCGGTTCCGATCTCGACAGTCAGACCGTTTTTCAGACCCTTACGAATTTCTGCTCGTTGCTTGCGCGGGATGGCAAGCAACTGTGCGTCCTCATTATCTGCCAGGTCACAGACAAAGCCTGAATAAACATCATCTTTGACCTGCCATTGCGAATCGGGCGCTGGTCCACCGCGCAATTCGACGCTGGGAAAGCTATGGCGTTGGGCAAAGCTCCAGGCCTGATCGGCAAGCATTTCACGGGCCTGCCCATTGTGACTCAATATGCCTCCGCCGACCGCGAAACCGGAGGAGACCAGTGCCCGGCCAAAGAGGGGGGAATGGATGAGGTGCAGGGGCAACAGGCCCTGTAACTCCCCCTGCCCGTCTTCCGCCAACAGATAGCACCATTCATGGCGACAAGCTTCCGCCACCGCCAAAACCCATGCGGGACAATGAAATGGCGAACCATCCGCATGTTCTGCCACAAAGGCTTCGATCCGGTTCAGTTCTTCCGGATTCTCCTTCTGCAAAATACGGCAATTCAGGGATCCAGGCGAGAAAGGCGCATTCATCGCATCATCTCCGCCTCGAGACTGGCCAGTTCATCTACCCGGCCCCATCGATAGTCCTTTGCCACGCGCAGCAATTTGGCGTGCATGACATTCAGGCGGGAATAATGCCGCAGTTTTGATTTCAGCGGTGCATTGTCCACGCGCGGCTGGTCCGGATCAATTTCCCACGGATGAAAATAGAAAATGGCTCCGCGCCCGTCGTCCCGGTGCATTCTGCCAATCGCCCATTGATACAATGCGTAAGGCAGCAAACGGAAAAAGCCCCCGCCGCCAGCAGCCAGCACACGCCCGCCTGCGGCTACGGTCGTGACCGGCAATTCTATGAGATCCGAACCCGCAACCGGCTTCCATGCAAATCGCGGCGATCCCGTCCAGCCATAGTGGTCATGGTGAACAGGCGCGACACTGGAGCTGTACCTATAGCCCTGTTCCGCCAATATCTCATGTGCCCATGGCGTGCGCTGGTCGATGGAAAAGCTGGGGGCACGGTAACCGCTTACTTTTTGCCCGGAACTGTCCTCCAGAAGCTTGCGGGATTTTTCCAGGTCATCGCGAAATTGCTGCGGCGTCAGGTTGAACACACGCTTGTGGTCATAGCCGTGACTGGCAACCTCGTGGCCCGCCGCGACAATGCGCTGCATCAGCGCGGGATAGCGCTCAGCAACCCAACCGAGGATGAAAAAAGTTGCCGGAATTTCGGTTTCGGCGAAGAGTTCCAGCACGGCATCGGTGTTGCGCTCGACCCGGTGGTCGAGACCATCCCAATCGGCGCGATCGATCACCGATTCAAAGGCACCAACCTGGAACCAGTCCTCGATATCGACCGACATTGCATTCAGCAAAGCCGGAGTTGTGCCGGCAGTCGCCAAAGAGTCAGGCTGCGCGTCCTGTATTGACATGGCTTTCCTTGCTCCGGACATCGCTTTCGACCCAATCCACAAGCATCGTCAAGATACGCTGCAGATTTTCTTCCTGACTGTCGATCCGAGATTCAAGTTGCGCGATCCGCTCAGCCAGAGCCTGGACTTCGGCCGTGTCTGCAGATGGAGCAGTTTCGGCGGTTTCTGCAGACGCCTCGACCTGCGCAACAGACGGTTCAGATGGCTCAACTTTTTCCTGAGCCTGCGGAACCGTTTCCGCAGGTTCGGTGGCAACCGACCGGAGCGAAACAACTTCATGCTCCTCAATTTTTGCTTCGGGCTGGCTCGTTTCCTGAGGTGCCGAGGCCAATGGCGGCAGCTCCGGTTCGACAGCTTTTGCCGGTTTTTCCATCAATGGGCTCTTTGGCGGCTCTGCGGCGATTTCCTCTTCCGGAACACCGCCGGCGATTTCCACTTCTTCGCCGTTCAGATCAGCCAGAACGCGGCCGACCAGAGTCTGGTCGATCAATTCGGCCTGTTCGACCGAACCCATCAGCAGGACCCGGCTCATCAGCGTATTGATCTTGCGTGGCACACCGCCCGTTTCACTGTACAGCAGGCGAAATACATCAGAGGTTATCTTCGGCCGTCCGGTCCACCCGCTTTTTGACAAACGATGGGTGATGTAAGGCTCGATTTCTTCCTTTTCCATCGGTTCCAGATGATGGTGCGCGATCACGCGCTGACGGAGCTGTTCAAGACGATCCGACTGTTGCAGATTGTCCCGGAACTCGGGCTGGCCGAGCAGGAAAATCTGCAGCAGCGCCTGTCCGCCAAGCTGAAAATTTGACAGCATGCGCAGCTCTTCCAGTGCATCTGTCTGGAGATTCTGGGACTCGTCCACGATCAGCAGACAGCGCCGTCCGGCTCTCGCCTCACTGTGAAGAAATTCTTCAAACGCGCTCAAAAGCTGAGCCTTGTCCATCCCGTCAGTTTCGATATGGAAATTCGTTGCGGCAATCCGGACGATATCCCGGCTGTCGAGCTTTGTGGTGACGATGTTCGCTGCTGTCAGGCGCGATTCGTCGATCGTCGCCATCAGGTGGCCGACCAGGGTCGTCTTGCCGGCACCGACATCACCAGTGATGACAATAAAGCCCTCTCCTTGTGCCAAGCCATATCCGAGATAGGACAACGCCTTGCGATGGGTCACGCTTTCAAAATAATAATGCGGATCCGGCGTCAGCTGAAAGGGCCGACTTCTCAGTCCATAGAAACTCTCATACATCCGTGGCTCTCCCACCAGTCCGAAAATATTTGTTGTCAGAAGTCATAACGCAGTCCCAGCAACGCCGATGCGGTCAGCTCGCTCTCGAAGCCATCCTGATGGAAACTGTCGAGACCGACGGCTGCCGTGCCCTGCAGTCCTGGCAGGAACTGATAATAATAGGCTGCGTTGGTGCCGAGGCCGAGGACTTCACCCGCTCCGGGAAAGCCGCTGTCGAGCAAATTCGCATAAACATTGGCATCGAAGCTCGAACGCGCGTTGATATCCTTGCCGATGAAGAAATTGGCATAGTAATTCTCATCAACCAGACCATCGATATTGGCCAGTCCGCCTGTCTGCGCCGCGAAGAAACGGCGTCGCGTATATCCGACGCCAATTCCGGTGCTCCAGCCCGCACGCGCGTATGTCAGCTGCCCGTTCACACCGCGTGCGCGGAAAGACGAGGATGCTGCCGATTGCAGGGCATCGTTGAAGCAGAAACTGCTGGTCTGTCCAAACGCACAGCCGTTAAATTCTCCGCTCAACGGGTTGCGATTGCTGATGAAGCTGGTTCCGAGATTGGAAAGATTGTCGTTGAGCAATCCGCCAAAGCCGGAAACGGTGTCATACACCGCTATGCCAAGCGACGTATTTTCGTTGGGCTGATATCCCAGGCTACCATAATAGGTGGTGCTGCCATAACGGCGTCCCACCCGGGCTTCCAGCGATGTCCGGCGACTGGGGCGCCAAAGAACACCGGCATCCCAGATAATGCCGTCCTGATCATAGGCGAGCAGGCGCGGTGAAGCCGGATCGGTGACCACGCGTCCGTCATTGCCAATGACCGGGTCACCGTTGACGTCACGCAACGCATCGCGTTCGGAAATCTCGATATCTTCATATCCGACACCGCCCACCAGTGCGAGCGTTGGAGAAACCGGTACAGTCACATCCGCCCGCACATATTTTTCTTCGAACCGCTGATCGAGCTGATCCGCGTCTTCGCGTTCATATCCGCCGCTGACGGTCCAGCCTACCGGAAGCGGTCCGGGGCGCATGCCAATGCTCGCATTGGCCGAATGGGTGACACTGTCGTCAAAAACGTCGATCGCCGGCTGTCCGGGCGCGAGAACAATCGCATCGTCTGCCTCGACCTTGGTATATCCGACACGGTAATTGGCCGTCACATCCAGCGCACCGACATTTGTCGCAAGCGAGGGACCGGCATAAACCGAATAGGCCTGTGTCAGGTTGTCAAAATCCCCCACTGTATTGGAAGGCGCTTCGCCCCGGATATCGACCCGGCTGCGCGTCGCGATCCCGCCAGCTTCGAGAGACAGAGCGTTGGGCACGACCTGGACACTGCCGCGGGCCAGTCCGCTCAGGATATCGTCATCGCCAATATTGTCCTGGTAAAAGAAGCGTCGCTCGTAACGCAGACTGACCTGAGCTTCGGCCTGACGGGTCTGCAATGACGTATCGATACCGGCGGCGACCGACGTATAGGTCAGCACATCTGTACCATTGTTGAGATCGGCAACCAGAACCTGCTGAACTTCCAGATAGGGTGCGACATCCACATTCCTGTCGCGTGCCTGAGCCGGGGCCAGAGCCACCAGCAGCATTGGGGGAACGAGCGCTCCAAACTGCCATATATTCATATGGTTACGCTTGGCCATGGTTACTCTCCATATCCATAATAAGATCCGAACCGTCTTCCGGTCGGTGAAAATTTGGTGCCATTGAGCAGCAGCTGGATGTGATCGCAGCCGGCCAGCAGGCTTAGCGCGTCACGCAGCGCGGTTTCGATTGTCTCGTCTGCCTTCACAATCATCAGCACTTGCCCGACATGGGTAGCCAGCACCGAAGCCGGCGATGCCGAAAGAGCGGGCGGCGAATCGAAAATCACAATCCGGTGCGGGTTGTGGCGGGTCAGGCGATCCAGAACCTGGGCCGTGCGTGAAGAGGCCAGATACTCGGTATCTTCGTTGGTCTGGTCTCCCGCCGGCAATATGGCGAGTCCCGGAATATCTGTGTGGATGATGCAGTTTTCTACCGCCAATTCGGGATCGGCCAGCGCATCCATCAGACCCTTGCTGCCTTCCAGTCCCAGGCTGGACAGGATACTGGGTTTGGCAAAGTCGGCGTCTACCAGCAGGACTTCATTGTCTTTTTCTGCCGCAATCGACAGGGCCAGATTCAGCGCACAGAATGTTTTGCCCTCGTCCGGATGCGCGGAACAGATCAAAATCCGCTCTCCATGCGGAAGCGCTCCATGACGCGAACTGCCTTTGGCAGCCAACAGCAACTGGCGCTTGATGATCCGGAATTCTTCGGAAATGCCGGTAACCGGTCCGTCTGGCACGATAAAACCTGCCTGGCGCAACTTGTCGCGGTCGACGATCACGGTGGGCCCGTCATGCGGCTTACGGACAACCGGCACAGCCTGTTCTGGCGCAGCTGTTTCGGGTGGCAAAATCTCCGGTGCAGGGCTCGCGGGCGGAGCGGCACTGGATGGCATATAGTCATAGACCTGAGCGGCCCGTTCCAAAAGGCTTCCGGATTTGCTGAGAGGCTTGTACTTGTTCATATCTTGTCCTCAGGCCACCATTCCGCGCTGTACAAATTCGACGACCATCAGCAGCGCGAACACACCGAAAAGCGCGCCACCCGTTCCATAGAAAAGCCGCATTTTCTTTTTGCGCAGGATCCGCTGCGAGCTGGTCAGAATTTGCGAAACAGACCCGATCACGGGCAATCCGCTGGCTTTTTCCAGCTTGGCCGCGGTAGGATAGCTGGTTTGCAATTGTCCCATGGCAAAAGCCGATCCAATGCCGCCGCCAATGCCGACAAACAGCACCAGCGCAAGCAGCAGCGGCCGATTGGGCGCTGCTGGCGATCTCGGGCTGGATGGCGGGTCGATGACCCGGAATTTCACAGAGTCAGTCTCCGTTTCCACCTGACCGCGCAGCTTGATTTGCTCCCGGTCGGCGAGCAATTTGTCATACTGGTCCTTGAGCACGTCATAATCGCGATTGATGCGTGCCATTTCGGCCGCAACACCGGGTTCTAGCGTTTGTTTGGAAGCCAGTTGTGCCATGTCGGCCTGCAATGCATTTTTGCGGGCCTGAAGCGCCGCCACCGATGCCTGTCGTTCGGCGCGCATGCTCTGCAGCGAGCTATAGGCCGGGTTGGGTGTGCGGAAACCACCGCCTCCGGAACGTCCGGCACCCTGGGCTTGCAGCGCAGCAATTTCCTTTTTCAGAGCAATGATATCGGGATGACTGTCGGTCCAGCCTCGCGCCCGGGCAGAAGCCAGCCTGCCCTGCGCCTGAGACAGCGCACTGCCACCGCCTGCACCGCCGAAACCCGGAGTTGCTATTGTCGGTGGCGTACCGGCCAGCTGGCCATTCAAGGCCGCAAGTGAGGCCGATGCCTGGGCGAGCTGAGAATCAATCTGACCCAGTTCGGCCCGGGCGGCTTCCATACGCTGGCTGATAGACCCCACGCCGGGCAGCAATCCGAGATTCTCGGTTTCAAACGCCACGCGTTTCTGCTCGGCTTCCTGCAGATCCTTTTCCCGTTCGGCCAGCTGCGCATCAAGAAATTTCAGCGTCTGGCTGGTTTCATCGCGATCACCAGACAGATTTTCCTCGACGAAGATGTCGATCATTTTCTGGACGATCTCGCGGGAGAGTTTAGCGTTTTCCGCATCCGACAGATTGCTGGCGGAGGATTTCGCGGTGATCTCAAACAGATTGTCCTTTTCGGACTTGATCTCGATATTCTTGCGCAGCATTTCGACCTTGCCGGCCAGTTCCCGGTCGCTGGCAACTGTCAGGTTGAGGTCCGTACCGCGGACGACCTTTTCCAGATTGATCGTCGACGCCAGGGTTTCCTGTACACGTTCCATGTTCTTTTTGCGCTCACGGGTTTCGATACCGACCTTTTCGGTCAGGATCGATTGCATCTCGACAAACACCCGCGCCGTCGATTCGTAACTGTTCGGAATAAGCGCAACGACCAGCCAGCCCAGCAGGCAAATGCCCCAGGCCACGGCCAGCGCCATCCAGCGCCGGTTCCAGACGCTGTGCACTGCTATTCTGATTTCGTCATAAAGACCGTTCATTGATCAGGATGATCCTTTGAATTGGAGATGCGGATAATCAGAACATGCTTTCCGGAATGATGATGACGTCACCGGGACGCAGCATGACATTTGCCTTGGTTTCTCCGCGCTTCAGCAGATCCCCGATCCGCAATGCATATTCCTGCTGCTGACCGGTACCGCGATTGAAGCGCACCAGGCGGGCACGATTACCCGAGGCAAATTCGGAAAGACCGCCAACCGCAATCATCGCGTCCAGCAGGGTCATGTTCGCGCGATAGGGGATCGATGCCGGCTTCTCCGTCGCCCCGACGACGCGGATCTGCTGCGAGAATGTCCCCGAGAAATTATTGACGATGACCGACACAATCGGCTCGTTGATATATTGAGACAGCTGCAGCTTCAGATCTTCGGCGAGCATGGCTGGCGTCTTGCCGACGGCGGGCATGTCCGTAATCAGCGGCGTGGTGATCCGGCCATCCGGACGCACCTGCACCTTCGCGCCCAGTTCGGGATTGCGCCAGACAAAGATTGTCAGTTCGTCTAGTGGCCCGATGACATATTCCTCGCCGGGTCCTTCCTGCATCGACACGAAGGATGCCGGGGGCAACTGGGCACCGGAAGAATTGCCGGCGCAACCGCTGACGGTCAGCGACACCAGAGCAGTTCCCAACAGATACTTCAGAAAAAGCTCTTTTTTCAGTGCTATACTCATCTTCAATACCTCGCGTTCAGTCTGCGAGGCGCCGCCTTTTTCCATTGGGAATGGCCACACCACACAAAGTCTCGCGAAAGCTATGCTGGAAAATAGTGAAGATAGCGTTAGGATTAGCCGGTTGAGATTATCTTTACCTTTTCGGCGAGGTCGGCCTCTGACCAGCGATCATCCGACCAAAATCTCTGCCGCAGGTCCCTGCCCCAGGAAATTGGCCGGGCTGGCCGTAGCGCCATAGGCTCCGGCACAGAATATTGCGACAATATCTCCGACTTCCGCTCTGGGCATCTCGGCATTGTCGCTCAATCGATCCAGTGGCGTGCACAGGCATCCAACAATTGACACCGTTTCCTCAGGTTTATCGTCAAACTTACTGGCTATCGCTGCCGGATAATTGCGTTTTACCACGGTCCCGAAATTGCCGCTCGCGGCCAATTGGTGATGCAATCCGCCATCGGTGACCAGAAACGTCTCGCCGCGGCTGACCTTGCGGTCGATGACCCGGGTCAGATAAACACCTGCCTCCCCTACCAGATATCGACCCAGCTCTATCGCAAATCGGGTGTTTTTCAGAATATCAGGAAGATTCGAGAGCCGTTCGCCCAATGCCGCCCCTATTTTGGTGATATCCAGAGGCTCGTCGCCCGGGAAATAGGGGATCCCGAATCCTCCGCCCAGATTGACATGTTCCGGCGCCGCACCGGCTTCTTCAGCAAGCCGGCCCGCCAGCTCCAGGGTCTGTATCTGGGTCTCGATTATTGCATCCGCTTTCAAGGCCTGAGATCCGGCAAATATGTGGAAACCTCGCCACTTGGCTCCTGCTTTTAAGATCTTTTCCATCTCACCGGCGACCAGTTCGATGTCCATTCCGAACTGTTTGGCGCCGCCGCCCATTTTCATGCCGGACCCTTTCAGGTCAAAGTCGGGATTGACGCGAATGGCCAGCACCGGAGCCACCCCGCATTCCGATCCAATGCGCAACGCCCGATCGCATTCCGTCGGCGATTCCAGGTTGATGGTGACACCCGCTTCGATGGCGGCACGCAATTCTTCATCGCGTTTTCCCGGACCAGCGAAACTGATATGTCGGGCACCGGCTGCCAGCGCCATCACCAACTCCCCACCAGATGCGATATCTATCCCGTCTGCAGCCGAAACCATGTGCTTTAGCAGCGGCGCGAACGGATTGGCCTTCATCGCATAATGGATATCAAGCTGCTCGGGCATCGCTTGTTTCAGCTCCGCCATGCGCTGATCCAGCAAGGACCGGGAATAGACGAATACCGGCGAGCCATGTTGATCAACGATTTGCGAAGCCTTTATGCCACCAACTGACAATTCGCCATCAAGGGAGGTATATCCGTCAGGAATCGGGCCGACTGGCTTGATTTTCGTCATGCAAACGACCCTTCTTTCAAGGCATTACGGTCCAGTTTCCCGTTCGGATTCTTGGGAAATTCTTTCAGCCAGACAATATCGCGCGGTTGCATAAAATTCGGTAAATTCCGTTTCAACCAGGTTTCAAGATCATGGGTATCACCGGCACCATCCTCATTGCGTCCCCGGACAAACAGCATGATGGCATGCCCCAGGCGATCGTCGGGAACGCCCAGCGCCACGGCTTCGGCAACCAGGCCGGAAGCCAGCGCCGCTTCCTCAATTTCCGACGGGCTGATGCGATTGCCACTGCTTTTGATCATGCTGTCGGTTCGGCCAACGAAATACAGCAGGCCATCGCTGCCGCGCTTGACGGTATCGCCGGACCACACGGCCATTCCGCCGTAGCGAGATCCGGCTGGAGCCGACTTGTATCGCTCCGCAGTGCGTTCCGGATCCTGCCAGTATCCCTGCCCGACAAGCGGCCCCGCATGGACAAGCTCTCCCTCCTTGTCAGGTCCGGCAATCTCGCCTTGTTCATCGATCACCATGATCTCGGCATGCGGAATGGCTCGGCCCATGCTCGCCGGATTGGCATCAATCAATTGCGGATCAAGATAGGTGGACCG
Organism: Parasphingorhabdus marina DSM 22363; assembly: GCF_900128895.1. Lineage (GTDB taxonomy): Bacteria > Pseudomonadota > Alphaproteobacteria > Sphingomonadales > Sphingomonadaceae > Parasphingorhabdus > Parasphingorhabdus marina. The sequence continues at coordinate 362,673 of NZ_FSQW01000002.1, read as the reverse complement.
AAACGCTTCTGTCAGTCCGTACATTGCATAAATATCTGTTTTGGAACCAAATATTTCACGCAACTGCCGGACCAACACTGGCGTCAAGGCGCCACCGCTATTGGTCAGGCGACGCATCGAATCGATGGCTTCTTCCGGCCATTCCTGCTCAACCAGTTGCACCCAGAGCGGCGGAACAGCAGCCAGTGTCGTGATTTCCTCCCGGATGCAGGCCTTGATGACATCCCGCGGAGTGAGATAATCCAGCGGAACAGCACATCCACCCGCCATCCAGGTGGAAAGCAGCTGGTTCTGGCCGTAGTCAAAGCTGAGCGGAAGCACGCAAAGCGTGCGATCATCGGCCTCGAGCTTCAGATATTCGGCGACGCTCACCGCCCCGATGCTGAGATTGGCGTGGCTCAGCATGACCCCTTTCGGACGGCCGGTTGATCCGCTGGTGTAAAGCAGGGCCGCAAGCCTGTCGGTATCAAAATCGGTACCATTGGGAGGAAGCGGATCTGAAATTTCCTTCGCTGCCAGCTCCAGATCCTTGTCACTGATAACAGTACAATCTGTTGCGTTCGGCAGCTCTCCCAACGATTTGACGCGTGGTGTGTTGGTAATGATCAACCGGGCTCCGCTGTCCCCGATTATGTGTCCAACCTGTCCAGGTTTCAGCAAGGCATTGACCGGGACATGGATCATTTCTGCCCGGGTTACCGCAAGCGGCAACAGACAGGCCAGTTCTGTCTTTGGCAACCAGCTCGCTACCCGATCCCCCTTATCCAGATCCTGCTGCTCCAGCCACTTGGCGATCTGGCCCACACGATGATTTAACATCTTGTAGCTAAGGCTGCCCGCACGCGTCGTCAGTGCCGCCGATTCCGGATCGCCTGCGACGGCAAGCCGATCGAGAGCAAAGGCGGGGTTATCAGATTGAGGTTTCAACTGTCTGAGCCTATGGGGAAAAGAGCAAATTTGTGACAAGCACGACGATAACAATGAACAGTGAATATCACGACAATTTTCAGTCGGCGCAAGCAGTTGCTGGCAAAAAGCTGGACCGGGCGGTACAGAAATCCCTGTTTGATCGTCTGAACTGGGTGCGCAACCTGCACAAATACTGCGTTTCCGACCATCAGCCCGTCATCTTTCGCAGTTCCGAGGGTGAAGCGGAAGCGTGGATGTATCTCATGAAAACAGGCATCGGCAAATACGAGGGCCTTGCCAACTGGTACAATTTCACCTTTCGCCCCGTTTTCACCGGCGATTTTGATGAAGTCACCAAACTGGCTCTGCTGGCGGCCATTGCCAAAGAAGCCCGGGGTTCTGCCCACAAAATCACGCTTTCTCCCATGCCGGAAGAGGACCAGTCCACCAGCCTGACCCAGAGAGCATTCGAACAGGCCGGCTGGATCGCGTTCCGATCCAAGGCGGACGACAATCACGTCCTGGCGGTCAAGGGGCGGACATTTGACAGCTATTGGGCCGAACGACCCGGACAGCTGCGCAATACCGTCCGTCGCAAGGCCAAAAAGAATCTGGTGTCAACACGTATCGAAAACCAGTTCACCGAAGAGCACTGGAAAGACTATCTCCACGTATATGCCAATAGCTGGAAACCCGAGGAAGGCAGCCCGGAATTCCTGAAAACCCTGGCCAAACAGGAGTCCGATGCTGGCTGTCTGCGTCTGGGGCTGGCCTATATTGAAGGGCAGCCAGTGGCGGCACAATTGTGGACCGTTGAAAATGGCGAAGCGCTGATCCACAAGCTCGCCCATCTCGAAGATGCGACAAAATCCTCACCCGGAACATTGCTGACCGCCGCGATGTTTCAGCATGTTATCGATGTCGATCATGTGGATCTGGTAGACTTCGGAACCGGCAATGATCCTTACAAGCGGGACTGGATGGATACCGTGCGGACCAGATATCGGCTCGAAATGTACTGGCCCAACAATCCAATGGCCTGGTTTCCCATTTTGAAGCAATATCTCTCGGGCCTTGTCCGACGGCGCACTTCGCATTAGGGAAGCGCGATTGACCGGGAATCGGGGGTTGTTGATGTCGGAAAATGTGGATCTGTCACCGGAAGCTGCGGTCCGTTCCGTCATGCGGGAAATTCTCGGACTCAGCGAAGAACAGGTCAACGGCTTTACAGCGGAAACCGAGCTTTTCGGAGCCTTGCCGGAACTGGACAGCATGGCTGTTGCCGGTCTGCTGACCGAACTGGAAGACATGCTTGACATCATGATCGAGGATGACGAGGTCGATGGCGAGCTGTTCGAGACATTTGGCAATCTCGTCGCCTTCGCGGAAATGAAGGTCGCTGAGTGATCTCTACACTCGAATTTTCGAGTTTCCCATTTCGTGATCACGAAGAATTTTGCCTGATTGCTGGTGCAAGTTGCGAACAGCAGCTGCTGTTGATCCCGCCACTTTTTGACGAAATGAACCGCATGCGGCAGGTTCTGGTGGACGTCATGAGAAGGCTGGAAAAGCAGGGAATTGGAAGCGTTTTTCCTGACTTGCCCGGATCCAACGAAAGCGTTGTTCCAAGTGATCAGGCGAGCCTGTCCATGTGGCAGGAAGCACTTGTTCGCTGTCTGGAAACGTTTGACAATCTCGGTTACGTGGCCGGTGTCCGGGGCGGCTGCCTGATCGATGCTGTTGGTCCGGACTTGCCCCACTGGCGCCTGACACCAGTCGACGGGCAACGGTTGCTCCGAACCATGATGCGCACACGCGTCGCGTCAGACAAGGAAGCGGGCGTAACCATGACAATATCAGACCTGACCGAACAGGCTGCCCACGAGACACTGAACCTCGCAGGAAATGCGATCAATCCCGGTATGTTCGCGGAACTGCAGGCCGCAACGCCAGACACTCTGAAGACTGTGCGGCAGATCCGTCTGAATTCTGATCCCAAGGAGGCAGATGACAAGATCGACGGATCGGCGTTGTGGCTTCGGGCAGAACCCGAGTCCGATCCCGCACTGGCAGAAGCCATTTCGCAAGATATCAGCGAATGGATCCGGTCATGAGCCGATCCATGCACCAGATTACCTGCGGTGACAGCGATCTGGCAGCCACGCTAGACTCGGCACCCGGAACCACCGGCTTGCTGATCGTCAGCGGAGGCAATGAAATCCGCTCCGGTGCACATGGTGGCATGGCGGAACTTGCAAGGAAGATTGCGGAAAACGGCTTCCCTGTTCTGCGTTTTGATCGGCGAGGAATCGGAGACAGCTCGGGTCCCAATGCGGGGTTTGCCGGATCCCGGGACGATATAGCCGCTGCGGCCGACTTCTTGTGCCAGAAATGCCCCCGGGTCCAGAAGCTTGCCGGTTTTGGAAATTGTGACGCGTCGACGGCATTGGCGCTGTTTCAGGCGGAACTTGGCCTAGACGGCCTGTGTATCGCCAATCCCTGGACAATCGAGCAAACCGGTCAGGAACCGGATGCCCCCTCGCCTCCATCAGCAGCCGCTATTCGGGCGCGTTATTGGCAGAGACTGAAGAATCCCGGAACCTATGCGGATCTCTTGAGGGGCCGGATCAATCTGGCAAAACTGTTCAGCGGATTGAAAAAGGCGGCCAAGAAAGAGGAGATTACGCCACTCGCGCTGGATCTTGGCGAGGCTCTGGCAAATCTCGAAATTCCCTGTGAATTGCTGATTGCAGAGAAAGATACGACCGCCAGGGCCTTCATGGCCTGCTGGGAAAGCGCCCGCTATGCACGTGTCACGGACAAATCCAATCTTGCGCTGCACAGTTTTGATACAGCTTCACATGGATTTGCCGACAAGGAGTCCAAAGCCTGGCTGGAAAAGCGGCTGCTGGAGTTTCTGTCAAAGCTATAGACTCCTGAACTTCTATTCTGCCGCCATTAACGCAAATTCTTCTTCCGCCAGGAAGCGTTCGGCGTCAAGAGCTGCCATGCATCCTGTCCCGGCAGCCGTGACAGCCTGCCGATAGACATGATCCATCACGTCGCCGCACGCGAACAACCCGGGAATCTCGGTTTTTGGCGTTCCCGGTTCAACCGCGATGTAACCGCCATCGATCAGGTCCAGATGATCCTTGAACACTTCCGTTGCCGGCGCATGACCGATCGCGACAAAAGCGCCATCAGCCGCCAGATGCGATTTTTCTCCCGTCTGGGTGTCAACCAGGTCCACACCGACCAGCCCTTCCGGATCACCGCCACCAACGAACTTCTCAACGGTCTTGTTCCACATCACGCTGATTTTCGGGTTGGAGAGCAACCGGTCCTGCAGGATTTTCTCGGCCCGAAGGCTGTCGCGTCGATGGATCAGTGTGACATCGTCGCTATGGTTGGTCATGTACAAGGCTTCTTCAACAGCCGTATTGCCGCCACCAATGACGACAACTTTCTTGCCGCGGTAGAAAAAACCATCGCAGGTTGCACAGGCAGAGACTCCCTTGCCACCCAGCTCTTCTTCACCGGGTACACCGAGCCATTTCGCCTGCGCACCGGTTGCTATGACCAGCGTATCGCCCTCATATATGTCTCCACCATCGCCAATCAGGCGAAACGGGCGTTTCGAAAAGTCTACATCCACAATCGTGTCAAAGATCGTCCGCGTTCCCACCTTTTCTGCCTGCGCCTGCATTTCTTCCATCAGCCAGGGACCCTGGATCACATCGCGATATCCGGGATAGTTTTCCACATCTGTGGTGATGGTCAGCTGTCCACCGGGCTGCAGTCCCTGCACAACGATCGGTTCCAGACCGGCACGAGCGCCATAAATGGCAGCGGAGAGACCGGCCGGGCCGGATCCCATGATCAACATTTTTGTGCGATGTGTTTCAGCCATGTGCTTTTCCGATCTGTTCCAAAACGAATCTGTCTCTTGCCAGAGAGCTATCACATAAGGGGTCTGGCAACAGCCAACAAGGACCTGATCACGCAAGAATTGTTTTGTGCAACAAAAGCTGAATTACTGGTAGCGGAGGAGGGACTCGAACCCCCGACACATGGATTATGATTCCACTGCTCTAACCACCTGAGCTACTCCGCCACAGTCTCCGGAAGCAATGAAGGTTGCTCCAAAATTTCCTGGACCGCGGCGCTATAGTCATCACGTCTGGATCGGTCAACAAGCTGGCGCGGATTTTCTGCTTCTGCTTGCCACGGCCCCTGCATCCGCGCTAACGATTGGCGCCTTGCCAGACAAGGCATTGAGGGGCGTGTGATGAAGAAACATTACGATATTCTGATTGTCGGGGCCGGTCATGCCGGAGCGCAGGCAGCCATTGCGTTGCGGCAGCAGAAATTCGATGGCAGCATTGGATTGATGGGGAATGAAAAATATCCTCCCTATGAACGCCCACCCCTGTCCAAGGAATATCTGGCAGGTGACAAGGAATTTGAGCGTATCATGCTTCGCCCGCAGAGTTTTTGGGGCGAGCGGGATATCGAGCTGCTGACAGGTTGCCGTGTCGCCAACGTGGATCCTGCTGGCCGATTTGTGGTGTTGACGTCGGACGAGGAGGTCAGTTTTGGGAAATTGATCTGGGCCACTGGCGGATCACCCCGCATGCTGGACTGTCCCGGCAGTCAGGCCCGCAATATTCACGGTGTCAGATCCCGCGCCGATGTCGACAAGATCATGGCTGCTCTGCCAACTGTCGAAAAGGTCGTGGTTATCGGCGGCGGATATATCGGCCTGGAAGCCGCAGCAGTGCTCCGCAAACTCGGAAAAACCGTGACTGTTGTCGAGTCGCTCAATCGCGTTCTGTCCAGAGTTGCAGGTGAGCCCCTTTCGCGCTTCTATGAACAGGAACATCGAAATCAAGGCGTTACGATTGAATTGAATGCCAAGGTTGAGTCTTTCGAAACTGGTGACGACGGTATGGCAACAGCGGTGCAACTCGCTGATGGCCGGTCTTTGGCGGGTGACATGTTTATCGTGGGGATTGGCATCATCCCCGAAACCGGACCGCTGGTCGCGGCCGGGGCTGCAGCCGGGAACGGAGTGGATGTCGACCAGCATTGCCGGACGAGCCTTGAGAATATTTACGCGATCGGCGATTGCGCGGCACATAGCAATCCCTTTGCCGGTGGCGCGCTGATCCGTCTGGAGTCGGTACAAAACGCAAATGATCAGGCCAAGGTCGCCGCCCTCGATATTGTCGGCGAAGAATGCGAGTATAATGCCGTTCCCTGGTTCTGGTCCAACCAGTATGACCTGAAACTGCAAACGGTGGGAATATCGACCGGGCATGATGAACATGTCCTCCGTGGCAATCCCGATGACCGCAGTTTCTCCATTGTGTACTTCAAGGATGACAAGGTCATCGCACTGGATTGTGTGAACCGGACCAAAGATTATGTGCAAGGTCGCAAAGCAGTGGTCGAGGGACTAAACCTCGATCGGGATGAAGCTGCCAATCCGGAAATTCCGCTGAAAGAGGTCGGCCTGGTCTAGCGGCCGCGGAACGGCCATTGGCCGATGTCCCGCCAGGGACCATCCATATAGTAGTGCAGTGCGAGTCCGGTGATCTCGAAGGGGCGCGGGGCGAAATCCGCTTCCAGATTTTTCAACAGCTCCTTGGCCTCGCCCGGTGTGACCTTGTTCTGAACCGTGATGTGCAAGCGCGGTCTCTGCTGATCCTGGGCGACAAGCAACCCATGAAACATCTCGGCCAGTTCCATTCGCATCTCCACCAGCTCAGGACAACGCACCTGAAAGGCCACACCGCGACCCAGATGAATCAGCTTCGACAGTTCTGCGACCGGCTTCGGATTGTGTCGGCAAAGATCCGAAACAGCCTTGCGTATCTCTGGCAACGCCTGGGGAGGCAGGTGATGAAACAGCGTGATATGAGCTGACAGGAAGTTTCGCTCGGGTGGAAAGTGCAGTCGGCGCAGTCCGTCAGCCCAGGCAAAGTCTTCCTTGCCCATGCTGGCGGTCATGATCACAGGCCTGTTTAAATCGCTCATTGTCCGACTCTAACTTAAAGCATGAAAACCGCGAGCGTTTTTGCAGAAACGTGCAGCGATTCACCTGCACTTGAAATCCTCCCGAATGGCGCTCAGAATGACCAGGTCCGGGGGAAGGAAACATATGTCAGAACTGAAAAAAGCCAGTGCAGGTTTCTGGGTCATCGGGATCATCGCACTTATCTGGAACGGACTGGGAGTTGCGGCTTATTTTCAACAGATGTTTATGAGCGCAGAAGATTTCGCCGCTTTGCCTGAATTGCAGCGAAACCTGCTGAGTTCGCAGCCATTCTGGGTCACTGCGGCTTTTGCTGTTGCCGTGTTTGCCGGATTTTTCGCCGCAATCATGCTGTTGCTGCGCAAACGTCTGGCGGTGCGTTTATCCCTGCTCTCCCTGATCGCAGTTATCATCCAGTTCAGCAGCTATCTCATCCTGGATGGGTATCTCGAGTTCATCGGCACACAGGGCTGGATCATGCCGCTGACAATTCCGCTTTTCGCTATTGGCTTCCTGCTGATCGCCCGCCAGTTTGAAAAGGCAGGCGCATTGAGCTGATCGGAGCTGGGTTCAGGTCGAGGTACTGAACGGGGTAAAATTTGTCTGCTCGTCGTAAATGTCGACCCCTTCCCGGCTTTTGAGCCATCCAATGACAATATATGTTACCGGGGTGAGGACCGCCTCCCATAACACCTTCAGCAACCAGTTCGTGGCCATTACTGTCAATACAGCGGAGGTCTCCCAGACGCCCCAGAACGCGAGCGGGTAAAAGATCAGGCTGTCGACACCCTGTCCCACAACGGTCGAACCAATCGTCCGGGACCACAGCATCTTGCCCTGCGTCCAGACCTTCATCCGCGCCATCACATAGCTGTTCACAAATTCCCCTGCCCAGAAGGCAATGATTGAGGCGGCCACAATACGCGGTACCTGGCCAAAGACGCTTTCATAGGCGGCCTGCCCTTCCCAGCCATCAGCTGGCGGCAGGGAAACGACGACCCAGCTCATGAAAGCCATGAACAACATGGCGCCAAAACCGGCCCAAATCACCCGTCTGGCACGTGCATAACCATAAACTTCCGTAAGAATGTCACCAATCACATAGCCGAGCGGAAAGAACAGGATCCCCGCTCCGTATATCCATTGCTCGCCGCCAATGGTGATGTAGGTCGGCTTGGCCGCTCCTATGATATTCGACAACAACAATATGGTCACAAAAGCGGCCATCACGAAGTCGAAATACCGAAAGCTGTGGGTTTTCTGGCTGGCCGCTGTGGCGCGTTGTATTTGTTCGCTCAAGACATGTTCTCCACTGGCGGCGAGATCATATTCCGGATAATTTGTCCAACATTATCCATTCCCGGTTTGCACACCGGGCAAAGGCAGCTAAAGGGATTTCCGGATTTGCGCGCCCGTAGCTCAGCTGGATAGAGCGCGAGACTTCTAATCTTGAGGCCACAGGTTCGACTCCTGTCGGGCGCGCCAATTCCTTCATTTCGGATCCTTGAATCCCCGCTGGACGGCATCCATCGGTTCCGAGGTCACCGGGTAGCCGATATTTTCGGGAATACACAAATGCACCGTGTCTCCCCTTTTCTCAATTGTTGGCGACACCATCGTCACCGGATATTGAGCCGCGTGATCAACCGCTTCGTCAAATGAACCGAACTGGGCGAGTCTTTCAAGATTGCGACGGGTCGGAAAAATGATCTTCACTTTCCCGGAATCTGCGCGTTCCAGTACTGATTGCGCGCTGCTCCAGAACAGATTGTAATTCTCGGTCTCGTCAACCGTTGCCTCCGCTTCATGATCCTCGTGGGCAATCATGTAGAACCGCGTGTCAAACACCCGTTTTTCGGCGAATGGCGGGCACCAGCGCGTGAACGGCACCAATTTCTCCAGTTCCAGTTCCCAGTCCATATGCCGGCAGATTTCCGAGATCCCTGTCCCTTCATGCAGCGCCGCACGCGCGTCCTGAACACGTCGGGATTGCAGATCACCGCGGACCGCCACCGCTATACCGGTTTCTTCGATCGATTCCCGTATCGCCGCAATCCGTGCGCCAAATTCTTCGATATCGGCATGGCCCAGATCGCGGGCCATTTCGAAATCGGCCTCATCGATGCGACCACCCGGAAATACGGCTGCGCCAGCTGCGAAGGCCATTTTGGCAGACCGCTCCACCATGAGGAGGTCCGGCGCTTTGCCCGGCTGCTGATCACGGAAAATAATCAGAGTTGATGCGGGAATAGGCTTTGGCATGGGCTTGCCAGTCAGCGCATCTGTAGCGGGGGTCTGATTGCTGGATGAATTTTCGGTCATAACTTCATATGCATAGCAATTTCGGCCAATGCAAAACCTTTCCTCTTCTGGCACCCAAAAGCATTCTGAGCCGAAAATTTGCCAAGCCCGGTCTTTCGTGGCAACCCGTTCCAATGGGTATTGTGGAACTACTAGGTCTGGCGGGAAGTGTCAGCCTGTTGTCCGGATGGCGGCTTTATCTCACTGTTTTTGTGACCGGTCTCGCCATGCGGCTGGAATGGATCAGCTTGCCGGAAAATCTGCAAATGCTGGATGCCCTGGCCAATCCCTGGGTATTGGGCATCAGCGCACTGGGTGCCATTGCCGAGTTTTTCGCGGATAAAATCCTGTGGCTCGACAGTATCTGGGATACTATCCACACGGTGATCAGACCGCTGGGGGGCGCTTTGCTTGCATTGGCTGTTGTCGATGCCGGCGATCCCGCATGGCAGGTCATCATTTTCCTGCTGGGCGGCGGAGCTGCGCTGATGAGTCACGGTGCAAAGGCCGGTGCGCGGGCGATGGTAAACACCAGTCCGGAACCCGTCAGCAACGCTGTCGTCTCGACCGGCGAGGATATCGCGGCAGGTGGACTCCTGGTCCTGGCATTCACGAACCCGGTGGTAGCCCTGGTGATTGCCGTGCTGCTCATGACCCTGTGCATATTTCTGGTCTACAAGGGTTACAGACTGTGGCGCAAAATTGTGTCCAGCGGCAGCTGAGCTTTCCTTACCGGGAATTTGCAGGCAGAACGATAGAGGCTCGCAGGCCCCCTTCCGACCGGTTTTGCAGCTTGACATCGCCGCCATGAGACCGGGCAACTGATCGCGCGAGGGTCAGGCCCAGTCCGGATCCACCAGTCGCCCGACTGCGCGATTCTTCGGCCCGTGAAAACGGATCAAACATCGATTCAATCTGATCATCCGGAATACCCGGACCCGAGTCATCCACATGAATGGACAGATGATCACCAGACTTGTCCACAGATATGGTGGCATTTTTCCCGTAAGCGATCGCGTTGCTGACAAGATTGCGCAAAGCCCGGCGAAGCAGGACTTCCTGCACCTTTACCACATGCCGCTCACCACGCTCGAATGAGACATCCTGACCCAGATCGCCAAATTCATCCACGACCGTTTCGATCAACGCGCAAATATCCGTAGCTTCCATGGGTTCTGCCGACCGCCCAAGTCGCGCCAGGGACAGAATGTCATCCAGCATCCGGTCCATGTCCTCAATACCCGCAATCATCCGTTCCCGCTCAACATCGTCGGCAACATTTTCGATGCGCACACGCAAAGCTGCCAGCGGCGTGCGCAGATCATGGCCGATGGCCCCCAGCATGACGTCCTTTTCATCCAGCATCGCGCCGACCCGTCCATTCATGGCATTAAAGGCGGATATCAGTTGCCGCGTATCTGGCGGACCACTTTCGGGGACCGTTTCCCTGGCGCCCGGCTGGAAGTCATTGGCGACCCTGGTTAATTTCTGCAGTGGCCCGGAGATATAACGACCGATCCAGATCAACGGGACCAGCAAAAGGAGGTAGAGTACGACCGTCTGGATCAAAAGCGGCCGCATTGCACGAATGCCACGGTCTCTCAACGCAGTCGCCACGCTGATCCATTTGCCGTCTTCCATCTGCGCCGTCACCACGACAAATCCGCGCACCGGCGGTCGTGCCGGTTTGCCTCCCATTGGTTGACGAATCTCTGCCGTCAGCCGACGCCCTCGCCCGACGCCAATAACGCTTCGTTGCAATATTGTCGGCAATCGTGCGGTTTCGTAAACTTTCACTGACCGGATATTTAGCCCCATGTTCACGAAGGCCTGTCCCGCTCGCTCGGTAACGACCTGCAACTTTCGGGAATCTGGCACGACTGGTGCGGTTTCGGATATCATCGGAACAACCCCGCGGCCACGCCGTGACCGTCTCTCCCGTCGCTCCCGCCACTTTTCATAGCGCGCGTCCGTCATCCGTTCCATTTCACCAACAATCCTGGCGACGGCCGCTGCAGATGCTTCAGACAGGCTTTGATTTTGTGCCCCGCGATACAGCAGGAAAATGTTGAACGCCTGGGCAATCAGGAGTGTGACGGCGATCAGCAACAACAGCTGACCCACCAGACTTTTGGGCAATATCCGTGTCATAGCAGCGTCACGGCACCTGCCAGAACATATCCACCACCCCAGACCGTCTTGATGATTTCCGGGTTTTTCGGATCCTTTTCAATCTTGCGTCGCACCCGGCTGATCTGATTGTCTACGGCACGATCAAAGGCATGGGCTTCCCTGCCCTGCGTCATGTCGAGCAGCTGGTCGCGGTTAAGCACGTGACCTGCCCGTGACAACAGAGCCAGTAACAGCTGATATTCGCCGCTGGACAAGGGCACGTTGACGCCCGATTCATCGAGCAGGCTGCGTTGATCGGTTTTCAGGGTCCAACCACTGAACTGATACACGGCGCCGTTACCCGTCGCCGTTTTCGGCCCACCGGCATTTGCTCTGCGAAGAACAACCTTGATTCGGGCAACAAGTTCCCGGGGGCTGAATGGCTTGGTGATATAATCATCCGCACCCAGCTCCAGACCAATGATACGTTCGGTCTCTTCGGTTTTGGCGCTGATAAATATGACCGGAATGTCGGTTCGCTCGCGGACATGCCGGCAGAAACTGAGACCGTCTTCACCGGGCATCATGATATCGGACAGGATAATGTCAAAATCGCAAGCGTTGAGCAAAGACCGCGCGATGCTAGCATCGGCGGCCTGCTGAACCCGAAAATTCTGTTTCACGAGATATTCTGCCAACGGCTCCCGCAATGACGCTTCGTCATCAACCAGCAAGATATGCGCAGCTTCGTTCATGTCACTTGCCTAACACAGCCAGTAAAAAAAGGAACGGGCCGCCGGTTTTTCAGGGAGGGGGAAAACCGACGACCCGTTCACAACAGAGTAGGTTCAGGGATTAACCACCTCTGTTATTCCGATTGGCTTTGCGCGCTTCGCGGGCTGCCTTGCGTTCTTCCTTGGTGACCATGCCGTCGCCGTTGGTATCTGCCTGTTCAAAGCGTGCAATGGCAGCCGTTTCAAATTCCGCTTTGCTGATTATTTCGTCGCCATTGGTGTCAGCCTGGCGCATCATGCCGCGCATGCCCTTGCCACCACGACCGCGCATGCCTTTGCCGCCGCGTTTTTTGCGCATCTGCTTCATCTCTTCCTGGCTCAGGCTGCCATTACCGTCCGCATCCGCACGAGCAAATCTTTTGGCTTTGCGCGCTGCCCGGGCATTTTCCAGTTCCTGCTGCGAAATCTCGCCATCACCGTTGGCATCGGCTTCCGCAAATTTCTGGGCCCGCCGGGCTTCGCGGTCGGCTTTTGACAGCTGGCCATCACCATTCACATCCATTTTGGCAAATCGCTTTTCGATCGACGCTGTCAGTTCAGCGCGCGAAATGTTGCCGTCACCATTTGTATCGGCCCGCATGCCACCATGCTGCCCTGCTGCATATGCAGCGCCACCAGCCAAAAGTACCGCAGCGGCTCCGGAAATCAGAAACTTCTTTTTCATGTCGTTCATCCTTGTTTGTTCAAATACTCAGTCCATTCAGGGAAGCGATCCCTCCGGATCACCATGCATTCGGTTCTAGGGGGCAATTGTCGTCCGAATTTGTCAGTTTCGACAAAAAATGTCGCAAATTGTATCAATAAGACGCTGGCATTCATCACCATGACAGCTTTGGAGACGATTGGGCCGCGGCGCGGGTCCCTGCAGAAAACGAATTGAAATGTTGAAGATCGAACGGCTTGCCGCTTAAAAGAGGGCAGGATGCGGCAGCAATCCGGTTATTGTCCAAAGGTACCAGCTTGGCGCTCCCCTCTCACAAAATTGCAATTGTTGGCTGCGGCCCCGGCGGCATGGCCCTAGCCTTGCTATTGGCCCGGCAAGGACACCAGGTCACTCTGTTTGAAAGATTTGCAGAACCCCGCCCAATCGGTTCTGGCCTGCTGATCCAGCCATCCGGACAAGAGGTACTGGCGGATCTCGGCCTGCTGAACAAAATTCGGGAACTTGGGAGTCCTGTATCCAAACTGCACGGTATTTCCGTCACGAAATACCGCCGGGCACTCGATATGAAATATGCACATACCGGCGAAGGGACTCCCGCCCTGGGAATTCACCGGGCCAGTTTGTTCAAGACCCTAATGGATGCAGTCATCGACCAACGAATCCCGATTGTCGTCGACAGCGAATTGACCCATGTTCAGGAAACAGCCTCCGCCATAAGCCCGATCTTCAAAGACAAGCTGCCTGGCGATGGTTTCGATATACTGGTCGATGCGAGCGGTGCCAACAGTCCACTTGCAAGGGGAGCGACAAAGAAACTGAAATTTGGCGCATATTGGACGACGGTCGATATACCCCCGGATAGTCAAATCCTGCCGAATGCCCTTGATCAACGCTATTCTCGGGCCGACAAGATGGCCGGTATCATGCCCGTCGGAATCAATCCCGCGACAGGCAATCCCGGCGCAGCAGTTTTCTGGTCGGAGCGGCCGGAAGAAGTAGACAGAACAAGGGCGGCGGGAATCGAAATGTTCCGGTCGAGGTTCTGCCAATTGTGGCCCGAAGCGGAACCATTTGTTTCACAGATCGAATCTGTCGATGCTCTCACCATGGCGGTCTATTCTCATCGCACTGGTCAAATGAGAAGCAGTCAACGCCTCTTTCATGTGGGTGACGCCTGGCATTGTACCAGTCCGCAACTTGGCCAAGGTGCAAACATGGCATTAATGGATGCCGCGGCGCTCGCAAAAGCAATGGCAAGAGGTCAGACCATGGAGGATGTCGCCCGAGCCTACCGAAAGTCCCGGCTGCTTCATGTAATCCTATACCAGATGCTGAGCAGTATCTTCACGCCCTTGTACCAATCGGACAGCAAGTTTCTCCCGATTATCCGCGATCTCACCATCCATTATTTTGCGAGATTTCCGATAGTTCGGGGCCTGATTGCCAGAACAGTGTCAGGAAAGCTCGGGTGCCGCCGATATTGAAGAATTAAGCCGGAGTAGGCCTGAGCAACATCCGTTGCCGGTTTTCTATGCCATGGATGCAAAACTGGTGAAAATTGCTCGTGAGTCCATCTCAAATCCCTCGGGCAATGATTGTGCGACGACATCAGCGGAGCCGGGAACAGTGAGGGGCACGGTGAAACTGCGCATGGACCAGTCCGGGCATTCGCGTGGACGGTCATCCAGCTGACGGATCACCACCAAATCGCTATGCCGCTCGTCCCGGGCGATTCTCTCCAGCGTTTGTTCGACTCTCCGCTGCTTGCCTTCAAGCAACTGCATGAAGTTCTTGCCATTATAGACCAGCATGCCGGTCAGACCGTTTTTGGCATTGATGGCGGCAGCCTGATCCACCAAATCCTCCAGTTGCCTTTCATCAAACTGATCCGCAACCTTGCTCACATAAATGACTGAATGCATCCCCTCTCCCCTCGGTAATATGTTACGCAAATATCGCCTGTGGACAAGGGCCATTGCCTGTAAATCCAGCACAATCGGGTCTTGCTTTTGCGGACATAGAGGAGGTTATCGAAGACGGCTAAAACCTGTCTCCGGACGGTTTGACTGCCGTTATCCCGCGCCGAAGTTCGACTTAGGGGAACAAAGGAGGCTATAGAATGGTTGAATGGTGGACTGGAGCGGGTGAAGGGAATCGAACCCTCGTCGTAAGCTTGGAAGGCTTCTGCTCTACCATTGAGCTACACCCGCCCATCTCCAAAAGATGCGCCTCCACCGGAAGCAGCGCCGCTATTGCCACCGACGATGGCGCGCGTCAATCAGGAAACGGTTTCCGGAGAAGCGGAAACGCGGTTTCTTTGCTCAAACCACTCTTCCACCGCCTTCTGCTCTGTGTCTGTCATGTGCAGTCCAAGCTTTGATCGACGCCACAGGATATCTTCAGCGTCGCGGGCAAATTCATGCCGGATCAGCCAGTTGATCTCCGTTTCGTACAAACCCGCTCCGAAACAGGTCCCAAGGTCTGCCTCGGACTCGGCTCCTGCCAGGATGTTGCCGGTGTCGGTGCCATAGGCTCTGACCAGACGGACAATGTGGCTTTCGGGAAGAAACGGCCACCGCTCCTGGTAATTCCCGCAGATCTTTTCGAAATCTTCTGGCGGAAAACCGCCTCCTGGCAGCGGTGCGTCACGAGTCCAATCATCCGTTTCGGTGCGCAATGCAGCCTTGAGCGTTTTCATCGCCTGTCGGGCCAGCACTCGATAGGTGGTGATCTTGCCGCCGAATACCGACAATACAGGAGCACCTGTCTGGTCGTTATAATCAAAGACATAATCCCGCGTTACAGTGGAAGCCGACTGGCTTTTGTCGTCAAACAATGGCCGGACACCGGAATAGGTCCACTGGACATGATCACGCCGCACGGGTTCCTTGAAATACTCGCTCGCCGCGGCGCAGAGATAATCGATCTCGCCATCGCTGATCCTGGCCGGTCCTTCATCATAGTTCCATGGCTGATCCGTGGTTCCGATCAGCGTATGATCCCCTTCATACGGAATGGCGAAAACGATACGGCCATCCTTGTTCTGGAATATATAACTGTGATCGCCTTCGAATTTGCGGGCAACCACGATATGGCTCCCTTTCACGAGCCTCAACTTGGCGGCATTGCTGCTCTGGTCATATAGCGCCGTGACCGGATCCACCCAGGGGCCTGCGGCATTCACAAGGACACGCGCTTGTTCCTCAACAGAGCCTTCTTCCGAACGCAAAGCGAGGGTCCAGTGTTTGTCCCCGCGTGTGAGTCCGGTACATTCTGTCCGGGTCCGAATATCTGCGCCGCGTTCGGCCGCATCGCGAGCGGTGAGAGTAACCAGCCGGGCATCTTCAACCCAGCAATCGGAATAGGCAAATCCCTTTTTGAGACGCTCCTGCAAGGGGTATCCCCGCTCATCCTTGCGCAGATTCAGGCTCTTTGTTCCCGGCAGAAGAGACCGTGACCCCAGATGGTCATACAGAAACAGGCCTAACCGCAAAAACCAGGCCGGGCGCATACCTTCATCCACAGGCAGGACGAACCGCATCGGCCAGATGATATGCGGCGCAGCACGGAGCAGCACTTCTCTTTCCTGCAACGCCTTGCGAACCAGACTAAACTCGTAATGTTCGAGATAGCGCAATCCCCCGTGCACCAGTTTGGTACTGGCTGAAGAGGTGTGAGAGGCAAGATCATCGCGCTCAACAAGCAGCACTTTCAGCCCGCGACCCACAGCATCGCGGGCGATTCCCACGCCATTTATGCCGCCACCGATTATCGCTAGATCATACATGCCTGACGTCATATAGCTTCCTGCACGATGTTCAATGTTGCGGTGCAATAAAATCGGAACTGATTGCTTTTGCTTGCCTTTTGCAAGTCACGATTTAGCCTGTCACGCTACAAAGGAGCATGCATATGGCAAGCGGGCAGATACTGGTCATCGACGAAGGAACAACGTCCACCCGCGCGATGCTGTTTGGTGCTGACGGCAAGCTGCATGGCTCCCAGCAGGAAGAACTGACCCAACATTATCCGGAGCCGAGTTTGGTCGAACATGATGCAGCAGAAATCTGGGACAAAACGCTGAGCTGCTGTCGCAAAATGGTGGAGCAGGCAGGCGGAGCCGAAAAGATCCGGGCTATCGGCATCACCAACCAGCGCGAAACCGTTGTCGCCTGGGACAAACGGACAGGCGAGCCCCTTTGCCGGGCCATAGTCTGGCAGGATCGCCGTACCGCTGCGACATGTGATGCATTGCGCGAAAAGGGTCTGGAAGAAGAGATACAATCAAAAACCGGCCTTTTGCTCGACCCCTATTTCTCTGGCAGCAAAATGGGCTGGATGCTGGAAAACTGGCCGGAATTGCGGGATGCCGGGGACAATCTGGCGCTTGGGACCATCGAGTCCTACCTGATTTTCCGATTGACCGGCGGCGATCATGTCACCGATGCGACAAATGCCAGTCGCACCATGCTGATGCCACTTGATCGGGACGACTGGGATGACAGTCTCCTCGAAATGTTCGGAATTCCACGCAAGGCCTTGCCCACAGTAACCGACTGCGCCGGTGATCTGGGCACCACTTCCTCCAGCCTATTTGGCGGACCGATAGCCATTTGCGGTTCAGCCGGTGACCAGCAGGCCGCTACCATCGGCCAGGCCTGCCTGCGGCCGGGTGATACCAAGGCGACTTTCGGCACCGGCGCCTTCATCCTGACGAACAGTGGCGAGACCGCACCGAAATCGCGGCACCGGCTGCTTTCAACAATATTGTTTCAGATTGGCAGCAAGCGGACCTATGCACTGGAAGGTTCAGTCTTTGTCGCTGGCAGTCTCATGCAATGGTTGCGGGACGATGTTAAACTGATCGAATTTGCCGGCGAAAGCGAGGAACTGGCCCGCTCCGTTGATAGTAATGGCGGGGTATATATCGTGCCGGCCTTGTCAGGACTGGGTGCACCGCACTGGAAAGCCGATGCCAAGGCGGCCATCTCGGGTCTCAGTTTTGCATCCGGGAAGGCACATATCGTTCGGGCCGCCCTCGAAGCCATGGCCTATCAGTGTCACGATCTCAAAACCGCATTTGCGGCGGATGGAGCGAACTGGAAGAGCCTGCGCATCGACGGCGGGATGGTCGCCAATGACTGGATGGTACAGGATTTGGCCGACATTCTGGATATCCCCGTCGAGAAGCCGGAATTTTTTGAAACGACCGCACTGGGCGCAGCCATGCTGGCAGCTGTGGGATCAGGTATCTATGACTCTCTGGAAGATGCGTCCGTCATGATTTCCGGATTGTCCCAAAGCCAACCGCAAATTTCCTCCCAGTCTCGAGAATTGCGTTTGCAAGGCTGGCACAAGGCCGTCGCATCGGTGCTGGAACATTAGGCAAAAAAAGACCCGCCATCAGGACGGGTCTTTATGGAAATTCTGAGACTAAAGGCCGATCAGGCTTTTTTCTTCTTCTCGGCTTTCACATCTGCCCAGATCGACTTGTAGGACATGAACGCGAGGATTGTTGCGATGATCAGGAATGCGATCACTGCCCAGCCCGTCTGATTGCGTTCTTCCAGCTTGGGCTCAGCTGTCCAGACCAGAAATGCCGTCACGTCTTTCGACATCTGATCGATCGTAGCGCTGGTACCATCCGAATAAGCCACCTGGTCATCGGCAATAATGGGCTGCGCCATCGCCAGGTTCAGATTGGCAAAATAGGGATTGTAATGCAGCCCCGGGCCAGGCTTGGCAGCATCCGGAAGATCTCCAGGTGCCTCCTGATAGCCAGTCAGCAGCGAATAAATATAGGGTGCGCCACCAGTCCGCGCTTTGGTGATCAGAGAAAGATCAGGCGGAATGGCATTGTTGTTGGCAGCCGCAGCAGCAACATCATTGGCAAATGGCATCGGGAACTTGTCAGCCGGCAAGGAAGGCCGTGTCGACATTTCGCCAGTTGCCGGATCAATATCCGGCGTTTCGATGATCCAGTTGGCCGCGATCGCTTTCACTTCATCTTCATTGTAACCAAGTTCGGCGAGGTTGCGGAACGCGACAAGACGCAGCGAGTGGCAGGCCGCGCACACTTCCTTGTAGACCTGGAAACCACGCTGGAGCTGCTGGCGATCAAATTTGCCCAGAGGGCCGTCACTGGCAAAGGACACTTCCTTCGGATCCAGATGATAGTCATAATAGACCGCTTTCTCAGGCGGGTTGGTGATAAACTCCTTGGCACCCAGAACGAAGGACACAAGCAGCCATCCGGTGAAGAACAAGCCAACCAAAATGCCGAAAAATCTTACCATTTGTTCAAATCCTCAAAAATTCTAGCTGGCTTTTTCAAGCGGCTTGCCGGTCACAGCTTCAGTTATACTGTTGGGCAACGGAAGGGGTTTCTCGATCCGTGAGAGCAATGGCAGGATGATCAGGAAATAGGCGAAATAGTAAGCGCCTGCGACCTGGCTCAACATGACATAGGGCTCTTCGGCTGGTGCGCCGCCACAGATGAACAGGATGATCGTCGCGACGATCAGGATCCAGAAGGCCACGCGCATCTTCGGGCGATAGGTTCCCGAGCGAACCGGACTGGTGTCCAGCCAGGGCAGGAAGAACCAGACCAATATGGCCGAGAACATGGCCACCACACCGAGCAGCTTCGCCGGAATGAAGAGGAAGTCGAATGTGAAAGCGCGGAGGATCGCGTACCAGGGCCAGAAATACCATTCCGGAACGATATGTGCCGGTGTCGAAAGCGGATTGGCCGGAATATAGTTATCCGCATGGCCAAGCGCGTTGGGCAGGAAGAACATCATCAGACAGAAGAAGATGAGGAACAGACCCAGTGCCCAACCGTCCTTTGCCGTGTAGAAGGGATGGAACGGTACCGTATCCTGTTTGCCCTTCACGTCCACACCAGTGGGGTTGTTTGAGCCCGGGATATGCAGTGCCCAGATGTGCATGATGATTACACCCGCCATGACAAACGGCAGCAGATAATGAAGCGAGAAGAACCGGTTCAGAGCGGCGTTGTCCGGCGCAAATCCGCCGAGCAGCAGTTCCTGGATCGGCTTGCCGACCAGCGGAATGGCTTCAAACAGGCCGGTAATCACCTTGGCACCCCAGAAACTCATCTGACCCCAGGGGAGAACATAGCCCATGAAGGCCGTCGCCATGGCCAGCAAATAGATCACCACACCGAGAAGCCACAGCATCTCGCGCGGTGCCTTGTAGGACCCGTAATAAAGGCCACGGGCAATATGCAGGTAAATGGCGATGAAGAAGAAGCTGGCGCCATTGGCATGCGCATAACGGAACATCCATCCGCCATTTACATCGCGCATGATATGCTCGACGGAATCGAAGGCTATGTCCGCATTGGCCGCATAATGCATTGCCAGAATGATGCCGGTGACAATTTGAACCACCAGGAAAATACCGGCAAGCGAGCCGAAGTTCCACATATAGTTGAGATTGCGCGGCGTCGGATAGCCCGCACCAAGGCTGTTATAGACAAGGCGACCAATTGGAAGCTTCTCGTCCATCCACTGCCCGAAAGCGGTTGTCGGAGTATATTCTTTTGCCCAAGGAAAGCTCATATTCTGGTGCCTCTAGCCGATCTTCACGACTGTATCAGTTAGAAATTCATGTTCCGGTACTTCCAGATTGGTCGGTGCCGGACCTTTGCGAATACGCGCTGCGGTATCATAGTGTGAACCGTGGCACGGGCAGAAATATCCGCCATATTCGCCTTTGACCTCACCCTGCGCAGCGCCGAGTGGCACACAACCGAGATGGGTACAGACGCCTAGAGTGATCAGCCAGTTTTCCTTGCCGTCAGATGTGCGATCAGCCAGCGATTCCGGATCGCGAAGTTCATCGACGCTAACCGAATTCGCATCAGCTATTTCAGCTTCTGTCAGGTTCCGAATGAAAACAGGCTGCTTCCGCCAGCTGGTTTTGATTGCCTGACCGGGCTCGATGGCAGAAATGTCGACTTCCGTTGAAGCAAGGGCCAGAACATCGGCGCTGGGGTTCATCTGGTTGACCAGCGGGAACACGGTAGCCACCGCCCCGGCACCGGCAAAACTCACTGCCGCAATGTGGATAAAGTCCCGGCGACGAACACCGTCTTCGCCATCACCAGACCCTGATGGGTCCATTGTCTCAACTCCAGTATCAACCGTCGCCATGCAAATGCGCCTCTAATTTGTTTCAGTCCCCATCTGCCAGATGATGTGTCAACGCTCAATCAGTTTTGAGTCGCGGCGACAAAGGCAGTAAATTGCGCGCCTGATAGCCGTCTCAATACCGGTTTGCCAACAGTGAATTTTGTGATTGACCACAGTTTATAAATCGCCACATGTTTTACTCATCATGAGAGTGGCTCTGTACCAACCCGACATAGCGGGAAATTTGGGAACTATCTTAAGGACTTGCGCCTGTCTGGACGTTCCTGTCGATATCATTGAACCCTGCGGATTTCCATTCAGCGATCGCAGCTTGAAACGGTCCGGAATGGACTATTTTGATCAGGCGGATTTCACCCGGCACGCAGACTGGTCGACCTTTCTCAATCAGATCACTCCAGAATCAGCTCGGATCGTCCTGCTCAGCAGCAAAGCGAGCCACCCCCTGCACGAATTTGTCTTTCGTAAAAATGATATCCTACTTTTTGGTTCGGAAAGCGCAGGGGTGCCGGATGATGTACATCAACGTGCAAACGAGAGAATCACCATAAAGATGAAATCCGGCATGCGATCATTAAACCTTGCAGTTGCCAATGGCATGGCGTTAGGCGAAGCCCTTCATCAAACAGGACAGTTTCCGGAATGACAGACAAGACTCTTGACCAGCAGCAACTGACCGCACAATCCTGGTTCCGGGAACTGCGCGACTCCATCTGCGCGGAGTTTGAAGCGATTGAACGGGAAGCCGAAAGCACCGCGGCTTTCGATTATATTCCCTGGGAACGGAAAAATCCGGACGGCTCGCCTGGCGGTGGTGGAACCCAGGGGTTGATGAAGGGCAAGATTTTCGAAAAAGTCGGAGTCAATATTTCGACTGTCGACGGCACGTTCAGTGAAGAATTCGCCAAGTCCATTCACGGAGCAGCAGAAGACCCGCATTTCTTCGCAACCGGAATCAGCCTGGTTGCGCACATGGCAAACCCGCACGTCCCTGCGGTGCATATGAACACACGTTTCCTCTGCACGACCAAACGCTGGTTTGGCGGCGGAGCCGATCTGAACCCGCCTATAGAATATGAAGAAGATACCTCGGAATTCCATGGGCGCCTGAAACAGGCCTGTGATGCGCATGATCCGAATTATCACCCCAAGTACAAGAAATGGGCCGATGACTATTTCTACATTCCCCATCGCAAGGTGCATCGGGGTGTCGGAGGCATATTCTATGATCATCTGGAGCTGAATTCCGACGACGAGTTCGACCGGCATTTTGCTTTTACACAGGATGTTGGCCGCGCCTTTCTCGACATCTTTCCGAAACTGGTCCGCCGCCGCATGCAGATGGAGTGGTCACCGGAAGAAAAAGAGAAGCAGCTGGTCTGGCGCGGACGCTATGCCGAGTTCAACCTCGTCTATGATCGCGGCACCACGTTTGGACTGAAGACGGGCGGCAATGTGGATGCGATTCTCATGAGCCTGCCACCCGAAGCCAAATGGACCTGAAGCCCGATATCCCTGGCGCCATTGCTGTGCCGAACGACCAGATCCCGATGGTCGTGACCTATCTGGAGATGACCGCGAAGCCGGAAATCGAGAATATCGAATCGAATCTGCAGCTTGTATCCTGGCCTGCACCGGCAGCGGCAGACTATCTCTCCTTGTTTCGCAAGGTTGGCGAACCCTGGCTATGGGCTTCACGGCTGTACATGGATGAAGCCACCCTGTTCACACAAATTAATCATCCGGACGTCGACATCTATATTGTCGAGGAGGGAAACAGATTCGTCGGGATGCTCGAGCTCGATTTCCGTGAGCGCGGTCAGTGCGAGATCGCCTTTTTTGGGCTGGTGCCCGAGATGGCTGGCGGTGGTCACGGCCGGTGGCTGATGTCGGAAACACTCCGAAAAGCCTGGCGGAAAGGCATACAACGCGTCTGGTTGCATACCTGTACAGCTGACTCTCCCAAAGCCCTGCCCTTTTATATGCGATCCGGGTTTAGTGCCTATAAACGCGAATTGGAAATGATGGCGGACCCGAGACTGACCGGTCATTTGCCCCGCGATGCCGCGCCGCACATTCCCCTGATCAGCTGAACACTTCCGCTACACTGGTACCCTTGCCGGTCAGTTGCCGGTAAACGGATGCGACGTTGGCCAGCAGCAAGATCTGAAACCCGGTTCCCAGAATATTGGACAGGATATTTTGCGCCAGAGGCCATCCGGTACCGCCAGAAACCAGAGCGAGGACAAGGCCGATCACAACACCAAAGACAATCAATGTTACCAGGCCGACCATCAGGATGATCAGCAGAAAGAAAAAAGTCGACCATCCATTGTTCTTGGTCACTGCCCAGCCTCTCTGCAAAGCCGTTGCAGGGTTTCGCTCATTCTCGTCGGCGATCACCATGGGAACGACTGCGAGCCTGCCAAACAGATAAAGACCCGGCACAATAAAAAGGAACAGGCCGCCAACCATCAGCAGGGCGACGAGGATGTTTGTGGCAATGAAAAAAACGGCCAGTGCCGCTGCCTGGACGAGCGCGTTGCTGACCGTACCAGTGAAGGAGGGGCTGAGCAGCCGGTAGATTGAAAGGCTGCCAATTGCGGTCACGACAAACATCAGAAGATATGCCAGCCAGTGTTCCGCAAAAAAGGCCAGATTGGCTGCCTGAATGGCATCGGGATCAACCAGCCCCTCAACATTGGGTTCACCGACAAACTGAGCTAGCAGAACGGATGGCAGAAACAGGAACACCCCGGCAATGGCCAGAACGGCTTCCTTGTGTTCTTTCAGCAAAGCCATCGCACCGTTCCAGCATTCCATGTAATTCAACTTCATAGCATCTGCCTTCTGGTCATTTTTCCTGCAGAGTCCTATTGCCACCACGATATGAAGAGTGCACGAAAAAAAGCGATGACGGCACAAGCAGAAATCGAATGGCGAACCAGCACCGGGACCATTGAATATCCCGACGCCGTGTTGCAGCAGGAAGAGCGCAATGCAGCCATTCAGCGCGGCCAGCAACCCGAGCTGATCTGGCTGCTGGAACATCCACCGCTATACACGGCCGGGACCAGCTCCGACCCAGACGAATTGCTCTCCAGCCAGTTTCCCGTTTTCGAAACCGGACGCGGTGGGCGGCACACCTATCATGGACCAGGTCAGCGCGTGGGTTATGTCCTGCTAGACCTCAAGCGCCGACAGTCGGATGTGCGGAATTTTGTCCACGCGGTCGAAAACTGGGTGATTGCCGCGCTGGCGGAATTTGACGTTGCGTGCCGCGCGGTGGAAGGCCGTGTCGGAATCTGGTGTGATACGCCGGATGGCCAGGAAGCCAAGATCGGCGCGATCGGGATTCGCATCCGGAAATGGGTGACGATGCACGGGTTTGCGGTAAACATCGACCCTGACCTTTCCCATTTTTCCGGCATTGTTCCCTGCGGGATCAGCGAGTTTCCGGTCACCAGCCTGCATCAACTGGGAATCGCGGCAACAATGTCCGACTTTGACGAGGCCCTCAAAAAAACCGCGCCTTCCTTTTTCGAGGCAATCGCATAATATACCGCCCAGCAATCCCATAAAAAGAGATATCACATGTCTATCAAAACTGCTTCCGCCATCCTGGCTACCAGTCTCTTTCTCGTTGCCTGTTCCGATGATGCCGAATTGCCCGAATCCGACGAAGTCACTGAAACCCGCATGGACGAGGTCGATGTTATCGACGGAACCATCAGCGATGACATGACCAATGTCGATACCGCCAGTTCCGAAGAAACCGACGTGGCAGAGAACGAAGGATCGGAGGAAGACTCGTCGGACGCCGATTCCGAATAGTGTCAGGCCAGCCCCAGGATCTTGTGTGTCTGAAGTGAAAGACGCCATTTCGGGTTCAGCTGGACAAATTTGATCGCTGACCGGACATTGGCTTCGCTGACGACAGGATCTCCCAATGCATCCATCGGCTGGATCAGCAGATTGGCAAAGTCCCAATTCTCCATCTCCTCCCAGTCACTTCCGGACTGAGGCCAGACCAGCTTGAGTTCGTCTCCGGTCTTTTGCACCGTTTCGCTGCCAGCCTTCGGACTAATGCAAATCCAGTCAATGGCGCGAGGCACAGCGATAGTTCCATTGGATTCAATCGCAATTTCAAATCCGGCGTCATGCAGCGCATCAATCAACGCCGCGTCAACCTGCAACATCGGTTCCCCGCCCGTGAGCACGACAAACCTTCGTTCTTTTTCATCACCCCAGAGCCGGGCCACTGCGTCCGCGAAAGCATCGGCATCGGCAAAGCGCCCCCCGCCTTCCCCGTCCATGCCGACAAAATCGGTATCACAGAATCTGCAAACGGCATTCGCCCGGTCCTTCTCCAGACCGGACCACAGATTGCATCCGGCGAAGCGGGCAAACACCGCCCGGCGTCCGGCATGCACGCCTTCGCCCTGCAAGGTCAGGAACATTTCTTTTACCGCGTAATTCATGTCGATGACACATAGCGGGTCGGGTCAGCAATTCCCGCTTCCTCAAAGCCCTTCTGACGCAATCGGCAACTGTCACAGCGGCCGCAATGCAGATTTCCCTCGGCCGGGTCATAGCAGGACCAGCTGAGAGCCGGGTCGATTTGGAGTCTGTGCGCCTCTTTGGCGATATCTGCCTTGGTCATGAACTGCAGAGGCGTGCGGATATTGAAACCGCTGCCCTCATCTCCTGCTTTGGTCGCAAGATCGGCCAGACGTTCGAACCCTTCAATAAACTCGGGCCGGCAATCGGGGTAACCCGAATAGTCCAACGCATTGACGCCGATGAATATATCCCGCGCATCACGGGCCTCCGCCAGCCCGAGAGTCAGTGACAGGAAAATCAGGTTTCGCGCCGGCACATAAGTGACCGGAATGTCATTGGTGACGCCGGATTTCGGTACGGCAATGTCATCGGTCAGCGCCGATCCCCCGAACCGGCTCAGATCCAGCGGCAGGACAATATGTTCGGCGACACCCAGCTCTGCGGCAATCTGCAACGCAGACTGCAATTCGATTTTGTGCCGCTGGTTATAGTCAACAGTTAGCGCAACGATGTCATAGCCCTGCTCGCGCGCGATCGCACCGGCGACCATCGAGTCGAGACCGCCTGACAAAAGGATGATGGCTGTTTTCCGAACCTGGCTCATGGTTCGCCCCGCTAGTCATCTTCCTGCCGGGAAGCAAGCCTTCTGCGCGAAGACCAAATTGCCTGTGCAAAAAAAATGGGCCGTCTTTCGAAAGGAAAGCGGCCCAGTTTGGCTTCTAGTTCAAGCCATAAAGGGAGGAATTCATGCAATCGCATGATGCAGTTGTTGCTAAATGAACAAGGTTAAGAAATTGTTAAAGCAGTCCCGGTGCCCGGCTGTCTTCAGCAGGATCCGGTACGGCGGCCTTCTACTGAAAAGGAAAAAGGCGCGTTATTTTTGATACCCTGTGACTGGATCTGGACGAGCTGGCTGGATTCGCGACGAATGGTGGTTACACCATGGTCGCTTCCTCCGCATTTGTAACTCACCCGAACGGATTGAGGCCGATCCTCGATCACATAATAGGAGCAACTTTCCTGCGCATGCCGAATCTGCAGCAAAATCGCCGGATCACCAAGACATAGCTGCTGTCCGGCACCGGTGCTGCCACGGGGTTTCAGAGTCCATTGACCTTTCTGCAGTCCGTCGAGCAGGGCAAGAGCAGGAGCCTGAGCAGGTGCAGAGGCCGCAAAAGCAAAGAAAGTCACGGATACCGCGCCGAAATACTTCAGCATTTTTGTACCTTTCATTGCTCTTACTCCTGTTTTGTACCTCGGGTTTCCGCCTCGAGAATCATCCGATACCCGACGAATATGGCACTTATCGCGCTCAATTGCGGCATTTGATTGGACAGATTGGACAGTTGTTGCGCCGGATGCCCCCTTCGCATGCTTCTAATTGTTCAGACTTGCAGCCGTAATACTGAACTTCTTGCTGCAGAACGCACAGTCGATCGAGATGGTTCCGTCATCTCCTACCATATGTTCTTTGTCCTCTTTCGGAAATCTCGCAATGACATCCCGAATATGATCATCTGTACAACGACAAGCCTTAACACACGGTTTACCGCTCAAAACCCTCACTTCGTCGCTCTCGCTGAACAAACGCCACAGCAGGTCCGCCATCGGGAGGTTTTTGTCCGTCAGTTCCGACGGCTCGACACTCCCGGCCATGATTTCGACATGTTCCCATTCCGGATGATCCATCCGGACGTGCAGGCGTTCGCGGCCTTCTTCGCCTTCGGGCAGGTGCTGCACCAGCAAACCGCCCGCCGTGATATTTTCTCCGCTATCATCCACCGCCACCCGCACAAGTGTGGGCAATTGCTCGGACTGCACGAAATAATTCTGCACCGCTTCGGTCAGGCTGGCACCTTCGAGAGGCACAATCCCCTGGTTTCGCCCCTGCGGAGCCGGCAGATCGAACGTGATTGCGAGATATCCCTTGCCGAACAGAGCCATCAGACTGGGTTCCACCGGCTGTTGCACGAGACGTTCGGCATCAAACTGCACATAGCCACGCAATCCGCCGTCCTTATAGTCACAGGCGAGAAGGCTGATCACCCCGGCCTCGGTCTGCGCCTGCATGGTGAGCTGGGCGTCCTCGTGCTTCAGCAAAGCACCCAGCATGGCGGTAAGGCAAACCGCCTCTGCCAACACCGCCCGGATCTGCGGCGGATAGCGATGTGCCGTCAGGATATCATCCAGTGCCGGTCCCAGACGCACCGCCCTGCCCCGGCAATGTTTGGCAGGAATGGCAAAGGACAGGTTGCGGTCAATGAACGAGACGTCTGCCACTAGATCTGACCAAACACCCATCGCAGGATTGATTTTTGCGCGTGAATCCGGTTTTCCGCCTCATCCCAGACCACCGATTGCGGGCCATCAATCACCGACGGCATGACTTCCTCCCCGCGATGGGCGGGAAGACAGTGCAGAAACAGCGCGTCAGGTTTTGCCTGTTCCATAAGAACGTCATTGACCTGAAACGGCATCATCGCCGCCATTTTATTGTGGACATGCTCCTGACCCATGGACACCCAGGTATCGGTCACCACGACATCTGCTCCGGCCACCGCTTCGGCCTCATCTCGAAAAATCGTGACGCCCGCCCCGGCATTCTGTGCCGCTGCGATGAAGCTGCTATCCGGATCATAGCCTTCCGGACAGCCGATACGCACATTGAATTTCATCAGGCCCGCCGCTTCAATGATGCTGTTGAGCACATTGTTTCCGTCTCCCAGCCAGGCGACCTCCAGACCGGGCAATGCCTTGCCATGCTCGACAAGAGTCAGAAGGTCCGCAACAATCTGGCAAGGGTGGGACAGATCGGTCAAACCATTGATTACCGGCACATCCGCATATTCTGCCAGTTCCTCGATCTTCCCATGATCGTCGGTCCGGATCATGATGGCATCGCACATGCGGGACAGGACCCGGGCCGTGTCAGCCACGGTCTCCCCGCGGCCCAGCTGCATCGAGCCGCTGTCCATCACGATACTGGTGCCGCCCAGTTGCCGGATCCCGATGTCAAAAGACACCCGTGTCCGCGTACTGCTCTTCTCGAATATCATTGCGAGAACGTGATCAGCCAGCGGCGCATCCGCATCGGCCTTGCCTTTCGGCCAGTCTTTGCGCGCCGCCTTGCGATCCATTGCGTCATTGATCATTGCCGCGACCGCATCACCACCGGCGTCAGAGAGGTTCAGAAAATGCCGGGTCATGACTCCGGTGCCTCATAATCGGCAGCGCCCGCGGAGAGCTTCTCGATAAATGTCGCAATATGGCCTTCATCAATGTTGAGCGGTGGCAGGACACGGAGCGTGTTGTCGCCGGCGGCAACCGTCAGAAGGCCGTGATTGTCGCGCAAATGGGCCACGAAAGAACGTGTTTCCCGCGTCATGGTGATTCCCAGCATCAGGCCCTTGCCGCGGACACCCGTGAACAGGTCGGGATAATTGCCGATAAACTGCTCAATAGCCGCGCGCAGCTTTTCCCCGATAGTCCGGACATGTTCCAGAAATTCGTCATTGGCGACAACATCCCAGACCGCATTGCCGGCAGCCATGGCCAGCGGATTGCCGCCATATGTCGATCCGTGCGTTCCCACGACCATGCCCCGGGCGGCTTCCTCGGTGGCGAGGCAGGCGCCGAACGGGAAACCACCGCCGATACCCTTGGCACTGGCCATGATGTCCGGCGTAATGCCGTAAAGTTCATGCGCATAAAGCGCGCCGGTCCGGGCCACACCGCATTGCACTTCGTCAAGCACCAGCAAAATGCCATGCTCGTCCGCCAGTTCGCGCAGGCCTTTCATGAACGCGTCGGATGCGGGGCGGACACCACCCTCACCTTGAATCGGCTCCACCAAAAACGCCGCCGTATTTTCATTGATCGCGGCTTTGGCACCTTCGAGATCGTCGAAATCCACATAGCGAAAGCCGTTCAGCAGTGGCGAAAAGCCATGATGCATTTTTTCCTGATTGGACGCGGAGATCGTCGCCATCGTCCGGCCATGAAAGGCGTTTTTGAAGGTGATGATCTCGAACCGGTCACTGCCCTGCGACTGATGATAGGCGCGCGCGGCCTTGATCGCGCACTCCACCGCCTCCGCACCGGAATTGGTGAAGAACACCGTGTCCGCGAAAGTGGTGTCGACCAGGCGCTGCGCAAAGATTTCACCTTGCGGGCTGCCATAAAGGTTGGACACGTGCATCAAGGTTGCTGCCTGCTCCTGAATCGCTTGGGTCAGATGCGGGTGGCCATGTCCGAGCAGGTTCACCGCAATACCACTGGCAAAATCCAGCGCCCGGCTGCCATCTTCGGAAATCAGCCAGGCTCCTTCGCCTCGGACCGGACGAAAACCACACCGGGGATAAACGGGCATGAGAGGTGTAATCGTCATCATCTTTTCCTTTGATGGCCGGGGTTTGCCGGCGTTTCGCAAACAGAAAAGGCGACCCGACTGGCCGCCCTTCGATAGCGCGTTTTCCTATACGCCTGACGGCAACGGTCCGTCAATCCGTAGCGTCGAGAGAAGCCTTTGCCTTTTCCCAGTTTTGCCCGTCAAACTTGCGAATGCGCGGTTTCAGTCCATGCCCATCATCGAGGCAGTTGTAATTGATGCTCCAGCTGTCCGGATGCGAACGCGGCTGATAGTAGCTTTTGACTCCGCAATGCGTGCAGAACAGGTGATCCGCCTGCTTGCTGCCGAACTGATAATGCGTTCGGTCACCCTCCCCGCTCAGCAGACGAAAATCACTTTGGGGAACAATCAGGTGCAGAAATCCGGTTTTGGCGCATATTGAGCAATTACATTCCAAAAGTTCGGACTCAGGCGATACATCCGCTTCAAAACGCACGGCTCCGCAATGGCAACCACCGGTAATCTGGATCATTCGCGCACCAGCGTGCTGTGAATATCGATCCGGTTCTGCAAGGTCCGGTGCACCGGGCACTTGTCAGCAATCTCCATCAGTTTCTCGCGCTGCTCATCGGTTAGATTCCCGTGGATGGTAATCGACCGGTCAATCACATCGATGCGATTGTCGTCATTGTTGCAGGTCTGGCAATCCTCCACATGATCCCGGCTGTGCTCCAGTTCTATGTGCACGCCCTCCAGCGGTATGTCCTTGCGATCCGCATACATTTTCATGGTCATCGAGGTGCAGCTGCCGAGCGCGGCGAGAAGCAAATCATAGGGTGACGGCCCGCTATCCAGGCCACCAAACGACACGGGCTCGTCGGCCAGAAATTCGTGCTGGCCGACCTTGACCGTCTGTTGAAATTTCCCGCCAGCGGTCTCGACGGCGACAATGGAAGGATTGCTGGACATGACTACTCCACCGTGACCGATTTCGCGAGATTGCGGGGCTGATCGACATCGGTGCCCTTGGCCACGGCAACATGATAGGCCAGAAGCTGCACAGGTACAGCATAAACCAGCGGTGCAATCAGCGGATGGACGCGGGGCATTTCTATCGTCGCCATGCAGCCTTCGCCGGCTTCGGCAAGACCGTCAGCGTCGGAGATCAGCACGATCTTGCCACCCCGCGCTCGGACTTCCTGCATGTTTGACACGGTTTTTTCAAACAGCGGACCGGATGGAGCCAGCACGATGACCGGAACGGCCTCGTCAATCAGCGCAATCGGCCCGTGCTTCATTTCGCCTGATGCGTAACCTTCCGCGTGGATATAGCTGATTTCCTTCAACTTCAACGCGCCTTCCAGAGCCAGTGGATAGTCCGGTCCGCGGCCGAGATACAGCACGTCCCGGGCCGGAGCGACCAGATGCGCCATGTCGGCAATCGCCTCGTCATAGGCCAGTGCCGCATTCAACGCTGCCGGAGCTTCGGTCAGATGGCGGACAACGTCCATTTCCTCTTCGCGCGACATCTTGCCCTTCACCACCGCCAGATGCGCCGCCAGCGCGGCTAGAACCGCCAGCTGGCAGGAGAAGGCCTTGGTTGACGCCACTCCGATTTCCGGTCCGGCATGGGTGGGCAACAACAGGTCCGCTTCCCGCGCCATCGAGCTGGTCGGGACGTTGACAACTACGGCGATCTTCTGGTCATTCTCCTTGCTGTGCCGCAAGGCTGCCAATGTGTCGGCCGTCTCTCCCGACTGCGAGATGAAAAGTGCCAGTCCGCCAGGTTCCAGCACGGGTTCCCGATAGCGGAACTCCGAGGCCACATCGAGATCGACCGGCACCCTCGCGAATGTCTCGAACCAGTATTTGGCGACCATTCCGGCATAATAACTGGTGCCGCAGGCCACGATGGTGATCCGCTTGATGCTTTCGAGATCAAAACCCATCTGCGGCAGCGCCACCTGCTGCTCCAGTGGACGGATATAGCTTTGCAGCGTCTGGGCAACCACCGTCGGCTGCTCGAAAATCTCCTTCTGCATATAGTGCCGGTACTGGCCTTTTTCGATCGTCGCTGCAGAAACCCCCGACGTCGTCACTTCGCGCTCCACTGCCTTGTTCTGATTGTCATAAATGGTGGCACCATCTTCGGTCACGACCACCCAGTCTCCTTCCTCGAGATAGGAGATCTGCTGCGTCAGTGGTGCTAGAGCCAGCGCATCGGAGCCGAGATAGGTTTCTCCGTCCCCATAGCCAACAACCAGCGGTGAACCAAGCCGAGCTCCAATCAAGAGACCGGGATGGGAGCGGAAAGCAATGGCCAGCGCAAAGGCCCCGCGCAACTGCGGCAGCACGGCCTGCACCGCCTCTTCCGGAGATTTCCCGTCTTCTACCTGCTCGCTGACCAGATGTGCAACGACTTCGGTATCGGTTTCGCTTTCAAACTGCCGCCCGCGCTTGATCAGCTCGTCCCGCAGCGGCTTGAAATTCTCGATAATCCCGTTGTGCACCAGCGCGACTTCGCCGGTGGCATGCGGATGGGCATTGGATGTGGTTGGCGCACCATGGGTGGCCCAGCGCGTATGGGCGATGCCGGTATGGCCCGGTGCATCATCTGATTTCAGCACATTGACCAGATTGAACAGCTTGCCTTCGGCGCGGCGGCGGATCAGCTGGCTGTTTTCCACCGTGCAAACACCGGCACTGTCATAGCCACGATATTCCATGCGTTTGAGACCGTCGACCAGACGATCCGAGACAGCTTCCTTGCCAACAATTCCGATAA
Source organism: Parasphingorhabdus marina DSM 22363 (assembly GCF_900128895.1). Taxonomy (GTDB): domain Bacteria; phylum Pseudomonadota; class Alphaproteobacteria; order Sphingomonadales; family Sphingomonadaceae; genus Parasphingorhabdus; species Parasphingorhabdus marina. The sequence continues at coordinate 329,983 of NZ_FSQW01000002.1, read as the reverse complement.
TTCCACACATAGATTCTGGGCTTTCCGGTTAGAGAGTATAGGGGATGCGAATTCCCGGCATTTCCGCCGGAAAATCGCGATTGTTTCGGGTGATAAGGATCCGTCCGGTGAGCTGGGCGGAGGCGAGAACAACGGCATCCATCGCCTTCAGCCGCCGCCGGTCACTGCGCAGCAGAGCGGCGCGACGGGCGATCTCTTCATTGACTTCGATAACATTGAAAAAGGACAGGAATTCTTCCGCGCGATCGCCGTCATCGGGCAGGGCTTTGGTCAAAATCTCTATCCAGGTCAGTCTGCTGATATAACGCCGGTCATATCGCTGCAGCTCGACACTGGCACGACCAATGTCATTGAGTGCATCAAACAGGATGTTGGAATCAAAAACCGCTTCGTTCATGTGCGTCAGGCCTGCTTCCGGCGATAACGCTCGGCTTCGCGGTCATCATCAGCATCAAACAGATCGGGAAATTCCTTGCGGACATCCCAGTAATCGGGATCCCAGGGCCGGGTCCAGGAAGCCCGCTCCCGCCTTTGCCACTCGACCGGATCCTGCGGGCTGCGCCGGTCGCGCCAAATCCCGAAATATTTCTCGATCCCCTGTTTGGACGCATCCGCCCGGAACGCCGCCACGGCATCGCGCAACAATTGCGCCCGCGACGTCCCCTGCCCCACCGCCTGCGCGTCGAGCCACTGGACATCATCTTCCGAGAGATCTGCAAGAATGCGAGTCATGATATGGTGATATCATATCATGATATCATGTCAATTGGGAAAGTGACGGCGCATTTTTTCCTTCAACAATCTAATGAGATCAGAGTCCATGAAACGGTAGTTGTCCGGAATGCCCAACACGACGATTTTCTTGCCGTTTATGGCCGTTTTGAAACGTTGCTGAATCTTGGTCCGGTGTTGGCGCTCCATTGCCACGATGACGTCGGCCCACTCGACCTGCTCAGTATCGAGGGGGTTTTCAGCATCATTGTTGGTGCCGGCTGAGCTGACGTCAATATCTGTTCGTTCTGAAAAGATCTGCTCGGCGGTTGGGCTTCTCCATTTGTTTTGACTGCAAACAAACAGAAACTTCCGCTTCACTTCCCGGCCTTCTTCTTCGCGCTCACCGCGTTGAACCGGTCGGCCCAGCCCTTTTTCGCGGTTTGCTCGGGGCGCACCAATGCCAGATCTCCGGCTTTCACGTCTTTGGTGACTGTCGCTCCGGCCCCGACAATCGCGCCATCACCGATATTTACCGGCGCCACCAGTGCGCTGTTGCTGCCAATGAAAGCGCCTTTGCCGATGGTAGTTTTGTACTTGAAATAGCCGTCATAATTGCAGGTGATCGTGCCGGCACCGATATTGGCGCCCTCGCCCACTTCGGCATCGCCGAGATAAGTGAGATGGCTGGCCTTGGCACCCTTGCCCAGCACCGCCTTCTTCATTTCGACAAAATTGCCGATTTTTGCCCCTTCTTCCAGCACGGCACCGGGACGCAGACGTGCGAAGGGACCCGCCTTGGCCCCCGCCCCGATAGTTGCCCCCTCGATATGGCTGTGACCGAATATGGTCGCACCGGATGCAATGGATACGCCTGGTCCAAAAATGACATTGGGTTCTATGACGACATCTGAAGAAACGGCTGTATCATGCGAAAACCAGACGGTTTCCGGGGCAATCAGGGTCACACCATCGGCCATGGCCTGCTCGCGACGACGCGCCTGCCATTCGGCTTCGACGGCGGCCAGTTCACTGCGGCTGTTGACCCCCGCCACTTCCGCCGGTTCATCAACCTCGATAACCGCGCTGTGCTGGCCGGGCAGCATCACGATGTCGGGGAGATAATATTCGCCCGCCGCATTGTCATTGCTGATTTGGTCAAGCAAGATGAAGAGATCGGTCGACCGCACGGCCATCAGCCCGCTATTGCACAGATTCACCGCGCGTTCGGCGTCATTGGCATCTTTATACTCAACCATCCTGGCGATTTCGCCCTGGTCATCGGCAATAATCCGGCCATAGGCACCGGCATCGTTCGGCCGGAACCCCAGGACCACTGCACGGGGATCGGTGCCGTCGTTCAGGCGCGCTATCATCCGTTCCATCGTTGCAGCGCTGACCATCGGCACGTCGCCGTAGAGAATCAGCACGTCTCCCGCAAAGCCTTCGAGGGCGTCATGGGCCTGCGCCACGGCATGGCCTGTGCCGAGCTGGTCTTCCTGCACAGCGATATCGACCTGACGATCTGCGACACTGGCCTCGATTTGCTCCCGACGTGCGCCGACCACGACCACGGTCCGTTCCACACCGATAGAGTCCACTGTGTCCAGCAAGTGATGCAGCATCGGTTTGCCCGCGATTGGATGCAGAACCTTGTGGGTTTCGGACTTCATCCGGGTGCCCTGACCGGCGGCCAGAATGATTGCGGCGAGAGGTCGAGTGGTCATTGATATTTTCCCGTAAACATGACTTGCCGCCCCATGCCACGGGACAGCGGCTTATGCCAGTCTGATTGCAGTTGTGATGTCATGCAGCCCCCTGCCCCTTGCGCCACTTCACAAACAGATGCCGTGCGAGCATCAGCGGCGGCATCCGCAGCCAGTGAGAGCGAATATAGAATATCAGGCGGGTCAGTTTGCGCGTTTCCCGTCCCCAGCCGTCGCGCGCGAGCAGGCGGCGTTCATGGATCCAGTCAGAGAATTGCCCGACTCCGGCAACAGACTGCGAAACAGGTGTACCGTAAAGCCGGGCAGCAAGCCGCAAGGCGCGGGCCAAATGTGGGGCAAGACCATGCGCTTTTGCCCGTTCTTCGACGCTGACCCAGAATGCCTCGTCGCCTTTGGCAAATTCCCTGATCAGCTGGTCAATATCCCACAGGTTTCGGAGACCCCCGGCGAGGTCTCCGTCGGCAACAAGATGGGCCACGGCGTGCAGAACCATATCTGCCGGGGCCATAACATATTGGCCTGTTTCAAGCTGAACCGCGGCATCCAGCATCGCTCGTGCATCGGGTGTTGGCCTGGCCGTCAGCGGCAACGTCGTATGATGCACATCGATCATCCGGTCGCGATCCCGGTGGATCAGCGGCGGCAATTCATGCATGTGCTCGCGGTAATATTGATCGTCATAGGGATCCGGCTTGACCCATTCCCAGCCCGCGTCGAGCAGCATATGCTCAACCTGCTTCAGATCCTCCCGCGCCACCATGATGTCGAGATCACCGATGCTGCGGCCGATACCCGCGTCGAGATCGACAGCGACATAAGCAGTCCCTTTCATCAAGACCACTTTCCCGGAGTAACCGGCCAGCGCCCGGCGCGTGCAATCGGCTTCCCATAGAGCCTGTTGCCGGGCCAGTTGGTGCGCAGCGATGGCATCATCCAGCACCGGGCGTACCCGAGCGGGCACATCCTCCTCCTTTAACCGGTGCGCCAGACTGCCGATCAGGGATTCCGCGCGGGCCATGCTGACAAGATTGGTCCAGCCTGCCCCATCAAGCCCCCGGACCGAAGCCGGATCCCGCAGCGCGCGGACAAGAGGCCAGGCATTGCTCATGATGCCAGCTCGTCCCAAAGCCGGTTGATAATTTCCTCTGCTTCCGCACCCGACTGGTAGTCGATGGCACGCGCCGGCACCTGATCGACAAATTCGGTGAGCGCGCGAAAACCGGCCTCTCCCAAAGCAACATAATTGGTCGATGCCTGGGTCAGCCGGACAAAAATTTCTGATTGACCCATTTTGCGAATAGCGGGTTCGTAACCAAAGCGCGGGAACAGCAGAAGTGCAGGCCTGGCTGGTTCATGCATATTGGCAATGGCTTCGGCGGCAGGTTTGAGGTGACGAATGTCGCCCTTTGGCGTCGCCTTCAGAAGCGGTCCGAATCTGTCATCCGGAAGCTCCTTTTGCATCGCCGCGATGGCCGAGTTCTTCAAACTGACCAGACGCGGAAAGGCATATATCTGCCCGGTATCTGGGCACAGCAAAGCAAATTCATCACCCATGAAGCGCCAGCCCCGTTCTCCCAGCATTGCCGAAAGCGTGGATTTTCCGGACCCGGACAAGCCGGTCATGATCAACGCCCGGCCATCCTTCTCCACCGTACTGGCATGCAGCAAAAGGTGGCGCCGCCAGCCCAGTGCCATTTGCAGGTTCATTCCCATTTCTGCCGCCAGAAGGCCCTGCTCAAGCGGCAATGGCGCGGCGTCCGGCAACCAGAAATCTCCGGAAATATGGACAGAAGGCCGAATGAAGCGCCGCCATGGCTTGTCCGGTTCCAGACGGACGGTAAAATCGGCAAACCCGTCATCAGGATCGGGATAGTCGGCATATAGCCGTTTCAACAGTTCAAGCGGCTGCTTCCAGGCCAAAGCGATCCGGAACCGGGCAGGACCGATTGCCAGATGGGTTTCCTGTAGCGGATTCACGGCGCCGTACGCCGTTCCACCAGGCCCAGCTGCCACAGCTCCTCGAGCCGCGCTGCGACAACCGCCGCCACGTCGGCATCGGCCTGGAGATCAAACTGGCGTTGCAGACGTTCAGCGACCTGATCGCTGTCCACAAATTGATCGCTCAGGACTTCCAATATCGCCGGAACCGGATCGGTGACCAGATGCGTTATTCCAGATGACGCCTGAAAGACAGCGGTCATGCTGTCGAGCACATGCTCGATCAGGGTTTCCCCGGTCCTGAGTTTATACTGCTGGCTCATCGTGCTTTTACAAAGTTCCGCATCATGCAAGTCATTCAATTTGCATGGTTGGATAGCAGAAAAACGTTAAAATTGGTTGCCCGGAAAAACCGGCTTAAAACCCGCCTAGCGCGGCATCTGCAGAGATGCGTAGCAAGTGAATCCGCTTTGACCGGATTGCAGGCGGCGTACATAGTTCACATAAGCCTTGGACTGCTCCCGGGAAACACCGGGCAACGAACGACCGCTCATCGCGCGCCGGATTTCCTCTCCCGAGAAACTGTCATAGGCAGGCGGAAAAGCGCCTGGAGTGTCCGGTGGCACCACCTTTCCATCAGGCGCTATATATCCCCCGGCCGCATGATTGCCCGGGATGGGGATTTCACAGTTCAGCACGGATCCTGCGGTCTGGGCAAGCGCGGGTTTGATACTGACCACAGCAGAAGCGGTCACAGCCCCCATCATCAGAGCCCGACGACGGGTCACGATGCCAGCATTTTCGCCTTTCTGACGGTCTTGACCGCTTTGCGGATTGGGTTTGCTATCGTTCGCCATGCTGCTGTCCGTTCCTGTTGAACGGCCATATATAGGCAAATTCCGTTAATGGCGAGAAAACAGTTGGCTGCCTGATTTGTCGTCCACAATCGGGACAAATGCCGGTAACTTGTTAATGACGTCATGACGTCAGCGCCGGAAATCCCACAAATGCATTGCGATGTTGGCGCGATCGGGAGTAAAATCGATTCCGTACCAAGTTCCTCATCCGGGTGGCCGCTCCTTTGACCGTACGTTTCCTTGTTGCCATGTTCCTTGTCGTCGCCGGCGCGATACTGGCCAGCAGCGCCGCCAGCACTCTGGCGGAAATCCTGTTCATGTCGGTCATGGGACTGGCCGCTATTGCCGTTGTAGCCCTTCACAATCCAAGGGAAACACGGCCAGATCTGGCGCAGCTGGACCGGGAAAGAAAGCAGATATTGTTTCAGGGCCGGTCAGCAGCCTATCAGGATATTATCGATCCAATCACCGATCCGATCTTGCTGATCCGCAACGCGAAAGTAGCGGCAGCAAATCCTGCAGCAGAGGCGGTTCTGGGAAATCACATTGTTGGCGAAGACGTCCGTATCGCGATCCGCCACCCCGCTGCCGCCGATCGGCTGGCCAACCCTAATGCAAAGCATAGCGGCGAACCCATTCTGCTGGTTGGTGTCGGGAACGCCGAGCAGCGCTGGGAACTGCGCATTCACGGGTTGAATGACGGACTCAAGCTCGTGCAGCTGTCCGACCAGAGCAGCCGTTATGCCGCTGAGCGCATGCGGACAGATTTTGTTGCCAATGCCAGCCACGAGTTGCGCACGCCGCTGGCGGCAATCAAGGGCTTTCTGGAAACCCTTGAAGATCCCGCAGCCGGCAAGGATGATGACACCAGAGCCCGTTTTCTGAAGGTCATGTATGACGAAGCGGACCGCATGCAACGTCTTGTCGAAGACCTGATGTCGCTGTCGCGGATTGAGGCCGAAAAATTCCAGCTCCCCGAAGAACCGCTGGATCTTGAAAATCTGATCATGGACGTGCGGCGGTTTTATCTTGAGAGCCGGGGCCGGAAGGACGCAGATTTCAAGCTAAGCCTGCCTGACGAGATGCCCAAGATCCGCGGTGACTTGTCGCAACTATCGCAACTGCTCCACAATCTGGTCAGCAATGCCTATAAATATGGCCACAAGGCCAAACCGGTGACCGTCAAGGTGGAACCCAATCGCTCAGGCTCGATGTTGAGGCTCTCGGTCACAGATCAGGGTGATGGAATTGCTGTGGATCACATACCCCGCCTCACCGAAAGATTTTACCGGGTCGACAAAGGTCGCAGCAAGGCCATTGGCGGGACTGGTCTGGGACTCGCCATCGTGAAACACATCACCCAACGACATGGCGGCCGGATGGAAATCACCAGCGAATTGGGGGTCGGCACCACGGTATCCGTCTACCTGCCAGTCATGAAGGAATCTGCAACTGCAGATGAATCGGGAAAGGCCGCTGGCGAGGCTGTCACAAATTTGTAATATATCTGTCATCTACCGGACATTGCATCTGCCTAATAAGCGGTCATTCCGAACGGGAATTGGTTAGTGATTCTTGTACGAAAAACACGCTCTAACATTAGATTTACGGGGACAGCCAAATGATTAAGAAAATCGCGCTTCTCGCGATACCTGCGCTCGCACTCTCCGCCTGTCAGGACCAGGCGTCCGGAGGCCAGGGTGGAAACCGGAGTGAAATCCGCATTGTCGGATCATCCACCGTGTTTCCTTTTGCCAAGGCCGTGGCGGAACAATTCAGTGCCGATGAAGGCCGGAGTTCTCCGATTCTCGAATCAACCGGAACCGGCGGCGGCATGAAGCTCTTCTGTGCTGGCATCGGCTCGGAAACGCCGGATATTGCCAATGCATCGCGGCGCATGAAGGCCAGTGAATTCGAAATGTGCCAGACAAACGGTGTTACTGACGTTGTTGAATTGCAGGTCGGGATTGACGGAATTGCTATCGCCCAGGCTAATGAAGGCCCGGCGATCATGCTGACGCCCAGGCAGATCTATGAGGCCATTGCGGAAAATCCCTATGGCGAAAAGAACACCACCACGAAATGGTCTGACGTCGACTCCAGCCTGCCGGATATTGCGATCAGTGTTTACGGTCCCCCGTCAACCTCGGGCACACGCGATGCGCTGACCGAACTGATCATGGAAGTCGGGTGCAAAACCGATGATGCGACGAAAGCACTCAAGGATACGGATGGCGATGCGTTCGACGCGATTTGCCATGATGTCCGTGCCGACGGACCGTATATCGATACCGGTGAGAACGATAACCTTATCGTCCAGAAGCTGAAGGCCAACCCGAACAGCGTCGGAATTTTCGGATATAGCTTCCTGGAAGAAAATCTCGACAGTGTCCGCGGCATTTCCGTTTCCGGGGTGGAGCCAGCCTATGATGCGATCGCTTCCGGAGAATATCCCGGTGCCCGTCCACTTTATATCTATGCAAAGAAACAACATGTCGGTGTCATCCCCGGATTGCAGGATTTTCTGACCGCGTTTGTCGAAGCGGGTGGCGATGACGGGTATCTGGTGAAGATCGGGCTCATTGCATCGCCCGAAGACGTCCGCACCAACATGGCCACTGTGGCATCAGATCTTCCCGTTCTGACCGGCGACGAACTGAAATAATATCCGAAAAACGGAGCCCGGCCCCCACCGGGCTCCGTTTTCCCGACAAATCAGGGATATACACTGACTCGTGACTGGCTCCATTCTCTTTCTCCTGATTGTCATACTGGGAGCCCTCGCCTGGTTTTTCGGCAAGGCCAAGGCGGCGAGCTTTGCATCTTCGGCTGACAGCCGGAGCCTCGTCCATTCCCGCCCGAATTATCATGGCTGGTATGTCGCGCTGTGGGCGATTGTCCCGGCCACGGTTTTTCTCATCGTCTGGAATCTTGTCACTCCGGGCCTGGTCACCGAAACCGCGCTGTCCAGTCCTGCCGCCCAGCAGCTTCCGCAAGATGCCTTCACGCGTGGTTCGATCCTTTCGGAAGCACGAGCCATTGCGCAGGGTCAGCAGGATCAGGCATTCAACCCGCTGTCTGAAACAATGGTTGAGCCCTATCGCGCTGCGATTTCCTGGTATCAGACCCTGGGCATGGTCGCCGCGCTGCTGCTGGTTTTTGCCTGTGGGGTGTTTTCCTGGTTGCGGCTCAAGCCTGAACTTCGGGCGCGAACCAAGATCGAGCGGGTGACCATGATCACGTTGCTGCTCGCTTCGCTGATCGCAACGATCACCACTGTCGGTATTTTTGTGTCGCTCATTTTTGAATCCGTGCGCTTCTTTTCGATGGTTTCGCCTCTCGATTTTCTGTTCGGAACCGAGTGGAATCCGAAGGCTGTAGCGGGTCCGCGCGGAGAAACGGGCTTTGGCGCGATACCGCTATTCTGGGGCACGGTCTTCATTGGCGCCATCATTGCGATGATCGTCGCGATACCGCTGGGCCTGATGAGCGCCATCTACCTCACTCAATATGCACCCGCCAATTTCCGGCAGTGGATGAAACCGATACTGGAAATTCTCGCTGGGGTCCCAACGGTTGTTTACGGCTATTTCGCTGCATTGACTGTCGCACCGGCCTTGCGGGACTTCGCCGTTTCCATCGGCATTTCCGGGGCATCCTCCGAATCTGCGCTGGCTGCTGGTGTGGTCATGGGGATCATGATCATTCCCTTTGTTTCCTCCATGGCGGACGACAGCATCGCTGCCGTACCCAGCGCGATGCGCGACGGTTCCCTGGCGATGGGCGCAACCAAAAGCGAAACCATCAAGAAAGTCCTGATCCCGGCAGCTTTACCGGGCGTCGTCGGCGGCGTATTGCTGGCGGTGAGCCGGGCGATTGGCGAAACAATGATCGTCGTCATGGCAGCCGGCCTTGCCGCCAATATGACCGCCAACCCGTTTTCCAGTGTGACGACCGTGACAACCCAGATCGTCAAGCTGCTTACCGGTGATCAGGAATTTGACAGTCCGAAAACCCTCGCCGCCTTTGCGCTGGGTCTGGTGCTGTTCATTGTCACGCTTCTGCTCAACCTGATCGCCCTTCGCGTGGTCAAGAAATATCGGGAAGCTTATGAATAACGTGGCAACCACATCCGGGGTCCGCAGGCCAACCGACTGGCAAAGCGATGCCATGCAGAAGCGCATTGCCAAACGCTATGCCGCTGAGCGCCGCTTCAAGGCGCTGGGCCTGACTGCCATTGTCCTGTCGGCAGGATTTCTGGCGTTTCTGCTGCTTGTCATGATGGGCAACGGTTTGCGTGGTTTCACCCAAACCGAACTGCCGCTGGAAATTGACTTTCCTGCAATGACCGGCGGCGCATCTGCGAGCCAGTATGAAGGTCCGGATGCCGATGCCAAACTGCGCGCCCTCGGCCTGCAGGACATCGTCAACACCAGCATCGAACTGCAATATGGTGACGAAGGAACTGAGCTTTTCTCTGGCGGTGCCTGGCGAGCGGTGAGCAACGCCATTCTTGATGATCCCGCGCTACTGGAACAGACGGCGACCCTTTCCCTGCCCGTCGAGTCAGAACTGGATGTTGCCTATAAAGGCGATGGCAATCCCGAGGCGGAAAGGAAAGTGGAAGAACTTTCGGATCAACTGGGTACCGGATTCAACTGGAATTTCCTAGGCAATTCCGACGCGACGGATCCGATGCAGGTCGGAATCTGGGGCGCGCTCAAGGGCTCACTGATCACCATGTTCGTGACGTTGGCGCTGGCCTTCCCGATCGGCGTTCTCGCCGCCCTGTATCTCGAGGAATATGCGCCGAAGAACCGTTATACCGACATGATTGAGGTTTCGATCAACAATCTGGCAGCGGTTCCCTCCATCATATTTGGCCTTCTGGGTCTTGCCGTTTTTCTCAACCTTTTCGGCCTGCCCCGATCAGCCGCTCTGGTGGGCGGCCTCACGCTGGCCCTGATGACCATGCCGGTGATCGTCATTTCCGGTCGCAACGCCGTTAAGGCTGTCCCGCCTTCGATACGCGAAGCTGCGCTGGGCGTCGGCGCAAGCCCGATCCAGGTCGTGTTCCATCACGTCCTGCCACTCGCATTGCCGGGCATTTTGACGGGTACCATTATCGGCATGGCACGGGCTCTTGGCGAGACCGCTCCGCTGCTGATGATCGGGATGCGCGCCTTTATCGCGACGCCGCCCGACGGTGTGACCGATCCGGCGACGGTGTTGCCGGTTCAGATTTTTCTCTGGTCGGACGAGGTCAATCGCGGCTTTGTCGAAAAAACGTCGGCGGCGATTATCGTTCTGCTGATATTTTTGCTCACGATGAATGCGGTTGCGATATATTTGCGTAACCGCTTTGAAACGCGATGGTAGGTGATGATATGACTGACATGCAAACGGCCGAGATGGCCGACAACAATTCGCCGTCGACGGAAAGCACCCTGTCCGAGATCAGCGCCGGTGACGGTCCGCCAAAGATGACAACCCGCAATGTGAACGTTTTTTATGGCGAGAAACAGGCGATCAAGGATGTCTCGATCGATGTGAACATGGACAATGTCACCGCCTTTATCGGTCCGTCCGGTTGCGGCAAATCGACATTTCTGCGTTGTCTCAACCGGATGAATGACACCATTCCCATTGCCAAAGTGACGGGGGACATCACTTTGGAAGGCGAAGACATTTATGCACCGCAAATGGACGTGGTCCAGTTAAGAGCGCGGGTCGGCATGGTTTTCCAAAAGCCCAACCCCTTCCCCAAGTCGATTTACGACAACATCGCCTATGGTCCGAAAATTCATGGCCTTGCGACGGGCAAGGAGGAGCTTGACCAGATTGTTGAGAATTCCCTGCAACGCGCCGGGCTGTGGGGCGAGGTAAAAGACCGGCTGCAGGATAGCGGAACGGCACTTTCCGGCGGTCAGCAACAGCGATTGTGTATCGCCAGGGCCATCGCTGTCGATCCGGAAGTGATCCTGATGGACGAGCCCTGTTCGGCGCTGGATCCGATCGCCACAGCGAAAATCGAAGAGCTGATCCATGAAATTCGCGGCAAATATGCTATCGTGATCGTGACCCATAACATGCAACAAGCCGCACGCGTGTCCCAGCGCACCGCATTTTTCCATCTCGGAACGCTGGTCGAATATGGTGTGACGTCGGATATCTTTACCAATCCGGTACAGGACAAGACGCGGGATTACATTACCGGCCGCTACGGATAAGCGGGCCGGCAAGCGAAGGAACCCAGAATATGCCCAACACAGGCACAGAACATACCGTCAAGGCGTTTGATACAGATATCAACGAGCTGCGCGGCATGGTGGCGGAAATTGGTGGACGCAGCGAACAGGCGATCGCCCGCTCGATGGAAGCGCTCAAAAATCATGACCTCGACCTGGCGGCGCAGGTCGTCGAGGATGACAAGCTGATCGATGAACTCGAACAGAAAATCGACGATTTAACCTTCCAGACGATCGCCTTGCGCGCTCCGATGGCCGATGACCTCCGTGAACTGATTGCCACATTCAAAATCTCGGGCGTGGTTGAGCGAATTGGCGACTATGCAAAAAATATTGCCAAGCGCGTCCCGCTGATTACGGGTGGCAAGAAACTGGGGCCCATTTCGCTATTGCCTTCCATGTCGCGCATTGCGTCGGAACTTGTTCGCGACTCTCTCGAAGCTTTCGCCCGCAGGGATGCGGAGCTGGCGCTGGAAGTCAGTGAACGGGATCAGGTCGTCGATGACTTCTATACCAGCATTTTCCGCGCAGTGATCACCCACATGATCGAAAACCCCAAGGATATCGGGGAAGCGGCCCATTTGCTGTTCATCGCCAAAAATCTGGAGCGGATCGGTGATCACGCCACCAATGTGGCGGAAATGGTCTATTTCGCGGCCAGAGGCGAACCGATGCCGGAACGCGATCGGGGAGAGAATCCGACCGACCTCCTCGAACAACCGTCCGGGGATGAGGCCAGCTGATGCAAAATGCGAAGCTTCTTCTGGTCGAAGATGACGCCGCACTGGCTGAACTTCTCTCCTGGAACTTCAAAAAAGAAGAATATGACGTCCTGCATACGCCTGACGGCGAGGAGGCCTTGCTTCTGGTCAAAGAAAACCGCCCGGATGTAATTCTGCTCGACTGGATGATAGAAAACCTGTCCGGCATTGAAGTTTGCCGACGGCTGCGTCGTTCTCCCGAAACGGCCAACATCCCGATCATCATGCTCACCGCTCGCGGAGAAGAGGAAGACAAGATCCGTGGACTGGAAACCGGTGCGGACGACTATATCACCAAGCCATTCAGCCCGCGCGAGTTGATTGCCCGGGTCAAGGCCGTGCTGCGCCGGGTGCGCCCTGCTCTTGCCGGCGAAAAGCTGGCCTTCGCGGATCTGGAAATGGACACGGTCGGACACAAGGTGAAGCGCGGCGGCGATACCATACCACTGGGGCCGACCGAGTTTCGCCTGCTTCGGCACTTTCTGGAACATCCCAACTGGGTGTTTTCCCGCGAACGCCTGCTCGACAGCGTCTGGGGCCAGGACAGCGATATCGAATTGCGTACTGTGGATGTCCATATCCGGCGATTGCGAAAGGCACTAAATGCTGGCGGTCGACCGGATATTATCCGCACTGTCCGTTCGGCAGGATATGCTCTGGATACAGAGGCAGGGAACTAGGCGTCAGCCCCGCCTAGCTCTCAACAATCTTCATCAAACGCCGTTCCATCGGTGCCAGGACTCCGGCAAGTTCATGACCCCGCTTGAGGATCTGGCCATGCTCGCCATGCAGCGTCCACATGCCTTGCTTGTTGCGATTGGCAGGCCGTTTCTCGATCCGCATCTGCGGGCGTTCGGATGTACGCCGGAATGCGGCAAAAATGGCGGCTTCCTTGCCCATATCCATCGCATAGTCGCGCCAGTGGCCAGCGGCGACCATACGGCCATAAAGATTCAGAATGCGCTCCATTTCGCGCCGTTCGAAGCCAACTTGTACAGCCGGTGATCCGCGTCCCGGAAACACCGCAACATTGTTCGCGTCAGCGCGCGTCAAGCACTGTCTCTTTCATCGGTGATCTTGTCTGCAGACCCCGAATCCCGCTCTTCGGCATAGGCGGCGATGCGTTTCTGGAGCTGTTCCATTTCGCACTGCAGGATTTCCAGTTTCTGGGTCGCCGGATCGAACACTTCACTGCAGGGCGTTCCGTATGGCGTGAATTCCTTCTGATACTGTTCTACCTGCACCAGTGTCGGGCGCGCTCTTACGCCAACCATGGTGGCCCCCTCAGCCACGTCCTGTGTGACAACGGCATTGGCCCCGATCCGGGCCCTGCGACCGACGGTGATGGGGCCCAGTATCTGTGCACCTGAACCCAATATCGCGTCATCTTCGATGGTCGGGTGGCGTTTGCCACCGACACCATTTGCGGGATTGGTTCCGCCCAGAGTCACGCATTGATAAATCGTCACATTGTCACCGATTTCCGCGGTTTCGCCGATCACGGAAAAGCCGTGATCGATAAAGAGATGTCGTCCGATTTTCGCCCCCGGATGAATATCAATTCCAGTCAAGAAGCGGGCAATATGATTGATGAACCGGGCAAAGAAATAGAGCTCTCCCTTGAACAGCCAGTGCGCAATTCGGTGCATGCCGACTGCCAGGATGCCAGGATAAAGCAAAACCTCCCATCGCGACCTGGGAGCGGGGTCCCTTGCCTTGATGGAGTCCAGATATTCGCCAAGGTCCCGAAACATATTGCTCTCCGGTTTAGTAGAGAATGTAAAACTAGGCCTCGTTCAGATGTTTTTCCAGTCCTTTTTTGCAACTGATTGGCTCGGAAGACATATTCCCTCTCGCATTTATCACCAGAACAGATTAATGGGCTCCAATATATCGAGGAATTAGATTATGTCGTCCTATCTTCCTACTTTGAAACAGCTACAATATCTGGTGGCCCTGAAGGAGCACGGGCATTTCGGCCGGGCAGCCGAGGCCTGTTATGTAACGCAATCCACGCTTTCCGCCGGGATCAAGGAACTGGAAACACTATTGGATGTCGTTTTGGTCGAACGAACGCGTCGTGTCGTCCGGTTTACGGAACTTGGCAATCAGATGGTCGAAAAATCGCACCGCATCCTGCGCGAGGCGGAGGAACTGTCGGAAATGGCTCGTTCCGCCGGAAAACCGCTGGCAGGGGACGTCCGGATGAGCGTTATTCCGACCATTGCCCCGTTCCTTCTTCCCAAACTGCTTCCCAGGCTACGCGAAGACCGCCCCGAACTGAAACTGTACCTCAAGGAAGAGACCAGTCAGTCTGCTTGTGACTCCCTGCATCATGGCCAGGTCGATTGTGTTCTGCTTGCACACCCCTTTCCGTGCGGTGATGTTGAATCAGAATTGCTCTTCCGCGATGAAATCTTTGTCGCCTTCCCGAAGGACGACCCCCGCGATCCGCCCAAATCTGTCGATCCTGCCCTGATCGATGAAAACCGGCTTTTGCTTCTCGAGGACGGGCATTGCCTGAAAGATCATGCACTCGCCGCCTGCAACCGTCCGGAACTCCGGGCGTCGGCACGGATGATGGGCACTTCGCTCCACACGCTGGTGCAAATGGTCGACAACGGGCTCGGGCTCACCCTGCTGCCGAAAATGTCGGTCGACAGCGGCATATTGGAACATACGAACATCATCGCGCGCCCGATAAAATCCGACCGTGCCTACCGTGAGATTGCCCTCGTCTGGCGACGCAACAGTCCGCGCAAGGAAGAATTCCGGTTGCTGGCCGAAATCATGCGGGACGGTCAGGACTGGATGCGATCGAAAGACCGGAAGGCGGCTGCCTAGGCGCGGCCTTTCCATTCCGCGGCTGCATCAAGATCTGACTGCCGCTCCTCCACCCAGGTTTCAGAACCGTCTTTCCAGATTTCCTTTTTCCAGAACGGCGCAACAGTCTTGAGCTTGTCCATGATGAACGAACAGGCGGATATCGCTGCCTGGCGATGATCCGAGCCGGTGCAGACCAGAACAATCTGATCATTGACCTGCAGCCGGCCAACCCTGTGGATGATGGTAATTCCGTGCAGCGCCCATTTTTCAGCCGCGTCATCGGCAATGGTTCGCAGAGCCTGCTCAGTCATCGCCGGATAATGCTCCAGTTCCAATGCCACAAGATCAGCATCCCCGCGAACCTGTCCTGTAAAGCTTGCCACGGCGCCACCGCCAAGATCAGCGATTTTCCGAATCTCGGCTCCTGAATCGAAATCCTTTTGCGAGACGGATATGGTAATCATCCGCCTGTCACTGGCGGAAAAATCGCCAGTTCCCGGGAATTGTCCAGCTTTGCATCTGCGTGAACCAGTTGCTGGTCGAGCGCGAAGCGAAGGCGGGAGCGATCTGCAAACACCTGATCATAGCTGGCATCCTGCTGACACAGATAATCGATCAGTCCACCTACAGTGCTTACGCCGTCGGGAACCGCAATCCTGTCTTCCGGTCGGCCAAGACGTTCCTTGACCCAGGCGAAATAGACGATGTCGAGTTCTCCGGCCATGATCGACTGTCAGTCCATGTGCTTCAATCCGACCCGGAGATAGTCCCAGCCGGTGATCAGGGTCAATATTGCGGCCGCCCACAATGTCCAGATGCCCACGCTTTCTATCAAGCCATATTGCGGCAAACCGGCAGCCAGAATCAGGGATCCGAGCGATATCAACTGAAATGTCGTTTTCCACTTGGCGAGCTGGGAAACCGGGACGCTGACTTGCAACCCGGCCAGAAACTCGCGAAGCCCGGAAACCGCGATTTCGCGCAGCAAAATGATCAGTGCCGCGACTACATGAGGGCCTTCGATATACTGCTTGGCACAAAGCATCAGGATCACCGATGCCACCATGATCTTGTCAGCTATCGGATCCAGAAATATTCCCAGCTTCGATACCGTTCCCTGGGCTCTTGCCAGATAACCGTCGAAATAGTCCGTGATCGCCATCAGCGAATAGAGCCCGAAAGCCAGCAAATAGCCTAACTCCCATTTTTGCCACCAAAGCAGGGCAACCAGAAACGGCAGCGCAAATATGCGGGACAGGGTCAGGATGTTGGGGAGATTTAGCATTTCGGGAATGCCCATAAACGGATTTTGCACAAAGGGAAATCCCAACCTTTGCCAGCCCCTGCCTTCGCCGGTCTTGCTGATTGGAAGTTTCGAAAATTCAATATCTTGCGCTTCGCGGCCACATCGTTACGGTGGCACTCGAAAAAGCCCTGTCGGAACACTGGACACAACAGGAATTCCCGAACATGTCATCCGCCCTCAGACTTCTGGCCAAGCGCCGTTTTTGGCCGCTTTTCATCACCCAGCTATTGGGGGCATTCAACGACAACCTTTTCAAATTCTCGATGGTCATTCTCGTGACCTACGGGATTTATCAGGACCCTGCGCAGGAATTCCAGTTCAACGCGCTTGCTTCCGGAATTTTCATTTTGCCCTTTTTCCTGTTTTCATCCCTGGCCGGCCAGCTGGCTGATAATTATGACAAGGCCCGGATAACACGCTTTGTCAAAACGCTCGAAATTGTGATCGCCATTATTGGTGGTCTCGGTCTCTGGTACCAGTCCGTTCCGACAATGCTCACCGCGCTGTTTTTGCTCGGCTTGCAGTCAACCTTTTTTGGGCCAATCAAATATGCGGTTCTCCCGCAACATCTGGAGAAAGATGAAGTATTGGCCGGCACAGGTCTGGTCGAGGCGGGAACCTATATCGCCATTCTGGCAGGAACCATTCTTGGCGGCATCATCATTGACAGCGAAGGAAACGGGGTCGAAATTGCGGTATTTTCCGTACTTGCAGTTGCTATCGTGGGCCGGATCGGATGCGAATTCATGCCCGCGGCCCCACCGCAAAAGAAGCTCGAGAAAATTGACTTCAACTTCATTCGATCCTCCATTCAGCTTATTTCCGCCACCATGCATATTCGCCGGCTGTATCTGGCCATTGTTGCCATCAGCTTTTTCTGGACCATCGGCTCGGTGCTGGTCATTCAGTTTCCGCCGCTGGTCAAGAACGTACTCACTTCCACACCCGCCGTTGCCAGCCTGTTTTTGGGAGTCTTCTCCATAGGAATCGCCCTTGGTTCCATCCTGATCAATCGGCTGTTGAAGAGTGAAGTATCCGCGCGCTTTGCTCCCATAAGCGTTATATTGATGGGAGTATTTGTCGTCATCCTGTTCTTCATTGCCCGGAACTGGCAGGGTTTGTCGGGTGGCGAGCTGTACACGTTCCAGACCTTCATGATGCATGACGGTGCCTGGGTTCTGCTCGCCACTCTGGCCGGGGTTGCGATATTTGGAGGCATGTTTGTCGTTCCGCTCTACGCATTTTTGACCACGACTGTCGATATCAGTGAAACGGCCCGCACGATCGCTGCGAACAATGTGGTCAATTCGGGATGCATGGTGCTGGGGGCACTTGCGGCCCTCGGTCTCAGCATGCTGGGAGTCTCAACAACCGATCAGCTGCTCCTGGTCGCCGCCATGTGCGTGGTGGCCGCCTGGTTGGGCCAGCAGCTACATTTGGCCTGTGACTGAAACCGGAGAACAGCCGGCGACAGTTGTTCGCAAATCAAAAGATGAACAGATAAAAGGCCGTGAAGAACGCCAGGAAACTGAGAACGAACATGTGTACGTCCTCATTCAGCAAAAGTCGGCGTTCTGGCTCGTTGACCAGTACCCTTTCTTCCGGGGCAACAATCAGCGCTTCTCTTGGCAGTTTTAATCGAAAAGGGTGCCTTGCCCCCTCGTTGCGCAGTGCCAGCGCCCTGTTTCTTTCCTCAACCATGGCAGTGCGTTAACAATTTATTAGGGATTTGCACCAGTTCAAAATCCTGCCTTGTACGCCACTGTTCCAATGCGGCACAGATCTGCCATCCCCTTCACCCTGCTGCTTCATGGCCCTCTGAAATCGCAGACCGGATGTCATCCTGTTCTATCGGCCGGGCGTCAGTTGCTGCCGCCGTTCTCCAGAAGCTCGCCGGACCAGTTACCGATGGAACTTCGATATTATGCAAACAATTCCGTAACTTGCGAGGTTTATGGTTCTTTCCGGCCAAACCCGTTCAACCCCTCATGTGTGATCTTTGCCACAACTGCACAAAATCGGTGGGCGATTATGAAATCTGGTTGATTTCAAAGCATTGTTGTGGCATCTGCCACGCTATTGAATGAAATGCGAAACCCTGAAGGAGCAAAATATGCGTTTCGGTAAAGTAGGTATGGCGGCTGTTGCAGCTGCATCGCTGGTAAGTGCACCTGTGTTCGCACAGGCTGTTCAGCCAGTTTCCAGCCAGGTTGAGCGCGTAGGCGCTGCAACTTCCGACGAGAGTGAACTCGAAGGCGGATCCGGCATCATCATCGCTGTTTTGGCTGCTGCTGCAGTTATCGCAGGCATCATCATCGCAGCTGACGGCTCCGACGATACCCCGACCAGCCCCTGAGGCCATTGGGAAAACAGTTTTAAAGATGGCGGCCATTTGGTCGCCATTTTTTTTGGCCGAAAGACTAGTGGAATCGGACCTTGGGAGAAATTGGAATGATAATGGTACAGGGATGGGTTGAAATCGCGGAGCAGGACTTTGCGACCATCAGACCCGCTGTAGCCGACATGATGAAGACGTCAGCCTCCGAACCGGGATGTCTGCATTACAGCTTTTCACAGGACGCCGCCCGGCCAGATCTTTTCCACATTGTGGAACGGTGGAAATCGGAAGCGGATCTCAATGCCCATTTTCAAACCGAACATATGGCCCGGTTCAACGCCGCCCTCGCATCCGTGAAGATCGGGAAGATGGATGTCCGCATGTATGAGGGCGAAGAAGTGCGGGTCATGATGCAAAGCTGAACAGTTGTGGTTGCACAACGGACCTCTATTTCCCATATGCCGTTTCATGATAGAAAATCAGCAACATGGCATGCAGCAGTGGCATGGCACTACCATTTTATCCGCCCGTAAGAATGGCAAGGTCGTAGTGATCGGCGACGGCCAGGTTTCCATGGGTCAGACGGTGATGAAACCCAATGCCCGCAAGGTCCGGCAGCTGCATGACGGCTCGGTCATTGGCGGATTTGCTGGTGCAACAGCCGATGCCTTTACACTTTTCGAACGCCTTGAAGCCAAGCTGGAACGTCACAACGGCCAGCTGATGCGCGCGGCCGTGGAACTGGCCAAGGACTGGCGAACAGACAAATATCTGCGCAATCTCGAGGCGATGATGATCGTTGCCGACAAGGAAGTGACGCTGATCCTGACCGGTAATGGCGATGTTTTGGAACCTACGCACGGCATTGCCGCGATTGGTTCAGGCGGCAATTATGCCCTGTCCGCTGCCCGCGCACTGATGGACTATGAGAAGGATGCGGAAACTCTGGCCCGAAAATCGATGGCCATTGCAGCAGAAGTCTGCGTCTACACCAATGACCAGGTGACGATTGAGAGCCTCGACAGCAGCAGCTGAACGGCCATATCGCCATCCCCTGCCCACAAGTAACTCTTCCCTTATAAAGGCCCAACATGCTGGATGAACTCACTCCCAAAGCGATAGTCAAAGCTCTGGACGAACATATTGTCGGACAAAAGGACGCCAAGCGTGCTGTTGCGGTCGCCTTGCGCAATCGCTGGCGTCGACAAAAGCTGCCGGCGGAACTGCGTGATGAAGTCACGCCAAAGAATATTCTGATGATCGGACCCACGGGCTGCGGCAAAACCGAAATTTCGCGGCGTCTGGCAAAGCTCGCGGATGCGCCATTTATCAAGATCGAGGCAACCAAGTTCACCGAGGTCGGATATGTCGGACGTGATGTCGAACAGATTGCCCGCGATCTGGCCGAAGAGGCTGTAAGGCTGGAACGCGAACGCCGTCGTCTCGCGGTCAGGGACGCAGCGTCAGAAGCCGCGATGAAGCGGCTGCTCGATGTCCTGTGCGGCGAGAATGCCAGCGAAGCGACCCGTGAAAGCTTTCGCCAGCGGGTGATCGACAATCACATGAACGACACCGAGATCGAAATCGAGGTGGAGGACACACCCAACGCGCCCATGGAGATTCCGGGCATGTCTGGTCAGGTGGGCATGATCAATCTGTCCGACATGATGGGCAAGGCCTTTGGTCAGGCCAACATGAAGCGCCGCAAGATGCGGGTCGCAGATGCCTGGGACAAACTGATCGAGGAGGAGTCAGACAAGCGCCTCGATGACGATGATATTGCACGTTCTGCGATCACCGACGCGGAATCCAACGGCATCGTTTTCCTCGATGAAATTGACAAAATTGCCGTCAGCGATGTGCGCGGCGGTTCGGTCAGCCGTGAAGGTGTGCAGCGCGATCTGCTTCCGTTGATCGAAGGAACGACCGTGGCCACAAAATATGGCCCGATGAAAACCGATCATATCCTGTTTATCGCATCGGGTGCATTCCATGTCTCGAAACCCAGCGACATGCTCCCCGAATTGCAAGGGCGTCTGCCCATACGCGTGGAATTGCGTGCGCTTACGGAAGAAGATTTTGTCCGGATATTGACGGAAACCAAGGCCAATCTGCCCGAACAATATGTCGCGCTGCTTGGAACCGAGGATGTGACGATCAATATCACATCTGATGCGATTGAAAAACTGGCACAGATCGCCGCCAACGTGAATGAAACGGTTGAGAATATCGGCGCCCGGCGTCTCCAGACAGTGATGGAAAAGCTGCTCGACGAAATCAGCTTCGAGGCCGAAGACAAAAAGGGACAATCCGTTACGGTTGATGCCGAATATGTCGACCGGCAGTTGTCCGATGTTGCCAAAGATACGGATTTGTCCAAATATGTGCTGTAACTTTTGACACCATGCCAGCGAATACCGGGAAATTTAAACGAGGATGATTCATGACCAGTATCCGATCCACTGTTCTGGCAGCCGCATCAGCGCTCGCCCTGACCGCCTGCGGCACAGCTGAAACCGCCCCCGAAAACGGTGATGCAGAATCCGCGGCATCACAAATGCCCAAAGCCGAACCATTGGGACTTGAAGACTTGCCGACTATAGATGCGGGTCTGACACTCGGAGAAACCGCCCCTCTCGACTCAGTATTTCAAACTGAAGATGGGCAAGCTTCGCTTTCCGAAATCGTCGCAAAAGGCCCCGCGGTACTGGTTTTCACGCGGTCGGTTGAATGGTGCCCATTTTGCCAGACACAGCTGAAAGGCATTAACGGGATTGTGAGTGACCTGGAGCAACGCGGATATACACTGTACGGTGTCAGTTATGACAGCGTGGAAAGCCAGAACCGGTTCTCCAAAAACCAGATGCTCAACTACCGGATGCTCTCGGATGAGAGCTCGGCTGCAATCGACGCCTTCGGCCTGAGAGACCCGCAATATACCGAGGGCAAAGCCGTGGGTGTGCCCTATGCATCAGTGGTAGTGATCGATACGAGTGGCAAGATCACAGCCAAATCGGTCTCTGGTGACTATCGCAAGCGGCCAACAAATGAGCAGGTCCTGGCCATCGTCGATTCAGCCAGCTGACCGTCTGCTTATTTCCTAACTGCCCTGCGCATCACCTCGACGGGATTCCGGCAGGACCACAAGTTTCCAGCGCCGGGAATCGACAAGATACTTGTTCGCAAGCGCCTGTATTTCTGCCGGTGTGATGACCGTGTAGTCCGAAAGAAAAGTGCGCAAAACCTCGAATTTGCGGGGATTGAACGTCGCACCTTCCATCTGGCTCATCCAGAAGCTGTTGCCGCTGCTCGCCCGGGCAATAAGCTGACGCAAAGGTTCAATGACGCGCTTCAGCTCATCTTCGCTGACCGGGTTTTCGCGCAAATCCTTCGCGATCAGGCCCGCGACTGAATAGAAGCGGTCAATATTGTCAGGCGTCAGCTGGCTGGAGGCACTGATAAAACCGCCGCTGTCAAATTCCACCGGCCAGTTGTTCACGACCTGGGGGCTGTAACTGGCCCCTTCCCTGGACCGCAGGATTTCGAACATGCGGTCATTGAATATCGAAACCAGGACTTCCAGTTTTCGGCTTTCACGAACCTGATCCAGCCCTCCGCCTGTCGGCCAGGCGATCAATGCGGCAGCCCGTTCGGGATCACCCTTGTGAACGAGAATTTCCGGACCGGTTTGCGGCGATGGAAATTCCGGCGACTGTATCTCATCGCCCGACTCTGGTGCGCGCCGTTTCCGCAGCGCCCCGAAAGTCTTCAGAACGGCTTCGACCGCTTCGTCCCGGTCAAAATCTCCAAACAGCATCAATTCGACCGGACCGCTCCGCAGGATCGGTTTCCAGAACTGCCGAAAGCGCTTGGCTGTCAGCTGCTCGAAATCGGTCTTGTCAGGTGTTTTCCAGCGCGGATCCTTGTCACGGATCAGCCAGTCAAGATCGCGACGCAATACAGCCTGTGGTGATGCCGAATAGCTGTCATAGCCGATTATCGATGCCGCTCGCGCCCGGACCACCGGGGCCTCGTCCCAGCGGGGATATTTCAGCTTGGCAGCGATCAGATGCAATTGATCTTCCAGATCTGCCGCGCGGGTATCGGCAGTGATTTCAAAGGCGTCATTGTCGATCGCGAAGTTCAGACTGATCCGTCTGCCGGTCGTGATCTTGTCGATCTCTTCTTGTCCCAGCTTGCCGACACCACTGGCCATAAGAGCCAGCGCACCGGACCAGGCCAGGCCTTCCTCATCAGCCGAAAGACCGGCATATCCGCGACCAAATCGCGCATTGACCATGATCTTGTTGCGTTCAGCCTTGTTCGGGAACATCAGCACCCGCACGCCGTTGGATAGTATCAGTTTTTCGACATCAAAGCGGCGGATCTTCTCGCTCGATTTCACCCGCCCCTTGCGGCCGATTTTTCTGAGCGAGTCAAAGCCCAGATCCTTTTGCACGACGCGGACATCGCGCGCGGCCTCGACCTCCTTGCTGAGGACGGTGGCCAGTTTCTCCTTGCCGTCTTCGATAACGCGCGGAGAGGTCAGCAGTGCCCGGGTGGCAACGCCCTCGAACAGTTTGCGCGTCGATTCCAGCAGCCGCTCGGGCGTATACAGGTCGCGCATGTCTCGGAAGACATCGAGCGCGGTTTGTGGCGTCGCCACAGTTTCCCGGATATCGACGGCATTGACAATATCATCCGCCTGTTTGCGAGCCGCTTCGGTAGCATAGCTTTCCACGCCAATCGCCAGTGCCGCATCAAATTCAGCTATTTCCCGGGCGATATCGGCTTCTGAAGGAGCGTAAGTCGTGGCATCGGCAATAACCGCGCGGACATCGCGCAGAGCCGCCTGCCAGTCTTCTTCGATCGGGATAATGCTGATGAAGGTGCCATCGACGGACCGGCTGACATCTTCCTGGCTGACACTCGCCTGCAAATAGCTGCCTCCCGCCCGTGCACGGGCCTCCAGCCGGCGATTGATCATTTGTAGCGCGAGCAGGTCGATCAGTATCTGCTGATTGTAGACAATCGTGTCATCAACCTGGCGCCAGGGGCGGACCACGGCCATGGAAACAAATTGTGGCAATGTCGGTTCAATGACGAGACGACTGGTGTCAGCGGTGGCAACCGGGTCACCAAATGATGGGGCCAGACCCGCTTCGCCCTTGCCTTCCCAGTTGGAGAAATGCTTGCGGATCAGTTCCTCGAATTTTTCGGGCTCGCCGTCTCCGGCAATAACGATCACCGTGTTTTCCGGACGGTACCAGCGCTGATGAAACAGTTGCAGATCTCTCGGATTCGCATTTCGCAACGTCTCGGGCGTTCCAATGGGAGATCTGTTAGCCAGACGTTGGCCGGCGAAAAACAGCGCACGGGTCGCGTCCTGAACCTTCGTCTGCGGCCCCTGCCTTTCCTGCAGTTCGGCAAGAACCACCGGGCGCTCGGCATCCACAGCTGTCTGAGTCAGCCCGGGCGAAGACATCATGCCGGAAATAATTTTTATGCTTTCGTCGAGACTCTCTGCGCTCGCATTGGGCAAATCCAGTTTGTAAACTGTCTGGGTCGGTGTGGTTTCAGCATTGCTGTCACTGCCAAAGGTTGCGCCGAGCCTTTGCCATACCCGTTTTGCTTCGCCATCCGGGACATAGGTAGAGCCTCGGAATGACAGGTGCTCCATAAAATGGGCAAATCCCTGTTCGTGATCCATTTCCATCAGCGATCCGACATCGAGACGTACGCGGATGGAAACCTGCCCCGGCGGAACACCATTGCGTTTTACGGCATAACGCAACCCGTTTTCCAGACTGCCGAACGTCCAGCTGCGATCAACCGGGACATCGCTGCGCTCGTAGAGCCAGGGAAGAGGTTCGCTCTGTTCGGAAACGGTCGTGGTGTCCGTTGCATCTGCCGGTTGCGACAGCGCCGGAAACGGAGAAAATACAAGGGCCAGGGCAAATACGGCGTACAGCAAGCCATTTGCCTTTTTCGGGAGAGTTGCGTTCATATCCCGGATATAAGCAGCCCAATTCTGACTGACCAGTGAATAATGGCGGGTCCAAAGCCGCAATTTCTCTTCGATCGGGACATTTTGACCTTGATAGCCATGACAATTGGCACCACATTATACTCATGCTGATAGAAACCGAAAAGACGCCAAATCCCTCAACACTGAAATTTCTCGTTGGCCAGACCGTGATGCCGGAAGGCACGCGCGACTTTGCTTCGCCAGAAGATGCAGAAGTTTCGCCTCTTGCCGAGGCCCTGTTCACGCTGGGCGATGTGACCGGTGTATTTTTTGGTTCGGACTTCATTTCCGTCACCGCTGGTCCGGGATCTGACTGGTCTGACCTCAAGCCTCAGGTACTGAGCATATTGCTGGATCATTTCACGGCGGCCATTCCGCTGTTCAAACCAGGATCGGCTGGCGAGATTCATATTCCACCAGAAGAAGAGGTGCATGATGATCCGGAAGATGCCGATATCGTCGCCCAAATCCGGGAATTGATTGAAACCCGTGTGCGCCCGGCTGTGGCCAATGATGGCGGCGACATTATCTATCGCGGTTTCAATCGCGGCGTCGTGTTCCTCAAGATGCAGGGCGCCTGTGCCGGATGCCCATCGTCAACCGCTACGCTGAAGCATGGTATTGAATCGCTGCTGAAACATTATGTGCCGGAAGTTGTTGAAGTCAGGGCCGCCTGATTCATTACAAGGTTATTCAGGGAAACTTTTCATAATGAACATGCCGCTCACTGACGATGCACTGGACCAGCTGTTTCGCGAAGCGCGAACCTATAACGGCTATCATGACAAGCCGGTTACGACTGACCAGTTGCATGCAATCTGGGACCTGATGAAAATGGGTCCAACCAGCGCCAACATGCTCCCCGCACGCCTGGTCTGGTGCCACTCGGAAGAAGCGCGCAACAAACTTGCCGACTGCTCTGCGGAAGGCAATCAGGACAAGATTCGAAAGGCGCCCGCAGCAGTGGTTATCGGCATGGACCAGGATTTCCATGACCATTTGCCGGAACTGTTCCCCCACACCGATGCCAAAAGCTGGTTCGAAGGTGATGCTGAGGCACGAAAAGTGCATGCCATGCGAAACAGTTCGCTCCAGGGTGCCTACTTTATTCTTGCGGCACGGGCGCTGGGTCTCGACACCGGGCCAATGTCAGGCTTTGACAATGACGCCGTGGACAAAGCGTTTTTTGCGGACCAGCCCAGTGTGAGATCCAATTTCATATCCACCCTCGGATATGGCGATCCCGAAACCATTTTTGAACGCAGCCCCCGACCGGAATTTGGCAAGTTCAACAAGATAATCTGACCGGCGACTGTGAGATGGACTGCCGCATCCTCGCAATTGATACAGCTACAGCGGCTTGTTCAGCGGCTCTTTTTGAAAATGGTGAAGCGATTGCCTGTGAGTATCAGGAAATCGGTCGCGGGCATGCCGAGAAACTGATCCCGCTGATTGCGTCCCTGCCTGACAAGGGGAAAGCTGATCAGATCATCGTTAATGGGGGGCCTGGCAGCTTCACAGGCATTCGAATAGGCCTCTCTGTTGGCAAGGCACTGGGACTGGCCTGGCGCGCGCCGGTCTATTCCTATCAGTGCCTGGATCTGGTGGCAGCGCAGGCGCTGGCCGCCCATCATCATGATGATTTTATCATGGTGGCAATGCTTGGCGGACATGGTGAGTATTTTGTCCAGAATTTTGATAGCAAGGGAACTGCAGTGGATGCACTTCTGTCCCTCCCGCCGACCGAGGCTCTCGCCCGTGCAAAGGGTGTGCATGTTGCTGGAACTGCCGCAGAAGCACTGGCCGAACAGTCGGAAGGCCTGTCCGCCCTCCCCATGCTGCCAGACGCCGCCAACGCCTTGCTTTTATCCGCTCCGGCCAGAAGTCTGGCTGCGAGGGCTATTTACGGACGCCGACCTGATGCAAAAACCATGCAGGAAACGTAAAACGTGGCGACTGTAAATGGCCCCAATCTGGATCGACAACCGTCCGTTCTTCTTTGCGAGGCGGGACCGGAAAAGCTCGATTCCGTTATGGACGTAATGGCCCGGGCCTTTCCTAGCGAGTTCGGGGAGTCCTGGAACGAAGGCCAGTGCCGGTCGATGCTTACCCTGATCAACACCCATCTCATGCTGGCAGGCATCCGGGACGATGGCCAGATATCTTATTGCGGGTTCTGCATCTACAGAATGGTGGCGGGCGAACTGGAGCTGCTGATGATCGCTGTGGATCCCGATCACCAGCAAGCCGGGATCGGGCAGAAGATGATTGGACAGCTCATCGAGAATGCGCAACAAAACCAGGTGGAGGCCATCTTTCTCGAAGTCCGGTCGAACAACCCGGCTCAACATTTGTATCGCAAACTGGGATTTGTCCAAATTGGCGAGCGGAAAGCCTATTATACTGGCAGTGGCGGACAAAAACATGACGCAATCACCTATCGCAAAACACTATAGGCCCAAATTCCTGTTTCGCGCAGAAAACTGTGGACTTTGGTAGTTGCCAACGACCTATATCTTTGCAAATAAGTCATCGGGGGCAACCCAAATACCCTAGCAAAAAAAACAAGTCGCAAATGAGGGATATTATGACAAATGACGAGATGGTTCTCGATGAGACCCTGATTACACTTACATCGGACATTGTAGCCGCACATGTAAGTAACAATAGTGTGGCCGTATCAGATTTGCCGCTGATCATTAACAATGTACACGGTGCCCTGGCAGGCCTGTCGGGGAAAGCGGCCGAGCAGGCCAAACCAACCCCGGCAGTATCGATCAAATCATCGATCAAGCCGGATTATGTCGTATGCCTGGAAGACGGCAAAAAGCTGAAAATGCTGAAGCGTCATCTCATGACACATTATGGTCTGACACCTGACGAATATCGCACCAAATGGGGACTGCCCAGCGATTATCCGATGGTCGCGCCAAATTATGCCGAAAAGCGTCGGCAACTGGCGAAATCCATTGGTTTGGGAAAGAAACGCGGCAAACGCTGAACCGGCAGGCTCCCAAAGGCCTGCCCAAACCGCCTGCGATTGACATTTTCCGCTTTGCTTTATCGGCACGGCGCAATAAAGTCTGCACTGCTAGACAGGACGAACATGCATGCCCGATAAAATCGATCTCGAGAAATTATGTGCGGAGAAAGGTCTGAGGATTACGGACCAGCGGCGCGTGATTGCCCGCGTGATCTCGGAAGCTGATGATCATCCAGATGTTGAGACTTTGCATGAACGGGCCGCCGCGGAAGATTCGCGCATTTCCATCGCCACCGTCTACCGGACAGTCCGTCTGTTTGAAGAAGCCGGAATTCTCGACCGGCATGACTTTGGCGACGGCCGGGCGCGTTACGAGGCCGTTCCCGAGGCACATCACGATCATTTGATAGATGTGGAAACCGGCAAAGTCATCGAATTTGTCGATCCCGAACTGGAAGCACTGCAAAAACAGATCGCGGAAAAGCTGGGATACCGGCTTGTTGACCACCGCATGGAGCTTTATGGCGTATCCTCTGACCGCAAAAACTGACGGTTCGGAAAAACCCGTTTCCATTTTTGGCTTTTTGCTGCTCTGCCTGCGAGTGACGGGCATTGTTCTCAGCCTGCTTGTCTGCCTTCCTCTGCACTATCTCTGGCGTCTTTTTCGCCTGCCATCGCCCTGGCCCCGGTTTTTCCTGTGGCTGGTCGCCACCAATTGCGGTGCGGTCATCAAGACAAAGGGAAAACGGCTGAAGCAGGATGTGTTTTACGTTTCCAACCATATCAGCTGGTTTGACATTCCTGTGGTTGCAGGAATGACTGGCTGCACATTCGTCGCCCAGGACGGGATCGCCAGCTGGCCAATCATCGGATGGCTGTGCCGGATCAACAAGACGATTTTTGTATCACGCACTAACCGGATGGACGTCAACGGCCAGGTTGAAGTGATCCGCGAAGCGATCGAAGAAAAATATCCGATCACCGTATTCCCAGAAGGTACAACCACAGAAGGCCACGAATTGCTGCCATTCAAACCGTCCCTGTTTCAGGCCATGGCCCCGCCGCCGAAACCCATCCGGGTGCAACCCATGCTGCTTGACTATGGCAAGATCAGCAAGGACATCGCGTGGGTTGGCGAAGAAACCGCTGCACATAATGCCATGCGGCTGTTTTCCAGATGGGGAATTATTCCGGTCACCCTGCATTTCCTAGAACCGTTTGATCCGGCAGAATTTGGTGATCGCAAGGCAATTTGTGCCGAAGCCGAGCGCCGTATCTCGCTGGCGCTTTCCGCTTCCCTGTCAGGACGCCCCGTTGTATAGGCGCCCGCTATGAATCGCAAAAATCCCACGAAGTTCCGGGTCAAATCCTTTGGCTGTCAGATGAACGTCTATGATGGCGAACGCATGTCCGAGATGCTGACCGATCAGGGCATGAGCAGCGCAGGCGAAGATGAAGATGCAGATCTGGTTGTTCTGAACACCTGCCATATTCGCGAGAAGGCTGCCGAGAAAGTCTATTCGGACATTGGGCGTTTGCGCGGTAAGGACGGAGAAAGCCCGCTCATCGCTGTCGCCGGCTGTGTGGCGCAGGCGGAAGGTCGCGAAATTTCCCGTCGCGCGCCAAGTGTAGACATTGTCGTTGGCCCCCAGGCTTATCATCGCCTTCCCGAACTTATTGAACAGGCCAAGAGCGGCAAACGGGCGCTTGATACCGACATGCCGGTACAGTCGAAATTCGACATATTGCCTACCCGCAAGAAACAGGCCCGTCCCACAGCATTTCTGACCATCCAGGAGGGTTGCGACAAATTCTGCACCTATTGTGTGGTCCCCTACACCCGCGGTGCCGAGATTTCGCGCCCATGGGGTGATCTGGTGGATGAAGCCAGGGCCCTGGTTGATGGCGGCGCGCGGGAAATCACGTTGCTTGGCCAGAATGTCAACGCATGGTCTGGCGAAGACGACCGCGGCGTAACGACCGGGCTCGATGGTCTGATCCGCGCCCTGGACCGGATTGATGGCCTACAACGCATCCGGTATACGACCAGCCACCCGAATGACATGAGCCAGGCACTGATCGATGCCCATGGGGATGTGCCCAAGCTGATGCCCTATCTCCATTTGCCCGTGCAGTCCGGCAGTGATCCCATCCTGAAGGCCATGAACCGGTCGCACAGCACCGAAAGCTATCTCGATATCCTGGACCGGATCCGGAAAGTCCGGCCCGATATAGCCATTTCCGGGGATTTCATTGTCGGTTTTCCGGGTGAGTCCGACGAGGATTTCGAAAAAACCATGGAGCTGGTGGCCGAAGCCAGTTACGCACAGGCCTATTCGTTCAAATATTCCCCGCGACCGGGCACTCCCGCGGCCGTCATGGAACAACAGATTGCACGTGAAGTGATGGACGAAAGACTGCAACGGCTTCAGGCTTTGCTGAACGAACAGCAGCACCAATTTAACCGCCAGACCGTCGGGCGAAAGACCAGCATTTTGCTGGAACGGAAAGGCAAGCTGGAAGGGCAGCTGGTCGGCAAGACGCCCTGGCTGCAATCGGTCCACGTGGTAGCCCCCGGCCTTGCCATTGGTGACATGGTCGATGTGGAAATTGAATCCGCCGGACCCAACAGCCTGCAGGGACGGATGCCAAGGAGTATAGCTGCCTGATGGCCAAGAAAGCGCAAAGCGAACAACCGCGAGGAGTCATCACGCTGGATCTGGAATTTGACGATCCGCAGCTGCTCGGTGACCTGTTTGGAGAATATGACCGCAATATCGTGGCGATCGAAAATCGTCTCGGTGTCTATATTGCCGCGCGCGGAACAAACCTGAAAATCGAAGGCGAGGAAGACGCGGCAACGAGGGCACGGGACGTGTTGACCGGCATTTATAACCGTCTGGAAAAAGGACAGGAAATCGACGCCAGCGCCGTTGAGGCCATTATCGCCATGGCTGCAGATCCGCGAATCGAGAAAGCCGCAAAGGGCACGGGCGCTTCCGGCGCACGCGGCAAGAATGATATTTCCGAACCACCCAAAGTGATGATCCGCACCCGCAAAAAGACCATCGTTCCGCGGTCGGTCGGACAGGCCCATTATATGGAAGCCCTGGCCCGGGATGACATGATCTTTGCACTGGGTCCGGCTGGCACTGGCAAGACCTATCTCGCAGTCGCCCAGGCCGTGGCGATGCTGATCACAGGCGCTGTGCAGCGCCTCATTCTGTCTCGCCCGGCTGTCGAAGCCGGTGAACATCTCGGTTTTCTTCCGGGCGACATGAAAGACAAGGTCGACCCCTATCTCCGCCCGATTTACGATGCGTTGTTCGACTGCCTGCCCGCCGAACAGGTGGAACGGCGGATCGAGTCCGGTGAAATCGAAATCGCCCCGCTGGCATTCATGCGCGGACGCACGCTGGGCGACGCCTTCATCATTCTGGATGAAGCACAGAACACGACGCCCGCCCAAATGAAGATGTTCCTGACCCGATTTGGCATGAGCAGCCGGATGGTCGTCTGCGGCGACCCGCGGCAAGTCGATATTCCGGGCGGTGACAGCCGGTCAGGCCTGAACGATGCGGTCAGCCGGCTGGAAGGCATTGACGGCATCTCCACCATTCGTTTCACCAGCAGTGATGTCGTTCGCCATCCGTTGGTGGGCCGGATCGTCGATGCCTATGAAGGCCCGGATGCCAATTAAGCTCCCCGAACTGTGGTCAGTTTCCATTGCTTGACGTCGCGACATTGAACGAAGGGTGGGGTGAAACCATCAACTGGCAGAAATTGGCAAGGTCAGCGGTCGACAATGCCATGAGGCTGACTCCCTATCAGTCATTGAGCCAGCTGTCGGCAAATCTGGAAGTTGCGATCCGGTTTACGTCGGATGACGAAGTCCGCAAATTGAACGCCGCCTATCGGGACAAGGACAAGCCAACCAATGTGCTCTCCTTTCCGTTGGTGGCGCAGGACATGCTCGGCGGCCTGGCCAATACAGACGACGGCGAAATCTTGCTGGGTGACATTATTCTTGCCAAAGAAACTTGCGTTAACGAGGCAGAGGAAAAGCAGATTTCCGTGTCAGATCATGCCGCACATTTGATTGTTCACGGCACCCTGCATTTGCTAGGCTATGACCACCAGAATGAGGCTGATGCATTGACAATGGAGGCTTTGGAAACCAGAGCATTGGCAAATCTCGGGATTGCCAACCCCTATCCCGATGCACATATGGAATAAGTGACCAAAACAACGATCATGCCAGACGAAAATATCAGCAATACGGGGAATGGCAGTGCCACACCCGTCAAGAGCGAAGACGAAGAACCCGGGCGAATATGGCGCAGCCTGAAGGCCCTGCTTTTTGGTGAAGCAGAGGATAACAGCCTGCGCGCACAGCTCGAGGAAGTGATTGACGAGCACGAGAACGAAACCGACGGAGACAGCGGCAAAGCCGAAGATCTTTCTGCGGTCGAGCTGGAAATGCTGCGCAACTTGCTGCATTTCAGTGATCACCGGGTCGATGACATCGCGGTTCCGAGGGCGGATATCATCGCCATCGAGGAAAGTGCACCATTCAGCGAATATGTCGAGATTTTCTCCGAACATGGTCACAGCCGGCTCCCGGTCTATCGGGAAAATCTGGATACGATCATCGGCATGGTGCACATCAAGGACATATTTGCCCTCGTTGCCAAAGGTGGCACGCCGCCGTCGGATATCAGCCCCTTCCTGCGACAGCCGCGTTTCGTTCCGGAATCCATGGGCGTGCTCGATCTCCTGGCCGAAATGCGGGCAACGAGAACCCATCTCGCGATCATCTTTGACGAATATAACGGCACCGAAGGACTGGTGACCATCGAAGATATTGTCGAGGAAATTGTCGGCGATATTGAGGACGAGCATGATGACGAACCGGTGCCCATGTTCAAGCAGTTGCATAACGGGATATGGGAAGTTGATGCGCGCGCCGAACTGGACGATGTCGGAGAGGAAGTTCACCCCGCGCTGGCCGAGATTGACGAGGATGTCGACACTATTGGCGGATTGTCTTTCGTGCTTGCCGGCCACATCCCGAAAGCCGGAGAGATTCTGGGTCATCCCAGTGGCTGGCGGCTCGAAGTCATCGAGGCAGATGACCGGCGGGTCAGGCGACTGAAATTGCACCCACCGGAAGGCGACGATCAGGACAGCGACTGATCACTGTTTTTCAGCCAGCTGTTCCGCGCGTTTCCGCCACGTGCTGGCGAGCACTGGCGAGCTGGCAAGCCACTGCAATTCGGTCTTTCGACCGTCGTGGTCGCCGCTGATGAGAATCCGGAACAGTTTATCCAGCGGCCAGTCTGGATGGGGTCGCTCGCATTGGGAAATCCGGTCACCGGCCTGCACCCTTCCCGGCTCGATCACCCGAAAATAACTGCCGGATCGTGCCGTCCGGATCACCGTTTTCATCACGTCTTTCTCGCCAAAACGGTGATTCAGCTTCCAGCAGGGCTGGCGCGCATGGCTGCATTCGATCAGGGCTTCTCCCACCCGAAACATGTCACCCAGACAGAGGCGATCTTCGGTCAGGCCGGTACAGCTGAAATTTTCCCCAAAAGCGCCCGGTTGATTCAATATTCCCAATCCGGGATATCTTTGCCGCCACCATGAATAGTGTTCGGCCGCATAAAGATGCACCGCTTTGTCCTGGCCGCCATGATGAACGGGATCGGCAACCTCGTTGCCTTCCAGCCCCAGTGGCCCCAGAAAAATGGCGTCCGGCACTTTTGTCTTGACAATGGCGCTCATCTCTCCGTCGTCCCGAAACGGTTGCGGTGTGCCAATCAGCAAATGATCCAGTTTCGTCTCAATCATAAGCTGTCGCTAGACCAGCAAGATGAGATTGGCAATTTCCGCGTGACTGTGCTTGAAGCAGCCGATGGAAATCAGTGATCTTCGTATTGCCTTGTACAGCGGCAACTATAATTTTGTGCGGGACGGTGCCAATCAGGCACTGAACCGCCTCGCCGGATATCTGCTGGATCAGGGTGCTGCTGTCCGGGTATATTCACCGACCACGGATACACCGGCGTTTGAACCGACGGGCGACCTGATCAGTGTGCCCTCGGTGGCTTTTCCCGGTCGCGGCGAATACCGGTTTCCGACACATATGTCGTCCGTCGCGCGGCGCGATCTTCAGCAGTTCCGGCCCAATGTCATGCAGATTTCGAGTCCCGATTTTGTCGGACACCGCATGGTGAGCTGGGCCCGAAAACAGAACATTCCTGTGCTCGCATCTGTCCACACCCGTTTCGAAACCTATCCGCGCTACTATAATCTCGCGTTTCTGGAGCCGGTCATCGAGGCCATTTTGCGCCGTCTGTACCGGCGTTGCGATGCGATTGTCGCACCTTCTGAATCCATGGCCCAGGTCTTGCGCGAACAACGCATGAACTATGATGTTGGCATCTGGTCGCGTGGGGTGGATCGGGAAGTCTTCAATCCTGGGCGCCGTGACCTTGAATGGCGTCGTTCCTTCGGAATCGCAGACCATGAACCGGTCATCGGCTTCCTGGGCCGGCTGGTGATGGAAAAGGGGCTGGATGTATTCTCTGACAGCATTGACGAACTCAAGCGCCGGAATGTTGCGCATCGCGTGTTGGTGATCGGAGAAGGTCCCGCCAAGCAATGGTTCGAGGACCGGATCCCCGAAGCAATATTTGCAGGATTTCAGCAAGGGAAAGATCTCGGTCGCGGCGTTGGAAGCATGGATATGCTTTTCAACCCGTCGGTCACCGAAACATTCGGCAACGTCACGCTGGAAGCAATGGCATGCGGAATCCCGGTTGTGGCCGCCAAGGCTACCGGCAGTCAGAGCCTTGTCCGGGACGGAGAGTCCGGACGATTGATCACTCCTGGAGCCATTCGCGAATTTGCCGACGCGCTGCAACTCTACTGCGAGAACAGCAATATCCGCGGCGAACATGGTGCAGCCGGCGAGAAAAGGTCGGATGAGTTCAGCTGGGACCAGATCAATAACACCGTGGCCCAGAGCTATTTGCGTCTGATTCGGCAGAGGGAGCTGGGGCACGGCCCGATCAGTCAGGAAGCCATCCGGTAAAGTCAGATGAAGTCCGATCCCCCTCACCTCACTTCCGCTGCAAGATGTCATCCGAAGCATGAGGTGCCCGGCACATGACGGATCTGTTCCAGAAGGAGACGACGACAGATCCGGGCAATCCTGCTGCCCCACTGGCCGAACGCTTGCGCCCGACCCAACTGGACGACATTGTCGGGCAAGACCATCTGGTCGGTCCGGAAGGCAGTCTGAGCCGGATGCTTGTCTCCGGCAAATTGTCTTCGATTATCTTCTGGGGACCTCCGGGAACCGGAAAAACCAGTCTCGCCCGATTGCTGGCCGAGCAAACTGATCTACATTTCAAGTCAATTTCTGCCGTATTTTCAGGTGTCGCTGATCTCAAGAAGGTCTTTGCGGAAGCCGAACAGCGTCTTGAGCTGGGACAGCAGACCCTTTTGTTTGTTGATGAAATTCACCGCTTCAATCGTTCGCAGCAGGACAGTTTTCTCCCCTATGTCGAGAAAGGAGCAGTCACACTGGTCGGAGCGACCACGGAAAATCCGTCCTTTGAACTCAATGCCGCCCTGCTCAGCCGGACTCAGGTGCTCATACTCAATCGTCTCGACAGCGCAGCGCTGATGCAGTTGCTGGAGAAAGCCGAAGCGCTGGAGGAACGTGAACTTCCGCTAACGCCTGACGCCCGGGAGGCACTGGTGGCCAGCGCGGATGGCGATGGCAGGTTTCTGCTCAATCAGGCTGAAACGCTTTTTTCAATGAACATGGAGGCCCCGGTCGAGCCGGCTGAACTTGCAAAGCTGCTGCATCGCCGGATGGCTGTTTATGACAAGGATCGAGACGGACATTACAACCTCATTTCCGCCTTGCACAAATCGCTCCGTGGTTCCGATCCCCAGGCCGCTTTGTACTATCTGGCCCGCATGCTGGTTGCCGGAGAAGAACCGCTCTATGTGTTGCGCCGGATCGTGCGATTTGCCAGCGAGGATATTGGTCTCGCTGATCCGCAGGCGCTGGTGCAGGCACTCGCAGCCAAACAGGCCTATGAGTTTCTGGGCAGTCCGGAGGGTGAGCTGGCGATCGTGCAGGCCTGTCTCTATTGCGCCACCGCGCCCAAATCCAATGCTGCCTACAAGGCCCAGAAATCTGCCTGGAAATCAGCCAGAAAAACCGGTTCTCTGGTGCCCCCGCAAAACATTCTGAACGCACCCACCAGCCTGATGAAGGACATCGGTTATGGTGAGGGTTACAGTTATGATCATGAAAAAGACGAGGGCTTTTCCGGCGACAATTACTGGCCGGAATCGATGCAGGCAGAAGAGTTCTATCAGCCGGTAGATCGCGGACTTGAACACAAGATCAGGGAACGACTGGCCTATTGGGACAATCTCAGGAACCAGAAAAATGACGGGTAACGTGCTTTCGGTAATGGTAACGGCTGCACTGATTGCTCCCCCAGCACATGGCGCTGCCAGTTCAGATCCGGTTCCGTCTGCCGAGAGAGCGGACTGGTACCTTGTTGACGAGATCATCGAGGATGAATCACCGGACTATCGCAGCGAAATCTATTTTGCCGACAAGGCAAGTGTTGAGCGCGACAAGAAGGCCGTCACCCTTGCCGTTTCCAGGATTGTCATGACTGGCCGCGAGGATCGGTCGCTGCGTGAGAATATCCGGGATTTGCGTTCCGATATGATTATCGATTGTTCGACCGGGAGTTACCGCATGCGAAATCGATCAACATATGACGGCGCCGAACAGCCGGCTGCTCCGTACGAACAGGACTCACCGCAAGAGCGTGTTGTGCCATCCACATCCGAAACCGGGTATGGAGCCATAGTCCGGTTTGCCTGTGATGCTGATGCCACCATCGGACAGCGGCAATCCCATCCCCACATGCAGCCCCTCACATGGCTCATTGCCTATATCAACGCAGACTGGAGCAAATAATGAAGATCGGAAAATTCCTATTGCAGGGAGTGATTGCTTCTTCCGCCTTCGGCTTGCTGGCTACCCGGCCCGCCGGAGCCGAAGAGCCTTCTGACTATGACCGCGCTCTGGCGGCCGGTTACAAAGCCCAATTTGTCTGCTCCGGCCTGTGGAACGGCGGCAAATCGCTCGCAGATATTGAAGCGGATGAACTGACCGGGATCTATGACCGGGTGGCCGAAATCGTACCAACACTGGAACTGGAGATCGATCAGAAAAACCGTCAGGTACAGGTCAGCTACAGTGACCACAGTCCACCGCGCACTGCACTCTGGAACCCGGTGACCGGCTGTACCGGCATGCCCATTCGCTTTGATGGACAATACAGGACAGATCCCACTGCGGTCCGGCCCAGCTTTGACATTCAACCCTGGCCGATGGGAGATGAAGATGCGATGGCCGCTCCTTCCGCGATTCCCAAAGAACTGGGTCGCGTGGTGGCCGCAGCCCAAAATGACGCGCAATTTGGCGGGAAAACCAGCGCCGTCCTGATCATCAAAAATGGTCGGATCATCGCCGAAACGTTCAAGCCAGGGCATGACCGGCATACGGCCCAGCGGACCTGGTCAGTAGCAAAATCCATCGCTGGCACGCTCATCGGACACGCGGTGCATACTACCGGTCTCGATATCCATGCGCCCGGCCAGATTCCGGAATGGACGGACGACAGTGATCCGCGAAAGCAGATCACGCCGGATCAGCTGATGCGAATGGCCAGCGGATTGACCAGCGACACCGCCGGCAATCGCACCGACCCGATCTACCTGGGCGGTGCCAGCGTAACGGAACGCACCACCAGCTGGCCCCTCCTATACAGACCGGGCAGTCGCTTTCGCTACGCCAATAACGACACTTTGCTGGCGGTGCATGCCGCGCGGCTGAAGCCGTTTGCGCCATATGAGTTTTTCATGAAACTCGGCATGACGCGGACCTATGCCGAGACCGACTGGCAAGGCAGCCCTGTCCTCTCCAGCCAGGTCTGGACCACGGCAAGGGATCTCGGGCGACTGGGCCTGCTCTATCTCAACAATGGTGTTTGGGAGCATGGGAAAGCTAATCCAGAACGACTGCTTCCGGAAAACTGGCGATCCTATGTGAGCACCGCATCCGGACCGCAACCTGAGCGACAATTTGGCTATGGTGCCACCTTCTGGTTGATGAACAAGACCGATGGCGTACCGCCTGACAGCTTTGCCGGATTTGGCAATCGCGGGCAGTTTCTGGTGATCATTCCGTCCCGCGATCTTGTGATCGTCCGGCGTGGTTATGATACGCGAGCCAACCGCTTTGACATCGCGGCCTTTACCCGGGCAATCGTGGAAGCGACCGGGTCATGAGCGGCACCTGGCGCGCAGCAGTTTGCACGGCCCTAACGGGTCCCGGCTCGGTTGAGATTCAGGACAAGGAGACAGCGCCACTGGGTGCCAATGAGGTGCGCATCGCCGTCAAGGCAGCAGGTCTCAACTTCCCGGACCTGCTGATGACATATGGCAAATACCAGTTTCGGCCAGACCCCCCGTTCGTGCCCGGACTGGAGGTCGCCGGCGACATAATCGAAGCTGGCGCCGAAGTCGTGGACTTTGCCGTCGGTGATCGTGTCATGGCGGGCAACAAGGGTGGCGGCTTTGCGGAACAGATGACGGTCGGACAAGATGCAGTGAAAATATTGCCGCCTGCCCTGTCCTACGCAGATGGCGCCTGCTGGCAGACAGCCGCCATTACCGCGTGGCACGCGCTGCATGACAAGGGGGACACGCAACCCGGACAGACGGTACTTGTCCTCGGTGCCAGCGGCGGGGTCGGGCTGGCCGCCGTAAAGCTGGCAAAATACAAGGGTGCGCGGGTGATCGGTACAGCGTCGAGTGAAACCAAGCGGAAAGTGGTTCTGGATTGCGGCGCGGACCATGCACTGGACCCCGCAGACCCGGATCTGGCAAAAAAGGTGAAGGCACTGACCGACGGCAAGGGTGCAGATATTGTCTATGATCCGGTTGGCGGCGATCTGGCCCTTGCCGCAACCCGGGCCATTGCCTGGGGCGGGCACTATCTGATCGTGGGCTTTGCCAGCGGCGACATCCCCTCCTTCCCGGCCAATCATGCGCTGATCAAGGGATACAGCCTGATCGGCCTTCGCGCCGGTGAAAGTGCCCGCCGCGATCCGGATCTGGCCAGTCGCAATGCGGCAGCCATGCAGGAGCTTGCCGAAAAGGGCGTGATGAAACCGCATATCTCGCACCGATTCGCCTTGCAGGACGCCGCCGAAGCGTTGCGAATACTGGAAAGACGCGAAGCGATCGGCCGCGTCGTTCTGGAAATGTAAAACAGGCTTTCCCGGATACATCTGATTACATTTGGACAGCCACCCGCACAGACTCTCGCCTGTTTATTCTTCGCTTTTCGTGGTAAATGGTTGGCATTGAAACCGAATTCAGAAGGGGAATGAATATGGATGGTTTGTTTGGTAACTACGTGCTCGATATGGACGTAGCCAGCGAGTGGGGGCTCATGATCCTTCAGGCTGTAGCGATTTGGATCGTGACTTGGCTGGTCGCCAAGGGAAGCAAATGGGCTTTTGCAAAACTTGTGGACAATATTTCCTTTCTGCAGCGAGATTTTGGCGGAAGCGGTGAATCCATCGGAATGTCTCTTGGTCGGATAGTGAGTCTTCTGATCTGGCTGTTTGGCTGGATCGCCATATTGACCGTATTTAAACTCGATGCGGTAACCGAGCCGCTGCAGGAGCTTCTTGACACGGTGATGGGCTTTATTCCCAATATCGTTGGAGCCGGGATCATCTTCTTCATCGGTTCGATCGTTGCCAAAATCGTCAAGGATCTGGTCATCACATTCATGCAGACGATCAATCTCGACAAATGGGCCAATCGCGCAGGTGCAGAGCAGGTGACCGGGAATACCGCCATCAGCAACACAATCGGCACGATCGTCTATGTCCTGATCATCGTTCCGGTATCGATCGCAGCGCTTCAGGCCTTGCAGATCTCCGCGATCAGTGATCCGGCGGTTACCTTGCTGGAAACGATTTTGAGTGCGATTCCGCTGATTATTGGTGCGGCCCTCGTACTTGGTGTGGCCTATCTTATTGCGCGCTGGGTTGGCAGTCTGGTGGAAGAATTGCTTCCGGGCCTCGGTGTTGACCGTTCAGTGGGCGCACTGGGTATCCTGCCCGAGGGCAGCAAGATTTCGTCGCTGGTCTCCAAAATTGCCATGATTGCGATCATGCTGTTTGCAGCCATTGCCGCAACGCGCTTGCTCAATTTCCCAGAGCTGACCAACATTCTCGACAATGTTCTCGACCTCGGTGGTCGCGTCATTTTCGGTGGTGTGGTGATTGCCCTTGGCTTCTTCATTGCCAACATGCTGGCACGGCTGATGGGCGAAAACGCCATGGCCGCTTCGGTGGTGCGCTACGCCGCCCTGTTGCTCTTCGCATTCATGGGGCTCCAGTTCATGGGTGTCGGCGAGGAAATCGTGCAGACGGCCTTCACTGCCATTGTTGCAGCCATTGCGGTGGCAGGGGCTCTGGCCTTCGGCCTCGGTGGACGTGACGCAGCGGCCAAGACGCTGGAAGATTTGCGCAAGAAGTAATCGCAGATTTCAAGGATCAAAATGGGGCGGGCTCGCAAGGCCCGCCCCTTTTCTTTTGACGATTCGACAGGCAGGAACAGGACATGCGCAATTTCGAAAATTTTGCCTGTGTCGACTGGTCCGGAGCCAGAATCGAACGCCCGCCCGGAATTGCGGTTGCCACCATTGGATCAGACGGTCCGCCCGCACTCCTCAACCCCTCGCCGCGCTGGTCGAGAGAGGATGTCAAAAACTGGCTGCTGCGGCTTGCTGACAATAAAGTGAATATTCTTGTCGGCTTCGATCTTTCCACGGCGCTGCCATTCCGGGATTGCGGTTGCTACTTTCCGGAATGGACTGAAAGCCCGAAGGATGCACGGAGCCTGTGGCGCCTCGTTGACGGGCTTTCCCGGAATGACCCCTGGATGAGTGTCGGGAATTTTCTGCAACATCCCGAGGCACAACGGCATTTTCGTCATGGCCGGGATAATGTCGGAGACCTGTTTACAGGCGGTATTGGTCGCCTGCGACGGGTCGAACAACATCAGCGCGATACCGGACAGGCCAACAGCGCCAGTTGTTTCAATCTTGTCGGGGCCGCCCAGGTTGGCAAATCCAGCCTCACCGGTATGCGCCTGTTGCACCAACTGGAGGGCACCATCCCGGTCTGGCCATTTGATCCGGTACCGGACAGCGGTCCCGTCATTGTCGAAATATACACCACAATTGCGGCACTGGCGGCCGGTCTGCCGCGCGGCCGCAGCAAGGTCCGCGACCGTGATGGACTGGAAAAGGCACTGGGCAAGCTGGACGTGCCCTCCCCCGCCCGCCTCGATCGCTATGATGATCACAGGACCGATGCGATGATCACCGCGGCCTGGATGAAGCAGGCCAGCAGGGATCCCCGGCTGTGGGCACCTCCTGAACTGACCAGCGAGATCGCGCAAAAAGAGGGCTGGACCTTTGGCGTATTTTGAGCC
Organism: Parasphingorhabdus marina DSM 22363; assembly: GCF_900128895.1. Classification (GTDB taxonomy): domain Bacteria; phylum Pseudomonadota; class Alphaproteobacteria; order Sphingomonadales; family Sphingomonadaceae; genus Parasphingorhabdus; species Parasphingorhabdus marina. The sequence goes on along the minus strand of NZ_FSQW01000002.1, from coordinate 288,634 downwards.
AAAGAGCGCTCGCTGCGGGTTAGGCCCGTGCAACCAGCGCCGAATTAGCTCAGCTGGTAGAGCAACCGCCTTGTAAGCGGTAGGTCATCCGTTCGAGTCGGATATTCGGCACCATTTTTTCGGAAAGAAAGAATGTCTTGGAGACATTCTCCCGAAAAAATCCCGACCGCAAGGGAGGGGTTCTCCAATCCAGTCCTCGAGAGATCCGGAACAGCCCCCTGGCCAAGATCACCCAACCAAAAAAGCCCCGCCAGTTTCCCGGCAGGGCTTTTCTTCGGTCGTGACGATCTCTTTTAGAACTTGATACCGGCTGCAACACCATAACGCCGCGGATCCAGCGTAAAGATGTTGGTGAACAGCCCCGATGAAGCATCTGTCAGATATTGTCCGGTAATGGAATTGCTGTCAAAAATATTCTGGACAAACGCCCGGACAAACCATTTTTCGTCCGTTCCATTCAACTGGATCGAAGCATTGGCTTGCGTGAAGCCCTCGATCTTGTTGACATTACCGTTAAAAATGCTTGCCGTTTGGTCGCCGGTATAAGCGATATCGACGCGTGGTACGAGAGACCAGCCGCTGTCAAAATTATGCGTATACTGGACGCCGGCTGATACCTTGACATTCGGTGCTTGTGGCAGGTTGTTCCCACGCAGGTTCACCTGAACGCCGGGGCTGAGAACTTCGACCCCGCCAAATCCTGTACCTACAGTTGGAGCCAAGGCTTCCAGAATTCCACAGAAACTGAATGCACCGGTCGATGCTATGCCTCCATCAGAAGGAAATGCGGTAGTGCCCTGAAGGTTGGCACCAGGCTGGATTTCCAGACCGGGGCTGGTGGGATCCAGGTCGAGTCCGCCGTTTATCAAAGTGTTTACGGTATTCACAAAGCCATTTGAGCCAGCGGCGTTTCCAGCCGTGGTTGGAATGACCGCACAATTGGCTCCATTCGAAATGTCTTTGATGATCACCGCATCCGCACGTCCGCCACCCGGATCACGTGGATTGCTGAAGAACTGGTCTCCCTTGACTTCGGTATTCAGGTAACTGAAGCCCAGATTGATAACCCAGTCCGGATCCGGACGAAGAAAGCCTTCAATCTCCAATCCGTAAATGTCTGCGTCAATCGTGTCATTGACTGCCGTACGGGCAATGATCCGGCTCAGCTGAAGATCCTTGTACTTATAGTAGAAGGCCGTCAGATTGAGCTGCAGAGCACCGTTCGCGAATGTGTTTTTCGAACCGATTTCAAAGGCATCGATCTGCTCCGAACCGAAGGACTCCGGTACAGCGAAAATCGGCTGCAAGGGCGGATTTATACCCCCCGATTTATAACCACGTGAATAGGAAGCATAGAGCAGGTTGTCATCGGTGAACTGCCAGTCAACAACGAAACGTCCGGTGATCTCGTCAAAGGCCACACTGCGTTGTTGAACGAGTTGATTGCCGGCGGTACCCGGATCAGCATCAAAGCCACCAACAAAAGGAGAGGTGAAGGCATCGGTTGTTTGACCAAATGGCACCAGGAAGCTCGCCAGTGTTGATCGCGCTTCCACAAACTTTTTGTCATTATTGTAACGCAAACCGCCTGTAAGCTTCAGATTATTGGTCAAGTCAAAATAGACTTCTCCGAAAATGCCATAGGACTCCAACTCAAATTCCCGTGTATTGTTCCGGAAATATGGGGTCGCCAAAAAGCCGCCGTTGGACGCACCCAAAATACCGGCAATATAGTCGATCGCGAAGGTATTTACGTAGTAGCTATTTTGACCAAGATTATTCTCAGCATAGATACCGCCCAACAAGAAATTAAACGGTCCATCGAGATCACTGCTGATAATGCCTTCGATTGACCAGCTTGTATTGTCTTGGTTGGAACGATCAAGCGAGATCGGCGTATCAGCACAAATACGGTTGCCACCGTAGGAACCGAGGCCGATTGTATCGGTATCCGAAGTACATAATTGCGTGCCCGAGGTTACTGCATTCAGTACCGGTGCAAAGGCCTCAAACGGCCCGCCGGGCCCCGTCGTGGCACCCAGCAGCGCTATTGTTGGATCAATTGTGCCGCGTGACAATACCGAAAGGTTGTAGTCCTGACGGGAATCCACTGCCGTTTCCTGGTACAGACCTGTCAAAGAGACTTGGATTGGCCCGAAATCATGTTCCAGATGTGCCTGCAATTGCAGTTCGTCGGTAAAGTATTCCGGATTGAAATCCGTATTCACGACACGCACATCATCGGGTTCAGTAAAGTTGGAATGGCCGTTGGAGTTGGGATCATAAATACTGCCAAGACCCAATGCCGCAAAGCCGGCACCCCCTTGTGACGCCAAGAATTCTCGCGATCCTAATGTTCCAGTGAACGTGGCATTGGTATTCACTTTGCCGAACTCGAGACGGTTGTTCAAACAACCCAGCACGCCGGTCGGATCAGTTTGACAGAGCTGTTTCTGAATCCGCAGACGATCGTCATCTTCCCGGAAATAGTAAGCCATCAGGTCTATTGTCGTGTCAGGTGTCGGTTCCCATTTCAGAGACCCTCGAACAGCATACATGTCTCGGCCATCTATCCGCGATCCGTCAAACAGATTACGGGTATAACCGTCACGTTTCTGATAGAAACCGGCTGCGCGAACTGCGAGTGTGTCGCCAACTGGGACGTTGACCATCCCCTTGATCTGATATGCGTTGAAATTGCCGTACTGACCTTCAAGCGACGCAGCAAATTCTCCAAGTTGCGGTTTAGCCGTCACCACGTTGACAACACCTGATGTAGCATTTCGGCCAAACAGGGTGCCCTGCGGGCCACGCAATACTTCGATGCGCTCAAGGTCAAAATATTCTGTCTCAAACAGACGTGTGTTGAACAAAGGTGCATCATTGAGATGAATTGCCGTTGCTGAGTCGCACGTCACACCGACACACAAATCACCGATCCCGCGGATGGTGAAACTTGATGCTGTAAAGTTGCTTTTGGTGAAAGATACGTTCGGCAATGTCAGCTGCAAGTCACTGGCATTTTCGATCTGCTGCGCTTCCAGCGCGTCAGAGTCAAAAGCCGACACCGCGATCGGCACTTCCTGCAGACTTTGTGCCTGCCGCTGTGCGGTCACGATAATGATGTTGTCGTCTGAGTTATTGTCCTGGTCCTGTGCCAGGGCTGGCGCACTTATTGCAGATATAGCTGTAGCGGCCAACAAAAGCGATTTACGCATGTCTCTCTCCCAATCCCATTACGTTTCCGGAGAGTGAAACTTTGCGCTCATCCCCCCAGATGTCTGCACACTCAACTAATCAATCGATTAAGTCCAGTCAGAATCGACAGTTTCCCGGAAATCCGTGAAATTTTGTATCCTGATTGTCACAGTTTGTGCAATTTTCGGACGAATGCCTTTCAGTTGTACCGGGAGTAGCCATAGAAAAAGCCCCGCCGGTTTCCCGACGGGGCTGTTCTTTTTCGTTTCCGGTTCGCTTAGAACTTGAAGCGGACAACGCCGCCATAGGTGCGTGGTGCGCTGGGATAACCGGAGACCGTACCCGACTGGGCAACGCCATCAAACACCGTCAGGAGGCGCTGGTCATCGGTCAGGTTGCGACCCCAGATGCCAACCTCCAGGCCGTTGTCGAGGGCCAGCGTCATCGAGGCGTTGAGCAGGTTGACTTCACGACGGAAGATCTGCGTGTTGCCAAGGTTCGCATTGAATTCGGGCAGACCATTGTTGATGTCGGTATTGCTCTCATGGTTATAGTCCACGCGAGTGATCAGGCGATTGCCCGATGCACCGAACTCATGGGTATATGTTGCCGAAGTCGCAATGCTCCAGGCCGGAATGCCACCAGGACGTTCACCGGTGAGATCACCCAGAACACTGCCCGGGAAATCGTCAAACAGCGGATCGAGATGGGTCGCAGCAAAAGTGAACACCAGACCATCGGTCGGCTGAACATTGACATCCAGCTCGAAACCGCGGACGGATTGCTCACCGGCATTCCGAAGGGCAAAACCTGTTCCGGTGAACGCAAAGCTCTGGAAGCCTTCGATCGTCTGGTCGAACAACGCCAGGTTGACGCTCAGTCCAGGCCAGTTGGCTTTCAGGCCAACTTCATAGACTTCTGCTTCTTCCGGACCGGCAAAACGCGAACCGGTGACAAGGTTGGGCACGGCCAGGCCAGCATCAAGAATTGGCGATGACGGCGCGGCAAAGGTCGAGTTGCCCGGCCCTGCGATGAAGTCCGTGTTCGACGGACGGCTGTCACGGGAAAGATTGACCGAGCTCGCCTTGAAACCCGTTGCATAGCTTGCATAGACATTGATCTCCGGAGAAATCTCGTATGATGCGCGCAGCAAGTAGGTGAACTTGTCATCATTTGTCCGGCCATCCTCAACCGCATTGGGAATGGTGACGAACGGTGGCTGGAATTGGAAGGCTGCAAGACCAAGCAGCTGGTTCACAGCCGGATCGGTCGCCGCAGCCAGGAGAGCAGCCTGGTTTGCCGCCGGAAGCGCCTGGAACTGGTCACGGGTGGTAACCGTGCCGCCTGATGCCCCAACGATAAAGGCGTCGACCAGATTGATCTGACCCAGCGGATCAAAAGACTGCTGCGCCAGCGCAAAGTCCTTGGAATCATCGGTGTAGTTGAAACCACCGGTGAACACGAGGCCATCCAGCGGTTCGAAATCAACCGTACCGAAAATCGACCAGGACGTATTGTCCATGCTGAACTGTTCGGACGTGAGCAGCGGCGTGTTGAAGATGCTTTCCTGCGGCAGACCGAGCGCAGCTTCCACGCCGTTGAACACCGAAGGCAGTCCGGCCAGCACATCGGCTGGATCCCCGCCGGCCAGCAATTCAAACACGTCGCGAATATCGCTGCCGTTCTGAATGGCGCTGTCCTGGGAAATGGACTCGTCAAAATAATAGCCACCGAGCAGGAAGTTGATCGGTCCGTCAAAATCAGATGCAATCCGGATTTCCTGTGTGAACGTTTCGACATCCTGATCGCGCGTTTCGGTCGCAAGCGAGGCGCTTGTATAGTCGATGTCCGACAGGAAGAAGTTCTTCAGTTCGCGATAAGACGTGATTGACGTTACCGAGATCGGGCCGGTGTCCCAGTCAATCTGGACCGAACCGCCATAATTGTCGACTTCATTGGTCGGAACAAAGTTGAGGAAAGCATTATAGCTGAAAAGATCTGTGTCGAGCTGTCCGCCTACGGCATTAATCGCAGCTGTAGCCGGTCCGGAAACCACTGTTCCAACCTGACAGCAAACTTCATCAATGCGCGAATAATCGGCAATGGCCCGGATACGCAGATCGGGAGTCGCCTCGATCAGCAGCTGCCCGCGTGCCGACCAGCGATTGCGGTCATTCTGCTCTTCGTCAAGATTGACGATCGTGGCATAGCCATCGCGGCGGTTGTAACTACCGTCGACCGAGAATGCGATATTCTCTGTGATCGGGCCGGTAACATCGGCCTTGAGGACGACGGCATTGAAGTTGCCATAGCTGGCTTCAAGCGAGCCACCAAATTCAAACTGGGGCTCTCGTGTTACGACGGAAATCACGCCGGCGGATGCGTTTTTGCCGAACAGCGTTGATTGCGGGCCATTCAGGACCTCAATGCGCTGGACATTCGGAAGATCTGACAGGGCAGCGGCAGAACGCGAACGGAACACGCCGTCAATAAAGACGCCGACCGATGGCTCGATGCCGAAATTGTTGTCGCCGTTACCGAAACCGCGAATGATGAACGTCGACGCCGATGATGTCTGCAGCTGGCTGACACGCAGCGAAGGTGTAACGGTTTGCAAATCAAGTACGTCGCGAATTTGCGCAGCTTCAAGTGTTTCGCCAGTTGTTACGGAAACCGAAATCGGAATCTCCTGCAACGTCTGTTCACGCTTGGTCGCGGTCACGATAATCACATTATCGTCAAAAGTTTCCTGTTCCTGTGCCTCCTGGGCATAGGCTGGTGTAGCCGAAATGACGCCACCAAGAGCGGTAGCGGCTAAAAACCGTGCAATTTTCATTAATTTCTCCTGCGTCCCCAGTCTTTGGGTGACTTTACTTACTAAGTTGGCCCTCCAACTAAGCGCAGTTCTTATATAAATGCGGTCAACAGTCTAGAGAAACCGGGGAAAACGGGAGATAAAGGTCCACAATTGTAACAACGACAACCAATTCGTTGCATCAAAGTCACAACAGGCTAACCGAAAGGGAAAATGGTGCCCCTGGCCCGACTCGAACGGGCACTCCTTGCGGAACTCGATTTTGAGTCGAGCGCGTCTACCAATTCCACCACAGGGGCTGATTTTGACGCCGCAGACGGGCTTCTTCAAAATCGCGCTTCTGTTAGCGAAGACCTTTCCGCCTTGCAACGGCTTTTACAGGGTGAATATTTCAGCCAGAGCGCTGACTGGAATTTCCGTGGTTATCAGCCAAAGCGGAAATGCCGCTACAGCAAGGTAGCTGCCAAACGGCAACGCCGTATCAGCGGCTACCGCCTGCCCCCTCAACCGCGACAGGAAAACGCCCGCCAGCCCGATGATACAGGCCAGCAGAACAACCATTGGCAAAGCCATCCAGCCCAGCCAGGCACCAATACCGGCCAGCAACTTGGCATCCCCCTGCCCCAGGCCTTCCTGCTCGCGGGCACGAAAATACAGCAAGCGTACTACCCAAAAGACGGCAAAACCGGTCACAGCTCCAATGGCGCGATCAGCCATCAGCGGGCTGCCTGCCAACAGACCGCCAAGCAATCCGCTGATAATCAGCAAATATGTCAGACGATCCGGCAACCACTGGTGCTTCACGTCCAGTGCAGCAAGCAACAATAGCTGCCAGCCAAGCAAGGCCCCGAGCAGTCCTTCAACACCGGGAGCCTGCGCGAAGGCCAGTGCCCCGATCATTGCAGCTGTCAGTTCCATGGCCGGGTGTTCCGGCGCAATCTTGTGCCGGCATGCGCGACATTTACCGGACTGCAGAATGTAGCTCACGACCGGAATCAACTCGCGGGCGCTCAGACTGGACTGGCACTGGTCACAGCGCGATCGTCCTCCAAGCGCCGATTCTCCTGCTGGCCAGCGCACCAGAACAGTGGCCAGAAAGCTTCCGATGATCAGGCCAAATATTGCACCGGCAACGGGATAAAACAAAAGGGACATCAAATCTCCGGCATGCCACAATACTTCCCGATTGGCACGGCGGGTCAAGATGATCAATGCAATGATTGAAAAGGGCGAAATGTCTGCCTATGTGGACTGCAGAAACACGCGGTCTGCCAGATATTGCTGCAGACACCCGAACAACTGAAAGGCCCTCTCATGCTGAACCCGGATCCCGTCGTCATTCTGTCCTATGCCCGGACACCAATGGGTGGAATGCTTGGTGCCCTTGGCGATGTCAGCGCGCCGGATCTCGGTGCTGTGGCGGTCAAGGCAGCTGTGGAACGGGCCGGGATCGATGGTTCGGATGTCGAGCGCATTTACATGGGCAACGTCCTGTCAGCCGGACAGGGCCAGGCCCCGGCACGGCAGGCGGCAATCCTTGGCGGCCTGCCGGAATCGGTCGAAGCAACTACTGTCAACAAAATGTGCGGGTCCGGCATGCAGACCGCCATCATGGGCGCCGAGGCGCTGGCGGCGGGTTCTGTCGACATCATCGTCACAGGCGGCATGGAAAGCATGACCAACGCCCCCTATCTGCTCCCAAAAATGCGCGCCGGAGCCCGGCTTGGTCATGCTGAAGTCAAGGACCACATGTTTCTGGATGGCCTGGAGGACGCCTATGAACCGGGCCGGGCGATGGGCAGTTTTGCCGAAGAAACCGCTGGCGAATATCAGCTGACCCGCGAAGCCCAGGATGAATATGCGATTGAATCCCTGGCCCGGGCGAAATCGGCCGTCGAGGGCGATGCCTTTGACGAAGAAGTCGTTGCGGTTGAGGTCAAAACCCGCAAGGGCAGCGTGGTTGTCGACAAGGACGAACAGCCGCTCAAGGGCAAACCCGACAAGATCCCGCATCTGCGCCCCGCCTTTGCCAAGGACGGCACGATTACGGCTGCCAATGCATCGTCCATTTCGGACGGTGCGGCAGCGATGGTCCTCTCCCGTGCCAGCGTGGCCGAAGAAAAAGGCCTGAAACCCGTCGCAAGGGTTGTCGCCCATGCTGCCCATGCCCATGCTCCGGCCAGGTTCACCACAGCTCCGGTGAGCGCGATCAAAAAGGTACTCGAAAAGGCCAGCTGGGGCGTGGAAGATGTCGACCTTTGGGAGGTCAACGAAGCCTTCGCCTGCGTGGCCATGTTTGCGATGCAGGATATCGGGATTACCCGCGACAAGCTGAATGTGAACGGCGGGGCAACGGCACTTGGCCATCCGATTGGAGCCAGCGGTGCGCGGATCATGGTGACGCTGATGGCGGCGCTGAAAAAACGTGGTCTGAAAAAGGGTGTAGCGGCCCTGTGTATCGGCGGTGGTGAAGCAACCGCTGTTGCTATTGAAATGGCAGACTAGCGCGACGCTATTTGAGCGGCTCGTCGCCCCACATGTCGTCATAAGAGACATAGCCGCGGCGGCCTCTCACATCGAACAGGCACCAGCCGTTTTCGCATTGCGATATCCGGCCGACCACGCCGGGTTCCACGCGCCAGATGATCCGGGCACCTGCTTCCGGCTTTGCTCTGAGTGCACGGGGTTCCTCTCCGATAATCAGGCCGGTTCGGGATGCAGTCAGGAGCCGGGCATGCATCCAGCCCTGCGCGCCATCATGATCCTCGACTTTGCGCCACGCCTTATACCGCGCGAGTATTTTGAGCGGCAGGCGTTCCCGACGATAAATCCACATGGTCGGATATTCCGTGCTTGGGCCGGTGCGCATCCGCGCCTCGGGTTCATCGATCGAGGCCCAATATGGTGGTTGCTGCTGTGCCGCAGCCGGGCTCGCCAGCGCGGCGGTCGCGATGGAAGCCAAAAAGACAATCTTACGCATAACTGATCGTTGCACCTTTTCCCCAGCCGCTCGTTCCTAAACCGAAAACCGCGTTGCCTTCAAGCGCCGCCTGCTTGACCTGATGTAAAATTCAGGCATAGCAAAACGCCTATGCCCGACTCTGCCCGCCCAGCGAAACCCCGTGTCATCATCACCCGTGAACTGGCCGATGCCGTTCATGACCGGATGGCAGAGCTGTTCGACGTTGTGCCCAATCTGACTGATCGCGAATTTTCGCGTGATGACCTGGTTGCCGCGATGGCGGATTGCGATGTGCTGGTGCCGACTGTTACCGATCGGATCGACGCTGAGATGATTGCGGGAGCCCCGGATCGATTGAAGCTGATCGCCAGCTTCGGTGCCGGCGTCGATCACATTGATCTCGCAGCAGCACGGGAACGGAAGATCATGGTGACCAATACGCCAGGTGTGTTCACCGAAGACACGGCGGACATGACGATGGCGCTCATTCTCTCGGTCCCTCGCCGTCTTGCAGAAGGCGAGAAACTGATGCGTTCCGGTCAGTGGGAAGGCTGGAAACCTTCGGGCATGCTGGGCCATTGCATTGGCGGCAAGAAACTTGGGATCATCGGGATGGGGCGCATCGGTCAGGCCGTTGCCCGCCGCGCATCGGGCTTTGGCATGTCGATCTTCTACCACAACCGTAGACAGCTTCCTCCGGCAGTGGAGGAGTCGCTCAACGCCAATTATGTCGAAAGTCTTGATGACCTGCTGTCTGATTGTGACATCATCTCGCTACATTGTCCCCGGACGGACGAGACCTTCCGGATGATCAACGCCGAGCGCATCGCGAAGATGAAAAGCTCCACCTATCTGATCAACACCGCGCGTGGCGATCTGATCGACGAGGATGCTCTTATTGACGCGCTGGAGAACGAGACCATCAGCGGTGCCGGGCTGGATGTCTATACCCGTGAACCCGCAGTCGACAAGCGCCTGCTTGATCTGAAAAATGTCGTGCTGCTCCCGCATATGGGAAGCGCGACCTTCGAGGGACGCGAAGCTTCCGGCAACCGCGTGATTGCCAATATCCGGGTCTGGGCAGATGGTCACCGGCCGCCTGACCAGGTGCTGGAAGGCTGGATATAGCTGACGCAGCCGCTTGGCTGTTGAGTCCATCCCCGCTCTCGACTAGACCTGCGTTCGATAATGATTCGACGGCATGGTCGGACGCAATACAATTATGGTCTCAGGGGTTCTCATGAAATTTACGAGCAAGATCTTCACGGCGCTGTTTGCCACGTTCGCGGCGGCTGCGCCTTTAATGGCACAGGATGTTGTCGATCCTGCGGCGGCTGCCGGAGACACAGGCGATACCGCATGGATCCTGACAGCCACTGCCCTCGTACTCCTTATGACATTGCCCGGCTTGTCGCTGTTTTATGGCGGTCTGGTCCGTTCCAAAAACTTCCTGTCGGTACTGATCCAGTGCATGGCGATTGCCGGTATATGTTCTGTCCTATGGGTTATTGTCGGTTACACATTGGCTTTCGGCCCGGTGTCCAACGGCATTCTGGGCGGTGGCCTTAACTGGATGTTGCTCGAACTGGGCAATGTTCGCGAAGGTCTGAACATTCCGGAATCTGCTTTTGCCATGTTCCAGATGACATTTGCCGTGATCACCCCTGCCCTGATGGTTGGCGCCTGGGTCGAACGTGCCCGCTTTGGCTGGGTTGTGGCGTTTTCTGCTTTGTGGCTGCTCGTGGTCTATGCACCCGTGACCCATTGGGTCTGGGGCGGTGGCTGGCTCAGCGGGCTGGGTGTGCTGGATTTTGCCGGCGGAATTGTGGTGCATACCACCGCTGGCGTCTCGGCGCTTGTCGTCGCCATCATGCTTGGCAAACGGATCGGCTGGCCGAAAACGCTTATGCTCCCCCATAGTCCCGCTCTCACAGTTGCTGGCGCTGGTCTGCTCTGGGTAGGCTGGTTCGGCTTCAATGGCGGTTCCGCGCTGGCCGCAACCGACGATGCTTCGGCCGCGATCATCAATACCCATGTCGCCGCTTCGGTCGCTGCCCTGATGTGGATCGTCATCGAACGCATCAAGGTCGGCAAATCCACCGCAGTAGGCATCGCCACCGGCGCCATTGCCGGACTGGCAACCATCACGCCCGCTGCCGGGTTCGTCGGTCCCGGAGCTTCCATCATTATCGGCGCTGCAGCAGGTCTGGTCTGTTTCTTTGCCGTCAGCCTGGTCAAGAACGGCTTCCAGATCGACGACAGCCTGGATGTTTTCGCCGTCCACGGCGTCGGCGGGATCCTGGGCAGTTTGTTGCTTGCGCTGTTTATAGCCGATGGCTTCGGTGGTGTTGGCTATTCCGAAGGCATGGATTTTGGCGGCCAGTTTGTCGCACAGCTGATCGGGGTGGGAACGGTCGCCCTTTGGTCTGCCATCGCAACATTCATTATCGGTTTCGGCATATCCTTCATCATTCCCATGCGCGTCAGCGAGGATGACGAGCGGGATGGCCTGGATATTGCGAGCCACGGGGAACGCGCCTGGGATCTCGACTAGATTCTGCGGGCACAGGGTTGTCAGGACGTAAAGGCTTTCCAGCCAACATAGGCCAGAAATGGCAATCCGGCGGCATCGACAAGGGCGATGGTTTGCAGTGATAACGGCTGCCCGTAGGCAAGATAGATGATCAGGAAGCTTGCCATCGACAAGGCGGTGAGCAGAACAGCAAGTTTCCGGACACCGGGATCAAAGGTCGCCCAGACACAAGCCAGGACAACCAGTCCGAACAGCGCGGCGCGGTGATGGAGCAGCGCAAAGCCAGGATCATCTCGCCCCACGTCGTAAAGACTGGTCAGCAGCGAAGGACGAAGAAACGCGAGGAAGGGCGGCAAATGGATCAGCACACCGAGAACCAGCCAGGATATCCGCTCGGCCATTTGATGATCCCCTGTCGTTACAAGTCCATATGCAGAAACTGATTAAAGTCCGTCGCCCGATAGTCTGCGAATGCCGGTCCGTTCCGGAAACCCCGCTTGCGATACATTTGCAGGGCGGGTTCAAATTCTTCTCCGGAACCGGTTTCCAGACTTAACCGGCGATACCCCCTGCTCCGGGCCTCGGCAATTATCTGCTCGAGAATTGACAGGCCTACGCCTTTGCGCAGGTGGCGCGAGTCGGTTCGCATCGATTTGATTTCGCCATGGTCTTCGGAAAGCTGCTTGAGCGCACCCACACCCAGCACTTCACCCTGATCCCGGCAAGTCCAGACCGTCATATCTGCGGTTTGTAATGCCGAAAGGTCGAGCGCATGGACGCTGTCCGGCGGAGAACTGGCCCGCATTCCATCCAGATGCGCCGCCAGCAATGCCCGCACGGCATCGCCGGAAAGATCATCTACCTCAACTTGCACGGATCTGCCTCATCGTGATGTTCAACAACATCAAAAAAGCTTAGGTGATTTTCTGGTTTCTGCAACCCGGATGCCGGGCCGCCGCAATCATCCTGCCAGAGTCAGGCGGCGCAATATCTCGGGATCCAGTGCTTCCTTGAATCGACAGCCTGCCTGTTTGACCTTGTGCCAAACCACCACTGCGGTGACAGGATCGGCGGAGGCAACGTCCAGAGAGATTTCCTCGCCTTCCTGGAATACCGCATCGGCCTCGAGGCGACATCCGTAAACGGAGATATCGACCAGATCGGCCTTGATATCGCGGTTGCTGGAGCGGCGAAAGGATGCGCGGCTGACCTTGACGCGTTGACGCGCGACAGATCTGCGATTTAACGCAGCCGGTTCAACCTTTCTGTATCGCGTGGATTTCAACGCCATTGCGTGCCCCAACATCCCGTTTCGCGCCCCTCAAAAGAGATAAAGCAAAATGGGTACCGAGAAGTTAACGGCCGCAAAAAAATCCATTGCTGGTCAGCAAGCACTTTCCCATCATTTCCGAAGACGCTTTGCTCAATGGGCCGAAAAGATATGTAAGCTTCTGATATATGGTCTGATGTATCGCTTGCCGTTCAACGCAATCGAGGTACTTTGCGAGTGATTTCCAACTGGTGCGACCGGAAGTCCATGCGCTCTTTCCCTTGTCAATCCGGGGTGCTAGACGGTGCGTCGACTAAGTGACTAAAGGCAGGGAGTACCAACGGGGATGACAGATTTTCCAACCAGCTTTGATCGTGATGAGCTGTTGAAATGCGCTCGGGGAGAGTTGTTCGGTCCCGGCAATGCGCAATTACCAGAACCGCCGATGCTGATGATGGACCGAATTACTGATATCTCCGGTGACGGCGGCTCCCATGGAAAGGGTCATGTTGTTGCAGAGTTCGACATAACGCCCGAACTCTGGTTCTTCGACTGCCACTTCCCGGGCAATCCCATCATGCCCGGCTGCCTCGGCCTTGACGGATTGTGGCAGCTTACAGGGTTCAATCTCGGCTGGCGCGGCTGGCAGGGACGCGGCTATGCGCTGGGTGTTGGTGAGGTCAAACTTACCGGCATGGTGCGGCCCGACCGCAAGATGCTTTCCTATTATGTGGATTTCACCAAAGCCGTGCAAACTCGGCGATTGACAATGGGGGTCGCCGATGGCCGTGTTGAGGCCGATGGTGAGGTCATCTATCAGGTCAAAGATATGAAAGTTGCCTTGTCAGAGGCTTGAGGAGGAATCATGCGTCGCGTCGTCGTTACAGGGGTGGGGATCGTTTCCTCAATTGGCAATAATGCATCGGAAGTACTCACCGCATTGAAAGCGGGTAAATCTGGCATTTCATTCAATGAAGCCATGGCCGAACATGGCTTTCGCTCTCAAATCGCGGGGGCGGTTGATCTTGATGTCAAAGAGCATGTCGACAAACGAACCCTGCGCTTCATGGGTCCGGGCGCTGCCTATGCCCATATTGCCATGGGTCAAGCCATTGCTGATGCCGGGTTGGAGGAAAAGGACGTGGTCAATCCAATGACCGGTGTCATCGCCGGATCCGGTGGCCCCTCGACCTCGGCCATGCTGGCGGCGCATCAGACGGTTCTCAAGACTGGTGGCACCAAGCGCATCGGGCCCTTTGCCGTACCCAAGACGATGTCTTCCACCGTGAGCGCCAACCTGGCCACGGCCTATCAGATCAAGGGCATGAACTTTTCCATCACTTCGGCTTGCTCGACCTCGCTGCACTGCATCGGTATGGCGGCGCAGCAGATCGCACTTGGTCAGCAGGATATAATGTTTGGCGGCGGCGGCGAAGAACTGGACTGGACATTATCCTGCCTGTTTGACGCTATGGGGGCGATGTCGAGTAAATATAACGACACACCGGAGCGGGCTTCGCGGGCGTTTGATGCCGACCGTGACGGATTTGTGATTGGCGGTGGCGGTGCCATTGTCGTACTGGAAAGCCTCGAACATGCACAGGCGCGAGGCGCCAGGATCTACGCCGAAGTCACCGGTTTCGGGGCTACTTCTGATGGCGCTGACATGGTTGCGCCTTCTGGCGAGGGTGGCGAGCGCGCCATGCGCGGGGCGCTGAGGACACTCGGCGAAGAACGCCAAGTCAGCTATATCAATGCCCACGGCACGTCGACGCCGGTGGGCGATGTTGGCGAGATCGAAGCCGTACGCCGGGTATTTGGTGAAGGCACAACTCCTCCGGTCAGTTCAACCAAGTCCATGACCGGTCACAGCCAGGGCGCTACTGGCGCGCAGGAAGCGATCTATTGCTTGCTGGCTTTGGAACATGATTTCATCATTCCTTCAATCAATGTGGAGAATCTCGATCCAGCACTGAAGCCGGAAGAGATCGCCACGGAGATTGTCGAGGATGCGGGGCTTGATACGATTATGACCAACAGCTTTGGATTTGGCGGCACCAATGGTTCAATGTTGTTGTCCAAATTTCGCGAATGACATAACCGCGCGCCTCTGCGTGCGGGCAGATGAAGTGGACTGAACATGGGCGTGCTTGAAGGAAAACGCGGTCTCGTCATGGGCGTTGCCAATGAACGGTCAATCGCCTGGGGGATTGCCAAAGCCTGCGCCGAACAAGGCGCCGAACTGGCATTTACCTACCAGGGAGAGGCTTTTGGCAAGAGGCTGGAACCCTTGGCCCGGAGTATCGGTTCGGATTTCATGGTCGAAGTGGATGTTACCGACGACACATCGCTGGATGCTGCCTTTACGGCGCTCCAGGCACGGTGGGACAGACTGGATTTTCTGATTCACGCCATCGCCTATTCCGACAAATCCGAATTGACAGGCCGGATTCTCGACACTTCACGCGAGAATTTCAAAAACTGTATGGACATATCCGCCTACAGCCTCATCGAAGTGGCGCGCCGCGCGCATCCCATGATGCTGGAGCATGGGGGTACGATATTGACACTGAGCTACATGGGCTCCACCCGCGTGACACCGAATTACAATGTCATGGGTGTCGCCAAGGCAGCTCTGGAATCGGCGGTGCGCTATCTGGCCGATGATCTCGGTCCCGAAGGGATCCGCGTCAACGCCATCAGCCCCGGTCCAATGAAAACGCTGGCCGCAAGCGCCATTGGAGGGGTGCGCAAGACCTACAAGCATACGGATACCAATGCGCCGCTGCGCAGCAATGCCACACTGGAGGCGGTCGGCGGGACAGCTGTGTATCTTTGCGGTGATGCCGGGGCCTGCACCACCGGCGAGATCATCCACGTGGATGGCGGGTTCCATGTCCTGGGCATGCCTCAATATGATAATCTTTGAGCATTCGGAAATCGCGCGTCGTTGCGGGCCGCGCTGATTCGGCAAAGTGGTTGGGGCCTGCAAACTGAACGGTTCACCCCGAACAAGAGGACCAGGTCAGATTTTCGGCCCAAACTGCTTGAGGCCCAATGCGTGCCCGTAAAGCAATGCATACCGCGCCAACATCTTGGTTTCATTATATTCCGCCTGTGCTTTCATGCGGTTCTGCTCCCCCGTATCCACCCGAAGCTGTTCGTGCTGGACCAGCGTGGTCAGCGCTTCCACAAATTCAGATTCCTCGTTGACCGGCTTGATGAATCCCTGATTGGCCTGGGATACCATCGTCCGGATGTCCCCGACATCGGTTGCGACCACCGGGCAGCCGGCCGCCATGGCTTCGATCAGGGAAATCGGAAATTGTTCGCTGTCGGAAGACAGCGCAAAAACATCAAACAGCCCCACATATCGCGCTGGATCTGCCAGAAATCCGGGCATCAACAGACGATCTTCCAAATTGCATCGCCTTGCCTCTTCCAGAATGCGATCTTTCTCCGGTCCCTCCCCGACTATGACGAGCCGAATATTGTCGCCTGCCGCTGCACAGGCACGGACCAGTTTGGGCAGATTCTTGATCGCGCGCAGGCCAGCCAGCGTTCCGACGACAATCTCGTTCTTTCCCTTGCGGAAACCCGGAAGCGCCCCGCGTTGCGGCTTTTTCTGAAACCGCGCCACGTCGATGCCATTCGGGATCCGCTGGATCTTCTGTTCGGGCTGCTTCCAGATATCTCGCGCAATATGCTGAAGGCTCCCGGACGGCACGACAACAGCTTGACTGCCGCCAAGGGCGAATTTGCGGAACCAGTTGCGTTTCCAGTTGAGCTTTTTCTGCTCGCTTTCGTTAAACCCGTCCTCATGATGGATCAGTGGTGGCAGACCTTCGACCCGCGCGAACAGCGTACGCGCCATCACTCCGTCCATCGCTCCCCAGTTATAGGAGAGGATCAGGTCGAAGTTCCGGAAATAGCTGACCAGATCCCGATACCGTCCAAGCGCTGGCTTTCCGGTGAGCGGCGGGGCATCTTTGGGAAAGGTAACCTTGACCGACTTGTCAATCTGATCCCGGGCGCTCAGATTTTCCGGCTCTGCGGACAAGATGACATGTTCGGCCTGCTTGCCGAAATGGTTCATCAGGCGGACGGCACGCGCTTCTTT
Source organism: Parasphingorhabdus marina DSM 22363 (assembly GCF_900128895.1). Taxonomy (GTDB): domain Bacteria; phylum Pseudomonadota; class Alphaproteobacteria; order Sphingomonadales; family Sphingomonadaceae; genus Parasphingorhabdus; species Parasphingorhabdus marina. The sequence goes on along the minus strand of NZ_FSQW01000002.1, from coordinate 271,736 downwards.
ACCGCCAAGGTCAAATGTGCTGTGCAAATGCAGGATTTTTGCGGGTTTCATAAGTAGTTCAGCAGATAGAAGACGATCAAAATTCAATCGATGCGTTGGAGCATGGCGGCGATGGCGTCAAGAGCCGCTGGTTCCTCGAGAGTGGGGGCGTGGCCGGTTCTTGGAACAGTCGCCATTTCGCCCTGATTGAGAATGCCCAACATCCTGCTGGCGGTTCCTTCGGAGAACAGGTCAGACAATTCCCCCCGAACAATCAGCGTGGGGATGCTTTTCATTGTTTCTACCGCATCCCACAGCGCCTTGCTTCCGTCTCCCTGGGAATTGAAAGGTTCGGAAATCTTCATGTCATAGTCGAGCTTGATCCGGCCCGAGCTGTTCATCCGGTAAACTTTTTTGGCGAAATCAATCCAGTCCTGCAGATCAAAATCCGGGAAGATGTCCCCGCTGGTCGCGGCGAGATCGCGGCCGGCATGGGCCCAGGTCTCAAAGCTGCGCCCCTGCCCGACATAGTCACCAATCCTCTGTAATCCGGCGGAGTCCAGTTCGGGGCCAATATCGTTCAGCAATGCTCCGCCAACCCGGTCCCCGTGCTTGCGGGCAAGCAGCATGGTGACAATGCCGCCAAGTGATGTCCCGAAGAACACGGCGCTGTTGATATCCTGTTCGTCCAGAAGCCGGATTATGTCCGCCATATAGGTCTTCGCATTGTAGGTGGAGCTGTCCTTGGCATATTCGCTCTCACCGCGGCCGCGCAGATCCACCATGATTGTCCGGCGCGGCCGATGTCCGGGTTTCTGTTGCAGCAGGGCCGGCAAGTTGGCGAAATCGCGAGCATTGCGGGTCAGGCCCGGTATACAGACTATGGGCAATTTGCCGTGATCGCCGGGATAATCGCGGTAATGCAGTTTCAACCCGTCTTCGGACTCCCAATATCTGTCCTCAAAGTTTTTCTCTCCGACCATATCTATCGAAACCCCTCCCCCAATTGGCTTGCTGTCCAGGCCTTTAACCTGCACAGATAACCAATGCCACACAAACCACAAGCCGAACCGGTCAATGCTCCGTATCAGGCCGACGTCCGGATCACTTCCCTTGGCAGCAAGATCGGTGATCCGGTTCAGGCGGCCAGTTTTCCAGACCCTAAACTGCGTTTCCGCAATGATCGGTGGGACAAGTCCGTGGGTCTTGAAACGCTGACCCGGGACCAGTGGATTGACCATTTCGGAAAATTCCGGTCACTGCCCGAAAATCTCGATCCACCGCTGGCATTGCGCTACCATGGACACCAGTTCCGCAACTATAATCCTGAAATTGGCGATGGACGCGGCTTCCTGTTTGCGCAGCTCAGAGATGCCGAGGGTCGGTTGATGGACCTCGGCACCAAGGGATCGGGTACCACTCCCTGGAGCCGGACAGGTGACGGCCGGCTGACGCTGAAGGGCGGCGTGCGGGAAATCCTGGCGACCGAGATGCTGGAAGCGCTGGGTGTCGATACATCAAAAACCTTTTCATTGGTCGAAACCGGGGAGGAATTGTGGCGCAGCGACGAACCCTCACCCACCCGGTCTGCCGTGATGACCCGGCTCAGTCACAGCCATATTCGCTATGGCACGTTCCAGCGCATCGCATTCGAGCGAAATGAAGAACTGATGCACGATCTCGTTGCCTATTGCCTCACGCAATTTTACGGCGGCGTCAAAACGGACAAACCGGCAGAAGAATTGTTTGGCCATGCGGCAGCGAGCGCCGCCCGGCTGGTTGCGGGCTACATGACGTCCGGATTTGTCCACGGGGTTCTGAACACGGACAATATCAACATCACTGGTGAGAGCTTTGATTATGGCCCCTGGCGGTTCATGCCGCGCTGGGAACCCGGATTTACGGCGGCCTATTTTGATCATGAAGGCCTCTATTGTTTCGCGAGGCAACCTGAAGCGCTGCACTGGAATCTCGCGCAACTCGCCAGTGCTTTGCGCCTCATTTGCGACAGCGATCCGCTGGTGGCTATCCTTGAACGTTTTCCCAGGGCCTATGGAGAAGCCTTCACACAGCATGTCTTCTGGAGATTGGGGCTGGAGAGCCGGGGCTTTGACAATGACAAACCACTTGTGGTGGCGATGGAAAATGCCCTGTCCGCCAAATCGGTGACCATAGACCAGTTTTTCCGGGACTGGGGACAGGATGATATACCCGCCCACGAGGCCTATTCCGATGAACCATTCGCCGAATTCCGGGAGCTCATCGCAAGTCAGGAGCGCATCAGGCCGACAACGGGCAGTTACTGGACCGATGCCGAACCCTGCTCGATGCATATCGAAGAAGTGGAGGCAATCTGGGACGCCATTGCGCAAGATGATGACTGGGGACCATTGAACCGCAAAGTCGCGGCAATACGCAACATGGGCGCGGCCTTGCGGGCCCGATAACCATCTGGCCAGGAATTCCGGAAGACAATCTCCAGGTCGCTGCCAGATCAATGTGCGACACACAAATGTTGAACAAATGCCGAGATAGTATAGGGATATCTGCAACTCAGAACAGCACAGGTTCCCCCGAGATTGACTGATCTAATTTCCTATGAACCGGCCACAGGCGCCAAATTATGGAGTGGGCCGGAAGGCAATGCCGATGACACGGTTGCAAAAGCGCGTGAGGCCTGGCCCGCCTGGGCAGCGCTGCCATTGACCAAACGCATTGAGGCGGTGCGGCGCTATGCCAATCGTCTGAGGGGGCAATCTGACGAGCTCGCCGATCTGATCGCCCGGGAAACCGGAAAACCGGTCTGGGAAGCGCGCACCGAAGTGGAAGCCGTCATCAAGAAGGTGGATATTTCGGTCAATGCCTATGCGGAACGCACCCCGCAACGCCAGCTCTCGGCGCAACAAGGCATGCGGACGGCCTTGCGTCACAAGCCACATGGCGTGCTGGCGGTATTGGGGCCTTATAATTTCCCGGCTCACCTGCCCAATGGTCATATTGTGCCGGCGTTGATTGCGGGAAATTGCGTGGTGTTCAAGCCATCCGAGAAAACACCGGCTACCGGGGCTTTTCTGGTTGAGGCATTTACCAAATCCGGCCTCCCCGACGGGGTAGTCAACATCCTGCAGGGCGGACCTTCGGTGGGCAAGAATCTGACGGCAAATCCGAACATCAACGGGGTCCTCTTTACCGGATCTGCCCAGACGGGTATTGCATTGAACCGACAGTTTGCCGAACAGCCCGACAAGATTCTGGCGCTGGAAATGGGCGGGAATAATCCCATCGTCGTATGGGACACCGACGACATCCACAGCGCTGCCGTGCTGGTTGTGCAATCCGCCTTTCTCACCGCCGGTCAACGATGCTCGGCAGCGAGCCGTCTGATCGTGAAGGACGAGCTTTATGACCGGGTGGTCAAGGAAGTGAAGCGTATCGCCGACCGGCTGATCATCGACGAACCGTTCAGCAAGCCTGCCCCCTTCATGGGACCGGTCATCGACAATGACGTCGCCGACGGACTGACCGAGAGTTTCCTTGCACTGATGAGTGCGGGCGGGCGCCCGATCAAGCACATGGCAAGGCCCGTACCCGACCGGCCGTTTCTGACTCCCGGCATTATCGACGTGACGGATCTGGAGGAGCGTCCGGACATTGAGCTGTTCGGCCCGATTTTGCAGGTCATACGCGTCCCGGACTTTGACATGGCCATTACCGAGGCAAATAACACGCGCTACGGCCTGTCTGCCGCGCTGATCGGCGGGTCAGCCCAGCAATACAGCCAGTTCTGGTCGATGAGCCGAGCCGGTATCGTCAACTGGAACAAGATGACGGTGGGCGCCTCTTCCGAAGCCCCATTCGGTGGCGTCGGTCTGTCTGGCAATCACCGGCCCAGTGCCTTTTATGCAGCCGATTACTGCGCATTTCCGGTTGTTTCCATGGAAGCTGATCAAACCAGGGCATCGATCGGAATCGGGCTCAAGGACGAAGACCACACAGCCGTCGAAGCGAAATAACCCGCATCGGTAATAGTTTAACTTAGCGCGCTGCAAAAACTTCTGCTTTGTACTGTTTCCTGCCGTCGGTCATATCGGTGGCATGAAAAAACCATCTCAATCTAAACAAACGACAGACGGATCAGAAGGTATCGTTTACCTCGTTGGTGCCGGACCGGGAGACCCCGAGCTGCTGACCCTCAAGGCAGCGCGATTGCTGGCTGAAGCTCACGTGATCGTGCATGATGGACTGGTGAGCCCGGAAATTCTCGCACTTGCCCCGGAAAGCACGCCACGGATTTCGGTCGCAAAGAAACGTTCATTGCACAGTGTCGCGCAACCCGACATCAATGCGCTGCTCGTTGCCGAGGCCCGAAAGGGGCACAAGGTTGTACGCCTGAAGGGCGGCGATCCGTTCATTTTCGGACGTGGCGGTGAAGAAGCCGATGACTGTGCCAAAGCCGGAGTGGAAGTACAGGTCGTTCCCGGCATCAGCGCCGCCCTGGGATGCGCCGCGCAGGCACGCATGCCTCTCACCCATCGCGATGCATCCAGCGCGGTGTCCTTCGTTGCCGGTCAGTGCAAGGGCCTGTCGGACCAGAACTGGTCCGGGCTCGCTGGAGTTGGTCGCACGCTGGTAATCTACATGGGCGTCGCAAATACCGAGGCCATCGTTGAAAAGCTCATTGCCGATGGCGCAGCACCGGATCTGCCGGTGGCCGTTTTGGAAAACGGCACGCGGGAAAATTTCAGGGTGCTGAAAACGCTGCTGACCGACCTGGGTGATCTCGTTCACCGGGAAAAGGTCAGAAGTCCGGCGCTTCTCGTGGTTGGCGAAGTGGCCCGCTATGGCGATGCGGAAAACAAATTTCAGGAATATGCCCAGCTGGCAGGAGTGATTGCATGAAAATCTTGACCGGAAATGATCTGAAAACCGGAGATGTCATCTGGTGGACGGGCAGCGACTGGTCGCGCCATGTTGAGAATGCCGTGGACGTCGGTGAGCATGGCGAGCGCATCCTCCATGAAGAGGAAGCAACACGCCGGGTGAACGCGCCCTATATCATCGATGCCGAGCAGACCGATGATGGTCCGCGGCCCGCACATATCAAGGATCGCGTCCGGGCGCTCGGCCCGACCGTCCGGCCTGACCTCACATTGAAACCGGCGGATCCCGAAGCCGGAAACTGGGTGATCTGAAAATGTACCAATATGACCAATATGACCAGCAGATGGTCGATACCCGCGTTGAAGAATTTCGTGACCAGGTAAAGCGGCGTCTTGCCGGCGACCTGACCGAAGACCAGTTCAAGCCGCTGCGTTTGATGAACGGCTTGTACCTCCAGCTCCACGCCTACATGCTGCGTGTCGCCATCCCCTATGGCACGTTGAACAGCAAGCAGATGCGGATGCTGGGCCATATCGCCCGCAAATATGACCGGGACTATGGGCATTTCACCACTCGCCAGAATATCCAGTATAACTGGATCAAGCTCGAAGAAGCCCCCGATCTTCTGGCTGATCTGGCGAGCGTTGAGATGCATGCGATCCAGACCAGCGGAAACTGCATCCGGAACATTTCCTCCGACCAATATGCCGGCGCAGCCAGGGATGAAATTGCCGATCCCCGCCCCTGGGCCGAAATCCTGCGGCAATGGTCCAGCTTTCACCCCGAATTTTCCTATCTGCCCCGCAAGTTCAAGATTGCGGTGATTGCCAGCGAGGAAGACCGGGCAGCGATGCGGCTGCACGATATCGGTATCCAGCTGGTCCGCAAGGACGGCGAGCTCGGCGCGAAATTTTTTGTCGGCGGTGGCATGGGCCGGACCCCGATGATTGCCCCCGAAATTCGCGACTTTGTTCCCGCCGACGAGCTGATCAGTTATGCCGAGGCCTGCCTTCGGGTCTACAACCGCTATGGCCGCCGCGACAACAAGTACAAGGCGCGGATCAAGATTCTCGTCCACGAGCTGGGCGCTGAAGAATATACCCGTCAGGTCGAGGAAGAATTCGCTCACATGAAGACTCTGGGCCTGAACCCCCCGGTTGAGGAACTGGCGCGGATCACCGAATATTTTGCCGATCCGGCTTTTGAAGGCAATGCACCGGACGAACTGGATCTGTCAGATCCCGATTTCAAACTGTGGGTCGACCAGAATGTTGTTGCGCACAAACAGCCCGGCTATGCCATCGCAACCATCAGCCTGAAACCCAAAGGCGGTATTCCCGGGGACGCCTCTTCCGCGCAGATTGATCTGATGGCGGATCTGGCCGAACAATATAGTTTCGACGAACTCCGGGTAACGCACAGCCAGAATATCGTCCTGCCACATGTCAGGAAGAGCGACCTCTACGCGGTTTGGCAGAAACTGGATGAAGCCGGACTGGCACCCGCCAATCTGGATCTGATCACCGACAGTATCGCCTGCCCCGGTCTGGATTATTGCAGCCTTGCCAACGCGCGGTCGATCCCGCTGGCACAGAAAATCAGCGAGCGCTTCGCCGATCTTGGCAGGCAACGGGAGCTGGGTGAGCTCAAGCTCAAGATTTCCGGCTGCATTAACGCCTGCGGGCATCATCATGCCGGTCATATCGGGATCCTTGGCGTCGACCGCAAAGGCACGGAAAATTACCAGCTGCTGCTCGGCGGTTCCGCAGCCGAGGATACCAGCCTCGCGAAAATCACTGGCCCGGGATTTGACGAAGACGGAGTCATCGACGCGATCGAAACCGTCACCGATGTTTATCTCGAGGAACGGGAAGGCGATGAACGTTTCATCGATACCTACCGCCGTGTCGGCATGGCCCGGTTCAAGGAGGCGATCTATGGTTGAGGCAATCCGGTTCCGTGATGACATTCACGAAGAGCCAGCAGTATCGCTGGATGCTTTTCTGGATCAGTCCAATGCTACCGCCGTTCGTATCGAGGCAGGCGAGGACGCACGGCTGTTGTTACCGCTGCTCGATCGAATTTCACTGGTCGAGATAGATTTCCCGGTTTTCGGCGATGGCCGCGGTTATTCGGCGGCGCAAATTCTGCGCGAAGCCGGTTATGAAGGCGAGCTGCGTGCCAGCGGCGACGTGCTGGTTGATCAACTCGCCTATATGCGCCGATGCGGCTTTGATTCCTTTATTCCGGACGCGCCGATCGATCCGAAAGTCATGGAAGAAGCGCTCGCCCGATATGAGCATGTCTACCAGGGCACATCGGATCAGCGCACACCGATCTGGAGGCACCGTCATGGGTGAACCCTTGCGCAAGATCGACATCATCGATGCCCGCCCCGCCTTTACCCAGGCGGATGCGGATGCACTCAACGCGCGGTTCGAGGGCGTACCAACTCTGGAGATGCTCAAGACCCTTTTCCGGGAAGACAGTCTGGGCAATGTTGCCGTGGTGTCGTCGTTTGGCACCGAAAGCGCAGTTTTGCTGCACCTCGTGGCACTGGCCGATCCATCCATCCCGGTAACTTTTGTCGATACATTGCGCATGTTCCCGGAAACACTGGAATACCGGGAAACGCTGATCAAACTGCTGGGATTTGAAAATACGCGTGTCGTGCAGCCGAATGCCGATACACTGGCGGAAAAGGATGCCAACGAGCTGCGCTGGTCCTTTGACCCGGACGGGTGCTGTGAAATCCGCAAGGTGGAACCGCTGGCCCGCGCGAAAAAGGACCTGAACAGCTGGATCTCCGGTCGCAAGGCCTTCCAGTCATCAACCCGTCAGAACCTGCCGCGTTTTGAAGTTGAAGACGGCCGGCTGAAAATCAATCCGCTTGGCGACTGGGTCAAGGATGACCTGGAAGCCTATTTCGAGGAACATGACCTGCCCCGGCATCCGCTGGAAGAACAGGGCTATCTTTCCGTGGGCTGTGCGCCCTGCACATCCAAGGTCCTGCCCGGCGAAGATCCACGCGCAGGGCGCTGGCGCGGTTGGGACAAGACCGAATGTGGCATTCATGAAGATGTCACGCCTCTGCCTGGCCCCGACGATGATGACGGTGCCAATGATCCGATCTTCTAGTTCTTCCTGATCAAAAAGATGGCGGCCGACCCCGCAAGGGATCGACCGCACACCACAGGGGGCTGGGTTTGGACAGAGGGTTTCTGACCTATTTGGGGTCAGGCTGACCATCTCCGTCCTGATCAAATGTATCCGGGGCTCCGTCACCATCGGTATCCCAGCTGTCGGCCTTACCGTCTCCACGCTGGTCCCAGGCATCCATTGTGCCATCGCCATCAGAATCGATCGTGGGCGGCGGCGGTGCTGATTCCGGAGCAGATTCCGTGCTGTCAGGCGGGGGCGTATCCTGTGCCAAAGCCGGAACGGCCATCAATCCCGAAGCCGCAATTGCTGCTGTAATTATGGGGAATTTTCTCATCAACTATACTCCATATTTATCCCCTGCCGCCACTGAAAATGGGGGCTGGACCGGGTTTATCCAGAACGAAGCGATCAGGTGGACTAAGAGCACGTTCAAGAGAAAAAGCCCGGAATTTCGTCGTTTTTCACGGGCATTCTGCCTTGCCGGGGAGAATTCGGACAAATCAAAAGTCGGTCGAATCACTCCCTCGATCCCCTCGCCTCTGTTTGGCACGATGCTTGCTTATTTCCTTCTGAATGCTGGCGCGCGCCAGAGTGATGAAAAGGAATTGAAACAGCATGACAAACGCGGTTGTTGCCAGCGAAATCCCCACCCTTGTCGAGCAACAGGCCGAAGCGCCTGACATCCTTTCGCTTGACTGTTTCGACACGCTGATCTGGCGGAATGTCAACATGCCCGTTGATATCTTCCATGATCTCGACATTCCCGGCGCCAATATGGAAATGCGGGTCCGGGCCGAAAACCGGGCACGCAAGGCCCTGATCCTCAATTCTGACAGCAGCGAAGTCACGATCAAAGACATCTACTCCAACATGTTCCGTGATGCCGATGAAACCGTGGTCAGCGAATGTATAGCAAAGGAACTGCAGGCAGAAGCGCGTCACTGCTTTGCTTTCAGCCCAGTTTGCGATCTGATTCGTGATGCCAAAAAGCGGGGGATGAAGGTCATCATCGTCTCCGACACCTACCTGCCTGAGCCCTTGCTTCGGCAGCTGATTTCCGATGCGGCGGGGAATGAGATTCTCGACATGATCGACCAGATTTTCTGTTCCTGTGAATATGGCGCGAGCAAGTCCGCCGGTCTGTTCAAGCATGTGCTGGCGGAACTTGGCGTGTCACCACACAAGATCCTGCATCTCGGCGACAACAAAAAGGCCGACCAGGAAGCGCCAGAGAAACTGGGTGTCCGCGGCATCCATTTCCGGCAATTTGACGAGGAAGCCGAAGAACGGCTGCGCCTGGAGGCCAATGCCTCAACCCTCCTGGAATCAGATTCCCGTCGGGACAGTCCGGTGTTTCAGCCGCACCGCGCCGCTATTTCGCTGCGGAACAATGACGACACCGTTTTCCAGTTCGGCCATGATGTCCTCGGCCCGGTCTTCCAGGGCTTCTCGCAATGGGTTGCCGATGAAGCGGATGCTCTGGAAGAAAGCTCGGGAAAGAAACCCAAATTGCTGTTCATGCTGCGCGACGGTTTTCTTCCGGCCCAGGCTTTTCTGAAAGCTTTTCCCGACCGTGCCGAAGATGTATCGATGGTGGAAATCAGCCGCTTCACGGCCAATGCCGCCAGTTTCTCCAGCAAGGCGGCGATCAAGTCCTATCTGATGTCGGAAGCCACCGGCAACAAGGATGACGCCTATTCCCAACAGCGGCAGGCCGCCTATTGCCGGCAACTGCTGTTTTTCGACAATGAAATCCGGACGCTGGCGAAAATCAGAAAGCCGGAAGATTTTGTACGTGAGGTGCTGAAGACCAAGAACGTGAAAAAGATCACGGCCCGGTCGAAGAAATTTGCTGGTCGGCTCTGCGCTCATATGCGCCAGGCAGGTGTGGAGAACGGTGATACGATAATGTTCGTGGACCTGGGCTATAACGGGTCGGCGCAAAATGTCGTCGAGCCGGTTCTTAATGAGGCCATGAACCTGACCATTGCGGGACGATATCTGTTGCTCCGGGAACTGATGATCACCGGTCTCGACAAGAAAGGGCTGATCGACCACCGCCACTATGACAACAGCGCCCTCAACGCCATGTGCGAGTCCATTGCCGTGCTCGAGCAGCTGTCGACCCAGGCCCAGGGTTCGGTTCTGGGATATGAGGACGACGGCACTCCGCGCCGTGACAGTGCCGATATCAAGGGTCGCCAGAGCGACGCCCGCGAGCAGGCACAGGCCGCATGTCTCTCCTATATGGATGATCCGGAATGTGGCTGGGAAACAGTACCCCGGTCATGGAACGGCGATTGCGCTCGCAGGATGGCCGCTGCTTCCCTGACACGCCTGCTATTCCTGCCCGTGCGCCGCGAAGTCGGGATTTTCGAAAGTTTCCATCATGACGTCAATCTGGGTACCAGGGACATGGTCCGGCTGGTGGACCCGCAAGCCGCCGCAAAAGGCATAAGGCGACGTGGACTGTTCTATACCAAGAACACCACGCGGATCTATCTGCCCGGCGAGCTGCAACAGCAAGGCATGCAGGCGCTGCTCCCCAATTTCGCCAGTAACCGGTTCGCGCTGGACCTGCGCCAGAAAGATTTCCAGGCCGAAGCGCTCACGCTTCCGGTGGTACTGGCCGACGACAAGGAACATGTGCAAGTGGATATCGAAGCCCACCCCACCAGCGACGGCTATTATCAGGCGCTGATTCCCGCAGGCATGGGCAGCTATAATATCGCCGTAATGATCGGTCAGGTCTGCGACTGGCTGCAGATCGATGATGTCAGCTTTCACGAGGTGGATAATTTCTCGGCCAAGAAGCTGGATGACGATACCATCCCCGCTTATCCGGTGTTCGAATCCGTCGTCGAGAAAGCCCCCGGATTGCTGGCTTGCACGGCTCCCGATGCCTTCATCATGATCCCGCCATCCAGCATCAGCACCGGCGGGCAGATGATGCTCAGCCTGGTGTTCCGTCCCACAATCCTGCGCGAAACAAGCGCTGCCACTCTCAAAGAGGTTGCATGAACATGGCCAATCTTCTCATTCACAGCATGTCCGAATTTGCACCCATCGTCGTTCAGACGCTGCACCATGCCGAGGCATCCCGCATTGCGGAAATCGGTGCGGAATATGGCGGAATGTCAAGCATCCTCGCCGATTACACGGAGCAGATGGAGGGCCATCTGTACAGCATTGATCCGATGCCCAAGCCGGAATTTCTGGATTGGGTCGACGGGCAGGATCAGGTCAGCCACATCGCGAAACCCAGTCTGGAGGCGTTTGAAGATCTCTCGGATATCGATGCCTGGCTGGTCGACGGAGATCATAACTGGTTCACCGTCTACAACGAGCTGAAATCGATTGACGCCGCCTGTCAGCGGGATGGCAAGCCCCTGCTCGCTATCCTGCATGATGTCTGCTGGCCTTCCGCATTCCGGGACTCCTATTATGCCCCGGACTCCATACCCCCCGAATTCCGGCACAATTACAGCATGGACGGCGGCGCCAAACCGGGAAATCCGGGATTGCTGCCCGGTCAGGGCTTCCGCGGCATGGGCCAGTTCGGCATGGCGATGCACGAAGGCGGCGAACGCAATGGTGTGAAAAAGGCCGTGCTGGACTTCATTGCCGAAACCGAGAGTGGTGAACGGGCTTTATCCTATGCCGAGATTCCGGCGGTATTCGGTCTTGGCATCCTGTTTGATACCAGCGCCCCCTGGGTCGGACCGGTCAGCGATCTGCTGGTGCCGTTCCACCAGAACAGCCTGATCGCAAAACTGGAGGAAAACCGGCTTGCCAATTTCCTGACGGTACTCGACTGGCAGGATGGCCATATCCGCCGGCCCGACTGATCAATAATCTTCCGGCGCGTCGCTATAGGCGAGATCACCGAATTTGGTGAATTCGCTCTGGAAACTGAGGGCAATATTCCCGGTGGAACCCTGACGGTTTTTGGCGACGATCACCGTCGCCTTGCCGACCTTGCTCTGATGATCGGTTTCCCAGGCGAGATATTTGGCTTTCTGTTCTTCGGTCGAATGCTCGTCCGGATCATCAGGCTTGACCGCGAGATGATAATATTCGTCCCGGTAGATGAACATCACGATATCGGCATCTTGCTCGATCGAACCCGATTCCCTGAGATCGGACAGCTGCGGGCGCTTGTCTTCCCGGCTTTCCACGGCACGGCTAAGCTGGGACAGCGCCAGGACCGGGCAATTGAGCTCTTTCGCCAGCGTCTTCAGCCCGCGACTGATTTCCGAGATCTCGTTTACCCGGTTGTCCTGGGCGCGGCCAGAACCCTGCAGCAGCTGCAGATAGTCGACCACTATCAGGTTGATGCCGCTGCGCCGTTGCAGGCGCCGCGCCCGTGTCCGGAGCGCCGCGATGGTCAGACCGGGCGTGTCGTCAATGTAGAGGGGCAGGTCCTGCAACTCGCGCGAGGCCAGTGCGAGCCGGTGCATCTGGTCGCGGCTGATGCTCCCCATGCGGAGCTTTTCCGAGCTGATCTCGGCCTGTTCAGAGAGGATTCTGGTCGCCAGCTGGTCGGCCGACATTTCGAGGCTGAAAAAGGCTGTGCGGGCGCCCAGAGAGTCTTCCGGTGCGATACCGTCCTGCATGTCCTGACGAAAGCGGTTGGCGGCGTTGAACGCAACATTTGTGGCGAGCGAGGTTTTCCCCATGCCCGGACGCCCCGCAAGAATGAGGAGATCTGATTTGTGGAGACCACCCATCTTGGCGTTCAGGTCGGTGAGACCCGTCGTGATACCCGACACCTTGCCACCGCTGTTAAATGCGCGTTCGACATTGTTGAGCGCTTCGGTAGAGGCGGCGAGGAAGCTCTTGACGCCGCCTTCCTGTGCTTCGCCTTCGGAAACCCGGTAGAGGGCCGTTTCCGCTTCTTCGATCTGGGTTTTGGGATCCACCGCCTCACTGGTGTCCAGTGCACTGTCGACCAGCGTCCGGCCCACACTCACCAGTTCCCGAAGCAGCGCCAAATCGTAAATCTGGTCCGCAAAATCGCGGGCACCGATCAGCCCGGCGCCGTCGCCGGTGAGCTTTGCCAGATAGGATGGCCCGCCCAGTTCCTTCATGACCTCGTCATGCTCGAAATAGGGTTTCAGAGTTACCGGCGTCACCACCATGTTGCGATCGAGCAGTTTCAGCGCCTGCTCGTAGATGCGCCCGTGCAGCGGCTCATAGAAATGCTCGGGCCGCAATTTGATCTGGACATCCTCGGCGACGCGATTGTCGATCAGCAAGGCACCCAGAAAGGTCGCCTCTGCCTCGACATTGCGCGGCAGGCGCTGGGTCCCCTCTTCATCATTATCGAAACGCATCAGTTCAGCCATAGACCCACCATTCACCTTCCAGCGATTCCCGGCAAGGGGGTTCCGGGATTTTTACAAATCAAGCGGGGACAGTCCTGTGGATAAGCATCCAATATTTCTGCTGCACTGCAAAAACTCTTGTCCGGAAGACTGTCCTGCGGCAACAGGGCGATCATGTCTGATCCGCGCATCATCCATGTTGAACTCGACGAGGCGACGATTATCTGGCGGAATGCCGATATCGAGCAGGAGCGACGCATTGCGATTTTCGATCTGATCGAGGAAAATCATTTCAAACCGTTGCGCGAACATTCCGATGGTTATGCCGGTCCCTACAAATTGCATCTCAGTGTCCAGGAAGGCCGCCTGGTGATATCGATTGCGCGAGAAGACGACCAGCCACTGGAAACGCTCATCCTCGCGCTCGGTCGCTTTCGCCGTCCGATCCGCGATTATTTCGCCATTTGCGACAGCTATTACCAGGCCATTCGCAAAGCGTCGGCACAGGAGATCGAGACGATCGACATGGCCCGGCGTGGTGTCCATGACCATGGCGCCGAACTGCTCACCGAACGGCTGGACGGCAAGATTGAAGTGGATTTCAAGACCGCCCGTCGCCTCTTCACTTTGATATGTGTATTGCATATCAAGAACTGAACGATTCTCTTCGTTCAATGTCGCAGATATTTGGGAATTTCGGGACCTCTGGTGGCTGATCAAAACAAGAAAAGACCGCTGCTGCGCATGGGCCTGATCCTGCTCGCTCTGGTTGTTGTCGGGTTGATTTTGCGGAACATCGCGATCAGCTGGGCGCCGCCGAGAGATCAGTATCCGGTGCAGGGCATTTCTGTCGATGCCAGTCACGGCAAGATCACCTGGCACGTCGCTGGCGCAACCGGCGTGGATTTTGCCTATATTCGAGCCACAGACGGCGCGGAAATTCGTGATCCGGCTTTTGGCGAAAATATTCGCGGCGCTCGGGATGCCGGCATTCGCTATGGCGCCGTCCATGAATATACTCTGTGCCGGCTTGCCACTGACCAGGCGACAATGTTCGTAACCACCGTCCCGCGCGCCAGCAACATGTTGCCCCCGGCGATCCGTCTCGCCTTTGACAATGGCTGCAATGATCGCCCCGGTCGGTCACTGGTGCTGAGCGAACTCAACACATTTCTCAACCAGATCGAAAGCCATAGCGGCAAGCCCGCGGTGATCATTTTGTCGAAACAGTTTGAGGAAGATTATGCGATCAGCAGCGCGATCAACCGGACGTTCTGGCTGGAGAGCAATTTTTTCCCGCCCGACTATGCCACCAAGCCCTGGGTCATGTGGCGGGCGTCGGATATGCGCCGGATCAGTGGAATAGACGGCCCGGTCAACTGGAATGTTGTGCGACCCTGAGCAAGCTGGCATGACCCCAGCAAGACAAGAGAAAGACGAAGATGAGCATTTTATCTGACAAGTGGATCCGGGAACAGGCACAGTCGACAGGAATGATCGAACCCTTTGTTGAGGGACAGAAGCGCGATGGCTGTATCAGCTACGGCCTGTCTTCCTACGGCTATGACGCCCGGGTATCCGACGAGTTCAAGATCTTCACCAATGTCGACAGTGCAGTGGTGGATCCCAAGAATTTCGATGCCCAGAGCCTGGTCGATCGCAAGACCGACTGTTGCATCATTCCGCCCAACAGCTTTGCCCTCGCCCGCACCGTGGAATATTTCCGGATCCCGCGCGACGTGCTGGTGATATGCCTCGGAAAATCCACCTATGCGCGGTGCGGGATCATCGTCAACGTCACGCCGCTTGAACCCGGCTGGGAAGGTCATGTCACGCTGGAATTTTCGAACACCACCCCCCTGCCCGCCAAAATCTATGCCAATGAAGGTGCATGCCAGTTTCTGTTCCTCAAGGGCAACGAACCCTGCGAGACCAGCTATGCCGACCGGGCAGGCAAATATATGGGGCAAAAAGGTGTGACTCTGCCCAAGCTCTAGGCCATAACCGCGTCTCAAAATACAACTGATCAAAAAACGGGAGCAACACCATGTCCGACGCACGCGAATTTGATGTCATTATCTATGGTTCGACCGGATATACGGGCCGCCTTGTCGCCGAATATATGAGCCAGCAATATGGCGTCGGCGGTGATGCGCCGAAATGGGCCATGGCCGGCCGCTCAATCGAAAAGCTGGAGGAAGTCCGCGACCTCATCGGTGCACCGAAAGAAACGCCCCTGGTCGTTGCCGATTCCGACGATGCAGAATCCATCGACATGATGGCCAGCCGGACGAAAGTGCTGCTGACCACAGTAGGCCCGTATCAGCTCTATGGCAGTGACGTGGTCGCCGCCTGTGTCACCAATGGCACGCATTATGTGGATCTGTGCGGCGAACCCGGCTGGATGCGGGAAATGATCGATGCGCATCAGGATGCCGCGGAGAAATCCGGTGCCCAGATCTGCCTGTCGTGCGGTTTTGACTCAATCCCCTTCGATCTCGGTGTGCTTATGCTGCAAAAGGACATGAAGAAGCGTTTTGGCAAACCGGCCAGCCGGGTCAAAGGACGTGTCCGGGCCATGGAAGGAACATTTTCCGGCGGCACCGCAGCGAGCCTGAAGGAAACGATGAAGGCGCTGGCCAAGAACCCGTCAATGGTCAAGGTCCTGGCCAGCAGCTTTGGTCTGACCCCGGGATTTGAAGGACCGGATCAGCCCAACATGATGATCCCCAAATATGACAAGACCATCGACAGCTGGGTTGCCCCCTTTGTCATGGCACCGATCAACACCAAGAACGTCCACCGCACCAACTTCCTGTCAGATTTTCCTTATGGCGAGGATTTTCGCTATGACGAGATGGTCGTCACAAGTCCGGGCGACATGGGCAAGCAGGCTGCTGAAATGCTGGCCAAAGCCAATCCGCTGGGCGGTGAAGGCGGGCCGAAGCCAGGTGAAGGACCGACCAGGGAAGAGCGAGAAAACGGCTTTTATGACGTGCTGTTTCTTGGTGAAACCGCAGATGGCGACACTGCCAGCCTGTGTGTCAAAGGTGACAAGGACCCGGGCTATGGATCGACGTCAAAAATGATCGCCGAAGCCGCGCTTTGCCTCGCCCAGGACGGCAACAAGAAAGGTGGCGGAATCTGGACCCCTGGTGCGCTGATGGGCAAGAAGCTGGTCAAGCGACTGGAAGCCAGCGCTGGCCTCAGCTTTACGGTTGAAAGCTGACTGGATCACTGATCAGCAATGCGCCAATGCTAACAAATCAGGGGGCAGACGCTGGACCAGCGTTCTGCCCCTTGATTTTCAGCTCGCTGATACAAATTTGAGAGCATCATGCTGAAAAATCTGTTCCGCAAAAAGACCAGGAAGACTTTTCTGGGGGAAGCGATGATTCCCGAAGGTCGGCGCGTGTACGCGATTGGCGATGTGCATGGCCGCAAGGATCTGCTGCAGATTTTGCTGAAGAAAATAGCCGAAGATGACACCGCGCGCGGCGGCCAGAGCGAGATCATATTTCTGGGCGATCTGATTGATCGTGGTCCGGACAGCTGCGGGGTTGTCGACATGGCGATGCAGCTGCAGAGCGAGCGCGGCAATGTCCGGTTTCTGATGGGCAATCATGAAGAGGTTTTTCTCGCCTGCATGAAAGGCAGTGACCGGGCCACCCGGTTTTTTACGCGGATCGGCGGCAAGGAGACGATCCTCAGCTACGAAATCAGCATGAAAGAGTATATGGAGCTCGACAACGAAGCTCTGACCGCACGCCTGCCCGAGATCATTCCCCAGTCCCACGTCGATTTCGTCCGCAATTTCGAGGACCAGATTGTCATTGGAGACTATGCCTTCGTCCACGCCGGTATCCGGCCCGATGTGCCTCTGGCCGAGCAAAAGCCCAAAGATCTCCACTGGATACGGGAAGATTTTCTGTCAGCGGGTCAACTGCACGAAAAAATGATCATCTATGGGCATACGATCAATGAAGAGGTCGTGGAAGCCGACAATCGCATCGGCATAGATACCGGGGCCTATTATACGGAAAACCTGACGGCGATCGCCCTGGAAGGCCGCGACCGCTGGTATCTGGACACGCGAGACACATAAAAATCGGCGGAACCCCAAGGGATCCCGCCGATTAAGCTGATCAGATACGCAGACCAGAAGATAGGGTAGTGAGTGTAATGCCTTAGGCGACCTGCGCTTCCGGACCGTTATCCTCTTCGATATCCCGGAGAACATAACCACGGCCCCAGACGGTTTCGATATAGTTTTCACCGCCACAGGCCAGAGCCAGCTTTTTGCGCAGCTTGCAGATAAATACGTCGATAATCTTGAGTTCCGGCTCGTCCATTCCGCCATAAAGGTGGTTGAGGAACATTTCCTTGGTGAGCGTCGTGCCCTTGCGCAGCGAGAGCAGTTCCAGCATCGCATATTCCTTGCCGGTCAGATGCACCCGGTTTCCGTCGACTTCAACAGTCTTGGCATCGAGGTTCACAGCAAGCTTGCCGGTCCGGATCACCGACTGGCTGTGTCCTTTTGAACGGCGCACAACAGCATGGATCCGGGCAACCAGCTCTTCCCGGTGGAAAGGCTTGGTCACATAATCATCGGCACCAAAGCCAAAGGACCGCACCTTGCTGTCCATTTCGCTGATGCCGGAAAGAATGAGAACTGGCGTCTGCACTTTGGCAACACGCAGTTTCTTGAGCACGTCATAGCCGTGCATGTCGGGCAGGTTGAGATCCAGACAGATGATATCGTAATCATAGAGCTTGCCCAGATCGAGGCCTTCTTCGCCGAGATCGGTAGTGTAAACATTAAAGCCCTCGGTCGCCAGCATCAGCTCAATCGCCTTTGCGGTTGTCGGCTCGTCCTCAATCAACAGTACACGCATCGGGTAACCCCTTTTCCTTAAATTCGTTCGGGTATCGAGTATCGTCCCGAAGCCCCCGGATCATTTATTAACCATAAGATAGATGAACGTAAAAGGTTAATTTTGAATTAATGCAGGAGTCAGCACGAGTCGCGGGCTATCGGACGAGTCTGTAACCCGCAGAATTGAGTCGTTTCAGGACTCTCCCCGGGCACCCAAAAAAAATTAACTTTTGCCGCTTTCCCGGATGCGAAATGCGCGTTTTGATCTCATTCGCACCTGGAAATCCCAATGAACATGACATAGACCAAGCCGCTATTTCCAACTCGGAAAAAGATGTCCCAGCCTTTCCAGATCGCTCCACCCTGTCTAGACGACCTGCATGTCCTTCCCAATTCCAGACCATGCCGTACAGGAAACTTTTCTCGCCGCGTCAGGACCCGGTGGGCAGAATGTCAATAAAGTCGAAACGGCTGTGCAAATGCGCGTTAATGTCTATGCGTTGCGGTTGCCGCCCTATGCATTCCGCAAGCTCAAGGAACTTGCTGGCCGAAAAATGACAGCCAATGGAGAGTTGATCATCACGGTGCGCGACCATCGCACCCGTGAGGCCAATCGAACCGAGGCCAGACGAAGATTGCAGGACCTGATCGCGCAGGCCCATCACCGGGACGCCCGGCGCATAAAGACCCGGCCCAGCCGCGCGGCGAAAGCACGCAGGATTGATGCAAAGAAGAAAAAGTCATCGGTGAAGAAAATGCGAGGCAAGCCCAGGCTCGACTAGCTCCGCGTCGGCAACAAAAGGCATTTTCGTAGCAAATGTAAATAGTTGTAACCCATTAGTCGCACATAGCGGTCGGAACATCGCTATGCTTAATATCCGTTAACCATAGGTCAACAGTTCGGATTAAAACAGGCTCGGTAAGTCGTCCCCCATGACAAACCGAATTCGCTCCCTCGCCCCGCGTCCTGCGCACACTTTGGTCCTCGCTCTGGCGGCATTCTCGACGCTGTCCGCCTGTGGCAAGGAAGCAGCAGAAGGCACGCAAGCAGACGTCACTCTCCCGGTATCGCCTACTCCGACGCCAACGCCAACGCCAACGCCTACTCCGACGCCAACGCCTACTCCTACGCCTACTCCTACTCCTACGCCGACACCGACCCCAACACCGACGCCCACACCTGCGCCGACCCCTACGCCTACGCCCACACCTGCGCCAACTCCACCACAGGTTCCGGCGGAAGGGCTGCCCAAAATTCCGAGCAACTTCAACGTTGAGGAGTGGCTGCAGCCGTCCTGGGGGCATGGCAACCCGGCGCCAACGGCCGAACCCGACGTCGTGGGCGCTTTCCGTTTCATCTGTACGCCAAGCCACAATGCCTATGATGACCCGATCGTCTATCCGGGGCAGCCAGGCGTGTCGCATTTGCACACATTCTTCGGCAACACCCTGACCGATGCCCATTCCACTTATGAATCGCTGAGAACTACCGGTGAGAGCACCTGCAACAACTTGTTGAATCGTTCGGCCTACTGGATTCCTTCAATGATGAATGGTGAAGGCAAGGTGGTGATGCCGAACAGCCTTGCCGTATATTACAAGCGCCGCCCGGAAACAGACCCGGAATGCCAGGTTCAGGGGCAGGCCTGTATCCCTCTGCCACGCGGTCTTCGCTATGTCTTCGGATATAATATGCAGTCGCCCGCCAACAGCGAGATATTCTATTTCAATTGCCAGGGTCCGGGCGCAGTACCCGGCAATTACGCCAATATTCCTGAAGCGGCAGAAAACTGCCCTTCTGGCGCGCAATTGGGCGCGGTTGTCGGTGCACCGGAATGCTGGGATGGCGTCAATCTCGACAGTCCGGATCATCGTTCACACATGGCCAAACTATATCGTGACAATAATGGCGTGGCCCGATGCCCGGAAACGCATCCCTTTATCATTCCAACTTTTACCCTGTCCGCATGGTGGACGACCGACGACACGCTTGATCGGTCAGGTAATCTGGATCCGCTGAACAAGACGTGGCACCTGTCGTCAGATCGCATGGCCGGCATGGCGCCGCATGTACCAGGGTCGACGTTTCACTCCGACTGGTTCGGTGCCTGGGACGATGATATCATGGATATCTGGATGAACAACTGCATCAACAAATTGCTGAGCTGTTCCGGCGGTGATCTGGGCAACGGTCAGCAATTGAAGCTGTTTGACGGATACAAGAAACTGGCTGATCCGCGCCTTGTGGACGCACCAGCGCGTCCGGGCTAGAATTCAAAGCTCGGTTCGAAGAGACCAGAGTTCCGGAAAAGCCCGTTTCGAGAGTGTCGACTGCAGGTAGGAAACACCCGCTGTCCCGCCCGTTCCTTTTTTCCCGCCGATAATCCGTTCAACGGTCAGGACATGCTTGTGTCGCCATGTCGCCATGGCATCATCGAGGTCCACCAGCTTTTCAGCCAACTGATAGAGTTCCCAATATTTCTCGGGTTCACGATACACTTCCAAAAAGGCCGCCTGAACTTCCTCTGAGTGCTTGTGCGGCAAGGTAAAATCCCGCTCGAGTAGTTTTGCAGGGATGTCAAATCCGGCGCGAGAAAGGGCTGCTATGGCCTTGTCCCACATGCTCGGACTCTGAAGCGCCGATCGCATCGCATCACGGGCCTCCGGTCGATCATCCTGATATTTCAAAAATGCCTTGTCTTTCAGCCCCAGCATATACTCGACAGTCCGGAACTGATCGGACTGAAAGCCGGAACTCGGACCCAGCACCGAGCGAAAGCTTGTATAATCACTGGGCGTCATCGTTGACAGCACATCCCAGCTCAGCGTCATAACCGATTGAATACGGCTAACCCTCGCCAGTGCCTTGTAAGCCGGTACAATCGCATCTTCATCAATTCGGCGGGAAGCAAGTTTGAGCTCACGAATAATCTGTTTCAGCCAGAGCTCCTTGGTCTGGTGAATGATAATGAACAACATCTCGTCATCAAATTCTGATTGCGGATGCTGGGTCGCCAGCAGTTCATCCAGTGCCAGATATCGGGCATAGGTCATGGGAGGTTGTTTGGACATGCCCGTGTTTATCGCTACCGGCAATCAATTGGAAGAGCGACCTCAATTGGTTGCTGCAAAGATGATGCTACGATCCGGCATGGTTCCGCTTGATCTGGGACACGCTTCATTGGTAGCAGCGGCCATGTTCGAATTTTCCATCAGCGATGAATCATCCACCCAGACCTTCTACCAGGACCTCATATCCGCGGCGCAAGCTTTGGTGGATGGCGAGCCGGATCCAATCGCCAACATGGCAAATATCTCGGCCTTGATCTGGCAATATGTCCCCGACCTGAACTGGGCGGGCTTTTACCGCCGTATAAGCGAAGAACTTGTCCTGGGTCCGTTTCAGGGCAAGACGGCCTGTATCCGCATAGCGATGGGCAAAGGGGTTTGCGGCACGGCCGCCCGGTCAGGACAAACCCAGCGGGTTGCCGATGTTCACGCATTTCCCGGCCATATTGCTTGCGACGCCGATAGCCGCTCGGAGCTTGTCATCCCGGTAGTCAGTGCCGGTGAAGTCATCGCTGTTCTCGATCTCGACAGCCCCTTGCCCGATCGCTTCAAGGATGCAGACGAAACAGGCCTGTGTGCGTTGATCGAGGCGATCAGTCCGGCACTAGCAGGATAAATTTCGCGGTCGTCGGCTCTGATCAAAAGCGACCCATTTCGAGACACTCCCCCGAAACGCGCCTATTTTACAACTGCATAATGGTCTTAATCCGCAGAAAATGGTAACTATTGGTTAACCATTTTCATACTGGCCAGCGATCGGCTGCCCGGATTACAGGAGCTGTTAACCATGAGAACCCTTGCGATTGCTGGCATGACCAGCCTTTTGGCACTGGCCCCCTCACACGCATATGCCGCGGTCGAATCGCCGTCGGTCCCGACCGCCGCTACCGAAGGCCTTCCGGGGCTTGAACTCATGGCGGACATGCTGGCTCCTGCCGCAGAGGGCGCCAAGCGTGGCATGAACAAAATGGGCGGTCATCGAATGGGCGCGATGCGCGGACATCATATGCGCAAAATGGGCCACCGGGGCTTTCGCAGCGGTCATCATGTCCGCATGGGCAAAATCGGCCATCGGCGGGGTTACAAGCGGCCTTTTCGGGGTTTTCGTTTGCCCCGGACATTTATCAGGCCAAGCTATTTCATCGGCAATTTCGGTTATTATGGGTTGAGACAGCCATCCTACGGCTATGGCTGGTCCCGCTATTATGATGACGCCGTTTTGACCGACCGTCACGGTGTGGTCCACGATAGCGTCCGCGATCTCGACTGGGATCGTTACAACCAGGGTTATAATGACGGATATCGTGACGGCCGGGCGACTTATGACGACAGCGTGCTTCTCAATGATGACCGGGTGATTGCCACACCTACCGCAGCTATTGGCAGCACGACATATCAGGGCGACTGGGATGGAGCCTATCGGGAAGATGGCAGTTACAGCGGCGAATGGAGTGGAACCTACCGGGACGCAGAAGGCCGTGTCTATGAAGGCAATTATGCTGGCACCTTCATAGGCGAAGGAGAAGCCACACAAGTGGGCGCTGATTATGCCGACAGCGCACCCCACTGGGGTGCTCCTGCCTCGGGCAGTGCGGGCGACAGTCATGATTATCGCGGCTATAGCCAGCGAGACGAGGAGCTGGCTTACCTGCAGCGGTGCCGGAAAAGTTCCGGTATCGGTGGCGCGGTGGTTGGCGGCGCGCTGGGCGCCCTGGCCGGAAACAGAATCGCCGGACGCGGAAACCGTTTGGGCGGATCACTGATTGGCGGCGGACTGGGTGCAGTTGCCGGCGCAGCAATTGAACAAAGCAGCGACCGCTGCCGCAAACTGCTCCGGAAATATGGCGAGGAAGAGCATCATGTTCGGCGCGATCATCACCGCAAACAAGCGAGGAAGCATCACGTCTATCCCAGCGGCTGGCAAGGCGGCTATTATTATCCGGCCTATTATTATCAGCACGCGCAGCCGATGGTTACTACGATCATTATCGAATCACAGCCGGTGACCACGACAACCACCACAACCACCTATGTCGATGAAGAAGTGATCTACACAAAACCGCGGCCTGTGGCGAAAAAGCGCTGGAGAAAGGCTGCGCCCAAAAAGACGTGGAAACCGAAACCGGTCCTGAAAGGCTGTCAGCAAGAGCGTTGCCTTTACGATTGAGCCGGAAACAGACTGGATGAAAAGCCCGCCGCCCGGCAAGGGTTCAGGCGGGCTTTTTCTGTTGCGGACATCAGCAAGATCGGGTTTGCGATCAGGAAAACCGTTCCCATCCGTCGGGACCGAGTTTTTCAAGCGGGCGAAAGCGGATCTTGTATTCCATCCGCCGGGAACCCTCGACCCAGTAGCCCAGATAGACATAAGGCAATCCCGCTGCTCGCGCGCGCAACACATGGTCCATGATGATATAGTTTCCAAGACCTGACCGTTCCGGATGGTCCGCATCGAAGAAACTGTAGATCATCGACAACCCGTCACCCTGCTGATCGGTCAGGCAGGCACCGACAAGACGGCCTTTGGAACCATCAGTTGTGGGTTCTCGATATTCAACAACGAAACTCTTGACCGGCGACTGCTCGACCATGTCCGAATAATCCATTTCGTCCATCTCGGTCATCCCTCCCCCGGGATGGCGTTTGGAGAGATATTTCTGCAGCAAGGCAAATTGTTCTTCGGTAGCCCAGGGCTGACACGCCTCCACCACCAGGTCCTTGTTGCGACGGAGGAGTTTTCGCTGGGTCGCATTGGGAGCGAATTCATTGGCCAGCACCCGGACAGATACACAAGCCTTGCAATCCAGGCAGCTTGGCCGATAGGCGACATTCTGGCTGCGCCGAAACCCGATGCGTCCAAGCGCATCATTCAATTCTTCGGTATGTGGCCCGTTGAGCTCAGTGAAAACCTTGCGTTCGCTTTTTCCCGGCAGATAAGGACACGGGCTGGGATTGGTCACAAAAAATCGCGGAAAGCGAACAGGAGCAGTCACAGTCAGGAGCCTCAATCAAGCAGCGGAAGAATCAACAGCGATACTATGCCTGCTTGGGTCACGGTTGGAAAGGCAATTTACCAGTTCTCGAAACCAGAAAAAAAACGGGGCGAAAATCGCCCCGTTCTTTCAAATCTCTAGCGCCATAATTCAGGGGCTTGTTGGATCATCGTCATCAGCAATGATGATGATACCAGCGATTACCGCTGCTGCAGCGAGAACACCGATAAGAATTCCGGTGCTGCCTTCCAGCTCCTCACCGTTTTCCTGAACGGCTGCTGTGCGTTCTGCAACAGGTCCGATACTTTCAACAGCCTGGGCTGATACTGGGGCTGCAATCAGCGTAACAGCCGCTACTGCGGTTGCCAGTTTGGTCAATTTCATTTTGTACTCCATTCCTAGTTCATGTTCAGTCGGATCAAACCGGGTTCCCGGCATTGCCCCCCAACACTTTCAACAACGTAGCGCGACCTGTTGTTTTGATATTCGGCTCCACTGTTAAACGCCTGCATACAGAGGGTGATTGGTAGATGCAACAGATCAAAGGAAACTTTCGGGCAGTGCGCCCAAAATTTACGTCACTTTGCCAAATGGAGCGAAATCGATGTCACTCGGATCGATAGACAGGACGTCCGGCGATCCATGTTTGCTCGACCCGAAATTTTCGGATGTCCGCCGGGGAACTGAGCAACAGATCATCGGCAACGATCACGAAATCTGCCCGTTTTCCGGGCTCCAGACTACCAATTCGGTCTTCGGCAAATCCCGCATAGGCTGCATCCAGTGTATAGGCGCGCCAGGCTTCAATCCTTGTCACGCGTTCCCGTGGCAACCATCCGCCAAATGGCTCTCCATTTTCATCTTCCCGTGTCATGGCCACTGCCAGACCCGGGAAAGGATTGACGGACTCGACCGGAACATCCGTTCCAAAAGCCACTTTTGCCCCCGAATCGAGGA
This sequence comes from Parasphingorhabdus marina DSM 22363, assembly GCF_900128895.1. Lineage (GTDB taxonomy): Bacteria > Pseudomonadota > Alphaproteobacteria > Sphingomonadales > Sphingomonadaceae > Parasphingorhabdus > Parasphingorhabdus marina. The sequence goes on along the minus strand of NZ_FSQW01000002.1, from coordinate 246,495 downwards.
TCGATTTCCAGGCATAGGCTCCGTCCAGTCGATTCGGACCCAGTCGAACTTCTGCCATTAACCGATCAGACGTCTGATGCACCGGTTGCATCGAAGCGATTGTTCCGGTTTGCGCAAATCTGGGCAAGTCTGCAGGGTCCACAATCTGGGCATGTTCGATCCGCCAGCGGCGATCCCCGCGATAACTGGATTGCATCTCTTCAATGGCAGACAGGGTCTCGGCATTTGCCTGATCGCCAATGGCATGAATGGCGGTCTGGAAGCCATCCATGGCCGCCCGGCTCATCTTGTTCTTGAGCTGTGCAGATGTAAGCAACGCAAGTCCGCTATGGCCGGACTGATCTGCGTAAGGCTTTTTGAGCAGCGCACCACGAGATCCCAGTGCGCCGTCTACATAGAGTTTGACCCCGGCCAGCCGCAAACGGTCATCATAGAGCCACGGCGAAGGTCCGGGACCACCTATCGCGATCATGTTGTCGATCTCGGCGGCATAGGAAATGATTCGGACTTTCAGCTGCCCCTTGTCCCCTGCCCTGCGAAAACTTTGCCAGTCTTCCATGGTCGTCCCCATATCCGCAATCGCAGTGACGCCGTTGGCCAGCAGAATTTCCTGGGCCTTCATCAGCGCCAGGTCCCGTTCCACGGGTCTCGGTTGCGGTATGGCCTGGTCAAACAGTCTTTCGGCCAGATCGACAAAAATGCCGGTGGGCTGGCCGTTTTTCCTTTCGATCGCTCCGCCGGCTGGCGCCTGAGTTTTCGCATCAATTCCGGCAGCCTCCATGGCGCGGCTGTTGACCCAGACCGCATGGCCATCGACACGGGACAGAAAGACCGGGCGATCCGGCACGACGCTGTCAAGCTCGGCAGCAGTCGGAAAGCGGCCCAGCCCCCAGCTTTCCTGGTTCCAGCCATTGCCGATGAGCCACTGGCGGTTGGGATAGCGCTCTGCATAGTCGCGAACCCGCTGCAGCGCTTCTTCGAGTGACCGTGTCCCGCTCAGGTCAAGAGTCAGTGCAGCAAATCCCATGCCCATGACATGTCCATGGGCGTCAACAAAGCCGGGGATCAGGGTCTTGCCCTCGCCATCATATTGAAAATCCAGATCAGCGGGGCGCTTGTCTTTTCGATCGAGCAGCTCCTTGACCCGGCCTTCGTCATCAATGACCATGGCCGTGAATCGGACGACCTCGCCATTTTTGTCCAGCGTGATCCCGTTCACATTTTCGATCAGGCTATCGGCATGCGCCACCGTGGACAGCATCGCCGCTGCGACCGAAACCGTGGCCAGCTTGATGATGTTTTTCATTCCCCGTTTCCCCTGTTTGTGCGCCACCTCATTTTCCCGCCCTGGGCAACCGGGTGACAAGCGAGCTCGTGTCCTTTCGCCCTCCCCCGGCGGCCTGAACTTCCGCATAGAGCTGGTCAACCAGTGACGCGACCGGCAATGCTGCGCCATTGGACCGCGCCTCTTCGATAGCCAGCCCGAGATCCTTGCGCATCCAGTCCACCGCAAAACCGAAATCAAATTCATCTTTCGCCATTGTGTCCCAGCGATTGTCCATCTGCCAGCTCTGCGCCGCTCCGCCGGAGATGGCCTGATAAACCTTGTCCAGATCGAGCTTGCTGGCCTGTGCGAACCGTAACGCTTCCGACAGGCCTTCCAGCACTCCGGCAATGGCGATCTGATTACACATCTTGGTGGTCTGACCCGCGCCGGGTCGACCGACATGCACGATGCGGGCGGCATAGACCGACATGATGATCTCCGCCGCCGCAAAGGCTTCCTTGCTGGCCCCGCACATGATGGAGAGTTTGCCATTTTCGGCCCCGGCCTGGCCACCGGAGACCGGTGCGTCGACCACGTGGATGCCGCGCCCTTCTGCCTCCACCGACAACTGCCGCGAAATCCGGGCCGAGACCGTCGTATGATCAATGAACAATGTGCCCGGCGTCATCGATCCAAAAGCCCCGTCACGCCCCATGGTCACCGCGCTCAGGTCATCATCATTACCTACACAGGAGATCACAATCTGCTGGTTTTGCGCAGCGGCAGCCGGGTTTTCGGCAATGGTGCCACCATGGGTCTCCACCCAGTTCTCCGCTTTGGAGCGGCTGCGATTATAGACCGTCATTTCATGTCCAGCCTTCGCCAGATGCCCCGCCATGGGACCGCCCATCACGCCGATCCCGATAAATGCAATTTTCGCCATATTTCAATATCCTTGTCGACCGCATAATCATTGTTTCCATGAAAGACCAGATGCGTTAGGGGCTGTCGCATTATGAACGACCACAAACCTGCATCGCTGCCGACTTTTGACTATGACGACGTTCAGGCTGCGCATGAGCGAATTCGCGACCGGGTTGTGCAGACACCGACGCTCAAAAGCCTGACCCTGTCAGAGCTGGCCGGAGCGGAAGTGTATCTGAAGTTTGAGAATCTACAGTTTACGGCCGCCTACAAGGAACGTGGCGCGCTCAATGCCCTGTTGCTGATGGACGAAAGCAAACGGCAGACCGGCGTGATTGCCGCATCGGCCGGCAACCATGCCCAAGGCCTCGCCTATAATGCCCGCAACCTCGGGATTCCCGCCACGATCGTCATGCCGAGCACCACACCAATGGTGAAGGTGGAACAGACGAGAGGCCATGGCGCCGAAATCGTGATCCATGGCGGCAACTATGATGAATCCTATGCCCATGCACTGGAATTGGCGGAGCAACGCGGGCTGACCTATATCCATGCCTTTGATGATCCCCATGTTGCAGCCGGTCAGGGAACGGTCGCGATCGAGATGCTGGAGACCATTCCTGATCTGGACCGCCTGATCATTCCGATCGGCGGCGGCGGTCTGTTCTCCGGCATGGCGACCGCGGCCCATACGATCAAGCCGGGCATCAAGATGACCGGTGTCCAGGCGGCGCTCTATCCCAGCATGTATGGCAAGCTCACCGGACAGAATGTATCAGCGGGCGGCGATACACTGGCCGAGGGCATTGCGGTTCGCAATCCATCCGAATTCACTGCGGCGATAATCGAAAAACATGTCGACGAGATTCTTCTTGTCGGCGAGGCCCAGCTCGAAGGGGCGGTCAGCCTGCTGCTGCAGATCGAGAAAACCGTAGTCGAAGGAGCCGGTGCTGCCGGTCTCGCGGCGCTGCTCGCCAATCGCGAAAAATTTACGGGAGAGAAAGTCGGCCTGGTGCTGTGCGGCGGCAATATTGACACCCGTCTGCTCGCCAATGTTCTCTTGCGCGACCTCGCACGATCCGGTCGCCTCGCCCGCCTCCGCCTGCATCTGCGCGACCAGCCCGGCGCGCTCTACAATGTCGTCCGCGAATTTGCCGAGCATGAGGTCAACATCATCGAGGTCTATCACCAGCGCGTGTTCACCAACCTGCCAGCCAAGGGTCTGATCACCGACATCGAATGCGAAGCCAAGGACCGCGAGCAGCTGGAAGCCCTGATCGCAGCACTCAACAAGTCCGGATATGATGTCAGGCAGGTCGAACTGGCGGATTAGGAACTGCGGTCATGTCCGCTTTGGGCGCAAAAGCGGACATTGGAAATTTGGGACGACCGGTATGCCAGCATGGGACCCCGGCAATCGTGTCGGGATGGACTGTAAACTGCCGGAAATCATTGGCTCAGCTAATCTGGCTTGAAGCGGTAATGTTTCAAGCCATGGCAAAGCCGGGATTGGCCCGCAGCCGCTGCGCATCTTGCATCGGCGGTGCACCAAATACTCGGACATAGTCACGGCTAAACTGCGATGGACTTTCATAACCCACTTTAAATCCCGCGCTCGCTGCATCCAAAGCATCGGAAACCATGATCCGGCGGGCTTCCTGCAAGCGAAGGCGGGTCCGATATTGCAGCGGACTATAGGTCGTCACGGCCTTGAAATGCTCGTGCAGTGACGAACTGCTCATGCCGGCTTCCCGAGCCAATCGCTCGATGCTAAATGGTTCGGCATAGTGGTCCTTGATCCAGACTATCGCCCTACTGACCTGACTCAGCCGGCTCTCGGCATTGGCAATATGGCGCATCATCTCGCTCTGTTCGCCATGCAGCAACCGGTAAAGGATTTCGCGTTCTACCAATGGAGCCAGCGCCGGGATATCATCCGGTGTGTCGAGCAGACGTAACAGTCGGACGGCGGCATCCATCAAATCTGGTGTGACGGTGCTGAGTGCTATTCCCGGCTTTGATGTGGTTGCCGATGCGCCGGTGCCATGTTCCAGCATCAATTCACTGAGCACCGTCACGTTGAGGTCCAGGCTGATGCAAAAGTAAGGGCATTCCTCGCTGGCCTCGATAATGGAACCTTGCAGCGGCAGGTCCACAGACGCCACCAGATACTGGGATGCATCGTAGACATAATCCAGATGCCCCAGGGTCACATGCTTCTTTCCTTGCGCGACAAGGCACAGAGATGGCTCGTAAGTTGTTGGCATAGCCGGTGTAATTGTCGTGGATCGTATAAGTTTCACTCGCGGCAATGCACAAGGCTCGATGCCGTCAAAAGCCAGATGACGGTTGATGATCTCGCTCAATTCCTGCGTTTTTTCCATAGCCTTCCTATCTCATGGAATCCTGACGCCGACAAGCGCTGGCAATCGTTCCGGAGAATCAGGCAAGAATCTCGGAGTACCATTCTACCGCTCCGGGACACGCATGGGTCATGTTGAATGCTCACCCCCACCCCCGAAAGGAATTTGAAATGGAACATAGAAAACTTGGAAATGCAGGACCAACCACCTCTGCCATCGGCTTGGGCTGCATGGGCATGTCGGATGTCTATGGTCCGGCTGACCGGGACGAAAGCCTTGCCACTATAGACATGGCGATAGAGCAGGGAATCACATTGCTGGATACTGGCGATTTCTATGGCATGGGCCATAACGAGATGCTGATTGGCGAAGCGCTACGCAATCACAAGCGTGACGCCCTGGCGATCAGTGTGAAGTTCGGCGCATTGCGGGACCCCGACATCGGTTGGGGCGGTTATGATGCGCGCCCTGAAGCGATTCCGAATTTTTTGGCCTATTCGCTTCGGCGCCTGGGAACGGACTATATCGATATTTATCGTCCCTCCCGGCTGGACCCCGCTGTTCCTATTGAGGACACTATCGGCGCCATCGCCGAAATGGTGGCCAAGGGCTATGTGCGTCATATTGGCCTGTCTGAAGTGGGCGCTGATACAATCCGCCGCGCCCATGCGGTTCACCCGATCGCTGATCTGCAAATTGAATATTCGTTGATCTCGCGCGGTATCGAGGATGAAATTCTATCCACTTGCCGTGAACTCGGCATTGGCATTACCGCTTATGGTGTCTTGTCGCGCGGCTTGATCAGCGGCCATTGGTCACCGGATCGCAACAATGAGCGCGATTTCCGAAGTATGAGCCCACGCTTTGCGGGCGAAAACCTCGCGCATAACCTGTCGCTGGTCGATGCGCTCCGCAAGGTCGCAGAAGCCAAAAATGCGACCGTGGCCCAGATCGCCATCGCGTGGGTGACACATCAAGGCAGGGATATCGTGCCCTTGATAGGAGCCCGCAAACGCGAGCGTCTGTCCGAAGCGCTGGGCGCGATGTCACTGTCCCTGAGTGCAGCCGACCTCGCCGATATTGAAGCGGCGATCCCTAATGGCAGTGCGGCCGGTGCGCGCTATCCGGAGTCTCAGCTTGCGCACCTCGATAGCGAAAGGAGTGCAGCATGATGACCAATCAACCCGATCCTTTTTCCAGCTTCTCCGGCCTCCTGCGGGCGGCGCTTGGTAACATGCTGATGCCGGAAGCCGAGACGTTTCTGGATATGGTGGCCGATGATGTCATAATGGAATTCCCCTATGCGCCATCAGCCGGTGTCTCCCGCGTGGAGGGGAAGGCAGCTCTGGCAGAATATCTGCTTGGCGCAGCGTCGCTCATCACGATCGAGTCCATGTCAGAGCCGGTCGTGCATCGCGCTCAGGAATCCGATGTCGTCATATTGGAATTCGCCTGCACCGGTCATGGCACCGAAACCGGCATTGCCTATGATCAAACCTATATCTCGGTGGTAACAGTGACGGATGGGTATATCACCCACTATCGCGACTATTGGAATCCTCTGATCGCACTTCGCGCGATGGGCGGTGATGACGCTATTACCGCTGCATTAAAGGAGGCCGGTGATGCGTAATAAATTTCTTGTCACCGGCGGCACGGGCAAGACAGGAAGCCGTCTTGCAAAACTGCTGCGGGCTAGCGGTCACTGCCCTCTTGTTGCAACCCGGAATCCCGATAGTTCCGATCAGGTCCGTTTAGATTGGGCAGATTCAGCCACCTACGAAGCGGCGCTGGATGGGGTCAAGGCAATATATCTTGTCGCGCCTGCGAATGTTCCGGAACCGCTGACCGCCATGCAGCCATTTATCGATCGCGCGATTGCAAGCGGCGTCGAGCGTTTTGTATTGCTAAGCGCTTCTTCGCTCGAAGAAGGCGGTCCAATGATGGGTGCCGTGCATCGTTATTTGCATGAACAGGCGCCAAGCTGGTTCGTTCTACGTCCTACCTGGTTCATGCAGAATTTTTCGGAGCAACAGCATCTGCCGACAATCCGCGATGAGCACGCCATCTATTCTGCAACGGATGACGGACGAGTTCCTTTCATTGATGCCGATGATATTGCGGCAGTCGCAGCCGTGGCGTTGACGGATCCCGCTATGCCCAATGGTGATGCAATTCTAACCGGACCGCGGTCGCTTTCCTATGATGAGGTTGCCGAGGTTCTTTCCGACGCTTTGGGTATCACCATCATCCACCAAAAATTGAGCGAAAAAGATCTAGCGGGGCGCATCCAGTCGGGTGGATTGAGCAGAATCTATGCGGAGTTACTCGCGGCTATGGATACCGCTATCGCAGCGGGTGGAGAGGACAGGCTTACCGATTCCGTCGTTGTGCTTACCGGAAAAACACCGCGGGATTTGACCGGCTTCGTTGCGCGTAATATCGAAAGGTGGAAGACACCGCAGACCGTCAGGGGATCATCTTGAAGATGCCGCGCAATAGCTCCGGTCAAGAAAAGGAAATCCATGTCACTAACGAAGTTGCTCGTACCCACATATACGCAAATGCTGAAAACGCTTTCAGGCTGGCTCGAGAAGGCACAGGCACAAATGCCGCAAGCAGAGGCGGAAGCGCTGCTGTCGGAGCGTCTTGCTCCCGACATGTTTCCGCTATCGACTCAGGTTCGGCTTGTCTGTTTGCAGGCTCAGGAAGCGGTGTTTCGTCTGAGAGGAGAGGCCTTTCCGGAATCTCTCGATATACTTGTCGAGGAAGGGCGAAATGCAGGGGAACGGCCTGGTTCTCTGTCAGATGCACAAGCCCGAATTGATGAAACGATCCTGTTTCTGGAAGGTCTTGATCCCGATGCGCTGGACGCCAACCCGGACAGATCCATCGCGCACGAACTTCCCAGCGGCATGATCTTTGACCTGACCGCAGAGCAATATGCCCGCGACTGGACGCTGCCCCAGTTCTATTTTCACCTGATGACAGCTTATGCGATACTGCGCGCCGGGAATGTTGAACTCGGTAAGGCTGACTACGTGCCGCACATGTTTGCATATCTTCGCCCCGAAACGATGCCTAAAGGCTGATCGTCCGGTCCTTGCCTGAAGCATTCCTAACCTGGCTGCTTTCTGTGATTACCACCGACAGGACTACCAATTGCCAATGTCCGCTTTCGGGATAAAGCGGCCATTCCGCTTCGATACAGAAACAGACAGCCCTCGAGCGGTCCCGGAACTATCTTTTGAAGGACATGCTCAGTCTTCTTTGCTGATGCCGAACAAACACAAGGCAAGCAGCAAAGTCGCCAGTACGCCCGAGCCGCCGGCCACGGGAGATGGCAGGAAGCCCTGCAGACCGAACATCATGACCAGGGTGTTGGCGACAAAGGCGATTACGCCGACCAGAACCGTGGCTCCACCCAGCGCCTTGCTGCCTTCATTCATCCGGGCCATGCCGAACACCATGGCGGCCAGGCCCAGCAGGATTTTCGCGGCATTATAGCCGAAGAAAGAGAAGGCCACGACCGAAGAGGCGAGAACGCCAAGGTCTGCATTGGCCTCTGCTGCCGTGCGGAAAGGACCGAATTGCGTCAAGCCTACCCCGACCTGCACGACATTGAGCACTGCACTGAACGCAATCGCCGAGAAACCCAGAGTGTATCGCCTGGCCATGACCAGTGCAGATCCTGCAAAGGCTGCCAGCAGCACAAAGATCAGCGCTTCCAGACCCCAAAGGAAACTGCGGTCAATATCGGGCGCACCCAGATAAAGTGCCGTGTAAACCGGTTGCGAAATGGCCACCAGAAGCAGCAATATGGCAATGATTTTTATGGTTCGGCTTTGTGTGAATTCCATAACGGCTTCCTCTCATGAACATGGTCATTCCCGTCCCGAGATGGAGCAAAAAACGGATCACTGCAAGTGGACCTGCAGCGCTGGCTGGGGAGTCGCGTCTGGAATGTCCGCAAGCGGAACGAAGCGATCGCCCAAAACTGATCGAGAGCGCCTAAACCCGGGCTGTCAGTCCCGCATCGCGCATGCCACGCCAGATCTGCACGGCCTGCACCGTTTCCGGCACATCGTGGACCCGGACGATCTGGGCGCCCTGCTGGACGGCGTGATGGGCAAAGGCGATTGAACCGCCGAGGCGCTGATCGACCGGTGCTTCTTTGGACAAAGCCCCAATCATGCGCTTGCGGCTGGCGCCGATCAGCAGCGGCTGACCAAGCGCGTGAAACATCGCGATATTGTTCATCAGCGCCAGATTGTCCGCGAGCGACTTGCCAAAACCGAGACCGGGATCGACAATGATCTTCTCGCGTTCGAAACCCGCCGCCACAACGTCGGCAATGCGCTGTTCCAGCCAGTCGAACGTGTCGGTGACAACATCGCCATAATCCCCGCCCTTGTGGGGATCCTTGCCGCTTGAGGGCGCGTGCATGAGTACGACCGGGCGGCCCGAAACACCGGCAACTTCGAGCGACCGCTTGTCGTGGAGCAGTGCCGAGACATCATTGATCAGGTGGGCACCCGCCTGGATGGCTGCCTCCATGACGGCGGCCTTGCGCGTGTCGATGGATAATGCTGCGCCGCAATGGACAAGTTTTTCGATCACCGGGACCACGCGCCTGATTTCATCCCCTTCCCAGACCGTTTCCGCGCCCGGACGGGTTGATTCTCCGCCAATGTCGATAATTGACGCCCCGCTGGTGGCCATGTCAAACCCGGCATCCGCCGCCTTTTGGGCATCGCCGTCATGTTTCCCGCCATCGGAGAAACTGTCCGGGGTCATGTTCAAGATTCCCATGACATGCGGTTGGTCAAAGCGTAGCACACGCTCTCCGCAACTCAGCGGGCTATGCTCCCTCGACAGGTTGGCAAAAAGCGCAGATGCGCGGTCCTTCAGCTGACCGGGCATGCGCTCCAGCACACCAGGCCAGTTTTCCACCGGGATCAGGCCGCGAACGACCGGTTTGTTACTGTCATAGATCGAATATTCAACTTGAGAAAACCAAATCAAGCTGTTGTTTAATTTGTGATTTTTCTCGTCATGATATTGCGGACTATCAAGAAATCCCGCCGGCTTGAGATAGATCCGGGCATCCGGTCCACACCCGTCCAGTCCGTCCAGTTCCGTCATGAGGTCAGGGCTCCGTTGCCAGCAAATAGGTCTGCCGGAGATCATCGATCGGCTTCAGGTCCTTGCCGTCCTTGTAATACCAGTAGGTCCAGCCATTGCAGCTGGGTGCATCCTGCACCGTCGCGCCGATCTTGTGGATCGAACCCTCCTGCCCCTTCCAGACCAGCGAACCATCGGCCCGCACTTTCGCCCGGAACTTCCGGTTTTTGCTGCACAATTCGTCACCCGGTTTCAGATATCCGGTTTCGACCAGCGTCCCGAACGCCACGCGGGGCTTGGATTTGGGTGACTGCATGGTTTTGAGCGAACTTTCATCGAGCGGCAGCGCGGCGGCAATGCGTTCTTCGGCGACTTCACAATAGCTGTCTTCCTTCTCGCATCCGATCCAGTCACGACCAAGACGCTTGGCTACGGCACCGGTGGTCCCCGTGCCGAAAAACGGATCCAGAACCACATCACCCGGATTGGTTGTTGCCAGCATCACCCGATAGAGCAGGGCTTCGGGTTTCTGCGTCGGATGGGCTTTGACACCATTGCGTTTCAGCCGCTCCTGCCCGCCGCAGATCGGCATCACCCAGTCGCTGCGCATCTGCAGCTCGTCATTGAGGTTCTTCATCGCGCGGTAGTTGAACGTATATTTGGCCTTTTCCGACTTGGAGGCCCAAATCAGGGTCTCATGGGCATTGGTAAACCGCGTCCCCTTGAAATTCGGCATCGGATTGGCTTTCCGCCAGATAATATCGTTGAGGATCCAGTATCCCAGGTCCTGCAGAGATGCCCCGACACGGAAGATATTGTGATAGCTGCCGATCACCCAAAGCGAGCCATTGGGTTTCAGAATGCGCCGGGCTTCCTTCAGCCAGGCTCTTGTAAAGGCGTCATAAACCGCAAAGCTGTCAAACTGGTCCCAGGCATCATCGACCGCATCCACCTGACTGCCCTCGGGCCGGTACAGGTCCCCGCCGAGCTGCAGATTATATGGTGGATCAGCAAAAATCATGTCCACCGATTCATCGGGCAGCGACGCCATGGCTTCGACGCAATCCATCTTTAAAATCTGATTGAGCGGCAGTTTTCCGGCCTTTGCCGACCGTTTCGCCGGTTTCTTGCCAGCCTGTTTCGCTGTGTTTCCGGGCGCCTTGATACGCTCTGCAATGCCCATAAAATTTGCCCTTTTCGTTTCGAGAAGCATGGACGGTGAGTCCAACCGTCCCGACGGTCAAGGCCATTAACCTAGGTTAAAGGCGTATCTTTATGGTTAACGGAAGCTTGCCGATGAGAACGAAAGGAGTCCTCCACCAGATATGGAGTCTTCGTCGCAACGGCGGACTCAATCCCTAGTGGTGTGGCGCAAAAGACTCGATTGCACAGCTTTTTCGGGTTTTGCGATCAAATGAGGCTGAGCTGCGCCACCGGCGCAAAACTTTTGCGGTGCAAGGGCGTCGGACCGTGTTTCCGCAGCGCCGCGAGATGCTCAGCCGTGCCATAGCCTTTGTTGCGATCCCAGCCATATTGCGGATATCGCTGCGCCGCCGCGATCATGATCCGGTCCCGATATTCCTTGGCGAGGATCGAGGCCGCGGAAATGCAGGGATGGAGGGCATCACCGCCCACCACGGCCCTGGCATCATGATCCCAGTCCGGCAGCCGGTTGCCATCCACAAGAACCCGGTCAGGCCGCATGTCCAGCCCCGCCACTGCCCGGGACATGGCCTGCATTGTCGCCTGTAATATGTTCATTTCATCAATCTCAGCTTCGCTGCACAAAGCAATGGAATATCGCGTTTTTTCGAGAATTTCCGCCTCGAGGACCGCGCGTTTTTTCGCGGTGAGTTTCTTGCTGTCATCAAGCCCCGCAATGCCATGATCATCCGGCAGAATGACTGCGGCAGCCACAACGGGTCCGGCGAGAGGCCCCCTGCCCGCTTCGTCTACGCCGGCAATCATCTTTCCGGCATGCCCATCGGCCCGTGCCCGGCACCATAGCCCGGGGCACATTGCAGGCTATTGCGAACATGGTCACGCGACAGCGAGATGGCTTCCTCCATGGGCTGCCCGTGACCCAGAAAGGTCGCGATAGCGGCCGATAATGTACAACCCGTGCCATGATCGTGCCGCGTATCGATACGCGCGCCCTCCCAGCTCGCAATCAGGCCATTGCGGTCAATCAGCCGGTCAGCAAGCAGATCGCCGTCATCATGGCCGCCCTTGACCAGAAACGGCACATCAAAATTCACGATAACCTGTTCACCGCCGAGACGATCCATTTCATGGCGATTGGGCGTAACCAGGGAAACATGCGGGATGATTTCGGAAAAGGCCTCAATCGTCTTGTCATCTGCCAGACTGGCACCGCTGGTCGCGACCATGACCGGGTCCAGCACAACCGGCAACGGCGTCAGATCTTTGAGTGAAGCGGAAACTGCCGAAATGATATCGGCGCCGCCCAGCATCCCGATCTTGATGGCATCGATCCCGATATCATCTGAAACTGCGGATATCTGCGCGAGAACCATATCCGGCGGCATGACTTCGACAGCCGTCACGCCCATGCTGTTTTGCGCCGTGACCGCCGTAACGGCCGTCATGGCATGGCCACCCAGATGCGTGATCGTGCGGATATCGGCCTGAATGCCCGCCCCTCCACCGCTATCGGACCCGGCGATGGTGAGTATTCGGGGCGGCCTGGCAGTGGTCACGGGCGGAATTTGCGCTCGGTCGAAGCCGGGAATTTTTGGAGCAGTTCTGTTGACCGCGTTGGCCGTGACACCAGCGGTCCGCCACAATTCGGGCAAGTCCCGTGATGTTTCTCTTCATTGCATGATGTGCAGAAGGTGCATTCAAACGAACAGATCAGCGCTCCGGACTGATCAGCCGGAAGGTCCCGGCCGCAGCTCTCGCAATCGGGGCGCATATCCAGCATCAGCTCGCCACTTCTTCGACACAGGCACAAATCCGGTCGACAACGGTGCTGACCTGATCGGCATTATCACCTTCCGCCATGACCCGGATCAGAGGTTCCGTACCCGAGGCACGGATCACCAGGCGTCCGGTACCTTCCAGCTCTTTTTCCGCTTCCGCGATAACAGACTTTACCTTTGCATCTTCCAGCGGCTTCCCGTCGGAATATCGGACATTCTTGAGCAGTTGCGGAACGGGGTCAAACAGGTGCAGCAACTCGCTGGCGGGTTTTCCTGTTTCAACCAGTTCACCCATAACCTGCAGCGCGGCGACTGTTCCGTCCCCGGTTGTGCCATGATCAAGCAGGATCATGTGTCCGGACTGTTCGCCGCCGACGTTGAACCCGCCTTTGCGCATTTCCTCCAGCACATAACGATCACCCACTTTTGATCGCACCAGATTCAGATGCTGGGAGGACAGATAGCGTTCCAGGCCCAGATTGGACATGACGGTCGCCACGATGCCATCTCCGGTGAGCAGGCCGTTGCGGCTCCAGCTGGTGCCGATGAGAGCCATGATCTGGTCGCCATCGACAATCCGGCCCTTGTCATCGACCACGATCAGCCGGTCAGCATCTCCGTCGAGCGCGATGCCAATATGAGCCTGATTTTCGACCACGGAAGCCTGCAGCGCAGCCACGTCGGTTGATCCGCACTGGTCGTTGATATTCCTGCCGTTCGGATCCACACCAATGGTGATGACTTCGGCGCCCAGTTCCCAGAAGGCTGAAGGTGCAACCTGATAGGCTGCACCATTGGCACAATCGACCACGACCTTGAGACCGTCGAGGCGGACATGTTCTGGCAACGCCATTTTGAGAGCATGAATATAGCGACCCCGGGCATCTTCAAACCGCCGGGCCCGCCCGATATCTTCCGCCTTTGCAAGCCTTGCCGGCTCCTGAAGATAGGACTCAATTTTCAGTTCATCCTCATCGGACAATTTGAAACCGTCAGGGCCGAATAGCTTTATGCCATTGTCCTGGTAGGGATTGTGACTGGCCGAAATCATGACGCCAAGGTCTGCTCGCATGGACCGGGCCAACAGCGCCACCGCCGGTGTGGGCATCGGTCCGACCTGGACCACATCCATGCCGACGCTGGTAAAACCCGCTACCAGGGCATTTTCCATCATGTAACCGGACAGCCGAGTATCCTTTCCGATCACCACACGGTGGCGATAGTCGCCGCGCAGAAAATGCCGGCCGGCCGCCTGCCCTACCTTCATCGCGACTTCCGCAGTCATCGGGTGCTTGTTGGTCAGTCCGCGAATGCCATCAGTCCCAAAAAACTCTTTTGTCATGTCCGCTCAAATCCCGATCCGGTTTGCTTTTGATGCAGGGTCTGTAGCCGAAGCATGGCAAAGAGACCAAGCGCGAAAAGCCGAGACGCAACATTTTACACCCAATCAAGGCTTGCCACATCAGGGGTGGCATGTATCACAAGGCTTTGCGAAAGTTGCAGGGGGCCGGAAATTGATCAAGGCAATCGTCATTCTCCTGGCGCTCATCATCGGGGTATTCACCGGACTGTTGTTCGGAGAAAAGTCCGAATGGCTGGTTAGCGGCGCTGACGTTATTGGCAATATGTGGCTGAACGCGTTGCGCATGACGGTGATACCGCTAGTGTTCACGCTGCTGGTTGTCGGGATCGCCAAGGCGGCCTCCATGGCTCGTGCCGGGCGAATGACGGCAAGAGCCATTGCCTTCATGATCTTCATCCTCTGGTGTTCCTCGGCAATGGCGGCCATTGTCACGCCGGCACTGTTAGAGCTGTTTCCGCTTCAGCTGGATGCCGCCGCGGCCCTGCGATCGGCTCTCGGTGACGCCGCATCCCCCGGGGAAGTTCCGCCATTCTCGGAATTTCTGCGTGCACTAATCCCGACGAATGTCATATCCGCTGCCGCCGAGGATGCCGTGCTGCCGCTGATGATCTTCGCCCTCGCCTTTGCCTTCGCGATCACCCGGTTGCCGGACGAGCAACGGATCATGCTGGACAAGTTCTTCAACGCCCTTGCCGACACTCTGCTGATCATCATCAAATGGGTGCTGGCACTGGCACCACTCGGGGTCTTCGCACTCGCCGTCGGGGTCGGGGCGAAGGCAGGTGTCGCCGCATTTGGAGCCTTGCTGCACTATGTGCTGATCGTCAGTACCGTCGGAGCAGTCATCTGGGCTTTCAGCTACATTTTGACGCTGATCGGGGCCAAGCGTGGTCCCGTTGCCTTTTTCCGGGCTTCGGCTCCGGCGCAAGCAGTAGCCATCTCTACCCAAAGCTCGCTGGCCTCGCTTCCTGCAATGGTGAGCGGCGTCAAGGCCATGGGAGTCGGGGAACGCTCGGCAGATGTCGTCCTGCCGATCTCGGTTGCCCTGTTTCGGGCTACCGGTCCGTGCATGAACCTGGCTGTCGCCATTTATGTCGCGCATCTGATGGGAATCGAACTGTCGATGAGTGCGCTGGCCATCGGCATCGTCGTTGCCGCGATTACCACCATGGGTGCGGTCAGCCTGCCTGGCTCGATCAGTTTCATTACTTCCATCGCACCCATCAACATCGCGATGGGCTTGCCGATCGAACCGCTGGTACTGCTTTTGGCGATAGAGACATTCCCTGATATCATGCGCACCGTGGCCAATGTCAGCATGGACATGAGCGTCGCCGCCACCGTCGCCCGTGCCGAAGGAGATATCGAATGAAGTATCGCAAACTGGGAACAGAACTGGAGGTTTCCGCTCTCGGTCTCGGCTGCATGCCAATGTTCGGTATTGGTGCCGGTATGTACGGCAAGGCCGATATGGCGGAAAGTCTCGCCACACTGGACCGCGCGATCGAGCTGGGCGTGACCTTTTTCGATACCGCCGAAGTTTATGGGCCCTACAAGAACGAAGAGCTGCTCGGTCAGGCCATCAGAGGCCGACGCGACCGGTTGGTCATTGCCACCAAATTCGGCTTCGATCTGACGGACCTGCCCAATATCGGTACGGACTCATCTCCGGCGAATGTCCACCGCGCCTGCGACGCCTCACTGCTGAGACTGGGCATCGATACGATTGACCTGTTCTACCAGCATCGCGTCGATCCCGACGTCCCGATCGAGGAAACTGTCGGTGCCATGGCGGAGCTGGTTCAGGCCGGCAAAGTGCGCTATCTCGGACTTTCCGAAGCCGGCGCGGACACTATTCGGCGCGCCCAGAAGACCCATCCGATCGCGGCGCTGCAATCCGAATATTCCCTGTGGGAACGCAGCATCGAGGAAGAGATCCTGCCGCTGTGCCAGGACCTGAACATCGGATTTGTTCCCTATAGCCCGCTGGGCCGGGGATTTCTGACCGGCCAGATCAAGAGCCGCAACGATCTTGATGCCGATGACTATCGGCTGCGCGATCCGCGCTATTCGGAAGAAAATTTCGACCAGAATCTGAAGCTTGTGGATGTGGTCAAGACCGTCGCTGGACGTCATGGCTGTTCCGCCGCGCAGGTCGCGCTGGCCTGGCTGCTGGCGCAGGGCGATTTTGTTGTGCCCATTCCCGGGTCCAAACGCCGGGCCACGCTGGAAGACAGCATGGCAGCGGTCGACGTGAAGCTGACTGATGCCGATCTTGACGAGCTGGAACAGGCCGCACCGATTGGTGGCACGTCAGGCCCTCGTTATGGCGAGGCCATGATGTCGATGGTCCGGCTCTAGCCCTAGCGGTCGTAAGCTTTTGGCAAGGCGCCGGGCGCCGGATTGCGATAGCGCTCGCGCAGCCGTTCCTGCCGGTTTGACAGGGACTGCTCGACACCGTCAATAAATACCTTGTCGACCTGGGTCGTCAGCTCCAGCGGATCCCCCGTCCAGATCACCACATCTCCTTGTCGTCCCGCTCTGAGCGAGCCCAGCCTGGCTCCCATACCCATGATCTCGGCTGGACCGGAACTGATCGCGGCAAAGGCCTCGTCCCAGCTCAGCCCGCTGGCCCGGGGCACCTTGTTAAGCGCGACCAGATTGCCGGCATATTGCATGGAATAACGCAACTGATGGGCATCACGGTCATTGATCATTCCAATCGCGACCTGAACACCGGCCCGTTTCATTCGGCCAATATTGGACTGGGTCGCCGCCAGCTGTTCAAATTGCGCGGGGAGATCGTTCAGCGCGGATGCGAGGACCGGCACCCGGGCCGCCGCGATTTCTTCTGCCACGCGCCAGCCTTCGCTGGCACCGACCAGAACCAGTTTCAGTGCCGGGAAATCCTTGCGCAGATCGAGGACCTTCAGAATGTCATTGGCACTTTCGACATGAACCAGCAGCCGGGTCGAACCATTCAGCACCGGCAACAGCGCCCTGGCATCCGATGCCTTCATCAGGTCACTGTCAAAGCGGGCCGGATTACTGGCATGGTTGCGCGCTTCGTTGAGCATCGCCCGAAACAGGATATGCGCGGCAGTCCGGCTGCCGCCGGCCCGGCGATGACCGGTTTCGCCGAGCTCGACAAACTGGAACGCCCTGGCCCTGGTAATTGGGCGACTGTCCTGGCCAAGGTCAATTATGGCTCCAAAGCCGCCAAAAATATTGGACGATGTGCTGGGCGACACCACCGCCCGGGTGACACCCGCTGCCCGGCTGACCGATATCGGAGAAGCGAAGGGATTGACTGCATATTGCACGTCCAGCGCTGCGGAAAATACCGAGCCGCTGGCATTGGCATCATTGGTCTGGCTAACCGCCCCTACCTCGATGAGGCCGACGCGGCTGAAGCCGGCAAAAATGCCCGGCGTCACCCACTTGCCCGTCGCATCGATCCGGCGGGCATTGGCGGGAATGGTGATATTTCGACCTGCTGCGACGACCTTGTCATCGCGCAAGATCACGGTGGCACCCTCCATGGGAGCGCTGCCATCGCCAACCACAACCGTGCCACCGGTGATCGCAAGGGTTTCTGCTGAAGCGCCGCTGGCCAGCAGTGAAACGGAAGCGGCGAGAATGGTTACGAGATGCTTCACTTCACATCTCCTTCGCCAGGCTGACCGAGCTCGAAATCACTCACCGGTCGGCGGGAGGGGTCAGCACTGTCAAACAGCAGCGCACCGTCGATCCAGACCTTTTCGGGCCGCGAATAGACGCTCAGCGGATTGCCGTTCCACAACACCACATCCGCCATCTTGCCGGGTTTCAGACTGCCAGTCTGATCGGCAATGCCCATCGCTTTGGCCGGGTTGTAGGTGATCCAGCTGATCGCGGTAGCATCGCTGATCTCAACGCCCATCGCGCGACCGTCCGCCATCGCCTTGGCAGCTTCCTGGTTGAGGCGCTGGATCTGGTTTTCATCGTCCGAATGGATGACGGTGCAGGCCCCGGCCTGGTGCAGCAGCGCGGCATTTTCCGGGATCGCGTCATAGGCTTCCATCTTGAAACCCCACCAGTCGGCCCAGATTGCCGAGCAAATGCCTTCCTCGGCCAGAATGTCTGCGATCTTGTAGCTCTCCACAGCGTGATGGAAGGCGGAGACCTTGTAGCCGAACTCCTTGGACATATCGATAATCTGCTTGAGTTCATCGGCGCGATAGCAGTGGTTGTGGACGAGGATTTCACCTTCGAGAACACCGACCAGAGTTTCCTTTGCCAGATTACGTTTCGGTGGTTTCCCGCTGCGCATCTTCTTTTGATAGTCCTGCGCATCAATCCAGGTCTGCCGGTTGAGCGCGAGATTGCCCATGCGGGTTGATGGCAAGCGATTGCGGTTGCCATAGACCCGCTTCGGATTCTCGCCGCAGGCCATTTTCATGCCGTAGGGCGCGCCCGGAAATTTCATCGCCTGAACGGTCCGCGCAGGTATGTTTTTCAGCGTGACCGCCCGACCACCGAACAGATTGGCAGAGCCGGGAAGGATCTGCAGCGAGGTTATCCCGCCATTCGCCATCGCCCGCGAGAAACCCGGGTCCTGCGGCCAGACACTATGCTCGGCCCAGACCTGTGGCGTCACCGGAGATGTCGCCTCATTGCCGTCATTGTGCGCCGCGACGCTGGGCGTCGGATAGTCACCGAGATGGCTGTGAATATCGATGATGCCGGGCGTGACATATTTGCCGGTCCCGTCGATCTGCATGGCCCCTGCGGGAATCTCGGTTTCGGTACCGCCAATTGCGCGAACCTTGCCATCGGACATGAACAGCACGCCATTGTCGATACGCCCGCCCTCGCCGTCAAAAATCGTAACACCGGTAATCGCCGTGTCGACAGACGGATAGGGCGTGTAGGTCGAAGGATACGGGGTTTTTGCCGATTCTGATGTATCCGATCCGGCATCCGAAGCACTGGCGGTATCCCGCTCCGCTGCGGTCGCGGCACAGCCGCTCGCCAAAGCGCCTGCTACTGCAACCGCCAGCCATCCCCGTGTTGTCATATGTCGTCCTCTGTCTGTTTCAGTCGCCTCAGGATTTTGTGGCCGGATGGATCCCGGCGGCCTGCGGCTCACCAATTTCCCGCTGACCTTCGAGATCATCATCGATGGTGTCATCTTTCAGCGTGTCCAGATGCATCAGCTTCTTGACCAGCGGACTGACCACCATGACGGCCACACCGATGCCGACAGCATACCAGCCGACCGTGGAATAGACATCGAGGACCAGTTGCTTGCCGGCTTCCTCGCCAACACCGTCACCGCCGGTGGCGGCGGCGATTTCCCCTGCAACCAAATTTCCAGTGGCAGAAGCAAAAAACCAGCTGCCCATTATTAACGATGCTATTTGTGGCGGGCTAAGGCGGTTCATCGCCGAGAGACCAACTGGCGAAAGACAGAGTTCACCGGTCGTGTGCAGCAGGTAAATCAGGAAGATGAAAATCACCGGTGTTGGAATGTTAACCCCGACACTCTCTGCGCCCCAAACCAGTACCAGGAAACCCAGCCCCACCTGAATGACCGCCAGACCAAATTTCATCGGCGTTGACGGTTCGACGTTTTTGGCAGCCAATCCCTGCCACAACATCGCAAACACCGGAGCCAGCAGAACAATGTAAATGGCATTGATCGATTGGAACATCGAGGCATTGACTCCCTGCGTGTCAACATGTCGGTCCGTAAAGACATTGAGCGAGGAACCGGCCTGCTCAAAAAGGGCCCAGAATACAACCGAAACGACGATAAGGAACATCGCAGAAATAATACGGTCGCGCTCGTGAAACACCTTTGTGAAGCACTGTTGGATGAGCACTGCCACAAGCAAGACGAAGCCCGCGAGCGCCATGTATCTCATGTTTTCCGATCCAAGCACTGCAGCAATTATTCCGATCACCATCACTGCAGAACCAGCAAGATACGCCGTGAATGGGCCTCTGGGAGCATTTTCCCATCCATCATATGCCATCTTGAACGTAACTATGGCGAGAACGTAAGATAACAAAGCTCCACCAAATGCACCCAACACAACACCCACCAGATCCTGCTACTGGATAGCGGCCCAACACAGCAGAACCATGCCAAGGCCGGCGCCATAAATCGCCCATTCCTTGCCGCCCGCGATTTTTGCCGGATCCTTCGGTTCGCCTTTGCCGAGAAGCAGAGGCTTGCCGATGATGAAGAAGACCAGACCAATCAGCATCCCGATGCCGGCCAATCCAAAGCCATATTCCCAACCATAGGTCTGCCCCAGGAAACCGCAGATTATCGAAGCGGTCGCAGCGCCCACGTTAATCCCCATGTAGAAGATGGTATAAGCGGGATCACGCCGGATATCGGTGCGATCATAGAGCTGGCCGACGATGACGGAGATATTGGCTTTCAGGAAACCAGAGCCAACGATGATCAAAGCCAGCGCAAGCCAGAATACATTGATCATCGGGTCAGCTTGTCCGCCGCCGCCTTCAAACGCCATGAAAAAATGCCCAAATGTCAGGAGAATAGCTCCGAACAGGACAGCCTTGCGCTGCCCTATATATTGATCTGCCAGATATCCGCCAACAACTGGCGCGATGTAGACAAGAGCGGTGTACGCTCCATAGATGACATAGGCTTTTTCTTCCGCAAACATCCAATGTTGAATGAGGTAGAAAATCAGAAGCGCCCGCATCCCGTAATAGGAAAAGCGTTCCCACATCTCGGCCATGAAAAGCAGGAACAGCCCCTTGGGGTGCCCGATAACCTCGGCCTGAGGGCGAGTGACCAGGAACAAACCGCCCAAAAGGAAGCCTGCCAAAGCGACAACGGCGATCCAGAATGTCCACATTTCAAATGCGGAATCAAATGTGAAAATTAACTCGTGCATGGTGTTGGATACTCCCCACTAACCGGAATATGGCCGTCTGTCGCAGCCTGATTGCAGGGCACCCTAATGAAAAAAAGCGGCAAGTGAAGCAGATTGTTGCATATGAGACCAAAAAGCCGCTTGCAATTGCGCCGCGGTCACACAAAGTCGGCAGCATGACAGACACAGCTTTCAACGATCTTTCCAGCCTCGGCAGTTACCTTAAAACCCGTCGGTCGAGCCGTCCGCGCAACATGACGGCGCCCGGCCCAAGTGATGCGGAACTGCGCGATTTTGTCGCGACCGCGATCCGGACGCCTGATCATGGCAAGCTGTCTCCCTGGCGTGTCGTTCAGGTCGACCTGGATCAGCGTGCCGCGCTGGCGCAAGGGTTTATCGAAGCCTACCGGGCGGACAAGCCAGATGCCGGGCGACTGGAGATCGAAGGACTGGAAAAAATTGCCCATGAAGCCCCGGCCCTGCTGGTTGTGCTGTTCTCACCGATCTCGTCCACAAAAATCCCGGTCTGGGAGCAGGAACTCAGCACCGGAGCCTTTTGCATGAACATTCTTCATGCCATCCATGAAAAAGGCTTTGTCGGAGGGTGGATCACCGGCTGGCCCGCCTATAGCGACCGGGTCCGGGACATGTTCGGAGGAGCATCCGAGAAAATTGCCGGATTTCTCTATGCCGGCACTGCCCGGGAGCCACTGGAAGAGCGCGGCCGCCCCGATCTGGACCGAATCTTCGGCAAGTGGGATCCTGCCGGCCACTAGCGTTCGGTCGCCGGTTTTATTAATCCTGTAAAATCGACGTAAAAACCTTGCCTGCGTCGCTGTATTATGGCAGTGATGCAGTATGAACAGTTCCAGCAAACCCGTCTATCTGAAATTGCGCGATATCATTTCGGATTCCATTCTCGACAAACAATATGCCGAGGGCGACATGTTGCCGTCCGTTCGGGCCTTTGCCGCCGAACAAGGCGCCAATCCGCTGACGGTTGCGAAAGCCTATCAGGGGTTCCAGGAAGACGGCCTGATCACGGTCAAACGCGGTGTCGGGATGTTTGTGGCGCGTGGAGCGAGAGACAAGCTGCTGGAATCGCAGCGCAAGGATTTCGTGAAGAATGTCTGGCCTCCAGTCGAACGCCAGATGCGCCGGCTGGATATCCGGCTGGACGAGTTGCTCGAAAAAGACGGCTGATTTCTCGGCTTCTCAGCCGGATTCAGGGTCTCCATTCCTCCTCAGCGTTGCTTCAGCCAGCTGCAGGCTATTCCTGTACATCTGATTGTCGGGTGCCAGCGCAACCGCCTTGCGGAGCAAATCGGCGGCATCTTTGGTGCGTGACCCATCGGCGAGCAGAGCTCGTCCGTAGAGATGCGAGACAACCGGACTGGATGGCTGGACATAATAGGCGATGCTCCCTGCCCTGATCGCTTCATCGGTACGACCCAGCCCTGAATAGGCCTGAGCGAGACCCGCCATGACCAGCGCATCATTTGGTCCGATCCGCGCTCGCAAATTTTCCAGAATCCGCCGCGCCACATTCCAGTTCTCTGTTTCGAGATGGGCATAGGCCATCCAGCGCAGCGCGGCGATGCTCGCAGGATTGTGATGGAGATATTCGGCCAATATCTCGCCTGAACGCTGCATTTCGCCTTGCGCCCGCAAAGCTTCGACCATCCGCAGCATCACCGGTTCGGAGAACCGGATCTGCCGGGCCTTTTCCAGTGCTGCCATGGCCGTGCGGTAATCGCCGCGTGCCATGGACACGTCCGCGACCAGCAGATGCGCATCGCTCACGCCGGGATTGGCGCGCTGCAACTTTCGGGCCTGGGCATAGGCGGCGGCATGATCACCGCGGTCCGACAACGCGCGAATATAGGGAATGACAATCCGGGCATTGCCGGGATTGCGCGACACTTCGGCTTGCAGCAATGTCAGCGGCGTTTCAGTTTTTAGCGCGGTATCCCGCCCAACCCGATGGCTCGCCGCCCGGTTCAGCCAGCCGGTAGCAGCCGCCCTGTCCCCTGCCGCTTCCATCGCTCTGCCCGCTTGCCACAGCGCGTAGGGTTCGGCGCCATCTCGCGCCACCTGGGGACGCAGCACGTTCGCTGCGTCGCGCGCATCACCGGCCATGTACAGAGAGCGCGCCAGCAAATTCTGTGCCTTGCGGTTGTGCGGCTGCATCGAATTCAGCCGCCGAAATCTCTCGATCGCCGTGTTGTAATTGCCCTCTGCATGTTCGATTACGCCCTGTACAAGGATGACAGCCGGCACGTCATCCAGACGCCCTTCTGTTTTCTGCATCAGGGTCCGGGCCAGGCCATATTCTCCGGCTCTTGCCGCCAGTACCGACTGCATGAAAAAGGCGCGCGCATTTTTACCATCAAGAGAAATGACGCGGCGGGCGACGATCAGCATTTCCTTCATCCGGCCCATATCGCCAAGAGTTGCCGCATATTCGGTAAGGACCGGAATGTCGTTCGGGTCGATTTGCAAGGCCCTTTCGAACCAGGGCAAGGCGGCCTTTAACCCGAACTGAAAGCGCACCATCTCGCCGCGGGTTTTGAGCGCACTGATATTGCCGGGGTCAAGTCTGACGGCCTCGTCCACTGCCGCGATCGCACCGGCCTGATTCCCCGAACGCAGGCGAAAGCGGGAGACATCCACCCACAGGTCGGCATTTTCCGGTTCAAGCTGGATCGCCCGGTCAAACGCCCGGGACGCGAGATCATCCTCGCCGGAGAACATCGCCACCCGGCCAAGGATCCGCGCAGCATAGGCCTGATGCTCGAAGGGAATGTCCCCTGCCATCAACTGCGCGCGCGCTTCGCGCAAGTTGCCTTGTAACTGCAAGGCATGACCATAGAGATGCCGGACTGCGGGCGCCGGGTGACCAAGGCCTATGGCGCGGTTGAGTTCTGCCTGCGCCCCGATACCGTCTGACAATCGCAACAGGATCTGCGCCTGGGCCAAGCGGGCAGCGATCCAGTCCGGGTCCTCCTTGATCGCATTCATCAGTTCGATGCGCGCTGACCGCACATCTCCACCCATACGAAACTCCTGCGCCCGTTCAAAGGCCGCCCGGGCATCGGCATTGCCGCTGCTTGCTGCTTGCGACCCGGCAAAAGTCACACCGAAAAATACCATGGCCAGCAGGACGGAAACAACCGTCCAGCCCGTCCAGTTTTTCAGTTGCAAGATACCGGCAGGCATCGGTCAGCTCGCTTGCTGCAACTGATATTGTTTCAGCAAGTCATACAGTGTCGGACGACTGATCCCCAGCAATTTGGCAGCATTCGAGATATTGCCGTCAGTCTGGGAGATGGCCCGGATGATCGCCACCCGATCCGCTGCCTCACGGGCCGCTTTCAGATTGAGCAGCTCACCGGTCTGCTCGTCATCATTGTCGAGATCCAGATCGGCTGACCCTATCAGCTTGCCATCTGCCATGATGACGGCGCGTTTGATCCTGTTCTCCAGTTCGCGAACATTGCCGGGCCAGTTCCACGCTTCCAGTGCCGCCAGCGCATCTGGTGCGATGCCCTTAACCGCAGGATTGATTTCCTCGGAATATTTCTTCTGGAAATGCCGGGCCAGCAAACTCGCATCCCCCGAACGTTCCGCCAGTGCCGGGATCTTGATCACGATTTCGGCAAGGCGGTAGTAGAGGTCCTCGCGGAAGGTGTTGTCCGCTATCATCTCTTCCAGATTTTGGTGGGTGGCGCACACAATCCGGGTGTCGACGGCAATCGCCTTGCGTCCTCCGATGCGTTCGATCACCCGCTCCTGAATGAAGCGCAGCAATTTGACTTGCAACGGCAGCGGAATGTCGCCCACTTCGTCAAGAAACAGCGTACCGTTGCTCGCCTGCTCGATCTTGCCTTCCGTGGTTTTGATGGCACCGGTAAAGGCGCCCTTTTCATGCCCGAACAATTCGGCTTCGAGGAGATTTTCGGGGATCGCGGCACAGTTGATCGCCACAAATGCGCCGTCGCGACGCTCACTGGCATCATGCAGACCACGCGCCAGCAATTCCTTGCCAGTGCCGCTGGCGCCGAGCAGCATGACCGAAGCGTTGGTGTTCGCCACCCGTTCAACCATTTGAGCGACCTTGAGCATTTCCGGTGCGCCCGTGATGATCTGACCCAGCACCCGATTGCTGTCGCCCTGTTGCGACGACAACTGAATATTTTCCAGCTCAAGCTTGCGGACATGGAAGGCCCGGCGAACGATGAGACCCAGTTCGTCAATTTCGACAGGCTTCTGGTAGAAATCCCAGGCTCCATTGGCGATGGCGCGCAAGGCGCTATCTTTTTCGCCATGTCCGGAAGCGACAATGATCTTGGTATCCGGCTTCAGACTGAGAATCGCGTCCATGGTCGCAAAACCCTCGGTCGTGCCATCCGGATCCGGTGGCAGGCCGAGGTCTAGCGTCACCACGTCTGGTTCTTCAGAGCGCAGCAAATTTATGGCCGTTTCCCGATCGCCGGCAACCAGGACCTCGAAATCCTCATAGGCCCATTTCAATTGCTTCTGCAGGCCGGGATCATCTTCGACGACCAGCAATTTCTCTTTCTGCTCAGCACTTTTGTCAGCCATTTCAAGCGGCCCTTTCGTTAATCGAATCTGCGTCTTTGTTCGGATTGTCAGTCAGTTCCGTGGCCAGCGGCAGGATCAGGGTAAACCGGCTTCCCGCGCCTTCCTTGCTCTCCACTTCCAGTCGTCCGCCCATCGCCTGGGCCAGTTGCCGTGCTTCATAGGCTCCTATGCCAAAGCCGCCTTCCTTGCTTGAGGCAAAGGGTTTGAACAGCTGGCTGCGGACAAATTCACTGGACATGCCTGTACCCCGGTCGCGAATTTCAATCGCCGCACTCAGGCCGCGGCGCCGGGCACTCATGGTGATGGGCTCGCCCTCTTCGCTGGCGTCTATGGCATTCTGAATAAGGTGGCCCAGGATCTGATCCACGCGCCTCGGATCAGCCATGATGGTCAGATCATCGATCTGGCTGGTCTGAATATCGTGAAGCAACCGCTTCTTGTCAGTGATCGACTGCAAGAGAAGGTTCAGCTTTATCGGCCGCGGATCTTCCGGCTTGCTCTTGTTATGCTGGGAGAGCCGGGCCAGCAGGCCATTCATCTTGTCCGCCGAATCCTGCAGCGTGGAGATCATGTCCTTGCGAAATTCGGGATTGTCGGCATGCCGTTCAGCATTGCGGGCAAGCAGGCTGAGCTGACTGACCAGATTTTTGATATCGTGCATGATAAACGCCATGCGTCGGTTGAATTCATCGAACCGCTGCGCCTCTGAAAGGGACTCCTGGCTACGAGCTTCGGCCAGATAGCTGGCGACCTGTCGTCCGACGACACGCAGCATGTCGAGATCTTCCCAGTCCAGGGTGCGGTTGATCCGCGGCCGGGCCAATATGATCAGACCGGCCAGCCGGTCAAAATGGACAAGCGGAACGGCCGCCCAGGTCTGCTCGTCATTGGTCATCCACTCCGGAATGGCCCTGGTATCACACTTGTCATCCTGTTCGGCGCGGAGGGCATCAAATTCGACGATATGACCCGATTCCTCAAAGAACGACACTGTCCGAGTCGTACAAGCGCGCGGCGGGACTTCGATCGAAGGCCAGTTCCAGCGAGACTGTAATGTCAGCCGCCCGGTATCGTCCGGCATCAGCAAAATCCCGGCAGGAGAGTCGGTGATATCGGCAATCGCCTTGACCACGCGTTCGTGGAAGGGCGCGCTGTCATCTCCCGGACGACCGATCGTATCCGTGAAACGGATCCACTCGGATCGATAGTCATAACGATGCTGGAAAAAATTCTTGGCCAGCTTCACCTTGAACCACGACCTGAACTTTCCGGAGGGCAACAATAACAGCGCCGCCACCGACGTGCCAAACAGGAAGCTGATCTGCGCGAGACGCGCATAGTCCCCGCCGATAATCTGCAGCGCAGTGGCAATGATGACCATCATCAGGAGATACCCGCCTATGGCAACCAGAGACAGCGAGCGAAATGCAACGCTGCGTGACAGTTTCAGCTCCCAGTCCGAATTGCGCATCGAAGCAAGACCCAGAATAGGGGCGATACAGGCAATGGCTGGACCACGCATGGCGAGCAGCTCCGCCGGATATTCCTGCGTGAGATAGGTAATGGTGTAGAGATTCAGGTCATAGGTCCAGATGGCTGCCAGAGACGCCATCGGGAGCCGTAGTCCCCACCGGGTTTCGGGTGCGGAAATCGAATATAGATTGTGCACCAGAACCAGCGCTCCAACCGAGAATATCATCCGCAGCACCAGCGAGGTATAGATAGCCATTCCCGACAATCGCGGACTGCCTTCGAACAGCGGGACCATAAGGTCTACAACGATCTGGCTGAACAGGATCAGCATAAGGGCGGCATAGATATACATCACGGTACGCGGTTCGTCCCGTCCCTCTCCTGTCCGCAGCAAGGCAAACATGAACGCCAGCCAGCCAATGTTGCGCAAGGATTCTGCAAAGCTTGCCATCGGTGACAGTGCACCTTCAACCGATACCGCCAGCGCCCAGAAACTTGTCATGGCGATGGCATTGATCAGCCACACCTGTGTCACATTGCGTTCCGACTTGCGCTGGAAAAGCCAGATCGCCAGAGCCGCGAACAACGCAGCCGCAATGCCGTGACCGAAGACGCTGATCTGTTCAAGCACCAGCTGCATGGTCAGCGCGCTCCTTCCGGCCACAGCACGACACGGATTGTCTGCAGCAGGATCAGAATATCCAGAAACGGCGTGTAGTTTTTCGCATAATACAGATCATATTCCAGCTTGTGGCGGCTGTCCTCGATCGAAGCGCCATAAGGATAATTGATCTGGGCCCAGCCCGTGATGCCCGGTTTGACCATATGCCGTTCGGTGTAGAAAGGCATTCTGGTCTGAAGGTCATCAACAAATTGCGGACGTTCAGGGCGCGGCCCGACAAAGCTCATCTCGCCTTTCAGGACGCTCCATGCCTGCGGCAGTTCATCAATGCGAACCTTGCGAATGAAACTGCCGATACGCGTGATCCGCGGATCATTTTCGCTGGCCCAGACAGCCTTGCCTTCCACCTCGGCATCGGCCCGCATGGAGCGCAATTTGGGTATGTAGAATTTTTGACCATAAAGGCCGACACGTTCCTGGCGGAAGAAAGCCCCACCGCGACTTTCCAGTTTGATCAACAATGCGAACAGCAGGATGATTGGTCCGGTCAGCAACAGCAATGCCAGACTCAGGAAAATATCAAAGCTCCGTTTGAAAACCGTCGAAATTCGGCGTCCGGAAGAGAAACCGTCCGAAAAAATAAACCAGCTGGGATTGACACTGTCGAGATCCACACGTCCGGTTTCCCGTTCCAGAAAGCTGGACATGTCGTTGACATGCACACCGGTCGTCTTGATCGTCAGCAGGTCCGCAACCGGGAGCGAATTGCGCCGCTCCTCCAACGCCAGAACCACCTCGCTGACCTCCAGATCGATCACATGCTGGGGGAGATTCCGGATCTGGCTGCGTTTGACTGCCCCATCGACAGTGGCAGGTCCCTCATTCATGTCGACATAGCCGGCAATGATGAAACCGCTTTCCTTCTTCTGAGCCAGTTTTGCGATCCGGCTCGCCCTTCCCCCGGCACCGAGGATCAGCAGTCGACGCTTGAACACAGTGCTATCAAGCATCGTGCCCAGCAAGATCCGCAAAACCATCAGCAGAAAGATCGACATTGCCATCGCGTAAAGCGAATTGGACCGCCACAGGGTGATACCCGGCAGTGCAAACGCCAGGATCGACAGGAAAATGACCCCGAGCGATATGGCGACCAATATGCGTGCAGCGGCAAAGCGCAATGATTGCAGAGCTTCTGTACTGTAAACGCCAACTGCGATCAGTGCGACTTCCAGTGCTATCGCAAAGCTCAATATCGGTGCAGGTCGGCTGTAGATCGAGCCGACATCCATGCCGATCTGTGTCGCGCGCAATATCCAGCTCAGTTCAGCTGCGGCGACAAGCAGCAGAAAATCCAGCAGACCCAGCAAAAGCACGGGATACGGGATATAATGTTTGAACAGTCGGATCATTTGACGCGCATTCTTTCCGTAATACGCGTCCCTGTTATCCAAAAAACGTAAGCTGTCGGTTAATTTTACACCGCACCGGTCAATTTTCCCTGCATTTGCGGACCGGTTGTATGAATTCCCGACACTGGGAAAGGTTAATCCTCAACAAAATTATAGGGAGCAAATCCCCGTTCCCGCTCATCGAATTTCAGACTGCGGCTCTTGGGTGGTGCGGATCGCTGCGAGCATTGCTGCCGGGTGCAGGCCGGACAGCCCAGTCCGATCGGCACTGCGCTTTCAAGAGAAAGATCCTTTCCCCTCGCGTAGACCAGCGGTGCGGCCAGCTCTGCCGAAAGGCCGAGACCAATGGCAAACTGCGGAGCATATCCTCCCGCACCGGAGCCGATGCCTTGCACCGAACGGGCAAGTGTGAACCAGGTCGAACCGTCTTCCAGCGCGACCAGCTGGGTTTGCACTTCTGCTGGTTGCTCAAAAACCCGGTGGATGTTCCAGAGCGGACAGCGATACTGGCTTTCGACCAGCGGCGCATTGCTCGCTCCGGAATAGCGTTTGGAAATCAGGCCCGCGCGATCGATCCGGACCATGAAAAACGGCAAGCCTCTGGCGCCCACTCGCTGCAGCGTGGTCAAGCGGTGCGCAACCTGTTCAAACCCGGCGCCGAAACGGCGCTGCAGAACCTGAATATGATACCCGGTTTGCTCGCAAGCCTTGAGAAACCGGGCATAGGGCATCATCAGGGCAGCGGCAAAATAATTGCTCAAGTGCCGGCGATGGAGACGCTCGGCCGCTCGATCAGCAAATGAACCGCCAGCGACCAGCGCATCAATTTCCGATTTTGCCTCTATCTGTCCGAGAACCAGCGCCGCCTGGAATGTCCGTGAAGCCGGATCCAGCATTTCGGAAAGCTGTAGTTGCCGGGCGTGCAGATCCAGTCTCCGCAGCTTGTCCGGCAAAACGGTTTCGGGCAAAATCCGGATTGTGAGCTGATGCTTGACGCGCAACCGTTCGGCAATGGCGCCGTAGAGATCACCGGCACCGAGACGGAGTTCGTCAGCAAGATTTTCCGCCATCGAGTCCAGATCGGCAAAATGATTGCGCCAGCGTTCGATCTCCCTCCGGACAAGCTGGATCGGGTCTGGCCGCGACATCGTGCTGTCAGGCAGCGCTGCCCGGTTATCGAAAACCCGGACAAAGGCTTCAGCCGTATTGGGGGCCGCATTCAGCCATTCCTCCACTTCTGTTCGGTCCACAGAGATATCATCAAAGACCGGGTCAGCCAGCCGCCGCCGCAGCCCGTCAATTCCGCCACCGGGTTCAGCCGCCATCAGCTGCCGCGGATCAAAATCAAACCGTTCGGCCAATAGCAGCATTAACCGGGCACTCAGCGGACGCTGGTTGCGTTCGATCAAGTTGAGATAGCTGGGTGAGATATCGAGCGCATCTGCGAGCGCGACCTGGGTCATCCCTGCGCCGCGTCGCAATCGTTTGATCGCTGCACCGGCAAATAGCTTTTTGTCAGTCATGCGATATTATTGTAAACAAATTTACCAAATTACAATTAAAATTCCCAAAACCCCCATAATTTACAAGATTCACACCGTCTTTGATTAGAAGCGTGCAGCGAGTTCGAATATTCCTGATCGCGATACATTTCAGACTTTTCCTGGGGAGGAAAAGCTGTCCGCCGGAGCACCGCTTGCCCGGTTTGCTCCGGCGGATTTTCCCGCGACATGGCGTAATCAATTGTTAAGGACCAGCTGTTAGCTTTCTCGCCAATTTTGTTGCGAGGTTTCGACATGTTCAAGCAAGTTTTGATTTTGGCGGGTTCGGTGATTGCCATTGCTGTGGCCGTGGCATCAACTGCTGGTGACTCACCGGAAAAACCAGCCCCGGCCGAGACCAGGGAAGAAGTGAAGAAAACTCCGGCTGCCAAGCCCGTCACGACCGATGACAGCTATTATGACGATGATGAAAACTTCGTCTTTGGCGAGCCGCTCACCTATGATGAGGACAACAATTCCGGTGCGTCTGCAAGTGCCTCTGATTACCCAGCAGGATCGGGTGGACGGACGGTGTCTGCAGCCAGCCCCGGATCCGCGCTGGCTAAACCGGGCAGCAAGGAAAATCCGATCAACGTTATGCCAGCTGGCGTGGAACGTCAGGTCCAATAAGGCAATGCGCCTCTGAACCGAATTCTGTTCAGTCCAGATCGCGGGACATGTCCCGCCTGCACTCGTCACTGATAATCGCTGCATGGCCGTAATTGGGATGGTCGATCTGAACCATGACCTGGCCTTCTCCACTTTTCCAGGCAGAGACCTGCTCTTCCGTCAGCTCAAAGTGCAGAAACTGGACCGCACTGGCTTTGCCGTCCGAACGGGTCCGGTCGATATCCTGCTCCGGTTCTGCGGTCACTTTTTGATCGCCGATGATCAAATGGATATGCTTGTCGACGCCGCCAAGCCCCTTCAGGAATGCGGTACGCCGCTCTTCCTCGTCTATCTCGAACATCAGGGTCGCGGTAAACTCCGAGCCGTTGGGTATCATCGGGTTATAGGCCGCCAGTTCGTCGACCAGCTGTTCATCCCCGCCCTTTTCAATACGCAGCATCTCCTGGATCTGGAGCCACATGCTGTCCCAGCTCTCAAACTGGATCGTGGCATGCGGACCGATGGCCAGGCGCCGGAACTTCTTGCGCAGAATGCTTTCCTGGCGCTTTTCTTTCCGGATCAGCTCATAGTCGCTCAGGGAAATAATGTCGTCACTGGTTATGACATGCTCATCGCGTGGCATAGATGGGTTCCTTAAAATCCGTAGGCTTTGGCGATCAGTTCGATGGGATGACCTATGCGCTCGGGTACGGCGTCCTGGTTACCCATTTCCATGATCTGCTTCAGATGGGGGCCGGCCAGCGGGCATTCGCTGACCATGTAATCCGGGTTGTTTTTGGCGACCGCCCGCGCAGCCGGGCGACCAACCTTGACTGCCTTGTCGAAATTATCCCTGAAGATGCCCCATTTGCCGCCATGCCCGGAACAACGTTCGGCGATCGTCGGTTTGGCTTCAGGAATGAGTTTCAGCATTTCCATCGCCTTCGGCCCCATATTCTGGGCCCGGCTGTGGCAGGCAAAATGGATACCAATGCTGGCTTCCATCGGCACGATCGGCATCAGACCATGCGCCTTGGAGATTTCCACCACATATTCGCTCAGGTCGCGTGTGGCGGCGGCCAGCTTTTTCACGTCTGCATTGTCCGGCAGGATGAGTGGCCATTCGAATTTCATCATCAGCGCACAGCTGGGTGTCAATGCAACGACATCAAACCCTTCATCAATGATCGGGCTGAAATGCGCAGCGACCTGTTCGGCCGTGGATGCGACCGCCGGGATATCTCCGTTTTCCAGCTTGGGCATGCCGCAGCACATCGGATATTCCACGCGGGTCTGTACACCGTTATGCGCCAGCACATCCAGAGCCGCCTTGCCCGAGGTCTGGTCGTTGAAATTGCCGTAACAGGTTGCATAGATCGCCGCCCTGGTTCCGAAAGCTGGCGCATCGGAATTGGGTGCCGGTCCGTTGCCTGGATGCTTGTGAGTCAGCGGCACATCCTCAAACTCTGGCAGGTGCGCCCGCTTGTCGATGCCAGCCACGGTCTGCAACACACCGCGTGTAAAACCATTGTCTTTCTTTGTCGCCCAGTTGGTGGCCCCGGCGACCGTTCCGGCAATCGCGGAATTGCGGTCAATCCTGGCGAGCTGCTTGTCAACGAAGGGCGTTTTGCCCTTGCGATTTTCAACCGCCCGGTGGCGCAGCATCAGGTGCGGGAAATCCAGATCAAACTCGTGCGGCGGGACATAGGGACATTTGACCATGAAGCACATGTCGCAAAGCGTGCAGGCATCAACCACCTTCTTCATGTCGTCCGCGCTGAGGTCCTCGACTTCCTCGTTGGGACTCTCATCGATCATGTCAAACAGTTGCGGGAAACTGTCACACAGGTTGAAACAACGGCGGCAACCGTGACAAATGTCAAAGACCCGGCGCAGTTCCTGGTCGAGTGCCTCTTCGTCGTAAAAAGATTCTTCCTGCCATGGAATCGGGTGACGCACCGGGGCGTCCAGGCTGCCTTCTTTCATGATATTCCCGCATATTGGATGTGAGGCCGGACAGATGTCCGCCGGATCTCAAAACTTGATTTGCCGCCACCGGTCTGAGGGACCGGCAGCGGCAGTTTTCTGATCTGAACTGGTGTCAGGCGTCCATTGACTCGAGCGTCTTCTGGAACTTGCCGGCGTGGCTTTTCTCTGCCTTGGCCAGCGTTTCGAACCAGTCGGCAATTTCGTCAAAACCTTCTTCGCGAGCCGATTTCGCCATGCCCGGATACATGTCCGTATATTCATGGGTTTCACCGGCAATCGCAGATTTCAGATTGGATGCCGTATCACCGATCGGCTCGCCGGTTGCCGGATCACCAACCTCTTCGAGAAACTCGAGATGGCCATGTGCGTGTCCGGTTTCGCCTTCCGCTGTGGAACGGAATACCGCAGCAACGTCGTTATATCCTTCGATGTCTGCTTTCTGCGCGAAATACAGATACCGACGGTTGGCCTGGCTTTCCCCGGCGAATGCGTCTTTCAGATTCTGTTCGGTCTTGCTGCCTGCGAGTCCCATGGTCTTCTCCTTTTAAATGGGTGCAATGAAAATGGTGCTGAGTGCTCATCAGCTGCGCATGCATTTACGCAAACCGGCGATTCTCATCCATCCAATTTTTTGATCTTTTGTAATCGAACAAACCGATTACTGTAATGCAAATTATTCGCAATAGCGATTACTGTTTCAGGACGGGCAGCGATTGAGAATATAGATGTCGGGTTCGACAAACAGCGTGATCTGATCACTGCCAACGACCATCACCGGACCCTCCATTTGAAACCGTCCCCCGGCCTCCCCGGTCTCTTCGTCCAGCGCCAGATCGACCAGGTTCAGCACCAGCTTTTCGCCATCCCATTGCCAGGTGCCTGTCAGATCCTCGGAAACGAAATTTCCGCCGCCAATCAGGGTCCAGTTTGATGGCAAGTCGCAATTCTCGTCGGCAAAGGTCCATCGGCCCTCGAACCAGGAAGATTCGACGGATGGCACTGCGTCCGGAGCTTCAGATACCTGACCGGACGTTGCGCCCGCCACGCTTGCAAGCAGAAGCGCTGCCGGAAAAGTCAAATCAATTGGTCTTTTTCATGAGGTCGAGGGCGGCAGCTGCCAGAGCTTCCGCACCGGTCGCAACAACTTTCTCGGCATCCGGAGCCCAAAGCGGACTGTGCAGCGATGGCAATTTGGCTCCGGTCTTCTGCGCTTCCAGATATTCTTCCATTGGTACACCACCAACCCAGAATATCATGCTCTTGATGGACGTGTCCGCCCGACGATAGCGGCTGAAATCTTCACCGCCCATGACCGGCTTGGTCTGATGAACCCGATCCTTGCCGAAACGCCCAGCAAACAGCTCTCCCATTTCCTTGCTGAATTCGGGACTGTTATAGGTTGCCGGCGTGTATTCGTCTTCCCGGATGCCAACCACCGGCATGCGGTCTTCCGGCACACCGGCGGCAATCGCTTC
The DNA here is from genome assembly GCF_900128895.1 of Parasphingorhabdus marina DSM 22363. Taxonomy (GTDB): domain Bacteria; phylum Pseudomonadota; class Alphaproteobacteria; order Sphingomonadales; family Sphingomonadaceae; genus Parasphingorhabdus; species Parasphingorhabdus marina. The sequence goes on along the minus strand of NZ_FSQW01000002.1, from coordinate 211,893 downwards.
ACCCCGGACGATCCGTTTGATCCCATCCAGAAGCTTGGCGCGGGTTTCATCCGAATAACTGCGAACCGTGAGCTGCAGGTTGGCCTTGTCGGAAATAATATTGTGCTTAAAGCCCGAATTGAAACTGCCAACCGTGACAACGGCAGGGTCTTGGGGATCAATTTCGCGACTGACCAGCGTTTGCAATGCCCCTACGATCCGTGAAGCCAGAACAATGGGATCCTTGGTCGTATGCGGATAGGCACCATGACCGCCCACACCATTGACCTGGATGTCGACACTGTCGACGTTGGCGAGAGCATAGCCGGCAGCATAACCGATATGTCCGGCGGGAGCGCCGGCCGCGTCATGGAAGGCCAGCACATATTCCGGTTTCGGAAAACGCGTATACAGGCCATCTTCCAGCATCGCCTTCGCCCCTTCCCCGGTTTCTTCTGCCGGTTGAAGTATCATCACCAGCGTCCCTGACCATTCTTCCTTGCGGGCAGCCAGCTGCCGGGCAGCCCCAACCCAGCCGGTCATGTGCGTGTCATGACCGCAGGCATGCATGACGCCCGTGTCGGCTCCTTCGCGGGTTTTCGCCATGACTTTCGACGCATAAGGCAGTCCGGTTTTCTCAATCAGTGGCAGGCCGTCCATGTCAGCACGCAACATCACGGTCGGGCCTTCGCCGTTTTTCATGACAGCGACCACGCCGGTGCCACCGACTTTTTCGGTCACCTCAAATCCCAACCGGCGCGCTTCCGCGGCCAGTTTGGCCGCTGTACGATACTCCTCACCGCTCAGTTCCGGATTGGCGTGCAGGTCGCGATAAATTTCCATGAGTGATGGCAGATCAGCCGATATTGCCTGATTGAGCCCCTCTGCCTGCGCCTGGGTAGCGAGCAGGATCGACGCTGTGAGAGCCAGGACCGATTTCGAAATTTTACGCATGATTTTCCCCGAACATTAGCTCAACTGAACGATGGCCGGAGCCTAACGGGTCTGTCGCGGATTGCGAGTCAGAAATTGCTCAGCGCGACAACGACAAGCGAACCGGCGTCAGTTCCATCACGTTCACAACCGACTCATAATAGGGAAAGGGATAGATCATGCGCCATCGCTGATTCCCGATCCTGTGGACCACCGCGACCTGATCGCGTTTTTCCGACTGGCCATAGGCCGCGGCCCGGTCCTCATATTCGTAAAAGGCCGTGCCGACATAAACCGACTGCCGATCTCCATCCTGATAAATCCAGCCCGCGGTCAGTTGCGAGCCGGTCAGCTTGGTAAACTGAAACCGGTTGCCCTGCCTGACAACACGGCAGCGAAAGGACGGATAAGCGATATAGGGCAAACCCCGATCCGGTTCTCCGCCCAGCTTGGTTAGGGAACAATGATAGAGCCCGGCGGGCATCATGCTGCGCTCCAGACCGGCATCGGGATCAAACAGGGGCGTTCGGCTGGTCAGCTTTTCAGACTGTCCGGCAGCCACCGCTCCTTCAGTGCCGCTGGTCAGCGCTTCCCGCCATCCAGCGACACGTTTCTGATCTGCTTCGGTAGCTCGTTCCCGCCAGTCCGGTTCGGCAACCGGCGTGGTTGCAGCGGAGCCGGCGGCGATCAATGCAGCGCTTGCGATCAGGGACAGCATATTCATTGTGCCGTCCAGCCGCCATCAATGGATATATTCGCGCCGGTAATCGCGCTGGCTTCGTCCTTGCAGAGAAAGACTGCCAATGCGGCAATCTGATCGATCTGCACGAATTCCTTGCTCGGTTGCCCGGCCAGAAGAACATCGTTGATCACTTCCTCCCGGCTCAGTCCCCTCACCTTCATCGTGTCGGGAATCTGTCCTTCGATCAGCGGTGTCCAGGTATAGCCGGGCGAGATGGTATTGACCGTGATGCCCTGCTGCGCCACTTCCAGGGCCACGGTCTTGCTGAAACCGGCAATGGCATGTTTGGCGGCATTATAGGCTGATTTGAACGGGCTCGCGACCTTGCTGTGCATCGACCCGGTATTGATGATCCGGCCCCATCCGCGTTCTTTCATCCCCGGCAAAACGGCTTTGGTGGTGTGAAACGCGCTGTTCATGATGATGTCCATGATGGCGTTCCATTTGTCCTCCGGGAATTCATCGACCGGGGCGACATGCTGGATTCCGGCATTGTTGACCAAAATGTCCACCGGGCCCAATTCATCCGCGCACTGCTCGGCCATCGCCCGGATCTGTTCCGGTTTGGTCATGTCTGCATCGCTGTATAGCGCCCCGGCTCCGCTCAAAGATTCCAGTTCCGTACGCAGCGTTTCAATTTCTCCGCTGTCACCAAATCCGTTGATCATGACTGCGGCGCCTTCCGCGGCCAGCGCTTTCGCATAGCCCCCGCCTATGCCCGATGTGGATCCCGTAATCAGGGCGGTCTTGCCTTTCAAAAACATAGATTATCTCCTTGTCCGAACCTTAAGACAGTCTTCCGTCACTGCAACGGCTTTTTGTAAAACCTTGGCCCAAGGTCCTTGCGCTTCGCATCGATTCAGGCAAACTGCGGCGCAACCAAGGAGAACCCGCATGCGCCTCGATGATCTGGATCCCAGCAAAAATGCCCGCGATCATGGTCGCGGAGGTGGCGGGGGCATGGGCGGCGGAGGTGGTGGCCTCGGATTGCTGCTCAGTTTTCTGCCAATGCTGCTGGGCCGGAAAATGGGCTGCGGAACCATCTTGCTGATCGGCGGGGCGATTGCGCTCTTCATGATGTTTGGAGGCGGCGGCGCCATGCTGGGTGGCGGAACGCAAACAGCCGGCACCGCCTACGATACAGCCGAAGAACAATTTGCCGGACGTGTTCTGACGTCGACGGAGCAGACCTGGTCCAGACTGTTTGCCGCCAATGGCCAGCAATATCGCCCGACAACGATCAATTTTTATGACGGCAATGTCAGCTCGCAAGGATGCGGATCGGCTTCCTCTGCTGCCGGGCCCTTTTATTGCCCGGCCGATCAGGGCATCTATCTCGACACATCCTTTTTTCGTGAAATGTCGACGCGGATGGGGGCAAAAGGCGATTTTGCTCAGGCTTATGTGATTGCGCATGAAGTCGGGCACCATATCCAGAATCTCACCGGTGTAGCCAATCAGGTGCGCCAGGCGCAAAGCCGGGCGAGCAAGGCGGAAGGCAATGCGTTGCAGGTCCGCATGGAATTGCAAGCCGATTGCTATGCTGGTGTCTGGGCGGCGCAGAATGCCGAACGGATGGAACCGGGTGATGTCGAGGAAGGGCTGAACGCCGCCCATGCGATCGGCGATGACACGCTGATGCGCAATGCCGGACAGCGACCGATTGAAAGCATGTTCACCCATGGCTCTTCCGAACAACGTATGACATGGCTGCGCAAGGGCATGCAGACCGGCGATCCGGCCGCGTGCGATACGTTCGCACGCGGCGCGGTCCGCTAGGCTGGTCAGGCCGTCGCGCCGTTTTTGCGCAAGGTGCTCGACCAGTCGAGACGCCGGGTGACAAACATGACCCCGGCCAGGGCTGCAAAGATCAGCAGCGATCCGATCAGCAATGAATAGGCTTCGAGGCTGAGCAGGATGTAAATCGCTCCGTAGAGCCCCGCCAGAAGCCCGCCGATCAGTGACGCCCGTCGCCAGCTCGACAGGACCGACGCCGAATAGGCGGTGATCAGCCCGATGGTCGCCGCCGATGCCGCAACAAAGGCCAGTGCAAATCCGATAATCTCGGCAAAAGCGAGCAACAGCACGAAGAACAGGATCAGTGCTGCACCGACCAGGATATACTGGACGGACGAGATCCGCACGCCGCCGATCAGATCAAACAGCAGGAACGCCACAAAGGTAAAGCCGATGATCAGGAAACCATATTTGGTTGCCCGGTCAACTTGACCGTAAAGATCCACGGGCTGGATCAGATTGACCGAAGCGCTGGCACTGCCGCCACCTCCACCAGGGATGTAAAAGCTTGCTGCGTCAGCCCGGGCCGGACTGACTTGTCCCCCCTGCTCCGTCGAAAGCAAAGCTGCACCCAAGGCAAGATTGGTGATCACATATTTTGCCTCAAAGCCATCGGCACTGATGGTCCGGCTTTCCGGCAGGAAACTGCCCGAGAAACTCGGATGCGGCCAGGCTGATTTGACCGTCCACTCGGTTTGCCCGGCATGGGGTGCAATGGTCACACCCTGATTGCCCTTGAACCGGACATCGAATGTCGTGTCGATCCGACCCTCGGCCAGTGCGCTGGCATCAACCCAGGCGAAGAATCCGCTATTGCCGGTTTCGCCAAGACCCTTGCCCGGCTGAAGGACCGACTCCTCACCGTTAATCGTGACGACATTGTCGCCGGCCAGTCCGCGTGCATCGGACAGTCCGAAGCGCAGTTCTGCCCGCGTAAAATCAATATCTTCCGGTGCCACACCATAGCGGTCGAGATCATCCGGAAGTGCGAAATTTGCCATGCCGGTGACATTGGTATCATAAACCACGACTTCATAGATCGCCCTTGTCTTCACCTGGGTATTGAGCGTCGTGTCCATCTTGATGGTTTCCGGGGCGAGATACAGTTCCCGCTGGACCGTATTGGTCCGGGTTACCGTTTTGCCGTCCTGTTCGACAGTTTCCTGTACCCGTGTAGTGTAGGGCAGAACCAGCTTAGGGCCGGCAAATACCTGCTCTCCACCCCAGCCGGTCACAATGGATTGCTGCGCCGTCTCGCTTTGCGACTGGCGGTCATAAACCAGCAGCCAGGTGGCAAAAAGCGGGATCGTCAGCAAAAAGCCGGTCAGCAGAACCAGCAGGAATTTCGCGCCGGGTGAGCGCTCCTTTCGCGGTTCCTCGTAGGTTTCTTCTGCAATTTCAGTCATTTTATTCCCTCCGGTCAACAGTAATTCGGGTGTTGCTCCCGACGTCCGTTCGTCTAAACTCGCGGCTTCTGCTCAGAATATCTGCGACGAGTTGAGCCTCACGTGCGTCGAATCGAAAGGCCTTTATGAGAATCACGGATTGCCACAATGTGAACGACTTTCGCACATTGGCAAAAAAACGCCTGCCATTTCCCATATTCGATTATATTGACGGGGCGGCTGATGACGAGGTGACGCGGCGGCGCAACACGGCGGCCTATGAAAGTTGCGACCTTGTACCAAATGTCCTTGCTGGCGTCGAAGACATTGACATGAGCGTGACGGTCATGGGTCAGAAACTGGCGATGCCGCTATTCCTGTCGCCAACGGCCCTCCAGCGCCTGTTCCATTGGCAAGGCGAACGCGGCGTGGCACGTGCAGCAGAAAAATTCGGGACGTTTTTTGGAATCTCTTCGCTTGCAACCGTCAGCATAGAGGAAATCGGGCAGTCGATTTCCACCCCGAAAATGTTCCAATTTTACGTGCACAAGGACAAGGGTCTGAACCAGTCGATGATCGAACGGTGCAAGGCCGCACGTTTTGATGCGCTGACCCTTACGGTTGATACGATTGTCGGCGGTAACCGTGAGCGCTGTCTGCGTTCCGGTTTCACCAGTCCGCCGAAGATCACCCCGTCCAGTTTCCTCAGCTATGCCGCCAAACCGGCCTGGGGACTGAATTATATGCTCCGCGAAAAGTTCGAACTGTCCAATCTCAAGGACCATGTCGGCGAAGGTACCAATGTGGCGCTTTCGGTGGCGGATTATTTCAACACCATGCTCGACCAGTCACTGAACTGGGAAATGGCGGCAGATATCCGCAAGGACTGGGATGGCGAATTCTGCCTGAAAGGGATCATGTCGGTGGAAGATGCAAAACGCGCCGCCGACATCGGCGCAACCGCGATCATGGTGTCCAACCATGGCGGGCGTCAGCTGGACGGTTCGCGCGCGCCCTTTGACCAGCTGGCCGAGATTTGCGACGCTGTCGGGGACCGGATAGATGTCATTTGCGACGGCGGTATCACCCGCGGCAGCCATGTCCTCAAGGCGCTGAGTGTCGGGGCAAAAGCCTGTTCCGGCGGGCGGCTCTATCTTTACGCCCTTGCAGCTGCCGGACAGGTCGGGGTTGAGCGAATCCTCGGTTTGCTGCAAACAGAGATTGAACGGGACATGAAACTCATGGGCGTCACGTCCGTGGATCAGCTGAGCAGAGACAATCTGCGCTGGCGCTAATCCGGGTCGGAAACAGGGGATGAAACATGATCAGCACATACAGGCTACCTGCGCTGCTTCTGGTGGCGGCGATCGGTGCAAGCCCGGTTCTGGCTCAGGAAGGTGCGCCCAAGGACTCCACCATCAAGAGTGCCGGCAACAAAGTCGCAGAACCTTTTGATGGCAAGGAAATCCCGCCCAAACTCCAATCCATTCAGGGCGATCCCTATTCGATGCGCGGCATGCGCAACTGCGCGGCAATTATTGCCGAGGTCCGCGAATTGAACGCCGTATTAGGTGCGGATGTCAATGAAAGGGTCAGCAAGAGCAAGGCCAAGAAGCGCGAAGAAACTGCCGGGCGTGTTGCCGGCAGCGCGGTTGGCTCGATCATTCCGTTTCGCGGGCTGATCGGAGAGGTGACGGGAGCGAATGCCGAGCGGCGGCGCTATAACCGGGCGGTCTATGCCGGAACAGTCCGGCGTGGATTTTTGAAAGGTGTGGGACGCGAACGAGGGTGCAAGAAACCGGCGCGACCGTAACAGCACATAAGGGGGCAGCAAGGAGAAGATGTCATGGCGTTTGCCAGGGCAGTTGTTGCCATTTCGCTTTTGTCCGTGACCGGACTGGATACTGCTGACGCAGAGACCCCGAATACCGAAAAGCCGATGCTCAATCACATGGGGGACGCGGTGACGCAGCCGGCGAAAGACGTGAACCTGAAAAAGGTCAAGATCCCCCCTCGCCTGCTGGAGGTACAGGAAAACCCCTATGATCTCGCGGGCATGGAAGCCTGTGTATCGATCAATGCGGAAATTACCGAACTCTATCCGTTACTGGGCCCCGACGTGAATGATCCCAATGAATATTCACGCGCGGAAAAGCGCGAACGCAGTGTCAGCCGGGTTGCTGGCGGGATATTGGGCGGACTGATACCGTTCCGCGGGGTCGTTCGGGAAATCTCCGGTGCAAACAAGGCGGAACGGCGCTACCTGAAGGCTCTGGCGGCAGGCAATGCCCGGCGCAGTTTCCTGAAAGGCTATGCGCAAAGCAGAGGATGTGAGCCCTGGACTCTCGCCTCTAGCCAGACACCCGAGCCGTAACCACCCAGATTCCGCCCGGCAAGGCCACGCGGCCATCCTTGTCATGGGGTGCCAGCGCTCCCCGTAATGCCTCCAGAAGCTGTGGATGCAAGGTCTCATCTGCTTCCTTCAAAGCTCGCGACGCCGGCCCGATCCGGGAGGAAAATTTGACCGCTTCCTCCACTCCACCGGACTGGGACAGACAAACGTCAAGGCCATGCGGTGTGATGGCAACTTCTTCAAAGCCGGCTGCCTCCAGGATCCCCTGCAACCGCTCCGGATCGGCAAATGCAAATGGGCCCGGATCATGCGGATCAACCTCTGGTGCTTCCGGCAGCAGGGGTTTCAGCGCGGCCATCGGAACCATCACCCACGCATTAACCTTGGGCGACTGCCAGCAGACGAAGGCCATGCGGCCACCGGGTTTGAGATTGCTCCGGATATTTGCGAACGCCGCCTGCGGATTGGCAAAAAACATGACGCCAAAGCGGGATATTACCAGATCATATTGTTGGCCGGACCGGAACGTGGCCGCGTCTTCGAGCTGAAATTCGACGCTGTCTCCTCCGCGAGAGCGGGCCAAATCGAGCATCGGACGGGAAATGTCCACGCCGGTGACATCGCCACCCTCCGCGCTGGCCATCAGACTTGTCTGACCGGTTCCGCAGCCAACATCCAGCACCCGTTCACCGGATTGGATTGCGGCCGCTTCCATCAGAACGGCCGTCGCCGGCGCCAGCATCTCGTCCAGCGCCACCTGATGGGCCGCCCATTGCGTGCCGGCGTCATCATTCCAATATTCGATCTGTTCTTCATTGGACATGGTCGAATATTCCTTCGGCTGGGAGATGGAGAAGCGTCAGTAAACCCGCTTCTTCGGCTTGATATATTCCGCTTCGTCGGTGAGCGTGAAATCATGAACCGGCCGCGTTGAGAGACCCACTTCACTGGACTTGCCACCCCATCCTTCAAACGTGCCGACCGAATGGTGCATCCAGTTCGTGTCATCCCGGTCCGGGCAGTCATCACGCGCATGAGCACCGCGACTTTCGGTCCGGTTGAGCGCGCTCTTGATGGTGACCATCGCCTGTCCCATCAGATTATCGAGTTCAAGCGTTTCGATCAGATCCGTATTCCAGATCATCGAACTGTCCGAAACCTTCACGTCCTGCATCTTTTTGTTGATGCCTTCGAGAACGGTCACGCCCTCGCTCATCAGCTCGTCCGTGCGGAAGACCGCGCAGTGTTTCTGCATCGCCTTCTGCATGTCGAGACGCAGTTCAGCCGTGGGAGAACCGCCTTTGGCATTGCGGAAATGATCGATGCGGGCGAGCGCCAGATCGGTACTGTCCTTTGGTAATGGCTTGTGCGCCGTACCGGGTTTCAGCGTGTCTTTCAGGCGCAAGCCGGTGGCCCGGCCGAAGACCACGAGGTCGATCAGCGAGTTGGAGCCGAGACGGTTGGCGCCGTGAACCGAAACACAGGCCGCCTCACCTACCGCAAACAGACCCGGAACCACATGGTCCGGATCATCCTTGGTCGGCATCACGACTTCGCCATGATAGTTACAGGGTATGCCGCCCATATTGTAATGGACCGTCGGCGTTACCGGCAGAGGCTCGCGGGTCAGGTCGACACCGGCAAAAATCTTGCCGCTCTCGGTGATTCCGGGCAGCCGTTCGGCGAGCACATTGGGGTCAATATGGTCGAGATGCAGGAAGATATGGTCCGCATCCTTGCCGACACCGCGGCCTTCCTTGATTTCACTCGCCATTGAACGCGAAACCACGTCGCGGCTGGCGAGGTCCTTGGCGCTGGGCGCATAGCGCTCCATGAAGCGTTCGCCTTCGCTGTTGGTCAGATAGCCGCCTTCGCCGCGCGCACCCTCGGTAATCAGCACGCCCGCGCCATAGATGCCTGTCGGGTGGAACTGGACAAATTCCATGTCCTGTAGCGCCAGTCCGGCGCGTAGCGCCATGCCGCCACCATCGCCGGTACAGGTATGAGCCGAGGTGCAGCTGTAGTAGGTCCGCCCACTGCCGCCGGTTGCCAGCACAACACTGTGACTGCGGAACCGGTGGATCGAGCCGTCTTCCATGCAGATCGCGATGACGCCGCGACATTCGGGACCATCGGGTCCGTCTTCCATGATCAGGTCAACGGCGAAATATTCGATGAAGAAATCCGCGTCATATTTGAGGCTCTGCTGATAGAGCGCGTGGAGCATCGCATGACCGGTCCGGTCTGCCGCCGCGCAGGTACGCTGAACCGGGGGCCCCTCGCCCATATTCTGCATGTGCCCGCCAAAGGGCCGCTGATAAATCGTGCCATCTTCGTTACGGGAGAAAGGCACACCGGCATGTTCCAGTTCATAGACGGCCTGGGGTGCTTCACGGACGAGATATTCGATCGCATCCTGATCGCCGAGCCAGTCGCTGCCCTTGACTGTGTCATACATGTGCCAGGACCAGTGATCAGGGCTGTTATTGCCCAGCGATGCAGCGATGCCGCCCTGTGCGGCAACGGTATGCGAACGCGTCGGAAAAACCTTGGTGATACAGGCCGTCTTCAGGCCCGCTTCCGCAGCTCCCATGGTGGCCCGCAGGCCCGAACCGCCGGCGCCGACTACGACACAGTCAAATGTGTGATCGATAATCTTGTAGGCAGGCTGTGTGTTTTCGTTTTTTGTATCTTCTGGCATTATGCAGCCACTCCGGTAAAGGCGACCTTGGCGACAGCAAAAATTCCCAGCGCTGCACCGCCAATGGCAAAAAAGTTGAGCAAGAGGATCAGGCCGAATTTCATGCCATGGTCCGGCACATAGTCTTCAATCAGAACCTGAAGTCCCAGGCGCAAATGCCAGAAAATACTGACAAGCATGAGAATCATGGGCACCGCGACCAGCGGCGAAGCCAGCCAGCCGATCATCAGTTCGTGCTCATAGTTGGGCAAACGCAGCAGCGAGAAGATCAGCCAGGTGATGAGGGCCAGATTGCCTACGGCTGTTACCCGTTGCAAAATCCAGTGATGGGCGCCTTCCTGCGCGGAGCCAAGACCGCGGACACGGCCGATATTTGTTCCTGAACCCATATGTCTATCCAATCAGCTTGGTGTAGATGAAGAACCACAGAGCGGCGGTCGAGACCAGCGCAAGTACAGGGACCGCGGAGGACCACAACCTGTTCTGCTGCAATTCATAGCCTGCTCCGGCATCCAGCACGAAATGGCGCAACCCGGAATATGTATGTTCGAACAGGGCGAAGGTCATGCCGATCAGGACGAACAGACCCACCGGGTGGGTCATGATGCCGGTAAAGGTCTCATAGGTCTCGGGGCCGGCCGAAATGCTGTACAGCCACCAGATCAAAAGCGGTGCCCCGGCAATAGCAAGCGCGTCACCGGTCGCCCGGTGCAAGATGGAAACCAGCATGTGCGGGCCCCATTTGTAGATGCCCAGATGCGGCGATAATGGTCTGTTTGTCGGCTTCACCAATTTCTGTCCCCTGTTCCTGAAACCCGGCCCTTGCCGGAGTCTCTTCAAACCTGTCCGTGCCTTAGCGAAAACAAACCCCCATGCAAACAGCCTAGCTGGCTTTTTATCGTTCTGAGACACGCATTCGCGGTGCAAATCCGCCGCCCGCAATTGCAAAATCCGGAAGTACTCACAATTTTGGCAGGCCCGCACGCGCATATGTTGGACCTTTGGTCCTGTGATCGCTATCCCGTCAGCCATGACAACATCTGACCCACATATACTCGTCACCGGTTCGAGCCGGGGCATCGGCAAGGCCATAGTAGGCGCACTGCAAGGCCGAGCCGTTGTCGCCGGCCATGGCACCATCGAGCAGGACGGTCGTTTGCGCGCCGATTTCGCAGTTCCCGGCGCCGCACCCGAACTATGGGACCGCGCGCTCGATCAGCTGGACGGCCGGATTGACGTACTGATCAATAATGCCGGAATTTTCGATCCCAATCCGGTTACTGCAGCTGACGCCGAATGGCTGGACAGCTGGAACCGCACCATGCAGATCAACCTCACTGCTGCAGCAGAGCTCTGCCGTCTGGCGGTTCGGCATTTTCAGAACAGCTCCCGTCCCGGACGGATCATCAATATCGCCAGTCGCGCGGCCTATCGCGGAGACAGTCCTGATCACTGGCATTATGCGGCGTCAAAAGGCGGCATGGTCGCCATGACCAAGACGATTGCGCGCGCCTATGCCAGCGAAGACATTCTCGCCTTTGCCATTTGCCCCGGCTTCACCATGACCGGGATGGCTGAAGACTATCTGGAAAGCCGGGGCGGCGACAAATTGCTCGCAGACATTCCGCTCGGCCGTGTGGCCCAGCCCGATGAGATCGCCTCGATGGCGGTCTATTGCGCCGTTGATGCCCCTCCCTCGATGACCGGTGCCGTGCTCGACGCCAATGGTGCCAGCTTCGTCCGATGATCGAGCGAAAACTGCTCGGGACCGGCAACATACCGGGCGGCGGTGGCGAACTGAAACTCTGGTCACGCGCGCTGAAGGGCGGCGACGAATTTTCGATTATGCTCGGCGGAACCGAACTGATGAACAGCCGCAAGAGCGGCTCGGAGGAGGCCCTGGCCACCCTCGCCTGCGAACAGATCCTGTCGGGCGCCAATCCGCGACTTCTGATTGGCGGTCTGGGGATGGGTTTCACCCTGCGGGCCGCCCTGCCCCTCCTTCCTGACGATGCGGTGATTGTCGTTGCGGAGCTGGTCCCTGCGGTTGTTGACTGGGCCCGTGGTCCTATGGCCGAACTTTATGGAGGCAGCCTTGAAGACCCGCGGGTCAATATCCGGCTGGAGGATGTCGCAGCAAGCATCAATGTCGCCGATGCAGGCTATGATGCCATCCTGCTCGATGTCGATAACGGTCCCGACGGACTGACCCACACGGGCAACGAAGCGATCTATTCGCATGCGGGTTTGAAAGCCGCCCGCAGGGCCTTGCGAACGAATGGGGTGCTGGCGGTCTGGTCATCCGCTCCGGATCCAGGATTTACGCGGCGGTTGAAAGAATGCGGATTTGCAGTCCGCGAGGCGAAGGCCCGCGCCCATGGCAAGCGCGGGGGCCATCATGTGATCTGGCTGGCGACGAAATGACGCCATCCCGCAAATGAAAATGGCCGACAGGACGAGAAGTCCTGTCGGCCATTTTTAGTTCGTATGTTATTCCGGCTCAGTCAGACCCAGCTTCCGGTTCTTCCTCGAGACCGGCAAGTTTTGCGCCAATGGTCTTGGCAACATCGACCCGCACCGAGTCATTATGCTCCTGAACGGTCTGCGAAACATTGCCATCCTTGTCGAGCAACACGGCCTCTTCATCGCTGCCTTCCGGCGCCAGTTGCACAATCAGTGGCCGCGGATAGAGGCGATTGCTGGCACCATTGCTTCCGTCAACCACAGCACCAACGCCACCGCCAAGGAGGATATTGCCAAATGCCGACCCGCCCAGCTTCGACTGGATCAGGACATAGGTAGACTTGTAACCCTCCAGCCAGATGTCTGCGCGCAGGTCATCTTTTCGTTTGGCTTCGATTTCACAGGGTGTGGTACATTCTTTGCCGTTGGTAAACTTGACCATCGCGCCCTCGGGACTCGATTGCGTCTTGTAGTCGACATTGGTTCCGTTCAGTACGGTCGCACAACCGCCAAGGTTGAGCGCCAGGCCGGCGACGAGCACCGACATCAATTGCTTGTTCATTTTTGATTGCCCCCAATAGATAGGGCTACTGTATTAACTGGCCGTTTTATTAATACAAGTATGAATTACTCAATATTTTTGAAAGAAACCAAATTGGGTTTTTCTGTTTGTAATCCGCGCTCTACACCGGGCAAATGACGGGTACACAATCCATTGCAACCGCACCGGTGTCAAAAATATGGATCGCACCTGCGCATCCCATGAAAAGGGGATGGTCGTTTGTATCCACTTCCCGCAGATAAATCTCAACCTGACCCCCCAATGCCCCGTCGGAACCAACCGGCGGGGCTTTTTTCATTCTTTCTGCTGAACGCTGCCCCCATTGGACGCTCCCCCTAGCCGAATCCCGCGCGCTCCGCTAACCAGCCGCGATGCTCAATTTCAGCAACATTACTGTCCGGCTGGGCGGAACGGTCATACTGGACGGCGCCACCGCGGCGCTGCCGCCCGGCGCGCGTGTTGGACTGATCGGGCGCAATGGCGCGGGCAAATCGACGCTGATGAAAGTCGTCGCCGGCATGCTGGAGCCAGATGACGGGCGGATCGACCTGCCAAAGGACGCACGGCTGGGCTATATTGCGCAAGAGGCTCCGGCGGGATCGGCCAATCCGCTCGAGACGGTATTGGCAGCCGATACCGAGCGCGCCGACCTGCTCGCAGAGGCGGAAACCGCGGATGATCCCCACCGCATCGCCGAAATCCATGAGCGGTTGAATGTGATCGAAGCGCACAGTGCCCCGGCGCGCGCTGCGCGGATCCTTGTCGGGCTCGGCTTTGATGAGGAGGCCCAGCAACAGCCGATGGACAGCTTTTCCGGCGGCTGGCGCATGCGCGTCGCTCTGGCCGCCCTGCTCTTTTCCCAGCCCGACATGCTGCTGCTCGACGAGCCCTCCAACCATCTTGATCTCGAAGCCACGCTGTGGCTGGAAAATTTTCTCACCAGCTATCGCGCGACAATCCTGGTGGTCAGCCATGAACGCGATCTGCTCAACAATGTGGTCGACCATATTCTCCATCTGCAGCAGGGCAAGACGACACTCTATCCCGGCGGCTATGATGCGTTCGAGAAACAGCGTGCCGAGCGTCAGGCGCAGATGGAATCGGCCCGTCAGAAACAGGTTGCAGAGCGGGACAAGCTGCAGGCCTTTGTTGACCGCTGGCGGACCAAGGCGCACAGCGCGAAACAGGCCCAGAGCCGGATCAAGGCTCTCGCCCGGATGGAACCGATTGCCGCAACCATCGAGGATCCCTCACTCAGCTTTCACTTTCCCAGTCCCTCGGAACTGAAACCGCCGCTGATTACGCTCGACGACGCGGCAGTCGGCTATGGCGACAATATTGTCCTGTCGGGCCTGAACCTGCGCATGGATCCGGATGACCGGACCGCGCTGCTCGGCCGCAACGGCAATGGCAAGACGACGCTTGCTCGCCTGATCGCCAGCCAGCTGGAACCCAAGGCCGGATCGATCAGCAAATCCGGCAAGCTCACGGTTGGATATTTTACGCAATATCAGGTCGAGGAGCTGGATACCGAAGACACGCCGCTGGAGCATATGACCCGGCTAATGTCCGATGCCAAACCCGCAGCAGTGCGGGCGCAGCTCGGCCGGTTCGGCTTTTCCGGCGACAAGGCGACGATCAAGGTCGGCAAACTGTCCGGCGGCGAACGAGCGCGGCTGGCGCTCGCGCTGATCACGCGGGATGCGCCGCATCTGCTGATCCTTGATGAACCCACCAACCATCTCGACGTCGATGCCCGCGAGGCTCTGGTCCATGCACTGAATGAATATCAGGGCGCCGTCATGATGGTGAGCCATGACCGGCACATGCTGGAACTGACCGCCGACCGGCTGGTGATGGTCGACAGTGGCCGGGCGAAGGAATTTTCCGGTAGTCTCGAAGACTATACCGACTTTGTGCTCGGCCGAAATCAGGAGAGCAAGACCAGGCCTGACAGCAATTCCCGAAGCGGCGGCAATCGCAAGGACGAGCGCCGGCAAGCGGCCGAACGGCGCAAGCAGCAGGCGGATCTTCGAAAAACGGCATCGCGCGCGGAAAAACAGATGGAAGAACTGGGCAAGCAGCTGTCCGACCTCGACCGCGCCATGTTTGATCCGGACAACGCCACTCCGGAACTGAAGGGCCTGACCATGACGGACCTGATGAAGAAACGCTCCGATGTTCAGGATGCGCTGGATCAGGCGGAGTCGGATTGGCTTGAGGCCAATGAGGCACTGGAAACGGCAGATGCCTGAAAGCTGGAAAATCACCCTGCCCTGTACGCGTGCAGAGGCGGAGATACTGGCGGAACAGGAACTTTTCGAGATCTCCGCGGATATGGGCCTGTCCATCGTGACGCGGGAAGTGGATGCGGCCCAACCTGATGCCTGGGTGATTGATATTTACACGGACTCGCAACCGACAAAGGATCAGCTGGCCCGCCTGGCAAAACTGTCGCCCTCTGCTCTCACCAGGAAGGTCAAACCCCAGGTAGAGAAATTGCCGGATGAAGACTGGGTCTCACTGAGCCAGCAAGGTCTGGAGCCTCTCCGCGCCGGGCGTTTCCATGTCCATACCGGGAATGATGCGCCGCTCTCTGATCCGGAGGTCGTGAACCTGCAGATTGATGCGGGACAGGCTTTTGGAACGGGCCATCATGAAACCACGCTGGGTTGCCTCACCACGCTCGATCTCCTGAAACGGCGCGGCAGGCATTATCGCAATATCATTGACGTTGGTACGGGTACCGGCCTGCTTGCAATGGCCGCTCGACACTTGTGGCCTGTGGCCCGGATCATGGCCAGTGACGTGGATCCTGTGGCGGTCGAGGTTTGCAAACGCAATGCGGCTTTGAACGGTCTGGAAACCGGATGCAGTCGCCATGGCATTACCATGGTGGCAAGCAACGGGCTCGATCACCGGGCCATCCGCCAGCGCGCACCCTATGACCTGATCATCGCCAATATCCTCGCCCGGCCCCTAATCGGCCTCGCTCCGCAAGTTGCGGCCGCCGCAGCGCCGGGATCCACACTGATACTGGCCGGGCTGCTGACCGAACAGCAGGAGGAACTGGTTGGCGCCTATCGGCACAACGGTTTCCGACTGGTGGAGTCACGGAAACAGGACCAGTGGCCGTGCCTCGTCCTGCAACGGCGGAGGGACCATCGGAGCAGCCGCCCGCTGAGTCAGATCCGCTCACCTCTTCCCGAGACCTATTTCGGGGAATGGTAAGTTGCTGGAAACGGCCTGCGCTTTAGATGATCGTCGCTTCACCCGATCGTGACTGGGCATAGGCCTGTGTGCCCACAGTCAGAACCTCATCGCTCTCGATGATTTCGGCAATCGCAATATCCGGCATGTCCGCAATCTTGTCATAAACCGGCTTGAAGTCAGTTTCGACGGTCACGCGCAACAATTCATCCAGGCTGGGGATGACGAAATAATTCTGCTGATAGTCGTCGATCCTGTACTCGGTCCGGAGCACCCGTTCGAGATCGAACATGATCCGGTTCGGACTGTCATCATCCAGGGCAAAGACGCTTTCGCCGTAGCTGGACACAATTCCCGCTCCATAGATGCGCAAGCCTTCCGCTTCCCGGATCAAACCAAATTCCACAGTGTACCAGTAGAGACGCGCGAGCTGTTTCAACGTTCCGAATTTCAGCGCCCGCAATCCGCCGCGACCATAGGCGGCCATATAGTCGGCAAAACGCTGGTCGGCGAGCATCGGCACATGACCGAAGACGTCATGGAAAATGTCCGGTTCCTTGAGATAGTCGAGCTGGTCGGGCTTGCGAATGAAGTTGCCTGAGACAAACCGCCGGTTGGCGAGATGTTCAAAAAACACGTCATCGGGCACCAGTCCCGGGACCGCCACCACTTCCCATCCGGTTGCGTCCTTCAAGATCCGATTAAGTTCACGAAAATCGGGGATGCCTGGCTTCGACAGTTGCAGAATATCCAGTCCGTCGAGGAACGCCTGCGCCGCCCGTCCCGGCAACATCTCCTTTTGCCGGGCGAAGAGGGTGTCCCAGACCTTGTGCTCCTCTTCACTGTAGGATTTCCAGTCCTGATCAATCGTCCAGTCCGCATTTGCGTGTGCGGGGGGCGATGAGTAAACATGGCTTTCCGGGTCGGGAGATGTCAGCATGGCGACACCGTACAGCAGAAAAGGTTTCAATGGCAACTTTTCCGGTCAGTTCTCTCCGCAAATGGATCATCCGCACGTGCGGCCTTTTGGCTTTTGCGGTCGCCGCGTTTCTTCTTGCCTCGCTGGCCGGCAGCATCATTCCGGTCAATCAGGGCTGGAAAAGCCCGGAACGAGGTATCCAGCTGTTCATCGAAACCAACGGCGTGCACACCGGGCTGATATTGCCGCTGCAAAGCGACGTGCATGACTGGACCGGGCTGATCCGGCCCGAACATCTCGAAGATCCGGCGCTTTATGGCAGTCATGTACTGATCGGATGGGGGCATGAGGGGGTCTATCGCAACACCATGCGCTGGCGTGATTTGCGGGCCGAGGATGCCGCCAGCGCGATTTTCGGGAGCAGCGAAGTTTTGCTGCATGTTTATCACCTGAAATATCCACAGGCTTATCCCCAGTATCGCCGCAGCTTTGAAGTCACCGAAGACGAGTATCGCCGCATCGTCTCGGCGATAGAAAGCCGTTTTGTCCTCGACAGTCGTGGTCGGAGTCAGCCGTCAGCCGGCTATGGCAAAGACGATCTCTTCTATGAAGCACGCGGGCATTACACCGCATTCTATACCTGCAATAACTGGACCAGCGATGTATTGCGGCAGGCGGGGATAAGAACCGGAATCTGGACACCATTCCAGGGCGGCGTCATGCGGTGGTTCCCGGAACCATCCTGAAGGACACTCGCTATGGGCCGGGAGAAAGGAGTTCTGACCTTCCGGATACAATTATCTTCCCGTATTTTCGCCGGATCGCTCCCTGCGATTCCAGTTCACCCAAAGCCTTGCCTAGCGACACCCTCGACACTCCGACAAGATCTGCCAGTTCCTGCTGTGTAACCGGTACCGCGATATCCTTGTCCTGCCCGCCGCACAGACGGAACAGGGCCTGCCGGGTGCGGTCGATTGCGGACAGGTTGCGGCTGGCTTCGACCAGGTCAAAAGCTTGCTGAACCATCCGCGCCATGGTCTTCAGTAATATGCGGGCGGCACGCGGATCGGATTCGATCAGCGCCTGCAATTCGGCCTCCCCGATGCGGATCAGCACCGCCTCGCTGCCCGCCATGGCATCGACCATGCGCGGAAATTCCCCCAGAAACGCCTGTTCCCCAAAAGATTCGCCCGGACCGAGCAGCGCGAAGAGAGTCAGCCTGCCATCGACGGAATAGCGGCCAATCTGAACCGAACCGGACTCGATATGCCAGAATTCCCTCCCTGGATCCCCGCGCTGCTGAATGATTTCCCCCTTGGCGAAGGAGCGGCGGCGGCCCGCGCCAAGCAGCCTGTCCCGGACATCCGCCGGCAATCCCGCCACAAATCCGGTTGCTCCCATGGTGGAACTGGCCGCGAGCTGGTATTTTTCCAAATGCTAACTCCTTTGCATTTATTCTCCCCTGTCTCTGATAGATCGACATATTAATCAAGATCAGAGCGACCGAGGAGACGGATCATGAGACCTGAAATTCTGGCCATTACCGGTGTTTTCGCCTTTTTTGCGCTTCTGGAACTGTTCCGGACGCAACTGTTCAACAAGCCGGATCAGACACGCGATGACGCCATGGTCGAAATTTTCGGTTCCGCGATCTTGCTGCTGTTCACACAGCCGGCCATCATCTTTGCCGCTCAATTCATCCTCGGTGCAGCCGTGCCGCAATGGGCCGGGGCCCTCGCCGGCATACCCCTGATAGCCGCTATTGGACTGTTCCTGATCTTTGATGACATGATGCAATATTGGTGGCACCGCCTGTCGCACAGCGTGCCGTTTCTCTACAATCTGCACCGCGCGCATCACAATGCGAAATATATGAGCATCCGGCTCGTCTACCGGAACAACATCTTCTACTATCTCACCATGCCCAGTATCTGGTTTTCGGGGGCCCTGATCTATCTGGGACTCGGCTGGGTCTATGTTGGCTATATCATCGTCAAGATGACCGTAATCATCGGTGCGCACAGTGATGTTGCATGGGACAAACCGCTGTATCAGATCAAATGGCTGTCTCCGGTCATGTGGGTGGTGGAGCGGACCATTTCGACGCCGTCGACCCATCACGCGCATCATGGCCGGCATCTCGAAGACGGGGTGACCAACTACAAGGGCAATTACGGAAATCTGCTGTTCTTCTGGGATGTCCTGTTCGGCACCGCCAAGATCACGCGGAATTATCCGGACAGCTATGGTGTCGAGAATCTGGCACCGGCCACATTGGGTCAGCAACTGGCCTGGCCGGTCTTTCCGGAAAACAAGCAAGGCGGCTACGGCGTCAAGGAACTGGCGGCGAAGGAAGCGGCGGCCAGGACCTAGGATCGACAAGCTTCGGGAGAGCGGGATCGGCTGATGGAAAAGAAATTCTCCATCAGCCGTTTCTGTTTAGCGAACTCCGGCCAGCGCCCTGGCCTGTTCCAGCGCAGGGTCCCGTCCGGCGCGAAAATCTGCAACGCTGCGCTCGACCAGTACATCCGGTGTCACGCCGGTTCCCGGCACATAATCCTGACCCATGTCCGCCGAATAGCGGATGGTCGGGACCCGGGCGCGGATACCGCTTTCCGGCAGGGTCAGGAAGAACAGGAGTCCGGCCGTCGCCCCGTCCGGGCTGCCACCGGTTTTTTCTCCGACCAGCAGCGCGCGGTCTTTCCGCTGAAACAGGCCAAGCAAATGTGTGCTACCGGAACTGTTCTCGTCACTGGTCAGCACGATCAGCTTGCCCTTGAAGACATTTTCCTTCGGTGCGATAGTTTTCAGATTGTCCTCAAACATGGGGCGCAGGGAATATGTCCCATTTGCGTTTTTCCGAAAACCCAGCGGATTGGGATTGATCGCCCGCTTGTCCCAGGTCCACAGATGTTCTTCCAGACCCTTGTGATCGAGGGTGACCATATAAGCATCGTCCATGGCCATCAGCTTTTCATCAAAAAGCCGGGTCACCAGACCGTTTTTCGCGTCGGTCGAACCGCCGCCATTATTCCGCAGATCGAGGATCAGCACGTCCCGTTCCTCGGCCGCCATACTGTCAAAAATCGGGTCATAGATCGTACCCGGCTTGACCGGATTGCGGTAATTCACAAAGCTGTCGACACGCAGATAGCTGACCCTGTCGTTCAAGCGCTCATAGGTCACGGTATCGGGGAAATTCCGGCCAAGTGACTGGCCGGCCTGTTCAGGAATGGCGCTCCACTGGTCGAGAGTGGTCCGGTCCATTGCGAGCTCATGCCCGGAGCCATCCGGGCGGGCAATCTTCACGCCGGTGCGCGGCTGGATGTCCCACAACAAGGCCCCGAAATGATCAACCGCGCCCCCGGCGAATTCCAGTGATTCCGAAACCCCGCCGCGGTTCGACCAGCCTGTAAATCCGTCGACCGGAATCAGCGGACGGACTTCCGCGATCATCTCCGCGATCGGGCGGCCATCAATTTCCAGAAGTTCGTCTCCCCGCTGCAATCCGCTGGTACCCGGAATGGTCACAATTGCGCGGTCTTCGATCAGCGTCCAGCGAAACGGCAGATAGACTGGAACCGCGTTCCTTTCCTTCCGCAACGCCGCCGGCAGTTCCACCTTGGTATGGTCGCAGCGGATCAGGGTGAGTACTTTCTGTAGTTCAATATAAAACTCTCCGACGGTCATGCCGTGGGTTGCTTTGGCGCGGGCCACGAGGCTGTCCCAGGCCGCGTCCAGCTGTGCGCGATCAGTGTGACGGTCATAACCGGGATGGATGCGTTCATAGCTTTCCCGGGCGAGCGCCACGTCGCTGCTGATCTGGTCAGCTGTCAACATGCGGTCCGCTTCGCCCGCCTGTGCAGGCTGGGACAGAACTGGCGTCATCATTGCCACAAGAGGGGCCGCCAGAAGATGTAATTTGGTCATAATATTGCTCCGTTCCTGAAAATATTCACGCCAGCAGCAACGGGCTGCGGCCTGGAAGCGGAGATGAGGGAAACAGGCGGTATTGGCGCCCCAATCAGCGAATTGAGACGCTGTTTACCGATTTTGAGACGTTTCAGGTCGCGCTGCTGCGGCGATATGCGCTGGGTGTTTCCCCGGTCATGTCCTTGAAAACACGATTGAACGTAGCCTTGCTGTTGAATCCCGACGCAAAGGCTACCTGAATCAGGCTTTCGTCGCTCGAAGTCAGGATATGCCGGGCATGTTCCACGCGCAGGCCATTGATAAATGCATTGAACGTGATTCCCAGCCCCTTGTTGAGTGCGCGCGAAATATAGGTTTCATTTGTTGCCCTTCGCGTCGCGACATCCCGGATGGTCAGCCGCGGTTCGAGATACCATTGTTCGTCCTGCACTTGCTTACGGAGCGAATGGCTTTCTGCTTTCCAGTCTTTCTGTTCAGGAGAATCTTTCGCCGGTTCCGGTGCCGTGATCTTGGGGAACGGCTCGCGGATCGAAGACAGCGCGTCAAAACCGGCAATGGCCACGAGCACGATCATCAACAACAGCACCGGATATTGCTCATTGTAACTGAGTGACATCACCCAGACATCAACAATTTCCAGCAACAGCCATGCCAGTGCCGCAACGCCGGCCAGCCAGAACAGACGTACGATCCAGCGCGGATCAAAATCGGAAGCGGCGGACTGGGTGGCCTGCAGATAATGGCGATACTGGCGGAGCATCCGCGCGATTGCGACAACCACCAGTCCGACACCAATGATCACCAGCGCGCTTTCCACCGGCACGATGTAGGGAACGTGGAAAGCTTCGTCATAAGCCCATTTGGACCGATAATCGCCCAGAGCAGTGAATGCCCACAGATAGTAAATCGTCTGGATCAGTCCCGGGACCAGCAGAAATTTGCGCCAGCCCAGCGGCTGGTCATGCATCAGGCACCAGGCATGCAAATAGAACAGCGCCGGGATCCACAATTTGGTGTTGAACGGAAAATAGGTCAGTCCCGGCCACACCGTATAGAAATTTGCATATCCGAGAATTTGCGGTGTCATCAGAAATGCCGCCGCGAATAATGTCGCCGCCAAAAATCCGCTGGCGCGACGCTCAATGGAACGCAGCAGCAGAAACAAAACGCAGCCATAGACCGGCAAGGCCGCGGCCAGCATCAGCGCACTGCGCCAGCCGATATCGATATTCGCCGGATCACCCACGGCTGTAACCACTCACTGACCGGATTCGAGCAGGCTCTTGAAAGGACAGTCTTTGAGGAAAGCGGTGGTGCAATGCCCTACCCTCGCCGACCTAGCCCGCGGCCCGGACGATTTCCGCCCAGCCCGCTTCGTCGATCACTTCTATCCCCAGTTCCGTGGCTTTTTTCATCTTCGAACCCGCTCCGGGACCCGCCACCAGCAGATCAGTCTTGGCGCTGACGGATCCGGAAGCCTTGGCGCCCAAAGCTTCCGCCTGGGCCTTGGCCTCGTCGCGGCTCATGGTTTCGAGCTTGCCGGTAAAAACCACGGTCTTGCCAGCAACCGCGCTGTCGCGGGTTTCGACGATATAGTTCGGCGGTGAAACCTCACTCAGCAAATCCTCCCACACCGCCTGATTATGCGGTTCGTGGAAGAAATCGGCCAGGGCCTGGGTCACGGTCGGGCCGACACCGTCAATAGCCGTAATCTCTTCCCGGATCGCTTCGTCCTCGCGCGCCGCCGTGCCCACTTCCGCCAGTTTGCCGAGCGTGACGAAATTCTTCAGCAGATCCCGTGCCGTCACCGCACCGATATGGCGGATACCGAGCCCGAACAGCAGGCGCGCTGCATCTGCGGAGCGCTTGTTTTCCACGGCTGCCAACAGATTATCCACAGACTTTTCCTGCCAGCCATCGCGCGCCAATATCTCTTCGCGATGCTGATGGAGCCGGAAAATGTCGGCCGGACTTTCGATCAAACCGGCTTCGATGAATTCCGCGATGCTTTTTTCGCCGAGACCGTCAATATCCAGTGCCGCACGGGAGACAAAATGTACCAGCCTCTGAAACCGCTGCGCCGGACAGATCAGGCCGCCGGTACAGCGGACATCGACCTCGCCTTCTTCGGCCACAGCTTCGCTCTGGCATTCGGGGCATTTTTCGGGGAAGACATATGGATCCCGCTGCTCGTCTCGCGTCAGGTTTTCGACCACCTGCGGGATCACATCTCCTGCCCTCTGAACCACCACCCGGTCACCCGGACGCACGCCCAGCCGTTCGATTTCGTCGCGGTTGTGCAGCGTCACATTGGATACGACCACACCACCAACCGTCACCGGTTTCAGGCGCCCCACCGGTGTCAGCTTGCCGGTACGGCCAACCTGGATATCGATGCTCTCCAGCGTCGTTTGCGCCTGTTCCGCCGGGAATTTGTGCGCCAGCGCCCAGCGCGGCGCCTTGGCGACAAATCCCAGCCGCTGCTGCCAGTCGAGCCGGTCGACCTTGTAGACCACGCCGTCGATATCATAGGGCAGATCGGCTCGTTCCGTCTCGATATGGCGATAATGGGCCAGCATCTCGTCCAGCGCGCCGAAACGCTGCACCAGCGGAGACAGCGGCAGGCCCCAGGAGGCGATTGCCGTCATGACGTCAAAGGCTGTTTCACCGGGCAATTCGCTGTGTACGCCCCAGCCATGCGCCCAGAATTTCAGCGGCCTATTGGCGGTGACATTCGCGTCTTTCTGACGCAGGGAACCTGCCGCCGCGTTGCGGGGATTGGCGAATTGGCGGATCTTGTCGGGATCGAAATCGATGCCCTTGGCCTCCGCATCGGCCCGCCCCTCATCCATCAGGCGCTCGTTCAACCCGTCAAAATCCGCCTTGGCCATATAAACCTCGCCGCGAATCTCGAAGAGGTCTGGGACGTTGTTCCCCGGCGCAGGCCGGGGTCCAGTTGGTGAATACTCTGGGTCCCGGCCTTCGCCGGGACACAACCGCTCCGGAATATCCGCGATCATCCGCACATTGGCGGTGACATCCTCGCCAATCTGCCCGTCGCCCCGGGTGGCCGCCAGCACCAGCTCGCCCTTTTCATAGCGCAGCGAACAGGACAGCCCGTCAATCTTGTCTTCGGCCGTGACGGCCACCGGCTCATCCTCGGGCAAGTTCAGAAACCGCCGCACCCGTGCCAGCCATTCGGCGATATCCTCGTCCGAAAAACCGTTGTCGAGGCTCATCATCCGCTGTTCATGCGTGACCTTGCTGAGCGGAGATGCCGCCACCGCCGCGCCGACCAGTTTGTTCGGACTGTCCTCGCGCACCAGATGCGGAAACGCCTCTTCCAGCGCATTGTTCCGCTTCACCAGCGCATCATAGTCGGCGTCGGAAATTTCGGGAGAATCCTCCGCATGATAGAGTTTGTTGTGTTTCGCGATGATCTTCGCCAGACGCATCAGTTCGTTGGCTGCATCGGCTTCGGAGAGGTTTTCCGGGGATTTGGCGCTCACTTGAATCTCTCCTTTGCAGAATGAGAATCTCGGTCAGTCTTCCGCCAATGATCTGCACTATTGTTCAGTGTTGCTAGCAAGGCTGTTAGAACTCCATCCATATTGTTCATCACATCCTTGTTCGAAAAGCGTATCGTCTGATATCCGCAGGCCAGCAAACGCTTATCCCGCTTTATGTCAGAATCGGTATGATGCGTATCTCCATCGACTTCAACAATCAGTCTTTTTTGCGGGCAGAAAAAGTCAGCGATACAATTTTCAATAACAGCCTGCCGCCGAAACTTGTGACCGGCCAGTTGAGAATTGGACAGATACCGCCAAAGCCGCTTTTCGGGTTCGGTGGGATTGTTCCGCATTTCACGGGCCCGTTTACGCAAAATGTCGCGGTCAAACGCCACCTGTAGCCCCTCCTTCTTGAAGGAGGGGTTGGGGTGGTTCTTCTTCCCGAGCGTTGAAGACCATTGGCTTCGCCACATCCCACCCCAGCCCCTCCCTTGAAAGGGAGGGGTTTGGATTGGCGGCACGCTCACCCCCCCGCAACCGGTGTGACTTCAAACCGGTGACCAAAGCCCTCGATCAGCGCCCGACCCTTGCCGATGGCCGCCTGCACGGATTCCAGTTGCAAGGAAGCTGCATGGGCGTCTTTTGACTCCCAATATTCGGTGATCCAGAGGGCGTTTTCATCGCTTTGGTCCTTTGATATGGTATAGCTGATATTGCCGGGCATGTTTCGGGTGCCCTCGGCAAGGATGGCGATCAGGGTCTCGCGCTGACCTGCCGCGACCTTCATCTGGCCGATAATGCCGTATGGCAGAACTTCTTCCATCCATCTTTCCTCCCTGATCGTCATGCAGCCGGGCAGCGCCACCACGCCCATCCAGGCCAGCATGTCCCGCCGCCGGATCAAACCCCCTCCAGCAGGCGATCGGCCTGCGCCCTCGCCTCGTCCGTGACATCCGCGCCGGACAGCATCCGGGCGATTTCCTGACGGCGGTTGTCGGCATCCAGCGCCTGCACATCAGTGCGTGACACGGTGCTGTCGGAACTTTTGTTGATCAGATAATGCGCATCCCCGCGCGAAGCGACCTGCGGGCTGTGGGTGACAACGAGCAATTGCGCACCATCCGACAGACGCGCCAGACGCTCGCCGATCGCCGCGGCTACCGCCCCGCCGACGCCGCGATCCACTTCGTCGAAAATGATCGATTTCGCCCCGCCTTCTTCCGCCAGAGCCACCTTGAGCGCAAGAATGAAGCGTGACAATTCCCCGCCCGAGGCAATCTTGCCCAGCGGGGCCAGCGGCGCACCCGGATTGGTCGAGATCAGGAACTCGACCCGGTCCATTCCCTTTATATTCCAGTTATCTTCCGGTAATTCTTCAACCAATGTCTCAAAACGCGCAGCATCCAGTTTCAGCGGCTTGAGCTCTCCCGCCACCGCCTTGTCGAGCGCCTTCGCCGCCTTGACACGTTTCGTCCGCAGGGCCTCGGCAGCCTCGATATACTCGTGCCTCGCTTCCTGCAAACAAGCGTCCAGTCGTTCCAGCGATTGCCCGCCATCGCTGATCGCCGCCAACCGGGTTTCGAGCTCAACCAGAAATGCCTGCAACCGGTCCGGCTCGACCCGGTGCTTGCGTGCCAGCGCCCGCAACTCGAAAAGCCGCGTTTCCATGTCGTCAAGCCGCTGCGGGTCAAAGGTCAGCGCACTGGCCGCTTCGTTGAGCTTGTCCTCCGCCTCCCCCGCTTCAATAACTGCGCGGTCGATCGCCGCCAGGGCCTCGGCAAGCAGCGGATGATCCCCCGCAATCCGGTCCAGTCGCCGGGCCGCTGCCCGGAGCGAAGCCAGCCCGCCTTCCGACCCGTCAAAGGTCGAGCGGATCGCTTCGAGATCGCCGGTGAGCTTCTCGCCCTTCATCATTGTTGCGCGCTCGAGAGCCAGCTCCTGCTCTTCTCCCTCCTGGGGCGCGAATTTCGAGAGTTCGGCGACGCTGTGCTGGAGATAATCCCGGTCTTTTTCAGCAGCCTCCTGATCCTCACGGGCTGTTTCCAATGCCTGTTTCGCGGCCTGCCAGGCGGCATGGGCTTTTTCAACAGCCGCAAGATTTGCGCCGGCAAACATGTCCAGCAATGCCCGGTGTCCGCGCGGATTGATAAGGCCGCGATCGTCATGCTGGCCGTGAATCTCGATCAACCGGCTTCCAGCCTGACGCAACAGTGCGGCCGAACAGGGCTGGTCATTGACAAATGCCCGACTGCCGCCGTCCGCCTTGACCGAGCGCTTGATGATCAGCGGCTCGCCGGGTTCCAGCTCGATATCATTCTCTTCCAGATATCGGGCGATCTTGCTGCCGGCTGGCGGCGCATCGAAAACCGCCGTCACCTGGGCTTTTTCCGATCCTTGCCGGACCAGCCCGCTATCCGCCCGGCTCCCCATGGTTAGTCCGAGAGAGTCGAGCAGGATGGACTTGCCCGCCCCGGTTTCTCCGGTCAGCACCGACAGGCCCGATCCGAATTCCAGATCAAGCGCTTCAATCAATACGATGTTGCGGATGGAAAGAGACTGCAGCACAGCCCTTCCTTAAATCACGTTCCAGTCAGCCGCAACGGGGCATGCACAATCGTAACCGTAATTCAGATCGCGCCGTGCTTGTTGACCAGCTCAAAAGCCCGTTCATACCATTTGGACCCGGGATAATTGGCGCCGAGCACGGCTGCGGATTTTTTCGCTTCCGCCGGGATGCCGAGCGACAGATAGGATTCCGTCAGCCGCATCAGCGCTTCCGGTGCGTGGGTTGTGGTCTGATATTTTTCGATCACAGTGCGAAACCGGATGGTGGCCGCCAGCCATTTGCCGCGACGCTGATAGAACCGGCCGATTTCCATTTCCTTGCCGGCAAGGTGGTCATTGACCAGATCCATTTTGAGCAGCGCATCCGCAGCATAACGGCTGTTCGGATAACGCCGGGACACTTCGCCAAGCGCTGCCAAAGCCTGTTCGGTAATTCGCTGATCCCGGGTCACATCGCTGATCTGCTCATAATAGCTGAGTGCGATCAGATAATAGGCATAGGGCGCGTCCTTGTTGCCCGGGTGAATCGACAGAAAACGGCGGGAGGATTCAATCGCCTTGTTATAATCGCCGGCAACATAATAGCTGAACGCGCTCATCTGCTGCGCGCGGCGGGCCCATGGCGAATAGGGATGCTGACGCTCCACTTCGTCGAACAGCGCCGCCGCAATCTTGTGCTGCCCGCGATCGAGCCGGTCTTTCGCCGCATTGTACAGGGTGTTCACATCCCGCGCGACATAGCGCGTATCGGCGCTGCCTCCGCCGCCGCCAAATGCCGCACAGGCCGACAATGTGGTGAGTGAAAAGCCCAGAAAGGCCGCTTTCAAAATCTGTGTTTTCATAACGTGACCCTCTTAGCCAGTTGATTTGATCCCGCCAAGAACAAACGGAAAAAAGCGGCGCCGGACAATGTCCTGCAGACCTTGCACGGTACAGCTTTATCGAGAATGAACCGCCGGTCCTGTTTTTCAACCGGTCATCATCGATCAGGGCCGCTGCCAGACTTCTCTTTCAATACGTTGGCCATTGGACAGTTCAATTGCTTCAATTTCAGCAAATGGGGCTGCGAAAAACAGACCGAGGGCCAATCCGCCATCTTTTCGAAACTTGTATGCGATCCGGTTGAGCGGTTCGCCTTCTCCGGAAGGAGGAAAAGTCAGATTGCTTTCGCTGACCGAACCCCATGTCTCGTCACTTCCATCGATTTTGATCCCTCCGGACCCCCCGCAGACCATCATCGAACCGCTGCGTTCCATCTCATGGCCATAAGGTGATTTGGGAATGAAGGATTTGGCCTTCCAGCTCTTGCCCTTGCTGTCCAGCGCGACGGTTCCTGCATTGTCCAGGTTCAAGCCAGCAGCGTCTTTCTTTGCCGTGAGGGCGATCCAGAAACCCGACAAATCCGGACTTTCCAGGCAAGGATTAACAGCGGCGCCGCTGGCGATTATCTGTACGTTGAAGTCCCGAACCTCGGGCTCGGTCTTACTGGCACCATCATCCGAAACCGGATTGCACGCCAGCAGTGTAATAACCGCCAGCATCGGAAACCCGCGAAAAATCATGGCGATCCTCCTCCCGATGACCACATGTTCCTGCCATACGGATCATCTGACCCACAGCATTATAGCGGAATTCCGCGAGCAATTCACGCACAAGAAAAGGGGCCCCGTCTGCACGGCGCCCCTTCCCTGTATCTGTGCGGATATTTAGTCTTCCGTAATCGAGTCCGGAAGCGGAATATCGGCACCGCCCTTGTCGTCGCCGCCATTGTCGCGACCCCGGCCCCGACCGCGTCCGCCACCATCACGACCGCGACCACGACCACCACCGCCATCACGGCGCGGGCCCTTGCCACGCGGTTCACGCGGCGGGCGGGTGTCTTCCAGCTCTTCTCCGGTTTCCTGATCAACAACCCGCATCGACAGGCGAACCTTGCCGCGCTGGTCAATCTCGAGAACCTTGACCTTGACTTCCTGACCTTCGCTGAGCTCGTCAGAGACTTTCTCGACACGCTCATTCTTGATCTCGGACACGTGAACCAGGCCGTCCTTGCCGCCCATGAAATTCACGAATGCGCCAAAGTCTACCAGATTGACGACCTTGCCTTCGTAGATCTTGCCGACTTCGGCTTCTTCGACAATGCCTTCGATCCACTTGACCGCGGCTTCGATTTGCGACTTGTCGGAAGAGGAGACCTTGATCAGACCTTCGTCGTCAATGTCCACCTTCGCACCGGTTTCGGCAACGATTTCACGAATGACCTTGCCGCCGGTACCAATCACGTCGCGGATTTTCTCTTTCGAGATCTGCATCGTTTCGATACGCGGAGCATGCTCGCTCATTTCGGTACGGACCGAGCTCAGCGCCTTGGACATTTCGCCCAGGATATGCGCCCGACCGCCATTGGCCTGCTCGAGGGCAGTCTGCATGATTTCCCGGGTAATACCGGCGACCTTGATGTCCATCTGCAACGAGGTGATACCCTGTTCGGTACCCGCGACCTTGAAGTCCATGTCGCCGAGATGATCCTCGTCACCGAGAATGTCGGACAGAACCGCAAACTCTTCGCCTTCGAGGATCAGGCCCATGGCAATGCCCGACACCGGACGCGCCAGCGGCACACCGGCATCCATCATCGCGAGCGAACCGCCGCAAACTGTCGCCATGGAAGACGAACCGTTAGACTCGGTTATGTCGCTGAGAACACGAATGGTGTACGGGAAGTCTTCCACCGTCGGCAGTACCGGACGCAGCGCGCGGAATGCGAGCTTGCCGTGGCCGGTTTCGCGGCGGCTGGTAAAGCCGAAACGACCCACTTCACCGACCGAATAGGGCGGGAAGTTATAGTGCAGCATGAAATTGCTGTAGCTCAGACCGTCAAGACCATCGATCATCTGCTCGGCATCCTTGGTGCCCAGCGTGGTCGTCACAATCGCCTGCGTTTCGCCGCGCGTGAACAGCGACGAACCGTGGGTCCGCGGCAACAGACCAACCATGGCTTCGATCGGGCGCACCTGATCGAGCTTGCGACCGTCGATACGCGTGCCATCCTTGATGATCGCGCCGCGAACGATTTCCGCTTCCAGCTTCTTGACCATCTTGCCAGCGGTCATCTGAACCTGGCCTTCTTCTTCGGCATATTTCTCTTTGGCTTTGTCGCGGGCCGCATTGAGTGCATCGCTGCGCTCGGACTTGTCGGTCAGCTTGTAAGCCGCTGCGATATCGTCACCGACCAGCTTGCGCAGGTCTTCCTTGATATCGCTATTGTCTTCGCCGGCATCGAGCTGCCAAGGCTCTTTTGCAGCCTGTTCCGCCAGATCGATGATCAGGCCGGCCACATCCTTGGACGCAGCATGGGCAAATTCGACAGCGCCGAGCATGACGTCTTCGGACAGCTCTTTCGCTTCCGATTCCACCATCATCACGGCACCCTGGGTGGCCGCAACAACGAGGTCGAGTTCGCCTTCGGCAACTTCTTCCATCGACGGGTTCAGCTGATATTCGCCTTCCTTGTAACCGACACGTGCTGCGCCGATCGGACCCATGAAGGGCACACCGGAAATGGTCAGCGCAGCAGAAGCCGCAACCATGGCGAGAATGTCGGGTTCGTTGACGCCATCATAGCTCAAAACCTGACAAATCACGTTGATTTCGTTGTAGAAACCTTCGGGGAACAGCGGACGGCACGGACGGTCAATCAAACGCGAGGTCAGCGTTTCCTTTTCCGTCGCGCGGCCTTCGCGCTTGAAAAAGCCGCCCGGAATACGTCCGGCAGCCGAGAATTTTTCCTGATAGTGGACGGTGAGCGGGAAGAAATCCTGTCCTTCACGCACCGATTTGGCGGCGGTAACTGCGCACAGTACAACCGTTTCGCCGAGGGTCGCGAGCACCGCGCCGTCGGCCTGACGGGCAATCCGGCCCGTTTCCAGAGTGAGGGTCTGTCCGCCCCACTCCATTTCTACTTTCTTTACATCAAACATTCTTGTTTTCCTTTGTCCCGCCTGCCCTATGCAGTGCGGGGGCTTACTTGTTGCAGGAATACCGTCCTGCGGCGGTTCGGGGTCATTTGTGCCCCATTTTCCGGGCATTGCCGCCTTATTGCCGCAACACCCAACAAGAAAACGGCCCCCGAGTGGGGGCCGCCTTCGAAACTCTTATTTCCGGAGACCAAGGTCCTTGATCAGCCTGGAATAGCGATCCGCGTCTTTCTTGCGGAGATAGTCCAGCAAGCTGCGGCGCTTGTTGACCATCGTCAGCAACCCGCGACGCGAGTGATTGTCCTTGTGATGGCCCTTGAAATGCTCGGTCAAGTTCACGATGCGCTCGGTGAGGATCGCAACCTGGACTTCCGGGGAACCGGTATCACCTTTTGTCTGGGCGAATTTTTCAATCAGTTCCTGCTTTTTTTCTGCGGTAATCGTCATAATCGTATTATTCCTCCGAACATCTTTACACATTAAACCCGCGGATGACCTTTACGATCCCATCAACAGACTCTGCCAGTGCAACCGGGGATCCCTCCTCAGTAGCCAGAAAAGTCCCGTTTATGGCGGGGTTCCCGATCAAATCCCGTTCGTCCAGCCGTTGGCCTTGCCGAAGCAGTCTTGCCTGATCAGGAGTGAGGTCAAAAGCCGGGATGTCGTCCAGCCCCGCCTCAAGCGGCAAGAGATAATCTTTAATGTCCGCGCCCTTACCAATTTCATTGAGTTTGTCCAGTGAAATCGCGTCTTTGAGCGCAAATGGTCCCGCCTTTGTCCGGCGGAGCATGGTGACGTGGCCATATGTCCCCACTTCCCCGGCAATATCGCGGGCCAGGGAACGGATATAGGTGCCTTTGGACACTTCGGCCCGGAGGGTGAGCGATTGCAGTTTTTCGTCACCCTGAACTTCTTTCAGGGTCCGCTTCTCATCTCTTGACGGCGCTTGAGGAGAAACGGATGCCGGAGCAAGTTCAGCATGACAAACAGACAGCGAAAACACTTTCACCCGCCGCATCTTCATCTCCACCTCTTCCCCGGCCCGGGCCAGGTCATAGGCGCGCTGGCCATCAATCTTCAGCGCCGAATATCTGGGTGGAATCTGTTCAATTTCCCCGGTGAACTGCGGTAAAACCGCATCTACTTCCGCGAGCGTCGGCCGATGTTCGGACGTTTCGGTCACCTCTCCTTCAGCATCAAGCGTATCGGTCTCACTGCCGAACGCGATGGTGAATTCATAGACCTTGGTGGCATCCAGCATTCGCCCGCACAGCTTGGTCGCCTCACCAATGGCGATCGGCAACACCCCGGTCGCCAAGGGATCCAGTGTCCCGCCATGCCCGACTTTCAGCTTGTCTTTGCCCTTTCCGAGCAGGCCGGCCTCCCGCAAATTGCGTTTCACCGCCCCGACGGCCTGGGTCGACCCCAGCTCGAGCGGCTTGTCGAGAATGATCCAGCCATGGGGTTTCAATGATTCCACTCGTCTTTCAGCAATCCGAAAACCGCCGTATCCCGGACATATCCGGTCCAGGTGATCCGGTTTTTCCGCAATGTGCCCTCGTGCTTGGCGCCGAGCTTCAGGACGGCCGCCATGGAGCGCTTGTTGCGGGTATCGACGCGGAATTCGATCCGGGTAAAGCCGCTGGCAAAGGCATGATCGATCATCAGCTTCTTCATCACTTCGTTAAAGCCACTGCCCCGAACGGAAGGTGCGATATAGGTCCCGCCAATCTCGGTAACTTTCGTGGTCATGTCCGGATTGATATAATTGGTCATGCCGACCACCTGACCGGTTTCGGTATTGATCACGGCAAATTGCGCCCAGCTCTTGAGGTCATGAAAAGCCCGCATCGCCTTGTCGAAATTTTCGTCCAGCATCGATACCGGATAAATCTCCCATATCTCCTGATCTTCCGCGCAGGCCGCCCGCAGCGGCTCCAGATGATGTTGCTGCAGTGGTTCCAGCCGCACGGGTCCACATTCGAGGACCTGTAAAAGTTCAGCCATTGAGCCGTTCCATAAAATGCTTGCGGCACAGGGCGATATAGAGCTCATTGCCGCCAATTTCGGTCTGTTCCCCGGCCAGCACGGGATTGCCTTTTTCATCGACCCGCATGTTCATCGTCGATTTGCTGCCGCATTCACAGACGGCCTTGAGCTCCACCAGTTCGTCCGCAATCGCCAGCAATTGCGCACTACCCGGGAACAGCGCCGCCTGAAAATCCGTACGGAGCCCATAGGCGAGCACAGGGATCTTGAGCTGGTCACAAACCAGGGCCAGCTGGAACACCTGGTCCTTGGTTAGAAACTGCGCCTCGTCGATCAGCACGCAGTCCAGCGGAGCCTCCTCGTGCAATGCGCTGATATCGGCCAGCATGTCGGTCTGATCGTCAAAGAGATTCGCCTTTTTCCTGAGACCAATACGGGAGTTGATCCACCCGGCATCATCGCGGTCATCCAGATGTGCGGTCCATACCATCGTCCGCATACCGCGCTCGCGATAGTTGAAATCCGCCTGCAACAAGGTCGTCGATTTGCCCGCATTCATCGAGCTGTAATAGAAATAGAGCTTGGCCATTTGATCTGTCTATCAACAACATGGCAGAGGTGAAAGGCGGGAAATGCTGACGCAGCCGGTCACAATTGAAGGCTCATTCCGTGCCTTCGGTTCCATCCAGATCCTGGGCGACTTTCGGGTTGCTCAGCAGATACTCGATATGGGCGGCTTCGTCGAAACTTTCGTCCGCGAGGAATTTCAGCTTCGCGGCATATTTCATCTTGATCCGGCTCGCGACCTGCTTCTGGAACCAGGCGGTGTTGGTTCTCAGCGCCTTGATGATGTCGGCCTCGTCGGTGCCGAGCAGCGGTTTCACAAAAACCGTCGCATGGCGCAAGTCAGGCGACATCCGGACCTCGGTGACGCTGACGCTGCTGCTGGTCAGCACCTCGTCATGCACCTCGCCGCGCATCAGCAGCTCGGACAGAATATGCCGCACCTGCTCGCCCACGCGGAGAAGGCGCACCGAGCGGCCTTCGGGAGATGTGTCGTTATATTTGGCCATATGCAGTATCTCCCCCCTCCCGCTTGCGGGAGGGGTCGGGGGAGGGATTGTCCGAGGAGGGCACTGGCCCTCCCCTAACCCCTCCCGTAAACGGGAGGGGAATTACAGAACCCGCTCTTTCTCTTCGACTTCAAAGACTTCCAGCATGTCGCCCGGCTTGATGTCGTTGGTGTCTTCGAGCACCGCACCACATTCCATGCCAGCTCGAACTTCATCGACATCGTCCTTGAACCGGCGCAGCGAGGCGATGGTTGTCTTGCTGACAATCACGTCTTCGCGGGTCAGGCGCGCGAACAGGCCTTTGCGCAGGGCACCTTCGGTGACCAGCAGACCAGCGGCCTTGTCCTTCTTGCCAGACTTGAACACTTCCTTGACCTCGGCCCGGCCCATGACATTCTCGATCTTTTCGGGACCCAGCTCCCCGGCCATTTCCGCGCGAATTTCGTCGGTCAGGTCGTAGATAATGTCAAAATATTTGAGCCGCACACCATCGCGCTTGGCGATTTCCCGCGCCTTGGCATTGGGACGGACGTTGAAGCCGATAATCGGCGCATTGCTGGCAGCGGCCAGCGTCACGTCACTTTCGGTGATCGCGCCCACGCCGCTGTGCAAGATACGGACCTTGATATCATCGTTGGAAATCTTGTTGAGCGCCTGGACAATGGCCTCGGTTGAGCCCTGGACATCCGCCTTGACGAGCAGCGGGAATTCCACTGCGCTGTCGGCGGCGGCGGAGAACATGTTCTCCAGCGAGGTCGGTGCCTGCGTTGTGCGCTGCAGTTTTTCCTGCTCCGCACGATAGGCCGCAACTTCGCGGGCACGGGCCTCATTCTCGACCACGGTGAGTTTGTCACCTGCGGACGGAACACCCGACAGGCCAAGAACTTCCACCGGAACCGAAGGACCGGCTTCCTTGGGCTGCGCACCCTTGTCGTCGATCATTGCCCGGACTTTACCGGTTTGCGAACCGACAACAAACACATCGCCGCGTTTCAGCGTCCCGCGCTGGACCAGAACCGTCGCCACCGGGCCCCGGCCCTTGTCGAGCTTGGCTTCGACGACAATCGCTTCGGCGGCCCGGTCCGGACGCGCCTTCAGTTCCAGCAGTTCTGCCTGCAGATGGATTTTCTCCATCAGCTCGTCGAGATTGGTCTTCTTCAGAGCCGACACTTCGACATCCTGCACGTCACCGGACATTTCCTCGACAATCACTTCATGTTCCAGCAGACGGGTCCGCACCTGGGTCGGATCCGCGCCTTCCTTGTCGATCTTGTTGATCGCCACAATCATCGGGACTTCCGCCGCCTTGGTGTGATTGATCGCCTCGATCGTCTGCGGCATCAGGCCGTCATCCGCAGCCACCACCAAAATGACGATATCCGTTACATTGGCGCCACGCGAGCGCATGCTGGTAAAGGCTTCATGGCCCGGCGTATCGAGGAAGGTGACCTTGTCGCCATTCTTCATCTTCACCTGGTAGGCGCCGATATGCTGGGTAATTCCGCCCGCTTCGCCAGCCACCACATCGGTGCCACGCAGGGCATCGAGCAGCGACGTCTTGCCATGATCGACATGGCCCATGATGGTCACGACCGGAGGCCGCGGCTTGAGGGTTTCTTCCGGATCGACATCTGCCTCGGTATCGATTTCGACATCGGATTCGGACACGCGCTGAATACGGTGACCGAATTCCTCGACGAGCAGTTCCGCAGTATCCTGATCGATGGTTTGATTCACCGTCACCATGGATCCCATGTTGAACAGGGATTTCACAAGGTCAGCGCCCTTCTCGCCCATACGCTTGGACAGTTCCTGCACGGTAATCGCTTCCGGAACGACAACATCGCGAACCTGCTTCTCTCGCGGCTCACGCGGCTGACCCGACATGGCCGCCCGCTTTTCTTTCTCGCGCGCCCGTTTCAGCGCAGCCAGCGACCGCGCGCGTGCCGCACCATCTTCGCCAGCGAGAGCCCGGTTGACGGTCAGCTTGCCGGACTGGCGGCGATCGCCACGGTCCGAACGTCCCGGTTTGGATTTGTCCGGCTTGGGCCGCTTCGGCGATTCCACGGGCGTGAACTTCCGCGCTGGCGGATGCGCACTGGATTTGGCGGCCGGAGCGTCGGTCTTTTCGGCTTCGGCGGCGGCAGAAGCATCGGCTGCCGCTTTTTCGGCAGCGGCGATCTCTTCGGCAGCCTTGCGAGCAGCTTCTTCCTCCGCCTTGCGATTTTCTTCGGCGCGCCGTTTCTCTTCTTCCGTCTGGTCCTTTTTCGCCTTGGCATCACGCTTGCGCGCTTCTTCCATGGCTGCGAGACGGGCCTCTTCCGCTTCACGCAGAAGCTTGGCCTGCATTTCCTGACGTGTGAGGACATCGTCCTGCTTCGGAGCCGGAGCAGGCTTTTTCTCTTCCACAGGCGCCGGTGCGGGGGCCGGAGCCTCCTTCTTGACTTCCTTCGCAGGTTCCTGTGCGCCGGGCTTGCCTACCAGCTTGCGCCGCTTGACTTCCACAACGACCTTGTTGGTGCGGCCGTGGCTAAACGTCTGCTTGACCTCGCCAGGCTCCACCGAACGCTTCAGCCCCAGAGGCTTGCGTGCAGGTTTTGGCGTATCTTTTGTATTATCACTCATCGAACAGACTTAATCCTTAATCATCAATTTGAATTTGGTACTCAAAACTCGAACAACCACTCACGCAACCTTCCGGGGCACTTCATCATCCGCTCCGCCGGAACCGATAAAGTGACGCCATCTGTTCAGCATGTGCGAAACACGCCCCGCTGCGCGCTTGTCGGTTATTCCGATATGCACCACATTCTGACGGCCCAATGCCACAGAAAGGCCCTGTCGGTCCACCGGCAATATCACACCGCGCAGCTTGTCGCCTTCACGGTCTGATCCCACGCGCCATGCCTGATCCAGTTTCCCGGAACCATCCTGCCCCGCATCGGCCGCGTGCAGCAGAAGAACAATATCTCCCTGACGTGCCGCATTGGCGATTTTTTCGGAACCGGTAAGCAGGCTGCCACCACGCGCCTCGAGGCCCAATCGGTCCAGCGTTGCCCGCTCCAGACCGCGCTCCACCTGCTCGGCGAGATCGTCGGGAATATCAAGCTTTCCGTCCTTGAAGGCCCGTGCCAGCGCTGCCTTTAGCTGGCCCCTGGCGTGCGCATTTTCAAGTGCAGTCCGATCGACCCCGATCCACGCGCCACGGCCAGGTGCTTTTTCCCGGATATCGGGTGCGACCTGATTATCCGGCCCCAGCGCCAGACGTACCAGTTGCTCCGCGGGAGAACTCTCCCCGGTCAATATGCATTTACGGTGTGGTACGCGATCTAGAGTTTCAGAGCGCGTCTCATTGGGGAGCTTCCGCATTCGCGTCCTCCCCGTTTTCCGCATCGGCTGGCGCAGCTTCCGCTGCGGGTGCCGGGTCTTCCTCGTCCTCGAACCAGTGCGCACGAGCGGCCATGATAATTTCATTGCCCTGCTCTTCGGTCAGACCATATTCGGCCAGCACACCATCGGGTTCCGGCTTGCGATTGTCATTGCGACGCCGCGGTTCGGCCTTGCGCTTGAGCACCAGCTCGTCCGTTGCCAGATCGGCAACATCGTCCAGCGTCTTGAGTCCGGCCTTGCCCAGTGTCACCAGCATGGCTTCGGTCATGTACGGCAGTTCGGCAATCGCATCCTCGACGCCCAGCTCGGTCCGTTCAGCCTTTGCCGCCTGTTCGCGCCGTTCCAGTGCTTCGAGAGCCCGGCTTTGCAGCTCGGCTGCCAGTTCCTCATCAAATCCTTCGATGCCGGAAAGCTCTTCCGGAGCGACATAGGCGACCTCTTCCATTTCGCTGAAACCTTCGGCCACCAGAAGCTGCGACAGGGTTTCGTCGACATCGAGATCTTCCTGGAACATCGCGGTGCGCTGGGCGAATTCGGCCTGGCGCTTCTCGCTGCTGTCCGCTTCGGTCATGATGTCGATGGCGAGTCCGGTCAGCTGCGACGCAAGACGGACATTCTGTCCGCGGCGACCAATGGCGAGACTCAGCTGGTCATCGGGAACAACCACTTCGATGCGGCCTTCCTCTTCGTCAATCAGCACCCGGCTGACGGTTGCCGGCTGCAATGCGTTGACGACGAAAGTTGCAATATCGTCGGACCAGGGAATGATGTCGATTTTCTCGCCCTGCATTTCCTGAACCACGGCCTGCACACGGCTACCCTTCATGCCGACACAGGCGCCGACCGGATCGATCGAGCTGTCCTGGCTGATCACACCGATTTTTGCCCGGCTTCCGGGATCACGGGCGGCGGCCTTGATTTCGATAATGCCGTCATAAATTTCCGGCACTTCCTGTGCGAAGAGCAGTTTCATGAAATCGGGATGTGCGCGAGACAGGAAAATCTGCGGTCCGCGGTTTTCGCGGCGCACGTTCAGGATCAGCGCACGAACACGGTCACCGACCCGGGCAGCTTCACGGGGAATCTGCTGATCCCGGCGAATAACACCTTCGGCCCGGCCCAGATCCACAACCACATGACCGAATTCCACGGATTTCACGACACCAGTTATGATTTCGCCGGCACGGTCCTTGAATTCCTCGAACTGCCGCTCGCGTTCTGCATCGCGGACTTTCTGAAAGATCACCTGCTTGGCCGACTGGGCATCAATCCGGCCCAGATCAACAGCGGGCAGCGGATCCACAATAAAGTCGCCAACTTTCGAACCTTTTTCCAGCTTTTCCGCTTGTTTCAGGTCGACCTGCTTGAAATAGTCC
This sequence comes from Parasphingorhabdus marina DSM 22363, assembly GCF_900128895.1. GTDB lineage: Bacteria > Pseudomonadota > Alphaproteobacteria > Sphingomonadales > Sphingomonadaceae > Parasphingorhabdus > Parasphingorhabdus marina. The sequence continues at coordinate 173,034 of NZ_FSQW01000002.1, read as the reverse complement.
TCGACTTCTTCGACCACTTCGACAACCCGCCACAAGCGCAGGTCACCGGTCTGCACGTCGAGCTTGGCGCGAATGTCGTTCTCCGCGCCATAGCGGGCACGGGCGGCTTTCTGGATCGCCTCTTCCATCGCTTCGACAACGATTTCCTTGTCGATCATCTTTTCCGATGCAACCGCATTGGCGATCGCAAGCAGTTCAGCCTTGTTTGCAGAAATGGCACTGGCCATGATTAATCTTCCTGTTCTTCTACTAGAGTATCTTCTTCAATCTCGTCCGCTCCGTCCGGGGATACCGGCACGGTTGCGGCAATAAGGGCATCGGTCAGAATCAGTTTCGCGCTATGCACGTTCGACAGAGCCGTCTCCTGACGCCCAGACTTGCGATCGTCAATCGCTATTATCTCACCTTCTGCGCCAGCCAGCAAGCCGCGTAGCTGTTTTTTGCCGTCCACAGCCTCGATCAGGTTGATCCGAGCTTCATGCCCTGCCCAGTTGGCATAGTCCTTCGCCCGGGTCAGAGGTCGGTCAATCCCGGGAGAACTGACTTCCAGGCGATAGGCTTCGGCAATGGGATCGATCTCGTCAAACTTCTCCGAAATCCGCCGGGACAATGCCGCGCAGTCATCAATGTTGAGCTGGCCCGTTTCCGGACGCTCGGCCATGACCTGCAGCGTCAGCTCGTCCGCACCTGCGACAAACTGAACGCGCACAAGATCGAAACCCAAAGCGGTCGCTTCCGGTTCGATCAGCTGTTCAAGTGTGTTCAGGTCGGCCAAAAATCTTCCAGTCTATTGCACAAAGGCTAAAACCGCCGGCCCCTTTCGGCGCCAGCCCCTTCACTTCTCACCATGTCGGGATGACTGCTATTTAGGGACTGATTCCCTATTTTGCAACGGAAGATTGCGTTGCCGAGGTTTTTGGCTCGAATAGCCAGATCGCCAGCGCCCAGGCAAGAATGGCACCCGCAAACTGGGCGATCACGAACCCGGCGACATGTTCCGGCGCGATGCCTGCAAAACTGTTGGAAAATGCCCGGCCCACCGTAATCGCCGGATTGGCGAAGCTGGTTGAACTCGTGAACCAGTATCCGGCGGAAATGTAGAGCCCCACTGCCGGTGCCACCCATTCGGGTCGAAATCGGACGGTACCCAATATCGTGAATATCAAGCCGAAAGTGGCAATCAGTTCACCCAGCCACTGGCCATTGCCCGTCCGGACTTTTTCGCTGAACTGAACGACCGGCATGTCAAACATGACATGGGCCGACCAGACTCCGATCAACCCGCCCGCCAGTTGCGCCATTACAAACAGCACGGCAGCAGATATCGGCAATTGCTTGCGCAGGAACATGACCAGGGTGACAGCGGGGTTGAAATGGGCACCCGAAATGGGCGCCAGGATCGCGATCAGCACGAACAATATGGCGCCCGTCGCCAGCGTGTTTCCGAGCAAGGCGATAGCGACATTGCCGCCCGCCAGTGTTTCGGCCATGATTCCGGACCCCACGACGGTCGCGAACAGAAAAAACGATCCGAGCGCCTCGGCGCCCAGCTTTTGCGCCAGCGAAAAGCCCCACATGATTGACCGCGTCAGCTCAGACAGCAGGAGGTCGGATCAGACATTTTGCCCATCTCGGGCACCTTGCCATAATGGGTGACCTGCCCTTCGGTATGAAAGGCTTCCCAGATCACGCCGTCCGGATCGCTGGTCCAGTTTTTCTCTGATGATGCATAGCAGCAGGTCGTCTCGCCTTCTTCGAAGCGGGGTCCTGCCGCGTCTTGCACGCGATCGTAAATTGCCCGCAATTCATCGGGATTTTCGGCCTGCAGCCCGACATGGGCGATACCGGTGTCCCCGGTGCCCGGCTCGATTGAAAAGTTGATGAAGGGATCATCCAGCATCCACTTGACATAGTCGGGTTTCACCACCGCGGGTTCGGCTCCGAACAGGTGGCTGTAAAACTCGCGGGACTTTTCCAGGTCCGCAACTTTCAGATTCAGATGAAACCTTGTCATGATATTGTCTCCTTCAATGCCTCTTGCTGGCTGCCGGGCAGGCAGGCTTCGCCCGCACAGCAATTTTCCAGCAGAAACGCCATCAGCGCATTCATCGCGTCAAAATCTGCCCGGTAGATAATCGACCGCCCTTCCCGCTCATCCCGGATCATGCCGCCATTTTTCAAATGGGACAGATGGAAGGACAGCGAGCTGGCCGGCAGGTCGAGCATCTCGGCGATCCGCCCTGCCGGCAGACCTGACGATCCGGCCTGAACGAGCAACCGAAAAATCGCGAGGCGATGATCCTGAGCCAGTGCTGAAAGGGCAGAAACGGCCGATAATGTATCTTTAATTTCCATATTTCCAGTAATATCGAATTATAAGAAATTGTCAAGAGGTCAAACAAGCGTCCAGCTTGTCCAGCACAAACTCAGACAGCAACGAGGTTGTAGATCAGTTGCGCGATATAGAGAGTCAGCAGGATGGCCCCTTCCCAGCGGCTGATCCGGCGGCCGGTAATGGCAAAGATCAGCAAAACGGCAGACGCCACAATCAGCAAGGGCAGCCCATAGCCGGCAATTTCGGGCGGGATGGATCCTGGCGCGATTACGGCGGTCACCCCGCCTATGAGCAGCAGGTTGAAGATATTGGAACCCAGCACATTGCCGAGGGCAACCGCGCTCGCTCCCTTGTAAGCGGCGATGACCGAGGTCACCAGTTCCGGCAGCGACGTCCCGATGGCGATAACGGTCAGGCCGATCACCGCTTCGCTCATACCCAGCAGTCGCGCCAGATCTACTGCGCCTTCGACCAGCCACCGGCCACCGGCGACGATCAGCACGATACCCGCCAGCAGCACCAGAATGGCTCGCCACAGCGGCTGTTCATCGTGCAGATGGGTATCGGTCACCTCCAGAGCTTCGGCTTTTTCATGCAATGCACTGGCACCAACCGGCCGCGTGCGCTCGACCCAGTAGGCGTAGATCAGATAGGCTGTCAGCAGCGCCAGAAACGCCGCACCGAACAAAACCGTGGTGCCCGATGTTGTGGCCACCAGCCACAGCACGATGGTGGCGGCAAACGCCAGGCCGCCGTCCCGCCCCAACGGACCGCGCGGGACCATCATTGGCAGGATCAGGGACGCCGTACCCAGGATCAGCAGGCTGTTGGCCAGGTTCGACCCGACAACATTGCCCCAGGCAATGCCGGGAGACCCGGCCCGTGCCGCTTCGACACTCGCCACCAGCTCCGGTGCAGACGTGCCGAAACCGACAATCGTCAGACCGATCAGAAGCTGCGACATTCCGGCCTTTTCCGCCACCCGGACCGCACCGCGCACGAGCAGTTCGCCGCCGACAATCAGCACAACAAAGCCCAGCAGCAGGGTGAAGATGGCGATCAGCAAATCTAGCCCCGGCGCTTGCCGAGCAGCCGCAGCCGCAGGGCATTCAGCTTGATAAAGCCTTCGGCATCTTTCTGATCATAGGCGCCGGCGTCATCCTCGAATGTCACCACATCTTCGCTATACAGGTTGAAGTCGACGTCCGCCTTGCGGCCCACGACATTGACCGAACCCTTGTACAGTTTCAGCCGCACCGTCCCGGTCACCCGCTCCTGGCTCTTGTCGATGGCGGCCTGCAACATCTCCCGCTCGGGGGCGAACCAGAAGCCGTTATAGACCAGCTCGGCATAGCGCGGGGCCAGTTCATCCTTCATGTGGGCCGCCCCGCTGTCGAGCGTCAGCTGTTCGATTCCGCGATGCGCTGTGTGATAGATAGTCCCGCCAGGGGTTTCGTACATGCCGCGGGATTTCATGCCTACAAACCGGTTCTCCACCAGATCGAGGCGGCCAATGCCGTGCTCGCGGCCATAATCGTTCAGCTTCTCCAGCAAAGTGGCCGGACTCATCGCCTCACCGTTGATCGCGACGCCATCTCCCCGTTCGAAATCGATCGTGATATATTCCGGCGTATCTGGTGCATCCTCGGGATTGTTTGTCCGGCTGTAGACATAGTCCGGCACCTCTTCCCAGGGGTCCTCGAGAATTTTACCCTCGGAAGAGGTATGCAGCATATTGGCATCAGTTGAAAACGGCGCCTCGCCGCGCTTGTCCTTGGGAACGGGAATCTGGTTCTTCTCGGCAAATTCGATGAGTCGCGTCCGGCTGGTGAGGTCCCATTCGCGCCACGGGGCGATAACCTTCACGTCCGGGTTCAGCCCGTAATAGCCCAGTTCGAAGCGGATCTGGTCATTCCCCTTGCCGGTCGCACCATGCGCCACCGCATCGGCGCCGGTCTGGGTGGCAATCTCGATCTGTCGTTTGGAAATCAACGGCCGGGCAATCGAGGTGCCGAGCAGGTAGAGGCCCTCATACAGCGCATTGGCGCGCATCATTGGAAAGACATAGTCTTTTACAAATTCTTCGCGCAGATCATCGATGAAGATATGTTCGGGTTTGACCCCCAGAAGCTCTGCGGTCTTGCGGGCTGGCTCGAGCTCTTCCCCCTGCCCCAGGTCCGCAGTAAATGTTACGACTTCGCACTGATATTCCTGCTGCAGCCATTTCAGGATAACACTGGTATCCAGTCCGCCGGAAAAAGCCAAAACCACGCGCTTTACGGAATCGTTCATCTGTTTGTCTTTCGCTGAATGAAGCGCTGCGCCTAACAGGGTCCAAAATCCGGCGCAATATGATATGCACGCTCCGGGAGGAGAATCTGATGGCCCAGGCGCAAAACAAGACAGTTGAAAATGATGGGGACGTAGGTGCCTTTATCGACAGCGTGGAACATGATGGTCGCCGCGAAGACGCAAAAACGCTGCTCGAAATGTTTACGCGGATTACAGGCTACGAGCCCAAAATGTGGGGCGGCAGCATCATTGGTTTTGGCAGCTATCATTACAAATATGAAACCGGCCGCGAAGGCGACATGTGCAGGTCTGGCTTCAGCCCGCGCAAACAGAATATGAGCCTGTACGTGCTCAGCTGTACCAGCGAAGCCAAAAACAAGGCCAAACAGACCGAACTTCTGGACAAACTGGGCCCGCACAAACGCGGAAAATCCTGCCTTTATGTCACCCAGCTCAAGAAGGTCGATCTGGATGTTCTTGAAGAACTGATTGCCTTCGACAAGGCCGCGATGGACGAGAAATATCCGGTCTGACTATTCGCGCAACTTCTGTTCGACCTCGCCCAGATAGTCGCGGGTCAGCGGCAAACTGTGCCGGTTGCGGCTGAACTGGATCTGATAGTTGCACATTCCGCCACTTTCAAAAGCAGCCGTCGCGCCGGCCAGATAGAATGTCCACATGCGATAGAACCGCTCGTCATACATGGCGATGATCTTTTCCCTGTTCGCCTGGGTTCGCTTGTACCATTCGCGCAAGGTCAGGGCGTAATGCAGCCGCAGGGTTTCGATGTCTGTTGCAATCAGGCGGTAAGGTTCGCTGGCCTCCAGTGTTTCACTGAGCGCCGGAATATACCCCCCTGGGAAGATATATTTGCGGGTAAAGGCGTCGGTGGTGCCGGGTTTCCCCATACGCCCGATTGTGTGAAGGAGCATCACCCCGTCATCCGTCATCAGATTGGCGGCGCTGCGAAAGAAAGTCGGAAAATTGGGTGCCCCGACATGCTCGAACATTCCGATGGAAACGATCCGGTCAAAATGTCCGGCATCGCGCTCCGCCAGATCCCGATAGTCGATCAGTTCAAATTTTACTCTGTCTGATACACCAGCTTTTTCGGCGCGCTCCTGCGCGACGGCGAGCTGTTCCTCCGACAGCGTAATCCCAAGCACCTCAACATCAAACTTGCGATTCAGGTAGAGAGCGGTCCCGCCCCAGCCACACCCGATATCCAGCACTTTCTGACCTGCATGCAGATCCAGCTTGGCTGCGATATGGGCTTTTTTATCGAGCTGCGCCTGTTCCAGCGTATTGTCCGGGCTTGTCCAGTAAGCACAGCTATATTGCATGTCCTCATCAAGAAAAAGCTCGTACAAGTCCCGGCTGAGATCATAGTGATGGGCCACATTGGCCTTCGACCGGCGCTGATTGTTGAGGCCATCGAGCCTCCCCGCAATGCGGTCCTTGATCAGTTTGACCGGACCCGGCTCTTTCAGCCGGCCGCCACGCTCCCATTTGCGATTGGCCCGCAGCAGCTGGATCAGCGCCATGATGTCGCCCTTTTCCAGAATCAGACGCCCATCCATGAATGCCTCTGCCGCTCCCAGCCGGGGGTCGAGCAGGATCTGGCGCATGACCCCCTTGTCCGCCAGACGGACCGCGACATCGGGATAGCCATCAGCGGCGCTTCCGAACTGCTCGACAGACCCGTCAGGGTGATGCACCGCAATGGTGCCCTGCTTGATCACGCTTCCCAGAAACTGGCCTAATATGGACATGCATATGTTCCTTCAAAAACTGGTTTTGCAGCCATCAGATGCCCGCATACCATTCGTAATTGGCGACATCTTCCCAATAACCGCCCTTGCCCTCGCCAATACCATCCAGCGAGGCGACGGCTTCGATTCCGGTCAGATATTTGGCATGCTTGTATCCCAGTTGCCGTTCCACCCGCAGGCGCAAGGGCGCGCCATTCTCGATTGGCAGCAACTCCCCGTTCAGCCGGTGGGCAATGATCGTCTGGGGATGAAAGGCATCCAGCAGATCCGTACTTTCATAATAGGGGCGTCCGCCCAGGCTGTCCGCGCAATGGAAGATCAGGAAATTGGCGGTGTCGCGCAACTGGGCGAGATCAAGCAGCAATTTGAGCGGCACTCCGGTCCATTGTCCGATCGCGCTCCAGCCCTCGACACAGTCATGCCGGGTGATTTGCGTGCGTTGCGGCATGGACTGCAGCGCGGCGAAAGAAAAGGATTGCGGTTTGTTGACCAGCCCGAAAAGACGCAATTGCCAGTCGGAGAAACCATTGGCGGCGCTGGCATTGTAGTTTTGCGTATCCGGATTGCGGGTCCCGTTGGCCCGGAACGTGGGAGACAGATCGGCGATGGTATATTCACTCGCCAGTTCCATACGGTCGCCCAGCGCACGCTGGACATGGAAATTCCCGGTTTCCGCTGTCGCCAGCAAGTTCTGGAAAGCCGGGCTGCGGTTCAGGGCGTCACAGCCGCTGAGCAACCCACCCGCGCCGAGGGCCGCGCCGCCCAGGATGGTTCTGCGTGTCAGCAATTTAGTCATTCATGGCCTCCTTGCTATCCCGACCAGTAATCATACTGCGCGTCAGTCGCCACGGACCAGCCAGCAGCAGCGTAATCATGTGCACCAGGAAAAACAGTATCAACAGCGCCATGCCGATAAAATGGATTGAACGGGCCGATTGCCGGCCGCCAAAAATGTCGGTCAGCCAGGGCCAGTTGGCGTCCATCGCCGGGGACATGGCGAGCCCGGTAAATATCATGAGCGGCAGAACGACAAAAATCACGCCGATATAGCTCAACCGCTGGAGGATATTATAGCTACCTTCACGTTGTCCCGCATGGAAGCGCAACCGGGCATGATTACGAATATCTGCCCAGATCGCTGAGGGATGCCAGTCTTTGCGGCGCAAATGCAGATCGCGCTGAATGTGCCGGTTCCAGAGCGAGCGGATCATGAAGAAGGCCAGCCCGAAACTGAAAATCCAGGCGAAAAACAGATGCCAACGACGCCCGTCTGCCAGACTATAAGAAGACGGTATCGTTGCCCAGTCGGGAAAGGCCCAGGTCTGGATATTGCCATTTCGATCTTCCCAGTTGCCGATATAGCCAGTCGTATCGAACCTGGTTTCTCCAAAGCGGACATAGCCAATGGTTTGCGACGAACCGACTGCCGCCCAGGCATAATCGTCATTTGCGCCATATTCTCCCCAGTACAGCCGCGGATGGGCATTGAAGATAGTAAGGCCGCTCATGATCAGCACCAGCAGGCACAGTGCATTCACCCAGTGCCATATGCGGGTTGTCAGGCGGTGCCGAATCTTCCGATCACTCCGGTCTGGTTGAGGCATGAATTGCATCTTAGGCGGTTATTCGAATTTTGAAACGACAAGGTTACAATTACCTGGCCTTCAATGTTTCAGGACGTCCAAATTACGCCGGAGACGATTAAATCGCGTGCACTAAGCCGCGGTAAATGTCGCCGAGTCACCTTCCGCCATTGGTTTGAAAAGAGCCCTTTAAAAAAGGAGCCCCACACCTGCGATCGCCTGGTTCCGCCGAAAGCCGCGATCATATTCCGAGAACCGATATTCCGCGCGCAAAAACAGTTTTTTGCCGAGCCGATGTTCAGCGCCTCCGCCAACCCGAAACCCGTCGAGCCCGATACTCCGGAAACCAACGGTACGCAATCGCGTGTTCGCATAGCCGGCTTTCGCATAAATCAGGGTACGGCTGCTGATGGCATATCCCAAACGTCCACCCGCATAGAGATCTCTGCCGAGTTTTATTTCGCCAAGAAACCGATCATCGACATCGGCGGCAGAATCCAGAGCTTCGAGCTCGATGCCATAGACAATACCGCCTGACTGGCGATCATATCCGGCACTCAAGCCAAATACCGCGCCTTCGGCATTATTGTAATCATTACTCACTCCGTCCAAGGTGACAATTGCACCAAAGTCGCCGTTGTCATAGCCAATCAAGGCAGCGCCTTTAAAGCCGGAAAAATTGTCCTTTTCCCCCGCGATCGCAGGTGTTGCAACAATCCCTCCGGCAGCAAAAGCGGCTAGAATAAGTTTTTTCATTATTTGTTCTTTCAAAAAATTCAAAGACGATCGAAGTTGAAGTAGCATGAATTGGAATTCATCCCCCAATGAAGGCGAATGCTTTCTTGTTCAATTCATTGATATGTATTTTCTGGATGCAATGACGAATTATCTCACCTTGTGTCAAAAGAGTGACACATAGACCTTCTCCATTTTCTGGACGGAAGTTTCCTGCCCGTTGCAAGTTGGGAGCAAATCGGCAAGACTGCGTTAAACCAAAGCTCCAAACCACTGGAGAAGCCATGTTCGATAAAAGGGTCATCACGCTCGATCCTGATCCGCTCGCGCCCTATGCGATTTCACCTGGATGGCGGGTTGGAGATCTGCTTTTTCTGTCCGGTCAGGCCGCCATTGACGAAAGTGGCACGATTGTCGGACCGGATGATTTTGACAAGCAGGTAGCCCAAACCTTTGCCAATATTGACCGCGTACTGGCTGCCGGTGGCAGCAGCCGGGAGCAGATCGTCAAGGTCACCATCTATCTGACCGATATGGCAAATTTCCCGAAAATCGTGGAAGCGCGTCAGACCTATTTCACGGAACCATGGCCCGCCGACACGATTGTCGAGGTCCGGTCGCTGGCGCTTCCCGAACTGATGGTGGAGATTGACGTTATTGCTACTGTCGGGACATAGCTCAGCCGAGCGCAGCCTGCTTTTCCTCAGCCAGCCGGTCCAGTTCCGCGCGGCTTTTCTTTTCACTGGCGGACTTGAGCTGACCGCAGGCAGCCATGATGTCCCGGCCTCGTGGCGTGCGAATGGGAGCACTGATTCCGGCGTCAAATATAATTTTCGAAAAGGCCTTGATTCGCTCGGGTTCCGAGCACTCATATTCCGAACCTGGCCAGGGGTTGAACGGGATCAGATTGACCTTCGCCGGCAAGTCATATTGCCGGAGCAAATTCACCAGTTCGCGAGCATCCTCATCGCTGTCATTCTTGTCTTTCAGCATCACATATTCAAACGTGATCCGCCGGGCATTGCTGGCGCCAGGATAATCGGCACAGGCCTGGAGCAGTTCCTCAATCGAATATTTCCGGTTGAGCGGGACGATTTCGTCACGCGTTTCCTTGTTTACCGCGTGCAGCGAGATCGCCAGGTTGACGTTAATCTCCTCGCCGGCGCGCGCAATCATCGGCACAACACCACTGGTCGACAGAGTAATCCGGCGCCGTGACAACGCCAGACCGGCCCCGTCCATCACAACCTTCATAGCATCGCGGACATTGTCGAAATTATAGAGCGGTTCACCCATTCCCATCAGGACGATATTGGTGAGCAGCCGACCATCGCTTTCATAAGCCGTCGCGCTTTCCTCGTCATCGAGCGCATCCATGGCGCCCTTGGGCCATTCTCCGAGGGCATCGCGAGCCAGCATCACCTGACCGACAATCTCGCCGGGGGTCAGATTGCGGACCAGCCGCATCGTTCCGGTATGACAGAACCGGCAATTGAGCGTGCAACCGACCTGGCTGGATATACACAGCGTGCCGCGATCGGCATCAGGAATGAAGACCATTTCATAATCCTGGCCATCTGCCGACCGCAAAAGCCATTTTCGGGTACCATCACTGGATACGTGGGCCTCGACTATTTCCGGCCGTCCGACGACAAATCGTTCGTCCATCCATTGGCGCAGGGCCTTGCCGAGATCTGTCATCTGGTGAAAATCGACGATGCCGCGGTGATATATCCAGTGAAACAATTGCTTGGAACGCAGTTTCGCCTGTCTGGGATCCTGTCCTGCCTCGCCAAGCAGGTCCTGAATTTCCGGCTGGCTCAGACCGATCAGGTCTGCCCGACCGTCTTCACGCGGTGTCACCTTTGCAGGCAAAGGAACGGGGTCGATATGGCCAGGGATTTGCATGGCAGCGATATAGGAGCGGTTTTATGCAAAAGCCAGCCCGGTTGTTTGCCGGGTCAAGGCTCAGGACGAGCGCAACCCCGGCCTTCTGGTGGAAACCTCATGTTTGAAGCCTTTCCAGACGTGCCCGTTATCGATTTCCCGCACAAAATGGCCATCCTTGTTTTGCTGACCAAAATTGAAATTATCGACATTGATACGTTCTGCGAACTGCACCCCAAATTCCGTTGCACTGGTCCAGCGAACCGTTGCCCGCAATTCACCAAATCCTTCTTTTCGAATGGAGATCGTTTCTCCAGAGACAGGAATCTCTGCGGACCTTGCGCAAAGGCCGAATGAAGAGAGATTGCGCACAAACGCATCTACCGGGCCTCGACCATCCCGAAGGATCTCGATTTTGACAAGTTTACGCAAACGCGGTTCCCGAAACACATTCTGTGCCTCAGGGTCGTCCGGTTTTGGTCCTGTTCCTGTCTCCCTGCGCATGCAATCCCGCCATTAACCAGTTTTCCACTATAAAGAACGGCCAAAACCTGAGGTATTTTAGCTTTTTCGTTACGATGAAGCGGGATTTGATCCAGGTTCAATTTCCTGGAGGGAATTCAGTCCCTTAATCATCCGACGGATGTATTGATGAACCGATATAAGGGAAAAATTATCGCTTTATTCGGCGAGAAAAGCCCGGCCTTTTGACCACGATTTGGGGATCCAAACTGCGTCGAACCGTAACTGTTTCGTCTTTCGGTTTAAGCAACCCCTCGGTATTGCGATCCCCGAAACTGAATTGCTCGACATCGATCTCCTGATCAAATTCCACACCAAATTCCTGGCCCGAATTCCATCGCACCGTTCCAGAAACGGCATCAAAGCCGTGCTTCTGAATCTTGAGCGGTTGACCAGGTTGAACCCGATTGTCTCCAACAGGAATTTCGCCTCTTGCTCGCAAACCGTGTGTGGAAATGTTCCTTACAATCGCATTGAACTTTTTGCGGCCTTCGGCGGTGACTTCAACCTTGAACAAGCGGTGCTGCCGCAACTCGCGCCTTGGTTGTTTCTCCAAAACAGTCTACCTAGCAGATCCATTAGCACCGGATCATCGGGGCTATTCCTGCCGGAAGAATACCGGGTTTAGGCCGGTAAAGCTTGTACACGGCCTTCAGATTATCGTTAGAATCCTATTCTGCCGAGGAACGTGACAACCGTGAGCAACCCAAGGATGCCGCATCTATCGCGGTCGCGGCTCCTCTGAGCAAATACGCATCCACGATCGGTTTTCCATCACGTCCAACGCTTTCCACACTCATGCTCTTTGCCGACCGCAAGGCAGCGATAATGGCCGCATCCATTCGCCGATCCTGCGACCAGCCATCCGAACGATTCGCCGTTAGCTGGAAGCGGCGACCGGCAATGCTGACCATGACGCGGCTGTTGGTGGAACGGTCGCGGCTCAGCCTGACATGAAACTGCGCCCGTATCCCGCGTCCGGGCCAGAAACCTACCGAAGCATAGGACTTCCGGGACGCCTTGCCGGTTATCTCTTCGGATTCGGCAATGGCATAGCAGCGCGGAACATCTGGATCGCGAAATGCCCCCCAATTGTTAAAAACGCCCAGCGAATCCTTCGCCCAGCCAGGCCCAGGAACAAGCACCAAGAAAATACAGACCGATATACCGGCAATTTTCACGCCTTCTCCCCTTCCCCGCCGCCACGATGGATGACAGTTTCGGCCCCGTCACGAAATTCAACCATGGAGCCTTGCGGCAACCCCTCGGCAATGGGCACGCCAAATCGCGCATGAGGCGTCAAATCACTCAATAATCCGCGCAACACACGGGTGGTCATGCCATGACTGATCAGGACGGTATCTCGTTCCAGCCTCTGATCGGCGATCCAGTGTTTCAGGCGCGATGCAACATCGGCATAGCTCTCTCCCCCAGGAGCAACCGTTGCAAACAGCATCTCCTCCCGGTCAATTTCCAGCTTTCCGTCCAGTTCACGATAATAGACACCACCCCATTCCCCCATGTCGATTTCGCGCAGCCTGGCGTCCTGCTTCACCTGATGCCAGTCCGCTCCGACATGCTGAGCAACAATCGCCAGGGTCTGCAGCGCCCGGCCCGTATCCGAAGCAATCAGATCCAGAGGTGTGTCTTGCGGCAACCGGATCGCCAGAGCGCGCCCCATTTCATCGGCCTGCGCAAACCCGTTCAGGGTAAGTGGAGTATGGGCATGTTCACCCTGAATACGCCCTGCCAGATTGAAAATGGTTTCGCCGTGCCGCGCAATGAAAAGGCGATGACCGTTGGAATCCAAAATGCTCATAAAAGGGGCTTTTTCCTTCGAGATCGGGCCGATTTGGCCGCCATGTGACAAGCTTTAACCGGGTCACGGGTTTTTTCCACAGATTTTCACCGTGATATGACTGATCAGCGCCCCATCGGGCTTGCCCTTGTGTGCGATATTGTTAATGAAGCCATGAACTCCCCGTGATTTGTACGGATTCTGTTTTGCGCTCGTGTTTCCCACACAAGCATCAGATCAAAGGACGATAAATGAAAGCCACCATTGAAAGAGCAGCATTGCTGAAGAGCCTGGGCCACGTCCAGTCTGTGGTAGAGCGGCGCAACACCATTCCGATTTTGTCCAATGTGCTGATTGAAGCCAGTGATTCCGGCGGCATCAAGCTGATGGCCACCGATCTCGACCTTCAGGTTGTCGAGACCGTTGAAGCCCAGGTGGACACCGCTGGCTCGATAACGGTGTCAGCACATACCTTGTTCGATATCGCCCGAAAATTGCCGGATGGTGCCCAGGTCGAACTGGATGCCGCGGACGGCAAAATGAAAGTGAATGCCGGTCGTGCACGCTTCAACTTGCAAACACTCCCGCGCGATGATTTTCCCATCATTGCAGAGGGCGATCTGCCAACAAGTTTCGAATTGCCCGCAGCTTCCCTGATCCAGATAATCGACAAGACCAAATTTGCGATCTCAACCGAAGAAACGCGTTACTATCTCAATGGTATTTTCCTCCATGTGCAGGATGAGGAAACGCCGGTACTGAAAGCGGCGGCCACCGACGGTCACCGCCTTGCCCGGGTCACCTTGCCCCGTCCTGCCGGTGCCGAAGGCATGCCGGACGTCATCGTGCCGCGCAAATGTGTCAACGAACTGCGCAAATTGCTCGATGAAAATGGCGAAGCGGCGGTCCAGATTGACCTGTCAGCCAGCAAAATCCGGTTCACGCTCGGAACCGCAATCCTGACCAGCAAGCTGATCGACGGCACCTTCCCGGACTACACCCGTGTGATCCCCACCGGGAATGACAAGATCCTGAAAATCGACCCGAAAAGCTTTGCCCAGGGCGTAGATCGCGTTTCGACCATTGCGACCGAGAAAACCCGCGCTGTCAAAATGGCGCTGGGCGATGACAAGATCACGCTGTCCGTCACCTCTCCGGAAAATGGCACCGCATCGGAAGATGTACCGGGAGCTTACAAGGAGGATGGTTTCGAAATCGGGTTTAATTCCCGCTATCTGCTGGACATTCTGAGCGAGATTGAAGGCGACAATGTCGAACTGCACCTGGCCGATGCCAGTGCGCCGACACTGATCCGCGAGGATGACAAGTCGGCTGCACTCTACGTGCTGATGCCGATGCGGGTCTGAATTTCGTTCGGGGTCACCGGTTTTTCACTAGCCATTTCTTAACCGGAACAATATAGCGCCGGACAAGCGCATGATCCGAAAAACCGATCTTTTCTGGTTCCTGAGAACCCGTTTGGCAACACCGCTTCTCGCGCTGCTTGCCCTGTTCTTCGGTGCGTGGACACCGCAGGGCTTCATGCCGATGCACACCGAACAGGGCTTTGCCATTGTCCTGTGTTCGGGATATGGACCTGAAGTCCCCCTGCAAGATAGCGCCCATACGGATCATGCCGAAGGTGTGGACCATTCCCAACATGCCAGCGGACATGGTGATCACGACCAATCGGATATGGAGAATTCGACCTGTACCTATGCCGGAGCTGCAGGCGCCGGGCTGGATACCTCCGGTCCGGATGCATCGGATGCCAGCCTCGTAATCACTCCTCATGAGCCCGAAAGACGCCGGCATTTTGCGGTTCGCAATCGCCTCAGTATTCCGCCCGCAACGGGACCTCCTGCCCTGGTCTGACCATTTTGCTCACAGGGCGCATCAGCGCCTGCCAATATCAGACTGATACAGGAATAACTCATGAAAAACCTTGCTTCTGCAGGTGCGCTTGTCGCCGCCTGCGCAATTGCCACACCTGTGCTGGCCCATGATGTCCGCGCGGATGATCATGCACCTATCGGGGTCATGGCCGACCATGCCCACAAAAAGGGAGAGGTCATGTTCTCGGTCCGCCACATGCATATGGAAATGTCCGGTGCTCAGGTGGATACAGATCAGATTTCCGCCAATGACATTGTGACAACCATCCCCAACCGTTTTTTCGGTGCCCCCGGACAGCCACCCACTCTGCGTATCGTGCCGACTTCGATGCGTACCGACATGACCATGGTCGGGGCCATGTATGCCCCAACAGACTGGGTCACGCTGGTTGCTATGGGTAGTTACATCCAGAAGGAAATGGACCATGTGACCTTTGCCGGTGGCATGGGAACGACAGAACTGGGCGAATTCCGGACCAGTCCGGAAGGCTTTGGCGACATAACAGTCGGCGGTATTTTCCCGGTGCTGGGCGTGGCCGACCGCAAGGCTGACAATCAGCAAGAGCTGAACATCCGCGCCGCGATCTCCATTCCCACCGGTTCAACCACCAAAACCGACGATATCCTGACACCGATGGGTGGCAATCCAACGGTGCGGGTGCCTTACATGATGCAAATCGGTTCGGGCACATGGGATCTCAAGCCGGCGGTTACTTTTAAGGGCTGGGCCAGCAAGCTGGGCTATGGCGCGCAATATTCTGGCACAATCCGGACCGGGACCAATGATCAGGGGTACAGCTTCGGTGACATCCACGAAGCGACCGCCTGGATCAGCTATCTGGCCGCACAGGGCGTTAGCCTTTCCGGCCGTGTGAAAGCGCGGACGATGGGTTGGGTGGACGGCATTGATCCGATGATCATGGGCCCGGTCCAGACCGCCAATCCTGATTTTCAGGGTGGAGACCGGGTCGATCTCATCGCCGGTATCAATACGGTGGTTACGCATGGAGCCCTTGCGGGGCACCGTTTTGCGCTCGAAGTCGGCGCGCCGATTTATCAAAATCTCAACGGCCCGCAAATGCCGGGGGACTGGATGCTGACAATCGGTTGGCAAAAAGCCTTTTGATCTGTTGCGGGAGGTGATCCTGACAGGATCGCCTCCCGTCGCTTATGTTGTTCGACCGACTGCCGAAAACCAGAACAACACGGGATAGCTCAGCACAATGACGATGAAAGTCGACGCAATACCCCAGGGAACTTCGTCCGATTTTCCAGCGATGACCAGCGGCAGGACAAAGGCGAACATCCAAAGACTCTTGTAGACAATCTGAACGAGCACGACCGGCGCGAAAAAACGCGGCGCAAACAGGCCGGCAAAAGAGGCCGCCAATATGGCACACCACAAACTGCCGACAAGCAGGCGTAAACCCGCGGATTCTTCCACTTTGTTCTCAAACACACCGCCCACGCCACTGCCGAAAAACATCCCCCAGCAAATCGGAACCAGAATGATGATATTTGCCAGGTAAGCGAGCCTTAGAAGGCCGAAACCTGTGAACATCAGCTACTCCGCAGCTTCCAGCATTTCGACGGCCTGTGGGCCACGGATAAGCCCGCCAGGGCGCTTGTCGGTAACGACCCCACCCTTGAAGGTCACCTGCCCGGACTTGACCGTATAGTCGTAGCCATCCGCTTTTTGCAGCAAACGCTTGCCGCCAGCCGGGAGGTCGAAGGCCAGCCAGGGTTTGCCCAGCTTGATCCGGTCCATATCGATGATATTGACGTCCGCAAGATAACCCGGCTGCAGCACACCACGATCATTCAGGCCATAGAGCCGGGCCGTATCAAGGCACTGGCGCTTGATTGCATTTTCGATGCTGATCGTCCCGCGCTCCCGATTCTTGACCCAATGCTCGAGCATGAAGGTCGGGCTTGCCGCATCGCAGATAGTTCCGCAATGCGCGCCACCGTCGGACAGGCTGTTGACCGTGTCATCCGCATGCTGGAGCGGATGCAGGAAGTCCAGATTTCCGTCGATATAATTCAGAATAGGCAGATAGATCAGGCCCTTGCCCTCGTCCTGCATCAGCAAGTCATAGGCATATTCCGCGGGCGTGACACTCTGGGCATTGGCCCGGCTGTTGATACTTTCTTCTGCCGTCGGTTCATAGTTGAAGCCATCATCCATCTGATATTGCATGGCCCAGCCATCGGTGACAATGAACTGCACCGGGGCCATGTCAACATTCTCCGCCGGCAAGCTGGCTTCCGCAAGCAGCTTCGCCTTGAACTCCGGATCCTTGAGATGGGCAAGTTGCTCATCCCAGGGCAGTTCGGCAATCGATTCCCAGCTCGGTTTCCGGACAAAGGGATGAACCGTGCCCTGCCAGGCCATGATGATGCCATTCCCGCGCAGAGCGATCTGGGCAACAATATTGGCGCCATTGTCATTTTCGGCGCGCATATTGGAAATCTGTTCTTCGAGAGGTTGATCCTTGGCGATGGATTGCAGCGCGGCAAAGGTCACCGGCAAGCCGGTCTCGCGGCTGAGATCGCCCATCCAGCCAAATTCATCCCATTCCCGGTTAAGGTCACTGGCCATCTCAAACACGCCATAGCCGACGCGTCCCATCGCCCGGCCCAGCTCGATCAGTTCGTCCTTGGTCGCTGTTGTGCCGGGGACCAGTTCACCATCTACAGAACGGTGCAAAACGGTACGGCTGGTCGAAAAACCCAGAGCCCCGGCCCGGACGCCTTCTTCGACGATATCGGCCATCTTCCGGACGTCTTCCACGGTTGGCACCGCGCCGGGCTGTTCCCGGTCGCCCAAGACATAAGCGCGCACGGCACCATGCGGAACATGGGTGGCCACATCAACCGTCCGCGGCATTTTTTCCAGTTCGTCGAGATATTCCGGGAAGGTTTCCCAGTTCCAGCTCATCCCCTCGGCGAGAGCGGTTCCAGGAATATCTTCCACACCTTCCATCAGGCCGATCAGCCAGTCGTGCCGGTCCGGTTTGGCCGGAGCAAAACCGACCCCGCAATTGCCCATGACCACCGTCGTCACACCATGCCAGCTGGAGGGTGCCATTTCATCGTCCCAGGTTGCCTGACCGTCATAATGGGTGTGCACATCGACGAAACCGGGCGTGACAAATTTGCCAGTCGCGTCAATCTCTTCGCGTGCTTCGGCATCCACCGTTCCGACCATTGTGACCCTGTCACCATCAATGGCCACGTCACCGACAAAGGGTTCGCCGCCGGTACCATCCACGATAGTGCCGCCTCTAATGATCAGATCATGCATTGATTCTCTCCTGCGTTTTTTGATCGAATAGCAGAATTAACTGGCTGATTAAAGGTGGAGCCTGCTAGCATTAGTGGCATGAGCGACAGACTTTCCTGGCAGCCCGATCCGGACAGTGAAATCACCGTAGACTGGATCGAAGCCAACGGGCAGAAATTCGAGGTGGCGCAGGCGGGAGAAGGCGACCGGCTCGCCCTGTGCCTGCATGGATTTCCTGAACTGCACTATAGCTGGCGGTTCCAGATGCCGTTACTCGCAGAAATGGGCTACCGGGTCTGGGCGCCCAATCTGCGCGGATATGGAGGCACCAGCAAACCCGAAGGCGTCCGTGCCTATGCGCTCGATCACTTGTGCGCGGACATTGCCGCGCTGATCGATGCCAGCGGGGCAAAAGAGGTGACGCTGATCGCGCATGACTGGGGCGCAATCATTGCCTGGGCCTTTGCCATCCAGAAAATTCGCCCGCTTGTCCGGCTCATCATCATGAACGTGCCGCATCCGATGGTCGGTCGCCGGGAAATCCGGCACTGGCGGCAACTTCGCCGGAGCTGGTATATTTTCTTTTTCCAGATCCCCTGGCTTCCTGAAAAGCTGCTCTCCCGAAATGGTGGCAGGCCGATCAAGGATGCCTTCTCGAAAATGGCGTGTGATCAGACCAATTTCTCCAATGATGCACTGGATATCTACGCCCGGGCCGCACTGCGCCCTGGCTCGCTCAACTCCATGATCAACTACTACCGGGCTTTGCTGCGTCATCGGGATGCCATTGATATCGGAGATGGCAAAGTGAATGTGCCCACGCTGATGATCTGGGGAGAGGAAGATTCAGCGCTCAATATCAAATGCACCGAAGGAACTGAGGAGTGGGTGGGCGATTTCACGCTTCACCGTCTTCCGGGCGTTTCACACTGGGTGCAACAGGAAGCGCCGGAGGAAGTGAATGCTATTTTGCGGGACTGGTTGAGCTAGCTTTTCCGCGCCGCGATCATGTCCGCCACGTCGGTGAACTTTTCGCGCGGCGCCCCATCACGGGCATTTGCGATCTCGGCTTCCTCAATTTTTTTCCAGTCGCGGAAGGTAACCGGTTCCACGCCGCGGCGGTCCAGCAGCCGATCAAGACCGCTTCGGCCATCTCGATTGTCCCCCATGCCGATATCCTCTGCCACCGCTTCGATGATGGCAAAGCCGTCCGGTTTGTTTGTTCCAATCGTGCCGGTTGGCCCCCGTCTCGCCCAGCCCACACAATAGAGCCCGGGCAGGATACGCCCGTCAACATTTGCAAATCGGCCGCGTCCATGTTCATAAGGAACACCTTCAATGGGCGGCGTGCGATAACCGATACAGCTGACCACCAGCTCGCAATCAATTTCATAAGTCTCGCCGGTTCCGGTTGACCGCAGGTCCTTGTCCAGCTCGGTCTTTTCGACAACGAGGCTCTGGACCCGCCCATCACCCTTGATCTCGACCGGCATGGCAAAGAAATCAAAATCGATGGCAACGGGTTTTCCCCGCAACTCCCCGGCTTTCCGGAAGAATTCACGCAAATGCGTGACAGATTTGCGCATGCCCGGCTCAAGCATCGCGTCATCGCCTTCGTCCGGGAAATCCAGCGGATCCACCACCGGGCGGGCCCGTTCCAGATGCATTAACTCACCCAGCTCCTTTGGCGTCATTGCAATCTGGTGCGGTCCCCGCCGCCCGAGAAAAATGATGCGTTCCACCGCGCTGCGGGTCAGCGCATCGAGTGCATGTCCGACAATGTCACTGCCGACAAACTCGCTTTCGGTTTTGGCGAGGATACGGGCAACATCCAGCGCGACATTGCCATTGCCAATAATTGCCACCGACCTGGCATCGAGCGGCGGGTGCAAATCTGCAAAGTCCGGATGGCCGTTATACCAGCCGACAAAGGCGGCGCTGCCAATGACACCATCCAGATCGCTGCCCGGAATTTCCAGCGGCCGGTCATTGGGTGCCCCGGTTGCCAAAATCACGGCATCGTAGAGCCCTTGCAGTTCGGAGATGCTGACATCAGTCCCGACCGTCACATTACCGACAAATCGGACATTGTCGGTAAGCGCGGTCTTTTCATAACGCCGCGACACGGCCTTGATCGACTGATGATCCGGTGCAACGCCAGTCCTTATCAGCCCGAACGGAACCGGCAGCCGGTCGATAATATCCACTTGCACGTCATCGTCATATTTTTTCTGTGCGGCCTCGGCAGAATAATAGCCCGCGGGCCCCGACCCGATTATCGCGATATGACGCATTCCAGTTCCTCCCCGATCACCTTCCCTGCGAGTGTCGGCATGCTAGCGCGTAATTTCCAAAAGGGAAGAGAAAGGGTTCAGGCGCAATGGCGGAAACCGGAGCAACGAAATCAGCGGTTTGATCAACCGCCGGTTTCTTCGGCAATATTCGCAACATTATACAGGAATGTTTCTTTGCGGGTCAGGCAGCGGCGAGTGCTTCTATCTCCGTCGCTCGTTTTGACGGCTTTCTGGCGGTACATGATATCGGTCAGCAATTTTCGCGAGACGCCCATCCGGATCAGAAAGTCATTATCCTCGGAGGCGAGCAAGGCACTGTCCTGTTCCACTTCACCAATCAGTTCCGCGGTGGATTCCGTCCCCATTTCAACGCTGAAGCTGATCGCATCACGATCCCCCGTCATGGTGAACATGTGAACCATGAACAAACCACCCTCATCAATGATCCGGGCGCGTCCGCCCATGAAGACAAAATTGCAGGCGCTGAAACAGGCCCAGTTTGCCGGAATGCGGGTCAGCACACCAGGCTTGTCGCCGGTTTTCTTGCCCTCGGCATCCCGCACAACCCAGGTCTCCCGAATGATCCGCCCCGCTTCGTTTCCGGCCCGCGCATCCCCGCCAGGTGAGCGCAACCAGATTTCCGCGATTTCGGGATCCGAGGCCAAAATCTGCTTGAGACGATTGGGCAAATCGCGGTCTATCCGGCCTTCGGCCAGCAAAACCTTCACCCCGCTTCTCTCCACTGGCGTCAGCGTCATCGCCGGGATGTTGCTCCAATTCGGATCCATTGGACAGGTCGGATTGTCGGGATCCATTTTTGCGTCCGTCGCCGAAACCAGAAAAGCGGTGGCGAGTATCAGCATTCCGGACCGGATGCGCCTGTTTTTCATATGGAGTACAATTCCCGTATCATTGCTTTGGCAGTATGCCGGGCCTGCGGAAATGGCCGAACCGGCATGTCTGTTGTCTCTGTCTTGCTGCCATCTGCAAATAATTTGTCCAAATTATGCTATCGATCACAGACAGTCCAACATATACGGTTCAAACAGTGATTTGTAAATTTCGTGGTCGCAAGCCATTTTGCCATGTCTCTGACATCTGGCCGTTACGCCAGAGAGATGATGGTCAGAATTTATACCGGAGGGAAATCATGTTGAAAAAAATCGTATCAGCGCTGGCCATCTCGTCACTCGCACTAACCAGCGGAACCGCAATGGCGCAGAGCCGGTCCAAGGGACAAAAAGCCCAGGATCGCGGTGTTGCCCAAATCCCTACTTGCTACAAAAAGCTGGGAACCATCGCCATTGTTGAGCCAGAAGTGCAATGGTGGCGGAGCTACAAGATCGGTTCTCCGGAAGCCTTGATCAAAACCTTCGTATCCCGCTCCGGCTGTTTCGGTCTGGTAGATCGCGGCCGGGGACTGGCCAGTCGCGCCGTTGAGCGCGCGCTTGCGGACTCGGGCGAACTGCAACGCGGCTCCAATGTCGGCAAGCGCCAGGTCAAGGCCGCCGACTATGTCATGGTTCCCGATATTATTTCGGCCAATAATCGCTCTGGCGGCGGCGGCGCCCTTGGCGCAATTGGCGGCGCTCTTGGCGGCCGAACCTTTGGCGGATTGTTTGGCGGACTGAAGGTCAACAAAAAGGAAGCCAATGTTACCCTCGCTCTGGTCAATGTCCGGACCACCGAAATTGAACGGACGGTTGAAGGCTATGCCCGCAAATCGGACGTGAAGTTCGGCGGCGGCGGAGGCGGCTTCTTTGGCGGTGCGATCGCTGGTGCGGCAGGTGGTGGGTATACCGACACCCAGATCGGTCGTGTCATGGCTCTCGCCTATCTCGACGCCTATACGCAGCTGGTCACGCAGCTGGGCGGTTTGCCGGAAGATCCCAGCGCTGCAGCGCCGCTGGCCGAATGATCAGGTGTCGGAGCCTGCATGAAACAAACCCGGTCGATGCCATCCGCATCGACCGGGTTTTTTATTTGTATCTCCGGAGGGAAAACAAGAACGGGTCGATTAAAACATGAGAAACACTCTGATCGGGATAATCGCGGCATTGGTACTGACTGCCTGCACGGCGTCAGCGGAAGGTTCTGGCCCCGCGCCATCCGGCAAGTCCGGCCTGCTGCTTGTCGGCAACAAGGGAGAAGACACGCTCAGCTTCGTCGACCTGGAAACGGGAGAAGAACTCTCCCGGGAACCTACCGGAAGTCAGCCGCATGAAATTGCGATATCTCCAGATGGCCGGCTGGCGGCGGTGGTATCCTATGGCGGAGAGTCGATCGATCTGTTCGACACAGCAGCGCGGAAAAAGGTGGAAACTATCATGCTGAGCCCCAATAAAAGGCCCCATGGCATTGCCTGGTTGAACGACGGCAGGATCGTCGCGACGACTGAAGGCAGCGATACCATCACGGTAGTCTCTCCGCCGGACGGAGAATCCCGGACCCGGACCATTACCAGTGTCTCGACCGGACAAAAAGGCAGCCACATGCTCGCTGTTTCGCCTTCACGTGACCGCGTTTATGTGAGCAACATGCAGTCCGGAACGGTCAGTGTGATCGATTTCCTCAAGAAACGGAAAATCCGGGATCTTGCGGCCGGACGAGAGCCGGAAGGTCTGGCACTCACGCCCAATGGAAAGCGCCTGCTGGTTGCCGACCGACAAGAGGATGTCCTTTATATATTCGATACGGAAAGCCTGACAGAAATCGCTGCACTGGACACCGGGAAATTCCCGATCCGCGTCGCCGTCAGCCCTGACGGACGGATCGCTGTGACATCGAATCTGGGAGACGGCGCGCTGGGCGTGTACGACCTCGAAAAACTGGAGCCCCTGCCCGCCATAGAGGTCAGCGGTGATGCGCGGGCCGCACAGGTTACCATCCTCTTTTCCGATGATGGCAAGACCATCTATGCCGCCGAAACGGGAACCAACCGGATTGCCGAGATCGATATCGAAACCGGAATGGTGGTGCGCCGACTGCCGGCTGGAACCAAGGGGGACGGTCTGGGTATTGTACCGGCTGCTCCGTAGAAACAGGTATCTGGAAAGACAGAATATCCCGGGTCGCTGCTAGGGAGACTGAACGTGCAAAAACCTTTCAACTGGCTGCAGGCGCGGATGATCAAGGCGCTGACCGAAACGCTGTTTTACGAGACGCCAATGGCGATCTCGCCACAACAGGTCGTGGACAATCTCCAGGAACATTTTTCCAATATCAGCGGTGACAAGCCGAAGGAAATTGCACTGGCCTTCACAGGTCTGTTCTTCATCCTCGGTGGCCCGTTCTTTCTCTGGGGCTCACCCAAATTCCGCCGGACCCGCATCCGCCGGAGACTGCAAAATAGCCGCGTGGACTTTTTTCAGGATATTGCCCGCACCAAAGGCGTGATCCTTGCCGGCTATTACGGGCACTGGGAAAAGGGTGATGAAGAAGCCAATTACGACAATCCCATCTACCAGAGATTGAAATATGACCTCCCTGGAAAACGGGACCGGTCGGCGCCCGGGGAAGTCAAGATTGAACGGGAAGACGGACGCGATCTCAGGGCGGAAGTTTTTGTTGGCCATGACGCCATTCCGGAGGAAGTCGATGTTATCGTGATCGGCTCAGGTGCTGGGGGAGCGGTCGCAGCGGCCGCTGTTGCGGACGAGGGCCATGAAGTCTTGATACTGGAGGCCGGGAGCAGTTATCCGTCTTCCCGCATCACCCACGAAGAGGCCCGGATGACCGCCCGGCTTTTCAAGGATGGAGCGCTGCAAACAACGAAAGACCGCGATATCATAGTCTTTCAGGGGCGTGTCGTGGGTGGATCCACAGTCATCAACAACGGGATCTGCCTGCGCATGAAACAGGACGGGCTGGTCCATCCCGATGCCGAAGATGTTTTTGAAACCTGGGCAGAACTCGGTGCACCTGTCACGGAAGCCGAACTTGCCACCAGTTACGAGGCGATCGAAAGCCGTCTCGAAGTCTCGGAAATGTCTCAGATTTCGGGGCGCTACAACGGTCCTCACCTGATCAATGGCTGGCAGAAATATGCGGCACAGTCCCAGGACCCGATGGACAAGCGCGCGATTTCCGCCTGGTTCCACAAAAATTATGGTCCACAGGCGCCCAAGACCGAATGTGTCTATTGTGGCTACTGCAACACCGGCTGCCCCTATGGCCGCAAAAAAGCCATGCCAGAGAGCTTTTTGAGCCATGCCACCGACGACGCGCGTCCAAACCCAGCACGCATACTGGACGGGGCACAGGCAGACAAAATCGGCTGGGCCAGTAACGCTGGCGGAGATCGCATTGCACAATCGGTGAAGGTCACATTGAATGACGGACGAAAAAGAGAGATCAAAGTGCGCAAAGGTGTCGTCGTCGCCGCCGGTGCGCTGGCATCCAGCGTGATCCTGCAGAATAGCGGGATAGACAAGTCCGGCGACGGCATATCGCTGAACATCGCTTGCCCCGTTGTCGCGTTGATGCCCAACGGAACAGAGGCAAATGTCTGGAATGAAGATCAGATGGCGACCTATGTTGATCGGGGAGACTTTCTGATCGAGAGCCATTTCCAGCCACCAATGAGCATGGCAACGCTGATTCCGGGCTGGTTTGACGAGCATTTCCGGCGAATGCACAATTATAACCGGCTTGTGTCCGCCGGCGTGTTGTTTCCGGCAGATCGCCTTGGTCACATCGAGAAAGGCAAGCTCAAGCTGAAAATCGGGGAACCGGAACTGGGCCTGCTACGCCGCGCTCTTGCGACGATGACCAAGGTACATTTTCTGAACGGGGCGATTGAGGTCTATCCGGCGCTGCTCAAAGGTCAAACTTTGCGCAAGGGCATGAGTGATCAGGAGATTGATGACTTTTATGAAAGCGCGATTGTCGAACCGGATGACGTCGTGCTGTCCAGCTCGCACCCGCATGGCGGAAACGGGATCAACATGGATCCGGAAAAAGGTGTCGTTGACCTCGACCAGCGGGTTCACGGCACGGAAAATGTCTACGTGGCAGATGCCAGCGTAATGCCAAGTTGCATCCGTGTGAATGCTCAGCTCACAACAATGGCCATGGCGCATCGCGCCATGGCCGGAAAGAAGCGGTTTGGATAAACCCTGTTCCGAAAAAACCGGGACAGGAGTGGTCCCCTAGGGGAAACGAGACGCCGAAATAATTCGGCGCCTCATCCCATTCGGCTAGCCTCCAAAGGGAACCGAACTGTGGTGAAGATTGATTTTCAGATCACCGTCTGCCCCGCGCACGTAGCCAAAGCTGTACTCGACCTTGGTGTCATTGCCGTCAGTGTCGGTGAAATAGTAGTTGCCCATTGCCATGGCGCTGTCACCGTCAACAATGGTGCCTTCATTTTCCCAGCGTACGGCCGTCCAGGGCTTGATTGCAAATCCTGAGTCCTCGGACCCTTCGGTGCCGATGAAATAGCTCATGGCTTCTTCAAAACTGCCACGGAACTGATCTTCTGCAGCGAGCGTGGGCTTGAATAGTACAGTCGCACCGTCGCCATAGGCATAGAATTTTTTGATGTGCTCGTCAGCAGCGGCCTTGAAGTCTCCTTCATCGGTGAACGCTTTGCCGATTGTCACAATGCCTTCGCCCCAGGCTTGCTGGGCCGCAGCAACTTCTTCAGCCGTGATCGGAGCCGCTGCATCTGCAGCTTCCGTGCCCTGAGCGTCCGAAGCATCGGCAGTTGCGTCAGAAGTGCAAGCTACGAGAGCCAACGGTGCTGCTGCAAGCAAGATAGCAAATTTCTTCATGATGTTTTCCTTGTTCTGTTTTGCGCCAGACTTAACTCCGCGCGATTATATCAAAAATCGCCTGAATTGCCCCGGCAAAATATTTGGCCTCCGGTTTTTTCGCGAATTCCCGCGAAGGAGGATTCCTGTTATTCTCCAAATGCTACACAAAATATTTCTACTTTGATGGGCGGGATATCGATGTCAGATGTCCAAAGGGCAAATCAAAAGCATCTTACTATTTTGATAGATATCGTCTATGAACAAGTCTTTGGACTGCATATGGTTAAATCAGCCAATCCGGCTTGTTTTGAAAAGCTTAGATCCGCTGTGTCGATCGATGCTTTACTTAATCGAGCAATCGTCTAATCGAGGCCCAGCTTTATTGGAGACGACGAAATGCGTGCGGAAGCGCAAGCCTCTGTCGACCGGATCAATGCCGCGCTCGACCTGCTGAAAACTTCCCTGAACTGGGATGTCGCCCTGCGCCGGCTGGATGAGCTGAATGCAAGGGTGGAAGATCCGACCCTGTGGGATGACCCGGGAACCGCACAATCGGTGATGACCGAACGACGGCGACTGGATGAATCGATCACTGCAGCACGCGAAATCCAGCAGGAGATGGAAGACGCGCTGGAATTTATCGAGATGGCCGAGGAAGAAGGCGACGAGGCGGTAGCCGATGAGGGTGTTGCTTCGCTGGAAGCCCTCGCCGAACGTGCCGATCGCGACAAGGTCCAGGCCCTGCTTTCGGGCGAAGCGGACAATCTCGACACCTATCTCGAAATCCATGCCGGGGCCGGTGGTACGGAAAGCCAGGACTGGGCCGAAATGCTGCTGCGCATGTACCAGCGCTGGGCCGAGTCCCGCGGCTACAAGGTGGCCATGGTGGACTATCAGGCGGGTGATCAGGCCGGTATCAAATCTGCGACGCTGGAGATCAAGGGTGACAATGCCTATGGATTTGCCAAAACGGAAAGCGGTGTCCACCGGCTGGTGCGGATCTCGCCCTTTGACAGCGCAGCCAAGCGACACACCAGTTTTTCCAGTGTCTGGGTTTATCCTGTGATCGATGACAGCTTCGAAGTGGAGATCAACGAGGGTGACCTGAAAATTGATACGTATCGGGCGTCCGGTTCCGGCGGTCAGCATGTCAACACCACAGATAGCGCCGTGCGGATTACCCATCAGCCATCCGGTATTGTTGTGGCCTCACAAAATGATCGAAGCCAGCACAAGAACCGGGCAACCGCGATGGGCATGCTCAAAGCCCGACTTTATGAAGCGGAATTGCAACGGCGCGAAGCAGAGGCGACCGGTGAATATGAGGCCAAGACCGAAATCGGCTGGGGGCATCAGATTCGCTCCTATGTGCTGCAACCCTATCAGATGGTCAAAGACCTGCGCACCGGACTGACCAGCAGTGCTCCCGGAGATGTACTGGACGGCGCCCTGGACGATTTTATTGCGGCCGCGTTGTCACAGCGAGTCACCGGGGAAAAAGTGGAAGTGGAGGACGTGGACTGAGCCGTATTACAACGGCAACAGATCGCATCAAAAGCATTGAACAGCGCAATTCCCTCCCCTAACCTGAAAACATGAACGGAAGCCATCCAGCCTTGCGGAAAATGTCTGCGCTTGTTGTTGTTCCCTTGCTGCTGGGAACACCACTTGCCGGGTGCAAAAAGATCAGCGATGCGGATGCCAGTCGTCCGGAAACGGCAAGAGCCTACCCGCCAGCTTCCCGGCCCGTGTCCCAGCTTGCCGGCAATCAATGGTCCACCGAAACCGCTCGTGACAAAGTGGGAGAGGCCGAAGAAATCATGGCAGCTGCGGGAATTGAACCCGGGATGACCGTGGCGGATATTGGTGCTGGTGAAGGTTATTACACGGTACGTCTGGCCGAAAAAGTGGGAGCAGAAGGCCGGGTTCTGGCTCAGGATATTGACGAAGCTGCGATAACCCGGCTGGCCGACCGTGTCGCCCGCGACGATCTTGACAATGTTTCGATCAAGCTCGGTGCCGGTGACGACCCGCGCTTGCCGGAGAACAGCTTCGACCGGGTGTTTTTGGTCCACATGTACCATGAGGTCCGGGAGCCTTATGCCTTTTTGGCGCGGCTGCGACCGGCGATCAAGCAGGATGCGGACAATCTCGGCGAAGTCATTGTCGTGGATGTCAATCGGCCCATCGAGGAACACGGGATCGCCCCGAAACAGCTTTTCTGTGAATTTGAAGCCGTGGGCTATCAGCTGCTGGGATTTATGGAGCGGCCAGAACTGGGGGGCTATTTCGCCCGCTTTCGGCCGGTCGGAAAAGCCCCGCTTCCCGGACGGATCAAACCCTGCAAGATGAAATCCAGCAGTTAACCTCGCGATCCCCAGCGGCTCAGCGGTAGTTCAGCGATCAAACTTGTATGATTTGCGCAGCAATCTGCGCCAATGCCGACAATCTCGCTCATTGCCTATGGTTGCCTGTATGCGCTTTCGCAAAATGGATGGCGCTTTGTCCCCATATTGCCGATACAGATATTTCAGCTCACGTTCGTCTTTTTCCCGCTGTTTGCGCGATTCAAAAAGATCCAGCATCCCTCATGCCCATCTGAATGGCACGACCCGTGAAACACCCTATAACGTGATTGCTGTGCGTTGAAAAGTCAGCGGCGATTTCTGGACGTCAAGCCTCATCACCCATCTTGAGGGCTGCAATAAAGGCTTCCTGCGGAATGCTGACATTGCCATATTCCCGCATCTTGGCCTTGCCCTTCTTTTGCTTGTCGAGCAGTTTCTTTTTGCGGCTGATATCCCCGCCATAGCATTTGGCCGTTACATCCTTGCGCATTGCGGCGATTGTCTCCCGAGCGATGACTTTCCCGCCAATCGCTGCCTGAACCGGGATCTTGAACAAGTGGCGGGGAATCAGGTCCTTGAGCCGCTCGCACATGTGGCGACCACGACTCTCCGCCGCAGCACGGTGGACGATCATGCTGAGCGCATCAACCGGATCTCCATTGACGAGAATGTTCATCTTCACGAGATCTCCGCTGCGCAGGCCGATCTGATGATAGTCAAAGCTCGCATATCCGCGCGAAATGCTCTTGAGCCGATCATAGAAATCAAACACGACCTCGTTGAGCGGCAGTTCGTAAACAACCTGCGCCCGGTCGCCGACATAGGTGAGATTTTTCTGCACCCCGCGCCGGTCCTGGCAAAGTTTTAGTATCCCGCCCAGATACTCGTCCGGACAATAGATCGTCGCTTCGATCCATGGCTCTTCGATATCTGCAATCTTCACCACATCCGGCATGTCAGCCGGATTGTGCAGGAACTGTTCGGATCCGTCGT
The DNA here is from genome assembly GCF_900128895.1 of Parasphingorhabdus marina DSM 22363. Classification (GTDB taxonomy): domain Bacteria; phylum Pseudomonadota; class Alphaproteobacteria; order Sphingomonadales; family Sphingomonadaceae; genus Parasphingorhabdus; species Parasphingorhabdus marina. The sequence goes on along the minus strand of NZ_FSQW01000002.1, from coordinate 143,538 downwards.
TCATGACCATGCGATACACCACCGACGGAGCGGTGGTGATCAGGTCCAGATCATATTCGCGGGTCAGCCGTTCCTGGATGATCTCAAGGTGCAAAAGTCCCAGGAAACCACAGCGGAACCCCTGCCCCAGTGCGGCACTGGTTTCCATTTCGAAGGTAAAGCTGGCGTCATTCAGCCGCAACTTGCTGATGCTTTCGCGCAATTTCTCAAAGTCCGCGGCATCCACCGGGAACAGCCCGCAAAATACCACCGACTGCACTTCCTTGAAACCTGGCAGGGCCTCCGCTGCCCCGTCCTTGACAGTGGTGATCGTATCACCGACCGCGGTTTGGGACACTTCCTTGATCTGAGCGGTGATGAAGCCGATCTCGCCCGCAGCCAGTTCCGGAAGCTGTTCGATCTTGGGCCGCATGCAACCGACACGGTCGACCAGATGCTCGGTGCCCTGCGCCATGAACTTGATCCGTTGGCCTTTGGTCAGAACGCCATCGATCACCCGCACCAGGATAACGACACCGAGATACGGGTCGTACCAGCTGTCAACCAGCATGGCCTTGAGCGGGGCATCCCGGTCCCCGCCCGGAGCCGGAATTTTCTCCACGACCTGTTCCAGAATGTCCTGAATTCCGATCCCGGATTTTGCAGAGGCCATCACCGCATCGGATGCGTCCAGTCCGATGATTTCCTCGATTTCGTTGCGGACCCGTTCGGGTTCCGCCGCGGGCAGATCGATCTTGTTGAGTACCGGCAAGATTTCGTGGTCGTGCTCGATTGACTGATAGACATTGGCCAGCGTCTGTGCCTCCACGCCCTGAGCTGCATCAACGACCAGAAGCGCGCCTTCACACGCCGCGAGGCTGCGCGAGACTTCATAGGCAAAATCCACATGTCCTGGCGTGTCCATGAGGTTGAGCTCGTATGTCTCGCCATCCTTGGCCGTATATTTCAGACGGACAGTCTGTGCCTTGATCGTGATGCCGCGTTCGCGCTCGATATCCATATTGTCGAGCACCTGCTCGCTCATCTCCCGCTCTGTCAGACCCCCCGTATACTGGATCAGGCGATCAGCGAGCGTCGACTTGCCATGGTCGATATGAGCAATGATGGAGAAATTGCGGATATGGGAGCGGTCGGTCATGCGGCGCAGTTAGCAGGGCTCAGAGAGGTTGTCAGCAGGGAAACGACCATCGATCACAAGACATTTGCGACCAGAGTGCCGACTAGAAGGTATATCCGATTCCCACGGCTCCGAAAAACTGGTCGGCGTCACCACGGATCGATGTGACAGGCGACCGTTTGGCGTCTTCGAGCAAGCGCGAATAGCTGCCGAGAAAAATGACCCCGAAACCGCCATTGGTCACGTCGCCATCGAGATCGATCCCCGCAAACACTGTGGCACCGACATTTTTCCAGCCACCTTCCGCTGCAAAGGTTGGCAGACCGCTGGCAAGATTGCCGGCAGGCGTGATGGAAAAATAATAGTCCGCATAATCGTCATCGACATATTCCGCACTGAGCGACAGGCTGACTGCCACACCCCGATTGATCGGCGTAAAATAGGTCAGGCTGGGAAACACCACCATGCCACTATGGGCTCCAGCCACGTCCCATCGCAAATCAACTTCTGCTGTAATCGAGTCAAACGGGTGAAGAATGCGGTTCACCTGTATGCCAGCAACACCGCCCAGTTCGACAGCGACATCAAGTTCACCGAGACTGCGAACAACATCATCTTCAATCGAGTTGTTACGATCAAATCTGGCGCGAACAACCGGGCCCAGAACGAAATCAATCTTGGCACCATCCTGATCGGGGATCACGTCGAGCGCGACGCCCGGTCCCCGCGGCTGGAAATCCACACCCGCAAAACTGCCAAGAATCACCGGCAGCGGAGAAATGGTATAATTATCCGAACCTTCATAGCTCGACCCGACGACAGCCCCCAAGCCAACCGTCAGATAGTCGCCATCAAACACTGTTTCCCCGGGTGGTCCCTGTCGCTGCGTTTCTGGCGGAGTTCCTTGATCCTGGGAAGCAATTGCAGCTGTGCCGAACAGCAATGCGGCTGCAGGAACGACATTCCGGATGATCTGGGCGATGGGGGGAACGGAAATTGTCATGACGCTATAATGCGCATCGGAAGGGACGGTTCCAAGCCATTTCGTGGTCCGGTCACAGAATATATTTCATTTTCACGGCATGTTTGGCGTCGTCGGTGCCTACCGTAAACTGCGCGGATTTGAATTTCGGTGGTCCCATCCCGATTTTCGGATTCCGCGAAAATCCAAAGCCCTCGCGAGGCAGGAAAAGGCGCATATCCATTTTGCCATTGGCGTTTTCGTCATGAATCAACGCAACTGCATAGGTTCCGGGCGCAACGTCCGTGATCGATATGCTGGAAGCATCGGTTGCAGCGACTTTGAGTTTCCGGGCCTCGCTATCCTTGCGACAGTCCGGAAAATGCTTCGGATTCGTGCTGAGGCATACGAGCACGTCGCCTTTTTGCGAGCGCAGGTTGGTGATCGAAATATCCAGTGTGGCAGCAACCACCGGTGCCACTGCTGGCTGATTAGCCGTTGCCCCGCCGAGCGGAATTGTCATCAAAAGTCCCAAGCCCGATATCAGTGCCACAGACTTTGTCCCAAAACCGGAAATACAAACCATAATTACCCCTGTACAACTCGTGATGCTTCTCGTGATGGGATGCGGTTATCAACCCCTTCCCTAACGACCCCTGAACCAGCCAGCGCGGAAACATTTCCCACCCCATATGGTTCGTCACCCCCATAACGGTCATGATCAGCAGTACAATAGCCAATACGCCGACATGAATCGGAACAGCGATGACCAGAGCTGGAATGACAATGGCCCCGCTTATGGCTTCAACCGGATGAAAACTCATTGCTGCCCAGGCAGTTGGCGGACGGCTGTCATGATGTACGGCATGCGCAATGCGAAACCATGACGGCCGGTGGAACAAACGATGAGTCCAGTAAAACCAGGTGTCGTGTGCAAAAAGATACAGGAAAAGCGAGGCCGGCAAATACCATATTGGGTACATATTGATGTCGGTATAGATTTGGGTCCAGCCGGCATTTTGCCACCCCCAGGCTACGATGCCCGCGGGAACCCCGTAAATGGCAGCGGAGGCCAGTGACCAGCGTCGCTCTCTACCCATTTGCAGCTCAAGCCTGGAATATTGCCCCGGTCGTATTCGGTTGGTGAGCCAGGCAAAAAACCCGCTGCTCAACAAATAGCGGACACCGATGATCAAAGTCATCGCCAGGGCAGACAAAAGGACGGGAAGGACCAGTTCCATGGCCCCGGAATATGACGGGAAACCGAGCGGAGCAAGGCCAAACCGGATTAAATATCTACCTGCTTTCAGACAGGCTTTCCCCCGCGCACCGGTTGGGCTAATGCTGCGCCATGTCCGGCAGTTCCGCTTCCCAAAACTCATATGACCTGGCCATTGCCGGTGGCGGTCTGGCCGGCGGACTGATCGCAGTGGCGTTGCAGGAGCTGCGACCCGAGCTGGATGTCGCCCTGATCGAGGCGGAAGACCGGTTCGGCGGCAGTCACATCTGGTCCTTTTTTGACAGTGACGTGGACCCGGAAAACAAATGGCTGGTTGAACCACTGATCTCTCGCCACTGGGACAGCTATGACGTGCACTTTCCGGAGTTTAGCCGGAGCATCGCAAATGGTTACAACTCGATAGAATCTGCCAATTTCGACAGTTTTCTAAGGGAAAAACTACCGAAATCCAGCTTGATAACCGGAAAAAGGATCAGCTGTATCGGGGACGGTCTGGTGAAACTCGAAAAGGGCGAAGACATCGCGGCCAAGGCAGTAATCGACGTGCGTGGCGGCGGGAACATCGATGCGCTCGAATTTGGCTGGCAGAAGTTTTTCGGGCAGATGCTGAAATTGCACGAACCTCACGGGCTGGAACGACCGGTCATCATGGATGCGACGGTCGACCAGAGTGATGGCTATCGATTTGTCTACTGCCTGCCTTTTGGTGAGAAACAGATCTTCGTCGAGGACACATATTATTCCGATACCAGGGATCTCGACCCCGACGCCCTGCGCGCATCAATTGCGGGCTATGCAGCTGATCAGGAGTGGCATATCGATGCTATTGTCAGCGAAGAACATGGGCAGCTACCTGTCATATATGGCGGTGATTTCCGGTCGTTCTGGAAAGAGAATGACGGGCCAGATGCAAGGGCCGGAACGCGCGCCGCGCTGATTCAGCCGATTACAAGCTACTCGCTGCCGATGGCCGTACAGAGCGCAGTACTGATCGCAAAAATGCCGGACATCACCCAGTCAAACCTCGATGAAGCACTAAAGGATATGGCTACAAAGCATTGGAAGAGTGGAAAATTCTACCGCATGCTTTGCGCTTTCCTGTTCAAGGGTGCAGATCCGGACAAACGCTATCTTACCCTGCAGCATACCTACAGCAAAGACGAAGATCTGCTGGCACGCTTTTACGCAGGGAAAACTACCAGGCGGGATCAGGCAGCCTTGCTGTCGGGCAAGCCGCCCATTCCCATTCGCCGCGCCCTACCCTTGATGATGAAATATCGATGAGCACCCATCCCATGACCGAAACTCCCTCTTCCCAACCTGGCCTTTTTCGAAAGGCAGCTGTAATCGGCTCCGGCTTTGGCGGCCTGGCACTGGCCATTCGACTGCAGTCCGCCGGTATCCAGACCACTATTCTGGAAAGCCGGGACAAACCGGGCGGGCGGGCATATTACTGGGAGAAAGATGGCTTCATCTTTGATGGCGGCCCGACGGTGATTACAGATCCGGATTGCCTGAGCCAGCTGTGGGAACTGACTGGCCATGACATGGCGAAAGACATTGAATTGATGCCAGTCTCACCCTTTTACCGTCTCAACTGGCCTGACGGCACCAATTTCGATTATGTCAATGATCCCGAACAGTTACGCGAGGAAATTGCGAAGATCGAGCCGGATGATGTCGAGGGATATGAACGCTTCCTGGAATATAGCGGCGGTCTTTATGAAGAAGGTTATGTCAAGCTGGGCACCACGGCGTTTTTGGACTTCAAATCGATGGTCAGCGCGGCTCCGGCATTGATGAAATTCCAGGCCTACCGTTCGGTTTATGCGAAGGTTTCCACTTTCGTCAAAAACGAGAAACTGCGAGAGTTTCTGTCCTTTCAATCGCTGCTGGTCGGCGGCAATCCGATGACGACCAGCGCCATATACGGGCTGATCCACAAGCTGGAACGGCTGGGCGGTGTCTGGTTTGCAAAAGGCGGAACCAACATGCTCGTCGCTGCCATGGTCAAGCATTTCGAGCGGATCGGTGGAACCATCCGTCTGGCTGATCCGGTGGTTCGCATTGATACGGTGGGCGACAAGGCCTCCGCCGTGGAGTGCAAATCGGGCTGGTCAGAGGAATTTGACGCGGTCGCGTCGAATGCGGATGTCATGCACAGCTATCGCGACCTGCTGGGACACCAGCATCGCAGCCAGACTGTCACCAAATCCTTGAAGAGAAAGAAATATTCCCCTTCCCTTTTTGTCGTCCATTTCGGACTAAAGGGCAGCTGGCCCGGAATTCCGCACCACATGATCCTGTTCGGTCCACGCTACAAGGGCCTGCTCGAGGACATCTACAATAATGGCGTCTTGCCGGAAGATTTCTCGCTCTATCTCCACCATCCAACCATTACCGATCCGGAAATGGCACCCGAGGGTCACAGCACTTTCTACGTCCTCGCTCCGGTCCCGCATCAGGGCAAATTGCCCATTGACTGGGAAGAAATGGGCCCAATTTATGAAAAACGCATACTGGACGAGATCGGCAAGCGTCTTATCCCCGACATTCATGATCGGATCATCACCAGTTTCCACTACACGCCTCAGGACTTCGGCACGGATCTCAACGCCCATCTCGGCAGCGCTTTCAGCCTCGAACCCCTGCTGACCCAGAGCGCCTGGTTCCGGGTGCACAATCGTGATGACGTGATCAGCAACCTGTATTTTGTCGGTGCCGGAACCCATCCCGGTGCCGGAATTCCGGGCGTCGTTGGTAGCGCCAAGGCCACGGCCGAGCTGATGATCGAGGATCTCGGGTAAGGACCGCAGTGAACCGGGAAGAACTTGTCGGGCTGGCCAGGGCCAGTATCGAGCGGGGATCAAAATCCTTTGCACAGGCTTCCCGGCTGTTTCCGGCTACGGTGCGCGAGCGGGTCTGGTTGCTCTATTTCTGGTGTCGGGCTTGTGACGATATGGCGGACGGCCAGGATCATGGCCACGGGATGTCGGCAGTCGCCGATCCGGAAAAAACCGTGGCTGACATGCGCAGGATGACGGCCCAGGCCTTTGACGGAAAGCAGACGGGCAATCCGCCCTTTGATGCCATTGGACGCGTTGCTGAGGAATGTCAGGTACCCAAGGCGCTCGCGGACGATCTGATTGACGGATTTGCCCTCGATGCCCGGGACTGGCGTCCGGATTCCGAAGGTGATCTGATGCAATATTGCTATCACGTCGCCGGTGCGGTCGGCTGCATGATGGCCATTGTCATGGGCATTCCATCGAGCGACGAGGACACGCTGGACCGGGCCTGCGATCTGGGTCTGGCATTTCAGCTCGCCAATATTGCACGGGATATCGCTGAAGATGCTGAAGCGGGGCGCTGCTACCTGCCAAAGCAATGGCTGCGCGAGCAGGATCTCAATCAGGAGAACATGCTGGCACTCGGCAACCGGGCGGCCACTGCTGCTCTGGTGAATCAGCTTTGTACCCGCGCCGAAGGCTATGCCGCATCCGCCCGGGTCGGCGCTTCCCGGCTGCCCTTTCGCTGCCGCTGGGCGGTATTGGCTGCTGCCGGCATCTACGGCGAAATCGCACGCAAAGTGGCGAAAGATCCGGAAGCCGCTTTACGGCAACGGGTCGTTGTCGGGAAAAAGGCGAAACTGGCCTGGATTGCCCGGGCATTTGGTCAGGCGGTTCTCCAGCCATCCGAAGTTGATCGTGCCGGTCTGTGGACCAGACCGCGGCCGCAACAATAAAGCTGTTCAGGGCTCACCCTCGGCATTGGCCGCGAATTTGGCTAGCCGCTCCACCGCCGCATCATATATTCCGCCGGAGCAGCACAGGACACCAAGGGCTTTGCCGTGGGTTCCGTTATAGGCCAGCGATTTGCCGAGGGCATCGGTGACACTGGCACCGGCTTCCTCGGCAATGACGTGTGCGGCGGCAATATCCCATTCATGACCCCAGCGCGTGGAAGCCACCAGGTCGGCACGATCATCAGCAACCATCGCCATGCGCAACGCTATGCTGTTCGGTTTGAAAACAGAGGTCAGTTTGATCTCCGGGGGTAAGTTTTCTGCCGGTATCCGGCACCCATCATATTCCGCGCGACGGCTGGCCGAGAGCGCCTTGCCGTTTAGCTCGGTGTGACTTCCCGCCTTGGCCACCCACATTTCATCCATGGCCGGGGCATTGAGGACACCGAAAATTGGCGCCCCGTTTTGCACCAGAGCAACCGAAACGCACCAGCCGGGTTTTCCCGCAACAAAATCCTTTGTACCGTCAATAGGGTCGACAACCCAGGTCAGCTCATCGCCGGCCCCGCTATGGTCAATATGGGTTTCTTCCGAAAGCCAGCCCGCCGCTGGCAGTAGTTGTTCGAGGCGTGCACGCAAGAACCGGTCGACCGCAATATCGGCATCACTGACGATCTGACCAGGCGATTTCTCCCACGTCCCGGATGCCTTCTTGCCCGATTGCCAGTCGCGCATGGCAAGATCCCCGGCTTCCCCGGTTATCTGGATCAGCTGGTCAAAATCCATATCAGCCACCGGCGACCGTCATGCTGTCGGTCCGCAAGGTTGGTGTATTTATCGCGTGGCGATAGGTCAGGTCATTTGCCGGGGTCAGGCTTGCAAACATGTCCTTCAGGTTTCCCGCAATGGTGATTTCGGATACCGGCGCACCGATTTCTCCGTCGACAATCAGAAAACCACCTGCGCCGCGGCTATAATCACCAGTGACAGGATTGACCCCCTGCCCGATCAGTTCCGTGACCAGCACGCCCAGCCTGATATCACTGATCAGATCCTCGCGGCTGACTTCGCCATTGCACATGTGCAAATTGGTCACGCTGACGCCCGGTGCCCCACCGACACCGCGCGAGGCATGGCCGGTCGGTTGCAGCCCGAGTTGCCGGGCCGATGCGCTTTCCATGATCCATTGTGTCAATCGACCGTTCTCAATGAGCCTGGCCTTTGCGGTCGGTAATCCCTCGCCATCAAATGCCTTGGACCGCAGGCCGCGCTTGCGATGCGGGCAGTCGATAATATTGATAGCACAGTCAAACACCTGGCTATCCAGCGCATCAAGCAGAAAACTGGTTTTGCGTGCGATGCTGCTGCCGGAAATCGCTCCGACAAAATGCCCCAGCAGCGAACTGCTGATGCGCGGATCGAACACCACCGGCATGGCGCCGCTTTCAAACTCCACCGGGTTAAGACGCGATACCGCCCTGTTGCCAGCCTTTTCCCCAATGTCCGCAGGGTTGTCGAGATCTTCGAAATGCCGGGTGCTGTGATAGGCATAGTCCCTTTCCATACCATCACCACTACCCGCGATGACGCTCGCTGAAACGCCATAGCCGCTGGTGGAATAGGCACCGGAAAAGCCGTGGCTGGTGGCCAGTGCCACGATGGACCGTCCGGCCGAAGCCCCGCCGCCTTCACTGTTGGTAACGCCTTCAACCGCCCGGGCGGCATTCTCCGCCTGCAGCGCCATTTCGCGCAATTCTGCCGGATCCGGTTCGACACCGTCATCGCCGTCAATTGCGGGGAGACCCGATTTTGCAATCAGTTCCTTGGGAGCCAGACCGGCATAATCATCCTCAGGGGCTTCCCGTGCCATGTCCATCGCTCTGCCGACCAGACCTTCCAGAATGTCGGGATTCATATCCGAAGATGACACCGTGGCGGACCGCTTTCCGACAAATACGCGCAGGCCGATTTCTTCGCCTTCGGACCGCTCCACATCTTCCAGCTGCCCCAGCCGCATTTGCACCTGGGTCGAGGCATCACATACATAGATCGCATCCGCAGCATCGGCTCCGGATTTTCTGGCCTGGGAAATAAGGGCGTCGGCGCGGTCCTGCGCTTCTTCAGGTTTCAGCATGCACAGCACATAGGTGCGGGACCGGCGAGCGTCAATGTCATGCCGGTTACAGCTGTCAGGAATTCAAAAATATCGGTGCTTGATCAAGCGCCAGATGTCAGAAAATATAGGCGAAAAGCTGGATGATCCCAACGAAGATGATGGGTAATCCGATGGCCAGCAGCCAGAGAGTGATCGCATCCCGCCGGAAACGCAGCGCCATATTGGTTTCGGGAATGCTGGACTTCGCCAGTTCCTCCCATCGTTTTTCATATCTGCGGCAAAAAGGGATAATGATTGCGACCAGAAGTACCAGACCGAAATAGGGCGCAATGGACATGCCCTTGGTTTCGATGAAGCTCAGAACAAAGAAAATTTGCATCATCGTATAAAAGAGCAGCGCACCGGCACAGTGGTTGCTCATCTTCTTGTCCCAGCGGACAGAATGCGATGATTGAATCTTGCTGTCTTTGCGACTGATCGCCACGGATTTGCGTGTTGATCTTTGCGAGGCCGCTGTAACCATATGTCTTCCCCTCATGGCGTCCAGTTCCTTGCCGCCCGGTGTACTCCCGATGCTGGCCCCTCCACTATACCGAAAATTAAGCAAAAGCCAAATGTCCCCTGATTCAGCACATTACAGGGTTAATATCCGGAATTGCTTGCAAATTTCCCGGAAATGACCAGAATCAGTTTTCATTCGCAATTCAATCGAAAGCATCAATGGCATGACAGTTACACTGGACAGCGCGATCACCCTGCCCTGCGGCGCGACCCTCTCAAACCGCTTGGCAAAGGGTGCCATGACAGAAGGTATGGCGACGCCTGATGGAGTGCCAACAAAGGAACTGGAACGGCTTTATGGCATCTGGTCCGATGGCGGCGCCGGCATGTTGCTCAGCGGCAATATCCAGATTGACCGGGATCATCTCGAACGCCCCGGCAATGTCGTCATCGATCGCCCCGCGGATGAGGAAATGAAAGCGGCGCTGAAAAGCTGGGCGGAAGTGGCAACGAGGAACGGGAATCATTTCTGGGCCCAGATCAGCCACGCCGGGCGTCAGACACAGGCCAATGTGAACAAGAATCCCAAAGCCCCTTCCGTGGTCAAGCTGGGCTTGCCGGGCGGCCAGTTCGGAGAGCCGGTAGCCTTGACCGAAGCCGAAATCGAGGAGCTCGTCGATCGCTTTGCTCTCGCCGCTGCAACTTGCCAGGCGGCCGGATTCACTGGTGTGCAGATCCATTCCGCCCATGGCTATTTGCTGAGTAGTTTTCTGAGCCCGCGAGCCAATCAGCGCACGGACAAATATGGTGGCAGCCTCGAGAACCGGGCCCGCTTTCTACTCGCCGTCATTGCAAAAACCCGGGCAGCCGTCGGACCGGACTTTCCGATCTCAGTGAAGCTCAACAGCGCGGACTTTCAGAAAGGCGGCTTTGCCTTTGAAGACAGTCTGCAGGTTGTGCAGTGGCTGGAAGCAGCCAGTGTTGACCTGATCGAGATATCGGGCGGTACCTATGAACAGCCTGCTCTTATGGGGGCTGAGGGCATGGAAGAAAAAGAAGAACAGAATGTCGCGCCTTCAACCCAGGCGCGCGAGGCCTATTTTGTCGACTTTGCGAAGGCCATGCAGGAATCCGTCAAGGTGCCGCTGATGGTCACGGGTGGTTTTCGCACCCGAGCCGCGATGGAACAGGCACTGGCTGATGGCGCGGCCGATGTCATTGGCCTGGGGCGACCGATGTGCGTGATGACCGACGCGCCCAACCAGTTGCTGGCAGGCCGCGACGAATTGCCGCGATATGAAAACCAGCTGCAACTGATTCCGGACTGGCTGGGTTTCCTCAAACGGTTCCAGATGGTCAAGGCAATTGACGGTTTCGCCAATATCTACTGGTTCTACGAACAGCTGCACAATCTGGGCCACCGTGGCCATACCGATCCCGGCCTGAGCGTGTTCAAGGGTCTGCGGGCTGTAGAAGCGCGCAACAAGGAGATACTCGCTGCGCGCAGCTGATCAGGGCCTCGAAATCATCCCGCCATCCAGGACAATCGTATGCCCGACAACCCAGGCCGAGGCCCGGGACGAGAGGTAGAGCGCGGTTCCGGCAATATCTTCCGGTGTCCCGGCCCTGCCCCGCGGAATTTGCGAAATCGCCATCTTGGTCATTTCTTCATTCTCGACAATCTGCTTCGTCATGTTGCTCGGAAACAGACCCGGCGCGATGGCATTGACGTTGATGTAGTACGGCGACAGGTCCGTAGCCAGATGCTCGGTCAGGTGAATGACGCCGGATTTGCTCGCGGAATAGGCATAGGTCGGCATGCCCGAATTGCGGATCCCGTTGATCGAGGCAATGTTGATTACCCGGGCCGGATCTTCGGCATCTCCCGCCGCTTTCAGCAGCGGCAGGAATTTCTGGGTCGCGAAAAAGATCGATTTGATATTGATATCCATCACCTTGTCCCAGCCGCCTTCCGGAAAAGTCTCGATCGGCGCGGCCCAGTTGGCTCCGGCATTGTTGATCAGGATATCGACATGGTCTTCCTTGGCACTGATAGCGGAAACCAGCTCTTCAATGGCATCCACGCTAGACATGTCGGCCGGGATGGCGATGCATTCGCCATATTGCGACAGTTCTTCCGCCATGGCCTCAAGCCGTTCCACCTTGCGCGCGGTAATGTAGACACGGGCGCCGTTTTCCAGCAGGCCGCGAGCCATCATCGCCCCGATCCCGCTGGATCCGCCGGTTACCACTGCAACCTTGCCGCTTACATCAAATAGTGCCTTCATGATCGTCCTCTTCTTTTTTGTCTCTGGAATTCACTTGAATCGATTCAAGCCCCTTTCACAGCTGGCGATACTTGTCCACGAGTGATTTGCCTCGCGTCCCAGCGGAACGAGCTTCAGAGCAGCGCGATTTAAAGGGCTTGCAACGCCATCACATTCTGATGATGGCCATGCCGGTCAAGACCAGGTTCAAGTCTCGGCTTCGGCACTCTTGTCATATTTGAGCTCAAGATAGCGTCCGCGGATGGAGAGATTGTCGATATCGCCTTTGGCAATTTGCTGGGTAACCCCGGCAATTTCCTTCTCGATCAGGCTGAGCCCGCCAATCAGTTGCTCGTCGGGAGTCTTTCCGTGATCATTGTCCTGATTGCGCATCGATTCCGGAATGGCGCGATAGCCAGATATCAGTTCGGGCAGATGCTCACCCATCAGCTTGCGGATTTCGTAAGCGGCGGCATCACCCTCATTGAGTTTCTGCAATTGCGGTGACAGCATGTCGAGCTGGGTGCCGATATTATTGACGATCTTGATCGCAGGTTTTGGTAGAGCCGGACGTTGCGCCTCCAGCCAGATCTCGGTTTTTCCGGCCAGGGACTTGAGATCCGATTGCACCAGCGATTCCGGCGTCGGGATCTTCATCTTCGGAAATTTCATCGCCGCCCAGATTCCTCCGGCAATCAGCCCGGCGGAGATCATCACGCCCCAAAAACCGATACCGTTCAAAATTCCGCCGACAATGCTCGCACCAACCAGAACGCCGGCCGTTATCAGCGCCGCACGGCCCAGTTTCTTGAAAAAATGTCCACGCTTCATTTGATGGGATTTGTGCCCGATTGATCGCCGGAATTGGGAATCCTTCAGTGCGCGATTGGCACTGGCCATGATCTGGTCCGATGTTTCGCCAATCGCCACAGGTTATTCCTCCAGTGCACTCAGTGGATTGTCGGCCGGAGCTTCGAGCTGGGCCTTGGCCTGACCTTCTGACCGGGCGATATAGCCTTTGGACTTTTCGATCTCACCGGACAGCGAATTCACGGTTGTTTTCATGTTTTCGAGGGCCTTGATCTTGAACGTGTCGATATTGTCCATCGTGTCATAAACATTCTGGAACGCGCGTTGCAGCGTCTCGAGCGGGATGGTTGAAGACGCGGCCTGCTCGTGAATCTGGCCAGTCTGGTTCTTCAGCATCTCGCTGGTGGAGTCGATTACCCCTGCTGTCGTGGTATTGAGAGCCGTGATCTGATCCAGCACCAGTTTCTGGTTGGTCAGCGCCTGGGCAACGGTCACACCGGTCCGAAGGGCACCCACAGTCGTCGTGCTTGCCCGGTCGACGCCTTTCACCAGTTCGACATTGTTCTTCTTGACCAGATCCAGCGCGAGGTAGCCCTGCACCGTCACGGCCATTTGGGTCATCAGGTCCTGGGTCCGCTGGCGCACGTAAAACAGCGCACTTTCGCGCAAGGCCTTGGCTTTTGCCGGATCTGTTGCGTCGAGTTCGGCAGCCTTGTCTTCCAGGCGCTGGTCCATCGTCTGGGACACGTGAATCATCTGTTCCAGACGTCCCATTGCCGCCCACAGATTCTTGCGCTCCACATCGATCGCTGCATTATCCATGAGCAGCTCATCCTTGCCCGAGCGCAAGCGATCGAGGATGGACCCGATATGGCCCTGGGCGCTTTTGTAGCCATCAAAATAGTTGCGCAGCTTGTTGCCGAAAGGAATGATCCCGAACAACTTTCTTTTTGTTGTCAGATCGCCACGTTTGCCGGGGTCAAGATCTTCCACCGTCCGGCGCAATTCCGCCAGATCGGCACCGATACCACTTTCCTCGTCCATCGACCGGATGGGGCGATCAAGGAAGCGATTGGACTGGCCGGCCGCTTCGGCAATTTCCTTGCGACCCATATTGGTAATCTGGTCAACTTTTTTGCCGAATTCCGGGCTGTTCTCGTCCTGCGCGATCAGATCCTCAATGAACCCGTCGACCTTTTCCTCGAGCTTGGATTTGATCTCGTCTCCAACAGGCACAAGCCCTGCGGCCTTGGTCGGTTCTACCGCAACCACCGGATCAGGCGGGGTAAGGGTCAGATCTTCAGTTGCGGTCTTTGTTTCGGTGGCCATCAGGTCAATTCTCCATATCGCTGTCTCTCATGCAGCATCATAGCACAAATGGATATAAATGCCGCGTTTTTCAAGCGCTTCAACAGCTGTATTACAATAATAATACAGTTAAGGCAAGGGAGCCGAACAAGCGTCCAGTTGTTCCAGCCATGTTATCCGCCCGCCGCTTCGTCCCCAGGCAGGGCTGACAATACTGTCGGCGTGATCTTTTCGACGATCAGGTCAATGCCCGCCGCGCTGGGATGCAGGCCGTCATCGAGCAATAAATCGGCCTTCCCAACCAGCCCGTCCATAAAGAAGGGATAGAGCGCCGTGTCATATTTCTGTGCCATTGCCGGAAACACGATATTGAACTCGTCGCTAAACTCCTTGCCGAGATTTGGCGGCGCCAGCATCCCCGTCAACATAATCGGGATATCCCGATCCTTCAGCTTTTTGACCATGGCCTCCATATTTGCCCGGGTTTCGGAAGGTTTCAGCCCCCGCAATACATCATTGCCGCCCAGACCCAGAATGAACAGGTCAGGTTTTCTGGGCAGACTGTCGAGGACGAAATCGATGCGGCGCAGACCGGCTGCCGTTGTATCGCCGGAAACACCGGCATTATGTACGCGAACATCTTTCCCTGCGGTTTGCAGCGCTCTTTCGAGCTCCGGGGCAAAGCCCTCATTCTGGTCCAGGCCATAGCCAGCATATAGGCTGTCACCAAAGGCAACGACCAGCAGATCCGCTTCGACGATTTCTGCCGTATCTGTTCCGTTTTCTACAGATCCGGACTGTTCGGAAGTAGCGGCATCATCGCTTGCCGCGCCGCATGCAATCAAAAGTTGAAGAAGCGCAATACACAACCCATATGACACTAACGTTCTTAACATCGGATACCCTTTCCCGTCATGGCCCAAACATACGCCGCAACCAGCGACGCCCCAGAAACTGATTCCCATATTGCGATCCAGGCGAATAATGTCACCCTTTCTTTGGGAGAAGGCGAAGCCCGGGTGGATATTCTCGGCGGGATCAATCTTGCCATCGAGACAGGAAAAACCGTCGCGCTGCTGGGGCCTTCCGGCTCGGGCAAGTCTTCCCTAATGGCGATACTTTCCGGACTCGAGCGTGCTACAAGTGGCGAAGTTCATATTGCCGGTGCCGATTTTGGGCGCATGAACGAAGACGAGCTGGCGATAGCCCGGCGGGGTCGCGTCGGTATTGTCCTGCAGGCTTTCCATCTGTTGCCCACCATGACGGCGCTGGAAAATGTCGCCGTTCCTCTGGAGCTGGACAGTCAGGGTGATCCGTTCACGATTGCAGCAGAAGAGCTTGCCGCGGTCGGTCTTGGAGACCGCCTTGGCCATTACCCGACCCAGCTTTCCGGTGGCGAACAACAGAGGGTCGCGATCGCGAGAGCCATGGCGTCACGTCCGCGGATCATCTTCGCAGATGAACCCACCGGCAATCTGGATGGCGCGACCGGCGAAAAAATTATCGAACTTCTGTTTGAACGACAGCAGGCAACACAGGCGACATTACTCATCATCACCCATGATCCGGATCTCGCCAAAAGATGTGACCGCATCATCGAACTTCGCGATGGCATGATCGAGAAAGACAGCGCTGCATGAGCAGGCAGTCACCCGAAAACAGCGGCTGGGGCAAAGCCTGGACCATAGCGCGCCGGGACCTGCGGGGTCGTTTTGTCGGCCTGCGCCTGCTGATCACCTGCCTTTTCCTCGGGGTCGCAACGCTGGCCGCCATTGGTAGTCTGACCAACTCCATAACCGAGGAACTCGCCAATCGCGGTCAGGCCATTCTGGGTGGAGATCTGGAGATTTCCATCGCCCAGCGAGAAGCCAGCCCGACCGAACTGGAGACGCTCCGATCTGCCGGAGAGCTTTCCGAAACATTGCGCATGCAGGCCATGGCCCGGCTGCCGGATGGCAGCGATACCCAGCTGGTCGAACTGAAAGGCGTGGACGCACCCTACCCCCTATACGGCACGTTCACTCTGGCGGATGGCAGAGCGGCGCCACCGCTTGGTGCGGACGAAATCTACGTGACACCGGCGCTAATGCAGCGACTGTCTCTTTCTGTGGGAGATAATATCGAATTCGGAGAGGCAGCATTTTCCATTGCGGGAGTCATCGGTGACGAGCCGGACCGGCTGAGCGAGGGTCTCTCTCTTGGGCCGGTGGCGATCACGTCACTGGAAGGATTGCGCAGTACCAACCTCATCCAGCCAGGCAGCCTTTTTGAAGGCAAGTACCGGTTGAAACTGCCGCCGGAAACAGACCCTTCGGAGCTGGCCGACACACTGGAAGCGCAGTTCAAGAACGCTGCCTGGGAAGTCAAAACCCGGGATAACGGCGCACCCAGCACACGGCGGTTTATTGAACGGATGGGGCAATTCCTGACGCTGGTTGGCCTGGCGTCGCTGGTTATTGCCGGAATTGGTGTCGGCAATGGCGTTGCCTCCTATCTCCGGGGGAAACAGGGCGCGATCGCCACGCTGAAAATCCTCGGTGCTGATAGCGGCATGATTTTTCGCATCTACATGTTGCAGATCTTTGCGATCGCATTCGTTGCAATCGTGGCGGGTCTGGTCGTCGGTGCTATTGTTCCCTTGCTGATCATTCAGGTGGCCGGTGACGTGTTGCCGATCCGTCCGGACTTCGCGCTCTATCCGCTGCCGCTCGCGATTAGCGCAGCCTATGGATTCCTGATTGCGATTATCTTTGCCTTGCCTCCTTTGTCCCGCGCCAAACTGATCCCGGCTGCCGGATTGTTCCGGGGGGAGATCAAGCCCTGGCGACAATTTGACCGACCCACCTGGCTCGCCGTGGGACTGGCAATTGCGGCCATCATATTGCTGGCGGTCGGGGGCACGAGAGAACCGCTTTTCTCGATCTGGTTCATTGTGGCCGCCCTGGGCGTGCTGCTGTTGCTCACTCTTCTGGGAATCACAATCCGGTGGCTGGCCAGCAAGACCCCGCGTCCCAAACAGCCGCTATTGAGACTGGCGCTCACCAATCTGCATCGCCCCGGTGCCCAGACCGGCCAGCTTGTCGTGGCGCTGGGACTCGGCCTGACGCTGTTCGCGACACTGGCGGCCATCCAGACCAGCCTGACCAATGAAATCCGTCTGAGCGTGCCACGCGAAGCGCCGAGCTTTTTCGTTCTCGATATCCCGGTTGAACGGGCATCGGAATTCCAGGAACAGGTGACCGAACGCGCACCCGAAGCTCAAATTAATATCGTACCGACACTGCGGGGGATCATCACGGAATATGGTGGCCAGGTCGTGGCTGAACTCGATCAGATACCCGAAGGCGCCTGGGTCCTCCGGGGCGATCGCGGACTGACTTACAGCGCCACAATCCCCGAAGGCAGCGAAATTGTCGCGGGTGAATGGTGGCCGGAAGACTATGATGGACCGCCACTGGTTTCCGTCGATGCGGAACAGGCCGGTGCGCTCGGACTTTCCGTCGGTGACAGCCTGACCATCAGCCTGCTGGGCGTGGAAATTCAGTCGACGGTGGCCTCTTTGCGTGAAGTAAACTGGAGAAATTTCGGGTTCAACTATGTGCTGGTCTTTCCGCCCAGCGTCCTCGCCAATACACCCCATAATGTCGCTGCGACGATCCAGATCGACGAAACCCGCGAAAGCGGTTTGCTGAGTAGTCTGCCGCAGGCCTTTCCATCCATTTCGATGGTCAAGGTCAAGGAAATCGCCTCACAGATCGGTACGATCCTCGATCAGATGGCAACCGCTATCGGTTCGGCGGCTTCGATTGCCATCTTTTCGGGCATTGCAGTGCTCGTCGGAGCCGTGGCGGCCTCACGCCAGTCGCGGATTTATGACAGTGTCATCCTGAAACTGCTCGGTGCGACCCGCCGCCAGATTTTGACCGCACAGGCGATCGAATATGCGGTTCTGGCAGTTCTTCTGTCGCTGGTCGCCCTGGGGCTTGGTCTCCTGTCAGGCTGGTTCGTCATTACCCAGATATTCGAATTTACCTGGCAACCGGACTGGGACATTGTTTTGGCGACCCTCGCTGTTGGCGCGGTCGTCACACTGGGCATCGGACTGATCGGATCTATTCCTGTCCTGTCGGCAAAACCGGCAAGAGCACTGCGCGAACTCTAGTCCGCGCACGTCCGGAGCAGCTTGTCATTCTTCGGCCAGCCGGACGGCAAGCGGCGCGGACAGTGTCAGGCTGCTGAGGTGATAGAATAGCAGCGGGACCAGTAACATCCCGGCGGCATCCGGCGGAAACAATATGGCCGCCAGTGGCGCACCAACGGCGATGCTTTTTTGTGCACCGCCGAACAGCAGCGCCTTCCGGTCACCAGACCCGAAACCCAGCCACTTTCCGAGGCTCCAGGCACCGCCAAAGGCAAATGTCAGCAAGGCCGCTGTTGCCGCTCCGACCAGGATCAGCTCCTTCCCGCTGACCTGTTGCCATATCCCGCCAACAACTGCGCCCGAGAATGCCACATAAACAGCGAGGCTGATTGCGAGCCGGTCTGCCCAGCCGGTTAAATTCCTGTGGCGCAAAATCCACGGCCGCGCCCGGGATTGTATCGCCTGTCCGATGGCAAAAGGCAGCAGCAGCATGGTCACGATCTTCAGAAATGACGAACCGGTAATAATGATTCCAACACTGCTCGCGAGCAATGCAAAGAGCACCGGGGTCAAAACAATGGATGACAGATTGACCGCCGCTGCCGCAACCACCGAAGCCCCGACATTGCCTTTGGCAATTAACGTGTAACTGGCAGCAGACTGGACGGTCGAAGGCAGGCAGCCCAGATACAGAAATCCTATGGCAATCATCGAGGTAATATGACCATCGAGAACAAGTGACAATGCCAGGCCCGCTACCGTCATGGCGCCAAAAACAAATCCGAAGATTGTCGACTGCAGGCGCCAGTTCCGAAATCCCTCAACAACTTCTTTTCGCTCCAGCCGGATACCGTGAAGCAGGAAAATCCAGAAAATCGCGGCGGAAACTGCAAAGTTTGCATAGGGAACGGCGGCTCCGCTCACCGGCAGAAAAGTGGCCAGTGTCACCGCAATGGTGAGCAGCCAGATGAATTTGTCGGAGAGAATGAGGCGGATCGTTCGCATGCTGGCCCAGCCGAATGGCGGGGATAGACGGCAATTGCAAGTATGTGCTGCGAAATTGACGGTCCCGCTTTCCGGTTTGGCAACGTCACTTTACCCACGGAATTTTGCCAATGGAGAAAATCGGCAGTTTGGTGTAACCTTTCGGTATTCAACGCGAATAATGGTACAGTCATAGAGCAAGCTGGAGGAAGCAATGTCCCGAATGTCCCGTACGATAATGGGAGCAGCCCTGCTGGCGCTCTCGGCAAGTCCCATGGCAATGGCAGCCGGAGGGGGCGGAGGCGGGTTTTCGGGCAGCAGCGCACCGAGCTATGATCCGGCGGTAGAATATCAAAAGGGCCTGACTGCCTTTCGAGCCAAAGAATATAAAAAGGCCACGACAGCATTCAAAAGAACGCTCAAGGTGACGCCCAAAAATGCCAATGCCCAGTATTTGCTTGGCCTCAGCTATGCCCGGCTGGGCAATTACAAGCGTGCACGAAAACCACTCGAAAAAGCGGTCAAATATGCACCGGGAATGATCGATGCCCACCGGGATCTTTCACTGGTCTATCTGAAACTGGACATGACCGAAAAAGCCGAGAAAACGCTCGCAGGAATCAAGGCCGAGAAAGCGAAATGTGCGGGTAGCTGCGCTGATGCCCAAAAGATCAACCTCGCAATCTCGAAGATCGAAAAGGCCATGAACGGCGGCACGATCACGGTTTCCCTTCCACCGGAATGGCAGACGGCAAGTCTGGAATCCGGCGACAAGCTTTATCTGGAGGCTGTCGGCCTCATCAATGAGAAGCGCTATGAAGAAGCGCTGGTTGAGCTTGACCGCACAGCTCGTGCCGTCGGCCCCCACCCGGACGTCCTGACATATATCGGCTTCGCTCATCGAAAAATGCAGCGATTTGATGTTGCCGAGGATTATTATCAGCGCGCACTGGCGGTGGCGCCCGATCATCTGGGGGCACTGGAATATTATGGCGAGCTAAAGGTTGAACGCCAGGATTTGGATGGCGCCAGACAACATCTGGCGAGGATTGAAGAGCTCTGCAGTTTTGGTTGTCATGAAGCGGATGAACTGCGCAAGTGGATCGACAACGCCAAAACCTCCTGATCGCGATTGTCGCGACGCTTTGCGGTGTTGCAGCTGCTCAAGCCGCCGACAAACCGGCTTTTCGGGCCCTGAGCTGGATCGCTCCGGGCCAGGAGTTCGAGGCCCTGTCCTCTGAACCGATCGGAAGTTTGCGGCTCTCGGCGGTTCTGGCTGACAAAAGTCAGGATATTGCCATTGGCCGCGCCCTGTTCGAAACCCCGACATTGCTGGGAGGGCAAGCGGCCAAGGCCGGACTGAGTTGTGGCAGTTGCCACACCAACGGCAGGGACAACCCGCATTTCCAGTTTCCCGGAGTATCAGGTGCACCCGGCACCGCCGATGTTACGCACAGCTTCTTCAGCTCGAAACGCGGGGATGGAACCTTCAATCCCGTCAGGATTCCCGATCTGGCCAAACCGGGCAAAGTGTCTCGCTTAGCTGAGCTACCGGACCTCGAAACATTTGTCCGGGCGCTGATTGTTGAGGAATTTGACGGTGAAGAACCCAGTGACGCCGTGCTTGCTGCACTTTCGTCCTACATAAGAGCCCTGTGTGACGGATGTGACAAAACAAAGCGGCCGGTCACCGTGCAGAACCCGCTTGGTCGTATTGAACAGGCCCTGATGCTTGTTGAACAGGGAAAAGCGCGGCTTGCGGATGATGTGCTGCATCTGCTTCTCGCGAGCGCCCGGCATCAACTGGGATTGATCCATGAACGCTATGTTGCGCCAGACCTGTCCCGGCAGCGCAAAGCTCTGAAGAAGCTCAGTCTTGATCTGATGCTGGTTCAGCGCAGTCTGGCAAACGAGCAACGCGACAATCGTTTGCCCATAGGCGAAGTCATCGAAGATTTTTCGACCTTGCGCGATGAACTCATCAGGCTGGAATCGCAGTCGCTGTACAATCCGGAGAAGCTGGCGCGAGCGATCAAGTAAAAGCATATGTTGCACTGCGGTAGTGACACCGCTATAGCGCCCGCAATTTCGGGCATTGGAGCAACCACCGCCCGCCCCTCTTTCTGGCAGAAAACTTATGTCGCTTCGCAATATTGCAATCATTGCCCATGTTGATCATGGAAAAACCACCCTGGTGGACCAGCTTTTCCGTCAGTCGGGAACCTTCCGCGACAACGAGCGCGTCGAAGAACGCGCGATGGACAGCAACGACCTGGAAAAAGAACGCGGCATCACCATTCTCGCAAAATGCACCAGTGTCGAATGGAAAGGTACCCGGATCAACATCGTGGACACGCCCGGCCATGCCGACTTTGGCGGTGAGGTGGAGCGGATCCTGTCAATGGTCGATGGCGTTATTCTGCTTGTTGACAGCGCCGAAGGTGCCATGCCCCAGACAAAATTCGTCACCGGCAAAGCGCTGGCGCTGGGATTGAAGCCTATTGTGGTGGTCAACAAAATTGATCGACCCGATGGCCGGGCCGAGGAAGTTCTCGACGAAGTGTTTGACCTGTTCGTCAACCTCGATGCAAATGACGAGCAGCTCGACTTCCCTTCCCTGTTCGCCAGCGGTCGCAATGGCTATGCCGGCGACACGCCGGAAGTACGGGACGGCGATTTGTCATCTCTGTTCGACACGATAATCGATCATGTCCCCGAACCAGACGTCAATCCTGACGACGCCTTCAAGTTTCTTGTAACCCTTCTCGACAGGGACAATTTTGTTGGTCGCATTCTCACCGGCAAAGTGGAAAGCGGGAAGATTGATATCAACGCTCCAATCCACGCGCTGGATATGGACGGCAATGTGGTCGAGAGTGGCCGCGCAACCAAAATCATGGCTTTCCGGGGTCTGGAACGCGTACCGGTCGAAAGCGCCCAGGCTGGTGACATCATTTCACTCGCCGGACTAACCGAAGCAACCGTCGCAAACACCATTTGTGATCCGTCTGTCTCCGAGCCGCTGGAAGCGCAACCGATTGATCCGCCGACCCTGTCGATGCGCTTCGCAGTGAACGACAGTCCGGTCGCCGGCCGCGAAGGCGACAAGGTTACCAGTCGCGTGATCCGCGATCGCTTGTTGCGCGAAGCAGAATCCAATGTCGCCATCAAAATTACCGAAAGTGCAGACAAGGACAGTTTTGAAGTGGCCGGACGGGGCGAGCTGCAGCTGGGCGTCCTGATCGAGACCATGCGCCGCGAAGGATTTGAACTCGGCATTTCCCGGCCCCGCGTTCTTTACCGCGAAGAAAATGGCCAGCGCACCGAACCCTATGAAACAGTCGTGATTGACGTGGACGATGAGCATGCCAGCACGGTGGTTTCCAAGATGCAGCGGCGCAAGGCGGAACTGACTGAGCAGCGGCCTTCAGGTGGCGGCAAGACCCGCCTGTCCTTTTCCGCACCGTCTCGCGGTTTGATCGGGTATCACGGAGAATTCCTGTCAGACACGCGCGGCACCGGAATCATGAACCGCCTGTTTGAGAAATATGGCCCGTACAAAGGCGCGATTGATGGCAGGCCGGTTGGTGTTCTGGTTTCGAATGGCACCGGGACCGCCATGCCCTATGCACTCAACGCACTGGAAGAACGCGGAATATTGTTTATTGGCGGCCAGACCCCTGTCTACGAAGGCATGATTATCGGCGAGAATGCAAAGCCCGGCGATCTGGATGTCAATCCGATGAAATCCAAGCAGCTGACAAATTTCCGCTCTACCGGCAAGGACGATGCTGTGCGCTTGACTCCGCCTACGATCATGACGCTGGAACAGGCCATCGCCTATATCGACGATGACGAACTGGTTGAGGTCACGCCGCAGAATGTCCGGCTGAGGAAACGGTATCTGGATCCCAATGATCGCAAGAAAGCCGCCCGAAAAGCGGAAGCGGCCTGAGTCCTGTTACCAGCTTTTGGGGGAAATCAGCAGTTCTCCGGGATATCGAGCTGCGTGAACTGGGCGTCGTCACCCACAGCGAGATGACGGCGTTGATGCGCGCAACCGCACCGCTTTGCCACCGTCAGTGACACGAGCAATTGCAAGTCGGGTCCTTTTGGATCAGGATGACGCCATGATGATTTCCTTCAGGAGCGCAATCCGGGCTTTGTTCATGATCCTGGGCCTGGCATCATGTTCGACCGCCGGCGACGAAGTGGTGGAGCCGACAAGCTGTGCCTCAAATCCTCTGGCTCTGCAGGTTCTGGGATCTGGTGGTCCCATCGCCGATGATCACCGCGCCGGATCCAGCAACATTGTCTGGATCGATGGCAAGGCCCGCGTGTTGATTGATGCCGGTCCGGGCAGCTTTGTCCGGTTTGGAGAAGCTGGTGCTCGGTTCGAAGATCTGACGGCAATTTTGCTCACTCATTTTCATGGGGATCATGTTGGGGGCCTTCCGGGCCTGTTGAACGCCGGAAGTTTTTCCCGACGCACGGATCTGCTGCTCATTGCCGGACCTGATGGATCAGAAACATTCCCGTCAACCTCTGAATTGCTGGCCGCTTATGTGGGCTCTGAAGGAGCCTTGCGCTATCTGGCTCCCTATCTCGATGGCAGCGCCGATCTGCCCCGGCTAAACGTCCGCAATATCGTCACCAGCCGCGATTATCTCCAGGCCGTCTGGCGGTTGGATGGTGTGGATATCGATACCGTCGCCGTAAAGCATCTTGAAGTGCCAGCACTTGCGTTCGTGGTTCGGCACAAGGGAAAAAGGCTGCTGTTTGCCGGTGACCAGAGCTTCCTTAGCGAAGGCTTCGTCGAAGCAACACGTAATGGTCAACCAGACCTCATGGTGATGCACAACGCCATCTCCATGGCCGACGGACAACCGCGCGGATTGCATCGCGATGGCCGGTCGATCGGTGAAGCTGCACGGGCAGCCGGTGCCAAAAAACTCGTCCTCACCCATCACATGCAGCGCGCGCTGGATGACCGTGACGCGGTGATGGCAGCTATCCGGGAAAGCTACACTGGACCGGTGGAATTTGCCGATGATCTGTCCTGCTTTCCGGTTGAGTGATCTCGACATGGCGGTCGGATGAGTCAATTTATCCAGCTTGCGCGACAAAAGATCACATCAAAACGGGTTGCTTTGCTTCACATGCTTCCCCAAAATCAATCATAACAAGGGGGATGAGGAATGCAGAAATTTGATATGGCCAAAGCCTGGACCATCAACATAAACATGGTCAAAGATCACGGTATCGTTGTAGGCCTGATACTTTTTGCGACCTACCTGATCATGGCACTGCTTTTTTTCTCGCTGTTTGGCGGTGTTTCGACATCATTGTTCAATCCGACGGAGGCAGATCCAGAAGCGATGGCAGCCATGATGGCTGGCCGATTCGGCTTTCTCGGCTTGGTGAGCCTGGGGGTATTCCTGCTTTCCATTGCAGGCTATTTCATTTCCTGGAGAGTGGTACTTTCCGGAAAGGATGAAACAATCGGAGGCGCTTTTGTCTATGGACTTGTCGCATCAATGCCCGCATTTATTGCCATTATAGTTTTATACATCGCTTTCACGATTGTTTTTGGGATCGTTTTCGCAATCTTTGGAGTAGCGCTATTCGGGGCTGTCGGTGCTGATTCCAACAGTGCCGGTGCTGGCGCCGTTGGTCTCATGGTCCTTCTTTATATCGGCCTTCTTGGCACAATGCTTTTCCTGTTCGCAAGACTCGGAACAACAGGTCCGATAATGGCCGCCAATCGCAGCTACAACCCGTTCGGCGCAATGATGGAATCATGGAAGATAACCAAAAACAACAGCCTCATGCTGATGTTGTATTTGTTTCTGATTTCTGTCGCTTTCTTCGTTGTCTATATGATCATCGCACTTGTCGCCGGCCTCCTGATCAATCTGTCCGTAGCCATAGGGATTATCCTCGGTGTTGTTGCAATTGTCCCGTTGATGATATTTTATCTGCTTGTCCCGGCTGCGATATACAGTTCGCTGCTTGACACAAATCTGGATGTCGAGAACGTATTTAGCTAACAATGGTCAAGATATCGATCATGATGGCCTTGATTGCTTCTTGCAGGAAACATCTGATCAGCTTGTCAAAACAACTGCCAGGTCACCGTACATAGTTCTGGCTTCGTTAATCACCTGTTCTCCTTAATGGGACAGCAGACATGAGCACAAATCGCAATTTGGCCAAAGAAACCGATGGCCAAATGAAAAGGAAAGTATGAATTCATGACTGAATCCGAAAACGCAACGAGTTCCGGAAACGATACACCTCCCGACCGCCTCGCGATCAATCCCCGCAGCCCGCACTATGGCGGTGATTTGCTTGCAAGGGGCATCGGGATCAATTTTCGAGGTGAACGCAAACACAGCATAGAGGAATATTGCGTCTCGGAAGGGTGGGTCAAGGTTCAGGCCGGCAAGACCCTCGATCGCAAAGGCAACCCCCTTTTGATCAAACTCAACGGGGAAGTGGAAGCCTGGTTTGAAGATCTGGGTGACGAGGCTCCGAAAACCACCAAATAGAGCATGTTCTTCGGGGATTATTGATGTCAGAATTCAAAAACAAAACTGTATGGATCACCGGAGCCTCTTCCGGAATTGGTGAAGCACTTGCAAGATCCTTTGCCGATGCCGGTGCAAATTTGATCCTTTCGGGGCGACGCACCGAGGCTTTGACCAGTGTTGCCGACTGCATCCCGACAGAGTCTCTTGTCCTTCCGTTTGAAACGACAGACTATGATGCCTTGCCGGGCGTTGTTGACGAAGCCAAAAACTGGAAAGGCAGCGTCGATATTCTCGTCAACAATGCGGGGATCAGCCAGCGCAGCCTGGCGCTGGATACCCATCCGGACGTCCACCACAAGATCATCAACGTCGACCTGTTGGCACCGATCTGGCTGACTCAATTGCTCCTGCCCCACATGATCGCATCAGGCGGCGGACATATAGTGGGCATCAGTTCGGTCGCAGGGCGTGTCGGGGTTCCGCTCAGAACAGCCTATTGTGCGGCCAAGCACGGACTGATCGGTTATCTTGATGCATTGCGCGCGGAGACCCAAAAGCTGCATGATATCCATGTTACGAACATCCTGCCTGGTTCGATCCGCACCGATGTCTCCCGCAATGCCCTGACCAAGGACGGGACGCGCCGAGCCAAGTCGGATGCGGTCATCGACAATGGCATGGAACCATCAGAATGCGCGCGCCAGATTCTGGAGGCGGTGCGTTCCAATCAACCGGAATTGATTATCGCCGAAGGACCAGAGCTCATGCTGGCGCAAATGCGACAGTCCGATCCGGAGAAGCTGTTCGAAATGACTGCCGCACTCGGAGCGCAAATCGCGGAAAAATATGAATCCGGGGATGACGACTGATGTCACTGGTGTTGCTGGACAAATCCGATGGCATTGCAACCATCACGCTGAACCGACCGGAAGCCATGAATGCTTTGTCTCATGCCATGCGCGGTGAAATATATGATGCCTGCCAGGACATTCGGCAAGACAGGGATATTCGGGCCGCTATCATCACTGGTGCCGGTGACCGGGCATTCACCGCCGGCCTTGATCTCAAAGAACTCGGACAACATGGTCTCGGAGCTGCAACGGATCAAAATCCCGTACGCAACCCCTGCCGGGCGATTGAGGAGATCGAAGTTCCTGTCATAGGTGCGATAAACGGGGTTGCGATCACCGGCGGTTTCGAACTCGCCATGTCGTGCGACATCAGGATTGCATCTTCCCGCGCCCGTTTCGCCGACACCCATGCCAGTATCGGGATCATTCCCGGCTGGGGGCTGTCGCAAAAACTGTCCCGTACGATTGGTTTGTCGCGAGCCTGCGAGCTCAGCTTTACCGGGCAGTTCCTGGATGCCGAAACGGCATGTTTATGGGGCCTGGTGAACCGCGTATATGCGCCAGAGGACCTATTGCCCGAAGCACAGGCTCTCGCCGAGGACATGACCACAATTGATGGCAAGTTTTTGCGTGCTTACAAGAAACTGATTTTCGACGGTTTCGGCCGGAACTTGCAGGATGCTCTCGCATTGGAGAAACAAACAACAGATGCCTGGAACGACAATGTTTCTGCCCAGGAAGTCGAAGACCGTCGCAAGGCCGTTATCGCCAGGGGCCGCCAGCTAAAGGATTAGCTGTTAGCGAAAAAAGCAGTTGGTTCCGGCATAAAGAGATTCCACGACAGCGTTGCCGTCCGTTCCTGACAGAAAACCGCCAATAAAACCATCTGCTCCGCGATCTGACAAAAACTCGTTACCCAGCGTGCTGTCGGGCTGCATCACAATCGGCATTTGCGCCACGGCTGTTTCCCGAATGGACCCGATTCCCACAGCCTCTGGAGTCTTGACGATGGGCGACGCGCCGTCGATGAACCAGCCAACAAAAGCTTCATCCTGGAAGTTCAGCTTGAGGTCTCCGAACGTAACGAACTGCATCGGTCCTGCACCGCATTCGTCGTTGGCAGACGCGATACCTTCGATCTCGGTCTGCGCAGAAACTGCGGAAACCGTTTTTGCCATCGGAGTTCCGAACGGAAGAGAAATGAGTTCCGCCTCTCCGGCAGCCCGAAGTTGCAATCCATCGGCCGCCACTATGGTCTCGGAGGTCGCATTGGCGGTCGACGACGATTCATCAGATTCGGGCAAATCTGATTCAACACCACAGGAGGCAAGCAAAAGTGCTGAACCAATGGCCAGATAACTCCGTTTGGTTTGAAGCATGAAAATCCCTTCTGTTTAGGTGCCGGTCAGTGATTCATATAAGTAATCCCGGCCTGTCGCCTAGATTGATCGCCTGATCTGACTGGCAATAGTCTCTCTGACCGCCTTGGCTTCCGGAATCGGAAACAGCATCCAGACATGCTGCATAGCCGGATACTCGTAATAATCCATTGCCACTGCTGACTTATCGGCTTTTTCCTTGAGCTTTCTTGCATCCGGCCAAAGAATGTCAAACGTCCCGGTGAACACGGAAATCGGAGGCAGCCCCTCAATATCGCCAAACAGCGGGCTGACCGGACTCGCGTCAGTTTTCCCGGAACTGCCTGCCCACCATTCACCGGCTGCTTTCAATCCTGCTCTTGCAAGGATGCGGTCCTTCTGTTCGATAGCCGGTTGCATCGGGTCAGTCATTGTCACATCGAGCCAGGGAGAAAGCAAAACCAGATGGCCGGGCAATTCCTTCCCCTCATCTCGCAACAATTGGGTGAAACCCAGGGTGAATCCTGCCCCCGCACTGTCGCCCATGATCGTGACATTGTCGCTGTCCGTCCTGGCGAGCAAATCTTCGTAGACTGCCATCATCCAGTCATAGCTGGATCGCCAGTCGCTTTCCGGTGCCAGCGGATAGCAGGCAACGATTGTTTCGGCATCTGTCTTGTCGGTGATTTCGGAGAGGAACTTCCAGTATACGGACTGAATGCCAAGTACATAGGCACCGCCGTGGATATAGAGAATATAGCGTTTCGGGTCTGGTCGGGAGCTCAGTTTAAATACGGGATGCCCGGCCTTCTCGGACTGCCGCACATGCATTTTGCGACGTAGCGCTTTGCCGGGAGCCGCCAGTTTCTTTTTTCGCTGACGAGCCACATGGGCTCTGAGCTTGTCAGGGTTGGAGAAATAGGCTTTTGCGCCCGCAAAACGCAGGGCCTTGTCCAGCAACCATGCGCGTTTGCTGGTCAATATACTAACCCGGATTACCGGGCATCTGGGGCAGGCTGGAGTCGATTTCCACCCAGTTCTGTGAACTTTTGGTCCAGAAATGCACTTGCGGATTGAGGTGGCTGGTATCATCCAGCGTCCCTGCTTTCACAAAGGTCATGCCTGGCTGAGTTGGCAGGGTCGAAAACAAGGGCGATCCGCATTTGCCACAAAAGTGGCGCTCAACAGTATTGCCGGTGCCACTCGTATCCTCATAAGTGGTTAGCTCACCTTCCACCGTCAGCTGATCATTGGCAATTGCGAACAATACCGAATAAGCACTTCCGGATTGACGCTGGCAATTCTTGCAATGGCAAACGCCTTCCATTTGCGGTTCACCACTCACACTGTAGCAGACTGCTCCACACAGACATTGCCCTGTCATCGTCATCCCAACACTCCTTCTCAGCCTACCTTCTGCACAAAAACCGTGCCGGCAGAATAGCCTGCACCGAATGAACAGATAAGTCCAATATCTCCATCTTTGAGATCTCTATTGTGTTTGTGGAAGGCTATAATCGAGCCAGCGGAAGAGGTGTTGGCATAGGTGTCGAGTACGGTCGGACTTTCATCATCATTGGCCTCGCGACCCAGCACGCGATGAGAAATCATGCGGTTCATGCCTGCATTGGCCTGATGCAGCCAAAGCCGCCGCAAATCGCTACCCTCAAGCCCCACAGCGTCAGCCTGATCGATGATCATCTGGGCAACCATCGGAACCACTTCCTTGAATACCTTGCGCCCTTCCTGGACAAAAAGCTTGTCCGCATCATCCCGGCTCTCCGGGTGGGTGCGATTGAGGAAACCGAAATTGTTGCGAATATTATTGGAAAACTGGGTTTTGAGCTTGGTGCTCAGAATCTCCCAATGGCTGGCCGGAGCAATGTCCTTTGCTTCCACCAATATGGCCGTTGCAACATCACCGAAGATGAAGTGGCTGTCACGATCGCGCCAGTTGAGATGGCCGGAACAGATTTCCGGATTGATCACCAGAACCGACCTGGCACTTCCCGACCGGATATAATCAGCAGCTGTCTGCAGGCCGAAGGTTGCGGAAGAACAGGCCACATTCATGTCGAAGCCAAAGCCGTCACCCATGCCCAGCGCGTCCTGAATTTCCACCGCTATCGCCGGATAGGCGCGTTGCAGATTTGAACAGGCGCACAATACCGCATCAACGTCTTCCGGCTTCCGGCCGGCTTTGGCCAGCGCCTGCTGCGCGGCCTTCACACCAATCTCGGCGAGGATCGAAATCTCGTCATCTGGTCGTTCTGGAAGCCTTGGACACATGATTTCAGGATCCAGGATAGGCTCTTTCGACAGTACAAAACGCGATTTGATACCCGATGCTTTTTCAATAAACTCGACGGAACTCGGCTGTAGTTCGGCAACGTTCCCCGCCGCTATCGCATCGGCATTTTCCCGATTGTGCAGCTCAACATAGGAATTGAAGCTGGCCACCAGTTCTTCATTGCTGATGCTGTTTTCAGGGGTGAACAGGCCGGTGGTGGATATTACGGGTACAGGGGTATCGGACATGACATTGGATCTCTTGTTTTTCAGCCTTTCAGGATAGCGGTTTACTGCAATGGGTAAAGACGGATTTTTCAAGTCACGAAATTGGATTCGCAAGTTTGCCAATGAGGTGGGGTTTGCTATCGAAAAATCATGACAAAAAATGATCAGGTCAAATTGCATGACAGCTGGAAAATTCCCCTCAGTGAGGAATTTGCCAAACCTTATATGGCCGGACTGAAAGAGTTCCTGATCACCGAAAAAGCCGCAGGGAAACGAATATTCCCGAAAGGTTCGGAGTATTTCCGCGCTCTCGACCTGACCCCCCTTGGTGATGTGCGTGTGGTGATTCTCGGTCAGGATCCCTATCATGGCCCGGGTCAGGCTCATGGACTGTGCTTCAGTGTACAACCCGGGGTGAGACCGCCACCCTCACTCGTGAACATCTACAAGGAACTGGAAAGTGACCTCCATATCCCGAGACCAGGGCACGGATATCTGGAATCCTGGGCACGGCAAGGTGTCCTTCTTCTCAATAGTGTTCTGACCGTACGCAATGGGGAAGCAGCCTCGCATCGTGGCAAGGGGTGGGAACAATTCACCGATGCTATCGTGAACCTTATCGCTGACAAGGCCGAGCCGGTCGTTTTCCTGCTGTGGGGCAGCTACGCACAGAAAAAAGCTGCTTTTGTCCGGAGTATCGATCAGGGCGGTCAGCATCTGGTACTGCAGGCACCCCACCCATCGCCATTGTCTGCACATAACGGATTCTTCGGGTGCCGGCATTTCAGTCAAACCAATGCCTTTTTGGAGTCGCGAGGAATGGCACCGATAGATTGGGCTTTGCCGGAGCTGGATGCTCAGCTAATATAGACTTCTGGAACACATGACAGGGACACCAAAAATGTCAGAAAACCGGAAAAAAGAGCATCAGAGTTTTGAAACATTCTGGCCTTTTTATCTCCAGGAACATGCCAAGCCCGCTACCCGGAACATGCATTATGCGGGAACAAGCCTGGTCGTGGCAATTGCGGTATATGCCATTGTCACGGCAAGCTGGTCGCTACTTTGGCTGATGCCCTTGGCCGGCTATTTTTTTGCCTGGCTGTCGCATTGGCGCATTGAGAAGAACCGGCCTGCGACCTTTACCTATCCGCTTTGGTCGCTGATTGCCGACTTTAAGATGTGGGGGCTCTGGTTGACCGGCCGGCTGGATCCGGAACTTCGCAAGGCTGGTGTCATAGACCACTAGCCTGCTTCCGCTTCGGTGGTCGCTGACTCAGTGGAGGCTTCAACCTCGTCAATCCATATTCGGATATCTCGCGCAACCTGCTCGGGCGTTTCTTCCATCGGAAGATGTCCCGCATCATCGTAAACGATCAGTCTGCAGCCAGGGATTGCCTTTCTAAAGGCCTCGCCATGGGACACCGGTATCACCCTGTCCTGGGCGCCCCAAAGCAATAGCACCGGCATGTCCAGCGATCCGACCTGGTTCCACATTTCCGGTTGTCGCGGCGTCTTTCCGCGCTCAAGCGTAGCGTATCGGTTTCCCGGGAAATGCAACATGTCATGATATCTGGTTACGATTTCGTCGGTGAGACGCTCAGGCTGAGCATAATTTTCCTCCAAAGAAGATCGTACCAGGAACTTGGGCGTGATCTGCGGAAGCAACCACTGACCAATGGTCGACTGGGCCAGTCTGGCACCAAGATATGGCTTGATCTTCTCGCCTGTCTGCGCGCCGGATGAATCGATCAGGACCAGACCGGAAACGCGGTCCGGAACGGCAAGCCCGGCTCTCCAGCTAACCCATCCGCCCATGCTGTTGCCAATCCAATAGGCTTTGTCCACGCCCGTCACATCGAGAATTTTTACAACTGACGCTATGTTGCCATCGGCACTATAATCCCCATTACTACTCGGGCCGGTCAAACCGTGGCCTGGCAAATCCAGAGATATCAGTCGGAACCGATCCCCAAGCAGCCGGACAATCTCTTCCCAGGTTTGCAAATGGCTGTTGGAGCCATGGATCAGCAAAATTACCGGTCCGTCCCTGTTTCCTTCATCACGGTAGTGAATTTCTCCTCCCGCCCCGTCCGGCGCGAAGCGGGATGCCTCGGATCCATATTTGGCGATCATCTCCGCTTTGTCCGCATCCGGCGTCCTGAAAAGGAAGAAGGCCCCAACGAGAAGAATTGCGAGGCCAAGAGCAAGGCGGACTAGAAGCTTCATTATGGGATTCCCATTTGATGATCCTGGCCGCAATTGCACAGGCAATGTGGATCAGACAATAAAAAAGGCGGGCCTGCAATGCAGTCCCGCCCTTTCAGCATTTCTTGCAGCTCAAGCCTGTTGAAGGTTGACTGCAGCTTTTTTGCCGTTGTTGCCGGTTTCAATATCATAAGTCAGACGCTGTTCTTTCTCCAGAGTCTGCATGCCGGCTGCCTGTACGGCAGTGATGTGAACGAAGCTGTCATCACCACCGTCTTCTGGTGCGATAAAGCCATAGCCTTTTTCAGTGTTGAAAAATTTAACTGTGCCTGTGGGCATATTCTTGTTCCAATTCATAGTTTAGTTATGCCCGAACGCTGGCCAAATGGCACCGCTCGAGCGGTAAGGCCAATTTCGAGAAAGGGGAAAAAGAAGTATGCGGATCCACAGGGATGCGCGAAACTGAAATTTCGTCAAGACGCGATGATTAGCTGGCAGGTCATTAGCAGCGTGATCGCCGATAAGCAAATGGCACACGGTCGTATGACTCAGCATTGCGATGAATGTCGTGTGAGAAAAAGCGCAGGTAACGATTTCAACTTTCCTGTTGATCGTGTAACTCAACCAGAATGGGGAACAAACTTTCACGCAGCATCCTTCTGTTTTCAGCGATCATCACGTTGTCGGCATGCGAACGCACACCGCCTGAACCGCCAACACCCTCCCCCCATGACATCTTCTTTGAGAGGCTGTCCCTGCTCTGCTCCAAAACCTTTTCCGGACAACTGGTTTCCAGTGATGCTGCTGATGAGGAGATGCGTGACAAAAAAATGCTCATGCATGTGGCGGAGTGCGGGCCTTCGAAAATCGAAATTCCCTTCCATGTTGCGCTGGACGACGGAGACTGGGATAGATCTCGTACCTGGATTATCACACGAAATGATGAGACCCTAACCTTGAAGCACAGGCATTTGCATCAGGACGGAACACCCGATGACATCACCAATTACGGGGGTACGTCCATAAATCGCGGCACGGACCAGGAACAGGCATTTCCGGTTGATCAGGAATCGATCACATTGTTTCGAGAACAAGGACTTGATCAGTCGATCACGAATATCTGGTCACTGGAATTGAGCCCTCCAGGAACACCGAAAGCAATTTTTGCCTATCAGTTAAAACGCACGGATCCGGAACAATCCCGGAATTTTCGGGTAGAATTCGATCTTTCCAGTCCTTTGGATGAACCGCCGCCAGCCTGGGGACAATGAACCAGAAATGGGTGTGCCGGTTATCACTGGAACTTTTCTTGTCCTGCTGACGGTGATTATCTTTGCGCCGGGGTTTTTCGGGCAGGGTCGCTTTATGCTTGGCGCGGTGGCCACATCAGGTGAAGCGGACTGCTTTTTGACTATCGCCCGTTCGGCAACAGGGTACAATAATGATGGTTTTGCCAAGCAATGGCAGAAGATTGCTGCCATGGCAGGCTCGAATGACTTCTTGCCGCTCTGCCGGTCAGCAGTATTTCCTGCGACCGACGTCACCCGATTGGGCCGTCAGCCGTGACATCCAGAAGCACGCAAGACAGCTATGCGATCATTTTTTTCCGGCTTCTGTTGTCTGTTTTCTATATCGCTGCGGGAATTTTGCATATCAAAAGCCCGGCTGGCTTTCTGGCGATCACACCGGACTGGGTTCCCTTCCCTGAACAGGCTGTCTTTTGGACCGGAGTTGCAGAACTGACCGGAGGTCTGGGGCTTCTCGTATCGCCAAAGTGGTGGCCCGGCATAAGATATGCGGCAGGGATTGGCCTGGCTGTCTATGCGGTTTGTGTTTTTCCGGCCAACATCAACCATGCCATTAACGATATCGCTATAGACGGTACTGCATTGGGCTGGGCCTATCACGGTCCGCGACTCCTGTTTCAGCCGGTTTTTGTTTGGTGGGCGCTGGTCGTCGGCGGCGTAACCCGTTGGCCGTTCAAATAAACCTGCACTGCAAAAACCGGCAGCAATGTGCTATGTTCCGGCGTGGGGCATGCGGTTAGATGTCAGGAGCATCCGATGAACCAGCGAAATGCCGAAATCCGGATCAATGAACGCGACGCAAAGGCGGGATCCCGACCTCAGGGGATGCGATGGGTTCTGGGCATATCTCTTTTTGCGGCTTTGGCCGCGATGTCGCTTGTCTGGATTATTCCCGCCTTGAATTAGACCCGGATCCCTTAAAACAGGGCGACACGCTGCGACATTTACCGGCTGTCGTCATGCACATCACTCATGCAATCCAACGTTGTTGTAAATTTTTTTACTTATTTACAAAAGATATGATCGCCGATCAGACAACAGCACAGGATTATTTGCGGGTTTTGCTCGCAATTCAGCGCGACTCATTTATTTTGATGATCAGCAGATGAAAAATTATTGACATCATACCAATCCAACTACTCCCCAAGAGGAACATCAAATGACCTATCAGGAACAAATCGACAGCAACAGCAGCCTTATCGAAAGCAAAGGCGGGACATGGGGCGGCATTGACGCAGAGTCCGTATCCCGAATGCAGCTGCAGAACCGGTTCAAGACCGGACTGGATATTGCCAAATATACTGCAGCGATCATGCGCGAAGACATGGCGGCCTATGATGCTGACCCCGCGAATTACACGCAGTCCCTTGGATGCTGGCACGGGTTCATTGCCCAGCAAAAAATGATTTCGATCAAAAAGCATTTCGGTGACACCAAGCGTCGCTATCTTTATTTGTCCGGTTGGATGGTCGCGGCCCTGCGCAGCGAATTTGGCCCCCTGCCCGATCAGTCGATGCACGAAAAAACATCGGTCCCGGCCCTGATTGAAGAGCTCTACACATTTCTCCGTCAGGCAGATTCCCGTGAGCTGAACCTCTTGTTCCGCGGAATTGATGCGGCACGCGAAGCTGGTGATACGGCCAAGGAAAAGGAACTTCTGGATCAGGTTGAGAACTTCCAGACCCATGTTGTTCCGATCATTGCCGACATTGACGCTGGGTTCGGAAACGCAGAAGCCACCTATTTGCTGGCGAAAAAGATGATTGAAGCCGGTGCTTGTGCCTTGCAGATCGAAAACCAGGTGTCCGACGAAAAGCAGTGCGGCCACCAGGACGGTAAGGTTACGGTCCCGCATGAAGACTTCCTTGCGAAGATCCGTGCCTGCCGTTACGCCTTCCTTGAACTCGGTGTGGAAGATGGAATCATTGTCACCCGTACAGACTCGCTCGGCGCAGGCCTCACGAAGCAGATCGCGGTGTCCAACGAACCTGGCGATCTCGGTGACCAGTATAACAGTTTCCTCGATTGTGAAGAGATTGATCCGGCAACGGCACAAAATGGCGATGTCGTTCTGAACCGCGATGGCAAGCTGATGCGTCCTAAGCGCCTGCCTTCCAATCTCTTCCAGTTCCGTCCCGGCACCGGAGAAGACCGCTGCGTTCTCGACAGCATCACCTCGCTGCAAAATGGCGCGGATCTGCTCTGGATCGAAACCGAGAAACCGCATGTCGAGCAAATTGCCGGCATGATGGACAGAATTCGGGAAGTCGTTCCGAACGCCAAACTGGTCTACAATAATTCGCCGTCCTTCAACTGGACGCTGAATTTCCGTCAGCAGGTTTATGATGCGATGGTTGAGCAGGGACTGGATGTCTCGGATTACGATCGCGACAATCTGATGAGTGCCGAATATGACGATACCGAACTCGGCCACGCTGCCGACAAGAAAATCCGCACCTTCCAGGCGGATGGGTCGAAACGGGCTGGTATCTTCCATCACCTGATTACCCTGCCCACCTATCATACGGCTGCCCTGTCCACCGACAATCTCGCGAAGGAATATTTCGGTGACGCTGGCATGCTCGGTTATGTTCTTGGCGTTCAGCGCAAGGAAATCCGAGAAGGCATTGCCTGTGTGAAGCATCAGAACATGTCAGGCAGTGACATTGGCGATGACCACAAGGAATATTTCGCCGGTGAAGCCGCTCTGAAGGCTGGTGGTGTCCACAACACCATGAATCAGTTCGGCTAGGCACCAGACAACAAACAACGCTATTCCTGGGGAGGAATACACTATCCGTCGGCAGCAATGCCGGCGGATTTTTCTTTTGCACCACAGTTTTTTTGTCTTGCTTTCCAGTGGCTTGTTCGTTTTGTTGCGTGCATGTGACCGGCATCACCGGCCCTGACCGTCCGGCCATCCATAAAGGCTCCGAAGTTCAAGCAATGGAGACCAAAATGACCAGCAGCAAAACCGCCAGACTGATTACCACCACCCTCGTAATTGCCCTCGGAATTTCCGCCCAGGCCGCTCAGGCCAAGGGCACCGGTCAGTATAAATCCAATGGCAGCGAGCAGCGGGTGGGCCTGCTTCTGCCGGCCGTTCAGGCAGCCCGGCCTTCGTCTTCCAGCAGCAGTCAGGATGGCAGCGACTTGCTGATCGTCAACAATGGCGATGGCAGCGACTTTTTCGAGTTGGAGATCCGAAAGTTTTTCCGGAACCTCGCGCCGCGCGAATAGACTGCCGGGCAGAAAAGCTCTTCCCCTCTTCCTCCCCGACTGGCCCGGTCTGCAAAAAAGCAGGTCGGGCCGTTTTCATTCCTCCCGCTTCATCTCGGTGAAGGCGCCGGCCGGAGTGCCCCAAAGCTGTGTGCCATTCAGATCGAATCCGCGTTCAGCCTCCAGCAGACTATTCGCCGACAGTCGGGTTTCCGATCCGATACCTATGCGTTTCTGACGACGTTGCGAGTAGATCGTACATTCAACCGGATCGACCCGTCCACGCCAGGTACCGCTCTCACCGGCACCGGCTTCGAAAAGCCAGCGCTGCTCACATCCGGCCTCCATCGTCAGTTTCAGCGCCTTTTTGTCGAGCGCTTTCAACACGCCTGGATGGCGGGGTGCAGAAGCAAACAGTTCCGGTGCTTTCAGGCTCCATGTAATCTGCGATACGCCGCCCCCGGGTGCCGGTACCAGTTGCAGGACACGCTGCCGATAGGCCCGCCGCTCGTTGCGGGTTGCGGGCCCCTGGTTCCGCTGAAAATAGATCCATTCCCCCGGCCCCATGGCTTCGACAGGAACACGGAAGTCTTCCACCAGATTGCCGTTTTCGTCGGGATCAGAAGCGAACCGGCCGGTCATCGCCTTCGCCAGTTTTTCCGGCGTGTCAATTTCGGTTCCGGCCCCCTTTCCATCAGAAAAATAGTTGCACGCGGACAACAGAAAAACCGCAAAAAGTGCTGCAAAACTGGGGCGAAGTTTCATTGCTGCGGCTCCTGCAGACGTCGGATCTCTGCGAGATTGTCCGGCGGATTCTGCCAAAGCGGCGCTTCTGCAACAATGTAACTGCGCAAACTGTCCGGAACAGCGGCGAAACTGTCCACGCGCCAGGTGACGAGATGCATGATGCTTGGACCACCGCCAGCCCAGGGCGGTGCCGCTCCGTAGCGGACCCAGCTGAGCTGGTGAGGCCGGCTGACGGATCCTGCAGGTTGAACAAAGAAATCATAATTTTCGAACGCCTGATAGCGAGAGACGATGCCATCTTTGGGTGGCCCGACCGGAAAATCGAGATAGATAGGGGCGGTAAAAACCGCGGTATCCCCGATCATGCGAACGGTTATGTCCCGCCCGGGGCCAATGCGGTTTTTGCGCGATCCGCGACCTTGTTCGACAAAGGTTTCTACCGCACCGTCTTTGAGCTCATAGCTGATAAACTGATAGGGATAGGCGACTGGCTCAACAGGAACATCGTTCACCTCACGAAGCACTTCTCCAGTTTCCGGATCGCGGAAAATATAGATCTTGCGATTATATTGATGCACCAGCGGCCGCGCCGGATCCGGCCAATACATTCTTGCAGTATCATACCCTTCCATGCGGGCCAGAATCTTGCCGTCCGGATAGCTGCGCATGGTACCGATACTGTACCAGTAGACCGGTTCACCGGTACCGATCCGGGAATCGATCCAGCGCTCAAAGAGTTCCGGCGTGAAGGTTTCGGCCCGAACCGGCAAAGCGATGATCAGCGCCGCTGTCAGCATGATCATCAGGCTACGCAATAGCTGCGACATGTTTATGTCCTCCACCCTCTTCTGTTTCCGGTCTCTTTGTTTCGGCACAGTCTGGATCACAGACCATGCAAAATCAATCTGTTCACCCGTCATCTTCGGCATAAAATAACGGGTGAAACTCAATCACCACATCGGGCTCCGCGACGCCCAGCGGCAATATCTGGAAATAGTCTGCTGGCTGGCGGTCCGGACATAATTCGGGGAATCCCTGAAAACCAAACCGCTGGTAATATTCGGGATTTCCCACCAATATGCAACCAGCCGCCTCGCGGTTCCGTAGCTCTGCCAGTCCCGCTTCGATCAATTGCTGCCCAATGCGCTGGCTCTGAAGTTCCGGTTCCACGGCGACCGGTCCCAGCGCGTACCACCCGGTTGAACCATCGGCGGCAAAGGCACGCGTGAAGGTCACCTGGCCGACAACGGCACCGTCCTGCTCCGCCACCAGTGACAATTCCAGCGCACCGGCATTGCGGAACCGGTCGATGAGCTGCTGTTCGTCCCCGTCGGAATATGGCATCGGCGCAAATGCACGTGCGGTAATATCGTGAATGACCGCCTCATCCGCTGGTTTTTCGCCGCGTATCAAAATTTCCATGTGTTGCTCACTCTTCGCGATCCAGCTGGTTTCGTCATATCTCGATAAATCCGAAATACATCATTGCGAGGACACCCAGCAGCAAAAGGATCAGAACCAGCCGAAACGACCGCCACAGCGACTCGCCTCTTGTCAACGGGGCAGGAGCGGCTTCTGCAGGGGTCAGCATTTCCAGCGCTGCCTGGTCATCATCGACCGCAACGACACCGGAAGCCCATGCCCGCATCAATTGCGTCAGGCGCCAGATGCCACCCAGCGAATAGTCCTCCTTGTTGGCGTGGCGCTGCACATGTCCGGCATAGAAGGCGTCCAGCATTTCGGCCCCGACTGCCGGCTCTGTCTGAAATTTCCCATCGTCCAGCAGCGGACCCTCATAGGTCGCTTCGGCGCAAAAATTCTCCCAGATTTCTTTTTCCTGCTGTGCCGCACGCGCAATGGTCAGAAGCAGCTGCGGCGCCGGTTCCGGGCCATGTAAACCCGGCTTTCCCCGACCGGTTCGCGGTTCCCAGTCATACCCTTTTTGGGAGTGCGGATATTTCAGATCGGGGTAATTCGGATCCATGTCATCACCATGCGGAGACTGTCACGCCTCTGGCCTTTCGTTCATTTGTCGCATGCGCAAAAGCAGATACAGCGCAAAGCCGACCGCCACGCCGGGAATGATCCCGAGCAAGGCACAGATCCAGCCATGCCGGATTCCCAGCGATCTCGCTTCATAGGCAATCCAGGCAGCGAGGATCACCCAGCAGGCCAGTACGTCGGTCGAATATCCGCTGGCATAGGGATTGACGAAGCCAGCAGCGAAAGCACCTGCAACATCTCCGCTGACCAGGACCGGTGGCAGCACGACCAGACAGAATACCGCAAGAAATATCGCGGCTGCGGCGATGATCGTGGCCTTGAAAAGAGGTCTGGACATGAAAATTCCCTGTGACTGCAAGTTGATAAAATCAGGCCGTTATGGGTCCGCAGCACCAGTCCGGCATCGGCGCTTCGCCGAGAGCGACCGCAACGGCAGCCCTTGCCTGC
Source organism: Parasphingorhabdus marina DSM 22363 (assembly GCF_900128895.1). Taxonomy (GTDB): domain Bacteria; phylum Pseudomonadota; class Alphaproteobacteria; order Sphingomonadales; family Sphingomonadaceae; genus Parasphingorhabdus; species Parasphingorhabdus marina. Next base: position 103,157 of record NZ_FSQW01000002.1, on the reverse strand, counting down.
AGCCGGGTACTGTCCAGAATGGGTAGCGGCGAGACATCTTCGGTCACCAGCAGCGGGATTTCGGTACAAACCAGCGCCACGCAATCGCAACCCATGTCTGCCAGCTCACCGATAATCCGCACAAAATCCTGTCGCGTGTCCTCGCGAAATTCGCCAAGGCACAGTTCGCCGAATATCGCGTCGTGGATGACCCGGCGATCTGCGGCATCGGGAATGGTCCGCTCCAGGCTCCGCCGTGCCAGCACATCCCGGTAAACGGGACCCTCCATTGTCCACGACGTGCCCAGCACGCCGACATGTTTTCGCCCGTCGGCCTGCGCCCGGGCTGCGACGACTTCGGCGATGTGCAGGCACGGGATCGGGAAATCCGGACCCGGCTGTTCCAGCGCGATATGGGCGGTATTGTCGGGCAGGATGAAAAAGTCTGCACCTGCCGCTGCAAGGCGTTCGGAATCTTCCAGAAACAATTGCCGCAGTGCCACGAGGTCCCCCCTCTCCCAAAGCTCCAGCGTCGGCGCCATCGGTCCGCCGCTCATCGTGATCTGCGGATGGTCATGCTCGCCCATCCGGCGGATGCCTTCCTGCCAGACCGTGCGGTAGGACAATGTCGCCCCTTCGGCGCTGTGCGCCAAAATGCCGATATGCAGTGTCACAAGCGCCGGCTCAGGCCGCCTGCTGCGCGATGCGGCCGGTGGTCATGTCTTCCAGCGTAATCGTCGTCAGCACCTCGCCATCGGGCCCCAGAAAATCCGCCAGTTTTCCATCGGGCGCGTAGAGATGGAACAGCACCACCGCCCCGTCCGGTCCACCATGTTCCATGTGGACATCGCCGGGATCCTTGGCTGCATAGTCTCCCGCCATGCGCACCCGCTTTTCTCCCGTCTGCCCATCCGCATCGACGTCCGTTACATGCAGCTCGCCCTGCAATACCGTCGAAGTGGTGTGACAGACATGCCGGTGAAAATGGCAATAGCTGTCCGGCTCCCACCGGTAGAGCAGGTCGATATGCCCGTCATCCTGCACCGACAGGACAGCCCCCGAATAATTGATCGGGTAATCAAAGCGCCCTTTGTCATCAGTGAAGTGGATCCATTGGAGATCGGAATTGTTCCGCAGATTCATGTGATTGTCCTGTTTGTCTTCCCGGGAAACTGTAACATAATCTGCCCTGTCTCCGAACCGGAATTCAGACCTCGCCTGCAAAAGGGACCCTGCCGATGAAAATCCACCGCACCAATCTGCCCCTCTCCGGCCTGCTGGCCTCCAGCCTGTTTCTGGCCAGTGCCTGCGCCCAGGCGCAAAGCGATCCGGCGGCAGAGGAACCTGCCGCCCCGGCCGAATCCGGCGAACAATCCCTCACGCCCGAAGAGGAATTTGCCCAGAGTGATCCCGGTCAGACTTCGCGCGAACCCAGCGAGGAGGCGAAAGCCGCGCTGGCAATGATCGGCGCGGCGCTGAAGAAAATCGACGACGAGATCGAACCCGACGGCAACAACTGGCAGTTCCAGCTCGGCGAACATATCGTCCTTGTCGTCACCGACCCAATCGCTGAACGGATGCGGATCATGATCCCGATCATCCCGTCGGAACAGCTGAGCACCGAGCTGCTCCAGCGGCTAATGCAGGCCAATTTCGACAGCGCGCTCGATGCCCGTTACGGCGTCGCGCAGAACCTGCTCTGGGGCACCTATATCCATCCCCTCACCAGTCTCGAGGAAGCGGAATTTCTTTCCGGGCTGTCCCAGACGGTCGCCATCGTCAAAAATTTCGGCACCAGTTTCTCCAGCGGCGCTGCGGTCTTCGGTGGCGGGGACAGCCAGGGGATTATCGAGAACCAGCTCGAGGAGCTGATCCGCGAGCGCGAGAAGGCGAACAGGATCTGAGCCTCGCCACCGGCCCCCGCGCCTGACCCCGGCAAACAGGGTGACAAAGGTGACAGTGTGTCACCCTGCCTCGGTTCCTCGAAAACCCGTGGAAGAGCAGGCTTTTGCACTCGCCGGGTCAGGGTGACAGTTTCATGAAACAAAATACCCCCTCACCGCCGGCCCCGTTCTTCCGGCGCATATTTGGCCTTGAGAAAGTCCAGCAGATTCTCCTCTTCCCTCTCGCGGTCGCTGTCATCGCCCCCGCCCTCGCGCTCCCAGTCCGCCGGGCCGCAATGCACCCGTTCGAGCAGTGCATCCCAGTGCTCGCCATAATATTCCGCCGCCGCGCCATAGCGCCCCATCAGCGGCGCGCCCGACCGGTTGCGCATCGCCAGCAGCGCGACGGTCAGCCGCTCGTCATAGCGGCGCGACGTCCCGACCAGCTCGCCGCGATAATAATGCGGCACCTCGACCCCGTTCAGCGCCCGCTCCAGCGCGGCATGGGCGAGATTGTCATAGCCGTGGCGAAAGGCCGCCTCCCACGCGATATCAAACGGCGCCCCCTTGAGCCGCGCGCGAAGCCTGTACGCGCTCTGCCGCGACATCCCGACGGATTTGGCGGCGACCGAAACATTCTGCGTGGCCGCGAGCATGCGCAGAAAGTCCGCCATCTTGCGCTTGTTCCAGCGCGGGCCGGCGGGGATGTCAGGTGTGGGATCAGGAGTAGTTGAAGGCGGGACGGCGGGGGATCGGGGGGAGTCTGTCATGGGGCAGACGGTAGAGGGGATTGGGGTGTGTAGGAAAGGGTGGGTTGGATGGGTAGCCGTGGAAGATTTCAAAGGGGACGACTATGCTCTAACGTAATATTGTTGATTTTAACTGAGCGCACCGAAAAGAATAAAGTATAGAACCAATGATGCGCGATAGACCTATAGACACACTTGTGGATTCGCTTCTAGCCAATCGGCCAAAAGGATGGGCGAAGGCTGTTTTGTTTAGGTCGGCTTGCCGCTCAGTTCCATTGGCACTTGGAAAACAATCTATTTCCGTATCAGACTTAGATCACTGGGGTAAGATGATCTTCAGACCCCTGGTCTTGGCTTGGGCATCCCGTTTTTCTGAGAAAATTTGGCCCGAAACAGAAATCACTAAAAACCTAGTGGATGCAAGCAATCCAGTTTCTTTTGAAGATCAAGATCACATGTTCTTACCCGTAGCACTTTCAGCAGCACGGACAGCATATGTATTCGGGGACACGGTGTTTCCAGATCCGAAGGACGCTGATGATGCGTCTTATTTTGAATTCACGGCGCAATCGGCAAGCTTCGTCGCAAAATTGACTGTGGATCATGCAGTCAAGGAATGCACATCAGAGGATACTCCTCAAAAATACGGAGCTGACGCTGATAAATATCTGCAGGCAATTTTTGATGATATCGATTTCCTGATTTCAAACAGATCGGAAAAGGGCAACGAAATTTTCAATCAACCATTGTGGCTTCAATCGGCACCAGCCGTTTTTGATGACTATTGGAAGCGAGCGAAAACTGATTTCCAAAGCGAAAATTTGGGCTTTTGGACATCTTGGTTTGACCGTCGGATCAATGGCATGGACCGCGGTTTTGATCAGAACCCCAATAGCGATATGGCTATCGGAGAGTTCTTGTTGGAGCAAGTCAGTACTTGGTGGGATCAAAAATTTGCAAATGTCTCTGCGGCTATTGACCAATTCAAAAATGAGCTAACTGACCCAAACTTCACATCCAATTTATCCAGCGAGAGTGGAATTAGGCCGGAAAAGCAAAACCCCTATTCGGCTATTTTTCAGACTAGCAATGACCAAAAAATCACTATTGCGTTTGGAGCGGGCAAGGATCGACTTCGAAAGGATACAGAAGCCAACAATCGCTACAACGAAGCAATAAGAGAATCTAACCATTTATTAGATTTATGTAGAGGAAGTAACTCTGCAGGTGATGCTCCTGCAATTGTTGAATTATATTTGGAAGCACTCGGACAAGATTTAGATGATGCTAAACCCTCTTTAATTGTGCTGAGAGGCGAGAGAATTCGCAAATATCTATTCGCATTAATATCAGAAAATAGCGATAGTCTGACCCCTTACGTAGATGACGCAATCATTTTGCAGCTGTCCGTCTTACAAGACGCCCATAACCTGCTAGTGGGTTTAGATCCCTATTTAGATCGGATGGATCGCGCTCGTCTTGGTCCCGACATCGATGCCACTTCCGTATCACCTCGTGAGCTAAGGGATCGAATAAAAGAACTACACGAGCAAGAAGTGGTGAGTGATGAGACCAAGGAGTTTATCGATCAGGCGGTAGAACTTGCCTTGCCACCCCACAAATTTAGTGAACGATTGTCAGGGCGAGTGACTGGATATGCTGAAAATTTCTTAAGATACTCAATCGAGTTCGTGGCTACCTATCCGTTGGCAACGGTGACGAGTGCAACTATTGCTTCCATGATGACCTTTGGTGTGGTCGGTACATTGTTGGCTGGTAGCACGGCCATCACAATCATTTACCATCTTGGCCGGAACATCCTTGCTAACGAAGAAAAATATCGCAAATGGGCTGGAAATTCGCCAGCCAATCAGGCCAACTATGAAAAATTGCTAAAGCTGTTAAAAAAGTTGCCGCTCAATTCCAATCCGAATTGAAACTTGATCTATTATCAAGATCACAGAATACTTCCTCCAACAATTAACCCCCCACAAACCAATCCCCGCTACCCTCCCCGCATGGACCAGCCGCTCCTTGCAGCCTTCGTTGGCGCTCTTTTCAGCCTCATCGGCTGGGGCTCGCTGCTGCATTTTTCCTGGATTGTGCGTCACTGGCCGGTCACGCGGGGGCGGGTTGTCGGAAACATTGGCGAGTGGCGCAAGTCGGGAGCGGCGGACGCTTCGGGCAACCGCAATGTCTGGTTTGCCGAGATCGAATATGCCGTCGGCGGGGCCACGCACCGTTCGAAAGGCAGTGTCGGGAAGTCGGCGCGATGGGACGTCGGAACGCTCATAGAGCTGCGCTATAATCCCGCAAAACCAGAGCAAATTTTCGATTTCAACACTTGGCAGCGCTATCTTTTTTCAGCCGCCTTTATCCTCTTTGGCGCCGCCGGACTCGCTGTGGCTGCCGGGGTGATCGGTTAACTGGGCACCCCCCCCCTCACCCCACCGAAATCCTCCGAAAATTCGCCGCCGCCCTGTTCCTTGCGAAGATGCTGTTGGCGATCAGCCAGACCTTGACCACTTTCTTCGGCCGCTCGCCCGGGATCGCGCGGGGATAGTCGGCCCACAGGTCGCGGGTTTCGCTGTGCCAGTTGCCCAGTCCGTCCGTCCCGCTGCGCACGACCCAGTGGGTTTCGCGGTCGCACCAGCCGTCGAGCGGGCACTGGAACACGAATTCTTCGGGCAGCTCGGCGCTCCACATATAGGTGAGGTCGAGGCCGTTATCGAACTCGACCGCGATGCTGAGATAGTCGTGGGTGAAGACCATGTCCTCGGCGACGGCGGAGGGCAGGTTTTCGATCAGCCAGTCCCAGCCGAGCGTCAGGCCGGGGGCGAAATCGCGTTCCATCTCGCAGCATAATATGCCGACATCGCCATGCGTGTCGACGCGCAGTGCGGTGTCGTCGGCGGGTGCGTCCGGCTCGGCCGTGGCGGCGCGATAGACGCGGCCCTCGCCAATCTGCCAGTGATGATGCCAGCCGGGCGGCAGGTCATGCGTGTCGGCGGCGGCGGTCGTGGCGCCGACCCGCACGCCGACCTGTCCGGCCGAGGCCTTGCGCTTGGCCGGGGTGTAGGCGCCGCTGTCCGATGTCCAGAAAGAGAGCCCCTTGGCCATGACTTCCACGGCTCCGTCGGCCCAGGCAGTGAACACCGTCTCTGGCCCGTGCACCTTGCGGATCGGACCCTTGCCGCCGATCCGCAGCCAGATCACCTGATCCGCATCAAAGCCCAGCGCCAATGGTTTGGCGAGCCAGAGATGGCCGCTGACCGCGACCTGAAAATTTTCGCCGCTCGTGGCGACAAAGCCGCAGTCCTGCCACTCCGCCTCGCCGCCATTAAGCGCCAGCGCACCGGGATCGAGCGGCGACAATTCTCCTGCAATCCGCCCGGCATTGCGCCGCTGCCCGCGCGCGAATTTCAGGAACGTGCCGAATTTCGCGAACATCCCACGTGATCGCAGGGCGTCTGGTGCTGTCATGTTTCTGGTCCCCCTATTTGTCCCAATGGTGGGACAGCAATTTGATGGTCACTTTCCCGGTCGCAACCAGCGTCCCGTCGGCGTCGTGCATCGGGATCTTGGCGAGATAGCCGGCGCTGCCCTTGCGCTCTAGATCGGCGAGCAGCGCAGCGATCTGTTCCTCGTCCAGCCGGTATTCGGCGGTGACATCGCTGGCGGCCATGCGGTGAAAGTCGACCGCGATATCCTTGACGATGGGAAAATATTTCGCCGTATCGAGTATCGAAATCCCCGGATTGGCGGCGGTCGCCTCGGCCAGCACGGTGAACGCGCCCATATACATGACATCGACATGATTGGCATTGGGACCCAGCGGCATCAGCAGCTTCGCATGGCCCCGCTCGAGCACCAGCGTCTGCATCTCCGTGCGTTCGACAAAAGGCACCCGGTAGGTCTTTTTCTCTGCTGTTGTCGTCATGGCTGCCTGTCTCCCCCTCTATTTGTCGGCGAGCCTGACAGCGATCGGCCCGCCTGGCGAGGATCGGCGTCAGGCGGTCCTGCTCACCAGATGCTGATGGTCGGATTGAACGTGCCGTCCTTGCTGCTGTGCGTCGCTTTCATCAGAATGCGGCTGGGAATAAAGCTGTCCCCCTTATACTCCGCATCGACGGTCAGATTGTCGATCAGGCCTTCCTCAAAATACCTGATCAGCGTGCCGGTTGACAGATCCTTCGCCCTGGCGGCGTCAGGCGGGACATAAACGACATTGCCGGGCCTATCCTCGCCGCCAAATTCGGCGGGAAACAGCAGGATCTTTACGAGCTTTCCTTCCGCAGCGAGGGCGCGGGCCGCCGCGGCGGACGTGACATGGCTATAGTCGGGCAACACCATCTCCCCTTTCGCCGTTGCTGCCGGGATCGGGGACAGCGGCACCGCCAGGGCAGCGCATGTCAGCGAAAGTCTGCGCATGTCCTTCATCTGGCTTCCTCCAGCACCTTTGGCGTCGCCACAAAGAGCGCCCGACAGGTCTTCCTTTCTGTTGCTGTCATCATGGCTGTTTTCCTTCCCGGTCCGGTTGTCCCGTACCCTTCTATCAGCCCCGGGCGGCGCGGTACATGGGTGTCACCACGGGGGCCTTGCCCGACCGGATCTCGCCCATCACCTCGAACCCGTGGCGTTCGTAGAGCGAAATATTGCGCGGGTTGGAGCTTTCCAGATAGGCCGGCTTGCCGTCCTGATCGATCCGGGCGCAGGCATATTTCATCAGCGCGCCGCCGAGACCGCGACCGAGATAGGCGGGATCCGCGGCGATCAGCGGCAGATACCAGTGTTCCTCATGCGGGTGATAGCTGTCCATGCCCTCGAACACCCCGAACATGTCGTCCTGATTTTCCTCGGGCACGAGGCCGGGGAGCAGCTCCATCATCGCGTCGCCGTCGGGCTCGACGCCCGGCGGCAGCCACAGCGCCACCGCCTGCCCGTCATTGGCGATCCAGGCGCCCTCATGATCGAAGGCGCGACCACCGAACAGCGTCATGAATTCTGCAAAGCCCTCGAGATAGACATCCGCACCGGGCGTCGAAAAGCGGACCAGCGGATCGGTCGCAAAACCGAGGATGATTGTGTGCATGAACCGCTGGCGCTGATCCGGTGCGGCGATGGTGATTTCCGGCGGCTGATCTGGATCGGACATGGGTCAATGCTCCCAAAAAGGAAAGACGACCCGGGGCAACCCTAGTCAGAGGGCGTCCGTCCGTCCACCCGTCGGTTTTGAGGACAGGACCGCCCAGGCGGAGAGGGTGCTCCCGGCGCTACCCAGCCGGCTCCAGCACCCGCGGGGTTGCCACGAAAGGCTGGTTGTCGAGCGCGTGCAGGCAGTTGGCAATCCGCGTCCGGTCGCTGATCAGGCGGACATATTGATAATCGCAGCCCGAAATCGGATGGGGATATTCGGAAATGTCCTGCTGCAACAAGGCCCGCGCCTTTTCCAGTTCCGCCCGGGCGGCGGCGAGCGCATCTTCATAGGGTTCCTGCATGGTGCTTCTCCTTTGGTAATTCCCAGCTAACTCACCTCATGTCCATATGATGCATAGATCTCCAGCAGCTTCTCAGCGCTAATTCCATCCTCCTGTGCCATAGCCAGCGGATGGGCATCATTGTCGATTACAAAAGTCGGCCGCTGCCGGTCCGGCTGAGGATAAACCCAGCACTCGAAGGGGACTTGATCGACATAGCCCTTGATCCAGGTGGAGAACCAGCCAAACCACGGGCCATCATCTGCATAATGGCCGCCGTCGTCAAAACCCGCCACGTAAATGTCGAAATTCTTGCGTGACAATGTCGACCAGCTGCCAAAGCCAAATTTTTCAGCAGCGCCGTGCACCGGTATTTCCAGCACACCCCGTACGAAGAAATCCTCTCCCGCGAGGATACAGAAATCATCCGAAAGAAAATCGCCGTCGAACCGAATGGCCGAGTTCGGCTCAATCGGGATATCCTCGCCGCACTGCGCTGGCCGGTCTGCAGCAAGGTCAAACATGCCATGGTGCTCGACGTCGCATTGCGCACACTTCCATGACCCACCATTCAGTAACTCCAGCACCGGCGGACCACGGCGAAAGAACCTGGGAAGTCTCACTCCGCTGGCAGCCCCTCCCCCTTCGGCGACACGCGCGCGGTGATCTTGATTTCGACGAGCCCGTCCGGGGAAAAGAGCCGGTCTATGTCGATCGCGGTCCAGGCCGGAAATGGCGCTTTCACATAGCGGTTCTTGACCGCCGACAGCACCGGCATCGATTGCTCGATATCGACATGATAGGTGGTCATGTCGATGACGTCGTCCCAGCTCGATCCGGCGCGTTCGAGGATCTTGCCGATATGGGCGAAGACCCGGTCATAGGCCTGCTCTTCGGTCATGCCTTCCCGCGGCGGGCCGACAATGATTCCCGACAGATAGACCGTGCCATTGTGGATGGTGGCTTCGGAAAAGCCGAACTGATCGAAAAAGACCCGGTTCTCCGGTTTTTCCGGCATGACGGTCTGTTTCGGTTCCGCGGCGGCGGGCGCGGACAGCGCAAGCATTGCTGCCGGTGCGGTTATGAGTGCTTTTGCCAGCGCGCTTTTGTCGAGCAGTCGTGCCATGATGTATCTCCCTTTGGCGGGATGTTTAGCAGGGTAGTGATGAGAGCACCAGATTGGGAGTAGGTGGCGGCCCTGTACTTACCCGCCCTCGGCTCTTTCCTCTCCCACCGATCACAAAGCCGCCCGGAACACATCCGCCAGCCGGTAACCGCCCGTCACCACTCGGCGTTTGGACAAAGCCACGGTGAAGTGGTTTTCCCATGCGGTCATGACCGGAGCATCTTCTCCTTCCGGCACCGCTTGCAGGGCTGTGCCGCGATAGGCGCCGCGTCCGGCCAGCAGCATGCTCTCGTCGAGCCAATTGGCAAATTGCTGTTCGATGGAACCACTGTAAACGAGCCCCTTGATTGCGCCGCGCGGGATCTCGGTTTGCAGTGGCCTGGCCCACTTCACCACGGTCGCCTCCGGTTCGCCTTCCGCATCCAGGGCATAGTCCCAATATTCATGTAGCGACGTGGCTTTTTCACCGGCAGTGCTGCGCACAAAGGCTTCAAGCCCTGCACGGTCGGTGCCGATGAAATCCCAGGTGAGCTGGTGTCCGGCGTGGAGCGGCTGCTGGATATCGCCGACGATGTGCGCGATCCAGCCGACGGCAATAGCGCGGTCACGCAAAGGCGCTTCGGTATCGGCCAGGATGGCGAAATGCCGGGAAAAGGCTTCGCTGGCCTGCCCGTTGCGGAACGGCCAGAGCCAGGTCCATCCGGACACGACCTGCAATTCATAATGGCATTCATAGCAATCGAATTCCGGATCATCGCGAATATCATCCGGCCAGCGCGCCAGCCATTGCAGCAACACACGGACCCGTTCCGGTCCCTCTATCCCCTCGGCATGCTGACGGAGCCGGTCAATGTGCGGATGGGCCGCAATGATCCTGTCCAGTTCGACAAGCACATCCCCGTCGCTGCGCGCCAGATCATCATAGGCAATTGCGCCGGTGGTCATATGCGCTCCGTGCGACCAGGCATGGGCAGGAGCAGCGAGCGGCAGCGCGCCCGACGCCCACAAGACTGAAATCCACGCAGCGACAATGCGGCTTACGCGCAGGCTTTCAATCATTCCACCTCGTCCGCCGGCAGATAGAGCCGGTCGCCTTTCTCCTTATATTTCTCCGCCATTTCGCGCATGCCTTCTTCCGCGGCGGCCTTGCTTGCTGCGGCCGTATCGGCACCGAGTTTCTCGCTGGCGATAAAGCCTTCCGCGCTCTGGTTCTGTTTGCCGGCAAATTCGCGGACTTCCTGACTGATCTTCATGCTGCAGAATTTCGGCCCGCACATCGAACAGAAATGCGCCGTTTTCGCGCCTTCTGCCGGAAGCGTCTGGTCGTGAAACTCTTCCGCCGTGTCGGGATCGAGTGACAGGTTGAACTGATCGCGCCAGCGGAATTCGAAGCGCGCCTTGCTGAGCGCATCGTCGCGAACCTGCGCCGCCGGATGGCCTTTGGCGAGATCCGCCGCATGGGCCGCGAGCTTGTAGGTCACCACGCCGACCTTCACATCATCGCGGTCGGGAAGACCCAGATGCTCCTTGGGCGTGACATAGCAAAGCATCGCCGTGCCGTACCAGCCGATCTGCGCCGCGCCGATGCCGCTGGTGATATGGTCATAGCCGGGCGCGATATCGGTGGTGAGAGGTCCCAGCGTGTAGAAAGGCGCCTCGCCACAGACTTCGAGCTGCTTGGTCATATTCTCCCTGATCTTGTGCATCGGAACATGACCCGGCCCTTCGATCATCACCTGGACATCCTCTTTCCACGCCCGGTGGGTCAGCTCGCCCAGCGTGTAGAGTTCGGAGAATTGCGCCTCGTCATTGGCATCGGCAATCGAGCCGGGACGGAGGCCGTCGCCGAGGCTGTAGGCGATGTCGTAAGCCTTCATGATCTCGGTAATGTCGTCGAAATGCTCGTAGAGGAAACTTTCCTTGTGATGCGCGAGGCACCATTTCGCCATGATCGACCCGCCGCGACTGACGATGCCGGTGACGCGCTTCGCCGCCATCGGTACATAGGGCAGTCGGACGCCGGCATGGATGGTGAAATAGTCGACGCCCTGCTCCGCCTGTTCGATCAGCGTGTCGCGGAAAATTTCCCAGGTCAGATCCTCGGCAACGCCGCCGACCTTTTCGAGCGCCTGATAGATCGGCACGGTCCCGATCGGCACCGGCGAGTTGCGGATGATCCATTCGCGCGTGTCGTGGATGTTGCGGCCGGTAGACAAATCCATCACCGTGTCCGCACCCCAGCGGATCGACCAGACCATCTTGTCGACTTCATTGGCCACGTCAGACGCGACGGCGGAATTCCCGATATTCGCATTGATCTTGACGAGGAAATTGCGGCCAATCGCCATCGGTTCGGTTTCCGGGTGATTGATGTTGGACGGAATGATCGCCCGGCCCCGCGCCACTTCGTCGCGAACAAATTCCGGCGTGACATAATCCGGGATGGACGCGCCAAAGCTTTCACCATCACGGACATATTCCTTGAGCCGCTCGCGACCGAGATTTTCGCGCTCAGCGACATATTCCATTTCCGGAGTAATGATCCCCTGTCGCGCATAATGCATCTGGCTGACATTCTTGCCCGGCTTCGCGCGCAAAACCTTGCGGCGGACATTGGGGAACGGATCGACACCGCCGCTGCGGTCGGGACCGAGCTGGCCATTATCTTCCGGCTTTACCTCGCGCTGGGTGACTTCCTCGACGTCATCGCGGCCGCGAATCCATTGCCCGCGCAGTTCGTTGAGGCCGGTGGAAATATCAATGAGCGCTTCGGGATCGGTATAGGGACCCGAGGTGTCATAGACTCTGACCGGATCTTCCCCGCCCTCGAGGAGGATCTCGCGCATCGCCACACGAATGCCACTGCCGCTATGGGCCGCGACGTGAATCTTTTTCGAACCGCGGATCGGGCCGGTTGTGACACCAATTTCGGTTTTTGCGGGGAGATCAGCCATGGATATTTTCCTTATGTTGCAACTTGTAGCCGCCACAGGGCGACGAAAATGATGAGGATGCCGAGGACCAGCGAAAGGATTGCCCAGATGCGCAGACCGCTGCCCATCATCTTGCCGGCAAAGTTCAGAAACCAGTCCCCAAACGCAAAGATCAGCACGCCTTCGAGGAAGATCCACACACCGAGCACGGTGATCAGGATCGACAGCCAGTCGGTGGGGTTGAAGGGGTTGACCAGAAATATCGTCGCGCCGAGCACGAGCGTGATCATGCCGGTGAGAAACTGCAGCGCCCGGCTGCGCTTCACATCGGACAGCATATCGGCCCAGAAACCAGGTTGGCGCAATTCGCCCAGACCCGCAGCAAAGGCATAGAGCCCAAAGAAGAATGTGATCCAGGCAGTGATCGTGTCTGCATTGGCCATCATGTCTCTCCTCTTGCAAGGAAGAAAGCGCTGGCCGGAATTTTTCCGCGAGGGAATATTCAAACTGCCGCTCCCTCCCTCCGCCGATATTAATCGGATCAGGTTCAACGGGTCGCGGTACACTCCGCTCTCAATCCCTGCGTAAACAGGGACTCCCCGGGGATGCCCACCATGGTAGGGATTTCGCCGCGCCTTGTCATGAAGAATCTGCCGACCCGGAGTGATAGACAGCGACAATGGTTCGCAGGCAACCCTCCCACAGTTAAGAGTTATGGTCTGGTCAGGCCTTGTGCTAGCTTTTGAACAAACACGGCCACAGAGTCGCAAGATGGAGCGGAGAATGACTGAAATGCCCAAGAAAAACCTGGATGTTGTCGTTGCAGGCGCCGGCTTTGCCGGGCTCTATCTGCTGCACAAGTTTAGGGAAATGGGCTTGACCCCGCGCGCCTTTGAAGCCGGAGATGATGTCGGCGGCACCTGGTACTGGAACCGGTATCCCGGCGCCCGCTGCGACATCGAAAGCATCGACTATTCCTTCAGCTTTGATCCGGAGCTGGAGCAGGAATGGCAATGGACAGAAAAATATGCCACCCAGCCGGAAATCCTGAGCTACGCTCAGCATGTTGCGGACCGCTTCGACTTGCGGAAAGACATCACCTTTGCCACGCGAGTGGAGAAAGCGGTCTGGGACGAAGACGATGCCCTCTGGACAGTGACCACCGACCAGGGCGAAACCGTCACCGCCCGGTTCTTCATCATGGCCACCGGATGCCTTTCCGAGCCCAAGGATATCGACATTGACGGCGTGGAGAATTTCTCGGGGGAGATTTATCGCACGCACAGCTGGCCGCATGAAGGCGTGAATTTTACCGGCAAGACGGTCGGCGTCATCGGCACCGGATCTTCCGGTATCCAGTCGATCCCGCTGATTGCGGAGCAGGCCGAAAACACAACGGTGTTCCAGCGGACCGCCAATTATTCCATTCCCGCCGGAAACGGTCCGATTGCGCCGGAAAAGCTCGCCGTCACCGAACATTATCAGGACTATCGCGCCGAAGCGCGCAAGACCCGTGTGGGCGTGCCCGGCAAGGAGGCCATGGACTTTGCGCTGACGGTTTCGGAAGAAGAGCGGCAGGAGCGGTATGAAGAGCTCTGGGCCAAGGGTGCCATTCCGCATCTCGGATCCGAATTTGCCGATATCCTGCTCAACGAGGAAGCCAACGAAACACTGGCGGAATTTGTCCGCAGCAAGGTGCGGAGCAAGATCGAGGATCCGGAGCTCGCCGAAATACTGACGCCGACGGAGTTCCCGATCTGCACGAAACGTGCCTGCCTCGACACCAATTATTACGAGACGTTCAACAAATCCAATGTCGACCTCGTTGATATCAGGAAGAACCCGATCCGGACGATCACGGAAAGCGGTATCGCTACACAGGACAAGGAATTTGATTTCGACGCGATTGTCTTCGCGACCGGATTTGATGCCATGACCGGGGCACTGATGGCTGTGGATATCCGGGGCCGGGATGGCCAGAGCCTCCGCAAAAAATGGGAGCATGGCCCGCTCAATTATCTGGGCCTCACAGTTGAGGGCTTTCCCAATTTCTTCATGATTACCGGTCCGGGCAGTCCGTCCGTGATGACCAACATGGTCCTGTCAATCGAGCAGCATGTCGAATGGATTGCAGATTGCCTGGGCTATATGGCCGACAATAATCTGTCCGTTATCGAACCCACGGCAACGGCGGAAAATGGCTGGGTCGACTATGTCACGGCAACCGCCGACATGACTCTCTTTCCCAAGGCCAAATCCTGGTACATGGGGGCCAATGTTCCAGGCAAGCCCCGCGTGTGCCTGCCCTATCTCGGAGGCGCGGCGGCCTATCGCCGGGCCTGCGATGATGTCGCGGCAGACGACTATCTCGGTTTCCGGTTTGATGGCAGCGAAGGCTCGCAGTGCAACGACGGCCTGGTCCGGCGGCAACAACCGGATGTTGTCGCCCTGCTTGAAGCGCTGGCAGAAATGGAACTGCCACCCTTTGAAACCCTGTCCGCGCAAGACGCCCGCGAAGTTTCTGTCGCGATGAATGCCGCCAACCCGCCAGGGCCAGCGGTTGGCGAAGTGGCTGACGGGAAGTTCCCGGGTGCAGCAAGCGAACTGGATTATCGCCTGTACCGCCCCGACACGGCCGGTCCGCATCCGGTTGCCGTTTATTTTCATGGCGGTGGCTGGGTATTGGGCGATCATGCGTCCGATGACGCCTTCTGCCGCGATCTGTGCGTCAATTCGGATAGCATCATCATATCTGCCAACTATCGGCACGGACCGGAGGACCGGTTCCCGGCGGCGGCGGATGACGGTTTTGCCGCCCTGCAATGGGTGGCTGACAATGCCGAAAGCCTGGGCGGTATTCCGGGAGAACTGGCCGTTTGTGGCTGGAGCGCCGGCGGCAATATCGCCGCCGTCGTCAGTCAGCTGGCCCGCGACGCCGGGGGCCCCGCGATCCGGGGTCAGATCCTGATCACGCCCGTGGTTGATGGCACGGATGACAGTCCTTCGATGACAGAAAATGCCGAAGGTTTTGTTTTGACCAAAGCGCTGATGGACTGGTTCTGGGATCACTATGCCGACCCGTCCGAGCGTAGCGACCCCCGGGCCTCCCCCCTGCTCGCGGACAGCCTCGCCGGCCTGCCTCCTGCGTTCATTGTGACCGGGGAATTTGATCCCCTGCGCGATCAGGGCATGGCCTATGCCGAGGCGCTGGCGGCGGCAGGAACACCGGCGCGAGGCATTGTGGCACCCGGCCAGATCCACACGTCATTCACTGCTGTCGGGGCCATTCCTACGGCGAACGGAATCCGCGCGGAAATTGCAAACGAGCTGAAAAGTTGTTTCCGGGCACTGGAAACCGTCTGACCGCAATGTCGGTTCGCCGATCTATTGCATCCCGTCCCGGTTGCGGACGGCAATAATCTGTTCGCGGAGCTCCGGCTCCCACTCTTCCTGAAGCTGGCGGACTTTCGCGAGCAGGGCTTCATTCTCCCAGGACGGAATATCGATGTCATATACGTCGGCAAATTCGATCATCGACTTGCGATCCGCATCCCGGAATATGTCGACCATTTCATCTGCCGTTTCGCGCGATATGCCGATCGCCTCAAAAGCCGATCGTCCCATGCGCAGCGAACTGTCATAGGTCTCGCGGATAATGTCCCGGCAGCCGACTGACCACAGCGCATAGACGTGATCGCGATCCACCGCCCGCGCCATGACATGCAGGTCGGGATAATGGTGCACCGCATATTGCACGAGCTTCGTGATCTGCTCCTTGTCATCGATCGCGACGATCAACAGCTTCGCTTCCTCGACCCCCGCGGAGCGCAGCAGGTCGGGTCGGGTGGCATCGCCGAAATAGGCATTGATGCCGAATTTCTGCAATCGGCCGAGCTGTTCGGAGCTGAAATCGATTACGGTGGACTTATATCCCGCACTTTCCAGAATCCGGTCCACGATACCGCCGACGCGCCCGCGTCCGGCTATGATGATCGGGCTGATATCGTCAATCTCATCCGCTTCCCGGTGCTGCTCACGATTGTAGCGCGGGGCGATCACACGGTCATAGAGAATGAACAGCAGCGGAGTCAGCAGCATCGACAGCGCCACGATCAGCAGCAGCTTGTCAGCCAGCGCTGTTGGTAAAATCCCGTTGGCGTCCGTGAAGGCGAGCAGGACAAAACCGAATTCCCCAGCCTGGGCCAGCCCGAGCGAAAACAGCCAACGATGGGCACCCGGAATGTTGAACAGCATGGACAGCACCAGCAGCACGATGATCTTGATGGCTATCAAGCCAAGGGTCAGCGCAATAATCGGCCCGGCATTATCCATCAGCAAGGCGAAGTTGATACCGGCGCCGACAGTCATGAAGAACAGGCCGAGCAAAAGCCCCTTGAACGGTTCGATATCCGATTCCAGTTCATGGCGATATTCGCTGTTGGCGAGCACGACACCGGCGAGGAAGGTCCCCAGTGCCGGAGACAGCCCGACCAGCGACATCAGCAAGGCGATGCCAATGATCATCATCAATGCAGCGGCCGTAAACAGCTCGCGTAACTGTGCCGCGGCGATGAAGCGGAAGATGGGCCGGGTCAGATAATTGCCGCCCAGAACCACAAAGGCGATGGCTCCCAGTGTGACCAGCGCGGTTTGCCAGGCATTAAGATCGGCGACCAGACTGAGACCTTCGTCATGCCCGGCATCTGCCGTGGCCGCCAGTTCCGGAATCGCCAGCAAGGGCAGCAAGGCCAGCATCGGGATAACCGCGATATCCTGGAACAGCAGCACCGAAAAACTCGCCTGTCCGCCATCGCTGCGCATCAGACCCTTTTCATTGAGTGTCTGCAGCACGATAGCGGTGGAAGACAAGGCGAGGACAAGGCCAATCGCCAGTGCAACATGCCAGGTCTCGCCGAGGACCATCGCCAATGCCATGATCGCAGCGGCAGTGCCGATAACCTGCCCTCCGCCCAGACCGGCGAGCCGTCCGCGCATCTCCCAGAGCAGTTTCGGCTCCAGCTCCAGTCCGATAAGGAACAGCATCATCACGACACCAAATTCGGCAAAATGCTGAACCGCCACGACATCGACACCCAGGAAATTGAGGGTCGGACTGATCAAAATGCCGGCGATCAGATAGCCCAGAACCGATCCGAGCCCGAGCCGCGACGCGATCGGAACAGCAATTACGCCCGCAATCAGAAAGATGAAGGCGAGCAGCAGAAAATCGGCCATCAGCCGGTCTGTCCCGATACGGCAGCGCCAGCTTTCCGCTGCATCGCCTCCAGCGGCGGGGACTCCGGAAGCGGATGAAACAGCTCGATACGTTCAAAGCCGAGACTGTTGTAAAAGCCGCGGTTGGCCGGGTTGGAGTTTTCGAGATAGATCATCGTCCCGGTGCGATCGGCGGCATCCAGAACCGGGGCCAGCAACTTGCGCCCCAGCCCGCGACCGCGCCCGGTTCCCTTCACCCCGACGGTAAACAGATAGGCGTGCGGTTCGCTCGGATGATGGGCCTCCATCGCTTCCCCCGCCGCCTTGCCGCGTTTCAGGGCTCCCAGTCCGCCGTTGAAAAAGAGCCCGCCATAAAGCGCCGGCAATGCCCTGAGCGGCGTGTCCAGATTGCCACCGGGCAGCATCCACATCGCTGCGGCCTGGTCCTCGCCGTCCTCTTCCAGTATCTGGCAACAGCCGTCGCGGCCATAGACATGGCGTGCCAAAACCTCGAATGTCCGGTGCATTCCCTTGTAACTGGCAAACAGCCAGTTGTTGAACGGATCGTCGCGAAAAGCATCTGCGGTGATGTCCGCGAGCAGCCTCGCCTGGCCCTGATCCACGTTGCGGATACCCTGGGACGCTGCGATATCCGCCGCCTTCATGTGGCGCGGAACCTAATAGATCCCGCCCTCTTCCTGGAGGAACTCATTGTCGTTGCGAGCCGGTCCGGTGCTGCGAAGCCCGGCGTCAGCGGCGCGTGCGCGGGCAGCCGCCTGCTCAGCCGCCAGCTGGGCCTTGCGCGCTTCCAGACGGGCCAGAAGCTCTTCCTTGCGGATCGACCGCCGGGGCTCGGTTTCGGGCTTGAACACATCCCATATCACCGGCGAACGGGGGTCATCGCTTGGCCAGCCGCCAAATACGCGCTTGCCGCTCTTGCGATCAACCCGCACCATGCGGATGCCCCTGGGCGCGACAAATGGCGTCTTCGGCATGCCCGCCATGGCTTTCTCTGCAAACTGCCGGAAGATAGGAGCTGCCAGCGTGCCACCCTGAGCATAGCCACCCATGTTCCGCGGCTGGTCAAATCCCATGTAGACACCCGCAACCATGTCGGGAGAACCGCCAACAAACCAGACATTGGTCGGTCCGCTCGCCGTGCCCGTCTTTCCGAACAGTGGCCGGTTCAGGCTTTTGAGGTTTTGAGCGGTCCCGCGGGTAATCACACCTTCGAGAATATTGACCATCTGATAGGCGGTCATCGGATTCATCAGCTGCTTGCCTGCCGGACGCGGGCGCGGCATCGGCTGGCCGTCCCAGTCCGGCATGTTGCAATTCTCGCAATTGCGCGTGTCGGCCCGCAAGATCACCTTGCCGCTGCGATCCTGGACATAGTCGATCAGCGTCGGCTGCAGTTCACGGCCATGATTGACCAGCATCGAATAGGCGTTGGTCAGCTTGGTCACCGTCGTGTCCCCTGCCCCAAGCGCAAATGCCAGATAAGGCTGATAGTCCCCGATACCCATCGTCTTGATCGTCTTGACGACATTGTCCATGCCGGCGTCATTCGCGGCGCGGACGGTCATCAGGTTACGGGATTGTTCGACACCCCAGCGCAGGGTCTGCGCTCCGGCCCCGCGCGAACCGCCGAAATTGCGGAAGCATTTCCGCCCCAGAGCCGCCGACTGATACACACAGAAGGGACTGTCGACGATGATCGAAGCCGGCGTCATGCCCTGATCCAGCGCGGTTGCGTAAACAAAGGGCTTGATTGTTGAACCTGGCTGCCGTTCCGCCTGTGTGGCCCGGTTGAAACTGCTCATCCGGTCGTCAAACCCGCCCTGCATCGCCCAGACCCGTCCATTGCGCGGATTCTGCACGACCATGCCGCCAGAGACTTCCGGAACATTTTCGAGCCGGTAGCTGCTGCCGCTCACCGGGCTGACGGCGATGATGTCGCCAGCTTTCAATCTGTCGGGCACGCTCGCAACCCGGCCGGTCGTTCCGTCGGAAAAACCGATTTCCGCACCGTTACCACTGCGGGAGATGGCAACCGCCACCCGCCAGTTGGAATAGTCGGTCGCGATAAAGGTTGATGCCAGGCGCTGTGCCCAGTCCTCATCAATTTCGATGGTGTTAATCGGGCCGCCCCATCCCTTGCCGCGGCTGTAGCGAAGCAGGCCGTTACGCAGCGCGGTCTTGGTCATTTCCTGCAGCTCGGGATTGAGCGAGGTCCGTACCCAGAGGCCGCCCGAATAAACGCTGTAGGGGCTTTCGCCATCTTCGTTGGCCTCGCCAAAGCGTTCGATCAGTTCCCGCCGGACTTCCTCGATGAAATAGCCACCCACTCGCTCGAACCGCGGACCGGAGCGCCGCACGGTCCCCAATGGTTGTGCCCGGGCGGAATCGTGCTGGTCTTCCGAGATCCAGCCATTTTCCAGCATTTCACCCAGCACCCAGTTGCGCCGGTTGACTGCCCGTTGCGCGTTATTTTCCGGCCGATAGTTGGACGGGCCCTTCGGCAGGATCGCCAGATAAGCCATCTCGTGCAGCGCCAGTGCGTCCACGTCTTTTGCAAAATAGGCCTGGGCTGCGGCCTGGACACCATAGGCATTCCGTCCCAGGAAAATCTGGTTGAGATAGAGCTCGAGAATCTCTTCTTTCGTGAGAACTTCTTCAATCCGGTAGGCGAGCAGCGCTTCGCGCACTTTCCGGCGATAGGAAACCTCGTTGGTCAGCAGCAGGTTTTTCGCCACCTGCTGTGTGATGGTGGACGCACCCACGGGCCGGCCACTGTTCGAAATATTGGTGACGATGGCCGTGGCGATACCGGGATAGTCGAGCCCGCCATGTTCAAAAAAGGTGCGATCTTCTGCCGCCAGATAGGCGCGAACGAGCAGTGCCGGATATTCGGCGAACTCCAGCTGCACCCGGCGTTCGCGGGCATAGCTGTGAATCGGTTCCCCGTCATAAGCCCGTACTGTGGTTGGCAGCGGCGGCTCATATTGCTGTAGCGCCGCTGCATCCGGAAGGTCCCGGGCGAAGAGCGCCCAGATCGCAAGCCAGCCAAGCAGACACAGGGCCATGAACCCCAGAAACAGCCGAAACCATTTCTTCTGCCAGACCCGTTCCAGGGCAGCTACCAGACCTCCGGTATTGCGCTCCAGCTTGTAGGCCAGGCTTTCGCTGGCAGTATTTTCGCTTTCATCGACCATATGGAGCGGGTTCTAGCACCGTTGAGACGATTTTCCAGCCAATAACGCGTAAATTTTTGCAGCTTCTACCGGCCGTGCCAGATGCAGGATCCGGTGCGGGATTTTACCGTTGCGCCAGTTTCCGGGCGAAATGGGTCTCGATCGCCGTAGCCACTCCGTCGGCCACGCGGGCCCGGCCGTCCAGTGAGCTCAAAAACGCCGCATCATTGCGATTGGTCAGGTAACCCGCCTCAAAAAGAACGGACGGGGTGTCGGGCGCCTTCAGAACCACGAACGAGGCAAAACGATGCGGATTGTTCCGAAACGGCATCTTTCTGCGGCCCTCGCGATGGAGCAATTTGGCGAAATCCGCGGAGACGTTCATCGTTTCTCTCTGCGTCAGATCAATCAGGATTGATGATACCTCGCGATTGGCACCACCGAGGTTGACACCATTGATAATGTTCGACTTGTTTTCCCGCGCGGCCAGCTTTGAAGCCTCGCGGTCGGAAGCCACTTCGGATAGCGTGTAAACGGTAGCTCCAGATGCCTCTTCATTGCCCGCAGCATCGGCATGCAACGAGATGAACAGATCCGCACCCAGCCTGCGGGCGATGCCGTAACGCTCCTCCAGCACCAGAAACTTGTCGGTTTCGCGGGTCAGTGCCACGCGCACTCGGCCACTGTCGACCAGCCGGTCGCGGATCGCCTTGGCAATGGCCAGCGTCACGTCCTTTTCGCGCTGGTTCCCGTGCGGGGAAATGGCGCCCGGGTCATGCCCGCCATGGCCCGCATCGATAACCACCAGCGGCCGTTCGGGATCGTCAGGCCCGCTGATTTTCGGCAGTTTCACACTGTCTTTCGGCCGGCCGAGCGGCACTTTGACAGAATAGGTGTTTTTCGGTGGCTCGGCCCGGAATTGTGCCGGCGGCAGAAAATTTTTCCGCACGCCAGTCCCGGCCACACCCGACACCGGTTTGAGTTTCAGACGCAGACTTTTTCCATCGGCAGAGAATTGACCTCCGGTGACAATCGCGGGCTGCTTGAGGTCGAAGACGATGCGCGCGGTCTGCGGATCAAACTGTCCCTGCCGCACCGCTTTCACAATACCCGAAGCCCTGCCGCCGCGACCTGCCTGACCACCCCGGACATCAATTGCAATCCGGTCAGGACCGGCGAGCGTGAACGTGGAAGCCCCTTCCACGAGACCATCAAAAGCCACGAATATCTCGGTGCTGCCGGAGTCTATCCGCTTGATGCCCGCTGCATCCGCTGGCTGCGTGGCAAGGACTGAAGCTGCGAGGAGGGAGACCAGACTCATGCCGACCTTATGCATTGATGCCGTCATGTCGGTCCAGTCAAAATTCATATGGTACGTCCCCGCCGCAATCGTGATGAACAGGTCATTAAGCATGAACCGGTAAGGAGCCGTGAAATGACAGGGTTAACAGGATGTTTACCATAAACCCGGAGAAGGTGGTGTGGGCCGGGGACAAACATGAGTGTCACACCCTTTGACAGTTTGTGTTGCCGATCCCCGATGACGGTGCTAGCACCAACGCCATGTTGACCGGATTTATCCGCTGAACATCACAAGATACCGGGAATTGACCCGGTACTACCAGGTTGACGCGACATGAGACATGACATTTCCGGCTTAGAAAGACATGCCACTGGCAGTGCTTTCATGATCGGACAGTCCCCGGCTGACGGCTGGGGCCATGCAGTTGTTGCAGACACATATTTTTCACAAACCTTTCCAAACAACCGGATGACGCCGCCCGCCCCCCTATTCGGGGTATTCGGCAAGAAGACGTTGTCCCCAAATGATCGCATGGCCCCACCGGGCTCCAGCCCGCCGCGCCATGCCAGGAGTATATTGAATGACAACGCGCATGTTAATCGACGCGCGCCACCAGGAAGAAACCCGGGTGGCGGTCGTAAAAGGAAACAAGATTGAGGAATTCGATTTTGAATCTTCCGAGCACAAGCAGCTCAAAGGCAACATCTATCTAGCCAAGGTTACCCGGGTCGAGCCGTCACTACAGGCCGCATTTGTGGACTATGGCGGCAATCGCCACGGTTTCCTCGCCTTTTCGGAAATCCATCCCGACTATTACCAGATACCCAAGGAAGACCGGGAACGCCTGCTGGCCGAAGAAGCCGAACATGCGGCCGAAGAAGCCGCATTGCGGGCCCAGGAAGAAGAAGAGGAAGACGCGCCCGCCGACATGGTGCGCAGCGAAGCCACCGAGGAGCTGGACACCGCGCTGGTGGAAGTCGAAAAAGACGAAAGCGTGGACACGATCGACGTCACCGAAGGCGAAATACCTTCGGAAGACGCATCAGATGATGATGATGACGAAGACGATTCCGATGATGGCGAAGACGATGGAGATTCCGGATCCGACGACGCCGATGAAGACAAGGACGGCGAAGACTCCGACGAAAACGACGCGGCGGAAGGCAAAAAGGGCAAGGGACGGCGCGGACGCGGTGGCAAAGGCCGGCGGGGACGCGGCGGACGCGGCAAGGGCAATGTCGCCAAGGCCAGCGATCAGGCGCGCCAGAAGCGCATGGCTCTGCGCAAGCGCTACAAGATTCAGGACGTTATCCAGCGCCGCCAGGTGGTCCTGGTCCAGGTCGTCAAGGAAGAACGCGGCAACAAGGGTGCCGCCCTCACCACTTATCTGAGCCTCGCGGGTCGCTATTGCGTCCTGATGCCCAACACCTCGCATGGTGGCGGCATCAGCCGGAAAATCAACAATGCCGGCGACCGCAAGCGCCTGAAATCGATCATCGCGGATCTGAAACTGCCGCCAACCATGGGCTGCATCGTTCGCACGGCGGGCCTGTCGCGGACCAAGCCTGAAATCAAGCGGGACTTCGACTATCTCGCCCGGCTGTGGGACGAAATTCGCGAGAATACCCTGGGTGCGGTCGCGCCCAGTCTGATCCACAGTGACAGCGACCTGATCAAGCGCGCCATCCGCGACATTTATAATCGCGAGATAGAGGAAGTGCTGGTCGAAGGGGCGGACGGTTACAAGGCCGCCAAGGATTTCATGAAATTGCTGATGCCGAGCCACAGCCGGCGGGTGAAAAGCTATGCCGATCCGGTGTCGCTGTTCCAGCGCTATGGCGTGGAGGACCAGCTGTCCGCCATGTATCAGCCGGAAGTGCAGTTGAAATCGGGCGGTTATCTGGTCATCAATCCGACCGAAGCGCTGGTATCCATCGACATCAACTCCGGGCGTTCGACCCGCGAGCACGGCATCGAGGCCACGGCGGTCAAGACCAATCTCGAAGCCGCGGCAGAAATTGCCAGGCAATTGCGCCTGCGTGATATGGCCGGACTGGTCGTGATCGATTTTATCGACATGGATCGGCACGGCAATATCCGCAAAGTCGAACGGGCGATGCGCGATGCGCTCAAGAATGACCGGGCGCGGATTCAGGTTGGCCGGATTTCCAGCTTTGGCCTGCTCGAAATGAGCCGCCAGCGCCTGCGCACCGGTGTGCTGGAGGCCTCGACCAAGGTTTGCCCACATTGCGAAGGGACCGGCCTGGTCCGGACCGCTTCGTCCAGCGCTCTTTCCGCGCTGCGGCTGATCGAGGAAGAGGCCGCCAAGGGCAAGGCTCGTCAGATCACGCTGACTGCCAGCCAGGAAGCCACCATTTATGTGCTGAACAGCAAGCGGCACGAGCTGGAAGAAATCGAGAAACGCTATGGCGTCTCGGTCCAGATCACGCCCGATGGCCAGGATGAAGGCGCCCGGATGGAAGTCTCCGGTACCGGCGGACCGCCGGCCAATGCGCCCAAATTTGAGCCCATTGTCGATGAGGATGACGAGGACGACGGTCCCGAGGCCAGAGACGATCGGTCCGGTGACGACAAGCCCAAAAAACGCCGCAGACGCCGGGGCCGCCGCGGCCGCGGTGGCGACCGGGCGGAAAAAGGGCCGGATCAGTCTGATCAGGATACGGACAGCAAGCCCGAAGACTCCGGTGAGGCGTCATCCGCAGACTCCGATGAAAAGGCGCCCGCAAAGACCCGGGCCCGCAAGTCGAAGAGCGATGATGATGACGGTGAAGAAAAGCCGAAACGCAAACGTCGTTCCAGGAAGGCTGAAGACACAAAGGATGAAGCCGAAACGGCTGATGCCGGGACTGCCGAAGCCGAAGCGGAAGAAAAGCCCAAGCGGCGGCGGGCACCCCGCAAGGCTGCAGCGGTAAAAGAGGAAACGGCAGAGGCATCGGATTCCGCAACCGAAGAAAAGCCGAAGCGTGCATCCCGGTCCCGGGCCAAGAAAGCGCCGGAAGCGGAAGCAGACAAGGAAAAGCCGGCAAAGAAGGCGCCCGCGTCCAGGTCCGCCAAAAAACCGACGGAAAAATCCGCTGCCAAAACCGCTGCCAAAACCGCGGCAAAATCTCCCCGGAAAAAGTCGGAAACGACAGAGACTTCGGCTGAAGAATCCGGAAGCCCGGAATCGTCCGACGGCGCACCGCGTCAGGGGTGGTGGCAGCGGACCTTCGGCTAGAGCTGTCGAAACAGGGATTGCGTGAAACCGGATCATCTCCGCGAGGATTGACCCGGTTTCATTTCATCACAGGTTCAGGCTACCAATGCCAGAGGAAACCGTGTAAATTACCGGGAATCCAGGCAAAGGAAATTCATGACCTCCGCGAC
This sequence comes from Parasphingorhabdus marina DSM 22363, assembly GCF_900128895.1. Lineage (GTDB taxonomy): Bacteria > Pseudomonadota > Alphaproteobacteria > Sphingomonadales > Sphingomonadaceae > Parasphingorhabdus > Parasphingorhabdus marina. Next base: position 77,912 of record NZ_FSQW01000002.1, on the reverse strand, counting down.
CGCATCACTGCCAGCCTCCCCTTCCAGCCGGCATTTCGCCAGGCTGCTGTATTTCTTTTTCGCGCTACTCGCGCTGGCCGTATTCGCCGCGCAACCGGTGGCGGCGCAATCGATCCTGCGCGACGCAGAGACCGAAGAACTGTTCAGCGACATGGTCGCGCCGCTGGTGGCAGTGTCGGAGCTTGATGCCGACGATGTCGAAGTCATCCTGATCAACGACAAACAGATCAATGCCTTCGTTGCTGGCGGCCAGCGCATGTTTTTCTATTCCGGGACAATTGCGGCCGCAGACAGTGCGGTCGAAATCCAGGGCATCATGGCGCACGAACTCGGCCATATTACCGGAGGGCATATCATCCGCTTCAATGAAGGGATTGAGACTGCCACCGGGATCACGATCCTGAGCCTGATCCTCGGCGCAGCGGCCATTGCAGCCGGCGCGGGTGATGCGGGCGCAGGGATTCTGGCTGCCGGGCAGCAAGCGGCGCTTGGCAAGTTCCTCGCCTTCAGCCGCGTCCAGGAACGCGCAGCAGACGCGGCCGGAGCGCGTTATCTGTCGGCTGCGGGCATCACCGGTCGCGGCTCGATCGACTTTTTCAAGAAGCTGCAAAATTATGAGTTCCGTCTCGGTATCCCGCAGGAAGACAGCTACGGCCGGACCCACCCGCTGACCGGTGAACGCGTGTCCCTGTTGCGCGAAGTCTATCAGGCCGATCCGGCATGGGACACCCCGCCGGATCCCGAAATTGAGCGACGCTTCCAGCGGGTCAAGGCCAAGCTGCTCGGTTTCACGTCGGAGCCCGCGGTCACGTTGCGCGAGTTTCCGGAGAGCGACCGGACGATTCCGGCGCGCTATGCGCGGGCATACGCCTGGCACAAAAGTGCTTATCCTGACCGCGCCTTGCAGGAGGTTCAGGAACTTCTCGCAATCGATCCCACGGACCCCTATTTCCTCGAACTCGAAGGCCAGATACTTCTGGAATCCGGCAGACCGAGAGAAGCTCTGAAATCCCTGCGTCGGGCCGTGAACCTGACCAACAACCATCCCCTGATAGCCAGTCTGTTCGGGCACGCGCTGATTGCCACGGAGGATGATCAGCATTTCGACGAAGCCGAAAAGGTGCTGAAGGCTGCCGTGATCAAGGACAATCGCAATCCCTTTGCCTGGTATCAGCTCGGCGTGGTCTATTCCCGCAAGGGGGACACCGCTCGCGCCCAGCTGGCGACGGCCGAAAGCGCCTTGTTGCAGCGCAATTATGGCGGCGCCATCCGCAGTTCCCAGATCGCCATGGCCGGCATCGACGAAAACACACCGGACTGGATCCGGGCACAGGATATCTCGCTCATCGCAAAGAGCGAGTTCGAGCGGGCTGCAAAACGGCGCTGAACTGGTTCTCTCCTTTTCTCCTGACAATCATGGACAATTTGCCCTTCCTGCGACAAAGGGAGAAGAAAATACGGTGTTGCACACATGACTGAGAAACAAAACGGAAAGTGGATGATTATGGCAGGTGGCACGTTGGCCATTGCAGCGGCGGCAGCCGTATGGTTTTCGCAATCGGGCGGGACGTCGGGAACAGACGCATCGCAACAGGCGGCGGCAGCCGGAATCAATGCCGACGAACAGGCCGCCATTGAAGCGATCGTGCGTCAGTATATTCTCGAAAACCCGGAGATCATTCCCGAAGCGGTCGAAATTCTGCGCAGCCGGGAAAAAGCCTCTGCCATCAATCAGGTACGCGAGGCTATTGAAACACCCTTTGCCGGGGCGGCTTTCGCCGGCAATCCCAATGGTGATGTCACAATTGTGGAATATTCCGATTTTGCCTGCCCCTATTGCAAGCAGACCACCGCGGACATCGACAGGTTGCTCAAGGAAGACAAGAATATCAAGGTGGTGTTTCGTGAACTTCCCATTTTGAGTGAGGCCAGCAATGACGCCGCACTGATGGCTCTGGCCGCCGCGAAACAGGGCAAATATTTCGAGTTCCACAAAACCATGTTCGCAACCGGTCGTCCTTCCCCGTCGACCATCGAGGCCGCAGCAACAGAAGTCGGCCTGGATCTGGCAGCCGCCCGCGCCTTCATGGCCACGCCGGAAGCGCGCGAGGAAATCCAGCAGAACCTGGAAATGGCCCGCAGGTTTCAGTTTACCGGCACCCCGGCTTTTGTCGTCGGCAATGAATCCGCCGTTGGCGCGATTGGCTATGACGGGCTCAAAGAGTTGATCGCCGCCGTCCGCAGCGAAAAATAAGGCGCCTCAATCGGCGCCCTGACGCCCCTTGAACCCCTGTGCCACAACATACCATTCCGAAGACCCCTTCCGGCTCGCCGGGGGCTTGGCATGTTTGACGGTGGAAAAATGCTTTTTCAGCATCTGGAGCAACTCGTTATCGGTGCCACCGGCGAGAACCTTCGCGACAAAAACCCCGCCCTTTTGGAGATTCTCAATGGCAAACCAGGCGCCGGCCTCGACCAGAGCCATGGTTCGCAAATGATCGGTCTGCTGATGCCCGACGGTATTGGCCGCCATGTCCGACAGCACAAGATCCGGTGAACCACCCAGCGCGTCAATCAGCTTGTCCGGCGCCGCATCATCCATGAAATCCATTTCGAATATGGTCACGCCATCAATCGGATCGACCGGCAGCAAATCAATCCCAACCACCGCAGCATCGGGCACATATTTGCGCACAACCTGGGCCCAGCCACCCGGTGCGATGCCGAGGTCGACAACCGCCCGGGACTTGCGGACAAATTTGAACCGTTCGTCCAGCTCGAGCAGCTTGTAGGCCGCACGCGACCGGTACCCGTCAGCTTTGGCCTTTTTGACATAGGGATCATTGAGCTGCCGTTCGAGCCAGCGGGTTGAGCCGATTTTGCGGCCCTTGGCGGTCTTGACACGTTGTCTCTGGCCGGATCGTCCTCTGCTCATGGCTCCACCCCTACCTGACCGGCCGGCGTTCGTTGGATGACATCAGCGAGCGCAATATGCCCTCGCGGATACCCCGGTCTGCAACACCGACGCGCGTTGCCGGCCAGATGTCGAGAATGGATTCGAGGATCGCACATCCACCAACGACCAGGTCGGCCCTCTCTCGACCGATACACGGGATTTCCGCGCGTTCCTGTGGGGACTTGTACGCAAGCATCGTGCTGATTTCACGCATCGACTCTGCGGGCACGATCAGTCCGTCAATGACGCGGCGGTCATATTGGGGCAGTTTGAGATGCAGGCTGGCTAGTGTGGTGACCGTTCCGCTGGTACCCAGCAGCCGGAAATCGGAGTCCGCATCCATCGGCAGCCGTTCGGCAAACTCTGCAAAACTGTCCATGACGCGCGCGCGCATGTTGGCAAATGCCAGTTCCCTGCCCTCCGGGCTCTGATGGTCAAATCGTTCGCTTTCGGTCAGCGAAACCACACCCCAGGGTGCGCTCAGCCAGTCAATGATTTCGGGCGCGGGACCCGTCGTGTCAACCAGCACCAGCTCGGTAGATCCGCCGCCAATGTCGAATATCAGCGCCGGTCCGTTACCCGGTTCGAGAAGGATCTGGCACCCCAACACAGCGAGACGCGCCTCTTCTTCGGCGGTGATAATATCCAGTGCGATGCCGGTTTCCCGCCGCACCCGTTCAATAAACTTGTCGCCGTTGCTGGCCCGCCGGCACGCTTCGGTGGCAACCGAACGCGCCAGCGTGACATTGCGGCGGCGCAGCTTGTCGGCACAGATGGATAGTGCCGCGACGGCACGGTCCATTGCCCTGTTGCTGATCCGTCCGGTTTCCACCAGCCCCTCGCCCAGCCGGACAACGCGGGAAAAGGCATCGGTTACGATAAAGCCGTCAGCTGATGGCTTGGCGACCAGCAGCCGGCAGTTGTTCGTCCCCAGATCAATGGCCGCATAGGAGCGCAATTTCGGCCAGCGGCCGGTATTTTTTCGTGAGAAAGCCGGGTTTCGACTCCCGTTTCCATGTGTCGCCGCACGTTTCGGGCGGGTCATCCGATCGGGATTTCCGCCGTTTTTGCTTTGCGGCGATGGGGATGCTTCATCCACCATGACCGATACTCTTATGTTCTCCGGATCGGGTAATACCGCCGGTACTTGCCCATAGAGATAACTCTGGCCCGGCTATTGTGCAAGGGAATAGAAAACTGCGGACAACGGAGCACCGGTAGCGGGTAATATGTTCGTCCAGCCGGGCAATGATGCCGCTTTGGCTGGCGAAAGACTGCCTGGCGGCACCGGATACCCGCAATTTCCCTTGACGGACTTTTGACCGGGCATTACACGCGCCTCACATCGCTCCCCTGTCGTCTAATGGTAAGACTACGGACTCTGACTCCGTCAATTGAGGTTCGAATCCTCACGGGGGATCCAGCAACACATTGCCATCTTGTTGCCGACCGATCCCGGTCAGCATTCATGTGCGCCTGTCACAGGTCTGCGGAATAGCATACCCTGTCCCCCTGCCCCGATTGCGCACACTCCTGTCACCGCAATAATATCAGTCGACCTTTCCCGTTTTTTGCGTCACTGTCAGGCAAAATAACGGAGAGAATCTCATGGACAGCTACGAACAGAATTACATCAATGGCCAGTGGGTGGATTCCGATGGCGGGACGCCGCATCGGGTGATCAATCCGGCGACGGAAGAGCCGGGAACGCAGATCGTCCTGGGGTCGAAAGCCGATGTTGACGCTGCTGTCGCTGCAGCGAAGGAAGCCTTCAAGACATACAGCCAGACCAGCCGCGAGGAACGGCTGGCGCTGATGGGTCGGGTTATTGAGGAATATCAGAAACGCATGCCGGACATCGCCAAATCACTGGCGGTAGAAATGGGTGCCCCGGTGAGCCTCGGCAATGCCATGCAGGCGCCATCGGGACTGGGCGGGTTCGCCGGAACCATGGAAGCGCTGAAAGACTTCCGGTTTTCCGAGAAACAGGGTCCCAACACCATCGTCTATGAACCCATTGGCGTGGTTGGCATGATCACACCGTGGAACTGGCCGCTCAACCAGATCGCGCTGAAAGTCGCTCCGGCACTGGCGGCGGGCAACACCATGGTGCTCAAGCCGTCGGAAGAATGCCCCGGCAGTGCCGCCATTCTGGCCGAAGTCATGGATGCCGCCGGTGTTCCGGCCGGTGTCTTCAATCTGGTGCAGGGTGACGGCCCAACCGTCGGTGCCGCAATCTCCGCGCACCCCGATGTCGACATGGTCAGTTTCACCGGCTCCACTCGCGCCGGAAAACTGGTGGCCAAGGCTGCCGCGGATACGGTCAAGCGCGTGCATCAGGAACTGGGCGGGAAATCACCCAATGTGGTTCTGCCCGGATCGGATCTGGAACAGGTCTTGCCCGCCTCTATCGGCGGGGTGATGCTCAATTCCGGTCAAAGCTGCATCGCGCCGACGCGTGTGCTGGTTCACAACGAACAGACCGCAGATGCGGTGAATGTGGTGAAGAATATCGTCGAGGCGCAGGAAGTGGGCGATCCGCTGGAAGAAGGTCAGCATATCGGACCAGTGGTCAACAAGGCCCAGCATGACAAGATTCAGGATCTGATCCAGTCAGCCATTGACGAAGGCGCCACGCTCGAAACCGGCGGCACCGACCTGCCCCAGGGCGTCAACCGCGGCTATTATATCAAACCAACCCTGTTCAGCGGAGTTACGCCGGACATGCGGATCGCAAAGGAAGAAACTTTCGGGCCAGTTGTGACGCTGATGAGCTATGATGATCTTGATGAGGCCATCGAAATCGCCAATGACACGGAATATGGGCTGTCGGCCGTCATCTCCGGCGATCCGGCAGAAGCGGCGGAAGTTGCGCCCAAATTGCAGGCCGGCATGGTCATTATCAACAATTGGGGCCCCGCACCGGGTGCGCCTTTCGGGGGCTACAAACAGTCGGGCAATGGCCGCGAAGGCGGTGTCTATGGCCTGAAGGACTTTATGGAAATCAAGTCCATCACCGGCCTGCCGGACTGATTCAGCCTGTGTCCCGCCCTGCCCGGATCAGCTGAAACTGCCATACCAGAAGCGGCGCATTTCGCCCGAAATATTGCGTTCTACCGGGAGCGCAAGAACCCGTCGTTCGCCGGTTTTTTGCGCGATGGCATCCCGGATGGTGACCGTCATGTCGAGAATTTCCCCGTGTTCCAGGCAGAAGGACCATTGGTCGAGAAACGCGGCCATCGATTCTTCTGCGATGACATCCGCATATTCCATGCCGACAGCCGGCGTGAGACCGGCATGGTCGTACCAGGCCTGATTGACCTCAATCAGTTTCCCTTCGTCGTCCGCCACCCAGGTGATGTGCGGCAGGCTGTCAATCCGCTGCCGCAAATGATCTGCCGTTTCTGCATGCTGCCGCTGCTGGTTTTCCGCTACGGTGATATCCACACTCAGCGCCGCAATTCCCACCGAACCATCCGGAAGGGGCAACGGCACCTTGGTTGATTGAAAATAACGGGTGTCCGCACCCGGCAGGGTCCAGCTCTCCCTGAAGGTCATCGGACGGCGAACAGCAAGCACTTGCTGATCATGTTCTGCAATGGCCGCGCCTTCTGCCGTTTCTGCGGTCAGGTCATCAACCATTTTGCCGGTTACTTCTTCCGCGCGGCGCCCGATGACCGACAAGCCTGCGGCATTGGTGTAGATGAACCGCCCCTCGGCATCCTTGGCATAGACCACGAGATCAGCCGAGCTTTGCAGCGCTTTCAAGATCGCTTCGGACTGCGATTTAATGCTGATATGTGCGATCAGGTCCTGAATGTCGGTTGCCGACCCGATCCAGCGGACAACATGTCCCTGCGCGTCCAGAACCGGTTCGCTGCGCACCAGATGCCAGCGATATTTCCCGTCAAAACGCCGGACCCGGCATTTGGTGTCCATGCCCTCGCCAGTCGAGAGTGAACTGGACCAGATTTTCCGGGCCATGTTCTGTTCGTCCGGATGTACGGCATCCAGCCATCCTTCACCCAGCAAGGCCTCCATGCTCATGCCGGTAAATCTTTGTACCTGGACATTACTGTAGATATTGGCACCGTTGCCATCACTGACAAAAACCATCGCCGGAATCGACTCCGCCAGCGTGCGAAACTCGACTCCCCCGTACCAGGGATGTGCGCGTTCCCGCTCGCCAGTTCTGCCTGTGCCGCTTTCCGTTGCCATTTCTCACCCTGTTTGGCCTGATCGAATTCCATCAAGGTCGCGTCACGATTCCGAGGATATTGTCAGGCGCGCGGACCATGGCGGGATTTCGGCAGACCCGCAAGTCTCCGGGCCAGGAAAGTGACCCAATATGGCGTAAATTTTGTCCGGCTCCGGAAAGCATCTGCCTCCGGACAAGCGCACGGCCGGGGTCAACGCAAAAGCATGACCGCGAGAATAATCAGCATCGTCCAAAGGCTTATCGAAAGCCCAATGATGATCAGCACACGAACGGCGAGAGTATATTTTCCAGATCTTCGCCTGCTCTCTTCATCCGCGGAAGTGTCTATGGGCGGATCGATTTTCACATTCCGGCAGGGACGGTCACGACAAGTACAAGCAACATGTGCAGGATGATCAGCGCCGGTAGCACCGCACCCTGACGCGACGCGTCAAAAGGTTTCCGCAACCGCTTGAGCAAAAAACTGGCCATAAGTGCCCCCTGAATCAGCCAAAAAGCCGATATTCAAACTGGCACGCTTGCCTATCGAGAGCTTGCACCGCGGCTGCATTTTGTCGCGATTTCGGATAATCTTCGTTCAGCCGAACGCATTGCGCTCCGCCGGGCGCTTTCTCTTTGAATTTCGCATTTTCATCCCAGTTCTTCGGCTCTCAGTGCTTTCCGATCCAGTTTTCCGATCATGGTTTTCGGCAGAATTTCACGGACCACAACATCGGAAACGCGCTCATGTTTGCCGAGTTGCGGATTGAGCCAGTCCTTCAGTTCACCGCCGGTGACCTGACCCGCTTCTTCCAGCGCCACAAATGCCTTCGGGCTTTCCCCGCGATAATCGTCCGGCACACCGATAACCAGGGCTTCCTTCACCGCCTCATGGCGATACAGCACTTCCTCCACCTGGCTGGGAAAAACCTTGAAACCCCCAACGGCAATCATGTCCTTCAGCCGGTCGACAATGCGGATATAGCCATCTTCATCGATTTCAGCGACATCCCCTGTCCGGAGAAAACCGTCGACATAGACCTGGTCATCCTGCTCCGGCCGGTTCCAGTATCCCTGCATCACCTGCGGGCCGGAGAAGATAAGCTCACCGGGTTCTCCTTCCGGCACTTCGCGCGTCGGATCTTCCTTGTCGACCAGCTTGACCAGTGTTCCCGGAACCGGTTGCCCGATCGTGCCGGGCTTGTTGAGGCCGGCATAGGGATTGGCGCTGACCACGCCCGAGCTTTCAGTCAGACCATAGCCTTCCACCAGCTTGGCACCGGTCTTGGCCTCGAATTTCTTTTTGAGTTCGAGAGGCAATGGCGCTCCCCCCGAAACGCAGACTTTCAGCGAAGAGAAATTGGTCCTGTCGATATCGGGATGATCGAGCAGCGCCTGATACATGGTCGGCACACCCGGCATCGCCGTGATCCGGTTCCGGGTGATCGCTTTCAGCGTCTGTTTCGCATCGAAACGGGGCAACATCACTATTTCCCCGCCGCGCTGGACAGTGCGATTGAGCACCGCGCTATTGGCGAAAACATGAAAAAAGGGCAGCACCCCCATCAGCCGGTCTTCATCATCAATATAGGGATCAATGCCGTTGATCTGCCGGGCATTGGCTGTCAGATTCTGATGGCTCAGCATCGCGCCTTTGGGAGTTCCTGTGGTGCCACCGGTATATTGCAACAGCGCGATGTCCTTCTCCGGACGGATATTGGGCGCAACATATTTGCCGTCATTGTCGGTCAGATCGGCAAACGGAATGATCCGGTCATCATCCGGCTGAGGCGCATTTTCCTTGCGGCGGAACAGGCTGTAGAACAGCGCCTTGCCGGCCGGGAGGGCGCCGGCGACGCTGCCGACCACGAGCTTCTCCAGGCTGGATTGCTGCAGCACTTCATAAGCGGTGGGAAAAAGAGCTGTCGCCGACATGGTGAAGAGGATTTTCGTCCCGCTGTCTTCAACCTGGTGATTCAGTTCTTCGACCGTATAGAGGGGCGAAAAATTCACGACCGTGGCACCAATCGCCATCGCGCCATAATAGGCAGACACATAATGGGGGACATTGGGCAGAAACAGGCCCACCCGGTCGCCCTTGCTGACACCCATTTTCTGTAATCCACTGGCCACCCGCACAACGCCCGCAGCGACTTCGGCATAGCTATATTTGCGCCCCATGAAATCGAGCAGATTATTCTCACCCCGACGACCGGCCGAACGAAAGAACATCCCGGGCATCGACAAGGGAGAGTAAAACTGATCCCAGCTCGTGGGATGATTATATCGGGATTTCCAGATGGGGGCACTGGAGTCAGACATGAGAATAGCTTTCAGGTGAATTTTTCGAGAGAGATGAGTTCATTGACAAGAGTGTAAGTGAATGCTCCTGCACTGACAATCCAAAAGACCATCACCAGCAAGACCCGAACCCGATTGACGGCATCCGGTTTTCCCGGAAAAAACCCTGACAGTTTTCGGATGTTCTGTTGGTATTCCCGGCGACTATTCCATATAGACAATCCAGATTACTGACAGGAACCTCCCGGATCATGACTGAAGACAAGCCCGCACCGGTGCCGGCCGCCAAATCATCGATCCTCTTTGTATTTCTTGTGGTCCTGATCGACATGATCGGATTCGGGATCATCATGCCGGTGCTGCCGACGCTGATCACCGAAATCACTGGTGACAGTCTGGCCGAAGCCGCGATTGATGCCGGCTGGCTGGCTTTCGCCTATGCCGCGATGCAATTTGTCTTCGGACCAATCATCGGCAATCTCTCGGACCGTTTTGGACGCCGGCCCGTTCTGCTTGGGGCCCTCGGCGGCTATGCCATTGCCTATTCGCTGATGGGCTTCGCACCCTCCCTGCTGTGGCTGTTCATCGCGCGGATTGTCGCGGGTATCATGGGCGCCAGTTTCAGCACTGCCTACGCCTATATAGCTGATGTCACACCCTCCGAGAAACGGTCCCAGAATTTCGGCCTGATCGGAGCGGCCTTTGGACTGGGCTTCATATTTGGCCCGGCAATTGGTGGAATATTGGGCGAATATGGCACCCGGATTCCGTTTTTTGCTGCCGCGGCCCTCGCTGCCGTCAATCTGGTTTTTGGTTTTTTCATGCTGCGCGAAAGCTTGCCGAAATCCAAGCGGCGGAAATTCAGCCTCGCGCGCTCCAATGCCGTCGTGGCGCTTCGGGGACTTGGCGGACAAAATCCGGTCGTCCTCTGGTATGCGGCCGCCCTCACCATCTGGATGATCGCCCATGTCGTCTATCCGGTGGTCTTTGCCTTTTACGCGATCGAGAACTTTGGCTGGAGCGGCTTCACGGTCGGACTGGCCCTGGCTTTTGTGGGAGTGGGTGCAGCTGTGGTTCAGGGTGTCCTGATCCGGGTGCTGATCCCCCGCATCGGGGAACGCAATGCCGTGATTATCGGGGCGCTCGGCATGGCCCTTAGCACAGTGGTCTATGTTATAGCCGGACCAGGCGATGGCTGGATGCTCGCGATTGCAATTCCGATCGGCGCGCTGCAGGGACTTTATCAACCCTCGATCAATGGCCTGATGAGCAAGGCGGTGTCCGATGACACGCAGGGAGAACTGCAAGGTGCGGTTGCCAGCCTGCAGAGCATCGCGTCGGTGATCGGGCCGCCGATTTTCACGGCGGTGTTTGCTGCATTCACCATTCCCGGTGCGCTTGCCTACCTGCCCGGCGCACCTTTCGGGCTGGCGGGCATCATATCACTGGTGGCCCTGATGGTGTTCCTGCGGGGCTATGGCTTGCATTGCCACACCAGGGGGCTGGTGCATCCCGATGCGGAACCGGCTGCGCCCTAGCTGGCGCGGTACCAGGCGGTGCCGTCCTTCACCTCGTGCACGGCACGACCGGTATATTCCAGATGCCGCAGCGTCGCCATGGCTTCGCCGGATGCCATGCCGATCACATCTTCGCCAATCGGCCGCGAAAACAGCAAGGGAAAGCTGTCGACCACCCGCATCGGTTTTTCAGCGAGCGCATCAGCAAGATCATCGAGCGCCTCGTTGTGCCGGGCCGCCAGCGTATCGAGCCGCTGCAACGCCCCCTTGAACGGACGTCCGTGCGCCGGCAGGACGAGCAGATCGGGATCCAGTTCGGCGCGGAACCGTTTGATGCTCTCCAGCCATTCGCCCAGCGGGTCAGCCGTCGGTTCGCTGAGCATCACCGAAATATTCGAGGTGATCCGCGGCAATATCTGGTCGCCCGAAATCATCACGTGATTGCGGTCATCGACCAGGCAGGCATGTTCGGGTGTGTGGCCCTTGCCGATCATGATCCGCCAGTCATTGCCGCCGATTGGCAGGATATCCTCCTCGTCGAGACGAATATGCCCCAGCGGCAGACGGGAAACGGCGCGAGCAAAGCGGCCCCAGCCCTTTTTCTCGAAATTGTCAATCAGGTGCTGGTCCCACCCGGCAAATCGCCATTGTTCCAGCGCCTCGGCCGGCACTTCTTCGCCATTGTCGGCAATCAGCATCCGCGCCATCAGCCATTCGGTCCGGTTCATGTACAGCGGCGCCTTGAACCGGTTGGCCAGCCAGCCTGCACAGCCGACATGATCGGGATGATAGTGGGTGACGACGATCTTCGTCGCCTTGCGCCCGTTGAGACCCGTTTCGAACAGTTTCTTCCAGGATTCGATGACAGCCGGCATGAACAGGCCGGTGTCGACAATCGCGAAACCCGGCTCGCCATTTGCGTGGACGTCATCCAGGATCCAGTTGTTGATATGCCCCAGCGGCCCCGGAACCGGAGTCCGGGTCCAGCCGATACCCGGCATCAACTCGAAATATTCCCCATATTTGGGTTCAAAGTCGCCGAGCGGATAGGTCAGCCCCTCGGCTTCCACCGGATCAAAACCATGATCCGCCAGAGTTGCGTCATAGGCCGGTGTTTTGCGAGGAGCGTCCATATCTGCAACTGTACACCCGTCGCAGACAGGCGCAACCGAATTTAATCGGTTAGTTAAAACAGCACGCCATCACTCCGAAGCGATGGAAAAGCTCAGCTGTCCTTAAACAGATTGTCTGCCGTCAGCTCTTCGGCCGGCTCTTCGCCTTCACCGGATTCTGCTGCCAGTGCCGCTTCTGCATCGCGTTCGGCCTGGGCTCGTTCTTCCTGCAGTTCGGCAATCAGGGCTTCCTTGTCGCCGCCCAGTTTGCGATCTTCGGGCACTTCGGGCTCAATTCCGGCCTTCTTCGCCGCCTTGGCCACCACGGCGTCCAGTTCACGTTGCGAACAGAGGCCGAGCGTGACGGGATCCTTGGGCACGATATTGGCGATATTCCAGTGCTCGCGATCGCGGATGGCGTTGATCGTCGTGCGGGTCGTTCCGATCAGTTTGCCGACCTGGGCATCCGAAATTTCGGGATGGTTGCGCAGCAGCCAGGCGATGCCATCGGGCTTGTCCTGCCGCTTGGATACCGGGGTATAGCGCGGGCCTTTGGTCCGCCGGACCTGTTCCGGTCCCTTTTGCAGCACCATGCGATATTCCGGATCGGCTTCCGCCTTGGCGATTTCCTCGTTGGTCAGCTCGTGCGCCTGCACGGGATCGCGTCCGGTATATTTGGAACCGGCAAGATCATCTGCCATCGCGTTCACTTCGAGAATGTGAATGCCGCAAAATTCGGCAATCTGTTCAAAGCTCAATGCGGTATTGTCGACCAGCCAGCTTGCGGTTGCATGCGGCATGAGCGGGGTAAGGTTTTCGGTGCTGTTTCCTGCGGCCACGGCCAATTCTCCAATAAATAAGGGCCGCCCCCTTGCGGAGACGGCCTTTGTTGCACCCTATGTAAGCGATCCGGACGCCATCGGCAAGATATTTGCGCCAAACATTGACCAGGATACCGGATTTCAGGTCAATTCCTTGTCCAGCCAGGCCTGCAGTCGCTGTCGCAAATGCGGAACAACCTCCATGCTTTCAAGAAACTCCGGAACCGGCATCAGGTGCCAGCCCTGCCCTTCATCACCAAAGCGGATTGCGCCGATCTGATCGGATGTCAGCTGACCGGTAAAGAATAGCGCGCCAGGACCCGCCCCGCGCCAGTTTTCATAGCTCTCGGCAAATTGCAGGGATTGTGCATCGATGTTGATGCCAAATTCTTCCCGGGTTTCGCGGACCACACATTCCCGGCCGCTTTCGCCATTTTCCCTGCCGCCACCAGGCAGGTCGATCATGTTGGGAAACGGAATGTCCGGATGGTCATCCCGGCGATATACGAGCAATTCATCTCCGAAAAACAATGCCACTTTCGCGCCGTGAAAATCGGTTTCGGCAACCATCAGTCGTCGACGGTCAGGATGATCTTGCCAATATGATCGCCCGCTTCCATCCGCGCATGGGCCTTGGCGGCATCGGCGAGCGGAAAGCTTTCGTCCATCACCGGCTTGAGCCGTCCTGCTTCGACGTCGGGCCAGACATAGCGCGAAATTTCGTCGCACAGCAGGGCCTTGCGCTCGGCCGACTGGGGCCGCAGCGTCGTGCCGGTCAGGGTCAGCCGTTTCATCATCACCTGCGCCATGTTGATCTCGGCTTTCAGTCCGCCCTGCACGGCGATGGTGACATGGCGGCCGTCTTCCTTCAGGCAATCCAGGTTGCGCTGCACATAATCGCCGGCCACCATGTCGAGCACGATTTCGACACCTTCTCCACCGGTGATCTTCTTGATTTCCTCAACAAAATCTTCGGTCTTGTAATTGATCGCGTGATCCGCGCCGATGCTTTTGGCCGCGGTGCATTTCTGGTCGCTGCCACAGGTGACGATCATTTTCAGACCAACCAGTTTGCCGAGCATGATCGCCATCGTGCCGATCCCGCTGGTGCCGCCATGAACCAGCACGGTTTCATCCTCGCGCGCAAAGCCGCGATTGAACAGGTTTCCCCAAACGGTAAAAACGGTTTCCGGCATGGCCGCCGCCTCAGCCATGGTCAGACTGTCCGGCACGCCCAGGCACTGGGTAGCCGGTGCCACACAAAACTCGGCATAGCCGCCGCCATTGGTCAGAGCGCAGACATTGCGGCCAAGCCATTCTGGCTCCACGCCGCTGCCGAGGGCGACCACCGTTCCGGACACCTCCAGTCCCGGCAAGGGCGAGGCACCTGGCGGGACCGGATAAAAGCCCATGCGCTGTACGACATCGGGGCGATTGACGCCCGCTGCAGAGACCCGGATCAACAATTCCCCCTCGGCCGGTTCCGGCACCGGCATGGTCTGCGGCTGGAGGACTTCCGGGCCACCCGGTTCGGTAATTGCGATGGCCGTCATCTCGCTCTGCAACACTTCGGATTCCGTCATTTCCCCGCTCCCTCAACTCTGCAGACGGCATATTGACAGCATCCGCCCCCCGGTCAACACTGCTCTGCGAGATTTGACAGACGACTGGGAGATGAAAGATGGACATGGATGACGACCTGCCCCGTAGCAGCACGGATCCGCTGGCGATGCTGGTCAAACAGGATCTGGATCCTTTTTCGGTGGACGAACTGGACGCCAGAATTGCACTCCTGAAGGGCGAGATAGACCGTTGTGAATCCCGGAAAAAATTCGCCATGTCACATCGTGCCAGTGCCGATGACCTGTTCCGCAAAGGATAATGCTGGCAATCTGGTAAGGATTTGTTAACCCTGTATGTTAATAATCAGGTTCCAGCAGCGAACCGCCGGTTACCAAGGAGAGAAACCGCCGATCAATATTCATCCAGTCAAAGATAAACTTGGCCCGATCCTTGCTTTTCCTTTCTCGGCAGCCCTTGATGTTCAACGGTCTGCGCATAGATAGAAGAAGAACAGATACGAAACACAGGATCACGGCCGGGATGCAGGAGAGCAACCGCCACGATCATCGGGACGCCCTTTGTCCCCACAAGGAGTTAAATGCATGCCATCATTCGCTGAATCACTGGAAAAGACCCTGCATCAGGCGTTAAAGCATGCCGCCGACCGGTCTCATGAATATGCCACGCTCGAACATTTGCTGCTCGCGCTGATTGAAGATGCCGATGCATCCCAGGTGATGAATGCCTGCGGCGTCGATATTGGCGAGCTGGAAGATGCTGTCGTCATCTATCTCGACAGCGAACTCGACTCGCTCAAGGTTGAAAAGACCATTGATCCCTCTCCAACCTCCGGTTTTCAGCGGGTTGTACAGCGCGCAATCCTGCACGTGCAGTCGTCTGGCAAGGATGAAGTCACCGGTGCCAATGTGCTTGTCGCCCTCTTTTCCGAGCGCGAAAGCTATGCCGTCTATTTCCTTCAGCAGCAGGACATGAGCCGGCTTGATGCGGTGTCCTTCATCAGTCACGGCGTCGGCAAGGGCGGCCAGACGATGGATCCGGCCGAGTTGTCAGGCAATGACGAGACCGATGAGAAAAAGGATGCGAAGAACAAGAAAGAGACGGCGCTCGACCAATTTACCGTTAATCTCAACGAAAAGGCCCGGGATGGCCGGATTGATCCACTGATCGGCCGCCAGGCCGAAGTCGACCGGACAGTCCAGATCCTGTGCCGCCGCTCGAAGAACAATCCGCTTTATGTTGGCGAACCCGGCGTGGGCAAGACCGCGATTGCCGAGGGCCTGGCCCTGCGCATTGTCGAGGAAACCGTCCCTGACGTGCTCAAGCCCGCCGTCATTTATTCGCTCGACATGGGCTCTCTTCTCGCTGGAACGCGCTATCGCGGCGATTTCGAAGAACGGCTGAAGCAGGTCGTATCGGAACTGGAAAAGCTGCCCGATGCGATCCTCTTCATTGACGAAATTCATACGGTGATCGGCGCCGGCGCCACCAGCGGCGGCGCGATGGATGCATCGAACCTGCTGAAACCGGCCCTGTCCGGTGGCATCATCCGCTGCATCGGGTCCACCACCTACAAGGAATTCCGCAACCATTTCGAAAAGGACCGCGCCCTGCTGCGCCGGTTCCAGAAGATTGACGTCAACGAACCGAGTGTCGAGGACACGATCAAGATTCTCGCCGGCTTGCGCGGTGCGTTCGAAGAGCACCACAAGGTGCGCTATGCACCGGACGCGCTGAAATCCGCGGTTGAACTGTCAACGCGGTACATAAATGATCGCAAGTTACCCGACAAAGCCATTGATGTTATTGATGAAGTCGGAGCCATGCAGATGCTGTTGCCGCCCTCGCGCCGCAAGAAGATGATCACCACCCGGGACATCGAGGCGGTCATCGCGACAATGGCGCGCATCCCGCCCAAATCGGTTTCCAAGGATGACAAGAAGACCCTGGAAAATCTCGACAAGGATCTCAAGCGCGTGGTCTTCGGACAGAATGCCGCAATCGAGAAACTCTCGAGCGCCATCAAGCTTTCACGGGCTGGCCTGCGGGAACCGAACAAACCAATTGGCAACTATCTCTTTTCCGGCCCTACCGGCGTCGGCAAGACCGAAGTTGCCCGCCAGCTGTCGTCGATCATGGGCATTCCGCTCAAGCGCTTCGACATGTCCGAATATATGGAACGCCATAGCGTGTCCCGTCTGATCGGCGCCCCTCCGGGCTATGTCGGCTATGACCAGGGCGGCCTGCTGACCGACGCGGTTGATCAGAACCCGCATTGCGTGCTGCTGCTCGACGAGATCGAAAAGGCGCACCCGGACCTGTTCAACATCCTGTTGCAGGTGATGGACAACGGCAAGCTCACCGATCATCACGGCAAGACAGTTGATTTCCGCAATGTCATCCTGATCATGACGACCAATGCCGGAGCCTCCGACATGGCGAAAGAAGGCATTGGCTTCGGCAATGTGTCGAAGGAAGATGCCGGCGACGAGGCCGTCAAGAAGATGTTCACGCCGGAATTCCGAAACCGTCTGGATGCAATCGTACCCTTTGCCTATCTGCCGCCGGAAGTTGTGGCACGCGTGGTCGAGAAATTCATTCTCGAGCTCGAGCTGCAGCTGGCCGACCAGAATGTCCATATCACGCTGGATGAAGACGCCACCAAATGGCTCACCGAGCGCGGCTATGACAAGCTCTATGGTGCGCGTCCGATGGGCCGTCTCATCCAGGAGAAGATCAAGCAGCCTCTCGCCGAGGAACTGCTGTTCGGCAAGCTGATGAATGGCGGCGAAGTCAAGGTGCATCTGAAGGACAATGAACTTTCCTTCGAAATCTCTCCGGCCGCGCCCAAGGCGAAAAAGAAAAAGTCTCCGAAGAAAAAATCACCTTCGAAGACCAAATGATTTTACCCTGAAGGGTCAGCGACCCCTCGAACATTTAAAGCGGCGTGACTGGTCTCACGCCGCTTTTTTGCACGTGTACGGGAGCATTTTAATGGATTTTGGAGCTATGCATCACTTTTGCTACTGTTCAGGAGCATTACAACAGATTTTGGAGACTCCCTAATAATTTGTTCCCGTTAAGGATCAAAGTATTGACTTTTTCTGGAATTTACCTATAATGATCCCGTAAAGGTGCATTATGTCAGATTTTGATTCCCCATCAAACCGTTTGCGAAAAGCAATGGGTGGACTTCCAAGTCACCGCAGTCCTGCCGAAAAAGCATTGAACGAAATCGCAGAGCTACGAATTCATAATGAAACAATTCAGAATGAAATTGAGAAGATCCTTGCTCCATTGGGCTCCACGAGACTCAGCAATTTGGCCCGCGGTTTATCCGAATCCGACCATTTCGATAAAACCGTTGGAAAACTTGGAGAAATTGAAGATCTAAAAAAAAGGGCAGGCCTGACATATAGGGATCAAGAAATTGCCGAAAAATTGGCACATGCATTGCCAACTACTCTGCCCGCCGCACAAAGTGACGTGGATGGCATTTATAAAAATGGCTACAAATCCGGCCAGGAATTCGCTCAACGCAAACTCGACAATTTTCATTTTAACAATGTTGGTGAGCTTGGAAAGCGCATCCGTACAGCGCGCAAGGCGATGAAGCTCAACCAGCAACAATTTGCCGATACCGCCGGTGTTGGCAGGCGATTTGTGTCAGAGTTGGAAAATGGCAAGGAAAGTCTGGAAATCGGCCTTGTCCTGGCTTGCTGTGCTGCCGCAGGTATCGACCTTTTCGCAAAGCCTCGGAACAACTGATGCTTGCTCTTCAGGTGCGACTGGAAGAAGTCCCAACCCCGCTTGGGTATTTGCGGAGAGATGATCATGGTGTGACGAGTTTTCTGTATGATGAAGACTATATTGCTTCAGGAACAACACTACCACTCAGTCTTTCACTTCCTATCTCATCCACAGCCTATAATGATTTCGCCACCCGTGCCTATTTTGGCAATCTCATTCAGGAAAACGACCAGCTTGATCAAGTCTTGAACCGGCACAGGCTGGGTCGTGAGGATATTGTGGGGCTACTTGAACATCTTGGAGCGGATTGCCCGGGCGCAATATCTTGCCTGCCGCTTAATGCCGATCCAGTGAAGGTTCCAGGAAATCTTGCGGAGGATTACGAGAATCTCGACCAAGGCCTTCTGGTGGAGATTGTGGATCGATTGGCCAACAAGGAGCCATTGCCGGAAGCAGTTCGAGATCCGTCTCCCCTTGCAGGTGTACAGAACAAAATTGCGATTTGCGCTCATGGCGACGGAACATTTTCGATGCCCAAACCGGGCCTCGGTGTACCAACCACACACATATTGAAAGTTCCTTCAATTGCCGACTACAACGACGCCAAAAGAGAGCAAATCTCGGCGATGCTTGCCAAAAGCGCAGGCCTTGACGTTGTTGTTCCCGATGTACTTTCAATTGGGGCTCATAAAACACTGCTCATTCAACGCTTTGATCGCCGCATTTCCAAAAACGGCCTGGTAACGCGAATTCACCAGGAAGATTTCATGCAAGCAGCCGGCTTGCCGCATGATCTAAAATATGAGCGCCGGGGGAACGATCGACTTAAGTTCAATTCCGCAGTCGTCCGTTCCATTCTCAAAAAATCCGCACAACCAGCATTGGCAATCCGAAACTTCCTGCTCACTACCTTTTTCAACCTAGCCATTGGCAACAACGACAATCACGGCAAAAATCATGCGCTCCTTTATGATCAAGGTTCTGTACCTCGCCTGGCTCCGATTTATGACTTGCTCCCGATCCTGTTGAGCAGTGAATATACGCACGAACTCGCCTTCAATATTGGAGAAGCCAAATCTGCGGATGAAATCAAGAACACAGATATTGCAATATTCCTCGCACAGTTTGGTCTTGAGGAGAATCGTGCATCCCGCTTCCAAAAGGAGGATGTTGCGAAACTACTCAGCACAGTGGATCAAGCTGCTTCCGAACTGATAAAGGACAACGACAAGAACTTCGATGATTTGGTCGGACACGAAATCAGCAGGCTCTCCAGCATAATGGAACTGGATTTGCCAATTCGTACAAGAGATTTCCATGCCATCGCCGGTGGCGGCTGGCAGCTAAGCTAGCTGCCCGTTCGTGACTGGTCTCACGCCGCTTTTTTTTGTGGATCTGTAAATCGTCCCGCTGAAATGTTATTGTCCGCCGCCGAAGGAGATGGATTATGTACATTCAGGGATATATCGTGCCTGTCCTGCCGGGCAAGAAAGAGGCCTATCGCGCCATGGCCAAGCAAGCGGGCGAAATGTTTGCGAAATACGGTGCGATCGAGATTGTCGAGACTTTCGAAGACGACGTGCGCGATGGCGAGCACACGGATTTCCGCAAGGCCGTAAAAGCGGAAGAAGGCGAACATATCGTCTTTTCCTGGGTCGTCTGGCCCGACAAGGAAACCTGTGAAAAAGCCGAAAAGGACATGCAGGAAAACGAAGAGATGGAACCGCCGGAAGAGATGCCGTTCGCTGACAAGCGCCTCATCTGGGGCGGGTTCACACCGATTTACACGCTCGGCCGAAAGGACTGATCATGGCTGACAAACATGGTGATTTCACCTGGTATGAGCTGACCACCAGTGATGTGGCTGCCGCACAGGATTTTTACAGCGCGCTGACCGGATGGACCTGGGAGGAATCCGAAGGCCAGCCGGGCATGCCCTATCATCTGTTTTCCGCCGACGGCATCCAGGTTGGCGGCATGTTGCCGTTGACCGAAGAGATGAAAGCCAATGGCGCACAGCCGGCCTGGATGGGATATGTCGGCGTTGATGATATTGGCAAAAGCGTTGCAGGAATTTCCGCGGCCGGCGGTTCCATCCATATCCCGCCAACCGATATCCCCGGTATCGGTCAATTTGCGATGGTGACGGATCCGGCCGGTGCCTATTTCTATGTCATGCAGGACACGTCCGGCGAGGAAAGCCACAGCTTTGCCAAGACCGAGCCCAGGGTCGGCCATTGTGCCTGGAACGAACTCATGACCAGCGACCCGGCAGGCGCCCTCGCCTTTTATGGTGGTCAGTTTGGCTGGACCAAGGCCTCGGAAATGGACATGGGGCCGATGGGCACATATCACCTGCTCGACCATGGCTATGGTTTGGGCGGCATCATGCAAAAGCCGGATGACTTCCCGATTTCCGCCTGGACATTCTATTTCCGCGTGCCCGACATCGACAAGGCGGTGGAAACGATCAGGGCCAAGGGGGGACAGACGCTGACCGATCCCATGGAAATTCCCGGTGGCGATTTCACGGTCGGCGGCTTTGACCCGCAAGGCGCCCATTTTTCCATCATCGGAACGCGAAGCTAATCAAAAAACGGCTGCCCGGAGAACACTCCTGACAATATGCTGTCAGGAGGGGTATGATAATCATCCGCTTGTTCAACAGGAAAAAGGAACAAGATGATGACTGACACGGAACGCGATCGCCTCGTCTGGGTGGAACTCCCGGCCACTGACCTGAACCGGGCGAAGACCTTTTACGAGACGGTGCTCGAAACCACGCTCGTGACCGATGACAACGGACCGCAGACCATCCACATGATCCCGAGCAAGGGCGAAACCATGTGTGGCCACCTCTATGAGGGCAAGCCGGCAACAGCAGGCGATGGCTCCACTCCGCATTTCTCGGTAAGCGGCGAACTGGATGCGGCAAGAGAGCGCATCACGGGCGCGGGCGGAGAAATTGTCTCCGACGATATCCCCCTGCCCATGGCCAAATTCTTTTACGCCAGGGATACGGAAGGCAATTCGATAGCGCTGTTCCGATATAACGACTGATGCGCAGAGCCGACCGCCTGTTCCAGATCGTCCAGTATCTGCGCGGCGGTCGGCTTGTCACTGCAGCCTCCCTGGCCGAACGGCTGGAAGTGTCGGAAAGGACGATCTATCGCGACATTGCCGATCTCCAGTCAACCGGAGTACCGATCGATGGCGAGGCCGGGATCGGCTATGTGATGCGGAGCGGCTTTGACCTGCCACCCCTGATGTTTACTCGCGAGGAAATTGTCGCGCTTGTCACCGGCGCCCGCATGGTCAAGGCTTGGGGCGGAACCGCGATGATCGCAGCCGCCGAAGAAGCACTGGTCAAGATCGAAACCGTGCTGCCCGAACCGGAACGGGCGCGCGTCGCCGGAGCCACCGTCTTTTCTCCCCAAATGGGTCTCGCCGATGAAACCCGCACGATGATCGATCGATGCGAAGCCGCGGTGGATTCCCGGGCCATCCTCGCCTTTGACTATCGCGATGCCGAAGATGTCGCGACCAGACGCACTGTCCAGCCACTCGGCCTGTGGTTCTGGGGCAAGGTCTGGACCCTCGTCGCCTGGTGCGAATTGCGCGAGGATTTTCGCATGTTCCGGCTCGACCGCATATCCGGCATGGAGCGAACCGGCCAGACCTATCACCCGGTTCCCGAACGGTCGCTGGCCGAGTTCCTGCGCCAGATCGAAGCCAGATATGGAAAGCAGAGCTAGCGGGCTGCTGTAACCTTTTCCGCCCGTCCTTCGAACCGGAGCATATCATCCGGCGGAGGTTTCTTCATGCTCATGCGTCTGTTTTTGGCCATTGCGGTCCTGACATTGTCATTCCCGGCTCTCGCGGCACATGACCATTCCGCCTGGGATGCCTTGCTCAAACGCAATGTCGTCTCGATCGGCGGCGGTGCCTCGACTCAGGTCAACTACAGGAAGTTCCAGACCGATCGGGCCAAACTCAAGGCCTATCTCAATGGTTTGTCCGCCGTGAAGCAAAGCCAGTTCAACCGGTGGTCCAATGATGATCAGCTCGCCTTTCTGATCAACGCCTATAATGCCTGGACCGTGGAACTGATCCTGACAAAATATCCGGATCTGAAGTCGATCAGGGATCTCGGCTCGCTGCTGCGCTCCCCCTGGAAGAAGTCCTTCATCCCGCTGCTCGGAAAGACCGTTTCGCTGGACGATATCGAGCATGGCATGATCCGCGGCAGCGGCAAATATAACGAGCCGCGCATCCATTTCGCGGTCAATTGTGCAAGCATTGGTTGCCCCGCCCTTGCCCGCACCGCCTATCGCGGCTCCAATCTTTCCGCACAGCTTAATGCCGTCACCAAATCCTTTCTCCGCGACCGCAGCCGCAATCGCCTCAAAAATGGCCGACTGGAAGTGTCCAGCATTTTCAAATGGTATCGTGGAGACTTTGAGAAAGGCTGGCGCGGGGCAAACAACCTGCACCAGTTTCTCGCCATCT
Organism: Parasphingorhabdus marina DSM 22363; assembly: GCF_900128895.1. GTDB lineage: Bacteria > Pseudomonadota > Alphaproteobacteria > Sphingomonadales > Sphingomonadaceae > Parasphingorhabdus > Parasphingorhabdus marina. The sequence goes on along the minus strand of NZ_FSQW01000002.1, from coordinate 55,167 downwards.
ATGCCAATGCACTCGGAATGACAAAAGCGCAGCAGGCCGCACTCCGGTCGGGAAAGACCCGAATCTCCTATCTGAGCTACGACTGGCGGCTGAACCGGACCCGATAGCGTGATGAAATGGCCCTCTCCTCCTCTGACTGTCCGCGTCGTCATCGCCCTGTCGCTCAGCATGGGTTCAGCCCCGGACGCGCTCGCAGAACCGCTCCAGCAGATCAGCCGCTTTGATGTGGGTACACAGGGCTGGCGCGCCGTTCAGATCGACCGGAAAGTCCCGGCAACACGCTTTGCCCGCAAGACAATAGACGGAGTTCCAGCAGTCGAGGCCCATGCTCGCAACAGCATGGCGCTGTTCACAAGACCTGTCATGGTCGACCTGAAAAAGACGCCTGTCCTATGCTGGCGCTGGCGAGTCAGCAATGTGGTCAAAAACGCCGATATCACCAAAAAGTCCGGCGACGATCAGGCGGCCCGCGTCTATGTCGGCCTCGATCTGCCGAACAGCAAATTGTCGCTGGGCACACGCGCCAAACTCGCCATTGCCCGCTCCCGCGGCGGTGCCGAAATTCCGGATGGCGCGATCAACTATGTCTGGGACAATCGCCTCCCCGTCGGAACGGCGCGCAAAAATGTCTTCACCGGACAGGCCCGGATCATCGTCGCCCAGTCTGGTTCTGCACAGGCGGGGCAGTGGATCACGGAACGCCATGACCTCGCCCGCGATATTCAAAAACAGTTCCGGACCGACAAGGCCCGGATCACATCCGTCGCCATCTCGAGCGACACCGACAATGCGGGCGGAACGGTGACGGCAGCCTTTGCCGATATTCACATGGTCGGCGCCGGAGCCCGCTGCCGATTCTGAGCGCTGCCCCGCCGGAAAAATTCGGCATCGGAAATTGACAAATTTTCTGTTCTGTATATGTTCTCATTCCCCAATCCGGAGAGAGGAACCCCCGTCATGACAGTCACCTTCTACACCAATCCCATGTCCCGCGGCCAGATTGCCCGTTGGGCCCTGCACGAAGCCGGGGCGGAATATGACCAGAAGATCCTCGCCTATGACACCGAGATGAAGGCCGAGGAATATCTCGCGATCAATCCGATGGGCAAAGTCCCCGCCATTGTGCACAACGGCAAGGTGATCACCGAATGCGCGGCGATCTGTGCCTATCTGGCCGAGGCTTATCCGGCGGCCGGTCTGGCGCCGACGGCAGAAGAGCGTGCCGACTATTATCGCTGGCTGTTTTTTACGGCCGGTCCGGTGGAACAGGCGATCACCGACAAGAATTTCGGGCTCGAACCAGACGCGGAGCAACAGCGCATGGCGGGCTATGGCAGCTACGACCGGGTCATGGAGGTGCTGGAAGGCGCCCTGACCGACCGCGATTATGTCTGCGGGGACCGCTTCACCATGGCCGATGTCTATGTCGGGTCCCAGGTGGACTGGGGATTACAGTTCAAAACCTTCCCGGAAACCGACAATTTCACGGGCTATGCCGAACGGTTGAGGGAACGCAAAAACTACAAGGCATCCAAGGCGATCGACATTGCCCTGATGCCGGAAAACCTCGAAAACTGATCCGCCTGACCGATCAGTTTTTCCTTATTGAGATGTTTTTTCGATAAATTTTTTCGGTCCCTGTAACCAATCTCGCCATTGCGTCGAAATGCCTTGTGAGACCAGCGAGCCCCCACTCGCTGAAACCAAGGAAGGACGACATCATGACCAAAGCCATCGCATGGACCGCTGCCACCCTTATGGCACTGACCAGTTCGCCAGCCCTCGCGGACGACTCGGCCATCGACACGAGCAGCATGATCGAAGCCGCTGCTGTTACGCCCCCTACGTACCAGGCGGCAGACCTCCCCGTCTCCGGCTTTGATCTGGCTGCCCTGAACAGCCAGCAAAGCCCCCGTTTCATGGCAACGATGGAAAGCCAGTATCAGGCCGGATATCGCATTGCCAATATCACCGCACCTGACCTGACCGACAATAGCCCCGGTCTGGCCAGCCTGATCGTTCCGGAGGAATTTGCCTACCGGTCGACCGAACAGGACAGCGGTGTCGACGCCCTTGTTCCCGGACAGTTTATCAGCAGTTCGGTACGCGGCGAGTTGCAATCGGATACCGGGCCCGCCGCACGTGACAAATCGTCCGTGGGTCTGCGCCTGCCATTCTAACCCTATCCCCCGATCTTTCAGCCCTCTCTCTCATCCTCGTAAGCTGAAAGAAAACTGGCCAGATGGACATGTTCCATCTGGCCCTTTTTTTTTGGCTTGGTCGTGGTGGTCGCGGTCACCGCGGACCGAACCGGCAAAGCTTAGCGGCTGGTGCCGCCATATTGGACGCGCCAGGCTTCCAGATCGCGCTCATATTCCTCAAAAGCGGAATAGAAGTCGTTGAACGGTTTTTCGAGCTGGACAAGCGCTTCGGCGCCGAATGCGGTCAGATCGTCACTCTTGGTGACAATCGCCCGCTGACTGACCTCGACGGCCTGATCACAAAAGGGGCGACGCAGGGGCGAGAAGGACCAGTAGTTGTAGAGCCTGGTCATATGCTGGTCATGCGCCTGCTTGTAGCCGCTGCCAATGTCCCGGCGGAACTTGCGGATGATGGCGTTATTGGCGTTGCGCAGGAAGCTTTTGTTGTTGGTGATGAACGCATTATAGTCATCGACCAGTCGCTCATATTGCGGTGCCGTGCAACTCAACGCCGCGACATTCAGCGCAGCACGCACATGCCACAAAGTCTGCAACGGCCCGATATCGCGATTGATCGTCTGACGCAGGCCATCCGCACGAACGGTCGGCACGATGGTGGTCGCGGAAGCGCCAAATGGCGGGGTCGGGGCACGCGGTGTATATTGTGGCTGTACCACCGGAGCGGTCGCTGGCGGCGGTGGCGGGGCCGCCTGTTGGCAGGCAGCAAGCACGGCTAGCGAACCGGTGGCTATAATCAGGCGCAAATGACGAAAACGGGGCATCAACTCTTCTCCCAGAACACGATTTTTCTGTCCTATGAGTCAGGATTCCGCTTGTCCAGCCAATACAAGGCTGAATCGGTCAAATGCCCAAAAGAAAAGCCCGGCGGTTTCCCGCCGGGCTTTCTGTTTTGTCGGTACTACCGCCAGTAGCGGCAGATTTCCGCCTATTCCTGGCTGCCCATGAAGCTGAGCAGGAACTGGAACATGTTGATGAAGTCCAGATAGAGGCTCAGGGCGCTCAGAACGACGGTCTTTCCGACCATGTCCGTTCCGGCGACATATGCATACATGCTCTTGATCCGCTGCGTGTCATAGGCCGTCAGACCGGCAAAGACGAGCACACCGATCGCGCTGATCACGAGGTGCATCATGCTCGACTGCAGGAAGATGTTGATGACCATGGCCACCAGCAGGCCGATGACACCCATGATCAGGAAACTGCCCCAGCCGGACAGGTCTTTCTTGGTCGTGTAGCCATAGAGGCTCAGACCCAGAAACGCCGCCGAAGTGGCGAAGAATGTCTGCGCTATCGATGTTCCGGTATAGACCAGGAAGATCGTCGACATGGACAGGCCCATCAGGGTCGCGAAGCCCCAGAACATGGCCTGCAATGCCGTGGTGGAAAACTTGTTCTGGCCGAAGCTCATCGCAAATACGATGGCCAGCGGGGACAGGATGATCAGCCATTTCAGCGGTCCGCCGCCAAACATGATCTCTGCTGCCATGCCCGAGCTTGCAAACAGCATGGCCACAATGCCGGTCAGCAATACGCCACTCGCCATATAATTGTAGACCTTGAGCATGTAGGAACGCAGGCCGGCGTCATAGGCGACGTCCGACTGGGTCGTGGTCGTGCCGATCTGCGCACCCTGGATTGTTGTTCTGGGATCTGGCCAGTTAGCCATGACTGTCTTACTCCTCAATGATGGGCCACCAAAAGGCCCGATTAGCTATAATATCGGTTGATTCCGCATATTTTTCAAGAGAAACCGCATGCATTCGCAAGAAAACATCCTTCCCGCCTGATAGATATTATCTATCGAATCGCGGATAATCTTTTGTTAACCAATATGGAAACTGCCCATGGCTGATCCCGCACCCAGCATTACCCTCTATGAATATGGTCCATCCCGCTCGGCACGCTGCCGCTGGACATTGCTGGAAGCCGGATTGCCGTTCACGTCCGTTGATGAAGGGCCTTCACTGGTCGGCAGCGAGCGGCTCAAACCCTTTCACCCGCTGAAGAAAGTCCCCGCCGCCGAAATCAACGGCAAGCCACTGTTTGAATCCGCTGCCATCTGCACCGCCATCGCCGATCTGGTGCCGGAACACCAACTGGTTGGCGCATCGGGCAGCTGGGCACGGGCTGAACATGACCAGTGGGTCAGCTTCACCCTTTCCGAAATGGAATGCTGGGTCTGGAATACCGACATGAACAGTCGCGTGTTGCCGGAGGAAAAACGGATCAGCGCGCATCTCCGACAAAACGGCGCGCTGTTCCGGCGCGGGGCCCGGGTGATGGACAGCGTCCTGGCGGACCGCGAATATCTGGTCGGGAACCGCTTCACAATCACGGATATCATCGCCAGCTTTGCAGTGAAATGGGGACAAAGCCAGGGACTGATCGACGATTTCAACCATTTGCAAAACTATCTGGAACGGCTCGACACCCGGCCACACAGCACGCTGAACAGGATCGGCAATTTCCAGACCTGATTCGCTGTCCTAGGCCTGGCGCAAGCGGGCGACGAGATTTTCTGCCGCGGCCATAACCTCCTGCCAGGTCCGGTCAAAGGCACTGTCATCTCCATAGTAGGGATCATCGACATCCTGCCCTGACCTGCCCTTCACATGGTCGAGCAATAATGACAGCTCCGCGCTGGCGTCCTTTGGCCGAAGCGCCTGCAAATCCGAAAGGTTCTGGTTGTCCAGCGCGATAATATGGTCAAAGTCCCGAAAATCGGAAACACGCACCTGACGGGCGCGCAGATGGCTCGCTTCCACCCCGTTTCGCGCAGCCACGGCCACGGTGCGGTCATCCGGTGGCCGGCCGGCATGCCAGTCGGCTGTTCCCGCCGAATCCACAATCATCGCGACGCCGCTGCGGGCGCAGACCTCGCGCAAAGCCACCTCTGCCAGCGGCGAACGGCAGATATTGCCGAGGCACACGAAAAGAACCGAAACTGTCATAAACGCCAACTACTCAAAACCTGCCCCTGTCGTCGTGCTGCCGGTCACTGCATTCCTGTTATTCGGCCGCCCTGTATTTCTGCAACGCAAAAACCCCGCAGGCAATCCGCGCGCCGCTATTGCCAGACGGGTCAGTCACAAAATCATCCGGCCCCTCGTGGACAACAAAGGCCGCGCCATCTTCGTCGAGCAGGGCGTTGGGACCTTCCTTCAGGGTCGCGCCGTCCACCGTGCTTTCCAGCATGCCGGTTCCGTCCGGTCCGACGTCCAGATTCACGATGTCTCCCTTGTGCGCGCCCCGGGGATTGTCAAAGCCATGTTCGGACCCTTCGGGGTTCCAGTGCCCGCCAGCCGATGTGAAATCCGGGCCTTCGCACTGGCCGACGGCATGAATATGTACGCCCTTGGCACCCGGGGTCAGCCCGGTCGCGTCAATCCGCAGGATCAGTCCGCCGTCGCCCTCGGCGACAATCACTTCGCCATAGGAGCTGCCGTCAGCTCCGGCCAGTTGCGCACGGGCAATGCTGTCTGCACCGACTTCCACCTCTTCTTCGCTCGCACCGCATGATGCCAGCGCCAGCGCGCCCAGCATGATCAGCGATGCCTTTGCTTTCAGGCCATCCATTGCGTTTCTCCTGGTTCCCCTGCAAGAAACTTGGTGATACCAGTGATTTTCCCGGCTTCAAACAGTTAGTTGGAACAGTGTCAAAATCAAACATCCGCCCGTTCAGGCCATGACGTCCAGCCACTATCTCATTGCGCTGGGCTCAAACCAGCGCCACGCGGCAATCGGATCGCCCCGATCCATCATTGCGGAGGCGATCGCACGATTGAAGCGCAGCGACCTGGTCGTGGAGGCGGTATCGCCGATTATTGGATCCCGGCCTGTCGGTCCTTCAAGCCGGCGCTATGCCAACGCCGCCATTATCGCGCGCACCGATCTTGACCCTGCAGAATTGCTGGGCTTGCTGAAGTCCACCGAAGCCGAATTTGGCCCGCGTCGGGGACAGGACTGGTCCCGGCGGGTGCTCGATCTCGACATTATCTTGTGGGGCGGTGGCCTCTGGTCGAGCGACCGCCCTGCCCTTACCATCCCCCATCCACTAATGCGCGAGCGATCATTCGTGCTCGGCCCTGCCGCCGCAATCGCCCCCGACTGGCGAGACCCGGTAACCGGCCTTCGCCTGACCCATTTGCGGCACCGCCTGAATCGCTTTCGCAGCTCCTGACAGGATCACAGAAAAATCCCGCAAAGCCGCTTGACCACAGGCCCAAGCCCCACTAGGGAAACGCTTCCGCAGCACATGACGGTTTGTGGGCCCTTAGCTCAGTCGGTAGAGCAACTGACTTTTAATCAGTAGGTCGCTGGTTCGAACCCAGCAGGGCTCACCAATATTTCAATGATTTTTGGATGGTAGAGCAGCAATTTCTGCCGCCGAGATCCGATCAGGTAGCAGATTGTGTTCCTGCAAAATAAGAACCAAATTCGATCACCCTCCCGGTCGTTCTGATCATCTGGGGATTCGTCCATTTTCTGCGAAACCGGGTGATGAAGAACAATGATGGAAAAAGTGACCTAGATATCAGGACGTTGGGCCGCTACGCCAATGGACACTTTCAAAAATGGCCATTCTGCGCTATGCAGGTAACATATTGAATATCTTGTCAATATAGGAGGAATGGAGAGACTATGGTCAGGATGAAATCATTGGTTGGTGCCGTCGCCATGTCAGCATTGGTCGCAGCGTGTTCAGGTGGTGGTTCCGAGTCCGCCGAAGCACCGGCGGAAGAGGCCGCAGCTCCCGAGGAAGCGCCTGCTGAAGAAGCTGCCGCCGAGGAAGCCGCTCCTGAAGAAGCCGCCGCAACGGATGATCCGATGGCCACGGAAGACGGCGTCGCCTATGCCAGCCTGACCGGAGATGCGGCAGCCGGAAAACGGGTATTTGCCCAGTGCCGGACCTGTCATGTTACGGATCCAGGTGTTAATCGCATCGGGCCTTCCCTGGCTGGCATAGTCGGCAGCGAAGCCGGACTGGTTCAAGGATTCAACTATTCCCCGGCGAACGCGAACAGCGGCATCACCTGGACCGAACAACAAATGTACGTTTATCTGGAAGATCCGCAGCGGACCATTCCAAAGACCAAGATGATCTTTGCTGGCCTGCCAGATGCGCAGGCTCGGGCAGACGTGATCGCCTATCTGAAAGATCCGCAATGATCTGATCACAGATATCCAAAAGACCAGGGCCGGGATATTCCCGGCCCTGGTCTTTTGTGCATCTTAGTTTCTGCTAGACCACAATATCCCGGCGCACCAGGTCACATTGTGACCAGATTTCGCTGAGTGTCCTGATCAGCCGGTCGATGTCGTCATCGCCATGCACGGGTGAAAGGGTCAACCGTAGCCGCTCTGTGCCACGCGGGACCGTGGGATAGTTGATCGGCTGCACATGGATTCCGTGGTTGTCCATTGGCCAGTCAGAAATAAACTCGCACTTGTGCGGGTCACTGCAACCAATGTTCCTTAACAAGAGAGGTTGGCTGGCGTTCGAGACAGTCCGGCCTGCTTTTTTTGATTCATCAAACGTCCTCGGCATTCAATCGCGTTGGAGTCTCACCGAAATTCAAATTGAATTCTACCGCCAGAAGCCGAGGTTCTCCTGCTCGAGTCAATACAAGAGAACTTTAGAGTCGTGGCTGTTTAATCCCGAAAGCGGAATTTCGTTCAGCAACCTCATATTCCTGAATCAGTGCATTCTGATTGATTGATGGGTAACCGGGGGGAGGTGTTTAGACCAAAACCCGCTGCCCAATCACAAACCTGGTCTGGCGCGACATGGCCGGATTATGCTCGCTTTTGGTCCATTTCCGCCGGAAGTGGAGTGCAGAGCCGGTCTTATTTGGAAACCGGCACGGCCAGGCGATATTTCGGGCAGTCGCTGCGGCATACACCGTCATGTGACCATTCCGGTGGCTTCCACAAATAGGCCAGCTTGTCTGTCCAGCGATCCGCAACCGCCATGCGCTCGAAAAGCTGACGGAAACCGGCAAACTGGGCGGTCAGCGGATTATTGTCATCCACCGGTTTCACCAGTCCGACCACAGGCGGTTCGTCATAGGCCTCAAAAGTCCCGAACCAGCGATCCCAAAGGATCAGGACCTGGGAGAAATTCTTGTCGATATACTGGCTTTGATTGGCATGGTGCACCATGTGATTTCGCGGCGTGGCAAAGATCCGCTCCATCCAGCCCAGATCCCCGACATAACTGGCATGGTTCCAGATCCCGAAGATACTCTTCACCACCACGATTGCCAGATAGACGACCGGCGAAACGCCCAGCATGGATGCCGTTATCGCGCCCACTACCTGCAATTTTCCATCCAGGAAAAACCCGCGCGCGGCCGTTGAATGATTGAACTCGTTGGACGAATGATGGATCGAGTGAAAGGCCCAGAACAGGCCAACGCGGTGGCCCAGCCGATGCTCCCAGTAATAGGCAAGCTCATGGGCCAGAAAGGCAATCGCGAGACTGAGCCACAAGGAATGGGTGGTGAATATCCGGAAATTTTCATAGGCCCAGACCGACAGGGCAAGCGGAAAAGCGAGACCGATGATCAATCCGATAACACTGTTCATCAGGTTCAGGCCAATACTGCACAGCGCGTCCGCGTCGTTATATTTTCCGGGCCGCGCAAAGACGAAGTACAGACGTTCCGCCAACACCAGTCCGAAATAACCACTGGCAAGAATCCAGAGACTGGCCTCTCCGCCGACAACACTGACAAATTGCTCCAGCACCCGTCAATCTCCTGATGGACAGGGCAAGACTAGCTTGCCGACATGACGAAATGCAAGGGACGACAGGAAACTTGCCTAATCCCGCTTTGCATCCAGCGGCACCATCCGGGTTTTCCCTGGAGTGTAGATCGTAACGGACCGCCGACTGCCACGCCGTCTCCGTTCAATCGTTTACCGGGTTCAGAACCAGCAACAGCCTTTGTTCTCCGGTTCCTTCAATCGGCGGTGAGCGGTGGATCGCCGGATCTCCATTGCCGAGACGCCCCTTGAACAGGCCGACATCTCCAGGGCGCAACTCGTGGATGGTCTCGGGATCGAGTCCCCGGGTCAGCCGGTCCGCATTCCGCCGGTCGAGCCACTGAGTGCCCCGTCCCGCATAAGTCGTAATCAGGCGCATCTCGACATAGTCGCAATGGAATTTCCAGCAAGAGTTGCCGGTCACCAACTCCAGCCGGATTTCTATGACCGGACACGATGTCAGCTCACGAAACACATCGCAAAGCATCACGACATCTTTCACCAGTTCCTGCCGGGCGCTTCCCTGCGGAAAACGGCATGTATCGAGCGCCTGAAGCAGGGCCGGTGCCGGACAATCGGCAGGCACCGATATGCGCAGATTTTCCGGATCACCTTCCAGCAAACTGCCTGCATCCAGTGGTTCGGGCCGCTCCCAGACCGCAAGGCTGCAGTCAGCGGAACCGATGTCCTGCAGGCATGACTTGCTGGAGGACAAGACAAAGGGATCTGACTTGACGAGGGACATTTCGATGAGGTGCTCCAGATATTCAGGATATGTTATATCATTATTTGATGAGTCGAAAAGGTTATAAAAGTCAAGACCTGAGTGGGCATGGCGGGGGACCAGGCGCCAACAGAATCCACGGGCGAATGCCGGTTTTCCTGGAAGGCGGAACGACGAAAAACGGGGCACCCGCAACCAGTTGATGATCTGGCGAGACGACCGTCTGTTTCCTGCCCCTCCCCGCTGGACTCCCTTGATGATTTGTTATATCATTTCGACCAAGGAGCAGATTATGCGCGTATTTCTAGGTTTTCTTGCAATGTTGTCCATGTCCCAGCCGGCCATGGCCTGTGCCATGGATGGCATGTTTGGTGGCGCACATCGCTTCAATCCATTCCTGGCCATGCAGGCCGGTTCCGGTGATCTGTCTGTCAATCAGAATGACGATCTCTATGACAGTCAGGACGATTATTCGGACAATGCTGATGGTTCCGAAATGGAAGATACGGGACAGGAGCCGGCGGAAGACAATCCGCTTGATCTCTAATCTGCCGGGAACACAGCTTCCCGATTTATCGCTTGTCTGAGAGTAACCGGATTTCGCACCCCCCATGCAGCTACAGGTTGACGCTATAGGAAAGTCTTACGGCACGACCGCAGTTCTCAAGGGCGTGTCCTTTTCCCTGTCGGACGGTGAACAGGCACTGTTGCTGGGCCCCTCCGGATCCGGCAAGTCGACACTCCTCAATATTATCTGCGGGCTGCAGCGACCGGACCAAGGAAGTGTCGCGATTGACAATCAGGTTATCGCTTCGCCCGACTCAACCGCGAAAAGCGACGAGGTTCGCCGGACATCGCTCGGCATTGTCTTCCAGACGCTGCGTCTGGTGTCCGCCCTGTCGCTTCGCGCCAATCTGGAGCTGGCGCAAAAACTCCAGACCGGCCGGGTGGACTCCGGATTGATCGATGAAAGCCTCGATCGTCTGGACATATCGCACCGCGCCGGTGCGCGACCGTTCCAGCTCAGCCAGGGTGAAGCGCAGCGCGCGGCAATTGCGCGTGCGGTCGTGGTTTCACCGAAACTTCTGATCGCCGATGAGCCGACCTCCGCACTTGATCGTGAGAATACCCGGCGAGTGGCGGAACTGCTAATCGAAATGGCGAAAACCGTGGGCGCCGGCTTGTTGATCGCGACACATGATGACAGGCTGGGCGACTTTTTTCCGCAAAACTACGCGCTCGATCAGGGTGAGTTAAAGTCATGCTGACGCTGGCCATCGCCTATTTGCGGGACCGGCCGCTGACCACGATCCTCAACGTCCTGCTGCTCGCGATATCCGTGGCCATGCTCGTTTTGCTGCTGCAATTCGGATCGCAATTCGAAAAACGTTTCGAAAAGGATGCCGAGGGTGTCGACCTGGTGGTCGGTGCCAAGGGCTCGCCACTGCAGCTGATCCTGTCCAGCGTGTTCCATATTGATCAGCCGACCGGCAATATCCCGCTGAGCAGCCTCGAGCTGTTGCGCGGCGATCCGGCGACGGGGCGGGTGATCCCGCTGGCGCTGGGAGACAATTTTGAAGGATATAGGATCGTCGGCACGGATGAGACGTTTCTCGACTTGCATCAGGCGGAAATCGCGCAGGGTGCGATGTTCGAAGCACCAATGCAGGCGATCATGGGTGCCAGCGTTGCTGCCGAAACAGGTGCGGATCTTGGCCAGCAATTTATCGGCAGCCATGGCCTCTCTGCAGATGATGGCGCCGATACGGGCCACGACCATGCGCCGTTTGAAACTGTAGGAGTCCTGGCCCCCACGGGTACAGTGATCGATCGTCTGATCCTGACGTCGGTCGAAAGCGTATGGGATGTTCACGGGATTGCTCATGACCACGATCATGACCATGGCTCAGACGCCGATCATGCCGATCATGATCATCACGGAGAGCATGGCCATGCCGATGATGGTCACGATCATGCCAAGGAAGATGCGCAGCAAACCGCACGGCTCCAGAGTGTACAGTCCGAACTGCAGCCCGAATTGACTGCCCTTCTGGTCTCATATCGCAATGCATCCGGTGCCATTCGCATTCCGGCCATGATCAACCGGCAGACCGAGATGCAGGCCGCGGTGCCTGCGGTGGAAACGGCAAGACTTCTGAGCCTGCTGGGCGTCAGTCTGGAAGGCGCGCGCATTTTTGCCTGGTTGCTCGCCGCAATTGGCGGGCTCGCGATTTTCGTTGCCCTGTTCTCGATGGCCCGCAGCCGTGAGGGTGATCTGGCCCTGTTGCGGGTCATGGGCGCTACCCGCAGGCAGCTGTTCAGCACAATTCTGCTCGAAGGACTGGTCACTGCCGCCGCTGGCGCCGCACTCGGCTGGCTTCTCGCCCATAGCCTGCTGACTGTGGCAAGAAACAGCTTTGCAACCATGCGCGATCTGGGACTGTCGGCTTGGCAACCCGTCTCTCAGGAAGGATTAATCATCCTTGCCGTACTGATCATCGGCATGGTGGCTGCCATCATTCCGGCATTGCGGGTGATGCGCGTTGACCCGGCCGCGATATTGTCGCGTGCCGGTTAGTTTTTGAAAGGACCTGAACATGGAAAAACCGGGAAACATGATCAAGATCGGTCTGGCGGCCTGTCTGTGCATGACGCCGCTCACAGGCACGACGCTTCATGCCGCGATGCAGGATGGTGGCAAGGCAGCAATCAAGGATATCTGGAAACCCGCCAAGACCCCGAAAGGCGGTGTGTCATGGAAAACCCTGGAGGCAACCGGCGAGAAGACTCGCAAGGACAAAAATGGCTATATCGTATCCAAGCCGGTTTTCACCCCCCGAGTGAAAGCGCTGGCCGGAAAGCGGATCAAGGTGGCCGGCTGGATGATGCCGCTGCAAAACTCACCCAAGCAGACCAATTTCGTTCTTCTCGCCTACCCGCCGGGATGCCCGTTCCATTTCCATGCCGCACCCAACCAGTTTATCGAGATTGAAGCCGACATTCCCTTTCCCACCAATGAAACGAAGGTACATGTGGTCAGCGGTATTCTCGAACTGACCGGCCAGGATGAAAGCGGTATTTTTTATCGGCTCAAAGCAGCCAGCCCCAGCTAGTCCGGATATTTGTCTGATCTGCAGAAAATTCGGCTTTACGATGATGAAAGCCGGTTGACACCATCGGATTGATTGAATAACTCGATGTTATATCATCTCATGGATTTCTCTATGCAGTCAGCCTTCTACAAAGATGGCGCAGCAATTGCGCTTAGCACAGCCTGTATGGTGCACTGCGTTGCCCTGCCCGTTCTGGCGATTTCTTCTCCTGTTTTTGCAGCAGTGGCGGAAGCGGAATGGGTCCATTGGTCGATGGCTGTGCTGGCTATCCTGGCATCGACCAGCGTTGTGTTGTCTTCGCCATCCTCTCGCGTCCCTGAATTTCTCGTTCCAGCCGGACTCGGTGGTTTGTTGATAACCGCCGCACTGTTCGCCGAGCGGTTCGGCATAGGAGAGACTATACCCACTGTGGCCGGAGCTGTCCTGATTGTCTCTGCCCACCTTCTCCGCTTGTACAAAATCAGACGATCCTGACTGGACTGCGGAAACGAACTTCCTGAAATTGTCGAATTCGGTTTTGCTACCGTTTGGCCGCTTTTCTCTATTTTCCGACCACTTCGCGTGCCTGCGTCCTCTTCCGCTCGAACACGGTCGCAAACGGCTCCAGATCACTATTGACTTTTTGTACAATAAGAATAATCCATGAGGTTATCACGCGCTCCCCGAAGCGCCCTTTGAAACAGATTATCGGAACAAACATGTTTGATCTTTCCGGCCATGTTGCCCTCGTGACCGGCGGAAACGGAGGACTTGGTCTTGCAATGGCCAAGGGTCTTGCAAAAGCCGGCGCCAGTATTGCGATCTGGGGACGGGATGACGCCAAAAACGCATCTGCCTGCACTGAATTGCGGGAAATGGGCGCGGACGCTGAAGCATTTGTCTGTGACGTAACGAACGCCGAGGCCTGCCAATCGGCCTTTGCCGCAACGACCAAGAATTTTGGTCATGTTGACAGCTGTTTTGCCAATGCCGGAGGATCAGGTCCCATGGGCATGTTGCACCAGCTTGATCAGCACGCCTGGAAGTCAGTTCTTGATCTCAATCTCAACAGCGTCGTCAACACCTTCCAGCCTGCGATCGGGCACATGCTCGAGCAGCAAAAGGGTGGCAAGCTGATTGTCATGTCTTCTGCCGCGGCGCTGGTTGGCACACCGTTGAGCGCCGGATATGCAACCACCAAAGCCGCGGTTGTCGGTCTGATCCGGTCCCTTGCCCTCGAACTGGGACAGGCAGGCATCCAGGCCAATGCGATATTGCCCGGTTATATCGAAACCGAAATGTCGGCCCGGACACCTCAGACATTCAAGGATGCATGCAAGCGGCGGTCGGCGTCAGGGCAGCATGGTACGCTCGAGGACATGGAGGGCGTGGCCGTATTCCTCGCCTCCCCGGAAAGCCGTTTCATGACCGGCCAGTGCCTCGTGCTCGATGGTGGTCACAGCATCCACCCGATGTAGGAAATTGCCGCGGTCCGGCATACCGCCGCGAAATCAGCGGCGCTTCAGTTTCCTGAACCTGATTCCATGCTCATTCTTCAGTGCAGCAAACGTGCCCAGGATCATCGTGACGGTAATATTCTCGATATCTTCGCGGGACATGCTGTGGTGCAGATAATAGGCGCCGGCCGTCGCCGGGAGCCCGAAGGAGATGTCTGTCGCGGCATGTGCAATTTCATAGGGCACATCAAAATTGGTTTCGACCAGCTCGGCCAGATATTCAACCGCCGCCTCCCGGCTGAACTGCGTGGGATCACTGCCTCCGGCGACACTCGGTTCCGTCTGCAAACGCTCAATGATCAGACCGCGCTCCTCGATATATTTCAGATATTGATGCGTCACGCCGCGCACCAGCTGTTCAAAGGTTTCGGCAGCTTCCGCTTCCTGCTGTTGCAGCTGGCGGAGACGTTTCATTTCCCGGCGCAGCAGCGTCCGGAGCAATTCCGTGAGATTGTCGTAATAGGTGTAGACCAGCGATTTGCTGATTCCCGCTTCCTTGGCTATTCGGTCCATCGAAAGGGCCGCCACCCCTTCCCGCGCGATCATTTCGGCGGTGTGGTCGAGGATCAGCTCCTTTCGCTTTTCCGGACTGAGCCGACGGCGCTTGACCGGGGTCGGATCGTTCATCAGATACTCCGCCTTGTCGTTGGTCCGGTGGTTCTACAACAACGCATGGAAACTTAAAACACTGTTGGATCGATCCACAACAGATCATCGATTGACTGATCTTCCGGAGCGGACAGATTCTGCTGGATCGAAATGATGTTTCCGTCCGGATCGCGAGCATAGAAGATCTTCCAGCCCTTGCTGGTTTTTGCCGGCCCGATCATCTCGATACCCAGTTTTTCCAGCCGATCCTTTTCCGCATCAACGTCGGTCACCTCAAAGGCATTCATGCTGTATCCAATCCGATCCACCATCGGTGTCGGGCGCTGGCTGGTCTCCGGACTGACAAATTCCCAGAATTCCAGTTCCAGATTTCGGACCACAAACCACGAGCTCTTCAATGACAGATTGTCGATATCGGCAATCGCATCGATACGCGGGTTGCCGGAATACTCCCCGCGCCGGCGAGCTCCATAGCCGATGAATTTCGTGTAGAATTCGGTCATCCTGTCGGCATCAAATGTGGCGGCACCGATATGGGTGATCCAGGCGGCATCGCCGCGCCGCGGCCGGTCGACAACTTCATTCTCGATCATTGTGCCATCCGGATCGCGGCCATAGGAATAGCGCACGCCATAACCGCCCAGATCGATCAGACCGCTTCCGCGCGACACCAGCTGCAAACCAGCGTTCCGGAACTTGTCGAAAGCGGAATCAGAGCTGGGCGACTGGAAGCAGATATGGGTGTATCCCGCCTCATTGACCGGCTTCGCATTGGGGGGCGTTGCCGCATCCGGATCAAAGTCGACCAGCTGCAGAAAAACCGTTGGCGTCCGAACCAGTGCGACCTCGATTTCGCCCGGGGAACCGGACAGCATTGCCGGCAAATACAATTCGTCCGCCGGGATGCGGTAACGGCTCACCAGTTCCATCGGCACAGACTTTCGGTAAAAGTCGAGGGAGCGGTCAATACTGGACACGGTTTTGCCGAGAAAGCGAACTCCTTTCAGCCGCGTATCGCCAAGCGAGGCCGGCCGGAAAAATCCATCGGATGAGTTTTGTGCCGCCTGTGAAGCCGGCTGTACGGCGGGCGCCTGTGACATGCAGGACAAAAGAAATATCGAAGCCAGAGCCCCGGCAACAAGCGATCTCAGCATTTTCTTCTCCTCAGTCGATCCCGAACGCCAGCAGGACATTCCCGGGAATCTGACGAAACTTGTCATAGCCACTGTTCACGTAGAGCATGCCTCCGGCGACCACCGGGCCGGCAGAATCTATTGAGCCGCCACGTCCTGCGACGCCATTGACGGTCGCAAACTCCCGGCGGGTGTCCGTGCTCCAGAGGGGCGTCCCGTCAGCGGCAGAGTAAGCACGGAGCAGACCATTCAGCGCACCCGCATATATGACTCCGGCCGCGATGGTCGGTGGTGCCGACAAGGCGGTCATGCATTTGTGCTCCCGTTCCTTGCAGACATTGGGCTCCAGCCTGCTCCACAGGGCCTCGCCCGTTTTGGCGTCATAGGCGTGCAGTCCCTGGCGTGGCGGCCCTTCCGCAAATTCGTTGCCCGGGGTATCTGCAATGCCGACAAACAGGGTCTTGCCATCGCTCGCCATGCCCCAGTGAACTCCGCCATTAAAGCCGCCCATGCCCGCGCGCACCTGCCACAGAATTTTGCCGCCATCATCCGGATCCATGGCATAGATCATCCCGGATTTCTGGCCGGCCAGGATGATGTCTTTGCCGTCTGCCAGCGTTGTCAGTATCG
The DNA here is from genome assembly GCF_900128895.1 of Parasphingorhabdus marina DSM 22363. Taxonomy (GTDB): domain Bacteria; phylum Pseudomonadota; class Alphaproteobacteria; order Sphingomonadales; family Sphingomonadaceae; genus Parasphingorhabdus; species Parasphingorhabdus marina. The sequence continues at coordinate 38,472 of NZ_FSQW01000002.1, read as the reverse complement.
GCGGCGCACCGAAATCGAAATCCGGACCATTTTCTTCCGGACAATTGACTTGCGATCCAAATCTTCCGCAAGCCCCGTTCCAGGCATCCCCTTCAATTGTCTGCGTAATCCATTCGACGGTGCCTGTCTCCAGGTCGAGCGCGATGATGGAATCGCTCTTGTCATTGGCCGGAGAGGAATAATTTTCTCCGGTTCCCACGTAAATCAGCTTCCGCTTGCGATCGATGGTGGGCGTCGACCAGATCGGGGCACCGGAGGGACCGAAACGATCCTTGCCCACGCTGTTCTGTCCGGTTTCGCGGGGCTCATCTGTGGTATGGAACCGCCAGAGCTGCTCCCCGTCACTGGCATCGAGCGCCAGCAAACCGCCGCGGAATGTACAGCATTCATATTCCGGATTGAACGCACTGACGACTTCGGTCGAGGACATCGGAACATATAATCGTCCCTGATAATGGGTGATGGAACCGGTTATCGTGCCCGCCGGATGATCACGCACGGATTTTTTCCAGACCAGTTCGCCAGTCCCGGCCTTCACCGCATAGACAGTGGCGTTAAAGTCGCCGAAGTAGAGCAGCTCGGGCCTTCCGCGGGCATCCAGCCTTATGGTCGGAGCATTCCGGACTTCGGCTTCCGCTTCGTAAGTCCACCAGACACAGCCCGTCCGGCTGTCGAGCGCATAAATGATTCCGGGCTGGCTGCCCATGAACAGCGCTTCCCTGGTAACCGCCGGTTGCGACCTTGCGCGCGCGCCGCCCGGGATGCCGAATGCCCATTTGAGCTTCAGTTTCGGGGCATCGCCATGACCTATTCCGGCCCGCTCTGCTGTCTGGAACCGGGAGTTGCGCAGATTATTGCCCCAGCGGTTCCACAGAGGGGCGGATGTCAGTTCCAGCTTTCCCTCGCACTTATTGGCATGGGCGTTGGCCAATGCATCCTCGCCAGTGGGTCCACCGGTATATTCTGCCACAAGCCGTTTCTCCAAATCCGTCAGAGCGGCACCCTGCTCTTTCATCACGCCCGTGGTCAGTGCGGTGATTATGGCATCCCTCGACTGCAGGCTCAGCGCCGCACGCCTGGGCGCTTCCACCGCGGCATCACTGTCATGACAGGCGGCACAATGTTGCTGATAAAGCGCTTCGCCGGGATCGCTGGCCAGGGTCTCTGTCCCGGACCGAATTGGATCCGCCGCCGCATCAGGCTGGCTTTCGGGTGTGCAGCCTGAGATAGTGCCAGCAACCAGCCAAAGCGATGTCATCGCAAAAAACCGCCGAACCTTAAGGGTCACCTTGCTGCTTCCTCTTGTTGACTATATTTACAATAAGGATGTAAGCCGGGAATGCAAATTGTTCCGAAGCGAAATGTGAGGTTTTCATGCGCCGACTCCCCATCCTGTCGACACTTGCCAGTCTCAGCCTGATCGCCTGCGCTCCGGCATCCGAAGACTCCGGTACCATCAACGCGAGCGCCGCCGAGCAAATCGATCCGGCGGTGGCATATGCCAATGCCAATCGCAGCGGTGCCATCGGTTACAAGCAGGGGTATTTCGGCAGTGGCGATACCCGGCTCCACTATGTCGAGGCCGGAGAGGGTCCGCTGGTCATCCTCCACCATGGCTGGCCGTCCTTCTGGTATAGCTGGTATGACCAGATGGAGATGCTCAAACCGCATTTTCGGGTTGTCGCTGTCGACGGACTTGGCGCCGGTCATTCAGCAAAGCCGCATGATCTGGAGCCATACAAGCTCCCTGCCCTCGCTGCACAACTTGATGACCTGGCCCGGCATCTCGCCGGAGAGGAAAAGTTCATCCTGATCGGTCATGACTGGGGCTCTGTTCTGGCATTGTCCTATGCCCAGGCCTATCCGGACCGCCTCGAAAAAGTGATCGGCATGAACGCACCGCCGCTCAACATGTTCCTGAAATTTCTCAAGGACAGCCCCGAGCAACAGCAACGGTCAGACTATATGGTCCGGATCAAGGACGCGAAACTGTGGCAGATGAAAGCCTTCGGTGCCGGGCTCTCCATCGCCAAGCGCTCCTATGATGGTCTCGTCCGGCGCGGCCATCTGGAGGCAGAGGAAGCAAAACTGTTTCACAACGCCATGTCGGGCGCCGACAGAATGTACGCCATGATGAACTGGTATCGCGCCAATATCCCGGCCTTCGACAGCATTGCCAAAACCGACATGTGGCCCGGCCCCGACGCCGAAATCACGATTCCCGCGCTGATCATCTGGAGCGAAAAAGACACGGTCGTCATACCGGAGCTGGTTGATGTGCTGGCTAACGGACCCGAAAATGTCGAATTCGTCAATCTGCCCGGTATCAATCACTGGACATCCATGGAAAAGCCGGAACTCGCCAATCGGGTGATTGCGGAATTTCTGAACAAAAAGGGCGAGTGAATCGCTTCACTCGCCCCATGGTGATCCAGATCGGGAGAAGTGGATCAGAACTTGAACTTGACCGCCCCGCCATATGTGCGCGGGAAGTTGCGATAACCGGACAGTGAACCGCCTTGCGCCACACTCGGGAAAACCGTTGTGTTATAGACGTCATTGGTAAGGTTCCGGCCCCAGATCGAAAATTGCAGACCGTTTTCCAGCCCGAAGGTGATCGAACCGTTTAACTGTTCGACCGCGCGCCGGAACTGCGGCAGGCCTTCGGCAATCTGCGTATTGCTTTCCATCAGATAATCCGCATGCAAGGTCAGGAAACTGCCGCTGTCGAAATTGTGGGTATAGGTAGCGCCAGCGGTGACATTCCACTCCGGAATACCGGCCGGGCGCAGACCCGTCAGATTTGCCGGCACGACACCCAGAGTGGCGGGGTTGAAAGCTGAACCATCGTCAAAGCTGTCATACTGGGCATCCAGATAGGTGACCGCGAAAGTAAAGGTCAGATCCGGAATGGGTGAAATCGAGGAGTCGAACTCGAATCCCCTCACCGACTGTTCATCCGCATTGCCGAGAACAAAGCCGGTGCCGGTGAAGATATTGCTCTGGAAGCCCTCCAGCGTCTGATCAAATATCGCCAGGTTGAACGCGATTCCTGGCCACTGGCCCTTGATGCCGATCTCATAGACCTCCGCTTCCTCGGGTCCGGCAAATCGCGTGCCCGAAGTCAGATTGGTCACGGCGAGGCCCGCATCACGAATGGGCGAAGCGGCCGGTGCAGGCGACTGGAACGGCGATCCGGGAATAAAGTCCGCCGGGAACGGGCGACTGTCGGTAGACAGGTTGAAGGACGATGCCTTGAAGCCCGTGGCATAGGTCGCGTAGACACTGATATTGTCCGGGAAGTCATAGGACAGCCGGAAAGTGTAGGACAGGTCATTATCCTCGGTACGCCCGTCTTCCACGGCATTGGGGAAGTTCAGGTAAGGCGGAATGAACTGCAGTCCGCGCAACCCCAGGAACGGGTTGGTCGCCGGATCAGAGGCCAGGACCGCTGCCACATCCGGGGTCGCGCCCCCTGCGACGGCGGCATTGAATCCCGCCTGAATCAAGTCGATCCCCGAGAACACATCTGTGCTCACATTATTTTGCACCACCGATTTTTTGTCGTTGGTGTAATTCCCGCCAACCGAAAATGTCAGGCCTTCAAGAATTTCAAAATCCAGCTGTCCGAAGATCGAGATGGCTTCGTTATCATAAAGGAAGTTGGTCATCCGGCCCTGCCCCTGACCACCAAAGGCGCCGGCCGGAATACCCGGAACCAGTGCGCGCAATGTCGGTTCCAGCGAGCTGTAATTGCCGTTGGTCAACAGATCCGCATAGGCCTGAAAATCAGCTCCATATTCGAGAGCACCATTGGTCTCGATATCTTCCTTGAAGAAATAGCCGCCGATCAGGAAATTGAAAAACCCGTCAAAGTCAGAAGCAGCCCGCAATTCCAGCGTATAGGTATCAATCTCGCCCCGCCCTTCACTGCGCTGCACAATGTCTGCCGAGGTGAAGTCAATATCCTGATCACCGAAGGAACTTACGGCGCGGTATGACGTGATCGCCGTGACATCAATGGCATCCAGTGCCCAGTCGGCCTGAAGTGAAACGCCATAGTTTTCAATCTCGTTCACCGATGCGAAATTCAGCGCATTTGTATCACCGAAGCGGTCGTTGGAAATGATCACACCGCCCAGGGCACGAATGGCGTTCCCGGTCGGCCCATCGACAATATTCACAACCGAACAGCAATTCTCGTCAATCTTGTCATAGTCCGCAATGAACCGGAAGCTGAGGTCAGAGCTGGGCTCAAACAGCAATTGTCCGCGCACACCCCAACGATTGCGCTCGTTATTGTCGATTCCCAGGTTAAGATCCTCGACATAACCGTCGCGCTTGTTGATATTTCCGGAGAGGCTGAATGCAACATTATCGGAAAGTGGTCCGGTGATATCGGCCTTGGCAACAATGGCATCGAAATTCCCGTAGGAAAGTTCAGCCGAACCGCCAAATTCGAATTGCGGCGCCTGCGTCACGATACTGATGATACCGGCAGAGGCATTTTTTCCGAAAAGAGTAGATTGCGGTCCACGGAGTACCTCGACACGCTGCACATTGGGCAAATCACCAATCTGCGCGGCGGAACGTGACCGGTAAACGCCATCGATAAAAACGCCGACAGAAGGTTCGATACCCGCATTATTTGCGCCATTGCCGAACCCGCGGATGATGAAATTGGTATTGGCCGAAGACTGCAACTGATTCACCCGCAATGACGGAACCAGCGTCTGCAGGTCAAGCAGATCGCGGACCTGCGAATCTTCAATCTGCTCTGCGCTGGTGACCGAAACGGCAATCGGCGTTTCCTGCAAAGTCGCTTCGCGCTTCGATGCGGTGACGATGATGACATTGTCATCAGCACCATTTTCCTGAGTTTCCTGCGCTATTGCAGGGGCCGTCATGACCAGGCTGCCGATAGCAGTGGTCGCTAGCAATTTTGCTGTGTTCATCCTACTCCCCAGTATTTTTTTCTTATTGACTATATTTCCAATAGCGAGATTTTGGAGCGACTGCAATATGACATTTTTGCAACGCTTCTGATGTGGGGGATCATGAACGGGATCGCCGGGACGACAAAAATACCGCCTGAAAAATCTGTCCTGGTCCGGGACGCCCGGCCACTGTTCGCCGCAATATACACTCGGATTACCCTCAAAACCCATGGTGGTGTCATGTGTGTTAATGTGTCAGAAAGGATGGTCTGAACACTGAGGGGGTTCATGCTGCACATCTTGTATTGCGAATTGATAGGGTCTCTGACCGTGGGCCACGCCAATACCGGGCCTGTCGGTCGAACTGCAAAAACGCAGGGGTCGCACGTATTGAATGAAGGGATAAAATAATGGGATTCATTTACAAAAAACGCACAGCACTTGCTTTGCTTGCTTCGGTTGCAATCGCAGCACCGGCCAGTTTGTCGGCGCAGGAGGAAGAAAAGCCCCTCCTGACCGTTTACGGGACACCACCGGCAGACCTGACCGGCCTGACCGAAGGACCGGAGATCAAAGGTTTCATTTCTGCTCGCGGCGACGCCCGGATGCAGGTTACCGGAGAGAATGGCATCGGCACCGTTGTCATGCTCAGCCAGGGAACCGAAATCCGTGCGCGGAAGGGTCTGCTGGGCCTTGGACGCGCGCGACTTGGCGAAGACGCGCTGCTTAATGGTCTGCCGGTTACGGTCAAGACCGTGGAATGGGGCGGAGGATTGGTCGCCAGTCACATCGCTCTGAAAAACAAGGACCTGAAAACGGCCAGCATGATCCGCAACGGAACGGCTCAGGGCTTTGCCGAACAGACGGCAGCCACCGAAGCGCTGCGCGGCCGGATGGGCGACATCGACAAATATAATATCAAGGGCACGACAAACGTGTATTTCGATACCGGCAAATGGAAATTGTCGTCCCAGGCCGAAGGTGAGCTGTGCAACACTGCGGCTCAGGCCGAAGCAATGGATAATGCCCTGTTGCTGGTTGTCGGTTATACCGATTCAGTCGGAAGCCAGGAATATAACCAGGTCCTGAGTGAACGCCGCGCCGGACGCGTCGTCAACTATCTGCAACAGGCCTGCGGCTGGAAACCTTATCGGATGCTGACTCCGACGGGCATGGCTGAAGCCGATCCTATGGCGGACAATACGACCGCGGAAGGCAAGGCGCAAAACCGTCGCGTTGCGGTCAATGTCCTCGTCAGCAAGAGCGTTGACGGCCTCTAGGATATCCGGAGCGGGCCTCGCTCGCTCCGCGATTTCCATCGGAAATTATCGATGATCTGACTACGCCTCTCTGCACCCTGCAGGGAGGCGTTTCTATTTGCGGCGGCTGACATTCCGGTCCGCCTATCCATGTGCTCCGAAATGATTGGCAATCGCCGTGGAAATGCGCAGCATCAGACCATAGGCATCTTCAATCACGTCTATATAGTCCGACCGGATCCGCGCATATTCCGGCGCGCTGCTGCGCGAGGCCTGTGCGGGTTCATCCATGTCAAAATCATCGATTTCCGGAGCTTCCACCGGATAGGCATCCCGCAGCAAGCTGACCGCATCGGGAATACGCAAGGCGAAGACCATGTCCAATATGTCATCGCGGCTGATATCATTACGGCGGGAAAATGGCGGAATCTGAACCGCCTTCAGGAAAATATGCTGCATGAGTGCCAGCCGCAGCGCGTGCAGAACGCCGAGCGTGCGACGGCGTTCCTCATCGGCGTCCGGAAGTGATTTGGCAGGCAGAAGGTCGAGCAAACGCCGCAACATCAGTCCGTCTATGCGGAGCTGTGTTGCCAGTTGACGGAAGGACTGTGCGCGATTGTCGACCGCCAGACGCTCAGCCAGATCCAGACAGGCCGCTTCCACTTCGGGTTCCGCGCCGCGATAGGGTCGGGTCGCCCAGAATGCGCCGTTAAAAATCTCGCCATAGGCGCCGAGCGTCTTGATGCTGGCCCGCTGGTTGGAAAAGGCCACCAGACGCATCAGGCATGTCGCCCGGTCCGAGCGGGTGAACAGGTCGGCAAAGCGTTCGCGGTCTTCGTTCACCGCCTCCCCGATTCCCGCGATCACGTTGACCGGGTAACCCAGCTGCTGAAGGACGGAATTGTGCGGGATCGCACGAATCCGCCGGAGACTGAGATCCCGCTCCGTAGCGATGTCCGACTGGCGTCGGGATTTGCGGGAACCGGTTTCGTTGAGCAGCGAAAGACCGAACGCCATCAACGCCCGATTATAGCTTTTGTCCTGGAAATAACGTGCCTGGGTCCGCCGGACATCACGATAGAAATCCAGCGAAACATCCGTTTCGGCATAGAAGGGATCCTCGTTCTTCCCGTCGGATTCATTGGCCAACTGGGCTTCCATGATCCGGGTCAGCAGCGCCAGAGCAGTTTGTTCATTGCCAAAATAGACATATCCGTCACCGCCCTGAAAACTGGCTTCCTGAACCAGATCAAGATTGCGGCGGGCAAATTGTGCCCTCGCCCACTGGCTCATCGGGTGCAGCAACCGTTCCCCGATTCCTCCGGGATGCGAGCCGCGTCCCATCGACTCGCCATGAGTGTTGAAGATCAGACCTTCGACATCTGACAGGCCATGCTTGGCCATCGACTGGGCCATCCGTCCCTGCAACCGTTCGATCGCGAGTGCCGCCGGTATCTGACCCAGAAACCGCCCCGCATCGGAAAAGCCCGTCTGGATAGCGATCACTCCCCGAACCCGGACATAGTCCTGATAGGCCGGTTCGGCGAACAGTGCGTCGAGGAAACGACCACCATGCTCCAGCGCCGACTCTGTTTCGAACAGAGGGGAAATGTCGATGCGGTCCTCTATCCCGAATAATTTTGCGAAATAGAGCGCGCAGAGCACTGTCGACGGTTGCTCGCATTCGGCGATCAGCATGCGCACGGGATTGTCACCATCAATATGCTTGATGATCTGGGCGATAGCGAGGAACTGCCGGACAGCGGTGGTATTCTCGATGGCGAGGTTGGCAAAGTTAACGTCAACGGGCTTTGTTCCGGCGATCAGCCGTCGCAAACTGGCCATTGCGCTGCGGCTTTCGACGGCCAGCGACTCCTTGCTGCCCAGATGCCTGCGAATGGCATTGTGCAACTGGGAAGAGTTGATCCGGAAGTGAACGGTTCCGGTTCCCAGTCCCTGGTTCTTCATCGCGGAAACGACGGGAATCAGAGCAGATGCCGTCTTGTCATCCGCCTTCGAAATGACTTTTTCGAGTTTGCTGACGAGGGGTTTGATCGACAGCAATTTTGCTGCGTCCGAAGCGGTCAATGCATTTGCAGCTTCTGAAAGCGCTTCGGTTGAAGAAAGGTCCGCGGAAAAATTGTCCAGCATCTGCTGACAATGAGCCTCAGCCTGTTCCAGCTTTTGACAAACTGTCTGGATATTCTCGTCAACCTTTGCGAGCGGTTCCAGAGCAGCTTTATAGCGCTCTATCTGATTCAGCTTTTCCGAAAGCCGGAACCGCACGGAAGTGGACCAGGCAATATCCGTCCGGCCATCCATGTCATAGCCCACCCATGTCCCGAAGGCGAACGGAGCCGGCCGCAGCTTGCGCCAGTCCTTGGGGTACGACTTGCGCGCCACATCGACCAGCAAACCTGACATCTCTGCCTGCGCATCAGCCGCCGAATTGATCGCACTGACGGCGGCCTGGTGTTCGTCGTCGATCGTGGGAGCCGAATTGGGTTTCAGCGCCGTCGCAGACACTTTTTTCTTCGGGCTGGCAGCCAGCGATGCAAGTTCGGCATATCCATTGGGGTTAAGCAGAAATGTCGGATGGGCGGTAAACACGCAACCGAGCAGCGGCCGGGACCAGCGTGCAGAAAACGTCCGGAAGCTGCTCTCCGCACTCTGCCTCGCTAAACTACGGATTTTCTTCTTGTTCGACGCCGGATCAATTGGCCCGATCAACCCGCTCAAATGCTTCGCGCGCTTCCGAAATGCATCGCGTTCGAGATTGCGGAGTGTGGCATCAAAACCGGCCAGATCGAGAGCATTGCCTTCCAGCTCGCGAGAGAGTTCGAAGCCCAGTTGAAAAACCGGATTGGACATCGGACTCTCGCCGGTATGCGCGTAGAGGGATTTCAGCCGGTCAGTAAGGCCGGTGATGGGTTTCGTCTTTTTCACTATCTGTTTCTTGGCCACTGTTCGGGGTAATCCCTCCAAGTTCTCGGTCTATGCATTTCTCGAACAATATCTGTTCGCGGGACGGGTTGTCATTGGCAACATGTTGGGTACTGCGAGCGCGGCAAACGGCCGGCCTGCCGAACGTCACATTGAATCTGGTCAGTAACATGATGCTGTTACCTTTGCACGCGTCCCGAGCCATCTCCGGCCATGAGTTTTTCGACTTCGGCGACGGACACTCTGTTGAAGTCGCCGAGGATGGAGTGCTTGAGACAGCTGCCTGCAACCGCAAACTCGAGCGATTGCTGGCGGTCTTGATAAGCGTTGAGGCCGTAGATCAGCGCCGAGGCAAAGCTGTCACCGCCGCCGACGCGGTCGACAATGTCGGTAATCTCATAGCGCCGTGACAGCCTGAAGTCGCCGCCCCGCTCGCGCAAACAGGCCGACCAGCCATTGCGGTCCGCGCTCATGCTTTCACGGAGAGTAATCGCAATGGTTGTCATGTCCGGATAAAGTTCGAGAACCTTTTCCGACAGCGCTTCATATTTCCGCGTGTCCAGCTCGCCCGCCTCGACATCGACATCGACGCTGATGCCCAGCGACTTCTGGCAGTCTTCCTCATTGGCAATGCCGACATCAACATGCTTGACCAGCTCGGTCATTACCTCTGGTGCCGTCTTGCCATATTTCCACAGCTTGCCGCGATAGTTGAAGTCACAGGACACCGTCACCCCGGCCGCTTTGGCCGCCTGGACGCACTCAATGCTGAGATCGGCCGAGGCCTGGGTCAGCGCCGGGGTTATACCGGTTATGTGGAGCCATTTGGCGCCATCAAAAATTTCCGCCCAGTCAAAGTCACCGGGCCGGCACTCGCTGATCGCGCTATGCGCCCGGTCATAGATCACCTTCGACGGGCGCTGGTTGGCGCCGGTTTCGAGAAAATAGATTCCGACCCGGTCACCGGACCGGCGCACGTGCGATGTATCGACACCAAAGCGCCGCAGCTCTCCGATCGCACATTCGCCGACATCATTGGCCGGAAGAGCTGATACAAAGCCTGAGTTCAAGCCATAGTTGCTCAGCGCCACGGCAACATTGGCTTCGCCACCACCAAAGGTCGCCTCGAATGCGGGCGACTGGAAAAAGCGCTCGTTGCCGGGCGTTTTCAGCCGCAGCATGATTTCGCCAAAGGATAGATATTCCGCCATGTCTAAGTCTCCGAAGGGCGCGTCTGCTGGCCAATGGCAACCGCTTCGCGCGCCAGTTGTGTTATTGCTTCAAAATTGCCTGCCGCAATCTCGGACGCAGGGGTCAGCCAGCTGCCGCCGCAGGCAATCACCGAGGGCAGCGCCAGAAACTCTGCCAGATTTGCCGCCGAAACGCCGCCGGTCGGCATGAACCGCATGTCCCGGAATACCGAGGACAAGGCTTTCAGCATCGGCACGCCGCCGGCCAGCGAGGCCGGAAAGAACTTCACCGTGCGCAGGCCGAGCGCATAGGCGCGCTGGACCTCGCCCGCGGTCATCGTCCCGGCATAAAGCGGCACCGACCGGCTCAGGCAATATTCGGCCACCTCATCCACCAGGCCCGGACACACCACAAACTCAGCCCCGCGCGCGATTACTTCTTCCGCCTGCGCCACCGTCAGCACCGTGCCGGCACCGACAATACAGCCCGACGTCTCCTTCACGATCGCTTCCATGCAGTCGACCGCTTCGTCAGTGCGAAGCACCACCTCGATCACGCTCAGACCGCCTGCATCGAGTGCACGTGCGGTTTCAACAGCTACCCCGGTGTCGCTGGCTCCGATGAGCGGTACAACCGGTGCAGCAGCGAGACGGCTTTCAAGATCCTGAATGATGTCCATGGCGTTTCTTGCCTCCCTCTTGTCAGGAGAAAAACAATCCCCCGTTGATGTCGATATTCGTCCCGGTAATGAACGATGCTTCATCAGATGCCAAATAGACCGTCGCGTCTGCCGTCTCTGTTGCCATGCCCTGGCGGCGCAGCGGGGTGGAATTGGCGACATTCTCGCGCACGGCATCTGCGGTGAACGTGTCGTGGAACGATGTGGCAATCATGCCCGGACACAGGGAATTGCAGCGGATCCCCTTCGGTCCCAGATCCTTGGCCATGGCTCGCGTAAATGTCATGACAGCGCCTTTCGAGGTGGCATAGGCTGCTGCCCCGGGCCCGCCACCATCACGGCCGGCGAGCGAAGCAAAGTTCACGATCGAACCACCTTCCTTCATATGCGGCGCGACGGCCTTGGTCGCCAGGAAGGTGGATGTCACATTGAGGCGCATGACATGCTCGAAAAACTCCATGTCCATCTCGTCCAGCCCTTTGCGCTCGACCAGGCCGCCGGTGACATTGACCAGAATATCGATGGTATCGCCGAACGCCGCCTGTGCTGCCGCAACCAGACCGTCAACATCTTCCGGCTTCGTCATGTCGCCCTTGCAAGAGATCGCCGTCCCACCGGCAGCTTCAATCTCGGCCAGCGTGTCATTTGCAGCCGCCTCGTTATTGCAGTAATTCACCACAACCCTGGCACCTTCGGCGGCCAGTTTCACCGACACAGCCCGACCAATATCCCGGCTGCCGCCGGTTACAATTGCTACCTTGTCTTTCAATCTAGTCATGTCTTCCCCTGTCAATAAATGAGATGAAAATTCTATGCAGTTGCGGTTTCGGTTTTCGGCTGAAGCGGCTTGATGCTCGGGCAGAGCACGAAGACCGACACCACGGTGAGGATTGCCAGTGCAGCCCCGACCGCGAAGGCCGGTGCATAATTGCCGTCAGCCGTAATGATCGGGATCAGGAAATTGAGCAGCACGACAGCCAGCTTGGCGGCTGTTCCGGCATAACCGGCCAGCGTTCCCACCGACTTTCCGCTGTAAAAGTCACTCGGCAATGTCTGGATATTGCCAACCGCCGTCTGGAAGCCGAACAGAATCACCGCCATCAGCATGACCGCCACCAGCGGCGTGGCAGCCACCGTCGTCGCGAGCAACGAAACCAGCATGATCAGCCCGCCCAGCGCGATGACCGATTTGCGTGTCTTGTTGACCGTCCATCCGGCCTTGATGCGGTTCTGAGCAAGCAGACCGCCAAACCAGGCGCCGAACATTGCACCGATATAGGGAACCGCCGCATAGGTGGCGATTTCCTCGACGCCAAAGCCATATGTTTCGTTGAGATAGAGCGGGAGCCAGCCGACGAACAACCACCAGATCGGATCGAGGAAAAAGGATGCCATGATGACCCCCCAGCTTTCCTTGCGCGTCAAAATCTCGCCAGTGCCTGGCGCATATTCGGCAACTTCGCCGGCTTCTTCATTTCGCTGGCCCGTGAGGATGAACTGGCGCTCTTCCTCCGAAATCCAGGGATGTGCATCAGGACCGCTCTTGTAGACAATCAGCCATGGTATCAGCCATAACAGCCCAAGCACACCAATGGCGATAAACGTCGCCTGCCACGAACCAAGAAACACGAAGAGCAATCCCACAATTGGCGCAGAAACGATGCCGCCAATGGCCGCACCTGAATTGAAGATCCCCTGCGCCAGAGCGCGTTCATTGATCGGGAACCACTCGGCATTGGCCTTGGTCGCGCCAGGCCAGTTGCCCGCTTCCGATACCCCGAGCAGCCCCCGGAAAACCGCAAAGCTCATGAGGTTGGTCGCGAAGGCATGGAGAATGGTCGCTACTGACCAGGCCGCGATGGCGAGCACAAAGCCCAGCCGCACACCGATCCAGTCAAAAATCTTGCCGAACAGTGTCTGTCCGAAAGCATAGGCGAAGGTGAAAACATTGATGATGATCGCATATTCGACCTTGGTCATGCCCAGTTCTTCGGAGATTTCCGGCCACAGAACGGCAAGTGCGCCGCGGTCAATATAGTTGATGATCGTCGCCAGCGCGACAAGACCCACGATCCAGAATCGCAATTTACCCTTCGGCATTATATCCTCCCCCTTCGAGAAAATCTTCACGCACGGGATTGAATATGTCGAGCAGAGAGCCTGCTTCCATGCATGTGATTCCGTGGTCCGTATCCGGTGTGATCATGACACTGTCACCGGCCGCCAATTCCTTTTCCCTGCCGCCCATCATCGACCGAAACCGGCCGGATTCGATGTAGGTGATCTGGCTGTGCGGATGCTGATGGACGGTGCCGGACACGCCCGCTTCGAACCAGAGACGGCACAGCATCAGATCCGGGCTGTAGCTCAAAATCTGCCGCTTGATGCCGGGTTCGAGGGCTTCAACCGGCGCATCGTGTGCGAGAACAAATGCCTCGCTGTGCTGATCCTGCATTGCGGTATCCGTCATTGCACACCTCCCCCGAGCCGGACGTGAGCAGCAAATCCTTTCCAGCTGATTTTCTCTCCGCCAATTATGACGGAATGCGTTCTCGAGCGATCCTGATCATAGGAAATGGCGAGCACGGATTTCGCACCGGCGAGCGTTTGGATCAGGAGCAGGTCTGCGTCTCCGTGCCGGACATGCCGGATCGTTCTGATCTGACTGTCGCTGGCGGTGGTGCGCTCCGCCGCCCCGTCATAGCGCCCATGGCCTTCAAGGATGCCGGCAAATACCGTATCACCCCCGCTGGCCACTCGCTGAACCAGTATTTGTTCGCGGCGCAGGTTGAAATCCGGATCATTGGCGCCGCTTTCGGCCAGGATGGTTTGGCTTCCGGCCTGCGGCACCCATCGGGTCGTGTAAAAGCGGTCATCGGTTATCCAGGTGACAAAAGCCTTGTCGGCACTGGACGGCTGGCCAGTCGCATCGACCCAGATATGCTGATAGCCATTGCCCTCGCCAAGTACCGGCCGGTCAGCGACGTTTGACTCCAGCTCAAAGCCCACCCGCATGATATGGCCGTTATAGTGGAGCGGCAGGTCATATTGATGATCATTCCCGCCATCGACGCGCATGACATCGGCAGCAACGGGCCGATCCAGTCCTTCGATATCGAGCAAGGCCAGGGTACGAGTAAATTCGACACCGGGATAGGCGCCGGTCATTTTCGCAGTGCTGATCTGGCTGCCCATTTCGTCAGAGAAATACAGCTGCTGCGGTGCCAATTTGTCCGCCGCCTTTCGATCCCCGTTGAAATGGCTTTTCTCGTCCACCACAAGGCTGTTGTGCGCGATGCTCTGCTTCGCCCAGCTTTCGTTTTCGGGCAGATAGCGCCCGCCCTGCTTGGCCTCGATGTTCAGAAAACGTGCCGCGCCGTAATCACTGACAATCTCGTGGCCGTTGTCATAATATTGCCAGCTCAGCTTGTCGAAATGGCCATGCCCCATGCCTTGCGAACTGTTTTTGGCCACCAGCGCCTGCCCGGTCCAGCCATCGCCCTTGCGCATAATCGCTACCGCGCCCTGCTTGCCTTCCGGACCATCGGACAGAAGCAGGGAGCGAAACGGGTAGGCCTTCGCCTTCCCGGCGGCGAGATCACGCGCAACGCGCATGCCGTCATCGGTTAGAACGGTCCGCCCCTGCCATTCGGCAATGGAAAGCAAGCCGGGGTCGCGGGTCTTGCTGTAGGCCACCGCTACCCCGTGATAGAGCTCGTCCGTCTTCAGGCTCTTGTCGCGGATCGCATCGTTAAACGGGAAAAAACGTCCGGCATAGGTCAGCTGGATCGTCGTCCGGAGCGCTTTCAGCAAGATCCCGTCGCGATGATCGAAAATTTTGCGCGACGGGTCGTTCTTCTCGATCGCCCCGGCAAAAACAACAAATGGCTTGAGCGCAAACCGCTGATAATAGGGGCCTTCCGTATAATAGCCGTCGGGAGAAAAGAGCAACTCGCTCTGGCGGAGGAATCCGGTCTGACCGCTTTTGTCAAGCCCGAGCAAAGCGATATTGACCAGTTCCGGATCCCCGAGAACATAGCCGGTCATCCCGACACCCGCTGTCGCCCATGTCGCGTGATTATGGATTTTGCTGAACGTGACCGCCGAACCGGTCGAAAGAAACTCTGCGGCCTTGCGGAACAGATTGTCATCAATGTTTTTGCGATCTGCCGCGGAAAGACTGGACCGGATCGCCTCATAGCCCTGAATGCTGTCCACCAGCCACATGGCGTCGTTCAGCACCTGCCAGAACAACCGGCCCGAACTCTGGCTGTTCTTGCGCGCCGGGTGATCGCCCAGTTTCGGATAGAGTTTTGCATAGGCAAGCAGCACATCACGAACATAGTCCGCATATTTCTGTTCGCCCGTCAGCTTGTAGAGCTGTCCGCCCTGGTAAATGACCTTGAAATTCTGCTTGTGCTGTTCGTGTGTGTAGCCACCACCCGGGTCTTTCGGAAAAGGCACCACAACCCCCGCCTTCATCATCCGGTCAACGAACGCGCGTGCACGGTTGAGTTCGCTGGCAAATAATGGTGCGGAAATCTGCGCCGTCGTGGCGGAACCGGCCTGGGAGTACTGGGCCGGCCCGGCCACGGCGGCGGAAGACACAGCTCCCCATAAAGCCGCGGACAGGAGCGCACCCGTCATGGCTTTACTGCGCCTTCAAATTGATTGCCGGAGAGAATGGCGCGATGGGCGCCTTCAAAATTCAGTTCCTCGAGAATGGGCTCCGGCATGTTTGCGGATTTATTGCCCGAGATCCGCGTCTGCGGGCGCCCCACCGTATGGACGATTTTGATCGGTGCCGCGTCGAGGAAATTATTGCCGCTGATATCGGCATGCTGGACACCATGCAGGACCATGGACGCACCGGTGATGTTGTTCTTGCTCAAACCCACATTCAAGAAATTGGAGCCGGTCAGCGAGAAATGCGGGCCAAAGGTGCTTTCATCCCTGCCCCCGCGATAGACGTTAAAGATCTCGCCACCAATATCCTGGAAACTGGATCCGGAGATTTCAATATATTCCGCGTTATACTGGCCATAATCTTCCGTCTCTGCCGCTGCCTGCAGAATCGAACCGGAGATATTGAGAAAATTGCTGTTCTTGATGCTGACGCGATCGGCAAAGGAGCTCTTTCCGAGACTGATCACATGGAAAGACCGGTTAACGTCGAGGTTCGTCACATTGACGCCATCCAGATCGATCAGGAAATTGGACTGGATCGGGAAAATCGTCGTGCGGATCACGGCATTGCCAACTGAATCCGGAGCCATCCCGCCATCGATCGTGAGACTGGAAAGGCGCAGGCTGCCACCTTGCCGGATTTCTACCAGAGACGGACGCGCGAAACTGATCGTCGCAACCCCGTCTTTTGGCCCTTCAATTGAGACCGTTTTGTCCAGAGGCAGGACCTTGTTCACCAGATAGTCGCCCGCTGCGAGGACAAGCTGATCGCCGTCAGCAGCGGTTGCAAAGGCTTCGGTCAGGCTGTCCTCACCGGGCGCGACGGCTATGGCCTTGCCCGTTCCGAAGCGCCCACCGACCGGTGGCTTGGCATACCATTTGACGCCAACCTCTTCACGCGTGACAGGCTTCAGATCACGAGAGGCTCCCAAAGTCAGGCCCTCCGGATAGAGCAAGCCGTTTTCGGCACGAACGAGAGCCACATCGGTTTCCGAGATTCCCTGGACCGGCTTTTCCGTCCGGCCTTTGCTCAACAAATTGTCGGCAAATGCAATGCCGCTGATGTCGTCCTGAATCTTGATGAATGTACCCGAATCCGTGCCAGTCAAAAGATTATCCCGGAACCGGCTGTCGACCGGCGCAGCAGATCGCTCGGTATCGGCACCGGCACTAAATGTAATGCGGCTGCTGTCCACGACACTGTTATTCTCTATGGTGGCGTTGCTCACCTCGACATAGCGGTTGACCGGAGAATTGGGCACGCCGTTCATAACAGTCAGCGCGCTGGCAAAACCGGTTCCGCGCAAACCCTCCATGTAATTGTTGCGCACGGTCTGGTCGCGATTGATCACGCGAATACCGCCGGTATGGTCCTTGCCATTGCCGAAAAAGACATTGTTTTCAACAAGATTGCCATCACCATGGCGCAGCGTCAGCGTTCCGCTCGATTCAAAGAATACATTGCCGCGAAACACGTTTTGCCCGGCCTTGGAGGAGATAATTTCCACCTCACCGTCGCAGCGGTCGAAATAATTATTCTCGACCGTGGTGTGCGAATTGAACATCGAATATTTGCTGGTGCCGATGCGCAGGGTTTCCCCGCCATTGGATCCCAGAACCGGACGGGGCCCGAAATAATTATGATCAATGCGGTGATAATTTTCCTGGCTCTCCGATGAATCGAGCCGCACGGCAAAGGTCACGCCTTTGTTGGTTTTCCCGACCAGATGATTGTGATCGAAGCGGTTATGCTTGCCATACATGCCGACCCAGTAGTCACTCTCGTACCGATCGGGCTTGCTGAAGTGATCGATGACCACATTTGTGACCCGGCTGTGATACGCCAGATCCTGTTTGGACCGGCGAAACGAAATGACTTCGCCGGTTGGACTGTAGCCGTTCTTGAAGACCAGTCCGGCAACGATCATGTACCGGCCACCGATGCGGAGATTGGACTGACCGGACAGGATCACCTTGCCGGCATTTTGCGGACGGAGCGTGATCGGCTTCGCCTTTGTTCCCTTGCCGGAAAATTTGATTTCGAAATCTTTCCAGACACCATTGGCCAGAACGATGGTGTCTCCCGCGACCAGTTTCTTCTCGGCGGCGAAATAGGTCTTCTGGTCTTTGACAAAATAGACTTCGGCGGAAACTGGCGTTGCCGCCAGAATGCATGCTATCCAAAACAGGCCGCGCCTGAACACCATCCCCAAACATCCTTTTGTTCTATAAGTACCGGGTATCAAGCCATATTCAAATTGTCAACCAGTTTATATTACCAAAATAGTATACCAATTATGGGTGACCCTAAGACGCAGGTTTTCCGGG
The DNA here is from genome assembly GCF_900128895.1 of Parasphingorhabdus marina DSM 22363. Taxonomy (GTDB): domain Bacteria; phylum Pseudomonadota; class Alphaproteobacteria; order Sphingomonadales; family Sphingomonadaceae; genus Parasphingorhabdus; species Parasphingorhabdus marina. Next base: position 20,449 of record NZ_FSQW01000002.1, on the reverse strand, counting down.
ACCAGATCGGCGCGGCCGGGATAACCCGTGCCGCGCCATCCCAGGAATCGGAATGACAAATCCCAAACTGTTGATTTGTCATTCCGAGCACACCCGGCCCATTTTTTTGCCTGCGCTGCCCCTTCGTGCCTGAGGCAATATGACAAGCGGACGGACCGGGTTTTCGGTAGTGCGACCCGAACTAAAAGCTCATTGTGGCACCAAATGTCAGCCGACGATCCGGAAGACCCTGGTTACAAAACAACGCACCGGAATTGATGCATGATTGCGTAATGTCGGACTTGAGCAGATTCACGCCTTCCACACCGATGTTCAAATAGTCGGTCACATCGTACGTGATGCTGGCGTTCAGCTGCCCGCGGGCCTCCGTAACTATCGGAAATCCTATTGTACTGCCCAACGAAGCACCAGCAGCCGTATCCAATGTCCGGAATGCATCGCGCCATGTGTAACGCGCACGAGCCGAAATTCCATATTTCTCGTAGTACAACGTCACATTGTAGGCATGCGGCGAAAAGTCCAGCAGACCGCGTGTTGCCGTGAAGGGCCCGGCAAGACCACTGCTGGATTCCAGGATTTCCGTACCACGGCTATCGGCATCAGATGTGTCCTGAATCAAACCGCCGCCAAATTTCTGATAGGTATAGTTGGCAATCACACCGAAGCCGGATGCAAATCCCAGCGCATCCTCGAATTGAGAAAGATCATATTGGAATGCAATCTCAATACCGGTTTGAGTGGTTTCACCAGGGTCGTTGACGGTTGTGTTAATTGGAACACATAGTCCGTTCCCGGGGACATCGGACAAGACATTGCGATCAGGTACCGGATTAAAGATTCCTCCGCCTTCGCAAGGATCGGTTATGTCGCGGAAACCGTTGGCATCTTCGACAGCTGCTTCCGTCAGAGTCTGGAACAGATTTGTGCGTGTTTTGTGGAAGAAGCCGACACTGATTACGGACGATGGCGCAAAATACCATGACAGCGAAGCATCAAATGAGGTGACGGTTTCTGGTTGCAGATCGGGGTTACCGATCACCACAGCATTGTTCGGACCGGTTGGAAAACTGATCGACGTGGACAGCGCGTTGAAATTTGGACGGTTAATATCTTCGGTCCAGCTGGCACGCAAAGCCAGATTGTCGGTCAGGTCTGCGACGAGATTTACACGCGGCAGAATCTGGTCGTAATTGCCAGATGTCGTCACCTGAGAAACCACGCCATTGGCAATCTGGTTACCAATCGAATTGACCCTCGAGCTGACATAACGAAGGCCCACATTTCCGCGAACCTGGCCGAAGTCAAAATTCGCCTGCCCGTAAACGGCATGCGTTGTTTCGTTGATGCTGAACGAAGCCGCAACATTGCCGGCATCGTTCGGGTCTAGATCAGATAATAATCGGCCACCGTTGGCAATTGCAGCCATTCCACCCGGGGTCGCATCAAGCGCAGCCTGCAACGCATTAAATGTACCCTGCCGGTCATTAAATGCCAGGTTGGGATTGATCGTAATGAAATTCCGAATAGCCAAAGTCCGGCCATCCGCGTCTCCGAAGTTATTTGGTCCCACAGCAAGAAGATCAGAGAATGTGGTACCGAACGGGCTGTTATCCAGGTTGCCGGTGCTAAAGGTTGACCGAAGTCGCGTGAAGTCAGATTCCAGTCTGTTGTAGCGATAGCCCCAATCAAATGAGGTGATAAAGTCGCCAATATCTTCGAGATCCAAGCTAAGATCGATACGCCCGGCTATTTCATCATTCTCCGTCCTGTTGTTGCTGGCAGTTACCGCATCCAGCACCACATTCGCGCCGCTAAGATCAGTCAGATCTGCAACGGTAGGCGCAAAGGGTGAATCGAAGTTGATGCCGAATGCTAGCGCACCGCCAGTCAAATCATAGACGAACGGGACGGCATTATCGTTACTGCCGTTTCCAGCCAGAAACGGATCCAGCGCAAGCGGATTGGGGTTGATGAAATTCAGCGTAGTATCAAGCTGCGGCTGTGAGGTTTTGGCACTTGTTCGTGACGCCTCTACCCGAGCTGAAAGTCGGCCGGTTTCGTATTCCCCACCAATCCTGAACAAAGTGCTTTCAGTAAGACGGGCACCCGTATCGCTCGAGAAGCGCAGATTGGGATCATCATCATCATCGGCGATATCCGGCTCGATGAAGCCGGTCAATGCCGCCTGGATTGTGCCCAGGTTCACACCGCCCAACGAACCAAAATTTACCGTCTCAAAAGTTGCCGGAACATTGTGGTCACGCAAGCTACTGACACCCGAAGCCTGGATACGCGAACTATCCTGACGACGCTCCTGGTCGTTGTAGAAGCCATCGAAGAAGAGTTTCAGATTGTCACTGGGAGCCCATTCAATCGAACCAGCAATATTGATTGTGTCATACTCAAAATTCTCGAGCTCCTGATTGAGAAACTGAATTCCGAGATAGTCAAAATCCGGGCCCGGAGCACCAGTTCCGGCCTGCACGCTTTCGCCGACCTCAATAAGGGTATCGCGGTCAACGCGGGGACGGAATGATGTTGCTTCTTGCTGAGTATAACTACCAGCAATCACAATGCCTATTTCGCCCGCACCAGTATCCCAACGATCCCCAAAGCTCCCTGCAATCCTGGGTTTGATGCTGTCGGAAAGCTCACTATACTCCCCTTGCGCCCGGATCGTTGTCAGACGTTCGGTCAAGTCAAGTGGGCGAATTGTGCGCAGATTGATGGTACCGCCTACCGAACCCTCGATAGTGTCCGCTGTTGGCGACTTGGTAACTTCAACGGCAGCAATAATCGCTGCATTGACATCCTCAAAGCTAATACCACCGCGGCCCGAAGCTGGATTGCCGGTAAAGTCATTTCCCGTGCCCGATCCAATGGTGCCGACACCATTGATCTCGGTACGGTTTGCGCTGGTGCCACGAATTTGCACACCTACACCTACACCACCTCGACGGGTGATCTGAACACCAGTGACGTTTTCCAGAACCTCAGCGAGATTTTGGTCCGGCAGTTTTCCGATATCCTCGGCCTGAATAATTTCCACAAGACTGTCTGCGGATCGCTTCTCTTCCAGCGCACTGGCGAGCGAACTGCGAATGCCGGTGACGACAATCACGCTGTCTTCCGCGTCTGCCGTTTCAGACGCCTGCTCGTCCTGCGCATGAACAGGCGCAGCGACCATGGTCATCGCCGTGCCCGCCATGAGGGCTGCAGACAGCTTCAGTTGTGAAAAGTTTTTGCGCGCGGAAATGCCGGCGTGATTCATCGATTCCTCCCCAGTAGATTTTTTATAATTGTGCAATTTACTGGACAGAACAAACCAAAGAGTCAACCTTTAAAGCATACCTTTAATGATTTTATTGTCATACCAATAAGATATTCCAATCGACATGCCTCCTCTGGTTTCAGCCGAAACCTGTTCTGGCCTTTTTGGGTAACAACCAAAGTCCAATTCGAGTTCGGTGAAGGCCGGTGATTCCGGACAGCGCCAGACGCAAGCATTCCCGCTGTCGGAATCCCACCGCCACATTCTTCCAAAAAGGCGCGTCAGAAAGAGTGGGTTAGCCCATCCGGGCGACGTCGAGAAAGCGCTCGCGACTTTCGATCGCGCGTTGCTGAACTTCGCGCATGGCTTCCTGTTCGGTGACATCCAGCATCGAACCGATCAGGCGGAGAAAATGCTCGCGCATTGCCCGGCGCGCGGCCGACGGGTTACGGGCCTTCAGTGCATCAAGAATGGCCTGATGTTCTTTCGCCCGTGCAGCGGCATCTTCCTCGCACACCGCATCATAGCTGTGTTTCACTTCGGGGAGCTCTTCCCGCATCCGCCAGAGGGACTCGATCGCATATACCATCGCCCCGTTGCCGGAAGAGCGGGCAATGGTCGCATGAAACTCGCGGTCTGCGGCCAGCGATGTTTCCTCGTCGCTCTTACCCATGGTCTCGATCAGCTCATCGAGTTTTTCGAGATTCTCATCGGAGATGATCTTGGCAGCCAGAGCCGCAGCCTCGGCCTCGATCAGCGAGCGCGCCTCGGTGACTTCAAATGCGCTGACTTCGGGCAGCTGTCCCGGATGATGGGGCTGCTCTTCGCTGACATAGACGCCGGAGCCAGTCTTGATCTCGATACGGCCGATGGCCTGCAAGGCGATTTCAGCTTCGCGAATGGTTACACGACTGACTTCAAATCTTTCGGCCAGCTCTCGTTCGCCAGGCAAACGCGTGCCGGGCGGAAAAACGCCTTCATCGATCAACTGACCAATCTGTTCGGCAATACGGTGAAAAAGCCTCTGCTCAGCCATATTCCAGCGAACTCCCTTTCATGCAGTTGCGACCCGTTGATTTCTGTAACTAACGCAAAACCCTGTAATTTGTCGACCGCTTTGGTCTAATAATTGTAAACATGCTGGTGCAGCGGTCCAGGGGACCACTGCACCAGCCCCCTGTTGGAACTAGAACTTGAACCGGACACCGGCAAAATAGCGCGGTCCGTACACCTGGATGGCACCGAAATCATCCGGAGCCCCGCGGAAATTGGTGCGTGGCTCATTGAACAGATTGATACCCTCCAGTGTGAACCGCACATTCTTGTTAAGCTGATAAGAGATCCGCGCTTCGAATACCCCCACATCGTCAACATAGCGCACGCGGCCCGGGGTCGATACGAATTGCTGGAAATAGTTGCTCCGGTATTTGTAGACGCCTTGCGCGCTGAATCCGCCGATCTCGTAGTAGAGCTGAGCCGCCAGAACATGCTTCGAAAATCCGAAGAGGTTTGAAGGCGGGATAAGTCCGTTGAGAGTGAACGGCGTTGTGGAACCGTCAGGATTTACGACAAAATCTGTGATCGTTCCAAGCGTATCGTCGTCGAATTCAAAATTCGAATCGGCGTAGTTATAGCTAAGCTTGAACCCCAAACCATCAAGCGGTTTTGGCAAGTAACTGAAACGATGAGCCGCCGTAATTTCGACGCCATAAATGGTGCTGGTCTCGTCACTAGTCTGGGTAGTCCTGACCACAGTAGGAAGATCCTGCCCATCAACTGTAAAAATTTCGGTTCGACCGACGGTCTCAAAACCGCCATTGAAGCTCTTGTAATAAGCGTTGAGGGCGAGGATCGTATCTTCGTTCGGGTACCACTCGATACCCGCATCGACGTTCCAGGAAAGCAATGGTTCGATAAAGGGATTGCCAGTGGCATTAGCCGTCCCGATTGCATCTGCAATATTGGTGACGGTCTCATCAGCCAGTGCGGTGAATGTCCGGCCAAAGCTCAAATCCGAAGGATCAGGCCGGGACAATGCCCGATAAACAGCAAACCGACCGAGCAGATCTGGCTGGAATTCTGCAACGACATTCAAGCTTGGCAGGAACTCGGTGTAAGAGATACCGCCGACTACCGGGACAAGAGAATCCGTGTCTTCAGTAATGACCAGTTCGCCCTGCGCATTAAACGATGCAGAAAGCGTACCACGGAACCCCATTGACTCGACATCTGTATGGATCACTCGCACACCAATATTGCCGCGAACAGGCGTACTGCCCCACTCGCTGTCAAAATTGGCCTGAACATACCCGGCCCAGGTTTTCTCTTTCAAATCCGTGTTTTGAATGGAGTCAAAGTCACCCGTCGGGAAGATGACATTGCCATCAGAATCAAACTGGAGCCCGGATGGATCCTCGCGCTCCAGCACCTGAGCAATACAGCGCGCGTCAAAAGTGGCAAAGGTGTTGGTAGTACTTATAACATTGCCTGCAGCATCGACATTGGTGACCAACGGGTTCCCACCTGACACCGACCCAAGAAAACCGCTTTCCGGAAAAGACGTCCTGCACTCCTGATTGGCAACAGCCAGTGCGCCAGTTGTGCTTGTATCATCATAATTGATCTGCAGCCGGCTCGTCCCGTTAGCCGCTCCCGGCACGTCCCGATATTCCAGTTCCTGGAACCGGAGGCCAGCCTGCAATGATGAAAAGAAACCATCCATCTCATATTCGGCATCGCCACGAACCGCCCAGATACTGTTGTAACGATCCTGTTCCAGATCGGCTCGCAATCTGGGATCGTTAGCAAACAGGTCGTAGTTATTCACATCAAAATCCTGAACGACAAAATTCAGGCCTTGCGAACCGTTACGACGGATTAATACTGCCGTCTCAACGCGGTCATCCTGCGTACTGCCGTCGCTTTCCAGGCTGGGCGTCCAGGCGCCGGTGTTGCCGAATATGTCCTCGTCATCCTCGGTCCGGAATCTTATCTGTACGGCTTCCTCAATCCGCTGTGTCTGGGAATAAGAGGCATCAAAACTGAGTTTCAGCCGTTCGCTGGCCTGGACGTCAATTGACAATCCGCCGCCATAATATTCCTCATCCCGCTCCAGATATTCGCTGACCGCTTCAATCCGCTGTTCATTGGTGAACTGTCGCAGCGCTCCGGTCTCGGTAAAAATCAGATCGAGATCGATACGGTTGGGATCACCCGGACCATCAATCCGGCGTCCTTCCGCGAAGTTCAAGTCGCTGCGCTGTTCGCGGAACAGGCGTTTGGAATATTGAAAATCGGCATTGATATCGACATCGGGGCTGGGCTTGAACTGAATCGCGCCAAAGAAGGAATCTCGCGTATCGTCGGTAATGTTCGAGCGAAAGGCATAGCTGTTCCGCGCAATCACGAAGTCATTGGTGATCGAACCGTCACGCAAGCCTGCGATGGTATCGCTGCTCGTGTCGCAGTTTCCGTCATCGAATACGCCATCGCTGGTGGTTGTCGGATCAAGCACACAGGCGCGTATCGTGTTGGAAACGTTCGCTTCCTGTTCGGGATTGGTCGTTTCATTGCGCGAATAACCCAGCGAAATACCCAGTTCTCCACCATTTCCCAGTTCAAACTGGTCAACATAACTGACCGTGGCGCGATATCCGTATTTCTGGAACCGCTGATCCGAATCAATATCCAGATTATCGGGATTGGCATTCAGCTTGAAATCGCCCTGGAACCGGCGTTTTCCATAATCCAGCGGCCTGATCGTTTCGAGAGCGATCTGACCTGCCACACCGCCTTCGATATAGCTGGCCGCCTGGGTTTTGTAGATTCCGATCTTGTTGAACAGTTCCGACGGGAACTGGCTGAAATTAACCGAGCGATCACCACTGCCATTGGATGCGATCCGGCCGTTGATCACCGTTGATCCCAGAAACGGTCCCAGACCGCGGATGGAGATTTCCGTCGCCCCACCCTGCTCGCGATGCGATCCCGCACCGGTCAGTGTTTCCAGTGCCTCACCGATCGAAAGCGCTGGCAGGTCGCCAATTTCCTCAGCCGAAAGCGCATCGAAAACTTCGGTGGCGATTCGCTTTTCCTCGATCGAATTCTGGATCGTGCCCCGGATCCCGGTGACGACGATGACATCGCCTTCCTCTGCGCCGGCTGCCTGATCCTGTTCCTGTGCGTGCGCCGGAACGGCCAGCGCAGCGGTTGCACATCCTGCCATCAAAAATTTTGTGATTGACGAACGGCGCCGCGATTGCGCGCCTCTCATAACGTGAAGCATCCCTGTTCTCCCTGATCTTTATTTTCTCGCGGGAAAAATGCAGGGTGAATTTCAATATGTCAACCTTTTATATATGCCAATGCCAATTTATTGTCATACCAATTATATGCACCATATGGAATCGCCGGCTTTCCCGTCAAACAGGCTTGGGCGCTCCAATTTACAGCTTTGCCGATATGCCGTGCCAGCTGGCAATCTTCTCCGGTTCCTCGAAGCTGGTGGTTGGTGACCCTGTTCAGCAGCCCGGCCCGCGGCGAACCATCCAGTGAGTTCAGTGCCGCCAAAGAGAGGCGTGGCTATCGACCTCCGGTTGCTCAGTTGTTTCCCAGCGCATAGGCGATGACATAACCGCCCTTGCCATCCCGCACATCCTGCGAATCAATATATTCTCCGGTGGCCGGATCTCTGGGATAGCGCCAGGTGGGGTTGGGTACGGTAACGATCAGATATTGCCTGCCATCCTTTCCGGAACGGTAGGACATGGGTGTTGACTGACCATTGCCCGGCAAACTTGCGGCCCATTTTTCTTCACCGGTACGTACATCAAAAGCGCGGACCTTGCTGTCCATGGTCGAACTGAGGAAGGTCAGTCCGCCACGTGTTGTCAGCGTTCCGGCGCGAATCGCCGTGCCGACGTCATAAGGAATGCCGGAACGGAGATTGAACGGTCCGGAGTCACTCATGTCCCCGGCTGGACGGCTCCACAGCAGTTCCTTGGTGTTCAGATCAATGACCGCAATCCGCGACCAGGGCGGCTCGAAACAGGGCACCTGTGTTCCCAGTCGCGACATGAACGGCGCCGGCACGCCATAATATTTAATCCGGCGATGGTCATAGGGATTGTCTGCATCCGGCTCTCCCATTTTTGGCATCGGACCTTCAGGATCCATGCGGACTGCGGGATGATTTTTGCCGAGCAGCAAGCCACCAAGCGGACCGGCTTCGGCAACCTGTTCGGGCGTGAAAAGCATGAGCCTGTGCGCCAGCATCATCGGTGCTGCAACCAACAGGCCGTTGTCGGCATCTACCGATACACTGCCCCAGTTGAATCCTCCGAAATTGCCGGGGTACAGCATGGTACCCGTCTTCAAGCCTCCCGGCATGGTTGGCGGCGTGAACATGCCTTCATACCGCATTGTGCGATATTCGATCCGGCAGATCATCTGATCGATCGGCGTCAACCCCCACATGTCCTTTTCATGCCGGTAAGGATGGAAATGGGGCAGCGGCGAGGATGGCTGCGTCGGTGACACATATTCCCCCGGCTCCGGATTCTGCGGCGCAGGTTTCTCTTCAATCGGATGTACCGGAGATCCGTCGCGGCGATCGAGCAGAAATATCGAACCCATTTTGGTTGGCACGGCCACTGACGGAACGCTTTCACCATTGCGGGTCACATCCACCAGCACGGGCTGGGCCGGCAGGTCATAGTCCCAGACATCATGGTGCACGGTCTGGTATTTCCAGCGCGGCGCCCCGGTTTTGCCATTGATGGCAACCACAGCGGAAGACCATTCATCATCAAATTCCCGGCGTGCGCCTCCGAAATAGTCCGGGGCCGCATTGCCGGTCGGTGCATAAATGAGGTCCAGTTCCGGATCATAACTCATGATCGACCAGACATTCGGCGTGCCCGGGGTATAGGTTTTGCCCTCCGCAGGCTCGCCATTGTCCCCCGGATTGCCCATGTCCCAGGCCCAGACGAAGTCACCGCTGGTGGCGTCAAAGGCCCGCACCACGCCCGACGGCAGGCCAAGATCCTGGGAGTCGAGGACAAGCCCGCCAACGACCAGATTGTCTCCGGCGACCAGCGGGGGCGAGGTGAGATAATATTCGTCCCGTTCGTGCGCCCCGAGCCCGCTGCGCAGATCGACCGCACCATTTTCTCCGAAATCGGTGCACAACTCACCGGTCATTGCGTCAACGGCAATGATGCTGGCGTCGACGGTGGCGGTGACCACCCTTTTGGGGCACTGCCCGGAATAGCCTTCTTGTGCTTCATGATAAGCAACTCCGCGGCAGGTCCGGGCATATTGATGGGCCGCCGGTGGCTCGAGACCCGGATCATGGCGCCAGACTTCTTCTCCGCTGGTGTCGTCGATCGCGATGACAACATTGAGAGCCGCGCAAATGTAAAGCATGCCGTTGACGTTGAGCGGTGTCGCCTTGAAATCTTCCTCTATACCGGTCCGGTACCGCCAGACCTCTTGCAATCCGCCAACCGTGTCCACATTGATATCCGTCAGCTGTGCAAAACGGGTGCCTCCTTCGTCATTGCCATAGTGCCGCCAGTCGGTGGCGGCTTCACCCGCCGCCAGGGCACTCTCCGTTCCGGTGCCATTTTGCACATAGCCCTGCATGGATGCGACGATAAGGGCGACGACAGCTGCCAGAGACGGCGCCCCCACCCACCAGCGGGAAGGCAATGCCGGTTCTTCACTGTCCGGCTCGCGTCGGAAGGAGTTGCGGTACAGCGGCGTCAGAAACCACAGCCCCAGACCAAGCCAGGCCGCCAGCCGCGGAAGCAGACCCAGAAAATGCAGCTCGGCCTCAAACAGGGACCAGATCAGCGTGGCCAGCAATATGCCGGCATAGACTTTTGGGGCTTTCGCATTTCGACGCGTCACCAGAAAGGCAACGGCCAGGGTGGCGATGCCGGCGAGCAGATAATAGGGACTTCCCCCGAGATAGACGAGAAAGCCACCCGGTATCGTCAACAACAAACCAATCACCCACAACAGGATGACGAAAATCCAGTGCATGATCTTGGAGATGTTCATTTTGTCTTTCCTGTCCCGGCCGAAATGGCCTTGCGTGATATGACTTATAGCGGGAAAATCGAATGGCCACCGTCCAGAATAACGGCCTGGCCGGTCATGAAATCGCTTTCCCGCGAGGCGAGGAAAGCGGCGATACCTTCCATGTCTTCCAGCCTGCCATTCCGGCCAATTGCCGCCCGACGCCTTGCCCCGTCCTTGAACGCCTGCGGCGTATCAAGCGACATTTCCGTTTCTATATAGCCGGGCAAAATGGCGTTGACCCGGATCCCGGCTTGTCCCAGTTCCACGGCCAGTGCCCTGACCAGCCCCAGCACGGCGGCCTTGGTGGTCGAGTAGCCCGCCGCGCCGGCCATGCCGACAATGCCCGCGACCGATGACGTCACAACAAGCCGCCCGGGTGCTCCCCGCTCCAGCAAATGTTGCGTGATCGGCGACCATGTCTGCACAACGCTCATCAGGTTTAAATCGATCGTATCGAGCCACGTCTGCCGCTCGGTCATGTGGGACATGCCGCGAAATCCGCCACCCCCGGCATTGGCAAAGCAGCTGTCGACCTTCCCAAATCGCTCCAGCGTGCCGGAAAAGGCCGTCGCGATCTGCTCCTCGTCGGTGACGTCGCAGGCAAAGGCCGTCACGTCGCCACCCATCGCCCGCAATTCCTCGACCGCGACCGCATTCTTGTCGGCGTTCCGTCCCCAGATCGCAACTCTGGATCCCTGCTTCACAAGACCGCGACAAAAAGCCAGCCCGAGACCACCATTGCCGCCAGTCACAACGGCAACATCACCAGTTAAATCAAACATGCAGGCTCCTAGGTTCCGTTGTCTTTGAAATTTCGGGAAGAATAAACTGAGTCTGTCGCAACAGTCTGCAAACCGATCAGGTTGCCGTCCGGATCACGGCCATACATGATCTGCCCACCGTCCAGCGGACCGGATTCGGTGACCACCGTCCCGCCGGCATCGACCAGCCGCTTTCTTGCCGCTTCCATATCGCTGACATCAAAAACGATCATGTTATAGCCCGGCGCATCTATCGGGCGCGGCTCGTCGCGGTCTTTGGTGGGATGACTGTGATACTGGAAAATCTCCAGTTCAAGATTGCGAACTTGAAACCAGGCCATCTCAACCTCGCTCCCCGCCAGCCCGGAGACCTTGTCGATATTTTCGCTCTTCACCGCAAACAAGGTTCCGACCCTGCGGGGTTCGGGCTGGTTCAGAAACTTCGCATAGAAATCGACAATCCGGTCAATGTCGGAGGTTGCCAGAGACACATGCCGGATCCGGTACTGGTGTTTTGGTGGCTCTGGTAGTTCCAGCGCACTGATATCCACATGCTCGATTTCGGATATGAGGCCGTCAAAATCACGGGCATAGGCATAGTAGACGGGGTTTTGGGGGTTAATCTGAACCATTTCCCGGTCACCGATATGCTTCGCGCCTCCGGCCAGAAATTTTTGATAGGCCTGCGTCTTCTCATCCACCTGATAGCAGACATGCGCTATGCCTGGGCCCTGAACATCCATGGGAGAGGTGGCCTGTGCTTCGGCCGAGGGATTGGCGAAGGACATGAAACGCACCTGGGCATTGACGCTGCGCATCAGCCGGGTTTGCGCCGCTACGCCGGTTCGGCCGGCGAGAGTATCAAACTGGGCGCTTTCGGAAATCCCGGCGTCGTCGACCGTTTGCAGCTCAACCGATGCGTCATACAGGCCGGCTGTCCGATCCAGATCGCTGACCGTTGCACCAATATAGTTCACGCCCTTGATCACGCTGTCGGTTGGTATCTTGGCGTTTGGCGGGGTGCCGCCACAGGCGCTTAACAGCGCGGTCATACCCAAAATGGTTGCGACCCTCAGCATATGCCATCTCCCTTTTCATCTTCATCATTCGATGCCTGAACCGGGAAACGCAAGTTGTGAAGTCAGGCACGTACTTCAACGCTGCAGTGGATGCGAATCCTAATACCCTCTCTAAGCACTTAATGTACGTTTAGTCAATTAAATGACTATGAAAATCGCTTTGTTCGATATATAGAACCTCTTAATAGACTGTTTGTCTACTTAATAATGGAGTTGCAGGGAGGATTTTATGCAGAACGTTCAATCATTTACGCCGAATCATGCGTTATCAAGGATTCGGACAGCCGTATCAGTGGGCGCACTGGTCCTGGCAGGCCTGAGCCATACTGCCTGGGCGCAGGATATCTCGGAAGAAGCCGCCGACGAGAATATCATCATCGTCACGGCCCAGAAGAAATCTCAGGATATTCAGAATGTTCCGCTCGCGATTTCGGCTTTTGACAGTGGCACCATTGACGACAAGGTCATTGACGACGCCGTCGATCTCAGTTTTTCGGTTCCGAACCTAACCGTTGACATTTTCGGCGCTTCTTTGCGTGGTGTCGGGAATTTGGCCATTTCGGCCACTTCGGAATCCGGCCTCGGCTATCATGTGAACGGAGTGTATCTGGGATCGGCGGCGACCGAAGCGGAATATTACGACATCGAGCGGATTGAAGTCCTGCGCGGCCCGCAGGGCACTTTGTACGGCCGCAACACAACGGCCGGTGTGCTAAATGTTATAACCCAGAAAGCCACCGACGATTTTGAAGGCTATGTCACAGCCGGTTATGGCAACTACAATTCGGTCAAGTTGCGCGGTGCCATCAATCTGCCCATCACCGACGGACTTTCGACCCGTGTGGCGGGATTCTTCCTCGATCGCGATGGTTATGCGACCAACCTGTTCACCGGCAATGACGTCGATGACCGGGAGATGTTCGGACTGCGCAGCAGCACAAAACTGGAATTTGGTGACACCCGGGCTGATCTCGTCATTTCCTATTTTCGGGAGGATGACCGCCGCCTCGCCCGCACCAAGGTTCTTTGCGCCAAAGACGTGACACTCGGCTGTTCGCCGCTCAGTGTGGGTTTCGAAACACCGGATTCGCGCAACACGCTTTACAACACACTGGGCGCGGTGACTGGAATCATCGCGACCGGATTTGGACCGGCCGCCGTCGATTTCAATGCCAACAGCTTCAATCCGGCCGATACACGACTGATCAACGAAGATGTTGATCCCACCTATTTTGTCGAGGAATGGAGCGCTTCACTGGAGATCACCCATGATTTCGGTGGCCTGACACTGACTTCGCTTTCCGGCTATCAGGAAATCGAACGCGAGCTGTTCAAGGACTTTGACCGGGTGGTCCCTTCTCAGGGCCTTACCGCACCAATCACCTTTGATTTCTTCGCCAACGGCAATCCGATCACGACAGACATGATCCTCGCCGGACGACGCGACCTGAGTGAAGCCCGGGAATATTACCAGGAACTCCGGCTGGCATCCGATTTCGAAGGGCCGCTCAATTTTATCCTCGGCGGAAATTATTATAACCGTCGCAGCTCAGGCTCGGCCAACTTCACCCATGTGACGATCGCCGCCCGGCAACAGCAACTTGGGCTGCCCGATACATTTGATTCCGTTGTCACCGAGTCCAATCCGGTCCGGACGAAGAGTTTCGGTATCTTCGGTGAAGTCTATTTCGATCTGTCAGAAGACACCCGGCTCACTGGTGGACTGCGCTATTCGCATGATGACAAGACCATCATGACCCGGCAGATCTTCTTCAATCCGCAACCCGATCTCAGCCCGCCCGATTTCACATTTGGAGAATTCTCCAAGGGCGTATTTACCGGACGAATTGTCCTTGATCACAAGATCACTCCGGATCTGCTCGGCTACATTAGCGCCTCCCGCGGCTACAAGGCCGGCGGCATCAATCCGGGTGAAGTCGGAGTGGAAACGCAGGGCTTTGATCCGGAATTCCTCAATGCGATCGAAGTCGGATTGAAAGGCTCGTCGGTTGATGGTGCGTTCACCGGCAGTCTTTCCACTTTCTATTATGACTACAAGGATCTGCAAATCGGCCAGACAACCGCAACCGCAGCATTGACGATCAATACCGATGCCACGGTCTGGGGTGTCGAAGCCGAGTTCGCTGCCCGGCCCAGTAGCCGCTTCCAGATTGACGGCAGCTTCTCCTACCTGAACACGCAGGTGAAAGACTTTGCGACAATTGACGAAACGGATCCGTTCGGCACGGCCCCCAATACGGTCGTGGCAGAGGTCACGGCAGCCGGCGTATTGAAGGACGTGGACGGAAACGCCCTGCCCTTCTCGCCCGACATCAAGATCGCCATTGGCGCCCAATATGAGATCCCGGCAGGAAACTGGACAATCACACCGCGGATCGACCATTATCTGCAAAGCGAATTTGCAAGCTCGATCTTCAGCAAGCCGATCGATATTTTTGATGGCTATAGCCAGACGGATATCAAACTGCTGCTGGCGCCGGATTCGGGCAGCTGGGAACTTCGCGGCTATGTGAAGAACCTGTTCAACAATGACGATATCACCCGTGTGTTGCCAGCCGGCCGTCTGGTCGGCCGCTTCCGGGAAGTGGTCATTCTGGAGCCGCGCACATATGGCGTGGAAGCAACGTTCCGCTTCTGATTTCCAAGTTTAGTGATTTCTCCCCGCGGTCCCGGCCCCCTCCAGAGGGTCGGGGCCTTTTTCTTTCCACTGGACGCGCTGGATGTCAGCGCTTCAGCTTGCGCTTGCGGATCATATAGTCATCCCGGATCCCGTTGATTGATCCGATGATCATGGACACCGTGATATCTTCGAGTTCTGCCTTGTCCACATCGTTCCGCAAAAGGTAGGAGCCGGCGGCGGTCGGAACCCCGAAGGAAATATCCGTCACCGCCCGCGCGGTTTCCATCGGGATGTCAAAGTTCCGGTTGACGATCCCTGCCAGGTATTCAACCGCCACATCGCGGTCAAAGGCCGTCGGGTCGTCCGTTTGGGAAATCGCCGGATCGGCCTGCAGCTGCTCGATCAAAAGTCCCTTCTCGGAAATGTTACGCAGAAAAGTCTTGGTGATCCCGCGCACCAGTTCTTCGAATGTATCCGCCTCCTCCGCCGCGGCAAACTGGGTATGTCGCAGATGTGCCAGCTCGCGCTTCAGCAGCTCCCGCAGGAGTTCGTGGATATTATCGAAATATTTGTAGATCAGGGATTTGCTGATATCCGCATGTTTCGCCACGCGTTCCATGGTGATCTGCCATATCCCCTCGCGTTCAACCATCTCGGCCGCCGCATCGAGGATCATTGATCTCCGGACTTCCGGCGAAAAACGGCGTTTCGGCTTCGGTTTCGGCTTCGCACCCGATCTGGTTTTGGCTTTGGTCTCGGTCATATAACAGGCTTCTTGTCTGGTCCTTGCAGACTATAGCCTTTCGGTTCCGGGACTTGGAAGGGAATAATGCGAACAGTTCGCCCGGGAGGAAATTTGCCTGGGAGGAAATTTGATTGCCGCCGGGTTCCGGCTATATCGGGTCCAATCAGGCCTGGTGGCGCGCTGAGGAAAAAGACGATGAAGATCAAGACATTCCTGCTGATCGCAATTGTGAGCCTCCTGTCCTTTTCCGGCATCCGGATGTGGCAGGAAAGAACCTTTGGCACCGGGTCGATGGAATCCGCGACCGCGCTTGCTGCAGAAAGCCGTGAAGTGGCCTTTGTCGCCAATGCGGTCGGCGCTACGGTCAGCATCCTGGATGTCTCGACCAGACAGGTCGTCGACGAGATCGACGTGACGCCGGATGGCAAGACAGTCGGATTCTTTCGCGATCCGGTCCAGTATTTTGCACAGTCCCTCGTCGAAGAAAGGGGTGGGAAAAATTATGCCCAGGATACGGATCTGTCCCGGGATGGGCGGGTGCTTTTCGTCTCCCGGGGTTTTCTCGCAGATGTCGTCGCTATTGATCTGAAAAGTCATGATATAATCTGGCGAACCCCGATTGCAGGACTTCGCTCGGACCATATGGATATCACACCGGACGGAACGCGACTATTTGTGTCTGCAGTCATCCGCGGGGGGAATATTGTGGAGGTTCTCGACACCAGAACAGGGGACAAACTCGGGCATTTTCAAACCGGCGACTGGCCCCATGACGTGCATGTCAGCAGTGATGGCAGCAAGGCCTATGCCGCCAGTCTTGGCGATATGGAGGTCGATGTCCGCGATCGCAATCCCGATGGCGATGCGTACCGCATCACGGAGGTGGATGCGAATTCTCTCTCCATCCTCCGGGAATACCGCTTTGATGCCGGGATCCGCCCTTTTCAGATATCCGGGTCAAGACGCCGGCTTTTTGCGCAACTTTCCAACACCCATTCTCTTGTCGCCCACGATCTGCAAAGCGACACACCGGTCGATCGTCTGGACTTGCCAGTGAAGGAAGGCGTTTCCGAAGAGGATTGGGACTTTGAAGCCCCGCATCACGGTCTGGCACTGTCTCCGGACGAGAACAGTTTGTGCATTGCCGGCCGGGCCTCCGACTATGCCGCTTTTGTCGACGCCGGCAGCCTGTCCCTGCAAGCCGTCATCGACGTTGGCAATGCGCCCAGCTGGTCGGTCTTTTCTGCAGACGGATCGCTCTGCCTGCTTGCCAATACCCGCAGCGATGATGTGTCTTTCGTCTCCCGTGACAGCCAAACGGAAATCGCGCGTGTGCCCACAGGTCGCGGTCCGAAGCATATCACTCTGGGCCAAGTGCCTGTTGACCTGCTCGACAAATGATCAGGCTGATGCAAAGGTTTGTGTCTTTGCATCATGATTCGGTCGTCCAAAAAAAAATTGCGCGGAAAATGAAGGAGCCTGGAGCATGACAAATTTGTTTATCTGGGTTGCCCATCCGCGAAAGGAATCCTTTTGCAAGGCACTGGCTGATGCCTATGAGGATGGTGCACGAACCGCAGGGGTCGGGATCAGTCGACAGGACCTGTCAAACATGCAGTTTTCGACGGCATTTGAAGGTTATCGTGCCGGCCAGAATGAGCTGGAACCTGACCTCCTCGCCTGGCAGGACAATATCTCCGGAGCCGATCATTTGTTATTTGTCTTCCCCTATTGGTGGGCGGCAATGCCGGCGCGTGGCAAGGCCGTGCTGGACCGCGCATTGCTACCCGGATTCGCATTCAAATATCATGACAGCGGTCTTGGCTGGGACAAGCTGCTCAAGGGAAAAACCGGGGATGCCATCATAACTTCGGATACACCGCCCTGGTATGACACGCTGATGTTTCGCAAACCCTCCCGCAACATCATCCGAAATCAGGTATACGGATTTTGCGGGATCAAGAGCCGGAAAATTGTACAGATGGGATCGGTCAAGACTGCGACTCCCGAACGCCGAGAGAAGTGGCTGGATCAGGCCAGAGCATTGGGGGCCAGCCTAAGCTGAAACCGGTTAGTCAGACATGCGCTGCTTAACCGGAAGCGGCGCGTTTTCCCGTCAATCCGGCTTCGGCCTGGATCCAGCGGGAATTGAAGCTGTCTGCGGTGACGGGCTTTGAAACAAACCAGCCCTGCCCCACGTCACAGCCATATTCCCGCAACTGGTTCATGCATTCCCGATCTTCGATACCTTCTGCCACCACCTTGAGTCCGAGACCATGCGCCAGTTCTACTGTTGACCTGACCATCAGCGCGTTCGCCCGGTCTGTAGTCAATGTCCGCACGAAACTCTGGTCAATCTTGATTTCATCCACGGGCAGTTTTTGCAGATAGCTCATCGTGGACTGGCCGGTGCCGTAATCGTCGATCGAAATCCGGATACCGGCGGCGCGAATCTTTTCAAGCGCGGCAATAGAAGCCTCCATATCTTCCAGCGCCGCTGTTTCCGTCACTTCGAACACGACCTGACTGTTGTCGAGACTGGCCAGACCGACCCTGGCAATGGCGTCGTTGATAAAATCCGGATCGTGCAGCAGCTGGGCGGAAATGTTGACCGAGCAGACCAGGCCGGGTCGCTCTGCGTCGAAACGCGAGAAATCCCGAAGCGCCCGGTCGAGTACATACAGGGTGAGGTCCGCGATCCGGTCGGCTTTTTCCAATATGGGAATGAATATATCCGGGCTGATATTGCCACGTTCCGGATGGGTCCAGCGCACCAGCGCTTCGGCACCGTCCAACCGGTCCAGCGGAATGTCCCATTTGGGTTGATAAACCGTCCAGATTTGGCCCTTTTCAAGCGCCGTATCGAGTTCCGCGAGCAGATTTTGCTTCCGGGAGATCGCGGTATCTACTTCGGCATCATGCCAGGCCCAGCGACGCCCGGTCTCTTTCGCATGATCCGCTGCCACCTTTGCCTGATCGATGGATCCTTCACTCACGCCAAATGTCGCGCTAAGCCGGATATTCGCATCTCCTGCTTTTACAGGCGCCTGGAACAGAGCGGTGGCGGTGTCAAAATGCCCAGCAACGTCCTCCACATAATCCTGCTTCACGATCCAGGCGATAATATCGCTATCGACATGGTAGATTTGCTCATCTCTGGCGAGAAAGCGCAATCGATCGGCCAAACTGGAAAATAATGACTGGCGCGAATGATCGGTTGTCACAGCCAGCAGTTCCCGAAGGTCCAGCAATCTGGCCACCGCCACCAGATTCCGTTCGCCTTCCGGCATCTCTTTGCGCATCGCGGCTTCATTGGGCAGGAAGCTGACCCGGTCGACAAACCGGCTCTGATCGAGATCGATGTTCAGGCTGAACAGCTGGCTGCTGAGGAGGAATATCCCGAGGAAAAGGAATGCTGGGAAATTCGACCATGTGATCCATCCGAGAAATTCGGATGCCAGCAATGCCCCAAAAAGCGCGAAACCTGTTGCCAGGGTGGCAATGTTGCGCTGGGATGTTGAAAAATGATTCCCGGTTACGGCAAGAATCACCAGTGCTGCCACCAATAGCGCGGGTATAAATCCGTAATAGGGAATGTTGCGCTGCTGCATCAGCGTTTCCGCTGCCAGCGCCTGAATCACCACACCGGGGACCACGCCAAAGCGACTGATCGGATAGCGGTCGCCCAGTTCGATTGCCGTGGCCCCGATCAGAACCTTTTTGCCGCGCAGTTCACTCAGATCCGTCGTGTGATCGAGCATATCGACAAAGCTGCGGGCGGGAATAGTGGCGGGATTGATCGATTGATCGATCATGAATTTCTCGCCAATCGCGCCGGACGATTCCGCAATCATGCTTGCCAGAGATGGACGCACTTCGCCGCCCGTTATGGTTCCGTAGCTATAATCGTTCAATTGCCCGTTTCTGCCGGGATGCACATTGACGGACGCGAGAAAAGCATGTGCGCGCAGGGATTCAATGGGCAGGCTCTCGCGATATTCACTCGAGGTGGAGGAAGCGGCCTGTTTGAACGTTGGCAACAATATTGCCGTATCAGATCGGGCCAGCGCCTCCGCGAAAATGGCATCCTGCGCCGGGACCGAGGATGAGGAAAAGTCAACATCAAAGGCAATCTGGGAAATTCCGGCGGCGGACAGTCGATCCACCACTTGGGCATAGTTTGTCCGCGGCCACGGCCACCGTTCCATCGCCTGTATCGACTTTGCGTCAATCTCTACGATGACCAGATCACCGGTTGCCGGTCGGTCCATCAGGCCTGCCCGCATATCGCGCAACTGCCGCTCGACATTTCCGCCGATGCCGGAAACAGCGAGCGCCGTCGCCGTCATCAGTGCCAGTATCCAGGCCGCAATCGGGCGCTGAATATTTTTCGGCGAAAATATGGACAGGACAGATTTCAAAAAAAACTCCGCGATAATGCCACTCAACCGGCATATCGCGGAGTGTTGTAGATTTTGTTAACCACGAAGCGGCAAACACGCCATCGGAGCGCGATCCGGATCCCGGGAATTAGTTCCCCTGACCACCACCCTGCTTTTTGCTCTCAATATAGTTGCCCACACCTTCGATAACGGCTCGCAATATCGGGAAATCCCAATTCTTTCCACCGCTATTCGTGGCGCCCTTGGCATTGCCGTTATTTCCATTGCCGTTACCGCCACCATTGGAACCGCCATTCCCATTGCCGTTCCCGTTGTTGCCGGCCCCGTTGCCGCCGCCATTGCTGGCCCCGGCGGCATTACCATTGTTCCCATTGGAACCGCCATTGCCGTTCGCACCGCCATTTGCGGCACCATTGGCGTTGCCATTGTTCCCGTTGCCGTTACCGCCACCGTTGGAACCGCC